>OY762278.1:0-455000 GCA_963665515.1 Christensenellaceae bacterium
TACAACTCCTTTTCAGTCCTTTGTGGGTTCGTCCAGTAGTGGTTGCTTGCCCTTTGTTGGTTTAATTATACCGCAAACCCAATGGTTTTTACGTGCTTTTGTCACAAAAAATATAAAAACAAGCGAAGGAACTGTGACTTAAACACGGTTCTGTGATAGATTAGTAGTATACTTAATCTATCAGTAAGGAGACGTTAATATGCAGTATGAAAAAGTTGCGCGTTTTGACGAACTGAACGACGGTGAAAAACAAAAAATTACACTAAATGGTAAAGTTTTGCTGTTGACAAAAATCGACGGCGCGTGTTACGCAATCGATAATCGATGCCCGCATATGGGCGGCTCTCTCTACGACGGCACACTTGACGGAGCAAGCATTGCATGTCCCCGCCATGGAACATCGTTTGACGTTCGAACTGGAAAAGTCGTTTCAAACGGAAAACTGGCGTTTATCAAGCTGAATGTGCACGACGTCAACACATACCCGGTAAAAATCGAGGACGGCGATATCCTCGTCGGTCTCGAATAACCCATTCGGCAGGCTTCGCCGCAGCATTGCCCCGGAAGCTGCCAAAATGAAATTATAGGAGATTATGAAAATGAAAAAGAATGTAGGCACTTTGGATCGCTGGATCCGCATTGTTCTCGGCGTTGTCCTCCTGAGCTTGCTGTTCTTGCTTCAGGGCGGGATTCGCTGGATCGGCCTGATCGGTCTCATCCCTCTCGTAACCGGAATTATCAATTATTGTCCGATTTACGCACTGCTGAAGATTGACACCAACAAGAAATAACCGCGCATACGCCAAACTTTCAAAAGAATGATACAAACGCACCGGCACAAGCCGGTGCGTTGCGTTTATTGAGCGATCCTTGCTTGTCGTTTCATTGAAATCTGTTTTATGATAATATAATATTGTAAATACGCTCGACTTCTCCAAGCACTCCTTTTTATCCTTTGTTCAAGCACCATCTAATACTAGCGCAAGGAGCGATTGACCAAACCTATGAATGAGCAAACTGTAAAAAAATCCGGACTGAACAAACACAATGCATTGGCCGGCAGACCATCATTTTTCGAGTCGTTCGAGTTTCTTTCGAGCGCCGCATCAATCGGCCTTATCATCACCGACGCTGTCGGCAACATCATTACCTTTAATAAAACCGTTGAAAACCTGTTTGGTTTCACGCTTGAAAAATATAAGCATACCAACGTCTGTGAATTATACGCAAACCCCGAAGATCGGCAACGCTTACTTGATATGCTCGCCGAATCAAGCTCTGTTCGCGACTTTGAAGTGAAAGTAAAGCACGCCGACGGTTCACTGCGAAACGTTTTGGCCAATGTCGACTACATCGAATACGAAGGCGAGCATGTACTTCTCACCTCCCTTTATGACATTACGCAGATTTTTCGTCACCGGGCCAACCACATTACGTCCGATGAGAATTACCGTGCTCTCTTTAGCAATGCGCCCGTCGGTATTACCGTTACCGATATTCAGGGGCATCTGATCGTTTCAAACAACTCGATTCGCACGCTCCTTGGTTACACGCAGGACGATATGGATAGCTTGAGCGTCCGCGAATTTTATATGTCTACAGACGATCGCAGCCAACTGATTTCTCTGACAAAAGAGCTTGGGTCCGTTCGGGACTTTGAGACTACCTTTCGCCATAAGGACGGCAGCCCGGTCGCAGTGTTGATTAACACCGACATTATTGAATTCAACGGAAAATCGGACATGCTTCTCACATCTATCCGCGACATCTCATATATGAAGCATGTCGAGGAGGACTTAAAAAAAGAACGTGACTTTTCCAATGCGATCCTCAATATTGCGGCGACTCTGATCGTGGTGCTGGACCGCAATGGTACAATCACGCGCTTCAACCGAGCCAGCGAACAGGTGTCCGGCTATACTGCAAAGGAAGTTATCGGGGACAGCATATGGGAGACAAACTTTTTTGACCCACCGATCACACCCGATAAAATCGGTAAGTTGTTGAGCGACGATTTCCCGGGCGTCTACGATACCATTGTGGTGTCAAAAAGCGGTGTTCGCAGGGCGATCTCCTGGACGTTTGCCGCAATCTTTAATGATGAAGGCCACGCCGAGTTTATTATTGCGACGGGTATTGACGTCACCGAACGCCAGAAAGCGGAAGACGAGCTACAGCGCGCGAACAAGCAGCTTGCTTCCCGTGTTCAGGCGCTCAAAGAGCGCACACAGGAGATGAATCTGCTCAACGACATGGGTGAGCAGTTACAAAGCTGCCAGAATATCGAGGAAGCATGCAAAATCAGCATCCAGTACATCAAGCTGATCTGCCCGCTCAGCAGCGGCTCACTCTATATCATCAAAGATTCCCGCAACCTTGCCGAGTCAGTCGGTTCATGGGGCGAAAATGACTTTTCCGCTCCGGTTTTTGAACCGCTAGGCTGTTGGGCCATTCGGCGCGGGCGACGGCATTTGATCGATGAGCAACACCCCGGTCTGCTTTGCGGACACATCACCGGCCCGCAAGACGGACAATACCTTTGCGTGCCATTGACGGTCAACGGCATAGCAATCGGCATTTTGCATCTCAACCGCATAGCCTCACAAACAGGCGGCGTGCAGGATGCTGAACAGTATACCGAACACAAGACGCAAATCGTCAATATGCTGGCCGAGCATATCGCGCTGGCACTTGCAAACCTGAAATTGAAAGAATCACTCCGCCAGCAATCGATTCGCGACGCGCTGACTGGGTTATTCAACCGTCGATACATGGAAGAAACGCTGGAGCGTGAACTCAACCGCGCTGCGCGGGAAGAAAAGCCCGTCGGCGTGGTCATGTTCGATATCGATCACTTTAAGCAGTTCAACGATCTTTCCGGCCACGATGCAGGAGATGCATTGCTGCGTGAACTTGGCGTCTTTCTAAACAAAAGCGTGCGCGGCGGAGACATCGTCTGCCGGTATGGTGGCGAAGAATTTCTGGCCGTTTTGCCGGGCGCCGACATCGAAAACGCACGGGAACGCGCCGAGGAACTGCGTCTTGGCGTAAAGAATATGTTGGTTTATCATCTTGGCAAGCCATTGGCGAAGTGTACCATTTCGCTTGGCGTTGCAACGTTTCCGACGAACGCGCGGGACAGCGAAACGCTGCTTAAAGCAGCGGACACCGCGCTCTATCGCGCAAAAAACGAAGGCCGCGACCGGGTCGTTGCGATTGGGGATTGAGACGTATAAAGCAAAAGCCCGAAGGCAAATGCCTTCGGGCTTTTGTTATATCCTACCCCATCTTCCTTTCAAATTTACAATACAGCGCCCAAATCCATAAAAGTGAAGCGCCAACGCTTGGAATAAGCGCCCAGTAGTTGCCGGCAATACTGAATTTTGCAATCCAGAACGACGGCACGATCGAAAACAAGTACTGTGCGCCGCCACCAATGAAAAACGGAACCGGCAAACCAAGCAGAATCATACCGGCGAGCTTTGCCAGCGCCATTCCTTCCACTCTGTTGTGCGAAAATGCGACAACAAGCAACGCCACGGGAATGCTTAACACACCGCCGAGAACGCTCACCAAAATCATATTTACCCATGTCCAGTCGCTCAGCGTTAAAAAGCGCATAACGATTACGGATGCGGCAACCGAAACAACCGCAGGCATGAACAACCGGGAGACAACATATCCGCGCCTGCCGATTGGCGTGACCGCCAGATAGCACGCCATATTTTCATCGTGCTCCGAAAGCATCACCATGCTGGAAACAAAGCAGAATAGATACGGCGTCATCACCGCCAGAAACAAATCGAACAGCAGGTAGTAATCCGACAGAATCGCCGTCTCGTCAAAAACATTGCAAAGCAGCGTCTCCAGTGCGGGCACGCCAAAGTGAAACGCACACCCCGCAAGAATCGGCGCAGTCAGTACGAGATACAGCATGCTGTCGCCGGCAATCTGTCGAAGAAACATGCCGAAAGATTTCATAATTGGTCTCATAGTTTTACACCTCCGAGGGAAAGCAGCATCTTTTTGGATGCGCGCACGGCAAACCACACAAACAGCGCGGTCCAGGCAAGCAGGATCAGAAACGCCAGGCCACCGCCATCTTCCGGCATGCAGAGCATCAGCGCCGCTACGCCGGGATGTAAAATTGCCAACCGCCCCGTCTGCCAGAACATCCAAACCACCGCCGGCGCCACCACAAGGATTTCCGTCGGGACGGTCGCAAGGATAAATTGGTTCAGCGTTGAAGCCTTGCAAGCAACGATCAGAGCCAGCGACGAAAACATGCATGAGCATAAGAATATCCCTGCAACAAATCGCAGCGGATGCACGATCACACCCGCGGGGATGCCGATGACCAGCGCAACAACGGTGGAAATCAACCCGATTGAGACGAGTTTGCCGGTCACATATTCCCATGGCTTGACCGGCGAAACCGCAATACTGTCGAGCACGCGTTCGCTCTTTTCAAACAGCACGATTGCGCCCATAAAGAACAACCCCATCGCCGCCGGATCGGTATAAATCATAATCAACGCCGCATCTTCACGCCAGGTCGCGGGGAACGCAAACAACACACCGATATACAGCACCGAAAACAGCAGATACAACAAGTAGAAACCATATTTATACTGAAAGCGGATGTCCGCCAGAATCAGCGTAAGCGCTCTCATTGCAGTTGCCTCCCCGTCAGTTCGACGAAAATATCGTTCAGCGTCGGCTCGCCGGAATGAATACTGCTCACGCGATTTTCACGCAGCAATGCCAGCAATGTAGCATCGCCCGCTGTTTGGTCGAGCGGTACCTCCGCCGACACTTCCCGTTCGTCTTCGAGATAAGAATAGCCGATCTTCCCTGCACCGCGGCTCATAATCAGGCTGTGGGGACTATCCAGCGCTTTGATCTGCCCGTCCACAATGAACGCCACGCGGTCGCAAAGCTCGGTTGCGTCATACATATTGTGCGTCGTCAGGATAATCGTCTTGCCCTGTGCCTTTTCCGCGAGGATGATGTCCTTCATCACGCGAGCATTCGACGGGTCAAGCCCGGATGTCGGCTCGTCAAGGAACAATATCTTCGGGTCGTGCAGCAACGCCTTGATGAAATTCAGCCGCGATTTCATCCCTTTGGAATAATCGCCGACTTTCTTTTCCGCGTCGTGCAGCAGTCCGACGCTATCCAAAAGCTTGTCAATCTCCCGGTGTGTGGGATAGAGCGATGCAAAAAACTTCATGTTTTCACGCCCGGTCAGTTTTTCGTATAGACTCGGAAATTCAAAATCGACGCCGATCTTCCGGTAAAATCCATCGCCGTGTTTAGCCGCTTCTTCACCGTCGACGGTCACGCTGCCACCATAGCGCGACAATAGCCCGGTCAATATCTTCTGAAGCGTGCTCTTGCCTGCACCGGACGGACCAAGGAATCCGAATATTTCGCCTTTCTCCACTGTAAAATCAACGTTTTCAATAAAAGCCTTTTTTGTGTAGCTGAATGCTAAGTCCCGCACCTGAATCATTGTGCTTTTCCTCCGCTTTCGTTCTCAATCATCTGTCGCACCACGCCGTAAATCAATATGCGCAGCACTTCGCTAAAGTGTTCTTCGCCTATATCGTTTTTGTGCAGCAATGTTAAAAACACGCCGCGTAGTGCCGCGCTGTACACTTCCGCACGATCCTCGTTGATGCCCGGAAGCAGCCGGAACAGCTCCCGTACGCTGAGGTCATCGTGCTCCGCATGCAGTTTTGAAAGCTCCGGCGGAAGTGTCCGCATGAAGTATTCAAGCTCACCGTCCGCAATGAGTTTTGGCAAGAACGAATTGTCCAGCGTTTGATAGAGGCCGAAAATCAAATCCGTAAGCGTGTCCGCATTCACTGCGCCGTCCAGCGCAGTAACTTCCTTTAGCATACGCGCTTGAATTTCGTCGTTGAGCTGCAAAACCACGTCGAACATCAGCCGCTCCTTGGATTCGTAAAAAAGATAAAACGTACCCTTCGGAATATTGACGCGCTTCACCAACTCGTCAACGGTCGTCTTACGGATTCCGTATTGCATCAAACACGACCTTGCTTCATCCATAAGCCGTTCCTTAATATACGCCCTCTCGCTTTCGGAGAATGTTTTTGGCATTTCGCTCACCTTTCATTCTATTTGACTGTTTTTGCTTTTATAGTCATTCTAATGCAGCATTCTCTGCTTGTCAAGCGGTGGTAAAATTATCACCACACTATTGCCTCACCAGGCGAAGTATGCTATGATGCAAGGGAATTTGATTTGTGATTGGGGGGCTGCTGATTGAACCACATGATTGAAGTAAACGGCCTGCAAAAGTCGTATGGATCCGTCCATGCGGTCAAGGGACTGGATTTTTATGTGGAAACCGGCAAAATCTTTGCATTTCTCGGACCGAACGGCGCGGGCAAATCCACGACCATCGACATTATCTGCACGTTTTTAAAGGCGGACGCAGGCACGGTCGTCGTCGATGGACATACACTTGGTAAGGACGACAACGCCATTCGCTCCACCATCGGTGCGGTATTTCAGGATGGATTACTCGACCAGCTACTTACCGTGCAAGAAAATCTGCGCATCCGCGGCGGTTTCTACGGATTAAAAGGAGCAAAACTCGACCGCATTATTGACGACGTTGCGAAAAAAACCGGCATCACGGAAATCCTCAAGCGCCCATACGGCAAACTCTCCGGCGGACAGCGACGCCGCTGCGACATCGCCCGCGCGCTTGTCAATACACCAAAGGTGCTGTTTCTGGACGAACCAACCACAGGTCTCGACCCGCAAACGCGCAAAAACGTTTGGGATACCATCGCTTCGCTGCAGCGCGACACGGGCATGACCATCTTCCTGACCACGCATTACATGGAGGAAGCAGCGGAAGCAGACTACGTCATTGTTATTGACGACGGCAACATCGTTGCAAAGGGTACACCGTCCGATCTGAAAGAGCGGTATACGACCGACAAGCTCACGCTTGTCACAACAAGCACGGATGAAATCTGTGCAAAACTCACAGAAAAAGAGATCGTTCACAGCATCGCCGCAAACCGTGTGAGTATACCGATACCAAACACCTTGGCAGCCCTACCTATCCTGGAATCCCTAAAGAATTCCATCAGCGGGTTTGAGGTGACTACAGGCACGATGGACGAGGCGTTTATCGCCATTACGGGAAAGGAGATTCGCGAATGATTAACTTTACAAAGCGCAACCTCCTGGTTTTCTTCAAGGACAAATCGTCCGTGTTTTTCTCGCTGCTGTCTGTGTTTATCATCATCGGGCTTTACGCATTGTTTCTTGGCGATGTCTGGACCAGTAGCTTTTCCGATCTTGTTGGCGTGCGCTACATGATGGACAGTTGGATCGTCGCAGGCTTGCTTGCGGTCACGTCCGTTACCGCAACGATGGGTGCATTCGGCATCATGGTTGAGGATAAGACGAAAAAAATCATCAAGGATATCCATTCCTCGCCGATTGCGCGCGGCAGCATTGCGGGTGGTTATATTTTCAGTGCATTCACTATCGGTGTAATCATGTGCTTTGTTACGCTAATTCTGGCGGAGGCTTACATCCTCTCAAACGGTGGCGTGCTTCTATCCGGCGCAGCGTTGATCAAGGTGCTCGGGCTGATTATCCTTTCGGCATTTTCCAACACGACCATGGTGCTGTTTATCGTGTCGTTCTTTAAAAGCAACAGTGCGTTTGCTACGGCGAGCACCATCATCGGCACGATGATCGGATTCCTCACTGGTATCTATATTCCTATCGGGTCGCTGCCGGACGCGGTGCAGTGGGTCATCAAGGTCTTTCCGCCGTCGCATTCGGCCGCTCTGCTGCGGCAGGTGATGATGGCAGATCCGCTCAGCAAAACATTCGAAGGGGTTCCGGCGGAATATCTGACAGGATTCAAGGAGACGATGGGTATCACGTTCCAGTTTGGCGATACGCTCGTCACTCCGGCAATTAGCATCCTCATCCTTGTTGCGTCGGGGTTATTGTTCCTCGGACTGTCGATTTTGAGTTTGTCGCGGAAGAAGAAATAGTTCTTGTAAATTGGAAAGAAACAAGCAAAGCCCACTGACAAAAGTCAGTGGGCTTTGTTGGAAGCGGAAGGCTATTTTTTACCTTTTGTCATCTTTGCAGTACTGAATATGGTTGTAAATAGTGCTATCAACATAATCATTCCGTCAATGCGCACAGTCCAATCAGACAATGGTACGATAAAAATATTGATCGCCATCACAATAACTGTAATCCCTAAAGCAATTAGGCTGCCGTAGTTAAGTTTTTCCATGTTGTCCCCCTTGCTTTCTGCAAAAAGAATCTTGTTTTATGCAGAAGCTGAATCCGTTTCTTTTTAAGTAATTATCTCCCGATTATACGATATTCCTTTATGAAATTGAAGCCTAATGATTTCACAATCACTTCGTGCAATCGTCACCCTTATCTTTTTTTGTAGTTGACATTCCATTTCCCATCCCCTATACTACCCCAAGGAGGCGAACCATCATGACTGTTCAGGATCATCTTCGAGAACTGTTGGAATCGAATAAGGACGTGTTTTTCTCCGGCGAGGAGATTGCACGCAAACTCGGCGTTTCCCGTAACGCCGTCTGGAAGGCGATCAAATCCCTCCAGTCGAACGGATATCCCATCGGCGCCGTGCCGAATAAAGGCTATTGCCTGAGTTCGACCAGCGACGTACTCTCCGAATCCGGAATCCGCCAATACCTGCGCGGTGAGGCGCAGTCCCTCAGCCTAAATGTTTACGATTCCGTTTCGTCCACCAATATCGTCCTGCGCGAGCTGGCCAACAACGGCGCGCCGGAAGGCACGGTCGTAGTTGCCGCATCGCAAACCGGCGGTCGCGGCCGCAAAGGACGCAGCTTCTATTCCCCGGAAGGCACCGGTGTTTACATCAGCATCCTCCTCAAGCCGGATATTGCCGCCGTGGACGCAACGCTTATCACAACCACTGCTGCGGTCGCGGTCTGTGACGCAGTCGAGACCGTCTCCGACCGAAAACCGGAGATCAAATGGGTTAACGATGTTTTTATCGACGGCAAGAAGATCTGCGGCATCCTTACGGAAGCATCGCTGAGTATGGAAAGCGGGCGTATCGAATACGCAGTGCTCGGCACTGGCATTAATGTGTACACGCCGGAAGGCGGGTTTCCACAAGAAATACAGACAATCGCAGGCAGCGTGTTTGCCCGACCGCAACCGGATGCAAAAAACCGCCTGATTGCCGAATATCTCAATAGCTTTCTGCCGCGCTATCGTGACCTTGGCGGAAAAGACACGATCGCTGAATACCAGCGACGCAGCTTCGTTGTCGGGCGGACGATCACCGTGATTTCCGGTGCTGCCGAAACACCCGCCAAAGCACTCGGCGTGGACGATCATTGCAGATTGCTGGTCGAATATGCAGACGGGACGCGTGCCACGCTGTCGTCCGGCGAAATCAGCATTCGCATATAACATGGAGGACCCAACAACTATGAATCCGGTCACAAAATCCAAAACATATCATATGATTCTCTGCGCGCTGTTTGCCGCGCTCATCGCCGTCGGCGCGTTTATCCGCATCCCAGTACCAGCTGTGCCGTTTACGATGCAAACATTCTTTGTTTCGCTTTCCGGTATGCTGCTCGGTAAAAAATATGGCGCAACCAGCGCACTGCTGTATCTTTTCATCGGACTCGTCGGCCTGCCCGTTTTCACGCAGGGCGGCGGCATCGGCTATGTGCTCAAACCGAGCTTCGGTTATCTGATCGGTTTCATACTTGGCGCGTTCGTCACGGGAATGATTGCGCGAAAAGTGCAGCAGCCGTCGTTTCGGCGTCTTCTCGCCGCCGCGTTTGCCGGGCTTGGCGTCATCTACACCTGCGGGACGGTATACTTCTACTTCCTCAGCAATTTCTACCTCGGCAATCCGGTCGGCGTTTGGACTGCGCTTCTCTACTGCTTCATCGTGTTCATTCCCGGCGACGGGGTGATGAGCGTCATCGCCGCGTTGGTTGCGCGCCGCATGATTCCGCTGCTCAATAAAAATCAGCTGTAATCTAGAAGTTTCGTTGAAATAGTTACAGGCGGCTGTCGATACAGCCGCCTGTGTTTGTTTAAATGTGCTTTTAAAATTTTACGCCCAGCTCAATCAGCTCGCGCCGCACCTCGTCATACATCTTTTGCCATTCGTGCACCGGTTCAACCGTCGCAAGATCATATGCTTCATCGAACGCCACGCCTGGATTGCCGTCTTTTTCGGCAAAGATGTGTTCATATCGTTCCAGCAAGCGCAGCACGATCGCATTGGCTTCCGCCCGCTTCATGCCCTGCGCAGCAACCGCCTTGCCAACTTCACCCATGAGCCGGACTTCCAATCCGGTCCCGTTCGGTCGGTTGCCGTTCGCCGCACCGACGCCTTCCAGATGTCCGCCCGCAACCGTAACGAGGATTGCGTTTGCCGCGGTTTCGTAAAGCAGTTCCTTTGTCATCGCGCCGGAAGCAGGCCAAATATCGCAAACGACGATACCGGGCGCAATCGTGGAGAAAATCTGACATACGACCGCCTGTACCCAAAGGCAGCTGCGTTCCGTCGTCGCGACATTTCGAATGTGGATGGGGTGGCAGAGATGGTAGTCCGCTATACCGAACAGATTCGCCGCAAGCATGGATGCGACCATAACGACCGCCGCTCCGGGTGCGTCCCCGCCAAGGCCGCCGACCATCGTGCAGGCCAACGAAGCGTTTCGCACGCCGCCATCCAGCGCGTTTGCCGCACGGACTAGATTGCCGTTATCCATCGCCAGTTCGTTAAAAATCGCAATCAGGTGGGCGTCGCATCCGCGCATGCGATTTTCACCAACCGCCGCATAGTCCCCAACCTCCGTCACTGCACTCTGCGCGGTCAGCAGGCCCATACCCGGGCGGCCGACCATATCCAGCACGCGGCGTACAGTCTGAAGTTCGCGCCGCACGGCAAGTACCTCGCTCGGGCTGCCGGGCGTAACGGCAAAACCTTCTACATCGGCAAGCGAACCGCACGTCAAAAGATCGACAACCGGCTCTTTGGCCGAGGCCAGTACGTTTTCGTAAAAGAACCGTTCCGGCGTCGGACAACCGGGATTACCTGCCCATATGACCGGCGGAACGGTGTCCTCAATCTTGCGCACATGCAGTGCCACCGCATCTTTGCCCTCGCCCATGACGAGCGATTGCTTCATGTTTGCAATACCTTCTTCAATTTCTTCACGCGAGAGCCGCATGATCCGATTGGTCGTGATATTGAATATGCCGGATTGTTCCAGAAGCCTGACCGCCGCATCAAAGATATTCCGAAGCGTTTGCTCGTCCGTCGGAATCAAATTCTGCCGGTCCCAATCAAGGTCATATTCCTCAACAAGGTCCATTACCGGCTCCACGACCTGCTCCATATCAAAGTCGCTCTTTTTGCAGGCGGCACCCGTATGTGCCCGTTCGCAAAGCGCGAGAAATTCGGCATGTTTCATAAAACATTCCCCCGTTTGTTCATAGTAAAAACGTTATTGCTCACCACGTGTACGCAGAAGCTTTCGTACTCGTTTCCAGTCCGGATAATATTCATCCATCCGCTTCCAGAAGCGCGCGTCATGTCCCGGTTCATACAGATGACAGAGCTCATGTATGAGTACATATCGCAAGCACTCGGCGGGCTTTTCCGCCAATCGCAGATTGATGGTGATCATCGCAGTTTTCGTGTTGCATGTGCCCCATCGCGTTTTCATGTCGCGTACACGCAATTCGCCCGCCTGTTTTCCGACAGTCCTTTCGCATCCGGGCAGCATCGCCCCAGCAGCTTCAATCAACTCCAGACGATACCAATTGTCAATTGCGCGTTTCCGTGCGTCCGCATCCGCTTCCGGTTTGATCGAAAGCGTCAGCGTTTGCCCTTCGTGTGTCACCTTGGTCCTGCCGCTATGCGGTAAAACGAGCAAATTCATTTGCTTTCCAAAGTATGGTAGCAATTCTCCTGTTTTATAGGCGCGTGGTTGAATCGCCGCCATCTTTTCGCGTTGCTCGATAATCCAGTCCGCGCGACTAAAAATAAACCGTTCAATTTCGGCGTCACTGGTGCTCAGCGGTGCGTTAATACAAACACGGCCGTCAGGCGGCGTTACCCTTAAGTATAAATTTTTGATGCGTTTGCGCGTTATAGAAATGTTTATATCGCCGGATTCTGTTGTGAAAACACGATTCATGTGGATGCTTTTTCGCCGCGTTGGCTTAGCAACGTCACCACAATTCCGCCAGCCAACGTCAGGCAGGCGATAACAATCCGCCAGGGACTTGCCGGAAGATACTCCAGCGTGCGTAAAATCATTACAACGACCGACCCGACCACAAAACCCATAATTGCAGCATATGTGTTTGCATAATGATGTTTGAGTAAGCTTGCCATTAGTTTTGCAACCAGTATAATACCAAGCGCCGCGCCAATGATCATCGGCAACAGTTTTAGCAACTCTAAATTTGCAACCGCGTTAATCGCCATTTCATATCGACCGAACAACAGCATGACAAACGAACCCGAAAGACCCGGCATCACCATACTGGCCGCAGCAATCATCATTGCGAGCATAAGCAGGATCGCACTCCACATCGTATAGGTACCGCTTGCGTTGGCACCGCCTTCAAAAAAGTTCATCAGAAGCACAAGCCCTGCCGATGCCAAAAACCACACGATCGACAATGGATGGAATCCTTCTTTTAAGGAATTCTTTGCCAGCAGCGGAAGGCTTCCGAGTACCATGCCGAGAAACGCCGCGAAAGTCGGCAACGGCGCGTACTCAAACAGGAAGGAAATCAGCTTGCTAAAAACAAGCAAGCCGATCACGACACCGATCAGTAACGGCAACAAAGCAAAAAAGTATTGCTTGCGTTCACCGCGCTTGCCAATTACTCCGTTGACCGACAAAATAATCGTGTCGAAAACGCCCATGGATACCGCGACAGTTCCGCCGGAAACACCGGGAATGATATTGGCGCAGCCAATTACGATTCCTTTGATAACATTGCTAATGCGTTCCTTCATTCAGCCGCTGTGCCTCCATTTAAACTTACCTGTGCATTCTATCATCCCCGTATTCTGCCGTCAATCGTTCGCCGTATTCGACACGGTTTATTCACCATTGTCGATACTTTCGGTTTTTTTTCGCCGGTTTCTTTTGCTCCTTCGTATGCCGAACGGGCTGATCAATCCCGCCTCGATCGCTGCATAAAGAACGATTTCAAGAATGTCCTCGCGCCATTTATAGAGTGTCGACTCGCCAACGCCCAGTTCAATGCTGATTTTGATCATTCTCTCACGTGTCGGATTGTTGCGTGGAATCGGTATTTCTAATCCGAATAAGCGGCACATAAACCGTTCTTTTTTCGGATTGATGATCGAAAAATACGCCCGTGCGCAGTCGATCGCACCGACCCAACCACGTGCTGCTTTCCTGTTGGATTGTTTTGCCAGCGCACGGTAAGCGCGCGGTTTGTTTCTTCTGTAGTTCAACAATTGCTTTTTTGCTTCGGCACGAAGTTGTGCCAACGTCATCACATCCATATTTTCCTCCTCTACGAACGAACAACGCGAACGTTTGTTCTCATTATAACTCATTTTTAACAGTTTGCAATCTTGCTTAACTATTTTTTTTGCTATTTCTCATAGTTTTTTCTGTTTATGGTTGTCTTTTTAACGTACATACTTATTATGTATCTTCCTACAAAAAGTCTTCCTCTTGCTTTGTTCGCATTTGCGTTTCGGTTATGTTACAATCATCGGTACGTTTTTAGTCGTTATACGCGTCATTGCAATTGCCTGCGTGGAATATCCGTGGTATCATAGTGGAAAGAAAAACACACGTGTGCGATAGGTATTGCACACGGCTGAGCGGAACGTCGCTCAACCTGTTTGTGTATGAGAAGAGTTTTTGAGGAGTTATGATTTCATTTTCACCTGTGACGGTTCAGAATGCCGCACAACTTCGTCCGTATCTGAACGTCCAGCCTTTCCGCACCTGCGATTATACGCTGGGCGCGGTTTTTCAGTGGAGGGCGTATTTTCATTCCGCTTTTGCCATTGTTTCCGGTATGCTCGTCATGCTGGCAACCTATCCTGAAGAGAAGGTCGTTTGTTTCGTGTATCCCGTTGGGGACGGCGATTTAGACGCTGCGCTGGACGCGATTGAACTGCATGCGAAAGAAACCGGCATGCCGCTGACCTTTTGTGCGGTGCCGGAAGAAGGTCTTGCCGTTTTAACCGAGCGCTATGGAGAGCGCGCGATCGTCTCCACCCACCGCAATTGGGCGGACTACCTCTACAATGTGGACGATCTGATTCGTTTTCCCGGAAAGCAATATCACACTCAGCGTAATCACTTTAACCGCTTTAAGCGAGACAATCCCGACGCAAAATTTGTTCCGGTCTCGGAAGAAACGCTCCCGCGGGCGATTGCCTTTTTAAGCGAGTATGAGCAATACGCGCCGCTCGATAAAATTATCGAAGCCGAGGAAATGCTTCGCTCCAAAGAGTTGCTGATTGACGCGCTGAAGCTGGAACAAAAGGCGGGTTTTATCGACGTAAACGGCACAATCGTCGCACTTTCCATCGGTGAAGTCGTTAAGGATACGCTATATGTTCATGTTGAAAAGGCACGTGTCGACTACGCCGGAGCCTATCAGGCGATCGTCTCCATGTTTGCGCAATATGCCGTAGAAAGCGACACTCTTTACATCAACCGCGAGGACGATTCCGGCGAAGAACGGCTGCGCTACTCAAAAATGTCCTATCGCCCGATACGATTGATCGACAAGTATTGGGTCACTGTGGAAGAACCCGTGCATTACGACTTTAAGTCGCTCTAGACTGCATGTTTCACCCGGCGGGCGCCGAACTATAAAAGCATATAATGTGGGGGGATATCAATTATGAGAAACGCAAAGGAATTTCGCGATACGGCTTGGAACTCCCTACGCGGGCGATATTGGTGGGCGGTGCTCGCCGCGCTTGTCGCAGGTATCCTTGGCGGCTATACGGCTGGTCAGCCGTCCTTCGACTGGAAATTTTCCAGCAACGACGTTCAAAGCGTCGGCGAATGGTTCCGGCAGTTGCCGGATATGTTATCTTGGTCGAGTGTGTCCGATGTTGCGGATGTATTCCGGCTGCCGGGATTCATTGCAAGTTCGGGCATGACCCACGCGTTCTACGGGCTTATGGCCGGCATTGCATCCATCGCGCTTACCTATGGTCTTGCAATGTTCATTATCGGCGGTGCAATCGAGCTGGGATTCGATCTGTTTAACGTTTCGCTTTACACAGCGCCGGGCAAACCGAAATTTGACCTGTTATTTTCCCGATTTTCTATCTTTGGCCGGGCGCTTGGGCTTCGGTTTTTAATGGCGCTAAAAATATTCCTCTGGTCGCTTCTGTTTGTCGTTCCCGGAATCGTCGCGGCCTATCGGTACGCGATGGCGCCATACTTGCTTGCCGAGAACCCTGACTTGACCGCTCCCGAGGCGATCGAACAGTCGAAGCAGATGATGGCCGGTAATAAAGGACGTTTGTTCTGCCTGCAATTCAGCTTCATCGGCTGGTATATACTCGCGGCAATCACGGGTGGAGTCGGCTGGATTTTCCTTGCGCCGTACACCAAATCTGCCGATACCGCATTCTACATGGAGCTGACCGGTCGTCTGCCGAAGCTCAGCCAATCGTCTCCCTTCGGTTCCGGCTCCGGTTCCTCGGCAACCTTTACGTCCACGCAAGATGCAGCCGCTGGATACGATTCCGATCAGCCGGAACGCATCTGAGTTTATTCAGTCAAGTTACACAAACAAGACCCGATCGTTTCCGATCGGGTCTTGATATTTGTTGCCTATTTTATAGGTTTCTGCTGCGCGCTTTGCGGTGTCTTGGTTTCCGGCTTTTGCTGCTTCAAAACTGATTGCTCTGGCTTGAGCGGTGCAGTCGGTTGAACTTTTTGTGAAACGGCAGGCGTTTGCGGCGTTGCTTTTGGGGCGTCTGGCAACGCTGCTTTTGAAGTCTCCGCTGTTTCGGCCTCCTGCTCTTCATTTTCTTTTGGCTGCTGCACCGCCTTCATCTCAACCTTCGGCTGCACAACCGTATTTTGCGCCTGCGCGGATTTCTCTTGAGGCTTTGGCGGCGCTTCGACCGCCGGTTCTTTGCATTCTCCCGGTTTCTTCAGCGGCAAAAGCCGTTCATACAGCGCAATGTACTGCTTTGCAGGTTTTTCCCAGGCAAAACTGTCATGCATGCCACGCAGCATCATCCGTTTCCACATCGGCTTGTCTTCATACCAATAATGCACGGCACTTTCAATGGTATTCAGCATTTCGTGCGCATTATAGTTTGCAAATGAAAAGCCATTGCCCTCGTCCGTAAATTTGTTATACGGCATGATCGTATCCTTCAGGCCGCCGGTTTCACGGACGATCGGCACGGAGCCGTACTTAAGTGCGATCATTTGCGAAAGACCGCACGGCTCAAACTGGGACGGCATAAGGAACATGTCGGACCCTGCATAAATGCGGTGCGCAAGCCCTTCGTCCAGTTCAATGCGCGCGTGTACACGATGCGGATAACGCCAGTTCGCCCAGTTGAGCAAATCGACAAAACGCTGCTCCCCTTTGCCTAGAAATACAATCTGAATATCGCTGCGCATGATGTCGCCCAGCACACGCTCCACCAAGTCCAATCCTTTCTGGGTGGAGAGACGCGCAATCATACCAATCAGCGGTACGTCCTTTACATCCAGACCACACTCCTTTTGCAAAGCGCGTTTGCAGGTTTGTTTGCCATCCAAATGCTCCGCATCGTAATGGTACGGCAAAAACCGGTCGGTGGCGGGGTTAAAGATCGTGTAGTCCAATCCGTTGATAATGCCGGATAGCGTGTTTTCACGCGCGCGCAGCAGTCCGTCGAGATTTTCGCCGAAATACGGTGTCTTGATCTCGTTGGCATATGTCGGGCTAACGGTGCTGATGCGGTCGGCAAACACCAGTCCGCTTTTCATGCAGCTGATATTGCCATAGAATTCCAGATATTCCGATGTAAAGTAACGATCGTCCAATCCCAGTCGTCCGGCGATGTCCTGCCAATGGAATATGCCCTGATATTTCAGATTGTGAATCGAGAACACGGTACGAATATGCGCATAATCCGCGTTTCCGGCATACTGTGTTTTTAGTAGCGCGGCGGTCAATCCGGTCTGCCAGTCGTTGAGGTGCAGTACGTCCGGGAAAAAGCCGATGTGCGGCAGTGCTTCTAAAACTGCACGGCAGAAAAACGCAAAGCGCAGTCCTTCGTTCGTGCCATCGCCATAGATATCGTTTACGTAAAAATACGTCTCGTTGTCGATGAAATAATATGTAACGCCGTTGTCCTCAACGGTCTCGACGCCGCAGAACACACGCTCCCACCCGAAAAGCACTTCAAAATGGCACACATGCGTCATGCGGCTCTTCCAATATTCATCGATCATGCCGTACTTCGGCAGTATGACGCGGACGTCCACTCCGTCCTGCTTGAGTGCAATCGGCAACGCGCCGGCAACGTCCGCCAATCCCCCGGTTTTGACAAACGGTACGCATTCACTTGCGCAAAACAGCACCTTCAAGGCACGCGCCTCCTTTTAACGTTATTGTTCGTTCCTATTGCCCGCGATTCGGGCATTGCTCAAACAGCCGCCGCACTTTACCTTTTGTGTCGGCGGCAAGTTTGGCTGATTTTTTATATCGTCGTTCCCTTTTTGAGGATGATCGGGAATCCGTCATATCCCGTCAGCGTCCGTCCGTCGCGAATCGTTACACCCTTGTCAAGAATCACATGATCCAGGTGACAATTTTCGCCGATGGTCGTAGCCTGCATGATAATGCTGTTCTTCACAACGGCGCCTTTTTTAATCGTTACGCCGCGGAAAATAATGCTGTTTTCAACCGTGCCTTCAATCACACAGCCGTCGGCGAGCATAGCATTTTTCACATTTGCGTTTTCGCCGTATCGCGCGCTGACTTCATCCTTGATCTTCGTATAGATCGGATGCGCCGGATTGAACAACTCGCTGCGTACTTCCGGCTGCAGCAACGCAAGGTTGTGTCGGAAAAAGTCGTTGACCGAGTCCAGCCGTGCAACAAACCCGTCGTAACGATATCCCATAATCTTGAGTGTGCTGCACTTTTTCAGCAGGATATCGCGTGTGAGGTCGTATTCTCCGTGAGAGTATGCTTCTTCTACCAAATATTCCAGCAGGAGCTTGTCCAGTATCAATATGTCGCAGCTTCTGTGCGTGGAGCGCGGCGTAAACGGATTGTATTCCATTTCCGTAACGCGGCCGTTGCCATCCAGAATCAAACGAAGGTCCATATTTTGTTCTTCCGGGACGCTTGCGTCGACCTCGTTATACATAACCGTGATATTCGCGCGTGTCTGGACATGATAATTGATCATGTCGTTAAAGGTCATATTAAAGATTGTGTGGCTCCCGGCTAAAATGACATATTGCTGCGGGCAGCGCCGCACATAGCCTAGGCATGAGCGGATCGCGTCAATGCTGCCGCGATATAAGCCGGTGTTTTCCTTGGTCATAAACGGCGGTAAGACAAACAGACCTTCACGTTTTCTGTGCAAATCCCATTCTTTGCCCGCGCCAAGATGATCCATCAAAGAATGATAGTTTTTCTGTGCAATCAGGCCGACGCTCGTCACGCCTGTGTTCACAAGGTCTGAAAGGATAAAGTCGATACAGCGGTAACGGCCGCCGAACGGGACCGCAGCAACCGAGCGCGACAGCGCAAGGTCACGCAGCATCGGGTTCGTTTCGCCGGTATAGATGAGTCCGAATGCATTACTTTCCATAGCATCTTCCTCCGTTCTCGTCCTCCGTTGCAACCGTACCCTGCGGCAGATAAGCCTCCGCTTGCACACATATATCGTTGCCGACCACCGTGATGTCGCCCGTCAGGGCATTGTCCACCTGGTCACCGTGGCGCAGTGCGCCGCCGATGATTGCGCCTTCGCCGATCTGAGCGTTTTCTCCGACGATCGATCGATAAACCTTTGCGCCTTTCTTGATGACGGCTCCGGGGAAAATGACCGAGTCGAACACCTCGGCGTTCGGTTCGACGGATACGTTATAGAACAGCACGCTGTGGTGCACCTTGCCCTCCACGCGGCAGCCCTCGGTTACAAGGCTCTGCGTGACAGACGCGTTGTTGCCTACATAATGCGCCGGCATGATTGGATTTCGACTGTAGATTCTCCAAAGCGGATCGTTGAGGATCAACTTTGGCGGGGTCGCGATGATGTCCATATTCGCGTCCCACAAGCTCTGAATCGTTCCAACATCTTTCCAGTAGCCGCTGAACGGGTATGCAAATACCGCCTGCCCGTCTTCAATCAGCGCGGGTATGATATCATGCCCAAAATCGTTGCTCGAATCCGGGTTTGCATCGTCGCGTCCCATATACTCTTTTAATTCAGCCCAGTTGAAAATATAGATGCCCATGGAAGCTTTGTTTGACTTCGGCTGCTTGGGCTTTTCATCAAAAGATGTGATACGGTCGTCCTTGTCCGTGTTCATAATGCCGAAGCGATGTGCTTCTTCCATCGGTACCGGTAAAACGGCGATGGTCGCAACGGCGTTTTTTTCCGTGTGGAAACGGAGCATTTCTCCGTAGTCCATCTTGTATATGTGGTCTCCCGAGAGGATCAGCACATAATCCGGATCGTACTGATCGACGAATTCGCGGTTTTGGTAGATGGCGTTCGCCGTTCCCGTATACCACCGTCCGTCTACTCCTGTTACATACGGTGGAAGGACGAAGACGCCCCCATGTACACGGTCAAGGTCCCAATGCTGTCCGGTCCCGATGTAGGAGTTGAGCGCGAGCGGACGGTACTGCGTTAAAACACCGACGGTATCGATATCCGAGTTTACACAGTTACTGAGCGGAAAATCGATGATACGGTACTTGCCACCAAACGGGACCGCCGGCTTTGCCATGCTGGACGTCAGCACACCAAGCCGGCTGCCTTGCCCTCCCGCAAGGAGCATTGCTACAATTCGTTTCTTCATGCATCGCCCTCCTGAGATTCTCGCCGCTTTTTCGGCAGTGGTTTCGGGGTAAGCGTATAACAAACCGCCGCAAACGGCGGCAAACGCAGGCGAATCCTGCACGGATGTTCGCCATACGGTTCATCTTCGGACATGGTCGGCGCATTCGGGTAATCGCCGGTGCCGCCGTAGTACGGCGCGTCAGTCGAAAAAATTTCCGTATATTCGCCATAGTATGGAACGCCGATCATATAATCGGTCCATGGCTGCGGAGTAAAGTTAAACGTCCACAGCAATGCGTTTCCATCCCGGTCGGTCCTGATAAAGGAGAGGATGGAGTGGATGTTGTCGTCCACACCGCACCAGCGGAATCCCCGCCAGCTGTCGTCACACTCGTACATAGGTGGCGTTTGCGTGTAAAAATGATTCAGGTCATGCACAAAGAGGTGCATCTCTGCGTGCTTCGGGTAGTCCAGTAAGAACCAGTCCAGCGAATCATCAAACTTCCATTCGATAAACTGACCAAACTCGTCACCCATAAACATGAGTTTTTTTCCGGGATGCGCAAATTGGTATGCAAACAACAGCCGAAGCTGCGCAAACTTCTGCCAGTAATCGCCCGGCATTTTTGAAAGAAGGCTCTTTTTGCCGTGGACGACTTCGTCATGTGAAAACGGAAGGATATAATGCTCCGAAAAAGCATAACAAAGTGAAAACGTCAGTTTATCATGATGGTACTTGCGATAGATGCTGTCCATCTCCATATAGGAAAGAACATCGTTCATCCATCCCATATTCCATTTGTAAGCAAAGCCAAGCCCGTCTTCGGAGGCGGGACGCGTGATATACGGATATGCCGAGCTTTCCTCGGCAAAGAGCATCTTCCCGCCGGGCAGTTTGCCGATGGCAGAATTGAGTTTTCTGAAAAATGCTACGGCGTCGAGATTGTCGTGCCCGCCGTAACGGTTCGGCAGCCAGCCGCCGTCCTGCTTGCCAAAGTCAAGATACAGCATGCAGCTCACCGCGTCCACGCGAAGTCCGTCAAAGTGGAATTCACGGAGCCAGTACATAGCGCTGGATAGCAGAAACGATTGCACCTGTGTCTGTTCAAAATTAAATAAAAGCGTTCCCCACTGCGGCATATCGCTGCGGCGCGGATCGGGATGCTCAAATAGTGGCGTGCCATCAAAGAGCCGCAACCCGTGCGCGTCCCGCGTGAAATGCGCCGGGACCCAGTCCATGATCACGCCGATTCCCATTTCGTGTGCGCGGTTGATGAGATACATGAGGTCTTCCGGTTCGCCGTAACGCGCCGTGGCGGCATAATATCCGGTAACCTGATACCCCCAACTCGGATCATACGGGTAGGCCATCAACGGCATCATTTCAATGTGCGTGTACCCCATGTCCAGCACATAATCGATCAGCTCGTCCGCCAGTTCGCGATACCCAAGCCCCTGCTTCCAGCTGCCCAGATGCACTTCGTATATGCTCATCGGCTGACCGTATGTTTCAAACGAACCGGCGTGGTTATTTTCATATTCCTCATCGGTCCAGTCAAAACAGGGCATGTCGCCCACTACGGATGCGGTCCCGTCCGTCTCGCAACGGAAAGCAAACGGATCGGCCTTCATTATGATGTCGCCCGTGTAGGTTCCGATGGCGTACTTATACAAGTCTCCCTCTTTGGCTACGCCAATGCGGAGTTCCCAGACGCCCGTCGTTCCCGCGCGTTCCATCTTGTCGGCTTCGATATTCCAAAAATTGAAATCCCCGACCACGCTGACGAATTCTGCGTTCGGAGCCCATACCGCAAACCGGTAGACCCGTTCGCCATACTCACCGATTTCTTCGTGACAGCCAAGCTCACGATAGGCGGCTGTCGAGACGCCCCGGTTAAAGTAATAGAGCGCCGTTTCATCCATGTATCTGCTCATCCATGCAACCCCCGCGTGTAACGCTACAATAGTATGATACCATTTTTATGCAATAAAAGAAACTGCTATCTATGAGATTCGTCTTCATGTGGATGATACCGATCCTCTTACAACATATTGCGCCATTATTACCATTATAGGTCGTCCACCTGCTTAACGTCGTTAAATGCGTGTTAAAAAACGGATAAATTCCCCCTGCACTTCGGTGTAAAATTCTCGAAAAGCGCCCGTTCCCACCGGAATGTGTTATAATACACGCATTATCGTGCGGACGCGAAGCAACCATGCAGTCCGCCCGCGCGGGAGGCCAAACGTGGAAAACCTATTGTTGTCATTCAACGTCGTTGCGCCGCTGATCCTGTATATGGGTGTCGGCGCGCTTTTAAGAAAAACCGGAATTGTAGAAGTTCAAGCATTTCGCGGCGCCAATACCATTGTCTTTTACGCCGCGCTGCCGTTGCTTTGCTTCCGTGCAATCGCCGCAAGCGATCTTTCCGCCGTCTTTGATTCGCCGTTTCTTCTTTATTCGATCATCGGCATCCTTTTGCTGTATGCGCTCGCCAGTTTGATCATACCGCGCGTTTGCAAAGTCGATCAACGGCGCAGCGTGCTCATTATGGGCACTTTTCGCTCCAATGATGCGATCTTCGGTCTTGGTGTAGCCACGGCGCTGCTCGGCGAGGATCACATGGCACTCATGGCGCTTGCTGTTGCACTCAGCGTTCCGCTGTTCAACGTGCTTTCCGTCATCTCTATGGAGCATTATCAAGGCGGTGAAACAAAGTTCTGGCGATTGGTGCTTCGCATACTGCAGAACCCTATCGTCGTCGGGTGCCTTGCCGGATTCATTGCAAGCTGGACGCACCTGAAGCTTCCCGAAGTCCTCGCAACGCCGGTAAACGGTATCGCCTCACTGACGACGCCGCTGGCTTTCATTGCACTTGGCGGGACCATGACCTTTGACGCGCTAAAGAAAAACCGAACTGCCATCACGGTTGTTTCTCTACTCCGATTGCTGCTGATCCCCATGGCCGCGCTGGCGATCTTCCTTGCGCTCGGGTTTCGCGGCGAGTCGATCGTCGTTGCACTCATCATCTTTGGCGCACCGGTAGCGATGGCGACGTATACCATGTCCGCAGGCATGGGCGCGGACGACGAACTGGCGGGTTCGCTCGTTGCCGTAACAAGCGTTTTGTCGATTGTAACAATGTTTCTCTTCATCTTCGTGCTCAAACAGCTGGCCTTCATCTAAATCCCGGCTGCATCGCTATAACAAACTGTATGGGGAAATCAAATGACCGAAAAACTCTATGATCAAAACAGTCATCAAACCGAAACCAAAGCCGTTGTGCGCGCATGCACACCCGTAAAAAATGGATTTGAGGTTTTGCTGGGCCGCACGGTGCTCTTCCCGGAGGGCGGCGGTCAGCCGTCCGACACCGGGACAATCGGCGAAGCAACTGTCCTCCACTGCCGTGAGGTCGACGGCGAGGTTTATCACCTTGTCGATCGCGCTTTGGTCGAAGGAGATGAGCTCATCGTTTCGCTCGACTGGCCGCGCCGGTTCGATTTCATGCAGCAGCACACCGGTGAACATTTGCTTTCCTTCGCGTTTTACAAACTCTTTTCCGCCGCAAACGTTGGGTTTCACCTCGCCTTGGATTATGCGACCATCGACTTTGACAAACCGCTCGATCATACACAAATCATGGAGGCGGAGACGCTGGCAAACTCATATGTCTGGCGTAATTTGCCAGTTGAGGCAACCTTTTACGAAACCGAGGACGATATAAAAGACCTCCCGCTCAGAAAACACGCGGAAGGCTTGAGTGCGCCGATCCGCATTGTGGCCATTGAAGACGCGGATATGTGCACCTGCTGCGCGCCGCACTGCAAACTGACCGGCGAAATCGGCTCCATCTTTGTTGTGGATGCAATCTCTTACAAAGGCGGTACGCGCGTCACATTCCTGTGCGGAGCACGCGCGCTGAAACATTTCCGCGCCACGCACGACAGTCTGGATACACTGGCGAGACGGTTTTCCACCGCGCGGGATAACGCCGTTTCCGCAGTAGCCAAGCTTTCCGATGAGTATGGCGCGCTGAAAAAGCGCGAACGCGATCTTGTGCGTGAACTGAATTGCTATATTGCCGACGAATTGATAGAATCTGCTGAAACTGTTGGAAAACTCAGCCTGATCGTCAAACTGTTTTCCGGGTTCGACGCCGGCCGCCTCAAAGACCTCGCGCAAGGCGTGATCGAAGGAAAAACGCTTGCCGTGCTATTTTCGGAAAATGACGGAAAACTAAACTATGTGCTTGCCTCCGGAGAATCTTTCCCCGTCGAGCTTTCGGAATTGATTCAGGCCGTCAACACCGCAACAAACGGCAAAGGCGGCGGTCGCGGCACGCTCGCACAGGGCATGGCAAAGTCTGCGCTTGGTGCGGCTGATACCGTTGAGCAGCTCAAAGATTACCTGATCCGCAGACTGCGACAGGCATAAAGAGTAACATAAAAAACCGGCGTGCATTTACACGCCGGTTTTTTATTTGTTATCTTGTGTTCCTTAGATGCCCTTGAACAGCGTTCCGACGAACAACAGTCCATAAGCGGCGGTCATGACCCAGAAATCGTTTTGCTTGACAAAACTGCCGACAACCGGGATGCTCGTAAACTGGCTGATGATCGCCAGCGCTGCCAGAATCAGTGCAATTACCCATACGATAACTTTTGGTGCGCTTAATTTCATTTGTGTACCTCCAGCGTTTTTAGTTGTTCCGGTCAAACCGGGACATACTGTATTAGAATCGGGCAGATCTTGCTCTTTGGGAAGCATGTTTTTTACAGGTCTTTGACAAAGCACCTGCGGCGCTTATGCTGTTCGGCTTCGAAACGGTCCCACTGAGAGAGGACGCCGTCGTTCAGCTCCAGCATCGGTCCGCTTTCGGCATACCGGAACCCGTATTTAATGAGCTTGTGCTGCATATCGTCGAGAACGACGGCATTGACGCCCATATGCTGCAATTCGGGATGCACCGCAATCAGCAGGAGATCGACCGTATCGTTTTTCCCTTTCAGTGCGCGCAGCAGCGGAATCCAGCCAAACGGCAGCGTGCGGCCTTTGTTCTTCTGCATCGCCTTGTCCAATGAAGGGCAACAGATGCCGAACGCGACCATTTCTTCTTTGTCATTGTAAACAAACGAGGTCGTACGCTTGTCCACCATCGGCCGAAATTCACCGACATATTTGGCGATCTGTTCGTCAGTCATCGGTACCATTCCGAACAGGACAGTATACGTATCGTTGTAGAGTTTAAACATGTCCTCGATCAGCTGCTTGATCGGCTTGTCGCCAAGGTCGACAGTGTGCAGTTTTTTGCGCTTTTTCACAAAGTCCGAAATCCGTGTAAACTCTTTAATCGGCTCTGTCGGAAGCTTAATGCGCATCTCGACCCAGTCAACCTGCTTTTCATAGCCGCGCCGTTTCAGTTGATCGATGTAGTACGGATGGTTGTAGTAGGTGTAAAACAGGCTCGGGCGGTCATAACCTTCAACGAGCATGCCTTCGCGGTCCATGTCCGAAAAGCCCAGCGGCCCATGAACGGCCGCGCAGCCGAGTTCTCTTGCCCAGCCTTCCACTGCCTCAAAGAGCGCGTCCACAACTTCGTCGTCGTCAATGAAATCGATATGCGTGAAATTCAAATACTTTTTTTCAAACTTCGCATTCGCTTTCTCGTTCAGAATTCCCGCGACCCGTCCCGCGATTTTGCCATCCTTGTATGCCAGAAAGCATTTTGCATCGCAGTATGCAAACGCCGGGTTCTTGTCCCGCTGCATGTCCGCCACCTGACTCATCAGAACATCCGGCACATAATACGGATTGTCGCGATACAGCTTGAGCGGAAACTCCATAAAATCGACCAGTTCTTTTTTGGCCGCTGCCTCTTTGATTGTTACCACCTATCATGTCCCCCTCGTTCAGCTAAAATTTATTCATTCAGTTTTGTTGTGTCGTCCGGCTCCGACGCCGATTGCGCCGTGCGTTTAAGCTCTTCGATCTTCTTGCGTTTTTTCTTTCTATGCAGAATAATCGGCAGTCCGATTGCAAGGAACAGAATCCCCGCGGGGATGATTGCTACCGCAAGGAAAATTCCGATTGCGCCAATGGCGTTAACAATGAAACGCGCACTGTTGTTGAATCCACGCGCCATCTTGTTCCAAACATCCGAAGCTTTCCAAATCTGGATCAATTCTTTTTCGCCCGCAACAACCGTCTTTGGCGTCCGGTTAATCCTGACGTCAAGCGTTGCATAGGCTACCAGGTTATCCCAAAGATTCATCTGCGCCGTATAGCTTTCAATATCGGCACGCACGCTCGTCAGGCTCTGACGCACGGCAAGAATTTCTTCGATCGTTTCGCACCGTGCAAGAATCTCAAGCAGCTGTACTTCCTCCGCCTTGGCGTTGTCCAGCCGAGCCTGCATGTCGTAGTACGAAAGCGAAATATCGTCCGAACTCAAACGATAGTCTTCAACTTTGCCCGCGGCTTCCGCGACGGTCACCAGCGCGTCCAGTTGGTCTGCCGGAACCTTCAGCGTCGCTGTGGACAGATATGCGCCGTCGTCGTCGGTAGTCGTATACGAATCCGAAAGATATCCGCCGAGCTCTTCCGTTTTTGCAATAAGCTCGTTAAGCGTCTTTTCCGGATCGTCCGCCGTGATGGTCATGTCCGCATTGTAGACGATCTTACGGACGTCGAAATCACCCGTTGTGTTGGTTTCGCTGGTTGTAATGGACGCTGTGCTGTCGGACATTGCGTATCCGTCATACGCAGCTTCTTCCATGGCGGCAGGCTCTGCATAGGAAACATCGTACGAGGTATTGGTATCCGCGGTTTTAGCGGACGCACAACCTAAGGTCGAAAGCATGATCGTACAAATAAACAGTGCGATCCAGGCGCGTTTTTTCATCATGTCTGTGCCCCCTCCATTTCATTTGATTCGAGATATACGCGTATAGGATACCACATTTCACCGGAATTGAACAGCAGCAGCGCTTTCTGTCCGACCGCTTCGAATTGTCCGCATCCAAACATCTAAAAAGCAAAGCGCCGCTTTCATTTGCGGCGCTTTGTACATGTCTATATTCTTTTAACTATCGACATATTTTTTCTTTGTCTTCTTCCCGTTTTAACCTGCCGGGGCGTCCTGCGTCACGACGTCCGTCTGCATCTGCGTCATCGTTTCATCCGCTGTCTGCGCTGTTGTGGAGTCGGCCACAAGCTTACAGCTCACGAGCAACAATCCATCGTCAGAACCGTCCGGCAGGTTCACGCAGAATGAAACAATCCGGTCGCCTTCATCGAAGGTGACGTTGCTGTCGAACGCGGAGAGTTCATGCAATTCGTCAAGGTATGCTAAAAACGCATTTTCACTGGAGAAGGACAGCGGAATCGCACTACGGACGCCTTCCACTCTTGCGCACGAAAACACAGCCAACGTGTACTGCGTGCCGTCCGGAAGGTACAGCGTCAATTCCGAATTCCGCTTGTAATAATTCGGGTTCTCATATTCCCAGAAAGAACCAAACATCGCGCCGCTTTTCACCGCATGCCCATAGATCACCGTATGCCGATCGGAAAAGTCACCAAGATTTGCCATATCGATAAACGGCGTGCCAAGCTTGTTCTTTTTTTCGTCAAAACGATGCGTCAGATAATAGCTGTTGTCACTGGTTTGCACAATCGGCAAGTCGATCGCCGTGTCGTCCAGCACGACCCAGGCCTTAATTTCCGGATTCGTCGCAATTAGAGCTGAAAAATCAACGCTGGCGTCTGCGTGCACGTCTTCTGCCAGTTCCGCATAGTACGAATTACCAACGGTCGCTCCAAGCAACGAGTAACCAAGCGTGCCCAATCCATACAGGGCCGCTACTACAATTAAACCAAAAATCACGTATAAAATCGAAGTGATAATATCCGCTTTTGTTTTCTTTTTACGTTTCATAACCGCAGTATAGCCCAATCGGTGTCGTTTTGCAATCGTGTGCCGACAAGTTTTATCTTTCTTAAGAATCACGCTTTCATTTGCAGAGGGCGGAACGTCCGGGCAACATGCACTCCCTCAGTCAATATTCGTATCGGTAAAAAAGAGTTCCACATCGCCAAAAATCGTGTTCGACTCCGCATAGCGGTAAACGGGTACGGTGAAGCGGTTATTTTCCCAGATTTCGGAGTTGCTTTTGTTGGCGCGCTTTACAAAGCCCGCGCTGAACTTTGCAAACGAAAACGGAAGCGGTTCGGTCTTATGCGAAAGCTGCAAAAAATCTACGTCCGTACGTTTTGAAAATGCCGCCAGCCGATCGGAATAACCGCCGATCGTTCCCTCCGGATATAAAAACAACCAGGTCGTCAGGCCGATTGCGTCGCCGACGAACGCGGTGCGTGTGTTAAAGTCGATCATAATAGAGCTTGCGCGGGTATGTCCGGCCAGTTCCGTCATCTCCAGAATGCGACCGCCAAGGTCGAAACGCTCCGGCAGCGGCTCGTACTGTGTTTTTGCCAACCGGCCGGTCAGGGCAACGCCTTCTATCATATATTGCGCAAGGTGCGGACGAATCGGCCGCCAGCTCCGGAAGAGCATGTCCCGTTCGCGGTCCAGCGATCCATCGAGCATCATGCCGCGCTCGGCTTTCGGCACATATACCGTGTCAAAAAAGTAATTGCCACCGCTATGGTCGGTGTGGACGTGGCTGTTCATTACAATCAGCGGAAGGTTTGTTATCTGTCGGACCGGGATGCGAATATCCTCCAATCCGAATCCTGTGTCGATGAGCAGCGCTTTCTCGTTTCCAACGATCAGGTTCCCACCCACGCCGAGCGGGTCGATAATCCGATAAATGCCGTTTCCCTGGTTGAGTATGCGAAAATGTTCCGTCTCAAGTTTCTGTACGATCACCCGTGAAGTTCCTCCAAGTATGCTTTCGCCTTGCGCGCGACAATCAATTCCTCGTTTGCCGCGATTGCGAAAATACGTACGCTCCCGCCTTCACCGGTCAGCTCGCTGTCGCATTTGCAGGCACTGTTTTTCTCTGTATCCAGAGCGACGCCCATAAATTCAAGCCCGCTCAGGCTTTTTTGTCGCACCAGCGCGCTGTTTTCTCCGATGCCGCCGGTAAAGGCTATCGCGTCCACGCCGCCCATTGCCGCGGCGTATGCGCCGATCTGCTTCTTAATATGATAGCAATAGCTCTCAATCGCTGTTTTTGCGTTCTCATTTCCGTCTTTTGCGGCGTCTTCCACATCCCGCAGGTCGTTGGACACGCCGGACATGCCGAGCATGCCGCTTTGCTTGTTCAGCATCGTCTCGACTTCTTCGAGGCTGTACCCGCAATCCTTCATCAGATAGATCGGGATATAAGGATCGATATCGCCGCAGCGATTATTATGCATCACGCCGCACTGCAGCGACAGCCCGAGGTTCGTGTCGATCGATCGACCATTCACAACCGCGCAGAGCGACCCGCTTCCGCCAAGATGACAGGAGATAAGCTTAAAATCCGTCTTGTCCAGCAGTTCACTCACCCGCTGCGTCACATATTCATGCGAAGCGCCGTGGAAACCATAGCGGCGGATGGCATATTGTTTGCTTACCGAAAGCGGTATGGAATACAAATATGCTTCCGGCGGCATACTGCGATGGAAGCCCGTTTCAAACGAACCGATCAGCGGCGTGTCCGGCAGTGCGTCCCGAAATTGCCGGATTGCGGCAATATACGGCGGATTGTGACTCGGCGCGACAGTGTTAAACGCCGCCATGGCGGTAAGAACGTCTTCGTCAAGCAACTGCACACCACTTATGTCTCTTGCATGGACTACCTTAAACGCAACGCAGTCAATTTCACGCAGCGAACCAATCGTATCGTTCAGCAATGCATCCAGCATCAGGCGAATGCCGTCGGCATAACAGGAAATCGGCAACGTCTTCTTTATTGGATGCGTCTTCGCGTTTTTGTGCATCCAACTGCCCATAGGCGCACCGACGCGTTCCTTCTTGCCCTCGGCAAGAACGGTTTCGCCGGATCCGCCATCCGCCATAGAGAACAACTTATACTTCAGCGAAGTACTCCCCGCGTTGCAAACCAGCACGTTCATACACATCGACCTCCGTAAAAGCTTTCGAACAGCATAGCACGAATGTGGGAAAGTGTAAAATAAAACCGCCGTTTTTTTCGGCGGATTTTCAACATTTTGGGTTCATTTTCTATTTTTCATCAATACAGCACCATGCCGAAGTACGTTACGGTGTTTTCGCCGTTGATATATCGCAGTCCGGCGAGTTTCGCAGCCTGTGAAACGTCGATCCCGCAGGCTTCCAGCGAAGTGATCGCCTTGTCGGGAAAGCGACACGGCTGATCGTCGCGCTTGCTGCAAACGGCGCACACGCCGCATGCGCCCGCGCCCAAAACAAAGCAATCGGGGTGTTCCTTCTTTGCCGCGTCGCGTACACACTGTACAAGCCTATTGTGCCGCAGGCTTGCTTCATGCATACCCTCGATATCGAACGAATCTTCCAGCTTTGAAACGGTTTGGAACACCAGCGCATTTTGATAACTTTTTGCCTTTTGCATAAGCGCATCGATCGTTCCCGCGTCCGGCGGGCACGTCCAGCACTTACCGTAATAACCACAGCTGTTTGCTTCGCAAAGCGTACGAAACGATGGATCGAAACGAATTTCGTCCACCTTTACCACCGCGTGCGGCGCATTGTGTTTTGTTAGAATTTTTTCAACATCCATATTGTTCCCGCCAACTATGATTGATTTTGTCATCCGATTCTTCGCCGGACAAGCGTGTCATATCGTTGGATCGCCGCGCGTAACGATTGGCGCAGCGGCATGCCTTGTCCGGCCATCAAGGTTAAAATATTCTCTTTCTCCGCTGCTCCGTCGAATATGGATACATGCAGGTCCATGCCGACGCAATCCACCAGGTGGACGCCCGATTTTAAACGCAAGATTCCTTTCATGCGATAGGTATCCTCGCTCAGCATCTGTAAAAAGTCCAGTAGCTGCGCCTTTGTCATATTCGGGTCGATTAAAACCGTTTCCCGCTGGAGCGTAATATCAGGCATAGTGTCAGTGCCATTTTGTTCTTCAGCTTTGGATCTCAGCTCCGCAAACACTTCCTGCGGAATCCTTCCATACGTCGTGCGAATCACACGTGCCGGACAGACACTCTGAGCCAGCGCTTCCGTTTGTGCAAGAACCTCCTGCGATACCATATCGCACTTGTTCAGCAGCACGACGTCCGCAACGGCAAGCTGCCGCTTGATCGTCCGCGCCGTATCCAGCAGCGCGGCAAAGCGCGGCGCATCGATGATACAGATCGCGCCCTTGTACGCAAGCCGTCCGTCGCGCTCAAAATCCTTTGTTACGTCCCGAACGGAACGCGGGTCGGAAAGCCCACTCGTTTCAACCAGGAGGATATCCGGATTCTGCTCCATTGCGTCCTGCAATGCGTCTTCAAACTCGGCAATGCGGCACGCGCAGAAAATTGAGCCGCCCGTAACCGCCTTGATCTTTGCGCCAAGACCCGTTAAAAGTGTTTCATCCGGCGCAACGGCTCCAAACTCGTTTACAATCACATTCACTCGCTTCCCGCGCAAGAATGGCAGCACGTTGTGGATCAGCGTTGTTTTCCCGGCGCCGAGAAAGCCGGTAATCAAGTAAAATTCCGTCAATCTCCGGTCGGTCTCCTTTCCAATCGTATCCGAATCCCAAAGGGTACCCTCAATACTATCGCACGGTGCACATTTTGCGTCAACCGATCTCCGCTTTTGCCTTTTTAATCGCTTGGTTCAGCTCTTCGCGGCTCGGTATCAGCGACGCAAAGCAAAGTTTCCCATTGATATAGATCGACGGCAGGTTCTTCACGCCCATCTTCATGCAGCGGGCGATATTCTCTTTTTCCGTGAATTTGTATTCTACCATGTCGATTGCGTCGCCGTAATGACTTTTCGCCTCGTTTGCCGCGCCCATCATATAGGTGCATGCCGCGCAGGTCGCGGAATCGAGCGTGAATACTTCGACAAGCGGCTTCTTCAAATGCGCATAATCAGGCAGTTGTACCGGCAGGTCGAACGTTTCGGACGTATAGTTTGCTATGATCGCGCGGCTTTCGTTGCGGTTGAGCACCGCCTGCGCTGCACCGATCGTATTTTCAACCGGCACGGCATAAGGCATGTCACAGCCGGGTGCAACGATCAGGTTTTGAACGGAGTCAAGTTCGTCCTGCAATTCGACAACATACTTGATGTTGTCCTGTTGCGTGCCGTGCAGCATGACGGACGTCAGCGGAATATTGCCACCGACGGCGATGTTGTACCGGTCGGTAATCGCCTTTGCCGCGGCCAGTTCCACGTTTTCATCGACGGAGATGGAGTCCGGTGCGGTTTTGCACATCGCCTCGATATTACGCGTCGCATCGCCACATACAAAAAACGAGGAAAACGCGCCGCTCGCGCGGATGAGCGTAAAAATCTCCGAATACGGCCCGCTCAAAAACTGCTCAAAGTGCGCCGTCGAAATCTGAGACACCAGCGGGTCGACTACGGCGACGACGTCCATGCCCGCAGCGATATAGTAGCCTGCCATGCGATTTGCACATGCCGTGCAGTACGCCAGCAACTCCGCAACAAAATCTTCATCGTCATACATGTCCATAAACAGGTCGTTCCCGCGCAGATGGCTCGCCAGCGTGAACGGCCCGCAGATTAACCCGTACAACGCTGTCGTCTCGCCGACGGCCTGCTTCATCCGCCGCATAGCGGAAAGTACCATCGGAATACGCCCGCTTCTTTCATTTGGCAGCGTGCAATAGCACGGAACGTTCATGGTGTCCGCCAGCGGATGGGTCTTGATCGACGGCGGCGCATACTTTGCCCAAAGCAGTTTACAGCCGAGTGCTTCCGCCTCCAGTTGTAAATCGAACACGACCGGCTGACCATCCGGTGTGTATAGGCGGTTGGCCTCCATTAGCGCCGAAACCAGCGTATCTTCGTCCTTTAGCATCTGCTCGGCGTCCGCGCCAACAAGCGCGCCTGCATGAACGCCCGCAAACGGCACCCATGCCGCACGCGGCGCCTGCTCATGCCGCAAAATGGAAAACAGCACGTTTTTTCCGCTCATTTTATCCTCCGATTCAGCCTTTATGTTTTTATAATTTCATTGTTCAGCCGCATTGTATCCCGCCGAGCCGTTGCAATACTTGTAAAATTTTGCTCACGCTTGTAAAATCATACCTAATATCGCGATATTGGCAATATTTTACAAATTTTCGCATGGTTTTACAATAACAATTACGGTTTTTCGATATAATGAACGTAACATAATGCAAACAAATGCAATTTTAACGAATCCGGAGGATCCTCGCATATGGCGATAATAGACGAAATTTCCGAGCAGCTGCAGGCAGGTAAAGCGAAAATTGTCAAGCAACTCGTCGCACAGGCAATCGACGAAGGCGTCGGCGCACAGGAAATCCTGCAAGACGGTTTGCTCAAAGGCATGGGCGTCGTCGGCGTAAAGTTTAAAAACAATGAAGTCTTTGTGCCGGAAGTGCTTGTTGCAGCGCGAGCCATGAACATGGGCGTTTCGGTATTAAAGCCTTTGCTCGTCGAAAGCGGCGTGCAGGCAACCGGCAAAGTCTGCATCGGGACCGTTCAGGGCGATCTTCATGATATCGGCAAAAACCTCGTCCGCCTGATGATGGAGGGCAAGGGTCTGGAAGTTGTCGATCTCGGTACGGACGTTACACCGGAGGCGTTTGTTCAGGCGGCGATTGATAACGACTGTCAGGTCATCTGCTGTTCCGCATTGCTGACAACCACAATGGGCGTTATGAAAGACGTGGTCACCGCCATGCAGGACGCTGGCATTCGCGACAAGGTAAAAATCATGATTGGCGGCGCGCCGATCACGCAAACGTTCTGCGACCAAATCGGCGCAGACCGCTACACACCGGATGCAACCACGGCGGCGTCTGCGGCGCTTGAGCTCTGTCAGGCAAGCTAAAAAAATATATAAAAAACAGACCGTTTTTTCAAACGATCCGTTGCAGCCATCGTAAGTTTTTTACGATGGCTTTTTTATGTGCTTTTGAGTTCGTCAAATCCCCGCTCGCGCCTGCGCCGGTATGCGCCCGGCGTAAGCCCCGTTACGCTTTTAAATGCACGCGTAAAGTGGCTTTGATCATAAAAGCCGGACTGCGCGGCAATCTGCGCCATGTCCAACTCCGATTGTCCCAGCAAGCGTTTTGCGTGATCGATCCGCAGCCGCGTCAAATAGTCGGTGAAGGTTCGCCCCGTCCGCGCGCGGAACAGTCGGCTGAAATACGAAGGTGAAAGATGCGCCTTTTCCGCCGCGTCCTCAAGTGTAACCCGTTGTGTACAGTTGCGCCGCATATAGGCCAAAACGCGCGGCATCGGATTCTGCACCTCAACACTTTCGCGGTCGAACAGACAATCAAAAAAACGCTTTAGCACAGCCGTCAGCCAGTAGCAAAGTTTGTCCACATCGTAGATATCGCCCATTTGACCCACGCACTGTTCACACAGCGAAAGAATTTGCGTTTCATCCGCGCCCGCGTCGATAGCCGCGCGGGAACTGAGCACCAGAAGTTCGAGAATACGAGCACGAATCCTCGAAAAGTCGCCACCGGTCAAAAAGAAGATATGTCCAAGCAAATCGTTGAGTAATGTCTCCGCTTTCGTCCGGTCGGATGCGGCGATCGCTTCCAAAAAATCACGTTCCATCAGAATCGGGTATTCGCCCGCCGGGTCGTCCGTAAGTTTCTCGTTTTCTGCAAAGTCGGAAAGGTCACCCATCAAACGGTCTGTTTGCTGCCGAGCTAAAAGATCGCCAATGCTGAACGTTTTGCCGATTCCGCCGACGGATAAAAACAGCTGCCTTGCAATCGGCTCCGCCTGCTCAGGCGAAACCCATGGAATCGTGCGGAGTTCTTTGCCCGCTTGCGCCAATTGGTCTGCGTTGTCGGCGCGCGATTCCAATTCGCACTGCACGAAGTCCTCTTCGTCAACCATTAAAAACGGCCCGACTGTGATATTTGCAATGCGGTCCAGTTCTGTTTGCACCGGCGTTGCGATGCACGTTAAGCCTACAGGACAAGAGTAGATATACTTGCCGCCAAAGCGTTCCGACTCTCGCCAGGCCTGCGCGCGGGAAACGACGCAAAGATCCTCCGGCAAGCCTAAGCATTTGCACAATTTACAGTCGCGGCAACTTTTTCCAACCGAAAACAACACGTTTCCTTCCGGCGCGCAAAGGAGCGCACCGAGGCCCGTCACGCGATGAAAGGAGTCCGCACACTCCTTGATATCGTTGAATTCTTCGGTTGTTTGTGCCGTCGTCGTAAGTCTCTCCTCCGCAATGCAATCGTAAAAAGCAAAAGGCCGCCTTCATTATGTTTTCACGCAATGAGCGACAGCCGCAACAATTAAACTTTTATGATATAGTCGCTCTTACGCGCAACGGGCTCGCCGGGTTCTTCCGCCGCGTAACCGAGTATCACATGGCCGACGCCTTCATAGTCTCCGGTCACGCCCCACTTCTTCAGCAGCGCTTTGCCTTCTTCCGACTCAAACTCCTCCTTTGCGCGGTGAATCCAGCAGGATGCCAGCCCAACCGCATGTGCCGCGTTGAGTAGGGTTGTGATCACGGACGCGCCGTCGAGCAGGTATGTTCTGCGTGATTTGTCCGCCAGCACGGCAAGCACCGTCGGCGCGCCGTAAAACGGGTCGCCCGAGCCGCCGTTAACCGCGGCGTTCATCCGGGAAAGCTGTTTGACCGTATCCGGGTTTTGCACCGCAATGATAATCGGCGATTGCTTGCCGCTGCCCGTCGGAGCATATGTGCCCGCTTCCAGAACCTGGTCAAGCAATTCTTTTTCTACCTGCTTGGGTTGATATGCGCGCACGGAGCGCCTGGTCTTTAGTGCTTGCAGTACTTCGTTCATGTTTGTAGCCTCCGTTTTATGTTGTTTCATGATCTTTCTAATCTTGTGGCGCACAATACGCCTGACATCCATTATAGCAGAAAAACCATGCTTTTTGCGGCTTTCACCGCTCGTTATCTCGTAACTCAGCATGGGTGTCGGTCTTTATAAAGGTTTTTATGGCTGCAATGCGCTGCCAGATCGGCAGAGAGCGTTCCGCTTTTTTCGCATACGTCAAGTTCAGCCGTTCGTAAAGACGTTTGTGTGGCTCCAACCGCCGTAAAAAATCCTGATATCCAGATTTATGGACACTCCATATTGCTTCCGATACTGCAGCAAGCCGCGGCAATGTCATAAAAAACAGTTTTTCCGGGGTATCGATCCATTCCGTCCATATGGCGCATTCCGCGCCAGTAATATTCTGCTTTTTGTCCGACGCGACACCACGCGGAACCGGTTCGTAATCATAGGTCTTTTTCAGCGGCGTCATGGCATAGGGATAATCAAAATACACGCGCAAAAACGCGCTTGAAATGACGCGTCCTCCCGCGTTTGCATGACGAACGGTTTTCGCTTTGCTTTCAACGAGAAATGGCGTCCAATACTGACAGACGATGTCCTCGTCCAACGCTTTGCAAAGCCCATCGTTCCAAATGATCGCCGTCCGTCCATGTGTTTTCAGATATCGGCTCACACGGTTTAAAAACCATCCCTGCAATTCGCGTTCGTTTGGCAGATGCTGTTCGCGCATGATGTTTTGACATTTCGAACAGCGTTTCCACTCATCCTTAACAGCTTCGTCACCGCCGATATGAAAATATGCAAACGGGAAGACTTCCATCATTTCATCCAGCAGCGCAAATAAAAACGAAAACGTCTTTTCGCTTCCCGCACAGAGTAGTTTTTTAGAAAAATCACCTATACCGAAACGTGTCGCAACCTGTACGGGATGTTCCGCATTCGAAAAACACGCAAGTTCCGGATAGGACGCAACCATTGCAACCGCATGCCCTGGCATGTCCAGTTCCGGAACGATTTCGATGCCGCGCGCTTTTGCAAAACGCACCAGCTCGCGCAGTTCGTCTTTCTTGTAATACCCACCGTGCGGAACATGATCCTGCTCTTCTCCTGCGCCGTGTTTCACGGCGGTGCTTTCCCGAAACGACCCGATCGTATTCAGGCGTGGAAATTGTTCGCTCTCAAATCGAAAACCCTGATCGTCCGAAAGATGCAGATGCAGCCTGTTAAGTTTATAATATGCCATCAGCTCGACAAGCTGCTTCACCGTCTCGATTGGGAAGAAATGTCTACATACGTCCAGCGTCAGGCCACGCCAGCCAAACCGGGGCGCATCCTCAATTTTGAACACCGGCAAGTGTTCACCGTGCTCGTCTTGCATCTGCGCAATTGTCGCCGCAGCGTACACGGCCGCTGGCCCGTCGCCCGCTTCAACATGAACACCTTGCTCCGAACAATCGATTCTGTAACAATCGTCGCCCAGCGCAGTATTTCGGTCGAACAGCACAGGCACAGCCTGCGTACCGGCTTGATCGTTCTGTGCCAACGCAAGCATCGCCAATATCCCCTCGCGCACGGAGTCAAGAGATTCGTCAATCGTGACAGATCCAGTTGAAATCTGTTCATCGGATTTGTCAGTTTGTATGAACTTGAGATTTGGAATCGGCATGCATTCATCCCCTTATCTTTCTTTTGCCTCAATTGTCGCTTGCGCTGTTTGCAGCGCCATGCGCGTGGTATACTTTCAATATCGGCATTTGAATTTACATCTTTTGGAGGATTTCGCCATGTTTCGCACAATTTTAAAGCACGTTGCCCCGCTGCCGGATCTGTCCGGTTTTGATCGTTATCTGTTTATCGGCCCGCACCCCGACGATATCGAAGTTGCATGCGCGCCGACTATCAAAGCGCTGACCAACGCAGGCAAGCACGTGTCCTTCCTTATCGTGACCGACGGGCGTATGGGTGCGCTGGACCCGAAGCAGTTTGGCGACGAGCTGGTTCAAATCCGCCAAAAAGAATCCATTGCATCGGCGAGCCTTCTGGGCGTGACGGACGTAACGTTTTTACCATTTCATGACGGCGCACAATACGCGTTTGAAGAAGCGGCTGCTGCAATTGCCAAAGAGATTGTCCGTATAAAACCACAGGCGGTTTTTGCCCCCGACCCGAACGTGATCAGCGAATGCCACTTTGACCACATCAAGGTTGGCATGGCGACAAAGATGTCCATGAACATGGTTCCATTTGAAAGTGTGATGCAAAGTATCGGCGGCTCCGGCAGTCATGCGGTTGACGCGCTTGCTTTTTATTATACCGACAAACCGAACCGCTATATTCCGATTAAAAAGACCTTTTCCGCACGAAAAGGCGCTTTGCTGCAGCACAAGAGCCAGTTTGACGAAACGACCATCGGCGATATCTGCATGTATTTCAAGCTGCGTTCGGTCCGGTTCGGTTTCCGCACACTCAAGGGCATGTGCGACGGGTATCGTGCGCTTGCGCCAATTCATATGCACTGTTTCCCGGAAGCGTCGGAATGGTAAGCCTTTATATATTTGGTTTCTTCGGGACGGCTGTTATCGCCGTCTCTTTTATTTTGCTTCGGCGGCCAAATGCGTCACAAAAATGCGGTGCGCTTCCCTTGCGGCACGGAATCTATCCGCAAGGCGGAACATCGTCCGGTATTTCTTCGGCAGAGTCTCCGTTGCGCTTTCATCGGTGAGGTATATTGTTTTTATTTGTGTAATACCCTCGCCAAAAGCTTCCATCGTTTCCGGTTTGTCAACACCCCAATGAATCTTTGCGCCCGTCTTTTTTAACGACGGGTGGTTTTTCGCCTGTTTTGCCGTCATGCAGGAATATGCGTCAAAATAAACGTCGCATCGGAAAAAGCATCCCGCATTTTGCAAAACAGCGTTTGCACATCGGTTTCACTCAAGTACATCAAGAGTCCTTCTGCGATAACAAGCACCGGCTTGCCGTTCGTTTCAATCCGATCCAGCCAATTCCAGTTTGTTGCCGATGAAGGAATCGTTTTATATTGTTCCGTTTCCGGATAGAGTTGTTTTTTGATTTCAATCACTTCCGGAAAGTCAAGATCGTACCAAAGTTTGGCGGGCTTGTCCATGCGCTGAAACTTTGCATCCAACCCGCAGCCCAGGTAAACGACCGTGCTGTCTGGATGTTTCGCAAGATAATCCGCAGAAAATGCGTCGATCATTGCACCGCGAACCGAAAGCATGACCTGCGTCTTTTCCTGAATGCGAAGCCGTGAAAAATCGTAATCGATCTGCCGAACGGCCTCCTCCGCCTGTTTGTCGCCAAACAAACCGCGTTTACTCATCTGTGCCCGTCCATACAGCGGAATCAACAGTGTTTCCATCTCGTCCTTCAGTCGCACTTTCATAATTGATACCCTTTCGTCTTTCGTGCGTTGCGCGTTCCTTTATACGGCATTCTATCACCCGCGCGCCAACCGCGGCAATGCCGGGAAAAAGCCAACAAACGCGCCGAAACATACTTGCTCCGGCGCGTCTGTCGTGCGTGCAGGGGTAATTGGAGCTACACCTGCTCGCTCCCTTCCTTACGGCGGTCGATTTCTTCGATCATCTTGTCGTAATATTCTTCATCGATCACAAACTTCTTTTTCTGTGTGTACAGCGCCGCAAACAGCAGCACTGCCGGCAGTATCGTACACGAGAGGCGCACCCAAACGCGCATAGTCGTCGTCCGCTGATCGCGGAAACTCAAATTCGCCGCGCTTTCATCGCCGCTGTCGAGGTCGTCGATTTTCAGCGAATAGGTGCTGCCGTCATCAGCAATCAGCGATGCGTCCAGCTCGCCGAGTCGACCGATTTCCACTGCTCCGTCCACAGTTGTTTTAACGACCATCGCCTCTTCCATAGCGGGCACATACGCGGAGTCGATCTGGAATCCCTTCATTACATCGTCGGCTGCAATTTCAGCGGATATCTGTTCGGCGGCCGCGTCGTATTCACTCGTACCCTGGCTTAATCCCTCGTATGCGGTAAAGTACGACTGCATCTGTGCGATGTAATAGGATTGGGTCGCCCCGTCTTGCTGGTCAAAGAAGTCGCGCTGTGTTTCCAGCGTGCTGATGGACTGGCTGAGCAGGAAAGTCCCCGAAACGGCCAGCGTCAGCGTAATCAGCAGTGTATGCATGGCGGAACCGAATTTCGCCATGAACGGACGCAGTGTGGAAACGACGGCTTCGCTGCGTTCGCCGTGTTTATAATCGTTGTATTCAACGCAGTTGGTCATGTTGATGATGGACGCCATGTAGAACAGCGACTGACCCGCTGAAACAAGCATGCAGAAGAAGCACAGTATCCAAATATTGAACGGGAAGAACGAAACCCAGCCCATCGCGGCAATCACAACATAGCCGATAATTGCCAGTGCAATGCTGGCGTTCTGCAGTTTTTTGCGGCCAAGTTTACCAACCAGCCAGGGGTACAGCGCGTTGACTGCGACCATGGTCACGCCATATGCAACGACAACGTAGAAATAGAGCGTTCCGTTGTAGCCGATTTCCATATAAAGCAGGTTGGCGGCAAGGCCGATGAGCATGGTGCTTCCGACGTTGTAAAAGAGCATGGAGAGCGTCATCCAAAGAAGCTGATCGTTCTTCATGATCGTCTTCCACATTCTCTTGAGCGAGATATTCTCGTTCATCTCCACTCTGGCACGCGGCGTTTCTTTGACAAACAGGAATGTCATCACCTGGCTGCCGATAAAGACGGCGGCAATCAGGATGGCGACCATGCGGTAACCCGCACGCATGTCGCCGACGGTGACCTGCGGGATGATGCCCTGCGCAAGGATTGCGCCGACGCCGGCAAACAGCACGGTCAGCGTCGTTACGGACGTTCGCTCTTCCTTGACGCTTGAAAGACTCGGCAGCATCGACCAATAGCCGATGTCGTTCATCGTAAACGTCGATTCCCACAACAGGTACATGATGGTCATAAACACCACGAACCGCCAGCCGGTAACACTTTGAACGTTAAACATGGTGATGATGACCGACCCGCAAAGAATCGCGCCGAGAAGGATCCACGGTCGGAATTTACCCCAGCGCAGATGCGATCCGTCGATGATTGCGCCCATAAGCGGATCGTTCAACGCATCCCAAACACGCCCGCCGACGCCGATGATCAAACTCAACGCCGTGAACTGCGCAAGCGTAAGAGAAACGCCGAACTGGATATAAATCAGAAGAAACGAATCGATCAGCGCATAGCTCATGTCGCGGCCGATGCCGCTTGTTGAGAAGAACCACTTATTCCTCTCAAACGTCTTTTTTCGAAGCGCCTCTGCTTCGGATACGCCTGATGCGCCCGACTTGACGGAACCGATTGTCTCCATCGAAAAACTCCCATCCTCTCAAATTGTAATAAAAATGAATAAAAACCCGAAAAGCAAGTATATTACACTGTCTGAAACAGCGTACCACAACAATTCCCCGTGTGCAATGGTACCGAAAAGAAAAACCGGCAGGAGACGGCCTTTTTTAAAGGGAACGGTTTGCACCGTTCCCTTATCGCCTGTTTTTTGTACTGTTAAATCAAATTTGTTTCGCCTTCGAAGACAATCTCGGCCGGTCCGGTCATATAAACATGATTGTCTTCGGCCCAGTTGATATGCAGGGTACCAAGTGCAATTTTCACGTCGACTTCACGACCGGTTTTACCGTTCAGCGCACTGGCGACCGCCGTGCTGCACGCGCCTGTTCCGCAGGCAAGCGTCGGCCCGCAGCCGCGCTCAAACGTGCGAAGTTCCACTGTGTGATCGTCAACCACATGAACGAAGTTGACGTTCGTCCTGTTCGGAAAAATGCTCGCGTGCTCGATATCCCAACCCATGCCCATCCATTTCGGGCTGGTCGGGTCGTCGACATAAATCATCGTATGCGGCACACCGAGTAAAACACTCGTGTAGCGCAGCACATCTCCGTTTACGTTCAGTTCGCGGTCAATGCAGCGGCCTTCGCCAATCACCGGAATATCGCGACACTCCAAAAACGGCTCTCCCATGTCGACAGTAACGCCCGCAACGGCACCGTCTTCCACAATCAGTTTCGGTCGCATAATGCCCGCAAGCGTTTCCACGCCAAATTCCGTTTTGTCCACAATGCCGCATTCGTAGACGTATTTTGCGAAGCAGCGGATGCCGTTGCCGCACATCTCCGCCTCGCTGCCGTCACTGTTGACAATGCGCATTTTGACGTCTGCTTTGTCGCTGTCAAGCACGATCAAAAGCCCGTCTGCGCCGATGCCCGTCTGCCGATGGCAGAGTCTTGGGGCAATCGCGTTATAATCCATAGAAATCTGCCGTCCGTCCAGCAAAATAAAATCGTTGCCAAGTCCGTGAACTTTTGTAAAATGCATCGCTATTTGCTCCCTCGCATGTTTTCCGCCGCCAGTCCACCGCGGCTATGAGAAGACTCATACCGATTTTCGTCAACCACCCATGATTTCTACAAACGCCTCGTCCGCATATTGCCGGACCAGCGTTTCGAGCCGTCGGTAGGACGTTAAGAAGCGTCTTGCGTCGTCTGTTAGTTCCGCACCGCCGCCGCCTTTTCCGCCGGTTACGCTTTTGAGCAGTTTGAAGCCAAGGTTCTCTTCGGCCGTTTTGACTATGCGCCAAGCCTTGCTGTATGCCATGCTCATCTCAATCGTAGCCTTCCTAAGCGAATGCAGCCGGTCGACGCGCTCAAGCAGTTCAGCGATTCCCGGTCCGAAGCACTTGTCATCACCGAAGATGCGGACGGTCGTCAAACAGCGCAGTTCATTGTTTGTCATAGCGTCCTCCAATCGTCTGTTTTGCTCGTTGTTGTATCCGCCGTTCATTGACCCCGATGCAAAATTTAAATCAAGCCGTCGGGAATACGCGCCAGATTGTCATTCTGATCATTATATCATAGGAGCGATTTGTTTGCAGTGCGCACGTCAGGAAATTTACATTTTATGAAACAGAGTAATTGACACACGACCGGCACATAGATAGACTGGCGATATGAAACATACGCTCGACAAAGAAATCCGTCATATCCTTGCCGATGCGCTGAGCCATGAAGCAGGTGTCGAATTTGACGCCGACAGCGTCCATCTCCCATCAAGGAATTCCGCGGCAAGCGCACACATTCCATATCGGCTTCCCGTGCGGGAATTCTCTGCCGATATTTTTCCGCCTGCGTTCGGCACTCCGTTTGTCTCATCCTGCCGTACGGTCGGCGGTTGGCTTCTGATTAATTTTTACGATTCATTCTACGATATACTTGTCGAGCGGATACGCGCGGTGCTTCCCGCCGCGGATACCGAAACGGAAAGCCACGCAGTCAACAAGCTTAACGCACTTTCGCGGCACGGCGGCTCCGGTTGCCCGCATATTTTTTCTCTCCAGCGAGCGCTGCTGCTCGCGCTCACGGCACAAAAAAGCCCCGGGGCGTATGCGATTGCATACCGTGCATGCGAAACCATGCTGCACTCCGTCCCGCCGCGTGAGCGACCGGCTCTTCTTGAGCAAAGCGGTGCGTTGGGCGATGCGCTGTCCAGACTCCTGTCCTCAGCCAAATAAGCATTTACTTTAGCGAAATATTAAAAATTGCGGCGGTATTTTTATTCCTTCAAAATTCTGTGCAGTTTCTGTATAATAAAGTAAGAACACAATGAAGATTATTTCTCAGAAAGTTATTTTCTCAAAAGGAGTGAAGAATATGCAAATTACATGGTATGGACATTCCTGTTTTCTGCTGACGGCTGAAAACGGATACAAAATCCTGACCGACCCATGTGGCCAGGAGACCGGATATATGCTGCACGATATTGTTTGTGATGCGGTCACCGTAAGCCACGATCATTTCGACCACAACTGTCTCTCCGGCGTCGCCGGGTCGCCGCAGGTTATCCGCTCGGTCGGCGTGCATCAATCAGGCGATATTGCAATCACCGGATATGCAACATTCCACGACGGCGAACAGGGTGCAAAACGTGGCGATAACATCGTCTTCCTTTATGAAATTGACGGATTACGCCTGCTCCACCTTGGCGATCTTGGCCACATGCTCAGCGATGAGATGATCGCAAGGATCGGTCCGGTGGACGTACTCTTTGCGCCGATCGGCGGCGTCTTTACAATCGATGCGGTCGTCGCCACCGAACTTGCGGACAAGCTTGGCACGCGCGTGTTTATTCCCATGCACTACAAGACGCCCGCACTCCACTTCGACGTGGAAGGATTGGAGCCGCTGTTGGATGCAAACGAAGGACGCATCATCCACCATGTCAACGAAAACACTTGCACCTTAACAAAGGATTCCCTCGGTGAATGCCGTTTGCTGATACTTGACTATAAGCGCTGAGTCGTTTTTCAAACCACAAAAAAATCAAAAAGTCCGGTTCTCTCAACGGAACCGGACTTTTTGCAATTATCACATTTTCATTCGCTCCAAAATTCTGCTTTTTTCATGTTTTTCCGCCGTGCGAACAAACCGTAAACGATCTGTGAATTATCAATATATTGACGGGTCACTTCTTGAATGATACTAGATATAGTGCTATGCTTTGAATGCGCCTGAATCGGGCGCATTCTCTTCCCAGGTGAAAAACATATGAAATAGTAAAGCGGGGGATTGTATTATGGCTGTCAACGGTATTACCGATAACGCAATGAAAGTGCTTGAAAAGCGCTATTTAGGCAAGGATGAAACCGGTCGCGTCATTGAGGACGTGGAAGGAATGTTCACACGTGTTGCGCGTGCAATTGCGCAGGCCGACAGGCTTTATGATTCCGGGGCCGACGTCGACGCAACGGCGGACGAATTTTATGATTTGATGTCGAATCTGCGCTTCTTGCCGAACTCACCGACGCTGATGAACGCCGGGCGTCCGCTCGGCCAACTCTCGGCCTGCTTTGTCCTCCCTGTCGACGACAGTATGGAAGCCATCTTTGAGGCCGTTAAAAATGCCGCGCTGATCCATAAGTCCGGCGGCGGTACCGGGTTTTCATTTTCGCGCCTGCGGCAAAAAGGTGCGACCGTCCGCTCGACCGGCGGCGTTGCCAGCGGTCCGGTCAGCTTCATGCGTGTGTTCAACGTTGCGACCGAGGCCGTTAAACAGGGCGGCACGCGGCGCGGCGCCAACATGGGCATCCTCCGCGTCGACCATCCGGACATTTTGGAATTCATCCGCTGCAAAAGCGACACGGCGGACATCAACAACTTCAATATCTCCGTCGGATTGACAGAAAAATTTATGCGCGCAGTCGAAAACAGCGCGATGTACGATCTTGTAGACCCGAAAAGTAAAGACGTGGTCGGACAGCTTTCTGCGCGCGAAGTATTCGATGAAATCGTGGACGCCGCGTGGCAAAACGGCGAACCCGGCATTGTCTTTTTGGACCGTCTCAATCGCGACAACGTCGTTCCTTCCGTCGGGGAAATCGAGAGCACGAACCCCTGTGGCGAACAACCCCTGCTGCCGTATGAAAGCTGTAATCTCGGTTCGATCGACCTCGTATCCATGCTGAAAAAAGACGGCGACGCCTATACGTTCGACTTCGATCTGCTTGAAAAGACCGTTCGTCAGGCGGTGCATTTTCTAGACAACGTGATCGACGTCAATAACTATCCCCTTGAAAATATCGCCAACATGACGCGCTCTACTCGAAAGGTCGGCCTCGGCGTTATGGGCTTTGCCGACGCGCTGCTTGCTCTGGGCATCCCCTACAATTCCGAGGAAGGTATCGCCTTTGCGGACAAGCTGATGTCGTTTGTTGAGGAAACCGGTCGTGCCGCAAGCATTGAACTCGCGAAAACGCGTGGTGCGTTCCCGCTGTTCCCGGAAAGCACGTTCAAGGACGGCGACCCGGTCCGCAACGCAACGGTCACGACCATTGCGCCGACCGGCACGCTCTCCATCATTGCAAGCTGTTCCTCCGGCGTCGAGCCCGTGTTTGCATATGTTTATGTTCGCAACGTGATGGACGGCACGCAGATGGTTGAGGTCAATCCCCTGCTCATGGAAAAATTGCATACGCTTGGCCTTGACGACGAGGAGCTGCTCAAGCGCATCGCAGCCGAAGGCACCATTCAACACTTCGTGGAAATCCCCGAAGACGTACGCCGCGTGTTCGTCTGCGCGCACGATATCACACCGGAAGACCACACGCGCATGCAGGCCGCTTTCCAGCGGCACACGGACAATGCTGTTTCCAAAACTGTCAACTTCCCAAACAACGCAACACGGGACGATGTGCGTTCAGTCTATCTGCTCGCCTATCAGGAAGGCCTGAAGGGTGTTACAATCTACCGCGACGGCAGCCGCACAGGACAGGTGCTCAACATCGGCAAGGTCAACGGCGAAAAACCTGCCGTCGCCATCGGAGACGATTTGGAATTGCCCGAAAATTACGGGAAAATCGAGCCGCGCCCGCGCCCGCTCGTTACCCGCGGCTTTACGGAAAAGATGAATATCGGATGCGGCACGCTGTATGTTACGGTCAACTATGATGAAAACGGCATTTGCGAAGTGTTCACCAGCACCGGCAAAGCGGGCGGCTGCCCGAGCCAAAGTGAGGCGACCGCACGGCTGACGTCCATTGCATTGCGCAGCGGCATCTCGATCAACGAGGTGTACGATCAGCTTAAAGGCATCCGCTGCCCGTCTACCATCCGGCAAAAAAACATGAGCTGCACCTCCTGTCCGGACGCGATTGCTCGTGTACTCATGAAAGTCAGCAAGTTCATTGACGACGGCGCGGAGTATAACAAGCCGGAGGCACAGGCCAAGACGAAAACAGCGCCTGTTCAGAAAAAGCAGCAAAACATGTCCATCAGCGACGTTCCGTTTATACCGAAAGAGCCCGTGGAAGAACCGGTTAACGCAGCCGATATCCATGTCTGCCCGGAGTGCGGCAGCAAGGTTGAGCACGAAGGCGGCTGCGTCATATGCCGCAGCTGCGGTTACAGCAAGTGCGGCTGATCAGCGTTTGGGATCGCTTTTCAGTCAAGTTGGGAGGAAATCATATTGAAGGCTGTTGTCTTAACCTGCGGCGCCGGGCAGAGCCAGCACGCGGCGGCGCTGGCCGTCAAAGATGCGCTGGCGCGGCACGGTAACGAATGCGAAATAAAAGACGCCCTTGCGATTCTGGGTGATAATGTTTCAAACCCGCTCACCGATACGTTTGTCAACATTGCGGTTAAAACACCGCGCGCGTTCGGGTTCATGTATGCCGCCGGTGCGTTTGACACGACTGATCGACGGAAGTCGCCCGTGTACTATGTCAACACGCTGTACGCAGAGAACTTGCATCGATATCTTGTGGAAAACGATATCGACGCGGTGATCTGCATGCATCTGTTTCCCGCGGAGGCTTTGACCTATCTGCGCAGGCGTCACCACCTTTCCGCGCGGACGTATTTTGTTTCCACGGATTATGCATGCGTTCCGTTTCTTGAGGAGACGGATATGGACCTCGTTTTCACGCCGCACGCCGATTTGGACGATTCGTTCGCCCGCCGAGGCCTTTCGCAGGACAAGCTGGTTGCAAGCGGCATTCCCGTCCGTTCATTATATTCGCAGACGATGGATCGAATTGACGCGCGCATGACGCTCGATTTACCGGTCGAGATCCCGTGCTATTTGGTCATGCCCGAAGAAAACGACCTCAACAGCGCACAATCGCTTTCGAAAAAATTTCTGGAACGTCTTCACGGCCGCAACGCGCGCATTGTTGTGCTTACGGGGCATAATGAACATCTGCAGGATGCGATGATCGCCCGATTTGGCGGCGATATCCGTGTGCTGAGCGTTCCGTCTGTCGATCAGATCCCGCTTTATATGGATGCCGCCGACGTGTTGGTGACCAATCCGGAAGGCATTTCCTGTGCGGAAGCCGCCGTAAAAGCGATCCCGGTCATCCATACCCCGCCAAAGCTTGTAACGGAAACGTTGAATGCACAATTTTTCGCTGAGCGCGGGATGTCCATCCTTGCACCAAGCATAACATCCGTTGCGGAGAATGCGATTCGTCTTGCGGGTGATGCACAGCAAAAAGAGCGTATGCTTGCCGCTCAACGCCAGTATGTTGATCCGAATGCTGCTGAAACGATCGCCTGCCGCATGCTCGGCATCGAACCGGGCGAACCGGTCCCCGTCAACCTCGCTTCTGTTGCAGAGCCTTTCGGCCTGTCAACCTGAAAAAAGATACATTTCCTCTACTTATCAAAAAAAGCGGGATGCATATGCATCCCGCTTTTTTTGATTTATTCACATATGGGGGTGTAACTCTTTTTGCTATATGTTGGGGGAGAATGCTAAATTTCATATGAAATCATACAATCCGTGTAAACGTTACATATATATCGAATAAAAAAGACTCTTTCAGTATGTCACATATTAACCTTGCGATTGCATTTTTATAATACAATCTTGCATTTGTATATGTAACATGCTATATTAATTTTAGTTTGCAAAATGTAACGGTTTTTTGTATTTTTTTGCGGGATGCGCTCGCCTAACCAACTGCAGGATGCGGTGGCTTTTTGCCCGGGCAGCCTGGATCACGGCATTGCACACGGATGATGCAATCGGCATATAGGCGATAACGGCGCTTGTCTTGCAAGGCGGGCGTTTTTATGTATATCGGTCCGGGAGATATGTCCCAGGAGCTGGTAGAGTGTCACCAATTCGCAAGCCATCGTCCCGTCCCGTTTTTTGTTATATTCTCTGATCTTTCAATTTTGTTTTCAAAAAGTCGACCAACCGTAAATCGAGAGAAAGCCGGAGGAAGCCGCATGCTCAAACAAATTCTTGTCATTGACAGCGATGCAGCAAACCGCAGACTTTTGATCGACACGCTGTCCAGTGCATACGAGCTCTATATCGCCGAAACCGTCACGCAGGCACTCGGTATTCTTTCGGCAAAAAATGCTTCCCGCATCAGCGCTATCATACTGAATATTTCCGCATCCGAATCGGAAGGCTACGCGTTCCTTTCCGCGCTTCATGGCGCGCCGGGACTAAACGACCTGCCGGTCCTTGTGCTTGCGGACTCTTATGACAACGCCGCGGAAACACGAGGACTGGAGCTTGGCGCTTACGATTTTGTGCCGATGCCTTTCAGTCCCGCCATTTTACTGTTTCGCCTGAAAAACACCATTGAACGCAGCGAGTATGCCGCGTTTGGGAAATATCGTTATCTTGCCGAATATGACGCTATATCCGGCGTTTACAACCGTGCAAAGTTTTATGATATTACGCACCGCATGCTGGATTCGCATCCGGAGTTTCGGTATGCGTTGGCACGCTTCGATCTCGACCGTTTTAAAGCATATAACGATCTGTTCGGAATGGCTGCCGGCGATAAACTCCTTCTGGAGATCGGCAGACATTTTCGCCGTTATTTCAGTCCGGAGACGACCTTCGGCCGACTGGAAGCCGATCATTTCGTCTTTTGCCTTCCTGTAGAAAAATTTGACCCAAGCCGATGTCTATTGGACTTCATCGATCACTTTACGAAATTCCAACCGAACTTTGTCTTGTCCCCGCGCATCGGCGTCTACCTTATCGATGATCCCACACTGGAAGTCAGCCTGATGTGCGATCGTGCGCTGATGGCCCTCCGTTCCGTTAAGGACGGCTCTTCCCAGCGCATTGCATACTATAACGACTCCATGCGAAAACTGATTCTGGAAGAGCAGGCGCTCATCGGCGACGTGAATGCCGCGCTATCGAGCGAGCAATTTGAAGTATACCTGCAACCGCAATACAACCATCGCACACGCGAACTCGTCGGCGCGGAAGCATTGGTTCGATGGAACCATCCGGAAAAGGGCATGATTTCTCCGGGATCGTTTATTCCGATTCTCGAAAAAAACGGGTTCATCAGCCGGTTGGATTATTTTGTTTGGGAACGCGTGTGCAAACTCCTTGCCAACTGGCATGCTTCCAGCAAACCCGGCGTTTCCATTTCCGTCAACATTTCCCGTGCTGACATCCATATGCACGATTTCTGTCAAAAGCTGATTTCTCTAACGCGCAAATATGGCGTTAACCCGCATGAACTTCGTTTGGAAATCACAGAGACGGCATATATTGAAAACGCAGAGCAGTTACTGCTCGTCATAGATAAATTGCGTGATGAAGGCTTCCTGATCGAAATGGACGACTTCGGCAAGGGTTACTCCTCACTTAATACGCTAAAAAACGTTCCGGTCGACGTATTGAAACTGGACCTTGGCTTTTTACATGAAAGCGAAAGCAGTGGCGGCCGCGGTGGTATCATTTTGAATTCCGTCATGCACATGGCGCACTGGCTTAACCTTGCCGTCGTTGCCGAAGGCGTTGAGACGCTGCGACAGGCCGACTACCTCGCCACAATCGGCTGCGACATCGTACAGGGCTATCTTTATGCGCGCCCACTGCCGATTTCGGAATTTGAGGCGCTCCTTTCCCGTGGCAGCGTCGGAGATTTCATCGGAGAATACGCACTGCTCAGCCAAATCGACGTAAAAGAACTTTGGGACCCGGATGCGGAAGCAACCACCATATTCAAAAGTTTCGTCGGTGCGGCCGGGCTTTTCGAACTGCACGATGGTGTTCTTTCGACCCAGCGGGTCAACCAGAAGCTGTGCAATATGATGGAAATCGATTTTTCTTCCTATGCAAATTACAGCGCAAACGCGCTCGATATCTTCACAAACGACCAGCGGGCGTCTATCCTCGGCATGCTGAACAATGCAATTGACTCCGGCAAAGAATCTTCCTGTCAGATTCTCTATTTTACCGAGACAAGCAACAAGGGCAAGCGGTTGTATCTCCGCGCGCAACAGATTGCCGCAAGTTCCGACCGGTTTATATTCTTTGTCGTCTGCGAAGACATCACGATACAGCAAAAGGAAATCGAAGCTCATCGCTGGCAGGATGAGCAAAACCGCATGCTCATCGAAAACGCAACTTGCGTTGCGTTTGATTATGATCCGGAGACCGATATGTTGAGCGTCTACCACAATACCTTTCGGCAAGGCATGCAGAAAACGGACGTTAAAGAATATTTATCCACGCTTGCAGAAAGTACATTGATACATCCAGCCAGTCTCGGGGAGTATATGCGAGTTTTTCGGGAAGTGTTGACTCGTCCCGTTACGTTAAGTGGAGATTATCTGATCAATATTCACGGCAACGGCTACCGTTGGTGCCGCGTTACTTTCACCAGCGTGCAGGACGATATCGGGCGGGTATATCGCATCGTCGGTCGTGCAGACGATATTCAGCTTGAGCGCGATCGCGCACGGGCATATTCGGAACTAGAGACGACTCTGCGAAAAAAAGCGGAAAACGACACGGTCACCGAGCTTTTTGCCAAGGGCACCGTCAGCATGTTGATTCGCAACCAGATCAACCGTCTTGCCAAGGACGAGCGCGGTTATCTGATGCTGCTCGATCTCGATGATTTCAAGCAGGTTAACGATACGCTCGGCAACGCATTTGGCGACACGCTGCTAAAACAGGTCGGGTGTAATTTAAGAAGCAGCTTCCAATCGAGCGATCTAATCGGCAGAGTTGGCGGCAATACATTCATCGTTTACACGCAGGATCTGCATGACGAACCGTCCGTCCGCTACAAGGCGGAAGAAATATTGCGCTCCATCGAAGGTATCCCGGTCCCCGAACTGGGACAAATACGCGGCAGCATCGGCATTACGGAAGTCACATCGGGCAAGGAGAATTTCCACACCGTTTTAGAGCACGCCGACTGTGCGCTGTGCTTCGCAAAGGACGCAGGTAAAAAACGCTATGTCCTTTATTCCGAACTGGATAGCACCGTGTGCACAAATCGATATACACCGCGCGTCTCGGAAGCTCCTCCGGTCGAAATTTCCACTCTGCAAAACATTTTGATGGAACAGGTTTTTCATCTTCTCTTCTGCTCGTCAAATCTGGAAGTCACGATAGACTCCTGCCTATCCGTCATTGGCAACCTAACGGATATCAGCCGCATTTCGATTTTCGAATCAAGCAACCGGCAGCAAACCATCGCCAATACCTTCGAATGGTGCTCCAGCGATGTCAAACCGCAAAAGCATTTGTTTCGGTGCATGCCGGAAGGCAATGCGGCAGCAAGAGACTTTCGGTCGCTCCATGGTCGTGACGGTCTTCTCTTTTTTTCCAGTCCGGCCGATTTGCCGATTCAGTACCGCGAAAATGTGCGTTCTGCCGGGATACAATCGCTCGTCCAATGCTCTCTGCCGGACGACGGCAAAGCGCTTGGTTACATCAGTTTCGAAGAGCTTCGCCCGGGGCGCGGACTCACGGAAGAAAAAATTGACCTTCTTATACTGTCCGCACGAATCATCAGCGTTTTCCTGCTGAAAAAACGAAGCTCAGATCGTGTCGCTACGGTTGAAAGCTTTCTGGACGCAGTGTTCCACTACATAGATAAGCCCGCGTTCGTTCTGGATTCTAAGACCAGTACTGTTTCCGTCTGCAACCTGCGTATGCGCGAATTGCTCTGCAGGGACGTAACCGGCTGTCCTTGCTATCAGGCAATCTACGGATTCGACGAACCTTGCGCCAACTGTCCTGTTTTCTCAAAAAAAATCTTGGGCGATATTCCGTCACCGGGGTTGAGCATTCGGGATGACCATGGCCCATGTAAGTTGGCGTTCTCTTCGAATTTCGATGGAAAATGGCTGTTGACGCCGAATATTGCAGAACATCCCGCAAAATGATACACTAAGCTCAATTCGGCGGTGTTGATTTGCAGGGGACTCCTGCTAATAACATTCGAAATTCCGCCAAAGTTGTTTTATGAAGAGTCTCGTATCAAAGCAGTTACTCAACATTATATTTATCGTTCTGGTCGTCGGCGCCGCGTTGCTGATCTATTTTTTGTCGCACACGCAGGCGCAATCGTCCGGAGACGTTGCCAGCGCTTCACCGTCTCCGAAGGCAACCGTCGGACTAGCAGATGCATCCGCCTCCTTATATCAAGGCGGCGTGCCGGAGTCCGTTTGGCTGACGCATCTGCAAACCGGAACCGACTTTACCGCCAAACCTTCTTCAGACGGCGAACGTGTCTGGTCACTTTCCTGCGAAACCACACCCGTTGTATCCGCGCAGTTGAGCTATACGGTCGACGGCGGGCACGTATCTTCCGTTGAGCTCGCGCTTGCCTTGCCGGAAACCGTTGATTGCGACAGTGATTCCACCATTGAACAGTATCTTGCTTCATCGGATGAAACGGCGTTGAGTGCACAGGGCGATGCGGTCCGCATCCTGCTGACCGATCTGCTGCCGGCATGTGACGCAGCCGATGCCGTGTCTCTGGCCACTGTGTCGCTTTGGGCGGAAAAAACCGCGCAAATCAAGGACGAAGGCGACGATTACAGTGCCAAAGAAAATGGCGTTGCATTCATGGCATACCGAACACAGCGTAAAAGCGTTTCCTTTCTGATCTGCTCGTTTTTTATAGACTCATAAATCTCCTTCACGAATTGCCGTGGCCGAAAATTCGTGCTTTGGTGTATCAAACTAAGCTATCCTCCGCTTTTTTATACGATATAAGCTCCATTCTCATTTAGCTTTGTTTTTCAGACGCGGTGCCGCACTATTGCCTTTATTTTGATACGCTTATGCAACATTCTTTTGCATACTCATCTGACATGTTATGGTATAATAGAAAAAACGGATTCGATAGGAGGCAACTACTGATGGGTTTCTTAGAAGTACTCGGCCCCACTGCTGTTCCGACAATGATATGTCTAATCTTCGGCTTGCTGATGCTCGCTGTTGAAATGTTCACCCCTGGCGTCGGTGTCGCCGGTGCATCCGGTCTGCTTGCACTCATCGCCGTGGTTGTCATGCAACTCGGCTGGGGCAGCCCGCGCGTTGCGCTTTACATTATTGCCATCACCCTGCTCATCATCATTCTGGCAATCATCTGGATTATCCGCTCGTTGCAGCGCGGGAAGCTGTCCAAATCCTTCCTTGTGCTGAAAGATCAGTCGGACGGCGCGTCCGTCCCTGAAATCGTAACCGCAAAGCAAGAACTCGTCGGAAAGTCCGGCACGTCCGTCACGCCGCTTCGTCCTTCCGGCATTGCTGATATCGAAGGCAGACGCGTGGACGTTCTCGCCGCCGGTTCCTTTATTGAAAAGAACAAGCAAATCATTGTTGTTCGCGCAGAAGGCATGCATATACTGGTGCGTGAACGCACGGTGGAAGACGACGCGCCCAAAGCCGAAGAGCAGGACGCATAACATTCCCACGCAAAGGATCATATGAAATACTGTAAAAAATGCGGCGTTCTTTATTCCGATCTTTTAAGCGCATGCCCCAAGTGCGGCATGGCGCTTGAGGATGAAAACGCCGCTCCCCCCAAGGAAGCGACAAAAAAAGAGCGAGTTCGCCAATGGATCGGTATCTGTGTTGGAATTCCCGCGCTTGTCGGCATCCTTTATCTTGTTATTTATTATCTCTCGGTGCTCTCCGGGCACTGATGTACCAACCACACCAACCAACACTCTGTCGGCCCTTTACGGGCAGGATGCGATCGTCGCTTGCGGCGTGATAGAACTCATTGATTATTTAATCCAGGAGGTAAGATATGTTTGGTCCTATTTTGATTGTAATTCTGGCAATCATTTTCCTTGTTTTGTTCTTCAGCTTTGTGCCGCTCGGATTGTGGATTTCCGCGCGTGCATCCGGCGTGAAAATCGGAATCTTCCAGCTCGTCGGTATGCGCGTTCGCAAAGTTATTCCGAGCCGTATCGTTAATCCTCTGATCAAGGCGACAAAGGCAGGACTTGAGGTCTCCATCAACAAGCTTGAGGCGCACTACCTTGCCGGCGGTAATGTTGACCGCGTCATCAACGCACTCATCGCCGCACAGCGCGCAGGCATCCCGCTCGGCTTCGAGCAGAGCTGCGCAATCGACCTTGCCGGGCGCGACGTCCTGCAGGCCGTTCAAATGAGCGTTAACCCGAAAGTCATTGAAACCCCCGTCATTGCCGCAGTCGCCATGAACGGCATCGAGCTGCGTGCAAAAGCGCGTGTTACAGTTCGTGCCAATATCGACCGTCTCGTCGGCGGCGCGGGTGAAGAAACGATCATCGCCCGTATCGGCGAAGGCATCGTCACCACCGTCGGTTCCAGCAACACGCATAAAGACGTTCTGGAAAATCCAGACCGCATTTCCCGCACTGTTTTGGACAAGGGTCTTGACGCCGGAACCGCGTTTGAAATCCTCTCGATCGATATTGCGGACGTGGACGTCGGCCGCAACGTCGGTGCGCAGCTGCAAATCGATCAGGCGGAAGCCGACAAGCGCATCGCGCAGGCAAAAGCCGAAGAGCGCAGAGCAATGGCCGTTGCGCAGGAACAGGAAAACCTGGCTGCCGTGCAGGGCATGCGCGCGCGTGTTATCGAAGCCGAAGCCGAAGTTCCGAAGGCCATGGCGCAGGCATTCCGCGAAGGCAACCTCGGCATCATGGATTATTATCGGATGAAGAACATTGCTTCGGATACCGATATGCGTAATGCCATCGGTAAGGGTACAAAGCCCGTCGTTACCGACAACAAGAAATAAAGCCATGCAAGGGATATGGATTATCATCGTGATTGTTTGGATTGTTATTCCAATCATTGCGAAAAAGAGGCAGCAGCAAGCCAAAGAGCAGGCTGCACGCGAGCGCGCTGCGCGACAGCGCGCCGCTCAGGCTGCCGCACAAAAGCAGGTCGAGACGGCTGCGCCGATGCGTACCACGCCGCTTGCGCCCAGGGTTCATCCCTCGTCTATGCACATGCCTGCTTTTGAGGGAACCGCCTCAGTAGAGGGGACCGGCTCGCTGGAAGGCACAGGTTCGCGGGAAGGTACCGCATCCCGCGAAGAAGGAACGGCCAAACACACGATTGCGTCCAAGCTGCGCGAGCTGAATCAGACCCCGCAGCATGTCGTGTCGGCCAGCAGTATTTCCGGCCATGCACATCAGGAAACCAGCATGACCGGCATCCGGCCGGATTGTCCGCCGGACGCCACTCCCGCCGTAACACCGGTTACACCGGTCGCATCGGATAGTGCTTTTGTCTGGGATCAAACGCAGGCGCTAAACGGCATTGTGCTTTCCGAAATACTCGGGCCGTGCCTTGCCATGCGGGATTGATGCATGCGACAAAACGGCTCTAAACAAGACGTACAATTCTGGCAAAGGGTACTGTTTACATCGGTACCCTTGCTTGTATTGTTTGTCTTCTTTGCAAAGTGGGTTCTGCTCGACGCACCAGATAATCCGCTGGCCATCTTTTCTGCTGCCGTTAGCGCATTTCTCTTTGCACTGTTCGGCATTCGTTTTATCCCGCAGTGGATGACCGCCTGGAGCCAAGTCCCCTGGCTGCCGGAACGCCCTGCAATCGGCAAGCGCAGCGGACGCAGGAGCCGTTTGCATCCGGTTTTGCAGCTCCTGTTCTATCTCGCTTTGTTCCGTCTGTTCATCTTTGCACTGGCCTATGTGTTTTCTCTCCGTCAGGGCGTATACAGTGGTGGCCTGCTGGACCGCATCGGCCTGTGGAACCAAACCGGAACGGACAGCCAGCATTATCTCACCATCGCGGAAAACGGATATGTCAACACGGGTGACGATCGCCTTCTAATCGTTTTTTTACCGCTATATCCAATTTTGGTGCGAATATTCAACTATATATTCGATAATTTTTTAACCAGCGGATTGTTTGTCTCTAACCTCTGCTGGGTTCTTGCGGCATATGTGTTTTACGAGCTGGCGCTTCTTGATACCGACCGTCGTGGCGCGATGCGCGCGCTGAAGTATCTTTGCATTCTGCCCGCATCATTTTTATTCTCGTCGCCGCTGTCGGACAGCCTGTTTTTGCTGCTCTCGTTGCTTTGCGTTTACAGTGTCCGAAAAAATCTCTATCCACTGGCGGGTATCGTCGGCTTTTTTGCGGCCTTCACGCGGATGCCGGGTATCTTGCTGTTTGCGCCCGCCTGCTTTGAACTTGTCGGAAAAATCGTGCATGAACGTTCCGCGCATTCCCGAGACGTCCGCTGGAAGTGGAAGATGACCGGCAATGCGCTTTCGCTGTTGCTCATTCCCGGCGGGTTACTGCTATACCTCTATATCAATTACCGTGTCACCGGCAACGCGACTATGTTCCTTGTTTATCAAAGCGAGCACTGGCATCAGCAACTCGGGTGGTTCTTTGCCTCCAATGCGACGATTTTTAACAACATGACTGCGACCTTTGCGGACAATACGCAGATGCTCTTGGGGCTTTGGCTTCCCAACATCGTTTATCTTTTTGCAGGCCTCGCGATTGTCGTTGCCGCACAAAACAAGCTGCGCGCATCGAACGTAGCTTACTTTATTATCTATTACGCGGTGTGCATGGGCGCCACGTGGCTGCTCTCTGCGCCAAGGTATCTCACGGCGGCTTTCCCGCTCGCACTTGCGCTTGGCGCAATCACGGAAAAAAAGTGGGCCGACTATCTCGCCACAGGCGTTTGTATCGCAGGATTTATATTGTATCTTGCCGCGTTTGTCAATCAATGGTATGTTTATTAGCGTATGAAAAATCTTTGGAAGCTTTACATTACGTTTGTCAAAATTGGAGCGCTTATGTTCGGCGGCGGCTATTCCATGTTGCCAATGCTTTCGCGTGAGCTTGTCGACCGCCTTGGCTGGACGACGGAAGAAGAGCTGCTGGACTATTTCGCCATTGCCCAATGTACGCCGGGAGTTATTGCAATAAACACCGCAACGTTTATCGGACAAAAGCGCGGTGGATTCATCGGCGGCGCGCTCGCAACGCTGGGTGTCGTCACCGTTCCACTTTTCCTGGTTATCATCATCGTATCCATGCTGATGCGATTTTGGAATCATCCCGTCGTTACAAGTGCGTTCCACGGCATCCGCGTTGCTGTCGCGGCGTTGATTGCCGCGGTTGTCGTTCGGTTATTCCGCTCCAATGTGAAAAACCTGTTCGGCATCATTCTATGCCTGCTGGGTTTTGTGGTGGTCGCCGTGTTCGGACAATCCCCGATTCTTGTCGTCGTCGTTGCCGCCGTCGCAGGCATCGTTGCCGGGAGGATTCGCAAATGACGCTCTTGTTATTGTTTTTTGAGTTTTTTAAGGCCGGATTATTCGCCGTCGGCGGCGGACTTGCAACACTGCCGTTTGTCCTGAAAATGACCGAGCAGTATCCTGCGTGGTTCGGCACGCTCCAGCTTGCCGATATCACCGCAATTGCAGAATCCACGCCCGGACCGATTGGCGTGAATGCCGCCACGTTTGCAGGCTACAGCGCCGCGGGTGTGTCCGGTGCATTTGTGGCGACGTTTGCCGTCATTTTACCATCGTTCATTATCGTCTCATTGATCGCGCGTGCATTGCAGAAATATCGTGACAGTAAACTGGTCTGCGACACGTTCAGTGGACTCCGTCCCGCCGTCACAGGTTTGATTGCCGCGGCATGCTGGGCCGTTATGCGCTCCGCACTGATTACCGGCGCGATAGGAGATGGATTTTTCCAGATGTTCGACTATCGCAACATCATACTCTTTGTCGTATTATTCGCGCTATTGCTGACGCCAAAGGTGAAAAAAATTCATCCGATCTTCTTTATTCTCACCGGGGGCGCCGTTGGCATTCTGTTGGGATTGTAAACACGTTTTTTTAGCATGTTTATTTCGTCCATGCATTATGAACGATTGAAAAACATGAATTGACATTATTCCTCAGCGTGGTACAATATTTTCGTTGCGGCCGTGGTGGAACGGCATACACAACGGACTTAAAATCCGTCGGCGAAAGCTTGAGGGTTCAAATCCCTCCGGCCGCACCAGAAAAAGGCTGATAAACTCTAGGGTTTTCAGCCTTTTTATTTTTCCAAAAACCCACTTCATAACCTACTTGGGTGCGTTTCGATTCTATTGTCATTATAAGCATATATTGACCTGTTCCCTGAAAAAGTAGTCCGCATTAAAAGAGAAAAAAGACTTCATGCAAGTATCTATCGGTTCACAAAGAGCTATTGACTAAACAACATTGTTTGGCCTTCGATCAATCATATCGTCGCCATCTATCGGCGGCTTCTTCGGCAGCGCCGGGGGGTACAAATCCCCTTTGATCGGCGTTTCAATCGTCTTCATTTCGCTTCTCCAATCGCTGTTGGCGCGAACGTATCTCCGTTGAATTGCCAGATTTCGCGGAATCCGCAATTCAGCGCAAGCTGCTCCGCCTGATCAAACGAGCAGACGATTCCAGTCGTGCTATGCGCATCCGATGTAATCGTGACACGGCCGCCAAGCCTGTTGATCGCTCGCAGCAGTTCGTCCGAAGGATACGGTGTAGTGCGATACCCGCGGGAGATTGCGCCGGTGTTGATTTCAAAAATCTTGCCCGCTTTTACCAGCGTTTCAATCGCTTCCATCGCCGCCGCACGGTACATAGCCGAGTCTGTGCGGAAGAAATGGAATTGCTCGTCAAACTTGGTTATAATATCGAGATGCCCGACGATATCCACACTCTCCATCGCGGCAAGCACGGCATACTGCGCAAAATACATCTTTGCCGCTGCATCCGCATTTCCGCCGAAACACTCCCCGAGATAACGCCAAACATCTTCTGCGCTGCTGTCGATATTGATGATGAGACCCTCGATCGGAAGATGATGGATCGACCCGATAATGTAATCATAGTCGTCCGAAGGTGGTTCGGAGAGCAGGTCCCACTCCAGCCCACAATAAACGTCGATCTGACCAGAAAACATCGTCTTCAACCGTTGGACTTCCGCCCGATAATCCGAAAGGCGTTCCGGCACGATCGTCCAGTCGTTTTTAAAGGAAAGCGGGCTGTGTCCGCTGAATCCAACGGACGTCAGTCCAGCGGAAATCGCCGCGCGCGTCATATCCTCAAGTGTATTTTGTCCGTCGTCCCAAACGGAATGCGTATGCAGATTCTGCGTTATCATTCGATCATTTTCTCCTGTTTCACTTTGTGGTCGATCACGTGACGGGACGCCATTTCACGCTTGATGTCATCCAGCTCGATGCCCGTCTCAATCATCAACACCATAATATGATACATCAAATCCCCAATTTCATAAACCGTATTGGCTCGATCGCCATCTTTTGCGGAGATGATGACTTCGGTCGTTTCTTCGCCGATTTTCTTGAGCATCTTGTCGATGCCCTTTTTAAAAAGATAGGTTGTATAACTGCCTTCCTTTGGGTTTTCTTTTCTCCCGCGCAACATCTCCATCAAATCGTCATACTGGAACGCAGCCGGTTCGTTGCCTTCAAAGATCACTTCGCTAAAACACGACTCCGTACCAAGATGGCATGCCGGGCCGTCTTTTTTGACCTCGACGACCAACGCGTCGCGGTCGCAGTCCGCCGTGATAGAGACGATGTGCTGATAATTTCCGCTGGTCTCACCTTTCAGCCAAAGTTCCTGACGCGAACGCGACCAAAAACAAGTCAGTCCTTTTTCCATGGAAATCTTTAGGCTTTCTTCGTTCATGTATGCCAGCGTGAGGACCTGCTTCGTTTGTGTATCAACGACGATTGCGGGAATCAATCCCTTTTCGTCAAATTTCAGCATAGTTATGTCAAACACCGTATCGTTACCTCCGTACCGTAATGCCCGCGTCTGCGAGCGCATTCTTCAAATCCGAAATCGACACTTCTCCAAAGTGGAAAATCGATGCGGCAAGTCCCGCGTCCACCTTCGGCAGCGCTTGGAACAATTCGATAAAATCATCAATTCCGCCTGCGCCGCCGGATGCGATAACGGGAACGCTCACGATATCGCAAACAGCGGAGAGCATCTCCAGATCGAATCCTTGCTTGACTCCATCGGTATCGATAGAGTTGAGCACGATTTCGCCCGCGCCCATGTCCACGCCGCGGCGAATCCACTCCAGCGCATCCATGCCGGTGTCCTCGCGTCCGCCTTTGGCAAACACGCGAAACTGCCCGTTCACCCGTCTTGCGTCCACGGACAGCACCACGCACTGATCACCGTATCGCTTTGCCGCATCTTCAATTAGCTGCGGGGTTTTGATCGCGCCGGAATTGACGCTAACCTTGTCCGCACCGCACTTGAGCACGCGGTCGAAGTCGTCCACCGTGTTGATGCCGCCGCCGACCGTCAGCGGAATAAAAATGGTCGACGCGACGCGCGTGAGGATGTCCGTGAAGAGCTTGCGTCCCTCCGCGGATGCCGTAATGTCGTAAAACACCAGCTCGTCCGCGCCGCTTTCGGAGTAATATTTCGCCAGCTTGACTGGATCGGACACGTCGTTGAGACCAAGGAAATTCACGCCCTTAACGACTCTTCCGTCCTTTACGTCCAAGCATGGAATGATACGCTTTGTGATCATTTTGCCACCTCAATTGCCTGCTTTAAGTCGATCGCACCGGTATAGTATGCCTTGCCGACGATCGCGCCGTATACACCGAGCGCTTTCAATGCACGAATGTCGTCCATACTAGACACGCCGCCGGATGCAATGAAATCCATATCAAACGTTTCGTTGAGCGATTGATAAAGCGCGCGGTTCGTTCCGCGCATCGCGCCGTCGCGTGAAATATCGGTACAAATCACTGTCTTAACACCGATTGCTTCCAGTTGCGCGCAGAAATCTTCCCCGGTCTGTCCGCTTGTCTCCGTCCAACCCTTGATCGCGACATAGCCGTCCTTCAAATCGACGCCGACAGCGATTGCATCATTGTACTTTTCAACCATGTCGCGCACAAGATTCAGATCGTTCGCGGCCGCCGTTCCAAGGATGACGCGCGTAACGCCCGTGTCTAGATATTTTTGAATCGTCGCTTCATTTCGAATGCCGCCGCCGATTTCTACCTTTAGGCCGCTGTTTTGCGCGATATCCGCGGCAACATCAAAATTCGGCGTTGTGCCGGACTTTGCGCCCTCCAAATCCACCATGTGGATGAATTCGGCACCCGCATCAAAAAACGCTTTTGCCACGCCGGTCGGGTCGTCGCTGTAAACCGTCATCTGTTGATAGTCGCCTTTATACAATCGAACCGCCTTTTTTTCGTAAAGGTCGATTGCCGGTAAAATGATCATTATTACTCCTTACAATTCACAAAACGCCTTGAGGATGTTCAAGCCGACCTTGCCGCTCTTTTCCGGATGGAATTGGCAGCCGATCACATTTTCGCTGGCGACCGCGGCGGTCAGTTCCTCACCGTATTCGGCAGTGGCAATCAGCGCTTCGTCACAATTTGCCGCATAAAAACTATGCACAAAATAAACGCAGTCGCCATTTTGAATGTAGCGGAACAGCGGATGCTCCGGCTTTGTCATATGCAGTGCGTTCCAGCCGATGTGCGGCACCTTGAGTTCCACCGGAATGACGGGCCGCATATCGATCACGTCGCCTTTGATCAAGCCAAGGCCTTTGTGCTCGCCGTATTCAAAGCTGCGCTCAAACAGCAATTGCATGCCGAGACAGATGCCCATCATGACCTTGCCGTTTTGCGCCTGTTCAACGACGACAGTGTCGAGACCAGTGGCGCGTAATTTTTTCGCCGCGTCCTCAAACGCGCCGACGCCGGGCAAAATAATCTTGTCCGCACAGCGGATTTCATCCGCATCGCCCGTGACGACGGCATCCGCGCCGATCATACCGAGCGAGCTTTTCAGCGAAAACAGGTTGCCGACGCCGTAATCGATGATTGCAATCACGACAATACTCCTTTGGTGGACGGGATCTCATCGGCATAGTTCGGGTCGATAGCGACCGCCTGGCTCAGCGCACGCCCGAACGCCTTGAACATCGCTTCAACGATGTGATGTGAGTTTTCGCCGTCCAGCTGCTTGATGTGCAGCGTCACGCCGGATGTACGCGCAAACCCGAGGAAGAATTCCTCTACCAGCTCCGTGTCAAACGTGCCGATTTTCTGCGTGGGAATCTCCGCCGTAAATTTCAAATACATTCTGCCGGAGCAGTCCAACGCGCAAAGAATCAACGCTTCGTCCATCGGCAGCAGGATGTTTCCATAGCGAGCAATGCCGCGTTTTTCGGCAAGCGCCGTTTTCACTGCATCGCCGAGCGCAATGCCGATATCTTCCACGCTATGATGATCGTCCACATCCGTATCGCCCTTGCAAACGACGTTTAGGTCAAATCGTCCGTGCCGCGCAAAAAGCGTGAGCATGTGGTCGAGAAACCCGACGCCGGTTACTATGTCGCTTTTGCCGCTTCCGTCAAGGTTGAGCGAAAGTGCAATGTCCGTCTCGTTCGTTTTCCGGTTGATTTGTGCCGTACGCATATCGTTTCAGCATCCTTTCTCACGCAAAAGCGCTTCAATCGTTGTCAATAGGATATCCATCTGCTCTTTGGTGCCGACGGTGATGCGGCAATAATTGCTGATCCGCTCCAGGTCAAAATGCCGCACCAGCACGCCGCGCTCTTTCAGTGAGCGGTACAGTTCGCCGCCTTCAATCTTTCCGTCACCTGCAAACAAAAAATTGGCACACGACGGCAGAACACGAAAACCAAGTTCTTCTAGCCGACTTTGCGTATAGGCACGGTTTTTCTGAATCGTTTCCGCGTTTTGCAGATAGTACGCATTGTCCCGTATTGCTGCAACGCCGGCCGCCTGCGTCATGCGATTGACGTTGTAGGGGTTCACCGAGTACTTAATGGTGTTCAAATCCCCAATCAGCGCTTCATTGCCAATACCGAAGCCAAGCCGCGCGCCCGCAAGTGAACGGGACTTGGAGAACGTCTGAATCACAAGTAAATTGTCATGCGTTTCAATCAGCGGCACACAGCTTTCACCGCCGAAGTCAATATATGCCTCGTCGATGATCACCACATTGTCCGGGTTGGTTTTTACGATTTCTTCAATCTGCCAAACCGGCATACAGGTTCCCGTCGGCGCATTCGGGTTGGCGATTACAATCGTTTCATTCAACCCGCAGTAATCGCGGTAATCCACCGAAAAATCATCCTTCAGCGGAATTGTGTGCAACGGCACATGGTTGATTTTAGCATATACCGGATAAAATCCATAGCTGATATCCGGTGCAGCGAACGGATGCGTTTCGTCACCAAACGCAAGGAATGCAAAGTACAGAATTTCATCCGAACCGTTGACCGGCAGCACATTCTTCGGCTGCACACCATAAAGTTTTGCCGCGGCCGTCTTCAGTTCCGCGCACTCCGGATCGCAATACAGATTCGAACGCTGCACTTCCTTCGTCGCCGCCTCAACGACTTTTGGTGACGGCGGAAACGGCGACTCATTCGTGTTCAGTTTCACATATTGCTGGTCGCGCGGCTGCTCGCCGGGCGTATATGGTTTTAACGTCGATAGCTTTTCACTTAAAAACCGGCTCATATCAATCTTCCTCAAAACGGACCAACGCCGCACGCGCATGCGCTTCCAGTCCTTCTGCACGCGCAAATGATGCAATCTTTCCGCTCAATCCTTCAAGCGCTTGTGGCGTAAAATACGTATACTGCGTCTTTTTGATAAAATCGTCAACGCTCAGTGGACTGGAAAACCGCGCCGTACCGCTCGTCGGCAGCGTGTGGTTCGGCCCTGCCATGTAATCGCCCAGCGATTCCGGACAGTATTTGCCAAGGAACACCGAACCGGCGTTGACCACCTTGTCCAGGTATGGTTCCGGATCGTCCATGCAAAGCTCCAAATGCTCCGGCGCTAGCATATTAGAAAGCTCGACGGCGGATAGCAAATCGTCCGTAACAATGATCTTCCCGTTGTCCGCAATCGAAGCTCGCGCAATCGTCTCTCTTGGAAGATGTTTCAGCTGCCGTTCAACTTCCTGATCGACCGCCTCGGCTAACGCTTGACTGTTTGTGATCAAAACGGCGCTGGCAAGCACATCGTGCTCGGCCTGACTCAGCAAATCCGCCGCAACGAATTTAGGATTGCACGTTTCGTCCGCAACGATCAATATTTCGCTCGGTCCGGCGATCATGTCGATCGCGACGCGGCCAAACACCTGGCGTTTTGCCTCGGCGACATACGCGTTGCCTGGGCCAACGATTTTGTCCACCTTGGGTACCGTCCCGGTGCCGTATGCAAGCGCGGCAATAGCCTGCGCGCCGCCCGCTTTGAAAACGCGGTCAACTCCCGCAAGCTTTGCAGCCGCGAGAATCGGCGCGGCAATCGTTCCGTCCGCCGACGGTGGCGATACCATAACGATCTCGCCACACCCCGCAAGCTTTGCCGGAATCGCATTCATAAAAACCGTGGACGGATAGCTCGCCGTACCGCCGGGAATATACAGTCCGACTTTCTCAATGGGTGTGACTTTTTGTCCCATGTATGTGCCGTCTTCGCGGCGGATGCAGAAACCTTGGCGCACCTGCATGGCATGATAGGCGCGGATATTTTCCGCAGCGGTCTGCATCGCGTCCAGCAAATCGGCAGGAATCGCTTTTAGTGCGACGTCTAGCTCTTCTTCACAAACCTCCAGTGCGGTCAACTCCGCCTTGTCGAACTTCTTTGCGTATGCAATCAGCGCAGCGTCGCCGTTTATCGCCACGTCTTCGATGATTGCACTTACTGTTTCGCCGACGTTTGCGCTTTCCAGCTCCCGCATAAACAGTTGCGAGCGGTCGACGTCCTTTTCGTTGATGATTTTCATGGCTGGTCAATCACCTCTTTTACCTTTTTGCACAACGTGTCGATCTCTGCGTTTTTAAACTTATACCGCACTTTGTTTGCTATCAACCGCGCGCTGACCGGCGCGATGGTTTCCAGCGGCGCAAGGTCGTTTTCCAACAGCGTTTTTCCGGTTTCCACAATGTCTACGATCACGTCCGACAATCCAAGGATTGGCGCCAGCTCCACCGAACCATGCAGTTTGATGATGTCAATATCCCGGCTCAAACTCCCGTAATATGCTTTTGCAATGTTGGGAAATTTCGTCCCGACGCGCAGCGTATGCGCGTGATCGTCCCGAAAATCCGCAGGACCCGCGACGCACATGCGGCATTTGCCTACGCCGAGATCGAGCAATTCATACACGTCCGGTTCGTACTCCATGAGGATGTCTTTCCCCGCGATGCCGATGTCCGCCGCGCCGCGTTCCACATAGATTGCGACATCCGACGGCTTGACCCAGAAATAACGAATGCCCGTCTCCTCATTTTCAAAGGTCAGTTTACGGTTTTCCTCCCGCAGGGATGGGCATTCATACCCGGCCGCCTCAAAAATATCATAAACCTTGTCGCCAAGTCTCCCTTTCGGTAGAGCGACGCTGATCATCTTCTTCATTCTTTCACCGCCTTTTGATCCAGCCGGACAATCGCGTTGCATTTCAGCACGGGATCAATCTCTCGCTGCACGCGCAGCGACGGAACGACCGCTTTCAACGATTCCACGGTTTTGATGAGTTCTTGTGGATCGGTCGTATCATCATAGATCACAAGCGTGTCCACATCAAACGTCGGCTTCTGCTCAATAAAGTGCTCAAGCTGGTCGAGATATACCGCAAATCCGATTGCCTCGCTGTTTTTACCCATGCGCGCCATGAGATTATCGTACCGTCCGCCGGACAGCACGCCGTTGGGTATATCGTCCACAAATCCGCGGAATACCAGACCGTTATAGTAGTCCATATCGTTGACCACCGAAAAATCCAAATTCACGTTAGATACGCCATAAGCATCCAGCATCCTGCCGGTGTCGCGCAGGCCGGTCAACGCAGCGGAGCAACCTTCCGGCAAGTTCAGCCGTTCCACTTCGTCAAGCGCTTCGTCCAGCGGCCCATAGATGGAAACCAGCTTTTTAAGCAGTTCTTCCGTGTCTTTCGTCACGGACAGCTCCGCGCAAATATCGGAAAGCCCGTGCAGGTTTTTTTCGCCCACCGCCGCAAGGATGCGCGCACAATCTTCATCGCCAATCGGTTCCGTGGCAAGGATTGCAGAGAGTACGCCGATGTCGGAAACATCCAGTATGTAATCGTCGTCGATCATCGCAAGGCTTCTCGCCGCAAGCATCAGCACTTCCGCCATGGCGTATGTATCGATCTTGCCGATATATTCCAGCCCGGTCTGTGGAATTTCTCGAAATCCATACGCGTTCCTCGGCACACGGTAGACATTCTCCGTGTAATACACTTTTTCGGTACGTCCGTCGTCCTTTGCGTTTTTCACGATGGATAGCGTGATGTCCGGTTTCAGCGCCATCAACTTGCCGTCGATATCACTGAAGGTAATGACGCGCTCACTCATCAGAAAGTTTTTGTTTTGCATATATAGGTCATATTCCTCAAACTTACTGACCTTGTATTGCAGGTATCCATAGGAATGATATAACTCACGCAAATCGAATCCAATGCGTTCTTCCGTTTTCAGTATTTCAGCCTTCATCTTTACTCTCGCTCTCCTGTAAACGCTCCAGTATCAGCCTGTAGCCGCCCGTGCCGTATTCCAGGCATCGCTTGACGCGGCCGATTGTCGCAGTACTGACGCCGGTTTTTTCAATCGTACTCTGGTAGGAACTGCCTTTGTCGATCATCTTCGCAATCTCCAGTCGCTGACAAAACGACTGTACCTCTTTGATCGTGCAAAGGTCTTCAAAATAATTGTAACAATCGTCCACGCTTTCCAGCAACAGTATTGACCGAAAAAGCTCGTCCGTTTGTTTGTTTCTTGGTAACCCCATGTATTTAAGCCGTCCTAATTTTTTATGTTTTCGTATTTTATCACTTCTCTGTGCTAAAGTAAATAGAAAAGCCATAACTTTTTCATTCATTTTGCAATAAAAAAAGAGCGGAGAAACTGTTTTGTATCTCCGCTCAGTCTGTTTATTGCGGTTCGTCTTGTCTATCGCCTTGCGCGTATCGTTTTGTAGAGTATCTTGCCGCACTCGATTACCGTTGTAACAATCAAAAGCACCGTATAGATCGTTACCAGCGTGTATGTGCCATCAGCCCGCGGGAATTGCAGCCAACGAAGCCCCCCGAGATCAAGATTTTGGAAGAACGCCATGAATTCCGGTGTGAAAACGTTGCTCTGATTGACTAAATACAGCATGACGACAAGGGTGACAAGGTAACGGGCAATCGCTGTAACACCCACAAGCGTCGTCCACTTTCGCGCCTTCATTTTTATGGTGCAATCCACCACAGCGGCAAGGCCCATCATAGCGATTGCGGGAATGCAGCTTCGTAAAAACGAATCCGTAAACACATGCAGCACCTGTACGTCGCCGTTTGAAAAGTACATTGCGTATGGAAGAAGACGCAAGCACATCAGGATACCGATGATTGTGAATACCAACGAAACCACCATATCCGTAATGCTGTCCGAAAGCGGAATCCTGTCCTTGCCATCGTTTGCGGGAAGTTCCGGCAGTTCGTCAACGCTCCACTCCGGTTTTTTGCTTGCTTCTTTTGCTCCTGCGTGATCGGCAATTACAAAGCCAACCGTCGTCCAAACGAGCGCCTGGAAAGCCGCGGATATCCCCATGGAAATCCCTTTTGTCAGAACACCGATCGAGAGCTCCAAGAATCCGGCCGTCTCAGCCTTGACTACGTCAATTGCTCCAAGTATCATACCCAAGGCCATGACCAAAATGCCAACCAATGGCAATACCAGTTTCAAAACGCGGATATATTCGTCAAAATACGCGGGTGAAATCAAATAACGTGGCTTTTGCCGGTATTTCTCCGCAAGTTTGTACGGCGCACCAAGGCCGTATAGAACCGACTTAATCTCGTCCTCGTCCGGATTGTCCGAAAGCATATCATAAATATTTGCTTTCAGCTCTTTGCCAACCTCCACACGCTCGCTTTCAGGCAAGCGGCGCGTTACGTCATATACATATCGATCAACGAGTTGATTCATCTTCCTTCATCCTTTCCGCAGATGGTCGCAATACTTTGCTGCATCTTGTCCCATTCCATCAATAATTCCCTGTAGACAGTCTGTCCTTTTTCGCTTACCGAATAGTACTTCCTCGGCCTACTCTCACTGGTGTCCCAGTCGCTGACGAGTAAACCCTGCCCATCCAAACGTCGCAGCAGTGGATACAGCGTGTTCGCTTCAATGTCGATCCCCTTGCTTTGCAGCGTCTGCAACAGCGCGTAGCCATAGTGCGGTTCCTTCAGGCATCCGAGCACCGCAAGCGTCAGGCTGCCCCGCCGCAACTCGGTAAGAAATGTTTGCATCTGTTCGTTGTCAGGCATCGTATCACCTCGCTTGCATTATACTGTGTGTCGCACATCATTGTCAATATCATTTTATTATATAATTTAATATATTTTTGTTGGTTCGAAAATGTTTCCGTTCCCGAAGAACAAATCATTTCTATTGTCTTTTCAGTATGCTATGATGCAAATAAGTGAGGTGACGCGCAATGGAGATTAAAATTCACAATATCGGCAGCTACATCGTTAAAAACTATCTGTTGGAAACACCCGTCGGTTGGATCGCGCTTGACACCGGTTATCGCGGAGGTGTAGATCGGTTTCTAAAGCGATTTTCTAAACTTGCACCGCTCAAGGACCTGAAATACATCTTTTTAACGCATGCGCATGACGATCACGCCGGGTTCCTCGCCGACCTGCTGAAGAAAACACATGCGACGCTGGTTGTCAACGCGGCAAGCATCCCACTGCTGGCTTCAGGTGAAAACGCCACACCACCCGGTGCGGGATTTTCAACACGCCTTGCTTCTCTGTTTGACATTATAAAAAAAGATCACTCTTTCCCGCCGGTGTACGTCAGCGGACGGTCGATCCGCATCCCCGACGAATCGGCGCAGGTGTTTAAAGATATGGGACTTCCAATCCGGATCGTGTTTCTGCCGGGACACACGTGTGATTCCATGGGATTGCTGCTGGAAGAAACCGGCCAGCTGCTCTGCGGAGACGCCGCAATGAACACGCTGCTCGTCAGCACCGCGCGCCACACCATCTGGATAGACGATCCCGCCGTCTATGGGCAGTCCTGGGACAAGATGCTTGCACTAAGCCCAAGCAAGCTTTACCCGTCCCATGGATCGCCGTTTTCGCCGAAGGATTTGACCAAATATCGGCACTTTATGGACGGAAAAAAGCCCATCGTTCCAAAGCGGGTTTCATAACAAACATGGACACAAAAAAGGCCTTACGGCCTTTTTTTGTTTGATTTCACTGCGTTTTTCGTTCAAAATTATTAGAATAAATATTCTTTTTTTATAAGAAAAAATACATGCATATCGGCATTATAATTTTATTGGATAAAATTTTCAGGAGGTACTCCATGCTAAAATCCAATATTCTTACCAGCCTTGAACTGCTTGCCGATAGAAAGAAAAGCACGACAGGCAAACGACAATCGACTCCTACGCCGACTCCTACACCAACTCCGAACCCTTCTCCAGAGTTGCCGCAGACAACGCCGTCACCAACAATATCATCCGGCAAAACCGGGCAAATGCCGGACCTGCCGGACGAGGTATCGTCCACCCGGCGGGACGAATTGTTTCGGCTGATGAACGGATATTATGATCGGCAAACGCAGTCTGCCGAAAAAACAATTGCTGGCGCAACAAATCGACGCGGCAAAGTCTCCGCCGTTCCCGGCGTCATCAAGCCTGCCGATCAGGTGGACACGGGGAATCAAATTATGATGACGGACGGCGGAAAAGCGGGCACGTCGTCGAATGGGCTTATTTATAATCCCGCCACCGGACAATCGACCACTACCGGCAAGCCGTCCAACGAACCGTCCGCTATCACCGTCTCGCCTACGGCTGGCATTCCCGATGATTATGCCGACCTTGCCGAGGTCGTTGCCATGCTTCCGGACAATGTCGATTTTAGCAACTGGGACAATATGACAGCAAAGCAACAGCTCAAAGCGCTTGAGTTTGCAGGGCTTACGGAAGAGCAAATGAGTGAGCTGCTTAACACCTCTCCGCATTATGTGAAAACACTCGGTTACATTCGCGACGTTTACGCAAACGGTGCCGACCACGGCCTGACACAAGCCGAGACCAACGCACTCATCCAAGAACTGCTTACCATTGCTCAAGAGCGAGACGCTCTTCTCAACCATTCTGAATTTATTGCCAATACCCCGAGAAGCGCAGCAATAATGAAAGGAAGGCTCAACGACCGAGAAGCGGCTTTGTTGGCGTGGTTGAACCAGGATGATAGCGAGTTGTGGTATAATGGAAATCAGTCAACACGATTCGTAGCAGGCGGCGGTTCGGATTTGCTGCATTCGAGCAGGCCGAATTTTGCAATCAGCATGACTAACGAGGGTGAGGATGTTGATGATGGAGGCTATATCGATGTTCCTGGCACACCTTTTTATGACCATACGGGGGGCGTGAACTGTTATGGTTACGCTTTGATGTACCTAGGCATTGAGCCAAAAAATGGTGATTATATTGCTCAGCCGGGTGATTTATCTACTGGCAGTGATTTCCCGGCCTGGAACAACGAAGAAGCGTATGGAACCAACAAAAATGAGTACGTGCAAAAAATCGCCGATCGAATTGTCAGCGATGTGAAACAGTCAAGTGGTGATGCTCGGATTATCGACTCTTATACCGATGCGGAAGACGGTGAAATCGTTGTTGCCGTAAAAACAAAATTCTATGTGCAGCCTGATTATCATGTAGCAGTGCTTTTGCCGGACGGCACATGGGCTGATAAAATGGCAAAAGGCCACGATTCAACTAAAGGCCGAATTGAAAACCCGGATGATTCTTGGTCTGATGGATTTCTGTCTTTTCCCTATAGCTCCGATACGATTTATATCGCCGTAACGCCACCTGAAGCAGATAATTAAGTTTGAAGGAAGTATGCGAATGAACACACAAGAAAATACTGCGCAAGAAGCAACCCGTAAACAACCGCTGATGAAGCGTATCTTTCGTGGACGCAACCATTTCCTGGGAACGCTTTTGTTTACTATTTTCATGTCTCACAATTTACTCGCTAGCTTTGGAGTTCTCACTCACGTATACACACCATTGCCATATCTTGTTGTTTTTTCTTGTTTCGTTTGTGTTACGATTGGTGCAAGCTACTGGTTTGGGAACAATGCCAGACGATGGCGGTCATATTGCATATCCAGTGTAATAACCTTCGTTATCTATTTTATTTTCCTTGTGCATACAGATAATCACACCAATTACTGCGTAACTTTACTGCAATTCATCGTAATACTTTCATTGCCAATCGTTTCAACAGTTTATAGCATCTGGAAACTACGAAAAGCAATGAAAATCGGCTGTGAAACTGCTGTGAACAATACAACGCACCAATCGTCCAGGCGCAGCATCGCCTTGGCAAAAACGGTTCGCTTGATTGCTTTGATCAGCTTTTGCAGTGTTTTTCTTGACAGTGCGCAGGGTGTTCTGTGGCATCTATTCGATCCATATATGCGAGTGTTCATGCTTAGTGAAGCGCTTGATGTTTTTGTTGCTGCATATGCGTTATGGCTGGTAATCTGTTTCGCAAGAAAAGAATTTGTGCAATTGGGCGAGCGTACAGAATGTGAAGAAGACTGCATCGAGAATGCGTGAATCGACGAAAAGTGAACCCGGTAAAGCCGGGTTCACTTTTTTTGTCGAATGCCTGTCTATTCTGCCGCATACATAATTTGTCTTTTTTTGCTGTGGTACAATGGTTACGATCTGTATATGGAGGATCACAATTAGTGGAAATGTTTAAATACATACTAAAAGGCATTGGGATTGCGCTAGTTGCGCTCTTAGGATGTGCTATCCTTTCCGCCACCTGCTTCATTTTTCTTTGTGGGTCGATGGGGTCACAAAGGCTAATTAGTAAAAGCTCAGCCCCAGATGAGAAGCATACTGTTTATGTTTACCTTCGTGATGGAGGCGCAACAACATCATGGAAAATTGTATGCGATGTCAAGGGTAGCCACATTCTTGGTAAACGCCGCATTTACGTAAAAGACGATATCAACACCGCCACAGTAACGTGGTTGGATGATCGTACTGTAAAGATCAATGGCATCACGCTTGATATCTATAGGGATAAATATCCTGATCCAGGATAATTAAGCGTAACCAAAGGCATGAAAGGAGCATACACACGTATGAAAACACAAGAAAATCCTACGCAAGAGACAACCCGTAAACAACCTCTGATGAAGCGTATCTTTCGCGGACGCAATCATTTCCTGGGAACGCTTTTGTTTACTATTTTCATGTCACACAATTTGCTCGTTTGCATGGGAGTTGACACGTTCGCGCCCAAAACGTTACCATATTTTGTTATTTTTTCCTGTTTCGTATGTGTTACGATTGGTGCATGCTACTGGTTTGGGGACAATGTCAGGCGATGGCGGTCATATTGCATATCCAGTGTAATCACCTTTGTCTTCTATTTTATTTTCCTTGTGCATACAGATAGTCACACCAATTACTTCGTAACTACACCGCAGCTCATTATTATACTTTTGTTGACAGTCGTTTCAACGGTTTACAGCATCCTGAAACTGATAAAAATCAGGAAAATCAACCGTGAAGCTGCTTTGAGCAATACAAAGCGCCAATTGTCCAGGCGCAGCATTGCCTTGGCAAAAACGGTTCGCCTGATTGCTTTAATCAGCTTTTGCAGCGTTTTTCTTGAGAATGCACAAGGTGTTTTGTGGTATATATTTGATCCGAATACGCGAATAGGGAGAATGTACCCGTTTAGTGAAGCGTTTGATGTTATTGTTGCTGCATATGCGTTATGGCTGATAATCTGTTTCGCAAGAAAAGAATTTGTGCAGTTGGGCGAGCATGCAGAGTGTGAAGAAGGCAACATCGATAATGCGTGAATCGGCCAAAAGTGAACCCGGTAAAGCCGGGTTCACTTTTTTTTGTCGAATGCTTGTCTATTCTGCCGCATACATAATTTGTCTTTTTTTGCTGTGGTACAATGGTTACGATCTGTATATGGAGGATCACCAGTGATGACTTCTTTCAAACGGCCCCTGAAAATTGCGGGAATCATACTCGCCTCGATTCTTGGTCTCATGCTCATTGGCATTGTTTGTGTTTTTTCGTTTTTCGATCTTGTATGCCCCATTGTGCAGACGCCGCTCGGTGACTATACTTCCGATGACGGAAAACACATCGTATCCGTATATATTTCCGATGGTGGAGCGACGACGCCGTGGACGGTTGTCGCGCAGGTACAGGGGCCCTGGGTGCTCGGAAAGAGGACGATCTACGCCAAGGACAATATTGAATATGCTACTGTAAGATGGATCGATGATCGAACCGTGTGGATCAACGGCATTGCTTTGGATATATACAAAGACAAATACATTAATCAGGATAACTAAATATAACCAAAGAAACCGTATTTATCAAAATTGTTACTACGCACGGCGGAAACGGTGAAGAAGGATATCGCCGTTCTGAAGATATTCTTGAATATGATATTTACATGAAGCATGACTCATAAGAATCTTTTTATGAAAATAAATGTAAGCGAACGATCAGTCCGGGGCAATCCCCGGACTCTCGTTTGAGCGTAACTGCGTTTGCGTAGTCTTCTTCAACAGCTATATAAAAAACAAGTTGTTCGTCTGATCCGATTATGAAATTATTACATTTCTCTATTGCTTGATTATAGGAAATTGAATCACCAATTGAGTAAACCCTGTCTTTATCTTCCAACATTGGCGTTTCAAATTCCTCCAGAAGAAACTCTAGTATCGGCTCAATATAGATCGTCTCATCCACATCGCCGGTAAGCTGTTGTTTGAACTCAATCCCCATCATAAGCGATTTCCTACGCTCGCTGGTCGGGTAATATGTGCATGTAATCTGGCTGTCGTCTTCACACTGGATAGGAACGACCTTGTACGGATAGCTGCCTCCATATGTGAAATTTACGCTGTCGACATCAATCGACATACCATAAACAGCCATCTGCTCGTTAAAGGCTTCCTCAAATTGGTACGGCGTTTTCTTATAAGATTCCGCAATTGGCAGGTAACCCTCCACAAGCTTTACAACATTAAACAACACCAACGGCACCGCCGCCAGCAATAAAATCCCAATCGCAAGTTTCTTTTTATCCATTGTGCCCCCTCAAGCATGATCGCTTACTGATGATTATAGCATTTTCTTGCACGTATTAATGCACCGTTTTTGTCGAACCTTTTATGATTTTACAGCATACGCAATTTGGCGCATCTGCTATGGTACAATGGTTACAATCAGTATATAGAAGAGCAACATTATATGAGGGGATTACACGCATGAAAACACAGGAAAAGTTTGCACAAGAAACAACCTGTAATCAACCGCTGATAAAGCGTATCTTTCGTGGATGCAATCGTTTTCTGGGACCATTTTTGTTTATTTTTTTCATGTCGTATAATTTGCTCCTTAGCATAGGAGTTGATCCGTCTGCACGCAACCTATTGCCATACTTCGTTATTCCTTCTTGTTTCGTGTGTGTTACGATTGGGGCAAGCTGCTGGTTTGGAGACAATGTCAGACAATGGCGATCATATTGCATATCTAGTGTGATCACCTTTGTACTCTATTTTTATATTTTTATGGTTTCAAATTATACCAATTGCCCTCAAACTATACCGCAAGGCATGATTATACTTTCGTTGACAGTCGTTTCAACAGTTTATAGCATCTGGAAGCTACGAAAAGCAAAGAAAATCAACCGTGAAACTACTGTGAGCAATACAGAGCGCCAATCGTCCAAGCGCAACCTTGTCTTGGCAAAAACGGTTCGCTTAATTTCTTTAATCAGTTTTTGCAGCGTTTTTCTTGAAAATGCGCAGCATTTTCTGAGGTTTTTATTTGTTGGCGCAGCACGATCGATAAGAATGTTTATGGAATATAACGTGGTTGAGGTTATTGTTGCTGCTTATGCGTTATGGCTGATAATCTGTTTCGCAAGAAAAGAATTTGTGCAGTTGGGCGAGCATGCAAAGTGTGAAGAGGAGAATAGCAGAACAGATGCTCAAAAAAATATTTAAGGGTCTCGGAGTTGCCGTTGCAGCTTTTGCTATCTGTGTTTTCTTGTATTTCGCTTCAGCCGCGATATTATTTTCGTCACTATACTCGGAGGAATTGATCGGAAAATATCCTTCCGGGGACGAAAAACATTGTGTATATGTTTACGTCGGTGATGCTGGCGCTATGTCCTCATGGTCAATTGTATGTGACGTCAAGGGAAGCCACATTCTTGGCAAACGCCGCATTTACGCAAAAGACGATATCAATACTGCCACCGTAACGTGGCTGGATGATCGTACGGTAAGAATCAACGGCATTACGCTTGATATCTATGAGGACAAATATCCTGATCCGGGATAAATGGGTAGAGAAAAAAGCACTGCTTCGTCGGCAGCGCTTTTGTATAGGTTTCTTGTTCACCTGCCACATGGCAAAATACAATCATCTCTGGATAGGCACACTTGCTTGCGAATTGCTCTACTAATCCTCAATCTGTGAATATTCGCTCCGCTTCCGTGTCGCTCGTCTCCGCCGCGTGTCCACATGCCGCCATAAAGCAGATGACGCCCGGTATCAGGCAAGCTGCCGTCAATATTGTTAGGATATGTTTGCTTGCACTCTTCGTCATCTCTGTCACCAATCCATATGGAAGGTTTCGCCGGTCTCGGAGTTGACATAGATCCAGTCCGCTTTCCAATTCGGGTCGGTTCCCCAGCCGACATCATCCAACGAAGCAAAGAATTGTGCGTTGACGATCAGTCCGTCTCCGTACATGATCTCATAGCTTGTATCGTCTGACATGACGACGTCGACGGTGCAATAATGACCATCATAAACCGCGTTTACCATGACGTCCGTAATGTTGTCTTCCCCATACAACGCGGCAAACAGCACTTTTGTCGCGTCCATATACTCCTGGCCACCCATATCATCATACGAAATCTGCATCAGATCCATATTGTAACCGAGCTTCTCATATGCTTCCATATTGAGCATGTGTTTGGTGTGGCTTGTAAGGTCAAACTTTACATGTTCTCCCTCAATATGCCAATAGTTTTCGCGCGCACCGGAATAGTCCACATAAAATGTCGCGTTCGGCTCTTTGATTTCAGCGTTCTGTCCCCCGGTGCCGCCGGCGGCATTCACAAGCGAATAGTAGAACGCATACGCCTCCTCAACGGGCATGTCGTCCGCGCCCGGTTCGCCTTTACGGAAATCCTGCGGATTCAATCGAACGGACACATTTTCCGTATATTGTAAGTCCGCCCTCCAGAACACATCCTCGTCCGCACAGTCGGCATCCGGATAAACGCCCACGGCATACGTGGTCAGGTCTTCATCACCGTACACGCCAATCTGACAGTAACGTCCATCGCCAAGCACAAACATTACGTCTTGTTGAACATTCCATCCGGTTATAATGGAACCGATGGAGCCACCCCGGAGTTCAATGTCGCTCGCCATCCCTCCAAGTATTCCGGCGACGCGTTCCGCGGCATCGCTGCAATCGAACGTGTTTTCCACTTCGTCAAATCCTTCGGCATCAGCAATGCTTGCATGTGCAGTGTCCAAAGGCGTTCTCACACAGTCGGCAGAAATGAAATCTAAAGTACCTGCTTCGATCGCGCCGGAAAGGACACCATCCGTCGAGTCAAAACGCCAAACATCGCCGCGAAAGCCTGTCTCATCCGTATAATATGTGGTAGCCATATCAATCGCCGTATAGTTTGTTGTGAAAATCGCGTTGGCAGTCTTCAAAAACGATTCCACTGCAGCGGTTTGCGCCTCCGAACCAGCGTTTTCGTCGATTTGCCAGTCCCCGCGCTCATCAGCGTATATATTCGTTACCCTTGGCACAACAAATGTGCGCGCCCATTCCAGCTCCTGCGCCTGCCATTCCATCGCATCTTCTTTTGTATAGGTGCGCGCCGCTTCGGTTTCAGCATTCCCGCTTGTCGCATTACCGCCGCTGACAAGCGCCGCATTCCCGCTGGTCGCGTCGCCGTCACTCACAATCGGAGCCGTACCCGTTTTGCAGGCGGTCGTAAAGCAGCCAACGCCGAGCACGACACAGAGCAGCAGCGCCAGCGCTTTGATCGAACGCGGACTGTTTTTTCTCGCAAACACGCCGCGTACGCGCCGTTCCATCGTGGCTTTATCGGCAGTCAACGCCATGCCAAGGGTTAAATATCTCTCTGTCGAAGTGCGTCTCATATGATCGTTTCCTCCTCAGTTTCCGTAAAAGGTCTCTCCGGTTTGATTTTTACTCCGTATAAGTTTATTTACTGAATATCGTTCGGTTGAAATCTGTTTCATGAAATCGGCCATTCTTCGTATTCCTTCCCGACAAGCCTTCCGCCATCCACAGCATTGAACACATAGGCCGTAGTGTGCTGACTTCCTCCACTCGATATAACCGTCTCCACTTCCCAGCAGGGTACCATCAAGCCCTGATTTGCGGACATGATCGGTGCCGGCAATGGAAACTCTCCGATTGCCGCCGCACCAAGGCGGATTGCGGTCACGTGAAACGTCGCTTCCGCCGTGTCCTGTCCGTTGCTATAAGTTTCCTGCAGTCGCTCTGTCAGCCGGTCAGCAATTTCTTCCGGTGAAATGATGGCCACGTTGTGGAGAACCGTTTCAGTAATATCCAGCGTATCCTGCCAATCAACTTGTGCAATTCCCGTCTCATCGACATACACGATCAGGCGTTCCCACATCGACATTTGGTAATCGAGCGGATCGTAAATCGTGTTGCTTGTGGTCAATACACAATTCATGTTGCCGAAGTTCAATCCATTAAATTCATGCGCAAAATAGAACATCCAACCACGGGTTTGCATTATCAAGTCCGCCATACCATTCGTTTTGTTATCATACGATACCGCTTTCTCCGCGCCGACCAGAACCATGTTCTCGATTCCCAGATCGCTTATCATCTGTTCTGCCATCGACTGTGCGTCCGAAACTTCCATCGGCCACGCACCGTCGAAATCCGCCGATTCTACACTCTCATAGAGATCATAGTTGAAGCCGGACTGCGGCATAACGGCGTCGTATTTGGAATAATAAATCGTCCGCCCGCCTCTTGCCGCCATAAATATCGGCATATATCCGTCCGCATCATGTGTGGCGGCACAAAAGTAATGATCAGGTTCTGTCATCTCAATCGAAAACGGTTCTCCGTCAATCGTGTCCGCCCTCCAGTCCGCGCCCGGTTCCAGATAATCCATAAACGCCTGATATTCCGCGTCGCTGAAAACGTGCCGCTCCAGTTTTGCGATGCCATAGCCGTCCGTCTCCGGAACGATCACGTCCGCGTCGAATGTTAGCGTTTTATACGCGTCTATCGGTACCGCCGCCCGCTCGACCCGCGCAGAGAACGGTCCGCTCAACTGATCCGCTTCTACTAGGCCGGAAAGAACGCTCACGTCCTCGCGTTCGGTAACTTGCGTCGTCAACGTCGCGCCAGCTGTTTCCGCAGCTTCCGCCTGTTCCTCCGTCTCCAGCGGAATTGAACTCGGCTGAACTTTTGCTTCTTCCACAGGCCAGCAGGCGGTCGTAAAGCACCCGATTCCGAGCGCAATGCACAGCGCAAGCGTCAGAATTTTTACCGGCCGCGCGCTGTTTTTTCTCGCGAACACGCCGCGTACGCGCCGTTCCATCGTGGCTTTATCGGCGGTCAGCGCCATGCCGAGGGTCAGATACCGTTCGGTCGTAAATTGTTTCATGTCGCCGGGTCCTTTCGATAATCTTTGCTGGGTAAAATCCCGCCGTTTATCGCATCGAATACGTAAACGGTCGTCAATCCGCTTGAGTATGCGTCGCTCAGGTCCGTTTGTATCTCCATCTCCCAGCAGGGGACGAGCAATCCTTCATCGAATTCCATGTCGAAAGTGGCACCAATAAAATCCGATTTGTATTCTGAAATCGCTGTCGCGCAAAGACGCATCTCTGCCACTGTTATCGTGTTCGCAACGATAGCCGGCGACTGTTCCCGCTGCAATTGAAGATATTCCGTCATCCGGTCGGCAATCTCCTCCGGCGACAAAATCGCTACATTCTGGTACACTGTGTCCGCCAAATCATACGCTTTCCGCCACTCGACCATGCCTACACCGGTTTCATCCACGAAAACACGCAGCATCGACCACAGCGGAACCTGGTAATTCGGCAAATCGGCGTTGTAAATATTGTAGCCGTAATAGTGCAGCCCGCCGCGCACCAGGCCGTTGAGCTCGTTCGAAAAATAAAACATCCAGCCGCGCGTATCGACCGTCGTTCCCTGAATTCCGGGCAAGTATGTCACCGCCCGTTCCATGCCCGCCAATGCGACATTCTCGATTCCAAGACCGCGTATCGCCTCCTCGGCGGCAGGCAGTGCTTCTTCCGAAGAGATCGGCCATTGCAATTCGAATCCCGCGTCTTTGATATTCGCATAGTCGGTCTCGTCATAGTCCGAATACGACATCACGCCGGGATATCTGCTGTAGTAGAGGTTGCTGCCGTTACGCGTTCCCGAGAACTGCACTTCGTATCCTTCGTCGTTCGTGAAAACCGCTCCAAACGGGTCGCCGTCGGTCACCGAGTCGAGCGAAAAAGGAACGGATTCATAATGCACCGTCCATTCCGCACAGGGCGCAAAATAGTCCATGTCCGCCGTGAACTCCGCGTCGCTGAAAGCATGCTCTTTCAGCCGCGCGACGCCGCAGCTTTCGATGTCCGGAACGATCACGTCCGCGTCGAACGCAATGCTGGAAATCTCGTCAAGCGAGACCGCGTCCCGCTCGATTCTAGCAGCAAACGGACCCGGCGAAACGTCCGATTCTGTAAGTCCTTCCAAAAAACTGATGTCTGCGTCTTCGTTTTGCTCTGCCGCGGCGGCGTCAGGATCGCTCTGTGTTGCCGTCGGAGTCGGAGCCGGCACGCTGGTCGCTTCTTCCTCAGGCTGGCAGGCAGTCGTAAAGCAGCCAACACCCAGCACTACACAGAGCAGAAGCGCCAGAATTTTAATTGGTCTCGCACTGTTTTTTCTCGCGAACACGCCGCGCACGCGCCGTTCCATCGTGGCTTTATCGGCGGTCAACGCCATGCCGAGAGTCAAAAAATCGTCAGTTGACAGTCGTTTCATTACAAAGCCCTCCCTGTTCCGGCAGGCAGTCTATCCCGTCTTCTTCGCCAAGCGCCAACAGAAGGTTGACATAATTGAGCTTTTGCGCTTTGTCCATCGTTCGCACAACACGGGCGTCGCACGCGGATTCCATATCCATCCGCATCAGCTTCGGCATGATCCAAACAACGGGATTAAACCAAAAGACCGCGCGGAGCAATACGATGAGAAGGCACACAAGATGGTCACGACGCTTGAAATGCATGAGTTCGTGTGCCATGGCAAAAGACATGTGTTCCCTGTCTGCCTGATAAAGCAACCGGTCCGGAAGCAACAGCTTGGGCCGGAACTGGACGGTCAGCGCCGGGCTTTTAATGTCCGGCATCAGATTGATCGGTACGCGTGCGCGAATCTTCATTCCGTCCTTCACCTGTTGGTAAAGTTGTTCCGTCTTATCGCCCGGACTGCAGCCGATGCGGCGAATTCTCTGATTGAGTCGTCGGTTTAACACGGTGTATACAATCAGGATCAGCACAAAGCCCATTCCCCACGCAATCAATAACCATTGATGCCAACTCGGCGACCAAGCTTTTTGCGCGACTGTCACCGGAGAAACAATCTGTGTGTCGTCCGTTTCACTCTGGGGGAGCGTAACGGGCATCGTTCCGCCGTCCAGAACCGGTTCACTCTGCATATTCGTTTCACCGCTCGTTGTGTTCGGTTCCGTTTGCACGGCTATTGTTGTTTCCTCCTGCGGCAGTGTAATAAAGTGAAATCCACTTTCAAACGTCGCCGGAACCACCAGCCGCAACACAACGAGGAACCACAACATATATTTAAGGGAAGGTGAAAGCCATTTGCTTAGTAAAAAACGAAATAGTACGACGGCGACAAAAATTACAGCACTGTATATGGTAATCTCAAGAAGCCGCGTCAGAATTGCAATTTCCATAGTCCCCCCCCCATAGACGCATTAAGATTCAGTCTTCAACCATTTTTCAGCATGGAAAGCGTTTGATCAGGTTTCTTCCTCCTGCGCAAGTTTTGCGGCAAGGTCAAGCAACTCCCGTTTTTCCGCTTTTGTCAGTTTTCCCTGTTCCGCCATATGCACCATCAGGCTGGAAACCGAACCGTAATAATTACGTCTGGAAATCAGGCTTTCCGTTTCATACGAAAGCGCCTGCTCTTGTGTAATCGACGGACTGTAATAGTTGTTCTTCCCGTGCTTTTCCGCGGTTACAAATCCCTTTTCAATTAATATTCGGAGAAAGCTGTGATACGTTTTGTAATCCCAGCTTACATCCGAACTCTGTGCCTGTACCCCGGCAATAATGCCCCGCAGGTCCATCGGCGAGTTTTCCCATAAAACGCGCAGAATAATCCATTCGGAATCCTTTAGTCGTTTATCCATTTGCTTTCCCTCCATCCAACCAAATCCTATTCTCATGTTTATAAGATTATGTTTTCTTAATAATATGAGAACTGTTTTTAGTTGTCAAGACACTTGTTCCAATATTCACGTTCACGTAACAACTGCTTTTCAAAAGCGTTTCCTGCCGTTCACGATTCCGCCCAGATCAGTCGTGCGGATGCGGTATTTGTTCCAAGCGTCTGAAACGTCCCGCTTTGAATATATACTGCACGCACTGTTATCCGCCGCCGCCAGGTCCTCGAACTCAGTCCTTCTTCGCAAACGAACCAACGCACGTCTTCTATCGTCAGCGAATTGGGTTGGCTGTCGGTCATCATAAGCCATGCACATCCCGGTGTATCCTGTAAAAGATATAGGTCTGCACAACTATCGTCCTGTAAGTGACATGCTGCACGCACTTCATAGGTATGTCCGCTTGCATCGCAAATGCAGAAAGCACCGTAAGACTCATTGCATCCGTCCGCATCACCGGACGCATTCCTCCATGAATCTGCAACTGAAGGATGCAGCCGTCCAATAACGGAACAGCTAACGGGAACTATGATAGCAGCAAGCAGCGCGACGATGCAGTACGACAGCATCGTCCCGGATTCATGCCGCTTCATAGTTGTTTCTCCCGCCTGATTGTATCTTCTCCAACAGCGCCGATCCAAACAAAAAACCGTCTCAGCCAACTCCACAGCATACGCCCGCCTCCTTTGCATAATGGTCCTATATAATAAAGACGATTGAAACAGGCAAAAAGTTACAAAAAAAGTTGTAACAAAATTGTGAAATCTGCTTTTTCGCTGATAAATCAACAAAAATCCGCCGCAAATCAAAGATTTTCGGCGGATTTTATAACGTGGCGCACACTCTATGTTGTTTGATGCCCTACAACCGTTATGCGAGCGTCTTTTGATAACAGATACTTTCGAACACTCCCACATAGGGCTCGTAATTCTCCATACGGACATACCCGATCGATTCATACAGCCGAATTGCCTCCGGCTGGCTACTCCCTGTTTCCAAAACGGCGCGTTGATTGCCCAGCTCCACCGCCCACTCTTCCAATAAGCGCATGATTTCCTTTGCAATCCCCTGTTTGCGATGGTTTGCATCCACAAAGATACGCTTTATCTCAACCGTACCGTCAGCAAACTGCTTGAAGCAGCCGCAGCCCGCAGGCTGATCGTTTCGCAACGCAACGACTGCCCCAATAATGCCGGAAACACCGTTATATGTGCCGAAAAACTGCATTTGTTCCCCATATCGATCGTACAGGTCCGCATCCAACAGGCCGACTAGATGCTGAAAGTTTTGATCGTTTTCATCGCAGCGGTAATAGTATGGCACGCCTTCCTCCAAATAGTTATTATTCGGCATTATAGCATCCACGCCGCTAATTGCAAACAGGCGGATTCTTGTTGAAAATACAAAGCTGTGCGATAATTAAATTCAAAGATGATCGCTTGCCGTGCGATTGTGTGATTAAATAACCAGCAAGGCGGTACTGTTTCGTTGAATGATCTTAATGGCACTCCGATATTTCGAAAAGCAACGCGGGAAGACCTCGCCGAAATCATGCGTTTGTTTGCTGCAGCAACACGGCGCATGGACGAACTTGGTATTCCGCAGTGGGATGAACGCTATCCTACACAGGACGATCTTTCCGGAGACCTGGCACGGGACGAATTGTATGTCGGTTTGCTTGATGGTGCAATCGCCTGTTCGTTTACGCTCAGCCCGCGTTGCGATCCGGAATATGCCGATGGTAACTGGCAATATCCCAAGCTGCGTTTTTCGGTCATTCACCGCCTCTGCGTCCATCCGGATTTTCAAAATCGGGGCGTTGCAAAACAGGCAATCTGCTTTTTGGAGGACACGCTTCTTGCCGACGGCATACAGGCAATCCGACTGGACGCGTTTTCACGCAATCCATATGCGCTTCGTTTGTATGAACGATTAGGTTATCATAAAACCGGCGAAGTGATTTTCCGCAAAGGGTTGTTTTACCTTTACGAAAAGAAGCTCTCGTGATGCAAATTCACCATTGAGGAATTGTTGACGGAAACATGATATAGTAATTTTTTAGATCGATCCACGGAGGCAGACGGCATGTTTAAAATTTTGGTAGTGGAGGACGACCGCGCATTGCGGGAGCTGTTTTGTACTGTATTATCAAAAAACGGCTTTGTCTACTATGAGGCACAGGACGGTATCTCGGCATGGGATATTCTGGAAAAACAATATATCGACCTTGTCGTCTCGGATATCATGATGCCAAATATGGATGGCTACGAACTGGTCCGCACCCTGCGTAAAAATGGTTATGATATGCCGGTGCTCATGATTACTGCCAAGGACACGTTCGAGGATTTGCAAAACGGGTTCAACGCTGGCACAGACGACTACATGGTAAAACCCGTCAACGTCAACGAAATGATTTTGCGGATCAACGCGCTGCTCAAGCGCGCACAAATCGTCAGCGAAAAGAAGATCGCGTTCGGAAACATGGAATTGCATTACGACAACCTTACTGTCAGTGTCGACGGTAACAGCTTTGTTATTCCGCAGAAGGAATTTTACATTCTCTACAAACTGCTGGCCAGCCCGAACAAAGTATTCACCAAGCAGCAGATCATGGATGAAATATGGGGAATGGACACCGAAAGCGACCCGCACACGCTGGACGTTCACATCAGCCGCCTGCGCGACCGCTTCAAGGACAACGCGCAGTTTGAAATCATCACTATCCGCGGCCTGGGTTACAAGGCGGTAAAGCGGGATGCTTAAGCGATACAGAATTAACAACCGACCGAAAGTCTCCTATATATTGGCAACCATCATTGCCGGAATCATTACGATTTCCATGGTGTTGACCTATGGCATCATTTACGTCCTGCTCAGCTTGCACATCGGCACGCTCACGACGGTTCTCACCTCGTCGACTTACATCGGTTTGCTGACGATCGTGCTCGGTACGGGCATTGCAGCATACACGTCGTCCAAAATGCTTCAACCTATTTTAAAAATAAACGACGCGGCAAAAAAAGTGGCCAAAGGCGATTTTTCCGTTCGACTGGACGAACGGAGCATCGCCAAGGAAATCGTTGAAATCGCGGTCAATTTCAACGTCATGGTCAAGGAGCTTTCCAATACGGAGACACTGCGCAACGACTTTGTCAGCAATGTTTCGCATGAGTTTAAAACACCACTCTCCGCAATCGAAGGCTACACTACGCTTCTGCAGGACGAGTCGCTGACACGGCAGGAACAGCAGGTATACATTGAACGCATTCTGGAAAACACAGGCAGGCTGACGCGGCTCACTCAGAGCATCCTTTCCCTTTCACAGCTCGAAAATCAGGAGATCGTCCTGCAAAGAGAGATATTCCAGTTGGACGAACAAATACGCCGCGTCCTGCTTGGTTATGAGGCGCTTTGGGAAGACAAGCGACTGGCGATTGACGTCAATCTCGACGAAGTACAATTTTTCGGCAGCAAAGCGCTGCTTGCTCAAGTTTGGAGTAACCTGATCGACAACGCGATTAAGTTTTCCAATCCCGGCGGAACGCTCTCCATTTCCTGTCGCGAAGCGGAGCACTCTATCCGCGTTACCGTTCGGGATACCGGCATCGGCATGCCGGAAGAAGTGCGAAAACACGCATTCGACAAGTTTTATCAGGGGGATCATTCGCACACGGGTATGGGAAGCGGTCTAGGCTTGGCTTTGGCCAAGCGGATCGTCTCGTTGTGCGACGGGGATATCTCTATTCAAAGCAAGGAAGGCGCGGGTACGGAGATTACCGTTGCGCTTCCAATCGACAACGATCAATAAATGAAAACTTTTTACAGTTAGAGCCTTTGCACTGCAAAGGCTCTTTTTTGTGCGAGTTGAGGTTGCGTTGAGGTAGGCTTGAGGTTCGTTTGAATCTGTCCTGATATGATGCATAAATGCTGGGGCAATTGCGGTGTGCTTGCGCCCGCGATGTTTCACATCCCGCTAAACAAAAAAATCACAATCGGAGATTTAAATAATGAACATGCAAATTGTTGCCGACAGCTGTTGCGATATTCCTGAATCACAGCAGGATGCACTCGGCGTAGTAACGGTTCCACTCACCTTAACACTCGGAGAAAAAAACTTTACGGACGACGAAGCTCTGGACTTGCCAAGCTTCATGGAAAAAATGAAAGCCTGCAAGAAACGCATCGGCTCGGCTGCTCCCGCACCGTCGCTGTATGAAACGGCGTTTAACAGTGCTCCCATCTCCTTTGCCGTCACCATTTCCGCCAATCTTTCCGCTTCCTATTCCAGCGCAATGCTTGCAAAAGCCAACGTTGAAGAGTCGGGAGCATTTGTGCATGTATTCGATTCCAAGAGTGCATGCTCGGGTGAAGCGCTGATCGTCCACAAAATTCGCCAGCTCATCCGCGAAGGCCTGCCTCATCTGGATATCGTCACGCGTATCGAAGAGTTTATCGGTAATATGAAGACATTCTTTGTGTTGGATAATATCGACAACCTGCTGAAGAACGGCCGACTCAATCGAATTACGGGTACGATTATTTCAAAGCTCCATATCCGTCCGATATTGGGAGCCGACGCAAACGGGGATATCTCGCTGTTTTCCCATGTGCAGGGATGGAAACAGGCTGTTAAAAAACTCGCCGACACCATTGAAAACAGCGGTAAGAAAACTGAAGGCGAAACGATGGTCATCACCCACTGCAACAATCCTGAAATGGCGACGCTGCTTGCCGACGAAATCCGCCGCCGCTACCGCTTCGAAGAAATCGTCGTTTTAGCTACACGGGGGCTTAGCTCCGTCTATGCAAACGAAAAAGGCATTGTCATCGCGTTTTAATCACTAAAAACACATTGCGGCGTACGCCACTTGTCATTTGCGCTGCTTTCCAATACATTCAGGAGGAGATTTTATGAACCCGTACGTACTGACTTGTTGCTCGACAGCGGACATGCCGAAGGAGTATTTCGAAAACCGCGGCATTCCTTATGTTTGCTTCCATTTCTTTTTTGAAAACGACGAATACCCGGACGATCTCGGACAAAGCATGCCGTTTGACGAATTCTATGCAAAAATTGAAGCGGGCGCCATGCCGACTACTTCGCTCGTCAATGTCGCCGAGTTTATTGCGTTTTTCGAGCCTTTCCTGAAAGAAGGCAAGGACATTCTGCATATTTCGTTCTCCTCCGGTCTTTCGGGAACCTATGTGTCCGCAAAGCTTGCCCGCGAAGAGCTGCTGGAAAAATATCCTGATCGCACGATCAAAATCGTCGACTCGCTCGGCGCTTCCTCCGGTTATGGTCTCTTGATCGATGCGGTTGCCGATCTTCGCGATGGCGGTGCAACGCTGGACGAGGCATGGGCATGGGTGGAAGAAAACAAGCTCAATGTGCATCACTGGTTTTTCTCCACCGACTTGTCGCATTACAAACGCGGCGGCCGGATCTCTGCTGCGGCTTTCCTGGTCGGTTCCGTGCTCGGTATCTATCCGTTGCTCAACATGGACAGTCTCGGCCACTTGACGCCGCGCTTTAAAATCAACGGCAAACGCCGCGTCATGCGCGAAATGGTACGCCAGATGGAGCTCCATGCTCAGGACGGCACCGACTATTCCAAGAAATGCTTTATCTCCAACTCGGCCTGCCTCGATGATGCGCAAACTGTTGCAAAGATGGTGGAAGATACGTTCCCGAAGCTGGACGGCAAGGTTATGATCAACAGCGTCGGCACCGTCATTGGTTCCCACACCGGGCCCGGCACGGTCGCGCTGTTTTTCTGGGGCGATAAACGTACGGACAAGCCAAAAAGCGATAATTAAGAGTTATTCCAACGATCTAAAAACGGGAGCTTTGCTCCCGTTTTCAATCTGTCAAAAAATCTTGGGATTGTTAAGGGTCGAACCCTTAACCCATAAATTCCGGCTGCGGCGGTTTATCCGGCGCAACGGATCGCCCATTTCGGGCGATGTCTTTGTGCGTTTTGCCGCCCGGGAGTCCGAAGGACGAGAGGCAAAACGCAGTTATCCGTTGAAAAACATGTTTTTTAACGGTCTCAAACGGGAGCTTTGCTCCCGTTTTTGTGCTATACTGCTATCGAACAACCTATTGGGAGGCTTTTCTCTTGAACACAGCAATTATCGGCGGGGCGGACGGCCCCACATCCATCTTTGTATCCTCATCCGTCAACTGGCTGCTGCTTGCCGGCGTCGTTATCGTCGCCTGCGGCGTCACTCTGTTTTTCATCCTCCGGGCAAAACGAAGGTAGCAACAAAACTCCCGGTGTCTATCCACAATTCAATGAAATGAGACGGTAGGCTTATGAAAGAGTTCACGCTAAAACACGGGCAATACAATATTCAGGTATATCAAAGCGGCGACGGCATGATTCCGATCGTTTTGCTGCACGGCGGCGGGCTGGATTCCGCAATGCTTTCCTGGAATGAAGTCATGCAAGCCATGCCGGGCGATTACACCGCATACGCTGTCGATATGCTCGGTTACGGTAAAAGTGACAAACCGGACGATATGGCGGGCGATTCGTTTTATGAAAAGCATCTTGCCTGTCTGGAAGACGTCGTTTCACAGCTTGGATTGACCCGGTTCTGCCTGTCCGGCATCTCGCTCGGCGGTGCTTTTGCCATTGGCTATGCACTGCGCCGGCCCGATCAAGTGGCGGCGCTGATTCCTGTAGACGCATGGGGTCTTGTCAGCAAGATGCCCTGCCACTGGTTTTATTATTGGTATGTCCATACCAATCTGCTGAAGCAGTCCTACCGATGGATTGCAAATGCGCCGTCCATGGCGCGCTGGAGCATCCGTTCCACACTATTTGGCAATCCAAAGAATGTTTCGCAGTCGCTTGTGGATGAGATCGTCGCGCTTTGCAAAGTGCCGGATATTGACAAACCGATGCACGATTATCAGGTGAGTTCCATTTTCCCGCATGGCGTAAGGCCGGACTATACCGACCGGTTTGAAGCGCTTGAAATGCCCGCATTGTTTATTAACGGCGAAAAAGACTCGCTTGTCCCGGCAAAGGCGTCCAGTGCCGCTGCCGAAGCGTCCCCGCTCGGAGAATTGCACATCATGGCTGGCTGTAAACACTGGCCGCAGAAAGAACGACCGCAGGAATACGCCCGCACAGTCAACGAGTTTATACAGAAAGTATGGTAATGCGCGATGCGCACAAAGCCGCTTTAAACGGCATACAAGAAGCACAAAAAGACCTTTCCCGAGTGAATACTTCTCCGGGAAAGGTCTTGTCATTTGTAAAAGCAAACTAAATACTATGAAGCCGCCATTTCTTCTTTTTTAACTTTTTATGCTGCTGTTTGTGGTCTTCATCGTAAAGCTTTCGCGGTATTGTGATGTAGAGAAAATAGTATAACGCGGTTTTCTGTTCCTCCGTCATTTCGGAAAACTGTATGCCTACAAACGAACCGCTTGCAATCGGCTTGCCATAGGCAACTGTGCCGTCCAGTTCCAACGGGCCGTCCTGCAGTGCCAGCGCAACGCAAATATTTCCTTTGATCGTAACGGGTTCTGTAAAACGAACGCCTACGCCGCTTTGTGAAATATCGTGTACGTGTCCGTCGAAAACATTCCCGTCGCCGTCCGTGATTCGCACATCGATATGCACTGGAAAGCGATGATCGCGGCGGTTATAGAGACGCTTCAGCACGTCGTACAGCGAAAGAATCAGCACAAGTGAATTAAACAAACACCAAAATATGGAAACTAGCATTGCGCCCAATTCAAAAGCGGAATGATATAAACCCAAACCCGATTTTAACAGCACCCGCCGCCACTGCCAGAAACACGACGACGAGAAGCATAATTTGAATCTTTAATTCCCCGCGCTCTTTTTGTTTGATTGTACTCTCAACTGTTTTGGGCGTTACGCGGAAAGTCTGCTTTTTCGAACTTACAAGCGAAAACGAAGCCTTGATGAATGTAAACATCTTCAATGTATTGTATTTTTCGACTTCAAGATACTTGAAATACCCGCGCCCAAGTGCAATATTTGTCAGCATGATGAGCACATAATACAACGACCATTTGATAAAGAACTCGATACCGCTTGCAAATCGTATCGGAAGAATGCCGGTTGCAAGAAACACGACGGGGATGATGAAGAAGATCAGCTTTTGATAGGAGTCGAAGTATGTGAAAATCGCCGCAAAGTGCGACACCCTTTGTTTGAACGATAGATTTTTTGCGATCAACGGGTTATAACGGCTTTTCAAAATTTTCATCGCACCCTGCGCCCAGCGGAAGCGCTGCACATTAAACGCAAACAGCGTCTGCGGTGCAATGCCGAACGCAAGTACTTCATGATGGTATTTGATATTCCAGTCTGCTGAATTCAATTTGATGGACGTTAAGAAGTCCTCCGTAATGCTCTCCGTTGCGACGCCTCCGACGCTTTCAAGCGCCACCCTGCGAACAATGGACGGACTTCCGCACCAAAATGGAGCGTTGATATTACTCTTTCCAGGTTGGATAACATGATAGAACAGCTGCTGTTCATGCCAGTTGGAACCGGCTTTCACATGCTGAACGGAATCGGTGTTGTAAAACTCCTGTGGAAGTTGGACGATTGCAGTTTTCGAATCACGGAAGTATCCGAGTGTTTTTTCAAGATAATCAGGCTGCGGCACCATATCCGCATCCATAATTGCAATAAAGTCACCGCTCGTGTGTTTCAATGCCGCATTGATGTTCCCGGCCTTTGCGTGCTGGTGCTCTTCGCGCGTTAAGTATCCGCAACCCAAGGACTCCGCCAGTGCTTTCACTTCGTCGCGATCGCCGTCATCCAACAAGTAGGTCGTGTGCGGATAGCGCATGTTGAGGCAGCCTATGATTGTCGCTTCCAGAATGGAGAGGTCTTCGTCATACGTTGGAATAAAAACATCCACGCGCAATCCTTCCTCAGGTGGAAGCGGTGGTTTTTCATGCGTATTCCATGTCATCAGCGCAAACATATAGAAGTCCAGAATGCCGATGATTTCGCCAATTAGCAACAAAATGGAAAAAAAGAGCGCGCTTGGATTAAGCGTGCTTCCAATTCGCCACCAGAGATAATAGGTAATATACGCTCCGGTGACGATTACGAGAAGATGGATGACTGTTTGTTTTCCCCGCATACAGTTTCACATCCAGTTTGACCAATATAATTCTTTTGCTTGTATTCATTATATCGCATCGTTCAAAGGGTGGCAACCATTGTGGGTTGTGATGTAATGCATCGTTGTTTCGTCAGCAATCGTCCCCGCCGCATATTGCGCTGTAACAGTCCGGCCTGCGGTCGCGAAATAATCCCCAGTTGATCCGTTCCTTTTTGATTTGATCAAAATCGAAGGCGGCGGTTATAATCTTCTCTCCGTCACGTCCGGCTTCCGCAAGGATCTCTCCTGTTTCGTCTGCAATAAACGACGAGCCATAGAAATTGAGACTGCTCGACTGGTTCCCGTTTTCGGCACAGGGAACGACCGTCTCCATGCCGAACCGATTCGCCGCGACGACGGGAACGATGTTCGCCGCCGCATGTCCCTGCATTACGCGCCGCCAGTGCGCCGCGCTGTCGCAGCCCAAAATCGGCTCGCTTCCAATGGCAGTCGGGTACAAAATTATATCCGCGCCGTTCAGCGCAAGGCAACGCGCGGTTTCCGGGAACCACTGATCCCAGCAGATGCCGACGCCGACGCGCCCGAACTTGGTATCAAACACGCGGAACCCCGTGTTGCCCGGTGAAAAATAAAACTTTTCCTGATAATAATGATCGTCCGGTATGTGCGTTTTGCGGTATACGCCCAGCAAGCTTCCATCCGCTTCGATCATTGCGACGGAATTGTACAGCGCGTTGCCGTCCTTCTCGTAAAAGCTAACGGGGATGACCACGCCAAGTTCTTTTGCCAACGTCTGCATACGCAATACCGCAGGGTTTTCCGAAACCGGCGTTGCAAAATCGTAGTATTCATATCTGCGCTCCTGGCAAAAATACTGCCGCTCAAACAACTCCGGTAAAAGGACGATGTTCGCGCCGCTTCCGGCTGCTTTTCGAACAAGCATTTTGGCCTTGTCCAAATTCTCCGCCGTATCGTTTGAACAGCGCGTCTGCACCGCCGCTACGGTTACTTTGCTCATTGGAACGCTCCTTTCGGTATCTGTTGTGTGACGCAGTGGATATTGCCGCCACCAAGTAATATCTCTCGTGCGGCAATCGGCACGACCTCCCTGTTTGGGCAAAGTCGTGCTATGATTTCGACCGCGCGTAAATCGGAATCGGCGTTTTCTCCTCCAAACTGAGGCAACAGCACCGCATCGTTGGTAAAAAAGAAATTGACATAGCTTGCGGCCAACCGTTCGCCGGGTTCGCGCGTATCTTCTCCTTCTTCAAACGCATATCCGTCGCAGTCCGCCTCGCTGATTAAAACGGAATGATTGGGAATCGGCAATTTGTGGATCACCAGTTTTCGGCCTTTCGCATCGCTTTCATTCGATAGATAGTCGTAGTCGGCCTTGCTGAGTGCATATTGCGGATCGGCTTCGTCGTCCGTCCATGCAAGCACAACTTCTCCGGGTGCAATAAACGCACAGACATTGTCCACATGTTCATTGGTTTCGTCGTTATAAATTCCGCGCGGCAGCCAGAGTATCTTTTCTACACCAAGGTATTGTTTGAGCGTTTGCTCGATCTCAGATTTACTCAAATCAGGATTGCGTCCCGCACTTAACAGGCAGGCTTCGGTAACAAGCAGCGTTCCTTCGCCGTCCGAACAGATCGAACCACCTTCCAGCACAAAATTACCCGCGTCATAACAATCACACCCCAGTGCGCCACAAAATGCAGATGCGATCGCGTCGTCCTTTTCCCAATGTGCGTATAATCCGTCGACTTCACCGCCCCAGGCGTTGAATCGCCAGTCGATCCCGCGGACAGTCTGACCGTTCGTCACGAACGTCGGCCCGATGTCCCGCGCCCATGCGTCGTCGCTTTCTATCTCAATTACCGTAGCGTAATCGCCAGCCGTCGCGCGCGCTTCGTTCAGGTGCGCACCGTCCGCCAGCAGATAGACCCGTTCACTTCTTGATGCAGCGCGCATGATCTCGCAAAACGCGGCTTGCGCTGCGGTCGGATTGACGCCCCAACTGCCGGGACGTGTCGGCCAGATGAGCAACATGCCCTGCTGCGGTGAAAACTCCGCGGGCATGAAAAAACCGTCCTGTGTGGGAAGCGAATGCAACTTGCTCACGAAAGTCTCCCTTTGAAATCTTCATAGCCGAACGCTTTCACAAGTTCACACGCGCCGTCTTCGCGTTCCAGCGCGATGGCGGGCAGCGGCATTCCGTTAAACGTATTGGTTTTAACCATGGAATAGATCGCCATGTCCGAAAACGTCAGCCGGTCGCCTGCTTGCGGAAGTTTATCGAAGCTGTAGTCGCCAATGATATCACCCGCAAGACAGGTTCGCCCGCCAAGACGGCAAGTGGTATTTTTTTCACCGGGCAATCCGCTGCTTTGCAGCGGCGGCCGGTACGGCATCTCGATCACGTCCGGCATGTGGCAGGACGCTGACGTGTCCAGAATTAAAATCGGCATCCCGTTGTCAATCACATCCAACACGGTCGTAATCAGCTCGCCCGCATCCAGTGCAATCGCTTCGCCGGGTTCAAGATAAACCGTCACATCATACTTCTTTTGAATATACCCGATCAGCTGCTCCAGTGTGGCGATATCGTAGTCCGGCTTCGTAATGTGGTGCCCGCCACCGAGATTGAGCCACTTCATCTGCGGCAGGAATTCGCCGAACGATCTTTCGAATGCTTCGAACGTCTTCACCAGATCGTCCGCGTTTTGTTCGCAGAGCGTATGGAAGTGTAATCCCTCCACGCCGTATAGCAGGTCGGAGCGGAAGTTTTTGCGCGTGACTCCAAGGCGTGAAAACGGCGCACACGGATCATAGATCGCATGGCCTTCCTGCGTAGAGCACTCCGGATTCACGCGAATGCCGATACTTGCATCGGCATTCTGCCAAATCGGCCGGTGCGTCTCCAGCTGTGAAAACGAGTTGAATACGATATGGTCGCAGATGGAGACCAGCTCGCGCATCTCTTCAGCCGTATATGCCGGTGAAAACACGTGGTTCTCTCCACCCATCTCCTCGTTCGCCAATCGTGCTTCAAACAAGCCGCTTGCCGAAGCGCCGCTCAGATATTGCGCAATCAACGGATAGACGCGAAACATGGAAAACGCTTTTTGGGCAAGCAAAATCTTGCAGTCCGTGCGCTTCTGCACGCCGCTGAGAATTTTCAGATTTTGTTTCAACGCCGGTTCGCTTACAAGAAAGCACGGCGTTTGCAATTCGTTTCGCTTCATATCGCTCCGTCAATTTTGAATGCAGCTCTACCACGAATGGTATCCCGCTTAATTCGGCCATGTTCATCTTGATACCAAATCAAATTTCGGCACATAACCCGGGCATTTCTGCCCACCATGCTAGTCTACAACAATCGGGTCTTCATCTACCACCCAAGGTAAGCCATACTGATTCAACATATCCATGTACGGATCGGGATCGAATTCGTCGGTTGTAAACACGCCGGGTTTTTTCCATATTCCATTCAGCACCAGCGCCGTACCAATCATGGCGGGGACACCGGTCGTATAGCTGATCGCCTGGCTGCCAAGCTCACGATAGCAGGCCTGGTGGTCGCAAACGTTATAGATGAATATCGTCTTCTGCTTTCCGTCTTTTTCGCCCGTAATCACGCAACCGATGTTCGTCTTGCCTACCGTGCGCGGGCCGAGCGACGCCGGGTCCGGCAGCAACGCCTTGAGGAACTGGATCGGCACGATCTTTTGTCCGTTAAAATCGATCGGCGTGGTCGAAAGCATGCCGACGTTTTCGAGGCAATTCATATGGGTTATATAACTCTGTCCAAACGTCATGAAGAAGCGGATGCGCTTGATTTCCGGGTAGTGCTTACCCAGCGCTTCAATTTCCTCGTGATGGAGCAAATACATGTCCTTTTTGCCGACTTCGGGGAAATCGTATTCACGTTTGATGCTCATGGCCGGTATTTCTACCCAGTGCCCGTCTTCCCAGTAGCTGCCGGGGGCGGAAACTTCGCGCAAATTGATCTCCGGGTTGAAGTTCGTCGCAAAGGCATAGCCATGGTCACCGCCGTTGCAATCGAGGATGTCCACGGTATCGATGCGGTCAAAATAATGCTTTTTTGCATAGGAAACGAACACGCTGGTCACGCCCGGGTCAAATCCCGTGCCGAGCAGCGCGGTCAGCCCCGCGTCCTCAAATTTCTTTTGATACGCCCACTGCCAGCTGTAGTCGAAGTATGCCGAAAATCCATCTTCCTTGATGCGCTTTTCATAGGCGGCACGCCATGTTGGATCGTCGGTATCTTCCGGTTCATAGTTTGCGGTGTCGATGTAATCTACGCCGCATTTCAGGCACGCGTCCATGATCGTTAAATCCTGATACGGCAGCGCAACGTTGAGCACCGCGTCCGGACGGACGCGACGGATGAGCTCGACAAGCTCGTCAACATTGTCCGCGTCTACCTGCGCGGTGGCGATTTTCGTTTCGGTTTTTCCTTCCAGTTGCTCCGCCAGCGCGTCGCATTTGGACTTCGTGCGGCTCGCAAGAACAAGCTCCGTGAATGTTTCGCTGTTTTGGCAGCATTTTTGAATTGCAACGGACGCAACGCCGCCGCAGCCGATTACAAGCAGTTTGCTCATCTGTTTTCTTCCTCCTCCAATAGGTCTTCGACATATTTCGGCAGCATAAACGCGCCGACATGCAGGTTCGCCGTATAGTACCATGTTTGAATGCCGCGTGCTTCCCAGCGTTCGCGGTCAAAATTCTCCAGCGGGCGATATTTTTTTGACGCAAACCCGAAGAGCCAGTAGCCCGCCGGACAGGTCGGGATATGCGCCTGGTAGACGCGGCTGATCGGGAAACTGCGATACGCTTTTTTGTGCATCGCGCGGCACGGCGCCTCGTCCTCATCATAAAACGGGCTGCCGTGCTGATAGACCATAATGCCGTCGTCATGCAGGGCTTTAAAGCAACTTCCGTAAAACTCCTTGGTAAACAATCCTGCGGTATGACCGAGCGGATCGGTCGAATCATTGATGATCAGATCGTAATAATCCTGTTTGGAGCGCAAAAACCGCAACCCATCTTGATAATACACGCTCACACGCGGATCGTCGAGTCCACAGGCGTTTGCGTGAAAAAACTCCCGGCAAACGTCGACAAAAAGCTTGTCCGGCTCGACCACGTCGATGGATTCGATCTCCTCATAGTGCGAAAGCTCACGCGCAACGCCGCCGTCGCCACCGCCGATGACCAGAACGCGCTTCACGCAAGGGTGCACCGCCATGGGAACATGCACGATCATCTCATCATAGACAAATTCATCCTTTTCCGAGATGATCACGCTGCCGTCAGAGGCAAGAAAGCGCCCGAACTCCGGCGAGTCAAACACGTCGATACGCTGAAAATCGCTTTCTCCACTGAACAGCTGCTGTTCAACGCGGATGGACATCTGCACATTTTGCGTGTGCATCTCGTTAAACCAAAACTCCATCGATCAGCGTGCGCCTCCTTTTAAAACGTTCAAATACTTGATGTCGGGATCTTCCGGTCCCTGCATCGAACTGCCTTTCGCCTGCGCGTAAAGGATGTAGTCGATGATTTCTTTTGTGACGATCTCGCCCGGCGCAAGGATCGGGATGCCCGGCGGATAACACATGACAAATTCGCTGCAAATGCGCCCTGTCGCTTCGCGGATTGGCAACGATTCCTTCTCCGCATAAAACGCATCCTGTGGCGTAGCGGCGACGATCGGCGAAATATACTCGGCCAAAAACAACTCGCTCGGTTCTTTTTCGTACAGCCGCCGGATGTCCGCAAGCGCACCGACAAGCCGCTCGATATCCTGAATCCGGTCGCCAATGGAGATATAGGCAAGGATGTTGCTGATATCGCCGAACTCGATCTGAATATCGTATTCGTCGCGCAGCAAATCATACACCTCAATGCCCGCAAGGCCGATACCCCGTGTATAGATGGAAAGCTTGGTCACGTCATAGTCGTATATGCTGTTGCCGTTGACCAACTCACGTCCATAGGCATAATACCCGCCGACTTCGTTGATCTCCTCGCGGGCATACTGTGCCATATCGCTGACTCTTTGAAACGACTTTTCGCCGCGCAAAGCCAGATTTCGGCGTGAGATGTCCAAACTGGACATCAAAAGGTACGACGCGCTGGTCGTCTGGGTCAGATTGACAATCTTGTCGACATATCGCGCGTTCACATTCGGTCCAAGCAGCAACAGCGAGCTCTGCGTCAGACTCCCGCCGGATTTGTGCATAGACACCGCCGCCATGTCCGCGCCGGCTTCCATTGCGCTCATCGGCAGTTGATCGCCGAAATAAAGATGCGTTCCGTGCGCTTCGTCCACAAGAGCCTTCATGCCGTGCGCATGCGCGAGATCGACAATCGCCTTGAGGTTGGAACACACACCGTAATACGTCGGGTTATTGACCAGCACCGCAACCGCGTCCGGGTTTTCTTCAATCGCGGCGACAACGTCGTCCATCTCCATGCCAAGCGGGATACCGAGCTTCTGATCCACGCGCGGGTCGACGTATACAGGCACCGCTCCGCAGAGCACAAGCGCATTGATCGCGCTTTTATGCACGTTCCGCGGAAGAATGATCTTATCGCCTTTTTTGCAAACGGACAGAATCATACTCTGCACACTGGAGGTCGTCCCGCTGACCATAAAGAAACAATGCGTCGCGCCAAACGCGTCCGCAGCCAGCTCCTCCGCCGCCTTGATGACGGACACGGGATGGCAGAGGTTGTCCAGCGGCTTCATAGAATTCACGTCGATGCCGACGCACTTTTCGCCAAGCAGCGCAACCAGCTCCGGGTTGCCGCGCCCGCGCTTGTGTCCCGGCACGTCAAACGGCACCACGCGCTGTTTGCGAAAGCGGTCCAGCGCTTCGTAGATAGGCGCTCGTTTCTGCTGTTCCAAATCCATTGGCAAATTGATTTCCCTTCCCATCGCTTTATAACCCGGTCGCCAAAAGAAAAACAGGCGGCATCTTGTTACCACCTGTTGTCGTCCGGCTTTTTTCCGCGCGTGTTGGCAAACGTACTCCGTTTCTTCATCAACACCGCAGAACCACAATTGGCCATAGCCGTTTCATCAGAGTTTTTGAGCAGGGTATGCTGTTGCTACTCTTATTGACCGTTTCACAAGTGGTGTGCTGTTCGCACTGGTTATAAAGTAACCAACTTATAAAATTTGAGTCTTAAAACTCAATCAATAATATGACGCTAAACGCCACATGCGGCAACGGCCAGCCCTGTCCGATGGGCATTTTTACTCGGCCTAAAACATGAAACGACGATCATTCGCACCATGTTTTTTCATTTTAACACATGGTTTCATTTTGTCAAATTTTTTGTCCTGTAATTGCTCATTACGCGCGTATAAAACTCGCTTTTCTACATCTTCCGTTTTACAAAAGCGGTCGGCACGAAGACAATACTTCAGCATAGCTTTGATAAATCCATAATAAACCGGTCTTCGGTCCGAAAACGCTTTTGATTTTCACTTTTTTTCCTGTCGATATTGCATTCCTGACAAATTTATGTTAATTAAATATTGTCGGTAGCGGTATCGGTCAAGACGGTTTTTCTTTTGGTTGAAAGCGTTGTCCGCAGGCTTTTATAATTTTCTTAAGGACAGAAGTTCCTACATATCTCTCATTCTACAACTCAATATTTAGGGGGTAATTGCATGTCCAAAGGAAACACGAAAGCAACCGTACAACGCATTGGCCGCAGTTTAAGCGGAATGGTGATGCCCAACATCGGCGCATTTGTCGCATGGGGTTTGATTACCGCACTGTTCATCGCCACCGGGTGGTGGCCCAACGAACAACTGGCAACATTAGTCGGCCCGATGCTGACATATCTGCTGCCGTTGCTGATTGCCTATACGGCAGGTAAAAACATCGCCGGTCTTCGCGGCGCGGTCATCGCCTGCATCGCAAGCATCGGCGTCATCGTCGGCACGGATATCCCAATGTTCCTCGGCGTAATGATCTTCGCACCGCTGTCGGCATGGATCATCAAGCAATTTGACAAGCTGATCGACGGAAAGATCAAGGCGGGCTTTGAAATGCTCGTGGACAACTTCTCGCTCGGCATCATCGGCACACTGCTGGCGATCGTCGGTTACTATCTGGTCGGGCCGTTCGTTGCGGCAATCACGGCGTTCTTGACCGCCGGTGCAAACTGGATCTACAACGCCAAGCTCCTTCCGCTGATCTCGATCTTTGTCGAGCCCGCGAAAGTTCTCTTCCTCAATAACGCGATCAACCACGGCATCATGGGACCGATCGGCATTCAGCAGGCCGCTGAAACCGGCAAGTCCATCATGTTCCTGATCGAAACCAACCCCGGCCCCGGCATGGGCATCATTCTCGCCTACTGGCTGTTCGGCAAAGGCATGGCAAAGAACACTGCGCCCGGCGCGGCAATCATCCATTTCCTCGGCGGTATTCACGAAATGTATTTCCCGTTTGTACTGATGAATCCCGCTCTCCTGCTTGCCGTTATCGGCGGCGGCGCGGTCGGCGTGCTGACCAACGTCATCACAGGCGCCGGTCTTGTTGCAACACCTTCACCGGGCAGCATCTTCGCGCTGCTGGCAATGGCACCCAAGGGCGACACCTTCTGGGTACTGTTGAGTGTCCTGACTTCCTGCGCGGTATCGTTTGGAATCGGTTCAATCTTTGTCAAGCGTAATGCAAAGCGCATGCCCGACGATTCGCTGGCTTATGCACAGCAGCAAATGAAATCCATGAAAGCCGCAAGCAAAGGCAACCTGAAGTCGCTGGATACGAAGATCGTATTCGCCTGCGACGCAGGAATGGGTTCCTCTGCAATGGGCGCAACGACGCTCCGTAAACAGATCAACAACGCGGGCTACGACACAAAAGTTCTGCACAGCTCCATCGAAGATATTCCGGACGATGCGAAATATGTCCTCACGCAGAGCTCTCTTGCGGACCGTGCGCGTGCAAAGGCCCCGAACGCAAAGGTGTTCACCATCGACAACTTCATGAACGCACAGGAGTACACAACCTTTATCGAAGAACTTCTGAAATAGTGTCCATTGGTTACCTCAACCATGAGGGGAAAGGGCGCCGGTCAACGGTTTCCCTTTCCCCGTATCCATCGTAAAGGGAGCGATTATCAAAATGCTGACTACGCGTCAATATGAGATTCTGGCATCCGTGCTGCAAACGGACGATTTCGTTACAATGTCCGTCGTCGCAGAGCGGTTCCGGCTTAGCGCGCGCACCGTACAGCGGGAGATGGACGCCATCGACGGATACCTTGGCAGTGACAACACGTTAATTGAAAAAAAGACCGGTTACGGCGTCCGTTTCTGCGGAAAAGAAGCGGATAGACAACGAATCCTCACCCATATCAACAATCTTGTGAATCTTCGGCCGGTGTACTCCCAGCAAGAGCGCGTCGCAGCCATCCTTCTGGCTTTGCTGATGGAAGGTGAACCGCGAAAGATTTACACCTTTACGCACAGTCTCGGCGTGTCGGAAACGACCATCGGGTCCGATCTGAACCTTTGCGAAAGCTGGCTGGCGGAAAACGGCCTTTCGCTTGTGCGGCGGCCGGGCGTTGGCGTCTATCTGGAGGCGGACGAATGGCAGCGCAGGCAGACGCTTGTGCGATTGTATTACGACCATACCGGAGGCGGACGTAAGAAAAGGGAAAACGCCCGCATTCATTACGATAAATTACCAAAAACCCTGAACGTCCAACGATTGTTCGATCTAAAAAAAGTGCAACAAATTGACAGCATGCTGGATGAGATCGGCCAGCTGAAGGGGTTGATTCAAAACGACCGCAGTCGCAGGGCGCTGGTCGTGCATCTCTATATGATCCTTTTGCGTGTCAGTCAGGGCGCGGGCATCTTTGAGGAAACTGAACGCCTTTCGGAAAACGATCCGTCCCTGCAACTTGCGCACGCTTTGATCGACAGTATGGAAAGCCGTTTTCAGGCGGATATTCCCAAAGGCGAGCGAAACTACCTTGCCACACTGCTGCGCACAACCAAAGGATTGGGCGGCGTATCCAGCGAAGAAGCGGAGACGCAGGCAAAGCGCCTCGCCAGCCGCATGATTCATATGGCGGAAGCGCGAACAGGCGTTATGATCGACGCCAACGGCGGATTTTCGGAAGCGCTGAAAAAGCACCTGATCCCGACAATCAGCCGTCTTTCCATGGGTATGGATATCCGAAACCCGATACTCGACGACATTAAGCAGCATTACGGAACGCTGTATCAGCTTGCGCATGAGTGTGCCTGCGTCATAGAAGACGAACTGCACGTTAGCGTTCCCGATTCGGAGCTCGGCTATCTCGCGGTTCATCTCGGCGTCGCGCTGGAAGACAGCCGCAGCTACTATTCGCGGCGTTGCCGTGCAATTGTCTGCTGTCCCAGCGGCATGGTGACCGCACAGCTGCTTGCGCTGCGCGTGAACCGCGAGTTTCCGGATATTGAAACTTCGGACGTGGTTTCAACGGCAAACCTCGATTACGATCACCTCCTGCAAAACAATGTGGAGATGATCATATCCACCGTTCCACTGACCGACGACCGAATCCCATGTGTTCAGGTGACGCCCTTTTTGACGGATGCAGAAAAGGACAGCGTCTGGCAGCTTCTCAAGTCCTGTAAAAACGTTCCGCATGCGCATACGGAGCACGTCTCGCTGACGGACCTTGCCTCCACGCTTGCAAAAACGCGCAGCGTGATCGATACCATTTTGGAAATCCTGTCCAATCTGTTTATCGACGTCGATGCTTCATCGGAAACGGTCGGTGATATCATAGACAGCATTGCAAAACGGACGGCCGCAACGAATAATTTGGAAGAAACCGTACGCACGGACTTGCTTGAGCGGGAAAAATACGGCAGCACGATTACGACCGACAAACGCACAATGCTGCTCCACTGCCGCACAAACGGCGTCAACCAGGTTTGGTTCGGCGTCGTCCGTCCCGAAAAACTTACATATATCTATAGAAACGAGACAATACACCTTGAAACGGTGCTGGTCATGTTCGCGCCGAAATCCGCGTCCCGACAAACGCTCGGCACGCTGGGTTCCATTTCGCGCGCGGTTGTTGAAAACGAGTCCTTTATGGAAACATTGCGCTCCGGCGATCACCAGCGATGCTATACGGCCGTTGAAAAGGTTCTGAATACATATTATTGTGAAATAACGAAATAACCACACCAAAGGAGAACAAGATGAGGACCCAACAGACCAAAAACAAACCCGCAGAATGCTTTAAAAGCCTGCGTCCGGACGATATTCGCACCGGACTCTCCGCAGCCGATAAATATACCGCCATCAAAATGGCGGGCGAACAGCTTGTTGCACGCGGTAGCGTGGATAGCGCATATGTGGACGCAATGCTGGAGCGCGAGGACGTTGTAACGACCTACATCGGCGAAGGCGTCGCCATTCCGCACGGCGTCGGCGCGGCAAAACAATACATCCACAAAACGGGTTTGACGGTCCTTCAGTTTCCGGACGGCGTGCCGTTCGGCGATGAAAAGGCTTATCTTGTGGTCGGAATCGCCGGTTTGGGAGAGGAACATCTCCCGATTCTTCAAGCGCTTGCGAACATCATGCTGGACGAAGAACTGATTGAGAAGATAAAACACTCCACCGATCCGGAGTTTATTTACCGCAGTTTAACGAGTGGAGGCGGCGAGTCGTGATCATCACCGTAACACCGAATCCGGCGCTGGACAAATCAATGACGATTCCGGATTTCAAGCTGGACACCGTAAACCGCGCAACAGCCGTTCGGCTGGATGCGGGCGGCAAGGGCATCAACGTCAGCAAGGTTCTCGAATCGCTCGGCATGGACTCCATTGCAACGGGGTTTCTCGGCGGCGCGGCGGGCAGAAAGATTACCGATGCGCTTAACGAGATGCAAATCCACGGCGACTTTGTGCAAATTGAAGGCGAAACGCGGACGAACCTCAAGGTGTTCGATCCCAAGAACCACACGTATACCGACCTGAACGAGCCCGGCGCCGACGTTTCGACGGACGCGATGGATCAACTGCTAACAAAGCTGAACGCACTTGCGGCGCCCGGGGACACGGTTCTCTTTGCCGGGAGCCTTCCTGGCAGTGTTCCAAGCGCCGTCCCTGCAATATGGGCCGCCGAACTATGCAAACGCGGTGTGCATGTCGCGGTCGATCAGGACGGTGACGCCCTGCATGAAATGATCAAGATAAAGCCGTTTTTCATCAAACCGAACGAGCATGAACTGCGTGAATTGATGGCGCTGCCGGATACGGAAATCGTTACGCTTTGCGGCGCAGCCTGGTCGCTTGTGCGGCTTGGCGTCGAGCATGTCGTCGTTTCTCTTGGCGAAAAAGGCGCGCTGTTTGCCGATAAGGACGGCATCCTGCTCGGTAAAGGGCCGCATGTGGAAGCAATCAGCACCGTTGGCGCGGGCGACGCGCTGACCGCCGCATATCTCTATGCGCTGGCGTGTGAAAAGACGCGCGAAGACGCCGCCCGCCTTGCAATCGCCACAGCGTCCGCAAAGGTGACCTGCCCCGGCAGCAGCCCCCCGACGCGCGCGGCAATAGAGACGTATATACCAAAAATTGAACTTCAAACGATTAACGAGTAGGAGGATAGATTGAATGAAAACGAAAGCGGTTCGCCTGTACGGCGCGAAGGATCTCCGTCTCGAAGAATTTGAGCTGCCGGATATCAAGGACGATGAAATTCTCGTTCGGGTCGTGTCCGACAGCGTGTGCATGTCCACATATAAATGCGCTATGCTCGGTCAGGCGCATAAGCGCGTCCCACCGGACGTTGCGCATCATCCGACTATTATGGGGCACGAAATGGCCGGAGATATCGTCGCGGTCGGCAAAAAATATGCCGGGCAATTCCGCGAGGGAACAAAATTTACCCTCCAGCCTGCGCTCAACTACAAAGGTACCATGTGGTCGCCCGGATATTCCTATCAGTACTTCGGAGGGAACGCGACGTATTGCATCATCCCGCAGGAAGTCATGGAGCTCGGATGTTTTCTTGAATACGACGGTAAAGCCTACTTTGAGGCGTCGCTTGCCGAACCCATGAGCTGCTCCATCGGTGCGTTCCACGCCGCGTATCATACGCACATGGGCGAATATCAGCATCTGATGGGCATTAAGGAAGGCGGCAAGCTCGCAATTGTCGCCGGTGCGGGGCCAATGGGTCTTGGCGCGCTGGATTATGCGATCAGTTGCGACCGTCGTCCGTCGCTTGCACTCGTTGCCGATATCGACAAAAAGCGACTGCAGCGCGCAGAGCAAATCTTCGCAAAAAAAGCCGCCGCAAACGGCGTGCAAGTCCTGTTTGTCGACACTTCCACTATGGAAAACCCGGCAGAAGAGCTTAAATCGCTTGTCGGCGGCGGGTTTGACGATGTATTCGTATACGCTCCCGTGGCGGCGGTTGCCGAGCTTGGCAACGCCATACTGGGTCGCGACGGATGCATGAACTTTTTTGCCGGTCCGATGGACAAATCGTTTGGCGCAAAGGTCAATCTTTACGACGTGCACTACAACTCGACCCATCTGATGGGAACGACCGGCGGTAATACCGACGATATGATCGAATCGCTCCGGCTCACCGCCGACGGACGCATCGACCCGGCTGTCATGATCACGCATGTCGGCGGCCTGGATTCCGCGGCGGAAACCATACTCAATCTGCCGCACATCCCGGGCGGCAAGAAACTTGTGTACAACCACATTTCCATGCCGATGACCGCGATCGACGATTTCGCTTCGCTTGCAAAGTCGGATACACGCTTTGGCGAACTGCATAAGATCGTTCAGGCACATAACGGGCTCTGGTGTGCCGAGGCGGAAGAATACCTTTTGAGTAACTGGAACTAACCGGAACCACACAAGGAGGAGACACCGAAATGTATGCAAAAACAGTCGTATTAAAAAACGCATCCGGACTGCACGCACGCCCCGCATCGGAATTTGTGGCCTGTGCAAAGCAGTTCGCCGCAAAAATCTTTATTCAAAACCTCGACGATCCAGACGCCGTGCCGACAAACGCCAAATCCATCGTCCGAGTTCTCGCGGAAGGTATTCCGGTCAATACGCGGATCGAAATATCGGCGGAAGGCGAGGATGAAACGGTGGCGGTCGACCGGCTCGCCGAGTTGATCGCCACAGGGCTTGGCGAGGACTGATTTCATGAAAATCTTCAAGGGCGCGCCGGTTTCCCCCGGCGTTGCGGAAGGATACGTATACCTTTATCAGGCCTTCACCTGCGACGTATACGAAACATACGTACGGGCAGGTGAAGAAGAAGCCGCGCTGAAAAACTATGAACAGGCGGTGCAGGCGGCAGACGACGAGCTTCGGCAGTTGATTGCATCGTTCTCCGTTGAAAACGCCGACAAGGCGAAAATCTTCGCGGCGCATCGCGAAATCCTTGCCGACGAAGAAATCGACGAGGAAATCCGCTCTGCTATTTTGAGTGAGCGGCAGGCAACCGATTTTGCCGTCGACCGCGTTTACACGGATTTCGCGTTGCTGCTGAGCAAAGTCGAGGACGCGCTGATTGCCGCGCGCGCTACGGACATTCGGGACATTCGTAATCGCCTCATCCGTATTCTGCATGGCGAAACAGAAAAAAACCTATCATCCTTACACGCTCCGGTCGTTGTCGTTGCGCATGATCTCCTCCCAAGTGATACGGCGACGATGGATCGTAAAAATGTTCTCGCCATCGTAACGGAAGTTGGCGGCGCCACTTCGCATTCTGCGATACTGGCGCGCAGCTTCGGCATTCCCGCCGTCCTCGGCGTACCCAATGTGACGGAAGCTTTTCAGGACGGCGCATACGTAGCCGTCGACGCAATGTCGGGGGAAGTCTATCTTGAGCCGGACGAAGCTGTCCAGCAGAGCATCTGCCGCAAACGCGACGCGTTTCTAAAGGACAGACAGGACGCGGCGCGCTATCTGACCGACAGCGGCAGTCTTGGCGACGGCACACGCATTGAAATCGGCCTGAATATCGGTTCCTGCGCAGAGACAGAATCCATTCATTACTGTGACTTCATCGGGTTGTTCCGCACGGAATTTCTCTATATGCAGTCCGATCGTCTGCCCGATGAGGAAGCACAATTCATCGCCTATCGGGACGTTTTGCAAAAGGCGGACGGCAAGCCGGTTACGATTCGGACGCTGGACGTTGGCGGCGACAAAACGCTGCCGGGACTAGCGCTCCCCAAAGAAGAAAACCCGTTTCTGGGTTGTCGGGCGTTACGGCTCTGTCTGCGAAACCGCGATCTCTTCCTTACGCAGCTTCGTGCAATCCTGCGCGCGTCCATATATGGCAAACTCTGGGTCATGTTCCCAATGGTTGGATCGATGGACGATCTGCGCGCGGCAAAGGACGCACTTGCCGAGGCAATGCGTATGCTGGATCAGCGCGGCATTGCGTACGATAAACATATCACAACAGGCGTCATGATCGAAATCCCGTCCGTTGCGCTGATGGCCGCCGAAATCGCCGCGGAGTGCGACTTTGCCAGCGTCGGCACCAACGACCTCTGCCAATATCTGCACGCCGCCGACCGAATGAACCCCGACGTGAAAACCTATTACCAGAGCTTTTCTCCGGCGATGTTCCGTGCGCTGAAGATGATCTTCGCCGCGTTTATCGCCGCCGAAAAACCAGTATCCGTATGCGGCGAGCTTGCGGGCAATCCCGTTGCGGCGCCACTGCTTGCAGGACTTGGATTGCGAAAGTTCAGCATGAACGCAGGTTCCGTTGCGGGTGTCAAGCGCGCACTGCGCCGGTTCAGCCTTGACGAATCGCAAGCCCTGGCAGAGCAGGTTTGTGCTTTGGATACCGAGCATGCCGTAAAGGAACTGCTGGATAAGGCGCAGCAATGATAATTATTCTTGCCGAGGTGTAAAATTTATTTTGGTCAAAATATAACAGCCAGCGCGTAGTACCCCGACAAAAATTGCCGGGGTACATTACTTTTTGTATCGTTTTTATACGCACCCATTAATTTAGCAAATATTCTCATATTGTATACATTCTCGCAATACTTTTGCCTATCTCAAGCAATAGACTGTATAATATGTCTTATAATCGCTATGATTATGGATTTGAATACGATGTGAGGTAACGCTTTTGTTGCAGCAAGTTCAGGAAATCATTACGCAGGTTCGAAAAGTCGTCGTCGGTAAAGACGCCGTAATCGGCAGCATCCTAATGGCGATGCTCGCACAGGGACATGTTTTATTGGAAGACGTGCCCGGCGTTGGAAAGACGACCATGGCGCTCGCTTTCTCAAGAGCAATGGACCTTTCCTATAAACGTATGCAGTTCACGCCGGACGTCATGCCGTCCGATATCACGGGCTACACGACCTTGCAAACCGGCGGCGCAGCGGGTACATATGTTCCGGGCGCGGCCATGTGCAACCTGTTCCTTGCCGACGAAATCAACCGTGCGTCCAGCAAAACGCAATCCGCACTGCTTGAGGTCATGGAAGAAGGGAGCATTACGGTGGACGGCGTAACACATGCCGTTCCGCAGCCGTATCTCGTAATTGCCACGCAGAATCCCGCGGGTTCTTCCGGCACGCAGCCGCTGCCGGAATCACAGCTGGACCGCTTTATGGTGCGGCTTTCCATGGGCTATCCCGACCGCAGGAGTGAAGTAGAAATGCTTCGCCGCCATCAGGCCACGGCTCCCCTGGATTCCGTCAATCGCGTCATCACCCCGCGCGACCTCGCCGCCATGCAGCGGGAAGTTGAAAGCACGTTCGTTTCCGACGTTTTGTACGCATATATTGCCGAACTCGCCGCATGGACGCGCACACAACCCGCTATCCGCCTTGGTGTTAGCCCGCGCGGCGCAATCGCGCTGCTTCGCATGTCCAAAGCCGCCGCGTATCTTTCCGGACGCGAATATCTGATTCCTCAGGACGTCCAGGCCGTTTTTGAAAGCGTCTGCGCGCACCGCATCCTACTCAGCCCGCGTGCGCTGGTCAGTGGCATCAGCGAGCAGCAGTTGATCAAACGTGCGCTTTCGCAGGTGCAGGCGCCCGTGGCGGTGTAATCAAATGGCCGCTAACCGGATTGTCTATTTCTATGCGGTGCTGCTTTCGTTCGCGTTGTTTGTGTTGTCCGATCTATACCTGTTCCACCTATTTTTTATATTCATCCTGCTGCTGCCGGTGATCTCGCTGCTCTCCGCGCTGCCGGTTTCACGCGCGCTGCGCTACAGCATGGAAGTTGAGGACGACATCCTTCCTAAAGGCAAATGTTACGTTAGCCTTACTGGGAAGAATGCGGTCCTTCTTCCCTGCGCCTGCGTGCGTATCCACCTTGGCCGCCGCAATGCACTCGGCCGAATGGACGGTCGCTACACGGAGTCTTCCGAGGAAAGCGTTCGGTTATCGCTTGCACCGGGACGCGCGTTTTCCCACAGGCTCCCGGTCGACATGGCATATTGCGGCAGGGTGGATCTATCGATTCAGCGTGTCGACGTGTGCGATATGCTCGGTTTGTTTTTCCTGCCCGTACCGAAAGTCAACGGACGAGCCGTCTCCGGCAGCGTCTATGTCCTGCCGGAATTGCAAAGCCGCACCATTCAAACCGACGACGCAGCGGACCTTGGACTCGACAGCGTAACCTATTCCACAAAAAAGCCGGGCAACGACCCTTCAGAAATATTCCAACTGCGCGACTATCGTGAAGGCGACGCACGGCACAGCATCCACTGGAAGCTCAGCGCACGTATGGACCGGTTGATCGTCCGCGAGTTCGGTCTGCCGCTGAATCCGTCGCTTCACTTCCTGCTGGAACTGCGTGCGGACGCGGAACCCGCGGCTGCGGAATATCTGCTCGGCACGGTACTTGCTTTTTCCGAATATCTGATGGCGCGAAACGCAGTCCACAGCATTAGCTGGGTTGGCGAGGAAGGCATGCTGCACACCATTTCGGTGTCCGGCCCGGATACGCTGGCCGCCGCTTTGCACGAATTGCTTGCGCTTCCCGGGCAAAAGAACTGGAGCACGCTGGAAAAATTTGCACTGCAAAACACACAGTCGGAAACGCACCTTGTTTATATGGTTGCGGGGAGCATTTGGAAATCCGGCGAAGACGAATCCGTAAAGCGTCTGCTTGAAAGCATCATCGGCCTCGGTGTATGCCGCCGCATGACGCTTATGCCCGAGCGTTGCTCACCGCAAGCGGCAAAAGTCCTCCGTTCCCTTGGCTGTGAGGTGCAATTGCTTGACGGCAGCATCCCCGACATGATGACCGAGGTGGAAGAATGACGGCACGCAAACGAAGCACACAACCGCAAACGATACGCCCGTCCCTGAGCAGAGAAGGCGCAAAAACGCGGCTGATTGGAATTCTCCAACAATCGACAGTGCTGTTGCTCGCCGTTTTTGGGTTTTTATTCTCTTTGACCACGAGTTACCAGCTCACGATTCTTACAGGCCGGGCGGTTTGGAGCGCGCTCTTTTTTGTCATGCTGTTCATCATCGTTTACTCCGCAAAAAGACGCGAATTGCTTCTTTTAATTAGTTTTCTTGCGGCTCTGGTCTGGGTTTGGCTCAATTCCGATGCATTTGTGCAGAGCATACTTGTCCTCGTGGAGCAAGGCTTGTCCCCGCTTTCGCTACATCTTCCGGACTTTCTGCAAAACCAGATACAAGCATATGACGCCCAGCAAGCAATCCATCTGACGACCACGGGCATGAAAATTGTGGTGTTCCTAACAACGCTGTTTAGCGGCTATTTCATTATATATCGCGCCAGTCTGGCTGGGCTGGCGTTGTCCACGCTTCCATTGCTGCTGCCTGCAACGTTCTTTTCGCTCGAACCCGCGGTTGTTCCGTTTTTCTGTCTTGCCAGTGCGTATATCATGCTCTTTATCCGCAGTAGCGTAAGGCGCATTCCGTCGTTTGAGGAAGCGGATGAAAGTGATCCCGCCGCAGAAAAATCACAGAATCGTCCCACCTACAATCGTATACAGCAGCTTTTAACGCTCCTTGCCCTGCCGCTGATTATCCTGACCGCGTTGCTTTCCACAATACTTTTACCGAAAGAGGGATATGAGCGGCCGGAGAGCATTGAAGCGCTCCAGGAAAAAATCCTTTCACTTCAACTCGGCGATATCGGGCAACGCAGCAACGACGGACTCACCCGCGGCGATCTGCGCACGCTCTCGGCCATTCGCTTTACCGGCGACGTCGTGCTAAAGGTGCGCCCCACGCTGGAAAAGCCGTTTTACCTGCGCGATTATGTCGGAGCATATTTCACCAACGATGGTTGGGTTGGCGTATCCGACTCCTATTATGGTCAATACGCGGACTATTTTAGCGGAATTGCGCCACAGAATCTTTCGGCGGATGCAACGATTATAAGCGGAGCGCAATATCAGTCGTATACGCTGTCCGTTCGAAATATCAATGCAACGGCAAACTCGATCTGGTCGCCGAGCGGACTCCTCACAACTGCAGGAGAAATTTCCGGCGCCGCGTATTTACAGGATGCTGCGCTTTACTTTGAAAACTCTTCGAATTCGGACGAATACTCGCTTATGGCGATGACCCGCAATGCCGTGCTCACCGCCATCCCGCTTGCCGACGATGGAACATTGATGAGCACATATCTTGCCGCCGCCGGAAGCGCAACCGGTCTACAGGACACATCCGGTTCGGACGCGGAGCTAGTGCAGTCCGCGGCGCAAGCCTATATCAACTATATCTTTGATGTTTACACCGACCTTCCGGACGACACGCAGCAAGCGGCGGAACAGCTCTGTGAAAAATATGACCTCGCCGTGCGTACGGAAGACGGCACGCTGAATTTATTTGAAACGTGCCACGATCTGTATGATCTGTTAACAACTCAGTGCTCTTATGCGTATTCGCCGCCGAAGGTTCCATCCGGCACGGACTTCGTAACGTATTTTCTTGAGGAAAGCAGACAGGGTTATTGCGTGCACTTTGCCACAAGCGCGACGGTCCTCCTGCGCTCACTCGGAATCCCGGCACGGTATGCCGAAGGGTATATCGTCGTCAGTTCCGATTATGACAAGCTGCCTGATGATGAAGGCTACATTGATATAGAAGATACGCACGCACATGCGTGGGTAGAGGTGTTTGATCCGGCTCAGCTGGAGTGGGTTCCGTTCGAAATGACGGCGAGCGCCAGCGGGAGTTCTTCTTCGACGCCTGATCCGGATAATACCAGCGACGCGGGATACACCGAGACGCCCACGCCGGAGCCAACGCCCGAACCGACACCGACCCCAACCGTAGAACCGACGCCGGAGCCGTCAGCGGATGTTATGTCCTCCGACGAGCCGGAAACGGACGAAACGCCAACGCCCGACGCTTCCGACAGCGCCGAATCTACACCGTCTGCGGAAAATTCGGAAGATGAATCCGAGTCCTTCATTACACCGACGCCCGATCCTGATGCTCAGGATGGTTCCGGTGAAGGAGACGGTACGTCGCAAGGCGGTCAATCGGATTCCTCTGCGGGTTTGGTTCTCTGGCCGTTCCTCACCATCCTGCTTTTGGGTGGATTGCTGTTTGCCGCATACAGTTGGCGCAAAACAAACATCAAGCGCTTAAAGCGGCAGCTTCGTCAGCGAAACATCAATGTTTCCGTATTGGCCGTCTGTCGTTATGCCCTGGATATGCTTCGTTTCGCAGGCTGCGAGCCGCTGCAACCGCTGCAAACGCCGCAAGATTATGCGACAATCGTGACCGAGCGCCTGCCTTGGGTCGACCGCGAGCGTTTACAGACCATTTTGGAGCTTGCACAACTCGCGCGCTTCTCGGACACGGTATGCACCCGTCAGGACTGGAACGAAACCGCCGCCTTTGCCGCCGCAATTCACGCCGGTCTGAACGCGCGGTTGCCGCGCATCCGCCGTTGGTTCTTCCGTTGGCGCTTCCCGGCATTGTAACCTAAAGCATAAAAGAGCCACGCAAATTGCGCGGCTCTGATACCGTCAAAAAACATGTTTTTTTGACGGAGTAACTACGTTTTGCCTCTCGTCCTTCGGACTCCCGCACGGCAAAACGCACAAAGAAACCGCCCAAATGGGCGATCCGTTGTGCCGGATAAACCGGCACAGCCGGAATTTATGGGTAAGGGTTGCCATCCTTAGCAATCCCTGAATTTTTTTACAGACTGAGAACCACGTAAATTGCGTGGTTCTTTTCATAATTGTTCTTTCTTCTATTATATCTCGTTTCGGCAAAGCGCGCGCATTCGTTTGTTTACGTCCTTATACGATTGCTCGGTCGAGAGTACAACCAGATAATCACCGGCGTGAATTTTCGTGTCGCCGTTTGGCACAATGTCGTTCTCCCCGCGATGAACCCCCACAATCAGAAGACCGTGCGGCAATTCAATCTCATTGATCTGTTTGCCTGCTACAGGACTCCCATACTCGACCGGAATCTCCAAAATTCCGCCGGGTTTGTCGTTTTGCACCGCGTCCGGTGTGTCTTTCATCATCCGCTCCAGCAGTTCTTCATAAATCGGTGTAACTTTAAAAATATCGGATATGAACAACGCGATAAATGAACAAGCCGCAACGGGAAACAGATGCACAAGCGACCCCGTCATCTCCGTTGTAAGCAAAATGCTGGTTACGGGTGATTTGACCGAGCTGGACAATGCGCCCGCCATCCCGCAGACCGCAAAATCGGAAATGTATTCCGAAGGCAAACCAAAGCGGACGGCAATCAGGCCGAAGATACTGCCGGACAGCGCGCCAACCGACAGAATCGGCAGAAAAATGCCACCCGGGATTCCGCTTCCAAAGCTTGTGCAGGTGAACAGCATCTTGCCAAACAGCAGCAAAACCAGAAGTTTTAACCCGTTCGCAGCCGTTTCGGCGGAGTAGATCAGTTCTCGCCCGCCGCCCAGCACCTGCGGAAGGAACACGCCGAACGGCAAAGCAATCAAAAGTGCGATTACGGGACGCACCACCGACGGCAACTTTTCATAAAGCGTCTGAAAGCCCAAAAGCGATTTGTTCAGGACGGAGCCGAACACGCCGGAAATAATTCCGAGCGGAACCAACCACAAAAAAAGGTTCGCCGGGAGTTGCGGCGTCTGCGTAAAACTCAGTATCGGCTTTAATCCGAAAACGAGCGTTGCGACAACGTCGGTCGTCAGCGACGCAGTCGTGGCCGTGATCAATACCAGCGCAGAAAAGCTCCTGTGCACTTCCTCCAGCGCAAACACAATCCCGGATAGCGGCGCGTTAAACGCGGCGGCCAATCCTGCCGCCGCGCCTGCCGTTATCAGATAATTTTCTTCCATTTTATTTTTGCTTGTTTTTTTTGCAAGAACCTGGCTGCCTGCCGCGCCAATTTGTATGGACGGTCCTTCGCGACCGAGCGAAAGCCCGAAAAACGAGGACAGCATCCCGGCGATAAACCGGACCGCAAGCACGGAATAACTCTTGATTCGCAGTCCGTGGATCACCATGCCTTCCACCTGCGGGATGCCGCTGCCGGAAGCCATCGGTTCATATTTGATCAGCCGCGCGATGATGAGCCCGACCACCGCCGCGGCAATGACCCACGGGATGAGCGCAAGCGGGTTTAGTCGAATGAACGCATAGATCTCCGCCGCCTTGCTTGTTCCATACTCCATACCCAGTCGAAACAAAACGACCAAAACACCAACGATCAGTCCGGATAGAATACCTTTTAGCGCAGTGCGCCATTTAATCCTGTTCAGGCTTGATAATATCTCGTAAACCTTCGTTTTACCCTTGTCCAATGTAACCACCCGTATCAAATCAATACGTCGGATTATAGCACAGCGCTTATTTCGTGCAGTGTCACAATCTCGCTTAAGTGTGAAATCCGTTCTCACCTGCCCGCCATCGAGAATTGTAATTCTTTGTCGCGCCGCTATACTAAGCAACAGAAATTCGAACGGACGGATTTCCCCCCGAAGGCAATGAGGGTTTATTTTTGTCGAGGTTTGTGATCATGTATGAAAGGCCTGATAGATCGTACCTGAAACTGTTATTTCCCCAGGAAATACCAAGCGTTACGGAGGACACACGGCTGTCTGAGGATCTGAAAATGGATGCGATGTCAATCCGGCTGCTGACGGCATATATCAAAAGCCGTTACGGTACAGACTCCGGTGTGAGGCCGGATTTTCAAACGATTGGCGACATTGACACTTATATCTATTACGAATACTATTGTAGTAAGTATAAGAGTTGGTGAATGCGTGATATTATAAAAGTGGCGGTTTTTGCGAGTTTATTATTAAAAGGGATGTGAACAGTTATGGAGTATTATCTTGTGTTGCTACCGGCGGCGTTGTTGCTCGTCACCTCAAAAATATTTATGAAGCTTTGCGAAAGGATCAGTCTTCCTTCCGTAATCGGCATGCTGATTGCCGGTGTGTTGGTCGGCTTAATCAACTATATCCCCGGGCAGGATATCCTTACGGACGCTAGCTTGGAAGGTATCGGATATTTCGCACAGATCGGCGTTATACTGATTATGTTCTCGGCCGGTCTTGAAACCAACCTGAGTCAGATTAAGAAGATTGGCGGCCCGGCCATTGTCGTCACACTGGCCGGCGTCATTGTTCCCATGGGACTCGGCTTTTTAGTCGCAGTTTTCTGCAACGGTGGTTTTTCCGCCCTCAGCGACAGCGACACGCTTCTGACCAATATCTTTTACGGTACAATTTTGACGGCAACGTCCGTCAGCGTCAGCGTTGCCACGCTGCGCGAGCTTGGCAAGCTGAACTCAAAAGTCGGCAATACCATTGTTGCGGCGGCCATTCTGGACGACATCGTCGGCATCATCGTGCTGTCCATCGTCTTAGCGCTCAAGAGCAACGGCACCGCCAACGCGGTCAACCCCTGGATTGTGATTGCAAAGATGGCGGCGTTCTTTGTTGTAATCGCGCTCATCGCGTCGTTGATCTCCAAAGGATTCCACAAGCTGGATTCGAAATATCCGCATCACAGACTCATCCCGATCGTCAGCCTTGCGCTGTGCTTTCTGATCGCTTATGTCAGCGAACGGTATTTCGGCATTGCCGATATCACGGGCGCATACATCGTCGGTCTGATTCTCTCCACCAATCCTGACTGCCAGTACATCGACCGCAAAACCGAGATTCTCGGTTACATGATCTTTGTGCCGCTCTTCTTCGGCAACATCGGCCTGTCGACACAGTTCAGCAACTTCAACGTCAGTATGCTGCTCTTCGGTGTGCTGTTCATCATTGCCGGTATGATCGGCAAGGTGGTTGGCTGCGGCGGCGCTGCAATGCTTTGCAAATATTCGTTTAAAGATTCTTTCAAAGTCGGCGTCGGCATGATGGCGCGTGCGGAAGTTGCGCTTGTCACAGCTCAAAAAGGTGTTGAATACGGCATTATCGACACGTCTATCATGCCGTTTATCGTACTGCTGATCATCATCACCAGCTTTATTACGCCGGTGGCGCTGCAGGCATCTTATAAAGAAGACAAGAAACTTGAGTTAAAAGCGGAGCATAGCAAATTATAACCGCCTGGCAACGTGCAGATCATTCCTAAGCCCGGTTGCCAAACCGCCGCTTTAAATAAGTCCCGGCGCGACCGGTAAGTAAGAATAAGAAAGGCTTTCCGTCATTTCTGATGGAAAGCCTTTTTTACGTTCGGAACGCTTGTTTTGCCTGCAATGCAACCTTTCAGACAACGATTGTTGATTAGTAAAGCGTATTGGAGTATAATGTTGCCTTAGTTCTAAAAATAAAAAAGGGAAAACCATGACGCAGTTAACGAAACAGGCTATCATAAATTCGTTTATCGAATTGCTGAATACACATCCGCTCGACCAGATTACCGTAACGGACATTGCAAAACGGTGCGGTATCAGCCGAAGGACGTTTTATCATTATTATCAGGATATCTATCAACTTCCCGAAGAATTGTTCCTTGCCGAAACACGAAAAATACTAAAGGACAAAACGGATTTTCACACTTGGGAGAGTTGGTTCATCAAAATGATGGAGTTCGCCTTTCAGAATAAAACGGCCGTTACGCACATCTACCACTCCGTGCGGCGCGAATATCTGGAGCGATATATTTTCAGCATCGCCGACAAAACCCTCACGGATTATATTATGCGGCTTGCTAAGAATTCCAACTGCGATCCGGCGGACGTCTGTATGCTTGCGTCGTTTTATACCAGCGCCGTCGTCGGTTTGGCGTTTGACTGGATCCGCCGCGGTATGCAGGAAGACCCCGAGGCCGTCATTGTAAAATACGTCAGCCTGCTCAAAGGCACGCTGCAATGTGCGTTGGACAATTGCAGTGAGCAAAACAATCTGTCAATACAATAAGAGCGCCCCACAATTGCGCTCTTACTGCATCCGATTGATATTTCGCCGCTGTTCGGAGTTGCCCGGCGGCTTTACCGGGTCAACTCTCAGCCCGTGTACATCATAAACATATATACGCTGTCCGCTGCGATCTTTGTTGCGGAAACGGACGCCTCTAGATCTCTGAACTTCCCAGTGCTGTCATTATAATCAAATATTGACCAATACTCCTGTTTTCCATCGTAGTCGGCGGTCAACCCGTCGACGGTTGTGATGTAGTATCCCCATGACGCTTCTTCCCCATCCACCAGGTTTACACCCTGCAATGCGGAAAGCAACGTTTCTTCATCTGTACTGACCCTGTAATGCTGAATATCCAGACTATAGGCCGAAACGACGTATATGTCGAATCCCGTTGCACCGCTGCCGATTTTATTGTCCACAATCTGATAGCCGTAATCTTGCAGGCTATCTTCGATCGCATCCAGCTTGCCTGTCGGCTCTGCCGTTGGTTTAGGTGTTGCGGTCGGCGCTGGTGTCGGTTTGTCCGTCGGTTCCGGTGTGTTGGTCGGCGTCGGCACCGCGGTTGCTTCCGGCTCTGCTTGCAGGCCCTCCGTTTTATCCGTCACGCATCCAGCAAGACAAATCAACATAAGGCTAACCAAAAAAATGGCAAACGTTTTTTTCACTGTTCTTCCCTCCCGGTTTCAATATCTCTGCAGGTTTGGTAATAATTTATGTTCTGGCCAGCAATCCATCCGTTGCGTATGGATCTCGGGCGGTACGCCGCAAACCTACACTGGATCCAATATATGCGGATTGGTTCTGCCTTTGGTGTGCATTTTGCACAATGTGTAAAGGATATTTTGGTTGACGTGCGTAATTATGCAATGCTAAAATTTTATGGTATATGATTCATGCGCAGGAACGGGCTGTATTTTGGTAAAAAAAGAAGACGGAAAAAACGCAAACACGGAAGAATTACTCCAAATGCTGCAAGACACCACCTCGTTGCAGCTTTTTCTGGACGACCATGAAACCGATTTGCTTTCCCTCGACCTCCCGCAGTATCTGGCCATGCTTCTTAGTCATCATCAGCTGTTGAAGCAGGACGTTATTCATGCTTCCAATCTGGATCGTTCGCTCGGCTACCAAATTTTTAACGGGTACAGAAACCCAAGCCGAAACGCGTTGCTTTGCATCGCACTCGGTATGCATTTGACATTACCCGAAACACAGCGCCTGTTGAAAATCGCGCAGCGCGGCGAACTATATTCTAAAAATCGCAGGGATGCCGCTATCATTTTCAGCATTCTGCATCGTATGAACCTAATTGATGCAGAACTGTTGTTGGACGGCGTGGGTGAGCCTTGCTTGAATAGGAATTTGGAACATTGAACGAACAGATCAGGGCTTTTAAAACCGAATTTCAACGTTTTTTGGAACACTCCGTTGTATTGCCGAAAGAAATTTCAGACGCTTACGAAGTATGCAACGGCCTTAGTGAGTCCAAAGGCAAGGCAATCTATATCGTTACATCAAAGGTTGATCATCAGCGCTATATTCTAAAAACCGCGGACAGGCATTGCAAAGAAGATATCGAGGAAGAGTACTCTCTGCTCGATACGTTGGATGGCGGCGGCTTTCCCCGCCCGGTTGCTTTTTACAAGGACGATTCGCACAAGTATCTTATCCGGCAATATATAGAAGGCGTTACGCTGGAAGAATATGTCGACGAACACGGGCCGTTTTCGGAGGCCGAAAGCATTCGTATCGTCTGCAACGTCTGTGTTGCGCTGGAACGTCTGCATGCGCTCCAGCCGCCGGTGATTCATCGTGATATAAAGCCGCAAAACATCATCTACACGCCGGACAGATCCTGCGTCTTGATCGACCTTGGCGCGGCGCGACGGTATCGCCGAAATATTGAAAAGGATACCGTATGCATCGGTTCAGAAATCACCGCGGCGCCGGAACAGTTCGGCTACAGGCAAACGGACGTCCGTTCGGATGTTTATGCGGTCGGCATTTTGCTTTTGTATCTTTGCACCGGTTCGTTTGATCTTGAACGCTGCAACGATATTCAAAACAAGCGTTTGAATGCCGTCGTTCGACATTGCACACGCTTCGATCCTGCAAACCGATATCCTTCCGTTCATCGCGTGCATGTACACCTCAAGCGCATCCCTAAAGCAACGCAGCATTGGTACACATCGTTTCCCGCCGGCCTGGCGCTCGGTCTCGTACTGGGTGCGACGCTGGGTTTCTTTGTTATGCAGAGTCTGCCGGAGTCGCAACCAACCGTTTCGGCGGACGATACGATGTCCATTGCAACAACGTCCATCGAAAGCTCCGCGCAGCAACCGGTAACATTCCAATCCGAGTTGATTGCATCTGCAGTTCGTCAGAGCCTTGGCGTTGGCGAAGGAACACCGATTTATGAGAGCGACCTGAGTCAAGTAACGCAGTTGCTCATTTTGGGTGATTCCGTCTATTCCGAATGGGATGAATTCCTGTGGAATGCACTATACGGGGCGCAAGGAGAAACCGGCACGATCAATTCAATTGAGGACATCCAAAAGTTGCCGAATCTTATGGCTCTCGGCCTGGCCGGACAGCGAATTTCCGATATTTCGATGCTGGAGCGAACGAACATTACAAAGCTCGCTTTGTGCGACAACATAATATCGGACCTGTCGCCGCTGGCTGGGATGCCGTGTATTGCCGAACTTTATATCGGTCAAAATCCAATTTCAGATATTACGGCTTTAAGCGAAGTCCCGACGTTGACGCTGCTGGACGTCAGCGATACGTCCGTTACGGACCTCACGCCGTTGACCGGAAGTCACCTTCACTCGCTCAATCTCTTTCATGCGCCAATCGAAGATTACTCCGTTCTATCCGGATTGCAACAACTTGAGACGTTGAAAGTAAACCACCTGAATTCGGACGATATTGCGGAATGCGGTCGTCTCGGTCAACTTGTTACGTTGTTTTTATGCGATACCCCCGCACTCACAAACCTAGCGCCGCTGTCCGGCATGACCCGGTTAACCTTTCTGGACCTCTCCAGCAATGGAATTACCGATGTCGCCGGCATTGAAAGTTTTACCAATCTCGATTACATTTGTCTGATCAACAACCCCGTGTCCGATCTCTCGCCGCTTACCAAATTAAGCAACATCAGCGGTTTGAATATTACCGGATTATCGCTTAGCGACTATACTTGCATACTGCAGATTTCATCGCTGCAGCGCGTGTATTGCAACGCTGAGCAGGAATCTATTATTAAGCAACTGCCCGGCGGCGACGCGCTTTCCTTTATCGTAAATTAAACAATTGAATTTGCCACTTCTTCGTTTTCAAGCCTCTCTTTTTCACGTGTTTCTCTATAAATATCAATGAAGCCCAGCGTAATCGAAGCTTTTACTATTCAATTGTTACTATTTAAGTGAAAAATACTGTAACTATTCTTCATTATTATGTAACATTCCCCTTGCAATTAACCTTGAGTTAATATATATTGAAACATGAGAAGTGAACTCGCTCATAGATGCTCCCCGCAAAGTCGTTGAAAGACGGCGACGCAAAGCTACAGGGCCTAAACGTACTTTCGTACGCACGGCAGCCAGTTGCCATCTTAAGGTGCTCATGGCAAAACCGTCGAAAGGCGGTGACGCAAAGCTACAGGGCCTAAACGTACCTCCGGGCGCGCATGGCAGCCAGATACCATCTGTTGATCTGTCGTACCTTAATACGAACAGATCAAACCTCCAGACTTGGTTTGTTGTATGACGTTACGACAGTCATGAGCTAAGTCACAAACACGAAATTAATTTGGAGGGAAAAATATTATGAAAAAGTTCATTCTCACCGTTGCTCTGATACTTGCAGTTGTTACCAGCCTTGTCGCCGGCACTATGGCCGCCTACACCCAGCAGCTTGACACCACATCCGCAGCGATCACGACCAAAACGTTCTCAATCAAAGGCAACATGAGCGACAGCTTCTCAGAAGCGATTAAAGTTGCTCCTGGTGAAACGATCGAGTACAAGGTCGAGATCAAAAACGACGGTGAAGTCAACGCAAAGCTGAATGTCGGTGCGGAAATTCTTGCCGCTGACGGCAACGAAATCGACGGGTTAGTGCTCCAGATCGTATCTGTTGAGAAAATCGCTGTTGACGGCACGACCGCCAAGAGCGCCGATCTCAGCACGGACGACGCAAAGGACAGCATGCTCAAGAAGGGTGAAACCGCAAAAGTGACCTTTAAGGTTGTTTGGGAGTATGCCGACGACGCCGCGACCAACGCACAGGACAACGCTGACATGCTCAGCGCGTCCTCTCTGGTCAAGGTAAGCGTCAACGCAATCGGTCTTGCCAGCGACACAACCTATGCCATCGGTGACGTCGACACAGCGTTCAACGGCAACTAACAGTATCAAAGCGCAAAATTGGAGCCTTGGCTCCGTAGGGAGTAGGGGGCAACTTGTTTGCCCCTTGCTTTCTTCCCCGGGAAGGAAGGTGATTGGATGAAGCGCGCATGGAAATGGATTTTACCCGTATCACTTGCGGCGGTTATTTTTGTGGTGTTTTCATATGGCAGCCTTGCCGCGTTCACCCAATCTTTCATAAGAAACAGTGCACCCATTACAACAAAATCTTTTATTTTTTATGTAAACGAAAGCAGTTCGGAGCGACAAAGCCTCGGTGATGCGGCTCTTGCGCCCGGCGAAAGCAAACACTACAGCGTCGTTCTGGACGGCAGAAGCTGCGAAACGGCGGTGGATGCGCTTGTCACGCTGAAGGTCAGCTACGACGGCGTCTGGCCGGACGGCTTTGCCGTGCGCTCAGGCGGCGAGGACGTCAGCGGCGGCTTTTTCCGCACGTATTCCGACCTGCAAAGCCTCGGTGATACCATAAGCGTTCCGATCGACGTTGTTTGGGACGATCCAATGCTCAATGATTATGAAGCGTTTCGTGATTTTACGTTGCACATCAGCGTAACGGTCGAAGCCACGCAACCAGGCTAAGGAAAGGAGAAGCCAATTATGAATCGAAACAAGCGTCTTGCGCTTCTCGTTTCCATGCTGCTTTTATTGATCCCTATATCGTCTGCAATCGCTGCATATTCCAAGACGTTTACGTTGACGGCGGACGTGACGCTCACCCTGCCCGATGCTACGCCAACACCAACAGCCGAACCGACGCCGACGCCCAACTCCGGCAAGCAGGTACGTATCGTTTACCATTCAGGGTATTCCAACGCAACAATCGAGGACAGCGTACCGCGCAGATCGACTTTCACGCTCCCCGGCGTGTTGTTTGAGCGCGACAATTACGTACAGATCGGCTGGTCTACCTGGCCTTACAGCAGTTTTGTAGAATATAACTTCGGTGACACCTATCGGGTCAATACGCATGCCGAGCACTTCTACGCCGTCTGGGAATACAACTGGTCGTGGGACGATCCATGGCCGTGGTATTCGTTTTATTCCACTTCGGACGATACGACCGAATTTGATACGCCAACAATCGACTCTCCCACGCCCGAAGCTGAACAAGTTACGCCTGTTGTATCGGATGATGTTGTGTCGCCAACACCATCGCCGACGCCAACGGAAGCCGCGCCTACCCCTGAGCCGGAAAGCAGCCCGACGGTTTCACCGGCTGACGGAGGCGAGTAATGGAGCAACGCCCGATGGAAGGTTCGCGCTATGCAACACGCGAGGAAGTTGAACAACTTTTGGCCGAAACGGTCCATTACGAGCATGTCGGTGCCTTTGCAAAACGTCGGATCGACCGGCGCAGCAAGCCGCGCACACAGGCGCAAAAGGTGTTTCACATCATATCCTCGCTGCTGTATTATCTGTTTATCGCAATACTATGTGTCATTTTGTTTGTCGGCGTCCGTTCTAAAATGAACAACACTCTGCCGACTGTGCTTGGCTATAATATCTTCACCGTAAAAACGGGCAGTATGGTGCCGACTCTGCCGATCGGATGCTATATCGTCGTCAAAGAAGCGGACGATCCCGCCGCGATAGCCGCGGACACCATCACAACGTTTCGTTTTGAAGACGGCACTATCGTGACCCACCGTATCATTGAGGTGCTTGAAACGGAGGACGGCGTCCGCTATCGCACAAAGGGTGACAATCCCGACAACGACCCCGATGCGGAGCTTCTTTCGCCGGAGCGTGTGATCGGCACGCTGCAGTTGGTGATCCGGCTGCCCGAGATTTGGTAAAGGGCAATGAAACAATCGTGAAAACAGCCAGAAAATTCGGACGACAATCCTATACGCCGACGGGTCACGAACAGATCGCCGTTTCCATGGAAAAAGTCTCCAGCATGGAATTGTTTCAGTTGCCCGACGGTCGCTTTTTAAAGGTTTTGTACGACGTCGATCTCACAGTAAACGTCGGGCAGTGCCACGGCATCGTCGGCGACAGCCGCTTTGAACTGCAATTGCTTTCGGAAATCATCGGCAATGTAAAACCGCACGAAAAAGGGCGCTGTTCCCTGCTGGAAATCGGTATGATGCGGCAGAAGCGGCGCATCCTTCCGCATATCTACTATATCAATGATCAACGCGTGTTGTTCGAGCACATGCATGTGCTCGGCTATCTCATGTTTGCATCCGAGCACGCGCCGGGCAAGCCGGAGGTCAAGCAGGCCGACTGGCTGAAGCTGCTCCTTCGAACCGACCTCTATCCGTTTACGCTGACCTATATCCGCTCTCTCGACCCGGCCGAATATGTGTTGGTGTCCGCTTTGCTTGCTTATGCATCGAGCGCGGTGCTCGTTGTGATGGATTTAAGCCGCGTCTCCATTCCGGACCGTTTGATTGCGCCGTTTTCCGCGTTGATTAAAGAGCTTACAAACGCCGGGAAGACCGTTGTTCTTGCCAATACGTCCCGCGCATTCGTACAGCACACCTGTACACATGCGTCTTTTTTAATGGACGGCACCATCAAATCAAGTGATTCCGTCGAAGCACTCTGCAGTGCCTTTGACAAGCATATTCTCCGTGTCGATTCTCCCGAACCTGAAAAAGCGCACTCGGCGTTGGCGGATGCGTTTGCCGAGCTTCGCATCACGCAGGACGGAGATGTTCTTAACCTTTACGGCGAAGGTGATGCAGCGAAAAAGTGCACCATCTCCTGCGCTGCAGACGTTCTTGAGGGTGCCGCAGTACCGGTGCGGCAAATCAGCGTGCCTGCTCCTTCGCTCGAAGAAGCATTTTTGGAGGTGCGAAGAACGTCATGATCTACCGCACAAAGTTTTTAAAAGAAGAACTGAGTTACGGCTATTTTGAGCGAAAAAAGAACGTCGGCGCATTGATCGCCCTCGGTGTGTTTTTCGGCATGCTGACGTTTTCTATATATTTCATCTTCCAAACCCTCACACAGAGCGTGCTCAGCGACGAAGCTTCCTTCCTCGTGGAACAAAGCTACCACACGACCGCCATGCTGTATTTGGCCGTGTCGTATATCGGCCTCTGGGTTTACATCACGCTTCGCTTTCAGCTGGTAACTTTTTCGGAAGTTTATGAAAACACATGGTACGGCCTTGTACACCTCGGATACCGAATCTCCACACTGGTATTCGGGAAACTCTTTGCACAGCTCTTCGGCATACTTGTGATCAATACCGCCGGTTTTTTCACAACGCTTTTAATGAGCTCTTTCCTCAAATTTCCTTTGATACCGGGCTATTTGGTCAGTTTGTTTATTGTCAGCACGTTTAGCAGCACCTCGCTCCTTGTGGTCGCCATGGCGGCGTCTTTGCTTGTCCGCGAGATCAGCAATGCAAGGAGCCTGTTTTCCGTTGGTGCATTTCTACTGTTTGCGCTGCAAATCATCCTCGGCTTTTTTGCGCTGGTGACCAACAGGGAAAATATTCAGCATGTTTCCGCGCTGTTTACACAAAGCGTATATTTGTATGTGGATATTGCGTTGATGGCCGTCTGCGTCGTGGTTTGTATATTAAAGGGCAGCCATATTGCGCGGCTTTATAATGCGCCGGAGCTGGCGGAATTGCCGCCGCTCGGGCGGGAACCCGGAACCCGGCTCATCGTCCGCACAGAAGCGACCGCACCGGCAATTCAGCGTTCCGCACAACAGCTATCCGCCTCTTACCAACCCAAAAAACGCGGAAATCTATTATCTTCCATCATGTCGTTTCTTATCACAATCGGCATTCTTGCAATGTTTGCCATCGACGTTGTGATGCTTGCTTTTTCCTATGCGTCTCCGGAAAAAGAAACGTCCATCATGGGGTTTATTCCTTACATTTTCCAGTCGTCCACCATGGAACCGGAGGTCAACTATAACGATATTGCGTTCTTCGAGGTCGTCGACGAATATGTGCTGCTCAACGTGAACGACGTCGTTTTGTATAAGGACACGACCGAAATCGTTCAAGTTCGGCGCATTGAAAGTGCGTTCAAAGACGATACGACCGGCATAAAAATGCTTGAAGTAGATATAGACTACTATCCGGAAGGTTCGCAAAAAGGCATTTTACACGGCTATGTTGAAAAAGACGCCGTGTATGGGCGTCTGGTTGGCGTCAATCGCTGGCTTGGAGTTGTCGTACTGCTCGCCAACTCCATGATCGGCAGAATCCTGTTTATGCTATTGCCAATCATTCTGCTGTTTTTCAGCAAGCAGATCAACGACTTCTTCAAACATGTCGGCGATCCGGCCCGGAGCGGTGCGCGAGCGCAGAGCGGTTCGGGGCCCGAGCCCGAATAAAGCCACCCACATCAAGTGTCTATACGGTCGTCTTGCTAACGAAGTGCGAAAGCGATTGACGCACGCGAACGAAAGGATATCAAACATGATTAAGGTGCTTGCAAAACATTTTGTTCGACCCGAAAAAAACGAGCTTTATCAAAAGCTCGCCGGTGAGTTGGTTGAAAAAACAAACCAATTGGATGAAGGTTGCATTGAATATGGGCTGTACCGGGATGTGCAGGACCCGAACGGTTTTGTCATCGTTGAGAAATGGGAAAGCCAGAAACTTCTCGACCGGCACATGGCCTCCGCGCATTTTAAAGAAATCGTACCACAACTCGACGCATGCTTTGCAAAAGCCGAAGACGTTGCGCTTTATCAGCCGGTGAATTAACCAGCATATCTTTATGTGTGCAGGCTTTTAGTTTTCTTCCTGAAAGTCTGCATATTCAATGGCGATCTTCCTGAATTCTTCGTTGTCCGCCAGAAATATATCGACAATCGTTGGATCGAGATGCGACCCGCGTGCTTCCTGAATGATGGAAACGGCTTTCTCGTGTGGAAACGCGGGCTTGTATGCGCGCGCACTGATCAGCGCGTCGTAAACATCGGCAACGGCCATGATGCGGGCTGAAAGCGGAATGTCTTCACCGGCAAGACCGTCGGGATATCCACTGCCGTCCCACTTCTCGTGATGATGCCGCGCAAGCTCCATCGCATACTTCAGGAAAGAATTGTTACCCAGCCGCAGGGATGCGAGTTTTAGCGCGGAGAAGCCGATCATCGCGTGCGTCTTCATCTCGTCGTACTCCTCGCTTGTCAGCTTGCCCTGTTTGAGCAGGACTTCATCGCGAATGCCGACTTTGCCGATATCGTGCAGCGGTGCAGAATTATAGAGTTGGCCGATGACTCCGTCGCTCAGTTGATCGCGATATTGCGGGAGGCGCTGCATCTTTTCGGCTAGCGTACGCACGTAATTTTTCGTACGTTTAATGTGGCCGCCCGTTTCGGGATCACGATATTCCGAAATGAACGCCATCGCTTCAATCGTCGTTTCCTGTGTGAGACTGAGTTCTTGGGTTCGCTCCGAGACCTTCTCTTCCAAAACATCCTTCTGTGAGGAAAGCTCCACCTTCGCCAACTGCAACGCAAGGTGCGTCTGCACCCGTGCCTTCACTTCCAATACTTCGAACGGCTTGGTGATATAATCGATCGCTCCCGCCTCGAAAGCCTTTGTCTTGCTTTGAATGTCCGACATCGACGTTAAAAAAATGATTGGGATATCTTCCGTTTTGTTATCTTTTTTCAGGCGCTTACAAACTTCATAACCGCTTAGCCCTGGCATCATGATGTCCAGCAGAATAAGGTCCGGCGTTTCACTTTTCATGAGTTCCAGCGCGCTGGTTCCGTCCGTTGCAACAATTAGCTCATAATCGTCGCCAAGCGCATCGACAAGAATGTCGATGTTTTCTTCCGTATCGTCAACGATCAATATGGTACAATCGGAAAGTTTCTTCACAACCTCACTCACCCTTTCAGCTTCGTTTGTAGCGTGTTCAGCACTTCAAGCGCTTCTTTGAAGCGATAGTGACAGGTCAAATTGTCCAGCTGCGTCGCCTCTTTGCGTAAGTCGCAAGGCCAGACAAGCTTGCGATACCCGGCAAGTACCTCTTTGCACTTCTTGGGTTTGCTTGCCACAAGGCAAGGTTCAAGCTGCTCAAGCGCAGCAAGTAATTCTTCCGTGGATGACGGTTGTGCAGATTTCGACGCGATCTCCGGACCGGGCAGTTTGCAATCCAGCTCAGCAATAATCGGGGAAAGCAATGCGTTCGTTTCATTGAGCAGACGGTCAAGTTCGCTTCGTTCGGCTTCGCTCTGAATTTTCCGTTCAAGCGCTTCCGCTTTCTTTTGCAGCTTCCCCGCGCCAATACTGCCGGATAGTCCCTTCAGTGTGTGCGCAAACCGCACTGCTGCTTCGCGTTCATTCTTGTCCAGCGCCGATTGAATCTCTTCTACAGCATGTCTCTGGTTTTCGGAAAACTTTCTTAACACGCAAAGATAGAGATCTTCCTTGCCCATCAAACGACGAAGCCCAAGGGCAGCATCAATTTTATTCAATTGCGGCAGTTTTAATCCTGTCTGTGTTTCGCTCGGCTTACCTGTCTGCTTCTTTTGCGCGGATGCACGGGCTTCGTCCGGCTGTACCCATTTCACCAGCGTTGCAAACAGTTGATTCGGATCAAACGGTTTCGCAATATGATCGTTCATGCCGGCGTTCAGACAAAGTTCCTTGTCTGCCTGCATCGCGTTTGCGGTCATCGCAATAATCGGCAGTTTTTTCAGCGCAGGATTGGTGCGGATTCGCCTTGTGGCTTCCAGTCCGTCCATCACAGGCATTTGCATATCCATCAGCACAATATCATACGAAGTTTCGGATGTTTTCTCGACTGCGACTTTCCCGTTCTCGGCTATGTCGATTTCGAACCCACCCTCGGACAGTATCCCCACCGCCACTTGCTGATTCAGCTCGTTGTCCTCCACCAGCAGGATTCGTGCACCGCAGATAGGCATTATATCCACTTCGATATCTGTCGCTTGCGTGCGCAGTCCGTCCATTGAAGTAATTTGGGTTCCTCCAAGCGTGCGAACCGTGGCTTCCAGTAAAGTACTGGAGCTGATCGGCTTGACAAGCAGCAACTCGATCCCTGTGTCTTTGATCCTCCGGTAAACATCTTCCCGTCCGAACGCCGTGATAATGATACACTTCGGCTCCTCGCCCTTCAGGTGAAGCGCGAGGATTTTCTTGTACGTGTCAATGCCGTCCATCTCCGGCATTTGCATGTCCATATAGATAATTTCATACGGGTCTAGTTCGGCGTCCGCTTTTTCCACCAGCGATATTGCCGTCCTTCCTCTGTCGGCTATATCGACGCGCATGCGATGTGAGGAAAGCATGTCCTGCAAAATTGTCCGTGCATGGAGGTTGTCGTCCACAACCAGCGCCCGGCGTCCGGCAACGGAAATCGCTGTGTTTGTGCGGCTTTCCCGCGCTTTGGCTTCCTCCAGTACTGCCGTAAACCAGAACGTGCTCCCCTCGCCAAAGACGGATTCGACGCCTACTTCGCCATCCATTAAGTTTGCAAGCCGCTTTGAAATGACCAGACCGAGGCCCGTTCCGCCATATCGCCTGGTTGTGGACGTATCGGCCTGTTGGAACGACTGGAACAAACTCTTTTGTTGTTCCGTCGTCAGACCAATGCCCGTATCTTCAACCTCAAAGCGAATTGTGCAGGCCTTGCCTTGCTGCGCAACTTTCTTGATACGGACGATGATTTCGCCTTTTTCCGTAAATTTGACGGCGTTGTTTGTATAGTTGATCAAAATCTGTCCAAGACGGAGCGAATCGCCGATCAACGTATCCGAAATCGTCGGATCGACGTCGAATATAAATTCCAATCCCTTTTCCGCACATTTTTCACCAATCAGGTTGGACAGATTGTCCAGCACGCTTCGCAGTTTAAACTCCGCGCGCTCAATCCTCATCTTGCCTGCTTCCACTTTGGAAAAATCGAGGATGTCGTTGATAATGCCAAGCAGATGTTGGCTCGACTGCTGAATTTTATCGACATATTCCATTTGCTTTTCCGTCATGTCGGTCTTTTTCAGCAAGAACGTCATGCCCATAATTGCGTTCATCGGCGTACGGATCTCGTGGCTCATGTTGGCTAAAAAGTCGGATTTGGAACGCGCCGCGTCCTCCGCAATGTTTCTTGCCTTCACCAGTTCTTCCATCATACGTTCCGCCGAGGGTCTGGCAATCTCCCGCACCAGGCGCTGCAAATCCTCGTCGTTATACTGCGCGTTCCCGTCCTGCTTAAGCGTAACGATAAAAGCCGGTCCGTTCGCTCCGTCGGACAAAGCCGTGAATCGAAATATGTTCTGTAAAAAATTGTATGTTTCCTGCGGCGGCACAGGCTGAAGCGCGAGCACAAGGCTTGCCGGATTGTCTTTTTCGTTCAGCGAAATGGCGAGCGTACAGGTTTCTCCGGCTTCCAACGTTTTTTTAAACGTCTCGGAAAAGGCCGTGATTGTTCGGGTTGTTTGGATATCGGCATAGCCTAAGCCTCTCAGCGTCAAACGAAGCTTGCGCCTTGCATTCGCGGCGGATTCCGCATTTTTGATTTGTAAGCTGCCAAGCTTTGTCATGCAATCCCTCTTTCAGCAATCTCACGGTAAATACTTCATCACAATACAAGATGCGTCGTCGTCCTTCATGCCAAACCGGTTTAAAATCTCTTCCGCTAGCTCACCGGCGGGTTTATGCAAAATTTCAGGACATTCCAGAATATCAAAGTGTGTACTGATCCCGTCGGAATGCAAAATCAGCGTCGAGCCGGGATACAGTTTCATTTCGTGCACGTTTACATGCAATGCGCCGTATCCAAGTACACCGTCCGAAACGACAAGGCTTGTCGATTGCCTGCCGACAATGCGCAGAGAAATGTTGCCGACGCCGATGTAGCGTAAAATGCCGGTTTCCGCCTCAAACTTACAAACGGTCGCCACGGCGCCGCGCGTGCCGACCAGGCAATGATGCAAGCCGCTGATCATCGCCGGCAGCGGCGCGCCGCGATGTTCGTCCAGCCAGGTTCCTGCGCGGACGGCAACCGTCCGCGCGCTTGCCCCGTGGCCAAGCACATCGACCAGCACAAGCAGGCAGGCGGCGCCGTCCTCGTAAATTGCAAACAGATCGCCACTTTCCGACATGCTTCGAAACAGCGGCCTGACCGCGCCAGCGCACTCAATCCTGCTCATGGACCCTCCACTTTCTTGCCTGAATACGCGTGCCCCTCCCAACGATCGATTCAATGTGAAACTCGTCCATAATTCGTTTAACGCTCGGCAATCCAAGCCCCAGGCTGTTCTTTTCGGAGCTAAAGTGTTCGCTTAGCGCCGCTTCGACGTCCCGAATGCCCGGCCCTTTGTCGCTGGCGAAGATTTCGATGCCGATTTGGTTTGCGCCATTGTCAATCAGGCTGATTTCCAACTCGCCCGCTTTTGCATAGCGTATGATATTGGTCGCAAGTTCCGATGCGGCGGCAGCCAGAATATATTCGTCCGATTTTGAAAACCCGGCTTCGCTCAGCATCGTTCGCATATGGTAGATCACCAATTCGTTGTCGTATGAGTGAATCAGCTGAATGCACTTGCGCTTTAGTACCCTACAGCCTGTGCCGGGCGAAAGTTTCAGTTCGCCCGGTCCGTCCTCCTCGTTTTGAAGCGGATTGTTCCCGTTGCTCATTGCGCCGCCATTTCTGCCAGTTCGGCAAGTCCCTGCTCCAATGTCAGCGCCATATGCACGATTTGTCCATCCGGCTCGATACCAAGGTCAAGCATCGCGCAAACAATGCCGGGGCTCAGCCCGACCCAAACAACATTTACGCCCAAAAGTGTGAGCGCGCGGGACGTTGCCTCAAACGTTTGATAGATATAGGAGTCAATCATGCTGACCATGCCAAAGTTCAGCACGGCTCCGTCCGCGCCGGACTTGAACGCCTGTTTAATGATGACGTTCGAAATTTCATGAATTCGATCATCGGTCATGTTGTCGGAAAGCGTTACTATTAAGTTCCGCCCGATCTGTGTGATCGATGCTTTTAAATCCAAATTTGTCCCGCTCATATGTCTGCGTCTCCGTTATCTCTGCTTTTCTCTAACTTCAAGGTCAATCAGCGCAAGCGCTTCCGCAAGCGCATCGCTTAGTGTAGACTTTGTTTTGATTGCGTTCATGTCGATGCCGAGGTTGATGATGGTCTGCGCAACCGCAGGCGATATACCCGAAAGTATGCATTCGCAGCCGAGCAGTTTCGTAGCCTTTGTAATCTTCATGAGATGATTGGCAACGGCCGTATCCACCGCCGCAACACCCTGGATATCCAGAATGATCACTTTGGAATACGTTTCAACGATACGCGTCAGCATGGTTTCCATCATGTTCTGTGCACGCATGGAGTCGATCACGCCGACAACAGGTAAAACGAGTACGCCTTCCCACAGTTTTATTGTTGGTGTGGACATCAGACGAATCGTCTGATTTTGTTCGCGCAGTCGTTGTTCATACTGAGCCTGTGCGGTAATATCGACGGCAAATTCGAGACCGCCAATCGTTGTCCCATCGCTGTCCTTCAGTGGAACTGCATAATACTCCACCTGGATTTTCCCGTTTTTCGAAGTCAACTCCGCCCGGTCGGAACAACTTTCGCCCGTTTGCAGCGCTTTGACCATGCAGCAATTTTCCGTGTTACAATGGGTTGAATGCACCGTATCATAGCACTGTTTGCCCAGAACCTCACCTTCCGTTTTTTCCAATAAATCCAGCGACGCCTTATTCATATAAAGCAACCGCAGTTCTTTATCCACCGCCATAACGGGCGTTGGAATCTGGTCAAGTATCTGCTCCTTTAGTTCCAGACTTGCCATAAGGCCGGATTCACGTTTTTCCATGTGAAAACCTCCTGCTATTCAGTTATGTGCTTGCCTATTATGTTGGATCAGTTCGTCTAGTCGCCGGATGTGAATTGTTTTATCGATTCTCGAATACAATCATAGCTTATTATATACATAAATCTGGAAAAATACAAAAATTTTTCCAGTTTCACGTATTACAGGTGTGAATCAACACCGAAACACACTTCTATAACGCCTTTGTGTATCACCGAAAAATCATTGACAGCTCCACGCTTACTGGATATGATGACCTTATAGTCCAAGGCCTTATTGGCCTTTTTGTGAATACAAGGGTATTTAGTATGAATGTGTTTCTCCATATCGATTTGAATATATTCATGATGATCATCTGCCTGATCATGTATTTATCGAACCGTAACATGAGCGAAAAGCAGATGGTCCATAATCAGATTTTCCGCATGCTGATTCTCGCCAATATGATTTTGCTGGCGCTGGAATCCACCACGTGGTTGCTCGATGGCCAGGCAACGCCTTTTTTAATTGTCCTTAATTATATTGTTACCGTGCTTTTGTACCTTTTTACGCCGCTTCCGTCCGCGTTGTGGGCGCTCTATGTCAATCAGCAATTATTCCACGATATAAAGAAGTTTAAAAAAGAGGCGCTCGTTCTCGGCATACCGATTGCCGTCAGCACACTCATTACACTTTCGACGCCGCTGACCGGACTTTGGTTTACCATCAATGAAAGCAATGTATATCAAAGAGGGTTTCTTTACCCTTTGCTTGCGTTGATTTCATTCATGCCGATCATATATGCTTCCGCATCGATTCTTATTCACAGAAAGCGAATATCAAGGCGGCTTGTAACGCTCATGCTGTTGTTTATGGTGCCACCGATCCTTGGCTCTATTGTGCAGGTACTGTTTTACGGCACGACCCTGCTTTGGAGCAGCATTACGGTCGCCATTTTTCTTGTGCATTCCAATGTGCAAAGCAGTCAGATCTTTATGGACCATCTCACAGGCGTGTTTAACCGCAGGCAATTGGACGTGTTTCTGACGGATCGAATGAAAGCCGCAAAAAGCAAACAACCGTTGTCCTGCATCATGCTTGATATCAATCACTTTAAGGCAATCAACGACCGGCTCGGCCACGTCGTCGGCGACGAAGCTTTGAAGGATGCTTCTGCCATCCTCAAATCATGTATCCGAAGAGGCGACGTTCTTGCGCGCTTTGGCGGCGACGAGTTTATTATTCTTACCGATATCGACAATGAAATTACTCTGCGGGATATGTCGCGCCGCATCCACGAGAGCGCGCGACGCTTCAACGAAGTCGGTAACAGCCCGTATTCGCTGGGTTTCAGCATTGGATACGCCGTCTATAACCCGGACACCGGCTGGAGCAAAAAAGATTTCATCGCATACGTCGACGCGCTGATGTATGAAAACAAGGCGGCTCTTTCCACAATGGACACAGTCTCGGCACATTCGTAAGCGGTCCATATGCTATAATGGACGTATCAAATTTTTCAAAGGAATGTGCCATGGAATCCGAAAAAACCCTCTGTATTATGGGACTGTTTGACCAGGCGGCGACCGATGCGTTTCTTGAACTCCGGCATCTGTTAACGCAGAACGGGTTCGAAACGGACGATCAGCCGCCGCATCTGACGTTCGGCATTTACGACGGCATTGACCGGGACGAATTTTCAAACTGGGTTTCCGACAAAATCTCCCTGCAACAGCAGGTTCGACTGGCATTTCATCACATCGGCGTATTTCAATCCGGAACCGTATTCGCAGAGCCGTGTGCAAGCACGCCGCTGCTTGACCTTCATAAACTGCTGCACGGTAAATACGATCAGGCGTGCGTCGCCGCAAATTGCCTCTATTCGCTGAAATACAAAAGTTGGGTCCCACACACAACGCTGCTCACTGCGCCGCAGTCGGAACTTTGCCGCGCTATCCCGCTGCTGCTGGACCGTTTTTCCCCGATTCAAGCGACCATAACGCAGTTGGCACTCACAGAGTTTCCACCAATGGAGACCATCGATACGTTTTCGCTTCAAAAACTGAAAGTATAAAGGAAAGACGCCCGCGGAATTCTGCGGGCGCCCGTTTTGTTTGTTCGGGTCGCTATTTGGATGATTTTACACATCCTTGTCAATCGAGGCGCGATAGATTTCCTCAATTGAAGCCGCCAGCGTTGCATCAAACGCCTTGTCGCTCTGCTTTGCAGAAAGTCCTTCCAACAATGCGCGGGAGAAGCTGGCTATAACGCCGGGGTTGCGCGCAAGCCGCTCGTTTGCTTCCTTGCGCCCGTATCCACCGGAAAGCGCAACGATCCGCAGTACATTGGGGTGCTTGACGATATCGGCATAGAAATCGTCGACGGATGGAACGGAGAGCTTCAGCATGACAAGCATGTCTTTCGGCAACGCGTCAAGATGTTCTTTCAGCTCACGCTTTAAAAGTACTTCCGATTCGGACTTGTCGGCGCTGTGAATATCGACCTCCGGCTCGATGATCGGCACAAAACCGGCTTCTGCGATCCGGCGGCCGTATTCAAACTGTTGATCGACGATACGGCGGATTCCGTCCGGATTCGCTTCCTTGATGACGGAGCGCATCTTCGTGCCGAAGATATGCCGTTCTTTCGCGCGCTTGAGCAGCGCGTCGAGTCCGTCGATCGGCTTCATCATCTGTACGCCGCTTGCGAGGAAATCCAGGCCGCTATCGACTTTTAGGAAGGGTACTATCCCCTTTACATTCCAAAGGTAGTCCGCCGTCGGCTGGCCTTCCACATTGCGTTCCATCGTTCTTTCAAACAAGATGGCGCCTAATATCTTCTCGGATGCAAACGCAGGGCTCGTCATCACACGGGTGCGCATTTTATGCACCATGTCGAACATCTCGGCTTCGCCCGCGTAAGCATCGCGCGGGACACCGTAATGCTCCAGCGCTTTCGGCGTGCTCCCGCCGCTTTGGTCAAGCGCCGCAATAAACCCTTTACCTGTGCGGATTCTTTCAAGTTGATTGCTGTCCATTGCACTGCCTCCTTTATTTCGTTGCGCACGTTTTCGCCGTAATATACCGGCGGCAAACGACGCTTTGTCACTTTTATAGCTATACTTTAGCACGATTCGTTTCGATCGACCGTGACCATAGCACCAATGTTTTACTGCCTGCGTAAAGATATTCTAATCACACACGCAAGATCGTTTTCAATCGTTACTTAATCACTGTGTTGCCCGGTCTATTTATGTATACTTAATTAATAAAACCAAGGCAAGCGAATTTTTCGCCAGACGGAAGGTTCGTGACAATAAATACATAAACCAATTTGAGAAAGAAGGTTTAATACATGTTAAAACAAGGACAAAAAGCGCCTGAGTTTCGCCTTCCGGACGAGAAAGGTGAACTGCACAGCCTGTCGGATTTTCGCGGCGGCAAAGTCGTACTCTATTTTTATCCGCGCGATAATACGCCCGGATGCACGCGTGAGGCTTGCGCTTTTCAGGTTGCGTATCCCGACTTTTCCGGGAGTGGCGTAACCGTCATCGGCGTAAGCAAAGACAGCCAGGCTTCCCATAAAAAGTTCATTGAAAAATACAATCTGCCGTTCCTGCTTCTTTCGGACACGGACCTCGAGGCCATCAAAGCCTATGACGTTTGGAAGGAAAAAACCATGTACGGCAAAAAGTCCTTCGGAGTCGTCCGTTCGACCTACGTCATCGATGAAACCGGCATGATCGAAAAGGTATACGGAAAAGCGAATCCGGATACCAACGCTGCCGAAATATTGCAGTATCTTTCCGAAAGCGCAAAATAGTCACGACATATAAAAAGCGATCCGGTTTCGGATCGCTTTTTCTGTTACTGCATCATCATCTTTGTCAGCGCGTCGATCTTGCCATAGGCGATCATCCGGTCGCCCGCAAGCACCTGTGTGTCGGCTGTTGGGAAGTCGATTACTTCCTCGCCGCGGTCGATCTTTAATATCTGAATATAATGTTCTTTTAGATGCACCTCACGCAGCGTCTTATTACAAATCGGGCTGTCGGTATCGACGATTAGTTCATAAATGCTGAACTCCGGGCTGAGGTTTAATATTTGATCGATGCGGCTGGCGCTGGTCTTTTTAATTTTGTTTTTCAACAGCTTTTCCGTCCACTGCTCAAACCGCCCTGAAATGTATTTGCTTTTGGTTACAATGATGACGAACAGCAGCATCGCGACAAGTGCAATTGAGATGCTCAAAAGACTGCGGGACGCGCTGCTGATCACGTTAAACAGCAATGTGATCAACGTAATCTGTGCAACATAGCTAACGATCATCAGCATGCTCGCGATTTTTCGTCTGGTCGGATGCTGAACGATCAGTTCCGACTCGCGCGAGGTAAACCCCGTATGCGTCAGGATCGAAATGATCTGAAACCGTGCTTTGCTCATCTCAAGTCCCGTCAATTTCATAACAATCGACAGAATTTCGATCAAAAGCCACAATAGGACGAAAAAGATTAAAAATATTACAAGGCTCATGCGGTCCTCCGAAATGCATCATGCCGTTTTGGGGTCGTTGGTGTTCTCAATATCCTTCTTTTAGTTTATCATACGGCGCTGCTATCCTCAAAGCGGCATCTTTTGTTTTAGCCTTTGTTCAAGCGATTTGAAGAGCAAAAAAGAAAACCCGGGGACACAAGCATCCCCGGGCGTTTTCTCTTTTATGTTCTTATTCCGGCCAGATTTCAATCGTCCCGTCCGAAAGCGGATACGAGCAACACGGATGAATGTACCCCGCGGCGATGTCCGCCATGCGGCGCTTGTCCAGATGCTCCGGTACAAAAACATCTCCACTCTCCAAGCGGGAGCGGCACCAACCGCATTCGCCGCCGCGGCAGCGGCTTGGCGCGGCGATACCGGCGCGCTCCAGCGCAACCAGGACCGTCTCAGATGCCGACATCGGCACGCTAAGCGTTTCGCCGAAGTGTTTTACGGTCAGTGTGAAGGTTTTGCCCGCGTCGCCCGTATAACCCGGCAGAGCGCTTGCCGCCGCAGGCGCTGCGTACAGCTCATGACGAACGAATTTGCCTTCCAGCTTGAGTTTCTCTACTTCCTTGTCCACAAACGCGTACATCGCCGCAGGACCGCAAAGGAATACGCTGCAAATGTCTTTGCCGCAGATATCCGATATGCGTTCGGCGGTGATAAAGCCGTGTTCGTAACCTTCCTTTTGTTCATCGCTAAGGACATGCACGATTTTAACCTTGTCCGTCGCTTTTTCAATCTCAGCCAATTCCTGCCCATACAGGATGTCGCATTCTTTTCTGCTGCCGTATAAAAGCGTCAGTTGAAAATCTTCCACACCGTCGCGAATGGCGTATGCCATGGATAGAAACGGCGTGATACCACAACCGCCCGCAAGACCGATTACATGCTTTTCATCCCGCAACGGTTCGTAATAGAAATTGCCTTCGGGCCCGGAGACGATAATTTCGTCGCCAACCTTCCAGTTGTCGAGTATCCAGCCGGAGGCAAAGCCGTCCGCCGCACGCTTGATGGTCAGCGCATATTTGCCCTGTTTTACCCAGGCAGGCGAACTGGAAATCGAATACGGACGCGTCAACACGGACGAACCGATTTTTAACTGGACGGAAAGATATTGCCCCGCGCGAAACGGCGCAAGATTGTTTCCTGTCAGCACAAAGGTCTTTGCGATATCGCCATGGTCAATAATTTTTTCGATGGTCAATGCCTGCGATTTCGGGTGCAGTAGTTCTGCCAGTTCATTGGCGGCGTACACCCCGGAAACCGGATCGAGTGATCCGCTTTCAAGCGCCTGCTTGCGAGCGGGCACCATCTTTTTGAAGTTCAGCATATCGAACAGGCCGATAGGTTTTACATGAAAGTTAAAGTTGCTCATTTTCCCGCCTCCTTCATGTCCGCAAGCGTCAGTTTCGCGGTCATTTCTCCATTCAGGTATGTGGAGCTGTAGCCGTAAATGCGCGGGCCGTATCCGCCGGCAAAACGGATGCCCGGCACGATCTGATCTTCCTTTAGCATCATCAGACGCGCCAGCATGGTGTCCCATTCGCCGCACGCGTAGGCATACATCGTACCCTGCGGATTGCAGGTATAATGTGCCATTGTGACCGGCGTTGCAATCTCGATTTCTTCTATGTACGGCATAAGGCTGACGCCGAGCTGTTTCTCAAAATCGCAAATGATATGTTCCGCTACTTCGCGTTTCTTCGCCACGTAATCCTCCGCGGCGACTTGCCCCCAAACATCGGTATTATAGAACGTTGTGAAGCTCATGATACACGTGCCTTCCGGCGAACAGTCCGGATTGGCACGGTTGAGGCAGACCGTCGCCTGCATAGGATGGTCGTTGAATCCATCTGCGCGCGCTGTCTCCTTCTTTGTATCCATGGATTCATAGATGAAGTAGCTGTAATCCGTCAACCCGATCTCGTCGGCTGTCTTGTTGAGACCGAGATACACGACGAACCCGCGCGGGCCGAACTTGCGTGCATTGACCATGCGCGTCTGCTGTTGCGGTACGTCGGACGCATCCATCATGTCTCCAAACACCGCGTTTGGCGAACAGCAGGCGATGACGTGCTGCGTTTTTACGTCGCCTCGCGCAGTCCTTACGCCGGTGATTTTACCGTTTTCCGTGAGTATGCGCTCCGCGCGCGTGTTGTACCAAATGTCCCCGCCGAGTTCGCGGATGCGCACGTCCATTGCAACGGAAAGCTCATGCGAACGCATGCGTGGAATCCATGCGCCTTTGGTGAGATATTTGTACAACATTGCGGCAAACAGCGCAAAATTCAGCTTGTCCGTGCTGACGCCCACATAACACCAGTATGCGCACAGGATTCGCTGTGCTTTCTTTGGCATATGGAGCGACTTGAGCACGCGGCTGACGCTGTAACCGCCGCATTTTAAGAAGTTTGCATGCTCCTTCATGAGCACCTTGGAATCTGCTTTGCCACCCGAAGCGGCGATGTACGCCAGCGCGGCCATGATCTGCTCGCAGAGCGTGATGAATTTCTCCATCGACGGGCGACTGCCCGGTACGTATTGCTCCATCTGGTCGACGTACTCTTTTACGCCAAACGGCATTACAATGTTCAGATTGTCCTTACCCTCGTCGGTCGTGATCAGGCGATACGCTTCCGGCACGGGCATCCAGTCGACCTTTGCGCCCAGCGTTTGCTCAATGAGTCTTCGCACGTCGCCAGGATCGTCCTCAGGCCCGACGTCGCAGAGTTCATGCAGCGACGGTTCAAACTCGAACCGTCCGCGCACAAAGCTGGTTGCAAATCCTCCCGGCAGGTTGTGCTGTTCGACCAGCAATGTTTTCTTGCCGGCCTTTGCCATGCTCGCGGCAGCGGAGAGTCCGCCGTTTCCCGCACCGATGACTACTACGTCATACATTTGTTCCAATGATGTGACACCCCTTCCTTCATGAATTCTGTGACGTATCCCATTCGCGCATTTATGTGGCGAAACAGGGTTTCCTGACCGCCGTTTGGATACGCGTAAATATATTTCGCTTTGTTTATGTGTATTCTTTGGGTCATCTTTTCAGTTTTTGCAGATGCGTTGTAAAAATGTGCCGATCAGTAGTAAAACGAATGAATTGTGTGTAACATTTAAGCTTGTGGCCATACCACAGATAAAATCATACAGGAAAAAAAGCCCAAAAACAAGCGCATTTTTCTATCTCTTATTATACAACAAAAAACAGTCGTATTCTTTATCAACACAACTGGCGAACGCTGCAAATGCAGCGCTTCATGCTGTTTTGTATCGCCAAACGGCGATATGCGAAATCCGCCGGTTCGGCTTAACCGAATCGACCGGTGATATAATCCTCCGTCTTCGGATTCTCCGGCTGTGAAAAGAGCTTCATCGTGGAATCGTATTCGATCATTTCACCCAACAGGAAAAACGCCGTCTTGTCGGAGATGCGGCTTGCTTGCTGCATGTTGTGCGTTACGATGACGATCGTGTAGTCTTTCTTCAATTCAACCGCCAAGTCCTCAATCTTCAGTGTGGAGATCGGATCGAGCGCGGACGTCGGTTCGTCCATCAATATGACTTCCGGTTCCACCGCAAGCGTGCGCGCAATGCAGATGCGCTGCTGCTGTCCGCCGGAGAGTCCGAGTGCATTTTTGTGCAGGCGGTCTTTTACTTCGTCCCAGATGGCAGCCTGTCGCAGACTCTTTTCGACGATTTCGTCCAGCTGTGACTTTTTGCGCACACCATTGATGCGCGGTCCGTAGGCGATATTTTCATAGACGCTTTTCGGGAAAGGATTCGGCTGCTGAAAGACCATGCTGACACGCTTGCGCAGCTCAATTGCATCCACCGCCTGAAAGATATCGGTATTATCAAGCAACACGGTGCCGTTGACAGTCACATTCGGCTCCAGTTCGTTCATGCGGTTCAGCGTTTTTAAGAACGTCGACTTGCCACAGCCCGAAGGACCGATCAGAGCGGTAATCTCGCGTTCCTGAATATCCAGGCTGATCTTTTTGAGCGCCTGAAAGTCACCATAGTATAAATCCAAATCGTGGATGGAGAATTTTGCTTGTTGTTCCACTTACGAAAGCCCTCCCGATTTCTTGTTTAAATGCTTTGAGAGCATTCTGGCGAGCAAGCTAAAGCCCAATACCATAATAATCAGTACCGCGGACGAGAAGTTGGCGATCGCAGCAGAGTTCGGGTTTAGGCTGCCTTCCGTACGCATGACCCAGATATGCAGCGAAAGCGTTTCGCCGGGTCGGAACGGGTTCAGCGGGCAGGTAGGCGACGTTATGTTCCAGTTCGACCAATTGATGTTTGTGCTTTGACCCGCCGTGTAGAGCAGCGCGGCCGCTTCGCCAAAGCCGCGGCCTGCGGCCAGGATCACGCCTGTGATGATGCGTGGCAGGCATGCCGGGAGCAATACTTTCGTGATCGTCCGCCAGTGCGTCGCCCCTAGCGCCATGCTGCCTTCCTTATAGCCTTTCGGCAGGGACGCTAGTGCGTCTTTCGTCGTCGTTGTAATCAGCGGCAGACTGAGGATGGACACCGCCAGCGCACCGGCCATAAGGTTCCATGACGCGCCGGTCATTAAAATGAACACGAGATAACCGAACAGACCGACCACGATGGACGGCAGCGATGACAGCGCCTCGATACTGACCTGTAAAAACGCCGTAACCTTACCCTGCTTGGCGTATTCCGCCATGTAGATGCCCGCCGCGACGCCGAGCGGAACGCTGATAACCAGCGAAAGGAAAACAAGGTAGATCGTGTTGAAAAACTGGTTCCCGATGCCTGCTCTTGTAAAAGTTAAAAGCTCCGGATAAAAATCGATAAAGCCTTTGCTGATGATGTATCCCGCCAGAACCAGCAACAACAGCAGGAAGAAACCGCCGACCGAATAAAACACGCCCGTCATTGCGGAATCCGCACGCTTAGCGCGGGTGATACGCCGTCTCATCGTATTTGTGTCACGCATGCTTTTCTTTCCCCTTTCTTGAAAGCAGGTGAATCAGGAATATAAACAGCATGGAGATCAAAAACAGCAGCAGCGCCATCGTCCAAAGGGCAAGGTTCTGTTCACCGCCGTTGGAGGAGTTCCCCATGTCCGCCGCAATCGCCGCCGTAAGATTGTTGGTCGGCGAGAGCAGATTTGCCGGAAACGCACGCGTTTTTCCGATGACCATAGCAACGGCAAGCGCTTCGCCAAATGCACGCGCAAGGCCGAGGATCACGCCCGTCATAATGCCGGGAGACGCCGCCGGAACGACAACGCGATAGATCACCTGCCACCGCGTGGACCCGAGCCCATACGCCGCCTTGCGAAAATCGAGCGGAACACTGCGGATTGCGTCGGCCGCCACGGTCGTGATGGTCGGGAAGATCATCACCGCAAGGACGATGCTCGCCGCAAGGACGGAATAGCCACCCATCCGCGCATGGAACGTATCCCGAATGAACGGGACCAACACCGTCAAGCCGATCCAGCCGTACACGACGGAGGGAATCCCGACAAAGATTTCAACCGCGGGCTGAAAGATTTTTGTTCCCGCTTTCGGTGAAATTTCCGTCATGAAGATTGCAGCGGCTAAACTAAACGGCGTAACGAACAGCAGCGCAAGTCCGCAGGTTAACAGCGAACCGACGATATAGATCGCCGCTCCGACCGTGCCGCCGCCTTCATTCGGTGTGTCCGTCGGCGACCAGTCCGCGGAGAATAAGAACTCCCAAATCGTGTGATGATATTTCGTGAACGTTCCTGTGCCTTTCACAATCAAAAACACACCGATTGAGACCGTTAACAATATGATGAACAACCCGCACGCGGTCACAAGCCCACGCCCGAACGCGCCTTTTTTGGACATATATCTGGCATATTGCTCGGTAACGCGTTTGTCGGTTGTATTCTTTGCTGGCATACATGCACCCTCTTTCGATGCGAGTACCGAGCAGGCAAGATCACCCGCTCGGTATTCGGCTAGACTATCTTACAGTGTAGTAGTTCGGATTTTTCATATTGCCCGTCGCTTATTCGTGGCTGGCAATCGCTTCCGCGCTCAGCTTGGAAGATGCGCCGTAACCCATCGCTTCAATATGCTCTGCAAACGCGTCGCTCATCATGTAATTGATGAACGCCTGGGCTGCTTCACTGCCTTCGCCCTGGGTGTACATGTGCTCATAACCCCAAACCATGTAGGTGCCGTTGTACATGTTTTCCAGTGTCGGGGCGATGCCGTCGATGGCGACCGCCTGCACGTTGTCGTTGTTTACGAGGTAGGACAGAGCCACATAGCCGATTGCGCCCTGGTTATTCTGGACGGTTTCCATCAGCGTGCCGGAGTCGTCGGTTTCAAGTGCCTGGTTGGCGGCTTCTTCCGTTCCGTTGAGCGCCCATGTCTTGAACAGCGCGCGGGTACCGGACGAGCTGGGACGCGTGACAAGCAGGATCTCGAGGTCCGGTCCGCCAACTTCGCTCCAGTTGGTCGTTTCCGCGGTGAAGATGCTGATCAGCTGATCCGTGGTCAGGTTGTCGATGCCGAGGCTTTTGTTCACGACAGCCGCCATGGCGATCGTGCAGACCTTGTGGTCAACCAGCGTTGCTGCGATTTCCGCATCGAGCTTCTGGTCGGCGAACACGTCGGAGTTTCCGATGTCGACCGCGCCGTCGGCGACCTGCTTGAGACCATTGCCGGAGCCGCCGCCGTTGACGACGACCGAGCAGTCTGGGTTAGCATCCATAAAGAGTTCCGAAGCGGCCTGTGCCAGCGGCAGAAGTGCGGATGAACCCGCAGCGGTTACGGAACCGGTGATCGGCGCCGCAGTCGGTTCGGCCTCGGCAACCTCAGTCGTGGTTTCATGGCTGGCAATCGCTTCCGCGCTCAGCTTGGAGGATGCACCGTAACCCATCGCTTCGATGGAGGAAGCAAATTCGTCGCTCATCATGTAGGCGATGAATGCCTGAGCGGCCGCACTGCCTTCGCCCTGGGTATACATGTGTTCATAACCCCAGACCATGTAGGTGCCGTTATACATGTTTTCCAGTGTCGGTTCCACACCGTCGATTGCGACGGCCTGAACGGTATCGTTGTTTACGAGGTAGGAAAGCGCGACATAGCCGATTGCGCCCTGGTTATTCTGGACGGTTTCCATCAGCGTGCCGGAATCGTCGGTTTCAAGCGCCTGGTTGGCGGCTTCTTCCGTTCCGTTGAGCGCCCATGTTTTGAACAGCGCACGGGTGCCGGACGAGCTGGGACGCGTGACGAGCAGGATCTCGAGGTCCGGTCCGCCGACTTCACTCCAGTTGGTCGTTTCAGCCGTGAAGATGCTGATCAACTGATCCGTGGTCAGGTTGTCAATGCCGAGGCTTTTGTTCACGACAGCCGCCATGGCGATCGTGCAGACCTTGTGATCAACCAGAGTTGCTGCGATTTCCGCGTCGAGCTTCTGGTCGGCAAATACGTCGGAGTTGCCGATGTCGACCGCGCCGTCGGCGACCTGCTTGAGGCCGTTGCCGGAGCCGCCGCCGTTGACGACGACCGAGCAGTCTGGGTTAGCATCCATAAAGAGTTCTGAAGCGGCCTGCGCCAGCGGCAGCAGTGCGGATGAACCCGCAGCAGTCACAGAACCGGTGATTGCGCCGGAGTCGGTTGAACTTGTTTCGTCAGATGTATTGGCACATGCGAACATGCTTACGCACAACAATGCGCAAAGAACCAATGCAGCAATTTTTTTCATGTTATTCTTTCCTCCATGTTTCTTTTCTTTTCTCATACAACCAAATCATACGTCTTTCGCGAACGCCTGTGGTTTTGTCCGTGTAATTTGTTTGTAAAATGCATGTTAAGTAATCCGGTTGCTTTGCGCCGATTGTAAAGCGCCCAAATCACCACAAAATCTCCTGTACCTGCGTTATATTGCGTTTTTTGTATGCAAATCGTATACTGATGAAAAGAAAGGGCGTGATTTTACAAAATGGATCGATTTATCCCGCGGGAAAAATTAAGCAAGAAAGCAAGGCAGGAACTCGACAAAGCAAAACGAAAAGACTGGAACGGCATACGGCCCGTTACGAAGAAAATGGAAAGCAAAAAACACTATCAACGCAAAAAGACCTCAGTATTAATCGACACCGATTATACTGAGGTTTTTTTATTGAAAGCGTCTATTGCTTGAGTGTGTTTATTGCTTCACTTGTTTCATCGAAAGTGAAATGCGTTTCTTCTGCTGATCGACCGAAAGCACGACGACTTTCACGACGTCGCCGATGGAGACAACCTCGGACGGATGGCGGACGAAGCGATCCGCAATTTCCGAGATATGCACCAAACCGTCCTGATGGACCCCGATGTCGACAAATGCGCCAAAGTCGATCACGTTTCGCACCGTTCCGGTCAGTACCATGTCGGGTTCGATGTCCTTGATGTCCAGCACGTCCGTGCGCAGAACCGGCTTTGGCAATTCGTCACGCGGGTCGCGGCCCGGTTTCATCAGCTCCTTCACCAAATCGCGCAGCGTCGGTACACCGACGGCACAATCGTTTGCGGCTTTTGCCTCGCCATAACGCTTGACACGGTCGGTCAGTTCGCCGATTTTGCCTGCAGCCACGTCTTTCAGCGAATATCCGCACAGTTCCAGCAGTTTCTCCGCGGCCGCGTAGCTCTCCGGATGCACGCCCGTGTTATCCAGAACGAGCTTGCTCTCCGGCACGCGCAAAAAGCCCGCACATTGCTCAAACGCCTTCGGTCCCATCTTGGGCACCTTTTTGAGCTGCTTTCTGGATGTAAACGCGCCGTTTTCCTCACGATAGGCGACGACGTTTTTCGCTAGCGTTTCGTTCAGGCCGGACACCTGTTTGAGCAACGACGGCGAGGCTGTGTTGACGTCTACGCCGACGGCGTTTACGCAGTCTTCCACCACAGCGTTGAGGGCTTCCGTCAACTTCTTTTGCGGCATATCATGCTGATATTGTCCAACACCGATGGCTTTGGGGTCAATCTTGACCAGCTCGGCAAGCGGGTCCTGCATGCGCCGCGCAATGGAGACCGCAGAGCGCAGATTGACATCGTATTGCGGGAACTCTTCCGAGGCCAGTTTGGAAGCCGAGTAGACCGACGCGCCAGCCTCGTTGACGATCATATAGCTCACGCCCGGCGTACGGCCGATGAGTTCGCAGGTCATCTGCTCGGTCTCGCGTGAGGCCGTGCCGTTGCCGATGGCAATATGGTCAACCTTGTGTTTATTGACCAATGCTTCCAGCTTGGTAATCGCCTCTTCCTTCTGCCGTTCGCCAAAGGTCGGATAAACGACCGCGGTGTCGAGAACCTTTCCCGTGCCGCTGACGACCGCGACTTTACAGCCGTTACGATATCCCGGGTCGAGCCCCATGGTCACGTGACCTTTCACCGGTGGCTGCATTAAAAGCGGCTTAAGATTGATTGCAAAATTGTGGATTGCGCCTTCCGAAGCACGCTCGGTCAGTGTGCTGCGCGTTTCACGCTCCATAGAAGGATAGATTAAGCGGTCATATGCATCGCCCGACGCCTGACGGACAAAATCCGTAGCATTTGACCCGTTTGCAACGACCTCGCGCTGTACGGTTCCAAGGCCGATATCATGGTCCGTTTCAACGGCGACCTTGAGGTAGCCTTCCTTTTCACCGCGGTTGATTGCAAGGATCTGGTGTCCCTGAAGTCGGGACAGCGACTGATCGAACTCGTAATACAGGCTGTAAACGGAGTCCTCGTCCTTTGCGGCGCAGGACGAAACCTTTCCGCTTCTTTGTATCGTGTCGCGCAGTTTGCGCCGCACTTCCGCATCGTCCGAAACCATTTCGGCGATGATATCCGATGCGCCTGCAAGCGCATCCTCCACCGTTTCAACACCTTTTGCCGCATCGACATATGCGCCTGCGAGCGTTTCCGGCGCAGGCATGTTTTTTTCCTGTGAAAACAGTTTTTGCGCGAGCGGTTCAAGCCCTTTTTCTTTCGCAATTGTCGCGCGCGTGCGGCGTTTTTGCTTATATGGTCGATAGAGGTCTTCCAGCTCCGCCAGCGTTTTTGCCGTATCGATCTGCTTTGCCAGCGCGTCGGTCAGCTTTTCCTGTGCATCGATCGCCTTTTTTACTTCATCTCTTCTTGCGGCAAGGTTCCTTAAGTATGTCAGCCGCTCGGAAAGATCGCGCAGCGTCGTATCGTCCATCGTCCCGTGCATCTCCTTGCGGTAGCGCGCGATAAACGGGATGGTATATCCTTCGTCAATCAGCTCGATCACGTTTTTAACGTGTGTTTCGCTCTGGTTTAACTCTTTTGCTAGAATTTGAATATTGTCTTCCATATGCTCTCCTTCAAACAGGCGAATATGAGCCATTTTACCACAAAGCGACAAACAGCGCACAGTAAAAAACTGCGACACGTATTCAGTCGTCTTCAAACGCCGCGCGAACCGTGCGGTACACCAGCGGATTCGGTCGATACCGCCGATCATGCCAAATATCGCCGTCGTCATAGCCGAGTCCCGTAAGTATGCCGGCGGCGACGGCGGCGCTACGTGAAACACCTTCCGTACAGTGAACGATTAAAACATCGATATCGTTTTGATGGCGCAGCACAAAGTCACGGATGCCCCGCGCCTGTTCCGCCGTAATCAGGTTTTGCCAAAAGCTTGTGTCCACAGCGTCGTCAAAGCAAAGCCGGAGCACACGTTCCGCGGGATAGCGTTCTTTACAGTCGCGCTTATGGTCCATAATAGAAATCAGCGCCTGCCGGTCCGGCGGGCCGTATACCGCATATTCGAGCATCTCCTTTGTCAGCGGGGAAATTCGAATTGAGAACATAATTTCCTCCTATTGGCCGGATTTGACGATCCGTCGTCGCTTTCTTGTTTCATTATATAACTCTGATTACAATATATATAGAAAAGCCGCCGAAAATCGATTCGGCGGCTAATGTCGTCAAGAAACTAGTTTTTTGACGGGGTAACCGCTCTTTGCCTCTCGCCCGTTGAGCTTTCGGTCGGCAAAGAGCACAGAGAAACCGCCCGAAACGGGCGATCCGTTGCGCCGGATGAACCAGCACAGCCGGAAAAATGGGTTAAGGACTTCGGCCCTTAACAATCCCAAGGACTTTGGGGCAGACTAAAGCCGCCGAAAATCAATTCGGCGGCTTTTTTCTAGATCGATTGTCTTACAGCACCAGCTTGTCGTCCACTTCGTCGCTGCCACTGACGACCGAAAACCGCTCAAGAAGCGATTCCACAGTCAATTTTTCTTTTTCTTCGCCCTCGATATCCAGCGCAATGCGCGATTCGGACATCATCACAAGGCGGTTTCCATGGCGGATTGCATCGCGCATGTTATGGGTCACCATCAGCGTGGTCAATTTGTCTTCGCTGATAATCTGATCGGAAAGCTCCAATACCTTATGCGCCGTCTTGGGGTCAAGCGCGGCGGTGTGTTCGTCCAGCAACAACAGTTTCGGTCGCTGGAGTGTTGCCATCAGCAGCGTCAGCGCCTGCCGCTGTCCGCCGGAAAGCAGCTTCACCTTCGTCGTCATGCGATCTTCCAATCCGAGTTCCAGCCGCGCAAGCTGTTCACGGAAAAACTTGCGTTCGTCGCCTTTAATCTGCCAGCCGAGTCCGCGCTTTTTGCCACGCCGATATGCCAGCGAAAGGTTCTCTTCTATCCAGAGATTGCCCGCCGTTCCCATCATCGGGTCCTGAAACACGCGGCCAAGCATCGACGCCCGCCGGAACTCCGCCATGTTCGTTACGTCCGTTCCGTCAATGACGATCTGTCCGCTGGTCGGTATGTATGCGCCGGAAACACAGTTGAGCAGGGTGGATTTCCCCGCGCCGTTTCCGCCGATCATCGTTACAAAATCGCCCTGATTGATATGCAGGCTGACGTCGTCCAGCGCGGTCTTTTCATTGACCGTACCGGGATTAAAAACAATGGTTACATGATTCAGCTTCAGCATGACGTCTTCCTCCTTGCGCTCTTTGTGCGCATCCGCTTTTGAATCGTCGGTAGCGACAGAGCAATCGCAACCGTAATCGCGGTAAAGAGCTTCAGGTCGTTGGCAGGCATGCCGAGCCGGAGCACGGCGGCGATGATCATGCGGTATACGACCGCGCCGCAGACGACGCTGATCATAGAGCGGAGGAATGTCCGGCGTCCGATGATCACTTCACCGATGATCAGCGAAGCAAGGCCGATGACGATTGCACCGGTCCCCATCTGGATATCCGAAAACGACTGGCTCTGCGCAATCAAGCCGCCGGACACAGCAACGAGCCCATTGGAAAGCACCAGGCCAAGCCGTTTCATCCGGTTGGTGTCAATGCCCTGTGCGCGCGCCATATTCGGGTTGTCGCCGGTCGCGCGGACCGCGCAGCCAAGCTCCGTACCGAAAAACCAATACATCAACAAGAACACGACCAGCACAAACGCAGCGGCGACCACGATAACGGCGATGTTCTTCTGCAGACCAAGATGGTCCATGACAAACGAAAACACCGTTGTCGTGCGCAGCAGGGACACGTTTGCCTTACCCATGATATGCAAATTGATCGACCAAAGCGCGATCATTGTAAGGATTCCGGACAGCAGCGCGGGAATCTTCAGCACGGTATGCAAAACACCGGTGCAAAAACCCGCCAGCATGCCGCCGGCAAACGCAATGAGCAGGCTCAGCAACGGATTTATACCGTTTATAATACAAATTGCCGCGATGGAAGCACCCATTGTGATGCTGCCTTCAACGGACAGGTCCGCGATATCCATAATGCGATACGTGATGAACACACCGAACGTCATGAGCGTCCAAATCAGTCCTAGCCCAATCGCGCCGGTTACTTCATTCCACATGATTTCATACACCTCAAAACATGATTTTTTTGCCGAGCGTCTTTTGCCCATTTCAGGCAAGCGCCTTGCCGACGTCACCGTCCGCAGGCGCTTGCCCGATTCAAGCTATATTTGTTAGATTTGGCTTCTTTTAATTAACCTTCCGCGTCCGTGGAGATAATGGCGGACTGATATTGATCCGGAATCGTGAAGCCGATAGCCGCCGCGGCATCCGCGTTGAACGCCGCGTCGAAGCCCGTTGCGAACTCAACCGGCATGGTCGAAATGTCCGCACCGTCAACCAGAACCTTCAGCGCCATGAGGCCGGTCTGGTAACCAAGGTCATAGTAATTGATGCCGAGTGTCGCAAGACCGCCGGCGGCAACCATGTTTGACTCGCCGCAGATAACGGGAATCTGCGCCGTATTGGCAACTTCACCGACGATCGGCATTGCGGATGCAAGCGTGTTGTCCGTCGGAATATAGATTGCGTCGCACTTCGTCACGAGCGTCTGCATTGCCTGCTGGACGTCGTTTGTGGAAGCAACGGTGATTTCCGTGTAGGTTTTGCCGAGGGCTTCAACCTGTTCTTTGGCAACCTGCGCCTGCAGCACGGAGTTATCTTCGCCGCCATTATAGATGCAGCCGATCGTTTCCGTTTCCGGGAAGAGTTCAAGGATCAGGTTGATCTGATCTGCGATCGGGTTCATGTCTGACGTACCGCTGACGTTGCCACCGGGAACGTCGTTGCTGTCGACCAGTTTGGCGACTTCATAGTCCGTTACGGCCGTGCCAAGAATCGGGATCGTGGTCGTCTTGCTCGCCATGGTCTGGGCGGACGGGGTCGCGATTGCAAGGATCAGGTCGACTTCTTCGCTGACAAAACGATCACCGATCGTGGACAGCGTCGACTGGTCGCCCTGTGCGTTTTGAATGTCATAGGTAACATTTACGTCTTCGGTGAAGCCGTTGTCGGCCAGCGCCTGAATGAAACCGTCACGTGCGGCGTCGAGCGCGGCGTGCTCAACGATCTGCACGATGCCGATAGAAAACGACAGCGCTTCTTCCGGTGCGGCTGTTACTTCCGCCACGGGGGCTTCCGTCGCTTCCGCGGCGGGCGCTTCTGTTGCTTCTGCGGCGGGCGTGCTCTGCGCACAGCCTGCCATTGCAACAGCCAACATCAGGACGCTGATTAAAATAGCAAGAGCTTTTTTCATGATCTTTTCCTCCATTTACTTTTCATCTCCCGTCAATTCGGGGATAAAATAACGCCCTCTTCCGATACTCTCGGAAAAGGGCGATTGAATCGCGGTACCACCTTTTTTTCTCCCGACGCCTTACGGTTTCGGGCCTCATACGGCGGTCAAAAAACCGCCTCGCGCTGTAACGGGCGCTCCCGTATCGACCTACGGAGTATCGTCTCTTTCAATCGTCGGCTCTTGGGATGAATTCAAACCCGCATTCGTCGCTTTCTTACACCGCCCGAAAGCTCTCTTTGCACGAAAAACGGCCCGTACTTTTTCCCTGTCGTCGCTTTTTTCGTATTGGGTTGGATTATAATATATGATCTTGGAATTGTCAAGCGTTTTATATATTATATGTCATATATAATCAAAACTCTGGACTTTGCGCGACAGCCACGGATTGTGTGTGTCAATTCATTCATTTTATGTGAAATCGCTTTTTAAATTCCAACAGTAAATTTCGTCCCATCACCGCAAAACAAAGGACCAATATGCCGAATGCGGTTGTTCCCATGGCGACCATCGGCCAGCTCATTTCCGGCCACCCGGCCAGCGAAAGAATAATCATAAAGATTGAACCGGCGAGCAGCCAGATCATCGGCATCATGTTCTGTCGCTGTTTCTCAAAATCCGTAAAGAACAAAATTGCGATCAAAATCAACCCGCCGAAACAAATTGCAGGTACAACAAACGACGCCCAGCCGGGCGCGAGCAATACGTTGATCAGTATCAATAGAATGCAAGAGTACGCCAGCGCTTTGGAAGCCTGACTGATGCGATTATATTCCACCATGTCCGGCGCGAACAAAAGCGACCAGAGAAGCCAAAGCGACCAGAGCACAACGATGCTCCATGCTTTTCCCCCGGAATAGAAGTTGCTGATCAGGCACGCGTATGCCGTAATTAAGAACGTCCACTTCGTTACGACCTTCATCACCGGCGTCGTCCGATTCTTTCGGCTCACGCCCGGATAAACGATTTTAATATTCATACAGCTCGCTCCCTTCCACGCGCGGTTTCAATCCAGACTCTGCAAACTGCCGATACAATCGCTCTTCAAACGAAGGATCGGCCGTCAGTTTTGAAATTGTAAATGTCGCAACATCGCCGAAGGTCACAAGCGTGCAGGACGCCCGGTTTGATTTCGCCGTGCCGAGAACAAAGTCAAAATGATCGACATACGGCGTCATCTCCCGCGGCAGCGCAACAACGCCAAGGTTTGAAAGCGTGTTGCTGAAAATCTTATCGCCAAGAAAACCGTAAACGATGCTTGCGGCCGGTCGCTTCACAATCATCGGAACCCAGCGAAGGGAATGAACCATGCGAAGCGTGGCGTTCATCATTTCATTCATCACACTTTTTGAAGTTTTCTTCGCCAGCTGCCCGGAAACGGCGGGCAGGATCGCATCCAAGTCCGTAATTTCCCGCAGTGAAAGCCGGACGCCGCAATAGAGCGCAAAGTTGCGGAGCGTTTCACTCGGATAGAATTTTCGCATGTTCACGGGAACCTGAACGCTGATCTCACCGTCGTGCTCGTCGGTCGCACCCTTTTGGGCAACGAACATTTGCGCCAGAATAAAAGCAGTGATGGTTGCGTTGTGTTGCCGCGCGGTCGCCTTGAGTTCTGCGGCGCTGAAATGAAAATGCAAAATTTTGCACGGTTTTATATGCGAAAGCCGTCCGCTCATCTGTACGGCAGGCTTATCCAGGAAACCGGCGGATTTCTCCGCGCTCTCCGCAAGTGCAAAGCCATTCTCCGTTTCCCGTTCGTCCGGCGTATCGTTGCGATCATAAACGCCGCTCTCCGGTGGAATACTTGCGCCCAGCAGACGCAGATATTCCGCAGTCAGCGTCTTTAGGAATACCATGCCGCCCGTACCGTCCGTTAACACATGGAAGAATTCCACACTGATTCGACTCTCAAAATACAGCACGCGAAACGACTGCGACCCACTTGCCGCAATATTCAGTGGACGGCACGGGATGTCCGTCTCCGGCTCTACGGCATAACGCCGCTTCGCCGCATCCAGATAATGCCAGAAAAAGCCTTTTTTGATTGTTGTTGCAAAACTTGGAAACCGCTTGACGGTAAACGTCAGCGCGATTTGGAGGATTTCCGGCACGACAGCCTCTTTTAGATAAACGGAAAGCCGAAACACCGCCATCGCGTTTTGCTTCATCGAAAGCGGATAGATTTTTGCCGCGTCGTCCAGCGGATACCACTGCATAGCCGGTCTCGCGTAAAACCCGCCCATATTTTCAACATCCAGCCTCGCAAGAGCTTGATCAAGCGGCGTTCCAACGGCGATGTAGTATAAAATCGCCGTTTCCAGGTCCGTTTTCATTGCCGCCTTCATGGCTCTGCTCAGCGCAACATGTTCGCTCCAACGCGAAAAATACCGGTAAATAATTTCACGTTCGCCGTCCGAAAGCGTCTCCATATACTGCTGGAACGGAGTTGCTTGTTTCTTCTTTTTTGCATGCAATTTTTTCAAAATCTCTTCTCCAACGATGGTTGATTTGTAAATTCCATTAAAAAAAGCTTCTTATCTGCAGGATACCATAAGTTGGATTTCTAAAACAGCCACGCGATTCGAACTTGTGCTATGAAACCGTATAGGTTCCATTTTTTCCATTCAGCCTGAATTGGTTGTTATAAAAAACCGCGAGATGAACGCCAAAATAAAAGCGGTTTTGAATTGTTGAACAATTCTAGACTTTTTGATTATTTGTGATATAATCTATTTTGTGGAAGTTGGACGTGTTGGTCATGATTGTTTTACAAAAGCATGTCAGCACAGACAATTTTCAGAATGATATACCGTCGTCTTGCTGTGTCGTTAAACAATTTCACGCATTTACAACGTGAAATTAAAAATATCCCTATGTTTCAAAATGATCAATAAAGCTGAAAAGGAGCGCTTATGAGTACAAAGTATGACCAAGTATTAAAAAGTCGGATGAGTGAAGAAAGCTATGCAAAACTGGTAGCTTTAAACAACGACAAAGTTTCTGAATTTATCGGAACGTTTATTGAGCACTGTGATCCTGCATCCGTTTATGTATGCAGCGACAGCGAACAGGACATCCAGTTCGTTCGCGACCAGGCTCTTGCAAAAGGTGAAGAACAGCATCTTGCCAATTCCAAGCAGACCATCCACTGGGATGGATATGGCGACCAGGCTCGCGACAAGAAGAACACCCGCTACCTTGTGTACGATGAAAACCTTGAGAGAATGAGCTCGCTCAACTCGATCAAGTACGAAGACGGATACAAGGAGATCATGGATATCTCCAAAGGAATTATGCAGGGCAAAGACGCCGTCGTTCTGTTCTTCTCGGAAGGCCCGACGGAAAGCCCGTTTACCATGCCGTGTGTCCAGTTTACCGACAGCTGGTATGTTGCACATTCGGAATGCATCCTCTATCGCTCGGCTTACAGCCATTTCCTCAAGATGCAGGATGCCGAGAAAGGCGAATTCTTCCGCTTTGTCCATTCGGCCGGCGCCCTTGACGAAAACAACAACACGCTCAATTTGGATAAGCGCAGGATCTACATGGATACCCAGAACAATATCGTCTATTCCATGAACGATCAGTATGCCGGCAACTCCGTCGGTCTGAAAAAGCATTCGATGCGACTGGCTATCAACAAGTCCGGTCGTGAAGGCTGGCTCTGCGAGCATATGTTTGTAATGGCCGCCATCGACAAGGATAAAGACCGTAAGACATATTTCTGCGGTGCATATCCGTCCGCCTGCGGCAAAACATCGACGGCCATGATCCCCGGCGAACAAATCGTTGGCGACGACATCGCCTATTTCCGCAACATCAACGGTGAATTCCGCGCTGTCAACGTCGAGTTCGGCATGTTCGGTATCATCAAAGACGTCAACGCCAAGGACGACCCGGTTATTTATGAAAACCTCATGAAGGATCAGGAAGTTATCTTCTCCAACGTGCTGAGAGGGCCGGACGACAAGCCCTACTGGCTCGGCATGGGCATTGACACCCCGAAAGAAGGCCGCAACCATTTCGGTGCGTGGACGGAAGGCGTCAAAGACGGCAAGGGCAACGAAGTCGGCCTCGCGCATGCAAACGCACGTTACACCATGCGTCTGGATTATCTGGACAACATTGACAAAGCTGGTTTCGAAGCCAAAGACGGCGTGCCGGTCGAAGGTGTCCTTTACGGCGGCCGCGACAGCGACACGACGGTCCCCATTGAAGAATCCCCCAGCTGGAAAGACGGCATCCTGATGAAAGCCGCCACGCTCGAGTCGGAAACGACCAGCGCCACATTGGGTGCCGAAGGCGTACGCACGCCCAGCCCGATGGCCAACATGGACTTCCTTTCCTACCCGCTTGGCGAGTACACGCTCAACAACATCAAGTTCGGCGAAAACGTCAAGAAGACCCCAAAAATCTTCAGCACGAACTACTTCATGCTTGATGAAAACGGCCATTACACGACCAGCAAACTGGCCAAGAAGATCTGGCTGCACTGGGCGGACGGTCGTATCAACGGCGAGCTTGACGCATACGATACCCCGACCGGTAAAATCCCCATGTATGAAGATCTTGCGGTTATGTTCAAGAAGTATTTGGACGAAGACTTCTCGAAGGAAATGTACACCATGCTCTTCACGTTCCGCTGCACAAAGTGGATCAACAAGCTGGAACGCGCCAAAGCATACTACAAGAAGATGGATCCGGGCACGCCTGATGAAATCTTCGAGTACTGGGATGCCGCCATCGCGCGCATCAGCGCCGCCAAGGATAAGTACGGCGATCTGATTCTGCCGGGCGACTTCAAAGGCTAAGCTGTTACAACGTGCGCATAGCGCACCGGATAAGCAACGATCTATATGACACAAAAGCGGGATGCAAACTTGCATCCCGCTTTTTGTTGTTCTGCTATCAGGTTCGCTTCTGTCGTAATTCTGGGCTATACCGGCATATCGCCCGTCGACAGTCTGCGCTGATTTACACGCTTCCTCGTCGCCGCATACACCGCCAGCGCAAAGAACCCGGCGCTCAAAATCCAATAAACGATGTCATAATAGGTATAGCGTCCCGAAATATTGATGACCGCACGCACCAGAAACCCAACCGTGAGTACCGCTACACCGGAATTCCAAAGTCTTCTGACGGGCAGCGAGGCAATCCGTACTTCATCCGCCAGAAGCAATACTTCTGCCGGAACAAGCCCGAGCAGCAGCGGCGGCAAAAAAAGGAGCACGAGGAACGGGGAGCTTTCACCATAGCTGTAGTGCAGATACACCGCGCTGAACACCCCGCAGAAGGCCGAGAGAACTCCGTATGCCTTCACCTGTCGTCCGAGGATTTTTCGCCGTTTGTCAAGCGGAGATATATACAATGTCGCTCACCGACCTTTCCGTAATTTTCTTTCCGTTGGTGGTCGGATTGTTGACCACTTCGCCCGCGAATACCATTGTGGACGAACCGCCGCCGTCAAGGTTATATGCCGTTGTGCAGCCATACTCCTGCATGACCTCTGCCAATTCGTAAAGCGTCAGGCCTTCACTCTCGCTCGTGCGTCCGTCGGACACGACGACGATATAGTGCATTTCGTCGATGATCCCGATCGCCGTTCGCGGATTGCTAGTACTCGCGCGGTCAACTTCGTCGCTCTTCGACACCGCGACGTCGCTGTTCTCAACCAGCGCCGGGCCGAATGCAAAGAGCTGCACAACACCACTGTCGACAAGCGCCTGCGCCGAAATTTCTGTTTCGTCTATAATGTCGAAACTTCCGTCGGCATAGATCACAAGGTCTTCGGTATCGTCGCCCTGGCGCACGGTGTCGCGATACACCACGCCGTTTTTAATCACATAACCGCGCTTGTTTGCCCCGTAATAATCGCCGTTGATGGCAAAGATCGCATCGTTCTCGGCAGCAATCGTGCTGGTCGTCTCCGTAACGTTCGTTCCATACACGCCCTGCGCCAGCGCCGTCTGCAGCGCGTCCGCACTGCTCAGTTGTATGTCCGCGACATACACGTCCGTATTGTTGACCCGCAGGGTCATGATCGCAATACTAACTTCGTCGCTTGTATAGCTGTTATCGGTCAGTACCGGCTCCGTGGATACCATTTCTTCTTCAGCCGTCGTGGTTGCGGCGGTGGTCAGCGTGGCTTCCGCGTCCGTCTGCGACGCTGTTTCCACCGGCGTCGCGTTTTCCCGGGCCACTTCTTCCGTTTCGGCCGATACTGTAACCGTTTCTTCTGTAACCGTATTCGTTTCCACGCTCGTTATGCTGTGCGGCAGGATAAAGGTGTCCAGCATGACAAATGCCGTCAGCGCCGCAAGCCCGATCGTGAACAGAACAGTGTATCCGTGCCTGCGGATGAAAGATCGCTTACGCATGGGTTATCCCCGCCTTCCTCCGCCGGGTTGTCCGCCTCCCGGCATCGTACCGTCACTCGGTAACTGGCTGTCATCCTGCGTCTGCCGATCGTTTAATCCGCCGCCGGTCGTCATTCCGCCGCCCGAGCCGGACGTCGTGGATATGCCGGAGAGCGTTATGGACGCTACCTCCGTGCCGCCGGAGAGTGTTCCGCCCGACACGCTGCCGCCGCTATAGAGCGTGTAAGTGCTGCCGCTGACCATTTCCGGCGAGCTGATGACAACGTTTTGATACTCCTTGTCCGGCGAATACGAAGCGATGACGTTTCCACTTGCATCCGTCAGCGTAATCAGCGTTCCGGCACTCTGCGTGCTCTGATAGGTATACATCAGCGAGCACTGGTCGGAGCTGCTGTCAAACGTGACCGCCATGCCGGAACTGCCTGCGGCAATCAATACGCCGCCGCTGATCGTTGCCGGGCTGGCGTCCAGCGCGCCGTTGCCCGAATTGGTCGGGCCCGAAACACAGGTAGTTCCGCCCGTTACCGTCAGCGAACCATTGCTGTCAAGCCCGTCGCCGCCTGCGTTCACGGTGATCGTACCGCCGGAGATGATGATCTGCTTACTCGCGTCGGTGGCAAAGCTGTCCTTAGCGCCACGGCTGTTGCCATAAGAAGAATCGTCCGATCCGCCCGCCGCGTTGAAACCATCGTCCGACGCGGTCACATCGATCGCGCCGCCGGAGACCGTGATCGTTGCAGCCTCAAGGCCCTCATAACTTTCAGTAACGGTAACGTCACCGCCGGAAATGATCAACGCGCTGTCGGCATGCATACCATCGTCACCGGTTGCCAGCGTCAGCGTGCCGCCTGTTACGTTGATGGTATCGCCGCTGTGAATTGCGTCGTCTTCCGCGTCGATTACAATGGTCCCGCCGTTGATCATCACGGAATATTGCGCCTTGACACCCTTTTGGCTGTCGGAAGACGAGCCGCTCGTGGTGATTGTGATTGTACCGCCGTCGATCTGGACAATGCCCTGTTCCACCTCGTCGTCGTTCACACTCGAAATACCGTCACCGCCGGCGTTGATTGTAATCGCGCCGCTGCTGATGGAGACGCTGTCCTTGCCTGAGATTCCGTCCGACTCCGCAGTCACACTCAGCGTCACATCGGCAATCACGATGTCGTCCTTGCCGACGATGCCGAATTTATAGTTGCCGTTGACCGTCAGTGAACCGGAACCGTTGATCGTTAAGTCGCACTTTGAGAAGATACATCCGTCCGGCGTGTTGCCAAAGGCATCGTCCGCATAGCTGCTGCCGTCGGACAGTGTGTTTTGCGTGCCTTCCGCGGCGGTGATAAACACTTTATCCGCTTCCACGACATAGATCGCCGGGCCGTCGCTATTGGTGACGGAAGCCCCGTTGAGTACGATCTGTACCTTGTCGTCTTCTCCGGCATTGACCAGAACCTGACCGTTGCTCAGCGTGCCGCTGAAGACATAAATGCCGCTTTGCGTAATGGTATAGTCACCGTCCACAGTGGACAAGTCGACGTAAACGGCTTCGCTTTCGTCATATGTTCCCGCAAGGTCGCGCTCCGTATAGCTGGTTGTAGATGCGCTGACCGCGGTTTCCACCGCGGTCGCTGCCGCGGCTGTTATCGTAATGGTTTCCGTTTCCGTCGACACGGTCTGCGCCGACTGGCATCCGGAAAATCCAATCAACATCGCGGCGGATAGTGCCGCAATTGCAATTTTATATCGTTTCATTGTCGCTCTCCTTTCGAGCTAAAATTCTTTACAGTTCGTCCTTCCCGCTTGGCGTTCGTGTCAGCAGGATATTCAGGTTCCCGTTTCGTGTGCGCAGCTCATCGATAAAGATTTTTTCCAGAGCGGCGTCGCGCAAAGTTACGTCATATTGCAGTTCGAACATGCTTCCCAGATTCGTCGTTTTCACTTTTCTGAGTTGCGCACGCTTGGTATAGGTTGAAAAAACATCGTCAAACACTTCCGTGTAGTCCAAATCCTCCGGCATAATGATCCTGAGCAGCCGGTGATTTTCTTCCTGTTCGCCAAAGCGCATTTTCACCAGTGTGAGGCTCGCAATCGCCAGCACGCAGAACATCAGGCATGCCACGCCAATGTAGCCCATACCGGTCGAAAGCCCGATTGCCATCGCCAGGAAAATTGCGGCGATCTCTCTGGCACCGCCCGGAACCGAGCGGAAACGCACCAGCGAAAATGTGCCGGCAACGGCGATGCCTGCGCCAAGATTTCCGGACACCAGCAATATGACCGTTTGCACAACCACGGGCAGCAAAACCAGCGTCAGCACAAAACCGTTTGAATACGTGTTTTTGTACATATAGACCAGAGCGGAAAGGAATCCAAGGCCGATTGAAACGCCGCTCAGAGTCAAAAACTGAATAATGGTAAGACTGTCCGTGGTAAGAATACTTTCAAGCATAGCTGCCTCCCCTTGCCACCTGCTGCATTTCCGGGTAAAGGTAATCGCGGTAGCATGTTCCATATTTTGAAAAACTTGTTGGATAAATCCGGTTCTCATTGAGGACGTCACAAAGCCAAAGCGGCATCGCGCCGGGCACTTTGATCTCCATGAGCGTTATGCCCTGCGGCAGGATCGACTGCCCCCACACCCCGGCGCTCATCATCAACGCACTTGTGCGGAAACGGACCGTATCGTCAAACGTGATCCGCAGTCCTTCTTCCGCGCCGGTGTAGGCAATCCGCCTATAGCTGAGCAAGACGCGCGGATATGGATTGTACAGCTTCATGAAATACCGGATTTCACGCAGTACCTGCGAATCGGTCTCGATGGCTTCACCTGAAAGCAGCGCGTCCGCCTGTGTCAGCGGAAGCTGCGCGCGGCGCTTGTACACAACGCCGTTGTACTTCTTTTTCAGCTCCACGAACACCGTACTGTCCGCTTCGAGCTTTCCGTAACCCCTGACGCGAAGTTTTTCTTTGTACTTCGGTTTCTCCAGGGACGTGCGGATCAGCCGGTAGTCGTCCGTATCGTAATAGATACTCGATATCGTGCTTCTGCCAAACGGATCGGGATGCATATGCCCGACAAGTCCTCGCTGCATAGCCCGCAGCTGCGCCGGATTCAGCAAATACTTTTCTTCGATGCGTTCAAACGTGTTTTGTGCCATGGGATTCACCTCTCATGCCGCAATTGTAAAGTCCTTCCCTGAAAACATGCTGAAAATTTAATTTCAGTGTTTTTTCAGAAAATAACGGTAAAATTCCAATCAAGATATAAATAATATGAGATAGCGTCTTATCGGATTCGACTCATAAAGGCAAAGCAACGATTGCATCCGTTATGGAAAGCGATTTATACTGGAAGAAACAAAGGGGGCGACGAATACGCATGCACATTTTAATCGTTGAAGACGAGCGGCGTTTATCCGACGCGCTGACGCAGATCATGCGTGAGCAGAAATATACCGTCGACGCGGTATACGACGGCGAGGACGGATATCAATATGCGCTTTGCGGTGATTACGACGCAATCGTGCTGGACGTTATGCTGCCCAAACGAAGCGGGTTTGAAGTCGTAAAGGCGCTCCGCAAAGAGAAGATTGCCACGCCCGTGCTGCTTTTAACCGCACGCGACGAACTCGAAAGCAAGGTCACCGGGCTGGATTGCGGTGCGGACGATTATATGACCAAACCATTCGCCCCGGAGGAACTGACCGCGCGCATCCGCGCACTGACCCGCCGGCAGGGCGAAGTCGTGTTGGAAGAAATGGTGTTTGAAGACCTGACGCTGGAACTGTCCAACTGCGACCTCAAGTGCGGCACAAAACACATCCATCTTAGTTTTAAGGAGTTTGAGGTCATGAAACTCCTGCTTGCCGCGCCAAACACAATCGTGCCCAAAGAACAGATGATTGTAAAAGTTTGGGGTGCAGAAAGCGACGCGGAAGATAATAACGTAGAGGCTTACATCTCCTTTTTGCGAAAAAAGCTCTTTTACCTCGGTTCGCGCGTTACCATTGTGACCATCCGGAAGGTCGGCTATCGGCTCGGCACGGAGTGAAAAAATGATACTAAAACTCAAACGCAAATTCATACTGATCAATATGGCGCTCGTGCTTGTCGTGCTGCTGATCGTGTTCTCCGCACTCTATCTATCTACCTATCGGCAGCAGCTGCAGAGCGCAGACCGCGCGCTCAACCAACTGATGCTGCGCAGAGACGCCCCGACGCCGCAATTTGAAATCAGCAAACCCTCCTCTGGCGCTCATGATGATCAGCCGCAAAGAACGGACAGCCTGATCGCGGGCTTTGTGGTCGTTATCGACGAATCCGGCGAAATGAACGTTTCCATCAGCGATTTGGTAAGTGTCAGCGACGAGGTTACGCAAAGCGTTTCGCAGACTGCGCTGGAGTCCAGTGACAGCAGCGGGTTGATCCGTGCGTATTCACTGCGCTATCTGCGCGTAACCGAGAACGGCGAAACGCGCATTGCATTCATCGACGTCAGCGACGATCTTTCTGAAATGGCGGAACTGCTCGTATCGTCGCTGCTGGTCGGCGTGCTCGGCATCGCCGCATTCTTCTTCATCAGCCTGTTTCTTGCAAACTGGGCGCTTAAGCCTGTTGCAAAAGCCTGGTCTCAACAAAAACAGTTCGTAGCGGATGCTTCGCACGAACTGAAGACACCGCTGACCGTCATACTTGCCAATCAAAAAATACTATTGGCGCATCCCGAACGGACGATCGGCGAGGAATCGCAATGGATTAAAAACACGCAGTCCGAAAGCAACCGCATGAAATCGCTTGTGGAGGATATGTTGTTTCTGGCAAAGTCGGATTCGGACCACGCCATGCAAGCCATGTCGATCATCAATTTTACCGATCTTGTTCAGGGAACGCTGCTTAGCTTTGCATCCGTCGCCTTTGAGGCGAATGTTCAAATGGAAGAGGAGGTCTTGTCCGACGTTCAACTCTCCGGCAGCGAATCGCAGCTGCGCAGGCTGTGCGCAATCCTGATCGACAACGCCGTGAAGTACGCCGGTCGCGGTGGCGAAGTGCATACCGTTCTGCGTTCGGACGGCACGAACTGCCGCCTGAGTATACAGAACACCGGCACACCGATCCCCGAAGAAGATTTGCCGCATCTGTTCGAGCGTTTTTACCGTGCGGACCGTGCGCGCAGCGCGGGTGGCTTCGGCCTCGGTCTCTCCATTGCGGAAAGCATTGTGCATTCGCACGGCGGGCGCATCTGGGCCGAAAGCAACGCTTCTCAGGGAACGACTTTCCATGTGACCTTACCAGTATGCGCCGAAAGCAAACACAGGAGTAAAAAAGAGTGCTAAACCCCCGGTTGTCAAAATCCGGTATGATCGCGAAGGTGTTTTTCATGTTGGCTATAGCGGGTTTCCTTGCAGCATGCTCCGGCTGCGGCGGAGAAGCGTCGCCCAGAAGCGCGACGCCGACCGCTTCAGAGGAGTCAATCGCGCCGATTCTGCTTGAAACCGAGCCACCGGAGCCGACCGTTTCACCCACACCGGAACCGGAGATGGTGATTGACGAGGACGGCGACATTACATTGCGCAGCGACATTGAAGCTGCTTTTTCCACAGCGACCTATACGTTTTCCGAGGCGCCGACGGTGCTGATCTACCACACGCATGCAACCGAATCCTACCTGAAAGGCGAAACGGACGATTATATTGAAACCGAAACAGGACGCACGGAGAACAACGCGTATAACGTTATAGCCGTCGGCGACGCACTGGCAAGCGCATTGGAAGAACGCGGTTTCACCGTCATCCACGACACGACAAACGTCGAACCCCCGGAACTGACCAGCGCATACTCCCGTTCGCTGGAAGTCATGCAGGAATATGAAGACATCGATATCTATATCGACCTGCATCGCAACGCAAGCCGCCAGCGCGGACGCTCGGACAATACGGTCCTCATCGGCGAAACGCCATGCGCAAAGCTATTCTTCGTCGTCGGCACCGGCATTGGCACATACGACGGCGAATATGATATTTTACCCGACTGGGAGAGCAACTACACGTTTGCGCTCTCCGTTATGGACGCGATTGAAGATGAAGCGCAATCGCTCGTCAAGCCGATCCGCCTGAAGGTCGGCCGTTATAACCAGCACATGGGGCTTTGCCTGCTGGCGGAAATCGGCACGAATGCGGACACGCTGTCCGCCGCGCTGAACACCGTTCCGTATCTTGCGACTGCCCTGGCAGACGTGTGCGTCTTTTCTTCGTAACAACATTACTTCTAAGGAGATTTCATGGAACGTATTCATATAGAAGGCATCCCGGCTCTTGTTTGGGGTGAACATTCGGACAAAGTATTTATTGCCGTGCATGGCAAGATGAGCTGCAAGGAAAACTTTGAAGTTTTCGCAGATGCAGCCAATCGACGCAATTATCAGGTGCTGAGTTTCGATCTGCCGGAACACGGCGAACGCAAAAACGAATCCTTTGCTTGTAATCCGTGGAACGGTGTGCACGACCTGCACGCCATATTACAATACGCAAAGCGCAGATGGATTGAATTTTCTATATATGCCGAAAGTCTGGGGGCTTATTTTAGTTTGCTTGCTTTCCCGGACGAGCCTATAAGGCAATGCTTGTTTCTTTCGCCCGTACTCGATATGGAGCGGCTCATTCAAAGCATGATGTCCATGGCGAACGTCGACGAACACACTCTCCAGGAAAAGCAGGAAATCCCGACCGGTTTCGGCGAGACGCTCAGTTGGACGTATTATTCGTATGTGCGTGAGCATCCAATTCAGCATTGGAAAATACCGACCGCAATTCTTCACGGCGAACACGACGCACTGATCGACCGGAACATTGTGGAAACTTTTTCGGATCGTTTCCATTGCCAGCTGGCCATAGCCAGCGGTGCGGAACACTGGTTTCACACACCGGAACAGCTAAAAGCGCTCTCAGACTGGCTGGAGCAAACTATTCGATGAGCTATACGGCGTGAACTCTAGAAACCGCAAAACAGCACCGGAAATCCGGTGCTGTTTTGATTTTTGTTGTTTAATTGCCCATTTCGATACTTATGTCGTTGAACACGTCAAGCAGGTCGTCCACGGCAATCGCCCGCTTCTCTTCGTCACGCTTGTCGACGACCGATCTGCCCTGATGCATCATCAACAGCCGATTCCCATAGGTTACGGCATAGCGCAGGTTATGCGTAACCATCACGGTCGTGATACCGCGCTTTTGAATCAAATCGTTCGTCAGCACCATAATTGTTTCGGACGACTTCGGGTCGAGCGCCGCGGTATGTTCGTCCAGAATCAATAATCGTATATCGGACATGGTCGCAATGATCAGCGCGAGTGCCTGCCGCTGACCGCCTGAAAGCGTTCCAACCAGTGTATCCAACCGGTTTTCCAATCCCATGCCGCACTGAGACAGCAACGCACGATAATGTTCCCGCCGATTCTTTGGCACGCCGCGGCCAAGGTTATAGGCACGGCCCTTGTTGTCCGCCAGGGCAAGATTTTCCAGTATGGTCAGATGCGCACAGGTGCCCGCCTTCGGGTCCTGAAACACGCGGCCAATCCAAGCTGCGCGCTTTACGGCGGAAACATTTGTAATATCCTTGCCGTCAAACACGATCTTCCCCGCTCCCGGTTGTGCCGTCCCGCAGATCAGATTCAGCATGGTGGTTTTGCCGCTTCCGTTGGAGCCGACCACACTGACAAACTCGCCTTCCGGTACGCTGAACGAGTAGTCCTCAAACAGCCGCATTTCATCGGGCGTTCCTGCGTTGAAATTCAGATGGATGTTTTTCAGTTCAAGCAGCATGATTCACCCTCCTTTTCAGCACAGGTTTATCGCCCGCGATTAAAGCGAGCACGAACAGGACCGCCATCAATAGCTTCAGGTATTCGGTCGGAAGTCCCAGCGCCAGCGCGATAGAGAGACACGCCTTATAAGCAATACTGCCAAAGATGACCGCCGTCGTCGGACGAATCCTGCGAAACCCTTTGAACAGGCTCAATCCGATGATGACGGACGCAAGACCGAGCACGACCATGCCAACGCCCATCTGCTGATCGGCAGAGCCTTTTGCCTGCGCAATGACCGAGCCGGACAGCGCCGCGAACCCGTTCCCGATGGCGAGTCCCGTGATCTTGCTCCGTCCGGGATCGCGCGCAAGCATGGTCACAAAGCCCGCATTGTCACCGGTTGCGCGCAACAGCAGACCGCATTTGGTACGCAGGAATAAGTCGAGCAGGATCTTACACACGACAACCAAAAACAAACTCACGACCAGTTGACGGATGTACAACCCGCCGACGGTTTCCGGCAGAAGACTTGCCGGGAATGCCGTGAATATCGTCGGTTTTCGGAAAAACGACGCAACGCTGTTGCCGTCGTTGAATAAAAACAAAATCACCAGATTCACCGACAGCAGCGCAGTGTAGATCAAAATTCCGCTGAGCAGCGGTCGAATCTTGAACTTGACATGCAGTATGCCCGTCACGCTGCCGAACGCAGCCCCAAGAAGAAACGCCGCCAGCAGGCAAATCCACGGATTGACCCCGTGCAGGATCAGCACGCCCGAAATGATTGCGCCAAGCGGCATCGTCCCGTCCACCGAAAGGTCGGGGAAATCCAGGATGCTATAGGTGAGATACACGCCGAAAGCGAGAAGCGCATACATCAGCCCTTCTTCCAGCGTGACCTTTAAAACGTTAATGACTACTCCCATTTAGGAACTCCCGTCTTGTTCGCGCATTTTCGCTAGATCGGCGCGAACTTTAAATGTCGATAAAAACACGTTGGCGGAAGGCCGAATAATCGGCCCTCCGCACAGAAACATTCGTTGAAATCCGATTATTCGGCAGATGTTGTTACAAACGTTGCATCGGCATAGGCATCCGGCAGCGTCATACCAAAGGCGGCAAGCACGTCCGTATTAATAACGGGCACCGCATCCGTAATGGTTTCGACCGCCATTGCAGAAGCATCCGCGCCATAGAGCACGTCCAGTGCCATCTGGCCGGTCACGCGGCCGAGCGCAACATAGTCGAGGCTGACGGAAGCCAGACAGCCGCCGGTCACCTGCGTTTCTTCGGAGCCGTATACCGGAACGCCTGCGGTGTTCGCCTGCTCAAGCAGGATGGCAAGATTGTTGACAACGTTGTTGTCCGTGAAGTTCGTCAGGCAATCCACTTGTGCGCAAAGCGTCGCGGCTGCCTGCGGGATGTCCGCCGCACTCTGCACGCCCTGAGAAACGACCGTAAAGCCGTAATCCGGCGCGATTTCGTTGAGCATTTTCAGCTGGGAAACGGAGTTTGCTTCGCTGGTCGTATACAAGACGCCGAGGTTGACCGCATCCGGCTGGAAGGTGCGGATCATTTCAAGCTGGGCAGAAATGTCGAGCACGTCGCTCGTGCCGGTGCAGTTTGCGCCCGGCGCGTTCATGTCGTCCACAAGGCCCGCGGCGACCGGATCGGAAACCGCGCTGAAGATAACGGGAATATTCGTGTTCGCCGTCGCCGCATATGCGGATGTTGCCGCCGGCGTAGCAATTGCGATGATCATGTCATATTCCTTTGCCGCCATGTTCTTTGCAATCGTATCGCAGGTTGCGGAATCGAAGTTGCCGTTTTGCAGGTCGATCGTGATGTTCGGGTCGGAGCTCAACTCGGCAACGATGCCGTCGTAGCAGTTGTCCAGTGAAGGATGGCTGCCGAACTGGAGAATGCCTACGGTATAGGTTTCCGCCGGTACTGCGGTTTCTTCCGCGGCGGGTTCTTCTGTTGCTTCCACAGCCGAAGACGCTTCCGTGGCTTCCGCCGTCTGCGTGCTGCTTGTGCAGCCGCCGAATGCGAACAGGACCATCAGTACGGACAGCATCAGGGCAAAAAATACGTTTAGTTTGCGATTCATGATTTTATCTCCTTTATTTTAAAAAACTTTATTTGGTTTCATGGTTTCGGACAATATTCGATGACCGACGCCATCGTCTGCCCGGCAAATGATCAAACATCACTTAAGACTCCTTTTTATGTGTTCGCATAGAGAAATAAAAAAATCCCGTCCTATCAAATTTCGATAGGACAGGATCAAAATTCCTGCGGTGCCACCTATGTTCGCCCGGCTTAAGCCGAACGCACTCTGCCGCGTACCAACATACGCGCTCCGCTGTAACGTGCAGAAACCGTTCCGTATCGTCCCGTTTGTCCGGGATTTAGCGGACCCTCATGAGCCCATTCGTCCGTTGCTCTGCGGTCGGATTCCCACCATCGCCGACTCTCTTTACGCTTCGCCAAAGCGGATTACTCTTCTCAATCAAAGGTTTTTCTTTTCGAGCATACTAACATTGTCTGGAATGATTGTCAATACCTTTTCGCTAAAATCATATATTCTTCGTCAGACGCTCTGCGGAAAATCTTCTGAAACGCCGCGATACTGCGCCTTTGGCTTTGCGTGAATCATCACGGTAATCGCCTGCTTTGGGCAAAGATTGACGCAGCGGTAGCAAACGATGCAGTTGTCGTGTTGTTCAATTCCGTTTTTACCAAGCGTCAGGTTGTTTGAGGGGCATTGTTTTACGCACAGGCCACACTGAATGCAGTCGGCATCCACCAAAACCGACGAACGATAGGTTTCTTCCATTTTCGGCCAAAACAGGTTTTGCGACATGCCGAGCAGTTTTGAAAACCAGTTGAACCCGCGTTTTTTCACAACGCCGGATTGGATGTTCTTGCATACGCGCTGCATTTTTCGCTCCGCCGCGCGCAGCTTCTTCGCGTTTTGCGCGCCGTTTTTTATAGACAGCATCCCAAAATTACAAATGTTGTTCGGCATTTCAAAGTGTTCGGCGTAAACCACACGCTCTGCACTGCCCGGCAGCAAGTCCGTCATTGCCCGCGCGCCATCGCCGGAGAAAAGCATCTGTGTACAGAAAATAATCAGCTTTTTGGATTGCAGCGCATCCGCGTGCTTTGTTACGAATTCCCGCATCAACCGCGGCACGCATGACCCGTAGATTGGATAGCAAAATGCAATGGTATCATGCGCCGTTATCAGCACATTCGCGTCCATTGGTTCTTCGATGGAATGGCATTCCGCGTTCATATCACGGCAAAAATATTTGGCGATGTATTTTGAATTTCCCGTACCGGAAAAATAAAACAGAATCAACTGATTGGCCTCCACTTATCGTTTATTATGTCCATTATAGTTGAACCGATTGTGTTTTTCCACAGGCGGAGCACACACGCTGTAACATAAAACGACCGTCTCCAAATAGAGACGGTCGGTATCTTTTCATTATCAGTTCATAAAACTTTGTACAAAACCGAGCAGCGAAGCACTTGCGATATTACCGAACACGGTCGATGTAAATACTGATAAAAAGTTATGAACGACGCCCGATGCCGATTTTTTGTCTCTTTTTCGCACCGCGTCCTCCAAGCAATTGAGTGCATCCACAAGTTCCTGCGTATTCGCACGGCTTCTGGCTTGTATAATGTCGTCGCTCAACGCGCTCCAGTTGATGTTTGTGTAATCGTTGACTTCGCCGATCGCCTTCGAATCGTCATGAAATGTATTACCGGTAATATTAATCTCTATCGACATGCCGCGTCACCTCAATATGTGTTTACTTGATCGATCACAGTTGCGCCGCCAGTAATAACATTGTCTTTTATGTTGATCACATATTTTTCGTCATGCGTCTGATCACGCAGAATCTTTTCGAAACACCGCATAACCTCCGCAAGGAATTTTCTGTCGTAAAATACGATAGTATAAGTCAATCCCGAATTCAGCAATATATTCAGCTTCTGCATCTGCCTCAATTCATGATTGTCCTCGCGCCAACTGTATATCCAATAGGCTGCGCTTATGGTTGTAACTATTCCGAAAACAATAGCAAACTTTCCAATCCAAATCAGGCCAATCGCGACCAAGCCGATCAACACACTGATGATCGGAAACGGTTTCTCAGCGACGTTTGCCGTTGATACCAAAGAAACGTTACTCAATTGAATGATCGTGCCCGCCCACTTGAGTAAATTGCCTTCGATCGTCAGGTAAGCGGTTTTTATCGTCTTATTTCCTCCCGCCATATTATTTGCCACCTCAAGTAACCCTCCCATTTTATATTTCCGTGTAACTCTTTTTGTCACTCCGCCCATCACTACATGATCACCAACCATGCGCTACTATTATTATCGAGCCAACTTTTATGTTGGTTCAATGTCCGTGTTTTGTTCTTTTCGTAGTATTCCCAATAATTCTGTCGTTTTTTCATGTTTCCAGCCGTTAAAGCCGCCATTGGTGGTTCCATGTAATGACTTTTGTCATCTTTTCACATGTTTTCATATGCTATAATGCCCAATAAGAGTCGATTGACCAACAACCGCTAAGAACAAAAATGACAACTTTTCCGCAAGATGATATAGAGGAGACTTCCTATGAATGACAACCTTGGTAATAAGCAACATGTTATAAATTTGGAAACGGAACGGCTTCTGCTCAGAAATATTCAAGCGTCGGACAAGACGTTTATTGTCGATCTCTGGACAGATGCAGACGTCACCCGCTATTTGGGCGGGCCGCGAGACAGAGCGCAAATACTGGAAGACATTGCGGAAAATCTGGACGACCCGTTTATTGAAGAATATGACCTTTGGCCGGTCATTGAGAAAGAAACAAATCAGCCGGTCGGTCATTGCGGACTTCTCATGAAAGAGGTCGAAGGAAAAACGGAAATCGAAGTCGTATACGTTATCGACAGATCACACTGGGGCAAGGGATACGCAACCGAGATTAGCAAAAAGCTGATTGAATATGCCTTTGGCACAAAAAACCTTCATAGGATCATTGCGCTGATTAAGCCCGGAAACAAGGGTTCTGAGTCTGTGGCGGCAAAAGCCGGTATGCACTTGGAAAAAGAGGTCGTACGGCAAAACGATATCAAGATGTTCCTGTATGTAATAGAACGATAAATATAGCTGAAATGCAGACCTCGCCATCCTCATAAATTTTAACGGCATGATGTGATATACTATTCTATGATATACATGCCCGCGCTTTTCAACGATTCATCGTATACAAGCATCACTGCCCGCAACAGAGAGGATAGCAACATGGATAAAACAGAATATATTGAGAACATCGCCGTGCTCATTGACGCGGATAATGCGCAATTGAGCAAGCTTAAATCCGTTTTGGAAGAAATCTCCACTTACGGGCGCATTGTCGTCAAGCGTGCTTACGGGGACTGGAAAAATCCCGTACTGAAAAACTGGGAAAAGATGCTAAAGCAGCTTGCGATCAAACCGGAGCAACAGTTTGCATATACGACCGGAAAAAACGCAACCGACATCTCTCTCGTCATCGGCGCAATGGATTTATTGCACACCAATATGTACGACGCGTTTGTTCTGGTTTGCAGTGACAGCGACTATACGCCGCTGGCCATCCGCCTGCGCGAGGCGGGTGTATACGTATTCGGCGTCGGCGAAAACAAAACGCCGCCTTCGTTCCGAAATGCTTGCGACAACTTCATTCTGACGCAGAATCTGATCGAAAGCGCCAAATCCACACGCCGCACGGCAACCGCGGAAGTCGAGGAAACCGAGACTGTCTTACCCGTAACACCAACCAAAACGCAGCAGAGCGGCATTCGCCACATCCATGGACTGCTAAAAACCGCAAGTGACAAGTATCAGGATGCGGACGGCTGGGTCAACCTAAGCGCCGCCGGGTCCTATATGAAACGCGTCCTGCCGGATTTCGATCCGAAAACATACGGCTTTTCCAAGTTGGCCGACTTGATTCGCGCTTTTCCGAAAAAGTATGAAACGAAAACGTACCCCGGTAAGGGTACGACAATATTCCTGTATAAATGCCGGTCATAATGCTGCGCCGCGGCGCGTATCAACGCGCCTGCAAGCAGATGGACAGCGCCTTATCATAGCAAACGTCGTTTGCCGCCAGCACGCTTGTTTCCGAATCGAACGGGATTGGTTCGCCTTCCGCCGTCGTGATGCGTCCGCCGGATTCCAGCAAAATGCACATCCCCGCCGCATAATCCCACGGACTCAGCCGCAGCTCCATAAAAGCGTCCAGCCGACCGGCGGCAACACGGCAAATATCCAGCGACGCCGCGCCGAACTGGCGCAAATCTTCGCAGTGGTCAAACAAACTGCGCAGTGTTCGAAACATCCGGTCTGTTAAATCCTTTTGATAACTGGTCGCGCCAAACGTTACGATAGCATCCTCCAGCGGACGGTCCGACACGTGGATTGATCTCCCGTTCAGCGTAGCGCCGTTGCCGCACTCTGCAGAATACATTTCACACGAAAACGGGTTGTAAACCACACCCAGTTCCGGCACGCCGTCTTTCACGAGACCAATTGAAACCGCACTGTATCCCATAGAACGAATGAAATTTGCCGTCCCGTCAATCGGGTCGACTATCCAGCAATAGCCGTCCGGACGGAATGTGTCTCCACCGTCTTCCTCGCCCACGAACACGGCCTGCGGCAAAGCACGACTGAGTTCTTTTTGCAAAAAAGCCTGTATCGCCTCGTCACAGTCCGTAACAAAATTTCCGATCCCGTCTTTTTTGTGTATGCTTGTCCCGGTCTTTGTCGCATCCAGCATCATCTTGCCTGCCGATCGCGCAATATATTCAACGGCCTTTTGCATAACCCATACCGCCTTTCTGTCGTATTCCGATCATTCCAAAGATTAGGCTGCGTTTCGCTGCCCTCTACCCCTCATTGTAAGCACGTTTCGCCGTATTCGTCAACGAGACACAAAAAAAAAGCACAGACACAATCCAATTAGGATTGTCCCTGTGCCTTATATGCATTTTCATAAAACGCGAACCCGTCTGTGCTTGTTTTTACTCCGTCGGCGGATCAGTTCGAATGATCATGGATACGCCGTTGGGAATGACGGCAACGGAAGCATCATCACCTTTTATCTGTCGTGCCGTTTTCAGCGCCTCATCCAGCGACGATGCGTATTCCATCTTCATATCCCGTATCGTCTGCTCCATTTCCGCCCTTGTAACGAAAATTACGTGGTTGTGTTTGAGGACACGCGCAAGGATCTGGCTTTGCCACTGGTCGGGAATCGTTTCGTTCTGTGGCGTCGCCATAAAGGAATCATACAAAGTCTCCGCATTCTCGCAGTCCTTGAGCGAATGATAGAAGCCGTCTCCGCCGACTCCGTCGGCACACTCCGCAGCCATAATCAAAACGCCGTCTTTTTTTGCCGCGGCTTCCGCGGTTGAAAGTCCTTTTACACACTGATACACGTTTTGATCCAGCGGCGCGCCGCCGTTGGTCGTGATTACGATGTCCGCCTGTTCTGCAAAAACTTCGCAGTACGGGCGCAAAAACGCGCAACCCGCCGCATGTGCTTCCAGCGGATCACCCGCAAACGCGGCCACCGTTTGTTTTTCTTCATCAATAACGACATTGACGATATAAGCCAATTTCGCCATCTTCGACGCGGCGATCATATCGCTATGGATCGGATTATCGTTCAATATGCCTGCGCGCGACAGCGGGCTGTCGATAAACACGCTGCAATGATTGCCCAACACCGTGACACGGTCGGACACGCCGGGCAGCACGCTTTTGCGTCCGCCTGAAAAACCCGCGAAAAAATGCGGCTCTATAAAGCCTTCCGAAACCAGCAAATCCGTTTCCGCGGCGAGCCGGTCGATCACCAGCGGCGCGCCGGACGGCAGCACCCCGATTTCAATATTACCATCGGCATTTTCCGCATCGTGGACGACGACGTTTTCTGCGGCGGCAATCTCTTCTCCGAGTTTTTCAGCCAGTTCGCCGTGCGTTGTTCCCCGGTGGCAACCGGTTGCTACCAGCAGCGTGATCTTGATATCCGGATTGCCCTCTCGCAGTTCCGCCAGCATCGGCGGCAGGATATCGCGGCTTGGCACAGGACGGGTGTGGTCGGAAATAATCAACGTACATGTTTTCTTGTCTTTTGCCAGTTCATTGAGACGCATACAGCCGACAGGATGCGCCATAGCATCCCTGACTAATTCTTCACCGGAGCGGTTGCTTTTCAGTTCGTCAATTCTGGATCGCAAAATTGTCGCACCGGTTTCATCCATTGGGATTGTCGTGTGCCCGTATGGCAAATGCAGCATGCTCGTATATCTCCCGTTCGCCCGCTTCATCCGCAGACGTATTAATCTTTTTTTTGTGATACAACGCGTTTTCGCATCAGCAGTGTGTTTTCCGTCAGCCGCGTCACCTCGATGAAACCTTCGCGTCTGTACATGTCCGCCGAACCGGAAAATACATTGTGTTTAATCTTCGGTGAATCCAGCGGGAACGCCTCTACAACGCCTCCGCCACGACGGGCGATCTCTTCCAGCGCGGCATGCAGTGTGAAAATCGCGATGCCGCGGCTTCTATGGTGTTTATCGGTAAACAGGCAGGAAATCCGCCATTGCGGCTGATCTTCCGGCGCGATATCCAACTTTGGGTAATGTCTCCCGCGGTCATACTGGCATAAAATCTCCGGTGTGCCAAACTGGCACCAACCGACGGGCGTATCGCCTTCATAGGTGATCAGTCCCTGCGCTTTTCCGGAAAGTGCAAGCGTCTTGTGAAATTCTCGTCGGCCATCCACACCCATGCGGTTGTAGTCCGTGCTTTTGCACATATAGTAAACGCACCAGCAACCGCCGCGGACACCGCGATGTTTTGCAAACAGCGCTTCAAAATCCGGCCATGTTTCGGCGGACAGCGGCTTTACGGTCAGTTCCTTCGGTTGATCCGTCATGTAAGCATCCTCCCAGCATCACTACGACCTTAATGCTCCGGTCCGGACAGGTCGCTGTATAGCGTTTCGCGCTTAATGTATTCATAGCCGCCTTTCAGCGTTTACCCCGATTGGCTTTCGCTAACAAGTCTTTTTATCCTGTAATTAGGAATGCTTGTTCTACAAATTATACATTAGAACACTGTCTTTTTGGTGCTATGCATTATATTTTCTCCAGAAATCATTGTCCTATCTCTATCGATTCATCTTTTTCCAAGTATATCTTGTCCTCCCATTCACCCTTTTCGTCGTGTGTTTCCTTCCGCCTTGCCGCAATTCTCCGCAATTCGTTTTTTTCACGCTCGTCCATACCGTCGATCACTGCTTCGTGCAGTCCGTCCGTTACGACCGCGTCCAATATTTCAACAAGGTCCTGCATGGAACGAACCGAGCGACGTATTTCAGCAACCTGATCGCCAACATAGCGGCAACCCTGCAACTCCGCAATCAAGCTGCGCAGGCTTGCATCTTCCATTTGTGTTCCATCAATAAATACATCTTTCGGCTCGTTTCGATATGGAATGTATTCTACCGGAGCGAACACTCCCTTCAATCCCTCCGGCCCGCCGGCAGATCGAATACGCGGCAGCAACGCAAGCGCTGTTTGCTTTAAATACGCTTGCTCCAATTCCCCTTCTATTTCCAATTCATCGCAAATATGCGACGCGGCACTTTGCAGCAGGTTTTGTGCCGGTTCATCCGGCAAATTCATAAACCGCTTCCAGATCAGTTTGCGGTCGAACGCATCCACAAGCAGGTTTCTCACAGATTTACCCGCGAGTGAACGCCCAACGGCAACCTCCGCCACAGGCGCATAAAGGTTGACCAACAGCCCGTCAAAATCACCATACTGCGATTGGTACACATGTTTTAAAAGTGCTGGATCAAACTTCCGTAAAAACGCATGTTCCATCATAAGGCGGCGCAAATACTCGTTGATATACTCTGCGCCAAACAATTCCTCCGAAACCGGATTGCAGAGCGGATAATCGATGTCGCAGGGGATTTCGTTTGCAAAAAAATCCGCATCGTAATAACGGAAAAAAAACGGCAGCGCGGACAGCGTGTCGTTCAACCCAATATTCATGATCGGCGGCCGGTTCTTCTCGATCTGACCGAGCATCAGTTTTCCTCGTTTGGCTAGCCGTTTTGCGTCTCGAACGCCCGCTTCGTATAGTGTTTTCAACGATGCGGCATCTTCCGTTTGATCAGTAGTCGTCCTCAAATGCAAATCGATGCAATAAAATATTCCGCGCGCAAGTGCTTCGGCGGTTTCAACCCGCACGGACGTGCTGTCCCGCATCGTAAAGCGTTCCGCACGCTCCGCTAAAAGCGCCGCAAACGCTTCGCCGAACGCTTCGCGGGTTTGCGATCCTATTGCGCGCGTACGGTAGCCTTGCAGGTTGTTATGTTCATTCATCTTCATCCACCTCGCCGTCGATACAATCGTCCGCAGAGCCTTTCCCGTACAACTCCTCCAGAGTCATCCCGCTTACGGCATCCAACGAACCTTCATACGCATCGTAACATGCGCGCATACGGCTAAGTAGTTCATCGTCCGCTATCTGGTCGCGCGTTTCGTTCTTGTATGTATAAAACGCTTCCACGAGACCGATCAGCGTCGTCTCGTATTCGTCCTGCATCAGATAAGGCGAATCGCAAAACGCGTCCACAACTTCCGGAAGGACACTCGCGCCGAATTCGACACGCCCGGTCTCCGCGAGCGCCACCCTGCGCACCTGTGAAAGTGCGGCAATGCTCTGCTCGCTCAGCGATAGGCCAAACCGGGCGCTGACGATATTGCATTCACGCAATTGCTTTATAAGTTGTTGTTCCGATTGTTGATACAGGCTTAATCCGCCGAATTTTTCCATGGCATTCATCCCCTTATCCACACAGCATACCGCTGTTGCGCCACCCGAACAAGTCTTGAATTTTGAGCCGATTTGTGGTAATATAGCATTAGTAAAAAAGTAAAAAAACCGCATGAATTTGCGGTTTTTTTGTTATTGTTTGTTATTCGTCACTGCTGTGGGTGAATTGAGATTGTCGCGCGCATTTGCCGACCGGACGGCAATTATTGCGCTTGCTGCAGCGCTTCAAGCATTTTGCCGTAGCTTTGTGCAAAGCTCTCCTGAAACGCATCTTCAAAACTACCCTCCCCGTACAGATATCCCAGCACCGTCTCCATGTCAAATTCGTCTATTAAGTAACATGTAAGTTGATACGCTTGCAGACACGTCAGCTGATTTTCTTTGCCGGGATAAAGGTCTATGGCGTTTTCGCCATGACGGTAAGCCGCAACGCTCCAGGAGCCCATTGCAAACGTGGACAGATCATATTCGGGGTGCAGCAGCGCTACCGCAGCAATCGCCTCAAAAAACGCCGCATCGCTGAACGTCTCTTCACTCTCGGGATACGCGGCATGTGCAAAATAATATTCCTGTACAGCCGCAAGGTACGTACCGATATCGTCGTCCAACGCGCTTGCGTCCGTAATAAACGAAGGATACCATTCGCCGGTTTTCAGCTCTGCAATGACCGGCAACGCAAAAACCAGCCCTTGTGACAGCCAAAGCTTTTCCGGTAATTCTGACTTAAGAATATTCTCAAGCGTTCCTCGAACGGCAAGCGCAGAAGAATCGCAGTACACATATCCATCCGGTGCAAAATAGATATTGCTTAAATCCGTTATCTGTATCTGCAAAGATTCATTCCAATTTGCCAAAACAGTTTCATATGTGATTGGCGCATCCGCTTGAATTCGACTCAGTATTTGTTCGATATGCGTATTGTAAACGGCAAGGAACTGCATCACCAGCAGTGGTGAATCGATGCCTTGCGGGAAGGCAAACGAAAACACGTGCGCATCCTTGATGGCCACCAGTGGGAACCGTCCGGTTGAGGAATACTGCGCTCCGTCTAAATAGCTAATATCGCACGGCGCGCTATACGCGTTTTGAACACCGATGCTCTCCAGCCAGGCCTGTCGGTATTCTTCCGATACGCCCGCCGAAAGCAGTGCGTCAGTTCCATATTGTTCTATCAAGTAAGAAGCGAATGCCGCCGCCGTCTGCTTTGCATATCGCACGCTCTGTCGTCCCGCAAGTGTAAAATTGAAATAGCCCGCAAATAGCGACAGAGCCGGAAGATTTTCTTCTTTTGTATAATAGGCGGCAAGGTCGTCCATCGTCTCATCATCCGTCTTTTCTAAAAACAACCATGCATATGTGCCGTATGCGATCCATGGTTCTGTGATGTCAAGCGTTGCCGAAACCAGGCCTTCGCGGTATACGCCGTCGGTCACATCATCCGGCGTGCAGAAAATCTCTCCCGAAGTCGCACATACACTTTGGTTCAGCGTCTTTCGCACAATATAGCATTGCACGGATTCTACACGCTCAAATCCTTCACGTATGGTTTTCAAGTCGCCGTAAACGATCTCAAACAGTGCACTTGCATCTACTTGCCCAATCAAACTTTCTTCAATGCAAAACGTCATTCCATCCACCGCAACAAACCGATAGGTAAATGTTTGGGCGTACACCGTATCCCGTTCATGCTCACCTGTTTGAAAATCGGCAATATCGAGCTGCATCGGTTCATCCGCAGAAATATTGGCGCAGCTCGACAGCAGCCCGGCAAGCAAAATCGCCGCCATACAATAAGCACAAATATGTTTTAACATAGATACTCCTGTCGTGTGTATAATCGTGTAGAAGAACAGATCCTATACCTTACTATACCCGCTTATTATACAAAATAAAAGAGCGCAGCAGAGGGTTTTTCAATAGTAAACACTTTATACCTTTGCGTCGTATATCATACAAAAACTCGACATATAAACACACTTCATGCCGTATTTGTAGTATGCTGTAAAAAGTATATCGTCTCCTATACTGGTATGCTTTATGATCGTCATGTTATAATGATTTACGATTATCATCAAATATACGACGAGGAATGGAATATGATCCTTCGCAACAGCCGAAACAGTATTCTGCGCATGCCGCTCAAGACGGTGCTTTTCACCCTGCTGATCGTTGCGGTCGCAGCTTTTTTATATCTTGGCGTCAACACGTTTGCGGCAAGCGAAACGATGCTGCACGACTGTGACGAGAACTACACGACCATTGCGTCCATCGAATATCTTGGCGACCACTATCCCGACGAATCCATCTATGATGAAACGATGTTTTCCGAAGTATCGCAAATCGATTTCGACGCGATTGCCGGTCTGCCAAACGTCCAGCTTTGGCAACCCGTGGATTGCTCCATCGGCATGATAGACGGGTTCGTTGCGCATTCCACGTCCGTTTCCTATCGATTGTATAACGTGCTTGTCATCACCGACGCAAGACAGTATCAAACCGACGGAAAATTCTTTGCAGAAATTGCAGATTGCCTCTATTCGTATCGTACCGACATGCAGGGAAAACACGTTTTCTTTTACAGCGAAGGGTTCGATTTTGATCCGGATCCGGATGCATATTACGTCATCCACGGTTATTCCGAAGGGTTGTCGGCCTTCTTGCAGACCATCCATCTGTCGTCGTTTTACAGTTACGCCGCAACGCTGTCCGGCGTGGACTGTTCCGCGATTTCCCCATGCCTACAAATCGAGTCGCCGGAGTCAATTTATACCGAACCGGACAATATCTACCTGAACATGGCGGATTACTATAACGTCATGAACAGCAAGGTGTACGTCTACCGCACGCAATCGCCGGTCGACCTTGAGGAGTTCCATCAGGAAAAACTGCGTCTGTTGTCCGGCAGATTGTACACCGAGCAAGAAGCGCAAAGCGGCGCAAAGGTCTGCGTTATGACAGAAACGCTAGCCAATGCGGGCGGACTTTCCGTCGGCGACACCGTTACGCTGCGCACAATGGACAACACCGGCCTGCCCGCCGCGGATTGTTACTGGGGAACGGACAGTCTCACCAATTCGGACGATTACGAAATCGTTGGTATCGTTAACTATTACGAAGGATTGGAATACAACGTTTATGTGCCGTGTGTTCCGGTTTCCACGCAGCCGGAAAAGTATGTCTATAAACTCGGTCAGGCTACGCTGGAAAACGGCACCGCGGAAGAGTTTGTTCAAGCCGTTACGCCGCTTTTGCCTGCGCGCGCAACCATCGACATATATGATCAGGGATATCAGGCGGTTGCGGATTCACTTGGTGTGATTCGCGGTGCATCCGCCGCGCTTTCCGCCGTTGCATTTGTTGCGACGGTCGTCGTTTTACTGTTCTTTGCCTTCCTGTTTGTGGAAAAGCAGCGCGACACGGTTGAAACAATGCGATGTTTCGGTACAACGAAGACCGAAACACGATTATACCTTCTCTTTGGCGCAGGGCTGATCGCCATGGTTGCCGTTTGCATCGGCGTATGGATCGGCACACGCTTTGCCGCGCAGCTGATTGCAAACGCGTTTTCGTTCGTCTCCGAACTGCAATCGGTCGATCTTCGCTACAGCAGCGGTTATCTGGGCGTTACCAGAGATTTCACGCCGATTCCCGTTGCTTCCGTTCCAATCGCCATTTTGGTTGCCGTCCTTGTCTTTTTACTGGCGCTGGGCTTTTGCCTGTATTTTGCCGAGCGGACGATCAGCGGTAGAGTTATGCAATCAAAGGTTCGCAGTCAAAATCACCGCCCGCCGAAGCATTCTTCCACCGCCGGAAAAGGTGCGTCGCGGTATTCCCTGCTTTCGATTCGGCGCAGCGGCGCGCGCACGCTGGTCGTGCCTGCGCTTGCCGTCGTCATGCTGCTGTTTGTTGCAACACTGCTCTCTACGCTCGCTTCTTATACAACAGCGGAAGAGACGCTTTACGAAACAACCACATTGCGCGGATATTGCACCACCATGGTCGGTAAATACGCCGGCAACCTGCTGATTAAAAACAAATATGTCCAACAGTTGATCGATATGGATTATCTGGATGACATTGCAATTACCTACCACAAGCGCTACCGTTATCTCGGCGTCGTACAAAAGCAGGACGGATCAAACGGAAACGCCGCGCAGGTGCCCGCGCCGAACAACGGGTTTACCCTTACGAACATGCTCAATCAGCTTGCCAATGAGCCCTATGTCGTATTTACGAACAACGTCGCCGAAGCACCGGAGTTTTATTTCAGTGAATTCACCGGCGAGTTTTTGGCGGGTTACGGCGAATCCGTGTTTTCCGAGCAGAACTGGACGGAGCCTGTTTGCATTGTTTCCACGCAGTTTCTGGCGAGCAACGACATAGCACTTGGCGATACGATTCGCATTTATGTTCTCAATGGAACGAGCTATAGCAGTTCGGACGCCAACGAGTCGGCGTTTGTCGGGCTGGAATTAAAAGTGGTCGGAAGTTTTTACCGGCAGGCAAGCGAAGACTATATCTATTGCCCGCTTTCCGCCGGTGTGTTGGAACTGGACGGCCTGCTCGAAGGTGAAACCGCCGATTATGGACGATACGGCAGTTTCGGGCATATGCGTCGATGGAATCCGGACGTTACCGTTCTTTCGACGCAAGAACTGATCGACGTTTTGCTTGACGAAAGCTACGTCGCTTCCTTCAGCTTCACTCTGAAAGACGCACGGCAACTTACCGAATTCAAGGATGCGTTGGAAGAGCTCGGTTTCTCCGGGCCGAAGCAGGACCGCGACATCAGGGTCGCCATTACAATGGAAGACAAGGATTTTGTGGAATCCGTCAGCAGCATCGCCCAGCGCAGTACGTACATGGAAATCCTCTATCCCGTGCTGCTCGTGCTGGTTTGTGCCGTCGGCGTGATTGCATCGTTTTTAATGATCAACAGCCGCCGCGAGGAAATTGCCGTTATGCGCGGACTCGGCACGCAGAAAAAGCGCATATTCCTGACCTTCTTCTATGAGCAGCTGCTCCTGCTTGCCGCAGGGATGCTGATCGGCGTGGTTGCGTGGGTTTCGTTTGGCGACGCCGCGCAACTGGGAAAACCGGACCTGTACGCATTCTTCGTTTGCTATGCGCTTGGCGCGGGGGCTGCGTTGATTTTGCAAAACCGCAAGAGCGCGATATCCATTTTGTCCGAAAAGGAATGAGGAGGCCGTTATGAGCATTCTTTCGCTTGAGAGTGTAACGTATACCTATCGAAGCAAGTATCAAACGCTGCAGGCGCTCAAGGGAATCACCTGTACGTTTGAGCAGGGCAATATTTATGCAGTCGTTGGTAAAAGCGGCAGTGGCAAGTCCACCATGCTCTCGCTGATGGCAGGACTTGACCTGCCGGAAACCGGTAAAGTGGTCTTTCGCGATCAATCGACCAAAGCACTTGACCTCGACGCATACCGCCGCAACGACGTAGCCATGATCTACCAGAGTTTCCGCCTTTTTCCGCTTTTAACCGCTGTGGAAAACGTGATGTACCCGATGGAGTTGCACGACATTTCCACCAAGGAAGCGAAAAAACGCGCGGAAGAACTGATCCTGCGTGTTGATTTGCCGGACACGGTTTTTACGCGGTTCCCGTCCATGCTCTCCGGTGGAGAGCAACAGCGCGTCGCCATTGCGCGCGCACTCGCAATGGACACCGACCTGATCCTTGCCGACGAACCGACAGGCAATCTTGACAGCACGAGCAGCCGCAACATCATCGACATCCTCTGCCGCCTTGCGCACGAACAAAATTATTGCGTGGTGGTCGTTACGCACGACATGAGCATTTTGGATTCGATGGACGTGATCTATCAGATGCAGGACGGCATGGTGAGCCGTATCGAAAAAAAAGTCTGAACTTTTAAAGTGTTTTCACACAAAAAACCGCCATACGGCGGTTTTTTGTGATTCTGCTGCGTTATCCGAGCTTTGGAAACAGTTCCTTCACTGTGGGGTAGATCGCGGTAAATTTCCGATACTGCGCTTCATAGCGTGCGGCAATTTCGGGATCGGGCTTGATCGTTTTGTCGACCTTTACAAATTTCTCCGCGATCTCCTCCACACTGCCGTATTCGCCGCAGGCGACCGCCGCCAGCATTGCGCCGCCCAGGCCGGGACCTTCCTCCGATTCGATCGTGTCGATCTCCATGTTGAGTACGTTTGCGAACATCTTTCGCCAGAGCGGGCTTTTTGCGCCGCCGCCGCAAATCTTACTCCGCGTAATCGAAATGCCGAGCGACTTCGCAATCTCCACGGAATCTCGAATGGCGAAGGCAACGCCTTCCAGCACAGCCTGCGTCATGTCCGCACGGGTGGTATCCATCGTCATGCCGATAAACGTTCCACGTGCGGCAGGGTCGTTATGCGGGGAGCGCTCTCCCATCAGATACGGCAAAAAGTATATGTGATTGTTGCCTAGTTTGTCGTCCGTAATCGGTTTTTCCAGCGATGCGTAATCCTTGGAAACAAGGATGTCCTCCATCCACCATTTGCTGCACGACCCGGCCGAGAGCATGCACCCCATCAGGTGATAGTTCCCGTCGGAATGCGCAAAGGCATGCAGCGCATTGTTGTCGTCCACGCGGAACCCGCAGCTGGAGATAAACACCGTTCCTGACGTGCCGATGGAGATGTTGCACCTGCCATCGCCAACCGTTCCTGTACCGACGGCAGCTGCGGCGTTGTCGCCGGCTCCCGCGCATACCGTCACGCCTTCCGGCAGGCCAAGCACCCCCGCAACGTCTGGTTTTAGCTTGCCGACCGGTTCGTAGCTTTCAAACAACTTCGGCATCTGTTCAACAGTTATACCGCAGAGATCAAGCATCGGCTGCGACCATTTGCGGTTTTTCACATCCAGCAGCAGCATGCCGCTTGCATCCGAAAAGTCTGTGCTGTGTACACCGGTCAGCACATATACAATATAGTCCTTCGGCAGCATGATCTTCTTGATCTTTTGAAAATTCTCCGGCTCGTTTTCTCTCATCCAGAGCAATTTCGGTGCGGTAAACCCGGCAAACGCAATGTTGCCCGTCCATTCGGAAAGCTGTGCTTTGCCGATTTCGTTGTTGAGATAGTCCGTCTCCCTTGCCGTGCGCCCGTCGTTCCAAAGGATTGCCGGGCGAATCACACTGTCCGCTTCGTCCAGCACGACGAGACCATGCATCTGTCCGCCGACGCCGATTCCCGCTATCCTGGATGTATCGAATCCTCTTGTCAGCTCTGGAATGCAGGCAAAAACCGCACTGCGCCAGTCCTCCGGTTTCTGCTGCGACCAGCCCGGCTTTGGAAACTCCAGCGGGTATTCCTTTGAAACAATGTTCAGCACTTTGCCGTCGCCGTCCATCAGCAGTGTTTTCACAGCGGACGTGCCAAGATCAATACCGATATAATACATATGCCCCACCTCGTAAAAGAATTCCGGGCGGCGATAAAAGCCGCCCTGATTTTTTCGCCTGAATCAGCCGAACAGAATGCCATTCAGGATGCTCTCAAGATACTCCTGTCTGCCGCTTCCCGGCAGTTCCGGTTTCTTCATGTCCAGCGCATGCGCGGCGCACTCGGCCAGCGTTGCTTTTCCTGATGCGATCTTTTCGCCGATGCCTGTCGAGTAACTTTCATAGCGCTCCTTAACAAATGCGTCGATACGCCCGTCCTCAATGATCGCCGCGGCTTTCATCAGCCCGAGTGCAAAGGTGTCCATGCCAAGGATGAATGCATAAAACATGTCTTCCTGCGTGTAGCTCGGACGGCGGCTCTTTGCGTCAAAGTTGAAACCGCCCGTCAGACCGCCGGATTTGAGTACCTCATACATGCACATTGTCGCGCTGTATACGTCGAACGGGAACTCGTCGGTATCCCAACCGAGCAGAAGGTCGCCCTGGTTTGCGTCGATGCTGCCAAGCATGCCGTTCATGCCGCTGATACGCAGATCATGCTGGAAGGTGTGCCCGGCAAGCGTCGCGTGGTTGGCTTCAATATTGAGTTTAAAATCTTTTTCGAGCCCGTGTTCGCGTAGGAAGCCGATCGCCGTTGCCGCATCGAAGTCATATTGGTGCTTCATGGGTTCTTTCGGCTTCGGCTCAATATAAAAATCTCCGGTGAATCCGATGCTCCTGCCGTAATCTACCGCCATATGCATCAAGCGCGCAATATTTTCCTGCTCGAATTTAATATCCGTATTCAGCAGTGTTTCATATCCTTCGCGACCGCCCCAGAAGACGTATCCTTTGCCGCCGAGCTTAACGGTGAGTTCCAGTGCCTTTTTCACCTGCGCTGCGGCAAAGCAGAACACATCCGCCGAGTTGGAAGAGCCTGCGCCGTTCATAAACCGCGGGTTGCCAAACATATTAGCCGTGCCCCAGAGACATTGTATGCCGGTCTGCTTCATCTTTTCAAGCATATAGTCGCTGATTTCGTCGAGGCGACGGTTCGTCTCATTAATGTCGTCCGCTTCCGGCACAAGGTCCACATCGTGGAAGCAAAAATAGCGCACGCCTACTTTCTGCATGAATTCGAAACCTGCGTCCACCTTTTTGAACGCACGTTCCATATCATTCTCCGGTGCGCCGAAAGTTTTGTCCGTCGTACCCACGCCGAACATATCCGTTCCGGCATTACAGAGGTTGTGCCACCATGCCATTGCAAAGGGTAAGTGCTCGGACATGGGTTTGCCCAGCACCATTTTGTCAGGATCATAAAATTTGAACGCCAGCGGATTTTTGCTTTCGGGTCCTTCAAACTTGATTTTAAAGATTTCAGGGAATATTTCAGCCATTTGTTTGTCCTTTCCCGCATGATTAAGCATGCGGATTAACTTAATTTTTAATTTATTTTTTTCGCGCTATTAATGGATATGTCTTTAAATTAATCATACTAGTTTCTTTGGCTTTGTCAAGATAAAATGATGGAATCTTAGGATATTTTACTGAAAATCAACGTTCCTCAAATCACTTTACTTCTTAACTTTGAACTTGTATAATGAAATAAATTAAGTATGAAATAAGGAATCGATATGGCAGACATCACCGCAAGAGACATCGCAAACAGGCTTGGTATCTCCGCAGCCGCAGTTTCAATGGCGCTGAACGGGAAACCCGGCGTCAGCAACGAGACGCGAGACCGGGTCCTCGCCGTGGCGAAGGAGCTTGGTTATATGACGCCAAAATCGCGCCAGGCCGAGCAGCAAACAAAAAAGGTCATCAGCTTTGTGATCTTCACCGGTATCGGCATTGCCGAGCAGACGACGTTTTCAAACTTCGTTATGCGCGGCGCAGAAGCTGTTGCAAAAGATTTCGGTTACCGGCTGCTGGTCCACTATTTTTATGCCGACCAACCCTGGGAGGAACAGATCAGGCACATTTCCGGCGATGCAAGCGGCATCATCCTGCTGGGTACCGATATAACGGAGAAGCAGCGGGACACGTTTTTCCAGATGAATCATCTGATTCATGTGCCTGTCGTGATCGTTGATAATTTCCTGTTTTCCGCATATGTCGACTGCGTCGGCAACGACAATACCTACGGCGTAAAATCCGCCGTATCCTATTTGATCGACTGCGGTCATACGAAGATCGGTTATCTCCGCTCAAAACAGCGCATTGTAAACTTTGACGACCGTGAACTTGGCGTTAAACTCTCACTGTCCGAGCACAAGGACAAAAATCTTGCTCCACTTTCAGTGATCGACGTCGATATTTCCCCGGATAAAGCATATCAGGATATGATGAAATGGTTCAATGCGGGTAACGCCCCCGTGGAAGCCTATTTTGCCGAAAACGATATGATTGCAGCGACGTTTATTCGCGCGCTGAAGGAAAGCGGATATCGCGTTCCGGACGATGTTTCCGTCATCGGCTTCGACGACGTGCAGATATGCGAAATGGTCGAGCCACCGATCACCACAATGCATGCCTTTAAAGAACGGCTGGGCCGCATTGCGGTCAACGTTCTTGAATATCGCATCCGTTCCGGCGACACAATACAAACGGCCGCAAGCACCGGCTTGATGAAAATCGCACTTTCCCTGCAGCTGAAAGAACGCAGCAGCGTGCGATGCGACCGGCAGGCGCAATGAAATACAAAATTTCAGTATAATGTTTATTCCAGAAAGGGCAAAACTTGGTAGAATTTAATGATTTCTTGAAACTCGATATCCGCGTCGGCGAAATCGTCAAAGTGCTCCCGTTTGAAAAAGCGAGAAAACCCGCCTATAAGCTTTGGGTGAACTTTGGCGACGAAATCGGCGTGAAACAATCCAGCGCACAGATTACGGAGTGCTATGCCTTGGATGAACTCTGCGGAAAGCAGGTGCTCGGCGTTGTGAACTTTCCGCCGCGGCAGGTTGCAGACTTCATGTCGGAAGTGCTTGTGCTCGGCGTATATGCCGAACAGGGCGTCGTGCTGATTCAGCCCGACCACCCAGTAAAAATCGGCTCAAAGCTTGGCTGAACCGGTCGAAACAAAAAGAGATTTACAATCCGGAGTTTGATAAACGCAAATTCCGGATTGTTTTGTTGCGCCAAATTCGACTCTGTGCTAGAATCGTTCGCATATGCGGCGGTAACCCGCACAGATACAAAACAAACGGCCGCTTGCTCCGTTTATAAGCTGTTTAGCGGGCATCCGGCATTGAATAATGGAGACGAAAAAATGAAAACTCTTTTGGATTGTGTTTATGTCGGTGCGGGCGGGTTGTTCGGATCGATTATGCGTTACTTGATCAGCCTGCTGCCGGTTCGGCACAGCAGCGGTTTTCCGCTTTTAACGTTGGGCGTGAATATCGTCGGTGCGTTTTTAATCGGCCTGATCGTTGCATTCGCCGGCAAAAACGTCAATATCGACCCGCGTACCCTGCTGTTCCTAAAGGTCGGCGTATGCGGCGGGTTTACGACGTTTTCTACCTTTGCGCTGGAGGCACACGGCTTGATGGACGGCGGAAAAGCGTTTATCGGGCTGAGTTATATTGCGCTTAGCGTCATACTTTGCATCGCGGCGATCACTGCGGCAAACGCACTTGTAAAATAAGTATCGCATGAATGAATGTTTTTCTTGCGAGTGCATATTTGTCTGTGATATACTTTGCCGGTAAGGGATTTCAGGCGTGCCGTTTTTAACGGTTGCAGGGAAATTCGGAAAGGAGTCAAACACACAATGATCAATCGGGTCGAGGTGGCGAAAGCCTAACAATCGAATACCGAAGACGCAAAAGTGCACGTTTGCAGATGAAAACGTCCGTTTTCTTTCTGTATTTGCTCAATGCGTCTTATGGCGTAACCTTTCGAACAAACTGTAGTATTTCTACGGGCACATCGAACAGGTGTGCTCGTTTTTAATTGCATAAAAGGCGATCACATCTGATTCTGAGCCGTGAAACACAGTCTTAACGAGGCTGCGTTCCGCGGCTGTTTTTATGCCCAAACACAACAACAAACGATTATTTGGAGGTAATTATGATTCTAAGAAACTATTTTGATTCGTCTTATCGAGTTTCACGCAACAGAGAAAAGTCCGCCGAAAGCGGCCGCTTTTTTGCAGGAACACCACCGACATTTAGTTTCAGGAGGAAACCATGTATACGAACCGAAAAGGTTTTTCAATATTTCCCTCATTGAGGGCAACAATGATTCTCGGCCAGTTTGGCTGCTCAAACCTCAGCATGTTGGAAGAAGCACTGCGATGCGAGCGGTATGCTGAGCCCAAAGTCTCGCCGTTTGAAGAGTCTATGCGCTTTGGTAAAGACGGCTTTTCATCGTTCTACTATGGGAGGCAGAAATGGATTTAAGCCGATATGGATTCTCGCAGGCGATGCGCGCGGCGCTGGCGGTACTTGACGACGATGGAATACCGGCGCGCGTCACCGCCGTCCACAAGGAGCGCTTTGCAATCGTCTGCGAGGCGGGCGAATGCTTTGCCCGGCTGAAGGCCAGCACCTACTATAACGATCGAACGGAGGATTTCCCCACAACGGGGGACTTCGTTTTGATCCGGTACAACGAATCGGGAGACAGCGTCATTACCCGCACGCTGCCGCGGCGCGCATATTTTGCGCGCCGCAGCCCCGAGTTTGGCCGAGGCGAGCAGGCGGTCGCCGCCAACTTCGACTCCGTGTTTATCATGCAGTCGCTCAATTTTGACTTTAATCCCAAAAGACTGGAACGCTATCTGGCGCTTTCGTGGCAGTCCGGCGCGATTCCGGTTGTGATACTCACAAAAAGTGACCTTGTCGAGGACTGCGAAACGCAGCTGTTAGAAGCGCAGCGCGTTGCCTCCGGCGTGGACGTGTTTGCCATCAGCGCAAAAACCGGCGCAGGCATCGATGCCCTTGGCGCTTATCTTTCGCCGGGCAAAACCATCGTGCTGCTCGGTTCGTCCGGCGTCGGCAAGTCCAGCTTTGTCAATGCGCTTTCCGGCGAGAATGTGATGAGCGTTAACTCTATCCGAGAGGATGACAGCAAAGGACGGCACACCACGACGCACCGGCAACTCATTTTGCTCGACAGCGGCGTTATGGTCATCGACACACCGGGCATGCGCGAACTTGGCATGTGGGAAGCGGAAGAAGGCCTTGGCGAAGCGTTTTCGGACGTGGAACAATTCCTTGGACAGTGCCGTTTTTCGGACTGCCGTCATGAAACGGAACCCGGCTGTGCCGTCAAGGCGGCAATCGCACGCGGCGAACTCTCACAAAAGCGATGGGAAAGTTATCAAAAGCTCCAGCGTGAAGTCAGCCGCTCCACCGATCAGGCCGAGTATTTAAGGCAAAAGCGACAACGATTCAAGGAAATTGCAAAGATCAACAAATCCAACGGCAACAAGCGTTCGCTTTCAGGCAAAGATTACCGTTGAATCCGAGCATGTTTCGCAAAAGCGGTCGAAACAATTCGACTGCTTTTTTCATGCCCGTCGATACACGCATGGTTGGTGTATGCTGAATGATTATGCTATAATATTCCATATTTGGTATTGTGAGGATTTTGCCGTTGAAAAAATCTCTTTTTCGGCAAATTGTTGAATTTGTCGGGGTTTCCGGCATCGGTTGGGTCATCGATTTTACCGTCTATACGGTTCTGACCACGGTGCTTGGCGTATCCGCCGGCGTCTCCAATTTTTTGTCCGCGATCCCGGCGATCACATTCGTCTTTTTCACGGCAACGTTAAAAACATTCGTTAAAAATGAGGACGGCCTTTCGCTGCACTGGAAATATGCACTGTATGTTGCATATCAGTTTGTTTTACTTGCCGGTGTTTCGTTTCTAAACCAGGCGCTGTTCGACTATCTGCGCGGGATATTAGCGCAGGGCACGTTGCTCCACCGGTATTGTGCCATCCTGACAAAAATTATGATTACGCCCATTACGATGTTTTGCAATTTTATCGTACTCAAACGCCTAACCGAAAGGATGTAACCCTATGAAGCCGCGGATATTGCTCTTTATCCCCATGTACAACTGTGAAACGCAGATTGTGCGCGTGCTTGACCAACTGCGCGGCGAGGCAGGCTCCTATCTCGATCAGGTTGTCATTGTAAACAATCGCAGCACAGACAACGGCGAGCAGGCGGTGACACAGCACCTGCAAAACGACGAATTCCCGTGTGCCGTAGCATTACTGCGCAACCGCGAAAACTACGGTCTCGGTGGGTCGCACAAACTTGCGTTTTCGTATGCAATCGAACACGGTTTCGACTATGTGATAGTCTTGCACGGGGATGATCAGGGGCATCTGGAAGACCTGCTACCCATTCTAAAAAATAAAACGTATGAAAACTATGACTGTTGCCTGGGTGCAAGATTCATCAGGGGTTCTAAGCTGGAAGGATATTCCCGCTTCCGCACCTTTGGTAACCGTGTATATAATTTGTTGTTTTCCATCGTGACTTGCAGGCGTATTTACGATCTTGGTTCGGGTCTGAATCTTTACCGTGTGGATATGCTCAAAAGTAATTTCTATCATAAATTCTGTGATAATCTTCAGTTTAACTACTGCATGGTGCTTGCGCTGCAATATTATAAAAACAGCGCGCTTTTCTTCCCTATTCGCTGGAGCGAAGACGATCAGGTATCCAACGTAAAACTCACACGGCAGGCGGCAAACGTGCTGGGCCTGTTGTTTTCATATGCCTTTGCGCGTAATCGTTTTATGGCAAAAGAACTGCGTGACGTTCCGCGCGAACGATATGAGGCGGACGAAATTTTCTCAATTTCCGCTCCGTCGGAAAAGGCGGGCCTATGAGAAAAGTTCGCTGGATCAACGGCGTTACCTTGGCGCTGGTACTGGCATCTTACATATATTTTCTTTTGACTCTTGACAAAACCGGAGTGTTAGGCGCTCTTTCGGGTCGATATGCGTTTCTGCCACTGCTGATTGTCATATCCATCGCAGTTCAGCTGATTAAAGCGACGCGCATGTATATCATCATGATCGACACACGACTGTCCTATGCCGACAACCTGCGCCATTATGCCGCAACCACGATCATCAATATTGCGATTCCCTTTAAAATTGGAGAATTGTATCGGATTTTCCTGTACGGAAACGTCATAGACAGCTATGCCGGCGGCATTGTGCGTGTTCTGACAGATCGGCTGGTCGACACGGCCGCACTTTTGACATTACTTTCGCTCCTTCTTGTTTTAAAAGGAACCGCTGTACTGCCGCTCTATCTGGTTTTGCTCGCAGCTTTCGTCATTCTTGTCGTTGTTTGGATGGCATTTCCATCCATATATCGTTTCTGGAACGATTATTTGATCGCACAAAAGCACTCCGCGCGCGCTGTCCGCGTTTTAAGAGTGCTTTCGGACGCCAATAACGCATACCAGTATCTGCGCAAACTCATCCGTGGACGGCTGTTTATCATGTATATCCTCTCTCTGCTTGCATGGGGTCTCGAACTTGTCGGCGTTTATGCGCTGACTTCATTTTCCCACGCCAACGTATCCTCGCAAATTGCGGCGTATCTAAACTCGACGCTCAGCGCCGCGACAAGCGAATATCAGAAACTCTATGCACTCTGCTACCTGGGCGTACTCGTACTTTTGCTGCTTTTTGCCCTGATTTTAAAAAGGAGGCGCGCTGAAAAGTGAACCGACTGATCATTGTATACGACGATTCGGCTCGACCGTTGCCGGAAGTGACGAACATTATTGGAGAACGGAAGTTTGGCGATATCCAAATGGATAAGCGTTCGATTCGTTCCACGATGTTCGACCTGTTTGCGTCCATCGCGCCGGATTCAGAGTTGACCGTCCTTCAATTGGACGATTCGAATGAAATACCGGCGCTTTGTGAACGCGTTGCATTCGAAGAAAGCCGCCTTGGTATGCCTGTGCGCGTGCTGCATTATTTTTCCAACTTCATCTTCGCCTGCCGGGATGCCGCGCAAACCGCAGTAAAGAGTTGTGCGTTTACGGAGCGCATCTATGCGGCGGAACAGGATGGAAAACCCGTTTTCTACACCTTCCCGTGCGCAGATGACTACACGCAGTTTTTAACCCGCGCGGAAGAAGCCGGTGAAACAGGTCTTCCCGTGCGAGGTATTGCCGCCTCGAACATAAGACTAAACGGAAGCGAATTTGCACACATCGGCGACGCCGACGGGCTTGTCGCCTGTCTGACGCGCCGTTATGACGCGCGCTTTTTCAACCATCTGGAAACCAGCGAATTTACCATAACCAAGACTTCGGATAATCGGGAAAAGATCAAAGCGGAATATACGTTCTGGCATCTGTTGCCGGACAATATGAAAATGTGGTTCGTCATGCCGTTTGATTACGAGGAGAACGAAGCGACTGCAAGCTACCGCATGGAACGGCTGCATATCCCGAATCTCTCCATAAAATACGTGCACGGCGCAATGGACGCCGGCGAGTTTGAGGATGTACTGCAGCGTTTCTTCTATTATCTCGATAGTCGGGCAAGCCGCAGCGTCACTCGCACGCAGTACGCTGCGCTGGCGAACAAAACATACCTGCAAAAAACGGAGGAGCGTATCCAGAAGTTGAAAGCCGACCCGAAATACGCGCCGATTGCCGCGCTGATTGCAAGCGGAACGTCTTATGGCTCAATCGACGCAATTTATGAACGCTTTCTTGCGCTCTACCACTCCGCATTCAGCGCGCTAAAAGGCAAGGCCCTCGCCGTCGTCGGTCACGGAGACCCCTGCTTTAGCAATATCCTTTTTGACCGTGCAACAAAGACACTCAAGTTTGTCGACCCGAAGGGTGCGCTGACGGAAGATGCGCTCTGGGCGAATCCTTACTATGACCTGTGTAAACTTTCGCATTCGGTCTGTGGACTGTACGACTTTTTCAACAGCGCAATCTATGAAGTTTCGCTCGACGAAGATCTTCATCTACATTTGTCGATCCCCTTTGACAATCAGGTATATCATCTAGCGTTCAAACGCTATATTGCACAGAGCGGGTTTGATTATCGCTTTGTGCGGGTCGGCGAAGCGGCGCTGTTTTTGTCCATGCTGCCGCTGCACATCGACAACCCGCACAAGGTGCTTGGCTTTATCCTGAACGCAGTTCACATCATGGATGAAATTGAACACATAAACTAAACACGTTTTTACCGGCGAAATGCCGAATACACCGGAGGAAAAAGCAAAAACATGGAAGACGCTTACACCTTTATCATCGATGTGGACGGCACGCTCTGCCCCATCAAACAAAAAGACGAATCCTATGCTGATCTCGTACCGTATGCGGACATGGTCGCGCAGGTTCGACGCTATCATGATGCAGGCGCAAAAATCATACTATACACCTCGCGCAATATGAACAGCTACGGCGGCAATCTCGGACTCATCAACAAACACACCGCAAAGACGATGACGGCATGGCTGGAAAAATGGAACATCCCGTATGATGAAATCCTGTTTGGCAAGCCCTGGCCGGGACACAACGGATTTTATGTTGACGACCGAACCGTACGGCCCGACGAATTTTTAAACAACTCCCCTGACGAGTTAAATGCCATCTGCGCACGCGGCAGGGAGGAGCTCAAATGAATATCATCATAACGATGGCGGGCGCCGGAAGTCGTTTTCGCACTGCGGGCTATGATATGCCGAAATATCAGATTAAGGCGCACGGACGCACGCTGTTTGACTGGTCCATGCTCAGTCTTTCCGATTATTTTCCGCACGCCAAGCAGGTGCTGTTCATTGTACGCAAGCAGGACGACGCGTCGTCCTTTTTAATGGAGCAGGCGGAAAAGTATCATATCGCGCACCCGTCCGTCGTGGAGTTGGAACACATGACCGACGGGCAGGCGACGACGGCGCTGCTCGGTGCCGACCGCTGCGAACCCGGTGAACCGATCATGATTTACAATATCGATACTTATATCGAGCCCGGTGAACTGCGTTTCGATCAGATTCGAGGCGCGGGTTATATTCCATGTTTTCATGCAGCGGGCACACATTGGAGTTTTGTTGCGGCGGATAAAAACGGGCGTGCGACGGACGTGCGCGAAAAGGAACGCATCTCCGACAACTGCTCACTCGGCGCCTATTATTTTAAGAGTGCGATGCTCTATCAAATGACATACGACCGGCTTTATGGTCAAGGGTATGACGGCGTACGCGAAAAATACATCGCCCCGATGTATAATCTGCTGATTTCCGACGGCATGGACGTTTACATGTCGCTTGTAGATCCGAAAAAAGTGCATGTGCTCGGAACACCTGAGGAATTAAAGGTGTTTTTGCAGCAGCCAAACAGTCTGGCACTCTAGGGAGGTCTGACAAACTATGAAAAAAACCACTCTTTCTGATAAGGCGGCGCGAATACTCGTCTTCGCCCTTGCCGGCGTACATATTTTCGCGTCGTTTTTGTATGAATCTGTTCTCTTCACCGGCCCCGATTTTTCGGGTGCAGCCATCGATCGTTTCGGTTCGGCACTGGCGTATATTGTCGCAAAACTGCTCGGTGCATTGTTGATTTATCTCTTCTGGCATACATTGGTCCGTGCGCTTCGCGGCGGGTTCCCGAAATCCGGCGTTATCGCGTTTCTCGTTTTGTTTGCCGGAACGCTCGCCATCGCCGTTTCGGTCTATCCGGCAATGTACGAGTACGAGATTGACGATCTGATCATCTACTATAACGCCACGCAGTATGTGCCACTCTATTGGCATCATTATCTGACCGGCTGCGTTTATGCGGCAAGCTATATGCTTCTTCCACACCCGGTGATACTTCCGGTGATTCAGTGCGCACTCTTTAGCGGCTTGATTGCTTCGATATTTGCGAGGCTGCACATACGCTTCGGTACAAAGCGTGCATGGCCTGCACTGCTGCTCTTTGCGGTGCCCGCGTCCTACTATATCGGGCTTTCGCCGTATCGCAATTGCCTTTTTACGATTCTTTGCCTGTATGTCTTTTCCGAAATATTATTCCTGTTTGTCGACGGACGTGCGCCAAGCAGGAAGCAACTTGCGCTGCTGATTCCGGCCTTTGGCGTAATTGCAGTATGGCGCAGCGAAGGAATTCTGTACCTGTTGCTGCTTCCGCTCGTATTGCTTACGCTTGGAAAAAAAAGATGGCTTAAAACGATTCTTCTAACCGGTATCGCCTGCGTAGTAGCCGCCGCTGTCATGCTGCCACAGAGTTACGGCATGGCAAACGCCGAAGACGGCATGGGTAAAAATTACAAGCTTATTAGCGCAATGAACGCGCTGAGTAATATCTACCGCGATGAAAATGCCAACCTGAGCTATGACGGCGCGGATGAAGATTCCGCCGTCATCGATAGCTTCGTTCCTTTGAGCCTTCTGGAAGAATACGGCCTTGCAGGCTTCAGATATTACAACATGGCAAACGGTCGACGTATCAATTTCTCCGGTCGGTCGGATGAAGACATCGCCGCCTTCATGAGCGCTTATCAGCGCATCGTTTTGCACAACCTCAGACCATTCCTTGGCATGCAGATCAACAGTGCGTGCCAAGCACTCGGTTTGCCGACACCGTTTGCGGAAAGTGAATACCAGGGCGATCACAACACTGTTGATATGAGCAATCTATACACGGCCTCGCAGGTTCTCTGGGGCCAAGGCCACGATAAACTCGCGGAAACGCCATTCTGGACGCTTGACTCCACAACCTTCAGCGGAAAAGTACATTCATTGCTGCAGCGCACCGTTAATAAACTGTTCAGTATATACGAATCCGGTATGAAATACGTCTCCATGACGGTACGCGTATTCGTGCCTTTCGTCGCGTTGTTCATTGCCATTCGCGTTTCGCTGCGTAAAAAAAGTTGGTTCCCAATTGTGTTTGTTTTAGTTTTGTTGGCGGAATTTGCAGCCATCATTCTTATGGCGCCGGAGGGACGGGCCGCATACTATTATCCGGTCCTTTACGGATTGTACCTCTTCCTCATCATCGTCGGCTTCCATAAAAGAACTGCTTTGAATCGTCCGGATGAATCCCCGACTGCCAAATAGTGTATAACGAAAAAGCTGCCGTTTGAATACGGCAGCTTTTTTGCATGCATTAATTTTCGCCGGGTGCGTTCGCTGGACTGGTAAGCTGTATGCTCTGCGTCGGGAACGCAAATTCCACACCCAAACGCTCGAATTCCTCTTTGATTTTAAAGTTGATTTGCTGGTTTAGATCCATATACTGGTCATAATCAGAGCTCAGCACATAATAAACTACTTCAAAGTTCAAGCTGTACGCGCCATAGGAAGAAAAATGTGCACGGCCAAACGTAATTCCCCCTATACTTTCGATAATCGCTTTTATCAAGTCCGGGATTTCCTTGAGTTTGCCATAGGGTGTATCATAAGTAACACCCAACGTAAAGACGACCCTTCGCTGCTGCATGGTCTTATAGTTGCGAATGCGGGAGCTGGTCAAATCCGCATTGGAAAAAATCAGCTGTTCGCCATTGAGCGCACGCAACCGCGTAGTCTTGACGCCAATGTGCTCCACAGTGCCCATCTGCTCTCCGGCAATGATAAAATCGCCGAGCTCAAACGGTTTGTCAAAGAAGATCGTAAAAAAACAAAAGATATCGGTCAAAACACTCTGCGCGGCAAACGCAATCGCGATACCGCCTATGCCGAGGCCGGTCACCAGTGATGTAATCTTTACGCCGAGATTATCGAGGAACAGAATCAGCGCAATTGCCCATATCAAAATCTTCGCAATGCTGGTCAGCCATTTAATCGCCAGCGCGCCGCTCTCGTCTTTTCCATGTTGCATCTTCCCAAAGAAATAGACCGCAACCGAAGAAAGAAAGATTGCGCCCATGATGATTCCAAACAGGGTGGACACCTTGGCGACGACGTTGGTAAGCGTATCGTCAAGCGTCAGCAAATTGGTGCAAAAATAAAACGCCGCAAAGTAAGCAATTGGTAATAAGTAATGTTTCACCGCGGAAATGACCAGTTCACCGTATGCGCTGTTGGCCTTTTCATTCCTTGCGGCAATTCCCTTCGTAATCATCCGACCGATGATGCGAATTACAACAATGCAGGCGATCAATACACCAATAAAGATGATGTATTTTAAAATGCTGTTTCCAAAATATTCTTGATACAATAATTCCATTTCCGACATTCTCCGCATGTTGTTTGATAGTAAGATGTTACCATAAAACTAAAACCGCCGCAAAGAGCCTATAAAGTTGCCTCAATATGCGCATTTAGCAAACGCACTGCATTATCGTCATTCTCTATAGCGATCATGAAAAAAAGTTTTGTTCAGTTTAGCGTATCAACCATGATTCTACTGGAAACTTTATCGTATCCAAGCTTCCCTTTGGTAGACAGCACCAGCACAACCGCGAATACGGCATATATGATTACAGATAGAATCCACAAATTCATATTGACCGAAATCTGTCCGCCTTGCAATGCGTCTGTCGTAGCATTTGTTGTCAGCGCCACACTCCAGAAATTCTCCGCATTGTGAAACAGCAATCCTGCGATCAAAAGGCTGCTATTCGTTTTGTTATAGAGCCATGTCATTATAATCGACAGCGCAGTTTCACTCAAAACAAACAACGGAAAATAAACGGCTCCCATTTGATGATGGAGCGCACCCGCCGTAAGAAACTCAGGTAAATGCCATACCCCCCAAGCTATGCCGATTATCAAGGCTGTCAGAAGCGGCGTTGTCTTTCTTTGCAGATATGGAACGGAGAAGCCTCTCCAGCCTATTTCCTCACCCAAAGGACCGCCGATAAACGTCACAAAGAAGAACAGGAGAATAAGGTGCCATTGGCTGCCGAAAAATTCGAACCCAGGGGCTTCATTGCCCGCTAACACATTCACTGCGATAGCTGCAAAAGCAACGGCACACGGCAGAAGAAGCGCCAAAATCCACCACCTTAGGCGTACCTGAACGCGCAAGATTTGCGTGACGATATCGCGCAAACCTTCTTTTCCTCTGGTTATGGCAATCAGAATTATACCGGCTATGGTCGGCCCAAAAACCAGCATGCTTTGCCCTGTCATTATCCATGGAGCCCAACTTATGAGAAAGGCCAATACCAAAAACGATAAAAAAGCATGTTTCTTGATGAAGTTAACAAGTGTTGATCCCATAGCCCCTCCTTTTATGATCCAGACAATTCCATACCTATCGATTCTATCACACTCAGCCGAAGCTGCTCAATGCGCGTTTGGTGAATGCCTTTTTGTTCGTTACTCAAGTTTCCCCTTTAGGGCGCAGCACTAAGCAGCCTCAACAGATGTCCCATTATGTTGAACATTCGTTCTGGTTGCACCTTTTGATCCGCAAAGGTTGTAAAAAGCGAAGCGGAGCAGTGTGCCCGCTCCGCTTCATCCTGCGAAAATCGGTTCTTCTGAGCACTCCTCACCAAAATGCAGACGGTTCATACGCCATGGATTCGACCTTGCCGTTTTCATCATAGCAAAATAGGATTCTGCACCAGTCTTCACCACTGAAACCTTCGTCGACGCCCGGATAGTCTCTGGAGCTATACTCCAAATCGGCTTCATCAATTTTGGGGTCTTCTGCGTATGCTTTCTGCACATCTTCTCTTGTACTGCCTATGCCGATATCCATGCGTCCGAAGCGTATGTCTTCGTCAGTAATCGTGAGTAGAGCTAGGTAGTACTTGTTTTCGCCGTCTATGCTTTTTGAAACAACGTATCTGACTTTGAATCTCGGATACACGCAATCGCGAATACTTACATCAGAATTACTCTCTGGAACCCAGTAGCTCTGATTTTCCGGTTCACCATATTTCTTTTGTATAGCTTCATAATCCAACGCTGCAACACCTAATGCTCTTGCATAACCGCGATCCGAAAGATACGATGCCCTATTGTAAGGCATAAATTGTTGATCATAGATATACCCTGCTGTAAAGCATGCGCTAAACAAGCCGAATACAGCAAGTAAAACGATCAGGAAAACTTTCTTTTTGCGTTTTTTACGTTCCATCATTACTCCTTAGTCGTCGCTGTCGGGTTTTATAATACGCGCTCCGATTCGGAGGTCAGTTCAGCGGTTCAATCACGCGCGAAGAAAAACCGGCTTCCTCGTCCCATCCCGTCACGCTTTCGGTGTAAACTGCGCCTTGCGTTTCCTCAGTGAAGAGTTGAACATTCAACTGCGATGATCTGTAAACTGCAAGCATACGCACTGTTTCATCTGAATCTACGCCAGCTAAATCCGCCGCATTTTGAATGTAGTTCTCCAGTGGGATGGTCAGTGCGTTGCCGTTAATTTGTTCGTCGCCAATAATATACACATGCCCGCTGCCTTGAAAACGTTTTATCTGTATTAGCTTTCTCGTGATCGGCTCGATGTGAAATTCCGTAACAGCGATATTGCCTCCATATTTACTTTCGTCAATATAACGAGTGTAATAAAGCACAATCTCTCCGCTCTTGATCATATGGTTCGTTATATTTATGTTTGCCGATGCTTTAACGAAATCCAAATCCTTGCAGTCTTCTGAATAATTCTTTTGTATATACGCACCCAGCGTTGCGAAGTTCAAGTCATATCCTTCAATCGGCGCATCTATATCCTCGATTAACACGTCATACCCTTCATAATTCTCTTTTATGACAGTGGCAACTACAATAATAACTAGAAACGCAAGCAACACGATGCCGAAGATAATCGATATGCGTTTCACAAGTGTTTTTCTGTTTGTCATACTGTTCACCAATGCGCAGAGCCGTGCGACCGTTAAATATATCGTATTATACCGAACAATCGTTCTGTTTGCATCCTTTTTCCCAAAAAACTTGCAAATGGTGAAGCGGAGCGGTGGCCCGCTCCGCTTCGTCCATGCTCTGTTCTTTATCAATCCGGCCATGTGCCCCGCCAATAGAACCAGTTGTCGCTAATCCGTTCGTATTCATAGTACATGTCGTCCACATAATCTTCAGGCGTTTGTCCTGTTCGCGAATATACAACGCCTACTCCGTTCGCGATATAGAAATATACGCTTCTGAATTCTTCATTCCTCGTCTGGGAGATATATGTTATATCAGATTTGCGAAAAAGCTGATCCAAGGCTTGATTGACCTTTTCCTCATCAACATCGACCTGATACATTTGATCCGTTGTTACTCGCACCTTGTATTCCGCAATATCCGGTAGTGGGTCTGGACTTGAGATAGAAACATATGGGGTTGCTTTATACGCGACGGGGTATCCTGAAAAGTCCACATCATCGACGAATTGCCGCACCGTTTCAAACGCTTCCTCGTTTTTCGTGAACAAATGGACAACTTTATGTTCCGGATAGACAATGTCCGTTTTGTTGAACATGTAAAATACGAACGCTGAAAGCGCCAGTATTCCAACCATGATGAATGAAAGCACCTTAATGAATATACCAACAATTGGCAGAACTACATATTTCATTCTATCTCCCTTCTCGATACCACGAAATACCAAGATCAATCATTGCCCGATCCTCTTCATTGTCACCCAAATAACCATTCGTCAAATCAGGGACTGTCTCAGGGTTTTCGTCCATTAACGCCTTCACTGAGGCTGCGCCGCCAGCTCCTACATATAACGCAAGACTTGAAAAACCTAATCCCTTCCCATAATATCCGTATATTATGTTTCCCAAATCTTCGCTAGTATAAGCACTTCCTTGGTATACAAACAGATATTGTGATCCTCCTAACGGTTCCGCATCAGGAGAATAATATGTTATCATAGCGTCCCACGATCCTTGGCTACGAAAGTCTAGATCACCTTCTTCAAGGTTTTTATTTATAAAGTCTATCGTCAATTCTAATTCTTTAGCGAGTCGACGATTACTTGATCTAGGTGTGTTTTTTATCTCCGTTTTTACTTGTTCCGCATCCCTTCTTAACCGGACAAGCAACCCATCAATCGCATCAGTATATGCAGGAATTTCTTTCTGTTGATCGTTGCCATCAATAGTACGCGGCGCATTCTCATCGTTAAGCAACGAAGTGCATGCATAGGCGATAACATTATCAATCTGTTGTTGCGTTGCTGTTCCGCTTGCATAAAGCCGATACAAGATATCTTGTGCTTGTTGCAAGGCATCACTCTGTTCTACTGTTATTTCTCCATTTCCCAGCATATATTGAACGGCTGGAAAATCATCGATGTCCTTTCGTCCATTATTTGAAGCAACAGTTTTCGATTGCCCCGCCATCGACCGCATGGCCTCTTCCTCTTTTTCCAATTGTCTATCAAGAACGCGCTGCTGTAAAGGGGTTAATTTTGACGAATTCGTTACTTCACCGTTCATAATCCGGTCTACGGCGGCTTGCAGCATGGCCGTTTGGCTTGCCGTTTGCTCGCCAATGTCCCTCAGCGTGCTCATCGACGTTTTCGTGTTAAGCAAGTCCCACTGCTCGGTTTTCGACAGCCGGGTGTTCTGCATCTTCTTTAACTGTGCCTTTGGCGGCAGGCTTTCCCATTCATCAATCGGAAAATCCTCCGGCAGCCTGGCAACAAGCGCGGCCTGCCGCTTTTGTTCTGCCGTCGGCCGCACTGTCTGCTCGTCCACATAAGAATCGTTTGTTGCTTTCATGGCGTTGACTTGAGCAATCGCCGCATCGACTGCGTCCTTCAATCGGTTCTGCGTCTGCTGGGACGTGTCTGCGGTCGTCGTTTGCCCTGCTGTTGCACCGGAGAACCCGCCGGTCTTTGCCTGCGCTGTGGACGAGCCGGACTTTGATGCGTTTGCCGCGGCGAGCGCTTTTTCAAGCGCATCGCTTAAAAAGCTCTGCACCGGTTTCGGGTCGGTTGCGGTTGATCCCATAACGGAACCCGCCGTGCCACCGGTCTTTGCCTGAGCGGTGGATGCCGTACCGGATCGCATGGATGCGGAGCGTGTTTCGTCAAGTAAACCTGCTAAAAGGCTCTTTTTTGTCGACGTGTTGGATGTGGTTATTTTGTTCATAGCACCCTCCTTTTTTGATACTTTAATGATACAACCCAACCACATGGTTTTTTTCTTATAATCCAATTGTAATAATAGGATCAGTTACTGCTATTCTCCATTTTCTTCTTTCTCAAAAGCAAAAAACTGCTAAAATTTCTTAAATTTTATATAAAAACAGGGCGCAAATCGCACAAAAAGCCGAAAAATAATGGAACCCTAAAAAACCCATCACCGTTTCATCACATTTAAACGCGATAATAAAACCATCAAGAACGACCACAAGGAGGTCAACAATTATGAAACGGAAATGGTTATTTGTTATTATGACGCTGGCTCTGCTGGCGCTGGTTATGGCAGGCTGCACTGTTGCGGCCGATACCAACACAGGAGCTAATTATCAGGGCGGACAAAACGCGACCGCCGCTGAAAACGGAAACTACGACAACGATGTTGCTTACGGTAACGGAAATGGCAACGGTAACAGCGACAACGGTTATGCCGCGGCGAACTATCAAGCGAGCGACGTCTCATCCGAAACCTACGAAGTTGGCTATCAGGGCGGACGCAACGGCGATAACGGCACAAACGGCTATGACGGAGACTGCATCCTTCCCGATGGCGAAACGGTATACGACGGCGAAAATGCGTATGTACCCGATGACATCGACACGACCACAAGCCTGGCGGGTTACGGCTCGAATGGTGCTCTGTCAGACAATGATCTGACGCTGGCGGATATGCTCACCTACGCCTTACAGGACGAATACCTTGCGCATGCGGAGTATGACTACATCATCGGCACCTATGGCGCCATCCGCCCGTTTACCAACATCATCCGCGCGGAAGAGACACACATTGAAACGCTCCTGCCGTTGTTCGAAAAATACGGCATCGCCGTACCGACGGACGACGCGAGCACACGCGTTGCCGCAGTCGCCAGCCTGACGGAAGCGTATGAAGCAGGCGTCGATGCAGAGATCATGAACATCGACATGTACGAAGCGTTCCTAAGCGAGGATCTCCCGTCCGACGTGCGCATCGTGTTCGAAGACCTCATGCGCGCTTCGGGAAGCCACCTGAACGCCTTTGAAAATAAACTGTAAGGAAAAACACAATCATCCAAATAACTAAATCTGTGCGGGACGCCGAAGCGGCAAAATGCAAAAGCGCCCCGCACACTTATGTATATCATTTATAAAAGAAGGGAACGTCAATTCAAAATTGATGCAGGAGGTAACCTCTCATGACCACAACACCCGAAACCAACCCGAACGTATTCGATAAGCGGGACAAGCGGCTGCGCATCGCTTCCAAAGTTCTTCGCTGGGTAACCCTCGGCAGCCTGCTGACCTTCGTGCTGGCGGCAACTTCGCTGCACGCACTCGGCTATGCCGCGCCGTCCATCCACGCGCTTTGTCCTTACGGTGGTTTAGAGTCCATGCTCTCAATCATCGCGGTCGGAACCTTTTTGAAGAGGATCTTGATCGGTACGTTCGTGCTCTTCGGCGCAACCGTGCTGTTGGCCATCGTTATGCGCCGCTCGTTCTGCGGTCAGGTCTGCGCATTTGGCTTTTTGCAGGAGCTTTTCGGCAAACTCGGCAGAAAGCTCTTTAAAAAACGCCCCGTTGTGCCAAAAAAACTAGACAGAGTCTTTCGTTATCTCAAGTTCGTCGTTCTGGCGGTGACCATCGCCATGGCGTGGATAACAGGCGAACTCTGGGTCACACCATACGACCCATTTAACGCCCTTGGGCACCTTGCGGACTTTAACGCGTTGATCACCTCGTATCTCATCGGGTTCATCGTGCTGATCGTAACGCTGCTCGGTTCGCTCGTATACGACCGGTTCTTCTGCAAATATCTCTGCCCGGTCGGCGCGCTCTACGGGGTCATCGGCAAGGTCAGCCCGTATTCTATCCATGTCGACCACGACAAGTGCATCCGCTGCGGTCTTTGCAACAAAGCCTGCCCGATGAACGTGGAGGTTATGGACGCAAAAGGCGGCAGAGTGACGGATATGGAGTGTATCAATTGCAACATCTGCGTCAATGCATGCCCAAAGAAAGGCGCTCTTTCCACCGGCTTTACCCGCAAAAAAGCGATCCATCCGCTGGTTGCTACGATACTCGCACTGATACTGTTCTTTGCGCCGATTGGTATCGCCGCCGCTACCGAAAACATGCAGCTATTGGCCAATAAGTTCACCAACACCCGCTCGGAGGAAAGCCATGAGGAGGAAGGCGAAGACAGCTGCGACGAAGAAGAGATTGCCAACTCCGACAGCTCCGGTTACGCTGAAGGCGAACCCGCAATTGACGATGAAGAACACACGGAATCCTATGTTCCCATCAACGGTTATGAACCGGGCGATATTCGCGGTTCGATGAGCCTTTCGCAGGTGGCAGATATGCTGGGCATGCCGCTTAGCGACGTGTATGCACGACTTGGGCTTGCCGACGATTATCCGTCCGCCACCACTATTAAGACGGCGGCAGAGGATATGGGCTACGGCCTCGGCGACTTTAAGCACCTGCTTTTTGAATAGATCTACCCCTCAACCTCAATTCATTCAGCACAAAGGCTCCGGTTATCCGGAGCCTTTATGCTGCTATTCACTTTTGGATATACGCGAAAACTGTCGGGTTGTTCTAATCGAGCACAACCGTATCAAACCAGAATGCCGTCTTTGTCTCGTCGCTCGAAACGCCGTACTGCACGCCGTGCTGGGTTAAGATGCTTTTTACGATTGCAAGGCCGAGTCCCGTGCCGAGGCTTCCCGCCTTGCCAGACTGCGGCGCGCGGTGATAACGATCCCAAATGATGCCGATTTCCTCCTGTGGTATCGGTTTGCCGCCGTTTTCAACGGATATTCGCAATGCCGCTTTCGTTTCTTCACAGCGAATGCGTATGATCGAGCGCTTCGGGGCGTGCTGGACGGCATTGATCAAGAGATTGTTCATCACCTGAATGAATTTACCACGGTCAAAGCGAATCATGCAGTCCGGGCAGTTCAGTTCCAGCGCAACGTCCTTTTTACCCGCCTCAATTTCAAACCGACCGACCAATTCGTTCAGCGCCTGTTCGCTTTCAAAGTCCGAAAGTATAATGCCTTCCGTACCGGATTCCAGTTTGGAATAATCCAAAATGTCGGTGACCATCCCGCTTAAACGTGTCGCTTCCTCGGCAATCATTGTCAACTGCTCTGTGCGTTTCTTTTCATTCGGCCATGTGATGTCACGTACCGTTTCGGCAAATCCCTGAATGATGGCGAGCGGCGCGCGCAGCTCATGCGACACGTTAGCAATCAGTTCCTTCCGCAAATTCTCTGCTTTGCCCAGTTCTGTGCCAAGTTCGTTGAGCGTATTGGTCAGTTCGCCAATCTCGTCCCTGGTCGTAACCGGCAAAACAATATCGTAGTTGCCGTCGGCCATTTCGTGCGCGGCTTTCGTTACCCGCAGGATCGGGCGCGAGAACAACCGCGACAGGAAAATCGACAGCAGCAGCGCCGCCACAATCAGCACCGCCGTAATGATCCAAAGTTGCTGAAGCAAAACGCGAGAAGCTTCCGTCACGTCGATCATGGAAAAAACCGCGAACATGTAGCCGTCATTTACCTGCAGTGAGACCAGCGCATACCGCGTCTCTGCCGACTCGGTTTGCAGATATTGCAATTCGTCGTCCACGTTTTCCATCATCTCGGGAATCTTTTTCAAAATCAGCCCGCGCATCGGCAGCGTATCCGATTGATAAACAGTTGCGCCGTCTTCGTCAACCGCAAGAAGGCTGATATTGAGCGAAGATTCCAGAGAGACAAAATCGGTGTTTGCGAATGCTTCGACCTCGGAAAGCGTCGCTTCAATCGTAGCGACCCGTTGGTTGAGGTAACTATCGCTCAAAAACACGGCCTGAATCAACCAAACCAGCGCGACAGCCAGCAGCGCCATGCTTAAAAAGCCGATCATAAGTTTGCTGACGATATGTTTCATGGCTTTCCGCCTTTCTTGCAGATAGAAATTGAGTCGGTCATGCTTTTCCGCCGGTAAAGCGGTATCCCGTGCCCCAGACGGTCGCAATCAGTTCGCGATATCCGTCAAGCTTATCGCGCAGGCTCTTCACGTGCGTATCGACCGTCCTTGCGTCGCCGAAAAAATCGTATCCCCAAACATGGTTGAGCAATTGGTCGCGCGTAAACGCAATGCCGGGACGCGACACGAAAAAAGCAAGCAAATCAAACTCCTTCGGCGTCAGCGCAACGCTTTCGCCGTCTACCTGTGTCGTCCGCGCCGCAAGGTCGACAATCAATCCTTCGTAAACATAGTTTTCCGCGGGTCCGCCCTGCGCGCCTGAGCGTTTGAGCAATGCCTTGATGCGCGCAATCAACTCCCGCGGGCTAAACGGCTTGCCAATATAGTCATCCACGCCAAGCTCGAAGCCGAGTAAACGGTCGTATTCTTCGTTTCGTGCGGTCAGCAAAATAACAGGAATCTGGCTTGTCTTTCGAATTTGCTTGAGCACGCCCCAGCCGTCGAGCCGCGGCATCATAACGTCCAAAACGACAAGCGAGAACGTCTCCGCTTTAAATTTTTCAAGCGCCTCTTCGCCGTCGCCCGCCTCCACAAACTCCCAGTCTTCCGCCTGCGAGTATTCTTTTACAATGGTGCGGATGCGCGCGTCGTCGTCCGTAAGCAAAATCCGAATCATTCCGTCAGCCTCCGATTTGTTTGATACACGCCGTTATTTTGCAATCGCAGCGTTTCTCTGCTCTTTCCATATTAACATCGTTTGAATAAATGCGCACCAAAAAACAATAGCCGCCGACGGCCTAATATCGTCGGCGGCTATTCACTACTGCAAACTTGCTTTCAGTTCCAATATCTTTCGTTCAATGATGTCGATGGTTTTCATGAATTCTTCGTCGCTCTTGCCGGTCGGGTCTTCCAGTCCCCAGTCCTCGCGGCGCTCACTCGAAAGATATGGACACTCCACACCGCACCCCATCGTGATAACCACATTGACAGGTGGCAGTTCCGAAATCAGTTTTGAGCGTTGCGTCTCTTCCATGTCTATACCATAGCGCTGTTTCATCAGCCTGACGGCATCCGGGTTAATCCGGTCCTTTATTTCGGTCCCGGCCGAATAGCTTTCAAATACGTCGCCGGCGAGCCGCTTGCCAAGCGCCTCGGCAATCTGACTGCGGCAGGAGTTATGTGTGCAGATGAATGCTACTTTTTTCATAAGCCCTCCTTTGGGTTGTCGGTTTCTGTTTCAGTGGACGGGATGTTGCGGCTATATCGTGCAAGCGTGCTGCGTTTTTCCATAAGCACCGTGTCTCTCCATACGCCAAAGCGATCTTTTCCGATACGCTCTCTATATCCTACCATACGAAACCCGCACTTTACATGCAGGCGGATGCTTGCCGCATTGTTTTTCATGATGCCCGACTGCAGCGTCCAGAATCCGGTGTTTTCGGATACGCGAACCATCTCTGTAAGCAATTGTGTGCCGACGCCTTTGCCTTGTACATTGGCGTCAATATAGACGCTTACCTCGGCAACGCCCGCATAGACACAACGGCTGGAAACGGCGGTCAGTGCCGCCCAGCCTACGACCATTCCGTTGGTCACGATAACCAACCTGCATGTGTCAATGTGCGCGGCGTCCCAAACCTTCCAGCTCGGACACTCGGTTTGAAAGGTTGCAAGATTGCCGTCGATACCTTGCTGATAAATTTCGCGGATGCGCGGCCAATCCACTTTTGTCAGGGCGCGAATGGAATACCCACTCATTTCGGGAACCAGCCTTTCGTCCTGTTCGCAATTTTCACCAGCGTCAGCATCACCGGCACCTCGACCAGAACACCGACAATAGTCGCCAACGCAACGGGACTCTTTGTACCGAACAGCGAAATTGCAACCGCGACCGCCAACTCAAAAAAGTTGGAAGCGCCGATCATTCCCGCAGGTGCTGCAATGTCATGCGGCAGTTTTAGCGCTTTGCTTGCAAGATATGCGATAAAGAAAATGAAAAACGTTTGTATCACAAGCGGTACGGCGATCAGCACGATATGCAGCGGATTTTCGAGGATCACATTTCCCTGGAATGAAAAGATGATCACGAGCGTGAGCAATAATCCACCGATTGTAATGTTGCCGAATTTTGGCAAAAATCGATTGTTGAAATAATCAGCGCCATGCTTCTTGATCACTACGTTTCGCGTCAATGCGCCTCCTGCAAGCGGGATGACGACAAACAGGCCGACCGACAGAAACAGCGTGTCCCACGGGATAGAAATCCCGCCGATGCCGAGCAGCAGCGCTACGATCGGCGTAAATGCGACAAGAATGATCAAGTCGTTCGTAGCAACTTGAACGACCGTGTACGCCGGATTACCGTTTGTCAGATAACTCCATACAAAAACCATGGCCGTGCAGGGCGCCGCACCCAGCAGCACAGCACCGGCCAGATAGTCTTTTGCAAGTTCTGCCGGAATCAACGATTTAAAAATCACAAAAAAGAACAGCCAGGCGATGCCAAACATCGTAAACGGCTTGATCAGCCAGTTGGTCGTCCATGTAACGAACAATCCCTTGGGATTTTTTCCGACGTTGCGGATGCTCTGAAAATCAACCTTCAGCATCATCGGGTAGATCATCAGCCAAATCAAAATTGCGATCGGAATTGAAACATTTGCGTATTCAAACCGTCCGAGAAACGCCGGAACACCGGGTAAAAATTTGCCGATCAACACGCCAGCCACCATGCAAAGGATGACCCAGAGCGTCAAATACTTTTCAAAAAAACCAATGCCGGAACCTTTTTGTTCCATAAAACTTCACCTTAACCTTTCAGCGGAGTTTGATTTGGTTCAGTTGAGCTATTGCGCTCATAAATTTCTTCCTGTTGTTGTTTTGTCAGCGCTTTATCGGTGATAAACGCAATGATCAGGATGCCGACAATGCTCAGCGCAAGCCGCAGTCCCATGAATACGGGGCCGAGATTCGCCGCCTCAAACATCAGCATCGGCAATTTGGTCGTCGACCACGCGCCAACGAAGATAAAGACATTGAACAGACTACTGCCTTTTTTCAGCATGACGCTCGCGACGGGAAACGCAGCGTACAGCGGACCCGCCGCCGCACTGCCGAGGAAAAGCGCAATCAGAACGCCTTTGACGCCCGAACTTTTACCGGTATATTTCATCATCGTTGCGCGGTCCACCCAAACATCCAGAAGACCAAGCAGGATAAAGATCGGTGGCAGAACGGAGAGCATCTCCTTAAAGTTGTTCGCCGTATTCGTCAGGCTCAGTCGGCCGATTTCCGGAAAAATCAACCCGGCTACGATACTCGCAGCCAAGATAAGCAGAAATGCGCCGTAACGCTTGAAAAACTGTTTCATTACAGTACCACCCCAATCACAAACGCAGCCGCAAGCGAAAACACAAGCGCGGCAGAGTTTCGAACAATCGCCGCGCGCCTGCCGAACGACTTGATTTCAAGCGGGAGCGTGATGATACCGACCATCATCAGGGTGGACACAAACGCCGCAATCTGCATGTACCCCGCGCCGCTTTTAAGCAGCGCCGCGGCCAGCGGAAACGCAACAAAACCGGGCATCAGCGTGATTGAGCCGATGGCGGCAGCCGCCAAAACGCCCCAGAACCCCGAGTCGGACCCCAGCAGCGTCTGGATCGTCTCCGGCTTTAGGATCGCCATAGCGACCCCGATGATGACAAAAATGGTCAGCAACTGCGGCAGGATGTTTTCAAACGCTTTCCATGCCTTTTTCAGCGCCATCTTCGTTTTCTGCCGGTCTTTCAAAAACGAAATCACAAGCCCGGCAATCGCAATCCCATAGAGGATGTAGGTAAACATGCACGCACCTCAACTTATATTTTTCGGGTGTGGATTATTTTGCAGCCTCCAGAAGTTTTATAACCTCGTCCTTTTTAAGCACCTTGCCAAACGAAACGACTTTGCCGTCAATCACCAGCGCCGGTGTGCTCATCACGCCGTATTTCGCCATCTCGGCGTAATCCGTAACATGGTCGATCGCCTCGTCCATGCCGAGTTGAGCGAGCGCTTCCTTTACCGCCGCCTCCAGCGCGTTGCACTTGGGGCATCCGCTGCCAAGCACTTTAATGCGCGCGTCACCCGTTGATTTTGCGTCGGCCTTTACGCTTTCGCCGCCACACCCGCAGCAGCATGCGGCTTCCGGTGTATCCTTCTTTTTGCTGAACAGTCCCATTATAATATTCTCCTTTTCCTATTGTATGTTGTATTTATTACAGAACTCGTCTTTTTTCATAAAAAACGCTTTACACAATCACGCCCTGCAGCGCATTGAACAAGTATCCGACCAGGATGATTCCAATTGTGCAGATCACGATAAAGAGTGTCAACAGCTTGGGTTTGACCGCCTTTCGAAGCATGACCATGGACGGAAGCGACAGTGTCGTCACCGCCATCATAAACGAAAGGATGGAGCCAAGCTGCGCGCCTTTGTAAAAGAGAGCCTCCGCAATCGGAATTGTACCAAAGATGTCCGCGTACATCGGCACGCCGACCAAAGTTGCAAGCACCACGCCAAACGGGTTTTTGCTGCCGAGCACCGCAACGACCCAGGTTTCCGGAATCCAATTATGAATGACTGCCCCGATACCGACGCCAACGAGCACATACGGAAACACCTTTTTAAACGTCGCCACCATCTGCTCTTTGGCATAGATCAAGCGATCACGCTTCGTCAAATCCGGAGAGTCGATATCAACGCTGCCTGCGGTGAGGATAAAGTCCTCAACATAACGTTCCATACGCAGTTTTTCAATGATCGTTCCGCCGATGACCGCTACGACAAGCCCGACGAGCACATAAATGACCGCAACCTTTGCACCAAAGATACTCATTAGCAGCACAAGAGATCCCAGATCCACCATTGGCGAAGAAATTAGAAACGAAAACGTTACGCCGACCGGCAACCCCGCGGACGTAAACCCGATGAACAGCGGAATGGACGAACAGGAACAAAACGGAGTAACCGTGCCGAGCAGCGCGGCGATGCAGTTCGCCCAAATGCCGCGAAACTTACCGAGTATCCGCTTGCTGCGTTCCGGCGGGAAAAAACTCTGAATATAGCTGATAACAAAAATCAGCGTGCACAACAGAATCGTAATCTTGATGACGTCGTACAAGAAAAATTGCAGGCTGCCAACCCACCGGTTCGCCGTGTCGAGGCCAACTGCGCCCAGTCCGTTTTCAATCAACGCGTCCAGCCACTTCATGGCCAGAACCTGATATTGGAAAAAATCCCAAATGGATTTCAAAATCGTCATGTTAACTTCTTTACCTCATGCCGCCTCGGCTTATTTGCCGCAGCAGGCGCTTTCTTGCTGTATCTCTTCCGGGGTTACAAACGTGCGTACCAGTTCCTTTGCATAAGCGCCGCCTTGTTCGCTCAATCGGTAGTGCGTCCACTTGCCGTCCTGTCGGCTCTCAACAATTCCGGATTCGAGCAATATCTTCATATGATAGGACAACGCAGGCTGGCCGATATTCAAATGTTCCAGAAGCATGCATGCGCATTTCTCTCCCGTTGTGAGCATCTCCAGCACACGAAGGCGGTTTGCATCGCAAAACGCTTTCATAACCTTTGCTTCTTTTTCATATAAGTTCGCCATAGCGTCCCCTCACATCAAATAATTTCGATGTTTTAAAGAATACACTTCATATCGATGTTTGTCAATGTATTGTGTCGCGAAATTTTAGATGCAGGCGGTTTCTTTTGTTTATTATAGAAATATGTTATTCTGAACCTGTTACAAGATGCAAATTATGTAATATTTCCGTTTGACCCCACTTTTTTAGACTCGATTTTCGTATTCATTAGTGACCGGCATTGCTTTTGCTTAAGAACCACCGCCGGGAAAGGAGACTGAACGAATGAAACAGTATTCTGGAAAAATGAAAAAAGGTTTTGCACGCATCCTCACGCTTGTGCTTGTGTTTGCTATGGTGCTCGCTTTCAGCGCCAGTGCGCTGGCAGCCCCGAAATCTTCTTCGGACACCGAAGCGCCCGGCAACAGCGGCAACGCGCATGCCGACAAGGACGCTAAAGCGAAGGACAAGGCCGACAAGAGCAACGGAAACGCAAATGGTTCCGCCGGCGAGAAAGATTATTACGGAATTTCCGTTGATAAAATCCAACTCGCAATCGACAGCGTGATCGACGTAACCGAAAAGGCCGCACTGCGGGCGCTGCTTGACGAATACACCGCCGCGCTGGATGCAAAGACGGGTGACGTTGATACACAGGGCATGAGCGCACTGGCACAGGCCGCATCGGACGCCCGCAAGGCGCTCAAGGACGGCTTGGATGAATCCGGCTTTACGCTCGGCAGCATCCTCGGCTGGCAGGAATGGAAATACACCTACAATTACGAATATAACTACCTGCAGGACAACCTTGAAGCGATTGCCGAGAAAATTGCCGCGCTGGATGATACCGACGAGAACAAGGCCGTTCTGGAAGCGCTTATGACCGCTTATCAGGATGCGCTGTCTGCTGAAACGGCCGCAGGCGAAGACGCAGACCTCGAAGCGCTCGCCGACGCAGTCAAGGACGCCAAGACGGAATTGTATCAGGCGTTGACCGCCGCAGGTATCCTCCCGCTGCAGGAGCAGGATATGCTTCAGCTGCACGACCCCGCCCCCGAGGCTACTCCGGAGCCCGAAGTCGAAAACTAACCTCTGGACCCAACTCCGGCGCGGGCGAAATGCGTCGTCTGCGCCGGAGAAACCTGAGCCGGAACGTCCGGCCAATATTCCAACGCACATACCCGTAAGGAGACTATGCACTCGGAGATCGACAATCTCGCCATCCGTGCTGCAACGGATGAGCACGCAAGAGAACAGATCATCCAAACCCAGGAACGCGTCATTCTTAAAATCGCTTCGCGCGTAACACATCGTTTCGTAACGAAAAGCGACGATGAATGGTCGGTGGCTTTGTATGCTTTCTCTAGGGCGATCGACACCTATCGCGAAGACAAGGGATCATTTTTGACCTATGCCGAAGCGCTAATCCGTCGTAGTCTGATCGATGAGTTTCGAAAACAAGCGCGCCGTTCTCAGGAGATTTCCGTGTCACCGTATGTGTTTGACGGGGCCGGTGACGAAGCGGAATCGACGGACGTTCAATACGCCGTCGTTCGCAGCAGCGTCCGTGCGGCGGACGCTACGCTAAAGGAAGAAATTGCAGCACTCTCAGCCATTTGTAAGGCATTCGGGTTCGGTTTTTCAGACCTGATGCAGGTATCTCCGCGGCAGGACAAAACACGAAACGCCTGTGCGCGCGCCGTCCGGTTCCTTCTGTGCGACCCCGACCGGATCGACCAACTTTTCAGGACGCATCAGCTGCCGATGCAGGCGCTGATACAGCAAGTTGGTCTGTCAAAAAAATTACTGGACCGCTACAGGAAGTACATCATCACGGCGACAATCGTCCTTTCGGGCGATTACCCTGGATTAGCAGGATATTTTACGTTTATTGGAAAGGAGGCAGTTTTATGAAAGCGGCAATTGTTGAAACACACAGAACGTATGCTGTTGCGCTTTTAGAAAACGGACGGTTTACCAAGCTCCGCAGTGGACAATACGAAGTCGGCCAGACGGTCACCGTACGTAAGAAGGTTTCCAGCTGGCGCAGCAAAATGACGGCTTACGCGTCTCTGGCCGCCGTGCTGCTTCTGTTCATTATCGGCGGATATAAAGCGCCGTATGGCCTTGTAAGCCTCGACGTTAATCCGTCTATCGAATACACGATTAATATTTTTGACCGCGTGATCGGCGTCAGCGCCGTCAATGACGACGGCAAAACGATACTGACCCAGCTCTCACAAAAAGAGCTGCTAAATGCCAATATCGGCGACGCAATCGACAAAACCATCGCGCAGCTTCAGAATAACGGCTATCTGAACGAGGATGACGATAATTACGTTATGCTTGCTTCAAACTCTGCCAGCCAAGCTCATGCCGAAAAGCTTGCCGTCACACTGCAAAACCGGGTGAGTACGCATGCAAATCTCTCCGCCGAGTCCATTACCGTCAGCAAAGGAGACATTGAGCAGGCGCACAGCATGGGAACCAGCGCCGGAAAGCTCTTGCTTATCGAACGGCTAAAGGATTCCTCCGAAGACCCGGATTCGTTTGACGAAACCGAATGGCTCGACGAGCCCGTACGCGACATTGTCCACGCCACGAAGTCTAGTGGAAATTCCGGCAACAATGGAAATAAATCGGACGATTCCTGCGATCTGGAAGGAGTGGACTGTCCCGACAACCCTGGACTGCCGAACAGCAACGCGCCGTCCGTCAATCCGGACAATCCGTCGAATGAAAACAAGTCGGACAATGCGGAAAAAGACAATCCCAGCAACAGCTCCGGCAACAATTCCGGAAATCCACACAAGGCGATGGTGACGAATTATCTGAAATGAAAGCGGTCATAAAAGGCGGTTTCACCCTCCGACCGAATTCTATAAAAACAGCCGGGATGTATGTACGTCCCGGCTGTTTTCATATACAGTCTATTCGTTGATCACTTATTTACATCTTCCGGCTTCTTTCGCAATCTTCGCCTTGTTTTTCAAGGGTGTAAAGGCTGCATGCGGAGCAATTTCCGCTGCACCCGGCACAACCGCCTTTCTTTCGGCGCTTCACAATGCTGCGCACTGCAAAGAATACCGCGAGCACAACCGCCGCTAAAACCAAATAATCCCAGACGCTCATAACAGAAGACTCCCTATCTGATAGGCGGCAAACGCCACCACCCAGGCCACGAGACACTGCATGACTACGACGCCAATCGTCGCCCACGCTGAATGCAGCTCCTTTTTCATCGTTGCAACCGCCGCAACACACGGGGTGTAAAGCAACGTGAAGAGCAGGAAGCTGACGGCCGACAGCGGTGTAAACAGATTGCTGAGTATCAAATGCAACTGTGCAATACCGGTTCCAGTCAACACGGAAAGTGTGCTGACAACGGCTTCCTTTGCAACAAAGCCGGATATCAGCGACGTCGCCACGCGCCAGTCCCCAAAACCAAGCGGGCTGAACACCGGCGCAATCAGTTGCCCAATCAGCGCAAGCAGACTGTCCGCACTGTTTGCAACCACGTTCAGACGGGTATCAAACGTCTGCAAAAACCAAATTACAATGCTTGCCAGCAAAATGATCGTAAACGCACGCTCCAGAAAATCCTTTGCCTTTTCCCACAAGAGCAGTAAAACGTTCTTCGGCGACGGCATGCGGTAATTCGGCAGCTCCATGACAAACGGGACCGGCTGCCCACGGAACGCCGTACCTTTCAGCACCAGCGCAACAAGGATGCCGAGAATCATTCCGGCGGCATACAATCCAATCATGACCAGCGCCTGATACTTTGCAAAAAACGCCGCACAAAACACCGCATAAATCGGAATTTTAGCCGAACAACTCATGTACGGCGTTAAAAGGATCGTCATCTTGCGGTCACGGTCGGACGCCAGCGTCCGCGTCGCCATAATCGCCGGCACCGAACATCCGAAGCCGATCAGCATCGGAACGAAGCTCCGTCCCGAAAGGCCGATTTTACGAAGCATACGATCCATGACGAACGCTACGCGCGCCATGTATCCGGTGTCTTCCAGTATCGAAAGAAAGAAAAACAGCGTTACCACGATCGGTAAAAAGCTGAGCACGCTGCCAACGCCTGCAAACACGCCGTTTACAACAAGGCTCTTCACAACGGGATTGATACCGTAGCTCGTCAGCCCCGCGTCTACAACGCTTGTCAGCGCGTCGATCCCGCTGGAGAGCCAGCTGGACAGCACGCTGCCGATTACATTAAATGTCAGCCAGAATACGAGGAACATCACTGCGAGAAATACCGGAATCGCCGTGTATTTACCCGTCAATATGCGATCCATCCGCACACTGCGCCTGTGTTCGCGGCTTTCACAGCACTTCACAACGGACGCGGCGACAACACCTTCAATAAAGGTATAGCGCATGTCCGCAAGCGCTTCGTTCCGGTCGAACCCTGTTTCGTTTTCCATTTCAAGAACGCTGTGTTCGATCAGGTCCAATTCGTTCTGATCCAGCTCCAGCCTTTCAGCGAAGGAATCGTCCCCTTCTATGAGCTTTGTTGCACAAAAACGTGCGGACACGCCGATATTGCGCGCATGATCTTCAATGACATGCGCCACGGCGTGAATGCAACGGTGAACCGCGCCGTCCGGACAAAAGTCCAGAACCGACGGCTTGATTCGCTTTTTCGCTACGACAACCGCCTGATTGACCAGTTCGGACACGCCTTCGTTTTTCGGCGCGCAAATTGGTATGACCGGCACACCGAGCTGTTCACTCATGAGCTTTACGTTTACGGAACCGCCGTTTGCGTCCACTTCGTCCATCATGTTAAGCGCAACCACCATGGGGATGCGCAGTTCGAGCAATTGCAGTGTCAGATAGAGATTTCGCTCAATGTTCGTCGCGTCTACGATGTTGATGATGCCGTCCAGCTTCCCGTCCAGGATGAAGTCCCTCGACACGATCTCCTCCTGTGTGTACGGACGAATCGAGTATATCCCCGGAAGATCGACCACGGAGGCGTTTTTTATGCCCCTGATTTCCCCGGACTTTTGATCCACCGTGACGCCCGGAAAGTTTCCGACATGCTGATTGGACCCCGTAAGCACATTGAACAGCGTCGTCTTTCCCGAATTCTGATTTCCCGCAAGCGCAAACACCATTGCATTGTCCCCCCTCGTCTACCAGTTCAATTTTCCGTGCGTCGTCTTTCCGAATCGTAAGTTCATATCCACGGACACAGATTTCGATCGGATCGCCCATAGGGGCGGTCTTGATCAAAGTGACCTGTGTCTTCGGTATCAATCCCATATCCAGCAAACGAAGCCTGAGCGCACCCGCGCCCCTGACCGCATAAATTGTCGCCGTCTGGCCAATGCCCAATTCATCCAGCGTCATTCGTTTCGCCTCCCTTAGCCGAAATCCATCGGAGATAATCCGACACCGTTTCGGCAGAATGCTTCTTGTGCCCTCGGGCAGGTTAGATTACTCTAACTCGCGATAGGAGTGTACAATTTGTTTGCGCTCTTGTCAATCCTTTTCCTTAAAATATGAGGGATTTTTGTCCGGCAATATCTCAATCATCATCAAAAACCAAGCAACCACTTGAAATCTCAGCCCCAAGGATGATAGCATATCTTATAAAGTTATTATTACATATATTTATGCGTGTGTATGTAACTTTTAAACAAAACGTACACGCAATATTTGCGGGAAGTGTTCTTCGCCATATCCAACCAGAAACGAGGGATCAACATGCAGGTTAATGAATCGATAGAGGACTATCTGGAGCAAATCCTTATACAGCAGGAGAAAAACGGTTGCGCGCGTTCCGTGGACATCGCCAATAATCTTGGCGTCACGAAAGCCAGCGTCAGCCACGCGACCAAGCTCCTGCGCGAAAACGACTATATTCTTATGGCGGACGACAAGTGCATCACGCTTACTGATTCGGGCCGCGAAATCGCGGAGCGCATGTATCGGCGGCATCGTCTCCTGGCGCAATTTTTAATGCATCTTGGCGTCAGCGAAGAAACCGCTTTTGCCGACGCATGCAAAATGGAGCATGATATCAGCGCAGAAAGTTTTGACGCGATCTGCCGCCATGCAGATCAATCCTGGAAAGAGTAAGCATTTAATTTTTAAAAAAATGCATAAAAAATGATATATAGTCGCTATATGCACGTTGTTATCGTCCCGTACGATAACAACGTTTTTTATATCCCAATTTCCCGTTTGCTCTGCGTCGCATTCCTAAATAAAATGAGAGGTATGATGCCCGCAGGCAATTGGGATAACGCCCCCTGCGGAGATGGGAGAGAAAAATGTCGTTATTATTGATTCTTGGATTGTTCGCTGCAATCCTCGGGTTGGCGTATGCCAGCTTCCACTACACCAAAGTCAAGCGGATGGACGAAGGCACCGAACAAATGCAAAATGTCGCTTCTGCAATCCGCATTGGCGCCAACGCGTTCATTCGTTATGAGTATAAGATACTGTTGATCGTCGTCCTCATCGTGGCCGCGATCCTTGCGGTGATCGTCACGCCGTTCACTGCGATTTGCTTTGTTCTTGGTGCTTTGATGAGCGGTACTGCGGGCTGGATTGGCATGAAGGTTGCAACCTATGCCAACGTCCGCGTTTCAAATGCGGCGCGCACCACAAAAAGTCTCGGCGAATCGCTGAAGGTCGCGTTCCGCGGCGGCAGCGTAATGGGTCTCTGCGTCGGCGCATGCGCTCTGTTTGGGCTTTTGATCGTTTATCTGGTCTTTGGCGTCGGCCTGGGTCTGCTCGATGCGGCCAACATGGTTTCCGAAGCCAACTGGATCGGCGTTGAGATCGTTCCGTTTACAATGTGTCTCTCCGGCTATGCGCTGGGTTGCTCCGTCATTGCAATGTTCAACCGCGTCGGCGGCGGCATCTACACCAAAGCGGCCGATATGGGCGCCGACCTCGTCGGCAAAACCGAAGCCCGTATTCCGGAAGACGACCCGCGTAACCCCGCCACCATCGCCGATAACGTCGGCGATAACGTCGGCGATGTTGCCGGTCTCGGCTCCGATCTTCTTGAAAGCTTCGTCGGTTCACTGGCAGCCGCGGCCATCCTTGCCGTCCACCTCTACATGACGTCTCAGGCAAACGCAACGGGAATGACCGACGCGCTGCTGAACCGCATGTTGATCTTCCCCGTGCTGTTTGCCGCGGCAGGCCTTCTTTCCTGTATGGTCGGCATCTTCTCCCTGCTTGCAAAAAAGACGCTTAAAAACCCGCATAAAGAGCTCAACTTTGCAACCTATGTTTCGGCGGGACTAACCACGATTGCCGGTTTTGTTATCACCTACTTCATGTTCAAAGACATGGATACGTCCATGATCGGCTTTAAGCTCGGTTCTATTTCCCCCATGATCGGCGCCTTTATCGGCATTGCCGCGGGTATCCTCATCGGCGCTACTGCCGAATATTACACCAGCACGGACTATAAGCCCACGCGCCATTTGGCAGGCATTTCGCTGGAAGGCCCCGCGCTGACCATTACCGAAGGACTTGCGCTCGGCATGCGCTCCACGGCAATCCCGTGCTTCATCCTCGGCAGCGGCATCATCATTTCCTACTACGTTTCCGGTCTCTACGGTGTGGCCATGGCCGCAGCCGGCATGCTCTCGTTTGTCACCGCGACGGTTTCGGTCGATACCTACGGTCCGATTTCCGATAACGCGGGCGGCATCGCCGAGATGAGCGGACTGGAAGAAGACGTCCGAAAAATCACCGATACGCTGGATTCCGTCGGAAACACCACTGCCGCCATTGGCAAAGGTTTCGCCATCGGCAGCGGCGCGCTCGCAGCGCTGTCTCTTATGGTTTCCTACCTCTATTCCTACAATGATCCGTCCACACCGCTTACGCTCAACCTGATCGAGCCCATTACGCTTGCAGGCGCAATTATCGGCGGTGCGCTACCGTTCCTGTTCTCCGGTATGCTGATCGAAGCCGTTACCAAAGCGGCCCGAAAGATGGTTGACGAAGTTCGCCGTCAGTTCAGGGAGATTCCGGGCATCCTGCTCGGTACGGAATTGCCGGACTACAAGACTTGTATCGAAATTTCCTCCAAGGGTGCTCTCGGTGAAATGAAAGTCCCCGCGTTCATGGCGATCATTGTTCCGGTGCTCTCCGGTTTCCTGCTTGGGCCGGAATTCGTCGGCGGCATTTTGATCGGTTCCACTATCTGTTCCATCATGCTTGCAATCCTGACCGGTAACGCAGGCGGTGCATGGGACAATGGTAAAAAGTACATCGAATCCGGCGCAATCGAAGGCGCGGGCAAAGGTTCGGATGCACACGCGGCCGCAGTTGTTGGCGACACGGTCGGCGACCCGCTGAAAGACACGGTTGGGCCATGTCTGGATATCTTCATTAAGATCATGTCCACGGTCTCCCTGATCTCGGTTGCTGTGTTCGATAAGTACAACGTACTGGAGTGGGTTTTGTCCCTCTTCAAGTAACCAAAAGACCTTCCCGAAAATTCGATATTTTAACCAGCGAAAGCACCCGAAAGGGTGCTTTCGCTGATATGCCGGCAGTGAAAGCCTCCGTATACCGACAATAAATGAAAATAATTTGCGTTTTTGGCCAAAAGTGTTGTAGAATAGGCCTAATCGTTATTTTCGATAAAACAGGCATTATAACAGGAAAGGCGCGATACGGATTGATCAATTTCAGCATCCGTCAACTTGAGGTTTTCGTTGCGGTCACAGAGACCAATAGCTTCTCGCGCGCCGCAACCGACCTTTCGCTTGCGCAAAGCACCGTTAGCGCACATATAAAAGGACTTGAAGACGCGCTCAACGTGCAGCTGTTTGTACGAAGCGCAAAAAAGCAGGTTGCACCAACCGAGCGCGGTAAGGAGCTATATCCGTATGCAAAAGCAATCGTGGAGCAATGCCGCATCCTGACCGACGAGGTTTCTCAGGAACCGGCGCAGCAGGAACTTTTCATTGCGGCTTCCACGGATTCTTTCGAATATCTTCTGCCAAACCTTATGGCGGATTATGCAAAGCTGCATCCTACCTGCCGCTTTGTACTGGTTAACGGGGACAGTACCTTTGTGCACGAACAGCTCCACAATAAAAATGCACGCATCGGTTTTTGTGGCACCGATCTGAACCGCAAAGAGCTTGAATATCGCGCCGTTTGCCGCGACAAACTCGTCATGATTACGCCAAACAACAGTCACTACCAGCAGCTGCACCGCCGCCGCCTATACGGGCGCGACCTCCTCGACGAGCCGATGATCGAGCGCAGTCAGTCCTCCGGAACACGCAAGGAGTTTGGTAACTATCTTGCAAAAAACGGCATGCCGGATCGGAAGCTGCACATCGTTGCGCGCATGAACCAGGCGGACGCTGTTAAGAGCTCTGTTGTCAGCGGGCTTGGCGTTGCGGTCGTGTCGCAGATGGCTGCCAAAAAATACGAAAGCAGCGGTGATCTTCTTGTGTTTGACCTTGACTCGGAGGGCGCATATCGCAACATATACCTTGTATATCCCAAAGAACTTGTTTTCAGCAAAGCCGAACGCGATTTCGTCAGTTTTGCAGTCAACTATCTGAAAGAAAAGTGATTCGTTTTTCATAAAATGAGCCGGACGCGTTGACGCGTCCGGCTCTATTGTTTGTTGGTAAAATAAATGTTCTTATCGGTCGTCAGCGTTCTTCGTACGGAAAAACATGTTCCGCCTTCGATTGAAATTCACGTATCTCCCGGATAGCGCCGTGCCTGTTGAACGTAATCAAAGATACGCCGTCAAAGCTGCTGATTACGCCGTCATATATGCATTCAAAGTACCACTCCGCAGCCGCAAGCTTGCCTTGCTTGAAAAAACGCTTGATTTCCCATTCAACCACTTCGCCACGCTTATTCCAGTCGACAAACCATCGTTTAACCTGTTCGATACCATGGTATTCCGGTCCGTAGCATTCAATATAAACGACGTTCGGGTCAAACAGCCCTTCGAGGTCGGCTGCATCCTGATGCAGCCAGGCGTCAAAATATCGTCGGATCAATAGTTCCTCTTCCACCGGTCGTCCTCCTTGTTCTGCTTTATCCCCCCTGTCCGGATAGCATACCACAAACCTTTGCTTTTTCCAATGTATTGCGTGTTTTAGCGCTTTGCCATCTATAGCGGAATGATCCCGAAGGTAGTATTTCAAACAACTAGCGCTCTGCTTATGGCTCTCCGTCAATAGTTGGGGTAGAGCAGTAGATTAAGAGAAACAAAGGGAGTTGTGAGCGAGAGCGAACAGCTCCCTTAAGCATTGGTCGTGCAGAGGATGCGAGCACGAAAGTTCTCGAAACTGCGATATCCAAAGGCGATACGCTTGAGTGCTTTGATCTTGTTGTTGACGCCCTCGGTAAACCCGTTGGAGTAAGGACAGTCGAAAGCGTTGAGGATATAAGGTTCCCAGTTTTGCAGCATTGTGAGACAAGCGGAAAATTCCGGCAGATCGGCAACGAAAGCATGTGCACGAAAGGTGCGGAGGCGCTCCTTTGCCTGCAAAGAATCGGACGAATTCATGAAGGCATAGAATTTCTCTTTCAACAAATAAGCCTCTCTCAAATCACGGGACATTAGCAGCATGCGTTCCACGGCGGCCTTGTTCTCGGCGGAAAGCTTTTCCATATGGGCCAGAAGCAGCTTTCTGCTGCGCTTGAAATACTTGCGCTGTTCCGGCAGCAGCTTCTTTTGAACTCGCTTTCGTACGTTCTCCAGCGCCCATGTACAGTATCGCACAACGTGGAATCGGTCGATCACAATGTTCGCGTTCGGCAGAAGTTTTTTTGCAATATCGAGGTATTCCCGATTCATATCCATCACGAAATATTGCACCTGCTTTCTGTCTGGAAATGCCCGTAAATAGCCGTAAATCTGCGCATGATAGCGCGTCGGCAGGACGTCTACGATTCGTTTATGCACCGGATCGGTCAGGATGCATTGGAACTTTCCATACTCCGTGTTACCGCGGAATTCGTCGATGGAAAGGACTTTGGGTAACCGAGCGGGTTTCCCGAACTCCAGCAGATTCAGCCAGCGCCCGACGGACGATTCTGAGACGCCAAGTGAACCGGCAATTTCCTTACGAGACTGTTTCTTTCGCAACTGGTCGATCCCCAATGCGGCCAGACGATTCGTGATCCGATGACGTTTCGGCAAAAGATAATTTCCTTCGTAGAATCGTTTCCCGCAGCAAGGACATCGGTATCGTCGTTTTCGGTACTGCCAGATCACCAGCTTCCCTTGAATAGGGCTATCCTTGACGCGTTGCAACCGGTAATCGTGAACCTCATCCGTCAATGTCCGGCATGCCGGACATTCCTGTGTGCGACGTTTCATGCACACGCTTAATACGATCTGTTTTTCGTCTTGTTCTACTCCTTCAAAATCATAGGCTTCCATATCCAGCAATTTTGCGATAAGATGTGTTTGAAGCATAACCATCGTCCTTTCTCGTAGTGGCTTGAACAACCTTAATCTACAAGATTTGAAGCGGTTATGCTTCTTCTTTTTTTACTTACCCCAATCTATAGTGTAGAGCCCTGCTTATTGCAGAGCGCTTTTTGTTTCGTCTATCTGACCGGTTTAGCCGGAGAAGTCGTCCGAACCGCCGGACGGTGTGGGCTCTGGCGAAGGTGTCGGCGTAACAGGTGTATAGGTTTCACCCGTCTCGTCGTCATAGCCGTCTTCATCGAGGTCGATATACGTCGGCGTCTCTCCTGTTCCATCGCCCGTATCGTCTATATCCGTAGTGACCGGCACACGCTGATCAATCGGCGTCGGTGAATACACCGTGCCGCCCTTTGCGGATAGATACAGCGTACCGGTGGTGACATTCTTGGAAAGGAATTCGGGGAGAAGCCGGGCAAGTACGTCCATCTTGCTTTCCAGATCGGTCGCCTGTCCAACGTGTATCTCAAGTCCGTTGCTGGCCCTCATTGTGATTGCCAGAGGCGTCGTTAAATCGATGGATTGAATGGAGTTCGTCAGAGAATATTCTTCCAATACCGAAATGAGCTGAACCAGTGTAGCGGTTGAAAAATCGTTGCCCTGACCAAGCCGCTCTCCAAGCTGATATCCGGTCATGCTGACGCCGGTAACCTGAATCAGCCCTGAAAGGTCCATGCCGCCGCTGATGGACAGCACGTATCCGTTTTTATCGATGATAACGTTGCTGTCGAGGCCTACGATGCCCGCAACCTCTTTACGCTCGCTAACGATGATACGCACACGGCTCGGGAAGATGTAAGTAATCGAATCCACTTGCAAATACGGGTCTTCCTCGATATTCTCTTCCGACTGGTCAAGATCGCAAAACAGCATATGTGTGCCAAGTTTCAGCCCGGAAAGCTCGACAATATAATCGGCCGAGTATTCATCATTGCCCATCACAACGACATCGGAAAGTAAAAAGCCATAATACAATGCTACGCCGACTGCAGCAAGAATTACCAGCACAAAGGCAAGATTGCCAAAGAGTTTTTTAAACATATCCAGATTCTGCTTTTTGCGGATCTGACGTTCAACATACTCTTCGTGCTTCCGTGCCGCTTCTCTGGCGCGTGCTTTCTTCTTGGCTTCCGCCATGCGCATGGATTCTTCTGTTTCGTTGATATGGATTCGTGCCGTCGTGGATGAGCCCGTGCGGAAAATTCTGGTGCGCGTCGTCTGTTCACGCGGTTGTTCCGTGTCATAGCCAGCATCCTCGTCAAACAGCTGAATCGGTTCGCTTTCCGATTGCTTCCCGGATTTGGCGCGTGGTTCCGCTTTTTTACGGTAACGCATCCGCGTTGTGTCGGATATGACTTTTTCGCCGTCATCCCAGGTAAGTCCGGCAATATTCTGGGCGTCTTCTTCGTCGGAAAACTCCAATTCGTCGTCGCTGAAAAGATGTGTAAGCGGCTGCTCGGGGGGTTCTCCGTACTGGCGGTTTGCCGACGCCGGGTCAACTTCCTCTTCCGAAGGAACCGGTTCGAAGAAATGCGACCAGAAGCCTTTTTTCTGTTCGCGTTCCGAATCGTTCTTTTTTTTATCCTTGCCTCTCGCCATACCTGCGGTTATCTCGTTCCATTCATATTCTGTCGTCCGGCATTTTTATATCACGCCGTAATCGTTTCTCTATGCCCGCTGATTGTTAAAGCGCGAAATGCTCAGTAATACACCCATTGCAGCAAGGAAGATCATCATGGATGATCCACCTGCGCTGATAAACGGAAGCGCCTGTCCCGTTGTCGGCAGCAATCCGGTGCAAACGCCGATGTTAACAAACACCTGCAAACCGAAAACAACCGTGATGCCGCCGGCCAGCATGCTGCCGAACCGATCGCGGCACAAAAGTGCAATTCGAATTCCTCGATATACGATAAAGCCGTATGCTGCCAGAACGGCGAGGCCGCCGACCAAGCCGAGTTCTTCACAGACGATGGCGAAGATGAAATCCGACTCGCCATACGTCATGTACAAGAGCTTTTGATGGCTGTTGTTCAATCCAACGCCGAATAACCCGCCTGAACCCAGTGCATAATAGGACTGAATGAGCTGGTAACCGTCGCCGAGCGCATCTTCCCAAGGATTCACGAACGACGTCAACCGCGCCATGCGGTAAGGTTCGATGACCGCAAGCAATGCAAACAATGCAGCAAATACAACTGCGAGCAGCAGCATCTGCTTGGTATCACAACCGCCGATGAACAACAGCGCATATCCCATCAGGCCCATAATAACGGCCATCGACATGTTGGGCTGCAACATAACCAGGCCGCAAACAACACCGATAACCAGCAGCATCGGCAACATTCCCTTTGAGAAACTCTGCATGACGGCATGTTTTTTCGCCATGAATGCGCACATATAGAGCATCATGCCGAATTTTGCAATCTCGGACGGCTGAATGCTTTGGCTACCGATGACAATCCACCGCTTTGCGCCGTTGGTCTCCTGTCCGACGGCAAGAACCAGCACAAGCAGCGCAATGGAAAGCAGTATACCGACGACTTTAAAGCGCTCCAGCTTTCTAAAGTCGATCAGCGAGATGACAAGCATCAGCGGGAAGCCGATGGCAAGATACATGGCTTGCTTGCGGATATAATAATAGCCGTCGTATCCGACCGAAGCGGTGTTCTGCGCATAATAGTAGCTTGCGGAAAACACCATGACCAATCCGAACGCGCAAAGCAAGCCGACCATCAATACGATCGGAAAGTCAAGGTGACCGATTCGTCTTTTTCTTTTCCCGTAAGTCCGCTGCTCCATTGTTTCTCCATGTTAACTGTTTGTTGGACACATTGGCCAGCGGCCTTTCAGAATCCACCTGCTTTGCGCAATCGAATCCTTACGAGCGCCGTTCAACAAATGTGCATCGTGTATCATACCAAATTGCAAATGCAATGGCAAGCAACCGAAAGCGCCACGCCGATTTGTTTTCAGAATCTTTCCAATATCATGCCTTTCGCGCCAAATATGACGCAAATTTCATAATTGTCGCTTCTCTGCTCTCATCGATAAAAACGGAGGAACTCCCGCTGTGGCAGCCCTCCGTTCGAATACTTTTTATGCAGTTGTTTCAGCAGTGCAGCTTTTCGCGGATCACTGCGTTCCAGTGTTCCGACTCCTCGCGCATTGGGGAATGTGCACTATTTTCAAACCATATCCATTCCTTATTTGGGGCGTCCAGCGCGTCGAACCATGTTTTTGCCAGTTCAGATGGCGTATTGCGGTCGTGCCTGCCTTGTGTAATGTACACCGGAACGTCCAGCGTGCGCGCACTGTTCATAAAGTCACAGCTGATGACCGCACGCCAAAGCTGCCGCATGTTGTAAAACGCTCCGTTCGAATACCGCGGAAGATCGAAAAGCGAATATTCCGGCGAACGCAAAATCGGCATAACCGTAGAACTCATCATGGTCTCGCTTTTACCGTATACCGCGCCGCCGAATTTGTTCAAATAATTCCGCTGCACCATCAAATCGTCGATCGATTTATAGGTTCCTTTTTTCGGCGAACCGATTCTCTGGAGGTCGGACAGCGCCTTTTTATCGCCGCGCTTTTTTGCTTCCTCCAGCACAAATTCATACGAAATTCGCTCATTTTCAGGGCCGTCCGCAAGCTGTCCCGCGCCGATGTACGCCGCAATTCTCTGCGGATACCGCTGGCAAAGCAAAACGCCGAGATAACTGCCGTAAGAGTGTCCGACAATAAATATCTTGTCTTTATGAAACCGTCCGCAAAGGTACTCTACCGCGATGCGTGCGTCCTCAACGACCGTATCCATATCCATGCTGTGCTTTGCCTGTTCGGCGGTGTAGCTCTTGCCTGCGCCGCGCTGATCGAAGCAGACCAGCGTGAACGCATCCGTCAGCGGTGCCTGGTCGCGCATGATAAAATGCCGGTCGCATACGCCGGGGCCACCGTGAAGAAACAATATCACGGGATTGGACGTGTTTGTCCCGCGGATGCGAAAGTCCAGCGTCGTTCCATTGATTGGTATCTCTTTGTGCTCGTCAATTGGATATTTTTGCTTCATATATCGGTTCGCTCCCATGCATTTAAAATATCTTGAAACCGTTAAAAACAGATGCGCTTTTTTATATTATACAATCCTTTTTTTCATTCGTACAGCGGGTTTCTTCCATATTGTCCATCTTTGTTTGCCTTGTCTCCACGCGATTCTACGCCGCCGTAAGGCGCACCTGGAAACTCGATCCAAATCCGGCGTCGGTTGACCCGGATTATTGGAAATGCTATAATAACGGCGGTTCGATACCGTTGCTCATTCGATGTTCCGCTCGGCTTCGATCCCCCGCTAACGTTTCCGAACGGTATGCGTCCTTACCTGTCACTCTCCGGAACGCGGGGAGTTTTGTTTTTGCTCAAAACCGGCGAACAATGCTCGCCAAAGCTCACGATCTTTTGATCGGAAAGGATGATATCACATGAAACGCAATATTCTTCGATATCTGGCCGTATCGCTTGCGGCACTCGCCGCTTGCATGTTCTCAGGCTGCGCGCTGCCTTCTCCCGTCCCCGTGGACGACTCCGCTACGGCGCAGGCCGAAAGCTATGGCAATGACGACATGATCGTCGACAGCGACGCACTGATCAGCGTAACCGACATGGCCGGAAACGCAATTGAAATGGACTCTTATGCCAGCCGCATTGTTGTTCTGGATGCGGCGGATTGCGAAATCCTGTTCGCGATCGGCGCTTCCGAGCAAATCGTCGGGCGCAGCGAAGCATGCGACTACCCCGTCGAGGTCAATCCGATTCCGTATGTGACGACCGACGGGATCCCCAGTTCGGAATTAATTCTTGAACTGAACCCGCAAATCGTGATCATGAACGCCGAAGACGCGGAAAATGCAGACATGATTGCCGACCTGCAGGAAGCGGGCATTCAGCCTGTGGTCACCAACGCTACGGATATCAGCGGCGTCTATACCGCAATCACGCTGCTTGGCACCATTGCAGACCATGTAGCCGAAGCCGGCTCCCTGGTGGCCAATATGCTGACGGCCTTTGCAGAAATTGAAGAGCAAACCGCTAACAACAGCTTAGGCACCGTCTATTTCGAGCTCTCCCCGCTTGTGGACGGTCTTGCGACCGCAGGCAGCGGTACACTGCCCAACGACGTCGCCACGCTCCTGGGTATGAAGAACGAGTTTGAAGACCTGGAAGGTTACATGCCGGTTTCCGCCGAACAGGTGATCGGTCGGAATCCCGACATCATCATCACCACGGCATCCGACGGCGTAGAATCCACGGATGATACTCAGCAGACCGACGGCGAAACAAGCGGCAATGCGTTAAGTGCAGTTGACGAAATCATGCAACGCGCGGGCTGGGAAGGGATTTCCGCTGTTGTAAAGCAAAACGTATATGCGGTCGACGGTGACGCGCTCAGTCGTCCTGGTCCGCGCCTGCTGGATGCCGTCAGTGCACTTTACGATCTGCTGTACGCCACGCCGGCTGAATTAACATATTGATCGTATAAAAATATGTTTACAAAGAAACGCTCCGCAACTATTTGCGGAGCGTTTCTGCTTCATTTGTTGTTCAGCTGGTGCACGGCTTTCTTACTCCACCGCGGTAAAGGCACTCTTGTCCAGTCCGCAAACAGGGCAAACCCAATCTTCCGGCAGGTCGTCAAAAGCGGTTCCCGGTTCAACTCCGTTGTCGGGATCGCCGACCGCCGGATCATAAACATATCCACAAACGCATTCGTACTTCATGTGATCAACCTCCTGTTATTTTATAAATTTGAATAGTGTTGGAACAATCTGTAGTAATCTGCGCTACAGCTGGTTCCTGTTCACAATATAGCAAATCTTCTATTTGAACACAAGCGACTTTGTCACACTTTCATTGACGTTTTGCAACATAAAGCCGTTCAGGGTGCTTACTCCGCTTTGTATGCGCCGAGGACTTCGCCGAAATAGAGCACATGCGGATCGCCGTCCGGCAGAGCTTGATTGGAGCCATAGTAGCGCGCGCGCAAATCCGGGTCCATCTCACTCAAATCACCAAAGAGTTTCTGCACGATACGGCATTCGAAAAATGCTCCGCACTCCGCTACACTGTCCGATCCGCCGGCCTTCGCGCTTGAACGCGTCAGTCCGGTCTTGATCTGCTTATCCACGTCCCGTCCGGAATGCGATCCGCAAAACGCAAGTTCTTTGGCCAGCTCTCCTGTTTTCGGTACGCTCACTGTGAACACGTCCGATTTTTCAATCAGTTCGGATGTGTAGCGGCTCTTTCTCACCATAACGGTTACGATTGGTTTGCCCCAAATGATGCCGAATTGTGCCCAGCCAATCGTCATTGGGTTCCAAACATCGTTTCCCACCGTTAAAAAAGCGCCGCGCGGCAGCTGTTCCGCCGCCTGTGGCACGAGGTTAAATATTTCGCGAATCTCCATTTTACTCTCCTTCTTGGTTTCTCAAAACGCCGTGTTAAAACAATACAAGCGTCAAATTACTAACCTCAGTATAAAAACAAACCCGCCGGATTGCAAGTCCGCCGGGAAGTTGAAACAATTCGCACATGGCTGTTATAGCGTTTGTCGTCGCATCAGTCGTCACCAAACAGGTATTCAACCTTGGTTTCCTTCTTCTTTTCCGGAAAGATTTCCACTTCGAAACGATCGAAAGAAATCGTTTCGATAAAATCCGCCTGTGAAAACACGGTTCGTGAAAAGCGCTGCAGTTCTGAAACATGCTTTTCGAGCAAAACCGGGCACGCCAGGTCCATCGGCTTACAAAGTTCGGTTAAAACAGGATGCCAGCCCTCTGCATCCGAAGGCCGCGCGGAAGCAAACTCCCGCACGGCCTCGTTGATGATCTTATGATTTTTAATGATCTTTGCCCAGATTTTCACTACTTACTACTTATTCCAGATGAACCAACCCCACATGTAGGGTGTTGTTCCATCCGTGTACAGTCCTTTCAGCGTTGCGGCAATCTGCTTTTTCTCGCCTACGTCGGCTGAATTGATCGTCGACTTCGTGCTGCGGTTGGCGCAGATAACTACCGTGCCGTCGCTTAGTTCTACGCGGAAAATCGTATACGGATCAGAGGCAATGATCTCCGTAATTTTTCCTGTAAATACATAGTCGCCGTCCGTAACCGACCCGTCTACGATCTTGGTGTAGTAATCATCGAGATCCTTGGCCGTTTTCTTAAACGTCGAAGAGGAAACCGACGGCGGGCGCTCGACGGTCGCAATCGCCGTACCGTCATAGTAACCTACCATCTGTCCGGTCAGTGTGATGTCGAACGCGCCGACTTCGGCAACGGAGACCGCCATGGAGAATGTTCCGGTCGCGCTGACCGTCGCTTCGCCAAACGTCACGGAGGTGGACGCGCATGTTGCGGTGATCTTGGTACCCGCGGTCGCCGTTCCGGTGATCGTTACGCTGCCGTCCTCCGAGGACAGCGTATCCTGCTCGTTCGTGATCATGAACGAGAGGTTCTGCATCACATACGGTTCAACCGTGATCACCTTGCGCGCCGTTACGCAGTTATTCTTGCGCGCTTCAATGGTGATTATCTCGGCTCCCGTGCTGACGGTCGTGCCAACGTCGTCCGTTGTGTCGGTCGTCGTGGTGTCGTCCGTCGTTGTGGTGTCCGGCGTTGCGGTGTCGTCCGCCGTAGTCGTATCGTCTGTGGTCGTTGTGTCGGTCGTCGCGGTATCATCCGCCGTGGTCGTATCCGTCGTTGCGGCGTCTTCCGTCGAGCTTGTCGAAGACGTGCTTGCCGCTTGATTCGGTGTATAGGACGACGTGAACATGCCCGTGCTGTCGACATAGACCTGTTCGTCGTTGATGAACACCGCGATCTCGCCGTCGTAATCGTTCACCTGACCGATGATCGCAATCGGGTTGTTGTCAAACGTTGCGTTCACAACATCCGTCGCCGGCTCGCTGACGGTCATGGATAACACCGGTACCGTAACCGTAATATCCGGCACGGTAAGCTGGGTCGTTTCGCCTTCCGGTGAAATCACCTGGATATTCGGCGTAATGGTGACCGTTTCAGACTCGACCGGTTCATTCGGCATGAACACGTCCCGCGCAATGCGCAGAATCACATGATCATTGGACGGAACCGTCGTTGTGTCTTCCTTGAGCGTCGCGTCTGTAATAAAGCGAATCGTGCTGCCGGTCGGCGCATGAATGTCGATATCAAAGGATACTTCGTTCGTGCTCGGGTCGGTGTATTCGCTGATAGAGGCGGTGTACATTTCACTCGTCTCCGTATCGTCGACAACGGTCGGATCCGTGGTGTCAACATCTTCGCTGCTGCCGCCAAAGACGCTTCCGATCGAAGAGAACATCTTGCCGATATCTCCGTCGAAATTCTTCTTGGCGATATACATGCCGAACACTGCAATGAGTGCAAGCAGCAGGACGATCAGGCTCCAAAACAGGATTGTCGTTCCTTTGCCGCGCTTTCTCGGCATGTCGTCGAATTCTTCGTCATAGTCGTCATACTCATCGTCGAATTCGTCGTCATATTCATCCATGTCAAAATCGTCTTCCCGGCGCGCCATTTTACCGCCGCGCTTTGCCGATTTTTTCGGAGCATAGTCTTCTTCGAATTCGTCTTCGAAGCCATCATCATCCTCATAATCGTCAAACTCATCGTCGATCGGCGCCGCATTGTTCTGCGGAGCGGCCGCGCTCATTCGTGCGCTTTGCGCCGCTGCAGGAGCAACGGCAGCAGGCGCTGCGTCGCCGTCCGTGCGTTTTCCGCAATACGGGCAGAACGGTGCGTCCGCAACGGCAGGTTTACCGCAGTACGGGCAAAAAGCCGCAGGAGCGGAAGCCGCGGTGCGGGGCGGGATTGTTGGACGAAAAGAACCAGATGGAACTGTCGAAGACGGTTCCGGTGCGGGCGAAGAGCTCAGCGGCTGGTGTTCCGGTGCGCCGGTAAACGCACGCGTCGGCCAACTGGGTGCTTTCACGAAATCACGCGAAGGCTTCCCATCGTCCCTGGTTTCCACGGTTTCTTCCGTTGCGGCGCTGCTCTCATCTTCCTTGAGCTTTGCGCCGCAAACCTTACATTCGGTGAGGTTTTCAGCGTTGTATGTGCCGCATTCTTTACATACCATCTATTCACTTCCTCCAATCTGAAGCGACGGTGTATCTACTTTAGGGTATACCATCCAATATAACGCCATCATTATACAACCCATGCGGATGTAGTGCAAAGAACATTTCGTGAACTTTTCGCCACATAAATTCCCCATTACCTCCAGGGTTTCTAAAAAACTACCGGAAAAAGGGAGTGAAACCCGCTTGACAAGCGCAGTACCGCCCGATATACTGCTTAGTAATTTATAATATATAAAAAGGCTATGACTGCGAAATAGTAATGGGTAGCGGCTTTTGTCGGTCGTTGACTGTTGAACCCGAAAGAGAACTGCCGGTTGGTGCAAGGCAGGCGGGATCGCCCCATGAATACGCGCAAACAGCCGCCGTCTGAACGCTTTGTTTGTCCAGTAGGAACGGCCGGGCAATCCACCCGTTACAAAAGGCAGGGTATCGACACGTTTTCATCCACAGTGTCCGTATCCATTGAGGCCGTTTTCCGAAAGGATACGGCGAACCGAGGTGGTACCACGAGTCAATTCGTCCTCTTGCAAGTTTGCAGGAGGTTTTTTTATGCCTTCCTGTCTATGCAATCTACAAAGGCGAAGTTCAGATTCATCTAAATAAAATGGTTAATTCACAATAATATGGAGGAGTATGTTTCAAAATGCACGAGGTCAAATTTTTTTCCGGTGAAAGAATCCCGCTTGAAATGCACAAGGTGCGCATCGTCCAAAAACTCAATTTGCTTCCAGTCGAAGAACGGCTGAAAGCGATTGCCGCGGCGGGCAACAACACGTTCCTACTTCGCAACGAAGACGTTTATCTGGACATGCTGACCGACAGCGGCGTCAACGCCATGAGCGACCAGCAGGTCGCCGCCATGATGATCGCCGACGACAGCTATGCCGGAAGCGCAACGTATTACCGGCTGGAAAACAAGGTGAACGAGCTGTTCGGAACCACCTATTTTCTGCCCGCGCACCAGGGACGCGCCTGTGAAAGCATCCTTGCCGAAGCGTTTATTAAACCCGGGGACGTCATCCCGATGAACTACCATTTCACAACCAGCAAAGCGCATGTTACGCGACTTGGCGGCGTTGTGGAAGAGCTGGTCATCGACGAAGGCCGTAAGCCGGAGAGCGATTGTCTATTCAAAGGCAACATTGATCTTGATAAATTACGGGAGTGCATTGATCGCGTCGGTGCGGACCATATCCCCTACGTCCGTCTGGAAGCAGGTACCAACCTCATCGGCGGGCAGCCGTTTTCACTTGAAAACCTGAAGGCAACATCCAAAATGGCGCACGACGCCGGTATTCCCGTCGTGCTCGATGCGAGCCTTTTGCAGGACAACCTGCATTTCATTAAAACACGCGAAGTCGCATGTAAGGACATGAGCATCCGCGAAATCACACGGGAAATGTGCGCACAGGCCGACATCATTTACTTCTCCGCCCGTAAGCTCGGCTTTGCACGTGGCGGCGGTATTGCGATGTTTGACAAAACATATTACGAGCGCATGAAGGACCTTGTTCCGCTGTTCGAGGGTTTTTTGACCTACGGTGGCATGAGCGTACGTGAAATGGAAGCCATGACGGTCGGTTTGGAAGAGACCATGGACGAAACTATCATTTCTCAGGGTCCGCAGTTCATTTCGTTTATGGTGGACGAGCTGCAAAAGCGCGGCGTCCCTGTCATCACGCCTGCAGGCGGTCTTGGTTGTCATGTAAATGCGCGTGCGTTTCTGCCGCATGTTGACGCCCACGATTATCCCGCGGCCGCACTTGCGGCGGCAACCTTCATTGCCAGCGGTGTGCGCGGCATGGAACGCGGTACACTCTCCGAGCAGCGCGAACCGGATGGAACGGAGCCGATTGCGTCCATGGAGTTGTTACGCCTTGCGCTTCCGCGTCGTGTCTTCACTATGTCTCAGGTGCTCTACGCCGTGGACCGCATCCACTGGCTCTACGAAAACCGCAATCTTGTCGGCGGCCTGGACTTCGTGGAAGAGCCCGCAACACTGCGTTTCTTCTTTGGTCGGCTTGAGCCGATTGGCGACTGGCAGGAACGCCTGAAAGACAAATTCCGCGCCGACTTCGGCGACAGCCTGTAGGCGGCAATCCCGCTCTGATCAGGCGGGCAGCTATAGAGTGGGTTTCCTCCATACCCATACAAAAGCGCATTGGGAAGCAGGTATCTGCCTCCCGATGCGCTTTTTGCATATCTCGTTGATTATTTTATAAATCTGCCAATCACACTGCGGTATAATCCCATTGGAATCAACAGACGGAGTGCGACCATGGCGCTGCCTTTGCCAACCGTATATCGAAGTTTTCGGCTTTTTGAATTTGCCGCGCGATAGATGCATTTTGCAACCAATTCCGGCGACGAACCATTTGCTCCCGCGCGCACCAGGCTACCCAGGACCGATTTGGTCATAGCCTGATAGTCCGGCAGCGTCTCGTTCTCCATCACCGTCATGGAGCGCGAGTAGAAATCCGTTTGAATCGCGCCGGGCTCGATGAGCTTCACGCGGATACCAAACGGCCACAGCTCATATTGCAGCGACTCGGAAAAACCTTCCACTCCCCATTTTGTTGCATGGTAAAGTGTATGCAGTGGAAGCGTCAACTTCCCCGCCACGGAAGAGAGGTTGATAACGATGCCGTTCCGTTGCGCACGAAAGTGCGGCAACGCTTCTTTTGTCGTTAAAATCGTTCCGAGCAGGTTCGTGTCCAGTTGTCTGCGGATCTGTTCTTCTTCAGCCGCTTCCAACGCGCCCGCCGAATCATACCCGGCATTGTTGACAAGCACGTCGAATCCGCCGAACGCGTTGATCGCTTCCGAAATCGCCTTGCGAATGGTCTCCGGTTCCGTCACGTCACAGCGCGTCACCAGAACATGCGCCATGCCGGTCAACTCTGTTTCCATCTCGGGTTTTCGCATCGTTGCGACGACATTCCAACCGTTTTTCGCAAAATGCTTCGCAGTGGCTTTTCCGATCCCCGAGGACGCGCCCGTAATAAAAACAGTCTTCATGCGAATATCTCCTTTTCAAAAGGTCGGTATTAAAAACCACTTTTACAGCCTGAACTTTACATTGATACCAATCGGCCTTTCCTAACATTATAATCTTAAATACAGTTTCGTCCAATTCAGCAAAAGCCGCCGTCCGGCTGAAAAACCAAACGGCGGCTTATGCCTGCTTTGTTCAGAACGTTTATGCGATCAATACTCGTCGCGATTCTTTGTGTACAACCAGATGCCACCGACAATCAGCGCCACCGCCAGCAGAATGATCGCGGCGACGAACCAGCCGTCCGCCGAAAGATTGGATACCTTTGTATCGTCCGCACTGACAAGCGGCGTCGGCGTTGGCGATACGGACGCGCTGCTGAGCGGCGTTGGCATCGGCGTCGTGGTAATCGAACCCGCTTCCTGATTGAGGAATACGTAGTTTGAACAGCTCGTCTGCGTGACAGTCACCCAGCCCGTGCTGTCCGCAACCGCAGTTTGCATGAACGTGAGCGTATTGTCGTCATTGAGCTTATAGTAATACAGCGTTTTGCCCGCGTTTGCAGCGCCCAACCAAAAGCGGATACTCGCCGTGCCCGGCAGCTCGCCTTCATAATTAAAGTGGATCGTCGCAACATATGCGTCGCCCGTCAGCTGCTTAGCCGTCTGTTCGATAATGGAATTATTGATCGACGTCCCAAAGTCATACCACAGCTGTGTATAGCTGTCCGTCATCGTTCCTTTCAGGAACGTGATTTCCACATTACCCTGCTTGATTACGACGTCGCTCGTCTTGTTCCCGGCGGCGAGACTTTTCATCACGGAATAGAGAATGCGCGTATTGTCGCTTGTCAGCGTATAGCTGTACAGCTTTGTTTCGGAATCGGAAGAATCGTCCGGGGTCGGCGTCGGCGTGGATGACGATGTCGACGAGCTTGACGAGCTTGTGGACGTCTTCAGCGCGGCGCTTTTTGGCGAAGCTTCCATCGTGGTCGTCGCCTTATACCGCTGGTAGAATGAATATGTCTTGCCGGCGCTCAGTCCGGAGAATGTCGTGCTGTCCTGCCAGTTCGTTCCGTCCTTGGAATATTCACATCCGCTGACGGAGTTGAGAACAATTTTTGATGTTGTTCGGCTATAGCGCGTCGGCGCGTCCGGTGTGTCACCGAAATAATATGCCTTTGCGACTGTCCCAAACGATCTTGTTATGCTGCCGCCCTGATCGCTGCTTGTTACTTCAATCGAAAGTTGATTGCCTATGTCGATAGCACTGACAACATATGCCGTGCCTGTGCCGACGGTAATCGTCCCGCGTTTCCATGTGTACGTCAGCGTGCCCGTGTTGTTGGTGTCGGTCAGACTGACGATCAACGTCAATCCATAGCGCGCTTCACCGGAGGACATGATCGTCCCCGTCAGGCCCGGCAGCGTGGAGAAAGCGGCGCCCGGGCTTGCAGCAGAGGTAAGCTCCGTATCCGTCTCCTTCACGCGCTGGTAAAACGTATAGCTCTGTCCAACCGAAAGGTTGTGGAATGTCGTCGTATCCTGCCAGCTCGTTCCGCCAAGCGAATATTGATATCCGCTGATTGCCGTTAATGTAATCGTGGTTGCCGTTGCGCTCTGCAGCGTCGGCGCGGCGGGCGTGCCGACCGAACTGACCGCCTTTATAACCGCAGCCGTACTTGCCGAGCGCGAACCGGTTTGGATGCTGCTGGTCACTTCAAGCGTCAATGTAGACCCGATATCCGATGCCGCAGCAGTATACTGCGTGCCTGTCCCGACCGTCGCGTCGCCGCGCTTCCATGTATACGTCAGCGTGCCGGTGTTGTTGGTCGAGCTGATTGAACCGGTCAACGTTTTTCCGGATTGCGCCGTTCCGCTGATGTTCACCGTGCCGGTCAGTGCGGACACAGTCGATACCGTCGTCTTTTCACTGGAGTCGGATGCGGAAACGATGTCCGTCGCCATCACTCTCTGGTAAAAATCATACGATTGGCCGCTTGCGAGGCCGGTAAACGCATTGCTGTCCTGCCAGTTCGTCCCGTCATACGAGTACTCGTATCCGTCTTTGTCAAACAGTGTTACATCTGTCTCCGTCAGCGTCTCAATGCGGGGAGCGGCGATGATTGCGCCGGAATAGGTTGCCTTTGCTATCGTTGCCGATTCAGCATACAATGTGCCGGTATAGGCGCTGTCTGTCACTTCCAAACGGATGGTTTTGCCGATATCCTCGGCCTTTACCGTGTAGGTTGTCGTAGAATCGCCTCTGGCGACCACCGTGTCGCCGTTTACCGCGTCACGTCGCACCCAAGTGTATGTCAGGTTTGCGGAGTTTGTTTCGTTGAGTCCTGAAGCAACCCCGCTGAGCGTTCCGCCGTACCGTTCTGCGCCGCTCAAACTCATCGTCCCGCTCAACGCTTCGGGCGTACGCGTATAGTAAACTTCCAGATCACCTGTGAGCGCATAACCGCTTAAATCCGCATCTGCAACACTTACTCCGTCAACTTTTACCGTTTTGGAGACGGTATATCCGCTGGATGCCGGTGTGCTGAATTGTAATGTCGTGCCATTTTCCACCGCCTGCCCGCTGACGATCGGATCGGCCGCTGCTGTCTGCACCGTTTGTCCGGTCGTGGACGGCGTGAATACGACGGAAACCGCGTCCGTCAGAATGCCATCCGTTAGGGTGGTAAACGAAGCCGATGCAACGCCGCAGGCATTGCCCGCAGAGTCTTTATAAGCGCCCGCCTCGATTGTAACGGTATAACTCGCTCCACCGGTCAGCGACAACGTATTCGTCCCGTCGGAAAAATCGCTTAAATTAAAGCAAAGGTACCACGGTCCATGTTCCGCGTTGCCAATCAGCGTCCCGCTCGTCACGGCGGCGGTATAGGTCGTCGTCCCGTCCGAAACGGTTACGCTCTTTCCGGAAACCGTCGCGATCTGTTCGTTCGCGGACAAAATGATCTTCTGCTGGTCGGTCGCCGCCGCGTTTACCGCGCTCGCCGCAGGTGAATAGAGCGAGACAACGGGATTTGTCGCATCGTATTCAATCACAACCGCTTTTGCGTTGGTCGTCGCACCGTCATATTGCCCACCGGACACGCGCAGATAATAGTAAATTGTGTTTTCACCATTCGTGCAGTCCGTCTTGGTCGCAGTGGCTCCCCAGCTGGATGCATCCGGCGCAAGCGCAATGGTGTAGCCGTCCGGCGCGTTCAGCGTAACACTGCCGGTATAAATTCCATTTTCGCCAAGGTTGGTGGAATCAAGCGTCGCCGCCGCGTCGGACGCATAGCCGATCACGCGGAAGGACGCACCGGAAGCGACGGACAACGTGTAGTTACGCGTCAGAAACGCACCGTTGTCGCCGATGGTGAACGTTCCTAGCGCAATGTCATAGACACCTTCCGTTGAAGCGGTCGTCGCCGTGGTGCTCAGCGCGCCTGAAAACGCAGGCGTTTCACCGGAAATCACACCCGAATAAGAATAAGGAAACGACGGATTGCTCAACCCGACATAGCGTATGATTCCGCCGTCCGGTATGATCGTAAGCGTCGCTTTTTCAATGATAAAGTTGATGGCGGAGCTTGACCCCGTATAATCCGCATTCGTATCGGACACGGAAACGACAAGCTGATACTCGCCCGCGTTTACGGGCGCGCTTTGGCTTGCATACCCCGCGCCGTCCGTGCTGGTATAGGTGTATACAAGGTCGCTCGAACTAATCGTGACCGGATTCGACGAACCGTCCACAATGATAGGCGCACCGGTTGCAACAGCCGCCTCGCCGTCATAAATTTTACTTGCAATCGTAACGCCGCTGATTGTTACGCTCGTTTTATCGTCCGCCAGCGCAGCAGTGGAACCAAACGCAAACAATACCGCCGCGCAATACGCAAGTAATTTTAACGCGCGCCTCCTCGTCGGGTTCATATACACTCCTTTCCGTATTGCAAAAAACCTGAAAAACAATGTTATGTGCAACACAAGCGGGTAAAAATAATAGGATTTTTCTGTCCTTGGTTTCTGTTCTAGGGACAGTATGACACAATCGATTTTTCAATGCAAACCGCTTGCCCCGCCTTTTATAGTAACACTCCGCAGAAACGCAAATCGTTGCATTTCTTTTTCATTTTCTTCCGAAATCCGTCAAAAAATACCGCGGTCGTCTTGCAAACCGCGGTATGCTTTCAAAAAATCTTCGTCCAGTCTTTTTACAGCCGGTCCTTCAATGCCAAAAAGCGCTTATATAGCGCATCGTATTCACAGCCGCAGTTTCCGCACTCGACTTCGGCCTGTTCTACGGCATGAATCAGCGAATCCTTGTTGTCCTCGCCGTCCAAATATGCGTGCGCAGGCAAGGCAATCAAATCCCATCCGGAATTCACCAAACGCTCAAGAATGGCGGTCAGCTCCGTCTGTTGCACCCAAATAATCCTCCCGCTGACGATATGATGTTACGCGTTTTCCTGTGCATCGCGCTGCTCGGAATAACGAATCGCACAGTCATCCTCGTCCCATAGGCGCTCCATATTGTAATATTTGCGCTCTTCCGGATAAAAGATGTGCACGAGCACGTCCGCATAGTCCAGCACGACCCATTTGCCTTCCCTGTATCCTTCAGTTCGCCGCAGCGTGAGGCCAAGGCCTTCCGATTTTTCTTCCACTTCGTCGGCAAGCGCCTTCACCTGCGAAACGGCCCTGCCGCTGCAGATGACAAACCAGTCCGCAACGATGGTTTTGTCCGCCACATGGATGGCTACGATATCAATCGCCTTTTTGTTGTAGAGCACTTCACAAATGCCGTCTACCTTCTCTTTGATGGCTTCGTTCAATGACTTCCCTCCATTTTCTTTTTGTTGGATTGTTTTGCTTCGTAATATTCCGTTGCACGGCGTGTCGCCGGGTGCAGTGCCTTGTCGGACCGCCCGATAAACCGCGCCACACGTTTTAACGCATAAAGCATGAATGCGTCCGGTCCAAGCGACACACGCTCGCGATATGCGTCGACACATGAAAACGCGCGCGTCGGTTCAGTTAAGTCCGCGGCGTAAATCGTTGCGTCGAAATCACTCATACCCGCGTCGCCCGTCGTGTGCAGGCGGATTGCACGCAGGATCTGTTCGTCGGTAACGCCGTATTCCGTTTTTGCCAGAACCGCGCCGGCAAACGCATGATAGACGGCGACAACGCCGGAATCATCGCCGGAGAGTACCTCCTGTGTGACGGGATCGAGACATTTTGCACAGTCGTGCAGCAGCGCGGCAACTCTCGCTTTTTCCGGATTCTGATTCCATCGTTCGGCCAGCGCTGCCGCCGCACGCATTGTTCCCGCAACATGGCGGTAACGCTCTTTGCTCAGTGTCGCGCGGCATTTTTCCTGCAGCGCGCGCACCTCAGCCGGAAAATACGCGCCGGATTCATAGCAAGCCTGCTCAACCGCGTCCGGCAGAAGACCGTTGACGCTCTGTCCGGCCTCCAGCTTGTCGCGCACTTCGGTCGATGAAATCATGTCAGCTCTGCCGGAGAGGATGGTAACCTTTGCGCCAAAGCGTTCGTTTAGTTCACGTGCAGTTTGTGCATCGGTTTGGTTGAGCCCGATGCGCGGTACGCACAGTACCCCCGCCAGCTTTAGCACCTCTTCCGTTTGATACCAGTTCGGCAGGTCGCTCAGCATGTCGCTGCCGACAATCAGCATTAGTTCGGCATCCGGATATTGCGCATGCAGTTCTTGCAGCGTAAAGAGTGTATAGCTTTTGCCGCCGCGTTTGAGTTCCACATCGCTGGCTTCCACGCCATCCTCGTTTTCAACGGCCAGCGACACCATCTCAAAGCGCTCGTTTGCGGATACTTCGCCTTCCACGTGTTTGTGAGGCGGGTCGGCGGCGACCACCAGCAGCACCCGGTCCAGCGCCGCTTCGTCGCGGGCGATCCGCGCCATTTGCACGTGCGCGCTGTGAACGGGGTTAAACGTACCCCCAAGGATACCGATGCGCATATAAAAAACGAAACTCCCTTTTGTTATGGCATAAGCATACCATGTTTTTGTTTTGCGTTCCAGATGATGTTTGTTGTTCGATCCCGCTGCGATGTTTTAACCCCGTTGCATAGGGCATCCTTCGATTGACAAACACACCTTCGAATGCGACAATTAGTATGGATAAAAATGAAGTATCGTCCGCTTACAGTATGTCGATTCTGATGCGGGCAAATTATACGAAAGCGGGGATTTCGCAGCATGGAATACAGAAAACTTCAAAACGGCAGCGACGTGCGCGGCGTTGCAATGGAGGGCATTGAAGGACAAGACGTCAACCTAACCGACGAAGCGGTGTCAAACATCGCACGTTCTTTCGTCCTTTTTTTACAGGAAAAACTGAAAAAGAGCGAAATACGCATTGCAATCGGGCGTGATTCACGTCTTTCCGGCGAGCGACTGCTCAACGCCGCGGCAGAGGGCATTGTTTCGATGGGTGCGGATTTGACCGACTTTGGTCTTGCCAGCACGCCGAGCATGTTTATGAGCACCGTGACGCCCGGCTATGAATACGACGGCGCAATCATGCTCACCGCAAGCCACCTGCCCTGGAACCGCAACGGCATGAAGTTTTTCACGCGGGACGGCGGACTGGAAAAGATTGAAATCGCCGCGATTCTGGCGCGGGCACAGGAGGATGCGTTTATTCCGACAGCAGAGCGCGGCCGCGTCGACGCAACCGACTTCCTCTCGGTCTATTCCAAAGGCCTCGTAGATCGTATCCGTCGCAGCGTAAAAGCCGAAGATTACGACCATCCGCTCAAAGGATTCCACATTGTTGTGGACGCGGGCAACGGCGCGGGCGGCTTCTTTGTAGACAAAGTGCTGATCCCACTTGGAGCGGACACGACCGGCAGCCAATTTCTTGAGCCGGACGGACATTTTCCAAACCATGCGCCGAATCCGGAGGACAAGACCGCCATGGATTCCGTCGCCCAGTGCGTGCTTGACAGCAAGGCCGACATGGGCATCATTTTCGATACGGACGTCGATCGCGCGGGCGCTGTTGCAGCCGACGGCAAAGAGATCAACCGCAACCGTCTGATCGCGCTCATTTCCGCCGTATTGCTGGAAGAGCATCCGGGTACGACAATCGTGACCGATTCCATCACGTCCAGCGGGCTTGCGACGTTTATTGCGGAAAAAGGTGGTGTGCATCATCGCTTCAAGCGCGGCTACCGCAACGTAATCAACGAAGCCATCCGCATCAACGGTGAAGGACGCGACTGCCAGCTGGCAATCGAAACGTCCGGCCACGGCGCGCTCAAGGAAAACTATTTTCTCGACGACGGTGCGTATCTCATTACAAAACTGCTCATCAAGATGGCGCAGCTCAGCTCCACCGGCAAAACCCTGTTTTCGCTGATCGATTCGCTCGCCGAACCGACCGAAAGCATCGAAGTGCGCATGAATCTTTCGTGTGCGGACTGTCAGGCATACGGCAACGGACTGCTGCGCGACCTGACGGAGTATGCCAAGACGCAGGAGTGGGACGTTGCAAAGGAAAACCACGAAGGACTGCGCGTTTCGTTCGGCAAAGACGACGGCGACGGATGGTTTTTGCTGCGCATGTCGCTCCACGATCCTCTCATGCCACTGAATATCGAAAGCAACAGCGTCGGCGGTGTGCACACCATTGCGCAGAAGCTTTACGCGTTCCTTGTAGCTTACGACAAGCTGGATACGGCGAAACTAAAAACCGTCTAGTCAAACCAAAATACTCAAAGCGGAGAGCAAAATTGCTTTCCGCTTTTTTACATGTGCATTTGGCGCTTATTTGACGACAATTTTCCCTTTTTTCACAACCGTCCTGGCCAGATTGCTCCCCATGCGATAGCAGAGCAGTTCCATGCAGTCGGCATCCCAAATCGTCAAATCCGCTTGCTTGCCGACCTCGACCGATCCCAGCTTTTCGCCGAGCCTGATTGCACACGCGGCGTTGAGCGTCACAGCCGTCAGCACTTCTTCCGGCGTCATACGATACTTGAGATACGCAAGATTGGCACAGAGCTGGAGATTGAGCGACGGGCAGGAACCGGGGTTAAAGTCCGTGGCGATCGCCACCGCGACATTCTTTTCAATCATATCCCGTGCGCGTGCAAACGGCTTGTTTAGGTACAATGACGTTTGTGGCAGCAGACATGCCGTTACGTTTCCTTTGGAAAGTTCGTCGATTCCTGCATCGGTCGTCGCGATCAAATGCTCCGCGGTAACTGCGCCAAGCTCGCCCGCGAGCTCCGAACCGCCGAGCGCGTCGATTTCGTCCGCGTGGATTTTTAGCCCCAATCCGAGCGACCGCGCGGTTTCCAATATGCGGCGGCTTTGCTCGGCAGAAAACACACCCGTTTCGCAAAACACATCGCAAAATCGAGCCATATCTTCGCGTGCAACTTCCGGCAGCACGGTTTTACAGACGAAATCGATATATTCGTCTGCTCGCCCTGCAAATTCCGGCGGTACGGCATGTGCGCCAAGATACGTTGCGACGACGTCCACTGCGTGTTCTTGATTAAGGCGTTTGATGACGCAAAGTTGTTTTAACTCGTTTTCCAAATCCAATCCGTAACCGCTCTTGATCTCCGTCGTCGTCACACCGAGACGAAGTTGTTCGTCCAAAAAACCGCTTGCGCGCTCAAACAAGTCTCCTTCGCTTGCGCTGCGCGTCTGGCGCACGGTGTCGAGTATGCCACCTCCGGAGCGCAAAATCTCCAGATATGACGCACCCTTGAGTTTGAGCGGAATTTCATGATGCCGCCAGCCGCCGAATACGAGGTGCGTATGCGCGTCCACCCAGCCGGGCGTAACCAGCCGCCCGCACGCGTTCAGCGTTTCCGTACCCGCTGGGCAATCGGGAATCGCGCCGTCTTCCATGATCGCGACGATGGTTCCCCCGTCGATCAGCACAGCGGCGTTGCGGTATTTTTTATTTTCGCCCTGCTCGTTTCCCCTGCGGCTTGTGCAGCCGGTTGGCGTTTGCAGAAGGCCGATATTGTGAATCAGCAGCATGCGGTCCTCCTTGATAAACGTCAGTCCAGCCGGTATTCGAGCACCTGTTTTTCAGCTTCAAAGCTTTCAATTCCGAGGTAGTATTCCGCGCTGTCGATCAGCGCGCGCATCGGCACAAGGCCGACGACTTCCGTGCCGATCACACTCACGCCGTAACGCGCCGCTTCGAAACGGACAAATTCAACAACACGATATAATGGCGTTTCGCAGTAGTTCGTCATATTGATGGAAACCTGCGCGACGTTACGATCCTTGAGCAACACGCCGATGGCCTTGACGCAGGACAGCCCACCGCCGGAGTAGCGTATAACGCGCGCAATCTTGTCCGCAATCGCAACATCCGACGTGGAAAGATTGACGTTAAACGCGATCAGCGGCGCGCGTGCGCCGACGGCAACCACGCCCGCGGTCGGGTGAATCTTCCGTCCGCCGAAGTCCGGCTCCCATTCGGGCTGCTGAACTTTCTCCGCCATGCCTTCAAACTGGCCTTTGCGAATGCCGGCAAGATTGATGCGATGCTGCGCGGTCGCGGATGCCTCATACAAGAATACCGGGATGCCCGCCTCCGCATAGATACGTTTCCCCGCGCGCTTCGACAGTGCGATGCATTCCGCCATGGTCGTATCGCGAATCGGAATAAACGGCATCACGTCCACCGCACCCATGCGGGGATGTTCGCCCTTGTGCTTGGTCAGGTCAATCAGCGCGACGGCGGCCTTGGCCAGCTTGACCGCGGCTTCCTCCACACCCTCCGGATCGCCGACAAACGTGATGACCGAGCGGTTGTGGTTTTCGTCGCTGGAGGTGTCCAGCAGCGTCACACCCGGCGTATTACGCACTTCGTCCGCGACGGCGCGCACGATGCTTTCATCCGCACTGCTGATGTTCGGTACGCATTCGATGATCTTTGCCATGTTATATTTACTCCTTGGTTGTTTTTGTGTCCAGTACGCGGTCAAGCAACGTCTCGTCCGCAAGGTACGGCATGGTGATGTGTGCTTTTCCACGCTTTCGCTCATTATACAACGCCGCGGTTTCAAGCGCATGCTCGTTTCCAGCCCAGCTTCTGCGCGCGACGCCGCCGATCACGTCCCACTGGATCGCGCTCTCGATCACGTTATCCACGCGCTCGCTGCCGTCCAGCAGTAGTCCAAATCCGCCGTTAATCGCCTTGCCGATGCCGACGCCGCCGCCGTTGTGCAGCGTGCAGAGCGTCATACCGCGCGCGGCGTTGCCCGCAAAGCACTGCACCGCCATATCCGCCATAACGTTGCTGCCGTCCTTGATATTGGCGGTCTCACGAAACGGCGAATCCGCCCCGGACACGTCGTGATGGTCGCGACCGAGCATGACAGGACCGATCTCGCCGGAGCGCACCATCTCATTGAACTTGAGCGCGATACGCCGCCTGCCCAGCTCGTCCTGATACAAAATGCGCGCCTGCGTACCGACTACAAGGCTGTTTTGCTCTGCGTTGCGAATCCAGATGTAATTATCGCGATCCTGCCAACAGCGCTTCGAGTCGATGCATTCCATCGCCGCGCGGTCGGTCTTTTGAAGATCCTCATGCCTTCCGCTCAGGCAAACCCAACGGAACGGCCCGTAACCGTAGTCGAACAGCAATGGCCCCATGATATCCTCGACATACGACGGGAAGATGAACCCGTCCTTTGCGTCCATGCCGTTTTTCGAAATCTCCGTCACGCCCGCGTCGAACACGGCTTTCATGAACGAATTGCCGTAGTCGAAAAAGCGTGTGCCGCGATTTGTCAGCGTGCGGATCGCGGCAAAATGTCGCCTAAGCGATGCATCGACCTTTTCACGAAACACGTTCCGGTCGCTGTGCAACAGCGCAGTGCGCTCGTCAAACGTCAGCCCGGCCGGACAATAGCCACCATTATACGCGTTGTGGCAGGACGTCTGATCGCTGAGTATGTCGATCTTAAAATCACGTCGAACCGCCGCTTCCAGCAGATCGACAATGTTGCCGTGATAGGCAATTGAAATGCTTTCGCTTTTTTGTCTCTTTTCGTCCGCGAGCGAGAACACCTCGTCCAAATCGCTCGTAACGACGTTCACCCAACCTTGGTCAATCCGGGTTTGAATTCGTGAGCGGTCGACCTCCGCAAATATACCGACCGCGTGCGCGATGTTCGCCGCCTTTGGCTGCGCGCCGCTCATTCCGCCGAGGCCGGACGAAACGAACACCTTTCCGCTCAGGTCGCCGTCGCTCGGCACGCCGAGATATTTACGCCCGACGCCGAGGATTGTGTTAAACGTGCCGTGAACGATACCCTGTGGGCCGATGTACATCCAACCGCCCGCGGTCATCTGCCCATAGTTTGCTACGCCCATCTGCTCCGCAATTTCCCAGTCGTCGATGTTATCGAACATGCCGACCATCAGCGCGTTGGTCAGAATGATGCGCGGCGCTTCCGGTTTGCTCGGAAACAATCCGACGGGATGGCCGGATTCCAGCACCAGCGTCTGATCCTCGGTCAGCTCTTCCAAATATTTTTTAATCAACCGGTATTGCAGCCAGTTCTGGCAGACTTGCCCGGTTTCGCCATAGGTGACAAGCTCATACGGATACAAAGCGATTTCAAAATCGAGATTGTTGTCGATCATCACCTGAAACGCCTTGCCCGCCAGACATTTTCCTTTATAAGAATCGATCGGCTTACCATAGATGCGTCCCGCCGGACGATAACGGTACGCATAGATGCGTCCACGCGTTTTCAGCTCGTTTAGAAATTCCGGCGCAAGCGTTTCATGCAGACTCTCCGGCACATAGCGCAAGGCGTTTTTCAGCGCCTGCCGCGTCTGCGCAGGCGAAAGACGGTAGCCTCGATCCGGCGCGCGACGCATGCTTGGGTCAAGCTCCGGCACATTTGGCAGGTCTCCGCCCAGCGAAATCGTCATGGCGCGGGCAATTTCATCATTTTGCATAGGTGTCTCCTTTCGGTCAGTTCAGCGTGCCGCAAGTCGTTTCCACGGCGGGAACCAGTCTGCCTTCGCGGACGATCCGCTCACATTTCTCCATCATCTCATACATGACCGTGTCGTGCTCGATCATCGGCACGCTATTTCGCAGCACTTCCAATGCCGCACGCATTGCGGGCGCAAGTTTTTCCTCGCCCGTCATAGAAACGGCCTGTCCTGCGGCAAAAAGTTCAATCGCCAGCACGCGTTGCGTGTTTTTCAGTATCTCCGTCGCTTTTCGCGCGGCAATTGTACCCATGCTCACATGATCCTCCTGATTTGCCGAAGACGGGATCGAGTCCACACTCGCCGGGTGTGCAAGAATTTTATTTTCGGACACCAGCGAAGCCGCAGCATACTGCGCGATCATAAATCCAGAATTCAATCCGCCGTTTGGCGTTAGGAACGCGGGCAAATTGTTGTTGAGATACGGATTGACGAGGCGTTCGGTCCGCCGTTCGGAAACATTTGCGAGTTCGGCAATCGCGATACCGAGAAAATCGAACGCAAGCGCCATCGGCTGTCCATGGAAATTACCGCCGGAGATGACCTCGTCCTCGTCCGGATAAATCAACGGGTTATCGGTCACGGCATTGATCTCGCGGGAAACGGCTTCCACCGCGTACGCAATTGCATCCCGGCTGGCCCCGTGAATCTGCGGGATACAGCGGATGGAATATGCGTCCTGCACCTTGCCCGGAATCGTTTCATCGGAAAGATCGCTACCGTTGAGCAATTTGCGCAGGTTTTCGGCGCAGGCAATCTGTCCGGGATGTCCGCGCAGAACGTGAACTTTTTCATCAAACGCGCTGGTCATGCAGCTCTGCGCTTCACAAGTCAGCGCGGCAACAATGTCCGCAGACTTTTGTAGTTGGAGTGCGTCGTAAGCCGCCAGCGCACCGACGGCGGTCATCACCTGTGTACCATTGATGAGCGCGAGACCTTCCTTGGCTGCAAGCGCAACCGTCGGTATTCCGGCCTGTGCCATGGCCTCCGCGCCGGTTAATACAGTTCCCCGATATTCCGCAAGTCCTTCGCCGATCATCGGCAGCACCATATGTGCCAGCGGCACAAGGTCACCGCTTGCGCCGAGGCTGCCTTTTTCGGGGATCACCGGATGGACGCCTTGATTCAGCATGGCAAGCAACGTTTCCATCGTCGACAGCCGAATGCCGGAATACCCGCGGGACAGTGCATTGAGCCGCAACAGCATGACCGCGCGCACCGCGTCCGTCGGCAACGGATCGCCCGTTCCGCAGGCATGACTCATGATGAGGTTCTTTTGCAGTTGTTCAACGTCCGCGTCAGCAATATGTTTGTCGGCAAATTTGCCGAATCCGGTCGTCAGCCCGTAGATCACCGCGCCACTTCTGCGTTTTTCATCCACAACGGCACGCGAGCGCTCAATCGCCCGTCTTGCATCGTCTGAAATGCCAACCGCCAAGTTTTCACGCGCAACAAGCGCGACCTTGCGCAAAGTCAGGTCCAATCCGTTAAGAAGAATCATGAAAAATCTCCCGTGTATCCTACTGAAAATTATCGATAAAACATACTCTCGATAGCTTGAGTCTAGCGCCCAACCGACGTGCCGTCAATACAAACGCCAAAAATAAAAATGCCAAAAAAGCCCTTGGTTTAGGGCTTTTTTTGAGCATTGTTGCACCGCGCTAAAGCAGAGAACAGACTGTTTGCCGTCTCGCTACAGCGTAAACATTTTTTAGTAATACGACTGTTTTACCCCACTGCAAACAAAAATGCTGAATGTGTAACATAGTCACTGTATGCCCGCACGCTTCGCGGTATGATTACACCATCAAAAGCAAAGGAGCGATCACAATGTCGGTTAAGACCATTACGAAGGATAACTTCGATCAGGAAATCCTCAAAGAAAGCAAAACTGTTCTGATAGACTTCTGGGCAAGCTGGTGCGGTCCTTGCCGCATGGTTTCTCCCATTATCGACGAAATCGCCAACGAGCGCACCGACCTGAAAGTCGGCAAAGTCAATGTGGATGAACAACCCGAATTGGCAGCACGTTTTGGCGTTATGAGCATCCCGACCCTCATCGTTATGAAAGACGGAAAAGTCGTCAACCAGTCGGCTGGCGCTCGTCCAAAGCCTCAAATTCTTTCCCTGATCCCGTAAAGGCAAGCAACAAGCAAGCGAAAAATGCCGTCCGGCTCCACACGGACGGCATTTTTCGTTTCATTTTGCAATCGTGCCGCCCGACGGCGTCACCCCGCCATATTCTCCAGTTTTCCCCGGTTGGTCAGCGTTACGCCGCCGCGCGTGAGCGAAACCATTTCTTCCGCCTGAAAATACTTCAACATGCGCGTAACGACCTCGCGTGCCGTTCCCATATGGTTTGCAATCCGCTCATGTGTAATCTGAAGCGAATCGCTGTCCTCAATTGTGCTTTCTTCCAAAAGGAACGTGGCAAGCCGCGCATCAAACCGCTTGAACAAAATCTGATCCATCAGCCACATCACCTCGGAGAAACGAGATGCAAGGATCTGGCACGTATAATTCGCCAGAACCGCCGATTGATCCATAATGGAGTGATATGTTTCGGTTGGGATCACCCAGATTTCGGAATCCCGTTCTGCTTCCACCGTGATTTCAAAACGAATGCTCGCCATCATGCAGGCGGCTGAAAACAGGCAGATGTCCCGCTCCAGCAAGCGATACAGCGTAATCTCTTTACCTTCGTCCGAAACAATGTAGGCGCGCAGCTGTCCGCTTTTTACAACAAACAAGCCGACGCAATCCGCAGATCCGTTATGCAGAATCGTACCCTTTGGCGCGTTGCGTATGGTTGTAGCATCTTCCAGCGTCTTCCGTTCAATTTCCGTCAGTCGATTCCAAAAAGGAAGGTAATCGCCTAATCCCATTTCATGCCTCCAAATCTGTCTTCCTGTAGATTATACATTTTTTTACCAAGATCGGGAACGGTTCTCGCTTTTTTTTATGCAATTTTGTATAATAGGCTTAGAAGCATGAATAAGTCGATAATAGGAATCGCTATTGAAATGTGATTTTGTTACTGATTTATCTCGCCTTCACTGATATGATCAGGTTGTTGAGTTCGATACGGTTAACTCGAATTCAAGCAAAGACTCATTCTTAATCGGTTGCATCGAGGCAATCTGAAATCATCAGAATATTTTCAAGGAGGATTTAGTGATGTTGTGTGAAACTCGTTTTTTTCGGTGTGAGATTTGTGGCAATCTGGTTGGTATGATCCACTCGTCCGGCGCACCTATGTCGTGCTGCGGGCAGGAGATGACCGAACTGATTCCCGGCAGTGTAGACGCAAGCCAGGAAAAGCATGTTCCCGTTATCAAAGTAAACGGCGATACCGCAACCGTGCATGTAGGCAGCGCGGACCATCCGATGTTGGAGGAGCACCACATTGAGTGGATTTATCTGCAAACCGAAGACGGCGGACAGCGCAAATGCCTGACTGTCGGCGGAGCACCCGAAGCAACTTTCGCTCTTGGTGGTTCCAAACCTGTGGCGGCCTATGCATACTGCAACCTCCACGGCCTCTGGAAGGCATCCGTTTAACAACCGCACGTAGATCAACAAGAGCGTCCCGGCCAAAGAAAGTCGGGACGCTTTTCCCGCTCGATTCGATGGCCGACTCATCGATGTCTCGAGCTGCCCCAAAATCATCATTTTAGGAGATCACTATGTCCCTTGATCTTGCCGCATGGAAAGCGGCGTTTATATCAGCCATTTCTGTAACCTTTAGTGACCGCATCGTATGTGCCGGCCTGCAGGGCAGCCGCGCCCGTAACGAAGCACGGCCTAACAGCGATATTGACGCGGTACTGATTCTCGACCGTTTGTCGGAAGACGACCTTTTTACCTGCCGCAAGTTGTTCCATTCGTTACCGGAAAGCGACTTGATCTGCGGGTTTGTTTCCGGCAAAAAAGAGCTCGCACATTGGGATACCGGAGAGTTGGTTTCGTTTTATTTTGATACGGAACCACTAATCGGCAATTTGGAATTTATTCGCCCGTTGGTCACGCCACAAGCGGCGCGAAAAGCCGTTCATGCCGGCGCATGCGGCATCTACCATGCTTGTTGCCATAGTACTGTTTTTGGCGATGGATCGATAGATCTTCCATCTCTTTATAAGGCCGCATTTTTTATTCTCCGTGCCAAGCATTATGCGCAAACCGGCATCTTCGTAAAACGAAGCGTAGATTTGTTGCCGCTGCTGAATGCACACGATCAGACGATCCTGCAATTACACCTCGAACCCAGCACTCCAGCACTCGATTCGTCGAATGTGTTCCACAAAGCCGAGGCTTTACGCGTCTGGTCGGGCAAACTCATCGCAGAATTCAACGCTTTTCCTGCCGATCCATCTTGACTTATAAAAATCGCCTTCTTAGGCTGGCGATATTAACACAAATCTGACAGGAATAACATTTAAAATACTACCACCTTCGTATGTAAATAGTACCATGTTGGTATGCTCGCTTTTCTATTTTGGCTTCTTTTTTGTGGCCAACCTTAAAAACATTTTTACGAAATCTTGCTTAAAATGCGTCGTTCTATTGTAATAATCGTGGTATAACTGCTATAATTCATATTAGTGGCTACGCCACGGTAGATCATGTTTCTTAACTGACTTTAATTTACACTCCAGGAGGCTTTCGTTGTGATACCATTATGGCCTGTTGCAATTCTCTGCGGGTGCGCGGCGGAAGCTGCGTTTATCGTATGCGAATATAAGAAAAAAATGTTGACCGCGTTGATTTTAAAGACGATCGCATCACTGATGTTTATCCTGCTGGCCGTCTTGCTTTCCGCCCGCGCGCCAATCAGCCGCTATGCAGCGGTAATCATCGCTGGCCTCGCTTTTGGAGCAATCGGCGATATCTGTCTGAACCTGCGGCACCTCGTCGGCGAGCGCGGCAAGCAAGTGTTTATGATCGGCATTGCGGCCTTTCTAATCGGACATTTGTTCTATTTATTCGCACTCATCCAACATGCACCGCAAATGTTGCTTTGGTCCATTCTGCTTTGCGCAGTGCTCTCCTTCTTTCTTCTCCATTTCATCCTTGCGCGTATTGAAGTACAAGGCGTTCTCCGTTCATTCGGAATCGTCTATTTGGTCGTCGTCTTTTTAATGGCGTGCTGCGCGCTCGGATTGTTGCCGATTGACCCGACCAACCCCGCGTACCTGCTCTTTACGCTTGGCGCAATACTGTTTGCCGGCAGTGACGTCCTGCTTGTGCTCGGTCAGTTCGGAAAGAAGAAGCATCCTTCATTCCGCGCTATGAACCTTTCGCTTTACTACATCGGGCAAATCTGCATCGCGCTCACCATTGCCCTGATGCAATAACCGAATGATGCACGTCCAATATCAAGCAATTTTCGGCTCCGCACGGCAAGCCTGGCGGAACTGATAAGGAAGGAAACCGGATCGGTTAATAGAAAGCTATGAAACAAGAAGGTTTGAAAAAGACGTTCGTCCATCAAATGCAGCAAAAAATCTTCTCCGGCGAATTGCAAATTGGCCAGAAACTTCCGCCGGAAAGAGAGCTCGCCGCGCAACTTGGCGTCAGTAGAAGCCTTGTTAACACCGGCATTCTTGAGCTGGAAAGCCAGGGCTTTGTGCGGATCATTCCCCGCCAGGGCAGTATCGTAGCCGATTATAAGAAGAACGGAACGCTTCAAGTGCTTGTCGCACTGATGAATTGCGATTCGCCTCGCATCGATTATCCGCTGTTTTGCAACATGGTCGACCTTCGCATCCTGATCGAGTGCGAATCCGCGCGCCTTGCTTGCGTCCATGCGACGATTGAAGACATAGACACACTTTCACTTTTGATTCGATGTGTCGGGGTTTGTTCCGAACCGCAAGACGCCGTCGACTCACTGGTTCGTTTCCATTATTTAATTACGCAACTTTCCGGCAACGCCGTTTATGCCATGACCTTTAAAAGCTTTGAGGTAGTCGTAGCACGGCTTGTCAGCCAGCATCTGACCATCGCGCCGGACCTTCCAAAGACGGTAAAGCTGCACGAAGCACTGATTTCCGCCTTGATCGCCCATGATCCCGAGCGAAGCGCGCAATGTATGCGTCTTTGTCTGTTGCAGGGTATGAGTGCGATTAAAAAGCTATATAAAGGATAATAAAAGAGCGTAACATTACGCTCTTTTATTTGTAAACCTATTCTGTATATTCTGAATTTTACATCCGGTTAATCATGATTGTTTTCATGCTTATTTACAACATTTTTCCGTCCGGCGTTATAACGCCGGGCGGTTTTTATAATCAACCTTTCCTTTCGTTTATCGCGAGTGTCTTCGCTTTACTTTCGGCGTCTTTGCGTGTATCGTTATATGTGTCCCGGAAAGATTTCCTTCCGGGTATTCAGATGAAATACGGGCGCCGACCCAACAGCAAGGCGGAACAACATGAAACTAAAGGCACTGGTCGTGGCCGACCATGAGAGCGAATATATCTGGGATTATTTTGACGCGAACGTCTTTCGGGATGTGGACATCATTCTGTCCTGCGGGGATTTAAAACCCGAATACCTTTCGTTTCTGGTCACCATGATCCCTGCGCCGCTGCTCTATGTCCGCGGCAATCATGACGGGCGCTATAAAACGCGACCACCGGAGGGATGTATCGATCTTGAAGCAAAGCCCTACGTCTTTCGAGGTGTACGGTTTGTTGGATTTGGCGGCTGTAAAAGCCTGAATCCTACAGAAAACCAGTATACCGAGCAAAGAATGGCGCGCCGTGTTGCGCCGACGCTTCGCCGGCTGGCACTGCATAGAAAACGCATCGACGTGCTGGTGACGCATGCGCCTGCCGAAGGCCTCGGCGACGGTCAGGATAGTTTTCACACCGGGTTTGCAGCCTTCCGCAAGCTGATCGACCGCTGCTCGCCGCGTTATCATCTGCACGGACATCAGCACCTGACATACAATATCGGGCAAAAGCGCTTCATGCTGTATCGCAACACGACGATTGTAAACGGATATAATTATTGTATTTTTGATATGGAATTTCCGGAGGTGGAAGCATGAGTCCAGCCAGCCAGGGATTTGAAGAATACGACCGCGCCAGAAAACGCGGACTAAAAGAATTTTCTGCAAGAAAGGCGCGCGGCGAGAATGGATACCTGTCGGTGATCGACGCCAGACGCGAGGAAAACGGCGTGCTCGCTGTGATTGCGCAGCCGTTGCGCGCAATTTCGCTCAACCGTGTCGTTGGAACCTATCAGGCAAGCCGCGCAAACTCGTTCGCGGCCAACTTTATGCCGATTCTGCCGTCGGACACGGAGTTTGCAACCAAGTGGATTAACCTGTGCAACGCACATCTCGAGTCCGGTATTCGCGACCCGATCCGCGTGTATGAATATCTCTGGAAGTACTATGTAGCCGAAGGAAATAAGCGCGTCAGCGTACTCAAACACTTCGAAGCCAGTTCGTTTGAGGCCGAAATCACCCGACTCGTTCCGCAGTGGGTTGAAAACGACCCGGACATTGAACGCTACTATACGTTTATCGCCTATACCAAAAAAGGTGTGTTCAGCGATATTGAGCTATCCGAATCGCGCAAATACGAGCGCCTTTACCGCATTGAACAGCGATTGATTTCCGAGTTGGGTCCGGATGCGGAACAGCCGGATTACAACGGAATGTTCATCCGTTTCGAGTCGGTCTATCTCGACAGCACATGTACGCTGTCGCTGGGCGACGCCTTTTTGGAATATCTGCATATCTATGGTTTTCCTGTAAACATCCTGCCGGACGAATTGAACGAGCGTATCTTAACGCTTAAACCACAGCTTGATATTCTGGAGCATCGTCCGGAGCCACGTGTCGTTTTTGAAGAAGATGCGCAGGCCGCGGAAGCGCCGCTGTTTGCGCGAATATTACCCGTACACAGAAACCCAAAAATCGTGTTTGCGTTTTCCGGTGAACGCTCGGCAAACAGCTGGCTCGGTGCACACGAACAGGCACGCCTGGCTATGCAGGCCGAGTTAGGAGACCGCGTGGAATCCTCCGTCGTCGATCTGCCTGACCGTGACGACGCGTATGATTTGCTTTGCGAACACGCTAGCGACGCAGGGTTGCTGTTTGTGACCACGCCGTCGTTGATGAATCCTGTGCTTCGGTTTGCGCTGGAACATCCAAGTTGCCTGACGCTCGTATATTCCCGCATGCAGCATCATTACCGATTGCACACCTATTTCGGTCGCTATTACGAGGCGGTCTTCATCTGCGGCGCCGCAGCCGGGCAATATACGAAATCCGGCGTAGTCGCATACGTTACGCCAAAGCTGAATTATGCGCGTTTTACATCCGACATCAACGCTTTTGCAATCGGTGTGCGTTCCGTTCGGCCGGATGCGCGCATACTGCTCGTTACGCGGGACGTAAGTCCAATTGATCTCGGCACATGTGAAATCGGTGTGCAAACCGCCGCATCTATGGGCGCGGACGTCGTTCTCACGCCACACTACGATTCGCTGTCCCTGCCCGAACTGCCCTACAGTGCGTTTTCCGCGTTAGTCTCCGTAGACGGTGCAGGCAACCCTGAAAAATTCCTTGCCGCGCCGGACTGGAACTGGGAGCGGTTCTATATCGCCATTGTAAACAGCTATCTCAACGGCAGTCTCAACGCGCTCCTAAACAACGACCGCGACGAATCGCCAATCACAAGTTTTTGGTGGGGATTTGGCGGTGGAGTTGTGGACGTCCGGCTCGGAAGTTGGTCTTCCGGGACGCCGAACAACCTGCTGCGCTATCTGAAAAGCAGCATTGCGCGCAACATCTACACTCCGTTTCACGGACCGGTCGTCGACAATGAAGGCAAGGTTCGCATTCCGGCGCACAGTGATCCGTCCCCGGCAAGCATCATCAAGATGCGTTACCTGACGGAGCGGATTGAAACTGTCGACTAAGCAGGTTGAGTTTTCACTCGAAACTTGCTAAACTGTTGTTTCATCAGGATACGATTAAGCAATATTCGCCTTCCGCATGATTTTGCGAAGGAAGGAGCCATATGCAAAAGAAAAATCCGCCGATTTATGTGACGAGGCCGTCGCTTCCGCCTGTTGAAGAGTACGAGCAATATGTACGCGAAATTTTCGGCAGCCGGTTTTTAACAAACAACGGCGCACTGCACCGTCGGCTGGAGTCTTCCCTTGCCGAAAAACTCGACGTGCGCCATTTTCGGCTGTTTACAAACGGGCATCTTGCGCTTGAATGCGCAATTCAGGCGTTCGGCCTTGAAGCGGGCGAAATCATCACCACGCCTTTTACGTTTATTTCTACAACGCACGCCATCGTGCGCACCGGTTTTCAGCCGGTTTTTTGCGATGTGGAGCTGGATTATTATACGCTCGACCCGAACGAAATCGAAGCGCGCATCACACCGAAAACACGAGCAATCTTGCCGGTTCACGTGTATGGCAATCCGTGCGACGTTGACGCGATTGAACGGATTGCGAAAAAACACGGCCTTCGCGTTTTGTACGACGCGGCACATGCTTTCGGCGTAACGCTTGGCGACCGCGGCATTGCGACATTCGGCGACGCTTCCATGTTCAGCTTTCACGCGACTAAGAGTTTTAACACCATAGAAGGCGGCGGTGTTGCAAGCGCAGACACGGCATACGCAGAAATGCTTAACGGCCTGAAAAATTTTGGTTACCATCCGGATGAGGAAATTACCGAGGTCGGCGGCAACGCAAAGATGAACGAATTCCAGGCCGCCATGGGACTTTGCAACCTCAAGCATTTTGAAAGCGAGATTGCCAAGCGCTCCAAAGTGGTTGCGCGTTATCGTGAAAATCTTGCCGGAGTCGACGGTCTGTCGCTTCGCCCCGTCCCCAAAGATGTGGTCGGCAATTTTGCGTACTTCCCCGTTACATTCGATCCACAAGCATTCGGGGGCACGCGGGACGATGTTGCAAGCGCGTTGAATGAATACAATATCTATCCGCGGAAGTACTTCTTCCCGCTTTCCAGCGAAGCCGCCTGTTATAACGGGCAGTTTGACCCGCAGGATACGCCAGTTGCACTTGCTGCTTCCAGAAACGTACTGACCTTGCCGTTGTTTGCCGATCTCGCGCTGTCCGATGTGGACGATATTTGCGAAATCGTTTTGTCCTGTAAAAAGTAATTTTCTTTTAAGCAAATTCGATATACAAACAGCCGCCCGTTTAGGCGGCTGTTTTATGTTGCATCACATTATTTCGTAATTGCACTTCCGTTGACATAGACTGTGTATCCGTTGGTCTCAATGTTCTTTGTTCTTCCGGAAAATCCGGTCAGATAAGCATCACTCGTCAATATCCAGGTCGAATCATCGCCAAGCGTCACAGTTGCGTCGCCTGCAGTTCCGTCCGGATTGATCGAGCCAGTAAAACTTGTCCCGCCGGTCAGCGACAGATGCAACGAGGAAATAACGTCGACCGCAATATTACCGATTAAAATCTGGTTGGTTGCAGTCAGGTTGCACGATCCGCCGTTTTGCCCGTCAATCCCCGCAACGCGAAGCAATACGCCGTTGTTGGGCGATAGCGTTACGTTGGTTAGGTTGATGGTGGCGTTGGTATTCGTCACATAGAAAAGATCGCCGTTATTCGCGTTCAGCAAACCACCGGTCATGGTAAGTGTGCTCTGCCCTGCGCTTTCGAGACTGCCCGAACAATCGCCCAGCAATACGGTATAAAAAACTTCTTTGCCTTCATCGCTTGCGGCGGTCATGTTGCCGGACACGGTGCAATTATTTAATGTTACGCTACCGCCGTCGGCTGAAATTGCGGCGGAATGGTTTGCGCGGAGCGTGGCATCTTGCGCTGAAACGCTCCCCGCGGAAGAAACCGCCGGAGAGTCGACTCCGCCTGTCGTAAACGTACCGCCGGTGATCGATATGCTGCCGCCCGTCTGCGCGGTACAAACCGCCGCCGATGAATTCCCTTGTGTGGAAACGGTAAGGCTCTTTGCTGCGATAATCGCACCGTCCGCGGCAACGATTCCGTAGGAATTGTCCACGTTGGTACGAACGGTTGAGTTTTCAATCAAAAGGTACGTATCCGCACCGAAAGCCAACGCGCCTGCGCCGGCGGCGTCGCTTGTTATGTCGGAACCGGTCAATGTAAACTGCGCGCCGTTGTGCAGCATCAGCGCAGCGTTCAGGCCAACGCTTTGGCTGGCGGCAATACTGGAAGAATCGCCAGAAAGTTTCTCTATCATCGCGGCGTCAACGCTCGCCGTGCAGCCGTTTTCCACACGCAGGGCATTTTCATCCGATGCTTCGGACGTATAGTTCTTTCCTTCTTCCGCCGTATCTGCCGTAATGGTATACGCACCCGTTCCATTGGACAGTTCTTCCGCCTCGTCTTCCGTCTCCGCATCGGCGCCGGCCCGATCGTTTGATGTGGTTTCACCTTCCGCCGTATCCGGCGTGGCTTCTGACGGCGCGTCGGTTGCCTGCTCCGTCGCTGTCGGCGTCGGCGACGCATTGCTTTCCGGCGAATTCGTCGAATCCGCCCCGGTATTATCTATTTGACACGCCAAAAGAGCGAGCGACAAGCCTGCCGTCAGCAGGATTGTCAGCAGTCTTTTTCCGGCGCGGTATTTTGCGTTCATCATTACCCTCCTCGTCATATGTAGATAAGTATATCCGACGGATATGAAAGAACTGTTTACCCAATGTGAACGATCATGACGTGAGTGCAGTTAATAAACGCCCCGCTTGTGCGCTATAAACAAACATGGTATGCTATATCCGATATAAATGAAGAGAAAAGAAGAAGAAAATTGAAAGAGGTATTGAATGGATCTATTACGTAACAAAAAGGGCTTTATCTGCGACATGGACGGTGTGATTTATCACGGCGAACGGCTTCTGCCGGGCGTTAAAGAGTTCGTGGAGTGGTTATACGCCGAAAAGAAAAAATTCCTGTTCCTGACAAACGCAAGTGGAAAAGCGCCGCGGGAACTTCAAATCAAACTTGCGCGCATGGGACTGGAAGTAGACGAAAGCCATTTCTACACCAGCGCACTTGCCACGGCGAACTTTGTTCGCTCGCAGGCGCCCGGCTGCAGCGCATATATCATCGGCGCACCGGGATTGTTCAACGCGCTGTATGAAGCGGGCATCACAACAAACAGCGTCGACCCGGACTACGTCATCGTCGGCGAAACCAGCAACTATAACTACGAAAGCATCTGCAAGGCCGTAAACTTCGTTCGTGCCGGAGCAAAGCTTATCGGCACTAACACAGATTTGACGGGACCTTCCGAAAACGGAATCATCCCCGCCTGTCGCGCGCTGGTCGCGCCGATCGAACTGGCGACCGGAAAGTCGGCTTACTTCGTCGGCAAACCCAACCCGTTGATGATGCGCACCGGTCTGAGAATGCTTGGCGTTCACTCGGAAGAAGCGGCCATCATCGGCGACCGTATGGACACCGACATCATTGCGGGCATCGAGTCCGGTTTAGACACGGCGCTGGTACTTTCCGGCGTAACGGACGAAGAAGAAATGAGAAAATTCCCGTATCGTCCACGTCTCGTGCTCAACGGCGTCGGGGATATCCCCAAGGGCGTTTCTGCCAAACGCGCCAAGTAAACACAACGTGCAAAAACAGCCGCTTAAATGAGCGGCTGTTTTTATGCATTGTTTGTTCTTATAGAGCTGCTTCCATAATTGCGCAGGCGTATTCTTCGGAGATTCTCTTGAGTCCGCCGATCGGGTTCCGCGTTGCAAGCCGTGCCATTTCCGGAATTGCATCGGCCGTTACGCCATATGCCGAAAGCCGCTGTGATAGGCCCAGCAACGAATAGAAGGTCTCCAGCGCACTGATGCCGTCCTCAATCGTCGCAGTGTCGGCGTGCGGGTGTTCTTCTTCCCCCATTACCTTAACCGAAAAATCGAAGAATCGCTTGGGATTTGCGCGCCACACATACCGCATCCAGGCAGGCGTCAGCCCGGCAAGCGCGGCGCCGTGCGTAACACTGAAACGCGCCGTTACTTCATGTGCCATTTTGTGGCAGGCCCAGTCCTGTTGCCGCCCGACGCCAAGCATGTTGTTGTGTGCAATTGTCCCGCAGATTGCAACCTGACACCATGCGTCGTAATCGCCCGGGTCTGCCAAAACCTTTGGCCCAAACGCAATCAGTGTGCGCAAAGTCGCCTCGCTCAGCGCGTCAATCAATTCCGTGTGCTCCGTATTTGAAAAATAGCGTTCCATAATATGGCTCATCATGTCCGCTACGCCACAGGCAATCTGGAATTTCGGAATGGTTGCAAACAACGTGGGATCGACAATCGCAACCTTGGGTCGTATCCACTCACAATTGCATCCCAGTTTCTCTTTCGTCTTGTAGTTGCTCATCACGCAGCTGTTGCTGCCTTCGCTGCCTGCTGCGGGGAACGTCAGCACAGCTGCAACCGGGAGTGCGCCCGTCGTTTTTGCACCGTTTTTGAAAATATCCCAAACAGCGCACTGTGTGTTATATACGCCCAGCGCAATGGCCTTGCCTGAATCGATAACGGAACCTCCGCCGACGCAAAGAACAAGCTCAACGCCTTCACTCTTTGCAAGTTCTATGCCGCGCTCCGCCAGTTCGATATCCGGATTTGGCCGCACGCCGCCAAGTGCAACATGCGCGACGCCCGCCGCATCCAGCGAGGTGGTGATGCGCTCCATCAGGCCGCTCTCAACAATTCGTTCGCTGCCGTAATGGATTAAAACTTTTTTTGCAAGCGGCGCAACGGTCTTCCCAACTTCGTCCACCGTCCCTTTACCAAAGACGAGGCGAGTCGGGCTGAAGAATTCAAAATTTAACATGTGCTTTTGCCTCCAAGAATGAAAATCTTAGCATGTTGCTATTATGTCTGTACGAACCATACAAAAGGGATCGTTTGTATTATAGCATCTCGAATTCATGCTTTCCAGCAAAGTCGGTAAAACAGCGCACGCTTCTTGCAAACACGCCTTGGCGTTGTTATACTGTAGCTATCTTTATCAATTGATCGTGGGGGTAAATATGGAAAAGAAATCGACAGTCTCAGATGCAGCAAAGGCAGCTGCCGCTAAAAAAGCCGCCGAAGCCAAAAAAGCGGCTGAAGCGAAGAAGTCCGGTACAAAATCAACCGCAGCAAAGAAGTCTGCGCCTAAGAAAACGACTCCGACAAAAGCCGCCGAGCCGAAAGCCGCGAAGGCTGTCGAGCGCGAACCTGAATCCTCCGGTTCGGATAAAAAGGGTTCCGTCAAAGGATTGCGGATTGCCGCCGTCATCCTCTGGATTCTGGCGATCGGCGCCGAAGTCGGCGCGTTCTTTGCGTTCAGCTTTGCCATTCGCAATGGCGCGCAGAACTGGAACGACCCGGAATTCATGCTCATGATCGGCGTGCTGATTGCGGATGCAATCTTTTGCATCGTCGCCGCGCAGCTCTGGAAAAAATCCAACCGTATCAAACCCTGTCTGTCCGACAGCAAATTGGTGCGTACCATCTGGCATCAGCTTGGCGTCATCATGGTGCTTGTGTGTTTCTTGCCCATCGGCATCTTCCTTCTCGCCAAATCCGATAAACTGAACAAAAAAACCAAGACAATCCTGGTCGCTCTGCTTGCCGTTCTGTTTGTCGGCGCCGGCCTGGCGTCCACCGATTTCCAGCAACCGTCCGAAGAAGAAGTGCAGCAGCTTCAGCAGGAAGCGATTGCAGACGGCGAATTCACCGGCACCGTCTATTGGACGCGTTACGGCAAGTCCTATCATTTTGACCCGGACTGTCAGGCGCTTTCCAGAACCACACCGGAGAACCTCTTCAGCGGCACGCTGGAAGACGCCTTTGCTGCAAACCGCTTTGATCCCTGCGATTTCTGCGCTGGTGGTGCGGAAGCCAAGGCTGACGAAGCGGCCAATACGACCGAAGATAAAACCGAAGGCGCTATTGACGATACCGTCGACGAAACAGACGATACGTTAACCGAGACAGCAGAAGAACCCGCAGCATAACATAAACAACACAAAAGGAACTGCTTTAAGGCAGTTCCTTTTTGTTTTTGCAAATCAATCGGCGTGTTTACTCAAAGGCGATACGATCTCCTTTTGTCGACGGCGATGAAATCACAAGGAATTCGACTGTATCATCCGACCGGTTCATCATGGTATGCGGTGTGTCCGGCAAAATTTCAATCCCTTCATGCTGTTTCAAAACAGTCAATTTACCGCCACACTCCATCGTTGCTTCTCCATTGAGAATGAAGAAAAACTGTCGAGCCGTCTCATGTAGGTGCCGCGTTTCACTCGTATGCGGTGGCATTCGCTCCTGAATGACGCTCATTTCCGCGTCGTCCGACAGCCGCCATCCGTCGCAGGCCTCTCCCCAAGCATAATGTTCGGCAATCGCTTTGCTTGTTTTCATGCTCTGCTCCTTCGCTATAACGCGTATCGGCTCAAACGGTTATACTGAGATATTCTTTCTTTTGTAAAGCGAAGTTTTCTTTGCTTCCCTTCTTTTTCAAAAGGAAGGAAGTCAGCGAATCTCCGCCTTGTTTCTAAAATACGGACGCAACGCTTCCGGCACGGCGATGCTTCCATCTTCGCGCAGATTGTTTTCCAGGAACGCAATCAGCATGCGCGGCGGCGCAACCACCGTGTTGTTGAGCGTATGTGGAAAATAGTTGCCCGTCTCCTTATTTTTCACGCGGATACCAAGCCTGCGTGCCTGTGCATCGCCAAGGTTCGAGCAGCTACCCACCTCAAAATACTTCTGCTGACGCGGGGACCATGCTTCCACATCCATGCTCTTGACCTTGAGGTCTGCCAGATCGCCGGAACAGCACTCCAGCGAGCGAACGGGGATGTCCAGCGTGCGGAAAAAATCAATTGTATTTTTCAACAGTGTATCGAACCACTGCATGCTCTCTTCCGGTTTGCAGACAACGATCATCTCCTGCTTTTCAAACTGATGAATGCGGTATACCCCGCGCTCCTCTATGCCATGCGCGCCGACTTCCTTGCGGAAACACGGCGAATAGCTTGTCAGCTTCTGCGGCAGATCGTCTTCCGCTAAAAACGTATCGATGAACTTGCCAATCATGGAATGTTCACTGGTGCCGATGAGATAGAGATCTTCGCCCTCAATCTTGTACATCATGCCTTCCATCTCGGCAAAGCTCATCACGCCGTCCACAACGCCGGAGCGAATCATAAACGGAGGAATATAGTACGTAAATCCACGGTCGACCATGAAGTCACGCGCATAAGCCAAAATTGCAGACTGCAACAGCGCGATATCGCCGCAAAGATAATAAAAGCCGTTTCCGCTGGTCTTGCGTGCGGAATCCAGATCGATACCGTGCAGCTTTTCCATGATGTCAACATGGTATGGCACCTCAAAGTCCGGCACGACCGGCTCGCCGAAACGCTCGATTTCGACATTTTCGGAATCGTCTTTCCCGATTGGAACGGATGCGTCGATGATGTTCGGAATCACCAGCATACGTTTTCGGATCTCTGCGGAAAGCTCGTCTTCCTTAACGGCAAGCTGCGCCATTTCGTCCGCCATGGCGGTGACCTGCTTTTTCGCTTCCTCCGCTTCGTCGCGCTTGCCTTTTGCCATCAGCGCGCCGATGGATTTACTGATCGAATTTCTCTGCGAGCGCAGATAGTCCGCGCGGGTGTGCGCCTCGCGGTATTCTTTGTCCATTTCGATTACTTCGTCCACGAGGGAAATCTTATCGACCTGAAACTTCTTTTTAATATTTTCCTTCACAAGATCCGGGTCATTCCGGATCAATTTAATATCCAGCATATTATCCTCTCTATACGTTCCCGTTTATCACAATGGTCGTTTTACATCCGCTCCGGCGCTGCGATTCCCAACAATCCAAGGCCGGTTTGAATGACGGAGCGCGTCGCGTCTGTCAGCGCAAGCCTTGCCGCGCGAACGTCGGGTTCGTCTGCCATGATGCGCTGTTCAAAATAAAACTTATTGAACGCCGCACAGATGGCGATTATCGCACGCGAAACCAGATACGGTTCGTTCTTTTCCATCGCCTCGCGTATCGCGTCCGGAAATGCACCGATGGCCGTGATGACCGCGGCGGATTCCGTGTCGGTCAGGATGGAATAATCCACATCGCCCGGTTTGTATTCCGCTTTGCGTAGGACGGAACAGGCGCGTGCATGGGTATACTGCACATACGGGCCGGTTTCCCCGTCAAAATTCAGCACCGTGTCCCAGTCGAACACAACGTCCTTGATGCGCCCGTTGTACAGATTGTTCCAAACCAGCGCGCCGACACCAACCTGCTGCGCAACCGCGCGTTTATCCTCAAGGTCAGGACTCTTTTCGCAAATGATTTCGTAGGTTTTGTCGCAGGCGGCACTCAGTACGTCCCGCAGTTTGACCATGTTGCCCTTCCGCGTGGAAAACGCGCCTTCAGTGCCGGAAACCATACCGAACGACACGTGCACAAGATCCTTCGACCACGGGTAACCCATGAGCTCCACAACCTTGAACCACTGCCGGAAGTGCAGGTCCTGCTGATATGCAACCACATACAGGCACTTTGCAAAATCATAGGTATCCTTGCGGTACAACGCCGCGGCGATATCGCGCGTTGCGTACAGCGTCGCTCCGTCGGAACGCAAAATGATGCACGGCGGCATCTTGTATTCCGAAAGGTCGACGATTTGCGCGCCCTGATCGAGCTTGAGCAGACCTTTTTCGCGGAGTTCGTCCACTACGCGGCCCATCTTGTCGTTATAAAAGCTCTCTCCGGCATAGCTGTCGAAGCGAATGCCTAAAATATCGTAAACCTGTTCAACCTCGGTCAGTGTAATCGCCTTGAACCATTCGAACAGCTCCATCGCTTCGGGGTCGCCGTCTTCAATGCGCTTAAACCACGCCCGTGCCTGATCGTCCAGCGACGGATCGGTTTCCACTTCCTGATGGAAGCGGACGTAGATTTTGACAAGCTCGTCCACGCCGCCTTCTTCAATCGTGTTGCGATCGCCCCAAAGCTTGTAAGCCACGATCATTTTGCCGAACTGCGTACCCCAGTCGCCAAGATGGTTGATGCCGACTGAATGGAACCCAAGGTGGTTATAAATGCGATACAGCGAATTCCCGATCACGGTCGTCGGCATGTGGCCGATATGAAACGGCTTTGCAATGTTGACGGACGAATAATCGATGCAAACGTTGCGACCGCCGCCCATGTCCGAGCCGCCGTAACGTTCCTTCTGTGAAAATACCTGTTCGAGCACGACCTTTGCCTGCGCCGCCTTGTCGAGCGTAAAATTGACATATGCGCCCTTCGCTTCAACCGATGAAACGCCTTCCGGCAAGGTCAACGTTTCGGCCAGTTCAACCGCGATGGCGTTTGGTGCTTTTCTAAGCGTTTTTGCCAGCTTAAAACAAGGAAACGCATAGTCTCCCATATCGGGCGACGGTGGCGTCTCCAGCCAGCCGGCCAGCTCCTCGGCTGGCAACGAACACTGCGCAGCCAGCGCCGAAGCGATTGCAGTTTTAAAATCCATATCCTTCCAATCCTTACCCATACCTTTATGAGCAACCATTATACCAGACATCACCGCGGTTGTTAAGCGATTCGCGGTCTTTACAAATAGTAAAAAAACAGCTATACTAGTCGGGTCAAAGCGTCGATCGGGACACGTCGAACGTATATGAGCGCAAGAAGCGAGCCGCGTATGGTGCAAGGCGGCGGCGTATCGTACATTCCGACATCACCCGTGAGCGCGCACGCCAAAGGTTTATGGCCGAGTAACGTGTGCCGTTTCCCGCGTTAAGGGATTAAGAGGACGGTTATTTTTTTACCGTCAAGCCGGGTGGTACCGCGCAAAGCAGGAGCTTTTCGTCCCATGGATTATGGAGACGAAGGCTTATTTTTTTACATTAAATGGAGGGAAAGTACGAGTATGTACAAGAAAGTTTCGAGCGATCTCAACTTTGTACCGCGCGAAAAAGAAGTGCTCGCGTTTTGGAAGGAGAATCAGATCTTCCAAAAAAGCGTCGCGCTGCGCAAAGGCAGCGAGCCTTACACATTCTTCGACGGCCCGCCGACGGCCAACGGAAAGCCGCACATCGGCCATGTTTTGACGCGCTCGATTAAGGATATCATCCCGCGCTACAAAACCATGAAGGGCTACGATGTTCTGCGCAAAGCGGGTTGGGACACGCACGGCCTGCCGGTTGAAATCGAGGTTGAAAAGCAACTTGGCCTCGACGGTAAGGAACAAATTGAAGCCTACGGTATTGAGCCGTTCATCAAGGAGTGTAAAAAATCGGTCTGGAAATACAAGACCGAGTGGGAACACATGTCCGACCGCGTTGGTTTCTGGGCGGACATGGACGATCCCTACATCACCTATGAAGATAACTATATCGAGTCCATCTGGTGGGCGCTGAAAACCATCCACGAAAAAGGACTGCTTTATAAAGGGCACAAAATCGTGCCGTACTGCCCGCGCTGCGGAACGGCGCTCTCCAGCCATGAGGTTGCGCAGGGCTACAAGGACGTAAAGGAAACGTCCGCGGTCGCGAAGTTCTATAAAAAAGACGATCCGTCCGTGGCGCTGCTGGCGTGGACGACCACTCCCTGGACGCTGCCGAGCAACGTAGCCCTCTGCGTCAACGAAAAAGAAACCTATGCAACCGTTAAAAGCGGCGATGAAACGTTCATCCTGGCGGAAGCGCTTGTCAAGAGCGTGCTGGGCGAAGACGCCGAAATTGTATCAACCTGCAAGGGCAAAGACCTTGTCGGCATGGAATACGTCCCACTGTTTGAGCTTCCGGTCAACTTTGGCAAAAAGACGGGCTATCGCGTCATAACGGACGATTACGTCTCGTTGGAAGACGGCACGGGCATCGTCCACATCGCGCCTGCGTTCGGCGAAGATGACGCGCGCGTCGGCCGCACATGGGACCTGCCGTTTCTACAGCTTGTCGACGCGTCCGGTCATATGGTTGGCGGAACGCCTTGGGACGGTCTGTTCGTGAAAGATGCTGACAAACCGATTCTGGATGCGCTTAAAGAAAGCGGAAAGCTCTTCTCGGCTCCGCCGTTTGAGCACAGCTATCCTTTCTGCTGGCGCTGCGACACGCCGCTGATCTATTACGCCCGCGAAAGCTGGTTCATCAAGATGACCGCGGTTAAGGACAAGCTCATCGCGTTCAACCGCAGTGTCAATTGGATTCCGGAGACCATCAAGGAAGGCCGCATGGGTAACTTCCTCGAAAACGTCATCGACTGGAGCGTCTCGCGCGAACGTTACTGGGGCACGCCGCTGCCGGTTTGGATGTGCGAATGCGGACATGTCCATGTCATCGGTTCCCGTGAAGAGCTCATGAAGATGGGCAAAAACGTCCCTGCGGACATCGAACTGCACAAGCCGTACATCGATCAGGTCGAAATCGTCTGCCCCGAGTGCGGAAAGCTTATGAAGCGCGAACCGGTCGTCATCGATTGCTGGTTCGACAGCGGCGCCATGCCGTTTGCACAGTGGCACTATCCGTTTGAACACAAAGAGGAATTCGAAAAGCGCTATCCGGCGAACTTCATCAGCGAAGCGATCGATCAGACACGCGGGTGGTTCTATTCCCTGCTTGCAATCTCCACCTGCCTGTTCGACGACGCGGCATTCCAAAACTGCATCGTGCTTGGTCACGTGCAGGATATGGAAGGCCGAAAGATGAGCAAGCATCTTGGCAACGTGGTCGACCCCTGGACCGTGTTGGATCAGCAGGGTGCGGACGCGGTACGTTGGTATTTCTTCACCGGTTCCATGCCGTGGCTGCCGAGCCGCTTCTCCGCCGACGCAGTCAGCGAAGCGCAGAGAAAGTTCATCGGCACATTCTGGAATACCTATGCATTCTATGTGCTGTATGCCGACATCGACAAGTTCGATCCGACGAAATATAAGCTAAGCGATTGTAAGCTCAGCGAGATGGACAAATGGGTGCTCTCACGTCTGAATACGCTGATTCAGACTGTGGACGGCAATCTTGACAAGCTCAAGATCACCGAAGCGGGCCGCGCACTGCAGGCGTTCTCCGATGAGCTTTCAAACTGGTACGTGCGCCGCTGCCGCGAACGCTACTGGGGCAGCGAAATGACCGACGACAAGATCGCCGCGTATATGACGCTGTACACAACGCTGTACACCTTGTCGCTGCTGACCGCACCGTTCCTGCCGTTTATGACGGAGGAAATCTACCAGAACATCGTGCGCAGCGTGGACAGCGCTGCACCGGAAAGTATCCATTTCTGCGATTATCCGGTTGCGGACGCAAGCAGGATCGATACGCAGCTGGAGGCGGACATGGCGCGCGTGCTGGATATCGTGACACTTGGCCGCGCGGCGCGCAACGACGGCAACATCAAAACCCGTCAGCCACTGGCGCTGATGTACATTCAAGGCGAACCGATGAGTGAACGCTACGTCAGCATCATCACCGAAGAACTCAACGTAAAGAAGGCGGAATTCGTCACGGACGCATCGGGCTTTTTGAGTTATGTGGTCAAACCGCAGCTGAAAACCCTCGGACCGCGTTACGGGAAACTGCTGCCAAAGATCTCTGCGCATCTTTCCGGCGAAGGCGTCGGCAACGCGGTCGTCAAGGCGCATAACGATGGAAAGAACTATGAGTTCAGCGTGGACGATACGCTGGTGATCCTCTCGGCGGAAGACGTGCTCGTCTCCACCGGTAAGAATACGGAGTTTGTCACCGCCGCCGATAATGACACCATCGTTGTTCTAGACACGAAACTCACCCCGGCGCTGATCGACGAAGGATTCGTCCGCGAGCTCATCAGCAAGGTGCAGACCATGCGCAAGGAAGCCGGATTTGAAGTTTCCGACCACATCGTGCTTTCCTATGAAGGCAACGAGCGCATCAACGGCATCTTTGAACGCTTTGGCGACGAGATCCTCTCCGAAACGCTTGGAGACAAGCTGATCAAAGGGCCGCAGGGTTACATGAAGGTCTGGGACGTCAACAAAGAAAGCGTCACGCTCGGTGTAGAACGCGTATAAAAAACAGAACGCGTCGTTCTGTTTGTCTAGAATAGCAAAGTCCCCTTTCCTTGAGAGAGGGGACTTTCTCAAAGCCGTCATATTCAAACGCGTGTTTCAATTTGGCCGATTGCAGTGTATAATGGTCTGAATAATGAGTGAATTAGCTGAATGATTATGCTGTTACGGCATAATGTTGTGGAAAGGATATCATCCCTATGCTCGGAACAATCGTCAATGCCGCCGCGATACTCGCAGGCGGAATCATCGGCCTTTTGCTGAAAAAGGGCATACCGGAACGCGTTTCAAACGGCATCATGCAGGGACTCGGCCTGGTTTGTCTCTATATCGGCATCAGCGGTTCGCTGGAGGGTCAAAACGCATTGATCGCTACCATCTCAATCGTCGTTGGCGGCGCTATCGGCATGTTTTTTGATTTTGACGGTCGGTTCACGCGATTGGTCTGCAAGGTCGAAACCAAATTTCATAAAACCGATGATTGCAATTCAACCTTTGGCGAAGGCTTCATCACGGCGACACTGTTATTTTGCGTTGGCGCCATGGCGGTCGTCGGCTCGCTCAATAGCGGCCTGAGCGGCAACCACGAGGTGCTCTTTACAAAAAGTCTGCTTGACGGCGTGAGTGCCGTTGTGTTTGCAAGCACGCTCGGCGCGGGCGTTTTGGTCTCCGCCATCGCGGTCTTTGTGTATCAGGGTGCAATCACCCTGCTCGCGCAGTTTGTTGCGCCCGTGCTCAGCACTTCGGCGATCGCGGAGATGACGTGCGTCGGTTCGCTTCTCATCATCGGCATCGGACTGAACCTGCTGAAGATCACCAAGATCAAGGTGATGGACTTCATTCTCGCGATTTTTATTCCAATTGGATTGTGCTTGTTTATGTAACTCCCCTTCCCTTTTAACAAAAAGGCGGACAAAAACCTCCCATTGTCACCAAATCTGTTCGTATAAAATAATAAGTTTCTTTATTTTGGTTTCTTTTTAAAGAAACCAACGAAGTTAAATAGAGCAAACAAAAAAGAGACTCCCTGGGGAGTCTCCTTTTGTTGCTTTGCTTTACTCGATGATCTCGGAAACAACACCCGATGCTACCGTGCGGCCGCCTTCGCGGATAGCGAAGCGCAGTCCCTGCTCGATTGCGATCGGCGTGATCAGCTTGATCGTCATCTTGATGTTATCGCCAGGCATAACCATCTCAACGCCCTGCGGCAGTTCGATCGTGCCCGTTACGTCCGTCGTGCGGAAGTAGAACTGCGGACGGTAGCCCGTGAAGAACGGAGTGTGACGGCCGCCTTCTTCCTTCGTCAACACGTATACTTCGCTGTGGAAGTGCGTGTGCGAATGGATCGATCCCGGCTTCGCCAGAACCTGGCCACGTTCGATGTCTGCACGCTGTACGCCGCGAAGCAATGCGCCAATGTTGTCGCCTGCAAGCGCCTGGTCCAGCTGCTTACGGAACATTTCTACGCCCGTGACGACCACGGAACGCGTTTCGTCCGTCAATCCGACGATTTCTACCGTGTCGCTGACCTTGACCGTTCCGCGCTCAACACGACCCGTCGCGACTGTGCCGCGGCCAGTGATCGTGAACACGTCTTCGACCGGCATCAGGAACGGTTTGTCAACCGCACGTTCCGGTGTCGGAATGTAGCTGTCAACTGCGTCCATCAGCTCAAACAGGCATGCGCACTCCGGTGTTTCCTTCGCAACTTTGCCCGCGATCAGTGCGTTCATCGCCTGCAGCGCGCTTCCCTTGATGATCGGGATATCGTCACCCGGGAAATCATAGCTGCTCAGCAGCTCACGGATTTCCATTTCGACCAGTTCAAGCAGCTCAGGATCGTCGACCTGATCCGTCTTGTTCATGAATACGATGATGTACGGTACGCCAACCTGACGCGCAAGCAGAATGTGCTCGCGGGTCTGCGGCATCGGACCGTCCGCTGCGCTTACGACCAGGATCGCGCCGTCCATCTGCGCAGCACCGGTGATCATGTTCTTTACATAGTCCGCGTGACCTGGGCAGTCAACGTGCGCATAGTGACGCGCATCCGTTTGATACTCCACGTGTGCCGTGTTGATCGTGATTCCACGCGCTTTCTCTTCCGGCGCCTTGTCGATCTCGTCGTACTTCATCGCCGTCGCTTCGCCCTGCTGCGATAGCGCCATCGTGATCGCCGCCGTCAATGTCGTCTTGCCGTGATCTACGTGTCCGATCGTTCCGATGTTGACATGCGGTTTCGTTCTTTCGAATTTTGCCTTTGCCATTACAACCATTCCTCCTAAATAAATCTGTTGTTACCCGCCTGCGGAATTTTGTAACGGCAGCGGGCTGAATATTTTGTGCACCGTTTGTAAAGATGCTGGAGCGGGTGATGGGAATCGAACCCACATAGCCAGCTTGGGAAGCTGGAGCTCTGCCACTGAGCTACACCCGCACGCCGTTTGCATCCCTTCGCCACCGGTGCCGTCGGCGAACATGTTTCATCATAGTGTCCGTATCAACGGCGCTATGAAAAGACGCGCGGTTTACAGCGTTTCTATCGCGGTCAGCGTATGCGTTACCCATACGCCACCACGATAGCATCCCTTATTCTATAGGCTTTGCATTAAAAAGTCAACATCCCAAATGCTGTATAAAAGGCGCCTTTCACCCGCAAGATACAGGGCAAAATCCGCCATTTTTTCGTCCGTGACGATCCGGTGTGAATACGTCCCGCTTAATGGCGGTACGGCGCCAATGCCGCCGAACGGAAACAGCCGTGTGAAAACCTGACGAGACCATCCTAAACGGAGACCTATTAGCAGTTTTCTACTTCTCTTCCCAATGCATCGCGCGTTCCAGCGCACGTTTCCAGCCTTTTAGCCGTTTATCGCGCTCGACTGCTTCCATCTTCGGCTCAAAAACACGCTCACTTTGCCATTTGTCGGCGATTTCCTTCATATCTTTGAATACGCCGACGGCCAACCCCGCAAGGCATGCCGCGCCGAGCGCGGTGGATTCCACGCACTTCGGTCGATTGACACGTGTGTTCAGCATGTCCGCCTGGAATTGCATCATCACGTTGGATACCGACGCGCCGCCATCTACCTTGAGTTCTGCCAGCGGTGTTTTCGCGTCTTTTTCCATCGTTTCGGCCAGGTCACGTACCTGATATGCGATTCCCTCCAGCACCGCGCGCGCAAAATGCGCTTTCGTCGTCGCACGCGTCAGTCCAAGCATTGCACCCCGGGCGTACATATCCCAGTGCGGCGCGCCAAGCCCGGTAAACGCGGAAACGAAGTAAGCGCCGCCAGCGTCCGGAACGGACTCCGCAAGCACATCGATCTCCCGCGCACTCGATATCAGGCCAAGGTCGTCGCGCAGCCACTTAATGGAACTACCCGCATTAAAAATACTACCTTCAAGCGCGTACTCCACACGCTCACCAATGCCCCAGGCAATGGTTGTCAGCAAACGATTCTCGCTTTCGATCGGCGCGGTCCCCGTGTTCATCATTAAAAAACCGCCCGTGCCGTATGTGCATTTCGCCATGCCTTTTTCAAAGCATGCCTGCCCGAACAGCGCCGCCTGTTGGTCGCCCGCGGCTCCGGCAATCGGCACGCCGCCCAACGTTTCAAGTCCCATGATGTGCGGCTGTATTTCTCCGTAAACACAGCTGGACGGCATCGGCTTTGGCAGCATGCAGCGCGGGATATTCAGCCGTTCAAGCATTTTGTCGTCATAATCGAGCGTATGGATATCGAATACCATCGTGCGCGCGGCGTTTGAATAATCCGTCACGTGTTCTCCGGTGAGATTCCAAATCAACCAGGTGTCCACCGTGCCGAACAATAATTCGCCGTTTTCGGCACGCTGTTGTCCGTTTTCTATATGGTCGAGGATATACCGAATCTTGGTTCCCGAAAAGTATGCGTCGATCAGCAGCCCCGTCGATTTTTGGACATGCTCGCTCCATCCCTCTTCAATCAGCTGTTCGCACAGCGGCGCGGTCCTCCGGCATTGCCAGACGATTGCGTTGTACACCGGTTGTCCTGTCGCTTTGTCCCAGACGATGGTCGTTTCACGCTGGTTGGTTATACCGACTGCTGCGATATCGCCCACCCGGACGCTCATACGCTTAAGCACGTCCGCCGCGGCCTGTTTTTGCGTCTCCAGTATGTCGAACGGATCGTGTTCAACGTATCCTGCGCCCGGATAAATCTGACGGAATTCATATTGTGCGCTGCTGATGATCTTGCCGCCAAAATCAAACAAAATCGCTCTGGAGCTGGTTGTGCCCTGATCGAGAGCCAGAAGATATTTGGACATGCTCATTTACATCCTTTCGGTTCGGTTTCGTTGCCTGAATTGATTCGATATGCGTTTTAATCTTGTTCATAATATTATGGCACAATACACTCCGTTCATCAACTCGTGTCAATCATTTTCGTTCGGTTTTCTTAGTCGCTCCTCCATCGGTGAAATCCGTTATCAGCCGTTTACTGCTTTTTTCGTGCATCTGCATGCAAAATCGTCTAATATAGGTAATATGAAAGATATCGAAAAACAACAATCGATTCTGCCGGACGGGTTTGTGCCGAACAAAGCGCTTGGACAGAACTTCCTGACCCGGCAAAACGTTATCAGTGCCATTGTCGACGCGGCAGAAATTGATGGGAAGACCGTGCTGGAAATCGGTCCCGGAGCCGGCGCGCTAACGGCTGAGTTGGTTACAAGGGCAGAAAAGCTCGTCGCCGTGGAAAAGGACGGAAGATTGGCCGCTGTATTGGAAGACCGCTTCGACGACGCGGTTACGCTCGTTCATGCGGATTTTATGGACGTGGACGTGCCCGCGCTGACCGGCGGCCAACCATGGCATGCCGTGGGCAACCTTCCCTATTATGCAACAACGCCAATCGTACTGCGGTTGCTTTCACTCTTGCCGGAGTCGATGACGCTGATGGTGCAGGCGGAAGCCGCGGAACGATTTTATGCCACTCCATCCGATCGCATCTATGGACCGTTGGCTGTCCTGACGCAATACTTTTATCATGCGGAAACCGTCCTCAACGTTCCGCGTGATTGCTTTACACCGCAGCCGGAGGTCGACTCGGTCGTCGTCCGCCTGACAAAATCAATAGAATCGGACGAAAATGCGGTCGCATTTTTGAAGTTTGTGAAACAAGCATTTTCCATGCGCCGCAAGACGCTGTATAATAACCTAAAGAAAGATTCGCGCCTGAACGACGCACTGGCCTCGCTTGGTTTTCGTTCGGACGTCCGGGCGGAGGCTATGCCGCCGCAGGCGCTGTTTCGTCTTTACCAAATATTAAAATAACGGAGGACGTTATAATGTCGAAACTGACTTATTTCTATCTGCCGAGCTGTCCGCATTGCAAAATTGCAAACCGTTGCCTCGACGAGCTTTGCGCCGAAGACGGCCGCTATGCGGACGTTGAAATCGAGCGCATCGACGAATCGGCACAAAAAGCGCTGGCGGCAAAGTATGACTACTGGTTCGTGCCCTGCTTCTATATGGGACAGGAAAAGTTGCACGAAGGACATGCGGAAAAGTCGGACGTGAAGGCCGTTCTGGACCGCGCACTTAAAAGCTGAATCACACGGAACCAACCGACCGGAATGATGAAAACATTGTTCCGGTCGGTTTCTTCAATCGGGCATTTTGCCGTTTTAACATCCGTTTATAATCACAAATGAAATAGATTGACGATATCGCTGTAAAATATTCGTCAAACCATTCGTTGTCCACGCGTAAACAATTCGTTTGGCGTATACTTTTTTACAGAAACCATTGTTTGTTGGGCTTGCATTGCTTTTTCGGCGAATGTTCGCCTGAAAACGCATATCACCAGTCATGTATCATTATCCTGTTAAAGGAGGCATCTACTTTTGACACTGGTTTGGGTCCTTGTTGGTATTCTTGCTGTTTTACTCATTGGCACCGTTTTTATATCTTGGGCGTTGTCGAGCATGATCGTTCGACCAAAAGCCTGGGAGTATGACAAATGCGTCGACGAAGAAGTAAACCGCGGTCATTTTACGCGGGAATGGTTCGACAGCGAATGTAAACTCGAAGAGTTTTCCATCCCTTCGCAGTATGGTTATAACCTGCACTGTGCGCTCTGGCCACGCAAAGAAGGCGTCTCCTTTCCGGACAGAAAAGCGCGCGTAGCGGTCATCGTCCACGGATACACCTACTGTCTGATCGGCAGTGTGAAATATGCCGCCATGCTGCGTGAATTGGGGTTTGATTGCGTGCTCTACGATCATCGCAACCATGGTCGTTCCGATAAGGCGCCGACCACAATGGGATACTATGAGTCAAACGACTTATCCACCGTCTGCGATTGGGTGCGCGAGCGCTTCGGGCAGAACTGCGTACTCGGCACGCACGGCGAGTCGATGGGTGCGGCGACGGTTATGCTGCATGCGTCGCAGTATCCCGGCCTGGACTTCGTCATCGAGGACTGCGGATACAGCGATTTACGCGCGCAACTAAAGAACAACGTCAAGCAGATGTATCACCTGCCGTATGCTCCGTTCGTTCCGCTTGCAAGCCTGTTTTCCAAACTGCGCGGCGGTGTGTATTTCCATGAAGTTGCTCCAGTGGCGTCCGTTGCAAAGTGCGACTCGTTGCCAATGCTGTTTATCCACGGAGAAAAGGATGATTTCGTGCCGTATTCAATGGTTTTTGAAGTTTATGCGGCAAAACAGGGCAAAAAAGAAATGGAAACATTCCCGAACGCCGCACATGCTGAAAGCTACTGCTCCGATCCGCAGGAATACCGCAAATGCGTCACTTCTTTTCTGCTCGACGCCGGTGTGATTTAAACCCCTGATCCAGCTTGTTTACACCGCTTGCAAACGCCTTTTGACACTGATATGATGATTGTAATATGGAGGAAAAAGCTATGAAAAATCCGTTTCAAAAAGCTATGTTCATTAGCTCGATCGTTTACATCTTTTTAGGGCTGCTGCTCATCCTCTGGCCGGATCAGGCACGCCGGATCGTGTGCTATCTGCTTGGCGCAGCAGCACTGGGATACGGCGTGTATCGCATTATCGACTTCTTTGCACGCAAGCAGGAGTCGGGCAGCGTGCAGTTCGGCGTCGCACTCGGCATTGCTCTCGCCGTCATCGGGTTGTTTCTGTTGTTTAAAGCCGATGCGGTCGTCGCCGTGCTTGCCGCAATCATCGGCGTAGCGATCATCATCGACAGCATCCTCCGGCTTCAGATCGCACTCAACCTCCGCCGGTTCAGCGGAGGGGGTTGGCTTCCGTTGTTTATTACCGCGCTTGTCACGCTGATATTCGGCATCCTGCTTCTGTTCAACCCGTTCGGCGCCGTTCGTGTCGCCACCATCATCGCGGGTGTCGCACTGATCATCGACGGTGCGTTCACACTTTGGAGTTTGCTGCAAACCAAGAAGGTCAAGCAGCAACGCACGGTCGTGCTAAAATAACACATACCCGAAACAAACAAACGCCGCGGAAAATTACCGCGGCGTTTTTGACTTGTAATGCATTGTGCATTTCTATGAGAACGCACCTATATCTCATCCGCATCAAGCAGATAGCTCTGCGGACGCATGCCGCCTTCATATACGCACGAGCAGTTACGCCCGCCTTCTTTTGCGGCATATAGCGCCACGTCCGCCTTGAAGTACAATTCGTCAAACGTCTCTCCGTCCATAGGGCAACAAGCTGCGCCGAAGCTGCAGGAGATTACGATATCGTTGCTGACGCGCTGATAGATTTGGTCACGCAGGTGCGTCAGTTTCGCTAAAAGTGCGTCTTTGTCCGTCACATCCTGCAATAGTAAGAGGAATTCATCACCGCCCATTCTGGCAACCAGGTCGCTTGCCCGCACGCAGGAGTGCAGCGTCTCCGCAATACGCACCAGAACACGGTCTCCGTATGCATGACCAAACCGGTCGTTGACCTGCTTGAAATTGTCGACATCCACCATGACAAACGCGCATGCGTTTCCTTCTTTTATACTGGAACAAATGCATTCAGCCCGCTCAATAAAGGCTTTCCGGTTAAAAACACCTGTCAGCGGATCGGAACAAAGCCGATCTTGAATGTTCAACTCCTCGCGTTTTCGCAAGTCGATATCCCGAAACAGTAAAAACGCACGGATGTTGGAAGAATACGGGTCAGGCAGCATCTGTACACTGACACGCACCCAACCGAACGAACCGTCCTCGCGCCGATGGCGATACTCTATGTCGCTAATTTGGGCATCTCGAAAATAGTCGGTCAGCAGTTTTGCGCGCGCCGTATGACCCGACAACTTCTGTCGGTCGTCAACATGGACCCACTTGTTTATGAAATATCCCAAAACGGCTTCCATTGTCGGCTCCGCCATGTCCGGAAGCGGACCGACCAGTCCTCCTTTGCTGTGCTCAAAGCGGTTGCGCGTCAGATCGAATTCAAAATACATCATTTTGTTTTGCGGTATTGCAGCATACGTTTGTGCCCACCTCTTGTAGGCGAGCTCACGCTCATATTGTTCGGAAACATTCTGCAGCGAAACGATCGCCTGTGAAGGCACCCCGTCCCTGCGAAAGACAATGGAGTAGTAGATACGATACCAATCGTATTCTGCCTTCTTTCGCTTTAAATTCATCTGAAGCACGGCGCTGCCGGACGGCCTTGTTCCATTAGTGATGGACTGGAGCATCTGCAGGAATATGACCCGACTGTCACTTTTAATAAACCCGTTCGCCATAACGCGTTTCGGAAAATTTTCGATTCTATCTGTTCCATACTGCGCGGCAGTCTCCGGCGAAAGGTACGCCGTTTTTTTTGCGATGTCATATCGAAATACCATTTTATCGCTATGACGCACTGCAATCTGGAATTTTTTTTTAAGAATATATGTTTGCTCTTCGGCTTCTTTTCGCTTTGTTATGTCTTCAAACACGCAGACGAGCACCGGCTCTTCCCACTCGACGCGCCGCATGCGAAGTATCATCCACAACTGGGAGCCATCATTGCCGCGTCGCCGCATTTCTATGGATGCTTCCGATTTTTCTCCCGTTGCAATGCAAGCCGTCTGCTCTGCTATCTGCGCGGCGTTCTCCGGCGAAATCTGTGCAAGTACGTGAAGCAAACCGTCGGAAAGCAGCTCATTTTCGGACGTATCGCTAAACATGCCAAAAAATGCAGCATTGACAAAGCAAACCGTACCGGTTTCATCCATGCGCGCAACGCAAATCGCACACGGCATGTCCATCAGCAGCATTTCACTTAAATGATCCTTTTGTCCGGGCACATTCATTTTTATCATTTACATTGATTTCGCCAAATCGCGGAATTGACCACATCGTTTGGAAAGGCGGCTGTTTTTCAGCCGCCCAAATATAAACTGTTAACAAACAAATCTAGTATTCAGTATACAATAAATTGTTTCACTTGCATAGCATTTTCCGATTAAACGATGATTTTCTCATTTATTATGCCGTTCTTCAAGGAAAACGTTTTTCTTTCTTGCACACGCCATCATACTTTTATTATAAGTATTTTTTTATCGTATTGCTTTCGAACTATTCTTTCGGCCTCTTTCGTACTTGCATAAAATCTCATCTTGCTTTTTCTCTCGCATACTGACCAAATTCAGGCCGAAATAACGATAAAAATCACCTTTTCCCAAAAGTACGATACAAATTATCTCAAATCCCTTGAAACAGCCGACCTGAATGGCATATAATTTTTACAGCACTTCGAATCCGCAATTCAAACCAAGGAGGCTTTGTCCTATGAAAATGTTCAGAACCTGCGTTATCGGCGTCGGCTTTATCGGCGCGGCACACATTGAAGCGCTCCGCCGACTCGGCAACGTGGAAATCGTCGCCATTTCGGACATACCAAACGCCCAGGCAAAGGCGGACGCATTTTTTGTCCCCAAAGGATACGATGATTTTAAAGAGATGCTGGATGTAGAAAAGCCGGACGTCGTACACATCTGCACACCGAACGCTTCGCACTATGAGATGGCGATGTACGCTATGGAGCGCGGCATCTCCGTTGTCTGTGAAAAACCGCTGACCAAAACGCTTGCCGAAGCGAAAAAGCTTGCGGACTATGCAAAGAAGCACAACATCGTCACCGGCGTCAATTTCAACTGCCGCTGGTACCCGCAGGTTATGCAGGCGAAAGCCATGGTTGAAAGCGGAGACGTCGGCGACATCTACACCATCCACGGCTCCTATCTGCAGGACTGGCTTTATTATGATACCGACTACAGCTGGCGTCTCGAACCCGAAGTCAGCGGAGAAAGCCGCGCGTTTGCGGATATCGGCTCCCATTGGATCGACATGGTCGAATCTGTAACGGGCCTGCGCGTTGTAGAACTGTTTGCAGACTTTGAAACGTTCCACAAAATTCGCAAAAAGCCGTTAAAGCCCATCGCAACCTATTCCGGCATGGCGCTCCGCCCGGAAGATTACGAAGAAAAACCGATCGGCACGGAAGATTATTGCACCGTTCTGTTCCGCTTTGATAACGGCGCGCACGGCAACTGCACCATCAGCCAGGTCTTTGCCGGACGGAAGAACCAAATGGTCCTCGATATCGGCGGCAGCAAGTGCGCCCTACACTGGGACAGCGAAGATTCCAATGAGCTTTGGATCGGTCACCGCGAAACATTCAACCAGAAAGCGGCCAAAGACCCGTCCATCCTCAGCCCGTTGGCGCGTGCTTCCATCAGTTATCCCGGCGGGCACGTGGAAGGTTTCCCGGATACGTTTAAACAAAACTTCAAGTCCATCTATGCCGCAATCGAATCCGGCGACACCGGCAAGCGCGTCTCCGCAAACTTCGAAAACGGTCTGCGCGAGATGGAACTTTGCGAAGCCGTCGTCAAGAGCGCCAAAAAAGGCCGCTGGATAAAAGTCGGCGAGTAAAGGAGCGGATATGTTTAAAATTGGAACCCTTGCCGACTGGTTCGGCGTCGGGCTGATTGAAGGCATTCGCGAGTCCGAACGCTGTGGCGCAACAGGTGTTCAGATTTATGCCGCGGGCGACCTCGATCCGCGCACAGCCTCCGCAGCACAGGTTCAGCAGGTGAAAAACACCACGCGCGCCTGCAGGCAAACCGTCACCGCGTTATGCGGCGAGCTCGGCGGATACGGCCTTGAAAAAGCGAAAGACAACCCGGTAAAGCTGGATTACCTAAAAAAAGTCATCGATCTCGGATTGGAACTCGACTGCCATGTCGTCACGACCCACATAGGCGTTGTGCCGAAGGATAAAAGCATCCCGCGATACGAAATCATGCGCGAAGCCTGCATGGAGATCGGCTCATACGCAGCCGAGCGCGGCTGCTGGATTGCCGTTGAAACCGGACCGGAAGCAATCGACACGCTGTCCGCGTTTATCGACGAGTGCGGCGCTGGCGTCGGCATTAACTATGACCCCGCCAACATCGTCATGGTCACGGGCGTCGATCACGTGGAAGGCGTCCGCATTGCGGGCAAACGCATCGTGCACACGCACGCAAAGGACGGCAAAAATCTTGTTCCGGTCGACGCGGAGTCTTTCTATCATGGTTTTGCCGAAGGCGGGCTGGAGTGGATGCAGTCCCAGGGCGTACTCATCGAAACACCGTTGGGTGAAGGCGACGTCCGCTGGGGTGAATACCTGTCCGCACTGAAGGACATGGGCTATGACGGATTTTTAACGATTGAACGGGAAGTGAAAAACGGCGCAGAGGACATCCGCATGGCCGTACGCTTTTTAACCGACGCAATCGCAAAACTATAAGACATTATTACAGGAGGTTCACCGTTATGATGAAACTGGGGCTCGTCTCCGCGATCCTTCCCGACGACAGCTTTGAGCAGGTCATCGATTATGCCGTTTCCGTCGGCTTTACCTGTGTGGAAGTCTGCTGCTGGCCAAAGGGCAAGGCAGTACGCCGCTATGCGGGGATTACGCACATCGATCTGAACGAAAGCGACGATAAAAAACTGCTTTATTACCGCGATTATGCGGAAAGCAAAGGTGTTAAAATTTCGTCGCTCGGCTATTATCCGAACCCGCTCGATTCGAACGAAGAAGCCGCAAAGGTTGCAATCGACCATCTTATTAGACTCATCGACGCCTCCGCGCTCATGGGCGTCAACATGGTCACGACCTTCATCGGCAAGGACAAAAACAAGACCGTTGAAGAAAACCTTGACAAGTTCGAATTGGTTTGGAAACCGATCGTTGCATATGCTGAAAAGAAGGGTGTAAAAATCGGCATTGAAAACTGCCCGATGCTCTATACCGTAAACGAATGGCCCGGCGGCAACAATCTTGCCAGCACACCGGTGATTTGGCGCGAAATGTTTAAACGCATTCCGTCGAACGCTCTCGGTCTGAACTATGATCCGTCGCATCCGTATCTCATCGGCGCTGACTACATCAAGCCCATCTATGAGTTCAAGGACAGGATTTTCCATGTCCACTTCAAGGACATCAAAATCCATCAGGACAAGGTCGACGATTACGGTGTGTTTTCATACCCTGCGCTGTGGCATTCGCCAAAGCTGCCCGGGCTTGGCGGTGTGGATTTCGGCGCGTTCGTCTCTGCTCTTAACGACATCCGTTACGACGGCTATGCCTGCATCGAGGTGGAGGACAAGGCGTTTGAAGCCTCGCCCGCCGACGTAAAAAGCGGGATTGAGCAGTCCTACCGCTTCATGAAGCAGTATATGTAATTTCCCCCTTTGCACAAATCGCGTGCCGGTGGAGCGTATGATTCAACGCGCTCTACCGGCCACGCGGTTGAAGAAACGGTTTCTTTACAATCAAGTTTTTATTGAAAAACGCCAAAATACATGGCGCTGTAGAATTATGCGCCTTTTGCAAGAAACGAGGTAGTAAAAATGGAGCAGCTTTCCCATCGGGAGCGCGTGTTGCTTGCGCTTAACCATCAGGATACCGATCGTGTCCCAATGGATCTCTGCGGCAGCACCTGCAACATGGTCGACCCGCTGTATTTCAAGGTTAAAGACATGCTCGGCATCAAAGGTGACATCCCGCCATATCGGACGGGCCGCACGTCCAGTTATTATGACGAGCGCATTCTGGACGTATTCGATACGGATTTTCGGCATATCGCCCTGAAAAGTCCAAAAGGATATCAGATTAAAATTGCGCCCGACGGCACGTACATCGATGAATGGGGTGTTAAGCTCCGTCTTTACGCCGGCGAAGTGCAGTGTCTCGAATCTCCGCTTGAAGATGCCGAAGACGCCGATGATGTGCTCAACCACACGCAGTGGCCGGATACGACCGACCGCAGCCGTGTGGAAGGATTGAAAGAACGGGTGCAATATCTGCGCAAAAACACCGATTTTGCGGTGTCGGCAAAGTTTGTCACGTCGCTCGGTTTTCTGGAGCACGGCGGCTACCTTCGCGGTTTTCAAAATTTCCTCTGTGACCTGATTGCCGACGAAGACATGGCAAACGCCATCTGCGACCGCATTATGCAGGTCAAACTCGATCTCTACGCCATGATGCTGGAGGAGATCGACGGCGACGTGGACATCGTTGAACTCAGCGAGGACTTTGGCACGCAGAACGGCCTTCTGATCTCGCCGGAGACGTTCCGTACGTATATGCAGCCTCGTTATAAAAAGATCATCGCCTGTATCCGAGAGCGAGCGCCAAAGGCGAAAATTTTCTTCCACACCTGCGGTGCAGTGTTCGATTTAATTCCCGATCTCATCGATACCGGCATCGATATTTTAAATCCCCTCCAGCCTCTGGCAACCGGTATGGATTCTTCACGCATTAAGGACACCTTTGGCGAAAAACTCTGTTTCCACGGCGCAATCGACCTGCAAAAGGCAATGCCCGGCACGATGGACGACGTTCGGCACGAGGTGGAAACCCGCGTGGGCGCACTGTTCCGCAGCGGCGGTTATATCCTTGCTCCGGCCAACCATCTGCAGGACGACACTCCGCCGGAGAACGTGCAGGAGCTCTTTCGTTATGCAAAAGAGTACAGCTCCAAAAAACACTGAGCATAGAAACAAACAAAAAGAGCCGGAAGGCTCTTTTTGTTTGTTTGGGATTGCAATTACAATTGCAAGAAAAGCGTCATGCAAAGACGTCGTCGGTCACGCAGAACTCCGCTTGCGGCTGCGCAATCACAAAGCTGGCGGGCACTTCGTTCGTCGGATTTCCGCTGTCAACCATCTTTAAAATTTGCTCGACAACCGTCCTTTTTTGTGGCGAGTTCGCCATCACATAGAGCTTTTTTGCCTCCAATGCATTGGCAATACCAATCGTCAAACCTTTTTTCAATGGTGGAGCCTCACCCTCGAAATACTTCTGCGCAACATTCGCGGTCACACCGGCAACGTCCGCAACATGCGTACGCAGCGTCGGATCGACGCCCGGTTCATTGAGCGCGACATGCCCGTTGACGCCAACGCCGAACACAATCACATCGAAATTGCCGTGCTCCGCAATGAATTTCTCGGCACGCACGTATTCGCGTTCAGGATTCGCCATGCCGTCAAACAAGAATACATCTGCAAAACCCGCCCGGTCGAGAAAGTGCCGCTTTAAAAAGTCCGCCATTGCGCCGTCGGCGTCCATCGGCAGGCCAATCCACTCGTCCATCCCGAAAAAAGCGGCTTTTCCCAGTGAGAGCCGACCGTCTGCAACGCGATCGTTGATCGCATCAAACACGGGAAACGACGTCGTACCCGCGGCGATGCAAATCAGCGCGTCGGGTTTTTGTTCAACAATCTTACAGATGCCGTCGGCGATATATTCGCCGACGGCACGGTCGTTTACAAACCGAATCATATCCATTTTGATTATTTCCAGTTGTCCACGGGTTTTTTCGCGCTGGAAGCAAACGGCAATGCAACTTTTTTTCCGTCCTTTGCGGACGCATACGCAGCATGGATAATCTCCAGCACTTGCTTTCCGTATTCACCGTCGACAAGCGGTGTTTTGCCGCTGCGCACGCAGTCTATGAAGTGCGTCAACTCCTGCGGGTAACCCTGGTTGAACGCTTCTTCAAACACGGGGAATGTCCAGCCGGTGGTTGCGCCCGCTTTCTCGCTTGCATAATCGTACCCGTCCAGACTGTACATCTGCGATGAGTTGCCCTGGAACAAATCGGAATAACACACGCCTTTATCGCCGTAAACTTCAATGCAGTCCTGCATGCCGCCGTGCTTTGCCCAGCTGTCCTCTCCGATGCAAAGGACCGTGCGTCCGTGCTGATCAAACTCAATTTGTGTTACTGCGTGATCCTCCGCGTCCGTGTCGTGCATAACGCGCAAAAAATTGCCGTAAACATTCTTCACTTTAGCGCCTTTGAGCATCCATAAAAACCATGCGATCGCATGACAGCCCATGTCCATCATGACCCCACCGCCCGCCTTGTCGGATTCGTAGAACCAGCGGCTGTGCGGACCGCTGTGCTTTTCCGCTTGCTTCAGCATGTAAACATCGCCGACTGCACCGCTTTCCACAATGTGGCGTACACGCTCATACTTCGGCGCAAAGCAAAGCTCTTCGGCATACATGAGCAGTTTACCGTTCTTTTTGCAGGCGGCAATCATTTCGTCCGCTTCTGCAATTGAAAGGCAAAGCGGTTTTTCTACGATGACATGCTTACCAGCATTCGCCGCCTTGACGCATACGCTGTGGTGTAAAAAGTTTGGCAGACAAACGTCGATTACATCGCAGTCGGTTTCGGCAAGCAGTCTGTCGACGTCGTCAAAGTATGCGGGAATCCCCATCTCTTTTGCAAATTTTTCTGCTTTGTCAAGGTGGTGAGAGTAAACGGCAACGACCTCCGCGTTTTGAACAAAACGTGCGTAGGACGACGCATGAATTTCTGCGATAAACCCGCAGCCTAAAATAGCAACTTTTGTACGTTCCATAGAGTTGAACCCCTTTCTGATCTGCTGAATTGAATGATGTTTTCTTTTTTCGGAAAGCTTGGATCGTCAATTGGCAGGATATGTTTCAATTGATCCATACAAATACATGATAGCAGAGAATATTTATTGCGGCAATCCATATTTTTTCAACAAAATTGCGAAAATAGCCTATAAAACGGTTCTTATCGGTTCCAAACAAAACAATCTGCCAAAAGAAATGCCGGTATTATTGGATAAATTATGTATGATACATTATGTGAAAGTTTTTTATTGTATCAGTGTTGCGTCATTCCGTCAATTGGTTGCAATTTTCTCTTCAGGTCGGTACAATATGTATGAAACAAACCACGATGCATCCCCTTTTTAAACAATACGAATCCAAAAGCTTGTTTTTTATGCATCGTCGCCCTTTCATCGTTTTGATTTCCCCAATCGCATACCGGCTTCGCGACCGACCAATGTTTGCCAATCCGTCCGCTGCATTCGCTACGGATAAAAAATAGCATCACGCATTTAAGGAGACTATTCACATGGAACAAATCGTTCAATCGCTCGTTGATGCAACCAAGTTCGAGCAGCCTGCCCGTAAGGACTGGCGAATCGGCTGCATCGGCTCCGGGTTCATCATGGCGGACTGCCATCTCGTTTCCTATCGAAACGCTGGATTCAACCCGGTTGCAATCGCATCCCGCACGCCCGCGCACGCAAAAGCCGTCGCCGAGCGTCATAAGATCGGCGCGGTGTACGACACCTGGCAGGAACTGCTAAGCGACGACTCGCTGGAAATCATCGATATCGCTTTTCCTCCCGACCAGCAGTTGGAAATTGTGCGTGAAGCCTGCAAAAAACCGAACATCCGCGGCATTCTTTGCCAAAAGCCGATTGAAATGTCTCTTGAAAACGCGCGCGAGATCGTCCGTATCGGCGAAGAAACCGGCGTGAAAATCGCGGTCAATTCCAATATGCGCTGTGATCAGTCCATGCGGGCACTGAAATATCTGCTCGACACAAAGGAACTTGGTGATCCGGTGCTCGCTACCATCGAGATGCGCGCCATCCCGCACTGGCAGACATTCTTGCGTGAATACGACAAGCTCGAAATATTCGGCATGGGCATCCACCATGTGGATTCGTTCCGCTTCCTGTTCGGCAATCCGGAATGGGTCACCTGCGTTTGCCGCACCGATCCGAGAAGCAAATTCCCGCATGTCGACGGCATCACGCAGTATACGTTCCAATACAGCGACGGCATGATGGCCACCTCGCTTGACGACGTTTGGGCCTGGCCGGAAGAACCTTGCGAAAAAGACATCTACATCAAGTGGCGCGTTGAAGGCACCGAAGGCATGGCGGAAGGTAGCATCGGCTGGCCGAAGTATCCGGAACGCGAACCGAGCACGCTCCGCTTCACCAGCAAGCGCTACCCACACCAATGGATCGAGCCGAAATGGGACACCGTCTGGTTCCCGGATGCGTTTGAAGGCACCATGTCGGGGCTTTTAACCGCAATCGAGAAGGATGAAGAGCCGGCCATTTCCGCACATGACAACGTTTATACAATCGCCTGCGTGGAAGCCTGCTATCGCTCCATAAAGGAGCGCCGCTCCGTTTCGCTGGACGAAATGCTGAAATAACACTTTTCAAGATACATACTTTAGACGAGTTTAAGGAGGAACCGATATGATTAACGTTGGTATTTTCACCGGATATTATCCCTATAAGATGGACGAAGTCATCCGCCGCATCAAGGCGAGCGATTTCAACTGCGTCCAGCTCGACATTTCTTTTAAGGACTTCGACGCAACAAAGGAGCCACTGACAAAAGAAAAAGCACACTGGATTCGCGATGCGTTCCGCGACGCGAACCTGCCGATCATTACTGTCTCCGGCTATACGAACATCATTCATCCCGATCCCGGCAAGCGCAAGGCAAACATTGACTATCTCAAGATGATGCTCCGTTATGCGCGCGATCTCGGCTGTCCGTATGTGGCGAGCGAGACGGGTACATGCAACCCGGAGAGCGACTGGGTGTGGCACGAAAACAACACAAAGCCCGCCGTGTTTGAAGAAACCATCGGTATTATAAAGGACCTCGCCAAATATGCCGAGGACTGGGGTTCCACGTTCATCGTTGAAAACTACGTCAACAACATCATCGGTTCCGTTGAGCAGGTGGAAACCATGTTCCGCGAAGTACACAGCCCGGCGCTTGGTCTGCTCTGCGACCCGACAAACTATTTTGACGAGCAGACGATCAAGGACGTAAACGGTACGCTGGAAGACGTTTTTGACCGGCTCTCGCCATTCATGAAGATTGCGCACGCAAAGGATATTGCGCTCGCCAAAGACACCGCGGAAAAGCACGCGGATATCGACGCGGACGAATCGCATACTTTCCGCGGTTCCGGTGCTGTCGAACTGCCCGCGGCGGGTCTCGGCATCCTCAACTATGACCTGTACGCAAAACTGTTGAGCAAAGACCATCCAAACATTCCGCTTATCATCGAACATCTGGATATGGACGACATCCCGCGCGCCAAAGCCTTCATTGACGATACGCTCAAGCGCGTCGGCGTTTAAGGAGGCTTTCATGTCCCAGTATCGACTGGCAATCGACATGGGCGGCACGGACATCAAGACCGGCGTCGTAGACGACCAGTTCCGCATCATCAAGCGGCACGTCATCCCAACCGGACCGGAGCGTCCCTTTGAGGTGGTCGTCGCCGATATGGCGCAGGCGGCAAAGGACGTCGCCGATATGTGCGGCCTTACCTTCAAGGACTTTCCGTGCGTCGGCGTCGGTGTTCCAAGCTGCATCAACCCGCACTCCGGTCTGCTCGTGTTTGCCAACAACACAAACTGGCGCAACGCCCCGCTGCGCAAGGAGCTCCGAAAGCACATCCCGATCCCTGTGTACATCGGCAACGACGCAAACTGCGCTGTTGTCGGCGAGGCGATGGCCGGTGCGGCACGCGGCAAAAAGGATGTGCTTATGATCACGCTCGGCACCGGGCTCGGCGGCGGACTGATTTTGGACGGCAAGCTTTACCTCGGCGCGGACGGCATGGGAATGGAACCCGGCCACACCGTGTTGGTACACGACGGAATCGAATGTACCTGTGGACTGAAAGGCTGCCTTGAATCCTACGGCTCGGTCGTCGCACTGATTCGACAAGCGCAGGAAGCAATGGCGCAGCACCCGGAATCCTGTTTGCACAAAGATATGGCGGCCAATAACGGAAAGCTCAACGGCAAGGTGATTTTCGACTGCGCAATCGCTGGTGACAAAACCGCGCAGCAGGTCGTCGATCAGTTCCTTGAATATGTCGCAAACGGCATCGGATCGCTTGTCAATCTCTTCCGTCCGGAAGTCGTTCTAATCGGCGGGGGCATCTGCGACGCGGGCGACTATCTCATGAACCCGCTGAACGAAAAACTCCCGAAATACGTCTTTGCATCCGACATTATCGGCAGCCCGCCTGCCATTCGCGCAACACTCGGCAACGCGGCCGGTACCATCGGCGCGGCATGTCTCGACTGTATGTAGCATATAATGAACGATTGCACGAAAAGCATCACCAATCGGTTATAATAAGAGAAAGAGCAACGGCTCCGTCGGTATATATAGCCTGCGGAGCCAAAGAACAAAGGAGCGAAACGGAATTTGATTCAGGTTACAAACCTCGTTAAGCGCTACGGGGAAAAAGAAGCGCTGGGGGGCATCTCGTTTTCAATTGAGCCGGGCGAGATCGTCGGTCTGCTCGGGCTGAACGGCGCGGGCAAGAGTACGACAATGAATATCCTTACCGGATACATTAGTTCGTCTTCAGGAACCGTCACCATTGACGGACACGACATCGTGAAGGACCCGACGGCCTGCAAGCGTGTGATCGGATACCTGCCGGAACAATTTTCGTTTTATCCCGATATGCGCGTTAGCGAGTATCTCGATTTTGTGTGCGACCTGAAAGGCTTTTCGCCTGGTCCCGAAAAACGAAGACTCCATTTGCGTGAAATTTGTGCGCGCGTCGGCATCTCCAAGATGACCGGTCGCATGATCCGTAACCTCAGCAAAGGCTATAAACAGCGCGTCGGCTTTGCACAGGCGCTCGTTGGCAGTCCTAAAGTGCTGATTCTCGACGAACCGACCGTCGGTCTCGACCCGTCGCAGATCATTGATATCCGCCAGTTGATCAAGGACAGCGGAAAAGAAAGCACGGTTATCGTCTCCTCACATATCCTTTCCGAAATTCAGGCGATCTGTTCCCGCGTCATCGTGATCCACGAAGGACGGATCATTGCAGACGGCGCACCGGATCAACTCATGCAGGATATCCAGACGAACCACCGACTGGCTATCCGTGTTCAGGGAGCGCAGAAAGAGATCGAGGCTGCGCTGAGCAATGTGCCAAAAGTGCGAAGCGTGAAGGCGCTGCCGCAGCGCGAACTCGGCACGCAGGACTTCCTTGTGGAAGGTAAAGTCGGCAGCGATATCCGCGCGGACGTGTTTTATGTGCTGGCAAAGGCCAAATTGCCGTTGCTACACACATATGGCGGCGAACTGTCGCTGGAGGACGTGTTTTTACACCTGACAAGCGGTAAAGACAACGCGCGGGAGGTAGCAAGATGAAAGCAATTTTCAAACGCGAACTGCTCGCCTATTTTCACTCGCCGCTCGGGTATGTGATCATTGCCGTTGCATACTTTTTTACCAATTACTATTTCTTCACCTACAACCTTTACGGCAACACGACCGACTTTACGACGCTGTATTCCATGATGTTCTCCGTCGTGCTCTTCCTCGTGCCCGTTCTGACCATGCGACTGATGAGCGAAGAAAAGCGCTCGAAAACCGACCAGCTTTTATTGACCGCTCCGGTCTCGCGCGCGGGCATCGTGCTGGGAAAATATTTCTCCGCGGTCGTTGTGTATCTGGTCGCCATCAGCGCGACGTTGCTCGATGCAATCATCACCTCGTTTGTGGCGGTCGTAGACTGGCCGAGCGTGCTGGGCAACTTCTTCGGCATCTTTTTACTGGGCTTGGCGCTCATCGCCGTTTGCCTGTTCCTTTCGTCCTTAACGGAGAGTCAGGTCATCGCGGCGGTCATGGGATTTGCCGTCAGTTTGTTTCTTGTGTTGATTGATGCAATTTCCTATGTTGTCAGCAGTTCGTTCTGGCAGTCGTTCTTTGCCTATCTTTCGTTCAACGACCGGTACGAGCCGTTTACGCTCGGTGTGATTGATCTGCCGAGCACGATATTCTTCGTCAGCATTGCCGCACTGTTCATCACGTTTTCCGTCGTCACGCTCGAGCGGCGGCGTTGGAGCTGAGGGGGAAAGCAAACATGAAGCATTTGAAAAAAACAAACGAAACCTTCAAGCTCAACGCGCTGTTTGCGCTTTTAGTCGTATTCATCATTGCGGCGGTATTCCTGCTCAACATGGTGTTTGTCACACTGGGCAGCCGCTATAACCTCAGCGCCGATCTGACGGCCAACTCCGCCTACAAAATCGGCGACGACACCAAGGCCGTTCTGGATGGATTGACGCAGCCGATCGACATGTACGTCCTTGCAACGGAGGGCAGCTTTTCCGGCAGCTCCTATTTGGTGCAGGCGCAGCGCATCATAAAAGAATATCCAAAGTACAGCGCCAATATTAACCTGCAATACGTCGATTACACGTCCGATCCGACGTTTGCGTCCAACTATCCCGATCTGACGCTTGCGGATGGAGATATCCTTTTTGAAAGCGAAACGAACCTCAAGCAGGTCTCGCTTGCAAGTCTGTTCAACTACACCTATACGACCGATGGAACCATTACGGTCGAATCCTCCCGCGCGGAGGAAGCAATCACAAGCGCCATCGTCAGCGTGACTACGGACGATCCGGTGAATATTGCGCTTCTGACCGGCAACGACGTATACGAGGACACGGCCACGCTTTTGAGCGTGCTTTCGGACAACAATTTTGAAGTCAGCAGCATCAACATGGTCACCGACGCGTTTGACGGTTACGATATCCTGCTGCTGCTGGCGCCCGCGGTCGATCTTTCGACCGACGTGCTCGATAAGTTTGACGACTTCCTCTACAACGGTGGTGCATATGGGAAGACGCTGCTGTATGCCGCGGACGTCTCCCAACCGGAAACGCCAAATATTAACGCATTCCTTCGTGAGTGGGGCGTTATTGTTGGCGACGGGGCAGTATTTGAAACCAGCTCCGATCGGGCGTACAGCTATCAGCCATACTACCCGCTGACGGACTATACGAATACCGACTATTCCGAAAATCTGAAGGACAGCTCGAACCCGGTCCTGCTCCCGTTGAGTCGACCGCTCGAACTGGCGTTCACTTATAAAGACAACCGCACGGTCGATACGCTGCTTTCGTTTTATGAAACCGCGGGCGTGCGCCCGAGCGACGCGGACGATACTTTCACCGCATCTATGGCGACCGTTTGGGGACCGATGCCTGCGCTCACACTCACAAGCTGGCAAATTCAACCGGCGGACGGCAGTGGAAACGTCCTGCAGTCAAACGTAATCGTCAGCGCGTCCGCCTACATGTTTGGCGCCAGCGGGATTGCAAACACTTCGCTGAGCAATGCGGAATACGTCGTGAATCTCTTTAACACGCTGACCAACCGCGAAAACACGATCTCCATTGCGGCAAAATCACTTGCCGGCAACACGCTCGGCATCACGACCGGCGCGGCCAGCACGCTGGGTATCATTCTCTGCGCGGTACTGCCGTTGTTGATCCTTGGCACCGGCGTCACCATCTGGCTCGTCAGGAGGTATCGCTGATATGAAACGCAAGCTCATCGTCTGGAACCTCATCGCGCTCGCCGTTGTGCTTGTGCTTGGCGCCATATACCTCGTACTCGTACAAAATCCCGTTTCCAGCACAAGCTCGGTCGTCGTGTTTTTGGAAAAAGAGCCGACCGACATCAAAACGCTCGACGTGTCGAACGCTTACGGTTCGTATGAAGTATATGCCGAAGACGACGGGTATGTCGTTGGCGATATCCCCGCAAACATCATTAATGTTGAAGGATTCTACGAGTTGATGTACCACGGCTGCGCGTTCGGTGCGCTCAAAACCATCGATGCGTCTCCAAAGGATCTCTCGCAGTATGGTCTTGACGATCCGCAAGCGACGATCGACGTCGCATTCTTCGATGGAACGACATTCTTTATGTCCATTGGCGATCAGGAAGTCGTCAGCGGCAATTATTACGGCCAGGTGTCGGGCGATAAGGCCGTATATCTCTTTGCCGAAGAGGACATGACGTACTTTGTCTGCCGGAAGGAAGCCTATATCACCCTGCAGGTCACACCGGAGCTTGCGGTTTCCAGTCCGCTGTCCGCCATTGCGGACGCAACCTTCTCCGGAAGTGCTCTTGAAAAGCCGATCACCATTGAAGCCGTAACCCAAGACAACGCCCAAGCGACGCTGGACGCAATGAGTTTCGGCCCGGCGACGCATATCGTTCGACTGAAAGGCACCTATGAACTCGACCAAACCTACGGCATCGAGATTCTTGGTTCGCTCTTCGACATCGAAGCCCTCGACGTGATCGGTTATAACCTTTCCGACAATGATCTGGTCAAACTTGGATTCGGCGATCCTTATATGGTGGTCGATTTCGGCATGAAAAATGGCACGGAAACCGTCAGCGATTATCGCGTGTCGCTCGTCAACATTAACGACGAGAACTATTTGATCAATGTCTACGGCACGCAGGTCGTCTACCTGATCGAAAAACCCGCATTTGTGGACATCGACTACACCAAGCTCATGCTGCGCTGGTTCCTCTCCCCGCTGCGGCTGGATTTGGAAAGCCTTACGATTTCGTTTGACGGATCGACATACGTCTACCAAAGCGGCAAAAACGATGATGGCACGCAATACGCATTTGTCAACGATCAAGAGATGGATATCGATCTGTTCTACAGCTTTTACCGGCTTGTCACCAGCGCCGCATCCGACGGGCAGTATCTTACAGACGCTGTCGCGGACGGAGCGCCGCTGATGACCATAACCTACAACTATATCGACCCGGACAAATCACCGGACGTGATGACGCTCTACGCGGGCGGTACGCGTCGCGTCAACGTAGATATCAACGGCGTAATCGAATTCGACATGAAATCATCGTTTGTGGATACAATGAAGCTGGCTTGCCTGCATACGATTTCCGGCGAATCAATAGAAGAGAATTGGTAATCTTACTTTTTGGGAGTTACCATCCTTTACGACCATTTTGCGATTGAGAAAGGAACAGCATTTATGAAAGACAGCAAACTGAAAGTAGCCATCATCAGCGCAGGCATGATCAGCAACGCCGCGCACATTCCCGCCTATAAAAGCATTCCCGATCTGGTCGATATCGTTGCTGTGTGTGACCTCAATCCCGTTTCTGCAGAAGACACGGCCAAACGGCACGGCATTCCAAACTGGTATACGGACGCGGAAGAAATGCTGGCAAAGGAAAAGCCGGACCTTGTCTCCGTCTGCACGCCAAACATGGCGCATAAGCCCATGACCATGCTGGCGCTCAAGCACGGCTGTAATGTTGCCTGCGAAAAGCCTCTCGCGCTGACCTATGCGGACACCAAAGAGATGTTCGACTACGCAAAGTCCGTTGGCAAGGTGTTGTTCGCATGCCAAACACTCCGCTACAACGACGAATATCAATTTGCGCGCGAACAGTTTGATAACGGCGTGCTGGGCGACGTTTATTATTCCGAGTTTTCACTGATTCGCCGCCGCGGCGTGCCAAAATGGGGTACTTTCCACAAAAAGAACACCAACGGCGGCGGCGCATTCTGCGACCTTGGCGTTCATCTCGTCGACGCGGCGCTCTGGGTCATGGGTGGAAAGAAGTTTTCCTCCATCATCGGCACAAGTCAGGACTATCTTTCCAAACACGAAACGAATATCGTAACCAGCCTGGCGGAGAGCGGCGCGCCCTCCGGCGTGCACAACGCACGACCATACTCGCCCTCCGAGTTCGAAGTCGAGGAATTTGCCGCGGGCACAATCATGCTGGAAGGTGGCGGCCTGCTGAACTTTAAAACAAGTTGGGCGGTCAATTTACCAAACGAGTACAGCATGCGCTTTGCCGGTACAAAATCCGGCCTTGCTCTTCCGCAGATGGAACTCTATTCCACAATGGGTCGTTATCAGGCCGATATCAAACCGCGGTATTTTCCTGAAGGAAAGCATGTAGGCAAAGACTTTATGGGGCACTATTATCTTTTGGAAAATGCGGTACAGCATCTTCTCACCGGAAGCGAACTGCTTGTGCAGCCCGAGCAAACGCTCAATGTCGCCGCCGTTATTGATGCGTTCTATCGTTCCTGCGCGGAGCATCGCGAAGTACTCGCAACAGAAATCACGGGTTAAGACCATAATCTAGCCAAAATACGCGTGTTCTGCGTTTTATTGCGTGAATCTTCGCCTTATTCATTTGTATCAAGAAATTCCATACAAAAAGATGTTGAAATCCTTCCTGTTTTCAATTATAATTGACTCGTCAGATCGGAATTTCATGCTGTCTGTAGTATTCGATTAAACAGATTGATACAGAGTGTTCACCCATCGCATTGGATATATTAACGGTATTTCGAATGTCTTATTGTCCCTTGAGATAATTAAAGCGACCGCTTTGATTATAAGAAAAAAAAGGAGGAAAACACATGAAGAAATTTTTGGCAATTCTTCTGGCTCTCAGCATGGTGTTCGCACTCGTAGCCTGCGCTACAACCGATACCGCAACTGAAGAAGCCACCACAGAAGAAGCGGCAGAAGCGCCCGCAACCGTTGAAGAAGAGCCCGCCGCCGTCGAAGAAGAGGCCGGCCCGACCGCTCTGAAACTTGCGTCTCACAACGCGGTTGTAGAAGGCAACCCCTACCGTGTTCGTTACGAATTGGACATTCAGGAAGCTGCCGAGGCCGCTGCAGATTACGGCTTTGACATCAGCTACTCGTCCTTCGTATCGAACTGGGATGCAGCCACTGAAGCTCAGCAGCTGCAGAACTCCATCAACGAAGGTTATGACATCATTCTGGTGAACCCCGTTGCGACGACCGGCTTAGACCCGATCATTGAAGCGGCTCAGGATGCCGGCATCACCTACATCAACTGCGATTGCGCATACATGTCGACCGATGTTGATATCCTCAACGTCCTGACCGACCAGGAATACCTCGGCTACACCACCGCCTGCTACGCTGGCGAAGTGCTTGGCGAAGGTGCAAAGGTTGTCATGATCGCCGCTATGGACGGTATTCAGGCGAACACCGACCGTCAGCGCGGTTTTGAAAAGGGCATTGAAGAATACGGCCTCGAAGTCGTCGCAACTGCCAACCACAATTGGGACCCGACCGAATCGCAGCAGAGAATGGCTGAGATCCTGAGCAGCGGCGTCGAATTTGACGGTGTTCTGGTCTCCCAGTGTGCAGAGAACGCTCTTGCAGCGTTTGATGCGGCGGGCGTCGATTATCCGGCGTTCATCGGCTTTGGTGACACCGGTGCCTACATGCAGAAGATGCTTGAGATCAACAGTGACGAGATCGTGACGCATTACATGGTCCTGTCCAATCCTCCGGGAGTTGGCGCATCCGGCTTGAACTTTGCTCTGAACCTCATCATGGGCAAAACCATCAAAGACGGCGTTTACGCGGAAGGCACGGAAGATACGCACCAGATCTGGATTCCTTCCAAGGTCATGTACACCGATGCCGATCAGGCAGACTATGTGGATTTCGCCAACAGCTATGAGTCCGGCGACTCCATCACCTTCTGGCTCACGGTCGACGAAGTTGCGGCTCAGTACTTCAACTAAGTCTAATCGGACAGCTAAACACAAGTAAGTGACACTTGGCCGGCGGAACCAAGTTCCGCCGGCCATTTATAGATTGAAAAACAGTATATTATTTTTGTTTTGTTTATTATAATGTAATTGTCCGCTGCTTTCCCCGGTTCCTCGATTATCATAATCGAACCCTCCGCCCGCTTGGGATTCGGGCGCTGAACTTGCATTCGAAACGCGTCTTGCGTTTGATCGATATATGTCTTATTTAAACACTCGGAGGTGGTATTCTTTGTTCGAAATGCGCGGAATCGAAAAACGATTCGGTGCTGTCGTAGCACTTAAAGGCGCGTCTTTGACGGTTCAACCCGGAGAGATCGCTGCCTTAGTTGGCTCAAACGGCTCCGGCAAATCTACAATGGTTAAGATTCTGGCCGGTCTTGTCGCGCCCAATGGCGGCGAAGTTCTCTTTGATGATCGACCGGTGACGATCCGTTCCGGCGTCGATTCGCGAAAAGAGGGCGTTGCAACGGCTTTTCAAGACCTCAGCCTTATCCCGACTATGTCCGTTACGGACAACATTTTGCTTGGTTGCGAACCCGTTACAAAGGGCGGTATTGTCGACCAGAAGGTATCGCGAGAGATTGTTCAGAAGTTATTGGATCGATTCCATATCGAATGTGATCCGGACGATTATGTGCAGACGCTTATGCCTTCCACACAGAGCATGCTGGAAGTGGCCAAGGCCGTTTTCCTGAAACCCCGGCTGTTGTTGCTCGACGAGGTTACCGCTGCGCTGCATCACGACGAAATTGAGACGCTGTTCAGCATTATTAAAGAGCTCAAGGAAGAAGGCGTTGCGATGGTATACGTTACGCATCGCATGAACGAAATCTTCCGCGTTTGCGATACCGCAACCGTCATGCGCAGCGGCGAAACCATCATTTCCGGGAAAGTTTCGGATTTCACGCTGGACGACATCGTATATTACATGACTGGGCAACGTCCCGAAAAGAACGAGCATGCGCATGAAGTCGCAGAGCATTATGACGAGCGTGAGCTGATCGTCGACGTGCGCGATATTGCCATCGACCCGAAAGTGATGGACGTCTCTCTAAAAGCCTATCGGGGAGAAATCGTTGGCATCGGCGGACTTGAAGGTCAGGGACAGCCGGAGGTCATCCGCGCGATTCTTGGCGAAGTGCAGCCCGAGGCCGGAACGATCACGTATATGGGAAAGGAAGTCCATTTCCGTGATCCTGCGGACGGCGTAAAAGCCGGTATCGGATTCATTTCCGGCGAACGCAATGTCGAAGCAATGTTTCCCGCCCGTTCCATCAGCGAGAACATTTTTGCCGGCAATGCCGCCAAGAATAAACTGTTCTCCTATCTGCGTGCTTCAAGCGTACGAAAGTTTTCGAAGAACGCCGTTGAAACCTACAACATCAAAATCGGCAAGCTGAAAGATCCGGCAAGCTCGCTTTCCGGCGGTAACCAGCAAAAGCTGGTCGTTGCCCGTTGGATTGCGATGAACCCGACACTTTTACTGCTTGACGACCCAACAAAAGGCGTCGATATACATTCGCGTCGTGAAATCCATGAGATTCTTCGCGACTGCGCCGAAAAAGGTATGACGGTCATCATTTCGGCCAGTGATTCCGAAGAATTGCTGGATATTTCCGATCGCATTTACGTCTTCTATGAAGGCAGAATTTCCGATATGCTTGCCGGCACAAGCAAGACGCCGGAGCGTCTTGTTGCAGCCATGATGGGCATGCATACGCAAGAGGAGGTGCACGCCGAATGAATAAATTCACCGAAGCCTTTCGCAAATACCGCAGGCAACCTTCTTTCACAGGATTGATACTCTTTATAAGCGTAATTGTCCTGAACATCATCATGCAGGGCTTTTCTACCTGCACGACGGGCGGCTATACGTTTGGCAACTTTTTCGCGTTTTTCTCGCCGACGAGTTTGAACACGATGATTATGACGAACCTGCCGTTTATCCTGGTTACTGTCGGGCAGGCGATTCTATTGATCGTCGGTCAGATGGATATCTCCATCGGTGTCCAGATTGCGCTTGTCAACGTCGTGGCCATCATGGTTCCGCAGGAGCTCGGAACGTCGGTCTGGGTCGGCTTCCTTGCGGGAATCGGCGCGGCGATCGTCATTTCGCTGGTTGCCGGTTTTGCCTGCTCCGTTTTGCGGCTTCCGGCCCTGCTTGCAAGCTATGCGCTGACTTATGCAATCAAGGGCATAAACGTCTTGATTATGCCGACAGCGCAGGGTGCCATTCCCAAAGCCTTCTGGAAACCGTACCAATCCACAATTTTCAAGCTTTTCGATAAGGACGTCGTTGCACAGATGGGCACATTCGCACAAAAGCTGCTGGGTATATTGAATTATATCCCTGTGTCCGTATTCGTGCTTGTCATTGTCCTGGTCAGCTGGCGGCTAATCGTAAAGACCCGCTTCGGCAAGCACATCTATGCCGTCGGTTCCAACCCGAGAAATGCGTTTGCTGCGGGAATTAGTCCGGTCGGCACGCAGATGAAGGCGTTCCTGATCAAAGGTATTTACACCGGCATCGCGGGCATCTGCCTTACGCTGATGACCGCTTCCGGCAACCCGCTGCAATGCGAGGAATACGGCATCCGCTCTCTGTCTGCCGCTATCATCGGCGGTCTTGGTTGGGGCGGTTGGGGTTCCGTTGCCTGCGGCGTATTCGGCAGCGGTTTCCTTGTCGTCATCCAAAACACAGTGTATTATTTCTTCACACTGCTGTCCAAACTGTTCGAAGGGTTTGCGGTATCCTCCTATTGGCAGAATCTTGTTTCGGATATCATCATCTTCGGCGGTCTGCTTATGACTATCGTCACGGCAAAAGCGCAGCGCGAAACATTGAAACAGGGCCTGAAGCAGCAGTTCAAGAGAGGTGAAAAGTATGTCAAGTAAAGAGCTTAGAGTCCACGGGGAAAAGCGTGACTTTACCGCCCGACTGAATCTGTTTGTACAGTCCAACCCGGCGCTGATGTCCGTCGTAATTGCACTGATACTGCTGATTGCGACCTTCATCATAAACCCGGCCGGGTTTAATATCGTCGCCATCGGTAATATCTTGCTGCTGACGATATTGCTCAGTATCGCATCGGCCGGACAGACCATCGTATTAATCGGCGGCGGCATGGACTTCGGCGTAGGCGCAGTCATGTCCGCAACGGCAATTCTGACGACCTATACGATGCGCGGCGAACCCGGACACTTTCTGCAGGTGTTTGCCATTGCAATGGCAATCGGAGCGGTTGTCGGCTTCCTCAATGGTTTCTGTGCCGTTAAAATTGGACTCCCCGCGCTGATCGTCACCATGGCAATTGCCAACATCGTCACGCGGATGCAGTACGTCCTGACACAAGGCGTCCTCTCAGGCGCACCGTCAAAAATGTTCACACAGACCGTTATCTACAAAATTGGCGGCGTACTTCCCTCCATCGTCATGTATGCCGCGATCATTTGGCCGTTAACGTTCTTTATATTGAATCGTTCCCGCTTCGGAAAGCAGCTGTATCTTGTCGGCAACAATCCGATTGCGGCTCGACTCAACGGCATTAAAGTTAACAAGATCAAGATCATCTCCTATGTGATGAGCGGTATGATGGCTGCCTTTGCCGGCATGCTCGGCGCGGCCTATATGACCACGGCGCGCTGCCAGATTTTCGATAACTACGCATATGATTCGCTGATTGCAGTTATCATCGGCGGTACGGCGTTCTCCGGTGGCATTGGGTCGTATGAGGGCAGTATCGCTGGTTCACTGGTCATGATCCTGCTAAGCAACCTGTTAACGACGCTTCAGTTGACGCAACCTGTTCGAAACGTTACGCAAGGTATCATCATGATCCTGTTGTTGATGCTCTATAATCGTTCCAAGTCTGTACGTCAATAGCATTTTACCCGAAAAATATGCAGAAGGCTCGGGATCACTCCTGAGCCTTCTTTTCCGGATAATCATCACCTTCATCCACCTCGGAAAGGATTTTTATCATTATGGATTCTATGAACGGTGTGGCGCTTTCGCACCGGGGAAAAGCAGGGCTTAGCGTAGGCGTCATTTTGATGATTACGCTTTACGGTTTCGTAAATTCATTCTCAAGCGTGGTTATGAACCGCGTTGTCGATACATATTCCCTGACAGGCGGTGCTCAGGGTATCATGAGCAGCATGATCAGCCTTGGGTGCATCGCAGCGTATTTTATCGTACCTGCGCTGCAGGGCCGCGTCAGAAAAACGACCGTGCTCGTTGCCGCCGCCGTGCTTGTTGCGCTTTCATTCTTTGCGCTTGGCACAACGTCGTCCTATATCGGTATGGTCGGCATCTGCATCGCTCTTGGCGTTGGCTTTGGCTGGACGGACACCTACTGCAACTCCATCATGGTCGATCTGCACGCATACGACAGTGCATCAAGGCTTGGCCTTTTGCACGGCGGTTTCGGTGTCGGCAGTTTGCTTTCGCCACTGGCGATTACAGCGCTGCTTGCAATGATCACCTGGCAACAAATCAGCCTCCTTATGGGTGCACTGACATTGTTGATCGGGTTGGTATTTGTCGTCATTCTTGCCGTCTTTTTCCGCGGAGAGCACGCCGCAATTCAGGAGAATGCGCTTTCCGCCACCACATTAAAAGCGTACTTGCTCAAAAAGCGGAGTATATTAATTCTGCTTGCAGGATTTATGTATGCCGCAACACAAGCCGGTCTCACCGTTTGGCTAGTTCGGTATATGACGCTTCGCTACAACGCCGAAGCGCTCGGTTCGACAGCCTTATCGATCTATTGGATTTGTGCTACCGCCAGTCGATTTTTGGCACCCCGGATACGGCTCCGTCCATTGAAACTGTTTTTGATTGGTGTTCTGATCTCCTGCGTGTTCCAAATCGCCGGGGTTCTTTCCGGAAACGCACTTGTTATGTGTGTCATGGTCGGTATCATCGGCCTTGTAACTGGATTTTGTATTCCAATGCTGGTCAGCGAAAATGCGATTGGGCAAGCTGGAAACACCTCGCTTTCAACGTCCGCTTTGCTTGTAACCATGTGTTTTGCACGTATTCTGATCCCGATTATCATGGGATTTGTTACGGACGGCATCAGCGTTTCCGTCGCCATGCTGACGCCCGCGCTGTCCGGTGCGCTTGCCGGTGTCTTTGCTGTTCTAGCCTTGCGTTCGGACAATGCTTCTTCCGTTTCGGAGTAATCGTTCCCTCTTCCTTTTTTAACAAAAAGGCGGACAAAGACCCCCCCATTGTCACCAAATCTGTTCGTATAAAATAATAAGTTTCTTTATTTTGGTTTCTTTTCAAAGAAACCAACGAAGTTAAATAGAGCAAACAAAAAAGAGACTCCCTGAGGAGTCTCCTTTTGTTGCTTTGCTTTACTCGATGATCTCGGAAACAACACCCGATGCTACCGTGCGGCCGCCTTCGCGGATAGCGAAGCGCAGTCCCTGCTCGATTGCGATCGGCGTGATCAGCTTGATCGTCATCTTGATGTTATCGCCAGGCATAACCATCTCAACGCCCTGCGGCAGTTCGATCGTGCCCGTTACGTCCGTCGTGCGGAAGTAGAACTGCGGACGGTAGCCCGTGAAGAACGGAGTGTGACGGCCGCCTTCTTCCTTCGTCAACACGTATACTTCGCTGTGGAAGTGCGTGTGCGAATGGATCGATCCCGGCTTCGCCAGAACCTGGCCACGTTCGATGTCTGCACGCTGTACGCCGCGAAGCAATGCGCCAATGTTGTCGCCTGCAAGCGCCTGGTCCAGCTGCTTACGGAACATTTCTACGCCCGTGACGACCACGGAACGCGTTTCGTCCGTCAATCCGACGATTTCTACCGTGTCGCTGACCTTGACCGTTCCGCGCTCAACACGACCCGTCGCGACTGTGCCGCGGCCAGTGATCGTGAACACGTCTTCGACCGGCATCAGGAACGGTTTGTCAACCGCACGTTCCGGTGTCGGAATGTAGCTGTCAACTGCGTCCATCAGCTCAAACAGGCATGCGCACTCCGGTGTTTCCTTCGCAACTTTGCCCGCGATCAGTGCGTTCATCGCCTGCAGCGCGCTTCCCTTGATGATCGGGATATCGTCACCCGGGAAATCATAGCTGCTCAGCAGCTCACGGATTTCCATTTCGACCAGTTCAAGCAGCTCAGGATCGTCGACCTGATCCGTCTTGTTCATGAATACGATGATGTACGGTACGCCTACCTGACGCGCAAGCAGAATGTGCTCGCGGGTCTGCGGCATCGGACCGTCCGCTGCGCTTACGACCAGGATCGCGCCGTCCATCTGCGCAGCACCGGTGATCATGTTCTTTACATAGTCCGCGTGACCCGGGCAGTCAACATGCGCATAGTGACGCGCATCCGTTTCATACTCCACGTGTGCCGTGTTGATCGTGATTCCACGCGCTTTCTCTTCCGGCGCCTTGTCGATCTCGTCGTACTTCATCGCCGTCGCTTCGCCCTGCTGCGATAGCGCCATCGTGATCGCCGCCGTCAATGTCGTCTTGCCGTGATCTACGTGTCCGATCGTTCCGATGTTGACATGCGGTTTCGTTCTTTCGAATTTTGCCTTTGCCATAATAGCTCTCCTTCTTCTGATTCAATCGTTCTTTACAAACGGTAATTATTTTTTCCGACCACCGTCTCGGCGATCGATTTCGGTACTTCATCGTAGTGTGCAAACTGCATGGTGAACGTTCCGCGTCCCTGCGTCCGGCTGCGAAGGTCGGTAGCATAGCCGAACATCTCCGAAAGCGGGCAAAGTGCGTCGATAACCTGAATGTTCTGCCGTGCTTCCATACCGCTGACTCTACCGCGGCGAGCCGTAATGTTGCCCATCACATCGCCCAAATAGTCTTCCGGCACAAGCACTTCAACTTTCATCATTGGCTCAAGCAGTACGCAGTTGGCTTTTTCAAGCGCGTTCTTGATTGCAAGGGAGCCCGCAATGTTAAACGCCATCTCAGAGGAGTCAACCTCATGATAGGAGCCGTCCATCAGCGTTACCTTGACGTCCACGACTTCGTATCCGCCAAGCTTACCGCTCTTGAGCGCCGCCTGAATACCTCTGTCTACGGCAGGGATGTACTCCCTCGGAATGACGCCACCGACGATCTTGTCGACAAATTCATATCCTTCACCCGGTTCGCGCGGCGCAACCTCGATCACAACGTGACCATATTGGCCGTGTCCACCGGTCTGGCGCACATAGCGCGCTTCCGCCTTGACGGGAGCCTTGATGCTTTCCTTGTAGGAAACCTGCGGATTGCCGACGCGCGCTTCCACATGGAATTCGCGAATCAAACGATCGACGATGATCTCAAGATGCAATTCACCCATGCCAGCAATGATCGTTTGCCCGGTGTCCTGATCCGTATAGGTGCGGAAGGTCGGGTCCTCCTCAGCCAGTTTGACCAAAGCAAGAGACATTTTCTCTTGTCCGGCCTTGGTTTTTGGCTCGATGGCAACCTGAATAACCGGATCCGGGAATTCCATCGACTCAAGCAGAAGCTGATGATTCTCCGTGCAGAGCGTGTCGCCCGTGCCGGTTTCCTTCATGCCGACCAATGCAATAATGTCGCCGGCGTGTGCTTCGTCAATTTCGGTACGCGTATCGGCATGCATCATCAGGATGCGACCAACGCGTTCCCGCTTGTTCTTGCTCGCGTTATAGATGTAGCTGCCGGATTTCATCGTTCCACCGTATACCCGAATGAAAGCGAGTTTGCCAACATAGGGATCGGTCAAAATCTTAAACGCAAGCGCGGCAAACGGACCGTCGTCTTTCGGTTCCACGGTGATTTCCTTTGTGCCGTCCTTGTTGGTGCCCTTTGCCGGCGGAATGTCCAGCGGGCTCGGCAGATAATCAACAATTGCGTTCAGCAGCGGCTGTACACCTTTGTTGCGGTAAGACGAACCGCAGGTTACCGGTACAATCCGGCCTGCAAGCGTTGCCTTACGAATACACGGGATCAATTCCTCTGCGGTAAACCATTCGCCTTCGAAATAGCGCTCCATCAGGTTTTCGTCTTCTTCTATGATCGTATCCAGAAGTTTTGCGCGCTGCTCTTTGGCGGCTTGCAGCATATCCGCAGGGATGTCTTCCTCGCGGATGTCCGTGCCGTCGTCGCTGTAGTAAATTTCCGCTTTCATCGACACAAGGTCGATAATTCCACGGAAGTCCGACTCGCTGCCGATTGGAAGCTGAATCGGAAGAGCGTTTGCGCCAAGACGGTCGTGCATCATGTTCACGACATGGTCAAAGTCCGCACCCGTGATGTCCATCTTGTTGACATACGCAATGCAAGGCACGCCGTACTTCACAGCCTGACGCCATACGGTTTCGGACTGCGGTTCAACGCCGCCCTTTGCGCAGAACACTGCGACCGCGCCATCCAGCACGCGAAGAGAACGTTCGACCTCGACAGTGAAGTCAACGTGTCCCGGTGTGTCGATGATATTAATGCGGTGCGCACGCCAATAGGCAGTCGTCGCGGCGGACGTAATCGTTATGCCGCGCTCCTGTTCCTGAATCATATAATCCATGGCGGCTGCGCCTTCATGAACCTCGCCGAGTTTGTGGATCTTGCCCGTATAGAACAGGATTCTCTCCGTCGTCGTGGTTTTACCAGCGTCGATATGCGCCATGATTCCAATATTTCTGGTCTTTTCCAGTGCGGTATCTCTAGGCAAATTCGTTTCCCTTTTCTAGTCTTGTTTTTTGTTCCTTACAGTACTTCGCGGGTCTGCGGATCGGATTTTGATTCCGATCCGCAGGCCCGTGGCTGCTGATTCCTCTGTTGCCTCCCATTATCAACAATGTTTTACATTGCCAACAACGGGTCTACCCGCAGGTTTTCGGTTCAGCTCGCCGCGGTATATCTGCGGCAAGTATGCCGTTTACCAGCGGTAATGTGCGAACGCTTTGTTCGCCTCGGCCATTTTGTGGGTATCTTCCTTCTTCTTGAAGGCGCTGCCCGTGGAGTTTGCGCCGTCCATGATCTCGCCTGCAAGGCGTGCGCTCATGGTACGTTCGCTGCGCTTGCGCGCAAACGATACGAGCCAGCGCAGTGCCAGCGTCTGACGACGCTCCGCACGGATCTCGATCGGCACCTGATAGGTTGCGCCGCCGACTCTGCGCGCCTTGACTTCCAGAATGGGCATGATGTTGCTCATAGCCTGCTCAAAGACTTCGCCGGGCTCGCGGCCGGTTTTCTCACGGATGATGTCAAACGCATCGTAAACCGCCTTTTGGGCGACGCCGCGCTTGCCGTCAAGCATGACCTGGTTGATGAGTTTGGTGACCACAACGCTGTTGTACATTGGGTCGGACAGCACTTCGCGCTTCGGGATAAATCCTCTTCTCGGCATGTTTCGACCCTCCTTACTTCTTCGGGCGCTTTGCGCCATAGAGCGAACGGCTCTGTTTGCGATCCGCAACGCCTGCTGTATCCAGCGCGCCGCGAACGATGTGGTAACGAACGCCCGGCAGATCCTTTACACGGCCGCCGCGGATCAACACAACGGAGTGCTCCTGCAGGTTATGGCCGATGCCGGGGATGTATGCGGTACCCTCAAGACCGTCGGTCAGACGGATACGGGCAATTTTACGCAGCGCGGAGTTCGGTTTCTTCGGCGTCATTGTACGGACGGCCGTGCAAACACCGCGACGCTGCGGACATTCTTTTAAAATAGGCGCGGTAGACTTATATTCTACCTTTTCTCTGCCTTTACGAACCAACTGGTTAATGGTCGGCATGAATCAATCTCCTTCAATATTTTATGATCTATATCTATTACCGTTCCCTGCAACCCCTCGTAGGGAACATTGTATCCGTGTCTGCATTCCAACCCTGTTTTCAATACGAATCGGAAGCAAATTGGCGAAAAATTCCATAAATGGAACCGCCAAATCCATATTTTATCAGCAAACCACCCGGTTTGTCAAACGTTGTCCGTTTTTTCTGGAACGTCTGTTGCCGTTCCGAGTCCTTTGTTGAGTCTGCTCTTGCTGAAAAGGAGCTTTGTACGCGATTTTGCCGTGATGGGCGTCCAGCCTTTTTGCTCCATTTCCGCGATAACGGGATGCTGCATCACGTCGACATACATTTCCTTCGCCCAGCGCTTCTGTAAGGCGTCGGTCGCAAGTTTTCCAACCAGCGCACCGATTAAAACACACAGCATCCATGCTCCAAACGGCGCAAAGGCGGACATATCCGCAAGCCATGTTTTAATCGGATCATTTGCAACGAGCGCAAGCGATACAATACCGAACACCACCGGTATCAACACCGGGAAGTACTCCAGCCGCAAAAACCGCGAACGGCACTTTTTACACACGGCCATCTGCACGGGAACCATCGTACCAATCTTCGCCGTACGTTTGCCAAGCAGCCACTTTTGCACACGGCGCGGCTCCGGATGCGCCATATCGATGATGGCGTATCCATTGCGCTTACCCTTTACGGGCGTTTTGCAAAACTGACATTCCTTTGTCTCAAACAGTTGTGCAATGCCGCCTTCCGGGAGCAGTGTTTCGTATAGGTCGAGGTCGCTGCATATCTCTTCGGGTCTATCGTTCTCGCGGACAGTGCACGCGCTGCACGCATGCATGTTCAGCATTTGGCAGTACCGGGTACCGCTCAGTTTGCAGTCCGGATTGTTCGGCAGCTTCTCCATCTTTGCTCCTTTCACCGCTCCTTAAGGGATGTATGTCGAATGTTGTCGGTTATTCCTTGTCTGTAACGACGACGTCGCGATACCGGCGCAGGCCGATGCCCGCCGGAATCAGTTTGCCGATGATGACGTTCTCCTTCAAGCCGACCAATGGATCGATCTTGCCCTTGATGGCAGCCTCGGTCAGTACGCGAGTCGTTTCCTGGAAGGAAGCCGCCGAGAGGAACGAATCCGTCGCCAGCGAAGCCTTCGTGATGCCGAGCAATTTACGCTTTGCGATGGCGGGTTTCCCGTCATTTTGCACAACTCGGTCGTTCTCGCCTTCAAAGCGGAAGATGTCGACCAGTTCGCCGGGCAGCATCGTCGTATCGCCATTGTCTTCAACCTGCACTTTGCGCAGCATCTGGCGGATGATGATTTCGATATGCTTATCGGAAATTTCAACACCCTGCAAGCGGTAAACGCTCTGTACTTCCTTGAGCAGGTAGGCCTGAACACCCTTAACGCCCTTGATCTTGAGGATGTCATGCGGATTCACGCTGCCCTCGGTGAGTTCGTCGCCCGCTTCAACGGTATCGCCTTCTTTGACTTTAAGCTTGCTTCCAAACGGAATCAGATAGCTTTCGGCTTCGCCGTCTTCGTTGGTAATCACCGCTTCGCGGCGTTTCTTCGAATCGTCAATGTGTACGTTGCCGTAGATTTCGCTGATGACCGCAAGCCCCTTCGGTTTGCGCGCTTCAAACAGCTCCTCGACACGCGGGAGACCCTGCGTAATATCGTCCGCGCTTGCAACGCCGCCGGTATGGAATGTACGCATCGTCAGCTGCGTGCCGGGTTCGCCGATTGCCTGTGCGGCAATGATGCCAACGGCTTCGCCTATGTTTACCGGCTCGCCGGTCGCAAGGTTTGCGCCGTAGCACTTTGCGCACACGCCATGATCGGCGCGGCAAGTAAAGACCGAGCGGCAGTGCACGCTCTTGATGCCTGCTTGTTCAATCGCTTCGGCATGCTCATAGCTGATGAGCGTGTCGGCTTCGACAATCACTTCGCCGGTCTCCGGATGGATGATCGGGTCGACCGTATAGCGTCCGAGAACGCGGGCTTTCAGCGGCTCAATGAGCTTGTTGCCGTCGCGGATTTCGGAAATAATCATGCCCTTGGGTGCTTCGCCGCGTTTTTCGTAGCAGTCGTCCTCGCGAACGATGACGTCCTGCGATACGTCGACAAGGCGGCGGGTCAGATAACCGGAGTCCGCAGTACGCAGTGCCGTATCGGCAAGGCCTTTACGCGCGCCGTGCGAAGAAATGAAGAACTCCAGAACCGAGAGGCCTTCGCGGAAATTCGCGCGGATCGGCACCTCGATGATCTGACCGCTCGGGTCGGCCATCAGGCCGCGCATACCGGCCAGCTGGCGGATCTGAGCCGTGCTACCACGCGCACCGGAGTTTGCCATCATGTAAATCGGGTTGAATTCGTTGAGTGATCCCATCAATGCGCGTGAGACGTCCTCCGTGGTCTGTTCCCAAACCTTGATGACGCGCTCTCTGCGTTCTGCGTTGCTCAACATACCCATGCGGAACAGGTTGTCAATCTCAACGACCTTTTCTTCCGCTTCCGCAATCATTTCTTTCTTCTGCGCAGGCACCTGGATATCCTGGAAACCAACGGTGATGCCACCCTTCGTGGAATAGGTAAAGCCGAGTTTCTTAATACGGTCGAGCACCTCGGATGTCGTCGTAGGCCCGTGCTTTCTGTAGCAGCTGTCGACGATATTCCCAAGGTCCTTCTTGGCAACGAGTTTGTCGATTTCGAGCACAAAGAGGTTGTCTTCTGTCGAGCGGTCGACAAAGCCGAGGTCCTGCGGAATGGCATTATTGAAAATCACGCGGCCAACCGTCGTATCGACGAGTTTAATGCGCTTTTCGCCTTTCCACTCCCGCTCGAGGCGGATCTTGACCCTCGCCTGCAGCGAAATCACGCCGGTCTGATATGCCATGACAGCTTCGTCTTCGGAATGGAAGATTTTACCTTCGCCTTTCGAGCCGGGCTTGATCATCGTCAGGTAATAGCAGCCGATGACCATATCCTGCGTTGGGGACACGACTGGGCGCCCGTCCTGCGGCTTTAAAATGTTGTTGCTTGCCAGCATCAAAAAGCGTGCTTCCGCCTGCGCTTCAACAGACAGCGGTACGTGAACGGCCATCTGGTCGCCGTCGAAGTCCGCATTGTACGCGGTGCAAACCAACGGATGCAGTTTGAGCGCGCGACCTTCAACGAGGATCGGCTCAAACGCCTGGATGCCGAGTCTATGAAGCGTAGGCGCGCGGTTCAGGAGCACCGGATGATCCTTGATGACCTCTTCCAGTACGCCCCAAACGGCCTGGTCGATACGCTCAACCATTCGCTTTGCGCCTTTAACGTTCTGTGCAAACCCGCCTTTGACGAGTTTTTTCATCACAAACGGTTTAAACAGCTCCAGCGCCATCTCCTTCGGAAGACCGCACTGATACATTTTGAGGTCCGGACCGACGACGATAACGCTACGGCCGGAATAGTCGACGCGCTTACCAAGCAGGTTCTGGCGGAAACGTCCCTGCTTGCCGCGCAGCATGTCGGAAAGCGATTTCAACGGGCGGTTGCCGGGCCCCGTAACGGGACGCGTGCGGCGACCGTTATCAATCAGGGAGTCGACCGCTTCCTGCAGCATGCGCTTCTCGTTGCGGACAATGATGTCCGGTGCGCGAAGCTCCAGCAGTCGCTTCAAGCGGTTGTTACGGTTGATCACGCGGCGGTAAAGATCGTTGAGGTCGCTCGTTGCAAAGCGACCGCCGTCGAGCTGAACCATCGGGCGGATTTCCGGCGGAATGACCGGGACAACCGTAAGGATGATCCATTCGGGTTTGTTACCGCTCTTGATGAACGCCTCGATTACTTCGAGCCGCTTGATCGCGTTGGCGCGTTTCTGGCCGGACGAGCCGGCGATTTCTTCGCGCAGTTCTTTTTCCAAAACCGGAAGGTCCAGTTGCATGAGTAGCTCGCGGATTGCTTCCGCGCCCATGCCCGCCTTAAACGCCTTGCTGCCAAACTGTGCGCGCGCTTCGCGGTATTCCTTGTCGGATAGGATTTGTTTATACTGCAATCCCGTTTCACCGGGGTCAATCACAACATATGCGCCGAAGTAAAGCACCTGTTCGAGCGAACGAGGGCTCATGTCCAGCAGCATCTTCATCCGGCAGGGAATCCCCTTGAAATACCAGATGTGGGAGACTGGAACGGCCAGCTCAATGTGGCCCATACGTTCACGGCGCACTTTTGCGCGCGTAACTTCAACGCCGCACTTTTCGCAAACAATCCCCTTGTAGCGTCCGCGCTTATAGCGTCCGCAGTGGCACTCCCAGTCCTTTGTCGGCCCGAAAATACGCTCGCAAAACAAGCCGTCCTTTTCGGGTTTGAGCGTGCGGTAGTTGATCGTTTCCGGTTTTTTGACTTCGCCGTGCGACCATTCCATTATTTTCTCGGGCGATGCGAGCCCGATCTGCAGTGCATCAAAGTTCGTCAATTCAAACACTATCTATTCTCTCCCTTGCAACCGCTCAGTCTATGTCCTTGTCGATGTCGTCGAGATCCAGCGTGTCGGACAACTCGTCGATATCCTTTCCGAAATCGTCGAGGTCGTCTTCGGAATCCGATTCCTCCTCGTCCGAAATCAACACGTCGTCCTCCGAAACATCGAAATCCTCAAAGTCGTCGAAGTCCTCGAGTTCTTCATCCTCTTCGTCCGTATGCGGCGCTTCAGCAGGCATATCTTCCAGCCCGCTGATGTTGACGTCGATCGGCAACACGTCGTCTTCGTCGTCTTCGCCGATGATGATCTCTTCGCGCGTGTCGTTGAGCACCTTGATGTCCAGCGCAAGAGATTGAAGCTCTTTGATCAGGACCTTAAAGGATTCCGGAACGCCGGCAGGCGGTACGTTGTCGCCCTTGACGATGGCTTCGTAGGTCTTTACACGCCCAACCACGTCGTCCGACTTGACCGTCAGGATTTCCTGCAGCGTGTATGCCGCGCCGTATGCCTCCAACGCCCAGACTTCCATCTCGCCGAAACGCTGTCCGCCGAACTGTGCTTTGCCGCCCAGAGGCTGCTGCGTAACCAGCGAGTATGGTCCCGTCGAGCGGGCGTGGATCTTGTCGTCTACAAGGTGCGCCAGTTTGAGGTAATACATGTAGCCCACGGAGATGCGGCTTTCAAACGCTTCGCCGCTGCGTCCGTCGTACAAAACAGTCTTGCCGTCCTCGTCAAGTCCGCCTTTGACCAGCAATTCCTTGATATCGGATTCCTCCGCGCCGTCAAAAACAGGCGTTGCAATCTTGATTCCAAGCGCTTTGCACGCCGCGCCGAGATGCAGCTCAAGAACCTGTCCAATATTCATACGGGACGGAACGCCGAGCGGATTCAGCACGATCTGCAACGGAGTGCCGTCCGGCAGGAACGGCATATCCTCTTCCGGAAGAATCCGGGAGATAACACCTTTGTTGCCGTGACGACCGGCCATCTTATCGCCAACGGAAATCTTACGTTTCTGGGCGATGTAGACGCGCACCATCTGGTTGACGCCGGGGCTGAGTTCGTCTTTATGTTCACGCGTAAAGATTTTGACGTCGACGACGATGCCGCCTTCGCCATGCGGAACGCGCAGGCTCGTGTCGCGAACGTCGCGCGCCTTCTCGCCGAAGATTGCGCGGAGCAGTCGTTCTTCTGCCGTCAGCTCGGTTTCGCCCTTTGGCGTAACTTTGCCCACGAGGATGTCGCCGCTGCGGACCTCGGCGCCGGGGCGGATAATTCCGCTTTCATCCAGCTGTGCGAGCGCATCTTCGCCGATATTCGGAATGTCGCGCGTAATTTCTTCCGGCCCGAGCTTCGTGTCGCGCGCTTCAACTTCGTGCTCCTCAATGTGGATCGAGGTAAACACGTCGTCTTTCACAAGCTTCTCCGAAATCAGGACGGCGTCTTCGTAGTTATAACCTTCCCAGGTCATAAACCCGATCAGGATATTTCTGCCAAGTGCGATTTCGCCCTTGTCCGTGGACGCACCGTCTGCAATGACGTCGCCCTTCTTGATGATCTCGCCTTTTTTGACAACCGGGCGTTGATTCAGACAGGTTCCCTGATTGGAACGCTGGAATTTGGTGAGCTTGTAAACATGCTCGATGCCGATCTTGTCCGTAATGGTGATCGCCTTGGCGGAAACATGCGTAACCACACCTTCCTCTTTGGCCAGAATCACGATTCCGGAGTCGTGCGCGGCTTTGTACTCCATGCCCGTCGCAACGACCGGCGATTCGGGTATCAGCAGCGGCACGGCCTGACGCTGCATGTTGGAACCCATCAGCGCGCGGTTTGCGTCGTCGTTTTCAAGGAACGGGATCATTGCCGTTGCAACCGAAACGAGCTGCTTCGGCGAAACGTCCATATAGTCGACTTCTGTCGCCTTTACTTCGATAATCTGGTCAAGCAAGCGCGCAATGACGCGGTCTTTCTGGAACCAGTGCGTATCTTCGTTAATCGGCTCGTTTGCCTGGGCCACTATGAAGTTATCCTCTTCATCCGCGGTCAGGTACTCGATTTCGTCCGTGATCATGTGGCTCTTCGAGTCAACGCGACGGTACGGCGCTTCGATAAAGCCGTATTCGTTGATGCGCGCATACGTGGAAAGCGAGTTGATCAGGCCGATGTTCGGTCCTTCAGGCGTCTCAATGGGGCACATACGGCCATAGTGTGAAAAGTGAACGTCGCGGACGTCAAACGTTGCGCGTTCTCTGTTCAAGCCGCCGGGGCCGAGCGCGGAAAGACGACGCTTGTGCGTCAATTCGGCAAGCGGGTTCGTCTGATCCATAAACTGGCTCAGCTGTGACGAGCCGAAGAACTCTTTGATTGCCGCCGTTACGGGACGGATGTTGATCAGATTGCTCGGCATGGCAACATCCATGTCCTGCAGGCCCATGCGCTCGCGAACGACACGCTCAAGCCGGGTCAAACCGACGCGAATCTGGTTTTGCAGCAACTCTCCGACGCTGCGGATGCGACGGTTGCCAAGGTGGTCGATATCGTCCGTGCGGCCTACGCCGTACGGCATGCTGATCAAATACGAGATCGACGAAATGATATCGTCGGGGATAATGTGACGCGGGATCAAGTCGTAGTAATGCGACTTCAGCAGCGCCTTCAGCTCGTCTTCGGAAAGTTCTTCGCCTTCTTTAAGCAACGCTTTGAGGGTCGGCAGATGCACGTCCTCATTGAGTCCCGCTTCCATCGGGTCGAACTTCAGCCAGTCTTTTGCGCGGACAAAATTGTTGCCGACGACTTTGACGCGGCTTTCGCCAACTCGCAGCCAAACTTCGTTCACACCGGCGTTCTGGATAGTACCGGCGAGTTCACGGTCGATCGTCTTACCTTCTTCGCAGAGAATCTCTCCCGTCTCGGGGTGAATGATGTTGTCCGCGGAAATCTGGTTGCGGATGCGTGTGCGCAGAGCCAGCTTTTTGTTGAATTTGTAGCGCCCAACGCGAGCCAAGTCATATCGCTTGTCGAAGAACAGCGAATTGAGCAGTTGCCGCGCGCTCTCTTCCGTCGGCGGTTCGCCGGGACGCTGGCGTTTATAAATCTCAATAAGACCGTCCGCTTCAGAGTGCGTCGGGTCCTTGGCAATCGTTGCCGAAAGACGTTCGTCGTCGCCAAAGAGCGAAAGGATTTCGCTGTTGCTCCCGTAACCGAGCGCACGCACCAGCGCGGTGATATGCACCTTGCGCTGACGGTCGATCTTAACGTACAGAATGCCGTTGGAGTCGGTTTCATATTCGAGCCATGCGCCGCGGTTCGGTATGACCTGCGCCGCAAAAAGCTGCTTGCCGACCTTGTCGAAGCTCTCGGAAAAATACACGCCGGGCGAACGGACGAGCTGGGATACGATAACGCGCTCGGCGCCGTTGATAATGAACGTGCCCTGCGGCGTCATGAGCGGGAAGTCGCCCATGAATACTTCCTGCTGTTTGACCTCTCCCGTTTCCTTATTGATAAGGCGAACGGTAACGCGAAGCGGCGCGGCATAATTTACGTCGCGCTCTTTGCTTTCTTCCATGGAGTATTTCGGCTTGTCCAGATCGATACGATAATCGACAAACTCCAGTACCAGTTTGCCGGAATAATCGGTTATCGGGGAAATATCGTCGAATACGTCTTTCAGGTCCTGTCTTAAAAAACGATAGTAAGAATTCTTTTGGATCTCAATCAGGTCCGGCATGTCTAGAACTTCTCGAATTCTGGAAAAGCTCTTTCGCGTCTGTCTGCCCATCTGAACGTCATGCATCATCGCGTACTCCCCTTGCCGACGCGGTCGCTGGCCGCGCCATTTGCTGAATTTCTCAAAACGAATTCCGGCTTACGGTCCATATGTCTGCAGATCCGCCAAACAAGTGCTCTATTTACGGAAAAAATACACTCGAGAGCACATTTTTGGGCATATTACCACAGTTTTAAGATCATAAGTCAATCATGAATGATATCATTGACGCCGTCACCTGTCAAGAAATATTTCAAAAAATGTTGCCGAAGCTGTGCAATTCGTTGTATGATATTGAGAAATGCCGCTTGGCATAAAAAAATCCACAGAAAGCGGGCGACGGAACATGAAAAAAACGCGGGAAGAAGCGCTGGAACTCCTGAAGCAATACAACGAGAGCGACACTCTGATTCGGCATGCATATGCCGTTGAAGGTGTTATGCGCCAGTTTGCAACCCGCTTTGGCGAGGACGCGGAATACTGGGGCATCGTAGGCCTTTTGCACGACATCGACTATGAAAAATGGCCGGAGGAGCATCTTTCGGTCGCGCCGAAACTACTGGAAGAAGCCGGTTTTGACGAAGAGTTCATCCATGCGATCTGCAGTCACGGCTGGGGCCTCTGTTCGGACGTGAAGCCCGAAAAAAAGATGGAAATCGTCTTGTACACCATCGACGAACTGACCGGCCTGATCACGGCGGCGGCCTATATGCGCCCGTCGCGCAGCGTGATGGACATGGAAGTCAAGAGCGTGAAAAAGAAATTCAAAGACAAGGGCTTTGCCGCGGGCGTCAATCGGGACGTGATCAAGCAGGGCTGCGAAATGCTCGGCCTTGAGCTGGACGACGTCATCTCCGAAAGCATCGAAGGCATGCGCGGCATCCACACGTATCTCGGACTGTAAAACAACATTGCGACAAAAAAACAGACAGCCTATGCTGTCTGTTTTTTATTTGCTTGCTCTATGCAGCACTAGGGTGAAGCAAGCGCGCAATTATGCGAAAGACAAGTCGCATTCCGCGCTTAAAAAAGTGCAGCCACCCTTTGCCTTCTTCCTGATTGTCCAGGTCAACATCCCGTGTGTGTTCACGAAACAGCCCGAATCGATAGGCAACGTTATGGATGACCCATTCCCGTTCCAGTGACGGCAGCGTCCGCTTCCATTGCGGGTCGGTCGGGTTTGCTTCATCGTAAGCAATCAGCGCATCGAGTACTTCCAGCTTCTTTTTGTGCCGAACGATTTTATAAGACTCAAAAATGCGAAACGAAGGATTACCTGTGTGTCGGTCGTCATAAACCGCGACGCACTCTTTTCCGCAGGCGCACTTTGCCTGATCCAGCACGTTTGTTATGCATATCTTTCTGCCGGACGGCAGCGTTTCGGTTGTCTGTTTGATCGTCATACGTTTGAGCCTAGCAAGCCGCGCGGCAAAAGTCAATCCGCATTTTGCACATTCGTTGCCGTTCATTTGTGCATATTGGTCGATAACATTCTATCTTTGGCCAATACACGCCGCGGTTTGCTTGCATTTTAACCTTGCGAACTTTATGATATGGGGTGAACATGTATGCTAGTGAACGGAGGCCCGACATGCTTTACGACATTATCGACAAAACTTTTGAAGACCAGTTAAAAACCCTTGAAGAACTCATCGCCATCCCCAGTGTTTCCCGCGGAACACCCGAACCTGGCGCGCCGCTCGGCCGAAGCGTGAACGACGCGCTCGAATATACGCTTGCCCTTGCGCAAAAAATGGGATTCGACGCGCGCTCGCTCGACGGATACTGCGGTGTCGTCGACTATGGCGAAGGCGACGAAACCCTCATGATCATGGCGCATCTGGACGTCGTGCCGGCAGGCCCGGCCTGGACAAGTGACCCGTTTACCCTGACGCAGCGCGGCGACCGACTGATCGGGCGCGGCGTTTTGGACGACAAGGGTCCGGCGGTTTCCGCGTTGTACGCGCTTTCCGCCGTTGTTGAAGCGGGTATTCCACTCAAGCGGCGCGTACGCATTTTGTTAGGATGTGATGAAGAGCGCGGCTGGTCATGTATAGACCGCTACAAGAAGACCGAACCCGATCCCACGATTGCTTTTACGCCGGATGGAAGCTATCCGGTCATCAATTCGGAGATGGGCATTTGCCACAGCACCTATACAAAGAAAATCAGCGGCAGCAAGGTCCGCGTTTCGTGCGGCACGGCGCCGAACGTGATCCCCGGCGAAGCATCTGCAACGCTGCCCTTCACACCGGAACCGGTAACCGCCAAAAAAGGTATGCAGCTTTCCGGCAGCGGAAACGAGCTCAACGCCAAAGGCCGTGGCGGACACGCATCCCGTCCGCAGGACGCAAAAAACGCGCTGCTCGCTCTGTTGGACGCACTAAAGGATCAGCCGCTCGATGCGGACGATCTTGCAACAGCGTCCGCGTTGTCCGCGCTGCTTGGGTTCGATCTGCACGGCGAAGGCTTCGGGTTGGACATCACCGATCAATCCGGTCGGTTGACGCTCTCGCCGGACATGCTCGAGTGGAACGAGAACGAAGTCTCAATTACGCTCGACTGCCGCCATCCGTTCAGCATTTCTTCCGAAAAGCTCCTTGCCGCGCTGGATGAAAAGTTTGGCCAGATCGGCTTTACGCGCACCTATGAGCGGACACAGCCCAGCCACTATATCGCGCCGGACAGTGAACTGGTCACCACCTTGCTCTCCATTTATGAAGAGGCGACCGGCAAAAAAGCAACGCCGCTTTCCATCGGTGGCGGAACATACGCCCGTGCATTTGAAAACGCGGTTGCATTCGGTGCACAAGCTGAAGATGAAACCGCGCAGTGCCACATGCCGGACGAATCCTGCACGGTGGAATCCCTGCGTTTTAACACACGCGTCATGGCCGAGGCGATTAAACGCCTTGCCGGGGAATAAAAAAACTTAAATCAAGGAGCGGGTTAATCTCGCTCCTTTTTTTTTGTTTTCATGTGGTATGAACGAAATTTTGTCCATAACGCAAAAACTGATATAATAGGCGCAGAAAATCGTCCGTGCGAGGTTCGGGAAAATGGAAACAAAGTCGGCATTCTATCAGCTCCTGCGTGAGCAGGGTTTGCGCGTTACAGCCCCCAAAAAAATTATACTTGATATTTTTCTGTCCAACCGGGACAGGATGCTGTCAGTCAACGACGTTTACGCGGCGCTGCCCGAAGGAAGCGCAATCGATCACGCAACCGTCTATCGCAACATACAAAAGTTTCTTTCCTTCGGCATTCTGGAGTCGATGATCGACGATCGCGGAATCAACCGCTACACCATCCGTGATCACGGTCAGCATCACTATTTGATCTGTACGGAATGCGGACGCATCATCAAATTCCCGTGTGCCGACCATTACTGGTGTGGTTTTGCAAAAGAAAATGGATTTCTTGAAACGAATCACCGCCTGGAAGTATACGGAAAATGTGCCGATTGCAGAAAGCACGTATAGCATGCTTCATGTATCTTGACAGGCACGACAAACAGTGGTAGTCTGCTTATTGCAATCCAATTGCAATAGGAGGCGCAAATTAAAATGAAAAAAATAGCCCTCATCGCCGTTTCTATTTTACTGGTATTCGGACTTTTCGCATGCCAGGCAAACGACGTACAGGCCGGAGAAGGCATGACCGATTCGAAAGCCGTTTTGTCCGTTGCGGTCGGCATCGTTCCGGAGGCAACGTTTGTCGAAGCGGTCGCAGGTGATCTTGCAAGCGTCGTTACACTGATACCGCCGGGATACAGCCCCGCAAACTATCAGCCGACCGCGCAGGAAATGCAAGCCCTGTCGGATGCGGATATCTACTTTACGCTGCAAATGCCGACCGAGCAGGCTAACATCCTCCCGAAGGTGAGTGATTTTAACGATAGCATCAAGATCGTCGACCTTCGAGAAGCCGTCGCCGCGGTTTACCCGCTGCTGAATACGGACGGCGAGGAAATCCTTTCAGACGACAGGGGTTCCGTCGACCCGCACCTGTGGCTGTCGCCAAAGCGTTCAATCGTAATGTTGCAGGCAATTGCGGACGAACTTTCCGCGCTTGACGAATCGAATGCGGATATCTATCAGGCAAACGCCGCGAACTATATTTCAAAACTTGAAGCGCTGGATGTCGGAATTCTACAAACGCTTTCGTCCGTCGACGCAAAAACCTTTTTAATCTATCACGGCTCATATGGTTATTATGCGCATGACTACGGCCTGAACATGATCGCGATTCAAATTGAAGGCAAGCAGGCGACCGCAGAAGAAATGCAAAGCGTCATCGATTACGCCTTGCAAAACAATATCAAAACCGTGTTCTATCAGGAAGAGTTCGACAGCAGCCAGGCTGAAACGGTCGCCGAGGAAATCGGCGGCGCCGTCCAAACGGCTGCACCTCTTTCCCCGGACTATATTCAGGGGCTTGAGGATTTTACAAATGCATTTGCACGATCCGGGGAGTAACATGACGGAGAAAACAAGTATAGAATTTCATAATGTACGATTCTGCTATGGAGAAGTTTGCGCGGTAAAGGGCGTAAACTTCTCTTTGCCGCCGCATCAGCTGACCGTGTTCGTCGGCCCGAACGGCGGAGGTAAAAGCACGCTGATCAAGCTGCTGACAGGCTTGCTAAAGCCGCAGGAAGGAACCATAACTTATCATAAGGATGTTGAGATCGGATACGTCCCGCAAAATTTTGCGTTCGATATGTCGTTCCCGCTGACCGTCGAAGAGATGGTCCTCCAGGGTACGCTGACGAAGCAGATCCTGCCGTTTGCCCGATATTCTCCCGCGCAAAAAGAACGAGCCGCGGACGCTATCCGGCGCGTCGGCCTGAGCGGATTTGAAAGGCGGGGCATCAGTCAGCTCTCCGGCGGACAGCTTCAGCGCGCCGTCATCGCGCGCACACTTGCTTCCAATGCGGACATCATTGCGCTGGACGAACCGGACGCCTGCTTGGATATCGACGCGGCAAAAGAACTCTACGGTATTTTGCGCACGCTGAAGGGTGAAAAGACCATTCTGCTTGCAAGCCACAACATCGAACCCGCACTGGACATCGCCGACAGAGCGCTTTATGTGAACAAAACGGTGCGGGAATACTTTTCGCCGCACGCTCTCCGGGACGAACTGAAGGGAGGCATTTCCATATGATCCACGCAATTATGGACTACGTGTTTATGCGCAATGCCGTGCTCGCCGCGCTGCTTGCCAGCATCGTTACCGGCGTAATTGGCACCGTGGCAATCGAAAAGAAACTCATCAGTATGTCCGGCGGCATCGCGCATGCGTCCTTCGGCGGCATCGGTCTCGGTTACCTGCTTGGATTTGAGCCGGTTTGGGGCGGACTATTGTTTGCAATCGGCGCATCTGGCGTCATCTGCAAACTGCCGAAGAGTACAAAACTGAAGGCAGACACCATGATCGGCATCATGTGGTCGTTCGGAATGGCGCTCGGCATTCTCTTTATCTCGCTTGCGCCGGGGTACATGCCGGATATGACCAGCTATTTGTTTGGCGATATCCTTTCCGTATCCACCGTTTCGCTCTATTATATGGCGGCGTTCACAGTAATCGTGATTTTGCTTTTCATCATGCTGTATAACCACCTTGTGCTCTATCTGTTCGATGAAGAATATGCCGCCGCCCGCGGCGTAAAAGTCGGGATGCTCAAGTGGATCGTATACATCATGATCCCGATTGGCATCATCGTGTTGGTCAAGGTAACGGGCATCATACTAACGATTGCGCTGATGACGATCCCCGTCTCCATCGCCAAGCTCTATTTCAAGTCCATCGGAAAAGTCGTCGCGTTCTCCATGGTGTTCAGCCTGGCGTTCTCGCTTGCCGGACTTACAATCGCGTACTACGCCAATATTCCGTCCGGTGTTTGCATCGTTATCCTCGGCACGCTTACCTATTTGTTCCTGATGTTGACGCGCAGCAGTATTCAGCGTCGGCGCCACAGGCGCAAAGTCCACATGATGGAGGAATAATCGTGTGTTTAGGCGTTTTTCACGTCAATGCCCCTTGCATCGAGCGGTTTGTTGTGATATACTCGCTTCCGCTAACGTCCTTCTTGCTCGGACGAAAAGAGCCGAGCCAATAGACCATAAGGAGGTGAAAGAATGAATCAATACGAAGCTCTTTACATCATCGTACCTGATCTGGACGAAGAATCCACCAAAGCATCCGTCGAAAAGTTCAAAGGGATTGTCGAAAGCAATGGCGGTGAAGTCACGGCGGTAGACGAATGGGGCAAAAAGCGCCTTGCTTATCCCATCGACTATAAGACCGAGGGCTATTACGTCTTGATGTCGTTTTCTTGTGCGCCGGAGTTTCCCAAGGAACTCGAGCGTAATTTCAAGATCGACGAAGCGATTCTCCGCTATCTTGTAACACGCAAGGAAGCGTAATCAACACCCAAGTGCCGAAAGGATGGATGAAGCATGAATAAAATCACTCTCATCGGAAACCTTACACGTGACCCAGAGGTTCGTTCAACGCCAAACGGTGTCACCGTCTGCACGTTCACCATCGCTGTGAATCGCCGTTTTGCGAATTCCAACGGTGAACGCACGACCGATTTCTTCCGCATCAACGCCTGGCGTCAGCTTGGTGAAACCTGCGCAAGATATCTTAGCAAAGGCCGCAAGGTAGCGGTAATCGGCGAGTTGCAGGCGCGCACTTACGAAGGCAAAGACGGAACCACGCGCATGTCGCTGGATGTTTCGGCCGACGAGGTCGAGTTCCTTTCGCCGAAGTCGCAGGATGACGGCGTAGAAAGCAATTCCCGCGGGAATGACAACGCGCAGGATCTGGCCGGGTTTACCGACATCCAGTCCGACGACATCCCCTTTTAAAAAACGCGGTGTAACAGCCGCAGTATGAAAATTTCGATTAGGAGGCTTGCAATATGGAAGACCGTAGAATGCGTCCCCGCAGACGTGGGCGCCGCAAGGTTTGCAAGTTCTGTGCTGATAAAGCCGCACACATCGATTACAAGGATATCCGTACCCTTGAAAAGTTTGTGACCGAACGCGGTAAGATCATGCCCCGCCGTATGTCGGGCGTATGCGCAAAGCATCAGCGTGAACTGGCCATTGCTATCAAACGCGCACGCGTCGTCGCTCTGCTGCCGTATGTAGCGGACTGACGCAAAACAATAACCAACGCACAAACCCCATAAGGAAGTTAGCATTAAAAGGGCCGATCGCAACGATTGGCCTCTTTTTTTAAAAGCACAGCACAATTGATCGTAACTCTTTTACACAGGGAGGATGCTCACTATGATTCGTGGAATCGTTTTCGATATGGACGGCCTTATGTTTGATACCGAGCGGCTCGCACAGCAGGGCTGGTCGTATGCCGGAGCGCAGCTAGGACTCGATATACCGAGCGAATTAATCCGGAGCATTGTGGGTCTGGATGCCGAAGGTTCAAAGCGCGTCTTTTTAGATGCTTTGGATCTGGATTTGGACTTTGCCGCTTTCCGAAAAATGAGATTGGATTATGTAAAAGATTATATTGAAGAGCGCGGCGTGCCCCAGAAGTCGGGCCTTGTAGAATTACTGGAATATCTGCGGCGCCATCAGTACAGAATCGTGGTTGCAACATCGACGGAGTCCGCAAGAACCAACTACTATCTGAAAAAAACAGGACTTGAACATTTCTTTGATGCTATCGTTTGCGGGGATGCCGTCGTCACCCGAAAGCCCGCGCCGGACATCTACCTCAAAGCCTGTGAAACAATCTTTACCACCCCGGACGAATGCATCGCGCTGGAAGATTCACCGGTCGGCATCGTTGCCGCGCACCGTGCCGGCATGAAACCCGTTATGATTCCCGACCTGATTCAGCCGGACGAAGAAACAAAAAAGCTGCTTTTTGCGCAGCTTTCGTCCTTGGTTGATGTAATTAATCTGCTGGATCGTGCCCGTCTGGACGGATAGCCCTGAAAACGTCAGCGTTTGTGGCTCTCGTCGCCTTTTAGCCGCATTCTATCCCAAAGGCCATAGGTCTCCGTTGTAGAGAGTGCGTGCATGAATTTCTCTTCAAAGTCCGGCACAAGCGTTGTTATGTGCTGCACAAGCTGTTTGGCTTCTTCCCGCTTCGTGCTACCCGCAATATCACAGTTCGGCGGCAGTATGGGCAGATTCCTGGCTCTGGCGATAGACAGCACATACTTCTCCGGCAGGAAGATCAGCGGACGAATCACCGTAATGTCTCGTCTGGAAAGATACGTCACCGGCGAAAAGGTGTTGATGCGGCCTTCGTACAGCATACTCATAAAGAACGTTTCGATCACGTCCTCGCGGTTATGCCCGAGGGCGACTTTTTGGCAGCCGTGATTGACGGCAAATGTGTTCAGCGCACCGCGCCGCAGTTTTGCGCAAAGCGCACAAGGGCTGCGCTCCTCGCGGTATTCAAATACGACTTTTCCGATATCGGTCTTTTCCACATGGAATTCCATGCCTATACGCTCCGCCAATGCTTCAATGCCGCTGGTGTCCTGCTCCTTTAATCCTAAATCCAGCATGACGGCGATCACATCGAACTTCGTATAGGAAAACCGCTGATAGAGCTTCATGGCTTCCATCAACAAGAGGGAATCTTTACCGCCCGATACACCGATGCAGACCTTGTCCCCGTCTTCGATCATATGGTATTTTTCATCCGCCCTGCGGATGCTGCCCAATACACGTTTCATGAGCGATATTATATTAGTTTGATAGGTTATTCGCAAGTGCTTTCGTGCGACAAACTCATTTTGTGGCAATGCCTGGGCTATCCAGCAAAAAAAGACGGCTTTCGCCGTCTTTCTTTTTTCTAAGGCTCCGCTTATTGCAGGTTCAAATTCTTTTTCAGAATCGAACGCGAGACGAAGAAGAACAAAACGCTCAATCCGGCAAACAGCAATCCATACCAGCCGAAGACCCTGAGGAAGAACTCGCCCGCCTCTCTTGCAGTATCCAAGGTGATCGCCCATGCGCCTTCACCGAGCGCCATAAGCGACGTGTAGACCGAGCTGATGATCCCGACGCCCATATTGATCAGCAAATACATGCCGATTGCGGCCAGAATCCTGTGCTTCTTGGCAACCTGTCCGCCGATGATAATGGCAAAGTAGATCTCAAGAAGCTGTGAAGACAGCGCAAGCAGGCCGATTACGACGCACTCGATTATCACAAGCGGAATGCTGACGTATTGCGCAACTTCCGGCAGGAATTGCGTGAAAACCATCTGAATCCCCTGTAATACATCCATGTTGACAATTCCGGTCGACGATGTTCCGAATACCGCAAAGATCAAGAGCGTTACAAACAATACGACCGCATTGATCAGCGTCCAGAAAATTCCCGTAAGCAGTTTCGACCAAAGCAGGTTGCTTGTGGAAACCGGCAGAGTAAAGGTCAGATACCCTTCGTCACTGAGAAAACTCTTGTAAAAGTGCATGCAGATCAGCAGCAGCGTTACGAACGCGGACGCCGCAATGGCAATGCCGATTAAAACGGCTATCGTCACCGAAATGACCATGAGTATCCCGTTTAGCATACTGGAACTGGTGTGTGCCGCCACGGACGCGCCGTTGAGCCGAATGGTCAGCACCGTAAGCAGCGTTGCGACGAGACCACTGGCAAGAATGCCAATTTGCAATGGGAACAGCGTACGCGAAAGTGCGCGGAAATCATGTTTGATCAATTTGCCTAGCATCTGAATACCTCCCGGAAGAGTTCGTCCAGCGACTTGCCCTGTGTTTCGCGGATATTGTCCGTCGTGTCGTGCATCGTGATTACGCCGTCCTTCAGGAACATGAATTCATCGAGCACCTTCTCCACATCCGCAATCAGATGTGTAGAAATCAAGATCGTCGCCTCGTTGTCGTAATTACCAATAATCGTGTTGAGTATGTAGTCGCGCGTTGCCGGGTCGACGCCGCCAATCGGTTCGTCCAGCAGATAGAGCTTGGCGCGGCGTGACATAACGAGCACCAGCTGCATCTTTTCGCGCGTTCCTTTGCTGAGTGTGCGCATTTTTTTGTTCGCAGGCACCGCAAGGCGGCTTAGCATATCTTCTGCACGTTCGGTGTCGAAATCCTCGTAAAAATCTTTAAAATAATCGAGGCAGTCCGTCACGGTCATCCAGTCCGGCAGATAGGTGCGTTCCGGTAAAAATGATATAACGGATTTTGTCGCTTCGCCGATCGGCCGGTTGTCGGCAAGTATCATGCCGTTCGTCGGCGTCAACAGCCCGGCCGCTATTTTCAATAACGTCGTCTTGCCGCTGCCGTTTGGCCCAAGCAGCCCAACGATCTTGCCTTTCGGCAACGTTAGATCGACGTTATTCAGCGCCAACGTGGCGCCGTAACGCTTTGTCAGCCCTCTTGCTTCAAGTATTGTTTCCATGTTCCTCCCCCTTCTCTTCCTTTTCGGCCAGTCGCTCCAGCACTTCTTTTTTTGTCAGTCCCAGCGCTTTCATCTGAAGCAGGAATGTTTCCGCGAGTTCGTCGGCTTTCGCCGCTCTCGCATGCTGAATCGCCGCTTCATCCGTTGTAACGGTCCTACCGGTGTTCCGCTGTGTCGTAATCAATCCCTGATTTTCCAGTTCCGACAACGCGCGCTGCATCGTATTCGGATTGACCGCGGCCGTCATCGCCAGATCGCGAACGCTCGGCAGGCGCATGCCCTGTTCATAAGTACCGTTTAATACCCGCAGTTCAATCTCGTCAATGATCTGTTGGTAGATTGGACGGTTGGATGTAAATTGCCAAGCCAAATTGGTCGTCCTCCTTTCATGTATTACTGTATTATTGTTTTAATACAGTTATACACGCGAAATTCACTCTTGTCAAGCAGTTTTTCGCATAATGCATCGTTTTTCTAAAATATATTCTTTCACGCTGTCCGTCCAGACGAAAAACCCGGGATAATCGCCTTCCTGCGGCAAATTTCAATGAAATCCGCACCAAACTTGCCCATACTCTTGTGCAGAATGACAAACGGTTGTATAATGACTTGTTTTTGTATAAGAGAAAGAGGGAAAAATCATGGACATTCGAAATGTCGCCATCATTGCGCATGTCGACCACGGCAAGACGACCCTGGTCGATCAAATGCTGCGCGATGCGGGCGTACTGCGCAGAGGCGAGCAAGACGTCGAGCGCATTATGGACTCAAACGATCTTGAAAGAGAGCGTGGCATCACCATACTCTCAAAGAACACTGCCGTCTCCTACGGCGGCACACGCATCAATATTGTAGACACGCCGGGCCACGCGGATTTCGGTGGCGAAGTGGAACGCATCCTCCAGATGGTGGACGGCGTATTGTTGCTGGTCGACGCGTTTGAAGGCTGCATGCCGCAAACACGCTTCGTTCTTCGCAAGGCGCTGGAGCTCAACAAAGTACCCATCGTCGTGGTCAACAAGGTCGACCGGCCGGACTCCCGCCCGGACGAAGTTGTGGACGAGGCGCTGGAGCTGTTTATCGAGCTTGGCGCAAACGACGATCAAATCGACTTTCCCGTTGTATATGCGTCCGCGCGAGACGGAAAATCCGGCCTGACGCCGGACACCATGCAAAACGATATGCGCCCGCTGTTCGATACGATTTTAAGCGCGATTCCCGCGCCGGAAAACAAGCCGGACGAGCCGCTTCAAATCCTGTTTTCCAGCATTGATTACGATGAATACGTCGGTCGTATCGGCGTTGGTCGCATCGAGCGCGGCACTGCAAAAAAAGGTATGCCGATTGTAATCTGCGGTGGTGAAAACGACCGACGGCAGGATGCAAAGATCACCAGGCTTTATCATTACGACGGGCTCAAGCGTGTCGAAGTTGACGAGGCGCCTTGTGGCGACATTGTTTGTGTTGCGGGTGTGGAAGGGTTAAACGTTGGCGAAACGGTTTGCGATCCGGGCTGTGTAGACCCCATGCCGTTTGTGCATATCGACGAACCGACGGTCAGCATGATGTTCATGCTCAACGATAGCCCGTTTGCCGGACGCGAGGGCAAGTATGTTACCGGTCGCAACCTGCGCGATCGCCTGTTTAACGAAGTAAAGACCAACATCTCCATGCGTGTTGAAGAGACCGAGTCGACCGATACGTTCCGCGTCAGCGGCCGCGGCGAGCTGCATCTTTCCATCCTGATCGAGACGATGCGCCGTCAGGGATATGAATTCGCTGTTTCGCGCCCGCGCGTCATCATGCATACGGACGAAAACGGTAACACGACCGAGCCAATTGAGGAACTCACAATCGACGTGCCGACCGAATACGTAGGCGCGGTGATGGAAAAGCTCGGCCAGCGCAAAGCGGAGCTTGTGGACATGGCCAACCAGGGTGACAACAGCGTCCGGCTTCAGTTCCTCGTGCCTGCGCGCGGCTTGATGGGATATCGCTCCGAGTTGTTGACCGACACGCGCGGCAACGGCGTTATGAGCCATATTTTCCATGACTACGAACCGTATAAGGGACCCATTGAGGAACGCAAGACCGGCTCGCTCGTTGCGCATGAAACAGGTGATACATCCGGCTACGGCCTGTTTAACACGCAGGATCGCGGAAAGCTCTTCGTTGGTTCCGGTATTCCGGTTTACGAAGGACAGATTGTCGGCGAAAACGCGCGCACGGGCGATATTGTCGTCAACGTATGTAAAAAGAAGCACGTAACCAATATGCGCGCTTCCGGTTCGGACGATGCGCTTCGGCTCACGCCACCGACACAGCTCTCGTTGGAGCAGTGTCTGGAATTCATCGCCGAGGATGAGCTGGTTGAAATCACACCGAAGAATATCCGCATGCGCAAAAAACTCCTGACGAAGGAAATGCGCACAAAAGCTGCCAATAAAAAGCCGCAATAACACGCGGTAATAGATATTGTGCCGCTTGCGTAAGCAAGCGGCGTATCTTTATACACAAATGAAGCACACAGAATACTGAAAGGAGCACGCGGTATGGTACGCCTTGTTTCAATCGACCGGCATAACTTCCTGTCCATCCTTGATTTGGATGTACAGGAGGAACAACGCCGTTTCGTTGCAAGCAACATGTACTCGCTTGCACAGGCATATGTGCAGCCGGAGTGTGAACCGTTCGCTCTTTACGCCGAAAACAAGCCGGTTGGCTTCGCCATGTACTGCCTTGACCGTGACGACCACGAATACTGGGTCTACCGACTGATGATCGACAAAAAATATCAGGGGCGCGGTTACGGACGCAAAGCAATGCGATTGTTAATCGACCGCATCCGCGCGGAAGCCGACGAAGACCGTCGCGTCATTTACATCAGTTTCGAGCCGGACAACACCCCAGCAAAGTCGCTTTATGAAAGCCTTGGCTTTGTTGCCGATGGTCGCGTGGAATACGGCGAAGTGGTCTACAAGCTGGATTTGGAAAAATCCTGACCTTTTAACTAGAGTGTGTTTCTAGCATATTGCAAGAAAACATGCGCCCTATTAATAAGGGCGCATGTTTTCTCAGTTTATGCCGATCTTTCAATAGCGTTCATCCGCAGTTTTCGGGTCACGCTATGATTGATCGAACCGCAAACTTAAAACCTTTTCGATGAATACTCTGGCAACGTAGGGGTCAAATTGCGTTCCTGCATTTTTTATAATCTCCACCGCGGCGTTTTCCGTAGGCAGTGCCTTTCGGTAGGAGCGATCTTCCGTCATTGCGTCATATGCATCGATAACGGAAATCAGCCGCGAGATGAAAGGAATTTCTTCACCCGCTATTCCCTGCGGATATCCTTTCCCGTCCCAACGTTCGTGATGGCATAAAATGTACTCAGCTATCTTTTGCAGCTCAGGAATCGTCGAAGCGATTCGATATCCAATCTCCGGATGGCGTTTTATTTCCGCCCACTCGGTCTCGTTCAACTGTCCCGGTTTTGACAGCGTCGTGTTGCTGATTCCGATTTTCCCCAAGTCGTGCAGCGTCGCCATCAGTTCAAGTGAAACCTGGTCCGCTTCGTTGAGGTTAACTTCATTTCCGAGGCGTTTTGCCAGGTCTACCATACGGTCCGCATGTTCCATAGTTTCGTTGCTCTTGGAAAACAGCATCGCCTTGATCGTTGAAAGCAGCGTACTGCGAATACTCTGATGCTCCAGCAGTTTGCGGCGATACATGTTTTCTTCCGCAGTCTTTAACAGGCGGACGACCGATTCATCCGCTTTCTGTTTTGTCGCATAGCCAAGCGACATGCTCATAAAATACTTTCGGCCTTCACGCAGGCTTTCATGCTCCTGGAACGCTTTGTTGATTCGCGCGACGATTTCCTTGGTCTCCTCTTCTCCAGTCCGTGGCAGGAGGATGGAAAATTCGTCGCCTCCCGTTCGTGCGACAATTCCGTTCGGGCAGCAAAGCTTCAATAGCCGCGCGCTCTCAATGATCAGTCGATCGCCTTCGTTATGGCCAAACAGATCGTTTGTCAGTTTCAGTGCGTTGATGTCGCCAAGTATGACGGAGTACGGCAATTCTACCGCTTCGTCGATGCGGTAGAGTTCGTCGTCAAAGTATGAGCGGCTGTAAAGCCCCGTCATCACATCATGTATGTTCAGATACTGAATTTCGTCTTCCTTCTTTTTCCTGTCGGTGATGTCGCGGCTGATGCCGATCAGGCCGATTACTTCACCCGTGGCGTCGTAATACGGTGTCTTCAGGGTTTCTGTAATAATACTGCGGCCGTCGGGATAAATAACCGTTTCTTCCGTCCTTCGCTCTTTACGTTCTTTAATTACAGCACCGTCGGCGTCTTGAAAGAGCTTCGCCGTCTCCGTACTAAAGAGCTCCGCATCCGTATGCCCGATCAATCGACTTGCGGAAATGCCGGATGCTTCCTCAAATGCGCGATTACAACCCAGATATACCCCATTAACGTCCTTATAAAAAATATGGTCGGGAATCGAGTCGATCATGGTTCTGAGAAAGCTGGATACTTCACGATGCTTTTTCTCGTTTTCCAGAATATGATTTTCTTTTTCCACCTCGCGTGTAATATCCTGCATCATGCACAGATACGTTCCGACATTTTCGCCCGTATCCAACGTTGAAAGGTAGGTGTACACCCAAGCGGTCGTTCCGTCCGGCTTGACGAACCGCCTTGTCATTTCATGTTCAGATATCTTGCCGGTAACAAGATCTTCAGACAGTTCTTTTACAGTTTCGGCATCATCGGAATGCACCATAGCCAAAAAACCTTGTTTCTTCACTTGCGACTCAGATTGACCCAGTATTTTCGCGAACGCCGGATTTATGTAGAAAACGCCATCCGGATCTACAACACCAATCCCAATCGGAGCCTGATCGAAAATCGTACGAAAACGCACCTCACTGTCGCGCAACAGTCTTTCTGTTTGTGAACTCTTTTGTTCATACGTGATAATAAGGCACATGATCAGTGTACCGGCCGGATAAATCGCCAAAACCGGCAGGGTAATCGTTTGCAGTGTCTCTCGCACAATCGCTTGAGGAAGAAGTAACATACACAAAATCATAACGATATGCGTAACAATCCCGAAAGCATAATACTCCAGCCAGGAATGTTTCTTTTTCCCTTTTCGGAGAGCACCCCATATAACACCGGTTGCCGCCGTAAGCACCGTAACAACTATACCCGTGACCATTCCGGGACCACCGATCATTACACGATACGCTACAATGATCAGCACCGCAACAGACGTCGGTAAAATTCCGTAGAACATTCCCGAGACACTGACAAGGATGGAACGCGTATCAAAGATGACGCCGTTGTCAAGCATAATGGATGTGGTCATGAGCACAACGCCGGTCAGTCCAAGGATCAGTCCACCGATCATCATAGGAAGCGTTTTTTTGTCTCCCCGTTTCTGATAAAACAAGTTGAAGATAATACCGACGGAAATCAGCATCGCAGTATTCTGAATGAGCTTTATCGCATTCTCCATGGCATTCATCTCCAAATATTCCCTGTATACGGGATTTTTTGTGGATAGCTTCTCCGTCGATTATTCGTTTCAGTTGTAACATGTGCGATTATTATGAGCGCTAAATGATCGCTCTACTGCATTTTTATTATACGCCGGTTTATACGCTGATTTTAACTTTATCGCGAAAAATCGTCAATGTCAGTCGTAAATTTCGCATTTTCCGTACTCAATAACTGCTTTTTTGTTGCACTGGCGCACTTTGCTTTTTTATCCTTTTCACCGGCCATACGCTTCACCTTGTATAAATTTACCCATCTTTTTCAATCTGCGCGTTATCAAGATATTCGATTTGTGCGATAATGGTGATTGTTATATACTCGCTTGTGAAAATATAAGAATAATCGTTTCTGGCAGTGATTGCAACAATTGGGAAGATTTGGCGCTTTTGATGATAAATTGTCTCCCAATCTAATTTTTCCGATGAATACAGCAATCCTGTATGTGTTTTTGAGATAACAACAAGCAAACGGTGTATTTATAAAAAATTCAACAAAGCGATATATTCAATATGCGCAGGAGGAATGAAAATGCAAACACAAGGTTATACGATTGATGAACTTAAACCGGGTTTGTTCGCCATCGACGACGAAAACGCGGCTTCCATGTATCTCATCGTCGGGTCGAACAAAGCGCTGTTGATCGATACCTGCATCATGAAGCCGGACATTCTACCGTTGCTGCGAACACTGACGGACAAACCAATTGAGCTGGCACTGACACATGCGCACATCGACCACATGTACCATTCGGAAGAGTTCAGCACCGTTTATCTGCACGAAAACGACATCGCAGCTTGGAAAAAAGGAACCCTGTGGCTTCTAGTTAAAACCGGATGCCTTCTGTTCCATGTCCCGGACAAAAAATATGACGTAAAGCATTTTATTCCCGTTACGAATGATACCATCATCGATCTGGGTGGCAACAGCATCCACATCCTTCCCGCTTTCGGCCACACACCGGGCTCCTGCATCTTTGTTGACGACGCGCACGGCGCGCTGTTTACGGGCGACGCATTCGGCAACGGCGGGGCTTCCGCGTGGATGTGGCTTCCGGGCTGTCTCAACATCAGTGCTTACCGCAGCAGTCTCGAAACTGCACTTGAAAATCTAGTGCCGTATGAAAACTATGACTTCCTCGGCGGACACAGGCCGCAAACCATGCCGACAGAAGACGCGCCGCTTGGTCATCCGCTAAACATGCAATCCGTAAGAGACATGCACGCGCTCTGCACCAAAATGCTGGAACATTCCGTCGAGCCCGTTGCCGAGGAGCGGTTCTTTATACTAAAATCCCGTCAGTATGCATACGGCATCACCGGCATGTGGGTAACAAAAGGCAAAATCCATTGACAATCGAGGAGTTCGAAACATGCTAAAGATCCAATTTTATAACCCTGCGGACGTTCGCGACGATCAGTTGATCTTTGCCGTAATCATTACACGAAGTGACGATCAGTGGGTCTTTTGCAAACATAAAGATCGCGAAACCTACGAATTTCCCGGCGGGCACCACGAAACGGGAGAAACCATTTGGCAAACGGCAAAACGTGAACTCTATGAAGAAACCGGTGCGCTCGACTATGCTCTAAAGCAGGTATGCGCCTATTCCGTAACCGGAAAAACCAACGTCAACAGCACCGGTAACGAACTCTTCGGCATGCTATTTTTTGCCGACATCCGCACATTTGAAACGGAGCTGCATTATGAGATTGAAAGCCTGTTGATCACCGACACGCTTCCGCAAAGCTGGACGTATCCGGAGATTCAGCCCGTGCTCATGGAAAAAGCGATGCAGTTCAGCATGCATTCATGAGTAACGGTATCCCCAGCATTGCTATCAGAAAGGAGCCCTTTATATGCAACAGACGATCATTCTCACCGGTCCGGTCGGCGTCGGAAAAACTACCGTCGGACGATTGGCCGCAGAACTGTTGAATATACCGTTTGTAGACCTCGACGAGCAACGCGAACGGCTCTATGCGCAAACGGATTATTCCGATGAAAAAGCCGAACTGCAATACGCGTTACACGGAATCGAAGGCTGGTATCGCTATCAAAAATCATACGAACTCTATTCTGTTGAGCGCATTTTGGATGAATCCGCCGGAGCGTTAATCGCGTTCGGTGCGGGGCAAAGCGTATATGAGGCGGCAGAACAACGCAAAAAGTTCCGCGCGTTGGTTGCGCCGGTGCGCCATTCCTTTTTGCTTTTGCCTTACCCGAGCCTTGCGGAATCTCTTGATTTTCTTTCACAGCGTGTCGAAGACGAGAACGAAAAAACGTTGAATCAGATTCTACTGCCGCAAGTTTTAGAGCAACCGTTTGCCGCGCATACCGTCTATATTGCTGGTAAAGCCGCGCAGCAGGTGGCTGACGAAATAGTCGGCATCATCCACACGGACGGAAGTAAGGAGTAACGATGGAACTTTGGGATGCTTATACAAAAGCTGGCGAGCGGGCCGGATGTGATCTTGTTCGCGGCGAATCGATCCCGCCGGGATTATACCATTTGGTCTGCGATATCATCGTTCGCCATGTCGACGGTTCGGTCCTTTTGATGCAGCGGGATTACAACAAGGATATTTTACCGGGTGCGTTTGAAGTCAGCGCCGGTGGCAGCGTGATAAAAGGCGAAACCGCCGAGCAGTCCGCCGTGCGGGAGCTGGCTGAGGAAACCGGTATCCAGACGCAAAACCTCCAGCCATTGTATCGAACCGTCAGCGAAGGATCGCGCGCAATTCATCACGGATACCTCTGCGTAACGGATTGCGAAAAAAGTGCGATCGTCCTTCAGCCGGGCGAAACCATCGGCTGGAAGTGGCTGGAAAAAGATGCGTTTCTCTCATTCGTCGAATCCAACGCATACACCCTTGCGCAGCGGCAACGATTGATCCCATGCTTGGAAACAATCTTTTCGGCGCAGATGTGATTAAAATTCTTTTTTGCTTTGTAGTTTTGCACGGTACGCATCTTGTGTGTTACAATACGCGCAATTAACAAAATGAAAGGGTGCATCAGAATGGAATCTTCGATCGAGCGGGTAAAAGCGTATTATGATGAAAATGTCGAGTGTGAGTGGCTCCGCCTTGAAGAGCATCCGTTCGAATTCATCTTTACAACGTACATGATGGAGCAATACATTCAGCCCGGCGAGCGCATTCTTGATATCGGCGGCGGGCCGGGCCGCTATACCCTCCATTTTTCAAAGATGGGCTGCAATGTAACGCTTGTCGACCTTTCGGACGCAAACATCCAATTTGCAAAACAAAAGGCTAATGAGGAAGGCGCTACCATATCCACTCATGTCAAAAACTGTCTCAATCTGGATGCGTTGCAGCTTGGTTTGTTCGACCATGTGTTCCTCATGGGACCGCTATACCACCTGCTCGACCGAGCGGAACAAATAAAAGCGGTAAAAATAGCGCTCGACCATTTGAAGCCGGGGGGCAAGCTTTACGTTTCGTTCATCCAGATTTTTGCTGCAATTCTTTATGATTTAAAATGCGGCGGCAACATTGTTCACGACTCCACCAATCCGGAAACTAAAGTATTGATCGATGCGGTTGCAACTGGCGGAGATTATTGTGGTGCGGCGTTTACCAGCGCATGTTTCTTCAATCAGCGAAACATCCTGCCGTTTATGGAGCAATTCCCGCTGAACAAGCTGCATCTTTTCGGGCAGGAAGGCATTCTTTCCCCAAACGAGCCGGATATCCTTGCGCGCGATCCCGAAGAAATCGATTGCTGGATCGCCATTACAAAGCGATATCTGGAGCTTCCCGAGTTGCTTGCGCTTTCCGAACATATCATGTACATCGGCGAAAAGGTCATCGTTTCATAACAGCTGTTTAACCCAACAAAAAACGTCCGTTTCAACGGACGTTTTTTATGTGTGCCGTTCTATGCAGAAAGTTTCTTGGCACGTTTTGCTTTGTACATATTCTGATCCGCGCGCTTATAAAGCGTTTCGTACGTTTTGTCCGTTTCGTGATCCCAAATGGAATATCCGATGCTCAAACTGATCTGCACCATGTCCCTGTGCGATGCATTCCAGGTAATGATGTTAAATTGAATTTTTGCAATCAAACCTTCAACAACTTCAATATCGTCGGCTGGATAAACAATGCAAAATTCGTCACCACCAATTCTCGCAAGAAATGCCGATGTATCTTTGCAGGATTTTTTTAATATCTCGCTTACGGTGATCAATACGCTGTCTCCGTAATAGTGACCGTAGGTGTCGTTCACTTCTTTAAATTTGTCGACGTCCATCATAATCAACGCCAGCACGTCCGAATGCGGACCTTCGCGCGTTTCGCGCAGCAAAAATTTATTCAGTTCTCGGCGGTTGTTAAGTCCGGTCAACGTCTCTGTCGAGATCTGGCGGTTCAGTATATCGAAATAAAACATCACCGCGGAAATCACCGTGCAAATCCAAATATAATTCACACCGTAAATCAGCATTTGAACAGACGCACCGACTATCGGCGGGAGTATAAATGCCGCCATCATATAATATTGCCTGCGCTCACCACTCCATTTGAATTCCGACGCCTTTTTTAGCGCACGAATCGCAGAATAGCCAAGGTATATGAAAGCAATCACTCCGGAGATTGCATAACCCGGCCCGCGCTGATAGACGTTCTGTTCGCTGATTGTAAACACCCATCCGGATTTCAAATTCCAAATCAATACGCCAATATACAAAACCAGAAACGTTGCCATCCAGTGAATACGTTTACGTGCCGCCGCAGAATTATTGCTGATTTTGGTCTCGGTATAGATCAACCACATAAATGGCATGAATCCGTTGAAGAAATAGTACCAGCTTTCAACAAACATGCTGACTTCCCGTGCGAACGGGAATATTCTTCCGTCGATCAACCAGCAAGCAGCGTCAATGACCAAAATGGCCATCAACGTGTAAACCATTTTATTGAACTGTCTTTGTAGCGCCGAAACACCCATGGATTCCTGTTGGTTATACAAGATGACCACCAGCAGGACGATACCAATCAGTGTGACTTCCACATAAAGTGCGTTCTGCATCAATTTCTCCCGTGGACGAAAGCATGTAAATTTATAACGTTTGCTACGTAATGATAAGGCAAAGCAATCATAGATATCAACAATATAGTATAATGCGGGTTTGTTGTCAAAGAAATTCTTGTTTTTACGTGTCTCAGCCCAAAATACGATTGAAGATAAGGTTTTTCGCTGTTTATGGTGTTCTATCGTACGCGATTTTTGCATGCATTGCTTTGCTGCAATGGCACAAAGCTCCTTTGCAGATTAATCTGCAAAGGAGCTTTTCCGGTTAATTGATTGCGTGCTTTTTAGTCTTTCAGCTGTCCAAGCACATCGAGCGGCAGATTGTTCATCATTGCGCCGTTGGGGTTGAGCAGCATATCGACGTCCAGATTGAGTCCGAACATCGCCCCGTCGTGAACGGCGGCGTTCAGATTGCGCGGGCGCACGGCATCGCCGACGTTAAACGCGGGGACTCCGGCTTTCAACAGCTCGGCAAAGAACGCATCGTTCGAGCGCGTGTGGCAGGAAACCACCGTGTCGATCGGCAGCGCTGTACGGTTGAAATTCTTGTCCTGAACGACGACTTCTCCGTCGGTGACGGCATATACCGTGCTGCTTTCAATCACCTTTACGGGGTGTTTGAACGGTTTGGATTCCAACGCCTCGGCGTCCGTCTGCTGGAAACGCTTACGAAGCACGTACATGTGGATGACTTCCACCGTGCTGCCGAACTCTTTGTTTTCGGTGACGATGGTCACCTGCTTGCCGATAGACGCAAGATAGGCCGCGGTGTCTGTCGCCGCATAGTGATCGCCCCAAACCAACACTTTTTCGCCGGTTTTCACAGGCATGCGCTTACCGGGATGGAATTCGCAATTGACCTTCGGGCAAGCGATGACACTTTCAAAGCTCAGAACCTTGTCCTTGCCGATGCAATCCGGCACATAACCGGACGCGCCCGTTGCATTCAGCACCGCGTCGAATCCTTTGAGATCGTCCACAGTCGGCGTAGTATTCAGGCGGATTTCGACCGGCAATTTTTTCAGCTGAACGCGAATCCAGTCCGCATACCATTTCATCTTTTCCTTACCGGGCGTCATGCAGCAGCCAAGAATTGCGCCGCCAAGCTCACCCGTCTTTTCAAACAGCGTCACCTTGTGGCCGCGAACGGCCGCGATGCGTGCCGCTTCCATGCCCGCCGGACCGCCGCCGACGATTGCAACATTCAGCGGCTTGTCGGTCGCCTTCAATTCTTCAAACGCTTCGTTGCCACAGGCCGGATTGATGGCGCAGCCGATCTCTTTTTTGGCCATCATGCTCTCCTGCCAGCATCCGGTCAGACAGGAAATGCAGCGACGGATATCGGTGACTTTTCCCATCTTCGTCTTGACCGGCCAGTACGGGTCGGCAAGCAGCTGCCGCGCGAGGCCGACCATGTCCGTTTCACCGTCGGCCAGCATGCGTTCGCAGAAATCGGGATTGCGCAGAGTATGGCTGTTGATAACGGGAATGCTGACGGTCTTTTTTACCGCGATGGACGCATACGCCGTCCAGCCTTCCGGGTAATACATCGGGTCAAATCCCGCGCCGGGGCTTTCCTGAATGCACTGGCTCAAGTCCAGTGCGGCGACGCCCGCCTGCTCAAACGCCTTGGCGACTTCGACGCTCTCTTCAATTTCGCGTCCGCCGTCCACCCATTCGTCCGCTGAGTAACGAACGATGATTGGAAAGTCTTTGCCGCACTTCTTTTGAATCTGGTCGATGATGGCCAGCGGGAAACGCATACGGTTTTCAAAGTTGCCGCCAAAGCGGTCAATGCGGCGGTTAAGGAACGGACTCATAAACTGCGAAATCAGATAGCCGTGCGCGGCGTGCAGTTCCACCGCGTCGAACCCGGCCTGCTTGACGCGCCATGCGGCGTCGGCAAACTTATCAACCATGTCGAGCACTTCTTCCGTGGTCATCGCGCGGACGGGCTTGCCCTTTTCTTCCGCGTTTGCATAGACGATTTCGTGACCGGCCGACCAGGGGAGTTTCAGCACCATGTCGTTCGTGCTCATCGTGTTATAGCGCGGGATGGCGCACTGTCTGCCGGGATGCTGCAGCTGCACGGCGCATTTGGCGCCATAACGATGCATGGACGCCGCCAACCGCGTCAGTCCCGGAATAAAGTTGTCCGCATCGGCACAAAGACACGTCACGGTCGGTCGGCCCGTTGCAGAATCCGGCGTGGTCGCGCCAACGATAACAAGGCCGGTACCGCCCTTGGCAATCTCGCTGTGGTGGTAGATATCACGATCACTGACAGAGCCGTCTGCGTTGGACGAGCTGACGTCTGTGGGAACATGGCAAATTCTGTTTGGTACCAGTACGTTTCCAATTCGGATCGGTTCAAAAAGATGTGGATATGCTTCCATTTGCGTGCCTCCATATTTATTTATAGGTGTGTTACATATGGTTTTTTCTGTTTTGATGGGAATAACTTTTTTTAAATCATAGCACGAAAGTTTATTTGTTTCAAACAAATTGTAGCATTATCTGCATATTGTTACAAACAAATTGTTTGTAATTTGTCGGGGTGCAATGAAAAACCTCCGATTTTTTTGAAAATCAGAGGTTTTGTGTTTTTCGTAACGAATGCCTTACCGGTAAGATTTTTGGTAAATTTCCAGGCAGTCCGCGCGCGTAAGTTCACATGGATCAAACCCGAACAGTCCACCCATCGTCTCGAAAGCGTTCTCAACATACTGCGGGAGATCGTCGTAGGCAATTCCGTAATCCGACATCTTGAGCGAGTCCACACCACAGGCAATTTGCAACTCCACCAGCGCGTCCACAAAGTCCATCGGCTTTGTCGCGTTCGGTTTGCCGAGCTTTTGCGCCATATCGATCAACCTGTCGTCGCAGCATCCTTTTTCCACAAACTTTTCATAATACGCCTTGCTGATAATAATCAACGCCGCGCCGTGCGGAAAATTCGGTTTGAGCGCGCCCATTGCATGCGCAAGCGAGTGTTCGGAAATACAGCCGGATGTCGATTCGACCAACCCGGAAAGCGTGTTGGCGAGCGCCACGTCGGTCCGCGCTTCCAGATCGCTTCCGTCCTTGACCGCGCGTGCAAGCGACTTGCCGACCAGCTCGATTGCGCGAAGACTGAACGCATCGCTGACGGGGTAAGCTATGTTGTTGAGATACCCTTCCGTGCTGTGGAACATCGCATCAAATCCCTGATAGGCCGTCAGTGCGGGCGGAACGGTCAGCATCAATTCCGGATCGACAACCGAAAGCACAGGGAAGGTTTTATCATAACCGAAGCCGATTTTCTCGTTTGTTTCCTCTTTTGTAACAACAGTCCAGGGGTCCGCTTCCGTTCCGGTCCCGGCGGTCGTCGTAATTGCGATAATGGGAAGCGGATCGTTCGGCACAGGCTGTTCTTTTCCCGTTCCGCCGGAGATATAGTCCCAATAGTCACCGGGGTTGGTCGCCATGACCGCAATGGCCTTGCCAGCGTCGATGCTGCTGCCGCCGCCAAAGCCGACAACAAAGTCACAGCCTTCTTCGCGTGCCATTTTTGCGCCCGCCATAACAGTCGACTTCATCGGGTTCGGCGTTACCTTGTCAAAAATATTATATGCAACGTTCGCGGCGGCGAGTTCGTCTTCCAGCGCTTTGAGATAGCCGTTTGCACGGAGGCTTTTGCCGCCGGTCATGACGATCAGCGCTTTTTTGCCGGGCAAATCGTGCTTGTGCAGTTCCTTCAGCTTTCCCGCGCCAAAGAGCAGGCGTGTCGGCATGTAATAATCAAATCTCATCTTGCTCTCCAATCTTACATATCGAATTTGGTTGATACAAATAAATACCTATTGCCATTGTAGCCTTTACGCGCGGATTACGTCAATGGGACAACAGCAAAGCCACAATTTTATCCAGTTTTTTCTTTAAGAGTCTCTATCAAACAAACCCGAGACCGTACGGCTTCGGGTTTGCTTTCTGCTCTGTCCGCTATTTCCTTTTTCGGTAGGAAAGCACATCTTTCGGGCAGGCATCCACGCACTCGCCACAGAGTATGCAATCCAGCGAGCGCACACTGCCGCCTTTCACCTGTTCGTTGACGTCGATGCTCATCGGGCACTTTTTATTGCACAGTTTGCAGTCGATGCAGGCACTGGTGTCCGCCTTGATTCGCATCTGCGGCAGATGGAGTTTTCGCCCAAGCCACATACCCGCGGTCAAAAACGGAGACATCCAGCAGATCGTGTGACAGGCGCCGCGTCGCCCAATCGTGACTGTCAGCACAAAGAAGATCAGCATCACCATGTAATACACAATGTACTTTGCCGGCTCGTCCACAGAGATGCCCCGCTTGGTCAAATGCAGCGGATCGACGCCACGTATGCCGCCCGCAAGCACGAACCCGGCGACCAGAATTGCAAGCCAGACGGTAAAAATCGAATAACGGATGACACGCAATTTTTTAATCGGCACTGGTTTCGCATTTACCGACGTACATATCTCCGCCAAGCCGCCTGCGGGACATATCCAACCGCACCACGCACGGCCGAAAAACAAGCCGGAAAGAAACAGCAGGAGGAAAACGATCACGCTGCCGGAAACGACGCCCGCCATCGCACCGTCGATCGATACATACGGTGAAAGATAGTTCATCGTCACCGGAAACAGCGCCAGTGAAACGAGCAATATGATTCTACGAATTTTTTGTCTCATGGTTTTTCTTCCTTTCCAGATAAGCAATGGTTTCCCGGCTCCATTCGAGGTATGCCCGGTTGAGTTTTTGTCCGCAGTCGATCACGCGCAGCACTTCCCTGTGGTTTTCGTCCTGGTCAATGATACCTTCGAGTTCCTTTTGGAATTGGTCGAGAATATAGAGCTGCTGCGCATGCGAAGCCTGAAACGCCTGCATATGATTGAGCATGACGTCCGCCTCGGTATAATTGGAGAAATACATCTTCAAAAGTATCTCCAGCCGATACGTCTCCTTTTCCACCGGCTGTATCAACCAGTGTTGGAGCGCGTCCGTTCCTGCGGGCATGATACGATACATTTTTTGCCTTCGGTTCTGCGTTCCGTCCGTTTGTATTTCTTCAATCAGTCCGTCCGCCGCAAGCGCTTTGAGTGCGGGAAAAATCTGCCCGAAACTTTCGTTCCAGAAAAATCGGAACCGGCCGTCTACTATTTTTTTAATCTGATATCCGTTCAGCGGCGCTTCACTGAGCAATCCCAGAATCATAAAATCCGTCTGTCGCATGCAATGCTCCTATATATCTGTTAGATATATTATAACAGACGGACGGCCATTTGCAACAACATAAAGGTGCAATGCTTTTACAAGTGTATGTCTGCAGCTAACTGTGTTAGAATGAAACCGAGCATTAAAATGACAGGGAGGTTCGTTATGACTGCAAAAGAATTTCAAACAGGACGCATGATTGTCATTCGACTCGAACGCGGTGAGGAAATCGTAACATCCATCCTTGACGCGGCGAAGCAATTTGATATCCAAACCGGAATCGTCAGCGGCATCGGTGCGGTTTCCGACGCGGTGGTCGCGCTCTTTAGCCCGGCAGATAAGCAATATTATTCAAACGAATTTCACGAGCCGCTTGAGGTGACGCATCTTTCCGGAAATCTTTCCAGGATGGATGGCAAGCCGTATGCACATCTGCATATCACGCTTGCAACGGCGGACGGAAAAGCGCTCGGCGGGCATCTTTCGTCTGCTACGATCGGCGGCACGGCGGAGATTTTCATACAGGTTTTGCCCGAAACAATTGAACGCAAGTATTCCGAGCAGGATGGTTTGAACCTCATGTCGTTCTGATTATCTTATGCGAAAGGTGCTCCCGATAAAACTCGGGAGCGCTTTTGTGCCATGTGCATGGTAGCGTGCCGATTCGCCTCGTTCCGCAGGGAAAACTATGGTATGCTAGGATAAGCAATTTTCGAAAGGACGTTTCGCATGAAAACGAAAAAAATACTGGTGATCGACGGTCAGGGCGGCGGCGTTGGACGGCAAATCATCGAAGGAATCCACGCGCGCATGCCGGAGGCGGACGTTACAGCCGTCGGCACAAACAGCATCGCGACCAGCGTTATGATGAAAGCCGGAGCAAGCCGCGGCAGCACGGGGGAAAACGCCGTCATTGTCAACTGCCGGACGGCGGATGTCATCATTGGTCCGCTTGGAATCGTCATCGCGGATTCGATGCTGGGCGAGATTTCACCGACAATGGCAACTGTAATTGGGCAAAGCCAAGCCGTTCGGCTGCTGATCCCCATGAATATGTGCCACAATGTCATCATTGGTGCGGCGAACGCACCGATGAAAGTATTGGTCGCGCAAGCAATTGACGAGTTATACAGGATTTATACCGAATTCGACGAATAATGCCGGTTCGTGCTTGACAGCAATGGTGCTCTTCCAATAAAATAGTCCAGTAAAGTTTATCACGAAGATAAACATCGTCTTGTCCTTGGTTCATAAGAAATTCAGCCACGAAGGTTGTTTGTCCGACGCAGTCGGGCCGATTTGCCTTTGCGGCTATTTTTTTATGAAAAGGAGTCCCAATATTATGTCCAAAACAAAACGTCTTATCCTTGCTTCACTTTGCCTTGCGCTCGGCGTCGTACTGCCGATTGCCTTCCACTCGGTCGCCAACGCGGGCAGCATCTTTCTTCCCATGCACATCCCCGTGCTGCTCTGCGGTTTGATCTGCGGCTGGCCATACGGTCTTGCGTGCGGCGTTTTAACCCCAATCCTCTCCAGCCTGATTACCGGCATGCCGCCGATGGCATACGTGCCGAGCATGGTTTGCGAGTTGGCCGTTTACGGCCTGGTCTCCGGTCTGATCTTCAAATACGTGAAAACCGGCAAACAGATCGTCAATATCTACATCGCGCTCATTTCCGCTATGTTGCTGGGTCGCATTACGTTCGGTGTGCTGAACGCGCTGATCTTCCGCGCGGGCGAATACTCACTTGCCATTTGGTCGACCGCCGCGTTTGTAACCGCACTGCCCGGCATCATCATTCAGCTCATCGTCATCCCGGTTTTGATCGTTGCTCTGCAAGAAGCCAAAATTATCGAAGCCTAGTTTGACAACAACCTTTAATTGAATCAATACAAAAATGCGTCCGGGTACGGGCGCATTTTTATGTTGATGCCATTGCATTTATTTGGCAAGCGCTTGCTGTTGCTCGTGTAAGTATGTTCCGTGCTGCGCAATGTTTTCCGTTATAAATTCAAACGTCAAATATTCCGGATTGATGCGCTCAATCAGCCCTCGAACACCTTCACAAGTGAACGGCCGATGCAAATCGACCTTGAATGCGTGCTCAAACATTTGCCAGCTGCGTTCCTCGTATGTGTCCGCAAGCGTCGGCGGATGTTCGCGGACTAAGCGGCAATAGTCTCCGGTTATCGACTGATGCAGGTGTACGCCGCGGATATACTCACACAGCGCGCCGTGTGCATCCAGCAATTGATGGATGTAGGATAATCCTTCTTCCTGCGTTTGAATCGCTTCGTTGGTGTGAAACAAGTGCCCTGTATCCAGCATAAATCCTTTGTTTTTATACTGCACCCCGTTCAGCAGTCGTTTCGTCATTTCCGGTTTTGTAAAGGTCAAACCCGGCTGCCAGAGATTTTCCAGCAAAAGCGTCGGGCCGCTAGCGGGCGCATCGTCAAACAGCTCGTTGAGTAATTCACATGTTGCGTCGATCACGCGCTCGTCCGATTTTTGATATTGCCCAGTGAATGATTCCGCAATACTCGCCTCCGACACATGAAAAACGACATACTCCGCGCCATATGCTTTCGCGGCGCGCAAGTCCAGCCGGAACCGCTCCAACATGGCTTCACGCGTCGAACCTCCGTAATACCGCTCACATTCGTCCAGCGAGCCGAATTCTTCGATCAGCGCACGTTCGTTTCCCCTCCAAAAATCAAGCCAGAACGGAAAATAGCACATATGTATTCCAAAAACACGCTGTTTAGGCACAATGTTACGAACATCCTTGTCAAAAACCAAAAGTTCGACGCCGTCGAAACCATCCATAAAGCGCACCAGCGCCCCCCGCGATTCGAAGCGGTCAAGGTCCGGTGCGCTCGTTGTCAGGTTAAAAAGTGTTTTCAATCGTGTATCTCTTTCCCGATCACCGTCTTGCTCTCAACTTGACTGCCAAACAGTTCATAAGAGAGAAATCCCGGCTTTTCCGGCCATGCCGCTTCGTCGATTTCAAGGCGGAATCCGCTGCAGTTTTCCACATACCAGTCGAAATAGGAGACGTCCGTATGCGAATAGCCATACATGATCGCCATGATGATGCCGCCGTGTGCGGTCACACCGGCGCGGTTCAGCCCGCGCGCCGCCGCATCTTTTACAACCGAGTCAAACGCCGCCGTGGCGCGCTTTGCAAACGACGGGATGCTTTCGCCATTCGGGCAAGCATCCACGCAGCCGCCGTCCACCCATGCGCGATAGTCGACGTCGTGCTCCATCTCCTGCGCGGTCCGTCCTTCAAAGTCGCCAAAGTTCATTTCGCGAAGACCGTCCACAACGATCTGCTCCGCATTCGGAAAACAGATGCCCGCCGTCTGGCGCGCCCGTTTGAGCGGGCTGACGTAAGCCAGCGAAATATCCGTGTCGGCTTTGACCTCGTTCGCTTCACGCAATCCTTCTTCGCAAAGCGGATCGTCCGTTACGCCGTTGTACCTGTGCTCAAGATTTGCCGCCGTCTTGCCGTGCCGCAGCAGTATCAATTCCATCCTGTTGTTTCTCCTTGATGACCATCGGAATTCCGCAAACCAGCCGAACGACCCTGTTCGCACGCTGTGCTAGCCGAATGCAAAGCCGTCCCGCCGCTTCCCGTGCAGCGCGGTCCTTGCGCTGCAGCGGAATGATACCACTGCCAACCTCGTTGCAGACGATCACTTCTTTTGTAAGAAGTGCGTCCAGCAGTGTCGGCGCGGCGTCCGGGTCGCGAAATACGATGTTTTGTAGATTATACACTACTTTTCGTTCGTCAAGCACGCCGTCGGCAATATCCGCCTGCAAATATCCCAAAGATTTTACATAATCAAGTTTTCCGGACGCTTCGCCGCCAATCACCAAAATCATATGACGGACACCACCTTTTGTACAAACACTAGTGCAGCGAGCATGAAAAGCTCGCCGACGCGCAGCAGATATCCGGAAAGGTCCCCGCTCATAGCACCAAACTGTTTTTTACTCATGTGAAACACCATCGCGGCGCAAACGATACCGACCGCAGTCATTGCGACACCCGCAATCGGCGCAAGCGCAACGGCGGAAATTGCAAACAGAACGAACCAAACCGACAACACAATGCCGACCGCCGTGTGCTGCGCTGCGTTACGCATAGCATGCAGCAGGCCCGATCCGTCCAATCCCGCGCTGATGCTGACAAACCCGCTCACCGCGCGCGCGCCAACCGGGACAAGACACACGAGCAGCAGGCTTTTCCAGTCCCGCAGCAGCTCCGTGCAAAGCGCAAAGTACGCAAGCAAATATGCGCTCGTTGTGATAACGGCAAACGCGCCGACATGCGAATCCTTTAATATTTCCCGTTTGCGTTCAGGCGACGCATGACTGCTTAGCGCATCCACCGTGTCGCAAAACCCGTCCATATGGATGCCGCCGGTGATTAAAAGCGGTAACAGCGTTACGCCCGCGGCAAACAGCGGTGTGCCAAGCGACAGCCAGTTGCTAAATAAACCCCATCCAAAAGTAACCGCACCGATTACACAGCCAATCAGAGGAAACGCTGCGAGTGCATAGCGCATGTTCTTCGCTTCCCACTCCATCTTTGGCATCGGGATGCGTGAAAACATGGAAAATGCGATCACGATGGATCGTATAACGCTCATACAAGTTCTCCCTTCAGCACGACCGGAATTCCACAGACCAGTTCGTAAACGCAATCGAAGCGTGTTGCAAGCGCGCGGTTGAGCCGCCCGAGCATGTCGACATACTGCATGGTCTTTTCATCGTATCCGCCGCCGTCCGATCCGACGTCGTTGGTCACAACAATCAGCGTTTCGCATGCTTGTTCCAGCACGCCGATATCCAGCAAAATCTTATCGTATACGTCCTGAACGTTGCCTTCATCGTCGAACATTTCGTTTGCGGCCAGATTGCACATGCATTCGAGCAGCGCGGTTCCCTCATTTGGCAAGTCGAGCGTGCCGACGTCCGTCTCGCATTCCACCGTACAAAAGCCTTTTCCGGCACGCATATTCCGATGGCGCGCAATTTTCATTTCGCTTTCATCGTCAAACGGATGCATGGTGGCAATATACGTATGCGGCGGCGGCAGCTTTTGCATAAGGCGCTCGGCAAACGTGCTCTTGCCGGAGCCAGAACCACCCGTAATCAAAATCCGCATTGCAATCGCTCCATCTTTCTACATTCCAATATCTTCAAACGTCATCAGGTTGCGATAGACCGATAGCGCCATATCGATCAGCGGCAAAACCGCGACCGCGCCGGTGCCTTCACCAAGGCGCATCTGTGCACAGATAACAGGCGTCAGCGACAGCGAATCGAGAATTTTTCGGCTTGCGGGTTCTTCGGAAACATGGCTTGCGATCATGCAGTTTCGCGCGGACGGGCAAAGCCGCGAGGCAACAAGCGCCGATACGGCGCTGATCAAGCCATCGACGACAACAGGTATATCGTAGATAGCCCCGCCGATGAATGCGCCCGCCATCGCCGCAATATCGAACCCGCCGACCTTGCTTAGCACATCCAGGGCATCGTTCGGGTTGGGCTTGTTCACATCAATCGCCCTTTGGATGGCACGTAGTTTTCTTTCCAACCCCGCATGATCCAGTCCTGCGCCGCGCCCGGTCACTTCCTCAGGCGGCACTCTCAGCAGCAGCGCGGCAACGGCGCTGGAGGTCGTTGTATTGCCGATCCCCATTTCACCCGTGGCAATCATCTGATATCCGTTTGCCTTGCACTCGCGTACCATGTCGATGCCGGTCTGTATTGCCTGCTGAGCCTGTTCACGTGTCATTGCAGGGCCTTGGGTCATGTCTGCAGTGCCGTCGGCAATATGCCGGTCGATAATGTTCAGTTCATCTATGCGCTTGCACATTCCGACGTCGACGGCAATCACGTCCGCGTGCGCTTCCCTGGCCATAATGCCGACTGTGGAGCGCTCCTGCGCAATAAATTTCGCCATAACCGCCGTGATGTCCTGTGGTGTAGACGCGACACCCTGCGCAACAACGCCGTTGTCCGCACAAAACACAAGAACGGCACGCCGGTCGATGTTCACGTCCGCCGTGCGCTGAATGCCCGCAAGCGAGCACACCATATGCTCCAGCTGTCCAAGACTGCCGAGCGGCTTTGCGATTCCGTCCCAGTGTGCTTTCGCCGCGCCCATCGCTTTTTTGTCCAGCGGTTTCATCTGTTCTTCAATCTTTTTAAAATCCATCTGCTATTCGCCCGTTTCTATTTTTCGCACTTTAGATTTGGTTTTGCGTCCACTGCAAAAGCATCGTTTGCATCCAGTCGGAAACGTCCATCTCATACGCCTTATCCAGATGTTCCGGCGTAAACACTGCGTCCGCCGTTCCCTTTGCAATCGTTTTTCCTTTGTCCAGCAATAGTGCATGCGTGCCGAACGCTCTTGCAAGACTCAAATCGTGCACAACGGAGACGACCGCGCGCCCCGGCGTCTTTAGCCACGACTGAATCAATTCAAACGTCTGTTTTTGATAAACAAGGTCAAGGTGGTTCGTCGGCTCGTCCAGTATCAGCACGCGCGGATTTTGCGCAAACAGCTGCGCCAGAAACGTGCGTTGAAGTTCGCCGCCGGAGAGCGTCAGCACCGACTGGTCAACAAATTTCGTCATGCCGGTCAATTCCAACGCCTGTTCCACCATCCGTTCGTCTTCCTTCCTGTTGCCGGAAAAGACGCCCGGTGCATGAGCATAGCGACCGAGGCGTACGACAGAGCCGACCGTAAACGCATACCCGACAAAATGCGACTGGCTCAGTATGCCAATGTTTCTCGCCAGCTCATGCGAGCGGTAGTGCTTGACGTCGCGATCCAGATACCGAATTTCACCTGTATACGAAACGCCTTGCGAAACGGCGTTGACAATTGTGCTCTTTCCCGCGCCGTTCGGGCCGACGATCATAAGCCACTGGCCTTCGTCCAGAGAGAAATTCACGTCGTCCAGTATCGTCAGTGCGCCATAGCGTACCGTTAGATTTTTTACATCCAGCAGCGTCATGTGCGCATCCTCCTTGAGCGGTAAAAGATGACGACGAACAAAATCGCACCGATGAACGACGTGACCACGCCGATTGGAAGCTCCAATGGATTGAGCAGGATGCGCGCAACAAGGTCTGCCAGCATCAAAAAGATTGCGCCGCCGAACATCGAAGCGGGCAACAGCCTTTGATGGTTCGGGCCGACGATCATGCGCACCATATGCGGCGTAACAAGACCGACAAAGCCAATCGTTCCGCCGATGGACACACATACGCCAATCAGCGCGGATGCCGCAATCAGCAGGATAAACTTGACCCGCTTGACCGGAACGCCGATATGCCGCGCATTGTCCTCGCTGATGGCAAAGGCGTTGAGTTCACGCGCATATCGCAAAATGACCGAACCACAAATAACCAATGCGCATAGCAGGAGTAATGCGTTTTGATAGCTTGCGCCAAGCAACGAACCCATCGTCCAGAACGTAATATTCTTAATATGGTCCGAAGCCAACGTGATAATCAACGAAAGAATGCTTGAAACGAACATAGAATAGATCACGCCGATGAGTATAATCGTATTTGTGGAAAGCGAGTAATCAATCTTGTACGCCAGCGATAAAATGATTAGTAAAGATAAAAACGCAAACAGCATCGCAAGCGTCACCGTGCCCGCAAACGGCAGTCCGGGTATCGTGACACCGAACGCAATCGCGATGACCGCGCCAAGCGATGCCCCGCTGGAAACACCAAGCGTCGAACCGTCTGCAAGTGGATTCTTCAACAGACCCTGCATCGCTCCACCACAAAGCGACAGCGCCGCACCGCTGAGAGCTACGCACAGCACACGCGGAAGCCGAACAGACAGAATGATGGGGACGGACATGCTTTCCGGTTGGGGTAAACTCCAAATTGCTCTCCAAATTACGCCGAGTGTTTCGCCAAACGGCAGGTTAACGCTGCCGACGCACACGCACAAAAAGACGGTTGCCGCCGTCGCAAGGGAAAACAAGCCGATTTCACTTGTGCGAAAGCCTTCCGTACGTTGGGGTTTTGAAGGGGACGCAAGCGCGCCCCCTTGTTTGTCCATTTGATTACGCCGCATCTTCCAATTGCACGGTGGCGAGGACAAAGTCAAACAACGCCTGCGCGCCGTCCGCAAGGCGCGGGCCGGGTCGAGACAGTTCGTTGTTGGCGAGGTTCAGGATTGCGCCATCCTTAACGGCGGTGATGTTCTCCCAGCCGGCGCGCGAAGCAATCTCTTCTTCCGGTGTCGGGCCTTCACCGTAATACATGCTGATGGTAACGATGATGTCCGGATTGAGTTCGATTACTTGCTCTTCGGAAATCGCAGCCCAGCTGCAAACATCGTGGAACAGGTTAATCAGGCCGAGCGTGTCTGCAATTTCATCCATAAACGTATCGCAGCCTGCCGTCCAGAGACCATATTCAAGCGGGCTGACTTCGAAATACACCGTTCTGCCGTCCAGTTCGGAAGCGCGGGCGGCGAGCGCAGCAAACGTATCCTGCATGCCGCTTACCACTGTGGTCGCATCATCTGTTTTGCCGGTGAGCGTGCCGATCATATTGATGGCGGTGTAGACTTCGTCGATGCTCTGCGCATCCGAAACGACGACCGTAATGCCCGCCGCTTCCAGCGCCTCAACCTGTTCTTGGGTCTGCGCCATCGTGCTCATAATCAGCACCTGCGGCTCAAGCGCAATGATCTGCTCAAGGTTGGTTTCCGCACCGGATTGTACGGCGGGAATGTCCATGACTTCGGCGGGATAATCGCAGTATTCACCGCGACCGACAAGCGTGTCGCCCGCACCGATGGCGTAAAGGATCTCGCAGTCGGCCGCCGCGAGCGCAACAACGCGGGTCGCCGGGGCGTCCAGAGCGACTTCGCGTCCGGTCATGTCGGTAAAGGAGATGGTTTCGGCAACAGGTTCTTCGGTCGCTTCCGCCGTGGGTTCTTCAGTTGCCGCGACTTCTTCCGTTATGGTGGATTCCGTCTCTGCGGCCACATCGTTTGCTGCCGCGCAGCCTGCAAACGCGCCAAGTACGAGCAGCACCGCCAGCAGCAGGGCAAGGATTTTTTGGTGTTTCATGTTAAGAAATACCCCTTCCAAAATAATATTCAAATGAATAGTTCAAAAAGGAGCGCGAAAAAAATTGCTCCACTCTGGTGAGAGGAGCAATTGAAAAAATCACGTGCGTTCTTTGCATCGTATAGCTTCACCCCACCCCAGGAGTATCATCATGTATAAACAGGTCTCCCGGCTTGGCTTCATCCTACTTGGACGCCTTCCCGCGATCATTCGCAGTGGCTTATCCGTCCGTTCGTCGGCTTCACGGTTACTGGGGTAGCTCGGAATTTTCATCCGTATTCCCTCGGCGGCTGTTTGCCGCCGGCGCATTGCTGCGCAGATACACACGCTATTCATTTAACCATATTATAGAGTGCGGGGCGGTTGCCGTCAATGAAAAAAGCGATTAATTACATGGACGAAGGCCTCTTGAAAAACAATGATCCCGTTGAAGCATGCTTCATTTTCTTCGTCGGCTGTGATACCATATTTCTATTGGGATCGGGAGGTAAATTCACCATGGCGACATTGCTCAAAAACTGCCGCATTTACGACGGCACCGGTGCGGACGCGTTTGCAGGCGATATCCTGATCGACGCGGATAAAATCGTTAACGTTGCGCCACGGATCGATGCGACGGACGCAGATGTGATCGACATTGCGGGGAAATCCATTTCATCCGGTTTTTTTGACGCACATTCGCACAATGATTGGTTTGCTGCTAAGCGTGAACCGCAGAAGTACTTCGAACCATTCGTTCGTCAGGGCATTACCTCGTTTATCACCGGCAACTGCGGCCTTTCGATGACAGGATTTGAGCCGGACAGCTTGTATAAAGATAAAATCGGCGCAGGCTTGTTCCACATGGAAAACCTTACCGGTGAATATCCGTCCGCAGGAACGTTGTTTGAAGCGATCGACCAAAAAACGCCGCTCAATATCGCGTCGCTGGTTGGGCACTGTTCCGCACGCGCAAGCGTAAACGGATATGCAAACCGCCCGCTGACGCAGGAAGAGCAAACACATATGCTCGCCATTTTGGAAGAAAACCTTAAGCTGGGTGCATGCGGTGTTTCCCTCGGGCTGATGTACGAACCCGGCCTGTACGCGCCAAAAGAAGAGCTGCGCGAGGTCGCAAAGCTCTGCGCTAAATATGATCGCCCGCTGACGGTGCATCCCCGCGCCAACTCTGCCGTGTCCATGGCATATCCGGAACTGCTCGGCAGGCCGCATCTGCTGCGTGCGCTGGACGAGTTGGAGGAGGTCACGCGCGATCTGGATGTGAAGCTGCAGTATTCCCATGCAATCTTTGTCGGCAAGAGTTCATTTAAATGCAAGGATGAACTGGTCGCTATCATTGAGCGGATGCGCAGAAACGGCGTGGACGCCATGTTCGACATCTACAGCGAGATGCTCGGCGTCTCCGTTATCACGGTCATCATGCCGACATGGTATCAGGCGCTTTCCACCGTGGACAAGCGCAAATTTGCCAATAAATTCCGGTTCCGCGTCCTTGCCAACGCGTCAAAAACGCTGCTTGGCTTCGGCTTTAACGACATTCAGGTGGCATACATCGGCGAAGGCCACGAAGCATATGAAGGAAAGACCGTCCATCAGATTGCGAAGGAGCAAAAGCTCAGCGACATCGACGCCTACCTCATGCTCTGCGAAAAGAGCAACTTTGCCGGGCGTGTCAACATGGGTCCTTACAGCACGCCGGAGATCGTCGAAAGCCTCTCCAAACACCCGAACGTCCTGTTTATGACCGACGCATGGGTGGAAGACCACGGCATTCAGAATCCAGCGATTTACGATTGTTTCCCAAAATTCTTGCACCTTTCCCTGAACGGTCACGGCGACGCCATGACAAACACGATACGGAAGATGACCGGCGCGGTTGCCGACCGCTTCTCCATCAAGGAACGCGGATATGTAAAACCAGGCTATTTTGCCGATTTGACGGTGTTTGACGAAGTCGCACTGAAAAGTGGCACGCCCGACCAGTCGAAAGCATTCGGCATCGAAAAAGTCTTTGTCAATGGCATTTGTGTGCTCAACGGCGAAGATCTGGACGAAAACGCTTTCCGACGCGCCGGTCGTGCAATGCGCGCTTGATTCAACACAATAACAGCCGAAACGGCACGCCCGGCATGCAGAAAGGAGACGCCGCTTGAACAATCTGCTACAACTCAAATACGCTGTCGAGGTGGAAAACACCGGCTCGATCAGCAAAGCCGCGGAAAACCTCTACATGAATCAACCAAACCTCAGCAAAGCCATCCGCGAGCTGGAGGACGATCTCGGCGTTACCATTTTCGACCGGACGGCAAAGGGCATGGTGCCGACCGAGCAGGGACGCGAATTTTTGCGCTATGCACGCGGAATCCTTTCGCAGGTCGCCGAAATGGAGGCGTTGTTCCGCCCGGCCGAAGATAAAAAGATACGCTTTGATCTCTGCGCGCCACGTTCGGGTTATATCAGCCGCGCGTTCGCTTCGCTCGTTTCCGCACTCGGTCCCGATGCGGCCATCCGCATGAGTTATCGCGAGAGCGGACCGATGCGCGCGATTAAAAGTGTTTCCAACGAAATCAACCGTTTCGGCATCGTCCGCTATCAGGCCGTTTACGAGCCCTACTATCTTGAAACACTGGACGAGCGCTCGCTGGAATACGAGCCCGTTCGCTCTTTTACGCGTGCCGCGGTCATGCACAAGCAACACCCCCTTGCAAGCAAAGCCACGCTGAGCGAAAGCGACCTTGAACCGTTTGTCGAAATTCTATACGGAGACTGGACGGTTCCCGCGCTGCCGGTTGCCGAGGCAAGGAACCTAGCGCGCGCCTATGAAGACAAAAAGACTATTTCCGTCTACGAGCGCGCCAGTCAGATGGAGCTGCTTGGCAGCATCGCCGGCAGTTATGCGCTGATTGCGCCGGAACAACAGGATTATTGGGATTGCTTTTCGCTGGTACAGCGCCCGTGCGAATTGCCGGACAATGACTATCGGGATATCTTAATCTATCGCTCCGGGTATCGCATGACGAACGAAGACCGTATTTTTATTGAAAAACTACATGATCAAGTAGCGATTGTTTGCAATACCTAGGCACCTTTAAACAAGATAGACAAAGAAAAACACTTATATAGATAACAGCATATCGATATTTATATATCGGTATGCTGTTTTACTGTCTTCTTTTTTTATCACAATTCCCGTATTCTAGAATCAGAAAGAAGGATATCGTAACAATATAGCTAATTTCCTTCACTTTCACGCCCTTGATGATCGATTTGACCTCAAACATTCGATTTCGTATTATCGAATCAAGGATTGCTAACAAATCATCATCCGAGTCAAACATGGCTCATCCAAACACGTTAATACATAGCAGTTTCAATATGGCAAAGAGGAACAAGAGGAGATGGAACGTATGAAGAAAGAAAAAATCAGAAAACCCGTCGACAGCATAGAATCGCTTGAAGCAGCGCTCAATCGCCTGCGTGAAGCGCAAGCTGAATTTGCAACGTTTACACAGCAGCAGGTGGACGCAATCTTCCTCGCCGCCGCGACTGCCGCCAATCAGGCGCGCATTTCGCTGGCAAAGCTCGCCGTTGAAGAAACCGGCATGGGTGTTGTGGAAGATAAAGTCATTAAAAACCATTATGCGTCCGAATATATCTATAACGCATACCGCAACACGAAGACCTGCGGCATCCTTGAAGAAGACAACGCGTATGGTCTTGTCCGCATCGCTGAACCCATCGGCGTAATCGCCGCGGTCATCCCGACCACAAACCCGACCTCAACCGCAATTTTTAAAACGCTGATCTCGCTGAAAACGCGCAACGGCATTCTCATCAGCCCACACCCGCGCGCAAAGCAATGCACCATCGCCGCGGCAAAGATCGTGCTTGACGCAGCGGTTGCCGCAGGCGCGCCGGAAGGAATAATCGACTGGGTCGACTCGCCGAGTCTGGAGCTGACGAACCTCGCCATGAAGGAAGCAGACCTGATTCTCGCAACCGGTGGCCCCGGCATGGTCAAGGCGGCATACGGCAGCGGTAAACCCGCCGTCGGCGTCGGCAGCGGCAACACGCCCGCCATCATTGATGACACGGCGGACATTCTGCTTGCGGTCAACTCCATCATTCACAGCAAAACATTCGACAATGGCATGATCTGCGCCTCCGAACAGAGCGTGATCGTACTGGATGGCGTGTATGCACAGGTTAAAAAAGAGTTCGCCGACCGTGGATGTCATTTCCTGAACCCGGAAGAAACCGAAAAAGTACGCAAGACCATTTTGATCAACGGCGCGCTCAACGCCAAAATCGTTGGCCAGTCCGCATTCAAAATCGCGTCGCTGGCGAACGTCGCCGTACCGGAATCGACAAAAATCCTGATCGGCGAAGTAGAAAGCGTGGATTTGAGCGAAGAATTTGCTCACGAAAAACTCTCGCCCGTGCTTGCGATGTACCGCGCAAAAACCTTCAGCAATGCGCTGGACAAAGCCGAGCGGCTCGTTGCGGACGGCGGCTACGGCCACACGTCCAGTATATATCTCAACGCCGTGACCGAAAAAGAAAAGTTGACCGACTTCTCGGCACGCATGAAGACTTGCCGCATTCTCGTCAACACGCCGTCCTCGCATGGCGGCATCGGCGATTTGTATAACTTTAAGCTCACGCCGTCGCTCACACTCGGCTGTGGCAGTTGGGGCGGAAACTCCGTTTCGGAAAACGTCGGCGTCAAGCATCTGATCAACATCAAAACCGTTGCCGAGAGGAGAGAAAACATGCTTTGGTTCCGCGCACCCGAAAAGGTATACTTTAAGAAGGGCAGCCTGCCGGTGGCGCTGGACGAACTCAAGACCGTTATGGGCAAACAGCGTGCCTTTATCGTCACCGACACGTTCCTCTATGAGAACGGCTATACCAAACCCGTTACCGACAAACTCGATGAGATGAACATCGCCCACGAAACGTTCTTCAACGTTGCGCCCGATCCGACGCTGAAATGCGCACGCGAAGGTGCAAAGCAGATCACGGCGTTTAAGCCGGATGTGATCATCGCCGTCGGCGGCGGCTCCGCAATGGACGCGGCCAAAATCATGTGGGTGCTCTACGAGCATCCCGAAGCGGACTTCATGGACATGGCAATGCGCTTCGTCGATATCCGGAAGCGCGTCTACACCTTCCCGAAGATGGGAGAGAAAGCCTACTTCGTCGCGGTTCCAACCTCTGCCGGAACCGGCAGCGAGGTCACACCGTTTGCCGTCATTACCGACGAAACCACTGGGGTAAAATATCCACTGGCGGACTACGAACTCATGCCGAAGATGGCGATCGTCGACGCGGACATGATGATGAATGCGCCAAAAGGTCTCACAGCGGCAAGCGGCATTGACGCGGTCACGCACGACCTGGAAGCCTATGCTTCCATGCTGGCGACCGATTATACGGACGGCACGGCGCTGCGCTCGCTCAAGATGATCTTCGAATACCTGCCGCGCGCATATGACAACGGACCGAACGATCCCGTCGCCCGTGAAAAGATGGGCAATGCGGCAACCATGGCGGGTATGGCGTTTGCAAATGCGTTCCTTGGCGTTTGCCACAGCATGGCGCACAAGCTAGGCGCTTTCCATCACCTGCCGCACGGCGTAGCAAATGCGCTGATGATAGACGAAGTGCTGCGCTTTAACGCCGCGGAGGTCCCCGCAAAGATGGGCACCTTCTCGCAGTACGACCATCCGCACACACTCGCACGCTACGCAGAGGTTGCGGACGCGCTCGGCATCAAGGGTAAAACCGATACCGAAAAGCTTGAAAACCTGATCGCCGCGCTGGATGCTTTAAAAGAACGGGTCGGCATCAAAAAGACCATACGGGATTACGGTGTCAAGGAAGAAGACTTCCTCGCCCGGCTGGACGAGATGGTCGAGCAGGCGTTTGACGACCAGTGCACCGGCGCAAACCCGCGCTACCCGCTCATGAGCGAAATCAAACAGATGTACCTCAATGCCTATTACGGCAAGCATGAGCGCGTCTGAGGCCTTGTGAGACGCTATACGAATTGAAAGGAGTCTAGTCATGGATCTATCGAATGTCATCGCTGTCCGCACAAATAAAACCGTTTATCGCGACGGGGAAACGGCTGTTAAGCTATTCGGCGAAGGTTTCCAAAAAGCGGACGTATTGAACGAGGCGCTCAACCACGCCCGGGCGGAAGCAACCGCGCTCCATGTTCCAAAACTTTTAGAGGTTGGAACTGTCGACGAAAAATGGTATATTATGACGGAATATGTCCCGGGCAAGACGCTTGCGGAGCTTATGGACGAGAATCCGGAAAAGCACGCGGCGTATATGGATCAGTTTGTCGAGTTGCAGCTGGCCATGCATCGCCAAATCTGTCCGCTGCTGCCGCGCCTTCGCGACAAGATGGACCGCAAGATCATCCAGACCGAGCTGCCGACGGCGACCAAGTATGACCTGCACACGCGTTTGGAATCCATGCCGCGGCACAACAAGCTTTGCCACGGAGACTTTAACCCGACCAACATTATCATCCGGGACGACGGCACGCCGTTCATCCTCGACTGGTCGCATGCAACCCAGGGCAATGCGTCCGCCGACGCGGCGCGCACATACCTGCTCTTTTCCCTCGCAGGAGACTTGGAAACCGCGGAAGAATATCTCTCCCTCTTCTGCCAAAAGAGCGGCACCGAACGGCAGTATGTGCAAAAGTGGATTCCCATCGTAGCCGCCAGCCAATCCGTTAAGGGAAAACTCGAAGAGCGTGAACTCTTGTTCCGTTGGGTCGATGTGGTGGACTACGAATAATAGATTCTTTCCGGCAATGTCGGGCGCTCCTTTGCAGTGATTGAAGCGCCGCAGCCATGTATCATATAGAACCGGCCGGTCAACGCCTCCTTTTGAGCGCTGGCAATCGACTTATAAAAATGGGCGGCCGACCGGTTCAAACCTTTTTCTTGCTGTGCAAGCCAAAGATTGCCGTCATCATTTCATGGAGGTTCTTTGTATGTCCAACGATCTATTGAAAGCAGGCATCCGGGGCGAAAAAAGCATCGCGGTCACAGCGGAAAACACTGCCGCCAAGTTAGGCAGCGGTTGTCTTCCCGTTTTTGCAACACCCGCGATGATTGCGCTTATGGAACTCTGCGCCGCAGAAAGCGTTGGAAAATTTATTGATGAAGGACAGTCGACCGTCGGCACACGCATTGATATCAAGCACGTTTCCGCAACGCCCGTCGGCATGACGGTGCGCTGCGAAACAGAACTGGTCGATGTCGACCGCAGACGGCTTGTGTTTTCGTGCAAAGCATTTGATTCCGCAGGCTTGATTGGTGAAGGCACACAGGAACGCTTTATCGTTGACAACGAAAAATTCATGAATAAAACAGAGCAAAAGAAAATCTAACGCGCATCTACAAAAACGGCTTTGCGAAAAATCGCAAAGCCGTTTTTTGTGTCTAAAGTATACCCATTTTATGAGCTGGTTTATTATATGAACATCAGCGATACTTACAGCGTGCCGCCTTCGCGCGAAAAGCGTTCTTTGTCAATCCAGAGTCCGAGCGCAGGATTTGGAACAAAGAAAATCTCTTCTCCATCCGGCAGCGTATTGTACCCATATGCCAGCTTCGCCGGATCGTAGCGCCTCATCATCTCGCCGACGTCTGCCGATTGAAAGTGCACGCCGTCGATCTGCTTACGCATTGATTTTTGCACCGCATAGGTAACGGTGAATCGCCCATCGGACGAACCGTGAATGAGATGTGCCGCCGCACCCATGTTGGCGCGCAAGTCATCGCACGCAGGGTCTTTGAACAGTTCCAACACCCGTTTCCGCCCGCAATAGCCGTACTTCCGAATCAGTGCGTCGACCGCCGTGTCCTCACCAAACGTTTCCACGCCCGGGGCGAGGATCAACAATTCACCGCCATCTGCAACCGCCATGCGCGTACGATAAACCGCCTTGTTGCCAAGCCAAGTACTGTGGAATTCGCTTGGGTCAAGATACACAACGCACTTTTTCAGCCCATGCTCGACAAAGTCGATATTCTTCTGCTGTGCGAGTTCGATCGCCGTCTCCAGAACGTCGCGCTCTTTTCCGGCGAACAGCCCGTGGGTTTGAATATTTCCGTCCGGCGCAGTGGTAACGGTCAGGATAAATTCGACCGGACGGTTGGATAAATAGTGTTTCAACGCATAATCAAACACCTCGCGCACCGGCGTGTGGTCGCGTCCCATCATGCGCTCCATTCCGTAGACCGCGCCGACCATATGGGACTTATTAATCATGTCCGCACCGCCCGCACCGACAAAGATGTTCTTCGAGTGGTTTGCCATGCCGATGACCTCATGCGGCACAACCTGTCCGGGTGAAAGGATCAGGTCGTAACTTTCATCCATGATTTTTCGGTTGACTTCCACTTCGATCGGGTCGTTCCAGATGCCTTCCGTGATTTCACCGATAAATGAACCGGGCACCTCTCCGATCTTTACGACGTCCGTGCGCCAGTTGTGCGCCGTAAAGCGCTCAAACGGAATATCCCCGCACATATCTTCAGCTTCTTCTTGCGTCATGGCGCGGTGCGTGCCGAGCGTCGGCAGGATGTCCACTACTGCACCACGGTCTGCATAGTAATGATAGCAAACGTTGGTAATAAATCCCGCCTTGCTGTGATAGCGCGTATAGTCAGGCGGCAGGATCAATACCTTTTTCGCAGGATGCGCATCGCAAAACGCAACGAGCGCTTCGCGAATCTGTTCGTCCGTCAGGCCGGATGCATTGTTTGCGCGAAGACAAATTTCCATTTTTGTTACACTCCCGAATAGGCCGAAAAACCGCCGTCGATGGGCAGCACCGTTCCGGTCACAAAGCTCGATGCATTGTCGTCCAGCAAGAATAACAGTCCGCCGATGAGTTCTTCCGCTTCGCCGAGGCGTTCCATCGGCGTGTTGCGCAGGATTTTATTGGTGCGCGCGGTCGGTGAACCGTCCTCATTCCAAAGCAGTTTTTTGTTTTGCTGTGTGGAAAAAAAGCCCGGTGCGATTGCATTGACGCGAATCCCGCTGTGGGAAAAATACACGGCAAGCCACTTGGTAAAGTTGGAAACCGCGGCCTTTGCGGCGGAATATGCAGGTATCTTCGTCAGTGGTGTGTACGCGTTCATTGAAGAGATGCTCACAATCGTACCCTTGCTGCGCTCCGCCATGTCGCGCGCAAAGGCCTGCGTCGGAAGCAGCGTGCCTTTGAGGTTCAGGCCAAACACGAAATCGAACCCGGCGGGATCGAGATCAAAAAAGCTCTTCCTCCCTTCCACAAGCGATTCCGCACGGTCAAAAAACTCATCGTCTGTCGTCGCCTTGGCGTTGTTGCCGCCTGCGCCGTTGATCAGAATGTCGCATGGGCCAAAGGCCTCTATAACAGTAGCATGTGCCTGCGCAACGCTTTCGGTTTCAAGAACGTTTACTTTAACGCCGATTGCCTGCCCGCCCTCGGCACAGATTTCATTGGCAATCTCCTCCGCCTTTTCTCCGGCGAGGTCCAGTATGGCAACCTTTGCTCCGCAGTCGGCAAGTGCCTTTGCAAACATGCTGCAAAGCACGCCCGCGCCGCCCGTCACGACAGCAACTTTATCGCTAAAATCTGGTTTATACGGCAGTTTCATTGTTTGTCTCCTTATGCATTGTAGGTGGAAGCTGCGGTATCCCCGCCTTCACCCGTCCAGTTGGTGTGGAAGAATTTCCCGCGCGGTGCGTCCACGCGTTCATATGTATGCGCGCCGAAATAGTCGCGCTGTGCTTGCAGAAGATTCGCGGGCAGTCGTCCAGTTGTGTAGCCGTCGAAGTACGTCAGTGCCGCGCTCATTGCAGGTACCGGCACGCCGCACTCCACTGCCGCAGAAACCACTTTTCTCCATGCGGGCACGCAACCTTTGATCGTCTCGGCAAAATACGGGTCGAGCAACAGGTTGCTCAGCGTTTCGTCATTATCATAGGCTTCTTTGATTTTGCCAAGGAAGACCGAACGGATGATGCAGCCGCCGCGCCACATGAGTGCGACCCCGCCATAGTTCAGGTTCCAGTTATAGGTCTTCGCCGCTGCGCGCATCAGCGTATAGCCCTGTGCATAGGAGACAATCTTGCTGGCGTAAAGCGCTTTTCGAATCGCTTCGATCAGCTGTTTTTTATCACCTGCGTATTCAACCTTTTCATGCGGGAAAACGTCCGCCGCGACCACGCGCTCTTCCTTCATGGCGGAGAGACAACGTGCGAACACGGCCTCACCGATCAGCGTCAGCGGCACGCCTTCGTCCAACGCAGAGATGGCCGTCCATTTCCCGGTACCTTTCTGCCCCGCCGTGTCGAGAATTTGATCGACAATCGCGCTTCCGTCCTTGTCTTTATATGCCAGGATGTCCCGCGTGATCTCAACCAAATAGCTATCCAGTTCGCCTTTGTTCCAGTCCGCAAACACTTCGCTCATCTCGGATGCAGACATGCCCAGCACATCCCGCATCAGTTGATATGCTTCACAGATCAACTGCATGTCGCCGTATTCGATTCCGTTGTGCACCATCTTAACAAAATGGCCCGCACCGTTTTCGCCGACCCAGTCACAGCAGGGCGTTCCATCCTCAACTTTGGCGCAGATGGACTGGAAGATCGGCTTGACCAACGGCCAGGCGTCCTTGGAGCCGCCGGGCATCATGGAAGGGCCCTTCAGCGCGCCTTCTTCGCCGCCAGACACGCCGGTGCCGATATAAAGCAGTCCCTTGCTCTCCACATATGCTGTCCTGCGAATAGTGTCCGGAAAATGGCTGTTGCCGCCGTCGATAATCACATCGCCCGGCTCCAGCACGGCAAGCAGTTTTTCAATATAGTCATCCACTGGCTGCCCGGCTTTGACCATGAGCATCACCTTGCGTGGCTTGCTCAACGCGTCCTTCAACTCATCCAGAGTATTGCAGCCGACGATATTGTGCCCCCTGGCACGGCCTTGCACAAATTTGTCCACTTTCTCGATCGTCCGGTTATAAACCGCAACAGAAAAGCCTTTGCTTTCCATGTTCATCACAAGGTTTTCGCCCATTACGGCGAGTCCGATCAGTCCAATATCCGCTTTTTTCATCGTTTCACCCTCGCATTTCCCTTATAGATGCTCCATACCTGCTCTTCATCCGCAGGTGAAGCATAGTCGTTTAAATCCGTAACCGCCAATACGCCGGTCGCCCAGCCGAACTGGAGACACTTTTCCGGTTTCCACCCGCGAAAAACACCGTACAGCAATCCGCCGGTAAATCCGTCGCCACCACCGATGCGGTCGAGCACCGGTATGCTGCGCGGCTGTTCGACAAACCATTCGTCACCCGCGCAGAGAATCGCACCCCAGAGATGTTCGTTTGCGTTGACCACCTCTCGCAGCGTCGTTGCAAAGTATTTGGCTTTCGGGTATGCCTTCTTCACTTCGCCGATCATGCCCTTAAAGCCTTCGATTTTTGCGGCGAGGTCTTTGCCGCCCGCTTCCGGGCCTTTGATGCCGAGCGCAAGCTGGAAGTCCTCTTCGTTGCCTACGAGAATATCGGCAAGCGATGCGATCCCACGGAATGTTTCGGAGAGTTCCTTTTCACGCCCCACCCAGAAGGAAGCGCGGTAATTGAGGTCAAACGCCACGCGCGTGCCATATGTTTTAGCCTGCTTTGCAAGCTCTGCACAAAATTCCGCCGTCTGCGGTGAAAGCGCGGCGATCAAGCCCGAAATATGCAATATATCAACGCCTTCATTTCCGAAAATATGCGGAATATCAAATTCGTCGATGGAAAGCGTCCGCCCGACTTCGCCTGCGCGGTCGTTCCAAACGCGCGGACCGCGCAGGCCGAATCCACTGTCAGCAATGTTGAACTGATGGCGATATCCCCATGGCCCGCCCTGCGGCGCAGAGACGCCTTCGTACCGGATGTTGCGCTTTTGCAGTTCATTCTGCAAAAACTTTGAAATCGGGCTGCCTTCTACAAATTTAGTCAGAACCAGACACTCGTACCCCAATGATGCGGAAATATTGAGAACGTTCGATTCTGCGCTTGTGGACTGCATGGCGAACAGGTTGCTCGTATGAACGCTTTGTCTGTTTTGCGGCGTGATTCGCACGCCGATGCTGGTCGGGCATGCGATAGCGTAACGGTTTTTCTTTGACATTTATTTATGACCTCTCTTTCGCTGATATGCCTTTTTGAATGGATTTTGATGCCATCGGCATCATTCTTATCTGTCTTTAGCATATACACATTTCTAGACATGTTCTACCCAATTCATGCTTGAAATATTGATAATATTGCTCTATATTGGTCTTGAGGTGTGAAATATGGAAACCATTGAGCATGTTTTTCAGCAACGACAGCACATGCTGCTGGAAGACTATGAAATTTACCACTACAAAGACAACCGCGAACTGCACGTTTCGCTGCATTTTCACGATTTTTTCGAATGTTATCTTCTGCTTTCCGGCAATATTCGTTATCAGATCGAAAGTGCGTCGTTTTCCATGATGCCGGGCGATCTTCTGTTGATTGGGCCGAACCAGCTGCACAGACCTTTGTTCACGCAAACCGGTCGCCCGTACGAGCGGATCGTGCTGTGGTTGTCGCGGGTGTTCGTCGAGCAACTTTCCAGCGCCGAAACGGATCTGTCCGCCTGCTTTTCTGCGCAGCGGCTCAGTGCAAACCGGCTGAACGACGCTCAGCGGGAGGCAATTACGCAACAGTTTTTCTCGCTGCTCTCCGCGTCAAACGCCGATCAATTTGGTAAGGACGTTCTCTGCAATTCCCTGACAACCGAATTACTTGTCATGCTCAGCCGCGCCTGCGAAGGACGAACCCGCGCATTACCCAAGCCGGACGTACAGATCAGCGCGCTGATCAAGACCGTCTCACAATATCTGGACGCGCACCTGAGCGAGCCCGTCACGCTGGACGAATTGAGCAAAGCCGTGTTTCTTTCAAAATATTATCTCGAACGTGTCTTTCGTCGGGAGACCGGTGTATCGATCTATCAAATGCTGTTGCAAAAGCGGATGATCCTTGCGCGAAACCTCATGCGGGAAGGTCTTTCGCTGACCACTATTGCAATGAGGTGTGGCTTTTCGGAATATTCCGGCTTTTATAAGGCTTTCCGCAATGAATACGGCATATCTCCGCGCGAATACATGTCGCGATTATAAGCGAAAAAAAGACGACCCTTTGGTCGTCTTTTTGCAGTTTGGTGCGATATGCAGTGATGCGGATGCGGATCTTCGAAAAGCCTCTCTGTTACGTCAGCACTTTCCGGATGAACCGTTCCACTCTTCGGCAAGTCTTAAAAAAGCGTCGTATCCGTGTGCACGGATATATTCCGCTGCCTGCCGATATTTACCATACTTGTAGCTGTCGTGCCCGTAATACGACTGCAACGTTGCACAGGTTTCATATTGTTCGCAGTCCGCGCAGGTTGCAAGTCCTTTCCGGATACAGCAGATTTTTATCTCGCATTGGGCTTTGCTCAGGTCGCGTTCGCCGGTGACGTAGCCAGCCTTGCATCCTCTGCAAACATGTGTTGTAAACGCCTTACATGTTTTGCAATACGCCCCGCAGCATCCGATTTGCTCTTTCGGCATTTGCGGCACCTCCCGTCAGTTGACATTGTTATCAAGCCACCCTATCACAGATTCCAGCTTAAGACAATAGGCAAAAGCTCCTGATACAACGCATTTCTGTTTTCTGTTGTAATATTGAACAATTTCGCATTTGGGTGCGCGCGAACTTGGTTTAAAAATTCAACGTCGTAGCGTGCTTTCACCGCCGCAATAACCGGGACGTCTCCATCCAGCGTAGAAAACACCGCCTTAACGAACTGCTCGGCCCCCGCTTCCATAAACCCAAGTTCGTCCATGACGATCAGTCCGTCCGGCTCGGCCTTCAAATAATCAACGCCAAGCGTATTGAACGTATCCGTGCTGACATTATGCACCCTTGTGTCACAGGTTCCAATCAGATTGTCGTCCGCATGCGTACGCTCGGCTACACCCGTCGGATGGATATAGATCGGATGGAATCCCGCTTCGTCGGCTTTCAGTCGCTTTGTAATAAATCCGTACAGCGGTCGGTTTGTCGCCTCAAGCAACTTTGCAATTAAGGTACTCTTGCCTGCGTTGACTTCACCGCAGATGAGAATGTGTTTCCAGTCGCTCATTTCCCGTCTCCGTTTCTTTGCGCGCGGTGCAATATCAGTTCTCCGGCAACGCTGATGGCAATCTCCGCAGGCGTCTCCGCATGGATTGCAAGTCCGATCGGCGCGTGGATTCGTTTCAGCGCCGATTCCGGAATACCGGCTTCCAGCAGCTTTTTATTCGTCGTGGCAATTTTGCTCCGGCTGCCGATCACGCCGATGTAGGTAGCCTCGGTCAGCATCGCCTGCCGCAGCACCTCAAAGTCTGCCTGATGACCGCGTGTCATGATGATCACATAATCGTCCGCCGTAATCGAAACATTCTTGGAAATGTCGCTGTAATCGCCAACAATCAGGCTTTCCGCAGATGGGAAGAGCACCCTTGTTGCAAACGCCTCACGGTCTTCAAACACGATTGGCGAGAATCCGAGATGCGCAATCACCGGAACCAACTCCTGCGCCACATGCCCGCCGCCGAACACATACGTATGTCCCGCAACGCTCAGCGGCTCGACATAATACGTCGGCTCGCCTTTTTGCAGAACTGCACGCGAGCGCACCATCGGCAGAATGGTTTCTTTCGACAACCCCGTTGCAAAACGAAGGCCGTCTTCGTGCGAAAACACGCCCATCTGCCGGACGCAGCCTTCACAGATTTCGGTTACAAGCCATGTGTTCTTCCGCTCGGAAAACAGCGCGGCAATTCCACCGAACAGTTCGATCGCCCGCTCGTCATCGCCCGCAAAATATTGAAAATACACGACCACCTGCCCGCCGCAAATCATGCCGATGTCGGCCGTTTGATTCGGGGACAGGTTGAAGCCGTGCGTAAAGGTGGATTTCTCTTCAAGTGCCTTTTTTGCAAGACGAATACTCTCATATTCAACAGCGCCGCCGCCGACGGTCCCTTCTGAGGAGCCGTCGGCAAACACCGCCATCTTTGCGCCGCTTCCGCGCGGTGTTGAACCCGAACTTGCAATGATCGTGCAGAGTACGACGTCGTCACCGCGCACAAGCGCGTTTTTCATACTGGTAAATAGTTTTTCCATAAACAGTTCTTCTTATGCCGCGGGTTCAAGCGCCTCCTGTGCGCCAATGGAATTTGCCACAAGCGCGTTATACTGATCTTCCGACAACTCGCTGTGATAGAAAAGCTTGAAATATTCGGCAACCTCCCCGTAGAGATTATACTGCGCGGTATCGGGATAGAGCAACTGCGCCATCCACATCATACCGAGATAACGCTGCACACTCGGCGGGAATCCCATCCAGTTGTACGGCCCGAATGGAACTTCGTAATACGCGCCGTTTTGAATCGCGCTGACTTCCTGCCAGGCGGGATTCTCGGCAACGATATCGTAAATGCTACCCTGCGCAAACAGGATCACGTCCGGATTCCAAAGCAGGATTTGCTCCATATCGACTTCGTTTCCGGTTCCCTTACTTGAGGGCGCGTCCACAACGGCGAGGTTGTTGGAAAGCAAATCGATGACTTCCGCATGATAACTGCCCTGCGCGATCACGTTCAGGCCCTGATCGCCAAGGCAATACAGCAAGTTTGCTTGTCCAACGCTGTTGGCGATTTCCACCGTGCGGGTATAGACGCGGTCACAGTAGGCCGAAAGCACTGCGGCTTCATCCTCCATGCCCAGCAGCTCACCGAGTTTTGTATATGCGCCGCTCATGGTCTCGGTCGTTGCTGTGATATGCACAAACGGAATGCCGGTCTGCTCCTGCAGCGCGTCGAGATCTTCAACAATGGTGTCCTTTGGTTCGCCAACGTCGATAACGACTTCCGCACCGCTGGCAAGCAACGTTTCAAGATTCAGTTCGCCTTTGCCGCCATAGAGCTGGCCAAGTTCCGGCAGGTTATAATACTCGGTCGCAAGATATTCTTCCGCGGAAGAATCCCATGCACTTGCAATGCCGACCAGTTTGTCAGGACAGATTGAAAACAGCACAATCTGCGCCAGCGGGCCGGAAACCGCAACCTTAGTGATATTCGCGGGAACCTCGACCGTCCGTCCTACGGAATCCGTAAATTCAACGCTTGTCGGCGCCGCCGTTTCCTCCACCGCTGTCTCTTCCACAGCCGGTTCCCCGGTTACAACGGGTTCTTCCGTAGCAGTTGCCTGCTCGGTCTGCTGTGCGCAGCCAAACATGGAGAATACCATGATTGCCGCAAGCAAAACGACAAATACTTTTTTCACCTTTTCGATCCTCCTGTATTTTACTCTATTGAATCGGGAATGTCTCCCGTATTCACCGTTACGATACCAAGTGTCTTGCGGGACGGCAGATAGTAGGGAAAATGTTCCGAATCCGTCCGTACCAGCCGAGAGCGAATTTTTTCCAGCAAAACCTGCCCGTCTTCCTCTTCAGCATATGTTTCAAAAAACAGCAGCGCATCGTCCAGCGAACGAAACGGTTGTCCCATCTCAATTGGGAATGTCGCGACGCCATACGGTATTTTCATCTCGTCCAGTTCCGCCGTTGTGTGCTGGAGCGTATAGCCTTTCAGCGGCCTCTCCTCAAGCGAGAAGCGGTGATGCTTCCAGTTCTTCTTGACCATGATCACCTGACCGGAGCATTGCGCCTTTGCCACGCGGAGCGCTTCCGCTGCGCGGCCGAAGAAGCAGAACACCATCTCATCGTACGGTGTTTCCGGATGCATGAAAAACAGATCATCTTGTATTGCATCGATATTAAACGCACGATGGCGCGGAATGTTTTGTTTTAAAACGGCCAGTGCTTCTTCGCTGGTATCGACGGCGGTCACCGATTCACACCCGGTGGAGAGCGCAAGACTGAGGTAACCCAGGCCGCAACCAGCGTCGCAAACGCGCGCACGCTTTGGCAGACAGCGCATCACCTGCGCGGCAATCTTTGCATCAAACCCGCCGTATTCCGCCGCGTCAATGCGAAAGCGAATGGAATCCGGCGTCCAAAGGTACATTGTCTATCCTCCCGTACACTGTAATATCTTCCGGCAAATGCTCAGCCGCAGCGCCCTTCCGTAACCGGAGAAAGCAGCGGGCCGTGTTCCGTTTCAACAAGGTTGACGTCCACACCGTAAAGCCTGCGGATCAATGATTCATTCAGAATCTGCGTTGGCTTGCCAAACGCCGCCGTCTCTCCGTTCAGCAGCGCAAGCGCGCTGTCGGCATACCAAATTGCGTGCTGCGGGTTATGCGTCGAAATCAATACGGTATAGCCTTCGTCAGCAAGCGCGCGCACCTGCTGAAGCACCAGTGCCTGATTGCCATAGTCAAGGCTTGAGGTCGGTTCATCCATCAGCAGCGTATGCGTCTGCTGCGCCAGCGCCCGCGCAATCAGCACAAGCTGCTGCTCGCCGCCGGAAAGATGCGAAAAGTTTTTCTCGGAAAGGTGACTTACGCCCATCCGTTCCAGCGCGGCATGCGCGGCGTTCATTTCGCGCTGTTTGGGCACCGACATGGAAGAAACCATATGTGTTGTGCCCATAAGGACCATATCCATGACCGTGTAGCTGAACGCTTGCCCGTGCGTCTGCGGGATGTACGCAACGCGGTGTGCCAGTTCCCGCGGGGTCAGCGCGTGCGCGTCCGTGCCGTCAATTCGTATCGCGCCGCCGTAACGGTGCTGCAGTCCGAGAATGCAACGAAACAGCGTGGTCTTTCCTACGCCGTTTGGGCCGAGTATTGCAAGCAACTCACCAGAGCACGCGGAAAAAGAAACATGCTTGAGCACGTCGCGCGTGCAGTACGCAAAGCTTAAATCGCAAACTTCAATGCTCAAAGCAGTTTCTCCTCTCGTAAAATATTTTCTAATTTATTAAAGCGTTTTTTCGCGCTTGGAAATCAGATAGATGAAGAACGGTGCGCCGATAAACGCGGTAAGGATTCCAATTGGAATTTCAACGGCCAGCACATTCCTTGAAACATTATCCACCAGCAGCAAAAACGTCGCGCCCGCAATCATGGAAGCGGGAAGCAGGTAGCGATAATTGCTGCCAACCAGCTTACGGCTTAAATGCGGAATCACGAGCCCGACCCAGCCGATCATGCCGCTGACGGAAACGCTGGCGGCGGTGACAAGCGTGGCGCAGACAATCACGAAAAATCGCAGTCGGTTCGTATTGACGCCGAGCGTGCGCGCCTCCTCATCGCCAAGGGTTAAAATATTGACTTGCCAGCGAAGTAAAAACAAGGGAATTAATCCGATTGCCATTGGAGCGACGATAAATCCCACATCCTTGAGTTTGGAACCGGACAAGCTGCCCATCATCCAATAGGTGATTGCGGGGAGCTGGTTGGTCGGATCGGCGACCAGTTTGATGTAGGATGTTCCCGCTTTAAACAGTGATCCAATCATAATACCGGCCAAGATCAAGTTTACAACCCGCATTCCAGGGGCGCGCTGTGCAATGAGGAACACGGCGATGACCGAAACCATGCTTGAAACAAACGCGAACAGCGTGATCATGCGCGTGGAAGCACCGGTCAATATCGCCAGCGCCGCACCAAACGCCGCGCCCGACGATGCGCCGAGGATGTCCGGTGCAGCCATGGGGTTTTGAAACACACCCTGATAGGAAGCCCCCGCGGCTGAAAGACAGCAGCCGACGAGGCACGCCATTAATATACGCGGCAGGCGGATGTTGATGACGACGGTCTCCATTTCCGCCGTCCAGGTCGGGTTCAGCGGGATGACGCGGTCAATCAAAATCTTGACAACCTGCCACAGCGGCACGCCATATCGCCCGAATGTAAATGAAACAAGAAATACGATAAACAGCAATAAAATCAGAAGACTAATCACTTGCCTGGGGGCTATTGGTGTTCGCTTTTCTCGCTTATATCTTTGGTTTTGTGTTTGCGTCATATTGTCTAAATCCTATGCCATTATTCATTTCAAAGAATAACGCATGTTAAGTATAATGGTTATTCTTATAAAAGTCCAGTGTTTTTCTTTATGCCTAAATTTTTTTCATATCTATCCCGGCAATGCGTCTTGTTCATCATAAAATAGTCGATAGTCCAAATCAAGCGCACAAGTGTTTTCACAAATTGACATAAGTGCTCTGTGCGCGCTAAAATAAACGCAGTCAATTCATCTTTATCCAATTCAATCATTTTTATCGGGAGGTATCAACCCATGCTTTTTGGCGATGAATCCTATAAATCCCTGGCAGACCTCGCGAAGGCAGCTGTTCGCGACCCGTCCAATTTTAACTGGGCGTTCATCGCGCTGCTTGCCTTTGTGGTCATGATGTATGTCGACGAAATCAGCAAGAAGAACTACAAGGCCATAGCAGCCGCATTGATGCTCTACAGCGTACACTGGCTCTATGAAATTGCAAATGCCGTCATTTGTCACTTCTCCGGCTATGCGCTTTGGACGGTTTCGCCGGAAAGCACGTCGTTCATCCTGCTCATCGGCGTCAGCTGGGAACTCTCCATGATGTTCGCGGTCGCTGGCTTTACCTCAAAGCTGCTTCCGAAGGACAAGGACATGAAAATCCTTGGCGTCAACAATCGCATCGTGTTTGCCATCGGCAGCGCGCTATTCTTCTCGCTTGTTGAAATCTTCCTTGCATGGACGCCCGCGTTCATTTGGGTATATCCGTGGTGGGGTGCAATCCCGGTCTTCATCACGACCTATATCCCGTTCTTCCTTGCTTCTTACCTGATCTATGACAAGGAGCCCAAGACGCAGAAAAAATGGATCGGTTCGCTGGCTTGTGTCAATATCGTGTTGCTCGCGGTGCTGATTCCGCTCGGCATCATCTGATGCGGAAAAGCATCCCTTATCTTCTTTTCGCCATGCTGATACTGTTGTCCGGCTGCACCGCGGCGGCTCCTGCTCCAGTACCTCCGGCCAATACGGCGACTGATCCGGTCGAATGTACTCCGCGGCCGGTTCGCACACCGATTCTGGTTGGTGTGACGCTCTATCAGCCAAACGATGAGCTGACCGGGCTGATTGCTCTCCCTGCACAGGCGGAAGATTCTCCGCAAGGGTTGCTATCTGCACTGGTCGCTCTGGATGCTTTGCCGGATGTAGATTATGGGACCAACATCACGTTCGGAGTCGCCGACGAGACGGTCTCCACCAAAGACGGCGAATTTTCCGGCGTGATCGCGCGACTCGACCTTTCGGACGCGTTCGCCCAGGCAGTCCGGCAATCCGGCGCACAAAAAGAAGCACTGTTGCTGCAAAGCCTGGTCAACACATTCTTAGTACACTATGATGCGGATGCGATGATCCTGACCATCGAGGGCACGGTGCTTGAAACCGCATATGAAAAGTATGAATACCCGATCACGTTCGACGAGTTTGCATCGACAGAAACCAACTGACAAAATAAAAAGAGAGACGGTTAAAAAAACCGCCTCTCTTTTTTGCTATGTCGATCATTGGACACTTGCAAGTTTATCAATCGCTTCTTCTTCGCTTGAAACAAAAAAGATATGTCTGCCCTGATTGCTTTCATAAATAAAATCCTTCAGCGGCTTGCTTGTATAGTGCGAATAATCGCCGATAATTGCAAGCTTGACATTATAATTGACAAACTTTTGCAATATGTCGCCTGCCAGGCGCGTGCTCAAAACAAAGAAAGTCTCAGCAATCGCATCTTTTTTCAGTGCAATGCGAACGCTGTCCGTTTCATATTGCACCGTCGCCATCAAATCCAACGCCGACTGTACGTCGGTAATCAAGAGCGTATCACTTTCCAGCAGTGCGATCACATGTCCATTTTTATTTATAATCTTCGTCGTCATATTATATTTCTATCCCTCTTTTTATATTTTTATCCTTCTTTTTATTTTCCGCTATTTCATTTGTATCAGTCTGCGCATGTCGTCCGGCAGCTCCGAGTACAATACAATCCGTTCCCCGGTGATGGGATGTGCGAGGCGCAGTTCTGTCGAATGCAGTGCAGGTCGTGTAATTAATTCCGGCTCTTCTTTTCCATATAGCCAATCCCCCGCCAGTGGATATCCTACCGCCGCCATATGTAGACGGAGCTGGTGCGTCCGTCCGGTATGAGGGGTCAGCTTCAACAACGTAAAACGTTCATTATGTGCAAGCGTTTCATATTCCGTCAGCGCCGCAGCACCATCGTTACATACGGCGCGTTGAAACGTCGAACCTTCGGCCATGCCGACCGGCAGGTTGATCGTTCCATTCAGCGGATCGACGCGTCCAACGGCGACGCCTTTATAGGTGCGCCTAAACGCATCCGTATGCATCACACGTTTCAAACGCTCATGAATGTATCCGCTTTTTGCAAACACCATCAATCCGCTTGTGCCACGGTCCAGCCTGCTGACAGGGTGCGGCGTAATATTACCGCCTAGATAATAACAGACCGCGTTTTCCAGTGTGCATTCGTTTGGGTCTCGCGTTGACTGGTGCACGGCGATTCCGGCTGGTTTGTCGATGATGAGCAGGTCTTCGTCTTCGAACCGCACGTCGAGCTGAAACGGCATCGGCACAATATGGCCGTCCGGACGATCGCCGATCTCAATCGTTAACTCGTCGTCCGCAGCGACGCGCACCGTCACATAACATTTTACGCCATTGAGCAGTATGCCGTTTTTACGTCGCTTCAATCTGGAGATGTGCGCATCAGATGCGCATAGCTCGTTTTTCAGCAGGCTTTTAACCGTACGGCCAGCCTGTGATTCGCCAATGTTCAGCGTAAGCGTGCGCATTTTTCACAATCTCCCTTCGTACTTGGTGCGTCGTCCCTGTGTTTATCGGGATCGCGACAATGCATGTATTTCTTCTACTTTATCCTGCCATGCAACAAAATAAAAGATGTTTTCCCGATAATTTTGCAATTCTCATCGATTCGGCGAAATTTTATGCCGTTTCGTTTTCACATCTGCCGGGAAATACGATATACTGTAGATAAGTAAAGTACGCGCGGTAACTTATCTTCCCAAGCAAAGGAGTTTTGTTCATGGCAATTGTAAATGTTACCAACAGCAATTTTCGTAAAGAAATTTTAGAATCCGATCTTCCTGTTTTGGTTGATTTCTGGGCGCCGTGGTGCGGCCCTTGTCGCATGGTTTCGCCCATTGTCGACGAAATCGCCAATGAAACACCGTCCGTCAAAGTCTGCAAAATCAACATCGACGAACAGCCTGCCCTTGCGACACAGTTTGGCGTGATGAGCATCCCGACTCTCATGGTGTTCCGCGGTGGTGAAATTGCGGATAAAGCCGTCGGCGCTCGTAATAAAGCCTTTATCCTGAAAATGCTGGAAGGTTGATCCCGCAGCGGCGTACTTTATTTCTGCTTCAACCCAACCATTACCGCGCGTTAAACCAAACAAACAACAAACCACGTGGTTCGGCAAGATGTCGAACCACGTGGCCTATGCACGCCTTAGTTGCGTGCTTTTTTATGTTATCCGGCGCGTCGTTTACTATTCGTAAACAGACTCGACAGAAACGACGCCGTCGATATTCGAAAGGCATTCCATTAATGGAGACAGGTTGTTGCGATTCGGCAGCATCAGATGCAAATAGACATGCCGTTTCAAGTGATCCGTATCAATGGAAAAGTTGAACTCTTCAATGATACAGCCCATTCTCTGCAGATCGGACTGTAACGAAACAAGGCTGTTTCCTTCCATCGACAACACAAGCTGCATGATGATGCGGTTGCTCTTGCGGCGCTGATTGTGCGCAAGATTGCGCAGAACGCGCAACACGATAACCACCAATACGCCGACGGCGACCGCAAGGATATAATTCCCGCATCCTGCCGCGAGACCGATGCAGGACACACACCAAAGGCTTGCCGCGGTCGTAAGTCCGCGAACGGAGATACCTTCTTTTATAATTGTACCCGCACCGAGAAAGCCGATGCCGCTGATGACCTGGGCGCCCATACGTGCGGGGTCGATGCTTGTTGTGCCCGCGTATTTCTTCATCAGGAACTCACCGGAGCACATGACAAGCGCAGCGCCGACGGCGACCAGTATATGTGTGCGCATACCGGCGTTCCGCTGAACGTGTTCCCGCTCATAGCCGATAACCCCCGACAATACGGCTGCAAGCGCAATGCGCCCGAGCATGGAGAGTGTTTCCATCCAGCTGATTGTACTGGTCAGCATCTTCGTTCATCCCCTTTCGCTGTTTAAAAAAGCATCCGGTAGGATTGTGCGTTTCATATTCCGACCGTTCGCTTCTATCATCTGCAATTTTCGAATTGTGGTTTTGTTGTAGATCAGTATTTATCGTTATTTTTTATTTTATATAAAGACATTGTAAAGCCAGCGCCAAGTTGCAGTCAAGCACGCACAGTGGATATGCAATTTCATGCGGCCTTTTTTACAACGTGTCATTTGTGCCAAAAAAAGAACACAGCCGGCCTCCCCGATGTTCGAATTACGGGAGAAGGCCGGCCAAACGCGCCGCGAAAGGAGCGAATTTTCGCTGCGCCCGAGGGTAACGTTATTCAGGCGTTATACCGCGCTTGCGCCATAGTTGGCCAGCACACGAGCGGATGGGTCGTTGACGTTGCAGCCTTCCCATTCACGGTTCGGCATCCAGAAGTCCTTGACCATATGCGCCTGTCCGGGATACTCTGCCTCGAAGAGTTCGCGGTACAGCAGTGATTCCTTCGTAAAGGGCGTTGCGAAGGTATACTTTGCGCTGCGCTCGGCGAACTCTTCGTCGGTATAGAGCTTTTCGGCATATGCCTTGATCTGATCGACCATGGAATGCCCGACAGCATCGGAGAAAGCAGCTTTTTCACGATACAGAATATCGTGCGGGAGGTAATCCCCTTCAAACGCATGCCGCAGCAGATATTTGCCTTTGCCGAAGCGGTTCATCTTCAACGCCGGATCAACCTGCATGACATACTTGACAAAATCCAGATCGCCAAACGGGACGCGCGCTTCCAGCGAGTTGGCCGAAATACAGCGGTCTGCGCGGAGCACATCGTACATATAGATTTCATCGATGCGCTTTTTGGCTTCCTTCTGGAACTCTTCTTCGTTCGGCGCAAAGTCCGTGTACTTATAGCCGAACAGCTCGTCGGAAATTTCACCCGTGAGCAGAACGCGAATGCCCGTGTTCTCGTGGATGTACTTACAGACAAGATACATCCCCACGCTTGCACGAACCGTCGTAATGTCGTAGGTTTCCAGTATGCGCACCACATCCCGCAGCGCGCCGATGGCGTCCTGCGTAGAAACGATGACTTCCGTATGATCAGCGCCAAGATAATCCGCAACCTGCTTGGCATACTTGAGGTCGATCGCATCGTCGCGCATGCCGATGGCGAACGTTTTGATCGGGCCCGGCAGGAACTTGTTTGCAATGGCGCATACAAGCGAGCTGTCCAGTCCTCCGCTAAGCAGGAACCCAACCGGAACGTCGGCGTCAAGACGCTTGATTACGCCCATTTCCAGCTTTTCGCGGATGTTGCCGCAAACCGCCTCCAGGTCGTCCTTGGAATACTCCGCAACGTCCGTCAGATTTGCATACTGAACGAATTTGCCGTCCTTCCAGTAATGTCCCGGCGGGAACGGTTTGATGGTATCGGTCAATCCCGTCAGGTTCTTTGCTTCGCTTGCAAAAATGATGCTGCCATCTTCATCGTAGCCGTAGAATAACGGCCGGATGCCGATGGGATCGCGCGCGGCAATCAGAGAATCCGTTTTGTGATCGTAAATGATCAGCGCGTACTCCGCATCCAGCATGGAGAACATGTCTGTCCCGTAACGCTGATACATGGGTAAGAGCAGCTCGCAATCCGAGCCGCTCTTAAAGTCATATCCGGAAAACAATGCATCACGCATTTTTCGAAATTCGTAGAGCTCGCCGTTGCAGACGACGGCATCTCCGTTTCGCTCGAACGGCTGCATACCGCTCTTTTCCAGTCCCATAATCGTAAGACGGTGAAACATTAAATATCCGTCTCCGACACTCAGCATACGCGACAAGTCAGGTCCTCTCGATATTGTTTTATAAAATCCGTCAACAAGCATATCCAGCGGGATTCGCTTGCCCAGATATCCCATAATCGAACACATGATCGTCGCCTCCTAAGGTTATTACCTCACACTGAAGAGCATTTCTCCGTATGTAGGATACGGCCAATCGCTCGTTGCAGTCAGGGTTTCCAGTGCATCCGCGCTTGCGCGCAGTTCGTTCATCTTTACCAGTACGCTGTCCTTGCAGATCTGCGCAGCTTTGCTCGTGTCTTCTTCCGCTTTGGCGGCGCTCAAGGCATCGTCCAGCGCTTTTACGCTTTCATAAGCAGCTTTGGTCAGCGCAGCCGCTGTCTCCAGCGTTTCTGATTCGTAGGTGCAATCGGCAGATCCGACCGAAGCGCGCTTTGCCGCAATGGTTTCGCCAAGCATTCTCTGGTAGGCACAGGCCGCCGGCAGAATGTCGCGTCGCGCCATGTCCAGCATGGCCATCGCCTCGATGCACACGATCTTCTTGTAGTTCTCCATCATGATCTCAAGGCGTGCACCCACCTCAATCTTGCTGAGCACTTTGTGCTTCTCAAACAGCTCGACATTTTTCTCGGCTACCAGGTACGGGAGGCAGTCGGGCGTGGATTTGAGATTCAGCAAGCCGCGTTTTTCCGCTTCCTTGACCCAGGCTTCGTCATAACCGTTGCCATTGAAGATGATGCGCTTGTGGTCATGGATGACGCTCTTTACGAGCTCCTGCATGGCCGCCTTGAAATCCGAAGCTGATTCTAGCAGGTCCGCGTACTTGCGCAGAGATTCTGCAACCGCGGTATTCAGCACCATGTTCGCATCCGAAACCGACTGGCTCGAACCGAGCATGCGCAGTTCGAATTTGTTGCCCGTGAAGGCAAACGGAGACGTACGGTTGCGATCCGTCGTATCCTTCGGGAAACGCGGGATGACGTGCACGCCAACCTTCATTTCCGTCTTCTCGCGTCCGCCGTAAGCGGCGCCGGTGTCGATTGCTTCCAGAATTTCGAACAGCTCGTCGCCAAGGAAGATGGAGACGATTGCCGGCGGGGCCTCGTTCGCCCCTAGGCGGTGGTCATTTCCCGCACTCGCCACCGAAATACGAAGCAGGTCCTGATAATCGTCCACCGCCTGAATCACCGCGCAGAGGAAGAGAAGGAACTGCGCGTTTTCAAAGGGCGTTTCCCCTGGCTCCAACAGGTTCACGCCAGTGTCAGTCGACATCGACCAGTTGTTGTGCTTACCGCTGCCGTTTACGCCGGCGAACGGTTTTTCATGCAGCAAGCAGACAAGTCCGTGCTTTTTCGCGATGCGCTGCATAAGTTCCATGGTCAACTGGTTATGGTCCGCGGCGATATTGGTCGTCGTGAAAATCGGCGCCAACTCGTGCTGCGCGGGGGCAACCTCGTTGTGCTCGGTCTTGGCAAGTACGCCAAGCTCCCAAAGCTCTGTATTGAGGTCTTCCATGAAGGCCTGTACGCGCGGCTTGATCGAGCCAAAGTAATGGTCGTCAAGTTCCTGTCCCTTCGGGGAACGGGTGCCAAAGAGCGTACGGCCGGTATAAATCAAATCCGGGCGGCGGTCATACATTTCCTTGTCGATAAGGAAGTATTCCTGCTCGTTGCCGACGGTGGTTGCGACCTTCGTCGCGTCCGTCGTTCCAAACAGATTCAAAACACGCATCGCCTGACGGTCGATTGCTTCCATTGAACGAAGCAGCGGCGTCTTTTTATCCAGCGCTTCACCGGTGTACGAGCAAAACGCCGTCGGGATGCAGAGAACCTTCTCTTTAATAAACGCATAGCTGGTCGGGTCCCACGCAGTGTAGCCGCGCGCTTCGAACGTTGCGCGAAGGCCGCCTGACGGGAAGCTGGATGCGTCGGGTTCGCCGCGAACGAGTTCTTTTCCGGAGAACTCCATGATGATGCCACCGCCTGCTGTCGGCGAGATGAAACTGTCGTGCTTTTCGGCGGTGATGCCGGTAAGCGGCTGGAACCAATGCGTAAAGTGCGTCGCACCTTTCTCAATCGCCCAGTCCTTCATGGCGTTGGCAACCACATTCGCTACGGAAAGATCCAGCCGCCGGCCTGCGCCAATAGCGGTCTGCATCGCTTTATACGTATCTTTAGGCAACCGCGCTTTCATAACCGCATCGTTAAATACTTTGCAGCCAAATGTTTCCGATACCCTACCCATTTTAACTTTCTCCTCCTGCTACATTTATTATCTCTTTTGGTTATTACCCTATAAAAAGAGGCAACGACACCACGGTTTTCATCCGCGGCGCCTTTGCCGTTCTGAAATAATATGCGGGTATTATACAGCGCGGCTGGCGGCTTGTCAATGCCTATTTTTGCAGGATATCTTTCATATAATCTCAAATTCTTACACGAATTTCTTTTTTGTTCTACTGAAAATATTTGGTTTTCTGTTTTTTGCAGTTTGTAAGTGTATATCATTCATTTCCGCTTGACATATATATCTTATATTATGTATACTGCGCAAGAACAACGGCGTTCAATCTGCGGGTCAATACTACCGCTGCTTGGGCGCTTTTGCTTATATTCGGCTGGTTGGCCCGCTGTGTCGTTTAGAAACGCCAAATTGCAGGAACAATGTTCGCGTCCGCCTCCATGTTCCGGTAAAGTAACGCTTGGGCCGCCGAAATATGATACACTAATAAAAAGAAGACCGGCCTCAACGGTTCACGGCACCGCCGGACGCACGCAACCAACTATAGAGTATTTTCAGAGAGGATGCAGAAGAAAATGTATACCGCACAGGAAATCGTCGACTATGCCTCCGCGGAGGACGTAAAGTTTATCCGCCTCGCTTTTTGCGACGTTTTTGGCATACACAAAAATATCTCAATCATGCCGGAGGAGCTACCACGTGCCTTTTCAAACGGTATCTCCATCGACGCGTCGGCCATCCGTGGATTCGGGGACGAGGCACATTCCGACCTGCTTTTGCATCCTGACCCGGAGACGCTGAACGCGCTCCCCTGGCGACCCAGCCACGGGCGCGTCGTCCGGCTCTTCGCCGATATCCGGCGTTCCGACGGGACACCTTTCCCGCTAGACACGCGGAATATTCTGAAAAACATGATTGCCAAGGCGGAGAAAGAAGGCCTCGTAGTCAACTTCGGCACCGAATTTGAGTTTTATCTCTTCAAGCTCGACGCGGACGGTAACCCGACGAAAATTCCTTACGATAACGCGCATTATATGGACATCGCCCCGCTTGACCGCGGCGAAAATGTCCGGCGCGAAATCTGCCTGACCCTCTGCGAAATGGGCATTCGGCCGGAAAGCTCGCATCACGAAGACGGCCCCGGTCAGAACGAGATTGACTTTCGTTACGGCGATGCACTGACCGCCGCCGACAATGCAATCACGTTTGCATCCGTCGTGCGCACAATCGCCATGCGAAACGGCCTTTGGGCGGACTTTACACCAAAACCTCTTCCGGACGAAAGCGGCAACGGCATGCACGTCAATCTGTCGCTTGCAACACCGCATACCGAAGCGGTGCGGGATTCGTTTATGGCTGGGTTGATGGATCACATCACCGAGATCACGGCGTTTTTAAACCCGGTCTCGGCTTCATATGCGCGCCTTGGCGAGCACAAAGCACCGCGATATGTCACCTGGTCACCGGAGAACCGGTCGCAACTGATTCGCATCCCTGCTGCAAAAGGTGAGTATGAGCGCATCGAGTTACGCTCCCCCGATCCCGCGGGTAATCCGTATCTGATGTTTGCGTTGATTATTGCGGCAGGTCTCGACGGCGTGAAGCGCGGTCTGGCTGCGCCGCCGCCGACCAACGTAAACCTCTTTACGGCGGACGCTTCCGTCACCAAAAACCTTCAAAAACTGCCAGCGACGCGCGAACAGGCGTTTTCGCTTGCTGCAAACAGCGCGTTTGTCCGTTCGGTCCTTCCGGAAGGAATCATAAGCGCCTACGAATCCTACGGCGAATAACAATCGGTAGGAGGGTAATTATTTGGCGTTCAGCGGAGAAAAACTGAATAGCGTATTGGTCGTTTCGGCATCAGAGCGTGCGCGCACCAGCATTGCGGGCGTTCTTTCGCCGACGCGTTATTCGCCGATCATCACGCGCGGCTCCGCTGCCGAAGTTCGCCGTCTTGTGCTTGACGCTCCGTTTGCGCTTGTGTTCATCAATACGCCGCTTCCGGACGAATTCGGTACGCAGCTCGCTCTTGACCTTGCGTCCAACCGTCTTTGCTGCGTCGCGTTGATCGTCGCCAACGACTCTTACGAGCAGGTTTCCGACCAGGTGGAAGATTCCGGCGTTATCACGCTGAGCAAGCCGTGCTCCGGACAGACCATTCGCCAGGCTGCGGCGCTCATGGTCGCAACGCGTTCCAAACTCGCCGCCATGGAGAAGAAAACCGCCACACTGGAAGAAAAAATGGAAGAAATCCGTCTTGTCAACCGCGCAAAGTGGATGTTGATCGAACGCCGCGGCATGGATGAAGCCAGCGCCCACCGGTATATTGAAAAGTTGGCGATGGACGCACGCCAAACGCGTAGACTTGTTGCGCTCACACTGATTCGTTCATTGGAGACGAGCGATTAGGGGTTTTCAATCTTTTTCCACGAAAAAACATTGTCGGAATTGGCGATAGACGCACGCCAAACACGACGGCTCGTTGCTCTCATGTTGATTCGTACGCTGGAGACGAGCGACGAGAGTATCATTTTTATAATTTAAATATATTTATCGATTGTTTCACGAATCCCAAGAGCAGGAACTTCCTTGCTCTTTTTTCGTATGATATACTGAATGTAATTGCACGCTGAAACAACCCTTTCTCAAAAGCAAATGCGCATTCACAACAAAATTTCATGGAGGCCATCATGGAGCAGTTTGATGTTTTGATCGTCGGCGCGGCAACCGCCGGCAGTTTTTTCGCGCGGCGAATCGCCGAGGCGGGACACAGTGTACTCGTCATCGACAAGCTGAGCAAAGATACACTCGGTCAGCGGCTGGATATTTTTCATGTTGGAAAGCCGGATTTTGAGCGGTTCGGCATACCCTTGCCGGAACAGGATGACGATTTTGCGTTTGAATTCACCGGCGGGCGCACGTATTCCGCTTACGGCCTGTACCCAAAACAAAACAGCGGCACGACCGTCGGTATGCATATGCCGCGCTACATTGCGCGCATGAACCGTTGGGCACAGGACGCAGGTGCAAAAATCCTGCTCGGCGCGTCGTTTGTGGATTTTCTCTATGACGACGGTCGGATCGTTGGCGCAACCTATGAAAACGACGGCCAAACGCACGAGGTCGGTGCAAAGCTCGTCGTCGATTGCTCCGGCATCCCGTCTGTTGCACGTCGCAAGCTGCCGGACGGCTATGGCGTCGAGAACTTTGAGATCGACGATACGGAAAAGTTTTATGTTATCCTGCGCTATGTGACCTATCATGACCCAAAGGATTATGTAAAACAATCGCGCGGGTGGACATATTACAAAACATGGGAAGCACCGGAAGGCAATCCCGACGGCATGATCCTCGGCGTCGGCGCAAATCTTTCCTACGACCTTGGGGAAGAAGTGTTTGCGGAGTTTGAAAAGGCCATCGAGCTTCCGCGCTACACGCTCAAGCGTATCGAGCGCGGCACAACGCCATATCGCCGCCCGCCGTACTCGTTCGTCGCGGACGGGTTTCTTGCTTCCGGCGACGCGGCCTGCCTGACAAAACCGTCCTGCGGTGAAGGAGTGACCGCGAGCATGGTGCAGCTTGAAATCGCAGCGGACGTGGTCAACCGTTTACTGGACGAGGGCGGATACCTCACACGCGCGCGGCTCTGGCCGATCAACAAGCGCTATGTGGACGCGCAGGGCAAGGCGTTTGCAGGGCAGCTTGCAACGCTGATCGGCGCAGTTGCGTCCAGCGCAAAGGAAAACGACTTCTTCTTCAAAAAAGACGTCGTCTTCAGCGAAAAAACGTTTGCCAGCCTCGGCAGCGGTGAACCGCTCGTCTTCTCTACGGGCGAAATGCTCTCCATGGCGGTCAAGATGCTTGGCGGCGTGCTGACAGGCCAGCTTCAGATCGCCACCATCCGCGCCCTGCTCAACGGCATGAAAAACGGCGGACGCACGGAAGCGCTCTATGCCGAATACCCGGAAAACGAAGCGGACTTTGACGCATGGGTGCAGCGTGCGGATGAATTCTGGAACAGTTGCGGCAGCATGGCAGATAATGTGGTGAGTTGATGAGTGGATCTGTATTGGTGTTCCGAGTATAAATTGCGTTTTATTATAGTAATTTCTTTAAAAATCGGCGTAGTTTATACGTCGTTTTTTTGTTTAAAAATCGTCAAATTGCGCCTTTAACGAGACCTGAATTTTTCTCCTTTCAATATGTGACCTCGACCAAAATCCACATATGAGCACGCCAGCATTTCATGGTAAAAGCACTATAACTCCAGACTTTTCGGCTTTTTCCATTCCAACGCGCAACTCGTAATTATTAGAATAAATTTTGTGTAATTATAAGAAAATTTTTATATCTTCCGGGGGTAAAATTAATTAACAAATAAATTTCAGGAGGAGCCCATGTTAAAATCCAATATTCTTACCAGTCTCGAACTGCTTTCAAAGGGTAAAGAGGCATCACCAAAATCGTCTTCTAATTCCAGTTCAACACCCAAGTTTCCACGTAAACCGCTACAAATGCCGGAAGATTCCGCCGGAGACGACCCCCCACCGCCCGTCGGATCTGGTTCTGTCCCATCTCAGCTTTCCGGTATAATCAGTTCGTCGAGAAAAGATGAACTGTTCAGGCTCATGAACGGCTACTATGACCGAAGCGATTCAAACGCAGATGCGGTCACCGTGCCCACTAGCAGCAATAAAAAGACAACATCTCAGACTCCCGTAATCAAACCGGCCGACCAAGTAAAAACCGGAAATCTTGTCATGATGACCGACAGCGGTAAACGGGGAGCCTCATCCGACGGCTTGGTATATAACCCGCTCACCGGGCAATCGGAAGTAAGCGGAAAAAACGCATCAATCGCTGCCACAATTGATCCTGCGCAGGGAATCCCACCCGCATTTGCTGAATTGGCGGAAATTGTTGCGGAGCTTCCGAGTGATTTTGATTTATCGGGATGGGATGACAAAACTGCAAAAGAACAACAAATTGCTCTGCAGCATAATAGCGGTCTTTCAAGCGAAGATCAAATGACGCTGCTCAACTCAGCAACTTCCCTTGTAACGATCGCTACCGTTCAGGATATCCAGGCAAACCGTGTCCTATACGGTCTAACGCAAGCAAAGGCCGATTATATTTCGAAGGAATTGTTTGAAATTACGAATACGCGAATCGGCGTTAAAATTCGGGCCTTGCCGTTTTCAACTGATTCGCAGCGCAATTTGTTTCTCAAACAGTTAGATGAGAAGGAGCAGGATTTACTTGGTTTCTTAGAGCCACAGCTTGGAAACACGGCCAACACGTGGTATGATGACGAAGGTTCAACGCAGATCGAAAGCAAGGCCGAGAAACCCTTGTTTGTAAGGCGTGTTGATAATAACACCGACATTGCCGATGTAGCAAAAAACGTTTTAAAAACCTATATAGAAGCCTTTTATCTTTTTCCTACACACATCGCATTGTCATCCATGAAAGCTTTGGGGAATCTTATTGATAGAGGAACCATTAGCATAGGAGTTTCCACGAGTGGCTCCATTTTTGCCGCCGGAGGTTTAACTGGCAATGTCGGTTTGGCTATTGACACCGATGGTGATGTTGGCCTAATTTTAGCATATGGTGGTTATGGAGGAATTCCCTCCGCATCCGCCGTTGTTTTTACTTCTCTTTCTAACGCTAGAAACATTCAAGACCTTAAAGATTTTGCCATGGAAGCTGGTGGCACAATCGGGGAGGGTATCTGTGCAGGCGGCGAAGTTTGTATCTTTAAAGATGGAGATGGCAAACAACGATTTGCAATAAACTTGCTTGGTGGTGTAGGTTTATCTGCCTTGCCTATTGAAGGGCATGCAGGTGTTACAAAAACAGAAGCGGTCATTGAGCTTTTTAACTTATATGAGGAATGGTCAAGTTTTCTTAAGGAGTTTCAGCAATGGTAGTCCACATCGACAAATTACCAAAAACATTCTATTATCTGTTCGCGGTTTTATCCGCTTTGGCAATTGGTTTGGTTTTGCCTGTTTCACAGTATGCAAGCGGGAACGCGCTCGCGTTCCCGGAATCGTTCGCGGTGGACAATCAACAGCGCCTATATCTGCTCTTCGGCAGTGGCGGATACATTGTAACGGACGGACAATTTGAACGCATTTTGCCATCCTATGACCAACGCAAAATGTTATGGATATCGGATGATAATCTGCTTTCCTATGCTCGCAATAACCATATAACGGTATACGATCTAAATCAAAGTGATCCCGAACATGGAGATTTGTTCAAAATCGACGATTTTCGTGCGGATGACGAATCATTCTATGATTCATCCTACGGATTCGGCATGACCGACGAGCAAAACGGCGTACAGTATACCTATAGCCGCACATTGTTCCGTTACACGATTACGCAGGAGCAGAACGGTGAACAACGCGTGTTTTTTGAGATGCCGCAAAAGGATATCGCGTGGGGAATTATAACGTTTCTCCATATCGTTTTGATCTGTGCGCTTCTGATAGGAAGTCTGATATACATCTACCGCTATGCAGACAAGCACCCGGAGATTAAGCAGCGCGTCGTATATCCCTGGCAAAAGCGAAAGCAGCGCCCATAGAAGTCCTGTTTCGTCTTTACGATGAATGGCAAAATTTCCTTCAGGAGTTTCAAGAATGGTAATCGACATTACTAAGCACCCCAAGTTACTTCTCATGATGTTTACTATAAGCTTGTCGGCCTTTTTTGCTACGATTCTGCTTGTAGCACTTTATGCAAGCGGGAACGCACATGCGTTCCCGGAATCGTTTGCGGTGGACAATCAACAGCGCCTATATCTGCTCTTCGGCAGTGGCGGATACATTGTAACGGACGAACAGTTTGAGCGCATTTTACTAAGTAATGACGAACACAAAATGCTTTGGATATCGGATGAGAACCTGCTTTCCTATGCACGCAGTAACCATATAACGGTATACGACCTCAATCAAAGTGACCCCGAACATGGAGATCTGTTAGAAATCGACGATTTTCGAACATCCGATACAGCATTCTACGAGTTGTCTTATGGGTTCGGCATGACGGACGAACAAAACGGTGTGGAGTATACATACAGCCGTTCGTTCTTGCACTATACGATCACGCAAAAAGTAAACGGTGAGGAAAGCGGATTTTTCGAAATGCCGAAAAAGGACTTTATCTGGAACTTAATCGCAAATCTTTGCAAGTTATTGGTTTCTGTCGGCCTCATAATGTTTCTATTTAAATTCTGGCGGCTTTATCACACGGAACTCGTCAAACGCGCAGATGCCAAACTTGCCGGGCACGGGAGTGATCGACAAGCATTAAAATAGTCAATCTCAGGAGTTTCAAGAATGGTAATCGATCTTACAAAGCGTCCAAAATTATTTCTTGTGTTATTTATAATAGGCACTTTGGCATTCTGCTCCATGTTTCTGTTGACAGCCCAATATGCCAGCGGAAACGCACATGCGTTCCCGGAATCGTTTGCGGTGGACAGTCAACAGCGCCTATATCTGCTCTTCGGCAGCGGCGGTTATGTCGTGTCAGACGAACAATTTGAACACATACTACCATCCTATGACCGAAGCAAAACGCTATGGATATCAGATGATAACCTGCTTTCCTATGCACGCAATAACCATATAACGGTATACGATCTCAATCAAAGTGATCCCGAACATGGAGATTTGTTAAAAATTGACGATTTTCGTGCGGATGACGAATCATTCTATGGTTCGTCCTACGGATTCGGCATGACCGATGAACAAAACGGCGTTCAGTATACCTATAGCCGCACATTGTTCCGTTACACGATTACGCAGGAGCAAAACGGTGAACAAAGCGTGTTTTTCGAAATGCCGCAAAAGGACTTTGTCTGGAATTTAGTTGTCGCGTTTTCCATCGTGGTGTTCGCCGCAGGTATCCTGATATTCCTGCTAATTAATATGAGTCATAGTGATGCAAAGCCAAACTTGCCGGGCACGGGAGTGATCGCCAAGCATTAAAATAGTCAATCTCAGGAGTTTCAGCAATGGTAGTCCACATCGACAAATTACCAAAAACATTCTATTATCTGTTCGCGGTTTTATCCGCTTTGGCAATTGGTTTGGTTTTGCCTGTTTCGCAGTATGCAAGCGGGAAGGCGCACGCGTTTCCGGAATCTTTCGCAGTGGGCAATCAACAGCGCCTATATCTGCTCTTCGGCAGCGGCGGTTATGTCGTGTCGGACGGACAATTTGAACGCATTTTGCCATCCTATGACCAGCGCAAAACGCTATGGATATCGGATGATAATCTGCTTTCCTATGCACGCAATAACCACATAACGGTATACGACCTCAACCAAAGTGATCCGGAACATGGAGATTTATTCAGAATTGACGATTTTCGTGCACTCGACGAATCGTTTTACGATTCATCCTACGGATTCGGCATGACCGATGAACAAAACGGCGTTCAGTATACCTATAGCCGCACATTGTTCCGTTACACGATTACGCAGGAGCAAAACGGTGAACAAAGCGTGTTTTTTGAGATGCCGCAAAAGGATATCGCGTGGGGAGTCATAACATTTCTCCATATCGTTTTGATCTGTGCGCTTCTGATAGGAAGTCTGATATACATCTACCGCTATGCGGCAAAGCACCCGGAGATTAAGCAGCGTGTCGTATATCCCTGGCAAAAGCGAAAAAAACGCTGATAAATCACCTTTCAGCCTCCGCACGGTTTGCGGAGGCTTTTTTGCGTGAAAAATCCCACTTGCAATGTGGAATCTTTATGTTATAATTTAACTAATCGTTTATTTATTCACTTATAATCCTTTCTTGAACAGTCATTCGATCCATTACGAGGTATTCAATTATGCGGAACAAACTTGACGAACAGGTGGTTTTAGACGCGGCACTCAAAGTGTTTTCGCAGTACGGCTACAAAAAGTCGACGCTGGAAGACATTGCAAACGAGCTGGAACTGACCACGCCCGCCATCTATGCCTACACCAGCGGCAAACGTGACCTTTACGAACAGACTGTGCGCTATGTCATGCTCCGTTGGCAGTATAGCGTCAAACAGGCTGTCGACGCGCAGGCGACGGCGCGCGCAAAACTCACAGCGCTGTGCGACAGCGCGCTGTACTATCTGGCGAAAGACGCAGAGTTTTGCAGTCTGCTGAAAAACGACCCGACGATCTTCCCCATGTTTCCGACCGTCGACCCGTATGAGGAAATCAACGGCGATTCCGTCAGGATGATCGAAAGCATCCTTGCGTTTGGCAAACAAACCGGCGAATTCCGCGATCTGGACGAATCCGGCGTTGCCGAGGTGCTGTTCTCCATCTATAAAAACTTTATCATCCACACGTATATCAACTCCGAAGACGAATACACAAGCCGTTACCTGCCCATCACGCTGGAGCTTATTCTCAACGGCGTTTTAAACGCATAAATAAAAACCGACGCACTTTCCTGTTGCACCGGTTTAAAATAGCGTACCCCGGCGTTCCGACCCGGGGTCAAATCCAACGGCAAATCAAAGTATGCATCATTGAAAGGAGCAACAAATCATGGTCAAGTATCTTTCCGAAGAATGGCGCGCCGAGGTGGAGAGCAAGCTGAAAGAGCAGCTCACCCCGGAAAAAATGAACAACCTCTCTTCCTCTATGAACAACGTTTATTTCAAGTGTCCCGACGGCGAATCGCATTATTTCTATGTCGGCTTTAAAGACGGCACCGTAGACAGCGTTCAGGTCGGCGTCGGTCAGGGACCGAAAGCGGAGTTCACCATTTCCGGCGACTACGACGTGTTCGCAAAGATTTCCCGCGCGGAACTCGGCTCGCAAAAAGCACTGATGGGCGGGCTTTTAAAACTCAAAGGCAACATGGTCAAAGCGCTCAAGCTCGCGTCGCTTTCCGACCGGCTCAATAAAATCATCGCGACCATCGAAACCGAGTTTTAAGGAGGGAACGAATCATGTTTGGCAAATCAAGCCCGTATTATATCGACTTCCCCGCCCGCATCAAGGCCATCCAAAAAGGCATGGCGGAAGAAAAGATCGACCTCTACCTCGGTTCGCGGCTGCGCACCACAAGCTGGACGACGGACGCGTTCTTCCCGTGGCGCAGTTTCATCGTTATCCCGGCGGACGGCCTTCCGACCGCGTTCACGTTCGTTATCGACGCGGCGCGCGCGGCGGACGACAGTTGGCTGGACGAAGACCACGTCCTCGGCTTTGCACCTATGGGCGGACAGGACCAGATCACACAGATTTCCGACCTCATCAAGGAATACCTGCCGCATGGCGGGCGCGTCGGCGTTGAAGCCGGCATGTCCAACTACCTGCCGGAAGGTTACCTGACCTACTATGAATACAAGGCGTTTGAAGAAGCGTTGCCGGACTGCACGCTCGTCAACGCGCACGCGATCGTCGACCGCCTGCAGATGATCAAGGATATCGGCACGATCAACCGCTTCCGCGAAGCGTCCCGCATCGTCGACGTCGGCCACGAAGCGGTGCTCGCCGCACTCAAGAACGGCGGCTGGAAAGGCATGACGGAAACCGAAATCGCCGGCCTTGCCGGATACGCCATGCGCAAAGCAGGCAGTACCTGGGAATGGTCGTTCACAGGCGGCAACGAGATTGCCTGCGGATACCGCACCGGCCTTGCGGGCGGTGCCTGCACACCGGCGACCACAAAGAAAGTGGAAGCGGGCGAACCCTTGATGGTTGACATTCACGCGCTGTTTGGCCTGGCCTGCGGCGACCATAGCCACAACTATCTCATCGCGCCCGCAAGCGATCGCCAGCTCTGGCACGCAAAGAATTTTGTGGACATGGTCGATTTGACACTGAAAACCTATAAAGCGGGCGTCTCGCCGTCCTCGCTGGCGGAAGAGATGATGGCGTTTGCCGAAGACCGCGGCTTTGCGGACTTCATGGTGCCGGGTTTTGAACACGGCATCGGCATGCTCGGCGACGAATGGCGCATCGGCCGCCACGACGGCCCGTTTGCATACTGGACCGATCCCGACCACGCATATATGGAAAATGAAGTTCTCATCTGCGCCATGCAGTATGCCTGCCCGGACGAGGACATCGGTTTCCGTTACGAAAACCCGATCCTGATCCAAAAGGATGGCTGCGAATATATGAGCAAATTCCCGCTGGCCATCGAAGTGATCGAATAACCGAATCGATAATCAACAGCATAAAAGCGCAGCCATTCGGCCGCGCTTTTTGTCTGTTAAAAAACTCGTTGTTTAACGGCTTGGCTTACTCCAGCCGGACGAAAACCTCCGCGCCATGTTTGCACACGGGGCAGATGAAGTCCGGCGGCAAAACGTCGCCCTCGTAGATATACCCGCAGACGGTGCAGAGCCAACCTTTTTTCTTCTTTTGCTCTTCGGTCGGTTTCGGTTTGATGTTTTTGCGATAATACGCATAGGTGACCGACGGCTCGGACGAAAGCTTTTTCGCCTCCGTCAGGTCGGCGACAAACAGCGTGTGCGAGCCGTAGTCCACAGCGGAAATCACCTTGCCGCTGATCAGCGCATTCACACCTTCCGTCACGTAAAGCAGCCCGTTTGTGCTGCGCGCAGTCGCGTCGAACGTCTTAAACTTATCGACGTCCTTGCCGCTGTGCAGGCCAAAGCGCTCGTAAAGATCGAATTTGGAACTTTCGGTCAAAACCGAAACGTTGAAGATACCGGTTTTAAGGATCATGTCGTGCGTCAGGTTGCCCTTGTTCACGGCGATCGAAATCCGCTTCGGCGTGTTGGTGATCTGTGTGACCGTGTTGATGATGCAGCCGTTGTCGCGCTCGCCGTCCTTGGCGGTCAACACGAACAGGCCGTAACTGAGGGTAAACAGCGCCGCATTCTCAATTTCGCCCGCGGCAACTTCCGTTACCTTTGGAACATCGATCGTCGCGGCGATTGCGCCGACCAGCGCATCCATCTCTTCGTTTTGCGAATCCTTAATTGCCGAACGGATGGTGACCATGTTGTCGAGGAACTTCATGTTCTTCTGCCCGGCAAGCATTTCTTTCATGAGCTTTCCACTCTGCGGCGCCCACGACCCGTTTTCAATAAATGCGACCGTACGGTTCTGGATATTGTGCAGTACGAGGTCGCGAAGTAACTCCTCCATCGTAATGAAGATGCCCGCGTTGTAGGTAGACGAGGCAAACACAAGATGGCTGTAGCGGAACGCCGACGATACGATCTTGGAAGTTGCGTCGACGGAAACGTCGAACATGGCGACGGTCACGCCCGCATCGCGCAGACGGCAGGCGAGAATCTCCGCCGCGTTCGCCGTGTTACCGTAGATGGACGCGTACGCGATCAGTACGCCCGTCTCTTCCGGTTCATAGCTGCTCCAGCGGCGATATTTTTCGATGTATGCGCCAAAGTCCTTGCGGTGTACCGGCCCGTGCAGCGGACAGATCATCTGCGCGTCCAGCGCGCCAACTTTTTTCAGTGCGGATTGCACCTGCGGGCCATATTTTCCGATGATGTTGGCGTAATAACGCCGCGCTTCTTCCATAAACGCGCTGCCGTAAAAATCCACTTCGTCTGCAAACAGCGCACCGTTGAGCGCGCCGAACGTTCCAAACGCATCCGCAGAAAACAGGATTTTGTCGGTTTTGTCAAACGTGAACATGACCTCCGGCCAGTGCACCATCGGCGCCATGACGAACATGAACTCGTGCCTGCCGGTGGAGAGCGTTTCGCCCTCTTTCACGAGGATGGCGCGCTCGCCGATGTCCTCGTCAAAAAACTGCTCGATCATATTCTTCGTCTTTGCGTTGCAGACCACCTTGACTTCGGGATAGTGGCAAAGCAGGTCCATCAGCGTCGCGGAATGGTCCGGCTCCATATGCTGGACGACGACATAGTCCAGTTTTCGTTCACCAAGCACATGCGCCACGTTCTCGAAAAACACCTTCCCGATGGCCTTGTCAACGGTGTCAAACAGAATGGTTTTTTCATCCATTATGAGATAGGAATTGTAGGAAACGCCGTCCGGAATCGAATAGACTCCTTCAAACAGCATCAGCCTCCGGTCGTCTCCGCCAACCCACGTGATATCGTCGGTCACTTTTCTTGTACAGTACATTGTGTCTTCTGCCCCTTTCCGTATGAATCGCTCTGTTTTAAACTTTTTACCATGTCCACGCGGTTTTCAATCGCCGCCGCGGGTCAGTTTTCATAATCCGTTGCAAACGCGGAAAATCCACTGCTCTGCGTTTGGGTTCCGTCCTGCGAAATCCATAATGCTTCCACGTCGTCCAGCGACTCGACCAGCGCCATGCCTTCATCCGGCGGCATGCTGAACAGTCCTGTCGTCAGCGCATCCGCCAGTCCCGAATCCACCGTCAGCACCGACACGGAATCGTAGTATGTCGACGGCATCAGCGTCGCCGGGTCGATAATATGATGGTAATCCACACCGTCCACGGTATAATACCGCTCGTATGTGCCGCTGGTGACGAGGCTTTGCCCGTCCGCATTCACAACCTTGAGATAGCCGCCCGAATACGGGTCCTGAATGCCGACCTTCCAGTTCGTGCCGTCCGGTCGCGTGCCGATTGCGCAGACATTGCCGCCCGCGCTGAGCAGCATGGACGTAACGCCCTCACTCTCCATCTGCTCCATCACCTGCTGCACGGCATACCCTTTTGCAATCGCACCCACATCGATGCGCATGTCCGCATCCGCAAGGTAGAGCGTGCCCGCCGTGCGGTCGATCACGATATCGTCGATATTCGCATGCTCCGCCGCCTGCTCCAGCAGCGCCATCGGCGGCAGCGCGGCATTGTCCGGGTCGTCCAGCCCGGCCTGACGATAGTCCGCCCAGATGGCGAGTACGTCACCCATTGCAATGTTCATTCGACCGTTCGTCAGCGTATCCATATCCTTTGCAAATGCAACAAGGTCAAGGATTTTTTCATCCGCGGCAACGGGAGCGGTTCCCGCGTTTTCATTGACGGTGTAAAGGTTGTTCATCCCGTCGTATGCATGGTAGATATCGTAAAGCTGGTGATATTCCGTTAAAAGCGCATGTGCTTCTTCTATGTGTGCGGATGCGGCGTTTTCGCTTGTGTCGTAAATTACAATTGTTGTTACAGTGTCGAACACATCGAAAAAGGTCTGCTCATACCGCCGTGGCTCTTTGGTCGCCGTGCATCCAAAGAGCAGGAAGACAGCCGCGCATATGATTGCGATTATGCTAAATTGATACTTCGTTCTTTTGTTCCTCCCAATACACTGCGCCTGTTGGCATTATTCCATGTTTTGTATGGTTTCGCAAGCCTAACCTTGTTTTTCACTAGGTTGGACGTTCTGTTTTTCCAGATGCTCTCGCTGTGCATTTTTCCCGGCGCCATTGCCGCTGTGTTCCAGTCCGCGAAACGTATATTTGGCGATGATGCCGGTCAACGTTCCCGTAATCACAGCCGCAACCAGCAGCACCGGCAGATAGGCCAGCACCGCGCGCGTTTCCACCACGAAGCAGGCAACGATCATCTGGCCGATGTTGTGCGCCGCCGCGCCGCATACGCTCACACCGATCACGCTGACGCTCTTTATCTTTTTGACCAGTATCATGGTGATCAGGCTCACTACACCGCCTGCGAAGCTATACAGCATGGCCGCAACCCCGCCGAACAAGATACCGGACAAGCCGACTTTGAGGATCATCAAAAGCGTTGCGCTTTTTGTATCCAGAAGATACAGCGCATACAGCAATACTGTGTTTGCAAGGCCCAGCTTGATGCCGGGAATCGCCGTGATCGGGATCAGATGCTCTATGTAGCCGAGTACAAGCGCGACCGCCGTGAGGATACCGAGACGCGTTATCGTATTCACGTCCGTTTGTCTTGCGCTCACTGTCCGTCCTCCTCTATGCCCGTAACTTCAATCGACACGCCGTTGGGCATGCAAATAATCCAGTTATTCATCAGAATATCGTCGGAATGAGTGTGCGTATCAATCACGCCTTGTTTGACGCAAAGCTGGTTTTTGCAGGTGGAAGACTCCATCCGTACACCGCTTTCGCCAATGACGACAACATTCACCTTGCCATCGCCCTGATCGATGGTGATGGTTTGGTAGTCTTCCGCCGATACACGCGCATACACGTCACCGCCGACATAGATGGTCACCATCGCCGCAGAATCCGCAGGCTGGACAAGCCGCGAAACGGCGAACGCGACCAGCGCAAGCAGCAGTACTCCGCCAATGATGAACCAGTCTGTTTTTCGCATAGGATTCCCTCGTGTTAATTTTATCAACAACGATATTGTACCACCTTTGCCGTCCGGCCTTCCACACTTTGGTGCAACAAAAACGCCGCCGGGAGGTTTGTCTCCAGGCGGCGCCGCGGGCTAATGCCCTCTGTGTTTGGCTTTCTTCTTTTCCTGTCGAAGCAGAATTTTTCGCTCGTCTTGTGCGTGTTTCTCCTCGCGGGACAGTTCTTTGTTCGCCTGTTTGCCGGCTTCATACTGCGCCTTCAGCGCCTGCTGCGCTTTTGTTCCAATACCGGTCGTTGAAACAGCGCGGGCAGCTTCCCGTTGCATCCGCTTGGGATTCCCCATGGCCTTTCGCGTTACATCGCCAAATTCCGGTTTCGAAAACATAAGCGTGTAGTAGCGCTCCAGCACAAAAGCCAAGACTTCCGCGTCGCTCGGCTGCGCGCCAAACGTCGCTTTTGCGACGCAAAATGAACGGCCGTCCGTTCTTTCCCAAACACCAACCCAGAACGGGTCCTCAAAGAAAACCGTACATGCAATGCTAATCACATCGCATCCTCCTGTCCGCGGCCGTCTTTTTTTCGAAGGCGGACAACCCCAGGAGGGCAGGTTACTGACGAAATAACTCGCATGCGGACTACCAACCGCATCGTGTTTTTCCTTCGCAGGCCGCAACGCGATTGTAGCATGACTGCTTCCTCTTGGCAACCGCACAATATGATGATATCGCAGACAAATAGACGTTTATCCGTTATACTCTAATTGTAAATCGAACAGGAGGTGTCGACATGAAGATACTGATGATTGGCGGAACAGGATTGCTCGGCAGTCAGGGTGCACGTGAACTTGTCAAGCGCGGACACTCGGTTCATTCCATCGCGCTTCCGCCTCTGCCACAGGGCGCTTTTCTCCCGCCGGAAATGACGCTGACGCTCGGTAACATAAACGATATGACGGATGAAGAACTAAAAAAACAGTTCGAAGGCGTTGAGGGGTTCGTCTTTGCCGCTGGTGTAGACGAACGCATCGAAGGCCCCGCGCCCATCTACGATTTCTTTAAAAAGTACAACATTACGCCGTTGGAACGGCTTTTACGCATTGCAAAGCAAAGCGGTGTAAAACGCGCAGTCGTTGCGGGTTCCTATTTTTCCTACTTTGCCAAAACCCGACCGAAGCTGGAACTCACAAAATGGCATCCATATATCCGCAGCCGGATCGATCAGGAAAACATGGCGCTTTCGTTTGCGGACGACGGCTTTAACGTAGCCATACTCGAACTGCCTTATATTTTCGGCGCCCAGAAAGGTCGTAAACCCGTTTGGGTGTTTCTTGTTAAAATGCTGCTCGGTATGAACGGCCCGGCATTCTATCCGCGCGGCGGAACGACGATGGTCACCGTCCGCCAGGTTGGCGAAGCCATTGCGGGCGGCATCGAATACAACAGCGGCGGGAACGCATATCCCATCGGCTGGTATAACATGACATGGAAGCAACTACTTTCCATCATGTACAAGCACATGGGATTCCCGAACAAGCGCATCATCACGATTCCCGACTGGATGTTTTCCATGAATGCAAAGAAAATCGATAAACAGCGCAAAGATGCCGGAACCGAAGGCGGATTGCTTATGGAAAAATTTACCGCCATGCAGACCAGCGAACTGTTCATCGACAAAGCGGAGGGCTGCCTTCCACTTGGCGTGACGGACGATGATATCGACGCGGCAATCGGCGAGTCGGTTCAGCTCAGCATAGACGTGCTGCAAAAAAAAGCGACCGTGATTGATATGAAGGGCGAGTAATGCAGTTTCACTTTTTTCTTAAACGAAAGCTAATAAGTTGGAGCTAGGATAGGCCACTATCCTAGTTCTATTTTCTTGTAAAGCATTTTCGCGCAAGTTAATTTAAAATACTATGAGGGATTCAGTTTATGAAACGAGCATATTACCAAAATAACATTCAAAATTTTTGCCAACAGACAGTGTCTGAAATTCTCGGAGAAATAGCATCAAACAATAATTTCGCGCTTGAACAAAAGCAGCGCGACGCTTGGTTGAAGGAAATTTCCATTCTGCAACACTCGCTTTCTTGTCTCTGTGATGGCGGCATTGTCTTTGAATATTCGATTCCCCGAATTGGCGCTCGAATAGATAATGTGTTCATATGCCAAGGCACAATCTATGTTATTGAATTCAAAGTGGGCGAAAAAGCGTATCCAAAGCATGCTATCGGGCAAGTACTCGACTATGCATTAGATTTAAAATATTTTCATCAAGCCAGCCAAACAAGAATAATCGTGCCAATTCTCGTATGCACACATGCTCCAAGTTATAACAACACAGTCGAAAAAGATGCTGACAATGTTTGCCACGTGATTCGTGCGAACGAATCCAACCTGCGCGATATAATTCTATCGTTAACTCAACAATTTTCCGATATCCCATTAACCGTTGACAATTGGATTCAATCTCCTTACATGCCTACTCCTACAATTATTGAGGCCGCTCAAGCTTTGTATCGAGGTCATGATGTTAATGATATCTCGCGTTGCGATTCAGATAGATACAATCTATCTCTTACAACAGAGGTAATCAACCAAATAATCGAAGTGAGCAAGAAATCTCATAAAAAATCTATTTGTTTCATAACCGGTGTGCCTGGTGCAGGAAAAACGCTTGTTGGTTTGAATGTCGCAAATTATCGGCACAACTTTATCGAAGATGAACATGCTGTATTCCTTTCTGGAAATGGTCCGTTGGTGAAAGTACTGCGCGAGGCTTTAGCTCGAGATGAGTATGAACGATCTGATCATCATGTCAAGAAAGGATTCTCAAAAAAGAAAGCAAGTGCCTTTATACAAAACATCCATCATTTTCGCGACGATGCTATTACATCAGGTTCTGTACCTATCGAAAAAATCGCCGTATTCGATGAATCCCAGCGTGCTTGGACAAAAGAACAAACTTCCAGCTTTATGGCAAAAAAAGGTTGTTCCAATTGGACAATGTCCGAACCTGAATTCTTAATCAGCGTAATGGATCGTCATACTGATTGGGCAGTTATCATTTGTCTTGTTGGCGGCGGACAGGAAATCAACACTGGCGAAGCAGGTCTTCCTGCTTGGTTTGCTGCACTAAAAGCAGGTTTCTCTCATTGGTCAGTATATGTTTCTAATAAGATCACTGATCTTGAATATACGCAGGGAATGCCATTAAATGACTTGTTTGGAGATCTTAGTGTCATTACTTATGAAAAACTTCATTTAGCAGTTTCATTGCGTTCATTTCGAAATGAACGTGTTTCAGAATTTGTCAAATCACTACTTGATTTGAACCAAAATCGAGCACAAGAACTTGTTTTTGAGTTGGATCAAGATTATCCTATTGCCTTGACCCGAAACCTTCATATTGCTAAAAAGTGGGTGCGGCAGAAAGCACGTGGGAGCGAACGATGTGGATTAATCGCAAGTTCGGGTGCAAAACGGTTAAGAATGTTTGGTATATGGATACAAAGCAAAATAGAAGTGGAGGAATGGTTCTTAAATCCCGCTGATGATGTTCGTTCGTCATGTTTTCTTGAGGATACTGCAACAGAGTTTGACATTCAAGGGCTTGAGATCGATTGGGCGATTGTTGCCTGGGATGCTGATTATCGTTTTACCGAAGATCAATTTGTCTGTCATCGTTTCGTAGGCAAACGTTGGAATTTAGTAAGACAGCAGGAATCGCAGTTGTATTTAAAAAATTCATATCGCGTTCTTTTAACAAGAGCGCGTCAAGGTTTTATTATCTTCATCCCAAATGGAGATGATTCGGATTCTACAAGAAAACGTTCATATTACGATGGAACATATCAATATCTAAAAGCTCTTGGAATACAAGAAATCTTCTAGTGCAAAAATAGCGCCGTGCAAATTGCACGGCGCTATTGTTATAAAAACTAAACGTTGAACCGGAACAGGGTTACGTCGCCGTCCTGCATCACGTACTCCTTGCCTTCGCTGCGGACGAGTCCTTTTTCCTTACATGCGGCAATGGAGCCAAGCTCGGCAAGCGTATCAAACGGAACGATCTCCGCACGGATAAACCCTTTTTCAAAATCCGTGTGGATCTTGCCTGCGGCCTGCGGCGCTTTCGTTCCGCGCGTAATCGTCCATGCGCGGACTTCTTTCGGACCGGCCGTCAGATAGCTGATTAACCCAAGCAAACGGTAGCACGCCTTAACGAGCTGGTCGAGGCCGGATTCCTCAATACCGAGTTCCTGCAAAAAACCGTCCTTCTCGGCGGGATCGAGTTCAGCAATCTCCTCTTCCAACTTGCAGCAGATGGTCAGCGCTTCGGCGTTTTCGTCCTTCGCCAGCTCATACAAAGCCTTTACGTGTTCGCTCGGTTCGGTGCCGATTTCGTCTTCTCCGACGTTGGCAACATAGATCACCGGTTTGCTTGTCAAAAGGAATAGTCCGCGGATCGTCTCCGCTTCTTCCTCGGTGACGTTCATGCTGCGCGCGGGTTTTCCGCTCTCCAGATGCGCATAGACACGCTCCAGCAGCTCGATTTCGCCCGGCAGTTTTTTGTCTCCCGTTTTCAGCAATTTCTTCGCGCGCTCGGTGCGCTTCTCCACCGTTTCCATATCGGCAAAGACCAGCTCCAGCGAGATGGTTTCAACGTCCCGCTTCGGGTCGACGCTCCCGTCCACATGCACAACGTTTTCATCCTCAAAGCAACGCACAACGTGCACGACGGCATCTACCTCGCGAATGTGCGACAAAAACTTGTTGCCAAGTCCTTCGCCACGACTCGCTCCGCGAACAAGACCCGCAATGTCCACGAACTCGATCGTGGTGGGCGTATATTTTTCGGGATCATACATCTTTGCCAGAACATCCAAGCGTTCGTCCGGCACTGCTACCACGCCAACGTTCGGCTCAATCGTGCAAAACGGGTAGTTCGCGGCCTGCGCGCCCGCCTGTGTGATTGCGTTAAAGAGCGTGCTCTTGCCAACGTTTGGCAGGCCGATCACTCCAAGTTTCATAACAGGGTACCTCCTTTACTTTTCTTAAAAGAAAAGTAAAACAAAAGAATTTTTCTTACTTAACGATATATTGTCTTGCATTAAATGAGTTTTCTTTGCTTCTTTCTTTTTTAAAAAAAGAAATCACAGTTTCGCCCGTCCGGCTTTCAGCCGTCTGAGCGTCTCTTCGCGGCCCAGCAACACGCCAATTTCGAACGCGCCGCCGGGCGTGACCGCCTTGCCCGCCATGGCGATGCGCACCGGCCAGAGCACCGTGCCGTTCTTCATGCCTTTTTCCGCCGCAAGGCCGAGCATTGAATCGTGCAGCGCCGTCTCCGTCCACTCCGGTAAAGTTTCCAGAATCGGGATCGCAAGGTCGAGCACTTCCGCGGCGACCTCCGGGTTGGTCTTGCTTTTTTTATTGGTGAAAAGCTCCGCGTCGTACTCCGGCTGTTCCACCAGAAAATCCACCATGTCCGGAATCTGCGTGAACACCTCGGTGCGCTGCTGCAAAATGCGACACAACACGGACGTAGCCATGTCCGCAACACCCGCTTGCTCGTAGTAAGGCATGGCATGCGCGGTAAATTCTTCCGGCGAAAGCTTGCGGACATATTCCGCATTCATCCATGTGAGTTTGTTTACATCAAAAATTGCGGGCGATTTCGACATGCCGTCCACGTCAAATGTCTCGCAAAGTTCAGCAAGGGTAAAGAACTCCCGATCATCGCCGGGATTCCAACCGAGCAGGGCGACATAGTTGACAATCGCTTCCTTGAGGTAGCCCTTTTTCAGATAGTCCTCGTAGTATGCGTCGCCGTCGCGCTTGCTGAGCTTGTGCGTTGCGTCGCGCATGATCGGCGTCATGTGGATATAGACCGGTTTCTCCCAGCCGAACGCATCGTAAAGCAAATTGTATTTCGGCGTGCTGGCAAGGTATTCGTTGCCGCGCATCACGTGTGTAATGCCCATGGTATGGTCATCGATCACGTTTGCAAAATTATACGTCGGCATGCCGTCCGCCTTGATGAGGATCATGTCGTCCAAATCGGCGCAGTCCACCGCGATATGGCCGTAGATCACATCGTCAAACGACGCTTCGCCGGAGAGCGGCACGTTCTGCCGGATGACATACGATTCGCCCGCGTCGAGTTTTTTTTGAATTTCCTCCGGAGAAAGATGCAGGCAATGCTTGTCATACTTCCATACTTCGCCGTTTTGTTCGCTTTCCGCGCGCCGCGCGTCCAGTTCCTCTTTGGTGCAGAAGCAATAATACGCTTTACCCGCATCAACGAGCTGTTTTGCATAAGGCAGATACATGTCCTTGCGCTTGCTCTGGACATACGGGCCATAGTCGCCGCCGACGTCCGGGCCTTCGTCCCATTGCATGCCGATGTCTTTCAGCGTGTTGTAGATCACGTCCACCGCGCCTTCAACATAACGCGCCTGGTCGGTGTCCTCAATGCGCAGGATAAACTTGCCATCGTGTTTTCTGGCATAAAGATATGTATAGAGTGCACTCCGCAGATTGCCGAGGTGCATATAACCCGTCGGAGACGGGGCAAATCGGGTTCTTACCATGAATCGCTCCTAAATTTCACTTTTCTTACTTTTCTTAAAATAAAAGTAAACAAAAGAATTTTCTATTCCAGTAGAATGTTTCCAAAATACAAAAGCAGCTTTTATTGATTTTTTCTTTTCACTGAAAAGAAAAAATTAGCCCTTATAGCTGTCTTTCAGCCCAACCGTGCGGTTGAAGACCGGCGCGTTGGGTTTGGAATCCAAATCGGTGCAAAAATATCCTTCCCGCATAAACTGGAACCGCTCACCGGGTTTCGTGTCTGCAAGCGCGGGCTCGACAAAACCTTTCATCGCGACCAGAGAATCCGGGTTGAGCTTGTCGACGAAGTCCTTCTCGACCGTCGTTTCCTCTTCATCGTTGTCCGCCTCGCTGCCTTCATTCGTCATCAGCGTGTCATACAGGCGGAACTCGGCCTCGACCGCGTCGTCCGCATTCACCCAGTGTAATGTCCCCTTGACCTTGCGCGCATTCTCGCCGCTCTTGCTGTCGGGATCGAACGTGCAGTGGATTTTGGTGACCGTGCCGTCGTCATTGGATTCCCAGCCGGTGCATTTGATGATATATGCGCCTTTGAGCCGCACCTCACCGTCCGGCTTGAGCCGGAAGAACTTTCTTGGTGGTTCAACGGCAAAGTCTGCACGCTCAATGTACACCCGTTTGCCGAGGCGCACCGTGCGTTCGCCCATCTCCGGAACGTTCGGATGGTTTTCAAGCGTAATCTTTTCGGTTTTGTTTTCAGGCCAGTTGTCGATTTCGACCAACACCGGTTCAAGCACCGCCATACGGCGGGCGGCGTTTGCGTTCAAGTCCTCGCGCACGCAATGCTCCAGCATAGCCGCATCTACGACCGAGTCCGCCTTGGCAACGCCGATGCGGTCCAGAAAATCGCGGATGGCGACCGCCGTATAACCGCGGCGACGCATGGCGCAGAGTGTCGGCATACGCGGATCGTCCCAGCCGGAAACATAGTGTTCCTCCACGAGCCTGCGCAGATAGCGCTTGCTCATGATGGTGTCCGTCAGGTTCAGCCGCGCAAACTCGATCTGGCGCGGTTTATGCGTAAATTCGCATTCGTCGACCACCCAGTTGTAGAGCGGACGGTGTGCTTCATACTCCAATGAGCAAAGCGAATGCGTCACACCCTCGATTGCATCCTGAATGGGATGCGCAAAATCGTACATCGGGTAAATGCACCATTTGTCCCCCGTCTGGTGGTGCGAAACATGCTTGATGCGATACAGCGCGGGGTCGCGCATGTTGATATTGGGGGACGACATATCGATCTTGGCACGCAGCGTCTTTGCTCCGTCCGGAAATTCGCCCGCGCGCATGCGCGCGAACAGGTCGAGATTTTCCGCAATCGGGCGCTCGCGGTACGGGCTGTTTTTGCCGGGCTGCGTCAGCGTGCCGCGGTATTCGCGCATTTCGTCCTTTGTCAGGTCATCCACATACGCAGAACCCTTTTGAATCAGCTTGACCGCAAGGTCGTAACACTGGTCAAAATAGGACGAGCCGAACAAAACCTCGTTCCACTGGAAGCCGAGCCAGCGGATGTCCTCCTGAATGGCGTCCACATATTCCACGTCTTCCTTGGTCGGGTTCGTGTCGTCAAAACGCAGGTTGCAAATGCCGCCATACTGTTCGGCCATGCCGAAATCAATGGCGAGCGCCTTTGCGTGGCCGATGTGCAGGTATCCGTTCGGTTCGGGCGGAAAACGAGTCTGCACGCGCGGCTCCTTTGTGCGTATATCCTCTTCAATGAACTCTTCAATAAAGTTCCGGGGGCGTTTTACTTCTTCCATCACCATATCCCCTTAAAAAATTACTTTCTACATTATCGTGTAACCGGTCGAAATTGTCAATTCTCCTTGCTTTTCTTAAAGAAAAGCAAGTAAAAAACTTCCCTTTAATCCTATTCGGTTTTTACCCTAAATATGCGTTATTGCTTCCTTCGCCGTTTGGCGAGTTGTTTCAGCCGCGGCGTATTGTTGTCCTGCGGATGCTTCACACAGTGCAGGTACAGTTCGTGTTTGAGTGCGCCGAGCGCCTCGCCTTCCGGCAGACCGGCCGCCTTCATAAGTTCCTCTCCGGAAATCTTCAGCTCTTTTTCGGAAAACGGCGTCCCGTCGTTAAGCATTTGATAAAACAGCAGGCGCCAACGCTGCGCCACATAATCCGTGTTGTAACCGCACCCTCGGATATCCGCCTCGCGCAGCAATATCTGGTTCATCGTCCGTTCGCGTCCCCATGCGGCAAAGCGAACGCGGAGTGTGTCCGGCTTGGCCTGATTTTGGATGTCGTACATGTGCCCGCCGACCAGCGCGCTCACCTCGTTGATCGTCCGCTTTGGAAAGCGCATTTCACTTAACACCTGTTTTGCAATGCGTTCGCTGTACGTATCGTGTTCATAAAACTTGTTCGTCTCCCGCCAGCAGTCCGGTTTGCCGACGTCGTGCAAAAGCCCGGCCAGCCGAAGCGTTTTGTCCGGCGGCATTGCGGCGCATACATGAAAGCTGTGCTCCAGCACGTCGTAGCGATGATGGTCCGGTCGCTGCGCCATGCCGCGCGCCTGATTAAACGCCGGGATCAGCGCATCCCACAGGTTCAGCTCATCCATCATCTTCAGCGCGCGCAAGGGTGAACGCATCTCATCGTTGCCCAGTGCGGGATAGCGCGCATCGCAAACCAGAATCTTCATCAGCTCCTGCTGTCGGCGCTCCGGCGCAATGTCGATCAGCTTCGAGGCGTTGCGTTTGGCCGCCTGCATGGTGCCGTCTTCAATCGTCAGCCCCAGTTCGCAGGCAAAGCGCACAAGCCGTAGAACGCGCAGCGCGTCCGAACGCATGATGTCGTCCGGATCTGCGCTTGTCGTGCGCAAAATCCGTTTTTCCAGATCGACAATCCCGTCTGTCGGGTCGAATACCTCACCTGTGGAAAGATCGGCATACATGGCGTTGACCGAGAAGTCACGCCGGTACGCGTCGTCCTCCAAGCTTGTGCCGAACGCAACCGAACGCGGGCGGTGTTCTCCGCCTTCGCCATATGCCTCGCTGCGAAAGGTTGTGTGCTCCACATGTACGTCGCCAAAGTGCAACTCAACCGTACCCATCTCCGCCGCCTTCGGGATCACGCGGATGGCGTGCTCCGGCATGAGTGCCAGGATTTCGTCCGGCGTCAATCGGGAGCAGACGTCGATGTCCGACGGTGGCAGATCGAGCAGCGCGTTTCGCACCAACCCGCCAACCGCATAAGCTTTGATGTCCGCGCTTTTGAATGCACGCGCCAGAGGCTTTAATTGTCTTGGAATTCGTATCTTCATAATAAAATCGTAATCGTCGGTTTCCTTTTTCGTTCTTTGTCCGGCTCTGGAAAACAAAAAGAGCTTCTCTTGTTGTACCTTTCATTGTACATCAAGGAGAAGTTCTTTTGCTCCTTTTCCATCAAGAAAAGGAGTGATGCTTTATTGTTGCGCGCTCAGTTCTTCATGGATTGCCTTTGCGGCGGTCTTGCCCGCGCCCATGGCGAGGATGACCGTCGCCGCGCCCGTGACAGTGTCGCCACCCGCATAGACGTGCTCGCGGCTCGTTTTGCCGGTCTCTTCGTTCACGATAATGCCGCCCCATTTCTGTGTTTCGAGGCCGGGCGTCGTATTCTTGATCAGCGGGTTCGGGCTGTTGCCGATGGCGATGACGACCGTACCCACGTCCACGGGATGCTCGCTGCCGGACTTCACTACCGGGCGGCGGCGTCCGCTTGCGTCGGGTTCGCCAAGTTCCATCTCCACACAGGTCATGCCGTTGACATGTCCCGTTTCATCGCCGAGAATCTCGGTCGGGTTGGTCAGCATCTTAAAGATAATGCCTTCCTCTTTGGCATGGTGCACTTCTTCCACACGCGCGGGCATTTCGGCCTCGCTGCGGCGATAGATGATGTATACGTTTTCCGCGCCGAGTCGCTTTGCGCTTCTTGCCGCGTCCATTGCGACGTTTCCGCCGCCAACCACGGCAACGTTTTTGCCAACCTGAATCGGCGTGTCCGTCTCCGGGAACGTATAAGCCTTCATGAGGTTGATACGCGTCAAGAACTCGTTGGCGGAATATACGCCGTTAAGGTTTTCGCCGGGGATGTTCTGGAAGCGCGGAAGACCCGCACCGCTGCCGATGAAAACTGCGTCGTAATGCTCTTCTTCAAACAGTTCGTCCATCGTGATGGTACGGCCGATGACCATGTTGGTCTCGATCTTTACGCCAATGTCCTGAAGCGTCTTGATTTCGTCGCGCACCAGCTGCTTTGGCAGACGGAATTCCGGAATGCCGTACACAAGCACGCCGCCGGGCGTATGCAGTGCTTCGTAAATCGTGACTTCGTAGCCGAGCTTTCTCAAATCGCCCGCGCAGGTCAGTCCCGCCGGGCCGCCGCCGACAATTGCGACTTTTTTGCCGTTGTCCGGTTGGGGAACTGCAGGCTTTGCGCCGTGCGCCATGGCATAGTCCGCAACAAAGCGCTCCAGACGGCCGATGGCGACCGGTTCGCCCTTGATGCCGCGCACGCATTTTTCTTCGCACTGCGTCTCCTGCGGGCAAACGCGTCCGCAAACCGCGGGCAGCGCGTTGGTCGAGCGGATCACGTCGTATGCTTCCATAAATTCGCCTTCGGCCACAAGCTGAATGAATTCCGGGATGCGCACGTTGACCGGGCAGCCCGCAACACACGGCTTGTGCTTGCAGTTCAGACAGCGCTTCGCTTCGTCGATGGCCATCTCTTCATCATAGCCCTGCGACACTTCGAAAAAGTTTTTATTCCGTACGTTCGGGTCCTGCTCGCGCGCGGGCAGCTTCGTCATTCTCATATTCGGCATATCAGTTTCCTCCCCGCTTGGTCTGCAGCTCCACGTCCATGAGGTTGCAGGCTTTGCGTTCCATGCTCGTGGCTTCTTCCTTTTTATACATTCTGCCGCGGGCGATGGCTTCGTCCCAATCGACCTCGAATCCGTCAAAGTCCGGCCCGTCCACGCAGGCAAACTTCGTTTCGCCGCCGACGGTCACGCGGCAGCTGCCGCACATGCCGGTCCCGTCCACCATGATCGGGTTCATGGAGATCACGGTCGGGATGTTATACTGTTTGGTGATATTGCATACCGCGCGCATCATGACCAGCGGGCCGATCGCAATCACATGGTCATATTCTTTACCCGCCTTGAGCTGTTCTTCCAGCGCGCTGGTAACGAAACCTTTATGTCCGTTCGATCCGTCGTCCGTCATGATATAAAGATTTTTGCTCGCATCCTTGAGTTCGTCGATCAGGATCATGAGGTCGGTGTTGCGGAATCCCACGATTACGTCCACTTCCGCACCAAGTTCATGCAGCGCCTTTGCCTGCGGATACGCGATCGCAACACCGAGTCCGCCGCCGATGACCGCGACCTTTTTCATACCTTCCAGCTCGCTGGCCTTGCCCAGCGGTCCTACAAAGTCCAGCAGGAAGTCGCCTTCATTCAGGCAATCCAGCCGCTTTGTCGTATAGCCGACCTTCTGGAAGATGATGGTCACCGTTCCGCGTTCTTTATCCGTTCCCGCTACCGTCAGCGGGACGCGCTCGCCTTCTTCATCAATGCGCAATATGATGAACTGACCCGCTTTCGCCTTACGTGCGATATACGGCGCCTCCACCTCCATCAGCGTGACTGTTTCATGCAGAACACGCTTCTTTACGATCCGATACATGTTGTCTCCTTTCGAACGAAACATAACACTAAATTGAATTCTGTTTAGTATAACGCATTTTTTTAGAAAATGGAAGTAATCGATGCTAAATTATCGATTTAATTTTTCAGATCCTTTAGAACTGTAATTTAGGTGAAAACAGGCGGGGGTTTGCACACCCCGCCTGTTTTTTACGAGTGATAACCGGGGTCTTCGGGCACGGGTTTATTCCCAGTCGATCAGCCCGAGGCTGTCGAGGTATTGCTCGCTGTAGTCCATGTAATCCTCAACGAGCCGCAGCATGTACATTTTGAAATCCGGAAACCGTTCCATCATCTTGTCGTGCAGGTAATCATACGCTGCATCGTCGTCGTAGACTTCATCTTCATCCGCGCCGGTCTCATGCATGAACGCCGCGTCAAATTTCATGACGGCGGAGATCATTTCGTCCAGCTTCTTTTCGTCTACAATCTCGGAAAAGTCGCCCTGTTTTTGGAAGCAGTCCAGAATATACGCCTTTGCCAGCGCTTCATCATATTCTTTGGTTTCCATACGTTTAATGCTCCTCTGTATTATTCACTTATTTCATCAGCTCGTCGAGTTCGTCCACATATGCCGTGAACACGTCGAGCGAAGCCAGGATGCTCTCTTTTTTCGTCAGGTCGACGCCCGCGGCCTTGAGCTCCTCGATCGGATAATCGCTGCCGCCGCTTTGCAGGAAGGTCAGATAACGATCCAGGCCGTCGTGATGCAGGATGTCGTCCGCCAGCTTCACCGCGGAGCAAAGCCCCGTCGCGTACTGGTAAACATAGAACGCATTGTAGAAGTGCGGCACGCGCATCCACTCGATCGCGATGTTGTCGTCCACATTCGCGCCGTCGTAATACAGTTCATTGAGTTTGCGGTACATGTCCGAAAGGCTGTCGACGGTGAGTGGTTCGCCACTCTCCGCCATGCGGTGGGACTTGAGCTCAAACTCTGCGAACATCGTCTGGCGGAAGCACGTCGTGCGGAAAGACTCAAGGAACTGCGTGATGTAATACGCCCGCTTCATCTTGTCCGTTTCATTCTCCAGCAGGTGATACGTCATCAACGTTTCGTTAACGGTGGAGGCGACCTCCGCCACCATAATGCGGTATTGCGACGTTTCGTACGGCTGTGTCGTGTTGGAAAAATGCGAATGCATCGCGTGGCCAAGCTCATGGCCAAGCGTGAAAGCATCGTCCAGCTTGCCCTGGAAGTTGAGCAGCACATACGGGTGTGCGCCGAACATCCCCGCGCAGAACGCGCCGGAGGTCTTGCCCGGCGTTTCGTAAACGTCGATCCACCCCTTGGTGTATGCATTGTCGAGCAACTCGCCATACGGCGCGCCGAGCGGCTTGAGCGCTTCCTTCACCAGCGCCTTTGCATCGTCATACGGCATCGGGATATCGCAGTCAGTCACGATCGGCACATAGAGATCGTACATCTCCAGCTGGTCGACGCCAAGCACGCGCTTGCGAATATCGAGATATTTGCGCAGCGTCGGCAGTTTTTCGTGAACCGCCTCAATCAGCTGTTCATAAACCGAAACCGGAACGCCATTGGAAAACAGCGCCGCTTCCAACGAACCGTCGAATTTATGTGTGCGCGCGCGGAACACGTCCGTCTTGACAGACGTGGCATACGTCGCGGTGATCGTGTTTTTCATGCTGCGATAGGCTTTGTACAGCCCTTCGTATGCGTCGCGGCGGACACGGCGGTCCGGGCTGACGAGAAACATGCCGTAGGAGCCATGCGTCAGTTTGGCTTCTTCGCCGTTTTCGTCTTTGATCGTGCCGTAGTCGAGGTCCACGTCCGAAAGCATGGTAAAGATATTGTCCGCGCCGGAGAGCGGCTCTTCCGCCATAGCCAGCAGACGCTCCTCCTCTGTTGTCAGCGTGTGCGCGCGGCGGCGGTCGATATCCGAAATGCGGAAGCGGAAACGTTCAAAGCGTTCCTGTTTCGACCACTCACGCAACGTCTCCTGCGGGATGCTCAAAATCTCCGGCTCTACAAAGGAGGAAGCCGCTTCCGCAGAAACATAAAGCTGAATGGCGCGGTCGGTCATGCCCTGATAACGGACATTGCCATTATCCTCGTCCTTGTGCAGGTGTGCGTAGGAATACACCCGTTCGATCAGCAGGCTCAGTTTGCTTTCATCGTTCAGCGCGGCGTAGAGCGCGTCCGCGTTTTCATGAAGTTTCCCCGCGTGCGCCGGAAATGCGCTCACCAGTTCCTGCGCGCTCGCATAGTCCGCTTCCCAGAGCTCCTCGGACGCATAGATATCGCACAAATCCCATTTTAAAGAAGCGTCAATCTGTTCTCTCGTCTTCATTCTATTATGTTCCTTCCGTCGTTCCGTTTTATTTTGTAAGCTCGTCGAGCAATAATACCATCGCTTCGTGTCCGCCCGGTCACAGCAGGCTGCGGCATACACCGCCGTGTCCGCCGCGCACAGCATCAGCACCCAAAAAGGCAGCATAAGCGCACCGATAAACGCCGCGATTGCAGTCATCGCCAGCGCGTCGCCGCCCGCAATCCGTGCGGAAAGCCCCATAACGCCGATGATCAGCATTAGCGTAACCATCAACGTAGCGAGTCCCGCCATGCCTGCTGCATATCGCGCACGCCGGTAATAATGAAAACCGCGTTTTACCGCGCGAAAGCCGCCCGTGTTTTCCCAAACGGCAGCGGGTATCACAAGGCTGACCGGCAGCCGCGTTTGCCAGAAAACCATCACGCCCAGCGTCCATGCAATGATCAATCGCCATTCGTCCGCGCCGGGGATTCGTTTTGCCACCGCGGATGCTCCAACGCCGATCAAAACAGCCGCCACGCCGCAGGCAACCCGGCAGAGCAGTACCGCCCAGTACGCACCGGATGCACGCGCGTGCGCACCATTTGCGGTCTTTCCAACGGCGCGTCCGCTGCGCGGGACGCTGAACAGTGCAAGCGCGTAGGCTTCGTAGGTTGCAATCACTGCTCGCGGGTGCAAATAGGCGATATATAGCGCCGCCAGAACAATCGCCGGCATGCCGCAAAAGACCAGAATGACGTCCGCACGGTAACCGCCCCTCTGACTTCCAAGCAGCGTCGGGTCATAGACGGCAGCCGCGACAAACGCCCCCGCCGTTACCAGCACCAGTAGCATCAAGCCTGCGTGCAGATAGAAAAAGCGCAGCATTGCGCCAAAACGCGTGCGAAACAATTTCCATGCTGTGCAAAGAACGTCCCGTGCGCCGATATTTGGTTGTTGCTGCGGTTGATTCCGGTTCATCGTTCCTTTTTTCCGCTTCAATACTGGTAGTATAGCACATGCGCATGACGCAAAGCGAGTAGCCGCGGAGTTTTCCACAAAAACGCCACCTTTGCTTTGCGGCACGCTTATATGCGCACCGAATCCTGTGCTTGACATCTTTCCAAAATGCGATATACTATAAATACGAACACTTGTTCGTATCTTCTGACAAGTCATTTTTCGCAGGACTTGTACTCTAAACGAACAGGAACGACGCCTATGGACCGCAGGATACTGCACGCGGATTTCAACAGCTTTTACGCATCGGTGGCATGCTTTCTGGACCCCGCTCTGCGGCCGCACCCGGTGGCGGTGGCGGGCAATCCGGAAGCACGGCACGGCATCATCCTTGCCAAAAACGAACTGGCTAAGAAGTTCGGTGTCAAAACCGGCGAAGCAATCTGGCAGGCAAAGAAAAAATGTCCGCTTTTGATTACCGTGAAGCCGGAATTTGAAACGTATCAAAAATTCTCCGCGCTCGGCCGGGCACTTTACGGCGAATATTCCGATCGGGTGGAGGCCTTCGGTCTCGACGAAAACTGGATCGACGTTTCCGGCAAGACCGAAACCATAGAAGATGCGCGCCGCCTTGCAGAAACAATTCGCAGACGCGTATTCGAAGAACTCGGCATCACCGTGTCCATCGGCGTGGCAAGCAACAAAGTGTTCGCTAAGCTTGGCTCGGACATCAAAAAGCCGGATGCGGTCACCGTCGTTTCGCCGGATAATTTCAAGGAAGTCGCATGGCCACTGCCTGCGGGCGATTTGATCTACGTGGGCCGCGCTACGCAGAAAAAGCTTGCTCGTTACGGCATCTTCACGATTGGCGACCTGGCCAATGCATCCGCGTCGTTCCTCAAGGCGCAACTTGGCAAGTGCGGTCTCATGCTGCACGCATTTGCAAATGGGCTGGATGTGGCGCCGGTTTTATACACCGTCGACCAACCGCCGGTCAAATCCGTCGGCAACGGCATCACTACCCCGCGCGACCTTGTGAACGACGAAGATGTATACCTGACCATCTATATGCTGACCGAAAGCGTTGCGGCGCGGCTGCGCGAGCACGGTATGCGCGCGCGAACGGCACAGTTATGCGTGCGGGACACGGACCTATCCTCATTTGTCCGGCAGGCCAAGCTCGACCATCCGAGCAATATTGCGAGCGAAATCGCCCACGCCTGCATGCAGCTGTTTGCCGCAAACTACACGTGGCAAACGCCAATCCGCTCGTTGAGCGTCACTGCCGCGGATCTCGTGCCGTATACCGATCCGGAGCAACTCACACTTTTCGACAACGAGATTTCACGCCGTCGTGCGGAAGCGGCAGAGCAGGCGGTGGACGATATCCGGCGGCGCTTCGGTTATCGCGCCATCGGCCGGGCACTCTTCCTCAAGGACGCGAGCATCGGTCTGCTTGCGCCGAAGGAAGACCACACAATCCATCCGGTCGGGTATTTGCAAAACAACACTATGGATAGTGTGATTGGAGGCCACACATGAAAACCTATGTCGCCGTGGAACTCACAACCGACGAGGAAGGCATTATGCATCCGCAAAAGATCGTCTGGGAAGACGGCCGAAAGTTTGAAATCACATCCGTTTCGGACGTGCGCCGGGCCGCCAGTTTGAAAGCCGGCGGATGCGGAATCCGCTACACCTGTCGCATCGGCCGCAGGGACACATACTTATATTACGAGGACCCGAAATGGTTTGTAGACGCATGAGCTTATTTTTCCCAAAATTAGAAATCGTACTGTTCCTCAATGGAAAAAGAGCCCGAAAGGGGCTCCGTTCGCTGATGCAATGGGTTTGCGTGCTATTCCAGCTCGTCTGACGCGTTACCGCTTTGTTCAGGACAGATACGCAATCATTTCGGACAGGGACGCGATGTCCCATTCTTCTTTTGGTTCGTTGTCCCGACAGATATGAAACGCCGTGAATCCCATGTCACGCGCGCCGTCCGCTTCGACGTCATAGTCGTCCACGTAGAGGCTTTCTCTCGCGGTCACGCCCAGCGCGTCCAGCGCTGTTTGATAGATTAGCGGCTCCGGCTTCATCACGCCGACCTGATCCGAGCAAACGTAGCAGTCAAAATATGTATCGAGTCCCGCCGCTTCAATCGTCAATTGAAGAGAAGGAAACGTATCGCTAATGACCCCCATGTGAAATCCCCACTCCCTGAACCAACGCAGTACAAAAACGGTCTCCGGATAAGGGACAATGCCCTTTAACCAGAAAGCATCGAACAAGTCGTCCGTGCGGGCTTTCACGCGCTTTTCAACGCCCTGCGAATGGAGCAGCGCGGCAAAATATTCTTTCCAGAACGCAATTTCGTTTTCAACGGTCAACATCCGCCGGTCATTCAGCACACGAAAAAACAGATCTTCCGGTACGGCAAGCGGCTTGCCCGACCAGCGCTCAATCATTTCCGCGCGTTTCTTTGCTGCGGCGGGGTCTCTGTGAATCAGCGTATTGTCGCGATCAAAAAACGCGGCCGAAAAGGTTTTTTCAGAACTCTTTTTTGCAAGCATAACTTTTCTTTCTTTATAAACCAGATAAAAGTGTCACTTCTTTTGCTTACTTTTCTTTCAATAAAAGTAAGTCACCGTATCCGCAGTCCTTTGGGAATGTGGTTTTTCAGCACGCCGTTTACCGCCTTGCCCCAGCCAATCGGGTGCCCGAGCGCGGTCGCCGCGCACCAACCGGAAAATGCCGAATCGCAGAGTACGGTTTCACCGGATAAAAAGCGGGCAAGCGCATCACCCGAAAGCGGCACGATACGCTGAAACGCGTCGGCAGGTTTTGCCATGCAAAGCGCATGATTTGGCACAATGCGGCTGCTGCGCACCTCGCCCGCGAGGATGCCCGCGCGCAGCATATGCAGCCCGCGCGCTTCCACCGGCATCTTCTCCGGCGGGATCATCACGCGACCATCGGGCAGCTCCACCGTCACGGGCGGCTCACCAACAAAAGTCTCCCTGTAAAACGTGTCAAAAGCAGGGACACGCTCCGCTTTTGGTGTGGCAATCGAAGCCGAGTACCCGAAGTTGTCGCCATCTTTTCGTAAAACCGCCATAAACTGACCTTCACCAACAGACATATGCGGGTACATTCGCCGCATGCCCGTGCAGGAAAAATCCGAGTGTCGCTGTAAAAAAGCGGAGACCGTATTCTCGTTTTCTTCCGGCGAAAATGTGCAGGTAGAATAGACGAGCGTTCCGCCGGGTTTCAGCAGTGCCGATGCGCTGTCAAGAATCTGTTCCTGTCGCGCGGCACAGGCCGTCACATGCTCCGGCGACCATTCGCGCACAGCGGTTTCGTCCTTTCGGAACATCCCTTCGCCGGAACACGGCGCGTCGACCAAAACGCGGTCGAAGCACACGCCAAGCGCATCCGCCAGAGCGTCCGGCCGCATGCAGGTGACAAGTGCGTTCGTTACGCCAAGCCGCTCGATGTTGCCACAGAGTATTTCGGCGCGTGATCGCACCGGTTCGTTGGCAACCAGTAGTCCCGTGTTTTGCATCAGCGCGGCCAGCTGGGTCGTCTTTCCGCCCGGCGCAGCGCAAAGGTCAAGCACCGTCATGCCGGGTCGAACATCCGCCAGCGTCGCAGGAGCCTGCGCCGCCGGTTCCTGCACATAGCAAAGACCGGCAACATGCAGCGGATGTTTCCCGATAGAAACGTCATCGTCAAAAAAGAAACTCTCCGGCAGTATTCCGGTTGGGGTGAGTGAAAGATCCGTCTCCCGGCAAAACGCATCCGCATCAATTTTCAGTGTGTTCACGCGCAGCGCGCGATGAGATTCATCCTCCATTGCGCGCAGATACGCCGCAAGCCCGTCTTCGCCGAGTTGCGTTTTCATGCGCGCCAGATATGCCGCCGGAAGATGGTGCATTTCTTACTCTCCTTTTGTTTGCGTCAGATCATTTTATCATAAATGGTTTATCATTTCTTCTCTTGCAGTCAAAAACCGCTCCCATAAAAAGGAGCGGTTTTAGATGAAAACGTTTTTTGTCGGATATTATGCCCTGCCGTCTTCGCGGCCGGTGATGGCGGAAACGTCGTACGGCGTCTCCTGATACACAAAATAGTTCAGCCAGTTGGCGAACAGCAACGCGCCGTGCGCCCGCCATGTGATGACAGGCTGCAGTGAATCGTCGTCGTTCGGGTAATAATTCTTCGGCATTTGGATCGTTTTGCCCGCCGCCAAATCGCGATGGTACTCCAACTCCAGCGTCTTTGCATCATACTCGCTGTGCCCGGTGACGAACACGCGCCGCCCGTCGTGGGATGCGGCAAGGTACAAACCCGCCTCCTGCGATGTGGCGATGATGTCCAGATCGTGGATTCTCGCCGCATCGGATACATAAATCGTCGTGTGCCGCGAGTGCGGTGCCATGAACTGTTCGTCAAACCCGCGGACGAGTTTATGTGCACGGTTGAGCACCACGTGCGAAAAGATGCCGAACAGCTTTCTGTTGAGCGGATGCTTTTCTACATCATAAAAATGATACAACCCCGCCTGCGCGGCCCAGCAAATGTAGAGTGAGGAATACACGTTGTGGTCCGCCCAATCCATCAGCCGGACCAGCTCATCCCAGTATTGTACGTCCTTAAAATCATAGTTTTCAACAGGCGCGCCCGTAATGACCAGTCCGTCGAAGTGTTCGTGCTTGACTTCGTCAAACGTGCGGTAAAACGAATTCAGGTACGCCGGCGACGTATTCTGGCTTTGGTATGTGCCGGTACGCAGCAACGTGACTTCCACCTGCAGCGGCGTGTTGGCAAGCATCCGCAGCAGTTGCGTTTCGGTCGTCTGCTTGGTCGGCATAAGGTTCATAATGGCGATGTGCAGCGGGCGGATATCCTGCGCCATTGCGCGCTGCTGCGGCATAACAAAGATATTCTCCTGCGCGAGTGCCTCGCCTGCGGGTAATCCGTCTGGTATTTTAATAGGCATATAAAGAAACCTGCTCTTTCCGTTTCACAATTATCGGCGCAATAAACGCGCCTGCTTTTGCGCCGGCGATCCGAAGGTTTATCGTCTGGGAGAATCTATCAAACCATTTGGGATGCTTCCAGCGCCTGCTCCAGGTCGGCAATCAGATCTTCCTTGTCTTCAATGCCGACTGAGAGTCGAATCATATCGGGCGAAATGCCGCACTTCTCCAAATCTTCCGGTGAAAGCGGCGAATGTGTCGTGCTGGCGGGATGGACGACGAGCGAACGTACATCGCCGACGTTTGCAACCAGCGCAAACAACTTGAGCGCATTGATAAACCGCCGCCCGGCTTCCAGTCCGCCTTTGATGCGGAAGGTGAAAATGCTGCCGACGCCCTTAGGCATGTATTGTTTCGCACGCTCGAAATACGGGCTCTCCGGCAGGCGGGCATAGTTTACCTGCTCAACAGCAGGATTCTTTGCAAGGAATTTCGCCACCGCGTCCGCGTTTTCGACGTGCTTACGCATTCGCAGCGACAGCGTTTGCATACCAAGAATCGTCAGGTATGCGTTGAACGGGGACATTGAAAATCCCGTGTCGTGTAAAAAGTAGTCCCGCAGACGCGCGGCAAACGCATCGCCGCCGAGATCGGCATAGACACGGCCGTGGTGCGCGGCGTCGGGCATGTTAAACTGCGGGAACCTTGGCGACCCGGCGACGCTGAACGTACCAAGGTCGGTCACACTCCCGCCGATACTGGTGCCGTTTCCACTGATGTACTTCGTTGTGGAATGCAGCGTGTAGTCGACGCCGTTTGCAGCCGCGTCGAAGAGATACGGCGTTGCAAACGTGTTGTCGCACGCAACGGGTACGCCCGCCGCATGTGCCGTCTCGATAATAGAGCGCATGTCGGGAATACTCGCAAGCGGGTTTGCGACGGACTCAAAATAAACCAAACGCGTTTTGTCGTTGATCGCTTCCGAAAGTCCGATCAGATCTTCCGGCTCGATCTTCCTGGCGACTACGCCGTAGCGATGCTCCATCTCATCGAACAGCAACGCATAGCTGCCGCCGTAAATTGAAGAAAGCGCGACAATCTCGTCCCCGGGTTCGCAGAGGTTGAGCACGAGCGCGAGCAGCGCAGCCATACCGGAAGCAAAGCAGACCGTCGCGCGTCCGTTTTCGACCGCACAAATACGCTCTTCCAATATTGAAACCGTTGGATTTGCAATACGGGTATAGATGCTGCCCGGCTCCTCGCCGGTGAATTGCATCGCCGCATTTTCCGCGCTGTCAAACAAGTATGCGCTCGTTTGATACAGCGGGACGGCGTGTGCGCCGGTCGCGGGATCTCCGCGCCAGCCTGCATGCAATTGCAGCGTATCGAATCCAAAGTTTTTTTGCATAGTTATCGCCTCGTTTGGTCGGCATTACACCGATTTCCTATTATATTAATAGATATTTGCTCTATCCTATCAAATATAGATAGACGGCGCAACCAAAAAAACATGAAAACCGTCTGTTTCCTTCCGCTTTATATGAAAATCAGCGCATTTTCGTCTGTTGATCCGGCTCAAATAAACGCAATGGCTGTAATCCATTGAAATGTTACACAATTGTACAACGTTGTTTGCAATAATTTCTCAAACGGCGTTGACAGCATGCGGAATCCAGAGTAAGATACAGGCGTATTAGTACAAATAATACACTTATTTTGATACCTTCTGGAGGAGCGATGGAACAGAACACGCTGATTGACGTTCGCAATGTAAAAAAAATTTACCGTGTCGGCACCGTTGGCGTACACGCGCTGCGCGGGGCCGACTTGAAAATCGAATCCGGTGATATCTGCTCCATCATCGGGCGCAGCGGCTCCGGTAAGAGCACGCTTCTAAACGTGCTTGCAGGGCTCGAAAAGGTCTCCGCGGGTGAAATCGTCGTCTCCGGCAAGCATCTCGAGCGTATGACGCAAGGTGAACTGATCCTCTTTCGGCAAAAACATATCGGGTTTATCTTTCAGTCGTTCAACCTCATGCCGTATTACACGGCGCTGGAAAACGTCGCGCTGCCGCTGTCGTTTCGCGGTGTCCCGCGTGCCGCGCGCATGAAGCGCGCCGCCAGGATGCTCCAGCTCGTTGGACTGGAAACGCACATGAAGCATAAGCCGGGCGAACTTTCCGGTGGCCAGCAGCAGCGCGTCGGCATCGCACGCGCACTGGTGACCAATCCTGAAATCGTTTTTGCCGACGAGCCGACAGGTAATCTCGATTCCAACACGTCCGACGAGGTCATGCACGTCATCATCGACCTGCTACGCGAACAGCATAAGACGCTGGTCATGGTCACACACGATCCGCACATCGCCGATTATGGCGACAAGGTCATCAATCTGCTCGATGGGCGGATCACCGATATACAAACCAATTTACAACATCCGGAAAAAACGAAGAACGAGCCGGACGTTCAGGAAACTGAGGTAAAAAAAGATGCGTAAAAACAGCAAGATTCGTTTTGCGGCGCTCGCGGTCGCGTTTGCACTGATCGTCACCGCGTTGCCCGCCGCAACCCTGGCAGGCGACGGCAACATCATCACTTTTGACGGTGAAGGCATCGTGGACACTGCGGAAACGGCATATCTCGCCACAGCAGCAGGCCATCCGGGAGATACCATATCCGTTTATGTGCCGGTCAAAAACGTCGGCGGAAGCACGGCAACGGACATGACCTGCGAAATTCCCGTGTCCGGCAATCCCGACGAATTTCCATTCGTCAACGAAAGCGAAACAGCCACGAGCTTCACGGCTAAGCCGTACCAGAAGGTGGATTCGTCGACCAGCGCGCTGAAAAAGTGGAGCGGCGACGAGTTGCTCGACGGCGAACATGCATACTTCAAGTTGGACATCACTATCCTTCCCGGCGCGACGTCCGGCTACAAAACGCTGACGTTCACCGTAAATTACTCTTACGGCGGCGCCTCCTGCACCGACACAGTCGATGTCACGCTTTATGTGCGCCCGGTCGAATCCTCGTCAAGCTCCGGAGGTTCGAGCTATAGGAGCAAGCCGAAAGTCATTATCGAGTCCTACGAGTTCACAAGCGACACCATCTATGCAGGCGACACAGTTACGCTCCGGTTGGTAGTTGCAAACACGTCCTCACGCGAAGCCATCACCAACCTGACGCTTGAACTTTCGGACGAAAGCAATGCGGTTATGCCCGCGCCGGGCGGCAGCAGCAGCATCTATGTCGGCACCATCGACAAACAAGATGTATACGCATTTTCTATCGACCTTCAGATTTCACCGGATGCGGAGGCAAAATCCCATCTGCTGACCATCAAGCTCGCCTACGAAGGAACAAAAAACAAGCAGGAGTTCGAGCAAACGGCGTCCGTCAATGTTCCGGTCGCGCAGCATGCGCGCGTACGCATCAACGACCCGGTCATCTACGACGATCCGTGGATCGGAAGTTCCGTTTCCATCGGTGTAACGCTGTATAACCTTGGCAAGTCGCCACTGTACAACTGCATGGTAGACCTCGAAGACAATGACAATCTGGCGCTTGAAGAGTCCTACTTCGGCGGTAACATCGCCTCCGGCGGGACCATGCGCGCAGACCTGACCGTTACCCCACTGGTCGGCGGCGAGGTGACCGGCAATTTGCGCGTTACCTACGAGGACGTATATGGAAACCAGACCGAAGAATTGCTTCCGCTGAATCTGTATGTCAACGAGGACGCCGCGGTGGCAACCTATGCTTCCGGTTCCAGCGCAATGTATGACGACCCCGAAATGCAGGTCAGCGGCGGCGTAGCCTGGTACTGGTGGGTGCTCGGTGCCGCGGCAGTCATCGCCGGCGTGGTCGTCCTCAGCGCTCGCGCAAAGAAAAAGCGGGAACGTGAGCTGGAAGACCTGTAAGCCGTGAATAAACTGGAGGACAAATGAATATCAACGATCTGCTCGCCACTGCGTTTTTAAACCTCTGGCGGCGAAAAATGCGGGCGTTTCTGACCGTGCTCGGCATGGTGATCGGCGTCGCATCCATCGTGGTCATGGTGTCTCTCGGCATCGGCATTAAGCAGGCGACGATCGACAGCTATGCCGGAACGGGCAGCCTGACCACCATCCGCGTAAACTCCTGGTCGTATGTGGAAAATGGAAACGGCGGCGGCAGTTCCCGCGAGACGGAGCTGAACAAAAAATCGGTGTCCACCTTCAAGCAAATTGAAGGCGTGCAAACGGTCATGCCGCTTGTCAACATCTACGGCATGCTTAAAAGCGGCCGTTACGCAACGGACGCCGCCATCCTCGGCATCACGCCCGAAGATGCCGAAGATTTCGGCTTGGAACTCAGCGAAGGTGAGCTCCCTGGCAGCGGCGGTTCCACGACCTATGATATGGTGCTTGGCGCATGGGCTCTAAGTAATTTTTACGACCCCATGACCTATCGTCAGGCCATAGACAGTAACGGTAACCCAAAGGTCACCAGTTCGTCCCGCATGCAGCTGACGTTCGATTACCGAAATATCTATCAAAGTCAGATGGATTATTCTTCGGACGATACGGAACAGACGCCGCTTGGCAGCTACTACAAAATCAACGTCACCGGTGTTATGAGTCAGGACAATAACGACTATTCCTACTATTGCCTGATGGATATCGATGCGCTCGAAAAACTTGCCAAAGCGAACAAGGATTACGTCAATTACGACAATAACTCCTACGATACCGTGCTGGTCAAATGTACGTCCATCGACTATGTAAAAAGCGTGAAAACCGCAATTGAGGAAATGGGTTACGGCACCTACAGTTTACAGGACGCTGTTGAGGCGGCCGAAGAGAGTACGAAGAACGTACAATACCTGCTTGGCGCAATCGGCGGCGTCGCACTGCTTGTTGCGGCAATCGGCATCATGAATACCATGATGATGAGCATTTTCGAGCGCACAAAGGAAATCGGCATCATCAAGGTCCTTGGCTGCCGAATCGACAACATCGCAGGGCTGTTCCTTGCGGAGTCCGCATACATTGGTTTGTTCGGCGGCGCGCTTGGACTTGGGCTTAGCTTTGGAATATCGGGCATTTTGAATCAAATCCTCGTACATTCCGGATTGCGAAGTATCATTCCGGCCTATCTGGCGTTCGGAGCGGTCGGATTCTCAATCGTCGTCGCACTGATTGCGGGCATGTATCCCGCCATCCGCGCCATGAAGCTTTCGCCATTGGCGGCGATTCGAAACGAATAGCACATCGTTTTTTTTTGCAAGACCCCCGATAAAACGGGGGTCTTGGTTGGTTGGCGCATCATTTTAAAATTGTGCTTTGCGTTTTCCACTGTCGCAACGTATAATGGTGGTTGCCATTGAAGATAAGAACAGGACATTTTTTATGAAAGTTTATGATATTTCGCGCGAATTGCTGCGCACGCCGCCATATCCCGGAGACGACCCACCCAAGCTGACCGCCGTCCATCGCATTAAGGATGGTGAAGCATACAATCTCTCCCGCCTTGAAGCCAGCATGCATGCGGGCACGCATGTTGACGCGCCGTTGCACTTTATTCAAAAGGGAAAGGACATCGCGTCCATGCCGGTAGATGCGTTTGTCGGCGAGTGCGTCGTGTTGACCGTTCCAAAAACGCCGCTGGACGCAATGTATTTTATGAAGCGTCCGTTTGCACCGCGTATTCTTTTGCACGGCAAAGGTCAGCTGACCGAAAGCGCCATCGGTTATCTCTATAATCAAGGTCTGGTCCTCATCGGGACCGACAGCCAGTCCATCGGCACATATTCGGACGAACTCTCCGCGCATACCGCGCTTTTGACATACGGAATCGCCGTCGTGGAAAACTTGGAATTGCGCGCCATACCGGACGGGATGTATACGCTTTGCGCCGCACCGCTGAAAATTGCGGGTGCCGAAGGTGCGCCCTGCCGCGCAATCCTGATTTCACACGAAGAATAGTTTCTTTCTTCTTTTATTCGTTTAGCATGCAATCAAACAGCGCCGGACAGGCGCTGTTTTCTATGAATCCCACGCATTCTCTCATTATGGCATTCGCTTGTGTCCCCGCCGTGCAGATGGTAAAATGGAGCATGCTTCCAGCGGGTCGGCCGGGTTGCATAATCCATTCAAAGATACGGAGAATACGCCATGAATTCTCGTGCATCGCGGCAGTCTGCGCCGCATGAATCCATTTCAAAGATCGGCGTTACACTGATTGCTGCGGCTTTTTTGCTGCTGACTTTCTTTTCGGATCGGATTCTTCCCTTTGGGCAGTGGATCGCCATGATTTTCATGTTGTGTTTTTTGGCAATTGTGGCGCTTCCCCCGTTATTTAAAAAAGAAAATCGCCAGTTTTCGCTAAGCGCCTGCCTTCTTGCGGTCTTACAGGGCGTTGCGTCACTTTCCTATCTGTTCAGCAACGGATATTTGCATCCCGTTGTAATTGCATTGGCTGTTATTGCGATAGCACTGTTTAGTTATGTCCTCTTTCTGGGATTGTTTGCCCGCTTCGCAACACTGCCGCTCCAGCAGCCAAGCAGCAATAGCCTTCGTGTGATGATCTACGTTATGGTGCTGACACTGTTTGGACTCTGCCTGGCCTGGACAGAGGTATTCCCCGCCGATCTCGGCGCGCCGGACACCGTCAACCAGTTGATGCAGGTTGACGGCACGATCCCTTATTCCAATGTCCACACCATCGCGCATACACTGCTGCTTGGGCTGGTTCGCGCCGTTGATCCATCGCTTGGTCTGCTCATGGCGCTGTATTATCTTGCAATCGCGTTCCTGTACGGCTTGTTCGGTCGGCTTGCATATGAGCGCGGCGTTCCGTTTGCCGTCATCATCGCCGCATTCGTGCCGTTCCTCATGCCAAAGCTGACATTTGCGCTGTACACCCAACCACTAAAAGATTTACCGTACAGCTTTTGTCTCGGCATCATCACCTATCTTATGATTCGCTTTCTGGAAAACGGATCGCTCAAGCGTGGGCAAGCCGTCGCGCTCGGCGTCAGTCTCGCATTCGCTACGTTGCTGCGCTATAACGGCATCATCGTTTCCATCGTTGTCGGTATTTTCTTTCTTGTATCATACCTGAAAAAGCGACAGTTTGTTTCACTTCTCTGTTCCGTTGCCGCCGCGGTCATCTGTGTTGCCGGGATCGGTTTAATTTCTCGCAGCGTGCTGCATGCGGAAACACCAAAGAACGGTTTTTCTATACAGATTTTCGGCACGGGAATTGCTGCGGTGCTGGCAAACGACGGGAATATTACGCCGGAGCAGATGGCCCAGCTGGAGGAAATCCTGCCGGTCGACTGGATTGTGGAGCACTATGAGGAATGGAACGCACGGAAGCTTGTATGGACACAGGATTTTTCAATCGATCCGGATGGCGTATTGGCCAACCAGAATACGCAGGTATTCAATAATGCCTTCATCGTTTCTCTTGGTCAGCATCGCGGAGATATTGTCCGGCTCTACGCGCAGCTTTTTGTGCAAAATCCGCTGATCTGCCTGCGAGAGTTGGTCTACGGTTCGTCCGCCGTCTGGGGCTGGCGCACGGAGAGTATTCAGTTTTACTATACCAATGTCTTTTTGCTGTCGGTACTGCTGCTGGCTATGTTTGCGCGCATGCGGCGCGGCAATCGGCGGAATTTCTGGCTTGCCATGCTGCCGGTGCTCTGTAACGTGGTTTCGATTTTGATCTCCACCGTCACAAACGAAATACGTTACCTGATGCCAACGTTCCTTCTTACACCGGTGCTGCTACTTTACATATTTTCATTTGAGAGAACCGACGCTCCGGCAATCGAAGACTGACCGCCTGTGCGTTTATACACCTTTGTTTCTAACCAACTTTCTCCGGGAGGACTGTCATGATCGCTGCGATCCTGTTCTTTATTATCCTGTGCTCGGGCAGTGCGTTTGCCTGCGCATTTTCCACCGCGCGTTTTGAAAAGACCGCGCCGCTTACCGTCTTTGCAATCATTGTCGTACTGTATCTTTTCGGTCTGTTCGACCTGCTTGCCGCCGGAGCCTGGGTGGTGCTGTTTTTTGGTGCCGCACTGTGGATGCTCGCCATTGTCCGCGTTGTCAGACGGCATTCTGTCCAAGCTTTTCTTACCCGTTTTCTCACGCCCGCCTTTGCTTTTTTTGCGCTGGCGTTTCTCCTTGTTCTCTATTCCAATTATGGCCGTCTCGTTTCCAACCGCGATGACCTTGCACACTGGGCGGACACCGTCAAAATCTTGTTTTTGACCGACCGGCTGGCAACGATTCCCGCTTCTCTTGCGCAGTATCAGAGTTATCCGCCCGCGATGTCACTGTTGCAGTACCTGCCGCAGTTTATCTCTCGATTATTCGGCGGCGGTTTTTCCGAATGGCTGCTGTACGTCGCGTTTGAAAGCGCTGTCCTAGTTTTGTTCGTTCCCGCGTTTTCTAAGCTCGACTGGGACAAGTCGTATGCCGTCCGCATCGTCGCAATGCTCATCTGCGCATGCTGCGTGCCGGGCATTCTGCATTCGGACGTTTATCGGACGCTTATGATCGACCCTTATCTTGGGCTTGTCGCCGGGTTTGGATTTGCAACGCTGCTGCTAAATGAGCGCCGGGATATTCTGGACAATGCGGCACTGATTCTGGCCTGCGCGGTCGTCACGCTTTCAAAGCAGGCGGGCGTGGCGCTCGGCGCGTTCCTTTGCACCGCCGCATTACTTGACGCGCTTTATATCCGCAAGCAAAGCATTCACCCCATCCGGTATGACCGGCTGCGCGGCTTTGGCTCTGCGGCGCTTTGCGTATTCGCAACTGCAGGCGCTTACGGTTCCTGGCAACTGAAACTCAACCTGGACAGCTCTGTAAAACTCTTTTCCGAGCCGATCGATATGGGTATTTTCTGGAACGCGGTCGCAGGCAGGGATGTCGGTTATCGCGGGCAGGCATTGGAAGCCTTTTTCCGTGCGCTCTTTGAAGGACGGCAGAATATCGGCATTCCGGGTTATGTCGGCCTTACATTCAGTTGGTTGGCGCTCGTGCTCGGCTTGCTCGTCATCGCCATCCTGCTCGCACTGGCATATCGTTCCCGCGGCAGGGATATGCGCCGCTTTGACACAACGCTGGCGGTCCTGTTCTTCGGGTGTGCAATCTTTGCCGCAGGCCTTGCCGTGAGTTATCTGTTTCAATTCACGCAACAGGAGGCGCTGAACCTTGCGTCGTTCGATCGCTATATGAACATCCCGCTTGCAATGATCGGCATCACTCTGTTTTTGCTGGGTTCAAACCTCGCCTCAAAATCCGGTCGCGAGGGCAGGAATATTGCAATCGTCCTGCTCGTCGTCATTCTGGCGCTTGCTCCGCTCAAGGAACTCGGAAACTTTGCATTGCGGCGAAACACCGCGTATTCAAAAAGCGTGCGCGCGCCGTATGAAGCAACGATACAAAGCGTACCGGAATTCATTGACGAAGCGGAAGCAAAAATCAGCGTCGTATCCATCGGTTCGCGCGACTTTGATTTGCAGATGCTCGCCTTCTGTCTGCGGTCTCTGCATGCAACGGATTATTCACCCGATACGCTTGCGCTGACGGAAGACGACGTTTGCTCCATCGCGTTGACGGCGGAAGAGTGGATTGCGGCGCTGGAACACGACGGATTCGCCTACGTCTTGCTCTACCGGTTAAATGATTCTTTCGCTTCGGAGTTCTCTGCCGCATTTGCCGCGCCGGACACAATTTCCGAAGGCAACCTCTACCGGCTGAACACCGATACGGGGCTGCTCGAGTACGCGGGCAGCGCAAGTGAAGCTTAACCGCCTTTTAAAAAATAGTTAATTGCTTCAAACTCGGTAAAAATCGCCCTAATTTAGGCGTTTTTCGTTATCTTTTACAAGTATTGCGGCCTTGACACACAAGAGAACCGCTGTCTATAATAGATTGGTTTTATTGCATAGTTTGTAACGTTTCACGGCCACGTATTGTATTAGCGATAGGAGTTTCCATAATGTTCAATCACCGCGCGTTGTTGTCCCGCTCTGCTCTTAAAAGGCTCATTGTTTTGGCGTTGTTTGCCGGACTGCTCCTGCCCATCGGAAACTGGACAAGCCTCGCGCATGCGGAAGCGGAAGCAACTGCAACCGACCTGACGGAACAGTGCGAAATCACGCTTCCGGAGCGCTCCACCTCCTTTCTCTATCGTTTTACCGATGACCGCTATAATTCCCGCGTCTCATTTAAGAAAGATGAATTTTTAACAATTGACATACCGACCAATGCGGCCGGACTTTACGTTGGTTGGTACACCGCGCCGGAATCGACGCTGGTCGAAATGTTGGATTTCGAGGGAGCTGCGCTCGAGAGCGTCGCCGCAAGCACAGAACTCCTGAATGATTATTATGCCATTCCGGAGGGTTGCGCGAGCATCCGCATCTCCGGCCAAAAGACATTCGCCATATCCGAACTCAGCGTCTACGATAGTGAAACGCCGCCGGAAGAACGCACAATCATGGCGGAGCAACAGACACAGCCGGAGGTCATGCTTGTGCTTGCGCACACCGCAGACGAAGCATACTATTTCGGCAGTTTTCTGCCATATTGCCGAAGCGAGGACGTCGCCGTCGCATTTTTAATGTCCTACAGCCGCGAAGCGCAGCAGCAGGCCATCGAATTACAATATTCACTTGGTTCACGGACACAGCCGATTTTCGCGGGTTTTCAATACTACCGCTCCTACATGGGTAGCGACACGATGTACTCCGTAATGGACAAAGACGAAATATCGGCCTACATGCTGCAGTTGGTTCGCAAGTATCAGCCGAACATACTCGTAACGCACGACATCGCCGGCGAAGACGGCGACTGCCTGCATATGCTAACGGCAACGCATGTTCAACTCGCAGCCGAGCAAGCGTCTGTGACAAAATATGACTACGAAAGTGCTGTGGAATATGGTGTTTGGCAAGTACAGGCGGTCTACCAGCATCGTTCTCAGGGAACGAGCGCACTGTATGATACACAGGCTTCACTGTCCGAATACGGCGACTTGAGCGCCGTTGAGCTTGCGCAGGAATGTTTTGACCGCTACACGTTTTTAACCATCTATCGGCAGAGCGTATCGGACGCGCCGTATTTTGAGCAGACATACCCGGTCGTCGATCCCGCCGTCTCTGCCGCCGACAGCGCGCAGCAGCTCTATTCATTGCTGGACGGACTCCTTGCCGAAGCCGGTCCGCTGGCAACCATCACCCCGGAACCAACCGCAACGCCAACGCCGACCGCAACGCCTGCGGCAACGGCAACGCCGGTCGAGGACGAAACCGTTGTTCTATCCACTCTGACCTTCCCCGGGTTACCCGTTGGAATCGGGCTGTGTCTCATCGGCCTTACGCTGTTGGTTTGCTTTATCGTTTTACAGAAAAAGCAAGCAAAAACCCGCGGGCTGCGCATCGCCTGCATTTGCACGGCGGCGCTTATGCTGTGCGCCGGGGGCCTGCTAATATACCGCACGTTGACGCCTGCCGAGGCGGAAGCGCCCGCGGCAACGGCCACGCCGGAACCAATCGCAGACACGCCCGAACCGACCGACACGCCGGAACCAACGCCCACGCCCACACCAGACCCGCTTGCCGAACATTTTCGGCAGGACGGCGATCCTGAAGAGGTTGTCATTTTCGATCAGGAAAATGGTGTTTATGAATACCATTCGGACACGCTCGGCGTTGAAATTAAAACCTATACGCAGGAAGACCCGCCGCTTGTATACCACATTGCACATATCTATATGCGGGACGTAGATTCCTACCGCTCCGGTTTCGGTTCGGAGCGGCAAAACGGCAGCGACCCGCTGGATGCCTGTGCAATGGCGCGACGCTATCGCGCGGTGCTTGGTATAACGGGCGACAATTTGCTCCATTCCGACTATAACCGCGGATTATTCATCCGAAACGGTCGTGTTTTCCGCTCTTTAACAAAGGTTTCGTGCATGGTGTTGACGGACGATCTTTCCATGCGCATTTATGAAAAGAACGACATTACCATGCTCAACGAAATCGAAGATGGAGCCTGGACGACCTATGCTTTCGGACCGCCGCTGATCCTCAATGGCGAGCTTTGCGAAGGCGTGGACGACAACCGCGTCGGTCGGCTGAATCCGCGCGCAGGTCTTGGCCTTGTCGAGCCGGGACACTTTGTCGCAATTGTCGTCGACGGACGAATTCCGGGGTATAGCCATGGTATTTTGCTTTCCGATTATGCAAAGCTTTTCGAGAAGGAAGGCTGCGTCATGGCATACAATCTTGACGGCGGCGCGTCCGCAACCATGGTGTTTATGGGTGAATACATCAATTTGCGCAACACGAAACACTATCGCCGCGTTCCCGACCAGTTGCTGTGGGGTTATTCCGAACTGGTGCCGACCGAAGACGACCCGTATGTAAACCCGATTCGATACGACCCGACCGCAACGGACTAACAAACCCGACACGCCAAGGAGGCAAGTTAACCATGCAAAACGATCCAATCATCAAACGCGTGCATGCGCACAAGGTATGTGTTCTCCTTCTGGTGATGTGTTTGGTGTTGCTTCCGCTTGGCTGCGGCAATCAACCCGCCGCTGAGGTTACCGCTGCCACAACACCGGAGCCAACGCCCGTCGTGCTGGACTTAAGCGATTCAGGACTAACGGATATTACAAGCCTGCTCGATCGCACCGATCTGAGCGAGCTGGACCTGCGCGGCAACGAAATATCGATTCGGGATTTTGTTTCGCTTTCCGCCGCACTGCCGGCGTGTGAAATTCTCTGGAGCGTGCCTGTTGGCGACGAACGTTTTGACAGCGATTCGACCACAATCACACTAGCGAGTGTTCCAAACAATCTGAGCGATGTCATTGAATATTTTCCTGAACTGAAAGACGCAACCATAGAAGAAGCGACGGATTATGCTGTGCTTACCGATGTTTGTGCAGCATATCCGCAGGTGCAGTTTCACTGGACCGTCGCCCTTGGCGACACAACCTACGCGCAGGATGCGCAAGCAATTGATCTAAACGGCCAGTCGGTCGATTTTGCGGCTTTGCAGACCGCGCTGCCGGGGCTGCCGAGCCTTACACAGATTACGTTTGACGAGTCTGGCGTATTCTCAACGCAGGAGCAGATCGAACTCGTGCAGGCGTTCCCGGACGTTTCGTTTGTCTGGGACGTGCAACTGCTCGACGAATTGAGTGTCCGCTCGGACGTGACGGAAATCGACCTGCGCGATTACGATGTTGACGATGTGGAAGCGTTCTCCGATACGCTTGCGCTTCTGCCAAACCTCGCCAGCATCGATATGTGCGGCTGCGGCCCGTCCAACGATGAGATGGCAGCCTTGCGAGAACGCTATCCCGATACAAAATTCATCTGGTACATCCGTGTCAGCGGGTGGCTCATCCGAACCGACATCAAAGGCTTCAGCACAGGAAACCGTTATCGCTTCCCGAATGGCGGCGGCTGGTTCGTTGTGGATTCCATGCCGTATAGCCGTATTTATGTAAAGGACTTTGCAAACCTGAAGTACTGCACCGATCTTGTCGCTCTGGATTTCGGCCATTGCAAGGAGATTACGGATATTTCGTTTATTGCAAACTTACCAAAACTAAAATACCTTGTCTTCTCCATGTGTAAGGTGGAAGACATTTCCGTGCTTGCAGACCAGACCGAGTTGGTATTTCTGGAGATCAAAAACAACCGGATTACCGACATCACACCGCTGAAAAATTGTACAAAGTTGCGCTTTCTCAACTGCGGTATCAACGATCTTGACGAGATCGACACTTTCCTCGCGCTACCGAGTCTGGAACGGCTATGGATCAACTGCACGCTGCTCACCGACGAACAGCTCGAAGAACTTCGCGCAGCAATGCCGGACACGACCATCACCGCGCACCCGACGCACGTTGAATACGGCGAAAGCCTCTGGCGCAAAGGCAACGAAGGTTACCTTGAAATGCAGGCAATCTTCGGCATGCGCGCACAAAACCAGGGAACGGTCGATTCGGACGACTAATCCAGATATATTTTATTGCCATTTTAAGAGGAAGAACTCATACGATTGCCGTGCGTTACGGCCAAAGTTGGTGAAACAAAACCCATGAAACGCAAAACCGTAATCGTTGCACTCGTGTTCATCGCGGCTGCGGCTGCAATAGGCTTTTTACTTCATGCGCTCACGAGCAAAGCCTCCGAGGGCAGTTCCAGTGCGTCCGGCTTTCCCGTGTCCATTAATGAAATCATGTCGTCCAACAGCAGTTATTATGATGACAACGGCAACGCCTATGACTGGATTGAGCTCTATAACAGTTCCGACATCAACATCAATCTTTCCAATTACAAACTGACGGACAACGAGCGCAAGGTTCGCTATACATTTCCGGATGACGCAAGCGTTCCCGCGAACGGGTATTACGTCGTCTGGTGTAAAAACAACGACACGGACGAAACCTACGCCGATTTTTCCATCTCTAAATCCGGCGGCGAAACATTGGTTCTCATGAACAGTCACAGTATCATCGTGGACCGCGTCGTCACGCTTGCGCTGGATCAAAACGCGGCGATGGCACGCACAGGAGACGGCAAGTGGGAGTTACGCAGTTACGGAACGCCCGGCTATGAAAATTCGGAGCAGGGTTACGCAGATTATCTAGCCGCGCATCAGGCGGTCGCGTCCGCCGTTCGGCTCAACGAAGTGATGACTTCCAACCAAAGCTATATGGACGCCAATCAACGCTCCAGTGACTGGGTCGAGCTCTATAATGTTTCCGGTGAAACCGTCGATCTTTCCGGTTGTCGCCTGAGTGACAAGGCGGATTCCGAAGGTTATGTCTTCCCCGACGGAACGATGCTCGGCGCGGGCGAATACCTTGTTGTTTACTGCGACGGAACGACCACGAACGACTATTACGCGCCGTTTTCGCTTTCTGCGGACGGCGGCGAAGAACTCGTCCTTTATTCGAACGCAAATATCGTCCTCGATCAGTTGGTGACCGCCGCCATGCAAGCAGATACGTCTCTTGCGCGGGATGAAGACGGCAACTGGCAGGTCAGCACAATCCCGACGCCCGGTTTTGAAAACACGCAGAACGGATATGAAGCATATCTTGCATCCGTCAGTCGTTCGGAATCCGAGATTCGCATCACGGAGATCATGGCCTCAAACCTGAGCTGCCTTGCGGATTCCAGCGGTGCATTTTTTGACTGGATTGAGCTTGCGAACGCCGGAAGTGAAGCGGTCGATCTCAACGGGTACTTTCTGTCCGACCGGGAGGACAAGCCGCTGTTATGGGCGTTGCCTGCGGTGACACTGGAACCCGGCGAACGCATCGTCGTCTTCGCCTCCGGTGAAACAGACAATTCTGACGGTCTCCACGCCGACTTTTCGCTCAATCGACACAGCGGTGTCGTGACGCTTTGCGATCAGAGCGGCCAGATCGTCAGCAGCGTAACTTACGAAGAGCTTGACGACAATGTCAGCTATGCGCTGGACGAAGTCAACGGTGAGTGGTCGGTATCCTTCCGTGCCACGCCCGGTTTTCCCAACGACGAAACCGGTTATGAAGCATTCTCCGAACAGCACTCGAGCACGAGTGCACTGCTCATCAACGAAGTGATGACCGGCAACGATACGCTGCTTGAGCAAAGCCACGGCGTTTATTACGACTGGATCGAGCTGAAAAACACGACCGACGAAACCATCGACCTGTCGAACTATTCCATTACCGACAACCTCGATAAAACCGAATACTGCGCGCTGCCGTCCGGCAAGCTCAAACCCGGCAAGTGCATCGTGCTGCTCTGCACGGGCGATACGCCGCTGACAAAATCCGACTACGGCCAGCTTGCGCTTTCGCTCAATGCGGAAAGCGAACAGCTCTATCTGCTGGACGAAGGCGGCAATGTGATCGATTATGTCACGCTGACGAATATTCCATACGCGGCAAGCTGTGGACGAATGCCGGATCAAAACGGATTGTTCTATTTTTCTTCACCAACGCCGGGCGAGGAGAATTCCGGAGGCTACCGGCTGATTTCCGGACAACCGACCGCTTCCGCCGACCCGGGAATCTACAACGACATATCAAGCCTGACCATATCGCTTTCCGCGGAAGGCGATATCTATTATACGCTCGACGGTAAAACGCCCACTACCCGCTCCAACCGCTACGATTCGCCTATCACCATCACGGAAACGACAGTGATTCGCGCCATTGCAATCGACGACGGCAAGATGGCCAGCAGCGCTGTCACGCTGAACTATTTTGTAAACGAGAATCACACCCTACCCATCATCGCCGTAACGATCGACCCCGACAATCTCTATGACGGCAGCATCGGCATCCTCGCCGATGCGAATCTGTTTGACCGGACGGTCGAGCGCCCGGCCAACGTTGCTTTTTATTCCGAGACCGGCAGTTTTGCCGCCGACTGCGGATTTAAGCTGCACGGCGCGGGTTCGCGCGGACGACTCTCGAAAAAATCGTTCAAGGTCGTATTCCGCACGCGCTACGGTGGCGTGTCTCCGCTGGAATTTCCGTTGTTTGAGGACAACGGCATCACGATGTTCTACTCGTTTCTCATTCGCAACAGTCAGGATTACAGTCGGACACTTTTAAGGGACGAACTCATCACCAAAATTGCGTACACCGCATCCAGCGAACTGTTGGTACAGGACACTCGCTTTTGCGTTTTTTACCTGAACGGCGAGTATCGCGGCATTTATTGCATCAAAGAAGCGTTCTCTTCCGGCTATTTTGCCGAGCACTACGGCGTCAGCAAAGAAAGTGTGGAACTGCAGCGTGGCTACATTACGGACGGAACGGATTTTGCGGACCTGCTGGAGTACGCCAAAACGCACGATTTGCGTGTAGACGAATACTATAATTACGTAAAGGACCGGGTCAGTCTGGAAAGTCTCATCGACTGGTGCATCTTTGAAGGATATACGGCAAACACCGACCTTTCGGTCAATGTGCGCTATTACCGCAGCACGGAATACGACGACAACCGCTGGCACTACGCCATGTTCGATATGGATTATGGCTTTGGCGGAGATGCGACGTTTGAACACATCCTCGGCAACGCCTGGCACGGCACGCTGTTCAAAGCGCTCCTGAAAAACACGGAATTTCAGGATATGTTTTTAACGCGCATGGCATATCTGCTGGAAAACTATCTGACGGACGAAGCCGTCATGGCCTCGTTTGACAAACTATCCGAAGAAATTGCCGACGAAGTCCCGCGCGAACGGGATCGATGGCCAACCAGTGGTACATTCACCTGGGAACAGCACCTGAATACGCTAAAAAACTGCATCCTCTCCGGCCGGGCGGAACAGCTGAAGGAAAGCATCGCAGACGCGATGGGGATTTCGCTTAATGCGGTGGAACGGTATTTTACGGGAGACGGCGAATGAACCGACAGATGATGCGTTATGAATATAAATATTTGATCAGCGAGCAGTCCGCGGCGCTCCTGCGCTGCCAGCTGCCCGCGCTTTTGTCAACGGATGTGCACAGCAACGGCAACGGTCAATACTATATCCGCAGTGTGTATTTTGACGATGCCGACTATACCGCCTATTATGACAAGCTTGCCGGTGTCAATGTCCGCAACAAATACCGTCTGCGGTTTTACAACATGGATTCACGCCATATCTTCTTTGAAGCCAAGCGCAAACGCGGCCAGCGCATGGTCAAAGATTCCGTCGTCGTTTCGCAAGACTGCGCCCGGCGTATGATGTCCGGCGTACGTTTGCACACGGACGAGTTGGAGCATCCATTGCTAAAAGAATTTGACGCGTTTTCGCGGGCGGGCGGGCTCACACCGAGCGTCATTGTGGACTATGACCGTTCCGCTTTCACGCACCCGATGAGCGACACGCGCATCACCCTGGACAGCGACGTCCGCGCCGAAACCTATCGCCCGGAAAACGTGTTTGTACGGCATGCATCCGCGCCGGTGCTGGACGACGGCATGGTTATCTTGGAGGTCAAGTTCAACGAAGAACTCCCGCCGTTTCTTGCGCAATGGCTTTCCGGCGTGCCAAAGATTCTTTGCGCCAATTCGAAATACTGCAATTGTCTGGAAATCTACTTCTAAGTCTGATATCCTATCAAATATATATTAAATGCTGATCAATTTCGTGTGGCGCTATACGGGCGAATTCAGGGTTGCTTAAGGTTATGCTGATATCCTGTGTCGGGTATAAAGCATGCCGTTTCGCCCCGCAGCGCATAAAAAACCGATATGATGCGGTTTTGTCAGGAAAGGTAATACACTATGGAACAGTTTTTTGAAAATATTCAAAGCATGCTTCTGGAGGAAGTCTCCGCAATTTCGATCGGGCGGTTGGCTGCGGCGGTCTTCGTTGCCTGTCTTGCGGGGCTGTTGATCTGCGTTGTCTATCGTGTAACCTACGGCGGCGTGCTGTTTAACAAGCAGTTTTTGCTCGGTCTTGTTCTTATGAGCATGATTACCGCAACCATTATACTGACCATCTCGTCAAACCTCGTCCTCTCACTCGGCATGGTCGGCGCGCTGTCCATCGTCCGCTTCCGCACGGCAGTCAAGGAGCCGATGGATACCATCTTTATGTTCTGGGCGCTTGCGGCGGGAATTCTTGCCGGCGCCGGATTCCTGTTGATTGCAATTTTAGCGACGCTGATCGTCGGCGCGCTGTTCATTCTTCTTAACGCGCTGGGAAAACGCCTGAAGCCAAGCGATTCCTATTTGCTGATTGTCCGCTATGCACCCGGTGCGGACGACGAACTCCGGCCGGCGCTTAAAAGACTGCCGGACGCCAAAGTAAAATCCAAACGCTATACAGTTGACGGACAGGAACTTGTTTTAGAACTCCGGCTCGGCGCCGAACAAATGGCGCGGGTGGACGCGATTCGCTCGCTCCCGTCGGTACGCGAGCTGAACCTTGTAGCAAACAGGACGGACGTGCAATTGTAACTATTCGTTCCTTTTATCAGGAGGTGGTGGATTGACCCACACAGGTAAAACAGTCAATTTCATTCTTCACAGAATAATCCCCGTGGTCGCGGGGATGTTTCTATTGGTCTTGCCCGGATGGACAGGTGCGCTGGCTGAGGATGCGGACGGCGACGTCAATAGCGATGGGTTGAGCAATGCCGCCGACGCGGCAATCATCCTGCGGCTAGCGGACGACGCAGATGCGCCAGAAAACGCCGCCGCGGACGTTACACAGAGCGGCACCGTCGACGAAACGGACGCACGCGTTTTATTATACTATGCCACCGGGCAAATCCCTTCTCTGGATTCGCTGGCTGAAAAGCTGCAAAACGGACTCTGCAACGAATCCTTTTTCGATAAATTCAGTTACACCGGCGTGGAAAAATCGGCAGGCGAATACTATCGGAACGATTCCGTCTCCATCACAATCACGCAATATCAGTTTCAAAAACAGGTAAACGAGCACAACCGCCTCATCACCTGCTATGTTGCGGACATCTATATTCAGAGTATTGTCAGTTTTCAAACCGCGCTGTCCAGCGACGCATACAGTGGCAAATATCAGCTCGTTATGGATATGGCGATCGAACACAACGCACTTGTCGCCATCTCCGGCGATTTCTATTATTCGTCATTACACAGTGGCCCCGTTTGCCGCAACGGTATATGGTACCGGCAGGATGAAAACGACGAATTCGACCTCTGCGTGCTCGGCTACGACGGTGTGCTTTCCACCTACCTGGCCGGGACGTATGAGTTGAACGATATTGTCGCGCAGAATCCATATCAAGTCTGGTGCTTCGGCCCGGCGCTGATCACCGACGACGGCGATTTGCCAGTGAGCTACAACAGCACATCCGCGCTCAAGCGGGAACACCCCAGAAGCGCAATCGGATCCGACGGGCCGGGTCACTATATCTTTTTGGTTGCGGACGGCCGTCGGCCGACGTATTCGTCAGGCTTCAATTTTGAGGGGCTTTCGGAATTCTTTCTCGATCTCGGATGTACGGTCGCATATAATCTCGACGGCGGTCGCACGGCGGTCATGGCCACGCAGGACGAACTGGTCAGCGTTCCAATCGAACCGCAACGTCCCGTAAGCGACATTCTCTATATTGCCACGCCATAACGTCGCAAAAAAACAGCGCTCCGCTTTGGGCGCTGTTTGCATATTTGATGGATGCTACTTACCGCAGCGAATCCCAAAAGAACGTTCGATAGGCAGATTGCAGCTTTTGCAGTCGTTCAGGGTCTTTGCCGCCAACTGGACGTCCATCCAGTTCACAGACGCCAGGGCCGTGTACGGACGTGCTGACGACGATTAGCTCGTCCGCGTCAAACGCCTCATCCACCGTAAACGCTTTTTCGACCACGGGGATGTCCAACTGCGCCGCAAGCAATAAGAAGCGTGCGCGTGTCACTCCTGCGAGGATTTGATTATCGGCGGGTGCGGTGCGCAAAACACCGTTCTTGAGCATCAGCAAATTGGAGGACGAGCACTCGGTCACAACGCCGTTTTTATGGAAAACCGCTTCCCTGCAGCCGCACTCTTTTGCCTGCTGTGCCGCCATAATATTCGGAATCAAATTGAGCGTCTTGATGTTACAGTTGGCCCAGCGGATATCAGGAAGCAAAATAACCTTCCAGCGTTCGGAAACATCCGTAAGCGGCGCATGCCGTGCATACACCATCAGGTTCGGCGTTGTATTTTCCGGAAACGCGTGCGTGCGAATCGCCGTGCCCCGCGTAACCTGAAAATAGAGCAATTGGCTGTCGCTCTCCACGCGACTTGAAACCTCTGAAAGAACGCGCCTTAGTTCGCTCTCCGACATCGAAAAATCGATGCGCAGCGCCGCTAAGCTGCCATAAAACCGCTCCAGGTGTTCATCCAGTGCAAACGGTTTATGGTTTTCAATACGCAGTGCTTCGTATACGCCGTCGCCAAAGTAAAACCCGCGGTCACAGACTGGCGCCATCAACTCTGTCAGCGGTGCGAATATCCCGTTGTAATACCCAAATTGCTCCAATTTTGTCACCATTCCGCCTTCTGTTTTCAGGTGAGTATACCACCACGGCAAATTGACTTCAACCCCGATATGCGGTACCATATATATTAAACATTTTATGCAAGGAGATGCAAATATATGCGAAAGTTGCTTCCGGTTCTGACTGCGCTGATACTGGGCGTTATGGCGATTGTTCCCATTCATGCATTAGCGGAAGAAGATACGGATACAACCGTTCGCATCTATGTCAGTTCGGCATCCGGCGAGATCGGCGCAAATGTGGACGTTCCCGTCATGCTCTATGATTGCGAACATGTGGACTCGATCGAATTCAATTTGAATTATGACGCAAGCGCTCTTTCCGTGGTTTCCGTTACGCCCGGGAATTTGTTCCCTGCGGAATATTGCGTTTCCAATTCCGATACGCCGGGATACATCAGCATCGCCTGCGCATGTCGGGACGGTTTGGAGGGCTCCGGTACTCTATTGACCGTTCGTTTTGAAGTTCTGAGCGAAACGGGAAGCGCGTTAACCGTCACCACACATAAGTCCGGCGAATACGCCGAGGAAGTCATCTCCTATATCGACGAAGATTACAATCAATACTTTTCATATGTTGCGGTTGAAAACGGCAGTGTGACCGTTGGCGCCTTAGAAGCGCCGGAACCGCTGGTCACGCCCTGGATTCCGGTCACTCCCGTTCCAACGCCTAGTCCGACACCGGAGGCAACTGAAGTTCCGGTTGCAAGCGTGCAATTGGACGAGGCGGAAGCAGCAACGCCCGAACCGGCGACCGAAGCCCGCGGCATCGCGGATGTCGATCCAATCGCCTATATCGTGGTCGGTGCTTTGTTCGTTATATTGGTTGTTCTGATCGTTATCACCGTCGCTAATCGTCGCAAAGTACGCGCACACGACGACAATCCTTTATAAAAGCGAGAAAGTGTATCATTCATGAAACAAAACTCTATTTTTAAAAGCAATCTGTTTCGCCGCATGATTTTATTCATGCTGACGACAGGCGTTATCCTTTCACTTGCTGGATGTGCGACGCTCACGCAGGAACCGGAAGCAACGCCAACGCCCGAACCCGTTGCTATCGTCGAGCAGGTCACGTCCGAACCGACCGCAACGCCCGAACCAACGCCGTCGCCAACGCCAGAGCCGCAAAACCGCTCTCAAACATCTGGCCAGGTCATTCCGGAAGGCACGGCAAGTAAGCCCTTTATCATGTCTATTGATAATGCGTCCGGAGCACAGCCGCAGACCTCGCTCATGGAAGCGGATATCATCTATGAGTTTTTAGTCGAACAAACCATAACCCGTTTTCAGGCGGTGTTTAACGATACGTACCCGCTGTATGCCGGGCCTTTGCGCTCGACGCGATATTACTTCATAGATCTTGCGCAGGAATGGGACTGCATGTATCTACACGAAGGGTACGTTTTGCTCTCCTCGCCTTATCGGCGTGTCCCAAGCAAATTGATCTCTCTTTATCTGCCAAGCGGCGATTTCAGGGGATATTCCGCTACCTTCCGCCGCAGCAAAGGCGCATATGATGATTTTGAAGCAGACAACGGGTACAAATTCCGTGCGCCGGAAACCGGACGCAGCGATGTTCACGCGTTGTATTATCGTGTTGCGGCACTGGTAAACGATTTTTACGGGGATCATGAAGCCGCTGTGTGCGATCGTTTTTCGTTTCTGGAAGACGTCTCTTATAGCAATGGCGAAACCTTCACGACTGTTTCTCTGCCATATTGCAACACTGATAATCCCCAATGGATTCAATTTACTTACGATGCCGCGAGCAATCGTCTCTATCGAAGCGAAAGCGGCGAACCCTTTATGACTCGAACGCTCACCGACCACGGCGACAGCTATATCACGGAGCAGATGAACGTTCAAAATCTGATCGTTCAATATTGCGACTACGGTATGGTGCCGGGAGATAATAAGCATCGCCGCACCTGCGATCTGATCGGTTCAGGCGAATGCGACTACTTCATCAACGGTGTCCACGTTACCGGCACATGGTCGCGGCCAACCGAGGATGATTATACATCTTATTTTCTCGATGACGGCTCGCTCGTCATCCTTGAGCCGGGCAACACGTGGATTGCGGTTCATCCGTCCGATACTCCGGTGACCATTGATTAAGCACGATCAAAACCGTATATTGCCTTTTCCGGTGCGCCTATTGATTTCGCTCGCTTTGATTTGTGTTCTCACTTTTCCGCTTCTTTGCGGATGTTCGGTTGCGGAAACCATTCTGGACGTAACGGCTGAACCCGTCGTTACGCCTTCAGAAGAGAACCTTGTCATCGTCAGCGATACGCAATCCCCCGTGGACGATGACGCAGCTTCCTCCGAACCTGAAGCAACGTCCGAGCCGACGCAAGAGCCGGAGGCGACGGCCGAACCGAATCTTTCCAGCACAACCGGTCGCCCCTTGCCGGACGGAAGCGTCTATCGCCCCGTCATCGCCGTTATTGACAACGCAGCACAGAGCAGACCGCAGACGGGGCTGATGCTTGCCGACGTTGTATATGAGTTTTTACTGGACCGCAGTAGCTATACGACACGCTATCTCGCCGTTTTTTCGGATGAGATTCCGGAGCGCATCGGGCCGGTCCGGGACTCCCGCGATTATCTCGCCGCCACGGCGCTCGAATGGGACGGTCTCTACATTTCTGCCGGAGATCCGGACGGCGCCGGAACGGATTACACGCTCATACAGAATTCCGGACTCAGCAACTATATAGACAACAGCGGCGACGCCACGGATTATTTTTACGCCGACAAAACGGTCACCGCAATAGAAGAGCATACCCTTTTCCTCAAAGCGATTGACTATGTTGACTCGTTTTACAATTCAAGTGTTGCTGCAAGTGCCGAGCGTTTCGCTTTTGAGGATGGTGTTTACTATGAAAAAGCCAAACCTTTTACCAGCATCGGCATCCCGTTTTCCAGTTCGGATATGGATCGCGTCGTGTTCACCTATGACGCGGAAACCAATCTGTTGACCCGCAGCGACAAAAACTCAAAAAATGTCCTTGGCATATCCAAAACGTTGACGCCTGCCGACAACGTGCTCGGTTATGAAAACGAACCGATCACCATTCAGAACTTGATTATTCAATATGTGCGCGTCTCGTCATACGATTCAACCTACCGGGATATTACGGTTACCGGAAGCGGAGATTGTGTTTATTTCATCAACGGGCAATATATCATTGGCAGTTGGAGTCGGCCAACCCTTGACGACGTTACGACCTACAAGCTTTACGACGGCACAATCATCCGTCTGCAGCCCGGCAATACTTGGATCGAAATGATGCCGACAAATCACGATATACGAATTGTAAACGAAGGTTAATTCAAAGCATAAAACAGCAGCGGATGATCTCCGCTGCTGTTTTCGTTTGCTGTTTATGCTATTATACGCCAGGCTGATAGGACGCAAGCTCTGTTGGTTTGAGCACGCCAACATCGGTTGCGACGCCGCTCACCAGCTCCGGAGGCGTGATGTCAAACGCGGGATAGTATCCTTTTACTCCAGCTTTGCAGGTGCATGCGCCCATAGCGTGGCGCACTTCGTCGCCGTTGCGTTCCTCAATTTTCACTGTGTCAATGCTTGGATGCGTGCGGTCCGGGAACCCTGCCACATAATATGGGATACCGTAATAATTTGCAGACAGTGCAATCTGAAACGTACCGATCTTGTTGACCACATAGCCGTCCATGGTGATAACGTCCGCGGATGTTGTAAATAGATCGACATTTTTATGCCCAAGGATATACCCCGGCATGTTGTCCGTAATCAACGTTACGTCAAAACCCATATCGCAGATGACGCTTGCTGTTAACCGCGCCCCTTGCAGATACGGGCGTGTTTCCGGCGTAAAAAATTTTGCCTTGTCGCCGCGTTCGTTCAACGCGCGCAGCAGCATGCCGAGGTCTGCGTCCCCATAACACTGCGTCATGATCGTTGGATCTTTCGGAACCTTCTCCACAAAAAACTTTGCTTCCCGGTCGATCCGGTCGTATCTACGTGAAAATTTTGCCACCGCGCCGCGCATAATCGCGTCACAGGCACTCTCGCCTGCCTGAAGCGCCGCATCTGCATCTTTCTCGCAATCGTCCGTCCATGTCCGCATTTTTCTCGCGGTCGTCGGGCGTGCATTCGCAATAACGCTCGCCGCTTCCCTCAGGTATGCTCTCTGTTCGACGGCAGTCCGCTCGCGGCACTCATACGCGGCAAGCGCCATGCCCATAGCGGCCGCATGAAACGGTCCGTAACTTTGGGTAACCATGTCCGTAATAGCCTTGGCCACTTCCCCGTGCGTGCTGCACGTTACATACGTTTCTTTCGCTGGATAAACCCTGCGATCCAGAATGCGGACCTTTCCGTCTTCATACCACGCTATATTCTCAAACCTCAGCAAAAGTGCCAGGTCATGGTCGGCTCTCTGCATGATGTGCCTCCTTTGTAAAAATGAATTACTGTTTTCAGTATACACTTTTTTCGCCTTGTATGGTATAGTCAAGCCGAGGTGATTTGATTTGCAGTATGCCATCATCGGCGGAACGAATATCGAAGAACTCCCAATTCCTTTTCGTGAACAATCTATTGTAACTCCATATGGCGACGTCATCGTGTTTCGCGGCAAGCTGGACGACGGACACGACATCATCTTTCTATCCCGGCATGGCGTGCTTTATCGCTTCGACCCGCCGGACATCAATTATCGTGCAAATATTTATGCTCTCTATACGCTGGGCGTCACGCATATCATCGGGCTTTCATCCGTAGGCGCTTGCGATTACGCCTTTAAACTTGGAACCGTGTGCCTGATCAACGACTTTCTTGATTTTACTAAAAATCGCCCGCTCTCCTTTGACAGGGAACATCGCCTTGCCCTGCACACTGGCATGGAAGACGTTTGCAATCCCGATCTGAACGATATGATTGAGCAGCGAATCCTCGCCCGCGGGCTGAAGTATTCCGGCCGCGCAATTTATGCTTGCACGGAAGGCCCTCGTTTTGAAACGGCGGCGGAAGTGCGAATGTTCCGGATGCTCGGCGCGCAGATTGTCGGAATGACGCTGCTTCCGGAGGCACCGCTTGCAAGGGACCTAGGCATGCAGTACGCTGCAATCGGTATGATTGCGAACTATGGAACGGGCATGACGTCCTATGTTATGGACAATGAGATCGGCGAGATCGTCTGCCGCATGCGCGAGGGCATCTTTAGCTTATGCTTTGACCTTATTCGCGAGCACAGCACGTGTGATGAAACATAATCTCATCTTATAGAAGCATCAAAGACCCGCAAAAGCGGGTCTTCGTCATTCGTTCGTGCCGTTTGGCTGCATCCATGCGGGCGGTTCCACAATCAAGCCCACTTTCCCGAGTTTTTTTGCTTCAACCAGTACGCGCATCGCTTCCCCGCCTATTTTACTATAAACAAACCGAAGTCGTTTGGGCTCCAGTCGATGTTCGTGCAGCGTAGCAAACAAACCGCCTAACGCGCATGCCGGATAGATCATAAACAATTTTCCACCGTTATTGAGCAATTGAAAAGCCGCCGCCAAAAATAAAGTCAGCGCGCTGTCGGACTCATGCCGGGAGAGTGCATAGGACACATTGTCGTTCCGATCACCGTTTGCAAAATACGGCGGATTCATAACCGCCGCTGAAAACGCACCTCGCCCAAGTAACGCGGGTGCTTGTTGAACGTCCGCGCAAAGAAACCGAATTTTCTGACGGTTCAGTTCCGCGCTCTTTTGCGATAACGCTGCAAGCCGCGGTTGGATTTCAACGCCTGTAAACGCCGCGCCGGTAACATCCGCTCCAAGCACGCAGATTACGCCGGTACCACTGCCGAGTTCAACTACGTTATCGCGCTTTGTCAGCCGCAAAAAGCCTAAAAGTTGTAGCGCGTCCGCATTGAAGCACGCGTATTCGGTATCCTGAAACAGCTTTAAGCCGTTATGTTGAAGGTCGTCGATGCGTTCCATATGCAAAAGTATACCACAGCCGGTTGCGAATTCAGAGTCAATGAAGCCCACTGTTTTCACCCAACCGCAGGAGACAGGTGCTGCGTCTGTCTATTTTCTTTTTTCCCGCACCATGCTACAATGAAGAAAATCGATGTAAAGGAACAGAAGCCATGATCACAAACGATCTCCAAAAGCGTATCCATAACGGCGATCGCGAAGCGTTTCGTACGATTTACTCCGAGTATGGCCGCGGTGTCTATCTCAACGCGCTAAAGACTCTGGGGAATGAAACGGACGCGCACAACGTTGTCAAGCAGACGTTCCTGAACCTGCATCACGAACTTCTGCGCGCCGGCGAAGATATCGATATTGCGGCACGCATCCAGGAGCTGGCCAACAACGAATTGCTTCTAATGGAAATTCTTGGCAGCAAGTCGGGCGAGCAGGCAGCGTCGGTCGTCGCCGCAAAAAGACAAGCCGCCCAGCAAAAGGAAGCGTCTTTTGAAGCTCGCACCGCGCCGGTAAAGCCGGAGGAGGACGCGTCTGTTCGCGAGGTCGTTCGTCGGCCACGACGTGAGCGTGTTTCGTTCGACGATGACGACGATGCGCAACTCGGCACGGAGGAACCGCTTCCAACGTTTGACCGGGCCCGCGCGTATGCGCAGGCCGACGGCGAAGCAGACCTTCGCATTCGCGAGCAGGAACGTGCCACCAAGCAATCCCGCCGCGGACGCGGATTCGGACGCTTTTTGTTGATCTTGTTTTTGCTGGTTTTGCTTTGGGTCGCCGCGGGTATCCTGATGGATTTCGGCTTTATTCCACAATTGAACCTTGGGTACGCCTGGTTCAATGTGTATGTTTTTCCGTTATTTACGCTTGGTGCGTAACACGGATACAGAAATTTACGCGCTGCTGTTATTTGGCGGCGCCGACATGGTTTTTATATGATTGTACGTTTTTCTCTGGACGCGGCGCGACGTATGTTCACGCCTGTCGACAATCGATTTATTCTGGACTATTTGCCGCATGCAAACGAAACCTGCATTCGGGTCTATCTTTATGGCCTGATGCTCTGTTCGGCAGGTGCGGTGAACGAAACGTCCATCCCCGATGCGCTCGGCCTTTCGGAAGCGGAAGTGACGGATGCGTTTATTTACTGGCAAGCGCAGCATCTCGTTCAGATTCGCAGTGAAAAGCCGCTGATCGTCGAATATCTCGACTTTGAGCCGAGCGATGCCGCTGGCGTGGTGCCCGGCAAATATAACAAACTCGTCTCTGCGCTTGGTACGCTGATTGCGCCCCGTCAATTTGATTTTCGCGAGTTAAAGCATGTATACGACTGGATCGAAGTTTACGGGCTGGACGAGGAGACCGTACTGGAGCTGGTGTCGCACTGCATGGATGCAAAAGGCCGCCGTGTTTCCGTCAACTACATCGATAAGGTGGCAATCAGTTGGTCGGAGGAAGGTATCCGCACGCGCGACAAAGCACGCGCATACATTGAAAATTATGATTTAACGAAACACGGCGCAAGCGCAATCCTGCGCCAGTGGAACCGGCGCCGTAAGCCAACCAAGGCGGAGACGGATTTATACGAAAAGTGGACCTCCGAATGGGGTTTTGCACCGGAAGCAATTCTGGCCGCACTGCCAAAGCTTACGGTTTCCGGCACGCCGAACTTCGTCTATCTCGATGAGCTGCTCGATTCCCTCCGCCGCGAAGGACAAACAAGCAAGGCCGAAATCGACCGCGCCGATGCAAAAAGCGCGCAAGAAAAAGCGTTTGCAAAACTCATATTCGACCGCGCCGGAAAAATCGAACCCGCCACGCGCACACAGCGGGCGCAGATTTCCATGTATCTCAACGATTTCGGCATGCCGCGCGAATTATTGCTGTTCGGCGCCGAACAATGCCGCGGCGCAAACGAACCGTTCGGTATGATGAAAAAGCTCTGGAGCGAATGGCACGAAAAGAAACTCTCCACTATTGAAGACGCAAAAAAGAGTATGGAGAGCAAATCTCCGCCGCGAAAGAACCGCGGTCATGCGGCCAAAACACAATATCCGCAGCACGATTTGACCGACGAGCAATTGGAGCACCTGCTGGTCGACCTGGATAAGGATATCGAATGACACACATTACACTTGATAATTATTACGAACAAATTCGCGCCGAGGAACATGAGGCGCTAAAGCGCCGTATTGACGACGCTTTTGCGCGCGCGCCGCGGCTGCAGCAGCTCGATCATGCGCGTTCGCAACTCTTTTCCAATCTCGGTGCAAGAAAAATCACGGCAACCGAAGGCAAGCAACAGCTTGACGCAATCTCCATCGAAGAGTTGGAAATTCTCGCATCGCTGGGCTTGTCTGCGGATGCGCTCTCTCTGCACGTGCGCTGCGAACTTTGCGGTGATACCGGCTACATTGGCGCAAGCCATCAGCCCTGCGCCTGCCGGTTGCTCTATCGGGAGCGCTTGCGCGGGTCGGACGGCGTGAACGAACGAGAGACATTTACTAATTTTTCACAAGATATCTTTCCGAGCGCGGCGCAGAAGAAGCGTACGCTCAACGCAAAAACCATCTGCGAGCGCTATGCAAAGGCGCTTCCTGCGCCGGAAAAGCCGAACTTGCTGCTGCTCGGCATGCCGGGGCTTGGTAAATCGTTTCTCGGCAATGCAATCGCTTATGAAGCATTGCTTCGCGGCGTGGACGCCGAACGCGTCACGGCATACGCATTTGTGCAGGCTGTTTTAAAAGATATTCGCGAACGCACGGAGCGCACGCAACGGTATCAGCGGGTGCCATTGCTTGTTCTGGACGATCTGGGCAGCGAACCAAGTATCCCGAATGTCTCATTTGAGTGGTTGTTTGCCGTTATCAACGAGCGCACGCTTGCCGGTCGTGCCACCGTTTGCAGCAGCAACCTCACTCTTAAGCAACTTTCGGATTTTTACGACGAGCGGTTTATGAGCCGCCTTTGCGATCGCAACACGACGCAGGTTCTCCAACTGACCGGCGAAAACCTGCGGACGATATAAACTTATGTTGTTACTTTGTGCAACCCCAATTGGAAACCTTGGTGATTTGACCTTGCGTGTACGCGAGGCGTTTTCGGAATGCAGCGCGATTTATTGCGAGGACACGCGGCGGACGCTGACGCTGCTCAATCATTGCGGCATTAAGAAACCACTCGTTTCCTGTTATCGCGAAAACGAGCGAGCGCGTGCGGCGGAGGTTGTTGATCGGCTGAAAAACGGGGAAATGATCGTTTACGTTTCCGACGCAGGCATGCCGGGCGTCTCCGATCCGGGTGAAGTGTTGATACGCGCCTGCATTGAAAACGATCTGCCGTACAGCGTGCTACCCGGCGCTTCCGCGGTGCTGACAGCAGCGGTCATGAGTGGATTGCCGCCTACGCCGTTTACCTTTTATGGATTTTTCCCGCGTGATAAAAAATCGCAAAAGCCATTACTGGAAACATTAAAGCACACCGATCATCTCGTGCTTTTTTACGAAAGCCCGAACCGTGTCGTATCCACACTGCAAACGCTTTTTTCCGCTCTTGGCGATCTGGACGCCGCCGTCATGCGTGAGCTGACCAAACTACACGAAGAAGCCGCACACGGTACCCTAAGCAAGCTTATCGCGCGCTACGGCGAAACTGCACCGCGCGGAGAATGTGTGATCGCGTTGCTTTGCCGTGCGCAGCAGGAGACCGTCTCTGCAGAGGCGCTTGAAGCCGTGCTGCAGGAATTGCTTGAGCAAGGATATTCTGTTCGGGACGCTTCTGCAATGGCTGCTCTGCAATGCAACGTTCCTAAGAAAGAAGCGTATGCAAAAGCGCTTGCACTGACAAAAGCCAAGAGCAACTAGACTTTCTTTGCTTTAGCGCTTGTAACTCAGCCAAATATTGCAATCAAGTATGGAACAAAGATCAACAGGCCGATGATTGCACAAAAAACCGACCAAACGAGAACTGCACCGGCAGCAATATCCTTGGCTGCCTTTGCCAGCGGATGCCACTGCTGCGTCTCCAGATCGACCATCCGCTCTATCGCAGTGTTCATCAGCTCCAGCGCGAACGCTCCACCACTGCAAATTAGAAGTACAAACCACTGTGTTACCGAAACATGGCACACCACCCCCGCCGCAATCACCAGTAAAAAGACGGTGAGCATAATGCGGAAATTGCGCCCTGAACGCACAGTTTGCCAAATCCCCCGGCAGGCATTTTGAAAGGCACGATAAATCAAACGAGTTCCTCCCCTAGATGTTCACAGCGCAGAATCGACGGATTTATTTTTAAACGGATTCCATTGAAAAAGCTTCTCTTGAAAGAGAAGCTTTTTTTCGTTTCTTTAACCGCCGAAGCCATGCGCAAGATTGTAAGCTTCAATCAGCGTGTTCCAGTCAACACAACACACCGCAACATACCAATACAGAAACATAAATGCTGAAATCCGGACAAGTGGTGTTTTTTCACGATAGATGCGAATTACAGCAGCAATTGCCAGATAGAGCAGATATACCATCAGCCAAAGCGGAAGAACCCGCCTGATCGTCAGACCATATGCATTGATATACAATAGCATGCGCCAAGCCGCCGAAGCAAGGATGAGCAAGCTCGCAAAAGTCAACAGCGTCTCCAAAATCCGTATCGGGCGTGAACGTTCCGTTTTGCTCAAGCACACGCCAAACACAATGAAGTTAATCAGCGTGACCGCAAGAAACTGTGCAAATCCTTCTCTGGCGTAGGACGAATATGTCGTGTCGATTGGAAGCTTTCCGCCGAAAAGATACGCAAACTGAGAATACGAAAACAGCGCATAGGACAATAGCAGCATGCCGATGACGACCGCAGGTGCAGCAAGGCTCCAGCTTTGCGTCACAGGCTTCATTGCACGATCTCTCTTACCCCACGTTAAATTGTAGAAAACGGAATAGAACAGCATCGCCGCAATCAAAACTACGACCACGCGCGCAATCCATTGCCCCACGTTAAAGTTGGCAAATAAGCCGCCCATCAGCGTATGCATCTGATCGTCCGCGCTGGAAAGCAGCGCAAGCACAATCACCGCCAGCGGCAGACCGATTGCGGCACCGATTGCGACGCGGCGCGCCGTCGAACTCTTTTCCCCGCGGAATAACGAACGAATCGCCCGGAAAAACGTTGGAACTCCGGTGAACGGTTTCACAAACACGGCGCGCAGTACGCCAACGGCCGCAGCACCTTCATGCTTAACGGGAATTTCCTGGGTAACGAATACCGCGAACATGACCAGTATTGCCGGAATGGCGACGAACGTCCAGCCGACTAACTCAAAATTCAAATAGTCAAACATAAAGATTACGCATAAGGCAACTACCGGAACTCCCACCGCAATCGCCGTGACATTATGACGGATACGTTGAAAATTGAAGATGGTAAATACGCTCAATGCCGTCAGCCAGAAGATCGAAATCCAGTAGTAATGCCCGTTTTCAAGCGCAATATCCCAAACGACGCCGATTGCAAGTACGCCGAGCAGCAACCAAAGCTGCGCCTTGGAAAACGTCACGATCGATTCCGGTTTTGTGATCTGTCCGGGCGTGTTATTCGTTTGATTCTGTTCCATTTTCGTCATCTCCTTCCACATAAACGAGGATGTCGCCGACTTCACATTCCAGTATCCGGCAAAGGTTCGACAGCGTGGAAAAGCGAACGGCTTTGCACTTATTGTTTTTCAGGATTGAAAGATTGGCGAGGGATATTCCCATTTGGCGCGACAGCTCGTTTAGGCTCATTTTTCGCTTTGCCATCATTACATCCAAATTGACTTGAATCATACCAATCTCCCTCCTATACCGTCAGGTCATTTTCCCGCTTGTAAGCGACGGCTTGCGCAAAAACGCCACTCAACACAAGAGAGAACAACCCGCACATTGCAACAGGCAACGCAGCGATTACCGCAAGCGGTACAGGGTGCAGCAACAATGTGCTCAATCCCAGTACGGCGATTCCCAAGGCGACAATGCCCATCCGCCGCAACGCGACGACGTTTTTTTCAACAAACGGGTCGGCCTCCAATGTATGCATCATGCAAAATAGCGTATATGCAATGTATTCCGCGCCAACGAGGCATATGCTCGCAATGACGCCGGCTAAAACAGCAAATGTGGCCGGCTTGTTTTCTGCGGCAAAAAACTCTACAACAATTGGCATTTCTACAACATACAAAATGATTACCAGTGCAATCCCCGCTAGCATGCCGAGCACGATGCAAACCTGCACAAACCGGTTTAAAAATGAGTGCTTCATAGGCTGAAAGACATCCTTTCATTTCCGGAAGCCGTCAAATTCTTATGTAACTAAAAAAGAATAGACCGCCACCTGTTTTCGGTGACAGTCTATCATCGTATTTATTGTTTGTCAATAAATATTTATCGTTTTTCTTTTTTTTATTAACGTACCCGGAACACGGTGCTACGGCACGAACCTTCCAAGATGTCTTTGATCCGCTCCCGGGCGTTGGCGATATATACCGTCGTTCCTTCGCGAACCGGCTGCTTGATAAAGTCCAGCTTTGCGCGCGCGCCGTTTGCGCCTGCGCGGCTTGCGCCGACGCAGCTGCACGCCAGTTCGTCAATCTGCTCGATGATCTCATCCGCGTTTTTGCCTTCCACGGCGGATACAAGTGTGTCCGGTTCTCCGGGGGTTCGATAAATGCCGTCCACACTGGTCAGAATAATCAGATATCTTGCGTGCACCAATGAGCAGATCACCGACGCCGTCTCGTCGTTATCAATGCATTCAACCACGTGATCTGCCTGTTCCCGCAGATGGGAAAGCTCCATCTTTCGCACTTCTTCAATGCTTACGGGGTCGTTGTAATTCACAATCGGAATTGCACCCTGCTTTGCACAACGCAGTAGAAACGATCGAATATGATTGCGTTTCTCCTCGTCGTTGAAGTGCGTGTGTTCCACAAGCAGCTGGCGGACGCTGTAGCGGTCCGGAATGTACCTGCGGTACTCCATCATAAGGATAGTCTGCCCCTGCGCAGCATAATCCGCTTTCACTTCCTCAGGGTCGCCATCCAGTTCAGTTCCATTGCGGCGGATATAATCGAGCCGCCCGATTTCGGTCGCCCCGCTGCTGACCCAGATCATTCCGGGCCGCAACTCCGCGCCAAGGCGCGAAAAAATATTATAGTCGATGTCCTTGTCGGCTTTTCGAATCAGCGCCATAGAGCCGATTTTTCCGACGAGTTCGTAATCGAATTGCATGGGATAACCTTCCTTCCTTTTTCTCGGCAGAAAAAGAAATAAAAAGAACTCCTTCTTTTCTTGAAAGAAAAGAAGCAAAAGAACTTCACATCATCAGCCTGCTTTTCTGTTTGAACTTACAGATTGTCAGTCATTCTCATTTCAAAATGAAGGAGACATTTCTTTGCGTACTTTCTTTTTATAGAAAGTACGTCAGGATTGCACTAAATACGCATGGATAAACGAATCGAGCTCGCCGTCCATCACGGCCTGAATATTTCCGTTTTCAACGCCGGTGCGATGATCCTTGACCAGTGTATAAGGCTGGAACACATAGCTGCGAATCTGGCTGCCCCACTCGATCTTCTTCATTTCGCCCTTGATCTCAGCCATCTGCGCCTCGCGTTCACGCTCCTGCAGTTCCAGCAGTTTGCCGCGCAGCATGCGCATCGCCGTTTCGCGGTTCTGAATCTGACTGCGCTCGTTTTGGCACTGCACGACGATACCGGTCGGCAGGTGCGTAATGCGGATTGCGGAACTCGTCTTGTTGACGTGCTGCCCGCCCGCACCGCTGCTGCGATACGTGTCAACGCGCAGATCGTCCGGGTCGACTTTTATATCGCCGGTGTCGTCGTCAAAGATCGGCGTGACGTCCAGCGACGAAAACGACGTGTGCCGCCGTCCGCTGGAATCAAACGGTGAAATTCGAACAAGCCTGTGCACGCCTTTTTCCGCCTTGAGGTAGCCATATGCATTGTCACCGTCGACTTCGAACGTTACGGATTTGATCCCCGCGTCGTCACCGTCGAGCACGTCAAGTTCGCGCACCGTCCAACCGCAGTTTTCACAATAACGCGTATACATGCGGTAGAGCATCTCCGTCCAGTCCTGCGCTTCCGTTCCACCTGCACCCGCGTGCAGCGATAAAACGGCGTTGGAGGAGTCATACGGGCCTTTCAGCATCTGTTCCAGCCGCAGCGACTCTACTCCGGCGGCAACTGCCGCATCTTCGTTTTTGATTTCGGTAACCAGCGTGTCGTCCTGCTCTTCTTCCGCCATTTCAATCAAGGTTTTTAAATCCTCAAATCGCGCATTCAGTTTATCGAAGCGTTCGAGTTTGTGCTGGAGCTGTTTGACATGCTGGTTTACCTTATTGGCGTTTTCAACATCGTTCCAGAAATCCGGCGCGCTCATTTGCGCGTCCAGTTCCGCAAGTTCTTTTTGAATCTGCTCCGGGTCAAGCGCAGTTTTACATTCTTTAAGCTGCTCTTCAAACGCGTCCAGATTCGCTTTATATTCGTCCAACGGGATCATAGTTTCTCTTCCTCTCGCTTTACCGTATTCGCTCTCGTTACGCCATGCGGTTCCTGTCCTGCGCGGCGCAGCTCCGTGTAAAATAGATCATGCTATCCTGCATCCGGAGCGCCATGCGGAGTGGCGTGGAGTCATTTGTTTTTGCCGCAGCAGTTCTTGTATTTCTTTCCGCTGCCGCAGGGACAGGGATCGTTTCGTCCGACTTTCTTTTCGCCGCGGGAGAACGTTGCGCTCGTGCTGCCGTCGGTATTCGTTGTGGTCGGCTTTGCAAGCTGGACACGACGGAGCGGGCCGCCGGTCACCTGCATCTGATAGAGCCTGCGGACTGTCTCTTCGCGAATGTTCGCAACCATCTCGTCGAACATTTCAAAGCCTTCACTCGTGTATGCAAACACCGGGTCGCGTTGTGCATAGGAGCGCAGACCGATGCCCTGTTTGAGCTGATCCATCGCGTCGATGTGATCCATCCAATGTTCGTCGACGGTACGCAACAGGATGACACGCTCGTTTTCGCGCATATCGATCTCTGCTTCTTCCAGTCGCTTCTCTGTCTCTTCATATGCTTTGTCCGCAAATTCATAGAGTCGGGTTTGGATTTCCTCGGTCGTGAACGTTTTCTGCTCTTCTTCCGAAAACAGAGGCCTCGGTTTACGCAGGCAGAGTTTGCAAACTTCAAGCGACAGCGCAGTAAAGTCCCAGGATTCGCGCGGCGCATGCGGGTTGCAGGTGTTTTCCATCATGCTGTCGATCGTCCCTTGCACCATTGTGCGGATGCTGTCGCTAAGGTCTTCGCCCAACAGCACACGGCGGCGCTGGCCATAGATGATTTCGCGCTGCTTGTTCATGACGTCGTCATATCGCAGAACATTTTTACGCGTTTCAAAGTTCATCGCTTCAACGCGTTTTTGTGCAGCTTCAATCTGCTTGGTCAGCATGCGCATCTCAAGACGGATTTCCTGCTGTTGGTCGGTCGACGCGAAGCGGTTGAGCGTGTTCGTTACGCGCTCGCCACCGAACCGGCGCATAAGTTCATCTTCAAACGAAACATAAAACTGTGTTGCACCACGATCTCCCTGACGACCGGAACGACCGCGGAGCTGGTTGTCGATGCGTCGGCTCTCATGCCGCTCGGTACCGAGAATAAACAACCCGCCAAGCGCTTCCACTTCGTCGTGTTCCTTGCTAGTAACGATCTTATGTGCGCTAAACAACTCCTGATAGCGTTTGCGTGCCGCCAAGATATCCGGATCGTTCGTATCGCCGTGACCAACGGCTTCTTCAATCAGCCAGTCTTCCAAGCCGTCCTGTCGCAGGTCGCGCCGTGCTAGGAAGTCCGGATTGCCACCAAGCAAAATATCCGTACCACGACCAGCCATGTTGGTTGCAATGGTAACTTGACCTTTTTTACCGGCTTGCGCTACGATCTCCGCTTCTTTTGCGTGATACTTGGCGTTCAACACTTCGTGATCGATCCCGGATCGTTTGAGCCTGCCGCTGAGGTATTCGCTGCGCTCAACGCTGATGGTGCCGACCAGAATTGGCTGGCCGGTTTCGTGTATCTTCTTAATCGTTTCCACAATGCTGTCAAACTTGCCCTTTTCCGTCGGGAAAATTGCATCGTCCATATTCGCGCGCATCAGCGGGCGGTTCGTCGGGATTTCGACGACGTCCAAATCGTAGATGCTCATGAACTCACTTTCTTCGGTCTTGGCGGTACCCGTCATGCCGGAGAGCTTTTCATACATGCGAAAATAATTCTGCAATGTGATCGTGGCAAGCGTGCGGTTTTCTTTTTCAACCTTCACGCCTTCTTTGGCTTCCAATGCCTGATGCAGGCCTTCGCTGTAACGGCGTCCGATCATCAGTCGGCCGGTAAATTCGTCGACAATGAGCACTTCGCCGTTCTGTACGACATAATCCTTGTCCAACTGGAACAGGGCGTTTGCGCGCAGTGCCTGCACGATGTGATGGTTGATCTCCATGTTTTCCGGGTCGCTGAGATTCTCCAAACCAAAACGCTCTTCAGCCTTACGAACGCCTTCCCCCGTCAACTGCACGGTGCGCTTTTTAATATCGCACTGGTAATCGCCGTCTTCCTCAATCTCTTCGCCCATCATGCGGTCCGTGCTGGACTGCTGCGTCAGATCGGAGCCGCGTTTCAATCCTTTGACGAAACGGTCTGCTTCGGTGTACATTTCGCTGGACTCTTCGCCTTCGCCGCTGATGATAAGCGGTGTGCGCGCTTCATCGATCAAGATCGAGTCGACTTCATCGATGATGGCGTATGCCAGTTTACGCTGCACCATCTGCTCGCGAAATACGACCATGTTGTCGCGCAGATAATCGAAGCCAAATTCATTGTTGGTTCCGTATGTGATGTCGCTCCCATATGCTTCCTGTTTTTCCTCACGGTCCATACCATTTACGATACAGCCGACGCTCATACCGAGGAAACGGTAAATCTTACCCATCCACTGCGCATCGCGCTTTGCCAGGTAATCATTTACGGTAACAATGTGCACGCCTTCACCGGCCAGGCCGTTAAGGTAGGCCGGAAGCGTCGCAACCAGGGTTTTACCTTCACCGGTTTTCATTTCTGCGATGCGGCCCTGATGTAGGACCATTCCGCCAAGCAGCTGCACGTCGAAGTGGCGCATGCCGACCGTTCGAACGGACGCTTCCCGTACGGTGGCAAATGCTTCCACCATAATGTCGTCCATCGTTTCGCCGTTTTCCAGGCGCTCTCTAAAGATTTGCGTCTGCGCACGAAGCTGTTCGTCCGTCATCGCCTGCATCTGCGGTTCTATCTCATTGATGCGTTTCACATATGGCTGCAGTTTGCGCAACCTGCTGGCACTCGTATTGCCGAGCAATGTATCCAAAATTCCCATTCGGAAGCTCCTTTACGTTCTTTTCCGTGGGCGATTGCGATGATAAAAAGGCATTCGTCCGCATAGTACCCTAATTTGTTAGTATAGCAGTAAAACTTTCTCCATGCAACAAGAAGCCCCTGAATACACAGGAGCTTCACAATGTCGGTTAGATTTGCATCCGTAGCATGTTTTATGCTTAAACTGCTTGTAAGCTTCGCCTGTTTCTCCGTGTGCGCTGAACAATTCCAATGGAATAGAGCACCAGCGCAACTCCTAAAAACGCAAACGCCACGACACGGTCCTGTGTCAATTCTTCGTGGAACAGTAAAAAACCGATGATTAAATGCATCGTTGGGCTGATGTACTGTAGAAAGCCCACCGCGGTAAACGGTATTCTGTTTACACCATGCGTAAACAGAATCAGCGGCGTTGCCGTTATTGCGCCCGTTAAAACGAGCAGCAGTGTCGTTTGGAAAGTCAGTGCAGAAATCGTTGCATGACTCGCCGGTGCAAACAACATGTAAGCAATTGCGATGGGCGCAACTAAAATCGTTTCCACCGCGATACTTGTCAATCCGCTGACGCCCGCAAGCTTTTTCAGCGTGCCGTACAACCCAAACGATATAGCAAGCGTAAGCGCCACCCATGGAAACGCACCATATGCGAACGTTGCTATCAACACACCGACCGACGCCAACCCAAGCGCAATCCATTCTAGCGTGCCGCAACGCTCGTGAAACAAAATCATGCCGATTGCAAACACCATCAGCGGGTTGAGATAATATCCCAGGCTTGCATCCAGCAATCGTCCGGCATTAACTGCCCAGATATAGACGCCCCAATTAATCGTAATCATAATGGCGGCGGGAATCATGTATCGCATCTTCTTGCCATCGCTTAGGACTGCTTTCACTTCGTCAAACCGTTTCGTTATGAACAGCAATACAATGGTAAAGACGGCCGACCAGATGATCCGGTTTGCCAGGATGACGATTGAATCCACGTTGTCAAGCAGTCGCCAGTACAGTGGCAACAAACCCCAAAGAATATAGCACAATGCTGTACTGAGAAATCCGATATTGCGTTCTTTCATTTTTAAATCCTTAATCCCTTGCTCCGTTCCGATTATTTTAGCACAACGTCGCAAAATAACAAACCGCTACAATAAAACAAATTGTTCGGTTCTCCTTTGTTTCACTCCTGAAAAATAAAAACCCTGAACGTCTCCGTTCAGGGAAGCTCTCCCGTCAATCATTGCGCGTAACTTACGCCAGCTACAATTATTACGGTTTTTTAATTATATTGTCAGCAGCCCGCTTTCGCAGTCGAGTGGCGAAATTTCGCTCTCCACAGGTAAGCGATCAGATACAGTCTATCAAGCATTTTTCGCACTCCTTTATACATCATCTTGTCTCTTCTATGCTTAAATCATACTATATATATGTGAACATTCTTTTATGTCAAAATGAAAAAAGTATTATTTTTGGTTGAACAGATTGTTGCCAAGCAGTCTGTTTTCTTGAAACGCCGCATAACTATTGGCTTTGCGCGTTTCATCAGTCAAGGTCGGCGGCTACCTACTCTCCTCGCAACAGTTCGCAATCGTCGCGGCTCTGCGCTGTCGCTTGTGCCGCTCGTCGCTCACTGGGCTTCCGCTTCGCTGCATCGCCCACAGGGCGCGCTCAGCTCTGCCTGTCTCAAGCCAGCGCTCTGAAACATCAGGCAATAAGCCACTTACATTGAGCGCCGGCCGAATTCAAGCTCGAAAGAATTAGTCTTCGCTAGAACCTGACAAAAATAGAACCCATGCAACTGCATGGGTTCTATTTTTGTTGGATCCCGGCGGCTACCTACTCTCCTCGCAACAGTTCGCAATCGTCGCGGCTCCGCGCTGTCGCTTGTGCCGCTCGTTGCTCACTGGGCTTCCGCTTCGCTTATTCCCGCACAGCGGGCGCTCAGCTACGCCTGTCTCAAGCCAAGTGCGCTGCGCGCTCAGTCTATCAAGGTCCGAGAGAGTAGGTGGTTGCCGAGGACAGAAAAACAGAACACCCGCTATTGCGGATGTTCTGTTTTGTTGGATCCCGGCGGCTACCTACTCTCCCGGGCCGTCTCCAGCCAAGTACCATCGGCGTATGAAGGCTTAACTGCTGTGTTCGGAATGGGAACAGGTGGGTCCCTTCAGCTAAACCACCGGAAAGTTATGGTGTTGTGTAAACACCTTGAAAACTGCATAGATAGTAATTCACTTTGATCAAGCCCTCGACCTATTAGTATCGGTCAGCTTCACACATTACTGCGCTTCCACCTCCGACCTATCAACCTTGTCGTCTACAAGGGGTCTTACTTCGTTAACCGAATGGGAGATCTTATCTTGAGGTCGGCTTCACGCTTAGATGCCTTCAGCGTTTATCCGATCCGCACGTGGCTACCCAGCTATGCCGTTGGCACGACAACTGATTCACCCTTGGTGCGTCCATCCCGGTCCTCTCGTACTAAGGACAGCTCCTCTCAAATCTCCTGCGCCCACGATGGATAGGGACCGAACTGTCTCACGACGTTCTGAACCCAGCTCGCGTGCCGCTTTAATTGGCGAACAGCCAAACCCTTGGGACCTACTCCAGCCCCAGGATGCGACGAGCCGACATCGAGGTGCCAAACCTCCCCGTCGATGTGGACTCTTGGGGGAGATAAGCCTGTTATCCCCGAGGTAGCTTTTATCCGTTGAGCGACGGCAATTCCACTCTCATACCGCCGGATCACTAAGTCCTACTTTCGTATCTGCTCGACCTGTCGGTCTCGCAGTCAGGCTCCCTTCTGCCTTTGCACTCTTCGAATGGTTTCCAACCATTCTGAGGAAACCTTTGAACGCCTCCGTTACTCTTTCGGAGGCGACCGCCCCAGTCAAACTGCCCACCTGGCACTGTCCGAACGCCGGATCACGGCCGCTCGTTAGAACCCCAGTAACACAAGAGTGGTATCCCAAAGATGGCTCCACAATGACCAGGGTCACTGCTTCAAAGCCTCCCACCTATTCTGTGCATATGTTACCAAAATCCAATGCCAAGCTACAGTAAAGCTCTACGGGGTCTTTCCGTCCAGTCGCGGGTAATGTGCATCTTCACACATACTACAATTTCGCCGGGTCCCTTGTTGAGACAGTGCCCAAGTCGTTACGCCATTCGTGCGGGTCGGAACTTACCCGACAAGGAATTTCGCTACCTTAGGACCGTTATAGTTACGGCCGCCGTTCACCGGGGCTTAAGTTCCGTGCTTCGGTTGCCCTAACACTTCCCCTTAACCTTCCGGCACTGGGCAGGCGTCAGCCCGTATACGTCGTATCTCTACTTCGCACAGACCTGTGTTTTTGCTAAACAGTCGCTTGGGCCTATTCTCTGCGGCCTCTTTCGAGGCTCCCCTTATCCCGAAGTTACGGGGTCATTTTGCCGAGTTCCTTAACAAGGGTTCTCCCGCTCGTCTTAGGATTCTCTCCTCGCCCACCTGTGTCGGTTTGCGGTACGGGCACAACAATTCTCCTTAGCAGCTTTTCTCGCCAGCGTGAATTCAACAGCTTCCCTACTTATTTTCGGTCCCCATTACGGCCCAGCCTTAGTACGCGTACTTCACTACGCACCAGCCTCACCGCTTGGACGGGGTCTACCATCGCCCCGCTCTGTCTATCCTTCTGTGTCACTGCGTCAGTCAAACGAATTGTCGTGGTACAGGAATATCAACCTGTTGTCCATCGCCTACGACTTCTGTCCTCGGCTTAGGCCCCGACTTACCCTGAGAGGACGAACCTTCCTCAGGAAACCTTAGGCTTTCGACGGCAAAGATTCTCACTTTGCTCTCGCTACTCATGCCGGCATTCTCTCTCCAATACAGTCCACGGTCTCTCACGATTCCGCTTCAGCCCGTATTCGTTGCTCCCCTACCAATTACATTGCTGTAATTCCAAGACTTCGGTGTGTGGTTTAGCCCCGGTACATTTTCGGCGCACATTCACTCGACCAGTGAGCTATTACGCACTCTTTAAATGAGTGGCTGCTTCTAAGCCAACATCCTGGTTGTCTGTGCAATTGCACATCCTTTCCCACTTAACCACAACTTTGGGACCTTAGTCGTTGATCTGGGCTGTTTCCCTCTTGACAATGAAACTTATCTCCCACTGTCTGACTCCCGATCATAATTATCCGGTATTCGGAGTTTGATAGGGTTCGGTAAGCTTTGTGGCCCCCTAGCCCATTCAGTGCTCTACCCCCGGTAATCTAAAATCGAGGCTAGCCCTAAAGCTATTTCGGGGA
>OY762278.1:460000-3157500 GCA_963665515.1 Christensenellaceae bacterium
CTTAGCACGCTCCTGCGCCTGCTGGACGAAACGTCCGCGCTGGTCGACGGGATCGTTCAATTCGGAAAACGCATTGGCAAATTCGTGGCCCGCAATAAACAGCTCAAACCGTTCGGTCAAATACGGGGCGGACGGCTTGCGCTTGCTCAGCGGTGAAATTTCAACCGGGTAGTCGATGATAAACGTCGGCTGAATCAACGTCTCCTCTACAAAAGCGTCGAACGCCTCCGCAACGAGCTTGCCGCGCGTCACGGTCTTGTCCTTGAGTTCAAGTTTGAGCGTCTTTGCCAATTCGCGCGCTTCTTCATCCGTTGCGCAGGCATAAAAGTCAACGCCGGTGGCTTCCTTGACCGCATCGTTCATGCTCAACCGTCTGTAAGGCGGCGTCAGGTCGATTTCCATTCCCTGATAGGTGACCTTCGTCGCATCGTTGACGGCGACGCAGCAGCGCGAAATCAAATCCTCCGCAAGCTCCATCATGCCGTTGTAGTCAGTATATGCCTGGTACGCCTCAATGGTCGTGAATTCCGGGTTATGCATGGGGTCCATGCCCTCGTTGCGGAACAACCGCCCAATCTCATATACGCGCTCCAAGCCGCCGACAATGCACTCCTTAAGGTGCAGCTCGGTGGCAATGCGCATATACATGTCTAGATCGAGGGTATTGTGGTGCGTCACAAACGGCTTTGCCGACGCACCGCTGGCGGTCGTATTCAGCACCGGTGTTTCCACCTCGATAAACCCATGCTCATCCATGCGGCGGCGAATTTCCGTGATGATGCGGCTGCGCTTGATAAACGTATCCCGCACTTCCGGATTAACGATCAGGTCGACAAACCGCTGGCGATAGCGCAGTTCCGGATCTTTGAGGCCGTGGTACTTCTCTGGCAGCGGACGCAGCGACTTGCTTAGCAGCGTGATTTCCTTTGCATGGACGCTGGTTTCGCCTGTTCGTGTTTGAAATACAAATCCCCTTACGCCAACGATGTCGCCGATGTCAAACGTCTTGAACGCAGCGTACACATCCTCGCCGACGTCGTCACGCCGGACATACGCCTGAATGCGACCCTTGCCATCGAGAATATGGATAAAGCTGGCTTTGCCCATGATACGCCGCGAAATCATGCGTCCTGCGATTGAGACGTCCTTGCCCTCCAGTTCGTCATAGCCGGAAAGGATCTGTTCGCTGGTGTGCGAAACATCATATGTTGTGTTAAAAAACGGATCGTTCCCGTCTTGCTGCAACGCGGTGAGCTTATCCCTGCGTATCTGCAGCAACTCCGAAAGCTGCTCCTGTGTCAATTCCTGTTCAATCGGTGGCTGTTCCATGTTTCTCCCTCTTCCCAAAATATTCTATTAAAAAATCAAATGGGGGCTTATCGCCCCCAATTTTTCATGCGTTACTTTCCGATCGCGTTGATCTTCAGTTTCAGCGTGCCGCCAGGGGTGATAACCTCGACCACATCGCCGGATTTATGCCCAAGCACAGCCTTGCCGATGGGCGACTCGTTTGAGATGCGCCCCTTCAAGGGATCGGTTTCCGCGCTTCCGACGATCTGGAATGACATTTTGTTTTTGTCCGCCATGTTGGTGAGTTTCACCGTTGCACCGACGCCGACCGTCGTATAATCGATTGCCGACTCATCAATGATCTTGGCGTTTTTCAATTCGTTTTCGAGTTGGACGATATCGTATTCGTTTTTCGCCTGCTCGTTTTTCGCCGCATCGTATTCCGCGTTTTCGGAGAGGTCCCCGAACGCGCGCGCGATTTTCAACTGCTCCGCAATCTCAAGGCGGCGGGTCGTTTTAAAGTATTCCAAACGCTCCTCGCGCTTTTTGATTTCTTCAGGCGTAAGCCAGATTTCTGCCATCGTTCGTTTTCTCCTTTATTAGCGGGCTGTAATTCGATACGGATGCCCGTGTTTACCTATTATATTGGTGCAAAAATGTCGTGTCAACCCCATATTTGCCGCAGTTCTTCGATCGTTTGGCATGTATTGATGCGTACGCGCAGTTTTGCCGCGTCGTGCATGCCGCGCACGTAAAATGCAAGGTGCTTTCTTAATTCGATCATTGCATGCGGACCTTTTTCTTCCAGCGCCGTCTGCGCATGGCGAAGCGCCGTTTCACGCCGCTCGTGTTCTGTCGGCGGCGTATAGGGTTTGCCCTCCAACGCGCAACGCACTTCCTCGAATATAAACGGGTTGCCCAGCGCTCCCCTGCCAATCATTACGCCGTCGCATCCGGTTTCTTTCAATAGGCTTAACGCACTTCTGCCGGACGTCACGTCGCCGTTGGCAATCACGGGGATCGATACGGCTTGTTTTACCGCCGTCATGCACGCCCGATCCGCCGTTCCGGCATACTGTTGTTCACGCGTCCTTCCGTGGATCGTTAAAAGACTTGCTCCGCTGTCTTCACATGCCTTTGCAAATTCGACCGCGTTAACATGCGCCGCGTCCCAACCTTTTCGGAATTTCACCGTGACCGGCGCGTTTGTCGCCTTTACAGTCGCCTCAATAATTTTTCCGGATAATACAGGGTTTTGCATCAGCGCGCTGCCGTCGCCATTGCTTGTGATTTTCGGCGCGGGACACCCCATGTTAAGATCAATGCACAAAAGTTGCGCCCCAAGTTCCTGCTCTACCAGTTTGGCGGCTTTGGCGAGTGTTTCCGGTTCACTGCCAAAAAGCTGAACGCCGAACGACGCATCCTCCGGTTGCACAAAATACAGCGCCCTGGTTTTGCTGCTTTGGTATAGCAAACCCTTGGCGCTGATCATCTCTGTATACACAACGTCCGCGCCACGTTCCTGGCAAAGCAGGCGAAACGTACGGTCCGTAAATCCGGCCATCGGCGCAAGGCAAACGGCGGGACGGCTTTGTGGAAGCAATCGATCCATCATGGGTCCGGCGTCGGTTCGTCGGTCGGTTTCGGCGTCGGCGTTGCCGCCGGTACCGGTGATTCATTCGGGTCCGGTGTGCCGAGATTGGACGTTTCGGGGTTTTCTTCTAAAACGGTCAACTCGGAAATATACCATCTCGAATTATCATTGATAAACTTGATCTTATAGCGCACCGCCGTCCATTCCGGCACGGGATAGTCGCTGGTGGTTTCGCCTTCGCCAAGTTGGTCTGCGTTAACGTTGCCTTTTATGGAAACGCGTTCAATGGCGGTCACGGTTGCAACCATGGACCACGGCAAAACGGAAATCTTCTCGATGCTCAGATCATAGTTGTAGCTGGATATCGTATAGTTGGAATACGTTGTGTCCGACATGGCCGAATCGCCGTCAAGAAACGACAGCGTGAAATATTCTTCCAGATCGTTTTTTGCTCCGTCGGCCAGCACGCACTCTGCGCGCAGCGCCATACCTTCGGATGTTAATATATATAGGTTGGCAACGCGCTCTGCTGTTAAAAATGCCGCAATGCAAACAATGCACGCCATAATGATCAGCAGCAGCGTGCGTACGATATACGTCATAGAGCGCCTTGCGATGCGGAGCTTGCGCATTTGTCCGGATTCTTCGCGTCTCGTGTTTGTCATGCCTTCACCTTCGTTCGCTATCATAGCATATCGCTTAATCGTTGGCAAACCAACAAATTTGAAACTTTTTTATGTCGTTTTTGCATTTCCTTGTGGTTGGTACGGTTGACACGCGTGCCATGAGGCGTATAATGAAAACGCCGCATAAAATCGGCAAATCCTTAACCAATGGAGAAACAAATTTCATGAGTGAATCCAGCGAAACCTGCAGCCACGACTGTTCCAGCTGTTCGGCAAACTGTTCCGATCGCGAGCAGGCGCAAGACCTGTTTGAAGCAACCAACCAACTCTCCCATGTGCGCCGGGTCATCGGCGTTGTCAGCGGAAAAGGAGGCGTCGGCAAATCCATCGTCACCTCCATGCTTGCGGTGCTGATGCGCCGCCGCGGTTACCGCACCGCAATTTTGGACGCGGACGTGACCGGCCCGTCCATTCCGCAGGCGTTTGGCCTGCATAATCGCGCGCAAGGTTCTGATCAGGGCATTTTCCCGATCACCACAAAAATGGGCATCGAAGTCATGAGCATGAACCTGCTGCTCGAAAAAGAAACCGATCCGGTCGTCTGGCGCGGGCCGATCATTGCCGGAACCGTCAAACAGTTCTGGACGGACGTCGTCTGGGGCGATATCGACGTAATGTTCATCGACATGCCACCGGGAACGGGCGATGTCCCACTGACAGTCTTCCAATCCATTCCGGTCGACGGCATCGTCGTTGTCACGTCTCCACAGGAGCTGGTCGGTATCATTGTTGAAAAGGCCGTGCACATGGCCGGGCTTATGAAGATCCCCGTGCTTGCGCTGGTGGAAAACATGAGCTACGTCACCTGCCCGGACTGCAAAACGGTGATTCATCCGTTTGGCGAGAGCAACATCGAAAAAATTGCCGAAAAGCACAAGATCGAAACCACTGCTGAAATCCCGATCGAACGCGATCTATCAAGGGCCTGCGACGGCGGCGTTATCGAGCTGTTCGAAGGCGACTGGCTCAACGATCTTGCCGACGAATTGGAAAAGATCGTAACGAAAGAAAATTAATTTTTCTTTTTAAAGCAAACTAACAGCAACAAAAAACAAGCCGGAAAAATCCGGCTTGTTTTTTTTGTTTATGCTTTATAGTCCCATCTCGCTCTTCACAGCGGCGAAGCAGCCAACCGCAAAGTCGAGGTCTTCCATGCTGTGTCCCGCCGAAACCTGTGTGCGGATGCGCGCCTTGCCCTGCGGCACGACCGGATAGGAAAAACCGATCACATACACGCCCTTGTCCAGCATGCGCGCGGCGAATTCCTGCGCCACTTTCGCGTCGTATAGCATAACCGGCACGATCGGGTGTTCACTCTGCGGAACGTCGAAGCCGAGCTTGCCAAGCTGTGCGCGGAAGTACTTTGTGTTTTCATGCAGACTGTCGCGCAACGCGGTCGATGCTTCAAGGATGTCCAGCACCTTGATGCTCGCCGCGCAGATTGCGGGCGCAACCGTGTTGGAAAACAGATACGGACGTGAGCGCTGCCGCAGCAAATCGACGATTTCCTGCTTTGCCGCCGTATACCCGCCGCTTGCGCCGCCGAGTGCTTTTCCAAGCGTGCCGGTGATGATGTCCACCCGCCCCATCACGCCGCAGTATTCGTGCGTGCCGCGTCCGTACTCGCCCATAAAGCCGACCGCATGGCTGTCGTCAACCATGACCAGCGCATCGTACTCGTCCGCAAGATCGCAAATGCCTTTGAGATTTGCAATGAACCCATCCATGGAAAACACACCGTCGGTCGCAATGAGCCTGATGCGCGCGTCCTTAGCGGCTTCCAGCTGTTCGCGCAGGCTGTCCATGTCGTTGTTTTTATAGCGGTAGCGCGTCGCTTTGCAAAGGCGCACGCCGTCAATGATGCTCGCGTGGTTGAGTTCGTCGGAAATGATCGCGTCGTCCGCGTTCAAAAGCGTTTCAAACAATCCGCCGTTTGCATCAAAGCAGCTGGAATATAAAATCGCGTCGTCCATCTTTAAAAACTTTGCAATCCGCGATTCCAGTTGCTTGTGGATGCTTTGTGTGCCGCAGATGAACCGCACGGACGATAATCCGTACCCCCAGTCGTCATAGGCGGCCTTTGCCGCTGCAATGATATCCGGATTGTCCGCGAGCCCCAGATAGTTGTTGGCGCACATGTTGAGTACGCCTTTCGTCTCCGTCGTATTGATGCGCGCGCGCTGCGGCGTCGTTATAATGCGCTCATCTTTAAATGTCCCCGCCGCACGAATACCACTGAGTTGCTCGCGATAAAGTTTATAAGCCTGTTTCGTCATGCGTCCTCCTTTGTCCAGTCCATAACCACTTTGCCGGATTGTCCGCTGTTCATAACGGCAAATGCTTCCTCAAATTCCGTGTAATGGAAACGATGTGTCAGCACCGGAGAGAGATCGAGTCCGGCTTCCACCATTGCCATCATTTTGTACCAGGTCTCATACATCTTGCGGCCATATACGCCCTGCAGTGTCAGGCCTTTGAAGATAATATCGTTCCAGTCGACGAGTGTTCCCGGTCCCGCGATACCGAGCAGAGCGACTTTACCACCGTTTCGCATCAGCTTCAGCAGCTGGTTGAGCGCCACGCCGTTGCCGCTCATTTCGCACCCAACGTCGAATCCTTCAACGATGTGCAGGGCTTTCATCGTGTCCTCAACCGTTTGGTTTTTCAGGTTTACTGTTGCCGAGGCGCCCATCTTTTTCGCAATTGCGAGGCGATAATCGTTCACGTCCGTCACAACGATGCGCCGTGCGCCGTTTTGCCGACAGATGCCGACCGCCATCATACCGATTGGCCCGGCTCCGGTGATGAGCACATCTTCTCCCGTCACATCGAACATCGTCGCCGTGTGACAGGCGTTGCCGTAGGCGTCGTAAAACGCAACGATCTCCTCCGGTGTCGTCTCCGGAACGGCGATGACGTTCGTTTCCGGAATGCAGAGGTACTCGGCGAACGCGCCATCGCGGTTAACGCCGACGCCTTTGGTGAACTTGCACCAGTGTCCGTTGCCCGCGCGGCAATTGCGGCAGTGCCCGCAGACGATATGGCCTTCGCCCGTGACGATCTGGCCGACGTGGTAATCGTCGACGCCCGGGCCGAGTGCGGCAATCTCGCCCACATATTCATGGCCGATTGTCATTGGCGGTATAATTGTTTTTTGGCTCCAGCTGTCCCAGTTGTAGATATGAACGTCCGTCCCGCAAACCGCGGTTTTGTGAATTTTGATGAGTACGTCGCCGATGCCCGGCGTTGGTGTTTTGACCTGCTTGAGTTTCAATCCCTTTCCCGGAGATTCCTTCACAAGCGCATCCATCATTTGTGGAATCATCGAAAGCAACCCTCCTTTATTTATGAGTAGCTTCTTCCTGAAAATATTGGCTTGTTTACTTGCACCTATCTATACTGTAGTTTCTTTTCTCGCGGCTTTCAATGCCCTGACGATAATATAAAATCCAGCTGTCGGTTTCACTTACGCGCCCGCCGGTTTTTCTTCGGCGGGCGCGTGTGGTTTTTCTTTTTACATTCCACTTTGTGTCGCAAGTTCGTCCAGCGCGGCGTTTACCGCCGTGTCATCGAAGCAGTAGCCAAGTTTCGTATAATTCCCGCGCAGCTTTGCTACTTCGTCGGCAATCAGCTTATCTTTCAGGATACAATCCGCCATGAGATTGGCGAGTTGTTCGAACTCCGCTTTGCCGAACCCGAAACGCGTCATTTCGGACACGCCGAGTCGCAGCGCGCCGCTGGCGGTAAATCCTTCTTCCTCCGGCGTCGCCTGATAGTTGACGACAACATTATTTTCCTCAAGCCGCTCGGCAATCTCCGGTCCCATGCCGTAACCAACGCGCACGATGACCTGATGCGTCTCCGTATAATCGATCGCCGGGTCGCCAGCAACGTCCAGCCCCGCCGCTTTAAGGCTCTTTGCAAACGATTTTGCGTTTTGAATCACATTCTTCTGGTATTCGTCGCCGAACGCGTTCATCTCGTACGCCGCCATCAAAAGACCGAGGAGCGTGCCTAGATGATGGTTCGAAACCGCGCCCGGGAAGGCACGCGTCTGAATCGTCTTCCAGAGATCGTATTTCAGTTCGTCTTCCTTATAGTTGACCGCAACCACACCGCGCTGCGGGCCGAAGAACGTTTTATGCGTCGAGCCGGTGACGATCTCCGCGCCCTCTTCAAAGGGCTTCTGGAAATGCGGGCCGGCGAGTCCGAGCACATGCGCCATGTCGTACATGATCGTCGTCGAAATCTTCTGCTCGTCCACAAACGCGCGGATCTCGCGCACAGGCTCTTTGTGCAACACCATGGACTTGCCGAAGATGATAAATTCCGGCCGGTAACGCTCAATGACCTTCTTGGTTTCGTCCACATCAATTTTAAATATATTGTCCCTGCATACCGGGAAATTGACCACTGCCGGACGTTCCGTTTCCGGATCGACCGCCACATAGTCGTGCAGCGCACCCATCGGCTGTGCGCTCAGGTGTCCACCCTTGATGATGTGGTTGTTGAGAATATAGCCAAGGCGTTTGGGTGTATGCTTGCGATCAACCCGGTTTTTAAAGTCCATCAACGCGGAAAATACAGTCGTATTGCTCATCTGCCCGCTGATAACACGCGCCTCGACCTCCGTGCAGTTGAAGTATTTTTTCAATTCTGCAACGACGGCGCGTTCCACTTCGTCGATAAATTTCGTGCCCTGATAATAGAATACGTCGTGATCGTAAAACGAAGCGATCTGCTTATGCTCGGCATATCGGAAGGACGGATCGCTGGCGGAAAGCAACCGTACCGCGCGGGACGCCGTCATTTCCGACGGGATCAGGTTAACGCACTGATCCTGCCGCCAAACGTGGTTCTGCATACCTTTTTGAATGAGTGACAACGCGCTTTTCGGCAGGTCGGTGGAAGGTAGCGTGTCCGGCTCCTCCGGTACGTCGCAGACGATGGGCCGCGCATACGGCGGCGCGTCCCCGCGCATGTGGAATTTCGGCACCACCGCGGAGATCCGGTTGCCGCGAATCTCCACCTCGACCACATCGTCGGCCAGTACGTCCGAATCCAGCATCGCAAGGCCGATGGAGCGCAGCGCTTTCTGGTCGGTAAATTTTTCAAGCAAACTGCCCTGATTTTCTACCGTGTAACGCGGAATCATAGTTCCGCTTGTCACATAGCCGACCTCTTTTCCATCTTTGTAGACAAGGCACCCGGCACGCGCAACGCCGCGTCCGGTCAGCGCAATCGGCCGCACGCGCCGCGGCAGCACCGCCATATCGGAAAAATCGCGGTTGAGGATGCGGTTGCTCGCCTCGAACTGCTTTTCGAGCGGCTTCCTGCCGATCATGCCCGTCTTTTCGTCCGAAAAGCTGACTGCGAAACGCGCCAGTGTAATCGCAAAAATCGGAATCTCGTTTCCGTCCTTATCGGTGCCCAGTTCATGTCCGTAGAGCGGTAAACCCGCTTCCATACGAAGCGTGTCGCGCGCGCCGAGTCCAACGGGCGTCGCACCGCGTTTGATCAACTCGTCCCAGACGAACTGTGCATCTTTGCGCAGAGTGAACACTTCATAACCGATGGGCTCTCCAGTGTAACCGGTTTTGGAAACATGCACCATTCGGCCGCAAAACGAAGCAGCGCCGAGCGCGTTTTTCACCGGCTCGGTGAGTTTTGCGCCGTCTGCCATGTCGGTCAGGATATCCTTGGATTTCGGGCCCTGCACCGAGATGAGCGCGATATCCTCGGACTTGTTTTCAATGCTTGCGTCGAAACCTTTAATCGCTTCGTTAAGGTGCGCCCAGTCTTTCTCTGCGTTCGCCGCATTGACTACGAGGATATAGGAGTCCTCAAAGAAACGATACAAATACGCGTCGTCAACTGCACCGCCGGTCTCATTCGGAATCAATGCATACTGCGCCTGTTCCAAATCCAGCGCGGAAACGTTGCTTGTCAGCACATGCTGTAAAAACGCTTTTGCATCCTTGCCCGCAATGCGAAAGCGCCCCATGTGTGACACGTCGAAAATACCGCAGCCGGAACGGGTAGCGAGGTGTTCTTCTACGATCCCCGTCGGATACTGAATCGGCATTTCCCAGCCGCCGAAATCCACCATCGTCGCCTTTGCCGCGACATGGCGATCATATAATACCGTGCGTTTCAATTCGCCCATTTTGCTTCCTCCGTAAATTCATACCTTAAGACGGGATTTCTTGCCGCGCCGACTTCGTCCGGTCTGCCGATCGGGGTATTCTTCGGCGCATCGTGCAGCGCCTGCGGATTTTCGCGCGCACTTTGCAGGATTGCGCGCACCGCATCCGCCGCCAAATCCAGCGTCTCTTTGCCTTCCGTTTCGGTCGGCTCAAACATCAGCGCTTCATGAACAATCAGCGGGAAATACATCGTCGGCGGGTGCATTCCCGCGTCGATCATGGATTTCGCGACGTCCATCGCGGAAACGCCCGTCTCCTTTTTCAGCTCTTCGAGCGAAAGTACGAACTCATGCATACAGTATCCGTTGGTCGCAACCGGCGCGTCGTTTTCAAGCAATGTACGCAGATAGTTTGCGTTGAGCACCGCCGTTTCGCTCGCTTCTTTCAGGCCGTCACCGCCAAGCATAACCAGATAGCACAGCGCGCGAACAACCACTAGGAAGTTGCCGTAAAAAGCTTTCATGCTGCCAATGCTTTCCGGCATATCGACAAATTTGAATACACCATTTTCTTCATGCGGTATTTTATCAGGCAAAAACGGCGCAAGGCTTTTTTTGCAACCGACCGCGCCCGCGCCCGGACCGCCGCCGCCATGCGGCGTTGAAAACGTCTTATGCAGGTTGAGATGCACCACGTCGAAGCCCATATCGCCGGGACGTGCGCGCCCCATGATCGCGTTCATGTTCGCGCCGTCGTAATAGCAAAGCCCGCCCGCGTCGTGGACGATTTTTGTAATCTCCAGAATGTTCCGGTCGAAGATGCCGAGCGTGTTCGGGTTCGTCAGCATCAGTCCAGCCGTGTCCGCCCCGACAGCTTTTTTCAATGCTTCAAGGTCGACCGTGCCGTCCGGCGCGGACGGTACGTTGACGACACTCATGCCCGCCATGCTCGCGGACGCCGGGTTCGTTCCGTGTGCGGAGTCCGGCACGATGATCTTCGTTCTTGCCGTGTCACCGTTTTGCCGGTGATATGCTTTGATCAGCAGCAGCCCGCAAAGCTCGCCATGTGCGCCCGCCGCGGGTTGGAACGTCATTGCGTCCATTCCGACCAGTTGGCACAACAATTTACCCGCAAGACTCATCGCCTCCAGGCTTCCCTGCACAGTGTGCACGGGTTGAAGCGGATGCGCGTCGGCAAATCCTTCCAGATTTGCCGCAAGTTCGTTTACCGCGGGGTTGTATTTCATGGTGCAGGAGCCGAGCGGATAAAACCCGTCGTTGACCCCGTACACCTGCTTTTCCAATTCGGAATAGTGGCGGCTCACGTCCGCTTCCGACAGTTCCGGCAGCCGAAGTGGCGCTTTTCGCAGTAGCGAATCGGAAATGTCCGCATGCGAAACATTGGAAACGGGAATTCGGCAACCTTTTCGGCCGCTTATACTGCGTTCAAATGACAGCTTCATTTTAACGCCTCCTTTACCACCCCAACCAGTGCGTCGATCTGTGCTTTCGTGTTCCGTTCCGTCGCGCACCAGAGGATTCCATCTTCAACCGGCAATCCGCCGAGAATTCCTTTTATTTCCAGGCTGTTGATTACACTTTCTGGAAGCGCAGGTATTTTTGTCACAAACTCGTGGAAAAACGGCGTGTCAGGATACAACAGCTCGACCCCCGAAATATGAGTCAATGCATCGGCCAGCGCATGCGCCTTGTCGTAACACTGCCGCGCGACCTCGCGTATGCCGTCCGGACCCATTGCGGAGCAATACGCCGCGGCGGTCAGTGCGCAAAGCGCCTGATTGGAACAAATGTTACTGCTCGCTTTTTCCCGGCGGATGTGCTGCTCGCGCGCCTGCAGCGTCAGCACAAAACAGCGTCGACCGTTTGCGTCGCTCGTCTGCCCGACGATGCGTCCCGGCAACTTTCGCGTTAATTCTTTTTTGCAGGCCATAAAGCCAAGGTACGGGCCGCCGAAACTCAGCGGCATACCGAGCGGTTGGCCGTCGCCAACGGCAATGTCCGCGCCGCATTCTCCCGGTGTTTTTAACAGCGCCATCGCAATGGGATTCATGCTTACAACGAGCTTTGCACCCGCAGCGTGAACGATTTCTGCAAGCGCATCAATGTCTTCGATCAAACCAAAGAAATTCGGCGATTGCACGATCACGCTTGCTATGGATTCATCCAACAAGTCACGCAGGGCGTCTTTGTCAATCGTCCCGTTGTTCGACGGGATCGTTTCCACGCTCGCATCAACGCCGAACGCATAGGTGCGAACGGTCGCCATCGTATCCGGGTGTACGCCCGCACAGACAAGCGTCTTTTGCCGTTTGCGGTCGCGGCACATTGCCGCGGCTTCCGCCGCTGTGGTGGCTCCGTCGTATACGGACGCATTTGCTGTGTCCATGCCGGTGAGTTCCGCAATGATTGTCTGGTATTCAAAGATCGCCTGCAAAACGCCTTGACTGATCTCCGGCTGATAGGGTGTATATGCGGTGACAAACGCTTCCTTTGCGGCAACGCGGCTCACAACCGGCGGGATATAGTGCCGATATGCGCCCGCGCCGCGAAATACGACATCGAATACGCGGTTCTTTTTTGAAAGCTCTTTGAGCTGTTCCAGCGCTTCAAACTCCGAAACACCCTCGGGGAGCCCGGCAACTGCTTTTTCGGACTGCTCCTGCAAGGATGACGGGATATCCGAATATAGTGCGGAAACGTTGGAAACGCCGATCACTTTCAGCATTTCTGCGCGCTGTTTTTGTGTGGATAGCAGAAAATCGCCCAAGGCAATCCCTCCTTCATCTCAAATCTCAGTTTTTTGTAAAATCTCTTGCTCCAGAAGGCGCAAAAACAGACAGTTCCGCAATATCGTGTCGGAACTGTCGTTACATTATATTACGCTTGCTCGCAAATGGCTTTGTACACTTCCGCATCCAGCAGTTCCGCCGTGTCGGTAACGTCCGTTACTTCCACAAGCCAAGTGCCGTATGGATCGCTGTTGATCGATTCGGGCGCGGCTGCAAGCTCGTCGTTGACGGCGGAAACTTTGCCGGAAACCGGGCTGATGATTTCGGAGACGGCTTTGACGCTTTCCACGTCGCCCAATGAGACGCCTTCTTCCAGTGTGTCGCCAACCTGCGGCAGATCGACGAACACGATATCGCCAAGCGAGGATTGTGCATAGTCGCTCAGGCCGATCCGGTAGGTTCCGTTGCCGAGGTCAAGCAGCCATTCGTGGGAATCGGTGTACTTGCGATCATTTTGTAAATTCATGTGTGTTCCCTCCAAAATTTTGATGTTTTAACAGCGCTAAACGAATAAAAAACGAGACGCGCGAACAAAGTCGCGCGCCCCGTATCTGAACCTGAAAGATTCTTCCGCATTTTTATAAGGATTGTCGTTGCGGAATTGCCTCGTCGGTGCCGCCTGTCTTGCAGTCGGCTTTCCGAAGCTTCGTCAAGCATCGGTCCTGTTTGCCTGAGAGTTTGTTGCGCATTCCCCTTCGGCGCCGCCTCATTGTGCGGACTCTCCCGATACCGTCATCCGAATATATATTTTTTACGAAAATAGTTTACCCCATGCGTAAGCCTGCTGTCAACGCGGGAAACCAAATTCCTTCGGATAATTCATCACTGCCCGCTACGCCTGTGCGGCCTTTTCCTCCAACATTTTCTTTGTATCGTCTTCAATGCTCAAAAACCAGATGACGACCAGCATGACGACGGCGACCAGCATTGGCACCCAGCCGAGCACGGCGTTGATCGTATTGATTGCGGCGGTTGGTTGAACGGATAAATTTGCGTCAAATCCGGAGGCCGACAACGCGACGGCAACCATCTGCGTCGCACCCGCCACGGCGAGCTTGGCCGCAAGGTTATCACCTGTAGACACCAGGCTGTCGAGACGACGGCCGGACTGCCATTCGATAATATCCACGATGTTGTTGCGATTGGTGTTAAACATAACAAACGTAATCGTCACCGCAATACCTACCGTAATTGCATTCACATAGATTGCGCCGATTGAAAACGGATTGATGACGAACCAAATCTTGCCCAGAATAAACAACACGGCTGCCGCCAGCATTGTTTTTTTGCGGCCAATGGCGCGGTCGACGACCGAAACCAGGAAAGATGAAGCAAGCGAAGCCACAAGATATGCCGCCTGAATGGCTGTCGCCGCGGCGGTGCTTCCAATAATATAGGTTGCATAGTACGTAATGCAGCTCATCAACAGCAAATTGATCACGCCATAACAGATAATATAGCACATGTTCAAAACCCAGGACTTGCATTTAAAGAGCATTCCAAACACGGCTTTGGCCGAGAGCTTTTCATCATCTTCCACAATCGGCTTTACGCGCTCACGCGTCGTAAAATAATGCGCAAGGCATCCAACGATGCAAACGATTCCCATCACGCCCGCCGTGAGCATGAACCCGCGCGAGCTGCTCGTATCGATCAGGTTGCCTTTTGCGTCCAGCGCACCGAAAAGTTTTAGCAGCGGCAGGCACGCAACCGCGCCAATGCCTGCGCCGAGTCCGCCGCCAATATTGCGGAAAACGTTGATCGAGCGCCGATCCTCGTCCAGATTGGTCGCAAGGCTGCCCATGCTGTTGTACGGAATGCCGACGAACGTGTTAAATAACTCGAACAGCAGATAGATCACCAGAGCAACCGCAACCGCCGCGCGACTCTCCAGTCCAAAGTTTGTAAACAGCAGTACGACCGTGATCGCCCACGGAACCGAAAACCAGATGGCAAGCGGACGTACACGCTCACCGCTTTTAAACTTATGGTTGACCGCCCAGAATCCAATGAGCGGATCGTTGATCGCATCCCATATTGTACCAATAGTTAAAATCGTTCCGGCTACCAGAACGTTCATCTTTACAACATTCGTCAGAAAGAACAGATAGTAAATGCTCTTAAACTGGTAAACGACATTGCTCGCCGTAGAGAATGTGCAAAATCCCAATTTTTCGGAAAAGCGGGTGCGTGGGATTGGCTGCGCGCTCGTTTCGTTCATACGTTCGTCTCCTTATCTTTTACCGCCGTGAGACGGTCGATCAACAGCTTTTTAAAGCGTTCCGGTTCGTCGCCCATGGGGTTGTGTCCGGAATGTTCAAACCAAATAAGTTCTTTTTGCGGCGCTTCGATGGTGTCGAACCAACTTTGCACCAGCGACGCGGGTGTATTCTGATCCAGCACGCCGTCGAACACAAAATAGGGAACATCGAACTTTGTGCAGGTCTTTGGAAAGTCCGTCGCGCCAACTTCCGGCCACATGGCGGTCAGAACATATTTATATCCACGCACAAGCCCAATCAAATCGCCGAAGCTGTATTCGCCAGAAAGGAACACCGGTATAACAAACGAACGGAAATAACTGCGTTTCTTTTCATTTTTGGAATACCCACCGTATTTCATCATGATATTTCGCTGCGCCATCATGCCGTCGAATCCGCCTTTGTAAACGCCTTGTACCGGCGGGCCGACTTTTTCAAGGATCGTGATCGACTTTTCGTCCTTTGCTTTCACGGCTTCTTCCATTGCAAAGTTGTAGCTGATCTCCTCGTTTTTCGCGCCGTCCACAACCTGGCCAAAGCCGACGTATGCCGCAATCTTCTCCGGATGACGGTTGGCTAGATATGTACCGAGTTCGGACCCCCAGCTTCCGCCTATGATGAAAACCTTGTCTTTATGGAACTCATTACAAAGCCAATTGACAAGTTCGTTTGCATCTTCAACAAGTTGATCCACCGTAAGCGTTTCCACCTTGGCTCCCCAATAGGAACCGCCGCTTCCGCGCTGGTCCCAGGCGACCATCGTGAAAACTTTTGTGAGATCTGCATGATCCTTCATGATTGTATGCCGGTTGCACACCCCCGGTCCGCCATGCAAGAACAGCAAAATCGGATTTGTGTCGTTTTCGCCCTTGATGTGAATTTTCTGCGGCAATCCGCCGAGCGTGATTTTCAGTTTTTTATCGATCATTCGCTTCTTTCGATCCTCCCAATACAAAGAGTGCATATTTTTACATATAAATATACTATATTGACGCGTAAATCGCCACCTTTCATGCATGTTTTTTCATAAAAACCCGTTCTTGCATAATCTTCATTTACCCGTCCCTGTGCAAAAACGAAAAATCGCGCCAAATAAGCCCGAATTACGGGCTTTATACCGGTTGCATTCATACATTTGATGTGTTACTATCTATTGATACTGGCGTATTATGCCAATTGAATAGATGCCGAAAATGGAGGAGCACATGGCAACCTTTGAAAAACTGGAAAACAACCGCGCAAAACTAACGATCACCGTTTCACCCGAAACGTTTGGTTCCGCCGTTACGCAGGCGTATCACAAAACAGCAAAACATTACAATGTTCCCGGCTTCCGCAAGGGGAAGGCGCCGCGCAAAGTCATTGAAAACATGTATGGCGAAGGCGCTTTCTTTGAGGACGCGTTTGAAATCGTCTGGGGCGACGCATATGATGCCGCGCTTGCCGAGCACGACCTGACCGCCGTGGACAAACCCGTGATCAATATCACCACCATCGACGCCGCAGAAGGCGCGGTCTTTACCGCCGAAGTGCAGCTAAAGCCGGAAGTCACTCTGGGCGCATACAAGGGGCTGGAAGTCCCCGAACCGGAATTCAAAGTTGAAGATTCCGAAGTGATGGCCGAGATTGAGAAGGAGCGCGAAAAGAGCGCCCGCTTCATCGAAGTTGAACGTCCGGTCGAAAACGGCGACCGCGTGGTGCTGGATTATTCCGGCAGCGTGGACGGCGAAAAGTTCGACGGCGGCACCGCCGAGGATCAGCTGCTTATCATCGGCTCCGGCACGTTTATCCCCGGATTCGAAGAACAGCTCGTCGGCATGAAGACCGGCGAAGAAAAAGACATCAACGTCAAGTTCCCGGACGAATACTCCGAACCGCTTGCCGGTAAGGATGCGGTTTTTGCCGTAAAGATCAAGGCCGTCCAGATCAAGGAACTGCCCGAGCTCGACGACGAGTTCGCCAAGGACGTTTCCGATTTTGACACATTTGAAGAGCTCAAGGCCGACAAAAAGGCGAAGATGGTCGAGCAGGCCGAAAAGAACCGCGCCACCGCGATTGAAAACGTCGCACTTAAAATGGCCGCGGACAACGCCATCGTCGACATTCCGGACGTTATGGTCGACCGTCAGGTCAACTATATGCTGCGTGACATCGCCTATCAGCTGAGCATGAGCGGACTGTCGCTTGAAGACTACTGCAAATACACGGGCACCGACATGAACGGATTGCAGGAGCAGTACCGTCCCGAGGCGCTCAACCGCGTGAAGATGCAGCTTGTCATCGAAGCCGTCGGCGATAAGGAGCAGATTGCCTGTACTGAGGAAGACCGTCAGGCGGCGATTGCAGAGTTTGCCGAAGGCAGCGGAAAGACCCCGGAAGAGTTTGCAAAGTCTCTTTCTGAAGACGATCTGGAGTATGTTACCGATCACGTGATCGCACAGAAGACCGTCAAGCTCATCACCGACAGCGTTGTGCTGGTTAAGGGTGAGCCGGAGAAGAAAAAGGCCGCCAAGAAGCCCGCGGCTAAAAAGGCAGCCGAAAAGAAAAGCGACGACGAAGCCACTGAAAAGCCGGCGAAGAAGCCTGCCGCAAAAAAACCGGCTGCAAAGAAAGCGGAACCCAAGGAAGAGCCGAAAGCGTAACTTTATTACAAAGTCTTCCACATCCCCGTGTTATAATCAGGAGGGAACATAAATGAACCTGATACCAATGGTCATCGAGCAGACCAGCCACGGCGAACGGAGCTATGATATTTACTCCCGTCTGCTCAAGGATCGTATCATCTTTATCGGTGGGCCGATTGACGACGATCTCGCCAACATCGTCGTCGCCCAGATGTTGTTTCTGGAAGGCGACGACCCCGATAAGGACATCAACCTTTACATCAACTCGCCGGGCGGCTCGGTCAGCGCCGGACTGGCGATCTATGACACAATGCAGTATATCCGCTGCGAAGTGTCCACCATCTGCATCGGGCTTGCTGCGTCCATGGGTTCGTTCTTGCTCGCGGCCGGTGCCAAGGGTAAGCGCAAAGCACTACCCAACGCCGAGATCATGATCCATCAGGTCAGCGGCGGCGCCCAGGGACAGGCGACCGATATCAACATTCAGGCAGAGCAGATCCTGAAAACCAAGAAGCGGCTCAACGAGATCCTTGCCGCGCGGACGGGACAATCCGTTGAGCGCGTAACGCAGGATTCCGAACGCGACAACTATATGAGCGCCGAGGAAGCGCGCGCGTACGGGTTGATCGACGAGGTCTTTCCGCCGCGCAGATAACCAAAGAGGTGTAACATGACAAAAATCGAAGATCCGTCCATCGTGCGCTGTTCGTTTTGCGGCAAAGCGCAGGAGGATGTGCATCGTATCATCGCGGGACCCGGCGTCAACATCTGTAACGAGTGCGTCGAGCTTTGCCGTGAAATCATCGAGGAGGACGTCGAGGCCGAACCCATCGATCTGAGCAATATCCCCAAACCGCAGGAAATCCTCGACCAGCTGAATCAGTATGTCATCGGACAGGACGCGGCAAAACGCGCGCTCTCCGTTGCGGTGTACAATCACTATAAGCGGATCAACTCGCGTTCGACTAAGGACGACGACGTGGAACTGCAAAAGAGCAACATCATTATGCTGGGGCCGACCGGCTGCGGCAAGACCATGCTCGCGCAGACACTCGCGCGCATCCTGAACGTACCGTTCGCCGTTGCAGACGCAACCAGCCTGACCGAGGCGGGTTATGTCGGCGAGGACGTGGAAAACATTCTGCTCAAGCTGATTCAGGCGGCGGATTACGATGTGGAAAAAGCCAGCAAGGGCATCATCTACATCGATGAAATCGACAAAATCGCCAGAAAAGGCGAAAACGTCTCCATCACACGAGACGTTTCCGGAGAAGGCGTGCAGCAGGCACTGCTGAAGATACTTGAGGGCACGGTCGCTTCTGTTCCGCCGCAGGGTGGACGGAAACATCCGCATCAGGAGTTTATCCAGATCGACACGACGAACATCCTGTTCATCAGCGGCGGCGCATTTTCGGGCATCGACAAGATCATCGAAAAGCGCATTGGCCACAAGATTCTGGGCTTTGGCGCAGACGTGCAGAGTAACGTTGAGAAGGACATCGGCGACGTGCTAAAGAGCATCCTGCCGGAAGATTTACTGAAATTCGGCCTAATTCCGGAGTTTGTCGGTCGTATGCCGGTCATCGTCACGCTGGAAAATCTGGACGAAGACGCGCTGGTCAAGATTCTCACCGAACCCAGAAACGCGCTGACGCGACAGTATCAGCGTCTGTTCGAAATGGACGGTGTGGAGCTTGTCTTCGATGAAGATGCAATTCGTGCGGTCGCCAAAAAGGCCATCGAGCGCAAAACCGGCGCTCGCGGACTGCGCGCCATCCTTGAGGACGTCATGCTCGACATCATGTTCGACATTCCGTCCCGCGAGGACGTGACCACTTGTCGTATCACAGCGGACGTGATCGAAAAGGTCTGCCCGCCGTTGCTTGCGGAAGGCCGCAGCGATAAAAAAGCGCTGAAAAAGCCAAAGCAATCGGCATAAACCTACAATTAAAAAACGAGGAGCGAAAATGCTCCTCGTTTTTCATATGCATCATCAGGCAAGATATAAATAGCCAGTCAAAACCGCAAAAAACAGCACAACGCTCAGTGCACTTGTGTTAAACCCGAAATCAACCCGGCGTACACGTTTCCAAAAGACTCTATCCCGTACGGCAAACCGGTAGATCAACCACGAAGCGCCAGCGCTGAGCAAAAAGACCGCACTCTTCTTCAGATATCCAGTCGGATCGATCGTAATATCATAACCAAACAACAACTCAACAACCGAACCGCCGAACACCCCGAACAAAAGGCACATCGCTCCAAGAACCAGACATGCAACCGTGCGTCCGGCGAATATCTTTGCCTTTGTTCCGGTGTTTCCAAAAAATATCCCGCTAAACTTAATAAACGATACGATCGTTCCGACATTGATCAGGAGCAGCACCGCGCTGCCCAGTGCATCTGAAACGTCATGTTGGATCAGATATTTCGATATGCTACCATTGAACAGCGGCGCACCCGTAATCCCCAAAATGGCTGCAATCATAGACACGGCAATCCATGGCATTCGCCGGAAAACGCCGTGTATCTCATACAAGTTTCGCGTTTTGTATTCGTCAATAACAACGCCCGCGCCAAGAAACAGAACGGTTTTGAACAGCGCATGGTTGACGATGTGATACATACCGCCGACGGCGGCGGTTTCACTGCCCATATTGAGCGCAACCATAATCAACCCGATCTGCGAAACGGTGTGGTAGGAGAGAATCAATTTGATGTCGCTTTGCGCAATTGCGAACACCGCGCCCGCAATCGCCGTAATTGCGCCCGCAATCAGAAAAAACGTGCTGGTGTCGATCGCCTGAAACGCACTTTGGCAGCGGATAAACAAGTAGATACCGTTTTTCACATAAAGACCCGAAAGCACGGCCGAAACAACGGACGGCGCGCTTGGCGTCCCGTGCGCTTTCGGCAGCCATGAAAACAGCGGCATCAGTGCGGCTTTTAGACAGACCGCCGTTAAAATCAACGCATACGGCAAATACAGCGGTTTCATATTCTCAACGCACGGCAAAATCCGACCAAGTACCTGCAGGCTGAACGTCCCGGTTTGTTTATATAGCATTGCAAGCCCGAGTAGAAAAAACGTGGCAGCGAAAATGTTGATAATCATATAAAACAGTCCATCGTACATCGATCGGCTGTCCCGGTTGAACATGATCAAAAGTGCCGCAACCAGCGTTGAAACCTCAACCAGAATGAATATGGAAAACAGATCGTCCAAAAGGAAAATACCGCTGAGCAGGCCTTCCAGAATCAGAAACAGCATGCAAAAGTTCTTATCGAAAACCAGTCGGTTACCCTCAAAGGATATCAACAAGAGGAATAAAAAAGCTGTCAGCAGCACCATCGCCGCCGCAAACCGGTCCGCGTACAGCAGGATGCCGACGGGCGGATTCCAACCGCCGAGCGGCAGTGAAACCGGAGCGATACAGACTTGCCGAAAAAGCAAGGCACAAACGGCAAGCTGCAGTCCGGCGGCGATAAAAATCAGCGCACGCTTAAACCGTTCCGGTAATGCATATATCAATATTCCGAAGCCGACAGGCAGCAGTACCGGCGTCCAAAGTGGCAACATCATGGGCGTTCACGCATCTTTCCGGCTTTTTCCCAGTTGCTCGTGCCGTATTTGTTGTGAATGTAAATCAGCATTGTGAGCGCCACGGCGGTGACTGCCACGCCGATGACGATTGCAGTAATCATCAGTGCTTGCGGTATGGCGTCCGCCGCACCGGGTGTAATTTCCGCGCCAATCGGAGCGGCCGTGGAGCCGCTTCCGCCGCCCGCCAGAAAAAAGAGAATGACCGCGGCTTCCATAACGCTCAACGACAAAATGGATTTCATGATGTTGCGATGGACGATCATACCGTATACGCCCAGAAAAAAGATGACAATCGCACCAATTTCGCCAATGTTCAAGCCCGATCACCTGCTTTCAATGAATACAAACCGGTAAAATATGATGGTCAGCCCGCAAGCAACCTTAATGCCGATCATAAGGTTGGCCGCGATCATCCAAATTCGCCCCTGCAGATACGGCATGTCCATGTCATGCCCGAGCAGCAGCATTCCTGCGATAAAAAGTGAAAGCAGCAATATTCGCTCCACCATTTTCATATACCGCACGCTGATCCGCCGGTTTGGTGAAATCAGCCAGCGCACGATGAAAGCCGCCGCCAATACCGCTCCGCCCTGAAAGCCGCCACCGACACTGTCCGCACCGTTGATGATCACGTAAAAACCAAAAATGATGACGAACGGTATCAGAATTTTTGAAGTTGTGTGAATAATTGCGCTGTCTTTCATGCACTATTTCCTCCCGGTCGGCGGGATTGTTGGTTCATTCTCGCCCCGTGTGTTCCATGAAAGCAATCGGATCGCCAGAACGGAGACCAAGAGGATCAAAGCTTCAAACAGTGTGTCCCAAAATCGATAATTCAAATAGACCGCAGTCACCGCATTTTCGGCCGACGTGTCCATCATGTGCTGTTCGGCCACATAGTTTTTCGCCGTCGCCGTGTCGATTCCGGTCGTCCCGGACGATACGTATAAAAAGACGACGCCCGCGGCTATCGCAAGACAAACCACCAATATCGCAACATATCTTCGCCTTGCTTTATGCTTCATGGCGCGTTCCTTCCTGTTTCGGTGTGCATGCGCCGACGTCGGTTAAGTATAGGGTAACATCAAGATGCGGGGGCTTATGTTCATCAAGGTATTCCTGCATCTGAAGCGACATGTAATGGAACCCGGCTGAGTAGATGCCGATATCGTTTTGATCATGGCGGATAATAAAGTCGTGTATGCCAAGTCTTCGGTCTTCGCAACCCGTGGAAACGACGTGCGGTTCATATCCGCGTTCCAGTAAAAAATTCTCCAATGAGCGCGTCAGCTCGCGGCGCTCTTTCTTTATCGACGACGTAACATCCTCTTCGTCCTGCACATAATAGATCGTTATGACACGATACTTTTTCATCGCAATCAGGAAAAGTACCACGGACAACGTGCAGCCGATGACCGCCTCTGCAATGGCTACGTCCGGGGCATTATAGGCAAGATAAGCAAAAGAAGCAATCAGCGAAAACGCACCGAGGTAAACGACCGCGCGACGCTGCCGTATGGTCTGAACCGTCATAAACGCCAGAACGATCAGCGCCACAACCATCATGATTTCCAATGTCCCTGTCATACGGTTTGCTTCCTCCTCTCTTTACGTTTGTTCGTTGGCCAATTAGACACGTTCGCCAAGCTTAAGTTTATATCCGCTGAATCGCGCGCTTCGTAATATCGCATGCGTCGAAAGCGGTCCGGTAATCAGCGCCAACACGGCGATGATGCCGATTTTCAGCGCAAATGCAGGTGTTGGCGAATGCAGCATCCCGCCAATCATCATAAGAATCATGCCGGCCGAGTCGACGTTGGAAGTAATCAGTACGCGCGCATAAAAACTCCGAAACCGGAACAGCCCGATCATACCGAACGTTGCAAACAAAAGCCCTGCCGCAATCAAGATTTTACCTGCTATCGTCATGATAGCTCCCCCTTGTTGCGAACAAATCGCGCAATCAGGACCGTTGAGACAAACGCCAGCAGCGAATAAACAATCGCGACGTCCAGCATACTCGACTGCTCCGTCATCAAAGCATATACGGTAATCGCCATGACAATTTTGGCGGACAGGATATTGAAGCACAAAAGCCTGTCGAAAATCGTCGGCCCCAAAAACATACGCACGACGTCCGCAATGGCAAACACACCGATCATTCCGAGTATGATCCTGTAAAAAATCATATGTCCCGCTCCCCGCCGATTTTCTTGAACACGGCCTCCATTTTTACAATGTCGTTTCGCACCGTTTTTCCGTCCGTAGCGTCGTCCCGACACAGCGCAAGCACTTCCAGCATGTCGTCCTCCATATCGACCGTCGCCGTGCCGGGCGACAGCGTAATGGCATTGGCAAGCAGGCTTTTCAGCCGTTCGTCGCGCAGCGTCGTTTGGTACTGCACGCGGCAAACACAAGTCCTCTTGGAGAAGATATATGGAATGGACAGAACGGCACTTTTTAGAATGATGAACAGAAGGTATCCGCCGGATAAAAAATAATATGCGCCAAGCGCCAGCGAATCCCGGTTTCCGCCTTCGGAACACAGGACATGCGCCAGCACCAGCGCAATGATAGAAAGTCCGAGACCGACCAGCGCGTTTGTCAGCGTAAATCGCTCGGTTAATATCATGTAGACCGCGGTCAGTATGCAGGCCGCCGCCATGACGCCCATATAGGAGCGTATTTTTTTTCGCCGGTCCGTTCCCCCGCTGTTTTTATCGAACGGTATCACCTCTTGCCAAATTTAGCGTGTCTACATTTTAACACAGAATCCTATGCCGCTAAAACAGTAAATTCCACCGTCGTGGCAAATATCTCAGTTTTGTCTAAACCGCACCCTGAACCGAAACCGTCGTAAACGTCCGCAACGTGTGTTGAAGCTTTTCGCGTTTGAGCAGCGGCAACAGGTTGCGAACGATCTGCACGCGCGTAATGCCGGTGAGTTCCAGCATCATCTCCGAAGCATCACGAATGGAAGGGTTCTCATCAAACGTCAGCTTGAGCGTATCGTTTGCAAACACCAACCGAATCAGCCGCGTAAACGGCGTTTCAATAAAGTGAACCGCGATATGTATTGCAAATGCGCCGGCGTTGAGCAGTTCCGTCTGCACGCTGATCCGCGTTTCAAACGTATCGTCCCGCTGCGTCAGGGTCGCGGACGCATAGCCGTCGCCTTCAATCACGATCCGATGCGTAAACGCGCCTTCCACGAACTCTATGCGCAGTTTCCCGTTCTCAGTTTCCATAAATACAAGCTGATTTACGCCCGTAGTAAAGTTGTTTTGCACACTCTGCAGAATCATTGGAAATACGCCGCCGATATTTTTTGGAAAGTTGTAGACGCGTCCGTTCAGCCGCTCGGCAAGTGTCTTTATCGGCAGCTGTCGTAGAACCGGTTTGTAATATTGCGGCTTGTATCGCACGGACAATCTGCTCATCGTTGTCCCGAGTGCCTTTGCTCCGAATTCATCCTTTGGAAGTTTCGGCAGCGGCGCATCCTGCACGGTATCCATCGCTGCGGTCACCTGATCCAGAACACCACCCTGCGCAAACAGTCTCGATGTGCCGGAAAACAGCACGACCAGTGCATTTTTGTCCGGCAGCGCAAGCATATATTGTCCAAACGCGCCGTTAAACAAAAACGCACCTTTTTTTGCCGTCATCCACACCTGATGCCCGTATCCATAGGTGATTTCGCCGTTCGGGGTATCAATCTGCGGGCTGGTCGCCTCGGCAATCCAATATTCACTGATGAGTTGTTTCACACCATCCGGCGTTTCCCAGCGTCCTTTGTTTAAATACATCTGTCCAATCTTAGCAACGTCCTCCACAGTAAGCGAAAGGCCCCAACCACCTTTCTCCGTTCCGTTCGGGCAGGTTTCCCAGTAATGCTGGCGAATGCCGAGCGGCTCGTACAATCGCGGAGTAAGATACTCCGTCAGCGTTCGTCCCGTCTTTCTGCGGACGATGGCCGCGAGCATATAGGTGTTCATGGAGTTGTATTCAAATGCACTCCCGGGAGTAAATTTCACGCCGGCGTGCAGAAACTCTCGCTCCCAGTCCGCGCCCATCGCAGAACCCGCCTCGTTAAAATACGAGCCCGTACTCATATTCAACAGATGGCGTACGGTCATTTTATAGGACGGGTGCTGTACGTTTTCCGGTATTTTATCTAAAAAGATGTCGCAGAGCATCTCGTCCAGATCGAGACCGCCTTCGTCAACCAGCATACCGACGGCCGTGGCCGTAATGCTTTTGCTCAAAGAATATAGCTGATGCGGCAGACGCGCATTATATGGCGCCCATGATGCTTCGGCAATCACTTTGCCGTTTCTGAGAATCATCATCTCCTGTGCGCACGCGGCGGTGTCTTCGTCAATCGCGCGAATCAGTGCGTCGATTGCACGGGACGAGATGCCTTCCGCTTCGGGACTGGATCGCGGCAGCGGTTGTTCCTCCGGCAGCGGCTGAAACGCAGGTTTTTGCTGTTTATATGGATACGCGTACAGATGCTGGGTGTCCTGTATTAAAAATCTCCAAATCAGGTCCATCGCGCGTTTTTCAAGCGTGAGATCGACCTTTTCCATCTCTTTGCGGAAGATGCCGCGTTTGCGTTTCAGCGCCGTTCGGTCAAGCGAAGCAAGCTCCGTATAACGCGCAATGACCCGGTCGATCACCGCGTCCCAAGACACGGGCGCAATCTCCTTTGCCCGCAGACTGATTGTTTGCATCCGTTCCGGTGCGTTCAGATAGGATTCAATCGCGTTTGCCATGCTTTCGGCGGTGTCGCCGCAGGTCAGTCCGTTAACGCCGTTTTCAATCAGTGTGCTCGGCGCACTTCCGGCGATGACAAGCGAAGGCGTCCCTTGCACCGCCGCCTCTCGAACAATCAATCCCGCGGTGATGCCCTGCGCAGGAAACAGGCAGAGCGCGCTTTCCGCATAAAGTCCGCTTAGCAGCGTTTCGTCCGAAACAAAACCCAAAAATCGCACCGTACCCGTCAAATTCAGCGCATGCACTCGCTCCTTCACGCGCTTTTCTTCCGGCCCGTGCCCCGCCAGCAACAGTTGAAACCGCACCCCGCGCCGCTGTAACATTGCAGCTGCTTCCAGCACGCGTGGAATATTTTTTTCCGGCTCCAGACTTCCCGCAAAAAATAATGCAGGAGCGTCCGTTAAGTGGAACACTTCCCTTGCGCGCAAACGCGCCTGCGCATCTGCCGTCTCCAGTTCCGTTCCGTTATCGAACACTTCGATATTGCCGGAAAACCCACGTTCCAACAAAAAATCCCGCGCCTCCCGGTTGACCGTCCAAATCTCGTCGCAACGGCTGAAATAGTCAAACGCAAAATACTTGGTCAGCATGGACTGTCGTTCGTCATCCGATGCGCTTAAATACTCGCGAATATATTTTGGGTGAAATGTGCCGACCAGCGGCACATGCAGCCGGTCCGCCAGGCGAACGGCTTCCATCCCCGCAGAGCCGGGACTATGCGCGTGAATCACATCGAGTTGAAGTGCGTTTGCGCGCGTCAGATAATGCATGTCCAGCGCCGCAACGCCCGCTTTTTGCTGGGTTCCAGGCACAGCCAGAGTCATATAGTCCACAATTTCAAACGGATACCGGCCGCGATATCCGCCGTTTACCATCGGCGTGACCACGTATACGTCATGCCCGCGCTGCGAAAGAGAGCGTGCGTAAGCATGCGCAACGCGCCCGACGCCGTCGGTTATCGGCAAAAACGAATCCGTACATTGTGCGATCTTTAACATAAACAGCGAGTCTCCCTTGTTGGTGTTATTTTATCATACATGCCAACCGGCGTGAATCCGTGGCAGGATTGTTTTGACGCACTCCCGACGACACGATATAATATTTTGAAATAAGACTTGGGGGGACAATATCTTATGGATGCCGCATCGACCTTGCAGGACTCGCTTCAGGACTTTATTGCACCATCGAAAAAAGCCCGCATTGCCATATTGGTGATCCTCGTACTGTTTGCCGCAATGGTGCTCGGCATCGTTTACGAAGGACAGCGCACACTTCCGGACCCTGTCGCTTATTCGGCAGATATCAGTTCGGGCACATATGCATATCTCGATGTACAGTTGCTTTCCGAATGGGTTTATAAAGTAACCGGAGACGAAACCCACACGTATTATGAAGCGATGGACCCGGATCAAAACTGGTTCATCGTCGATCTGCCGAGCTCAACCTACAGCGAGCTGGAGCCGTTTGTCGACGCATATAACTATCTGTTTTATGAGGATATGCCATATGCAGAAATGCCCGATGCCGTCCGCATCTACGGCATGACCCGTTCGCTCGATTACGAAACCATATACGACCTAGCCTCGGCGTACGATGTCACAAACACCGAATATACCGATTATTTCGGTTCCTGTTATTTCGATGAAAGCGCTGAACCGGAAAATGCCGCACAGGTGATTTTCATCGCGGGCGCGGTCATTCTTGGCATTCTCTTGCTTATCATGCTGATTCAGCGCGCCGCGACAAGCGCGAGCTATAAAAAAAGCGACGAAAGGCTCTACACGCTCGGGCTGAAAGATAACGCGGAGTTCGAATTCACGGGAATCGGCAATCAGCGCTTTGATAAAGCGAAACTCATTTTGTCCGAGCACTTCCTGTATTCCGGCTCGGCGCGCGCCGTCATTCCATATTTGGATATCCTTTGGCTATATCAACGCGTGCAGCGCCACTACGGCGTTCCCGTCAGCCGGTTGCTGGTAGCAGGCCTCTATGACGGAAAAAGCATGACTGTCGCTTCCCGTGGCGTGACGGATGAATTAATGAATGCTGTATTCAACGCCGCAAAAGCACAAAACCCGGACATGCTGATCGGTTATTCGCTGGACTATGCGAAGCAATATCACGCACGCGTAAAAGAAAACAAACTAAACAACCGCTAAAGAGCGCAAACAAAAACGAGACGGAGCATTCCGTCTCGTTTTTTATGTGAATCATTGCTATTTTGTATAAAAATCATACACAGCGTTTATCACGCGATCAATTTGTGCTTCCGTCAGTCCATAAAACATCGGCAGCCGAACAAGTCGTTCGCTTTCTTTCGTCGTGTATTCATCCTCGCCGTCAAACCGACCGAATCGCAGCCCTGCCGGTGCCGAATGCAGCGGGATATAGTGGAACACCGCGCCTACGTTCGGGCCGTTTTCGTCGCCAAGGTACTTGATCAGTTCCGTACGTTCTTTCAAATCATGCGCCTTGATGTAGTACATATGCGCGTTATGCTTGCAGTCCTGCGGAATCGTCGGCCGTTCGATTCGGCCTTGTCCCTCCAGATCGGCAAACGCTTTATGATACCGCTCCCAGCTCTTCATGCGGTCATCGTAGATTTCTTGCGCATGCTCAAGCTGCGCAAGCAAATAGGCCGCGTTCAGCTCGCTTGGCAAAAATGAAGAGCCGATATCCGTCCATGTGTATTTATCGACCTGTCCGCGCAAAAACCGCGATCGATCGGTTCCCTTTTCGCGAACCATTTCCGCGCGCGCAACATAGGTTTCGTCGCGAAACAGCAGCGCGCCGCCTTCTCCCATGCTGTAATTCTTTGTTTCATGAAAGCTAAAGCACCCCATCTGTCCGATGGCGCCGAGCGGGCGTCCTTTGTATGCGCTCATCACGCCCTGCGCCGCATCCTCCACGACCAGCAGATTATGGCTCTTTGCAATCTCCACAATCGTATCCATTTCGCAGGAAACGCCCGCGTAATGCATCGGTACGATCACCTTGGTCCTGTCCGTAATCGCGCGTTCTATCTTGGCTTCGTCCAGATTCATCGTATCCGGTCGAATGTCCACAAATACGAGATCGGCTCCCCGGAGCGCAAACGCATTCGCCGTTGAAGAGAACGTGTAGGACGGCAGGATCACTTCATCCCCCACACCAACTTCGGAAAGGATTGCGGCCATATCAAGCGCCGTTGAGCCGGATGTTGTTAAAAGCGAACGGTTTACACCCGTCATTTCTTCCAGCTTTCGGTCGCAGGCCTTCGTCATGCAGCCGTCACCGCAAAGCTTGCGCTTTTGAATCACTTCTTTTATATAATCCTGTTCAATGCCGATATACGGCGGAATGTTAAACGGAACGCGTTCCAATTTGCCACCTCGATCTGTTAATTTGCCGTGATTGTGAATCACCGCATTATATCATGATAACGCTGCTTTGCATAGCGACGGCAACGCGCCGGACTTGTATGACCGATTCGCCTTCAATACCCCTATCCGGAAGACCGCCGGCGCGGTATTAGTAAATACTAATATGGATTTCACGTTGTGTTAACAGCAGATTCACCAATCAATGTTGATTTATAAGCCGCAATGGTTTATATTGATTCCAGTTGCAAATATCTATGTTGCTTGTTTTTTCACTTTGGCGACTCATTCACTCATATTTCCGGCGTTTGGCAGTCTGATTGCCGCGCACAAATAAATTACGGGGGAGCGTTTCAGTTTTGGAAACAAAAAAAATGGATCGGCGCGTTCGAAAAACACGCCAGCAATTGCGCGCAGGGCTGACGCAGCTTATGCGACAGAAACCGATTAAGGACATCACCGTACGCGAGCTGGCTCAGCTTGTGGATATCAACCGCTGTACGTTTTATCTTCATTACCGCGATATCTACGACATGGTCGAACAGGTGGAGCAGGAAGTCTTCAGCGAGTTTGAAGCGCTCGTCGGCGCGCACACGCCGCAGGAAATCCAGAATAAACCTTTGCCTATGCTGCTGGACCTGTTTACTTTTTTCTCCGACAATTCGGACCTTTGTGCCGCGCTGTTGGGTGGAAACGGCGACATGTCGTTTGTGAATCGGCTCATAGGGGTGATTCGCGACCGTGTTCTGGAATACTGGCTGCACGAAAAGCGAATGGACACCGAGCAATTCGATTATTATTTTTCATTCATGGCTTCCGGCTGCATTGGCATAATTCGCGAATGGTTCCAACGCGATATGAAGGAACCGCCGTCCGAAATGGCCGCCATGACGGAACAAATGATCCTCTACGGTGCGGGCACCGTAAACAATTAGCGTTATGACGCCATGCTGCCAAATTGATTTGCAGCAATGATACTGAAAGGACACGACCTATGAAAGAGCATACCCCTTCCAAGCGGCCTTTAATCTATTATGCGGTCATCGCCGCAATCAGCCTCCTTCTTCTCAATGCGCTGGTTTTTCCGGAGTTGCTGCAAGCGGAGGTGAAGGAAGTCGGTTACAACGAATTTTTGTCCATGGTTGACACAGGCGATGTGACAGAGGTGGCGCGGGACGACACCACGAGCACCATCACCTTTACGACCGAGGAGAATGGAGAAACTCAGTACTATAAAACCGGCATTTGGCCGGATGATACGCTGTTGACGCGTCTTGACGATGCAGGGGTCGAATTTTCGGCTAATATCCCGACACAGACGTCGCCGATGATCAGCTTTTTAGTCAGCTGGGTCCTGCCGATCCTTCTGTTTGTCTGGCTTGGCCGCTTCATGATGAAACGCATGCAAAGCAGCATGCCCGGCGGCATCGGCAACGCGCTGTCGTTCGGCAAATCCAATGCAAAAATCTATGTGGAAGCGCAAACCGGAAAAACATTTGAAGACGTTGCGGGGCAGGACGAAGCCAAGGAAGCCTTACTGGAAATCGTAGACTTTTTGCACAAACCCGAGCGGTATGCCGAAATCGGCGCAAAGCTGCCGAAAGGCGCGCTGCTCGTCGGTCCTCCGGGTACCGGCAAAACCCTGCTGGCAAAGGCTGTTGCGGGTGAAGCGAACGTTCCGTTCTTTAGTATCTCCGGTTCCGAATTTGTGGAAATGTTTGTCGGCATGGGCGCGGCCAAGGTGCGCGACCTGTTTTCCCAAGCGGAAGAAAAAGCGCCTTGCATCGTGTTTATCGATGAAATCGACACCATAGGCAAGCGACGTGACAGCGGCCTCGGCAGCAACGATGAGCGCGAACAGACGCTCAATCAGCTGCTGACCGAAATGGACGGTTTCGACGCACGCAAAGGCGTCGTCATCCTTGCCGCAACCAACCGGCCGGAATCACTCGACCCCGCCTTGCTGCGGCCGGGCCGTTTTGATCGGCGCATCCATGTCGAGCTGCCTGACCTCAAGGGACGCACGGATATCCTTCGCGTCCACGCTCGCGACGTCAAGATGGATACGAGTGTCGATTTTGAGGCGGTCGCCCGCGCGACCAGCGGTGCATCCGGCGCCGATCTTGCAAACATCATCAATGAAGCGGCGCTGCGCGCCGTGCGCATGAAGCGCGATATCGTTGAACAAAACGATTTGGAGGAAAGCGTAGAGGTCGTCATTGCAGGATATGCCCGCAAGAGCGCGGTCATTTCACCGAAAGAGAAGCGCATCGTGGCCTATCACGAAATCGGGCATGCTCTCGTCGCCGCGCAGCAAACGGACTCCGCCCCGGTTCACAAGATCACTATCGTTCCGCGTACGTCCGGCGCGCTCGGCTATACCATGCAGGTGGACGAAGCCGAGCATTATCTGATGACGAAGGAAGAAGCCGAAAACAAGATCGCGACACTCACCGGCGGACGCGCGGCGGAAGAACTCGTGTTCGGCTCTGTCACCACGGGCGCAAGCAATGATATTGAACAGGCAACACGCATTGCGCGGGCTATGGTCGTGCGTTACGGCATGAGCAACGCTTTCGGCATGGTCGCGCTCGAATGCCCGTCCAACCAATATCTCGGCGGAGACGGCTCGCTCACCTGCTCTTCGGATACGTCCGCAAAAGTGGATGCGGAAATCGTTTCAATCGTCGAAACAGCGCATCAGAAGGCCCTCTCGATCCTCAGGGAAAATGAAGGCGCGCTCCACAAACTTGCCGACTATTTACTAGAGCGCGAAACCATCACCGGTGAAGAATTCCTTGCGTTGCTGCGTGGACTCCCGTCCGCGGAAAAACCGCAGCTAAACGCGTAACAAACGTCTTTACGCAGCGCGCGCCTTTCAATTAGGCGCGCGCTTTTATTTTTAAATGTGAAAATATTGTAGCAGGGGCGTTTATTCCCTTGAAAACAGCCAAAAAGTGTACTATGCTGTATTAGCACTCTATTGTAACGAGTGCTAAAATGATGCATTTGATACGGAGGCGCATTTATCCATGGCAAAAAAACAATTCAAGGCGGAATCGCGGCGTATTCTCGACTTGATGATCGACTCCATCTATACGCACAAAGAGATCTTTCTGCGCGAGCTGATCAGTAACGCGAGCGACGCAATCGACAAGCTCTACTTCCTTTCGCTGACCGACGACAAGGTTGGCAAATCACGCGAGGACTTCGAAATCCGCCTCGCGGTGGACAAGGACACACGCACGCTGACCATCACCGACAACGGCGTCGGCATGACCAGGGACGAATTGGACAAGAACCTTGGCACCATTGCAAAAAGCGGAACACTCGCATTTAAAAAGGAACACGACACCGGCGATGCGGTCGATATCATCGGTCAGTTCGGCGTTGGTTTCTATTCCGCGTTTATGGTGGCGGATGATGTATCCGTGCTCTCCCGCGCATACGGCAGCGACGAAGCCTGGCTTTGGGAATCCGACGGACGTTCGGGCTATACGCTCAGCGAAGCGAAAAAAGAGGACGTCGGCACCATCATCACCCTGAAGGTCAAGCCCAAGACGGAAGACGAAGATTACGATCGTTACCTTCAGCCGTACACCATCACCTCGCTGGTTAAACAGTATTCGGATTATATCCGCTACCCCATCAAAATGCTTATGGAGCATACGCGCCCGGTAGAGGGCGAAGAAGACAAAACCGAAACCTATACCGAAGACGAAACGCTCAACAGCATGATCCCGCTTTGGAAAAAGTCCAAAAAGGAAATCAAGCCGGATGATTACAACGCCTTCTACAAAGAAAAATTTCATGATTACGAAGATCCGCTTCTCACCATCCACTTCAGCGGCGAGGGTGTTGTCAGCTATGACGCGTTACTTTTCATCCCAAAGAACCCGCCGTATGATTTTTATGCAAAGGAATTCCAGCGTGGATTGCAGCTGTATTCCAGCGGCGTCATGATCATGGAAAAATGCGCCGATCTACTGCCGGATTATTTCGGTTTTGTGACGGGCCTGGTGGATTCCAGCGACCTTTCGCTCAATATTTCGCGTGAACTTTTGCAGCACGACCGTCAGTTGAAAACCATTGCAGTCACGCTAAAAAAACGCATCAAGAGCGAATTGCTCAAGTTGTTTGAAAACGACCGTGAGAAGTACGAAGCCTTTTACAAAAGTTTCCGCCTGCCGATTAAATACGGCCTGTATGCCGATTACGGCATGAACAAGGAATTTCTCTCCGATCTCGTCATGTTCCACTCCGCAAACGAGGATAAGCTCGTTACGCTTAAGGAATATGTAGACGGCATGAAGGACGACCAGAAGAATATCTACTACGTTTGCGCCGAAAGCGTGTCCCGCGCAATGAAACTCCCGCAGACGGAGCGCGTGCGCGATCAGGGTTACGACATCCTCTGCATGACGGACGACGTGGACGAATTTGCCGTCCGCATGCTCGGAACGTTTATGGAGAAACCCTTCAAGTCCGTCTCCGACGCCGATCTGGAGCTGGTTTCGGATGAAGAGAAGCACGCCGCAGAAGAAGCGCAAAAGGAGCATAAAGACCTGCTGACCGCGCTGAAAGAAGCGCTTGGCGACAAGGTAAAGGACGTTCGCCTGAGCGACCGACTCAAGAGTTCTCCCGTTTGCCTGACCAGCGACGGCCCGCTCTCCATCGAGATGGAGAAAGTGCTCGCCAACATGCCGGTGGCCGACGGGTCGGTCAAAGCGGAGCGCGTGCTAGAGGTCAATCCGGCGCATCCCGTTTTCAAGGTGCTCTCCGGCCTTTCAGCGGACGACACGCGCATTGCCAAATATGCCGGGCTGCTTTATGATCAGGCGTTGCTGATCGAAGGATTACCGCTTGAAGATCCGGTGGCGTTCTCCAACGGTATCTGCGAGCTGATGATCTAGCGTGTTCATGGCAAGCAGAGCATAATTCCCATTGGATTTCGGCGGCGAACTGCAGCTTCAGCGGTTCGCCGTTTTTCCGGTCTTGTTGGTAGTATGTTGATATTTCTTGCTTTGTTCCCGGCGAACGGATACAATATTTGTGTATGGCCATTATTGATGAAATTCGAACAGCAGTCCCCGTCGACCAGACTGCAAACGCCCGGCAGCTCTCGCCGCTTGCGCTCGCGCTGATCGGCGATACGGTCTGCGATCTTTATGCGCGCATCTACCTGACGGACGAATTTGCACGCTCCCCGCACGAACTGCATCTGGCGGCGTCACGTTTGGTTTGCGCCGCAGGCCAGGCGAGTGCTTTTAAGCGCATTGAGCCGTTGCTGAGCGATGAGGAGCTCGCCGTATTCAAGCGGGGCCGCAATGCACACAGCGGCACCATGCCGAAAAATGCCTCCGCCGCAGATTATCATGCCGCAACGGGACTGGAAGCACTGATCGGCTGGCTGTTTTTAATGGGTTACGATGCGCGGCTTGGCGAACTGATGCGCGTGTTTTTATCCGGACAATCGTCCTGACCACACAACAACCAAAATTTTGTACTCAGAGAAACGAGGAATGATCGAATATGCCACCAAAGAAATATAACTCCGGCCGCGGCGGTAGCAACCGTTCCTACGGCGAAAACCGTAACAACGATAATAACCGTTCCTACGGAAAATCACGCAGCAACGAAAGCAGCCGCTCTTATGACGACCGTAATAGTGAAAGCAACCGTTCCTACGGAAAGTCCCGCAACAACGAAAACGGCCGCTCCTATGGCGAACATAATAGTGAGAGCAACCGTTCCTACGGAAAGTATCGCAATAATGAAAACAGTCGCTCCTATGACGAGCGTAACAGCGACGGCAACCGTTCTTATGGCGAATATCGCGGCAACGGCGGCAAAAAACCGTATGGCAAAAAGTTCGACGGCAAGCGCACGTATGATAAAAACGCGCCGCGGACCGACCGCCGCCCGGACGCTGTTCGCGACACCGCAAGGCAGGACGAGCCGACCGCCGAAACCCGCGAACCGGATGAACTTCCGTTTTTGATCCTTGGCCGCAACGCCGTAAAAGAAGCGATCAAAAGCGGACGCAGCATCGACCGCATCGAAGTGGTCTCCAATCCCGACGGCTCTCTACGCGAGATTCTTTCGCTGGCGCGTGACCGTTCACTGGTCATTCGGGAAGTCGACAAGCATCGTTTGGACGATATCTGCATGCCGTTTGGGCACGGCGGCAAACCCGGCAACCATCAGGGCATTGTCGCGTATGCAGCAGGCGTTGAATACTGCACGGTGCAGGACATTCTGGCCGTTGCAAGGCAGCGCAAAGAAGACCCGTTTGTCATTGTGCTGGACGGCATTATGGACCCGCACAACCTCGGCTCCATCATCCGTAGCGCAGAATGTGCCGGAGCACACGGCGTCGTAATCGGAAAACGCAGGAGCGCATCTGTAACCGCCGCAACGGTCAAGGCGAGCGCAGGCGCGACCGAGCATGTTAAAATTGCACGCGTCGTCAACATCGGTGTTGCTATCGATGAAGTCAAGCGCGCAAAGCTTTGGGTCGCGGGCGCAGATATGTCCGGAACGTCCATGTATAAGCAGGGCTTGAACGGTCCGCTTGCACTTGTCATCGGCAACGAAGGCACCGGGATGAGCCGACTTGTATCGGAAAAGTGCGATTTTCTCGTCTCCATCCCGCAGAGCGGCGAAATCGGCTCTCTCAATGCGGGTGTTGCCGCGGGCGTGCTCATGTTTGAGAAAAAGCGTCAGGACACGCAGGAATGAACCAATACGCATCCTCGACAGATGAAGAACTGATCACGCTGCTTCGCGACGGGGACAAAACCGCCGAAGAAGCGCTTTACGCGCGCTATAAACAGGTTGTCCGCAGCAAGGCACGCACATACTTTTTGATCGGGGCGGACCGCGAGGATATCATTCAGGAAGGCATGATTGGCCTCTATAAAGCCGTTTGTGACTATCAGTTCGGCAAAAAAACGTCGTTTCGCGCATTTGCCGAGCTTTGTATTACCCGGCAGATCATCACGGCGATCAAAAGCGCGACGCGCAAAAAGCACATGCCGCTCAACACCTATGTTTCATTGAACCGTTCGGTTTTCGAGGGTGAATCCGAGCGTCCGCTGATCGACGTGCTGTCCAGCACGCAAATCAGCGACCCGGAGGATGTACTCATCAGTCGCGAGAATTACGCGGTCATCGCGGACAGCATAGAACATTCTCTCAGCAAGTTGGAGCACGACGCGCTCGGGCTCTATCTGCAAGGGTATTCCTACCAGCAAATCGCGGACGCGCTGAAAAAGTCCACCAAGAGTGTGGACAATGCAATACAGCGGGTCAAAAAAAAGCTGGAGGAACATCTGCGCGGAATACTATAAATTGAGTTTATAAAAGACAGCGGCATTAGCCGCTGTCTTTCTTTGTAGCTTAATTGAAATAGTACAACGGATTATACGGGATTCCGTCGACCAGCAATTCATAGTGAAAGACTGGCTTGCCGCCGTCCTCATCCGCTGCAAGCGTGCCGATCTGATCGCCCTGGAACACGCGCTGATTCATCTCGATCTGCACGTCGGCAAGGTGTGTCAGCCGGGAAACGAAGCCGTTGCCATGGTCGATATCGACAACAAAGCCATATGCCCCGCGCTCTCCACAGTACACGACAAGGCCTTCTCCCGGCGCAACAATTTTCGTTCCGGCATCGTTGGTAATGTCGATGCCATTGTTCATCACGCCTTCGTTATACCCAAAGAACGCCGCCATCTGCCCGCGCATCGGATATGTCAGCGCAAGGTCGCCCGAGTCCTTACCTTCCGGACCTTCCAATCGCTGCGATTTTCCGGACGTGTCTTTTTTCGTATATGCGCCTGTGCGGATAATCGTTGCACGCGCTTCGCGAAGGGTGATTGTCACCGGCTGTCCCAATTCCGTTGCTTCTCCCGCACGGTAGGAAACCTCTGTAATCGTCTCCGTCTTTGCGCTCGCGCCAATCTGCGTGAAAATACGTGTGCCTTTTGCCAGGGCGTTTTCCGTGCTCTCCTGCAATTTCGGGCTGTCCTCCGTATAGGTAATCCGCTGCGCGGCTACATATACCGGCACGATCTTCGGATTGCTCTCCAGTATCGTCAGTGCTTCGCTTGCGGCCAACGGGGCTTCATACGGATCGGCCTGAGTTAGGATCAATTCGCAGTCAAACCGTGCCGAAACAAACCACTCACCTTCCGGCGCAACCGCGCAAAGCGTCAGGTAATCCCAAAGCAGCTGTTTTGCCTCGTATTCCGAGGCAAGTGTCATCACCGCCGTGCGGTCAACCAGAAGCGTGACCGTGTTTTCATACCGTTCCGGTTCCGGTGTCGCCGTAGGTGTGACCTCCACAGCCTGAATGTCGATCACTTCGGTTTCCGCTTCATCGAAAACGACCAGTTCATCCGGCTCTTCCGGCTGAAGCGCCCGAACCGCACCAATGACGCCAAGCACGAGCAATACGCCCGCAGCCGACAGCAGGAAGATTCGATTCAGCAGTTTTTTATCCATAATAACAGGTTTGTCCTTCAATTCTCTTCGGCAGGCGCTTACATTCGTCCGCCGCAATCATTCGTCAATCCGTCTTAACGCACGACGCGATGCAATAGCCCAGCGTACCATTGTAGTTCACATAGCACCATCCGTTCGCAGTTGAATACACGGTTACGGTCGCGCCTTTCTCCATCGTGAGTAATATCTTTGTCGCCGAACTCGTCGAAGGTTGAGAGCGCAGGTTGAGCCGTGATGTAATGACGCCCGTGTCGGTCGTTCTCTTGACCGTTTCGGTGAGCGTTACGTATTTTGCAAACACATATCCGCTTACGTCAATACTTGGAATCTCGACTTGATACCAGCTTCCGACCGATCCGGTCACTTTCACGCTCGTATAACGCGCAAGCTGACCGAGCCGATTATAACGCGTACTCGCTCCCGTTCGCACATTCACGCCGGAAGCATTGATGTAACCCGCGCTGCTGCCGGACGACGAGCCGCTGGAGCCGCTCGAAGACGTTTGAGTCATGGTCACGTACTTCGCATAAACATAGCCTTCCAGTCCTGTGGACAGGACGCGGACGCGATACCAGGAACCGACTTTTTCATACAGTCCGAGCGACGTATTTTTCATCAGTTTGCCATAGCTTCTCGTCGTCGTGCTTGCGCCTGCGCGAATGTTTACGCCGGAGGCATTGATGATGCCTGCCGCGGCATATTCCGGCGCAACAGTCGTGCTCGGCGTCGGGGTTGGCGTTGCGGTCGGTGCAACCGTTGGCGTCGGGGTCGACTGGCCGATTACCACCGGAGTCGGCGTTGCGCCTTCAACGGTCGGCGTCGGCGTTGGTGTCGCACTCGGTGCGCTCGTCGGCGTCGGAGTCGCCGAAACCTCCGGCTCGCCTGTTGCCGGGATCGTCGTGTTGGAAGCGACACTTTGCGTGATAGTGACGTAATCCTTGCTAACGAACCCTACGGTTCCGGTCGTCATGGCTTTTATCTTGTACCAGCCGTCCACCATGCCGTAGATGCCAAGTTGCGTATCCAGAGAAAGCTGACCAATCGTCGAATAACTTGTGCCCGGGCCTGTACGGTAGTTTACCGCGCTGCCGCTGACGACGCCTTGCGCAATCATATTGCTTCCGGTCAGCAACACGTAGTCGTGCCGAACGTAGCCCGTGTTTCCGCTTGGCGCGCTTGCATAATACCATTCGCCCGTCATGCCAAGCAGTGTCAGCGATGTACTTTCCGCAAGCGTTTCAACAACGCTGGAGCTCGTGGAAGCTTTTGCGCGCAGGTTGACGGAGCCGTTTTGCACCGTACCGGTCGACGCGCTGGTCGTCGCCGTCTCCGGCTGCGTGTTCGTAACCGCCTCGGGGAACGTATATTCCATTGTGCCCAGCGTTGCACCGGGATAATAGAAGCTCAAAATTTCACGGTATGTTTTGCCGGTGTTCGCCATCTGCTGTGCGCCGCGCTGACTCATGCCAACGCCGTGTCCATAGCGCGCATGCAGCAACAGCCAGCCGCCGTCCGTCGGTTCGGCATAGTGAATTTTCAAATATGTCACCGTGTAGAGCCCCGCTTCTTCCATCTCCGCAAACGTGAAGGTTGTCGAAATCTGGCTGAGCCGCACCGTCTCAATATCCGGTGTTGGCGAAGGCGTCGGTTCAAGCGTGGGCGTCGGCGATGGCGTGGGTTCAAATGTCGGCGTTGGTGACGGGGTCGGCTCAAACGTCGGCGTTGCGCTTGGCGTCGGGGTCGGTGTTTCGTCCACGGCTGTCGGCGATGGCGTCTGGCCTTCCGGGGTCACACTCGGTTCAATTGTCGGTGTTGGTGAAGGCGTCGGTTCAAACGTGGGCGTTGCGGTCGGCGTTGGTTCAAACGTGGGCGTTGGCGATGGAGTCGGTTCGAATGTCGGCGTCGGCGTCGGAATCAGCGATTCTTCCAAATTGGCGCGAACCGTTGCGGTCACGGTGACGGTCGTGTGATTCTTGTCGTCGGGATATCCCGCCGTGCCGGACGACACAACGCTGTCGATAGATTGTACACCGCCGAAATAGAAGTTTTTCGGAATCACACCGTGTTCGGCAACGACTGCCATCAGCCGCGCGTCCAGGAACGCAAACGCCGCCGTACCCATGTCCTTTTCGCTATAGTTCATCGGCACAAATACCGATTCCACCGGCGAAGACGGGTTGGCAAGGTCATATGGGTCATATCCGTAATTATATGCGCCGTCATAAATTGTCGACGTCCAGCGGTCGGACGGTAAAATTATCCAGCCGCCGTTGCTCGCGGCATAGTAGCACAATAGCGGCATGTTGTTGTAATAGAGCACATCGCCCATCGTTGCGTCCACCGCAGAGATGACCTTTGTGCAGCTTGCGTCGTACCCTTTATACACCTGATCGGACGACGTGTCGCCAATGTCATAACTTCCGGTCGTCTTCATGCGTAGCAAAACATATCCCTTGGCGGCAAGCGCCTGTGCTTTCAGGGCTTCCAGCGGGAACGTATCGCTCATTTCATAACCGACGACGCCATAGAGATAATGCGAAAGCGGCACACGGTTGATTACCGTGAGCACGCCGTTGTATGCACTGATGGAAAAATTGCCGAGATAGTTGCGCGTTCCATACGCTGTAGGCAGCGTCAGGTAGCCCGCATTACGTCCAAGATCGTTGCGCTCAATCGTCACGCCACTGCCGATATACAGCACGCCCTCCGCCGAATGCGTCACCGTTACGCTCGAGCCGGAACCCGTGATGGTGAGCGTGCCATCCTGGAAGGTGCGCTGTGCCTGCACAAGCGTATAGGAACCTTTTACAGAGATGTTCATGGACGTTGCCGACTCCGTTGAAAGCAACACGCGCACAAAACGAACGTCCGAATCCGCAGCGGTGGAGGACGCGGGTAAAAGCAGCGCGAGCATCGCAAATACGATCAGCAGTGCAATCCCTTTTCGGGTGCGGGTTAAGCGTGTCATCATCAGCCCCCGTACATATTATAAAATCTGTTTTTCGTTAAAAGTTTTCCGTCTCGTGCTGTGATTGTATCCGATTTTTGACGGCCTGACACCCAAATCTCCGAATATTCGCGGATTGTTCACAGCGCCGATACAACGCGTTGACACGCGATTCACACTCGCGCATGCAAGTGTTGTATAGAAAGCAAATCCTGCATTTCTAAACGCTTTTGCAAACGCGCACAAACGCAAAATCATCAAGCCGCGCGCACGCTTGCTGTGCGCTTTCTTCATCCGAAAACAAGCCGAACACAGCGCTGCCGCTGCCGGTCATGCAGGCGTTGATTGCGCCTGCGTCCAACAGTGCTTGTTTCGCCGTTCCAATCTCCGGAACAAGCCCGATCGCAGGCTCCTCCAATGCGTTAAACAACAGCGCTGCCAATGTCGTAACGTCTCCGCTTGCCAGCGCTTTGATGCAGCCCGCCGTGTCCGGCATCTTTCTCGGCAGTTTCAGCATCGAAAACAACTTCTTCGTCGAAACGCCCTGCTCGGGTTTTATAATAACAAAGTTGAGCTTTGGTCCGTTCAACGGCGTAAGGACTTCGCCAATCCCTTCCGCACGCTGCAGCCCGCCGCGTATGCAAAACGGAACGTCCGCACCGACTGACGCACCGATCTCCAACAGTGTCGGATCGTCAACTTCGTCATAAAGCGTCTGCATGCCGATCAGCGTCGCCGCCGCGTCCGCGCTGCCCCCGCCCATACCGGCCTCGGCGGGTATCCGCTTTTCAACGCGGATATGCGCCCCTCTACCAGTCAGCGCGCGGTACTTTTCCGCCGCGCGGCGCACGGTATTGTCAAATGGCAACAGCATACCGGTACTGGTGACAAGCACGTCGTTTGCCCGCTCAATCGTAACGGTATCGAACAAATCAATGCTCTGCATAATGGAATCGAGCGCATGATAGCCGTCACTCCGTTTATAAAGCACGCCAAGTGTCAAATTTAGTTTTGCATAAGCGCGTTGTGTTACTCTGTCCATAGAAATCAGTATAGCAAATTGTAATACATTCCGCCAGCAGCAGAGTCTTCTGCGTGTCGGTGTCACTGTAGCTTTTTTCAGCTTTGTGCTATACTAATCTGTGTTTATTTAAAGGAGCTCTTGATTATGCTGTTTTCACCACTTTGCAGCGGTTCTTCCGGCAACGCGTCCTTTCTGGAAGCGGATGGACTGCGCCTGCTGATCGACGCGGGCGTCAGTGCAAAACGCATGGAAGCACTGCTGGATATGATTGATATTCCCGCAAAGGAACTCAACGCGATTCTGGTCACGCATGAACATTCCGATCATGTTTCGGGCGTTGGCGTTCTTTCGCGTCGTTATGATATACCCGTATATGCCGCCGCCGAATGCTGGGAGCATATGCCGGCTTCGCTTGGTAATATCGCGCAAAAGAACAGGCGCGTTTTCGAACCCGATCATGATTTTTATCTGCAGCAGCTTTGTGTGCATCCGTTTTCCACTCCACACGACGCGGCGCATGCCGTTGGATATAGCTTTTTTCACAACGGTAAGAAACTTTCCATCATGACGGATATCGGGCATGTTTCCAGCGGAATGCTGGACGAAGTTGCAGACTCCGATCTATTACTTTTGGAGGCCAACCACGACGTCGATATGCTCAAGGCAGGATCGTATCCGTATCCACTGAAGATGCGCATCCTTTCTTCCCGTGGACACCTCTGCAACGAGGATGCGGGGTTGGTACTGCAAAAACTTTATGATCGCGGTGTAAAAAACGCGATCCTCGGGCATCTTTCACAGGAAAACAACACGCCGGAACTTGCGCTCGTCACCGTTCAGACCGTGCTGGAAAGCGCGGGTCTGCTGGACAGCATGTTCGTCACCGTTGCGGACCGTTTCAAGCCATGCGGTGTTTTTGAATTATAAACGTTCTCTTGTGAATGACAGGAGTGTCAATCAACGATTGTAGCCTATGAAAATTAAAATCGCCTGTGTTGGAAAACTGAAAGACAGCTTTTACCGTGAGGCCGTTGCGGAATACAAAAAACGCCTCAAACGCTTCTGCACGCTGGAAATCTGTGAAGTTTCCGACGAAAAAGCACCGGAGTCACTCTCTGCCGCGGAAGAAAAGCAGGTGATCGACCGAGAAGGTGAACGGTTGCTTGCGCGCATTCAACCCGGCGAATATGTCGTCTGTCTGACCATAGACGGAAAACGAATGGATTCCGTTGCGTTCGCCGCGTTTTTGCAAAATGCGTTCGATCAGCGTTCTTCCACAGTCACATTCGTCATCGGGGGGTCACTCGGGCTGTCCGAAGCTGTGCGCAAACGCGCCGACGCAGAGCTCTCCGTGTCCGACATGACCCTGCCGCACGGACTTTGCAGAGTGTTTTTAACGGAGCAAATCTATCGCGCGTTTAAGATCAATGCGCATGAACCTTATCACAAATAGTACAGAAATTTTACCAAAACAAACCAAATCTTTACCGGCGTCAATTTGACAGAATCTGTTTTTCATCATATAATTTTTCTAATAACTGAATAGCTGAATCTTCTGTATGAAAGCAACAGAGGAACGGGAGAACCACTTTTTCTGGGGTGAATCCGATTTGATCCGGTAGGGCACCTTTCAGCCCGAACCCGTCAGCTAATCTCGTAAGCGTTTGGAGGGCTATTTTTTTCGTATAGTTTTTATACGCATCTGTTCCTGCGCTTGCTATGTTGCAAGCGTTTTTTTATTGTTGAGAGAGGAGTGTTAATAGATGAATATTGCTGTAAACGGAATCGGACGAACCGGCGGCGAAGTAATCCGGGAAATTCTAAAAAATGATCAATACAATCTGGCGGCGGCTTTTTGCAGCGACAACAGCGCAAAAGCAGGCGAGGATATTGGAACGCTGCTTCACATCCCAAAGGTTGGTATTTATGCTTCGGAAGTTTCGCAGGCTGACGATATCTTCAAAAAAGGCGACGTCGACGTGTTTATCGACTTTTCCAACCCGTCTTCCACAAAGGCGCTTTTATTATCCTGTCAAAAATACAAAGTACCCGGCGTTATCTGCACAACCGGGTTTTCAAAAGAAGAGCTCTCCTGGATGTCCGGCTTCGTGACCAAAAACGGCATGGGCGTTGTATTTGCGCCAAACGTTACACTGGGCGTCAATGTGCTGATAGCCGCGCTAAAGGTGATTGCGCGCGCACTGCCGGACTTTGATTACCGAATCACAGAGACGCATCACAGCAAAAAGATGGACCGTCCCTCCGGCACGGCAAAAATCATTGCAAGAACGCTTGAAGACGAACTGGAGATGGCGCCGGACAAGCACATCCCTATCCATTCGATCCGTGCGGGCGGATATGTCGGGCTGCACGAAGTGCTGTTGGTCAGCGACTGCGAACGGCTGTCCATTGCGCACGAGTCGTTCAGCCGAAAGACATTTGTACAGGGTGCGCTGTTTGCCGCAAAGTTTATCCTCGGCAAAACCGGCTGGTATACCATGGAGGACGTTGTGGACGTCCACTCTCTGCTGGACAACGCAAAAGACGCCGTATAGACAAGCAAGCGACGATTATGGCAGCAAGCCGGGAATACCTATTGATTGTCTGCTAAGTTTTCTTTACTTGCTTTCTTTTGAAAAAGAAAGCAAGCGGAATTGACAAGTGCAATACGTGTGTTTATAATGAAAGCGATCTTTCGGAATGACTTGGGAAGCAGTAACGTCACTCAGCCGTTCGCATTCAGAGAGCCGCACATATTGCTGCAAGTGCGGATCGAACGACGACGCGAAGACCACCCGACGACCGAATCAGCGGGCCCGCCCGATACAGCGGATACAGAGTGCGCATCTGTATAAACAACGGATGCGAACACGGGTGGAACCACGGTAGATGTCGATACTATCGTCCCGAAGCGAAACAGCTTCGGGACGTTTTTGTTTCCGCGGCAAAATCGCAGCATGCTCCACATAAATTTTTAAACGCAACTAGGAGGAGAAAACCAATGTTTATTACATTCCCCGATGGAAGTCAGCGCGAGTTTCAGGACGGCTTGACGGGTCTTGATATCGCCAATGAGATCAGTCCCCGACTCAGGAAAGCCACGCTCTCTTGCGATATCGACGGCGCGCATAGCGATGCGTTCCGTCCCATCAGCGGCGACCACGCGATCAAGTTCTACACCTTTAAGGATGAGAACGGTCGCTGGGCATACCGGCATACGGCGTCCCACGTGCTCGCGCAGGCGGTCAAGCGCCTGTATCCGGACGTGAAGCTCGCAATCGGCCCCGCGATTGAAAACGGCTTCTATTACGATTTTGATGCGCCTGAAGCCTTTACGCCCGACGATCTTGCAAAGATTGAAGCCGAAATGGCGAAAATAGAAAAAGAGGACCTCTCTATCGAGCGCTTTGAGCTCCCGCGCGAGGAAGCCATCGCTTACATGGACAAACTTGACGAGCCGTACAAGGTCGAGCTGATTTCCGACCTGCCGGAAGACGCAATCATCAGCTTCTACCGTCAGGGCGACTTCGTAGACCTCTGCGCAGGCCCTCACGTGAAATCGACCGGTGTCGTCAAGAACATCAAGCTACTCAACGTCGCTGGCGCATACTGGCGCGGTAGCGAAAAGAACAAGATGCTTCAGCGCATCTACGGCACGGCGTTTGAAAAGAAAGCCGAGCTGGAAGAGTACATCACCGCGCTGGAAGAAGCGAAGAAGCGCGACCACAATAAACTGGGCCGCGAGCTTGAGCTCTTCACCACTGTTGATATCATCGGCCAGGGTTTGCCGATTCTGCTGCCGAAAGGCGCGCGCGTCGTGCAGCTGCTTCAGCGCTTTGTTGAAGACGAAGAGCAGCGCCGCGGCTACATGCTTACCAAAACGCCGTTTATGGCCAAACGTGAGCTCTATAAAATCTCCGGTCACTGGGATCATTACCGCGACGGCATGTTCATCATGGGCGATCCGGAGACCTTTGAAGACGAAAATGCGGAGATTTTTGCGCTGCGCCCCATGACCTGCCCGTTCCAGTTTATGGCGTATCTCAATCGTTCGCGTTCCTATCGCGACCTCCCGATGCGCTATAACGAGACGAGCACGCTGTTTCGCAACGAAAGCTCCGGCGAAATGCATGGTCTGATCCGTTTGCGCCAGTTCACCATTTCGGAAGGACACCTTGCCTGCCGCCCCGACCAGGTGGAAGAGGAATTCAAGGGTTGTCTTGATCTGGCAAAATTCATGATCGACACACTTGGCTTTACGGAAGACGTGAGCTACCGTTTCAGCAAGTGGGACGAAAACGACACCGAGAAATACATCGGCGACAAGGAAGGCTGGGAACGCACGCAGGATATGATGCGCGACATCCTCAACGATCTTGAGGTGCCGTTTGACGAAGTGGACGGTGAAGCGGCGTTCTACGGGCCGAAGCTGGACATTCAGATTCGCAATGTCTACGGCAAAGAAGACACGCTCATCACCATCCAGATCGACTTCCAGCTTGCCGAGCGTTTCGGCATGATGTATACCGACAGCGACGGCCAGAAGAAGTACCCGGTGGTCATTCACCGCACCTCGATTGGTTGCTATGAGCGCACGCTTGCGCTGTTGATTGAAAAATACGCCGGGGCACTGCCGACGTGGATTGCACCCGTGCAGGTGAAGGTATTGCCCATCACCGACCGCGCGGCGGATGCTTCCGTCAAAGTCGCAAAATCGCTGGAGCAGTACGGCATCCGCGTTGAAACCGACCTGCGCAACGAAAAGATCGGCTTTAAAATCCGTGAAGCACAGATGCAGAAGACGCCGTATATGCTCATCCTTGGCGATAAGGAAGTGGAACAAAACGTCGTATCCGTGCGTTCGCGCAAGGATGGCGACTTTGGCACGATGACGCTGGACGACTTCCGCGCAAAACTGCTGGAAGAAATCGCGACACGCGCAAAATCCTAAAGGAACAACTTATCACAAGAGGACGCGCGAGCGTCCTCTTAGCTTTTTTAAATTATTTTAGTTTTCGTATAAACGAGCAATCTCATGTATTCTGCGTTTCATTTCCATGCGGATATGCACAGGTTCCAGGCACTCGCATTTGTCCCCGAAACCGAGAAGAATATCGTAATAATAGTCGTTCTCGATGAATGGAAATGCAACGATATAATGCTCGTTGCCGTCCGGAAAAAAGTCCTCATATGTGCAATAATCCAGCACTCTGTCCATAATGGATTTATGAATGCGAATTTTAATTTTTGTTTGCAACATCTCCAAAATATCGGAAAATTCCAGCTGTGGTTTCTGATATTCCCGCAACGCAAAAGTCTCTTCTTCTATTTTTAAGTTTGACATGCGAGATATTCTGAACAAGCGAAAATCACCTCTTGTTTGGCAATACCCTTGCCAATACCAATGATTACCCTTCAGTACCAGTTGATACGGCTCGGCTGTTCGTGAGGTTGTGTTCCCGTGACGGTCCGTATATTTAAATGATAGCAGTTTGCTTTCCTGCATGGCTGTTTTGATCACTTCTAAATACGGCTGTATGTTCCGGTTCCCCATCCACGGACGTAAATCGATATAGATTTGGTTGGCTTTAAATTCAACGTCCTTCGCTTTGTCTGCGGGAATAAAACTCTTGACTTTCGCAAGCGCATTTACCAGTTCGTCGCCTCGTATCATGTTGGAAAGGCCGGAAAGCCCCATCAGGATAGCGGAAAGGTCGGCAGTCGAAAAAACTTTTTTATCGATCTTGTATTGACGCATGATTTCAAAGCCGCCGCCCACGCCCGATGTTGAGCGAACAGGAATCCCCGCCAAGTTGATCGTGTCTATATCGCGGTAGATCGTGCGGGGTGAAACCTCAAACATATCCGCCAACGCCTGTGCGCTTATCCGCTCTTTTTCAAGGAGTATCATGATAATGCTAACAAGTCGGTCAACTTTCATCCGATGGCATCCCCCTAAATCTTTAAAATTCCTTTTTCATCATAGATTGTTGCCATAATGTTGTCAACAATTAGAAGGTACAATAAAAACAAAACAACCTACCGATCAGGAGAAAATACGATGCAGAAAAAGGCTTTGGTAATCATCGATATTCAGAATGACATAACAAAGAATTACAAGGAGGTTATCGGCAATATTAACCTCGCGATTGATTGGGCAGTCGCTAATAATATTCATGTAGTTTATATAAGGCATGAAAATCTATCCGCCGGCACGCGGACGTTTAAGCCCAACACGCGCGGGTCGGAATTTGCGCCCGACCTGAAAATCGTATCAACAAATATTTTTACAAAATACAAGGGGAACGCATTAAGCAGTGAAGAATTCGCAGACTTCATTCGCAAAAATGAAATACGTGATTTCTATATAACAGGCGCAGATGCTGTTGCTTGTGTGAAATCAACCTGTTATAACTTACGCAAAGCAGATTATAGCGTTAGCGTATTGTCGGATTGCATCACAAGTTATGATAAACGTAAAATTGACGAAATGCTGCGTTATTACGAGAGCAAAGGCTGCAAAATTATTCGCTTCAACGACCTGTAACTGACCTAAATAGCGCAATCGCGCTTACTCAAATAGCGACATCTGCCTGTCTTTGGTTTCAAATTCGTGCATATATGCAAACACGTCGTTCGGTCGGTATAGAATCCCGTACTGTTTGCACGTTGAGCGATAGACCTCCATCAGCTTCTTGTTGTTGGGACTGGAGCATTCGTATGCGTTGCCGAACTGCCGGATATAACGCTGCTTCATGCCGGAGAAATCGCGATCCAGCGCGGCGTAAAAGTATTCGCGGTCGCCTTCGCGCAGCGTAACCCCAAAACCGAAATTTACGATGCCGTGCACCTTTGCGCGAATGCAGTAATCCAGCAGGCCTTCGATATTCTCCTCCGTGTCGTTGATAAACGGTAGAATCGGGCTCATCCAAACTACGGTCGGGATGCCTTCATCCCGCAGTGTCTCCAGTGCGTGAAAGCGTTCTTTTGTCGTGGATACATTCGGCTCCAACTTTTTGCACAAGGCTTCATCATAGGTCGTCAGTGTCATTTGTACAACACATTTTGTCTTTTGATTGATCCTCTTCAACAGGTCGATATCCCGCAAAATTCGCGCGGATTTGGTCAGAATCGCCAGACCGAATCCATATCGCTCGATCAGCTCAATGCATTGCCGCGTGAGCTGCAGTTCGGTTTCAAGTGGAATATACGGGTCGCACATCGAACCTGTGCCGATCATGCAGGGTTTGCGTCTTTTGCGCAGTTGTGCCTCCAGGATCTGCGCCGCGTTCCGTTTGACTTCGATATCTTCAAACACATGGTTGATTTGATAACATTTACTCCGGCTGTCGCAATAGATGCAGCCATGCGAACAGCCGCGGTACAGGTTCATTCCATTTTGCGGCGAAAGGATGGTTTTATAGTCGGCATAATGCATGGGCGGTCCTTCTCCTTTCGTTGCATCCAGTATAGCAAACAAAACTCGACGGATACACGTCAAGTTTTGTCAGTTTCTTATTCTCACTTGCTTCTTTAGTTTATATTGGCGATTTCTTCTTTTAGTATGCGGAGCGTACGTTCGCGCGATCTCGTTAACTCTGCCTCAACCGGACTGCCGGTAATGGAAGCGGCGTCCGCAGGGTAGATTACGTATTTCTCTTCGTCCGTAGACAAACATACCGTCGGTGTATAGGAAAGCGAAGTGATAACCGTTTCCCCCGTTTCCGTCAGTTTTTCAAGAACAAGCGATACGATGACGCCATCTCTATTGATATTTCTCCCCATATTTGTGATGAAGTTTCCCATCGAATAGAACACGGGTACCGTGCCGTGGTCGGTTTCTATGATTTCAACCGGCTGAATGCAATGCGGGTGTGATCCCAGAATCAAATCTGCACCAGCCGCCGCAATCTTTTCCGCAACGCGGCGCTGGTCTTTACTTTTCTCCTGTGAATCCTCCGTTCCCCAATGCGGGAAAACGATCACAAAATCGGCACCCGCGGCGCGCGCAGCTTCGATGTCTGCCTCAATAGCGTCGTACTTGATAGCATCCACCATAAATCCGTATCGCCCACCCGTGCTCACATTTAACACGCGCGTATAGGCCAACAGAGCAATATGAATTCCGTTGACTTCCGTAATCAATATCTGCCGCTCGGATTCGGTGGCATACGCTCCCGTGTGGAGCAGTGACAACGCATCCATATTTTCCAGTGTCTGTGTGATCCCTTCGGCGCGATAATCGAAAATGTGATTGTTTGCCAGTGTAAGCACATCAAACCCTGCGTCACGAAGCGCTTTTAAAAATTCGATCGGCGCGTTCATCAGATACTTGATCCGGTCATCCTCTTTGTCCGAACTGGCCGTTGTGCTAAATGGCAGATCGTCCGCTACAAGCGTTTCGAGGTTACCAACGGCGAGATCCGCCGAAACGAGCAATTCTTTCGTCTGCTCGAAGCTGCCATGAAAATCGTATCCGCCGCCTGTTTTGCCCGCGATAATCTGTCCACTTGTACACATTAAATCGCCCACCGCCATAATAACCGCCCTTTGCGGCTGTGGCGTTGGGGTTGCGGTCGGTTCCGTTGTAGAAAACCCTATATCCACAAGCATCGGAGTTTGCATCTGTGCGATTTGTGACGTTTCGTCGGTGTCATTGCTTCGGCAACCGAGATTACAGCAAAAACAGAAAATAATCAAGCAAAAAACTGGCGCCAATCGTTTCAATCGTGTACCCCAATGTTTTATACAAAAAATGAATGCCCAAAAGCAGGCATTTCATACATTATAGCTGCAACAATTTTGAAATTCAACAATGTACTTATAATAGCTGTTTATCATGCGTCTTCAACGCTCTGTGTCTAATATTTAAAAAGAACTATTGTTTTCTTGTTTGCAAATTATTTAACGTTTTGTTTCACCCGCTTCAAATACCACCGGTATACTATATCTCATGAAATATAAAATCCAGCAACCTCGTCCCAATTGGAAGCATACGCCGGTTTGGATAAGTGCGCTTCTCTTGTTGGTATTACTGCTTTCACTATTTGCAATCAGTGGGATCATGTGCGCATCTGTCCGGGACCACATCATCACTCTGGACGAAGCGGGCACGTTGGACGTGGACTGTGTCCTAATCCTCGGCGCACGCGTCTGGGACAACGGCAATCCAAGCGGCATTCTGGAGGACCGCCTGATCACTGGCATCGCCGCTTACGAAAACGGCGCATCCGGCCGCATCCTGATGAGCGGTGACCATGGAAACACGGATTATGATGAAGTCAATGCGATGAAAGCATACGCCGTCGAACAGGGCATCCCGTCGGAAAACGTCTTTATGGATCACGCCGGTTTTTCCACCTATGAGAGTCTGTACCGCGCCAGGGACGTCTTTCGCGTAGAAAGCGTACTCATCGTCACGCAGGAATATCATCTCTACCGCGCATTGTATGTTGCCGATAAAATGGGGTTGACGGCGTATGGCGTTGCGGCGGACATTCGCACTTATCCGGGTATGCCGCGCTTTGTTGCAAGAGAGATTCTTGCGCGAAACAAAGACTTCTTCTATACGCTGTTCATGCCAAAGCCAACCTATCTTGGCGACGCAATCCCAATCTGGGGTGACGGGAACCTTACAAACGACTAAAGAATTTCCATCGACCAAAACAACAAAGCGCCGCAGAATTGCGGCGCTTTGTTACATTCAATTAATTACCGATTGCGCAGGAACGCGGGCACGTCCAGCTTGCTCTTCGGTTTTTCCTGATAGTCGCGGCGAATGTCATTTTCGCCAATCGGCTGATCCTGCCGTTGCTGCGGCACAGGCGCGGCGACCGGTTCGTCCGCCATAATCGGACGACGCGGTGCATACGACGCCGAAGAATAGACCGGCTGACCGGGATTCGGGCGCATAGTCTGCGGCTGCTGATACTGCGGCTGTTGCGGCTGCATCGGCTGCGGCTGCGGTTGCTGCTGTTGTTGCATCGGTTGCGGCTGCTGCGGCTGCTGCTGTCCACCCATGTTCGCATTGCCGTAAGGCGAACGGAACGAACTGAACGGCGTGGCGCCGTAGCCGGGGATCGTCTGTGCGCCGCCGCTGCGGTCGGTACGGTCGAACCCGGTTGCAATGACCGTAATGCGCAGCGCGTCACCCATCGCTTCGTCGATATCCGCGCCGAAGATGATGTTCGCCTCGGGATCGACATTTTCGCTGATGAGTTCTGCTGCCTCGTTGACTTCGAGCAGGCTCAAATCCGGGCCACCCGTAATATTCATGAGTACGCCGCGCGCGCCGTTGATGCTGGTCTCCAGCAGCGGGCTTTCGATGGCCTGCCGTGCGGCTTCCGCCGCGCGTTTTTCGCCGGACGCATTACCAATGCCCATATGCGCAAGTCCTTTTTCGCGCATGATGGTCTTAACATCCGCAAAGTCGAGGTTGATCATGGCCGGTACGGCAATCAGGTCGGAAATGCCCTGAATACCTTGGCGGAGCACGTCGTCCGCAACGCGGAGCGCGTCCGGAAGGCTTGCGCGGCCAACCAGGTCAATCAGCTTATCGTTCGGAATCGTAATCAGCGTGTCCACGGCGGGTTTAAGCGCCGCGATGCCGATTTCCGCATTGCGCATGCGGACCTTGCCTTCAAACGTAAACGGCTTCGTAACGACCGCAATGGTTAAAATGCCCAGCTCACGCGCACATTCGGCAACGATGGACGTCGCACCCGTTCCGGTGCCGCCACCCATGCCGGCGGTGATAAATGCCATATCGGTGTCCTGAAGCGCTTCGGTAATCAGCTCGCGGCTTTCGTCCGCAGCCTTGCGGCCAATCTCCGGGTCGGCGCCTGCGCCGAGGCCCTTGGTCAGCTTTTCACCGATCTGAATTTTTGTTGGTGCCTTTGCCAGAAATAATGCTTGCTTATCGGTATTAATCGCAATAAAATCGACGCCTCTGAGGCCGTATTGCACCATCCGATTGATGGCGTTACAGCCTGCGCCTCCAACGCCGATGACCTTAATCTGAGCAAATGATGTGTTCTCGAAATCCGGTTCAAACATAGTTTGTCCCCCTTATTTGGTAAAAAGGTTACGAAGCCTGTCCGCAACGGTTGCGGGCGCGGTGTTGGTTACAACATCGTCGCTCGTAGCGCGCAGAACAAAATCCAAAGCTGCAAATGCGCTTGTATAGTTGGGCGTATCCATATCCGCCACCCACGGCGTGTCCGGCTGAATGGACAGCTGCAAGCCGCGTTTGAGGTATTCGATACCGCCTTTCATCATTGCAACCCCGCCGCCTGTTAAATAGGTCACCGGGCTTGCTTCCGGCGAAACGCCCATTTCTTTGAGCGCATCGCGGATCATCGAAACCAGTTCGCCCGCACGCGCTTCGACGATCAATTCAATCGCAGCGTGCTCGACACGTTTGGCGCCCGAAGGCGAACGAACGATTTCTGTAGTGCTGAGTGGTTCTTGTAAAAAGACATAACGCCTTTTCACAAGTTCCGCCGTTTCAATCGGCACATCGAGACCAAACGCAAGATCGGAAGCAAAGTGTTTGCCACCAATTTCTATGGTGCGTATATCGGTCAGCGCCGCATTTTCCACGATGGACACATCCGTGTGCGTATATCCAACATCGATGAGTATCGCGGGGCGCACGCGTTCCTTTTCGGGAATGATCGCCAGCGCGCCGCAAAGCTGCGTCGATACGCTCATGGAAATCTCGATGTCAAGCGTTGCGAGCACCTGCTCGATCGTCTTGACAAACTCTTCCTGCACATACATATGCGACACGAGCGCGCCAAGTTCTTCGGTTTTCGCGCCCGCTGGAAGTGTAGAAGACACCACCCCGCCAACCGTAAAGGACACCGGCGTGCTGTGCATGAGCACGTACCCGCTCAGCTTGACCTTTTTCAGGGAAAGCGAAATGACGTCGTCAATATCTTCTGCCATCACCCGTTTGTTGCGGCTGCCAATTGCCAGTGTCGCTTCCGTCATCACGATCTTGCAGAACGGAGACGGTACACTCAGCGCGATTTCGCGGATGCGCATGCGCGCTTCCTGTTCGGTGCGGGACACCGCTTCGACGATTGCGCTATGCAGCGAACGATGGTTGGAAAACGCACCGTTCTGATAGCCTTCATACGGGCATACCGAAACACCGTGCACCGTAATGCCATCCCGATTGACAAAACTGCCACACAGACAGATAACCTTTGAACTCCCTATGTCCAGTACCGCAGCCGGCTTCAATGCGGTCTCCTCCGCCAACTTCTCAACATATACGGCGATATTATATCACAGCGTAAGAAAAGCGCGCAACCAAAGTGCAATGTTTCATAATTGTTCGTTTTTTCGTCATGGTTACCGCTGTTTCCACTATAGCTTGCTCATATTCTTCACGATTTTATCGTTTTATTATAGCTGAAATCCGTTTGTTTCGCACACTTTTTATCCGAAAACTATTTCTGCAAAGATTTTGTGGGTCTCTTTTGCGGCTAAGCAATGATACGCGTCCGAAAAAGCTCGTTTCACTTTTCAGAATCCGCAATCACGGAGCGCTTTTTCCGCTGTTTTATCATACGAAAGGTTACTCTCCGCATACTGACGCGCACGCTTGCCCATTTGTATCAACAACGCTTTGTCGGCGCAGAGCTTCTGCAAACGGTCTAAAATTTCTTCGGCATCACCGTGATGAATAAATAACGCATTCCTATCCGAAAGATGCGCAGCATCTCCTGAATGTTCTTCATAAAAGATAGCGGGAATGCCAAGACAAACCGTTTGCTCCCATAAGACGGAATGCGCGCCGGGATATACCGCAAGGTCGCTTGCCGCGATATGTTCTAGGACCTCGTTGCCGGATAGAAACCCGGTATAAATGATTTGCTCTGTCTCTCCCGCAGCCTGTTCAATGCGTTCGCGAATGTCCGCTTCCAAACTGCCAACATACATCAGCCACCAGTTCGCATTATCCAATCGACGAAATGCTTCGGCCAGTTCCACGGGGCGTTTTTTTGCATCCAACTTGCCGGCCAATATCATGATGTTTGCGTCGGCTGGGATTCCGTATTTATCGCGCATCGCGCCGCGTAATGCCGGCTTCTGTTCGTATGGCAGTGTCTGAAAATCCGCACCCATCCAAAGTGGTTTTAAGATATGTTCTGAAAAACCAAACTCCCGCATTGCAAACGTCTTGCGGGGCGGCGTGACATAAAACACGCTGCAATACCGTCGTTCCACCGTACGCCGCCAGAGTTGGTAGACGCACTTGAAATATACAAAATGTCGAATACGGTCTCGCATTGTGTCGGTAAAGCATGCGTTGTACGCGAGTAGATATGTTTCATGCGTATCTGCTGCAAACACGCATTCCGGGTTTTGGTGCGCGTACCGCAGCAGCTGTGGACTTCTTGTAAGGATGAACCCGTGAACAAACACAAACTCCGGCTTCTCCTCGCATAATAACTCGTAAAGATTTTGAACCGGTGTATAAAACCGTTTGTAGCCTATTTTCGTGTAGCGAACCGTAACGCCTTTATCCCGTATTTTATCTCCGCTCTTATGCTGTGGTTCTTTAAAAAAGTCCGGATTGTCGACACCGGAAATGATTGTCACATCATGTCCGAGCTTCGCCATCGCAGCAGGCAGATAATTCTCCTGATACGTGTGGCCTTGCATATAATGCTGAACAATATGTACAATTTTCATTTGGTGAACCTCTTATATTCTCGGTTTCTTCTAAGCGCCCGCCTTGCTATTTCTCAAGTGATTCCTCACTGCCTGGTAGAGCGTATTAAACGACCCGAAATACAGTGCTACGAACGGTCGCGTACTCTTCAGCGCCCAAGTTGCGACAAACGATGAGACAAGGAAACTCGCGACACAAGCGATTGCCGCACCATTCAGGCCGAAGATTGGAATCAGTATAACACTCAGCACAATGCTTGCAATTGCTGAAAACAGTGAGATGTATTTTACAGAGCTCTGTTTGCTTTCCGCCTGAATCCAGATGTTTCGCGCGGAACCGACATTGGAGAGAATCCCAATCCAGGCAACTATACGCAGAACGTCTGCGCCGGGCGCATAGTCCGGCCCGTACAGCAGATTGATAATCCAAGGTGCAAGAATGCTCAGGCCGATGCCTGCACAGACGCCGATTCCCAGCACCGCCATCAGCATCAGCTGGTACCGTGGCCGGAATGCTTCCGGGTTGTTTTTCTTGGTTTGCAGCAGCACGGGAAACGCCGAATCCACAATTGCCAGCGGAACAAACAGCCACATAGTTGCGATTGTATACGCGGCGTTATAATAACCCAGCATCGCGTCACCCAGTGCGACGCCAAGGTAGAGCTTGCTGAAGTGTGCGGAAGCAGCGTTAGTCAAACCCGACAGGATAAAATGCCAGCTTCGTTTCAGCAGCCGTTTTCCGATGGAAAACGAAACCCAAAGCCGTATCCTTGCCTTTGCAAAAAACAGCGGTGCGACGAACAGGTAATTCGTAAACATCTGTATGACACTGGTCAATGCGAACCATTCCACCGACGCACCCTGAATCAGGAGCACGATGCGCCACGCGCTGCAAGCGATGTTGCCGATGATGGAGCCGATGGCGGTATATTTGCTCATCAACTTCATTTGGAACCAAAGCCGAAATACATCGAACGCCTGGAGGATCAGTTGGAGGCTTTGCAGCACAGTCACAATCAGCAGCAGCTTTTCGCCGGGACGGGAGATCATCGCTACAGCAGCGATGCCCATAATGGACAGCGCGGATGAGGTCAGGCGCATAACAAGCGCTGTTCCAATAATACCGCCGATGTCGTCCGGCGTTTCGATCATATTCGTGATCTGTATATCATTCAGCCCAAGCGTGCAAAACGCCTGAAACATGGCCATCAGCGAAACGCCGTAACCAAGAATGCCATAATTCGCCGGACCGAGAAAGCGCGCGGCAATGATGCCGATGACCGCCGAAAGGACATACTGAAAAACACTCTGCGCAATCAGCCAGCCTGTGTTTGCGGCAAACCGCTTTCGTATCGGGTTGTCCATGCCGAAAAGTTTCATGTCAGCCTTTCTTTTCAGTTCCGCTTGCAAGGCGTGCGTAAATTTCGTTTAATTCGGATAAATTGCGTGCCGCATCGTGCCGTTTCTGCGCACGGACGCGCCCATTCTCTCCAAGTTTTATTGCAAGCGCGTCGTCCGAGAAAATCCGTCGGATGTATTCGGCCATCATGTACGGCGCGTCGAATGGATACAAGAATCCTTCCACACCATGATCCAGTAAGTCCGGTGTGCCGCCGACATAGCTCGCCACAACGGGCACGCCAAGCAACATCGCTTCGCCGATAGAGTTCGAGCTGTTTTCAATGGACGATGGCGTCAGCGCAATATGCGCATCCAGATACTGCTGTTTCATCTGTTCAGCCGACAGCATACCGACAAATGCAACGTGATCGTCCAAACCCCAATCCCGAATAATTTTTGCCAGATATCTTGCATAGTTTGACCGCCGTATCCACTTTTTCAAAGAACCTTCGCGCGGATCTGCACCGGTTGTAACCAGTCGAACGTCCGGAAAGTCTTTCTTTAAAAACACCAACGCCGCAAGAGCCTTATGCAACCCTTTGACCGGATAGTTCCCCTGAGAAATGAAGATCGTGTGCCGTTTGCAGCCGTCTGCGCTCCATTTGCCTTCATAAAACGTGTCCCGGAGAGTTTCGTTACAAAAATGGTACGAAGCTTCCGGATTGATCTGACGCACGCAAGTACGGTCCCAGTTCGTCCGGCCAATTACATGCTCTGCTTTTTGCAGTGCGGCTGTTTCAAACGCGCCGCGAATGACATATTTTTCTCGCTGCCTGTAGATGTTGTCCCGCCGGAGCAAATCTCGGAACGTCGCCCCTCGCACCACCTTCTGCGGCAACCCCGCGGCAAAATGCCAAGCGATTACAGAACACAGCCCCTGAATACTGACGACCATGCGATCAAGCATCCCCGTCTGTTCGCAGGCATTGGTCATCTCCAACGTAAGCGGATACTCCGTCCCCCAAACATGGATGACGTCAGGCTGTTCACGCCGGAGGATTTCTTTAAACTGTTGCTGCGTCCGAACCGAATACCGCAACGTGTCCTGATCATATGATTCATAAGAGAGCCTGCCGCTCTTTCCGCTTTGTTTGCGTCCATTCGAAATGAAGCAAATGATCAGTTCGTTTGCTTCATTCGAAAGCAGACCGTCACAAACGGACACCAGCCAACCACCCGCAAACTGTTGGACGTTGCCTGTCAGTTTCGCAATCTGCGGCAGAATCGGTGCGACCACCCATAAAATCTTCATTTCGCGTCCCCGTCTTTCGTCCATTCGTTTGCGTTCAGTGCCCGAAGCACAGCATATCTGCGCGAGGCTCCTGCAAGCAAATCTTTCAGCATCGCTTCATTGATTCGGCGATTCTCCTCTTGCTTTTTGCGCAGCAAGCCGGAAAGCACGCCACGTTTTGCGCACACGTTCAGTAGCGCTGCATAACCTTCGGCATGATAAAAGGCAACGCACGCGTGTTCCGCTTCATCAAAATACCGTGCTTCATCCATCAGTAACGCGTTTTTTGCGTTGATCGCTTCTTTTTTCGCATCATCATTCGAAAAACCAATCTTGCCATTGACGGTTTCCAACAATCGCGACTCATATGTAAATTGACCATTTCGTTCAAAGGTCATCGACACTGCAAGCGATTCACTCGTGAATGTGCCGATACCGTAAAACACCACGCCGTGATCATATTCTTCCCAACCCATCGGTTCGTCCGAACGAACCCCAAGCACAACGCTCGCGCCCGCTTCTATCAAATGGCGGTACCGCTCTCTCCACTCCGGAATGGGTACGCCAAACCCCGGCAGACCGGTTCGGCAAAACGCAATAACATGATCACATTGCGGGAGCAACATTCGAACATGATCATAGACGGACAAATCTTCAATGTCCGCTTCCACGGCATAAGTTTCGCTATGCCATGCCGTTTCACTTAAAGACAAAACACCCAGGCGAACACCATTGACCGCGATCACCGCGGGCCGGTTTGCCAGCACCGTATTCTCCCCGACGCCGATCCCAATTGCCGGAGACAATTGCTCACGCACTGTAGTCAATTCGTTCAGCGTCATCCCGGGCAGCGAAACAACGCCGATATCCTGCTCCTTGAGCCAGTCAGGTGTTCCAGCGCCGGAGGTCATTGCTCCACAACGATAATCATGTTCGTTGGCGTACCGTTTCAGCGCAGCATCAACCGAAGGCATATCATTTTCCGCGAATATACTCGCACCGCCAAAGAATAAAACGCGCGCCTGTGGACCTTCCGGTATATTCTGTTGTCGGGCTGTGCATTCGTTTGCAGTCATCCTATCACGTTCCTTGTGCTGTTATATCCTGATCAAGCGTCTTCATAAATTCAAGTACACGTCGCGCCTGCGCGGTATTGGATTTGTTGCTTATTACAAATGCTTTTGCGCGGCTTCCCATCGAATGCAGCTCCTCGAGCGAGAGCCCGAGCACTTCATTTAGCGTTTTCGTCATGCCGGTCACCGACTCATCGTCGAACAGATATGCATACCGGTCATATTCGCGCGGCATCCCCGGCAGTTTCGTCGTTAAAACAGGCGTTCCCGAAACCATATATTCCAGATTCTTCGACGGGAACGAATAGGCCGTGAAATCCTCGTCCGAAGGCCGAGGATTGATCAGTAGCGTCGCTTTCAGTTCTTCCTGCACGACGGTTCGATTGTCGGCCACGCCGCGGTATTCGATACGCTGGTCTTCGTTTGCAATTTTTTGGATGCGTTCCGTCGCATCGCCTTCGCCATAAAGAACCAGGCGTGCTGTCTCATCGTTTACTTTTCGAAACGCTTCCACCAATTTGAGCACACCGTATTTTTCGTGTAGCATGCCCGCGTACAGACATATCTTTTCGGAATGCTTATCGCTCAAAGCATTCTCAGCATCCGTCATGGTTGCGTCAACCTGTCCCTCCGCAATCAAAAACGGTTTCCCGAACGGATTGACCAATGCATTCATCGCCTCAGCGAGCAAAATATATCCGTCAAACTTTGCCAGAAGGTGCGTATTTGTCTTCGAAGTCTGCGTTTGCCCTCCGGCAAGGATGTTCGGCACGTCGGTTACAATTGCAATGCATGGACGTCGTTTCAGCTTTGCGGCGGCAAGAATCCCCACGCTTAACGCTATATTCAATCCGTCGCAAACAACATAATCCGATCGTTCCAGATGTCCCATCGTATAAAAGAAAGCGCTCGCGGCAACCAATGCATGCTTGACTCCTGCAATGGCAATGACCGGCAGATAATGAAAGGTCACGCCGTCCGCTTTTTCGTCACGGACACGCACAAACCGTCTTTGACTCGTCTGCCGCGATACCGGCGGAACGCTTAGTGCAGTTATGGAAACACCGTTTTGTGCAAATCCTTTTGTCATAAGACCATGATATTTTTGCGCGGCAAGACTTGGACGCACCCGCGCATGCGAAAATAGCGCGGAAAACGTCTCCGCGCTCATCAGTGTCGATCCATATAGAACCCGGGATGGTTCGTTTTTGAACGCACCTGTACCCATTACCTGCCCCAGGTTGTGCGCATAACAATGTCTGCGTAGCTTTCGATGATCTTTACGACTTTTACGCTGACATTGACGTCCTGATAATCGTCCGGCATGGCGGTCGGCTCATGATTTTCAAACATGGAAACAGACAGCGCCATCGCCTGTTCGACGCTCTTGCGCGTTACGCCGCCAAGCACGATCGTACCCGCATCAAGCGCTTCCGGGCGTTCGGTAGACGTTCGAATCAACACTGCGGGGAAGTCCAGCATGGCACTTTCTTCCGATAACGTCCCGCTGTCGGAAAGCACACAATACGAAGAAAGCTGCAGACGGTTGTAGTCGAAAAAGCCAAACGGCTCCAGCGAGCGAACGTTGGGATGAAACCGAAACGCACGCTGCTCGATAAACTTCCTGCTCCGCGGGTGTGTGGAATAAACGACCGGCATATCGTAGGTTTCGGCGATATCGTTGATTGCGCGCATGAGCGACAAAAAGTGTCCCTCATCGTCGATGTTTTCTTCGCGGTGCGCCGAAAGCAGGATGTACTTTTTCTCCTCCAGCCCAAGGCGGGAAAGCACGTCGCTTTGCAGGATCTTATCCTTCTGTTTTTCAAGCACCTCGCGCATGGGTGAACCCGTAACAAAGAGAAACTTTCCGTCGTATCCTTCCGAAAGCAGATACCGACGAGAATGCTCCGTGTATGGCATATTTACGTCGCTGATACGATCTACAATGACGCGGTTGACCATCTCCGGCACGTTCCAGTCCCAGCAACGGTTGCCCGCCTCCATGTGGAAAATCGGTATCTTCAACCGCTTTGCCGAAATCGCCGCCAGTGCGGAGTTGGTGTCTCCAAGTACTAAAAGTGCGTCCGGCCTTTCGCGCCGCATGACCTCGTAGGACTTAGCGATGATATTACCCATGGTTTCGCCAAGGTCCTTGCCAACGCTTTCCAGATAATAGTCCGGCGCACGCAGGCCGAGATCGTCAAAAAAAATCTTGTTGAGCGTATAGTCGTAGTTCTGGCCGGTATGGACTAAAATATGATGGAAATATTTATCCGCACATGGAATCACCGCCGAAAGGCGGATGATTTCCGGCCGCGTGCCCAGCACGGTCATGAGCTTTAGTTTTGTCATGCTCGTTGAACCTCCGTTGCAATGGTGTCCGGATGTTCGGGGTCAAAACATTCGCTTGCCCACATCAGCGTCACCATATCTGATTTACCTGTGTTTTCAATGCTGTGTGCATACCCGACCGGGATGTCAACCACAACCAGCTTCTTTCCGCTGACGTGGTATTCTAAAACTTCCTCCACATCCGGGCTGCGGAAACGAATTACGCCGGATCCGTAGACCACAAGAAACTTCTCAGTCTTCGTGTGATGCCAGTGGTTGCCTTTTACAATGCCGGGTTTACTGATGTTGACGGAGACCTGTCCGCCGCTGTCGGAGCGTAAAAACTCCGTAAAACTTCCGCGGTCGTCTTCATGCATCGTCAGCGGATACGCAAATTCCATGGTCGGTAAAAAGCTTAAATATGTTGCATAGAGTTTGCGTGTCAGCGGCGCGCTCATGTCCGGTAGTTCATTCTCTTCACGTATCTTCCGGAATGAACGGATACGATCGGCAATATCGCCAAGTTTTGCCGAATGTATCACCGGTACGACACAATATGGACCATCCATCGTCGTTTCATCATCCAGCAGCGCAACAAGCGCTTCGGCAACGTCGTCGATGTATGCGAGGTGCAGTTCGGTCGACGGATCGTTGATCGTAATCGGCAAATCGTGGGAAATATTATAGCAAAATGTTGCAATCGCGCTGTTGTAGTTTGGTTTTGACCATTTTCCGAACACATTTGGAAAGCGGAATACATAGACTTTTGCGTCCGTTTCGCGCTGATACTGAAAGAGCAGTTCTTCTCCGGCTTTTTTACTCCTGCCGTAAAGGTTCGGCAGAGCGGCCTGCGTGGAACTTGCGAACATAATTGGACAGTTATTCCTGTATTTGATCAACGTACGAAGCAGCGTGTCGGTAAACCCAAAATTGCCCTGCATGAACTCATCCTGTGTTTTCGGGCGGTTGACCCCCGCAAGATGATAAACGAATTCACACTCCGCGCAGTATCGTTCAAGCCGCTCTGCCGGAGTGTCCGCGTCGTAATACAGAATATCGGTGTATCCATAGGTTTTCAGTGTGGAAATCAGGTTTTTGCCGATGAACCCGCCGGCGCCCGTGATCAATATCTTCATGCTAACCGTGTCCTCTCCTGCGTCCCGTCCTGCGTGTTCACTTGCTTTTTCGGTATCGGCATGGCGTTGTGCTAAAATCGTTATTGTTACAATCCGGCCAATTCCGCGCGAATATACGACAATTTCAGCAGCCGCTCTTTCACTTCTTCAACGTTGAGCAGCGTCGTATTGTTGGAGTTGAACTCGGTAAGCTTGCTGCGCTCTGCGTTGCCCTGCTCAAAATACTTTTCATAATTCAAGTCGCGTGAGTCCGCGGGAACGCGGAAATAGCCGCCCATATCGACGGCGCGCGCGCATTCTTCATTGGTCAGCAGTGTTTCGTACATCTTTTCGCCGTGGCGAATGCCGATCGTTCGAATCGGATTATCCGCATGGAACAATTCTTTGACTGCCTGCGCCAACACGCTGAGCGTGCAAGCCGGAGCCTTCTGTACCATGATGTCGCCGGTGCTGCCGTGTTCAAACGTATACACCACGAGGTCTACCGCCTCGTCAAGGCTCATAATAAAGCGCGTCATATCAAGGTTTGTCACCGTCAACGGCGCGCCCGCTTTGATCTGCTCGATAAACAGCGGAATCACACTCCCGCGCGAGCACATGACGTTTCCATAGCGTGTGCAGCTGATCATCGTTTTTTCCGGCGAAACGGTACGCGATTTTGCAACCACGACCTTTTCCATCATAGCTTTGCTTGTACCCATGGCGTTGATCGGATAAGCCGCCTTATCGGTTGAAAGGCAAATTACTCGCGAAACCCCGGCGTCAATCGCGGCGGTCAACACGTTGTCCGTACCAAACACGTTGGTCTTGACCGCTTCCAACGGGAAAAACTCGCAGGACGGCACCTGTTTCAGCGCCGCTGCATGAAAAACGTAGTCGACATTATAAATTGCATTCTGCACAGACGTAATGTCGCGTACGTCTCCAATAAAGTACCGGATCTTATCATTCTGATAATGCCGACGCATATCATCCTGCTTTTTCTCGTCCCGCGAGAAAATCCGAATCTCCCGAATACCTGAGTTTAAAAACCGCTCCAGCACGGCATTGCCAAAGCTTCCCGTGCCGCCTGTGATCAGCAGCGTTTTTCCGCCAAACAAATCGTGTCGCCCCCGTTCCATCCGTTGCTTTCATTTTTATCTTATAACGATTCCTTCGTTAACCAATCATAATAGGCGCGCGTTGCCGATTCCCGCGACGCATGTTCGCACACATAGCTGCGTGCGCGCGATCCAAGTTCATTCAGCGGCATGGCGCAGGCATGCAATCGCAAAATCGCATCCGCCATCTCCCGCGGTTCTCCGGGATGCACACAAATGCCATAGCTTTCCCGCTCGATCGAACGCGCCCACTCGCTGCCCGCGTCGACGCAGACAATCACCGGACGCCCGGCCGCAAGCGCCGTCCATGTCTTGGAAGGCATTGCAAAGCGCGTCGTCCCCGCTTTCAGCGGGACCAGCGCGGCGTCACCAAGCGAATATACCTCCGCAACCCGCTCTTCCGGCAATAGCGGGAAGAGCAATACATTGTTAATCTTTTCGTTCTCGATGCGGGCACGCACATGTTCATACAGCGCGCCGCCACCGAAGATGACCACCCGGATATCTTCTTTCGGCTCAAGCAGTTTCGCCGCATCCAGCAGTGTGTCCGGCTCCTGCAAAATACCAAGCGTTCCGGCATAGACCGCATAAAAGCGATCCCGTGGTAATTCCAGCTCGTCAAAAAGCGGATTGTCTTCCCGGCTTACCGGCTTGACCGCTTCCGTGTCCGCCCAGTTTGGGATTACTGCGATCTTCTTTTCCGGGATGCCTCTCGCCGTCAGCGTCCGTTTCATGTCTTCGGACAGCGTGACGAACGCCGAGTTTTTCTTGTATGTGTGCTGTTCCATCCGTCGACTTGCGCGCACAACCGGATGCCATTCGGTAAATTTGCCCATGGCGACCATGCTGTCCGGAAAGATGTCCTGAAGGATATAAACCGTGCGCGCTTTGCGGCTGAGTTTCGCGCCTACAAGGCCTAGGAACGGCGGCATGCTTCCGAGAAGATACACGTCCGCTTTCGTTTTTTTTGCAGCCCTGAGCAGCGCGCGCGTATTGACTAAAAAATGCAGTCCGCGGCGAAGGAAATTGGTGCCCTCGCGCGATTTTGTACCAACGCGCAAAACACGGTAACCTTCCGCAACGGTTTCATCCGTTTTTTGTAGATATTCTTCGCGCGTCTGCTCATCCAGTCCGCGGTTGGCCATGTTGGTGACAACCGTTACACACGCGCCGTACCGGCACAAATCCTCCGCAAGATCGGCATACAGATGCGTAATCGGCGTGATTTCCGGCGCAAAATAAGCGGATACCAGCGTTACACGCAAGTCTTCCTTCACTCCCGCAACCCCCTCGCGAACACCTTTATGATGCAGCACGCTGCCAATTGTGCCGAAAAGGCACCGGCAATCCATACCAAATCCAATTCTCTCTACGTATTCGCCGTCAAACTTCGCTTTGACACAAATCGGCAGCTCGTCGCGTCCGTTGATCTGTGCCCACCCCGTCAGGCCGGGCCGAACGTCGTTCGGTGTGAGTCCGTACCGTCCGGTATATTGATCCCGCTGCGCAATCAAATCGTCCTGATTCCAAAGTGCGGGGCGCGGGCCGACAACGGACATGTCCCCAACAAAGATATTCCAAAGCTGCGGCAGTTCATCCAAACTCGTTTTACGCAAAAACCGCCCAACGCGTGTGATCCACTGCTCCGGATCACAAAGCTGGTGCGTCGGAACGTCGCAGGGCGTATCTACACGCATTGTGCGAAATTTTAGAATCGAAAAATATGCCTTTCCCTTGCCCACGCGCTTTTGTGTGAACAGCACGGGGCCCTCGGAATCGAGCTTGACCGCGAGCGTCAAAATAAGCAGCAACGGTGAAAGGACTATGCCGCCTATCAGAGACAACACAATGTCCAGAAATCGCTTGATGCGAATATACATGTTCTTCCTTCTTCGATGCGGCAAAACCGCTTTCGATACAGGGTTTTTTCCAGGCTTTTGCCTATACAAAGCAAACGGGCCTCTTTCCCCGCTTATAGCAAAAATTCTATCATGCAAGGAGTATGGTGTCAATCGAACTGGAATGTGCGGCTATTCTTTGTAAAAACACTTTTACCTTGCATGCCGTCAATATAAAAACGGAAACCCGGCGGGCTTCCGTTTTATATAAATGGGTTAAAATCGCAATTTATTCGTCGGTTTGCTTTTGACCGGGTATATCATATTTATTGATGCAAAGCGGACGTAGTTTATAGGTCAGCACAACGGAAGATTTTACATATTCGTTGTAAAACGCTTTTTTAATACGATCCATGACCACGCGGCCCGTCTCATACGTGACCGACGGCAGAAGCACGACATATTGCATAACGCTGTAGCGGGAGATCGTGTCCCCGCGGCGAAGATTCGTCTGCGCCACCTTCATAAGCTGCTTCATAATGTTATCCAGGACCATATTGTCAAACTGCTGTTCGGACGTGTTGCTGACAGTCAGAAGCGCAAGGAACATCGTCCCGTTATACCGTTCCAGCATGCGCCGTTGCAGCTGATAAATTTCCTTAAATATCTCATATTGGCAGACAAAGGCGCCGTAACTTTCGGACTCTTCTTCAAGCACGTTCTGCACTTTTTCGATGTCGGCTTCCATCTCCTGGTCCGCCTGCACGATGTGCTTATATACCGCGCGGATTTCGCCGGACGGCTGAATGCCAAGCTGCTTATATTGCAAGTCGGTCGCAAAATAATACTGTGAAAGCGCTTCACGTTTTTTGCCGGTTTTGACCAGCGCCATCATGAGTTCCAAATGAAGCCGCTCGTCGAACATATCCACATCCATCGCTTTGCGGCAGACCTGAACGATCATATCGTAGTCCTCTTCGGACTTGAGCAGGTCGAGCATCGTGAATACGCTTTCCAAAAACAGGTCGTGATAATATACGCTCTTCGGAACGACCCACATTTCCTCGGCGGAGTTGGTCAGCAGCGGCCCCGTATAAAGCTCCAGCATGCACGCATATCGCTCGATGCTGTCTCGGTTGCTCATGCCGGGCGTGCGCGCCTCCTGACAAAGCCGTTCAAACTCAAAAACGTCGATTTCGCAGTCAAGCTCCGGGTTCCACTGGTATGCGCCCCGCGCCGTCAGGATGGAATTTGAAAGTTCCGGTAACCCGCTCTGATCGACCAGCGCGCGATACCGATGCAAAAGCGTCCGGAGCGCCGTGGCAGGATTTCGGTTTTCTTTGTCCGACCATAACATTTCAAGCAGTTCTTCATGCGGAACCGGTCGGTCCTTCTTTAAAATGAGGTATTCCAAAAGTTGACAGGTCTTTTTTGCCTGACGCAACTGGGGCAGCACCACGTTTCCCTTCACGACAATCTCAAAACTGCCAAACATCTTTATCTTAATCTTTGCTTCCGGCATACTGTCCATCCTTCCTATAGCATATATTGACCCGGCCTACGCTGGCTCGCTTACGTTTGCGTCGCGTACTGTCCGGGGATAGATGTAATCCTAGAAAAGCGCCCCCGTCACATCTCGGTTGTTTTTTTCAACGCGCAGTACCAAATGATAAGAGGAAACGGCGACTGGGTAATCAATACAATGACATAAATGAACGTTTATCGTTCTACAGTCTGATTATACCGCTGAAAATTACAACTTTGCAACAAAATGTTACATCGACACATAACGCGCTCACAAGAAAGGATCATTATTCATTGCGGTTTTCTGTTACATTGTAACTTTTTTCTGCTTTCTTAAACATATTTTATTCGAAAAAAACAATACTGAACACAATTGGCCGCATCGCACGCCCGGCAGAAACAAAAAGCGGAGCGGCCTAGCAGGCCGCTCCGCTTTACTTTTTGTTATAGAAGCGTTACCCCGGCGTGTTCGCACAGCGCCAATGTTTCCGCATCCCAAAGCGAGGATTGCACCTCGCCAATATGCGCTTTGTTGAGCAACAGCATGCACAATCTCGACTGGCCAATGCCGCCGCCGATGGTCTGCGGCAGCTTGCCTTCCAGAAGCTGCTTGTGGAACGGCAGCTGTCTACGGTTGTCACATCCGGCAATCGTCAGCTGACGGTCCAACGTTTTTGCGTCTACACGCACACCCATGCTGGAAACTTCAAACGCGCAGTCCAGCAATGGATTGTAGAACAAAATGTCTCCGTTGATGTCCCAGTCGTCATAGTCCGGCGCGCGGCCGTCGTGCGGTTTCCCGTCGCTCAGCTTGCCGCCGATCCCCGAAATAAACGTTGTGGGATGTTCTTTTACAAAGCGGTATTCCCGCTCCTTCGGATCGCAGTCCGGATAGAGATCGAGCAGTTCCTGTGCGGTAACGAACGTCACGTCCCGGCTGACGAAAGGCGTGAGCACGTCGTATTTTGCGCAGATGACCTGCTGCGTATAGTAGATCGCGTCAACAATGCTTTCGACGGTCTGCTTCAGCGTCTCCATGCTGCGCTCCTCCGGTGTGATGACCTTTTCCCAATCCCATTGGTCAACATATACGGAGTGGAGATTGTCCAGCGCCTCATCGCGCCGGATTGCGTTCATATCGGTGACAAGCCCTTTGCCCGGACGGAAGCCATAGCGGCCAAGCGCATAGCGCTTCCATTTGGCAAGCGACTGCACAACTTCAGCGTTGCCGCCCGTTGCGGGGATGTCAAACGACACGGGGCGCTCCACGCCGTTTAAATTGTCATTCAATCCCTCGGCCGGGTTGACGAAAAGCGGCGCCGAGACGCGCTTGAGGCGCAAAATCGCTGAAAACGATTCGAGAAACGTCGTTTTAATAATTTCGATGGCATTCTGCGTGTCATAAAGCCCCAGTGTTGAGCGATAGCCCTGCGGAATGAATGACTTGGACATAGTCTTCTCCTCCTTAAGTCCTGTATGAGTTCTTAAATAAGTTTAGCCCAGCTGAAAAAAGGTTGTCAAGCTGTTTATGTTCTTGTGCATTTATTGTCCGGTTATGATATACTCGAATTAATCATCAGCATATAAAATCGGAGGTCTACGTTTAATGAAAAGCGCGAATATCACACCACATATCGGCTGCAGTCCGGAAGATTTTGCAAAAACCGTTTTAATGCCGGGCGACCCGTTGCGCGCCAAGTTTATTGCCGAGACGTATTTGAGCGACTATGAACTCGTCAACAACGTCCGCGGTGTACAGGGTTACACAGGCACTTATGAAGGCAAGCGCGTGTCCGTCATGGCAAGTGGCATGGGCATGCCGAGCATGGGTATCTATTCCTTTGAATTGTATAATTTCTTCGGCGTCGAAACAATCATCCGCATCGGCTCCGCCGGCGGTATGCATCCCGACCTGAAGCTCTTTGACCTCGTTCTTGGCCAAGGCGCTTGCACAAATTCCGCCTATTTTTCGCAGTATGGTCTATCAGGCTCTTTTGCACCGATTGCAGATTTCGACACGCTTAGAAAAGCGGTCGACGAGTGCGAAAAGCGCGGGCTGAATTACAAAGTCGGCAACTTGCTTTCCAGCGATGTTTTCTATAGCGAAAAAGGTCTGGAAGGCACAATGGAATGGCAAAAGCTTGGCATTCTAGCCGTTGAAATGGAAGCTGCGGCGCTTTATATGAACGCGGCGCGTGCCGGCAAAAAAGCCCTCGCCATCTGCACCATTTCCGACCTGCTTGAAGGCGGCGAAGTAACAACCGCCGAAGAACGCCAGAATGCATTCCATGATATGATGCAGGTCGCTTTGACCATCGCGGACTAAAATCATTCTCAATTCATACACGCCACACAAGCGCCGCAATCCTATTTTGGACTGCGGCGCTGTATTTTTTCCGCACAAGAATTTAAGCGTTTATACATTTTGACATCTTTTCCCAACATTTGTGAAATTACTGTTGCTTTTTCTGCGGATGATTGCTTTTTCCAACACATAAAGATATCATCAAAGCCAATTCCTGCAAAAATACTTCGACGTCGGTTTGCCGGTAAAAAATGCCACATCCTTGAGTCGAAAGGACAGCTTATGCGACCGAAAAAGCCATTGCCCATCTTCCTGGTCATTTTCCTGGACCTGTTGGGTGTTGGCGCGATGCTTTTAGTTTTTATATTGTTCCACCATATTCTGCGGCTGGACAGCAGCGACCCTCTGCAGAGTATTGTTTTTGGTGATACGGCAACGACGGCTGCAGTCGATATTACACCAGAACCGACCGCGGAGGTCGACGTTGCAGAAGCCTCGCCGACCATTTCGCCGACGCCGGAACCGACGCCGACACCTGCACCCGGAGACTTTTCCGCAACATTCCCTTCCGACGAAACAGTTGAGGAAGGCGTTTACGGCAGTTATGTTTCGGACACGTTGCGCATCGTCATTACACAAGAAGAGAATTACGACGCCGTTTATTATGTGGCCGATATCTGGATTAAAAACATTCAGGAATTTAAAACCGCCTTTTCAAGCGGGACGTTTGGTCGGGGATATGCTTCCATGCCGACGGTCATCGCCGCAAACAACAACGCCATTGTGGCGATTTCCGGCGACTATTACGGTGGCCGGTCAAGCGGCATCGTCATCCGCAACGGAGACCTTTACCGAGACAGCGTCAACAGCGACGTATGTATCCTTTATGCCGACGGCGTGATGGAGAGCTATTACGAAGACGAGTTTGATCTGGAATCCGTCATCGAACGCGGCGCGTATCAAGGATGGTCGTTCGGGCCAAAGCTGATCGACAACGGACAGGTTCCCGATAGCTACAACACAACGACGACGATCATCAGCCGCAATCCACGTTCGTCCATCGGTTATTATGAGCCCGGTCATTACTGTCTGGTCACGGTCGACGGACGGCAGAGCGGGTATTCGCGCGGCATGACGCTTGAACAGCTTTCGCAGACGTTTATCGACCTCGGCTGCGTGGACGCATACAATCTTGACGGCGGACAGACCGCCATGATGGTATACAACGACCTGATCGTCAACCAGCCGTACAAAGGCGGAAGAACGGTCAGCGACATCATCTACTTTGGAGGGAGCGATACCGAATGAGAAAGTTTCGAAGCATTATGTCCCATATTTGCCTCGTCTTTTCCGGTGTGTTTATAACGCTGGTCATCCTGAATTTTTACAATCCGACGATGGGGTTTTTAACCAGTACCGTCAGCATCGTGTATATCGTGCTGTACTGCCTAGCCGTAATCGCACTGGCGGCGGCGACCGTTGCGGACAATCGTCATCACGCCCGCTACATGCGCCAGCGTGCCGAAGAGGCCGCCCGCTGGAAGAAGATCGGCGTCAACGCACAACGTCCGCCGGAAAGAAAAGAACGTTGAACCTATAAAAAAGAGCCTTCCGGCTCTTTTTTATTCTCAATCTGTCGACTTTCAAGTGTCATGTGTTTTGCTACTCCAAAGCTGATAATGCGCCGCACAGCAAAAACCGCACGCCTCCGCTGCATTCAAATTATGCGTCTCGTCTTCTTCCACAAAAAAGATTATCTCCCCGATATTCGTGTTTTCAGTTGTCACTGCCTGAATTGAACCGCACAGCAATTCACCTGCAATTTCCGCATCCGGCGCCCACAATCCAAATATCTCCGCCATTTTGCTTTGCGGCATGACGAATATGCCCCCGTCGATTTTTCCGTCGCCTAAATGGACAAAAATTCGCCAGCGCGCAATGTCGGGCAGCAGGCGTTGCGCATTCCAGTAGATATCCGGGAAATGCAGATCGTGAAATTTTTTATATTCTGCGTATCGATCCGCCGTTAACCGCAAAGCGAGTTCTTTTGATCTGCCGCTACATGTAAAATCATCTAAACCCAAGCGCATATCAAAGCTGTCCTCCGTCAAATCGAATCCGTTCTGCTGCAGCGCTCCCGCAACGGCGGTGTTTTCGAACGGAAGGCCGATGTTGACCGAATGATCCGAATAATTCTCTTTCAAATAATCGAGGAATTCGGTTATGGTTTTTGGGTAATCCCGTTCGATATAAAAAGCAACCGTCTGAAGGTAGCTATCCGATGGAATGACGAAGAAGGCGCACACGCCGATCAGCGCTTTCCCGGAAAAACAACCCAGCAAGTCCCCGTGTTCTTCCTTTAGGCGCAAAAGATACGCTTTCCGGATCGCCTGTTTGCTTTGAAACAATGGATAACTGCGCGTGGAAACGCTTTGGCACAGCCGCCAGGACAGCTCCACCGCTTGTTCCAGCATATCTTCGGCTAATACTTTTATCATTGTCCCTCCGACTTATCCGGTTGAAAGAAAATCGAATCGCAATTTATTCGAAAGATGCAAAGACGCGCTTGCAATCGTCCGTTACAAGTGCGTCTCTCTCTTTGCCTGGTTGGTTTTCCGGCTGTCCTACATCTCCATATTGCTTGTCGTGCGTGGGAACGGCAGTACGTCGCGGATGTTCTGCATGCCGGTGACATACATGACCATGCGCTCGAAGCCTAGACCGAAACCCGCGTGCTTGACCCCGCCGTACTTGCGCAGTTCGAGATACCAGTCGTACTGACCCAAATCCATGCCGAGTTCTTCAATGCGCTGCTCCAACACGTCCAGTCGCTCTTCACGCTGGCTGCCGCCGATGATTTCGCCGACGCCGGGGACGAGCAGGTCCGCCGCTGCGACGGTCTCGTTGTCGTCGTTGACGCGCATGTAGAACGCCTTTACGCCCTTTGGATAATCCGTTACGAACACCGGGCATTTGTAAACCTGTTCGGTCAGATAGCGTTCATGCTCGGTCTGGAGTTCCAATCCCCATTCAACGGGATACTTAAAGTCCGCACCGGAGGCTTTCAGCTGTTCGACTGCCTTGGTATAGCTCAGGCGGACAAAATCGTTGTTAAGCACGTTGTCCAATCGTTCCAGCAACCCTTTGTCGATGAATTTGTTGAAAAACTCCATCTCCGCAGGACAGCGATCGAGAACCGTTTTAATAATGTACTTGATCATAGCCTCGGCCACGTCGAGATCGCCCGCAAGGTCGCAAAACGCCATCTCCGGTTCGATCATCCAGAACTCCGCGGCATGCCGCGCGGTAAAGCTATACTCGGCGCGGAATGTCGGGCCAAAGGTATAGATATCCCGGAAAGCAAGCGCAAACGCCTCACCGTAAAGCTGGCCGGAAACAGTCAGGTTCGCGGGTTTTCCGAAAAAGTCGCCGGAAAAGTCCACCGCGCCGTCGTCGTTCTTCGGAATATCGTTCAGCGGCAAAGTCGTTACCTGAAACATTTCGCCCGCACCTTCGCAGTCGGAGCCCGTGATCAGCGGGGTGTGCACATACACAAAACCGTTCTGCTGAAAAAACTCATGAATCGCCGCGGCAACGACCGAGCGCACGCGGAACGTCGCCTGGAAAGTGTTCGTGCGCGGACGCAGATGCTGAATGGTACGTAGATATTCCAGTGTGTGCCGTTTTTTCTGCAGCGGGTAATCGCTCGGGCAGCTGCCCTCAACCACGATTTCCTCCGCGCGGATTTCAAACGGCTGTGGTGCGTCCGGCGTCAAAACGAGCTCTCCTTGCACCGCAATTGCGCAGCCGGTGGACAGCCCGTTGCCAAGATTTCGATCATCGCGTTCGTAAACAATCTGCACGGGCTTAAAGCAGCTTCCGTCGGTCAGTTCTACGAACCCGAGGGTTTTACCCTCGCGTACGGTACGCACCCAGCCGCAAACCGCGATCTGTCCTGCGTACGATTCCGGTGATTTTTGAATCTGTGACAATTTGAGCGTCATGGCGATAACCTCGCTATTAAGAATTTGGATTTCTAGCTAGTATACCACATTTTATCATTGCAAACCGCTTTTTTCCGGCAATATGCGCTTTTCCAGTCCTTTTTTGCCATATAGCCCATCGTTTTTGTATTAATCGCGTCCGAATTGGAAACGATCGTGAAAAGCGCTGTACCGTGCGTCTCGCTATGGTATACTGATTTTACACAATAAGGAGGGGAACCACATGTACTTTGGCTACGGCTCGACCGACATGCTGTATATCCTGCTGCTGTTCGTGGTCATGGGCTTTAGTTTGTTCGCACAAAACAAGGTTCAAAAAACCTTTAAGCAATTTGCCGATAAGCCGGTCTCTTCCGGCATGCGCGCAGAGCAGGTTGCGCAGCAACTGTTGTACAACGGAAACAGTAACGTCCAGATCGAACCGGTGCAAGGCAGCCTGACCGATCACTTTGACCCGAAAAACGGCGTCGTCGGCCTGTCCACGCAGGTATATGGGCAGAATTCCATCGCGGCCATCGCCGTTGCGGCACACGAAATTGGTCACGTGATGCAATATCAGGAGGGTTACATGCCGATTCGCCTGCGCAATGCAATTTTGCCCGTTGCGTCTATCGGCTCCCGTGCCGCACCTTGGATCGTCATCCTCGGTTTGTTCATGGGCAGTTATAACCTCGCCATGATCGGCGTTGTTCTCTTTGGCGCAATGTTGGTATTTCAGGTAGTGACGCTGCCGGTGGAATTCAATGCGTCCAGTCGCGCACTGCGCATGCTGGAGGAAGGCAACTACATCACCTATGACGAATCCGACGGTGCGCGAAAGGTACTCAACGCCGCTGCGATGACCTATGTGTGGGCGGCGATCGCGTCGCTGGTCAGTTTCTTGCGCCTGCTCTCGCTGGCCAACCGCACACGGCGGTAATTCATTAACATACAACACCAAAAACACAGAGGGCGAAGGCAAGCGTGCTTTCGCCCTTATTATATATACTGTGTTCCACCACTGCGTGGTGTTGAAGTACGTCTTCGTTTGCTATAGAATAATCGAAGAGCGTAAAAGGAGGATTTATTATGCACGACGAACGATTGGATCGCCTTTCTGATTTGTTATTGAATTATTCTCTCAAACTGCAGCCCGGGGAGCTCTTTGAAATCAACGGCGGGATTCCCGCAAAGCCGCTGATAAAATCATTGCTGAAACGCGCGCACGCGATCGGTACCGTACCGTTTGTTAAGGTGACGGACGACGAAATCAGCCGTCTGTTCTTCGGCTTTATCGACCCCGAACACCCGGAAAAAGCAAAACCCGCCATCGATGCGCAGCTTGAATGGGAAAACAAATACTGGGACCACATGGCAGCCCACGTCGACATCGGCGTGGACGAAAACGACGCGGAACTTTCCGCGGTCGACACCGGCGCGCTGACCTATTACCGCAATGCCCGCAGAGCCCTGCGCGATAAAATCATCGACGAACGCCGTTGGGTTTATTTGCACTGGCCCACCATGGCGGACGCACAAAAGGCCGGCATGTGTTACGACGATTTCTATGAGTTCTTCCTTTCGGCCGCACTTGTGGACTACAAACAAATGGCAAAGGACATGGAGCCACTGGTCGAGCTGATGGAAAAAACCGACATGGTTCGGCTTGTCGGCCCCGGAACCGATTTGACCTTCTCCATTAAAGATATCCCCGTCGTGCCATGTCATGGCGAATTGAACATTCCCGACGGCGAAGTCTATACCGCGCCGGTAAAAGACAGCGCAAACGGTGTTGTGCAGTACAATACGCCCGCCATGCGTTACGGCAAAAAGTTTGACAACCCCCGCCTTGTCTTTAAGGACGGCCATATCGACGAAGCAAGCTGCGACGGAGACGTCGCCGGTTTCAACGAAATGCTGGACGCGGACGAAGGCGCGCGCTACCTCGGCGAATTTGCCATCGGCGTCAACAACGCCGTCACACGATCCATCGGCAATACACTGTACGACGAAAAAATCGGTGGATCGTTCCACCTCACGCCCGGCTGCGCTTACGCCGACGCGTTTAATGGCAACAAATCGCAGCTGCATCTCGACATCGTCTGCATCCAGACCGCGGCGTTCGGCGGCGGCGAAATCTGGTTTGACGGCAAGATGATTCGCAAAGACGGCCTGTTCCTGCCGGAATCGTTGAAAGGGCTGAATCCGTAATGAAACAGTCTGCGCGCGCTTGGTTTTTTGATATCGTTGCGATTGTTTTCGGCTGCGCACTTGTCGCGGCAGGGTTGGTTTTATTCACCATCCCAAATAACATCGCGCCCGGCGGCGTCTCCGGTCTTGCGACTGCGCTGGCTTATATTTCGCCCATCACCGTCGGTATTTGGACGCTGATTTTGAACATTCCGCTCATCATCCTCTCCTGGTGGAAGCTTGGGTTGCGACCGTTGTTTAAAACAGTGCTGGCAACGCTGCTGCTTTCGCTGCTGATCGATGTTTTCACGCTGATTCTGCCGCCGTACAGCAACAATGTCCTGCTGGCTTCCGTGCTCGGCGGCGTGTTATCCGGCGTCGGTATGGGTCTGATATTTGTTCGTGGCGCAACGACCGGCGGAACCGACCTGATCAGTTTGCTGCTGAACCGCATCTTTCCGAATTTCTCCGTCGGTTCCCTTCTTTTGATTGTTGACGCGACGGTCGTTCTGTTCGCCGTATTCGTCTTTCGTGATATCGAGGTCGCCTTATATTCCATCGTGACCATCTTTGTCACCACACGCACAATCGACGCCATTATGCAAGGCGTTGACCACGCAAAGGTCATCTACATCGTGACCGAACGCGGCGAGGAGATCCTTTCGCTCATTGCGGGAGATCTTGGCCGCGGCGTGACTGTTTTGCAGGGACGCGGCGGCTATACAAAGCGCGACAAACACGTGCTGATGCTGGTTACGCGGCGCAATACGTTTGCACAAACGATGAAGGCGGTGAAAATCGCGGACAATCGTGCGTTTATCTTTGTGACTGACGCAACGGAAGTGCACGGTGAAGGCTTCAAACCGATCGAATAGGTTGATTTTTTTCAACGATACATAAAAAAGCGCTTCGGTTTTTTAACCGAAGTGCTTTTTGTTGTCTGTTATTCCGCCGGAATTTCGCTTGCCGCTTCTTCTGCAGCCATTTCCGCCAGTTCCTTTTGCCCCGCCTTGTTTGTAAACAAGTGATTTCTATATACCACAAATCGATAAAAACTAAACTCCGTGACAAGGTTGATCACCATGGTTCCGAACAGAATGAGATATTCGTTCCACCCAATACGTGTCAGTGCCTCGCCCCACCAGGTGGAAAGCGGCGTGAACACAAGATAATACCCGATTACCTGCATCATGGCCAGCGGCACGTTCTTTGCCGACTTAAACGTAAACTTCCGATTGACCGTAAAGTTATAAAGGACGGACAATGTCAACGCGATAAGATAGCTTGGCCAATAGCTCCACTCCATGGTTTCGTTAAGCAACGTAAACGAGCCCATTTCAATCAGCCCGGCCGAGCAGGAAAAGAGCAGGAATTTCAGTCCCTGAAACACATTTTGCTTTTTGGTGAGCTTCACCGTTTGCTTTTGCTGTTCCGTCTTCTTAATCCTCCGTTTCGTTTTCATCCTGTTTCGTTATTATATCCGCAGCACTGCAAAATGCGCAATCGTCTTTTCCGGACTTTTTGACGTTGTACAGCGCTGCGTCCGCGGCTTTGTACAGCGCCTCAAATGTTTTGCCGTCCCGGTCAAACATTGCGATTCCGATACTGACGGTCACGTTAACCTTAAATTCCGCACTGACCTTTCCCATCACCTTGCGAATCTGTTCAGCTTTTTCAAGTGCGCTTTCATCCGAATCGATCGTTTTCATGAGCATCATATACTCGTCTCCGCCGATTCGCGCAACGAGATCGCCCGTGCGAAACAAGCGCTTGACGGCGTATGCAAACGCAACCAACATCTGGTCGCCTTCCGCATGACCCAGCGTGTCGTTTACCTGTTTAAAATTGTCAAAGTCCAGCATAAAGAACGCATGCTGCGCTTCTTTTCCGTCTCCGGCCAGAAACTCCCGTGTATTGCGCTCCATTGCAGAGCGGTTGAGCAGGCCTGTCAGAGAATCGCTGTCCGCCTGTTTTTTCAGGCGCTGCAGCGACTGCTTTTGCCGATGGATATCTGAAATTTTGCCTACCGCTTCTTTTGTGTGTCCTTCGTTGTCGAAAACCGCATAAATCTCCAGATGCTTCCATCGGCCGACGCCGCATGCGTTGAACATCCGCAAATCCTCGTGTGCCTCCGCCGCGCCGGATTGCATGCGCTCGACAAATTGCGCAAACTGCGGCCGGTCACTTTCAACCACCAGTTGGGCGCACTCTTCCGGGTTGTCTATGGAGCACTCCGGCGGAGAAAATCCAAACATCGTTTCGAAGTTGTCGTTAAAATCAATATTGCCATTCTCCATATTGACCGTAAAAAGCACTTCGTTTGACAGACGATTGATCAAAGCATACCGTTCACTGCTTTGGCGAAGCAGTTCTTTGTCTTGCTCCAGTCGCTTTACAGTTGTTCTTTCGTGTAAAAACGCTTCAAGGATCATCGCAATACCGACTGCGAACACAATCAAAAACATTGCGGAAACATACGCGCTTACATGTCGTTGGATCGTGTCGGCCGTCGTCCCATCGACCGTTGAAAACACGTACCAATCGTTAATGCCGATAGGTTCGATAACCGTGTAGTACCGTTCCCCATTATAGTAAAAATAAAAATCTCTCTCTTCCGAGTTTCGCATAACCTGCTTCAATCCGGCCTGCGTAAGTCCGCTTTCCAAAGAATCATCCTGAATCAGGCTGAAAACATTTTCCAGACGATAACCGAACTCAAAATCCCGTTCCGTAAAGATTACATTTCCCTCCGAATCGCAAACGCCGGATATGGCTTTGCCTTCATATGCGGTCGTCTCAATCAGATAAGAAATCGTATTGTTTGTCAGCACAGCAAACAGGACGCCGCTTACGGTATCGTCCAAAAACGCGGGAATAGAGATTAAAACATCGTCGCGCCCGCTGTTGACCTCAGATGGGTACAATGAAATATCGCTCTTCCCCTTTAAGCCGGAACGAAACCAATCTTTTTGCGAAACATCGATTACGTCCACATCGCCATATAAAACCCGCCCTTGCAAATCGGCATATCCTACGCGAACGTTTGAATCCTCGTTTGCATCGCCGCCGGAAAGCTCGGTTCTCAGCGTCTCCGTCAGCGTGATTTTACCGGTGTTTTTGTTATATTCCGTAATGATTTCCGCTCTCTGAACCACCATATTCAGATATTTCACAACATCAATTTTTTGCTGAAGGGCCGACTCCCGCAATATTTGATACGTTCCCTGCTGAATTTCGGAGGCGATTTGCGTTCGGAACCCGATGAATGTTGTAATCAAGATAGCGACAACGATCAATGGTATACCAAAGTACCGGATTAAATCTTTCAGTTTAAACACGTACTACCCCTCCCTTCAATCGTTTCGCCAGCCTGCCGAATTCTCGGTCATACCAAGCCGCCGTCAACATGCTGTTTTTACTTATCGGCATTCAAGAAAATGTATAATTGCTTGCAATTATAATACATAACAAAAATGCTTGTCATCCTGCAATATTTATATACAGTCATTTATATTATATATGCTGTTGCCAGGCAACTGCTTTCGCGCATTTGTATTTACGACATCTCTCCCGCCAAATTTCGGCAAAACAGCGTTTTTGCTTCCTGATAGTCGTCCGTCTGACCCCATATCCACATCAACTTTGTAACGATTGCCTCCGTGGTCATATCCAGCGCCGGCACCACATCAATATTGAGCAGCTGCCGACCCACTTCATACAGCGTCAAATCGCTGCAGTCATACAGACACTGACTGCAAATAACAACTAAAATACCGTTTTCAATCAATCGCTCCAACGAATGCAAAAGATTTCTGTGCAAATAGTGGATGCCGCCTGCGCCAAAGGCTTCAATCACCAAGCTTTTGTAACCCAGCGCGGGCAGACTTTCAATCAGGTCCGGCTGCGTTCCGGGTATGACCTTTAATAAAAATACCTTGCTGTAAAGGTCCGGTGCAACGCAGAATGGTTCGCCCGGCCGGGCAAACTGGTGCCCGTCATCCACAACGTGCATTCCTTCCGCCGTAATCTGCGCCAAATACGGTGCATTTACGCTCTGAAACGCATCAAAGCTCATGGTGCTGACCTTCACCGCGCGCGTTCCGCGGATAATTCGCCGGTTAAACGCAACCGAAACGCCCCAGATGTTCGCTTCGACAGCCCAGAGCGCCGTCGTCAGATTCGTCTGCGCGTCGCTGATATCCTGTCCGATCGGAATTTGTGAGCCCGTCAACACAACGCTTTTGGTCAGATCCCGCAGCATGTAACTCAGCGCAGACGCCGTGTACGCCAGCGTATCGGTGCCATGGGTGATGATGAACCCGTCGTAATTTTGATATTCCTCCTCAATCTTCTTTGCTATGATCTGCCATTCTTCGGGTTGAATGTTGGATGAGTCCATATCCAGCACGCCGACGGCCGTTATATTAAAACGCGACGTGTCGTAAGCAAACGCATGCAAAAGTTCGCCTGCGTTAATAACCGGCTGGAGGCCGTTTGCGCCATTTCGCGAAGCGATGGTCCCGCCCGTGGTCAACAGTAGTATCTTTTTCATCAACTCTGCTCCCAATCGTTCCTATACATTCTAATACATCCCCTGCATAGGCGTTATTTTTTTATTGATTGATCTCTAATATCAGACTTGGCTTGAATCGTTCGGTCGGTCTTCCGCATGGATTATTGTATTACAAATACTTGTATTTCTCAATGGATTCCTCTGTGTTGGCACGCAGGATTTCATCGGCGTGTATTATAAAAAGCGGCCTGCCCAATTAAGACAAGCCGCTTATTTTGTTTAGGAGAATCGACCCGTTACAATTCAGCGATCCCCTCAAAATTCTTCCTTGCGTCGCCCGTCATAAACACAGTTTCTTCAGTATAACGCACCAATAGGTCTCCGCCGCGCAATCGAACTGTGATATCTTCGCCTTTTTCACAGAATCCGTTTTCCACCGCGGCGACCACGGCTGCGCATGCGCCGGTGCCGCAGGCCAGCGTTTCCCCGCTGCCGCGTTCCCAAACGCGCATCTTCAGCGTGTGACTGTCGATCACTTTGACGAACTCCGTGTTCACCTGCTCCGGAAAGAGCGGCGCGTTTTCAAACGCTGGGCCGATCTTGCCGATCTCCAGCAAATCGAGGTTGTCTTCAAAAACGACGCAGTGCGGATTGCCCATGGAGACGCATGTGATTTCGAAGGATTTCCCTTCAATCTCTACCGGCTTGCCGACGATACGATTGCCTTCCAGTCGCACGGGAATTTTTTCCGGTGCAAGCTCCGCCTTTCCCATATCCACGGTAACGGACTTGACTTTTCCGCCGCGCACATAAAGCCGCAGATGCTTATTCCCGCTCAGCGTCTCAATCGTCAGGTCGGTTTTATCCGTAAAACCGTTGTCGTATAGGTATTTGCCAACACAACGGATGCCGTTTCCGCACATCTTGCCTTCGCTTCCGTCGCGATTGAAAATACGCATCTTTGCATCCGCAGTGTCCGACGGGCAGATCAATATCACACCGTCGCCGCCAACGCCGCCATGCGGATCGGACAGATACCCGCTCAGCGACTCCGGCGCTTCGATCTGTTGGTCAAAACAGTTGAAATAGATATAATCGTTGCTCGTGCCGTTCATTTTGGTGAAGTTCAGACGCATCTTCTCCGTGCGCATGTGGTTGATATCCACAAGCTCGGTACTGTGCTGGGTAAAGCGACTCCGAAGGCTGTCTGCAAGCGCATTCGCCGTGTCGACGGACGTGATACACGGGATTGCGCGCTCAATCGCTTTTCGGCGAATTTTAACGCTGTCCCTGGACGGAATCCGTCCTTTTGACGAGGTGGAGATGATGTAGTCCACTTCTCCGCTTTCCATGAGTGTGATGATATTGTCGGACGATTCGTGCAGCTTTTTTACTTCCGTAACCGCCATGCCCGCGTCGCGGATGGCCTGCGCCGTACCTTTTGTGGCGTACACGGTGAATCCCTGGTCGACAAATTTCCGTACCGCGTCGGTAATCTCGCTCTTATCGCTGTCCCGCACGGTAACGAGCAAACCGCCGCGCCGTTTCATCTTGTATCCGGCGGCGACAAGCCCTTTATAGAGCGCTTCATCGCGTGTTTTGCCGATGCCGAGTACTTCGCCCGTGGATTTCATCTCCGGGTCAAGCAGCGTGTCGACATCCGCAAGTTTTTCAAACGAGAAGACCGGCACCTTGACCGCCACATACGGCGGTGTCCGGTACAACCCGGTGCCAAACCCCATATCGTTCAGGCGTTCACCCAGCATCGCGCGCGTCGCAAGATCGACCATCGGCACGCCCGTCACCTTGCTGATATATGGAACTGTCCGTGAAGAACGCGGGTTGACTTCGATGACGAAAATCTCATTTTCATAGATCACGTACTGAATGTTGATCAATCCGCGCGTATGGAGCGCCAACGCCAGCTGTTTGGAGTGGTCGATGATACGCTCGATCAGCGGGCCGTTGAGATTCCACGCCGGATAGACGGCGATGGAGTCGCCGGAGTGCACGCCCGCGCGCTCGATATGCTCCATAATGCCGGGAATCAGGATGTCCTCCCCGTCACAAATCGCGTCGACCTCGATCTCCGTTCCCATCAGGTACTGGTCGATCAAAATCGGATTGTCGATGCCCTGTCGTAAAATGATGCCCATATATTCACGAACGTCTTCGTCGCTAAAGGCAATGATCATGTTTTGTCCGCCAAGCACGTAGGATGGACGGATGAGCACAGGATAACCAAGCTCCTGTGCGGCGACAAGCGCCTGCTTTTCGGTTTTGACCGTGAGCCCGCTCGGACGCTTAATACGGAGTTGCTCCAGTAGGGCGTCAAAACGCTCGCGATCCTCCGCCGCGTCAATGCTGTCTGCGGGTGTGCCGAGAATGCGAACTCCGTTGGCGACGAGATGTCGCGTGAGCTTGATGGCGGTCTGTCCGCCAAACGCGACGACCACGCCATACGGCTTCTCCGTCTCGATCACGTTCATCACGTCCTCCGCCGTCAGCGGCTCAAAGTACAGCCGGTCGGCGGTGTCGAAATCTGTAGAGACGGTTTCGGGGTTGTTGTTGACAATGACCACCTCGAACCCCGCACGCTTGAGCGCCCAGACGCAGTGCACCGAGGCGTAGTCAAACTCGATTCCCTGGCCGATTCGAATCGGGCCGGATCCGAAGACGATCACCCTGCGCTTGCCCGAATTCCGACGGGCGTTAAATTCCGCCGCTTCATTTTCGCACCCATAGTCCGCGTAAAAATACGGCGTCTGCGCCTCAAATTCCGCGGCGCAGGTATCCACCATGCGATAACCCGCAGACAGATGTTTTTTGATTGATTCGCCGGAGATGCGCGCCAGAACATTGTCGGGATATCCAAGCGTTTTCCCTTCGTAATAGCGTTCGTCCGACAATCCTTCTTGTTCAAGTTCCAACTCAAATTCCGCAAGGCGGCGCAGCTTATGCACAAACCAGCGGTCGATCGTCGTAATCGCGGCGATTTCGTCGGCGGAAACACCACGCTTGAGTGCAGCAAACGCCACAAACAGCCGCTCGTCATTGCAGACAGGCAGCTGTTGCCTGATTTCGTCCGTCGTTTTTTCGGCGAGCTTCGGCAGGTTCAGGCTGTCCAGCGAAATCTCCGCGCCGCGCACGGCTTTCATGATCGCCTGCTCAAACGTCGGACCGATGGCCATGACCTCGCCGGTCGCCTTCATCTGTGTGCCAAGCGTTCGTTTGGCGTGAATAAACTTGTCGAACGGCCACTTTGGCAACTTGACCACAACATAGTCGAGTGCAGGCTCGAAGCACGCGGAGGTTTTGCCCGTCACCGCGTTTTTGATTTCATCGAGCGTATAGCCGATCGCAATCTTTGCCGCGACCTTCGCAATCGGGTATCCCGTCGCTTTGGAAGCCAGCGCCGAGGAGCGCGATACGCGCGGATTAACCTCGATGACCGCATATTCAAAACTATTCGGATTCAGCGCAAACTGACAGTTGCATCCGCCTTCGATACCGAGCGTATCGATGATTTTCCGCGTTGCGGAGCGGAGCATCTGGTATTCCTTATCGGCAAGCGTGACCGCAGGCGCAATAACGATGCTGTCGCCCGTGTGCACGCCGACCGGATCGAAGTTTTCCATGCTGCAAATCGTGATGACGTTGCCGGTTTTATCCCGCATGCCCTCAAACTCGATCTCCTTCCAACCGGAGACGCATTTTTCAACCAGAATCTGCGTAATCGGCGACGCGCGAAGTCCGCTTTCCGCAATTTCCTTCAGCTCGTCGCGTGTCTGCGCGATTCCGCCGCCGGAACCGCCAAGCGTGAACGCCGGGCGCACGATAACGGGATAGGTGATCTCTTCTGCGTATTCCAGTGCGGCCATCACATCCGTCACCACTTTGGACGGAATAATCGGCTCGTCAATAGAAAGCATCGCGTCCTTAAACAGTTGCCGGTCTTCGGCTTTGGCGATTGTTTCCGGGTTTGCGCCGAGCAGCTTCACGTTATGTTTTTCAAGAAAACCTTCCTCCGCAAGCTGCATGGAGAGCGTCAGTCCCGTCTGTCCGCCAAGCGTGGAAAGCAGACTGTCCGGCTTCTCTTTCTTTATGATGCGCTTTATGGTCGTCAGCGTCAGCGGCTCAATATAGATGCAATCCGCCATGGCCTGGTCGGTCATGATGGTTGCCGGATTGGAATTGACAAGGATCACTTCCAGTCCTTCTTCTTTCAGCGCGCGGCAGGCCTGCGTTCCCGCATAGTCGAACTCCGCAGCCTGACCGATGACGATCGGGCCGGAACCGATGACCATGACACGCTTCACATCTTTATTCAGGGGCATACTGTTTTCTCCTTCCGTATGCGTCAAAAACTCTTTATATGTCGTTTGTCCGCTATGCTTTCGCTTGCGTATCCATCAGTTCGATAAACCGGTCGAACAGATAGCGTGTGTCCAGCGGACCTCCGCAGGCTTCCGGATGGAACTGTACGGAGAATGCGGGCATATCGAGATAATCCAGTCCTTCGCATGTGCCGTCGTTGAGATTTAAAAAGCTGACCGTCGCGTTCTTTGGCAGTACGTCCTCCGTCGTCACGGCATAACCGTGATTCTGGCTTGTGATATAAACCTTGCTTGTCGCGGTTTCCTGAACGGGCTGGTTTGCACCGCGATGTCCGTATTTTAGCTTCATCGTCTGTCCGCCGCGCGCCAACGCAAGCAGCTGATGACCAAGACAGATGCCGAAGATCGGCGTTTTCGTGTTGCAAAGCGCGGCCAGTTCGCGTATAACACCGGTGTTGTCGGCGGGGTCTCCCGGGCCGTTGGACAGCATCACGCCGTCCGGCTTTAGCGCGAGAATGTCCGCCGCCGTGGTATTGGCCGGAACGTTCGTTACGTTGCATCCGCGTTTGATCAGTTCGTTTCGGATATTTCGCTTTGCGCCGAAGTCCCAGAGTACGACGTTGCGCTTACCGTCTTCGGCCTGCATTGTTTCGCTCGACAGACAGCTCACGGAGTTCACCGCGTTTTCGATGCGATAGGATTTTAATCTGTTCAGCGATTGTTCGTCCGTTTCGGGCTTGTCGGAAATCACCGCGTTCATCACGCCGTGCTCGCGAATGATCTTGACGAGCGCACGCGTGTCGACATCCCAAAGTCCGACGACGCCGCTCGATAACAAAAAGGCGTCAAGGTCTTCTTCACTACGAAAGTTTGAAGGCACATGACACCAATCACGAACGATATACGCTTTTAACGCAGGAGCTTTTCCCTCAAAGTCGGAAGGAATAACCCCATAATTTCCAATCAAAGGAAATGTTTGAACTACCATTTGCCCATAATAGCTTGGATCGGTCAACGTCTCCAAATATCCGGTCATGGCCGTTGCAAAAACAATTTCACCCTCGACTCTTCCTTCGGCGCCAAATGCTTTTCCCTCGAAGACCCGTCCGTCTTCCAGGGTGAGATATCTATGTTTTTTCACTCTTATCGCCCCCTTGGCTTATCATCGTCGCTATCTGCCGCAGTCCGTCTCCCGCGGCGGTTACTCTATCTTAGCGAGTAATATAACACACCTTGAGCAAAGAGGAAAGCTAATTATAATTATGCATAAAAAATAAATATTTATGCCTTTCTGGCAATAACTACCCTTTGCATCTTTCGAACGGCAGAATGCTTAGTATGTTTTTATAGCAAATCGGCTGATTTTTATTGTTCGTCAAAGCGTCCGCTCAAACTCGTTATTGATGGAATACTGTCCGCCTGCATATTTACCCGTTTTATTTGTTTTCATCGACAGCCGCATTCCTCTTGATCGGGTAACACAAATCCATTTACGCTGCGTAAAAATAGTCTTTTCCCCACCAAACAAAATACTAAAAAATACATCTGCTGACTGCTTTACAAACCGGATCGAATGTGCTAAAGTCAAATCTAAATTGGTATTACATATTGGTAATACATTTAAAATTCCGGAGGCTCTTGTATTATGAGCAAAACCACGCAGATGCAGTCCGTTCGGCTTCGCCTTCTGCAGGAAATGAAGGACGGCGTATACCGCTATTCCAACATGCTCCCGCGGGAAGATGTTCTTGCCGAGCGGTTGGACATCAGCCGCACGCAGCTGCGCGACAGCCTTGCGCAGCTTGAGCAGGAAGGATTTATCAGCAGGCGGCAGGGCGTGGGGACAATGATCAACCGGCACGTGCTCACCGTGAAGGTGCGAATGGACATGGAGATCGAGTTTATGGACATGATCGCCCAGTCCGGTTATACGCCAAGCCTGTTGCTTTCCACTCACGAGACGGTTGCGGCTGCAAAAAACGTCGCCGCGCGTCTTGCAATATCTGAAGGCGATACTGTGCTGCGCGCCGTCCGGTTAATCGGGTCGGATGGCAATCCCGCCATTTTTTGCGAAGATTTTATTCCGCTTTCGCTTGTGAAACGAAAAGATTTTTCAGAAGAAGCTTTGGAAAAACCGATCTTTTCGTTCCTGAAGGAATATTGCGATTTGGAGTCGCACATGGACATTACAGAAGTGCAGCCCGCCGTCGCAAGCGCAGAATTAGCGAAGATGCTTCACGTCAAGGAGGGCGCGCCGCTTCTGTATCTCGACGAACTGGATTACGACAAGGAAGGCATGCCGATCTTGTATTCGCCGCAATACTACATTGGCGGCGTAATCAAGCACACGCTGCTGCGAATGAAATTTTAAGCCCTGTGTATCAACGGGCTTATTTTGATTTTATGGAGGAAGTTTGAGATGAAAAAAGTTGCCGTCGTCATGGGAAGCGCTTCGGATTTACCCCTTGCAAAAGACGCTCTTCAAACGCTTTCCGATTTCGGTGTTCCGTCTTCGGCGCGCGTTCTTTCGGCACATCGGACGCCGAATGAAACGGTGAATTTTGTACGCAGTGTGGAGGCGGAAGGATACGGCGTTCTGATTGCGATTGCCGGCAAGGCCGCACATTTGGCGGGCGTTCTGGCTTCGCACACGCGCCTGCCAGTCATCGGCGTTCCGGCAAGTTCACACGATCTGGGCGGACTCGACGCGCTGCTTTCCACCGTGCAGATGCCGAAAGGCGTACCCGTTGCAACGGTCGCATAGGCGGAGCGGCCAACGCAGCGCTGCTCGCCGTCCGCATCCTCGCGCTTGAGGATGACGATTTGGCACGGCAGCTCGACCGGTATGCGCAAGCTCTTGCGAAAAAAACCATTGAAGCGGATGAATCGCTGCAAAAGGAGATTGAAACCATATGAAAAAGCTCGAACAGATTTACGAAGGCAAAGCAAAGAAAGTTTTTACAACCGACAATCCGAAGATCGTCATCGTCGACTATAAAGACGACGCGACGGCATTCAACGGGCTGAAAAAAGGAACGATCACCGGAAAAGGCGTGGTCAACAACAAGGTGTCCAATCATTTCTTCCGTCTGTTGGAAAGCAAAGGCATTCCGACGCACTATGTCGAGCAGCTTTCCGATCGCGAAACCGCCGTCAAGCGTGTTGAAATCCTGCCTGTCGAGGTCATCGTTCGCAATCGTGCCGCCGGCAGTTTCTCAAAGCGCATGGGCATTGCGGAAGGCAGCGCACTGGCCTGCCCTATTCTTGAATATAGCTACAAAAACGACGAACTTGGCGATCCGTTCATCAACTCCTACTACATTCGCGCGCTGAACCTTGCCACGGACGAAGAGATGGAAAAGGTGAAAGAGTATTCCTTTGCGATCAATGATATCCTGCGCGCATATCTCGACGCGCTCGGTATCGAACTGATCGACTTCAAGCTTGAATTCGGACGCTGTGACGGAAAAGTCGTTCTTGCCGACGAAATCTCACCGGACACCTGTCGCTTCTGGGACAAGAGCACCGGCAAAAAGTTGGATAAAGACCGCTTCCGTCGCGACCTTGGCGATGTGGAAGAAGCATACCGCGAGATCATCAAACGGTTGATGGGAGAATAGCATGCCGCTTCGCATAAGTCTGCCAAAAACATATGATCGTCTCAAGCCTGAGCACGACCGCATGAACGAAGAATGCGGTGTTTTTGGCATCTACTGTAACGGCAGTGGAATCGACGCCGCCGAAGCGGCCTATTACGGGCTCTTTGCGCTGCAGCATCGCGGCCAGGAGAGCGCGGGCATCGCCGTTGCGCACGGCAAGCGTATCGAGTGTTGCAAAGAGATGGGATTGGTCAGTGGAAAGTTCCGCGACAGCCTTGTCTTATTGAGCGGCGCAAGCCTGGCCGTTGGCCACGTGCGCTACTCCACAACAGGCGACACGTCGCTGATCAACGCGCAGCCGCTGCTCGTTGAATCCTCCGACGGACCGTTTGCGCTTGCGCACAACGGCAACATCATCAACGCAAAGGAGCTGCGCACAGAGCTTGAAAGCGAAGGTGCGACGTTTCAAACGTCCTCCGATTCCGAAGTCGTTGGCGCACTTATCGCAAAGAATGGCACCTCGAATTTGGTCGAAAGCGTTGAAAAAGCAACCGAGCGATTAAAAGGCAGCTATGCGCTCGTATTGATGACGCGGGATCAGATCGTTGGCGTTCGCGACCCGAAAGGCATGCGCCCGCTCGCGCTCGGCAGCATTGATGGCGCATATGTTTTTGCATCCGAATCCTGCGCGTTCGACACCATCGGCGCAGAGTTCATCCGAGACGTTCGACCGGGCGAAATCATTGCAGTCGGTCATAGCGGCCTGACGTCTCATCAGGCAGTGCACGTTTCGGACACGGCGCTCTGCATTTTTGAGTATGTATATTTTGCCCGACCGGATTCCGATATCGACGGCATTTCGGTACACAAGGCTCGCGAACGTGCTGGAGAATTGCTTGCGATTTCTTCACCCGCCGACGTGGACGTCGTAGCCGCCGTGCCGGATTCTTCGCTTCCAGCCGCAATGGGTTACGCCAGACAGGCCGGGCTTCCGTTTATCGTAGCGCTTTCAAAGAACCGCTATATGGGTCGCACATTTATCGAACCTTCGCAGGACCGCCGCGAAATGGACGTTTCGCTGAAACTCAGCGTGCTCAAGCGCAATGTGCGCGGCAAGCGCGTGCTGCTGGTGGACGATTCCATCGTGCGCGGCACGACGAGCAAGCGCATCGTCGAGATGCTCCGCACCGCGGGCGCAAAGGAAGTGCATATTCGCGTGAGTTCACCGCCGGTTACGCACCCGTGCTATTTTGGAATCGATACGTCGACCTATGAGCAGCTTATCGGCGCGCACCATTCCGTTGAAGAAATCCGTCGGTTCATCGGCGCGGACTCCCTGCGTTATTTGAGCTTCGACGATCTTAAAAAAACCGTCGAAGGCGCCGCATGCAATTTTTGCGAGGGTTGCTTCAACGGAAAATATCCGGAAGATGTATCGGAACTGCTGAAAAGCGGTAAGAAAAACATGTTGGATGAATAAGGAGACGGTCATGTCGATTACATACAAGGATTCCGGCGTAAATGTGGAAGCGGGCTATAGCGCCGTCAAGCAGATGAAGGCATACGCGGAATCCACATTTGACGGAAATGTTTTACAGGGATTGGGTTCGTTTGGCGGCATGTATGCACTCGGTGACGACGTACTCGTCTCCGGCACAGACGGCGTCGGCACAAAACTCAAGGCCGCGTTCGTGATGGAGCGGCACGATACGGTCGGTATCGATTGTGTGGCGATGTGCGTCAACGACGTGGTGTGTCACGGCGCAAAGCCGCTGTTTTTCCTCGACTATATTGCAACTGGAAAACTGATCCCGGATGTTGCCGCCGCCGTCGTCAAGGGTGTTGCGGACGGCTGTAAACAGGCGGGTTGTTCGCTGATTGGCGGTGAAACCGCCGAAATGCCGGGATTTTATGCTGAGAACGAATACGACCTCGCGGGATTTTGCGTTGGCGTCACGAAAAGAGCGGCAATGATCGAAAGCAGCCGCGTTGCCGAAGGCGACGCGATCATCGCGCTGGCGTCGTCCGGCATTCATTCCAACGGATTTTCGCTGGTACGCAAGCTCATACCGATGGAACGCGAAAAGCTTGACGCATTCAAACCCGATCTTGGAAAAACACTCGGTGAAGAACTGCTTACGCCGACACGCATCTATGTAAAACCCGTACTTTCGCTGATCGGGAAAGTCGAAGTCCACTCCGCCGCGCATATAACCGGCGGCGGTTTTTACGAAAATATCCCGCGCAGTCTTCCCGCCGGGCTTTCTGCCCGCATCGAAAAGCAAAGCGTTCGGGTTTTGCCCATTTTTAAATTACTGATGTCGCTCGGCAACATCGAGGAGCGCGAGATGTTCAATACGTTCAACATGGGCGTCGGCATGACGTTGACCATGCCGCAAACACAAGCCGACCGGGCGATTGAAATTTTAACCAGCGAAGGCATCGAAGCGTATCGTATCGGTGAAGTCGTGAAAGGCGAGGAAGGCGTAACGCTATGCTGAAACCGCGCGTCGCCGTTCTGGTTTCGGGCAACGGCACCAATCTACAGGCGCTCATCGACGCACAAAAAAGTAGTGCCTTTGCAAGTGGCGATCTTGCACTTGTCGTTTCCAACAAGCCCTGTGCTTACGCGCTGGAGCGCGCAAAAAACGCGGGCATCGCGACCGCAACCATAGCGCGGGTGAATTTTTCGACGCGCGAGGCGTTTGAAGAGAAGCTGCTGTCCGTTCTTTCGGATCATCAAATTGACGTGATCGTCCTTGCTGGCTTTATGCAGATTTTGAGCGCTTCCTTTGTGGAACGATATCCCGACCGGATTTTAAACGTGCATCCTTCGTTGATTCCCGCATATTGCGGCAAAGGGTTTTACGGTCTGAAGGTGCACGAGGCAGTGCTTGCCGCAGGAGAATTGACAACGGGCGCAACAGTGCATATGGTAAACGAAGTGCCTGACGGCGGCCGTATCCTCATGCAGAAAACCGTCGATGCGCACCCCGACGATACACCGGAGTCGCTGCAGCGACGTGTGATGGAGCAGGCGGAATGGACTCTGCTCCCCGCGGCGGCGGAAATGGTTTGTGCGGATTTAATCAATCAGCTGGAAAGAGAGGCTTTTTAATGGAACAACAGAGCTTATATGATTTACTGGAGAACAACACGTATCCGGGTCGCGGTATCGTCCTCGGGTTCAGTCCCGACGGCAAAAAGGCGGCGCTGGCATATTTTATTATGGGACGAAGCGCAGGGAGCCGGAGTCGTGCATTTGTGAAAAACGGAGACGATCTCGATATCCACATTTTAGACGCAAGCAAAGCCGCGGATACTAGTCTGATTTTGTATTCACCGCTTCGCACATTTCCCGGCGTAACCGTCGTTACAAACGGCGACCAGACCGACACGATTCGCGCCGCGCTCGCCGTTGGAAAAACCTTTGAGCAGGCGCTTGAAACGCGCTGTTTTGAGCCGGACGCACCGCACTTTACGCCGCGCATCAGCGGTATGTTCTGCTTTGCGGATGCATTTTCCTATAAGCTCTCCATCCTAAAATCCGGCGATGCAACCGGCAAAACCGCGCTCCGCCAAACCTTTGCGTATGAGCCGGCAGCAGGCGTTGGGCATTTCATACACACCTATGATGGAGATGGAGCGGTATTGCCCAGTTTTTCAGGCGAACCCAAGTCCATTGCCATACCCAACGAAATCGACGCCTTCGCAAACGGCGTTTGGAATGCGCTCAACGCGGACAACAAGATATCGCTTTACGTGCGCTATACGGATATTCAAAACGGTGCATATGAAGACAGGCTATTCAACCAATACAGCATGGAGGGAAATAAAGCATGAAGGAACTCGCTTTAAAATACGGCTGCAACCCACACCAGAAACCCGCGCGTATCTATATGGAAAGTGGCGAACTGCCTATCGAGGTGCTAAACGGGCGTCCCGGTTACATCAACTTTCTCGACGCACTGAACGCATGGCAGCTCGTGAAGGAATTGAAAGCGTCTCTCGGATTACCCGCCGCCGCGTCGTTTAAGCACGTTAGCCCCGCGGGCGCTGCACTCGGGTTGCCGCTGAGCGAGACCGATCTGTATGCCTGCGCGGTGGACGATATCGAAGGCATAAACGATTCATCTATCGCTTGCGCTTATGCACGGGCACGCGGAACCGACCGCATGTCGTCCTTTGGCGATTTTATCGCATTGAGCGACGTTTGCGACGCTACTACCGCGTCCATCATCAAGCGTGAAGTATCGGACGGCGTAATTGCACCGGGGTATACGGATGAAGCGCTTGAAATATTAAAAACCAAACGCAAAGGAACCTACGGCGTGCTTCGTATCGACGAAAGCTACGAACCCGCCGTGATAGAACGCAAGCAAGTGTTCGGCGTTACATTTGAGCAACCGCGCAACGACGCCGAAATCGACACGGAATTACTCGGCGAATCCGTTACAAACCAAAAAACGGTAGATGAAGCCGCCAAACGCGACCTGGTCCTTTCGCTGATTACTCTCAAATATACCCAGTCGAACTCAGTTTGCTTTGCCTACGGTGGACAGACCATAGGCGTTGGCGCAGGGCAGCAATCCCGCATTCACTGCACGCGGCTGGCCGGCGAAAAAGCGGACATCTGGTGGATGCGCCGTCATGAAAAAGTACTGAACCTTCCGTTTCTGCCAACGCTGAAACGCCCCGAGCGCGACAATCTGATCGACTCCTACATCTCTGGGCGTGTCGACGACGCATTCAGCGAGACCGGCTGGAAAAACTGGTTTACGAGCAAGCCGGAGCCGCTGTCGCAGAGCGACCGCGCAGAGCACATCGCCCGACTGTCCGGTGTTTCCCTCGGCAGCGATGCATTCTTCCCCTTCGGCGACAACATTGACCGCGCCCGCGAAAGCGGCGTTGTTAACATTGCGCAGCCCGGCGGATCGGTACGCGATGCGGACGTGATCGCCGCCTGTGACAAATACGGCATGGCGATGTTCTTTACGGGACTGCGCCTGTTCCATCATTAAAACACCGGCGTTTCTTTGTCGGAATCGGAAGCGGAAAGAAAAGGCAAATGCAAACAAAGGATCAGTGAAGATAAAGATATGAAAGTCATGTTGGTCGGCGGTGGCGGCCGTGAACACGCCATATTGGAAAAGTTGCGCGAGAACCCGCGCATCGATACGATTTACGCCCTGCCCGGCAACGGCGGCATGAGCGCGCACGCCACGTGCGTGCCGATATCCGCAACAGACATCGACGACATCGTTGCGTTCGCCCTCGAAAAGGACATTTCTTTTGCGATTGTCGCACCCGACGATCCGTTGATTCAGGGCGCGTGCGACAGGCTGCGCAGCGTTGGCGTTCGCTGTTTCGGACCTTCCGCCGCAGCCGCCTCTATTGAAGGCAGCAAAAGTTTTGCCAAGGAACTCATGCAAAAATACGACATTCCAACCGCATCTTACAAGGTGTTCGACCAGGCGGCCGACGCATACGCATACCTTTCCGCAATTCCGTACCCAACCGTTATAAAAGCCGACGGGCCTGCTCTTGGAAAAGGCGTGTTTATTGCACAAACTGAAGACGAAGCAAAAAACGCAGTGTCCGCACTCATGGAACAAGGCACGCTTGGGCAAAGCGGTCGTCGGGTCGTTATCGAAGAGTTTTTAACCGGCAACGAAGCGAGCGTACTCGCCTTTACCGACGGCAGCACGCTAATTCCTATGGTGTCGGCGCTTGACCACAAGCGCGCGTTTGATAACGACGTGGGTCCCAACACCGGCGGCATGGGTGCGCTTGCGCCGAATCCATTCTATACCGAACCAATCGCAAAAGAATGCATGGAGCGTATCTTTTTGCCAACCATACGGGCGATGAACGCGGAAGGTCGCAAGTTCAAAGGATGTCTCTATTTTGGTTTAATGCTGACGGATAACGGCCCGAAGGTCATCGAATACAACTGTCGTTTCGGCGATCCCGAAACGCAGGTCGTTTTACCACTGCTGGAGTCGGATTTGTTCGAAATTATGCTCGCCGTGGAAGACGAACGCCTTTGTGATATTCCGGTGCGGATCAAAGGCGGCGCGGCCTGTTGCGTTGTGATGGCTTCGCAGGGGTATCCGGCAAAATATGAAACCGGTTATGATATTTCGATCAACGATGTCGGTTTTCAAAAAAACACTTTTGTATATCACGCGGGAACCAAATGCAAAAGCGGGCGAATATGCACCTCCGGCGGGCGTGTGCTTGGTGTGACCGCCGTCGGTGATACGCCGCGCGAAGCACAGCGCGCCGCCTATGAAGCGGTAACGAACATTCACTTTGAAAACGCGTTTTACCGACACGATATCGGAGAACGCGCGCTCAAAGCGACCGAACAATAAATTTTGCAACCAAAAAGGAAAACGATGGTAAATAGGATTTATGTTGAAAAGCGACCGGAATTCGCGCAGGAAGCAACCGCGCTCCTCGCGGATATTCAGGACGTGCTGGGGATAAAGAGCGTTACCGGCGTTCGCATTTTGAATCGGTACGACGTGGAAGGCGTTGACAAAAAACTGTTTTCGGCCTGCCGTTACGCGGTGTTTGCGGAACCGCAAACTGATTTGACATACGACATGCTGCCGGACGACGCGCAAACAATGTTTGCTGTGGAATATCTGCCCGGGCAATATGACCAGCGGGCCGACGCTGCGGGGCAATGCATTGCGCTCCTTTCCGGAAAAGATGCTCCAGTGGTGAAAACAGCGCATATTTATCTATTTAATGGTATGACAAGTGGGGCTGACATTGCTGAAATCCGGCAATATGTCATCAATCCGGTGGAAGCACGCGAGGCTTCACTGGAAACATATCGGACGTTAGCGCTGGAATCCGGCGAGCCCGAGCCCATACCAACACTGAATGGATTCACCTCGCTTGACGACGAACATTTAAGCAATCTTATTGCCGAATACGGTTTGGCGATGGATTTGGACGACCTGAAGTGCTGTCGCGCACATTTCCGTTCTGAACAGCGCGACCCGACACTCACAGAGCTGAAGCTGCTCGACACCTACTGGTCGGATCATTGTCGCCACACCACATTTCTCACCGAGCTGGACGAGGTGACGTTTTCCGACGCACGCGCAGAAAAAACATATCAGGATTATCTTTCCATGCGGCGTGAGCTCGGCGTCACCAAGCCCGTGACTCTGATGGACCTTGCCACAATCGCAGGACGCTGGTTCCAGCGGAACGGTAAGCTGGACAATCTCGACGATTCCGCGGAAATCAATGCATGCACGGTCAAAACAGAGATTACAGTCGACGGAAGACGCGAACGCTGGCTGGTGTTGTTTAAAAACGAAACGCACAACCACCCGACGGAGATCGAACCGTTCGGAGGCGCGGCAACCTGCATCGGCGGCGCCATTCGCGACCCGCTTTCCGGGCGGTCGTTCGTTTATCAGGCGATGCGCGTAACAGGAGCCGCCGACCCGCGACGGTCATATTCAGAAACACTGCCCGGCAAACTGCCGCAACGAAAGCTCGTAACCACCGCCGCAGCGGGATACAGTTCCTATGGTAATCAAATCGGTCTGGCAACGGGTCTCGTCGACGAAATCTACCACGACGGTTTTCTTGCAAAGCGCATGGAAATCGGCGCGGTGATCGGCGCGGTTCCGGCGGAAAACGTTCGCCGCGAAACGCCTGCGGACGGCGACGTCGTTCTTCTGCTCGGTGGAAAGACCGGGCGGGACGGATGCGGCGGCGCAACCGGATCGTCCAAGGCACACGATGCGGGTTCTCTCGCACAGTGCGGCGCAGAAGTGCAAAAAGGCAACGCGCCGGAAGAACGAAAACTCCAGCGCCTGTTTCGCAACCCCGAAGCGGCGCGCCTCATCAAGCGCTGCAACGACTTCGGCGCAGGCGGCGTGTCGGTGGCCATTGGCGAACTGGCAGACGGGCTGTCCATCGATCTCGACAAAGTTCCCGTAAAGTACGAAGGCCTTGACGGAACGGAGCTCGCCATCAGCGAATCGCAGGAGCGCATGGCCGTCGTCGTCGCGGCCGATGACGCAACGAAATTTATTTCACTGGCGGATCAGGAAAATCTATCCGCCGTCGCCGTAGCAACCGTGACCGAAGAACCGCGGCTAACCATGCACTGGCGGGATAAATGCATCGTAGATTTACCAAGAAGCTTTATCGACAGCAACGGCGCAAGCAAACATGCGCGAGCAAAGATCGAGCAACCGAACGACCGCGCCACCAAGACAGTGCAGGACGATTTCAGCAAACAATATAAAACGCTGGTATCGGATTTAAATGTCTGTTCCAAACGCGGATTGAGCGAACGCTTCGATTCCACGGTCGGCGCATACAGCGTATTCATGCCGTTCGGCGGTTCACGTCAGTTGACGCCATCGCAGGTCATGGCGGCTAAATTCCCGCTTCTGCACGGGCAAACCGATGCATGCACCATAATGTCATGGGGGTACGATCCGTATCTTTCGGAAGCGTCCACGTATTCCGGCGGGTACTGTGCGGTCGTCGATTCGCTTGCCAGGCTGACCGCGGCCGGCGCGCCGCTGGACGAGCGCTATCTAACGTTTCAGGAATATTTTGGAAAGCCCGGGGCAGACCCTGTCCGTTGGGGAAAACCGATGGCGGCACTGCTCGGCGCGCTGGCCGCGCAAATGGATCTCGGCGTTGCCGCAATCGGCGGCAAAGACTCCATGAGCGGTTCATTCGAATCGCTTGACGTGCCGCCAACGCTTGTCAGTTTTGCGGTTGCCGTCGGGGATTCAAAAACGATGCTCTCGCCCGAATTCAAGCGCGCCGGTTCCAACGTTGCGCTGCTCTTCCCCGATTATCGTGACGACGGCTTGCCGGAACCGGTTTCGTTGAATCAGCTGTTTCAACAAATTCATGAATTGATCGCCACAAAGCAGGCGCTCGCGGTTTATGCGCCGGGTGCAGGCGGCATCGCCGAGGCAATCTTTAAAATGTGCCTTGGCAACGGTCTCGGTTTTCAATTTGACGACAAGCAGACACTTAAAGAACTATTCCAGTCGCGTTGCGGCGCGTTCGTCGTGGAACTCGCAGGCGGTTACAACATCGGTACTTTGCTTGGCCACACACTTTCCGAGCAAACGATGGTCTGGCAAAACGAAAGCATTTTGCTGTGCGAACTGGAAACAGCATATGAAAAAACGCTGGAATGCGTCTTTCCTACGCGCACGGACTCGCCGGACACAGTCGTTGACGTACCGATCGTTCATGCCGAAAAGCGTGTTACACCATGCATTAAGATTGCGAAACCTCGAATTTTAATCCCGGTTTTTCCGGGCACCAATTGCGAATATGAATCCGCCCGCGCCGTGGAGCGTGCCGGAGCCGTTGCGGACGTTCTGGTTCTCAGAACCCGGTCCGCCGCGGCGACAAGCGAATCTTTGCAGGCATTTTCCGCACACCTGAACAACGCGCAGGCGCTGTTTTTGCCCGGCGGCTTTTCCAATGGTGACGAACCGGACGGCTCCGGTAAATACATCACTGCGTTTTTGAGAAATCCTCTCGCCGCCGATGCCTTAACCCGTCTGCTTGGCGAGCGAGACGGTCTCGCACTTGGCATCTGCAACGGATTTCAGGCGCTCATCAAGCTCGGTCTTCTTCCCTATGGCTGTATTACGAAGCCTTCGGTCGATGCGCCAACTTTAACCTTCAACGTGATCGGGCGGCATCAATCCCGCCTTGTGCGGATGCTCGTCACGTCCGACAAATCGCCCTGGCTGATGCTTGCCGGTGCTGGCGAAATCTATACCGCGCCAATTTCTCACGGCGAAGGCCGGTTTTTATGCCCGCCGAATGTGTTTGAAGACTTGATTCAAAACGGGCAGATTGCGGCGCGATACGTTGACGAAGTCGGCAATCCTTCCATGGATGTGCGCTTTAACCCGAGCGGTTCGTTTGCGGCTGTGGAAGCCGTTACATCGCCGGACGGCCGCATTCTCGGCAAAATGGGACACAGCGAGCGCATCAGCAACGGCTTGTACAAAAACGTGCCGGGCGTGTTCGATATGCGTCTGTTCGAGTCGGCGGTCGCGTATTTTTCATAAAGAATTGAACACTCTGAATTAACAAACCAAAGTTCCTCTACGGAATGGTTCCGAAATCGCTCAAAATACAGTATACTAGAGAAACAGAAGACAGCGGGCGCTCCATTCGGAGCCGCCCGTTCCCAACAAATACAAAAGGAGTTGCCATGGCACACTATTTTGACGAACCCTCGCATACTTTCTCGGAATACCTATTGGTGCCGAGCTTCTCTTCCACAGACTGCAAACCGCAGAACGTTTCCCTGAAAACGCCGGTCTGCAAATTTAAGGTGGGCGAGCAAAGCCCGCTGAATATGAGCATTCCGCTTGTTTCGGCGGTCATGCAATCCGTCTCCGGTGAACAGCTTGCCGCCGCACTCGCACGAGAAGGCGGCATTTCGTTTCTCTTCGTTTCGCAGCCTATCGACTCGCAGGCGGAAATGGTACGCTCGGTCAAAAAATCCAAATCCGGCTTTGTGCGCAGCGACAGCAACGTTACCCCCGCGCAGACGATGGCCGACGTGATGGCGCTGAAAACAAAAACCGGTCACTCCACCGTTGCGGTCACGGAAGACGGAACACCGGACGGCAAGCTCCTCGGCATTGTAACAAGCCGCGACTATCGGCCAAGTCGCATGGGCCCTGCCACATCGGTGCGGGATTTCATGACGCCCGTCGAGCGCTTGGTTTACGGCGATGAAGGCATTACGCTGAGTGAAGCAAACGACGTCATCTGGGAGCACAAACTCAACGCACTGCCCATTGTTGCCAAGGACGGACGTATGGTCGCCTTTGTTTTCCGCAAGGACTATGATTCCCACAAGGAAAACCCTGGCGAACTTTTGGACGCTCAAAAACGTTACGTTGTTGGCGCGGGCATCAACACGCGCGACTACGAAGACCGCGTCCCCGCTCTGGTCGAAGCGGGCGCTGACGTGCTTTGCATCGACTCGTCGGAAGGCTTTACCGAGTGGCAGGCGCGTACCATCGCATTCATCCGCTCGCGCTATGGCGACAGCGTCAAAGTTGGCGCAGGTAACGTTGTGGATGGAGACGGTTTCCGCTACCTCGCGGATTCCGGCGCGGATTTTGTAAAGGTCGGCATCGGCGGCGGCTCTATCTGCATCACACGTGAGGCCAAAGGCATCGGCCGCGGACAGGCAACCGCAATTCAGGATGTAGCCGCTGCGCGAGACGAATATGCGAAAGAGACCGGTATCTATGTGCCCGTTTGTTCGGACGGTGGTATCGTGTTGGATTATCATATTACGCTTGCGCTCGCCATGGGCGCGGATTTCTGCATGCTGGGTCGCTATTTTGCCCGCTGCGACGAAAGTCCCACCAGCAAGGTGTTCATCAACGGCAGCTATATGAAAGAATACTGGGGTGAGGGCAGCGCACGCGCACGCAACTGGCAGCGCTATGACAGCGGCGGAGAAGCCACACTTAAGTTTGAAGAGGGCGTGGACTCCTATGTGCCGTACGCAGGCAGTCTGCATCATAATGTGGAACAGACACTCAGCAAGGTGCGCTCTACCATGTGTAACTGCGGTGCATTATCCATTCCGGAGCTTCGCGAGAAGGCAAGGCTTACGCTGGTGTCCGCCGCGACGCTTGCCGAAGGCAGTTCGCACGACGTCATGCTCAAGGACAGCCGGTATATCCGTTCCTTTGAGTAAAATAGTTTCTGAAACGACCAACATCCGAAAGGCATGAAACCTGAATGATTCGCAACATCATTTTCGACATGGGCGGCGTACTGATCCGCTTTGACCGCGAGTATTTTATCCGCAGGCTGGGCGTGGATGCTGAAGACGAACGCATCCTCATGAACGAAGTGTTTCGCTCCGTGGAGTGGGCACGTATGGACCGCGGCTCCATCGCCGAAGCGGACGCTTTACACAATATCCGGGAACGCACGCCGCGGCGGCTGCACGATGCCGCCGAAAAGCTTGTCACCATGTGGGATCGACCGATTTTACCGATCGACGGCATGTATGAACTGGTCTCGGAGTTAAAAGACAACGGATATGGTATCTTTCTGCTTTCCAACGCCAGCCTTCGACAGCATGATTACTGGCCGCGTATTCCCGTCTCCCGCTTTTTCGACGGAAAACTAATCTCTGCCGACGTAAAACTTGTAAAACCTCAGCCGGAAATCTACTCTTTGATATGCGGTACCTTCGCTTTGGCGCCGTTCGAATGCTTTATGATTGACGATACCCCGCAAAATATCGAGGGTGCGTATGAAGTCGGTATGCCGGGGCATGTCTTTAACGAGGATGTAGAAGCTTTGAGAAACGCCTTAAAAAAGCACGGCGTAAAACTTTCGAATTAAACAAAATGCAGCAAACAAAAAGCCCGATCATCGGGCTTTTTGTTATGTTGGAAAGTGTTTTTGAAAGCAGGATCACCGCGGGATATCGCCGTAAAGCAGCTTTAAGTGCCTGCCGATATGCGTTTCAAGCCGTTCAAAATACGCTGCTTCGTTCTCACGCCAGTCGCGATACAGCCGGTCACGAAAACGATAGGCTCCGGATTCATCCTTCGCATTCAAGATCAACCCATAGGTGATGTGAATCAGTTGCCGCGCGTCGTTTTGCTCAAACAACTCCGGCAGCCGCGTGTCGTCCAGCCTATCCAGCGCCGGAACACAATCCGGTACGCAGGAAACATGATAATACTTCGTTGCATCGGAAAATACAGTGAGTGCATAGTCGTGTATCTCCCGGTAAAGTTCCGCGTCCGTTTTCGCAATCACGCGCATGGCTTCCAGCCAGTTTGTTCCCGCGGTTTTCACGTGAAAATTGCCTTGCGTTAAGCGGCCGATAATCGGAAATACGGAAAATTTATCCGACCCAGAATGAATCGACAGTTTGTAGCCGAATGCCCTCGCAATCGCGGCGTGCACGTGCATCTCGGCTTCGAATTGCTTCAAGTCGCCAATGTAGTCGATTCCTTTTTGAAATTCGCCGCAAAAGCGCGGGGCGATGGTCGCGAATTTCACGCCGCGCCGGGTCAGCTCGTTCGCCACAAAATAATGCTGCGCGGGTGTTGTGGGCGTCGTCGTTTCATCGATCGATATTTCAAAATCAACCGGTTTTCCTTTGATATGCGTTTCGTAAATATCGACGATATGCGCCAGCGCCGCTCCATAAATCAGGCGTGTACGGCGAAACGCCTGCCGATCAAACGTCACGCGCTGACCTTCCACCGTAAATGTTTTTTCACAGTAAAGCGCTTCCAGCTCTGCGTTTGGAGTGTAAGCGACGTCGATTTGCGCATCCGTCATCGTGTCAACGTTGTTGCGAATCTGTTCGCTGCAATCCAGCGTGATCATCGTGTAACCGCTTGAGAGCGCATAGCGCACTTCTTCTTCGGTTTTCAAGTGATCCCCGTCCGCGCCAAATCCACGCTGAAAGTCTTCGCGGAAGACAGCAAAAGTCGCACTGTCCAGAACGTCCGTATACGTCCGTTTGGTCAGAGTCAGTTCCCGAATAGACTGTTGGGCAAGAATTGGAATAGCGTCATAATGTTCAAACACACGCAGATGCCCTGGCCCCGCAATGCCTAACCGGTCGCCAACGCCAAACGTACGCTTTGCGCTTAACATGGGTTTTGGCGCCGTGAACGGAAAGAGTTTGCGCAAACATTCCGCATTTTCATGATTAAGCGGCGCAAGCATTTCTCCGTCCTTTTCCTCCATATTGAATCCCGGGTTCGGCCCCACAATATGGAGATAGTCTGCATCATTTCCACGAACCATGGAAACAATGCTTGCTTCATAACGATGTACGGATTTCGGATATGCTTGCATTTGAAAACTCCTTTATTTCTATATTCAAAATTTTGTTTCGTTTTGAGTGAATCAGTGGTTCTATCGGATTCGTTTTATTGCCTGTGTTCGTTGAGAGATATATGTTTTCGTGTTTACTCTTGCTATTATATAACGCTGATTCGGCTTTTTACAGAGTTTCGACCAAAAAAGAAAAACGTTTTTCTTTGCATTTACGTGTTGCAAAAGAGAACAGGCAGCCGTTTTTGTCCGGTTGCCTGTTTATGTATACCGATTTCGATTGTTTCAGATTGGTGAACGTACATCTTTTATCTTCGATACACTCTCGCCTCAAAAGGCGCGAGAGTGGTAAGATCGGGTTTCGGTACGTTCGTTAAAAGCAGCTTTCCCGCCGGAATCTCCGGCAGTTTGGCGGTTTCGTTGCTCATATTGCATACGATCGTGTGGGTCTCGTTTTCCAGCGTGCGTTTGTAGGCAAACAGCTGTGCGTGCTCATTCCAGAGCGGTTCATAGTCGCCGTATTGCAGCGTCTTCGAGCCGTTGCGCAGAGCGATCAGCGATTTGTAGAAATTCAACACGGAATTCGAATCAACTGCCTCTGTTTTTGCGTTGATCGTCTTGTGGTTCGGGTTCACCATAATCCACGGTTCACCCGTCGTAAAGCCCGCGTTGTCTTCCGCGCTCCACTGCATCGGTGTGCGCGCATGGTCGCGTCCTTTGTGCAGCACGCCGCGCCAAGTGCTTTCATATCGTCCCGTCGCGCGCGCTTCGTTCAGCGCGTTGATCCCTTCGATGTCGCGAATCGCGCTTTCATCCGGAAACGGCGTATTCGTCATGCCGAGTTCTTCGCCCTGATAAACAAACGGCGTTCCACGCAACAGCTGCATCGCTACTCCAAGCATCTTTGCCGAGCGGATGCGCAGTTCATCCGTGTCCGTACAGCCAAAGCGGGAAACGGCGCGGGACTGATCGTGATTCGACCAGAACAAACTTCCCCAGCCATGTTTCGTCGCATCCTGCCATGCATTGACGATCTGCTTGAAACGCTCCAGTTTCCATGGAACAGGATCATACTTGCCGTTCGGTCCGTCGTCGATCTCCATAAGGTCAAACGGAAAGATCATGTCGAAGATTCCCGTCTTTTCGTCAAGCAGTTTTTTGCCTTCCTCCGGCGATGTAAACGGCGCTTCGCCCAGGCAGAGGCAATCCCGATTTGCATAGCAGTTTTGCCGCAGTTCTCGGATATAATCGTAGAGCTTTGGCCGGTTGGCGAAGTGTTCGAACGCGAGCACGTATCCCTCGGCATTTTTGCCGCCGCTCCCATCCGGCAATCCTTCGTCTTTTGCAATGCAGTTGATCACGTCCATACGGAATCCGTCCACGCCTTTATCGAACCAACGGTTCACCATGGCGTAAACTTCCTCCCGCAAAATAGGATTCTCCCAATTCAAATCGGGCTGCTTTTCGGAAAACAGGTGCAGATAATACTGCCCCGTCGCTTCGTCGAATTTCCAGGCCGACGGTGCAAAAAACGAAGCCCAGTTGTTGGGCGTTCCGCCGTCTTTCCCGTCGCGCCAGATGTAGTAATCTCGATACGGATTGTCCTTTGACTGGCGCGATTCCCTAAACCACGCGTGCTCGTCGGAACTGTGGTTGACGACCAAATCCATCACCAGCTTGATGTCGCGCGTATGCAAACCGTCGAGCAACTCGTCGAAGTCCGACATGGTGCCGAACTCCTGCATGATGGCTTCGTAATCGCGGATGTCGTAACCATTGTCGTCATTCGGAGAGTCGTACACCGGGCAGAGCCAGATCGCGCCGATGCCGAGATCTTTCAGATAGTCGAGCTTCTCGATGATCCCTCTCAAATCGCCAATCCCGTCGCCGTTGCCATCCATGAAGCTCCGCGGGTAGATTTGATAAAACGTCCGTTCTTTCCACCAGTTTCGGGTCATAAAATTGTTCCTCAATCGTAAAATATAGTCTATCGTTTTATAATGTACGTCTCAATCACATCGCGCACACCAAAGCAAGCAACCAGCGCACTAACGGAAAACGCGATTAGCAATAAGATGGGTATCGATCGCGGAAACCACCATGCGCACGCCGTTAAAATTAACAACGCGCCGCTTGATGCCGCAACTCCGCGCAGAGACCGCGCAAAGAGCAGCAAAAACGCATTTTTTATCAGCGCGCCAAACGGCAGCCGAACATTTGCCAGCATGTAAAGCAGATTGTTGTACGCGCTAAAAAGCAGCACCGCAAGAATCGCACAAAAAACTGCCGGTATCAGCGTGATTTGAGCATCCGCCGACCAGTAAAACAATGCCCCGAACAGTGCTCCGAACAATAGTAGCAGCATCAGCCACCCGACCGCAAGTGTTTTTAAAAATTCGCTTTTCAGTGCGGCAAAAAAAACACTGAAAAGCGGAAAGTCCTCTTCAGCTAGCATAAGGCCGACACATTTCATCATTGCCACGGACGCGCTCGGAATCGTAACAAGTGGAATGCAGCATACGACATACATTACATTCAGCGCAATCAGCGAAAGCAACCGAGAAATCATAACATGAAATAACAGCGGCAATCCTTTTTTCCTGTTTTCGCTCCCATCCTGCTGATATCCCATCTAAAAGGTTCCTTCCTTTGAGGCGAGTGTGTGCGCGGTTTTATAATAGTCCGTCGGCGTCATGCCGGCGTACCGCTTAAAAAGCCTTGTGAAGTAGTAGCGGTCTTCAATCCCGACCAGATACGCAATTTCGCTGAACGAAAGATTCGTCGTTGCAATCAACTGCTTTGCGTTGCTGACGCGCAAAAGATTGATGTAATAGAAAATCGTATTTCCCGTGGCGGCGGAAAAAACGCGATTGAGATAGTCAAAGTTCATCTCAAAGCGTTCGGATATCCCTTCGCTTGTGATGCGCTCGGTATAGTGCGTGTTTAGATAGCGAATCAGCGCGTCGACCGCGACGTCCGATTTTCTGCGGGTGCTCTCCTCGCTAATGCAGGCCGTGTTGAGATATTCGTGTGCAACCTTCATCAAAAACAGATGCAGTTGTGTGGAAACATATCTTTTATATTGTTCCTCGCGTCGTTCGTAAACTTCCGACGCGGAATGCAAAATCGAGCGATAATCGATGCCGGAGACGTTGCTTCGCTTTGGAATGCACACAACAGGATCGGTCGGATCGATTTCGTCGAGGTTGTAGCCGATCAACGATTTGCGGCGGTTTTCCTTCATCGCCTCCATCGTCTGTTCGTCGTTTTCCGCACGTTTGATCCGATCGTGCTTAAAGTGCGCATAGTAATAATCGCAGCTCGCGGCCTTATATCCTTCGTGCGGCAGATTCGGCTCCAGCAGGAAACAATCGCCCGCTTTTAAATGCACCGGTACGCCGTTTTCCGTGATGTACATGTCGCCGTCGCGTATGACATACAGAATATACTCGTCGATCACGCGCGCAAAATGACACCACGGCTCGTGATACCGAACACGTCCCATCATCCGGACGCGCGGCAGCACCGTGGTGTCATACGTCAGCAGCATGAAAGATTACTCCGTTTCTATCCAAACAATGGAATAGTATTGCAATTTGGGCAGAGTCAGCGTCTGTATCCGCCCGTTCGGGGTACGCTCGGTTTGGAACGGAAGCGATTGCGCGCAGTGCGATTCGCCGTCCGGTGTGTCGGTAAATACGCCCTTGATATCCGCGTCCAGCCGCAGGTGGATGCAAATATTCTCCACACCCTTCGGTTCGCGTTTGCCGACGTTCCAGTTTGCGTCGTTCCCGGTTAAGTTCAGCAAGTGCAGTACGATTCGCTTTTTCGATTCGCGCAGGATCATCCAAACCGAATCCGCTTGCCCGTCGGATGAAATCACAACACCGTCCGCCGATGCAACAACGTCTTCGTTGATGCCGCCGCCGGCGGTCATGCTTACATCCATACCGCTATCATCATACAACAGCGGCGCATAACGAACAAGAAAATCGGCATAGCGGACGGCCGTTTTACAAAAATCCGGGCTCAGCTTCGCGTAGTTCACATAGTAGCTGTCGCAAAGCAGTCCCATCTGTTCGCCGTGAACAAGCTGAAACCCGCCCGACGCCATGATCACCGCGTTTGTCAGCCGGAACGCATGTTCGGCTTGCGCAAGTGCGGTTTCCGTCTGCGTGTTTTGAAACGGCTCCATATACGCCGCAAGCACGACGGGCTTTCCGGAATCCGCCTTTGCTTTCCGAATCAACAGGTACAGATCCCGATAGGTATCGTGCGGCGGCCAAACTTCGATGTACATCGCGTCCTGACTGCCGGATGAAACCTTTTCCGTTGGCCAGTCGTTGACTGCGTTGAATGTCACGCCATTGTCTTCGTCAACAGCGCATACGGCCGTTTTCGCGGCGTCAATCAGCGGCAAAAACGCGTCCTCAAGCATCACTTGTTTGCCTGCTGCATCGTAGATACGTTTCGGGAAACCATAGGTATCCATGTGAATGCCGGAAAATCCCAGCGTCTGAATCGCGGATACATATTCGTCCACAATATGTTTGCTCCAGCCGCAGCCGGAAGAAATATTCATGTAATAAAGCCACTTGGCAAACAGCATCGGTTCGCCGTCGCGCAGATAAGCCGCCCAGTCCGGATGCGCGGCAAACGTCTCTTTTGTTGCCGCATAGACGGCGCCATATGCAAACGGGCGCATTCCGCGCGCCTTGCAGGCGTTGATTTTGTTTTGGACAACGGAAAGCGCGCTCCTGCGACCAATCGGGTCGAGATACCCTTCCGTAGGAGAAATCAACCTGTCGTGGCGATACATCCAGTCGTAAAACTGAACGGTGTTGATGTGCAGTCGATTCATCCAGGCTACGTCCGCCGTGTCCCCGTCTTCTGGAGAGAAGTCGGACAAAAAGCCATACCGCACGACAGATTTGATTGACGATACTACATCGAACGCCGTCTCAACTGCTCCGTGCTCTGTTTCGAGCACTATGCCATAGTTTCCGATGTCCGGCGTGCCGATGTCGATTGTATCGCCGTCCTGTTTCCACTCGCACTTGATTTCTTGTTGCAGGGAATACAGCTGGACGCGCAGAATGCGCGGAAATTCAAAATCGGAGTGCAGCTCGATGCGGACGCGTTCTCCCGCGCGGTACTGCGCCCGGTCCGGGCAGCAATACGCCGTCTCCATGTTATTTTGTTTCATATCGTTACTCCTTGACGGAACCCTGCGTGAGTCCGCCAATCACCATTTTTCGTTGAAAGATTATAAAGAGTGCAATCACCGGTATCAGCGCCAGTATAGACGCGGCGAACACCCATTCCCAGCGCGTAGAGTACTGACCGTGCAGTCGCTGTAACAAAAGCGGCAATGTAATCATGTCCTCGCTTGCGCCAACCAGCACTTTTGCGGTGAAGTATTCTTCCCAAAAACCCTGCAGCGCAAAGATGCTCATCGTACCGATCGCCGGCTTGGAGAGCGGCAGCATCACGCGGAAAAAAATCGTCCCGTGGCCGCCACCGTCAACAATGACCGATTCGGACAGTGCGTCGGGCAGGCTTCGGAAAAAGTTTCGCAAAAAGAAAGTATGCCCGCAGACGTTGGTCGCGACATAGACCAAAATCAAGCCTGCGCGTGTGCCGATCAGACTTTCGTCCGACCAGGGCAAGTGCATTCCTTTCAGAATGATAAACTGCGGGATGATGTTGAGGAAGCTCGGCACCATCAGCGTAAAGAGATACAATTTAAATAATGTCTCTCTGCCGGGAAAATCGATCCGTGCAAACCCATAGGCCGACAGTGTGGAGATAAACACCGAGATGACGACTGTAATGCCCGTGTTGATCACGCTGTTTTTCACCGCAACCGGGAATAGCGGAAGCGATAACACATAGCGAAACGCGGAAAAGTCGAACTGCGTCGGGAAAAGCTTTGGCGGATACGGTAAAACAAAGCTGAACTCTTCAAACGAGTTTGTGATCATGAATAAAAACGGCACCGAGAAGATCAAAAGCGCCGTGACAAGGATCGTCCAGATCATCATCTGGGCTATGACCTCGCCCGCTTTCTTGCCGCGCAAATTTCGCTTCATCAATCGACACCGCCTTTCTCCACAGTATCGAGCTTCAGCAGCCGGTTGAGCACAACCGTTAAAACGACAATCGTCACAGCGGAAATCAGGCCGATGGCTGACGCTTCGCCAAATTGAAACTGATTAAACGCCTTGTCGTAAAGCAGATATTGCAAAACGGACGTGCGCCCGTTCGGGTTGCCCTGCGTGAGCATCAAAACCTGAATAAACACGTTGAACGAACCGATGATCATGTTGACCAGAATGTAATACGTCGTGGGTTTGAGGCATGCGATCGTAATATGCCGAAATCTCCCCCAAACGCCCGCTCCGTCCAGCGAAGCCGCCTCGTAAAGATCCCGCGGGATGCTCTGCAGCGCCGCAAGGAAGATCAGCATCGCCCAGCCAACGTTTTTCCAGATTCCCATCAACCATATCGCCGCGTTGCCCGACCACTCGCGCAGCAGCCACGGCACATAATCGTCCAAAAGGTGCAATTTGTCCACGAGGATATAGTTGATCAGTCCTCGGTCCGAGTTGTTGAACATATAGGTGAACACAAGGCTCACGATCACCCAGGACGTGATGACCGGCAAATAGAACCCGACCTTGAAGATCGTTTTGCCGCGCTTGAGGTTGTTGATGAGGTATGCAAAGATCATGCCGCCAAAGATGATAAACGGCACCGTAAACAATGCGTAGAGGAAGTTGTTGCGGTAGGCATACCAGAATCGCCCGCTCGGGTCGGTCAGCACGTTAACGTAATTTTCCAGCCCGATAAAGTTGATCTGTCCCTGAACGATTTTATACTCGGAAAGCGAAATACGAATGGTGAAAATCATCGGATACAGCACAAACAGCCCGACCAGAATCAGCCCCGGCAGAACAAACGGCAATGCCGCCAGCCAGCCTTTGGCGCCTTTCTTCCATTTTCGTTTCGTACTTGCCTTCACGAATTCGTTCTCCTTTGCCAACATCGCTTTTCCAGTCGTTCTTTTTAACGGTATGCCGCAAAGCCGTCCAGCTTTGCGGCACACGTTTGAGCGTTACTTTATTGTTTACCCGAGCAGCGCGTCGATCTGCTGCGCCGCGGCGGTCAGCGTCGTTTGTACGTCTGCGCCATTAACGAAGATATCCGTCATAGCGTCGCTCCATACCTGCTGAATCTGCGAATTGTTGGGCGATGGAATACGCGCGGACGCGGATTCCAGCTGTTCCATATAGACGGACCACACAGGGTTATCGAGTACGGTTTCGTTGTCGACAAGCGACTTGAGGACCGGCAACTGACCCGTTTGCAGCATGGCGAGCTGTACTTCTTCGCTGGTCATGAACTTTGCGAATTCATACGCTTCGTCGGGATGCTCACTTGTGGAGAACACCGCGATGTTTTCGCCGCCGACAACGGATGCACTGCGGCCTTCATAGGTCGGTATCGTCGCGGCAATGATTCCGTCCGCAAGCTTCTCGTCATAGGAGCCGAAGTACCATGGGCCTTCAAAGAACATGGCATATTCACTGTTGATGCCATCCCAGGCGTCGACTGTTCCGTCCACATCGCGAATGGTGAATACCTTCGCATCGTGCAGATCAAGCATGGTCTGGATGGCCTGCACGCTCGCCGCGCCGTCAAGATAGCCGGACGCTACCGTGAAGCCGTCGTCCGTCAGTGTGCCGCCGAACAGCCAGAAATACGGATAAAGGTCCCAGTCGCCAACGCCGGAGACATTCAGAGAGTACGTCCCGCGGTCTTTCGCGGCGGCGATAAACTCTTCCATTGTGGCGGGTGCGCCGTCAATGCCAAGTTCCGACATAATCGCCGTGTTGATGACGGCCGCTTTGCAGTTGGTGTCCAGCGGCACGCCGTAATAGCTGCCCTGATACAGGCTCGTCGAGAGCGGACCTTCAAGGTAGTTGTCCGCAAGCGTTGCAAAATCTTCATAGTCGCTGAGCGCAACAAGTCCGCCCTGCGCCGCGTATGCCGCGGTATTCACGATGTCGATGCGGGCAAGGTCCGGGCTTTGACCGGTGCCGAACGACGTTACGATCATCTCATGATACTGACTGCTGTCCTGGCGGACGACATCAATCGTAATTTCCGGATGCAGTTCGCTCCACATGGGAAGGACGACGTCCTCAAACTGCGCTTCTTCCGTGTCGCCATACGTATTCCAGAACGTCAGCGTAACGGGTTCCACCGTTGTTTCTTCCGGCTCGGCCGCTACCGTTTCTTCCTGCTGTGTTTCCGGCTCGGTTGCTTCCGTCGTTTCTGTGGATGCGTTTCCGCAGGCGGACAAACAGCCAACAGCCAGCATCAGCGCTGCAAGTATCGCAATAAACTTTCTGAATGACATACTGTGTTTCCTCCTCGATAGATTTGTTTTGTTGAAATGCGCGCGCGGCTTTTGTATTTCAGCCGCCTTGCTGTATCTCGATTTTACGCGCGATTTCGCATAAAACAAATTGATGAGAATGACAATATTTGTATTATAGCGACTTTTTTATGAAAAGTGAATTGCTCTTCCCATCTCTATGTACATCGATAAAACCACTCTTTTTACACCATACTCCACCGCGCATGTGCTTGTAAATATAAAAAAGGCACGGCATTGCGCCGTACCGTTAAAATATACTTTATCGCTTTTTTGTCGACTCGCGAATGATGAGTTTGGGAAGCGTGATATAGGTTTGAAACTGCAGCTTTGGTTTTTTGATCTTATCGAGGATCATCTTGCCCGCCTGCATGCCAAGGTCGTACACGTCGATGTTGACGACGGTCAGCGGCGGGTTGGTGATCCGTGAAAACGGATAGTCGTCAAACGTTACGACCGCGATTTCATCCGGTATGACTACCTTCTTCTCGTTCAGCGCTTTGATGCAGCCGAGCGCAAGCCGGTTGTTTGCGCAGACGATTGCATCCGGCTTGGTTTGACCGCCCAGCAATGTCTTTGTCATATCGAATCCATCGTCAATCGTGGACTCTCCCCGCATGATGAGGTCGTCCCGAAACTTCAGCCGCGCTTCCTGCATGGCGAGTTTCGCGCCTTTTAGCCGCGCTTCCGATATTGCGTCCATCTCTTTTCCGCCGATGTATGCGAGCAGCCGCTTTCCTGTTTCCAGCAAGTGCAGTGCAGCCAGTTCACCCGAAAGCGGATTATTGTTGTCGATCCAGCATAGCTTGGAAGGGAAATTCGGTGTGCCGATAACGACATGCGGAAATTCATATCGCAAAACCAGCTGCGAAAGCTCCCGCGTCATAATCGCCGCATGAAAAACGATTCCGTCCACGCTCTTTTGCAGCATGAGTTCTTCCACTGCCGCGCAGTTGCCTTCCGCCATGTCTATGACGACGAGGCTGTATCCTTTGCGCGCCAGCGCGTGCTGTAGGCCGGACATGATTTCGAACATGTGCGGATTTTGAAACGCAACGTCCCGCTTCAGCGTGGTTACAAACGCAACGCTTCCGGACGCCTGTTTTGCAAAACTCTGCGCGCGGCGGTTCGGCGTATATTTCAGTTCGCGCATCGCGGCGCGAACACGCTCCACCGTCGCTTCCGATATGGAATACGATCCGTTGATCACTTTTGAAACCGTAGCCGTGGAGGTGTTCGCCAGTTTTGCCACGTCCTTAATCGTCGTCGCCATCGCCAGTTTCCCCTCCTAAAACGGTTTCGCTTAGTTTCGTAAATATTATATCGACCTGCTCAGCGTTTGACAATTAAATACCCAAACGGCGCAAGCGTCTGTCCGTCGAATCCGTTTGTCAGTAATGTTTCACCAGCACGCAATTCTTCGGGCAATTCAATCGCTGTTTGCTGTGCATTCAGGATGATTGCAAGGCGCTTCTCGTCGTCGTATCGTTCAAACGCATAAAGGCCTTGCTCCGCGCGCAGTGTGTCAAACTCACCGGTCCGCAGGCAGGCGTATTGATTTCTAAGCGCAATGACGTCCCGAAAGAACGTTGTCAGCTCCGTTTCTTCAAACCGCATCGGTGCGCGATAGTCCTCTTCCAAAACGCCGGATATTCCCTGCTCGTCTCCATAAAACACAGATGGTGCGCCCAAAAAAGTTAACATAAACAACACGGCGAGGCGATACTTCCGTTCGTCGCCACCGCAGCGCGAAAGAAACCGCGGTACGTCATGGCTGTCCAGCAAATTCAGCTGTCCGAACGTCAGATTTTTTCGGTAGCGCATCCGCATGTCGGTTACGCGGGAATCGAACGCCGCAGCGTCAATACTGCCGGTGGCAAAAAAGCGATCGCAATGCTTCATCATGTCATAGTTCATTGTGGAATCGAACGTCCGGCCGTCCAGCCAGTAAGGCGCGCTCTGCCAAACTTCACCGATGATCGCCGTTTCCGGTTCCGTCGCTTTCACCGCATTCCTGAATGCCTGCCAGAAACCGATGTCAACCTCGTCCGCAACGTCCAGCCGCCATCCGTCGATGCCGAATTCCTTGATCCAGTATGTTCCAACGTCAAGAAAATATTTGCGTACGTCCGGATTGCCTGTGTTGAGTTTGGGCATGAGCCGTTCGTAAGCAAAGCATTCATAGTCTGGTATTTCTTCGCCCGTTTCGGGTTTGATCACGGGGAATTCCAGCGAATAGAACCAGTCCTTATATGCCGAGCGTTCGCCTTTTTCAACCACGTCCCGAAACGCAAAGAAGTTCCAGCCACAGTGGTTGAACACGCCGTCGATGATCACGTGCATGTTTCGCTTGTGGCAGGCTTCGACCAGCGCGCGAAAATCATCATCGCTGCCGAAGCACGGGTCGATATGATAGTAATCCAGCAAATCATATTTATGGTATTCGCCCGCAGCAAAGATTGGGTTGAAATAGATGCAGTTGAAGCCAAGCCCGGCGATGTAATCGAGGTTTTCCGTAACGCCACGGATCGTTCCGCCCAGTTTGCCGTTAACGGCAAAGCCGTTGTAATCCTTCTGCGTCGAAACACGGCTGATTGAGCGTTTACCGGTTGCAAAGCTGTCCGGAAAGATGTTGTAGATAACTGCGTTTTTTAGCCACATTGGAACATCCGCAATGTCCTCCCTGCGATTGTACGGCAGCTTGAAAAACTCCGAGCGTTCGTTTGCAACGTGGTCGTAAAACAAATCGCCGTAATACAGCGTGGTCTCCGTTCCGTCGGAGAGTTCAAAGTAATAGCACACACGCTTGTAGGGGCTCAGCAGCGTGACCTCAAACCAGTCGAACAGTTCGCCGGTCGCAACTTTTTCCATATCGATGCCGGAGAATACGACCGGGTTAACGCGGCAGGCCGTGTCGCCATAAAACAAGCGACAACGGACGAGATCGTCTTTTGCCGCGCGCAGACGGAACACGATGCGGCTTTCGTCGACACCGTGTGCAAAATTGGACATAGGTTGATGTAGGATTGCTTGTTTTATCATGTAGTTCTTCGTAACTTTCTTTCTAGAATCATTCGGTTCATCCTTTTACGCCGCCCGCGGTCAGGCCGGACACCATGTGCTTTTGCACATACAGGAAGATCAGCAGCACCGGCAGCGAGATCACAAGCGAAGCCGCGGCAAACACCGGCCAGCTGCCGGACATTTCGCCCGCCTGGAGCGAATACAGCCCCGCCGCAAGCGTATATTTGTCTGCGCCGGTCAGGAACGTGATGGCGTAGATGTATTCGTTCCAAACATAGATGAGCACCATCACTGCGGTCACAACGATGGAAGGCTTTGCCAGCGGCAGAACGATGCGCCATACGATTTGGAGTTCGTTTGCGCCGTCGATGCGCGCGGCCTCCTCAATGTCGTACGGAATCGTGTCGAAATAACCTTTCATGTTCCACAGGCCGAATACCGCCATCGTTCCGGTATAGACGATGATCAACCCAAGCCGGGTATTGATGAGTCCCAGCGGATTCATCAGTTTATAGATGGCAAACATGGACAGTAGCGACGGAAACGCGTTGAGCAAAATCAACATATTCAGCATGGGTCGCCTTCCCTTAAAGCGCATCCGTGAAAACGCATACGCCGCCGGAATGGAAACGCTCAGCGCGATGGAAACCGTACACACCGCCAGTATAACGCTGTTTTTAAACCACAGCAAAACGGATTCTTCCGTAAACACCGCTTTGTAGTTTGCCAGTGTAAACGCCTTCGGCAAAAATGAAAAGTCGGACGAAAGCAGGCTGTTGCTTGCGTTGAACGAAACCGACAGTGCATACAGAATCGGAATCATCGTGATAAAACAAAAGATGATAAAGAATGTATGCAGCGAAATTTTCTTTGTGATGGTAAGCGCCTTTTTCTTGCTTTTTTGTGTCATGCTCATGCGCGCTTCCTCCGCATTTCCTGATTGGTCATGATGGTAAACGCGATCATCAAAACGAATATGATGATGGAAATCGCAGAACTGTAACCGTAGTTGCTTGTAATAAAGGCGTTTTCATAGGCGTATGTCAAAATCGTGTGTATGTTTGCGCCGCTTGGCGATCCCGCCTGCTGCGTCAGCAGATACACCACGTCGAACTGCTTAAACGTCGTAAAAATCGTAATCACGACCGCCGGGCCGATGACCGGCTTGATCAGCGGAACGGTGATCATCGTCGTTTTCTGCAGGCGGTTTGCGCCACAGATCTGCGCGGTTTCATACAAACTCCGGTCAACACTTTGCAGCGCGCCGTCAATGATCATGATCATAAACGGCAACGCAAGCCAGAGGTTGACCACTGTGCAGCAGATAAACGCGGAAACGTCGCCCGCAAGCCAATGGACCATGCCGAGGCCGAGTTTTTCCATCCATTGATTCAACAGGCCGAATGTGGAGTTGAACATGCCGGTTTTCCACAGCAGAATGGAAACATAGCCGGGCATTGCCCAGGGGAACATAAGGATTGTTTTATAAAACCCTCGGCCTTTTAAGTTTGGCGAATTCAGCAACGACGCCAGCATGAAGGCAAGCGCAAGTTGGATCGCCATGTTTACCACCGTCCAGAGGATGGTCCGCAGCAATGCGGCGAGAAAACCGGAATCCAGCACCAGCAGCGCCTTTTTGTAATTCTCCAGACCGATAAATTCAAAGTTGAACCAATGGTAGAGGTTCATGTTGGTCAGTGAAATATAGGCGGTATATAGAATAGGAAAGACAACCACCACAAAAATCAGCAGAAGCGAAAGCCCGCTGTACATGTAGGCGCGCCGGTTTTCGTTCTTTTGTTTGGTCATTTTGCCGCCTCGTTTCACTGCCGAATCGTCCCCTTCATCATTTCATCGCCTCAATGAGCTGTTCGGCCTTAGCCTGATATTTCGTGGTCTCGGTTTCGACCACACCGCCGGACATATTCACCGCAACAAGCAGATTGCCCGTAACCGTCCACATAACGTCCATCTCCGGGATGTTCGGCATGGGTTTTGCCGTCATGGCGATTTCGCGCATGGTCGTCACCATCGGATCGCCGGTTACGCTTTCGTCGTCATAAGCCAGCGCATTTGCCGGTGCGCATCCGCTGGCGTTTGCAAGGTCAATTCCCACCTGTGGGTCGGTCAGAACATTGAGCACGCTCACAATGGTATCATGCTTGCTCTCAGCGGCGACTTTCAGCACGTGCACGCCCTGCACGCCCGTGTACGGCGCAAGCGGCAAGCCCGTTTCGTCCACGATCGGCATCGTGGAAAAACCGAGGTCGATTCCCGCCTCCCGTGCGGACGGGACAAGCCACGGCCCACCGATAATCGAGTCGGCCATGCCGCTTAAAAACAGCGTGTTCACCGTGGAATATTCGCTTTCGCCCGGCATGAATTCCAAAAACTTTTTATGATATTTCAGCGCCGCGCGCACTTCAGCCGAATCCAGCAGCGGCGTGCCGTCGTCAGAAATCAGGCTCCCGCCAAATCCGTTGATCCAGGGAACGCTGTAATACGCCGTGCTGTGCTGTTCAACAAAGCCGAAATGATCGCCCGACGTGTTCTCCTGCATGTAAGCGTAGAGCTCTTCCGTCGTTGCGGGCACTTCGTCTTCGCTCATGAGGTCTTTGTTGTACATAAACAACAGCGTTTCAAAATAGAGCGGCAGTTGGTAGAGTGCGTCCTTATAGGTAGCGGATTCAATGGTGACCGGCAGATAGTTTGAAAGTGTCTCTTCATCTACAAAGTCCGTAATCGGTGCAAGGATACCAAGCTCCGCATAAACGCCGATCTTATCGTGTGCAAACAGATACATGTCCGGCGCGGCGCTCGGGTCGTTGCCAACCAGCTTGAGCGCTTCGGTCAGGCCTTCCTTTCGGACCAACTCCACGGTAACGTCCGGCAGCTGCTCTTCAAGCGCTTTTTGCAGCACCTCGGCAACCGCGTCCTCCTTGTCGTGCCAAATCACGATTTTATTTGTGTCTACCTGTTTTGTCGCGCACCCCGCCATCGGAAGCATCGTTCCGATCAGTAGAATTGCAACAAGAATACTCCATACTTTTTTCATAAAACCGCTCCCCGCTTGCCGCGCAATTTGCGTTGAGCGGGCAGAAACCTGCCCGCTCCCGTTTGATTTCATCGTGTCTGATTATGCGCTCTTCTTTTTCTTTTTGCTGATTGCAATGCCGCCGACAACGCCGCCGGCCACAACCACGGCCGCAATGAGAATCCAGAGCCATGTCAGATTGGCCGTCGCTTCTTCAACAGCCGGTTCGTCTACCGCCACGCTCTTCTCGGTCTCGGTCGCGGCAATTTCCGTATCCTCGGAAGGCTGTTCATAGCTCAGCACATAGTTGCCGTCCGCATCCACCGAAAGCCAAAGCTCTTTTGCTTCGATCTCGACGTCGGCGGTTTGAACTCCGCCCAGGTTTGCATTGATGATTACGCGGTTGACCCACATCGGCAGACCATAGCTGTACCAACCGTCTCCGTCGTCAATCATATCGGCTCCCGGCCAGTTTGTAAACACGTTGGTGCCGTCCGGATCGGACCAGGACCAGATTCCCGGCATCGTCCAGCTAGCATCCACTTTTGCGTGCACAGTAAACGTCGGTTCGGCGGGCTTTTCATATGCAATGCTCACTTCTTCCGCGCTCGTTACGCTGACCCAGACGTCCTTACCCGTTTCTACCGCGTAGTCACTCGTCTGCACCGTGCCTTCGTTGGCATTGATGATTACGTTTTCCATGTTCGCTGGAATATCGATTGCATACCAGCCATCCGTCATGAGTTCCATCGTTCCGCCCGGCCATGCTTCAAAGGCGTTCACGCCGTCGCTCGTCCAGGCCCATGCGCACGGTTCGGCCCAGTCTTCGGGAACCTGTGCATATAATGTAATTGTAGAAACATACTGCGGCAACTCGCCGGTCGTTTCCTGATCATAGCTGACCGTGAACGTTGCGTTTTCGCCTTCCACTTCGGCGGGCGTTACCGTAATCCACATGTTGTTCGGCTCGATCGCGCCGTCTCCGGTTTGAATTCCGCCTTCGTTGGCGTTGATGATTACGTTTGCCATGGTTTTGGGAATAAAGATGTAATACCAGCCCGGATTCTCCGCATCGGCCGCCATCTGACCGCCCGGCCATGCGTCAAACGCACCTTTGCCGTCCACGTCCCATGCCCAAACGCAGGGGTTTTCCCAACCGTCCGGAACGGAAGCATAGACGAGGCAAACATCGTCGGCAGTCAGCAGTGCTTCCGCCGGCTCTTCATACGCCACGTATTCCGGCATGTCGCCCGTCGTCAGCTGATCGTATGAAATAGCGGCGCTCGTGTCGTCCGAAACCGTAATCCAAAGGTCGCTTGCCTCGATCGCATAGTCCGTCGTCTGGACGCCGCCCTCGTTTGCGTTGATAATGACAAATGCCATCGTATCCGGAATGTACATATAATACCACCCCGGGTTATTGTCATCCGCGCTCATCACTGCGCCCGGCCAGGCGGAAAACGCGCTTGCACCGTCCGCATCCCACGTCCAGATGCACGGACTTTCCCATCCGTCCGGTACTTGCGCATAAACGCAGATATAGCCATCTTCGGCAAGCGCGCTCATCGGCACCAGCGCCATCACCATAAGAACCGCCAAAAACAGCGCAAGAACTTTCCCTGTTCGTTTCATCATTGTTCCTCCTCCAATATTTGCTTTTTGTTCGCATAAATTCAGATGTTTAAATGAAAAATAGATTGTTTTGCAAAATCAATATAGCACCTCGTCAGGGTATCATCAAGGAAATTTTAGGTAACCGCTTTCTCTAACTGGTAATTCTTCCTTTAATAGATAACGCGTCAGCAAATCATCTGATTTAATGCCATTGTACGCAATCAGGCCGTGTCCCTGTAGCATTTATTCAGCCCGGCATGATTTTCAATGCCTTCGGCTTACTCATTTAGCGGAAGCTACACCTGAATTCTGCTTAATTATGCGTTTCAATTACGAAATGTTTCTGGTCGTCGTCTCTCTCGTGCCGAATTTTCATGCATGTTTTCAGTGTTTTCATGCATGATGCTTGGTTGTTTTATCTGTCTCTCGTTCATTTTTCGTTTTTTGAGCCTATCCGCCGAAAAATTTTCGAAAGCACCTGCTTTGTCGCATTTTTCGCACGCATTTTCAGTGTATTTAGCCAACACCCCACCAGAATTTCAAGCAGGGAGGAAACATGAAAAGCCACGTAAAGCGTGCCTTTTTCATATGTCTCCAGTCTGAACAGTCGTTTTGGACTAAAAAACTAACAGAAATCTGCTTTTTATCAATTTTCTTGAACATATTGCTTGACATATATATTATATATATGATAAATTTATGCAAACAATGGAGTTGGATGTCACAACTCTTATTTTTTTTAGGAGGATGTATAATTATGAAAAAGCGGATATTGGCAATCCTATTGTCCGTTGCGATGCTGCTCTCGTTTGCGGCATGCGCAGCAAATGATGCAAGCGAAGCAACCGAAACGGCGGCAACGGAAGCGACCGGAAGCGTTGATGTTTCAAATGTTGCTCTGATGCAGGATGGCGTGCTGTCCATCGGCGTCGAAATCGGTTATCCCCCGTTCGAAGACTTTGCAGAAGACGGCACAACGCCGGTCGGTTACGACATTGACTTTGCAAACGCGCTCGGCGAGAAGCTCGGTCTTGAAATCAACTTCATCAACACGGCGTGGGACGGCATTTTCCAGGGGATCGACGTCAACTATGACTGCGTTATCTCCGCGGTGACGATTACCGACGAAAGAGCGGAAACCATGCTCTTCTCGACGCCTTACATCAACAATTATCAGGCCGTCGTTGTCAACGCCGACTATGAAGGCGAAATTGCCAGCTTCCTCGATTTGGACGGTCTTGCAATCGCCGTGCAGAAGGAAACGACTTCCGATATCCTGATGTCGGACTACGTCGACACCGGCTCGATCACCTGCACGATCTCTGCGAACGAAAAGGTCACAACCTGCTTTACGCAGCTCACCAATGGCGAAGTTGACGCCGTGGTCTGCGACTCCACCGTTGCGGACGGCTACCTTGCCTCCAATCCCGATATGTACATAAAGGTATTCCAGGACGAAAACGAGCCGGAGCAGTTCGGCGTCGCCATGGGTCTGGAGAACACTGCGTTGCAGACCGCGATCAACGAAGCAATTGCGCAGCTTGCTGAAGAAGGCTTCTTCGAAGAAAACGTTGCGTACTGGTTTGGTGCATAATTGTCCCTTTACCACAAAGCGTACTAAGAAATGTTGAACCCGAAAGTGATGAAAAATCATTGGATTGTAAGTGGTAAACAATGAATATTAAAAAACTGTTCCATATTAAACAATGGAAACGTTCGTCAAAAACAGCTGCCATAATTATTATGGCGGCTGTGGCGTTCATAGGATTTCTCTGTGCAATCAATGTTACAGAGGAAACCATGATGGACCACGCTTCCGATCAGATCAAGCAGGTTATTGAAGAGGAAAAAACCAGCTCAAGAAAGTACCTGACGATTACTTATAATAATCTCGGTGTCATCAGCTATCTGTCCTTTTCAACATCCGGCGCACAATCGATCAAAGAAGCGTATGTCGGCTTTGCCGGACAGGTCTACAGCGCGGACGAAGGTTTCGGCAAGTTCGTCGGTCAAATGGTGAATTACACCTATAGAATGCTGGGTTCCGGTGAAAACTTGCTCCACGGCGTAAAACTAACACTGCTGCTTACCACATTATCCATGGCGATCGGTTCCGTTCTCAGCGTCTTTCTTGCGTTGGGAAAGATTTCGGAAAACCGTTTGGTCAGCAAGATCAGCAGCGGTTACATCTTTTTCTTCCGCGGAACGCCACTGCTCATTCAGCTGTTTGTGGTGTATTTCTCGGTGCCGGCCATATTCGACTTTTCCTGGCGGAGCTTGTTTAGTTCGGGTGATCCGGAGGCCGTTTACAAAGGCGCTTTTATCGCCGCGCTGATTGCGTTTTCGCTAAATGCGGCGGCGTATTGCGCGGAGATTGTGCGTGCGGCGATTCAGTCGATCGACAAAGGTCAAAACGAAGCGGCCAAGGCCCTTGGCATGAGCTACGGACAGACTATGCGGACGATCATCATTCCGCAGTCGATTCGGAGAATGATTCCGCCTCTGTGCAACGAGTTTGTTATGATGATCAAAGACGTCTCGCTTGTGTTTGCCATTTCATTGATGGACATCACGACGATTTCAAAATCCATTATGACAAGCGAAGGCAACTATCTGGTTTTCTTCCCTGCACTGATCATTTATTTGATCATAACCGCGATCTTTACGTATTTGTTCGGCAAGGTTGAAAAAAGACTTTCGGTATATGAATAGGCGGCTGTCATGAGTGAGTATGAATACATTTTAAAAACGGAACACCTTCGGAAGGCTTTCGGGTCGCTCGAGGTTTTGAAGGACATCAACCTTTCGGTCAAAAAAGGCGAAGTGATTTGCATCATCGGACCTTCCGGCGCCGGAAAGTCCACTTACCTGCGTTCGCTGAACCAGCTGGAAAAAATCACAAGCGGCAAAATCTTTATCAAGGACGAACTGTTCCTCCATCGCGAGCATAACCGGACAATCCACCGGGTCGATCCCGATAAACAAAAGGCAATGCTGCTTGAGATGGGCATGGTATTCCAGCGGTTCAATCTTTTTCCGCACAAAACCGTGCTGGAAAACGTGATGATCGCGCAGATACTGGTGCGTAAAAAGTCCAGAGAAGAAGCTCAGAAGTTGGCCAAGGAGATCATTCAAAGGGTTGGGCTTTCCGACAAGTTGGACGTCTACCCAAGCAAGCTCTCCGGCGGACAGCAGCAGCGCGTCGCCATTGCCAGAGCACTGGCAATGGAACCGGAAATCATGCTGTTCGACGAACCGACCAGCGCACTCGATCCAGAATTGGTGGGCGAAGTCCTTGCCGTTATGAAAGGACTTGCAAAGCAGGGCATGACCATGCTTTGCGTCACCCACGAGATGGGTTTTGCCCGAGAGGTTGCCGATCGCGTCGTTTTCATGGCGGACGGAATGCTTCTCGAAGAAGGTACGCCGCAGGAGGTCTTCGACCATCCAAAGAACGAAAAGGCAATCAACTTCTTAAAGAACGTTTTATAATTTGCAATTGATAAGAACACCCCTGCAAGCAATCTTGCAGGGGTGTTCTGTATATATTCCCGAGGCCGTTGACGCCCGGGCAATCTTCTCTTTCAGATTTAGTAGGATTCTCAGTTCATGGCGGGTTCTCTCTTGATCAATACAATGGAAAGATCGTTGACATTCGTTCCGGTCGGCCCCGTTATAATCAGGCCGTCGCATTGTTCAAGCGCGTGGTATGAATCGTTGCGCATGAGCATGTCGTCGATATCGATTCCCTGCTGTCGCAGAATCCCGCTGGTATCGCCGTCACACCAACCGCCCGCCGCATCCGTCGGTCCGTCCGTTCCGTCCGACCCAAACGAAAACACGGCACAATCGCGTATCCCGGCAATTTTCTGCGCCGCAGCCAGCGCAATTTCCTGGTTGCGTCCGCCTTTACCTTTTCCCGTTAGCCGAACGACGGTTTCGCCGCCGGCGATAAACGCAATCGAGTCCGTATCGTCTGCATGAAACTGTGCGATCGATCCCAGAAAACTACCGGCGTCCCGCGCCGTGCAAGACAGGCTCGCTGTCAGGACGACCGGCTTGTAGCCCAGTTGCCTGCAGGCTTCTTCGGCCGTCAGGCAAAGCTGGCGGACACTGCCCGTGACCACGGTGGTTACGTTATCAAGATGCTTCGGCGTTTCCAGCATCAGGCAGGCGCGGGTTTCATCGGAGACGGAAATATCGTATTTTCTTAAGATTGCAAGGGCTTGTTCGCTCGAGGAAGCGTCCGGATACGCCGGGCCGGATGCAATCATGTCCAAGGGATCGCCGATGATATCCGAAAGTACAATGGAGTATACCTGCGCCGGTGCACAAATCTGCGCAAAGCGTCCGCCTTTCACCGCCGAAAGCCGTTTGCGTACCGTGTTCATCTCCGTAATATCTGCGCCGCAAGCCAACAGCTTGTCGGTCAGCGCATACAGTTCTTCTTTCGGTATCAGGGGCTTTTCAAACAATGCGCTCCCGCCGCCGGAAAGAAGGAACAGGACGGTATCCTGCTCGGTAAGGTTTGAAACAGCTTCCATCACCTGCTCCGTTGCTTCAAACGTGCTCTCGTCCGGAACCGGATGCCCGGCTTCGCAGATGGAAAGTTCACCGATCGGCCCCTTTGCATAACCGTATTTTGTAATGACCACGCCGCCGTCAATATGCTCGCCCTGCGTCTGATACGCTGCATACGCCATCTGCCATGCGGCTTTGCCGACCGCTATTAATACAAGTTTTCCGCCCTCAAATTGAGCGCCTTCCAGTGCCTTGTTTACGGCGGCGTCCGGAAGCGCCGCGGCAAGCGCCTCCTTCAGAATGAATTTTCCGTCCTCTCTCAGCGTCACGTTGTTTCGTCTCCTTTGTTTGCGCCGCGGAGCGCCGGCGTAATCCGTCGCGCGCTCCGCATATCTTTTTTCGCTATTTGTTTATTTTACTTCAAGATGAAGAACATAATCAACACGCCGACCATGGAAGCAAGACCGACGACAAGGGTGCCGAGCGTCTGCGTCTTATAGCCGTCTTCAGGCGTCAGTTCGCCAAAGTTCGTTACAACCCAGAAATAGGAGTCGTTGGCGTGTGAAACCGTCATGGCACCGGCGCCGATGGCGATAACCGTCAGTGCAGCAAGTGCCGGTGTCCCAAGGCCAAGCGCCGGAAGCATCGGTGCGAGGATGCCAGCGGTCGTGGTGATGGCAACCGTGGAGGAGCCCTGTGCGGATTTCAAAATTGCCGCAAGCAGGAACGGGAAGAAGATGCCGACCACGGAGAGTACGTCGGAATGATCGGTGATGTAGGTAACCATGCTGGAATTTGCAATGACTTTGCCCAGCACGCCGCCGGCCGCCGTGATAAACAGAATCGGGCCGACAACCTTAAGGGTTTCGTTGGTGATTTCGTAGAAGCTTTTCATCTTACCGGCAGAGGCAAGCCCGATGATGCCAAAGATGACGCCGACAGCCAATGCGATGATCGGCGTGCCAAGGAACTTGATGATGCCGATGGTGAGTCCGCCCATGGAGAAAGCCGAGGAGATGGCCATGAGCAGGATAGGAACGACGATTGGTGCAAACGCCATCCAGGCGTTCGGCAGTTTGCCATAGGAAGCGACAAGCTCTTCATACGTCTGCACAGTCTCGTCGCTTTCAATGTCGTCTCCGGCTTTCACTTTCTTGCCAATTGCCTTGGAGAAGAAAAAGGACGCTGCTAGTGCCGGAATGGAGATCAGCGCGCCGAGCGCCATGACGGTCAGCAGGTTGTCTCCAATGCCGAGGGAGCTCGCCGCCGCGATCGGTCCGGGCGTCGGCGGGATGAAACAATGCGAAATGTAGAGGCCGAGGGACAACGCCACAGTCATCGTTACGCTCGACGTTCCTGTGCGTTTTACCATTGCTTTGCGGATCGGGTTTAGCACGACGAATCCGCTGTCGCAGAATACCGGGATGGAAACAATCCAGCCCATGAGCATAATTGCCAGTTCGGGATGCTTTTTTCCGACTGCCTTTACAACGCAGTCCGCCATCTTGAGCGCCGCACCGGTTTTTTCCAGCAGGGTGCCGACCAGCGCGCCGAAGATGATAACGATGCCGATGCTTGTGAATGTGCCCGAGAATCCGGCGCCGATTACGCCCGGTATGTCCGTAATCGGAATGCCCGCAACCAGAGCAAACAAAAGTGAAACGGCCAGGATAGATAGAAACGGGTGAATTTTCAGTTTTGATATTGCAAGGATCATTAAGACGATAGCAATGACAAATGCGATAATAAGCGGAATGCCTGTCATAAAAAGATGTGCCTCCCCATATTGAATTTTTTCGGTCGGTTAGCCGCCGCTTTGCACCCTTAAAAAAGCGGCGACTTGCTTGACCATACGAAAAGTATACTGATCAACATAGGGGAATTACTATATTTTTAATAATAGCTTTAATAGAATTTATTTGTTTCTTGTAACAAACTTTATATTATAAGTCCATAATTATGCCGTAATTATAAACACGGTGCTGATTTTCTTGCAAACCTAAATTCGCTCCTGCATGTCGCGGTAAAAGTAAATTGCGAGGTAGTAAAGCGGCGCTCTGCGGATCGATCTCGGGTCGTATCCGGTTCGTTCGGCGATTCGCTTCAGCCGGTACTGCACGGTGTTCTTGTGTAAGAACAGGCGTTCCGCGCAGCGTTCCAGCGAGCCTTCCGTGTCATAGTAGTTTTCAAGCAGCATCACCGTCTCCACAATCTCTTCACGGGACATCCCGCGAAATATCCTGTGGATGTATTCCAGCTTTGTGGCGTCCTCCAGCTCACCGGAGATCAGCTCCATATTCAGGTCGTTATAAAAGCGAATGTCCCATGTGTGTGTGCGCATGCAGGCGTTACACGCGCGGCGTGCTTTTCTGTAGCTGCGCCTGGCCTGCATGTAGTTCTCCGCGGGCGCGTCGATGCCGATTGCGGCTTTCAGTGGATAGCGCGATTCCACCAGCGAGAGGATCTGTTCCGCAAGCCGCTTGAGCGCCGCGTCGTCGTGTTCCGTTACGGCGCAAACGAGCGCACCACCGTCTTTGAAATAAAGATTGTACGAATTCAATCTGGATATATATCCGGCGATTTCTTCCGTCGCGTGGTCAATTTCGACCATCGCCTCCAGCTTTGTCGTTCCCGAAACAGGATAGAGTACGATATTGAGAAACCTGCGCGCAATTGTGATATCGATATTCAGCATACGTCCGCGCTCAATAAAGTCCGCCGTAATGTTTTTTACATCGCCGCTTAACCATGCGTCAATATACCGATTGCGAATGTTCTCGCCCAGCAAGTGCTGCTCGGTATTATATGCGTTGAGTAACAGCAGCTCCGTCATTCGCTTGATAATGAGCGCGTTGTCCGCAACGTCTTTGTAGTCGCCCGTTATGCCAAGCACACCAACACAGTCGCCCTGCATGATGATCGGGTAATTCACGCCGGGTTTCGCCCCGAAAAATTCGTTCAGCCCGTGTATGATCAATTCCGACAAGCCGGATTTGATGATCTGCGCCGCGCCGTCGTGCAGTGTTCCAACGCGCGACAGATCGGAGCTTGCAATGATAACGCCGTTTTCGTCCATAATGTTGATCATCTGCGGAATGACTGCGTTTACTTCGCGCACGATATTCTCTGCAATTTGCTGCGATAATTTCATTTCGAATTGCCTCGCTTTGTTTTATATGTCACGAATTGATGGATGTGTTGTCTTAGATAACAAATTACCGCATGTCGTATTCCATGTCAAGGTAGCGCGCATTGTAAAAAAAAGATCCCGCCTGCAAGCAAGGTGGGATCTTAATAACATGTCTTTGTATTATCGAAGTTTCATCGTGTCCGTTCGCCGGCTGTTTTCAACCGGCGTGCTTCATTTGTTCCGTGCTTTGGCTAAATGATACGTCTCTTCATCGAACAATACCAAAAATGCATCCATATTGTTTTTCTGCAAAAAGGTTTCAATTGTCGAAAGAGCAACCTCAACGGCCTGTTCTTTTGGGTAGCCAAATATTCCGGAAGAAATCAGCGGAAACGCGATTGATTGCAACCCGTGTGATTTTGCAAGCTCCAGCGATTTTGTGTAACACGAACGCAGCAGCGCTTCCTCGTTTTGCATTCCGCCGCGCCAAACCGAACCCACCGTGTGGACAATATATCGCGCAGGCAGGCGAAAGCCTTCGGTCATTACTGCTTCTCCCGTATCACAATGCCCGATTTTTGCACACGCTTTTTCCAGTTGTTCCGCACCCGCGGCAGCAAAGATTGCGCCGCAGACGCCACCGCCGCGGAGCAGTCCGCTGTTTGCTGCGTTTACAATCGCGTCGACGCGCAACTTGGTTATGTCGTTTTGAACGATCTCAAGCGCCATTCAACCGTCGCCTCCGTTTCAATACGATTATACCGCTTTTAGCGTATGTCTGGCGTGTGCGCGGTTGCACGAATTTAGACTTTTATCGCATGATAGACTCGCGCTTCGTATGGTTGCAGTTCACTCAAATCGAACTGTCCGTCAATATTGCTCAGCACGATATCGCCGCATATTTCCTGCGAAAGAAGGCATGACTCACCGCTCATATTGCAAACGATGGTATAGGTTTCGTCGCCGAGTTTGCGCTCATACGCAACGATCTGCTTGTGGTCACGCTCAATCATCTTAAAGCTGCCATAGATCAACGTATCGCTGGCAGAACGGAAAGCAAGCAGTTTGCGATAGAAATGCAAAACGGAATTCGGGTCGCGTTCCGCAGCCTCGGCATTGATTTCGCGATAATTCGGATTCACCATAATCCAGGGCGTCCCTTTGGTAAATCCGCCGTTGTCTTCCGCGCTCCACTGCATCGGCGTGCGCGCGTTGTCGCGGCTTTTTGCGAGGATGCCGTTCCAAGCGGCGTCGCCTTCGCCGCGGGCTTCGGCAAGGCGGTAATAGTTCAGGCTCTCCAGGTCTCGTAAGTCCGTAATATTCTTAAACGGGACGTTCGTCATGCCAAGTTCTTCGCCCTGATAGATAAACGGCGTGCCGCGCATCAGATGCATGGCGATCCCAAGCATCTTTGCCGAGCGAGTGCGCAGTGCTTCGCTCTGCGTACTGCCAAAGCGGGAGACAGGTCTTGGTTGATCGTGGTTCGACCAAAATAGACTGTTCCACCCTTTTTGCAGTGCTGTTTGCCAGTCTTCAACGATGGATTTCATGCGCTCGAGATTCCACGGAACGATCTCCCACTTGCCGCTCTTTCCGCTGTCGATATCCATCAAATCAAACGAAAAGATCATGTCCAGCTCGTGCCGGTCGGGATCGACATATTTACTGCCTGTCTTGCTGCTTGCAAACGGTGCTTCGCCAACGCACATGCAGTCTCGTCCGTCAAAGCACTTCCGCCGCATCTCCTGCAGATAGTCGTGTACCATCGGCTGATCGGCAAAGCATTCCGAGGCAAGGACATATCCTTCCGGTGACGGCGCGCCCGTTCCATTCGGCAATCCGTCGGCTTTTGCAATCAGGTTGATCACGTCCATGCGGAAACCGTCCACGCCTTTGTCAAACCAGCGGTTCATCATGTCGTATACAGCCTGGCGCATCGCGGGATTCTTCCAGTTCAGGTCCGGCTGCTTTTCGGAAAACAGATGCAGATACCATTGCCCGCTTGTTTCGTCAAATTTCCATGCGGACGGGGTGAAAAACGACGCCCAGTTATTGGGTTCTTTTCCGTCCTTCCCATCCCGCCAGATGTAGTAATCCCGATACGGATTGTCCTTTGACTTTCGCGATTCCATAAACCAGGCGTGCTCGTCCGAGCTGTGATTGACGACGAGGTCCATAATAAGCTTCAATCCGCGTTCGTGTAAACCGGCCAGCAGCGCGTCAAAGTCCGCCATCGTGCCGAATTCCTGCATAATGGCTTCATAGTTTCGAATATCGTAACCCATATCGTCGTTTGGCGAATCATAAATCGGGTTGAGCCAGACGGCCCCAACGCCAAGCGAGGCGATATAGTCGAGCTTTTCTGTAATGCCGGCCAGATCGCCGATCCCGTCGCCATTGGAATCAAAAAAACTGCGCGGGTAAATTTGATATACCGCGCATTCTTTCCACCATGCTTTTTGTTGTGTGTTCAAGTGCATATCGTAAGAACCTTTCCAGTTTTGTTTAAAACCTGCTTGCAACGAATCAAGTCGGCGGGTCGATTTTTCGCACGGATTCGCGCTCCACAAGCGTGATGGGCAGGATGAATTCCTGCTTGCCCGCCGTTGGGTCGGCAACCGCGTTGAGTATCATTTCAACCGCTTTTTCGCCTTTGTGGTAGATGTTCTGCCCAACGGTGGTCAACCCCGGTATGGAATACCGCGCAATGCTGAGGTTGTCCACGCCGACGATCGAATATTGTTCCGGTATCAGCCGCTGGTGCTCGTTGAGTTCCTTGATTACGCCAATTGCAATGATGTCTGCGGTGCAAAACGCCGCCGTGACGTCCAGTTCGTCCGCCATTTTGCGCGCAAGCCGCCTGCCGGAATCAAACCCGACGCTCTCGGTCAGTACATAGTCCGGGTTTTGCGGAATGCCGAATTCGTCCAACGCGTCGCAATACCCTGCGTGCCGCAGTTTCATCACGCCGCCGTCCTTGATTGCGCCGGAAAGAAACGCGATCTTCCGGTGACCATTTTCAATCAGATGCCGCGTTGCAACATATCCCGCGTGGCGGTCGTTGATGCGGATTGCGTGAAAATAATGATCGTCCATATAGCTGTCTACCAGCACGATCGGGATGCGCGTGTTGCGCAAATCGGTGTAGGACTGTTCCTTATACATGCCGATGATGATAATCCCGTCGAGGTTGCGCTGCTGGGCAAGTTTCAGATAGTTTTCGTCCGCATTCGTGCCGGAGACGATCACATGATACCCGCTCTGACGCGCGCAGTATTCGATGCTGGAGAGGATTTCACTGTAAAACGGATTTTCGAATACCATCTGGCTGCCGGGTTCGGTCTGCGGAATGATAACACCGATGAGGTTGCTGCGATTCAGCCGCATGCTGCGCGCGGAATAGTTGGAAACATAGCCAAGCTTCTCCGCCGCGGCAAGCACCTGCTCACGCGTGGCTTCCGGTATATTTTTCTTTTCGTTCATAACGTAGGAAACCGTGGCCGTGGATACGCCCGCTTCCTTCGCAACGTCCTTAATCGTGATTCGCCCCATAAAACCTCATCTTCGTTTAAACGTTTATATAAGCATACCGTGCACCGCCGCGCGTGTCAATTGAGAAGCGAAAAAACGGCACGGTACAACGTCGTTTTTTCGTATGTTTTCAGCAGTTCGAGCATATAAGCCGCGGCTTGCTCCGTGTGTCCGTATCCCGGCGTCATCCGCGCAATCGTCTCTTCCGAAACCGATTGTTCCGCGTACCGAAACGCGGAAAACGCGTCCGCGTGCTCACCTTGCATCAGTGCTAGCACCGTCTGCGCCGCGCAGACCTGCACTTCATAAAAAGCCGCTGCTTTTTCGCCGCGTCGTTCGCGCAGGTAGCCGACATAGAGTGAGAACAGCGCGGAATCCACCCGTTCCCGTTCCGTTTCGCGTTTCGGTTCAACAGAAGAGACGTCCGGTGCTTCTTCCTCGCTGCGCACCCAAAGAATGCGCCCTGCGCCGTGTGGAAACGAGCGCAGTTGACCCGGCGCAACGATACCAAAATCACACATTACTCCGTCCGAAAACAGCAGTTTCACCGCATCTCCATATGAAATCAGCAAGCCGTCGATTGCGCAAATCGTCTCTAGGCGCTTCACCTGTTCCAGCAGTCGTTGCTTTTCGGTCGCTTCGCAAATTACAAGGAAATCCAGATCGGAATATACGTCAAACCGTTCACGCTCGGCGTTCGAGCCAAACGCAGCAACCGCAATCACGCCGGACTGCTTTGCATAATACGCCGTGATTTCGTCCATTCGCTTCAGCGCGCGTTCCCGTTTCCGGTTCGGCACTCTTAAAATCCCTCTTCAAACGCTAAATTGCTTACGTTGATAATGCGGGCGTTTCCGGAGCAAATCTCTCCATCCTTTATGATAACATCGTTGCCGAATTCATCTTTATATTCGCAGTTCGGTTTACCGGACACCACGAGCACAAGATTTTGCAACGTGTCCACACGATTACCAACGTCGCCGCCGACGCGCATGCTCTCCGACAGGTTCAACGCAACCACGCCCGGCGTACGCAGATAAACCGGAATTTGACCGCGGCCTGCCTGCATTTTTACTGTGCAGCCGCCTTCTAAAGTCTCTTTTGTTAAAAAGCTGTACCAGCGTCCTTGTGGCAGATACACACTGCGGGACGTCGCACCTTCCTCAAGAACCGGCGCGATCAAAAGGTCGCCTAGCATAAACTGATTGTGGCAGTTTTGCACGTTTTCGTCGGTTGGATACTCCAGCACGAGATGTCGCATCATTGGCAGGTTCGTTTTGACCGAAATGTGCGCCTGTCGATACAATTCCGGCAGAAGATTCATGCGCAGATGCGCATACAAAAGCGCAATTTTTTGCACATCCGGATCATCGGCGTGTTTTGCCATGTTCCAAGGGCTCCGGTCGTTGACCAAACCCGTTTCAAATCCGCCAAACTGCCCGCCGAGCGGTTCGCTGTGCCACTGCATGACGGGTGCAAACACGGACAGCGCCGTCGAACGCAGGTAGAGTTCCGCGCTTGGCAGCGCACCTGCAAATCCGCCGATGTCAAAGCTCCAGAACGGTACGCCGCTTAGCCCGAGCGACAGCCCCGCGCCAAGCACGGCGCGCATTTCTGAAAACGTGGAAACCTGATCGCCCGCCCAGTGGATCGGGCAGCTCTGCGCGCCGAGGTATCCCGCGCGCGAAAACAGTGTTTGTTCCGCGTTGAGCGCATCGGTATAGGTCTCTTCATAGTCCGCAACATACCGGTTTCGCATCGACACGCCGTCGCGTCCGTTATGAAAACGCACGGATAGATCATGGATGAATTCGCCGCCGTCGGTTTTAAAGCCGTCAACGCCCATGTCCGTTAGATACCGGCGCTTTTCCATCCACCATTCCCGGGTTTTTGTGGCGGAAAAATCCGGCACATGCGCGCCGATGAACCATTGTTTTGGTATGTGATACGGCGTACCGTCCGCATTTTTCACCACAAGATCGTTTTTAATGGCATAATCGTCGTCCGCGTCGTGTTGCGGGCAAACCTGACCTGCGTCCAGTTTCTTCAGCGCGGGTATCTGCCAAAGCACCAGCTTTACATTCTGCGCGTGCAGCGCGTCAATCATGCCTTTCGGGTTTGGCCAGGGCTCTTTGAAAGTAAAGTCGTTTTCCGTAAACGTCTCTCCGCCGTCCTTGGTTTCATATGTTGCGCCGTTCCAGATATAGAACGTCGCCTCGTCACTCCACGCTTCTATAACGAGCGCCGTCGCAGGATAGCCGGTTTTACGCAGAATCTCCATCTGCTCTTCAACGTCACTCTGTTTGTTCCAGCGGTTCGCCGATATCCACGGGCCGAACGTCCACTTTGGCGGCAGCGCCGTTGCGCCCGTCATCTTCACAAACTGCGAAACGATCTCCTTCGGCGAACCGTAGAAAAAATGAACGTCGTATTCACCAGCGGGCAGTGTTACGTCCACATGCCCTTTGGTCAGCGTAAACGTCGCGGCCGCGTCGGATTCAACGAACAAGCCGTGCCCGTCGTTGCAGAAGAAAAACGGAAGCGGAAAATAGGTCTTGTCGCCCTGATTGGTGAATTTTTCTATAATCGTGCATTCCGTGCGTTTGTCCATGCGGTCAACGCCGTCGAAGCGTTCGCCCATGCCGTATGCATGCGTTGCGTCGCAGTCGTAGGAAAAGCAAACGCAGTCCGGCGTTTTGCTCGTTTTCAGGTTCCGTATTTTATGTTTGTCGAGATTGTGCAGTTGCAGCATATCAGCCTTTCACGCCGCCCGCCATGAGGCAGCTTTTGAAGTATTCTTACATTATGATAATCGCCTGTATTGCGTTGGAATCCAAATTTCCCCTTAAGGGTTCATACGTTATAACGATGATCGGTCATCCCTTGATTCCACCAAGTGTCAAACCGTCTTTCAATTTACTTTGCGCAAGCAGGTATATGATGACGACCGGTATGATCGATATCAGACTGCCCGCCATTTGAACGCCGAAATTTCGTTCGAATTGCCCGTTCAACATACCCAATGCTACGGGAACGGTCATCATTTCTGTTTTGGTCAGCATAACAAGCGGCCAAAGATAGTCGTTCCACGCGTCCATAAATGTAATGACCGCGTAACCGGCAATAACCGGTGCCGACAGCGGTAAAATTACTTTCCAAAGCACCGTGAAATATGACGCACCATCTATACGCGCCGCATCAATATAGTCGTTTGGAAGTGTTCTCATGTGCTGAACCAGCAGAAAAATCCCAAACACACGGAAAAGCGAAGGCATAATCACGCTGGCATACGTGTTGCTCAATCCCGCTTTGTTAAAGATCATAAACAGCGGAATCAACGTGCTCTGAAACGGAATCATCAGTGTAGCCAAATACACTTTCAGCAGCATTTCACTTCCCCGAAACGGAATTTTGGCAAACGCAAACGCCGCCATGCTGCACGAGACGATTGAAATAACGGAGTAGGAAACGGATACGACAGCGCTGTTGAATAATACACGGCCGAATGGAAACCGCGAAAACAAAGCAACGAAATTCTCAAACGTTATTTCGGTCGGGATCCACTCTATCGGATACGTGAATATTGCCGTTTGCGTCTTAATGGAGGTAATGATCATCCAATACAACGGAACAATGATCATCAGGCCGATCACACCGGCAATGATATAAAACCGGATATTAGAAAATATCTCTTTTCTTTTGAATGTTTTATACATCGTAATTTACCCACTTTTTTTGCAGTTTTTGCTGTAAATAGGTGAACAGAAAGACGATTATAAACAACATCCAGGACAAAGCGGATGCATACCCCATTTTGTAATAGCTAAATCCATACTTGTAAATTCTTTCAACAATCACTTGCGTTGCACCTGCCGGGCCGGCATTGGTCATAATCATCACCTGCGGGAACAGCATAAAGGAGTTGATCAGGCTGATGATTAACACAAAAAATATCATCGGCGTCAGCATTGGCAGCGTAACTTTCAAAAACCGCTGAAACGCACCCGCACCATCCAACTGTGCCGCCTCATAGTATTGCTCGTTGATGTTTTTCAGTCCGCCAAGAAAGATTAAACCAAAGAAGCCCATATCCTTCCATACGGATGCCAAAACGATACCCACCATAGCCCATTTCGCATCCTGCAGCCACGCGGGCCCGAGGATTCCGATTCTTGCCAATATATCGTTCAATATCCCGTATTGTGGGTCCAGTACCCATTTCCAGATGATGGAGCCCGCAACCCAACTGGTCAGCACGGGGATATAAAACAGAAGCCGGAAGAACGCAGTGCCCTTCCGCGGTTTATTCAAAAGTAAAGCGATGCCCAGCGACGCCGGAAGCATCAAAGGGATATACAAAATCATGTAATAGCCGACATGCAGCAGCGACTCCCAAAACTCCTTGCTTTTCAGGATTTTTTGGTAGTTCTCCAAACCAATAAAATTATTCTGCCAGAAGTCCATTGAAAAGATTTCAAGCCCCTTTATTCCGCTCCAGGACGTAAAGCTGATTGCGAATGACAGAACGAACGGAATAGCGGCAATCACAAGAAAACCAATCATGCTGGGCGCAAGAAAGGCAGACGCTGCAAGCGGGGCGTACGACTTGTTTTTTCGCATGAAGTTTACCTCCAAATTTGGATTGGTGAGAGCAAAGCAACCCTCTGCTCTCACCAACCAAACAACTGCTGTTTTACCCGAGTGTGACGGCTGCTTCCAAAGCTGCCTGTGCATCATCCAACGCCTGTTGCGGCGTCTTCGATCCATTCGCCGCCGCTTCCAGCTCTACGCCCAGAATATCGGCCATCTGGCTGAATTCCGCAATCTGCGGCACGGGAACGACATACTCCAGAGAATCAAACACTGCCTGACGATTGGCCGGTGGCGTCAATTGTGCATACTGGTCCATCGCCGACTCGTATGTTGCGCAGGGCAGTTCCCAGCCCAGTTGAACCCTCAGCTGTGCCACTTTTTCGCTTGTTGTAACAAACTCAATCCATTTGTAAGCGGCTTCAGCATTTTCGGAATCGGCGCTCACGCAGAGGCCGTTTGCAAAGTAGTGCGTCGCCTTCGTTACCGCACCTGGTTCTACGCAAATATCCCAATTGAAGTCACAGTCGGTCGTGAACGATGGGAACGCCCAAATTCCGGTTACAATCATGCCGGTTTTGCCGAGCTTGAAGACGCCCCATTCATCAAGGCTGCCTCTTTGCTCCGTACTGGGGCAAATATTCGATACCAACACATTATCACATAGCCGCTGGAGTGCTTCAACATTTTCCGTGCGATTAACCGTAAAGGCGGTGTTGTCTTCATTCAACAGGCTGCCGCCGTACTGTTGCACAACTTTAAAGAACTCATATGTTGAAATCGGCTGGATCAGTCCATAATAATCTTCGCCAAGCGCCTTGATCTTCAGCGCGGCTTCGTCGGCGTCTTCCCAGGTCCAATCATCCGTCGGATACGCAACGCCTGCTTGATCAAACAGGTCCTGATTATAAATCAAAACCACTGTAGAATAGCTATACGGCATGCCGTATATCGTTCCGTTCAGCGAAAAAGCATCCAACGACTTCTCCGTAAGTACGCTCAGGTCCGTCGCTGTGCTCGCTGTTAATTCGCTTAACGGAAGGATTGCCTGCTGGTCTACATACGCCGGGAATGCATCCACGCCCAGCTCGAAGCAGTCGGGTGCATCTCCGCCGCCGACGCGCGTCTGCAGCTGCGTCGAATAGTCGTTATAACCAAACGTTTCGATGTTCACGGTGATGTTCGGGTTCTCGTTTTCGAAAAGCTCCTTCATTAACTCTAGTGTAAGAAGGCCGCCTTCGTTTGCGGAAAAATTCATAAAATCAATGGTGATTTGCTCTTCTTCCGCGGGAGCGGCAATCGTGGTGTCCGCGCTCTCGTCCACCGTGGCCGGTTCTGTCGATTCCGCAGTCTGTGCGGTGCAGCCGAAGACGGCGAACGCCATGCACAGCGCAAGAAGTAGTGCGAGTGTTTTTTTCATTGTGTCTCTTCCTCCTTAAATTGTATGTTGATTAGGATTGTACGGAAAACCAAAGGAATGCAGGCGATTTGGTTAATCGTTTCTTTTGCATTTTTAAATCAATTTGCTTAAACTGTTGTGTAATTCTGCGTTTTATAACTGATTTTCACCGTTTTAAGCGCAAAGATAAGTAATTTTGAAACGATTAACGTTTAAACGTTTAACCTAGCTGGATTATAATCCGAATCCATTCCGCTGTCAACCCCAAAATAAAATAAATCCATTGAATGGGTTCTCCCACGCATAATTCCATCGGCTGCACAATTAAAAACAACGCCCGTCTGATCCATCATGATAATCTACTTTACCATGAAGGCGGACAGACAAGCGTTATTGAAAATCTTTATACATCGACATGAACAAACAAGCTTTTCGGTGTGCAGTTTTGTTCAGTGTTCATGTCGGCGCGGGCTGTACACGCTATTCCGATAGTGAAACGGCAGCCAGTGCCAGAAGCAAAATGAGTGTCAGCGAGCCAATGACACACAGAAAGACGATCGAAAGTGTCCTTGCCGTTTTTGCGGATTGCACCGCTCCCTCAAAGCCGACCATCGAAGGATCTTCCGGCTGGTAAGATATTGTAACGACCGTCTTGCCGTCCTTCACTTTTCCGGTCGGGAACTGATAGGTACGCATCGATATTTGCACATCTTTTGCATAATCCTGCCCTTCAACCGTGTATTCCAGCCGGGCGTATATCTTGCCGATTTCCCATAATCCTTTATGCGTTACGCGCTCAATCGTCGCTTCAATCGTTTTTCCCGTGTTGATAATCTCTGTCTGTTCTTTATAGATCCGGTTGGTCGTTACGATCATAACAATATAAACCACCACAAGCGTCAAAAGTATCCAGAGCATTCTCACGGCGCATCCCTTTTGTTTCGTATCCATATTGCGATTCCTCCTGTTTGATTTTTACAAAATTTGCAGTCGCTTTACCGATCTGTTCCATACGCAGCAGCCGTTTTGAAAGATTGAGTTTCCTTTGTGATGGCCTTATCGTAACATTCGATTGTCCATTGCTTTTTTATAAAAGTTGCAATTGCTTTTTCTTCGCTTCTGAAAAGAAACAACGCCCCCGTCTTATAAGACGGGGGCGTTGCTTGTTTATTGAGTTTATATTGTTACACAAAGCATTCTGCTTTGCATACCTATCCTATCCTCAAATCAGTCCCTGCGCGATCATGGCGTCGGCGACCTTGGCAAAGCCCGCGATGTTTGCGCCGGCGACGAGGTTGTAACCAAGCCCGTGTATCTGCGCCGCTCTTGCCGAATTGTCGTGGATGTTCTTCATGATCGTGTGCAGCTTCGCGTCCACTTCTTCCGCGCTCCAGCTGTAGCGCATGCTGTTCTGGCTCATCTCCAGCGCGCTCGTTGCCACACCGCCCGCGTTCACCGCCTTGCTCGGCGCTATGATCAGGTGCTTTTGCCCCATCAGGTAGTTCAGCGCTTCGTTCGTCGTCGGCATATTCGCCACTTCAATGTAGTATTTCGACCCGCTGTTTGCAATCAGTTTCGCGCTCTCGATGTTCACGTCGTTCTGCGTTGCGCAAGGCATGTATACGTCCGCTTTCACACCCCACGGTTTTGCGCCCGCGTGGAATTCGCAGCCGTATTTGTCCGCATAATCCTGAACTCGGTCGCGTCCACTGCCGCGCATCTCGACCAGATAGTCGATCTTTTCGCCCAGCACGCCGTCCGGATCGTACACGTATCCGTCCGGGCCGGAAAGCGTCACGGCTTTTGCGCCAAGCTCCTGTAGCTTTCTGGATACGCCCCAGGTAACGTTGCCGAAGCCCGACAGCGCAAAGGTCTTGCCTTGAATCGAATCGCCTTCGTGCGCAAACACTTCGTTTACATAATATACTGCGCCGAATCCCGTCGCTTCCGGCCGGATCAGGCTGCCGCCGAAGCTCATGCCTTTTCCCGTCAGCACGCCCGGCTCATACTTGCCGCGGATGCGGCGGTATTGGCCGTAGAGATACCCGATTTCGCGCGCGCCGACGCCGATGTCGCCCGCGGGCACGTCCACGTCGGGACCGATGTGCCGGTAAAGCTCCGTCATAAACGCCTGGCAGAAGCGCATGACTTCGCCGTCGCTTTTGCCGCGCGGGTCGAAGTCGCTGCCGCCCTTGCCGCCGCCGATCGGCAGGCTCGTCAGGCTGTTTTTAAACGTCTGCTCAAATCCCAAAAACTTCATGATGGACAAATTCACCGACGGATGCAGTCGCAGTCCGCCTTTGTAAGGCCCGATTGCGCCGTTGAACTGCACGCGATACCCGCGGTTCACCTGTACGTTCCCCGCGTCGTCCACCCATGTCACCCGAAACGAAATCGACCGCTCCGGTTCCACCATCCGCTCCAGCAATCCCAGTTTTTCATACTCCGGGTGTTGGTTCACCACCGCTTCCAGCGACGTGTATACCTCTTCCACCGTCTGCAAAAACTCCGGCTCGCTTGCATTCTTTTTTCGAACATCGTTTAGTACCCTTGCTATGTAGGCGTTCATGTGTGCCCTCCTGAAATGACTTTGAATTGCTTATTTTGTTTGTATTCGGTTCGCTCCACGCTCATCATAGCCTCCGTCACAGGCAAAGTCAACCGAACCGGACGCAATATATTAAATTATTTCCGCATGCCTGCTTTTTTTTGAGCACCAATACAAAATTTTCTCCATTCTTTCCAAAAACACATTCATTCAAACAAAAAAGCGGCTCGAAAGCCGCCCGGAATTTTGTCTGGCGTGAGTCAGTCAAAATAGAATAGATCTTCAAACCGTTTGTCGAGCGCGATGCACAATATCAACGCAAGTTTTGCCGTCGGATTGAACTGTCCTGTTTCGATTGAACTGATCGTCTGACGCGACACACCAACCATCTTTGCAAGCTCGCTTTGCGAAAGGTCTCTTCCTGCGCGGACAGTCTTCAGGTTGTTTTTTAGCTCCAGCTTTCGTTTCATTGTTTTATCCGCCGTCAGTATCCCATGCAAAATCGGATCAACGCTAAAATTGCCGCCAGCGCAATGATACCACCCAAAATAAGCAACTCCCTACGCTTTGTTTTAGCAAATCGATAGAAAAACGAAACGCTGACCGACCCGCAGACAACAACCGTCAGATCCAGCATAGTTTCGCCTCTTCGGGCCCTCAAAAACGCAAAGACTGCAGAGAGGATCACCATCGTAATCAGCGTCCACTTCAAAGACTTGTCGCGGACATCGTCGTCCCGCTCGTCCCGGTTTTCCGAACGGCTTTGTTCCAGTATCTCTTCTTTGTTCATCTCACCATTTGCTCCTTTATGCCAAGTTTTATTGTCAGCAATGTCAGTATACTATTGCCAAGTTTTCTTGTCAACAACATGCGGATATTGGAAAAGGACGCGCCTTGCGACGCGTCCTTTTCCCCATTGCGATTTACTTGAAGAACTTCATTACTGAAGCGATGGCCGATGAGTCGTCGTTGCATAAAGCGCTTTTGACCAGCTCTTTCAGGGTATCCTGTGAAAGGAACGGAAACAGTGCCGTAATCTCGCCGATTGCGGCTCCGTTTCGAAGCGCGCTTTTAACGATTTTATCAAGCTGGTCTTCCTCCAGGAACGGTGCAATCGATGCCAGTTCACTAACACGCCCGCCGTTTTCTAATACCCGCTGTGCAATGTTGCCCAGCGCTTTTTCCGAAAGAAACGGCGCAATGGACGCCAGTTCACCGACGCGGGCTTTTCCGTCCAGCGCGCGCTCGGCAAGGCTGTCTAACGCCTTCTCCGATAAAAACGGGGCGATGGACGCAATTTCACCAACAGGTACGTTTTCGGCAACCGCCCGCTCGGCAAGCTGGTCCAGTGTTTTCTCCGAAACGAACGGCGCAACCGCCGCGAGTTTGGCAAGGCCCGCGACCGGCGCAAGGCGCATTGCGAGCTCGTCAACGGTCTCCTCGTCGAGAAAGGGCGCGACCGCCAGCAACCCGCTTAAGCTGACGCCGTCGTCCTTTTCCTCCTTTTCCCATCCGTGTTTTTTATCCTGCTTTTCTTTGATTGCAAGCACAATGCGTTTGACCTGCTTCGGTTTTAAAACCGGCGCGGCTTCGCCCGCTTCCTCCAGCGTCACGTCCGTTTCCTCTACAAATGATTCTTCCGAGCCGTCGAGTACGTGCGTGATGAGCTCGCAGCCACATCCGCCGCCAAGCAGTTCGTCAACGCTGATGCCGAGTATTTCCGCCAGCTCCGGCAGTTTGCTGATGTCCGGCATAGAAGTACCGCGTTCCCAGTTGGATACGGCCTGAAAGCTAACGCCCATTTTGTCCGCCAGCGCGGGCTGCGTCATGTCCTGCTCTTTGCGCAGGCGCGAAATTTTTCTGCCTATTTCAATTACATCAAACATCGGTTACCGTCCCTTTCATAATTCATAAGGTGTTCGCTGCATAAAAAGCCAGTGCTCTTTTTTCTTTTCTAATTCCTGTTCAAGCAGCATGGCTCTATAGTCGCGCTCGATCCGCTTGGGATTGGATTTACGATTCGGCTTGCGCCTGATTCGAATTTTCATGGCTGTCCACCCGCCTTTCCTTGACTACGCCCTCAGATTACCAGACGAAGACGCGCAAGGAACAGCGAGTGTTGCTTGAGTTTCCAAAAATCGACTCAAGCATTCGTTGAAACGGCTACAACCAACGATGGAAAAGCGGACTCAACCAGTCGTTGTGTCGTCGCCAACCGAAAAAAGCGGCACAAATAGCCGCTTTTTTACTCAGTTTGTTTTCTTATTCTACCGGGAGGGAAAGATGTTTGGAGAGCAGAGCGTTTACATCCCGCATCAGCGAGTCAAGCGTTGCGGCAACGTCGTCCTGTGTTTTTGCACGCGCGCCAATGTAAAGTTTCAGCTTCGGCTCCGTCCCGCTCGGTCGCACCACAATCCAGGAATCGTCGGCAAGCAGCCAACGCAGCACGTCCGACTTCGGCAGTGTGATCGGGTGAATCGTTCCGTCGCCGTCCATGCATTCGCGCACAAGGTAATCTTCGCTTGCCGAAACCGCGGTCCCCGCGAACGATTCAGGGTGGTCGGCGCGCAGCTGTTTCATACAGGAGGCGATCTTCTCCATGCCTTCCTTGCCTTCCAGCGTATAGGATTTCACCTTTTCCTCATAATAGCCGTATTTTTCGTAAATCTCGTCCAGCGCGTCCGACAATGTCATGCCGCGCTGTGCATATGCAATGCAGGCCTCCGCGGCAAACATTGCCGCGCAGACCGCGTCCTTATCGCGCGCAAGTCCGCCGGCAAGGAACCCGAAGCTTTCCTCAAACCCGAACAGGAACGTCTTTTCGCCGCTGGTCTGATATTCGTCCACCTTTTCGCCGATGAACCGGAATCCCGTCATCACATTTTCCAGTTCAACGCCGTATGCTTTGCAGATTGCGTCGGCAAGCCGCGTGGAGACGATGGATTTGATGACCACGCCGTTGTCCGGCAGGCGGTCCTGCTTTTTCATCGAGGAAAGGATATGTTCCAGTAGAATGCAGCCGATTTGATTGCCGGTGAGCGTTACCCATTCGTCCTTTGCCGTTTTAACCGCGATGCCAAGCCGGTCTGCGTCCGGGTCGGTGGCAATGCAAACGCGCGCGCGCACTTTTTCGGCAAGCTGGATTGCAAGACGGAACGCATTCGGATCTTCCGGATTCGGCGCGGTCACCGTCGGGAACAGTCCGTCCGGCGAAGCCTGTTCCGGAACCGTCGTTACGTTCGTCAGCCCAACGCGGTTGAGCAGCTCGCGTACCGGGACGGCACCCGTGCCGTGCAGCGGCGTATACACGATCGGCAATTCGCCGCCGTGTTCGCGCACCAGTTCCTTGTTGAGTAGCAATCCCGCCGTCGCGGCATAATACGCCTCATCTTCTTCTTTGCCGACCAGCACGATCCGCTCGTCCAGTATCGCCTCATCATAATCGCAGTCACCCGCGGCAAACATCCTGACCTGCTGAATCTTTTCGTAAATGGCGCCGGCCTGTTCCGGCGCAACCTGTCCGCCGTATGCCCAGTATACCTTATACCCGTTGTATTGTTTGGGGTTGTGCGAAGCCGTGATGACGATACCCGCCATGCATCCGAGGTGCCGCACCGCATAGGAAAGCTGCGGCACGGAATGCAGCGTCGTAAACAGATAGGTCTTGATCCCGTTGCCTGCAAGAACGCAGGCCGCCTGCTTTGCAAATACGTCCGAATATTGACGCGAATCATATGCTATGCATACGCCGCGTTCTTTTGCAGCGGGAATGGTCGCCATATAGTCCGCAAGGCCTTGCGTTGCGCGGCGGACGACATAGATGTTCATCCGGTTTGTGCCTGCGCCGAGGATGCCCCGCAATCCCGCCGTTCCAAACTCCAGTTCGCGATAAAACCGTTCTTCTATCTCATGCGGATTGTCCTTAATCTCCGTCAATTCCGCTTTGGTTGCCGCGTCCAGCGACACTTCATTGCACCAGGATTCATACACTGACTGAACATCCATCTTATTCTGCATTTCCTTTCCTGTCCGCTCCGGCCATATGCCGGTCAAGACGCCGTATCCAATCTGTTTTATTTAAAATTTAGTCCTTGCCGTTTTGTTGTTTTGCGCGTCCCCTTGCAAAAGACGCGCGACGCGCAAGAACCCTTTGTTCACGGCATATATACGTATATTGATTATACCGTTCGCCGTGTTGCATGGCAAGGCGGGCTTGTGCTATCATAGCCCCATGGAACAGCGCGCAAAGCCAAAAAAACAATATCAATCCGCCAGCTACGTGACCAGCAGCGCGGTGTTCTACGGTACTCTTCTTTTTTTAATCGCACGCTTTTTCACATTCGTTCAATTATTTATAGATGCATACAACCGCAAACAGCTAAATCAAGCGCCGCCGGAAAACTTTACGTTGTTCGGCATCCTTGGTTCGCTTCTCGTGCTTGCAGTGATCACCTGGACGTTCATTCTTTTAATGCGCTATCGCCGCCGCATGACACGGCTGCGCCGGGGCAATCTGTATTTGTTATTAAACCTCCTGTTTGTTACTTGGGGATTGATCCAGGCCATCAGTTATTTTGTTGAGATGGTTCTGTTTTTCGAATTCGTATACCTTCTGGACTTCATGACGCTGGTTGCCGCGCTGATCGTTGTGCCGGTGCTTCTTCAGTTTGCCGACCGCATGCAGGAACCTGCGCAGGATACCGCGTTGTTGGCTTCCTCAATCAGCGCCACCGTGCTTGCCGTCATTGCGGCGTTGATCGTCTCTCTGGTACTGCGAAAGAGTTATACGACCATGCAGCTCGTGCGGGAATTGATGTTCCGCGCAGGCATCATCCTCTTTGGCGTCGCCGGAATACAAAAGGCGATGAAGCTTCGCTCCGAACCCATCGCATATGTGCCAAAAGCGCCAAAACCAAAGAAGGAACCAAAAGTAAAGATTCCGAAGGTCAAAGAACAAAAGCCCGACAAACGCGGCAGAATCGAGTGTCCGGACTGCGGTAAAAGGCTGAATCCCGACGTCGAACGCTGTCCGCGATGCGTTTTCGATATGAGTGTGCCGAGCTTGTTTGACGATGATGACGAAGACGAATTCGATCTTGAGGAAGAAGAACTCGACGATCTCACCGCCGAAGCGGAACTCCCCGCGGAAGAAGAAACGGTTTTTGAAGAGGAGCCGACAGAACCCGAACCGCAGGAGCCGTCGCATATCGATGTTTGCCCGCGCTGCGGCAAGAGCATACCGCCGTTTTTAACAACCTGCCCGCATTGCGGCTATTATCCCGGCGACCCGCTGGAGCTGCCAAAGGAGCCGGAAAAACAGCAGGTCGCTCCGCCGGCAATTCCAACCGTCCCCACGCCGGAAGAGGAGAATATCTGCGCAAAATGCGGCAAGCGTATTCCCGGCGGTCTTGCGACCTGCCCATATTGCGGATACCATCCGGACGACGATAAGATTCCCGCGCGTCCCGCCGGAAATCCGGAAAACGCTCCGAACGCAGAGAGCACCGAGCTGTTCGAAGAAGAGATCTACTGTCCGCGCTGCGATCGTCCGGTCACAAAGGGTACCGAGATATGTCCGCACTGCGGATATCCGTTCCCGGACGAGTCCACCCGTCGCACTTCTCGCACCGCCGCGCCGAAACTGCCGCGCGTGCCCGACCCGAAGCGGCTGACGGAGAAAAACAGCATCAAGTGTCCGGAATGCGGACGCAGGTATTCCGCCGCACGGGATATCTGTCCATACTGCGGATTTAGCTTATACGAAGATTGATTGTAATAAGTTTTATTTACACATAGAAAAGGACGCTGAATATTCGGCGTCCTTTTTATGATTCCATCAGTTTTTTTAGCACATATCCTGCAAGACAAAGTCCCGCGCTTGCCGTTACCGGCGCAAGCGAGCCGATGAGCGTTTGTCCTTTTTCTACATGTGGCGGCTCGTCCGAAACGACGACCGGCAGTCGTTCCACATTCATCTTTCGCAGCGCCTGCCGCATTTTTCGCGCAAGCGCATCGCCGCTGGTTTCGTACACATCCTTCACCGAGAAGCGCGACGGGTCGAGCCTGTTCCCCGCGCCCATTGCGGAAACGACGGGTATCTCGTTTTCCCGCGCAAACTGCACCAGCGCAAGTTTCCCGCTCAGCGTGTCGATTGCGTCCACAATGAAATCCGCATCCTTCGGGATCGCCTCTTCAACCGTGTGCGCCAAAACGAACGTATCGCTTGTCGTTACAATGCAGTCGCTCACGTCCGCGAGTCGCTCTTTCATGGCGGCGGTCTTTTTCCAGCCGACCGAACGCTTTGTCGCCACGATCTGGCGGTTGAGGTTGGTCTCGTTTATCGTGTCGTTGTCGACCAGGTGCAGCCTGCCGACGCCCGCGCGTGCCAGCGCTTCTGCGCAGTGCCCGCCGACGCCGCCGAGACCGACGACCACGACTTTGCTGCTTTGCAGTTTTTCAAACGCGTCCGCACCGATCAGGCGGATCGTTCGCTCGTTTTGATCCATTATGACAGCTCCAGTTCACGAAAGCTTTCAAACACATGCCCGTCGATCTCCAGACGCTTTGCAATCAGCGCCTGCGTCCTGCGCTTATGCGCCTTGTTGAATGTGCGGTCGCCATATTTGTCGTCGCCAAGCACCGGATGTCCGGCCGCCGCCATCTGTACGCGAATCTGGTGCGTCCGCCCGGTCAGCAGTTCGATTTCCAGCAGGCTCTGTTCACCGTCGGTTTGCAGCAGGCGGTACCGCAATTCGCAGCGCATTGCGCCCAGTTCGGATTCCTTGCATATGCGTACAAACGACTCGTCCGCATCTTTTTTGACCCAGTGGATGAGCCGGTTTTCGCTTTCGGGAACGCCCTTTACGACCGCGTGATAGATTTTCTTCAGATCGTGTCTGTAAAACAATGCTTCATAGCGCGTGGCGGCGGTCTCGTTGCGGGCAAACAGCACCAGCCCTTCGGTGTTTGCGTCCAGCCGATGCACGGGGAATACCGGTTCGAACAGCGACTCCAGCTCGCCAAGCAGCGCGCCTTCCGTCTCCACGCCCGCGTTTTTGTCGACCACGATGCAATCGTCGTCCAGATATACGCCGCGGCAGACCGAAAACGCCGGAAGCAATGCAATCTGCGCAGCAAACGCCGCGCCTTCCCAAGGCGGCGCGGCAAAAAATGTCATCGGCTCTTTCTGCGTCGGGTGCGTCAGCGTCAGCGCGTATGCCCAAAGGCGAATCTGCGTGCCGGGCTTTGTGTTGTCGTTGTATCGCTGGTCGCCGACGATCGGCAATCCCGCATGCGAAAGCTGCACGCGGATCTGATGCGACCGTCCGGTATAAAGCTCTATGTCCAGCAGCGCGTCTTTTTCGGAGCGCGCAAGCAGCGTGTAGTTCAGTCTCGCTTCCTTTGCGCCGTCCGTTTCCGCCGGAACGACGCGCGAAGAAAACGTCTTTTCATCCTTATATAACCAATCGGTCAGCGCCGCGTTCGGTCGCGGAGTGCCGGTGACGATAGCACAGTAACGTTTCTTCGCCTCGTGGGAGCGAAACTGCGCCGTCAGCCTCGCCGCGGCTTTGCTGGTTTTTGCAAACGCAATTACCCCGCCAACAGGCCGATCAAGCCGGTGCACCATGCCGAGGTATGCTTCGCCCGGTTTGTTATACCGCTCGCGAAGATATGCTTTTAAAAGCGACAAAAGGTCTTCGTCGCCCGATATATCCGCCTGAACGGGAATGTTGACGGGCTTTTCGACCACAAGCAGGTGGTTGTCTTCATATAAGATGCGAATGCCGCTGCCTGTGCTTGCGTCGCGCCGTATTTTGCTTACGCCCGTTTCTTCCGCCATTATCGTCCGCCTTCCGGCGTCCAGCGCCCGCTTGCGCCGCATGGTAAAACAAGATTGTCCCGCTCAATCGGCAAGCCGATCTCGTCCGAAACGGCGGTGCCGCCGGGCAGCGCAACGCGCAGAACGTTTTTCAGCACGCTCGCCGCAAGTCCGGTCGTATAGGAATTGATCAGGAAAAAAGCAGGTTCGTCGGAAAGCAGCGCCGCACACTCGGCAACCAGCGGATACAGATCGTTTTCAATCTTCCATAGCTCTCCGGTCGGGCCTCGTCCGTAGCTCGGCGGGTCCATGACGATCCCGTCATAGCGATTGCCGCGCCGTTGTTCGCGCTTGACGAACTTGACGCAGTCGTCAACGATGTAGCGGATAAACGCATCCTGCAATCCGCTCTCCGCGGCGTTGTCCTTTGCCCATGCGACCATACCTTTTGCCGAATCCACATGGACGACTTCCGCCCCGGCAGATGCACAGGCGACCGTTGCGCCGCCCGTGTAAGCAAACAAATTCAAAACCTTCGGCGCGCGGTCGTGCGTCTGTTTCCAGCTCGTCAGTTGGTCGCGCATCCAGTCCCAGTTGACCGCCTGTTCCGGGAAAAGTCCCGTGTGTTTAAAGCCGGTCGGCCGCACGACGAATTGCAGGTCGCGATAGGAGATCGTCCACTGTTTCGGCAGTTCTTTTTGAAACTCCCAGTGTCCGCCGCCGGTATCGGAGCGGATATAGACCGCGTCCGCGCGTTGATCCGCCATCGGCCAAACGGCCTGCGGATCGGGCCGCAGCAGCGTAACACCTTTCCAGCGTTCCAACTTCATGCCGCCGCCTGCGTCCAGCACGCGAAAATCGTTCCATCCATCGGCTAAAAACATCTATCTTCCTCCACCCGGCGAAATCACCGTTTTTCTTCTGCCCTCAGTATACCGACTCAGCCTGCTTCCTGACAAGCGTGATTTGACCGTCTATGCAACATCCCGCGGCATTTTGTTGCGTTTGTAACCCGCTTTCGCTATACTCGTTCCATGGATGGTTCAATGATGGGGAAAATCGTTATCGTCACGGGCGCAAATTCCGGCATCGGTAAGGCGACCGCCGCGGCGATTGCGGATAAGGGTGCAAAGGTAATCCTTGCCTGCCGCTGTCGCGAGCGAGGCGAGGCCGCACTTTGCGATCTTAAAAGCAAGCCCGGCCGCGATCTGGAGTTGATGCATCTCGATCTGGCGGACTTGAATTCCGTGCGTACATTTGCGGACGCTTTCACTCAACATTATGAGCACCTGGATGCGCTTGTCAATAATGCCGGTTATCTTGGGCGGCGTACGGAGACAAAACAGGGCTTCGAGTCCAACTTCGGCGTCAATTATCTCGGACACTTCCTTCTGACTTTGCTCCTTTTGCCGCTGCTGGAAAAATCCGCACAAGGTCGCGTCGTCATGATGAGCAGTGTTGCGCATGCATGGGGCGACGTTCATTTTGACGACATGAACCTTAACCACGGTTATAACCGCTTTGTCGCCTACGGACAAAGCAAGCTTTGCAACCTTTTGTTCACCCGAATTCTATCCGAAAAACTCAAAAACCGAGGCAGCCGTGTTACGGTAAACGCCGTGCACCCCGGCATCGTGGCGACCAATATCGTGGTGAACCGAAAGAACAATATGTTTCGTTTGGTCGCGCGCATCATGCGTCTGTTTTTTGCTTCCTGTGAAAAAGGCGCAAAAACAAGCGTGTTCCTTGCGTGCGATCCTTCGCTTGCCAATGTCAGCGGCGAATACTTTTATCATTGCCATATCGAGCCGACCAGCGCCGCCTCTAAGAACATGGAGAACGCCAACCGTCTGTACAAACTAAGCCTCGACTTTGCCGGGCTGCCGGGCGATCCGCTAAAGTAAACCAACTACGTCCGCGGGTTTATAGCCATTCCCGGCCGGATGAATCACCGCCTATTCCTCCGCCTGAACGGGCGGCTTTTTGCCGAAAAAACTTTGAAATCAGCGTGAATCCCGCCCTTGAATCATGGCATGATTATTAACTTTTTACATATTTACTTCCCCCGGACGGCACATTTGGTATAATATTGTTGCTTTACCGGGGGGTAAATGAAACGAGGACTTACAAGCAATGAAACGAATTATCGCAAGCATATTAGTGGTCGCCATGCTGGGCGTAACGGTATTAAGCACAGGTTGCTCAATCGTTACGCGCGGCAGTGAATACTGCTATCGATTTTTAGATTATATCTGTGAGGGGTCTTACGACAAGGCATACGAAATGCTGGCCGACAGCATCAAGGCACCCGAAACCGAGGAGGAGCGCGAGGATCGTCTTGCCGAGGAAGCGGAGGAAAAGGCGGAAAACCGCAAAGTCTGGCGCGAAGTCTTCGGTCTTGAAACCGAGGAAGCCACGCCCACGCCTGAACCTGCAACCCCGACGCCAATCGACACTCCGGAAGGCGAGGAAACCCCGACGCCCACGCCGGAGGCCGTCGCGCAAAACGGCATCACACCGGACCCCGAAACCGGCGAATATCCAGTAAACGACGCAACGCCCGAGCCTCTAGACGCAGGCGATGCAACAACGTCGCCGGATGCCGAGGCAACCGACGACACCGGAATGATCGACGAAGCGGACATGCCCGCCGACCAGCGCGAGGGCGATACGGCGCCTACGCCGGAAGGCACGCCGGAACCGACGCCAACCGCCGAATCGACCCCGACGCCTACGCCGGACCCGAACGCCACACCGGACCCGAATGCCACGCCGACCCCCGTGCCGGAGGACGAGGAAGAAGATATTGAAAAGACCATCACCAAGGTCGAATTCATCGAAAAATATCAGAGCATCTTTGACGAACTGGAACTCTCCGGTATCGAATATGACGCAACGGACGTTCTGGACGGTGAAATCATCGCCCGCGTCAGCTATACGCTGACATACCACAGTGACCGTGCCGGTGAAGATTTAACCTACGACTTCACGATCGAAGCCAACCGCATCGAGCATCGCTGGACGATCGACTGGTCACCGAGCCTGATTTTCCCCGAAATGGAATGGGGCGACAGTCTCCGCGTCGGCACATTACAGGCCGACCGTGGAGAAATCCTCTGTTACGGTGAAGCCTACGCGCAGAATGTGAGCGCCATCACGATCTTTTGTGTGCCGTCCACCATACCGGACGAAGAGACGTTCATTCGCGAGGTTGCCGCCATCCCCGAAATGGAGATGACCGAGGAGGATGTGCGCGACGCCCTGACCAATCAGCGCAACGACTTTTGTAAATTAAAGACCTTCTATCCGGACGAGGCCACGATGGATTTGAAAACTCGTCTGCTCGCCGTGGAGGGCATTGCCATCGACACGGCGAACTATGGAACATTGCGATATTATCCATTTGGTGAATCGTTATGCCATATTATCGGATACGCCGGTATCATTTCCAAGCAGGAAAAAATCAACTTCGAAACATACGGCGACGTGCGATATGACGAAGAAAACGACCGCTACTACACCACGCCAACGCGCTACAACGGCGACTCCTACATCGGCAAATACGGACTCGAACTTCTTTACGAAGATGAGCTGCTTGGTACCAACGGACGGTTCACATATATCCAGACCGCCGAAGGCGGCAGCCGTGGTATGCTGTATTCCGAGGATGCGGTGGACGGTTACGATCTGCATCTGACCATCATCCCCGAACTGCAAGAGCGTCTGGAAGACGTTGTTGATACCACCGTTTATGACGATTCCATTCACGGCTGCGTCATCGTGCTCAATCCGCAGACGGGCGCCATTCAGGCGATGACCTCCTGGCCGGGATTCGACCTCAACGATCTTTCCCGAGGCATTCCGATTGAAGAATGGGAAGCCATGCAAAACGATCCCAACATCCCGTTATACAACCGTGCTACCCAGGGTTTGTATACGCCGGGTTCCGTCTTCAAGCTCATGACGAGCGCAGCGCTATTGGAAACGAACACCATGACGATCAACGACGTTTTCCCCGCTTCCGAGGAGATCGACGTTGACGATTGGTATCCTTCCGAGACATTCCTGAACAATATTCAGGAACGCTCCAGCACCAAGACATGGGAAGAGCAGAGCAACGACCGTGCGCTCGTGCGTACGCACAGCGACAGCCGTCCTTCGCCGATGAACATGGTCAACTCCATCATTTCGTCGGACAACCTCTTCTTTTCCTACAGCGCAATGCGTATGGGTTGGACGAAGTTCTCGGCCTTTATGGACAGCATCGGCTGGAACGACGCGATCACGCTGGAAGCGACCGGAACGAATCCCCGTATCTACTGGAAGACCGGATCGGACGGCATCAGCTGGAACAATCTCGCCGACGGCGGCACGCCTATTTGGCAGCAGGACGACGACGGCAACTGGTCCAAAGTGGACGGCGTACAGCTCGAACTGGATCAGATGCTCTATGGTTTGGACGTCAGCCAGCCGCAGCTGGCCAACAACCGGGCGGAGGATAATCCGCTCAATGATTACGATCTTGCCGTCACGGGTTACGGGCAGGGCGAAATTTTAATGTCGCCTCTGCAGATGGCCTGTTATGCTTCGGCCTATGCCAACGACGGCGTCATCATGCAGCCGTATCTCGTCGACTCCATCTGGCATGCCGACGGCACGGATTATACACTGATCGAGCAGCGCACCCCGACAGTCTATCGCCAGATTCTGCAGCAGGCGTCCGTCGATCTGCTGCACGAAGCACTGTTGGAAGTTTGCGTAAAAGGCACCGCCCGCTGGCTGGCGAAGAGTTTCATTACGCGCGGTCCGCTCACCCTCGGTTATACCATGGCCGGAAAAACGGGCACCGCCGAAATCAACGACGACAAAACGAAAGAACTCGCGTGGTTCATCTGCTGGCGTGATAACGAGGATGGCGAACCGGTTTCCGAAGAAGACGCGCGTCTTGTCTGCATCATGTTGGAAATCGACCTTCCGCTGGGCGACGAATGGTCGCAGATGAAGATCGATATCGCGCGTGCGCTGCTAAAAGACGATACACTGAATGAAATAGGCTGAAAAAGCTAAAGATTGGGTGGACAAAATACGCACAAAGACCTACACTAATTAAGAAACGGACTTTACGCACGATCGGGTCACGCCGATCGTGCGTTTTTCAAGGAGATCTTCCGTATGGAAATGAAAACAAATGCTAAGCGCATCGTTTTTACCGGCGGCGGCACCGCCGGACACGTTACGCCAAATATCGCACTGATCGAACAACTGCTCGGAGAAGATTGGGACGTACATTACATCGGCTCCGAATCCGGCATGGAGCGGGATTTGATCGACGCAATCGACGGCGTTGCCTATCATCCGATCGCAACGGGTAAACTGCGGCGATATTTTTCCTGGCAGAATTTTATCGATCCTTTCCGCGTTCTAAAGGGTTGTTTTCAGGCGCGCCGACTGATTCGTCAAATCAAGCCCGACGTGGTGTTCAGCAAGGGCGGTTTTGTCTCCGTTCCCGTTGTTATCGCCGCCGGCAAGGTTCCGGTCGTTGCCCACGAGTCGGATTTTTCACCGGGGTTGAGCAACCGCATCGCCTGTCGCTTTACCGATCAAATCTGCGTTTCGTTTGAAGATACCCTTACACACGTCCCTCACGGCAAAGGCGTGTTTACCGGCACGCCGATCCGTCCGGCGCTGTACGCGGGCGAACGCGAACGCGCGTTGAAGTTCACCGGATTTTCCGGCGAGAAACCCGTGCTCCTGGTTATGGGCGGGAGCCTCGGCGCGCAAAGACTCAACGAATTGCTCCGCGCGGCTCTGCCGCAGCTGAACAAAACATACGACGTAATCCATCTTTGCGGTCGCGGCAAGGAAGACTGCGACTGCGTAGCGTGCGGCTATATGCAATATGAGTATATCGATCAGGAACTGCCGGACTTGTTTGCACTGGCGGATGTCGTATTGTCCCGCGCGGGTGCGAACGCCGTATTCGAGCTGCTCGCGCTGAACAAGCCTTCGGTCCTTGTGCCGCTGACGGCAGCCAGCACCCGTGGCGACCAGCTGCTCAACGCGGAATATTTCCAGAAAAAAGGATACGCCGTCATGATTGACCAGAATACGGCGACGATAGAATCGCTCGCCCAGGCGATCGACGACGTCTATCGCGAACGTGAGCGCTTTACTCGCACTATGGAGGAGGATACTCGATCCGATGGCACCAAAGCAATCCTCGACATCATCCGAAACGCGGCCGCGCATGACTGAGATCGCCGCCGTTTCCAAAGACGAACTGCAGCAGTTGATCGGCGCAATCGAATCCGATCCTGTTTCCGCGCTGTCGGATCTGACCGCACACGCGAAAAAGAAAGACGCGCGCATCATGATAGACCGACTCCTCAATGATCGAGAACCGGTCCTTTTTGCGCTGAAATCCGACTTGCCGAAGGCACGCAAGAATGCCGCCCGCCTGCTTGGCGCGCTTGGCAGGCCAGGCGATGCGTCCGTGCTGTCGGACGCTTTGCAAGTCGAAACCGCTCTGTTTGTCGTTCCGTCAATATTGCTTGCGCTCGGCAGCGTCGGCGGTGACATAGCCAAATCGGCGCTGAACGAATACCGCGCTCCCGCCGCACAGGACGAAAGTGAAGAAAAACACATCCGCGAGATTGACACGGCGTTGCAAAAAGCGCGCGCCGCGCTGGAGCGGGACATGCCGCTGCCAATGCGCACAAAACTTTCAGCGCCGCAGGACGTTTTGCTTGTTTCGCCTATCGGGTTTCAAACATTTCTTCAAAAAGAACTCGCCACGCTTGGCCTTCAAGCCATCATACATCCCGATGGCGTACTCGCCCATACCGATGACTTAAAAACGCTCTTCACCGCGCGCTGCGCGTCGGAAGTCTTGCTGCCCGTTGCAAAATCTCTTCCACTCGATCCCGAAAAAATCGCGGCAGCGTCCGGCGAAAGATTGACGCGGCCCTATCGCGTTGAACTGCGCGGTTATACCGGCGAGCGTGCCGGCTTTATCCGGCGCATCACGTCTGCGCTTGGCGGCGGCGACAATCCGTCCCGATATGCCGACGAACTGCGCATCGTTTGCCACAATCAGGCGTGCGACGTTCTCATCCGCCCGTGTAACGTGCCCGACACGCGCTTTGCCTACCGGAAACGCGCAATCGCCGCTTCTATTCACCCGGCGACGGCGGCCTGTCTCGCGCGGTATGCGCTCTCGTTTTCCGCCATTGATCGACCGATCGTACTCGATCCGTTCTGCGGCAGTGGTACCCTCCTGTTCGAGCTGGAAAAGGTTGCTCCGGGCGCAACCCTGCTTGGCGTGGATGTTTCCGATCAGGCGCTGAGCGCCGCGCGGGTCAACGCAAAAGCGGCAAGGAGTAAATCACGCTTTATTCAAAAGGATATTTTAAAGTTTGTCCCGCGCGAACCGTTCGATCTGGTGCTTTCCAACATGCCGTTTGGAAATCGCGTGGGAACGCACGCAACAAACGAAGTTTTATATCGCGGGTTTGTCAGGCTGCTTCCGCGCTTGCTTTCACCCGGTGGGATTGCTGTTTTGTATACGATGGAATACCAACTTTTAAAGGCATGCCTGCAGCGGGAGAAGCATTTATCGTTCGTTACAAGCATGCAAACGGAAGCCGGTGGGTTGAATCCGCGCGTGACGGTCGTTCGACGAAATGCTGATTAAAAGAAAAACGGACAAGCCGTGCGGCTTGTCCGTTTTTTTTTGCCGTTATGCCTGTCCAAACGTACGCTTGAACAGCCGTTGTACCGGCGGCATCGCCGCAACGACGACACAGAGAAGTGCGTCTATACCGATCGAAAAGAAGTTATAGACCAAGGAATACGCCCAGACATTGGTAAAACCGTAGCTGGCGGCATAGGCGCCGAAAAAGACGGCGCCGGAGACCGTGGAAGCCAACATGCGTGCAAGCCCGCCAAGTGCCGCTCCGAGCGGAAGATTTTTCGGAAAGAAACTGGCAATGCCAAGGCATGTAAAGGCCACGAAATAATCCAGGATGAACTGAATGGGGTGTACGATATACGGCCCCTGAATGACCTGTAACAGCGAATATGCAAACGCCGCCGTAAAGCCGTATGCGGGGCCGAAATATGCCGCATATACAAAAATCGGCAGCATCGACACAATCGTGATCGATCCTTCATACGGAAGTGTGACGATCTTAAAATAGCTCAGAACGAACGCCAGCGTGATGCTCAGCGCGCCGTAAACAAGCTTCTGTGTCCGTGTGAATTTCGCGGTAACCGGTGCTTCTTCAATTGCGCGTGCTTTCGCTTTTTTACGGTAACGAACCATAGCATAGATCAAAAGTGCAAGGGCAAGGCCCGCGCCAATGAACAAATACAGATCGAATCCCTCAAGCGAAGCAAGTTTTTTGAACAGTACAAATTCCATTTCTTTTTCTCCTTTTCCCAACAAAAAATAGTCGCCCTATCAGACGACCATCATAAAGAAGATACCCCTATGTATCACTTTCCTACGATGGCATGACCCAACAGGTTCCAAGGGTACTTCTCAGTCCGGCTGTTCTTCCGGACGCCCCCGTGACGCAGATAGAATACACCGTTTTTCGGTGCGTGTCAACCTTGACAAACGGTTGTTTTTCACCGTAACATGATCTGGTAACAGGCGTCGGCCTTTTAAACAGGCCGTCGCCAAAGCGAAAGGACGTTGTTACTATGCGTTTGGATAAATACCTCAAAGTCTCTCGTATTATCAAAAGAAGGACCGTGGCCAACGAAGCAGCGGGCGCCGGTCGTGTAAGCGTCAACGGCAAGGTTGCAAAGCCGTCCGCGGACGTAAAAGAAGGCGACACGCTGGATATCCTGCTCGGCGGAAAGCATCTGCTGCTTCGCATTGAAAGTGTGAAGGAAAGCGTCCGCAAGGAGGACGCCGCAAGCATGTATACCGTGCTCAGCGGGGATGCCGACCAATGAGCCGCGTTGTCGGAATCCTGCTCTGCGCGGGCGGTTCGTCGCGAATGGGATTCGATAAACTGACCACGCCCATAGCGGGCAAAACGGCGATCGAACGAGCTCTTGAGGCGCTGATTCTCGGCGGAATCGATACGGTCGTGTTCGCCGTTTCTCCGTCGACAAAGTCGTTCGTCGAGGGCGTGGATTGCCCGATTCCGAAAACCGTCGTTTCGGGCGGAGATACCCGCGCACTTTCGGTGAAAAACGCTCTGGATTCGATTGATACGGCTGAAATCGCCGTCATTCACGATGCGGCGCGCTGCATGGTCTCGCCCGCCACGGTAAGCGAGAGCATTGAAAGCGCAATCACCCACGGAAGCGGTGTCGTCGCGGCCAAGGTCACGGACACGACCATGTTGCTGGACGGCGGCATACCCGTTCCGCTGGACCGTGAAAAGCTCATCCGTATGCAGACGCCGCAGACGTTCCGTTTCGATACAATCAAGCGCGCATATGCGGGCGATCTTTCCGGCGTTACGGACGACTGTTCGGTCTATATCGCTGCGGGGCACACGCCGAATTTTGTGTTTACGCATGGCGAAACCGCCAACCAAAAACTGACCACGTCCGCCGACTGGCAGCTCGCTCTGGCGACCTATGCGCGTTTCGGCACAGGCTTCGACACACACCGTCTTGTTGAAGGGCGAAAACTCATACTCGGCGGTGTGGAGATTCCGTTTGAAAAGGGTCTGTTGGGACACTCCGACGCGGACGTGCTCGTTCATGCACTCATCGACGCGCTGCTTGGCGCGGCGAGCCTTGGCGACATCGGAAAACTGTTCCCGGACAGCGACCCGGCCTATAAAGACGCAGACAGCATGCGATTACTGAAAGAAACCATGCGGCGCATCGATGCGCTCGGTCTCCGCGTTGGACATGCGGATGCAACGATCATTGCGCAGCGGCCGAAGCTTGCGCCGTTTATTCAGTCAATGCGCAGAAATCTGGCGGAAGTGCTCAATATCGACACAGACGCGGTCTCTGTTAAGGCAACCACCACCGAAGGCATGAATGACGAAGGGAAAGGGCTTTGCATCTCCTCTTCTGCCGTTGTTTCGCTTGTTTAGCGATATTAATCCACCACTTAAAGAGGATAGCATTTTATGGAAAACCAAACAAAACGTTCGAATTCTTCCCTTTTACTCTTTTTAGTTTTTAGTTTTGTTCCGGTCTGGGCGGCATGCTTTGTCATACTGTTTGTCCGGCAGCCCGTCAGCACCACGATGGTCGCCATCTTTGCGGCGTTTATGTTTATGCCCGCGATTGCATCGATTCTCACCCGATGGCTTCAGCGCGAGGGTTTTCGAAACATGTTTTTAAGGCCGCACTTTCGCGGCAACTGGGGAAAGTATTTTCTCTCAATTTTTGTCCCGCCTGCGCTGATTTTCGGTGGTGCCGCGCTGTATTTCTTTTTCTTCCCGAGTATGTTCGACGCAGAGTTTACTGTGCTCGCGTCAGCAGGCGTTGCACAAAATCAGGCTATAACAGTCATCTTATTCCAGCTTTTACAGGGCATTCTCCTCGCACCGTTTATCAATCTAATTCCCTGCCTCGGCGAAGAGCTCGGCTGGCGCGGCTATTTACTGCCGAAACTGCTTGAGCGCTTTTCGCCGCGCACGGCGGTATTGATCACAGGTGTCATCTGGGGCGTCTGGCACGCGCCTATGATTGCGCTCGGCCACAATTACGGGCTCGATTATGTTGGGTATCCCTGGCTGGGCATCCTATTGATGACGCTGTTCTGTGTTGCTTTCGGTGCGTTTGCTGCGTGCCTTTCCATCAAAACGCAGAGTGCGATTCCCGCCGCGCTTTCGCACGCGTCGCTCAACGGCATCGCCAGCGCTTCCCTGCTGGTCTGTAAATCCGGCTACAATCCGCTGGTTGGCCCGTTGCCAATGGGGCTTCTCGCCGGTGCTCCAATTTTTATACTTGGCGTCATTCTCTTTTTGTCAAAACGTGCTTTTCTACCAAAGTCAAAGCCGCTTGTCGCGGAGCCAATTGCAGCGGAATAACTTTTACCATATTAAAAAAGACGAAAGCACAACGCTTTCGTCTTTTTACAATTCCCAACGTCTTTCCGGCTATAAGATTTAAAACGCGCCGTCAATCGTAAACTCGCTTTTATGAAAATATCCGTCTATGTAAAATCGATCTTTGAACGGAGAATATGTCATAACGCTCAGGCTGCGCACAAGTGGATCAAAGGTCAACAACCGCAACTGCCCGCAATCCTCCTCCATATGCTGATAGTTGTACATCATTCCTGTTACACAGCGGTCCGGTTCGCCGTCGCCGTCGTCATCGATATCGTCAAAACGGACGCCCGTGCCGAGTACATGCCCGCAAAGCACGAGCCGGACGTTCGGATTCGGTTTTACGACCTGCTCAAACATTTGCTTGCCGATAATGGAGAATTTTCCGCCGCTGTTGATGTAACTGTGAAACAGTAAAATTGCAACATGGTCCGGATGTGTGTGCAGCACCTGATTCATCCACTTTGTTGCATCCTCTTCTGCTTCCCACCCGGCGCCGAGAATCAAAAAATCAACGCCGCCTGCCCGAAGGGTCGTATACGCAGCACGTCCTTGCTGAAAGCTGTTCTTTTCCGGAATGTCGATTACATAATCCCGCTTCAGGTACCCCGCATAATCATGCTGACGGATTCCGATTTCATGATTTCCGGCAATCGCTAAAAACGGGACGTCCTGTTTAAATTCGTTGTAACACTGGTCAAAATTCTCCCACTGCCAGTCGGAAAATCCATTCTCTACCGCATCGCCCGTTTGCACCACATACAAAATGTTCCGTTCTTCGGATTCGTCCGAAATCCAGCGTCCCATTTTTTCCAGCGCGTGGCAATAGTTATGATACGAGATCGACTGTGTGTCCGAAAGCCAAACGATGGAAAACGGCGTTGGAACCAAAGTCGGAATCGGCGTATGCGTTGAAATTGGCAGCGGCGTATCGGTCGGATATCCTACCTTCACCTTCTGTGCCACCGGCGGTGTCGGCGAAAGCGCCGGCGTTGCAGTCGGCAATTCCGTATTCATCTTTTCGTTCTTCGCGCACGAAGCCGCCATTAAGGCCGCAGCAATGCAAACCAGAACGATCCATCCCCCATATTTTTGTCCCCACATAGTAAATATTCTAGCATGCGCGCGATTGCTGTGACAATGATATTTATCCTAATAAACGGGTGTTTTTTCGCGTTTTGATTCTTTTTGTACATGAATTTATTGCGCTCCATTACATGTAAAACAATGCGTGTAACAATCCGTTGTTCTGCGTGTAACAATTTGCCGCAGATTGTTGTTTTCTCATTATGAGCGAAACGACAGCCAAACTTTCCTTTCGGGAATACTTCGTGTATAATATCGAACTATGAAGAAGGCATACGATTCAAAGTTTTTTTCACGACAATTTTCACGATGGATGGCAGCCGTTTGCGCATTTTTGCTTGTTGCCGTTTCTTTTCCGTTCTCTGCATACGCAGAGGACTCGGAAAGCTCGGATATTCTGGCGGAACCTTCCGCCGCGGCTGCGGCCGCGATGCTGCGCGAAGGCGAAGACTCCGCATCGGTCGATTATTGGGACACCGCCCAGCAGAATGCTTCCAGCCTATACCGTCTGAAAAAAGCAATCATGGCCATGCTCACTTGCACCACGGGCGGCGGGCCTGCGCCGGTCGGTCGAGACGGCATCCGGTTTCAGCCGTCTCTGGAAGTGCCGCTTATGCAGGAAGACGAAGAACTCCAACGCAAGCTGGACTTCAACATCCTTGGCTCCATCTATACGGACAGTCCTCTTGCCAGCGTAACGGCGAGCTTTGAATCCCTTGGTGATGCAAAGGGTGAAACCCAAACCGTCACCTTCGATCCCGCGGCAAACGTGTGCGGATATTCGCTTGATAATTCCACGCTCCCTCTTGAGGAAGATTCGCTGAACAACCTCTTCGACATCAGCGGTCTTTCCGCGGGACGCTATCGCTTTACGCTGAGTGCCGCGACACTCGACCAGGCCGATCCAGTCACGCTCTATACCACTGAATGCAAAATTGTCGATACGGACCGTTTGCTGCTGACGCAGAATAAGTTTGACAGCAACTACTTCGAAGCATCACAGTTTTTTGGCGGCGATACGGATAAGTTTATTTTCCACTATGCGATCAAGGACGATCGCAACATCGGAACGGAGAACGACTGGCGCGAAACATACATTGTGGAATCCAGCCTCGGGCGCGTACATTCCGACGCCTTACCGTATTTTGAATTGGCCAACTACTATCTGGAAAATACGTATGTCTGCGTAACGCTAATTAGCCCGACGTCCGGCAAAACGACCAACGGCCGCGTGACGCTGCTGGAAAAATTGATTTCAAAGCACTATACGTACGTGCCGCGCTTTCAGTCCAATCTGCAGTTTGTCAGCCATCATACGCTCGGGACCGCCATCGACGTCAATGATGATCTGTATCCGAATAAAAACATCATCACCAACCATGAGCTCATCGGTGACGACGTGAAGAACAATCTCGTTTACAATGGCATCAAAACGACCGAAGACGGACTGCAATATTACGATTTTACCTATAACGGCAGCTATCCGGCGAAGTTCCAGCGCGTTCCAAAGACCATCGTCAACTATCTTCTTTACGAATTGGCGTTCTACCGCGCGGGATTCCAGTGGGGATATTATTACGAAACGGCGTGCGACGCCATGCACTTTACCCTTACCGAAATGGACATCAACCGTCATATGCATTCAGACGTCGGTCTGCGCAAGATCTATGAATACATCGACAATTCCGTTTCGCTGGAGACGTTCATGGCAAGCGCAGAGGGCGCGGCCGAAACCACGCCGGAAGAATAGAATAATGTCTGTGTCTTTTTAACATGCCGTTTTACGGCGTGTGATTGAGCGAAATCGACAACGGGGAGGCCCGCATGCCTGTTTCTTACCCGAAGATGATCATCTTTGACTATGGGCATACGCTTCTGTATGAGCCGGACTGGGACGCCACGCGCGGCAACAGAGCCCTGCTGAAGCATGCGACAAAAAACAGCGGTAATTATACCGCCGCGGATGTGGAGAAGCAGGTCGCGTCTCTTTTAGGCACACCTCTCGAAAACGTTCGCGCGCTTGGTTACGATATCACCGGTCAAGTGTTTCAGCGTACTCTGTATACCTCTCTTGGAATTGAATGTTCCCTTTCCCCGCTGGAAATGGAGATCGCATTCTGGGACGGTGCATCTGACGGGGCGCTTATGCCGGATGCGGACAGAATGATCGATTACGTGAATCGAAACGGCATCCGAAGCGGAGTAATCAGCAATCTTATATGGTCGGGCGACGCACTCTCCTCGCGGCTGAATCGAATGTTTCCGCATAACCGGTTTGAATTTGTCATCACATCCAGCGATCATTTGTTTCGCAAGCCAAGCCGCCATTTGTTTGATTTCGCGTTGCGAAAAGCAGGACTTTCCGCAAAGGATGTGTGGTACTGCGGCGATAATCCAATTGCGGACATAACCGGCGCGGCGCAAGCCGGAATTTTTCCCGTTTGGTATGACAACACCACCGGTCGTGATCCGGCAGATGCAGAAATAAAGCCGAAGACTGGCTGTGAGCACCTGTACATTCATGAGTGGAATGAGATGCTCACCATTTTAGATGAATTGAAGAAGTAAGACACAAAAAAGCGGGAGCATTTGCTTCCGCTTTTTGATTTGTTTCTATTTTCTCGATCGTCCCCGGCTCCGTCGTTTGGAGCCGATCGTGCCCGGTTTTGGCTTCGCGGCGCGCTCAAGCGCTTCTTCACCGGAGAGTTTTTTAATTTCGTCGCGTAGCTTTGCCGCCCGCTCAAATTCCAACTCCCGCGCAGCCGCGCGCATCTCTTCCGTAAGGAGTCGCACGCGCTCCATCTTTTCTTCTTCGGACATCGCTTCCGTGTCGTCATGCACTTTTGTCGTGATCACCAGTGTTGAGCGAACGGCTTTCTTTACGCTTTTCGGCGTGATGCCGTGTGCTTCGTTAAACGCAGTTTGAATGCTGCGGCGACGCTCGGTTTCGTCCATCGCGTATTTCATGGATGGCGTGATCTCGTCCGCATACAAAATGACTTTGCCTTCCACGTTTCGTGCGGCGCGGCCAATGGTCTGAACCAGACTTGTCGACGAGCGCAAAAATCCTTCTTTATCGGCATCCAGAATGGCAACAAGCCCCACTTCCGGCAAATCAAGACCTTCTCGAAGCAGGTTTATCCCCACAAGTACGTCAAAATCACCAAGTCGCAGGTCACGGATGATCTCCATGCGCTCCATGGTTACGATGTCCGCGTGCATATACCGCACACGCACGCCCATGCCGTCGAGATACTCCGTCAGGTCCTCCGCCATGCGCTTGGTCAGCGTCGTCACGAGTGTGCGGAATCCTTTTTCCGCCTGCATGCGCACTTCACCGAGCAGGTCGTCGATCTGTCCTTTGACCGGACGCATCTCGACTTCCGGATCGACAAGTCCGGTCGGACGGATGATCTGTTCAATCACCTGCGTTGCCCTGCCGAGTTCATATTTTGCGGGCGTTGCGGAAACACAGATCATCTGCGGAATACGCGCCTCAAATTCCGGAAACTTCAGCGGCCGATTGTCGAACGCCGCCGGAACGCGGAAGCCGTAGTCGACCAGTGACGTTTTGCGCGCGAGATCGCCGCGGTACATTGCACCGATCTGCGGTACCGTCACGTGGCTTTCATCGATAAACAGCAGGAAATCCTTCGGGAAATAGTCGATCAACGTAAACGGCGGCTGGCCGGGCTTTCTTCCGTCGAAGTAACGCGAATAGTTTTCAATGCCGCTGCAATAGCCGATTTCGCGCATCATCTCAATATCATACTGCGTCCGCTGTTCGATCCTCTGCGCTTCGATCAATCGGTCCATCGCGGTGAATTCGTCCCTGCGCTTGAGCGCATCGGCCCAGATGTCGTCGATGGCGGCGTTCAGTTTGTCGCGGCTCGTTGCATAGTGGGACGCCGGAAAAACGGCGACGTGCGCACGCTCGCCGAGTATTTCACCGGTGAGTGAGTTGACGTCCATGATCCGCTCGACCTCGTCGCCAAAGAACTCCACGCGCACACAGGTGCCCGCACTGGAAACCGGAAAGATGTCCAATACGTCGCCGCGGATGCGGAACGTTCCACGTGAAAAGTCGATGTCATTGCGCTGAAACTGTATATCGACCAGCTTCCTGACAACTTCGTCGCGCGAAATTTCCATGCCTTTTCGAAGTGAAACGGACATGCGCATATACTCTTCCGGATCACCGAGCGCGTAGATGCACGAAACCGACGAAACGATGATAACGTCCCGCCGCTCATTCAGCGCGCTGGTCGCACTGTAGCGCAGCCGGTCGATTTCATCGTTGATATCGACGGTTTTTTCAATATACGTGTCGGACGCCGGAATATACGCTTCCGGTTGATAGTAATCGTAATAGCTGACGAAGAATTCAACTGCGCTGTCTGGGAAAAACTCCCGGAACTCCGCGCAAAGCTGCGCCGCAAGCGTTTTATTGTGCGCAATCACAAGCGTGGGCTTTTGCACACGCTCAATCACCTTCGCCATGGTGTAGGTTTTGCCGCTGCCGGTCACGCCAAGGAGCACCTGCGCCGGGTCTCCACGTAAAACGCCTTCCGACAGGCGGTCGATCGCCTCAGGCTGGTCGCCGGCGGGTTGATATTCGGATACGATCTTAAACTCGTTCATGAAATCTCGTATACGACCGTTTTGCCGTCCAGCCGGTGCGCATAGATATATTCGCGCGCCTGCTGGTGCAGCGGGTGTTTGTCATAAATCTCAATCGCTTCCATGTTTTCAAATGTACAGGTCAACGCGAGGTCATAGCTGCGTTCGCCGTTGTGCCAAACATCCGCGCCGGTCTCCATGGAGAGTATCTCCGGAATCTTACCCATCATGCCGTGCAGTTTTTCAATCACGGTCGGCAGGCACTCTTCCGGGTCGCGAAATTTGAATAGTACGATGTATTTTAACACTTCCTCGCTTGCTCCTTTCGTTTGTTGCCGGTTGCGCCGAGTGGTTCAAAATGATGTCGGGGTTGGACTAAAACTCAAAATCGACCGACGCCGTCGCCGTCCTGTGCGCCTTGATATACGCGCGCACGTCTTCGTGTTCCGGATGGTGGTCGTAAATTTCCAGATCTTCGCGGCTGTTGAAGGTGATAATCAACGCCAAATCGTAACTGCGCGCGGAGTGCAGGCAGTCCAGCCCGGTTTCGATGGAGACGATCTGCGGGATCTTCTCCTTGAGCGCAAGCAGCTTTTCGCTTGCAACCTTCGCCTGTTCTTCGGGATTCTCAAATTTTGTAAAAATAATGTGCTTCAGCATAATCGCCATTTACTCCTTATTTCATCTTTAAATGGTTTACAGGAATATCAAAAATTCTCATAACATGCGATCAGCAATTCGTTTTCCGCTTTCGCCATGCCCTGTTTTTGTTTCCATTCAACGCCGGCAAATGCGTCCAGCGCGCCGTTAAGCTGTTTGAGCGTGCGCTTCTTTGCGTTTCGAACGGCCTTCTGCGCGATAAACGGCGCAACGCCGAGCGCCCCGGCAATCTGCGCCTCCGGTTTTCCGCAAAGCAGCATTTGTTTTGCGTTGACCACAACGCGAACGTTCCGCTCAAACAGCGTCGCAAGGCCGATTGCGGATTCCGTAGGACTGTTCACAAGCCCGGTCAGTTCCGCCATGCCCGCGCGCTTGTTACCCGCCCAAAGCTGGTCCATAATGGCGAACACCTTGTATTCGCTGGACGGGTTGACGCAGGCTTCGACCGCTTTGATCGTTACTTTGTTGCCATAGCCGACGTATGCGCCGAGCATAAGCAGTGTGTTTTCCAGTGCACCGAGGTCTACGCCGAGATATTGCACAAGCAGGCGTGCAGCCGCGTTTTCAAGCGGGATACCGTTTGCCTTGGCACGCTTTTCCAAAAAAGCGGTCGCCTGCTGCTGGCTCAGCGGGTCAAACGAAACGGTGCGGTCCTGTTTGTCGAGCGCTTTGTAGAGTGGATTCGCCGCGGGCGCCTTGCCGCCACGCATGAACACAAGCACCGTGGATTCCGGCACCGAGAGCGCATATTCGGTCAGTGCGTTTGCCATGTCCGCGTCGAATTCGGTGACGACGACCACACGCTTATCATCGAAGAACGGAAGCGTTTCGGCGGCGTTTTGCACGTCGGACGGAGCGGGCGTCTTCAAAATCTGCGTGTTCATGTCCCGCAGGTCGGGATTCGTGACGCCAATCACCGCCCGCATGCCTTTGTCAAGGCTGTAGGGGTCGTCTCCGTAAAAATAATATGCACCACCTAGCGGCATTCCTCCCGCAAGACGGCTTAGAAACGTTAATCCATCCATAGGGTGTATTATATCACCAATCGCTCCGCATTCAAACAATTGTTTCCATTTCTTCGCGGCTTAACAAGATCCGTTTATGCTCAATTTGCCGCACCAATACCATAGCGCCAAAACACTCGCATGCAGATCGGCACTTATTGACAGATCGTTCAAATACCCGCCATACGCTTGCCACACGATATGGCTATATTCATGGTGGATTGTTGTATACTATATGCGAGGAAGTCCCCCATCCGCCGCACAATTCCAGGTTGCGGCACATTGAACGAATGGAGCAATACGATATGAAAAAGGAAACAGCCAAACGCGCGATGACGATACTCGCCGCCGTGTCCCTGATCTTTCTGTTCGGTTGTATGAAATCAACCGACAAGCAAGCGGGAGCAGCGCCTTCCGATGCGGTGGATCCCACCGTGATCGACACCGTTTCCGACGTCGGCAGCGATTCCATCAGCCACAGCGGCATCTACTATGTCGATGAAACGACGGATGAATCCGACAGCGGATCGTATGCGTCCACCGCGTCCGATGAAAACGTGGTTCTCGTTGTAAACGGCGGCATTTTAAGCATGTCCAGCGCGGACGTCAACAAACTCGGCGATGCAACCGGCGAATTTTCCAGTGGCCAAAACGCGGCGTTCGCCGTTACGTCGCAGGGCAGCTGCACGCTCACCGGCAGCAATGTCACCACAAACGCATTCGGCGCTTACGGGCTCTATGTCAGCGGCGCCGGTTCTACGCTCTCGGCAATCGATAACTACATCGTGACCGCGGCCAACTCTTCGCCAGCGCTTGTCGTGGCGGACGGCGGAACGATGACCTTCACCGGCGGGACGGTCGCAACCGAGGGCAGCGATTCTCCCGTTATCATACTCAGTGGAGACTCCGCCGTATCGATCACCAGCGCCAATCTTTCGGCAATCAGCGACGACCTCCTCATGGTGCTTTCCGGCGATTGTGTTATTAACGCAGATGCGCAGGCGCTCTCCGGAACAGTTTCGATTCTGGAAGATGCAACGCTTACGATGAATCTGACAAACGGGAGCACCTTTACCGGTGCCTTCGGCGATTCCCTTCCCGCAAGCGCAAGCATTTCGCTGGATGCGTCCAGCGTTTGGGTGTTGACGGCGGACACCAACGTCACCGCGTTTGCCGATGAGGACATAACGTATCAAAACATCGAATCCAACGGATTTTCAATCTACTACGATTCCAACGCCCCGCAAAACGCGGCGCTGAACGGACAGTCCTACGCGCTGTCAGGCGGCGGGTTCCTTGTGCCGCTCATCTGACGATCAATTCGGCAATCTTACTTAAAAAGCGCACGCTTTCGTGCGCTTTTTTTGCGTTTTCACTCAAAACATGATATGGATAAAATAAATTCTTGGTATACTGCAATAAATCTCCTTTTCATCCGTCTTATCTAGTGTAAGGGGTGCATGGTGGCTATGGATCGAAACGAAAAGAGCAGATGGTATGCGTTTTTCACCAGCGATGGTGAAAAACTCGTCCGCTTCGTAAAAAGTCGCGTCCGGCAAATTGGTCATATGGACGCGGAGGACATCGTTGCGGACGTCATGCTCAATGTCGTCAGCCGCCTCGACACCGCAGGGCCTGTCGAAAACATCACCGCCTACGTTTACCGCTCCATCCGCAACAAAATCGCCGACTACGAGCGCAGCCGTGCGCGGGTCGTCCATCTGGAAGACCTTGCGGACGAAAACGGCGAACTTCCATTGCTAAGCATGCTCTCTACGTCCGATCTGCATCCAATGGAACGGCAGGAAGACTTGCAGCGGCTGACGGACGCCATCGACCGGCTCGAACCGCGTCAGCGCGCAGTTTTGATAGCAACGGAACTGCGCGGAAAAACGTTCCGCGAGCTCGCCGAAGAATGGGACGAACCGATCGGCACGCTGCTCTCGCGGAAAAGTCGCGCGGTAAAAACGCTGAAGCACATGCTGAAAAACGAACCTGACTGAATGTACAAAAAGGAGATAACATCATGAGCAAAATAAAAGAAACATGGGACACCGTCCCAAAGTGGATGAAGTACACACTATACACCGTGCTGGGCGTTGCTGGCGCGTTTCTGCTTGGCCTGCTGTTTGGCAACGTTGTTCGCTGGCTTTGGAATTGGCTGATGCCGGGGCTCTTCGGTCTGCGGACGATCGGCTTTTGGGAAGGACTCGGGCTGTTTGCGCTTGCCCGAATACTCTTCGGCGGCTTTGGCGATTCCAGTAAGTCCCATAAGTCCGGCGATGAAGAAAAGGAAAGCGCCTGCCGCAAAAAAAAGCAGCAGGGAACAAACGACCATCACGAAAACTGGGAGCTTTATGAAGACTGGTGGGACGAGGACGGAAAAGCCGCCTTTTCCGCCTATGCCGAGCGCATGAAAAAAGAACCGGAAGAAGCAAAGCCGGAAGAAAATTAAGCTCTTTTGGCAACAACAAACAAACGCCGGAGAAAGCAAGAACTTTCTCCGGCGTTTGCCTATCTATTCGTTGCCCGTTCTTATTTTTTTATGTCTGCGCGTTCTCTGATTTTGCGGTTGATCAACGCAATCATATAAACAAGGATAGCGGATCCGCCAACGCCCAGCAATGTCCAGCCCCAGGGGAAGGAATTGCCGCCTACGGTTTCCAGCGTTGGCATCACTTCGTCAACATCGCTTGTGAACGTCACCTTGGTCGAGGAGGTCCCTTGCCCAATGCGCACGTTGCTCGTCGCCGTTGTTTCGTCGGTTGCCTCCACTACCGCCGGTTCTTCAGATTCCGTCTCGTCTTCCGTGTCGGTTGTGGCTGTTGAAGCCGATCCCGTTGTTCCTCCGCCGCTGGTCTTGCTTCCGCCGGACGGCATGGTTTGTTCCGTCCAGTTTGCAACAAACGACAGCGCACCGGTCATTCCTTCCGGGATCACTGCGTTCGTTGTCGGTATTGTTATTGAAAGCTGGTCACATGTCCATCCGTCGAACATATAGCCGTCTTTTGTTGGATTGTTGAGTTGGATTGCTGAATCGGATGCTGTGTAGGACGTCGGATTCGCAATAGAAAGCGTTGCGTCCGTCGTGCCGTAATAGGTGATGGCAAACGCCAGCGACAAAACGTCCATATATTTTGTTCCAAGGCGGAACACATTCCCCGCGTCGGTCGTTACTTTAGTAATCGTCTCTCCATACAGCGGGTAAACATAGCCGGTCGCCAGATGGTCTTTCACAAAGGTTGCATCATCGTCGGCTTCCGCTATGCCGGAATAGATAACCGTCTGGATCGTCTCCGTGCTGGACGAACCAAGGTTTTCCAGAGAAAGCACCGTTTGGTAACGAATCTCTCCGGTGCCGCTTGAAGGCGCGGATACGGCGGATGTGATGTTGCAGCCATTCATGCGCACGAGGGTTCCTTTTGAAACCGTCACTATCCCGCCCGTAAGAAATCCGTTAACCGCAAGTATCGAGCCTGCGACTTCCACCGTGCCTCCGTTGATCGTTCCATTCAGGGTCACGGTTCCGTTTTCCATCCGCATCGTACCGCCCGATGCGGACAAATCAATCGTCACGTTCGAAGGGATATACACGGACGACGAAGAGCTAAGCGTAATGGATGTCACACCGGACCTGTACAAGATGGTGTAATCAGCCGTATCTCCGTCGGCGGTGCTCAGCGCCAGCAGCAATTCCGTTTCGTCTCCAACTTCGATGGTTGTCCCCGCTGTTGCGCCAAGTGAAAGCGACAGCATCAGCGCCGCCAGAAATACTGCGGCAACGCCCCGCGAAACAATCGTTTTGAGTGTTCGTTTCATAATCTGAATCGTTCTCCCCTGGTAAGACGCGTTTTTGTATGCGTCTATGATTGTTGGCGCATGCAAAAACGGTCGTTTCTTTTTTCTTGTTTTTACTATAGGCAACGATGTTGGCAAAAACTTGACACAAAGTCAACGTCTTATCTTTTCTTCTTTCGTTAGCCGTGCTGTTTTGCGTTCGTTTTAACAACCAAAAAACCGAGGCCTTGCGGCTTGTTCTGCTCGGTTTCTGACAAATTCTTCCTGTCGCAATCCTACACATTCCGGGCGTTTCTTTGCCATGGTTCTGCCACACCGAATCAATATCATTTTTAGCGAATGAATTTGGAGGCGAGAATCATCTATGGAAACTACTGATAACTCTTTTGTTACCTCACAGCAAAAGAAAAAGAAGCGCAAGCGCATCCGTACAATCATCGGGCTCTGCGTCGTTGCGATCGTACTCACCGTTGGCATCATTATCTTATTAAATGTCCTTGGCGGTGATGGTGAAACCACCAGCGTACTCAACTACCGCGTCAGCTCGATTTCCAGTGGTGAAATCAGCAGCACCATCAGCGGTTCCGGCACGTTGTCGGCGCTGGAGTCTACCAGCGTAACCGCGGCTGCCGAAGCCACCGTTACCGGGGTGAACTATGAGCCCGGCGAAACGATTGCAGCAGGCGAAATCGTCATGACGCTGACTTCCGATGAAATCGAGTCGCAGATTGACGAGCTGAACGACGAGTTGGCTTCCACACGCAGTTCTCTTGCAACGGCAACGCAGTATCTGAGCAACCGGAAGATCACGGCCACAAAAGCCGGCATTGTCAAGATCGTCCAGGCTTCGGAAGGCGACATCGTAGACGATATGGACTATCTGTGCCGCATCGCGACCGATGGCAACATGCGTGTTGAAATCCCCGCGGTGGACGGCATGCAACAATATGACGCCGTTATCGTATTGATTGACGAAGACGAACAGGACGGCTATGTTACAGAGCTTTCCGACGGTGTTGCCACCATCGTGTTTGACGACGATTATTATTCCATCGGCACAAGCGCAACCGTTCAGGATGAGGACGGCAACCTTCTGGGTTCCGGCGAAATCGATGTAAACGAATATGTCGATATCACCGCGGATTCCGGCAAAATCGAAGCCGTTAAAATCTCTGAAAATTCAAAAGTCAGCAGGGGTACGACGCTCTTTGTCCTGGCGGAAGGCGCACCGTCGTCCACCTATACCGCGCTGAAAGAGACGGAAAGCGATTTGCTTGATCAAATTGCCGATCTGCAGGATCAGCTTGCCATCAAGGCGGAATACGACTGCGTTTTGACCTCGCTTTCCGTTGAAGCGGGCGACACGGTCACCGCGGGCGGCTCGCTCTGCACGCTCACCGGGACCGACGGCTACACGCTGTCCCTCTCCATCGACGAGCTGGACATCGCGTCCGTCGCACTCGGTCAGGACGCAACGATTACACTGGACGCCATTGACGGTGAGTACAGCGGTTCCGTCACAAACATTTCCTACTCCGGCAGCGGAAGTTATGTAACAAGCTATACCGCAACCATTACCACAGAGCCGATTGCGGGCGCATACCCCGGCATGAGCGCTTCGGTCGAAATCATAACTGAAACCAGCGGGGAAACGCTGATCGTTTCCGTAAACGCAATTGAATATGACGGCGATACCGCATATATCATGCTTGCCGGCGACGACGCGTCGATTGGCACGACGCTCGCCGAGAGTGAACTTGATCTCGACGCACTGACAACGGTAAACGTCACCACAGGCATGTCGGACGGTTCCTACATCGCAATCACCGGAGACGGGCTCTCCTCGGGTGAGCTGATCTGGGTTCCGGACCTGACGACAAGCTCAACCTACAGCGACGACGAAGAGACCACAACGACGTTCAACTTCGGCAGCGGCTCCACCATGGGCGGCGACTTTAGCGGAAGCGACTTCGGCGGCGGCAACATGCCGAGCGGCGGCGGTAATATGGGCGGCGGAATGGCTCCGGGCAATTAAGGAGCACTGCTATGTTGGTTTTAAAAGACATCTGCAAAACCTACTTCGTAGGTGACGAGGCGGTGCATGCGTTGGATCACGCGTACCTGCATGTCCGCCCGCAGGAATTCGTCGCCATCTGCGGTCCGTCCGGATCGGGCAAAACCACACTGATGAACGTGATGGGATGTCTCGACCTTCCGGACTCGGGGGACTACATGCTTGACGGCATGAACATCGCCGAATCGACCGACCGTGAGCTTTCGGAGATTCGAAGCGAAAAGATCGGCTTTGTTTTCCAGCAGTTTAATCTGCTCGACTCCATGAGCGCGCTGGAAAACGTCGAACTTCCTTTGATTTATCAAAAATGTTCGCAAAAAGACCGCATTGAGCGCGCAAAAGCCGCGCTCGACAAGGTCGGGCTGTATAATCGTATGCAGCATCGTCCGTCCCAGCTTTCCGGCGGCCAGCAGCAGCGCGTGGCGATTGCCCGCGCGCTGGCCAGCGACGCAAAGGTCATCCTTGCCGACGAGCCGACCGGAAATCTGGACAGCAAATCCGGCACCGACATCATGAACTTGATCGTCGAACTGTCCGAGCAGCAGCACACTATCGTGCTCATTACGCATGATATGAACGTTGCAAAAATGTCGCAGCGGACGGTGTTCGTCCGCGACGGCAGACTGTATGATACGAGCGAGGAGGCGGGATTATGACAATGTTCTTCAACTCGCTCCGCCTGGCGGTCCGTTCGACGCTTGCCAACAAGATGCGCTCGTTCCTCACCATGCTCGGCATCATCATCGGCGTTATGAGCGTGATTGTGCTCGTTTCCATTGCGCAGAGCACGACGAGTTCCATCACCTCGGCGATTTCATCCATGGGATCGGAACTGCTCACCGTAACCATTACGGACGAGGATATCTCCCTGACTGCGGACGATTATCTTGCGCTGGAAGAGTATGACTCCATTGCAGGTGTCGCGCCGTATCTGACGGTCAGCAGCACCGCGCGCAGCGGCTCCACCTACACCAGTGTTTCTGCACTTGGCGTAACCGGGGAATATATGGACGTCGCCGGGTTGTCGTTGGAGTCCGGCCGGTCGATCGTTCCGTCCGATCTTGAATGGCGCACCTACGTGGCGGTCATTGGTACGGAAATCGCCGGCGAACTTTACGAAAGCTATGACGTCATCGGCAATACCTTCACGATGAGCGGACACACGTTCACGGTCATCGGACTGATCTCCGAAAGCGGGTCGAATTCGACCGGGTCGCTGGATTCCAACATTCTGATCCCACTGACGACCGCACAGCGCGTCGCCGATTCCACGGCGATCACCACAGCATATGTGCTGGCCGCCTCGGCGGACGACGTCGACATGGCGCAGGCGCTCACGGAGTACAACCTGCTGGAACTCACGCGTGACGAAGACACCTATGAGGTCTACAACATGACCGAGCTCCTCGACACGCTGGACGATGTTATGAGCACGCTGTCGCTTATGCTCGGCGGTATCGCGGCAATTTCGCTGCTAGTCGGCGGCATCGGCATTATGAACATCATGCTGGTCAGTGTGGCCGAGCGAACGCGGGAGATCGGCATCCGCAAGGCCATCGGCGCTCAGCGGGCGCACATCATGATGCAGTTTCTCATTGAAGCGTGCGTACTCTCCATCCTCGGTGGTTTGCTTGGTCTTGGGCTATCCGCGCTCGGCCTGAAGATATTTGCGGTCGCAACGGATATGACCATCGCAATGGAATGGCGTGCAGCCATCGCGGCGCTGGTGTTCTGCATCGTCATCGGTGTCGTATTCGGCAGCTATCCCGCCGCCAAGGCGAGCAAGATGACGCCAATCGACGCGCTGCAGCGCAACTAAAGCGGTCATCGATTGCTTCAACTTCATAATACCCTCTCCCTCTCTAGTAAAGCTCCCCGCGAGATTCCATCTCGCGGGGAGTAAGACGATTTCGGCGGCGTATTGTTTTTGACAGTCATTTCCTGCGCGTTGTATAATATTTTATCCGTATAAGGAGATAACACTATATGCACTTTACGAATCATTTCACCATCACGAAGAAGGATAATACGCGCTACAACTTCTATATTATGCGTAAAAAACTGATCTCCACGGCAATCATTGTATTCGTCATCATCGCCGGAACGCTTGCGCTGATGCGATATGCACAGGGATTGGCTATCCAAAGTGCAATTGCCAACGCGCTACTCATGGCGGTATTCGGCACCTTATTGTTGTTGGCGGTCAACGTGGTCACCACACTCATGCGGATCAACAGTTTTTATAAACAGAAAAAGCTGGTCGACTTTTCCGTTGATTTCACAGTGGATAAGGACGGCATCCACGCCATGTCCGACCGTGGAAATTCCGATTTGCCCTGGAATCGTGTCGTCTCCATACAGGAAACGCGCAATGCGTTTTATATCTTTATTTCGGATACGCACGCAAACGTCATGCCAAAGGATCAAATTTCTTCCGAGGCCGAGATTGCGAATCTCCGCAGCCTGTTTTCAAAGAATCTCGATAAACCGCGCCTAAAGCTAAAAAGCGGCAAATAAACGAACCGTTTCTATGATAGAGCATGCACTGCCCGCTTTTCATTTTGAAAGAGCGGGTTTTGCCGTATACCGACCATATCTTTTATAAAGGACCACCGCATGAAAAACGGCCGCCTGTTCCAAATCCTATACATCCTGCTGGACAAGGGCTCCGCCACCGCGCCGGAGCTCGCGGCAAAGCTTGAGGTTTCGACGCGTACCGTATATCGCGACGTCGAGGCGCTGTCCATGGCGGGCGTTCCCGTCTTTGCCACACAGGGCAAAGGCGGCGGCATTTCGCTTATGCCGAATTACGCGTTTGATAAGGCGCTGCTCTCCGACGATGAGCAAAACCAGATTCTGTTCGCTATCCAGAGCCTGCAGGCGACGGATCAGCCGGTTGGCGCGCTGCTGCGCAAACTCGGCGGCATGTTTCAAAAACAAAACGCAAACTGGATCGAAGTTGATTTCTCTCGCTGGGGGCTTAGCCGGGTCGACAGCGAGCGGTTTGACAAGCTGAAAACCGCGATTTTAGAAAAACGCGTACTTGACATTCTCTACTGTAACACTCTCGGCGACACGTCCAATCGCAGCGTCCTTCCTTTTAAACTCATCTTTAAAGATAAAAGTTGGTATTTGCAGGCATTCTGCGAGAGGGCGGACGATTACAGACTCTTCAAAATCAGTCGCATCGTTACGCTCACCGTGACGAATCGCCGCTTTACGCAAATCTTTGAGGATGCGCCGCCTATAGAGATCGAAATGATGCCGAACACGGGCTGCACGCAGGTAGTTCTGCGTTTTTCACCGTCGGTCGCGTTCCGTGTTTACGACGAATTCGACCGCAAGCAGATTGAAAAACAAGCCGACGGTTCCATTCTCGTTACAGTCGACCTTCCGTTGGACGGCTGGGTCGTAAGTTACTTGTTTTCATTTGGCAACGGCGTTACTGTGGTTAGCCCGCCGCATTTGCGTGAAGAACTCGCCGCCTACGCAAAAAACATTTACGAACACTATAAAACGTGACAAACAGTGTCAAGTTCATTTTTGTATGATAATCCCATCAAAACAAAACGGAGGATATCATCATGCAGGAACGTTATTGCCAAAGCTGTGGCATGCCGATGGGCGAAACCGACGAATTCTACGGAACCGAAAAGGACGGAACACGCAGCAAAGATTACTGTAAGTACTGTTATGCGGACGGTGCGTTCACGGCGGAGTGCACCATGGATGAGATGATAGACTTCTGCGTCGGCCCCATGGTTCAAAACAGCCCCGGAATGGACGAAGCCACCGCGCGGGACATCATGCAAAAAATGTTTCCGCAGCTGAAGCGCTGGCAAGCGAAGTAACCGACACACGACGGGAGGGTTGATCTTGAAAGCGCCAAACGTAATCGAGCGGGAATACCTCGCTCCATGCGGCATCAACTGCATGCTGTGCTACCGCCACCTGGACAAAAAACGGAAACCATGCCCCGGCTGCTTTTCAAAAGAAGCCGTGGCAACGGAATACTGCCGTAAATGCAAGATGCGAAGCTGCACCGCCGAAAAAGGCATCCGCTATTGCTTCGAGTGCGCCGAATTTCCCTGTGCGCGCATGAAGGCGTTTGCAAGACGCTACCGCACCGGCTACGGCGTAACGTTGATTGAGGACGACCGACTGGCCGCGGAATGTGGCACGGAACTCCTGCTCCGGCAGCATCTGGCGAAATATACCTGCACGGAGTGCGGCGGACTGATCAACATGCACGACGGCGTATGCAGCGAATGCAAAAAAGAATTCCCGCTTGGGAAAAGGAGCGTGCAGCCATGAACTGGACGGAGCGTTATACAAGAAATGATCAGCCAAGCCTGAGCGATATCGCCGCGTTTATCGGGAATCCACTTTGGGGCAAACTCTGCACCTATCTGGAGTCGTCTTACGGCGTTTCGCCACGCGTTGAGTACAGCACCTGCTCCGGCGCGCCCGGCTGGAATGTGAAATATAAAAAAAGCGGGCGCGCGCTTTGCACGCTGTATCCGGACGCAGGATCGTTCATCGCACTCGTTACGATCGGACGAAAGGAATCGACCGAAGCGGATTTGCTTCTTGGCACTTTTTCGCCTTATGTGCAGGCGCTTTATTCAGGCGTCAAAACCTACAATGGTGCGCGCTGGCTGATGATTCACGTTACGGACGAAGAGATTCTCAGCGATGTCAGGCGGCTCATTGCGCTCCGCGTCCCGGCGAAGCACTAGCCGAAACATTCTTTGCATTCGAAATGCAACAAAACAAAGCGGGCTTTTGCCCGCTTTTGTTTTGTTCGTTTTGCTTGTACTATTTAGCCGATTTTCAGCGTGGTCAGCACGCCGAAGTTGGTCACGGAAATAACCGTGACACTCGATTCGCTGAGCACATAGAAGTCGTTGCCGATGAACAGGCCTCTTAGGTTCCAGCTGGACAGATCGCTGCCGAGATCGACCCTTGCGGCCAGCTCAAAGCCGGTACCCGCATAGTAACGGTAGATATAGTAGTCGTTGTCCGCCGGGAACGCAATCAGGTTTTTGTCCGCGTCCACAAGGATTGCGTGATGGTTGTTGCCGATAATCGTCCAGTCCGCGTCCACAGCCTCTGTGAAGAGCTCCGTCACGTCCGTTTTATCGCTGGTGTCGAACATGCTCATCTTCACGCCCAACGTCCGCCCGGTATCCTCATCCGCATCGTATCCGATGCCAAAGAGCAATCCGTTGCCGAACGTTTGCAGATATTCCGAGAAACCCGGAATCTTGAGCTTGCTCAAAACCTTGGGCGCTTTGGGATTACTCAGATCGACCGCAAACAGCGGATCGACCTGACGGAAGGTTACAAAGTACCCGACGTCGCCGTCAAAGCGGACGCTCTGCACATACTCGTCCTCGGCCAGGTTTTCGATTTTGCCGATGATGTTCAGGTCCAAATCGAGCGTGTAGAGATTGTTGTAGTTCTTGCTGTCGTACTCGTAGGTGTCCAGCCCGTCCGTATAGACGCGCTGTTCCCACCAGTCGACGGTGGTCACGATGCGGAACACATCGTTATACTCGTCCATCGAGAACTGGTTGAGCAGACTGCCGGGAACCGCACCGGAGGCAATCTTTGTGATCTCGCCTTCCTTCAGCGAAAGCAGGATCAATTCCGTATTGGACTGTCCTGTCGTAATCTGGACGTTCTTGCCGTCCTTGTCCGGCGCGATGGGCGACGTATCGCTGTCGTATTCATTGATGGCAAGCAGCATGTGGTCCGCGTTGGCATAGAGGTCGCTCGTCCCGCCGAAGACGGCCTTTACGGACGCATGCTTGGCGCCGTTTCTCAGATTGATCGAGCCGATCACCGTGTACGCGGAGCTCTGCGGCGTTCCATACACATACAGATCGCTGGTGGAAAGCAGCTTGGATTCCGAATCGATCGAAACGGACGGGATGTACGTAATCGGCGTGCTGCGCACTGCGTTGTAGACATACTGCGCAGTTACAAGATAGACATAGTCGCCGATCATACGGGAACTGACATAGTTACCACTCTGTCCAAGCGATATGATCTGCACCGGCTTTGCCGGGTTGGAAATATCGTAAATGATCGCCTTGGTTTGATCCGTGCCGCTCTCGTAGCTGCCGTTCGAATCGTTGATCCACACCGTGTTATATCCCTGCGAAATGACCATCAAGCGATCGCCAAGCAAGAACATTTCGGAGCTATAGCCCCACCAGGAATCGTCGCTGTCCAACAGCGTTGTGGAAACGAGTTTGGTGTTTGCGCCGTTTGCGTCGATAATGTTGAGCTGATTATCCGCAATGTAGTAGATGTAGTCGCCGTCGGTCTTCACGATATCCGCTTCATCGACGCCTTTGACCTGCACGTTGGTCTCGGAATAATCATTCGTGCCGCCGGAAGAACCCGTTGCGGTGTCCTTCGCCGCGACCTCCGCTTCCTGCGTTGCCATAACGGCGTCATCCACTGCGGCTTCCTCCGTCACGGTCACGCCGTCTCGCATGCCGTAATCATAGTAGCCGTACTGCATCTCTTCGATCATGTCGTAGATGTCGTCGTAGCTTTCAATTGATACGGTCGAGTTTGTCGCATCCTGCGCGTTAGCCTCAAGTGTCATTTCTGTTGTCGTCGTTGTGTCGGTCCCGCGGTTGGCAAACCATACGCCAAGCACGCCTCCGATTACGAGGATGAAGGCCGCGGCGACCGCGCCGTAGCGGACAAATTTCTGCTGTCGCGAAAAGCGTTTTTCTTCGCGCGCATGTTTTTCTTTGATTTCCATGAGCAACGTCTCCTTTGCATGTAGCTTATCGTTGTCACGGATATACTGCTCTTTAAACATCCTGAAACTCCCCTTTCAACTGTTCCCGCAGCATATCGCGTGCGCGGAAGAGATGGGATTTCACCGTGTTTTCGTTTGTGCCCATCATCTGGGCAATCTCTGCGACGCGGTACCCCTCGTAGTAATACAGATGCACGACGGTGCGGTACTTCACGGGAAGTGCCAGCACATATGGATACACATCCGTTTGCGTCTGCATTTCGGTGAGCAGGTTTTCGTCTTCAGGAACCGTGTGCCGCCTCCATGCGGAGGTCAACAGTGACTTCGTGCAGTTGATCGTCACCTTCAAAAACCAGGCCTTCTGGTGATTTTGGTCGTTCCAGGCGGGCTTTGCGCGCAGTGCCCGCAGGAATACCTCCTGCACGGTGTCGTCCGCGTCCGCGGCGCTTTTGGTGCGCAGAAACGCCAGGCGGTACACCATGTCGGCGTACGCTTCAAAGAGCGCATCCACGTTGTCGGCCGCAATCGGCGGGATTGTCTTCGGCTGTTGTTCCATAGTCGGTGAATACCTTTCCCTTCCACCCTTAACACTTCGCAAAGGAAGCTATGGTTGCAGTGGGAAGAAAAATTCCTTTCAATTTACCATTTTATACATGCCGTTTTATCTTGTAAGCGCATTATACCATATTTGCCGGTAACACAGCATTCGGTCTCCCGGGCCGACAAAACGAACGATTTTTATGCATCAACAAACCCCGCCGAATCAAATTCAACGGGGCTTTAACGCACTCTAACCGCACTATAAGTGTTTGTAACAGCCGTTATTGGCCTGTTTTTTCGCTTTTTTGTATGCTTTTCAATAGCGCGAGCGCATAGACCAGCGCCGAATTCCAGTACACCGCCACCTCGTTGGTCGAGTAACTTTCCAGCTCGTCCAGATAACATTCCATCGGCGGCTTTCCGTTCAGCCGTTCCTTTGCAAGCGGGTCATGCACGCCGGAATCCGGTCCGCCGACGAGCATGCCCGGCATCGGTTTGCCGACGGCGGCGGACGGCCGATGATGCGGATTCTGCGGCGAATTTTGATTCAACCCCGTAACATAACATTTCCCCAGCGGATTGTTGCCCAGAATATACGCAAGATGCCATTTTACAGCATTTTCATAGCGAATCGACGGTTGAAGTCTGTTTGCTTCACCAATCAAAACGGCATTGTTGAGCAAATACATATTGCTGCCCCACGGCAATTCTTCGCCAAGCGAAATGCCATACGGATGGTTTTCGCTCAGTACAACGAGCGTGTCGGCCTCGTTTATGAGTCGTGCCTTCACAGTAGAAAGAAATTCGTCGTCGGAAGCAATGCACGGGCTTTTTAGGCAGGCAATGCAGCCATACCCGGCCATGTCCTCCCAACCCAGCGAAACAGGCAGATCGTCGGTCAAAAGAGATTGCGCGTCGACAAGAAACGCCGGTTCGCCGGTTGCGGCATATAGCGACGCCGCGGCAAAAAACCGTTCGTCAACGTCACATTCATCGTCATATTCACCGGTTTCAATTTCCTGCGGGTTATGAAACGGCAACGCCGGCGATGCTTTTAAAAACGCATATGCTTTGCGCGCGGCAGCGAGGCATTCGTTGGCAAATACCCGATCATGCTGCAAATAAATCCGATAAGCAAGCGCCAGTGCGCCTGCGAAATCACCCGCAGCCGTTGTGGATACCGGCGAAACGATCGTTTCCTCCAGCTCAAACTGCGGCATGATCATGCCGCAAAAGCGTGCGCATGTAACCTTGTGATAAACCGCGCCGTCGGGTCGCGTCATCTTCAGCATCCATTCGATTTCCCAGCGCGCTTCGTCGAGGATATCCGGAATACCGTTGCCGCTCTCCGGAATATCCGTTTCATCGGAAAACAATTTCGGCGCAGCCTCATAAGCAAGCAGCAAGTCGGCAACGGCTTTTGCCGCAGGCGCAATATATCGCCCGTAATCGCCCGCGTCGTGCCACCCGCCGGCAACGTCCAGCCTTTCATCCGTTCCAAGTATTCTTGAAGGCGCGGCGTGACAAGCCGGGTGCGCAAAATCGCCCGCATATTCCGGCTGCAGCGCCGTGCCACAGCGCTGCAGATAAAACATACGGACGGTTTGTTTCACCAATTCGGAAATGCGAACCGATGCAATCATCCTTTCACGCCTCCCATGGTGACGCCCTTGATGATAAATTTCGAAAGGAAGAAATAAACGATTACGACCGGAATGATCGCCACGAAGACCATCATATACACCTTGCCCAGGTCAAACTTCAGGTAATCCGCGCTCCTCAGCTGCGCAATCAGAATCGGGATCGTCTTTTTTTCGTTGCTGTTGATGATAAGCGCGGGAACAAAGTAATTGTTCCAGTTTTCAACGAACGCGAAGATCGCCTGAACCGCAATCGCCGGCTTGATCATCGGCAATACGATGCGATTGAAGGTAAGGAACTCGTTGCTCCCGTCGACACGCGCCGCTTCCACAATTTCCAGCGGCAGGACGCTCTCCATATACTGCTTCATAAAGAAGAAGACAATCGGCGCCGCAATTTTTGGCAAAATCAGCGGCCAGTAGGTGTCCATCATACCCATGTCCGTAACCAGCTCGATAAAACCGAGTGTCGATACCTGATACGGCACCATCATAACCAGCAGGATGAACAGAAACGCCGCCTGCTTAAACCGGAACTGATAGACATGCAAACCATATGCGGTCATTGCGGAAAAATAAGTGGTCAGCGCCGCACAGGAACCCGCCACAAGCAGGCTGTTGCCGAGTGCGCGCAGGGTTGGAATGTTTGTGTCGTCAAAGAGATTCTTTGCGTTAAACAAAAACGATTTGCCGGGCAGCCAGGAAAATCCGGACATGATCGAGGCATGCTGCCGCGTCGCGTTTATAATCAGCATATAAAAGGAGAACAGACACAGGATCGTCAGGAAGACTAACGCGATATAGCAAAGGGTGCGCGAAATGGTCAGCCGGGCCGCACCGGATTTCGCTTTTTGTTTTTTTACGGTTGCCGCTTCCATTTACTTCGCCTCCTTATCTGCATGTATGCGCTGCTTTCTGAGTTTGTTTGCTTCGCGCATATCCTTTGTCATGGACTGATATACGATTATGCTGAGCACTGCGGTAATCGCGAAGATCAACACGGAGACCGCGCCGCCCATGCCAAGGTTTTTGCTTTGCAGGTGCTTGTTAAGGTACATGACCAGCGTCATGGCTGTCCGGTTCGGCTCACCGGTGAAATTCGTCAAAACCTGCGGCACGTCGAACATCTGAATGCCGCCGATCAGGCAGGTGATGACAACATACAATACGATGGGCTTGAGCATCGGCAGTGTAACACGGTAAAAGACCTGTCTGGGTTTTGCGCCGTCCACCTGCGCCGCATCGAACATCGACTGGTCGATGCCCATAATGCCCGCCATAAGGACGATGGTCGTGTTGCCAAACCACATTAGAAAATTCATCAGCGCAACCAGTCCTCGCGTCAGCGCCGTGCTTTCCACCATCCGTAACGGTTCACTGATGACGCCCGTTTCCTGCAGAAGTTGATTGACAGGCCCTACCGCGGAGAACAGGAGGAAAAACAGCATGGCAAACGCAGACGCCATGATCAGATTCGGCATGTAGATGACGGTCTTAAAAAAGCGCTGCCCCTTCAACTTCAGGCGGTAGCTCGTGAACCAGACCGCCAGCAGCATAGCCACGACGATCTGCGGCACGAATCCCATCATCCAGATGACCAGGGTATTCAGCGCGTATTTGGGCAACTCCCCGTTTTGAAACAGGGTAACGTAGTTTTGCAGACCAACAAACGTCGGGCCAACCTGCGCCAGTCCTGATCGATAGTTTTCAAAAAAACTGTTGTAAATCGTGGAACCAAGCGGAATCAAATGAAATATCAGATATACAAGAAAAAAGGGCGCAATAAAGATATATCCCCATTTTGCATAGCTGACCGATTTGATCCTCTTTGTCGGTGTCTTTAACATAGCGGTATCCTTTATATCCAGATTGGGTTCTCTGCAACGGAATCGTCGTGCATGACGGCTTGGAAAGCCGCCGGACGGATACGGCGGGACGGGTATGCCCGTCCCGCCGTGCAGTTTCGTATTGCTTTGACGCAGGCAGATTATCTGCTCAGTTCGGGATATTTTTCCAGAACAAGCGTGTAGAAGTTATCGATCGCTTCGTCATACGTCGCGGTGCCGTTGAAGTAGCCGCGCATTGCTTCCTGAAGCTTCTCGTTGCAGCCCTGATCATAGGGGCTGGAGATGTACTTGATGCTGGTCGCACTGTCGAGCAGTACGGAGATGTAGTTCTGACCGCCGAGGAAGGCGCTTGAGAAATCGCTGTTTGCAATTTCGGTCATTGCAGCTTCGTTGTTGGTGAAGTCGTTGAAATCGTTGACGATACCAACCAGCGTGTCTTTGTCACAGGTCATGACCTGCATGATTTGCTTGGTGAGTTCGATGTTGTCGGAACCCGCAGCCGCGCACAGCCAGGTGCCGCCCCAGTAATAACCCTGCGGTCCCATTATAACAGCCCAGTCGCCATAGCTTCCGTTGCCAACCGCCGCTTCTGCTTCCGAATCGGCCAGCGTTGCGGGCGCCAGACAGAAGTCGAAGAACCAGCCAGGTCCAAAGTAGCACATAACCGTGCCGTCATCTTTTGCACCGGCCCACTGTTCGTCGGACCAGAGGATTGCCTTGTTATTGTAGCCAAGATCGGTGAACGTTTTGGTCTGTTCAATCCACTTCAAAATGTTCGCGTCAAACTGAATCTTGCCGGTTTCGTCGACCCAGGTCTGAGTTGCGTTGTTGCTGAATACACGGTAATCGTCATCATAGCCGGAGACCATGTAGTAACCCAGAGCTTTCGCATCCGCGGCAACTGCTTCGAATTTATCCCAGCTGTCCAGTTTGCTCTGTACTTCAACGGGATCATCCGTTCCGAGGACTGCCTTCGCAATCGAGCGGCGATAGATCAAGCCCGCCGGGCAAGCCTGCCAGGAAAGACCCTTGAGCGCGCCTTCGCTGTCGGTACAGACGTCCTTGGTGTAGCCGTACATGGCTGCCGTGTCTTCTTGAGTCAGGCCAACATCGCTATAAACGTCCAGAGTGAAATCCGTGTTGACATACTTCAGCGCATAATCCGCTTCGATGAGGAACAGGTCGATCTTGTCGTCATCAGCGGCCGTTTCCTGGGCAAGCAGCGCTTCGTCAAGTTTGTTCTGGTAGGCGTTATCGGCACTCGGGGTGATGACCCAATTGACCGTGACACCATCCGGAATCAAACCCGCTTCCTCAAAATACTTCTGGAAGCGCGTCTGGAACTCGTCGTTCCAGCAGTAAATGTTGTAAACCGTTCCCTGCGGTGTCGCTTCGGTCGTCGACGCTTCGGTTGTCGCCTCCGTCGCAGTTTCCGTTGTGGCTTCGGTTGTATCCGCGGTGTTCGTTTCAGCGGGTGTCGAGCAGGCGCACACGGACAGCAGCACAGCCACAGTCAAAAGAATTGCAAGTAGTTTTTTCATTGATTACTCCTCCTGTTTATTTTTATGAACCGGCGCCCCATCAGCGCCCGTTCCATATTGAGAACGCAATTGCGCCTCAAGACTTCAATTTCTTTACGGAATCGCCCTCAAGCAGCTTGCCCGGCACGTTAACCAGCTGCGGGAGCCAGCTCTTGGGATTTTCGATTTGCTCGATCAACAACGCGGCGGCTTTTCGCCCCATGGTTTCCGCATCCTGACGGAACGTGGTCAGCTTTGGCCGGAGCACCTGCGAAAGCAGGATTCCGTCGTAACCGACGACGCTCATATCGTCCGGGATGGAAAGCCCCTGCTGCTCAAGCTCGTTCATGCCGCCGATAAAAGAAAAATCGTCGGGATAGAGAATACAGGTCGGTCGCTCCGGCAGCGACAGTAGTTCCCGCGTGGCAAGGCCACTGGAGCGCGGATCGTGGTAGATTGCCGGACGGATATATTCTTCCGGCACGTGAATATCAAACGCGGCACAGGCCTTAAAGAAACTGGCAAGGCGCTTTTGCGTAACCGACGTATCTTCGCCGTGGATGAAGGCGATACGGCGATGACCCTTTTCATATATATGTTTCACGATTTCCTGCATGCCGCCGACGTTGTCCGAAAGGACCGACGTTCGGCTGTCAAACGCATAATCGAGCGTGACCGTTGGTATTTCGCTTTCGACCAGCCGCACCACATCCGGGTCTTTAAAGTCGACGGAAGCAATCACAACCCCGTCGCAATTTCTATATTTTGCATGTTTGTAATAATCCATCGAAAAATTGCCGATATCTTTGCTGATAAATGTGACGTCATACCCCAGACGCTCGGCTTCAACTTTGAGACTGTTGAGAATTTCGGAAAAGTATTCGTGCGTTAAGCCGCTGCTTGTTTTGTCGACAAACAAAATGCCGATATTATGAGAACTGCCGAGTTTCAGCGCGCGGGCCGTTGCATTGGGCAGATAGCCCATACGCTTTGCGACGGAGCGGATATAGTTTGCCGTTTCCTCGCCAATGTCCGGCAAGCCGTTTAAAGCTTTGCTGACCGTCGCCTGAGAGACGCCGCATTCTTTTGAAATGTCTTTCAGCGTTACCATACTGTTTCCATTCTGCTTACTTTTGAAATACTCAATCGTTTTCGAGGAATTTCAGCTTGATTTTGAGAAGATAATGTCATTATAAGAACTTAATCGTTTTCGACAACCCCATTATATTTAGCTCATGATGGGATGTCAAGCATATTCTTTGATAAATTATTAAAGACCTGGACTGTATTTTTGTTGTTTCCAGTAAATATACAGATAAATATCTCGGATAATTGCAATTTAAAAAAAATACTTTACAATCGGACGGGTGTTCGTATATCATAATATGCACGAAGCGTAAACGATTAAGTTATCCGATTCTATAAATTTATTTTCAAAATCTGAGGTTCCTGCAATGAAATACGGCCATTTCGACGATTCTACGAAAGAATATGTGATCACGACGCCTGCAACCCCACTGCCCTGGATCAATTATCTCGGCAGCGATGGTTTTTACGGCTTGATTTCCAACACCTGCGGTGGTTATTGCTTCTACCGCGACGCGAAACTCCAGCGCATCACACGGTATCGCTATAATAACGCGCCCGCCGACCTCGGCGGCAGATGTTACTATATATATGAGGACGGCTCTTTTTGGAGCCCTGCATTTTTGCCCGCCGGAACCGAGTTGGATCGGTATGAATGCCGTCACGGATTGGGTTACAGTCGCTTTTCCGGTGAAAAGAACGGACTTTCCGCAGAGCTTACCTGCTTTGTCCCGCTCGCGGCAAATTGTGAAGTGCATCGCCTTGTGCTGAAAAACCATTCCGACAAAGAAAAAACTTTCCGGGTGTTTGGCGCGGCGGAATGGTGCCTTTGGAACGCCGTGGACGACGCAACCAACTTCCAACGCAACCTGAACATTGGCGAAGTGGAAGTGGAAGCCGGAGCTATTTACCATAAAACCGAATATCGTGAACGTCGGAATCATTATGCGTTTTATTCCGTCAACGTACCAACGGCGGGCTTTGACACCGACCGCGACAGCTTTTTGGGGCAGTTTCGTGGTTGGGACGCGCCTATTGCCGTGGAAAACGGCGCCTGCGGCAACAGCATTGCCAACGGATGGTCGCCGATTGCCGCGCACGAAATACCGGTCGCGCTCTCTGCCGGTGAAGAAACGACCATTCTCTTCCAGTTGGGCTACGTTGAAAACGATCCGGATGAAAAATTCTCCGCACCCGGCGTCATCAACAAAGACAAAGCGCATGCGCTGATGAGTCGTTTTCAGACAGTCGATCAGGTCGACACCGCGATGGCTGCGCTTTCGGAATACTGGGACGCGCTGCTGGCGCGGTTCTCCGTAGAAAGCGGCGATGAAAAACTGGACCGAATGGTCAACCTATGGAATCAATATCAGTGCATGACGACATTTAACATGAGTCGGAGCGCCAGTTATTTTGAAAGCGGCACCGGCCGCGGGATGGGATTCCGCGACAGCTGTCAGGATCTGCTGGGATTCGTACACATGATCCCCGACCGGGCGAGAGAACGGATCTTGGACCTCGCCGCCGTTCAGTTTGCCGACGGGAGCACCTATCACCAGTATCAGCCGCTGACAAAACGCGGTAACGCAGACGTTGGGACCGGTTTTAACGACGATCCGCTCTGGCTGGTTGCCTGCACCGCGGCGTATGTCCGTGAAACGGGCGACGATTCGATTCTGAGCGAACTCGTTCCATTTGACAACGAGCCGGGAACGGAGCGCCCGTTGATGGAACACCTGCAGCGCAGCATACAATTCACGCTCGAAAACCTCGGCCCGCACAAGTTGCCGCTGATTGGACGCGCGGACTGGAACGATTGCCTGAATCTAAATTGTTTTTCGCAGGTCCCGGGCGAGAGTTTTCAAACCTGCTCCAACCGAGAAAGCGGAACTGCGGAGAGCATTTTTATTGCGGCGATGTTTGTTCGATACGGCCGCGAGTACGCGGCTCTTTGCCGCAGGATTGGCATGACGGACGAAGAAAAAACCACACTTGCAGCCGTACGACAGATGGAGCAAGCCGTGCTGGACAACGGCTGGGACGGCTCCTGGTTCCTTCGCGCCTACGATGCGTTTTCCCAAAAAGTCGGAAGTCACGAAAACGCGCAGGGAAGCATCTTTATTGAGCCGCAAGGTTTTTGCACCATGTCGGGTATCGGCGGCAGCGAATACGGAAAGCAGGCGCTGGATTCCGTTCAAAAATACCTCGTGGGCGATTACGGCGTGGAACTCCTTCACCCTTGTTATAGCGAATACCGGCCGGAGCTTGGTGAAATCACCAGCTATCCGCCCGGATACAAGGAGAACGGTTCCGTTTTTTGCCACAACAATCTATGGATCACCCTTGCTTACGCCACCCTTGGAATGGGCAACGAGGCGTTTGACATCTACCGGCGGACAGCCCCCGCCTATCAGGAGGATTCCAGCCAAGTTCACCGTACCGAGCCGTATGTGTATTGCCAAACGATCGCCGGACGCGAATCGAAGAGCTATGGAACGGCAAAGAACAGCTGGCTCACCGGTACCGCCGCATGGGCATTTGTCGCCGTTTCGCAGGGAATCCTCGGGATCACACCGGATTACGACGGTTTGCGGGTACAGCCATGCTTGCCCGATTCCATCGACGGATACACGGCGCAACGAAAGTTCCGCGGCACGCTATACGAAATCTCGGTGAAGCGCGGAAAAACCGCCGAAGAGCGCGGCATGATCGTGGACGGCAAAAAAAATGACGGCACTTTGATTCCGCCCTGTCCGGGTCTGGAAAAATGCCGTGTCGAGGTTATTATATAAAGCGCTCTGCGCATATGATCAAATGGCAGGAGAATGCATCCATGGATGGGATGGACATACCGCCGGATCATCGAGGTAACGAATTATCATTTCGTCGCTGTGGCCGCCTCGAAATCGGTTGTACGCCTCGTGGATGCATTCCCTTTGTCATGGCGCCTGCTCGGCAGCCCGCTTGACGAACGCAGCAAAAGTTACGTTATCGTCCCGTTCGTACACAGCTGATACGAACAGATATAATATATCAGATTTGCACACAAAATAAAAGATTTTCACTTGAACATCATTCGCCATCCGATCGGCGCTTTGGCTTCTCAGCGTTTCACTAAACGGTGTTTCATTAACGTAGCGAACGGTTATAAACGAAAATCCGCTCTTTGCGAGGCGCCGCAACCGGCAAGAGCCGGACGACAGCAAAACTGCCCGAAAATTCGGGCAGTTTTGTTACTATTTTTAGCCGCGCCCGTAGATACGCGTCATTTCTGCAATTTTGTCCGCCAGCGTCTCGTTAAACTCACCCGACAGCAGCCGCCAGCGCCAGTTGTTGCCGCCAAGCGTTCCGGGGATATTCATGCGGGAATTTGAGTCCAGTCCGATATAGTCCTGCATTTGCGCAACAAACAGATCCGCAACCGAACCCATGCCGCCACGCAGCATGCCCCAAACATATCCTTCGCGTTCATTCAGCCCGAGATACCGCACGGAGAATGCAGCGTCGTCTGAGTTTGCCTCGGTAAACCAGCCCGCAGTCGTCGTGTTGTCATGCGTACCGGCATAACACACGCAATGCCGCTCATAAGTATGCGGCAGGTAATTGCTCGGTTCGCGCACGTCAAACGCAAACTGTAGAACCTTCATGCCGGGAAATCCACTGTCGGCAAGCAGTTTGTGTACCTCATCGGTCAGATATCCCAAATCCTCCGCAATGATTTCCAGCTCCGGAAGCGCCGCCTTGATCGTATCCACGAATTCAATGCCCGGCCCCTGAACCCAGACGCCGTTTCGCGCGGTCGTTGCGTCCGCTTCCACACTCCAATACGAAGACAAGCCGCGGAAATGGTCGATGCGCACACAATCGAACAGCGTTGCCGCGGAATGCATGCGACGAAGCCACCAGGCATAACCGGTGCTCTTCATATGCTCCCAGTCATAGATCGGGTTCCCCCAAAGCTGACCGTCGGCAGTGAAGTAGTCCGGCGGAACACCCGCAACACACGTCGGGCGGCGCTGTTCGTCCAGCAGAAACTCGTCAGGCGCGCTCCAAACATCCGCCGAGTCCAGCGGGACGTAGATCGGCAAATCGCCGATGATTCGAATGCCGCGCTCGTTGGCATACGCCTTCAGGTTTGACCACTGTTCATAGAACTTCAGCTGTATAAACTGATAGAAGCGGATATCCTCGCCAAGGCGCATGCGCGCGTCGTTCAACGCGGATTCGTCGCGCAGGCGGAGTTCGTCCGGCCAGGCCGTCCACGGAATGCCGCCGTGTTCGTCCTTAAGCGCCATGAACAGCGCATAGTCTGCAATCCAGCCGGATTGTTCGGAAATAAACACATCCAGCGCATACATCTGCGCCCCGTCGCCCTTTGCGCGCTCAAACGCCGTTTTCAGCACACGGAACCGATTTCCATAGATCTTTCCGAAATCGACCTGACGATCCGGCGAACCCCAGTCGATTCCGTTGTAATCATCCGCCGTGAGTAATCCCGCGCCGGCAAGCGTATCCAAATCGACAAAATAGGGATTGCCCGCAAAGGCTGAAAACGATTGATACGGCGAATCGCCGTATCCCGTTGGACCGAGCGGCAGTACCTGCCAGTAGCACTGATGCGCACGGCAGAGAAGGTCGACAAACGCATACGCCTCTTTCCCAAACGTGCCAATGCCGAAGGGAGAGGGCAGCGAAGAAATATGCATTAATATTCCGCTGGAACGATTCATGGTTACACCGACTTTTAAGTAAATTTCCTTTTATTATACCCTATACGGGTCAAACAGCAACCGTTATCCGCGAATTTTTCGGGAAAGCGGTTTCTCTGGTTTCAGGTATATCAGCCCTTCACCGCGCCCTCGACAACACCTTTTACAATGTGCTTCTGGCAGGTGAGATAGAAAACGATGATGGGTATGATGCTGATAACGATCAGCGCCATGACCGCGCCCAGATCCACATGCCCATAACTTCCTTGCAGATATTGGATGTGAATTGGAATCGTCTTGTATTTTGTGCGGTCAAGCACGAGATACGGCAGGAGGTAATCGTTCCAAATCCACATGATCTCCAGAACGCCGACTGAAATTAAGACGGGTTTGAGCATCGGGAAAACGACCAAAAAGAACGTTCTGAGCGGTCCGCATCCGTCGATATAAGCCGCCTCTTCTATTTCCAGCGGGATTCCCTTGACGAAGCCAACGAACATGAACACCGCAAGCCCCGCGCCAAACCCCAAATAGATGACTGGAATTGTAAACGGCGTGTCAAGATGCAGTGTGTTCGCAGTTTTTGCCAGGGTGAACATGACCATCTGGAACGGCACGACCATGGAAAAAACGCAGAGGTAGTACACCATTCTCGCAAAAAAGCTGTTTACGCGGGAAATGTACCACGCGGCCATCGAGGTGCACAGCAGTATCAGCGCAGAGGACGATACCGTAATGATCACACTGTAGAGAACCGATTTATAGAAGGGAAACTCCCCTACGTTCATGCCATTGATATAGTTCCAAAGACCAACGAATGTATCCGTGTTTGGAAACGAAAAGGTACTCGTATTGATGGAGGAGTTGCTCTTGAAGGAATTCATCAGCACGATAAAAATCGGCATGAGATACAAGAGGCATACCACCGCAAAAAGGCTTGTTTGCAACGATTTTTGAAGTCTTGTGCGTTTCATTACTGTTGAACCTCCTTTTTACGCGTGGCTGAAAACTGTATGAATGCAATCGCAGCAACGAGGATAAAGAACAGCACCGCTTTGGCCTGGCCGACGCCGCGCGAATTTGCGTTGAGATAGAAAGTGTTGTAAATGTTGAGCGCGAGCATTTCGGTGGATTTTATGACCGTTCCATCCGACATGAAAACGAATGGCTGCCCGCCGTTTAATACAAGGTTTTGGTCAAACAGCTTAAATGAGTTCGTAAGCGTTAAAAAAGTACAGATTGTGATGGAGGGCATAATCGTTGGAATCGTAATGTGCCAAAGCGAATGCCATCCGTTTGCGCCGTCGATCTTCGCCGCTTCAAGCATATCCCCCGGCACGGACTGCAATCCTGCGATATAGATGATCATCATATACCCGATCTGCTGCCAGGCCATCAATATAATCAGGCCCCAATAGCCATATGTGGTGTTCAGAACAATGGACGTTCCGTAGCGGGAAAGGATACCGTCAAAAATCATCGACCAGATATAGCCGAGCACAATGCCGCCGATCAGGTTTGGCATGAAAAACACGGTGCGAAAAATATTGGAACCCTTGATGCCGCGTGTAAGCGCATAGGCAATGGCGAACGCAAGCACGTTGATAATAATCAGCGAAGCGATTGCCACAAGAGCCGTGTATTGAAACGCGTGCATGAAACTTGCGTCGTTAAACGCTTTTACATAGTTCCCCAGCCCAATCCACGTGGCGTTGCTCGTTGTTGTAAATTTGCAAAAAGAGAGATAGACGCCCTTGCAAAACGGATAAATGAAGCCGATGCAAAAAGCCGCAAAAGTCGGCAAAAGAAACAACGGGAAATATCGCCGGATAGGGCGACGGATGATTTGGGCGCTTAAAGCCGAATTGCTGTTTTTTGTTCTATGTTTCATGACGACCTCCCTTGGGTCTGTGTGCCAGACGGGGGCGAGCGTTTCCACTCGCCCCCGTAGAGTAGGTTTACTTATTCAGGGTGCGTTCCAGTTTATTGTGCAGCATACTGCGTTGCCCAGCCAGCGACGAACGCGGTAACCACATCGTCCCAGGAGCCGCCTGCGGAATACTGCGTCAGAGCGGCGACAACGCCTGCGCGCCATGTGTCTACGTTCGGCGTATAGTTGAACGCCCAGGTAACAACGTATTTGCCGGCAGCAAGCTGCTCGTTGGCATCATTGAAGAACACGTTCGAAGATGCTTTCGCGTTCTTGAACGGGATGGGTCCGAACTGCTCGGCCATCATCATGGTGCCTTCATCGGAAGTGACGACCCAATACAAGAAGTCGAGCGTCGCCTGGATGTTTTCTTCGGAAGCCTGCGAATTGACCGCCCAGCAGTTTTCGGTTCCTGCGCAAACCGCCGCGTTTTCTTCGCCTTCAACTCCGCAATAGATCGGGATCATCGCCAGATCATCCGCGCTCATGCCGAACGTGGTGGTCAGGTTGCTGTACTCCCAGGAACCGTTCTGATAGAACGCTGCCCGGCCTTCGCCAAACTCTGCTTCAGCCTGATCGCCGGTTGCGGTGGCAAGCTGCGACGGTTCGGTGGCGGAATTGTTGATGTAGAGATCCCAAATGTTCTTGAAGTTATCAAGGTATGCGCCTGTGATGGTCGCGGGCTGCGCCGTCACGCCGTCATCGCGGAACTCATAGAACAAGGGCATGTTGGCCAGATGGCCGGAGAAACGCCAGCTGGACGAACCGTCCAGACCTGCAGACGTAAAGGCGTCAAACCCAAGTTCGCCGGCGCGGCTGTGGATGTCTTCCACAACGGCTTTCAGCGACGCGAAGTCGGTGATGTCAGTCACCGCATAGCCCGCCTGCTCAAGCAACGCTTTGTTGACGATGATGCCGAAGCACTCGTAGCAATAGCCGATGGCCGCGACTTCGCCGCTGTCCTTGAAGAGGTTGAAATCGTCCGTGGTCATTTCGGCATAGACATCGGTGCCCGAGAAGTCATAGCAATAGTCTCCCCAGGTGTCCAGACCGGCCTGATTACCGCACTGGAACAATGTCGGAGCGGAATCTCCTTTGTCCATCTCGGCGGTCAGGGTTTCGGAATAGGTGCCGGAAGCGGCGGTAACAACCGTTACCGGTACGCCGGTAAGTTCGGTGTACTGGGCGGCCAGCGCCTGCCATGCTTCATCTGCTTCAGGTTTAAAATTGAGATAGTAGACTTCGCCGGTTGCGGCGGCCTCCTGCGTTGTTGTTTCTTCGGTAGCCGCAGCAGTGGTGCTGTCGGTAGTGTCCGTCGTTGCGGCGTCTTGTGTGGTCGGAGCGCATGCAAAGCATGCCAATGTCATCAGAGCAACCAGAATTAGAGCAATTAGCTTTTTCACGAGTCGATCCTTCCTTTTGTTTTATTTTTATGCGCCTTTGCAGCACGCATAAACGAGGTGGAGAGCGATGTCGCAGAGTGTTGTTCGACATCCTGATGGGTTTTGCACCTTTGCGGCACGGTGTGCCGCGGTTGCATGGCGCTTGACTTTTGCGCCTCTTATAGTGCGGGTTACGAAGTTTGGCAAACGCTTCGCTTCCACAGCGCGGCTGAAAATCAGCCAGGATCAATACTTATGCTTCGAGCTTGCGGACGCTTCCGCCTTCTCGTAAAATCGTTTCAAACGTATACTGTCGGTTTTCCCCTTTTCCTTCGATCAAATCGATGATTGTACCGGCACAGGCGACGCCGATTTCTTCTACCGGCTGAACCAGAGTCGTCAGCGTTGGCAATAGATATTCCGAAAGATCGAGACCGTCGATTGCAACGACCGAGCAATCGTCCGGCACGCGCTTGCCACTGTCGCTGAGCGCTTTAATCGCCGCAATGGCCATAACGTCCGCTATTGCAAAGATCGCCGTAATGGAGCTTTCGCGCGCAAGCAAATCTTTCGTCGCCTTATAGATTGCGCGCATGTCCGAAAAACTGCGGGTGCACGCAACGAGGTTCGGATCAAACGCAACGCCGTGCGCGGCGAGCGCGTCCTTGTATCCCTGAAAGCGCAGCTCGCTGATGGATTTGTCGGCCTGATCGTCCGCAAGGATCGCGATCTTGCGGTGACCGAGCGAGAAAAGCATGTCCACGGCAAAACGGGCCGCCTGACGGTCGTCGATTGCGACGGAGGAATATGCCGCAGAATCGAGACTGCCGAATGTGTTGGTATAGGTGCAGAGCACAAACGGCACGTTGATCAACGCGATTTCTTCAGCCGTATAGTTGAAGCGTCCGCCTAAAAACAAGATACCGATGAGCTTGCGCTCGTTGGCAAGCTGCGCCCCAATGCGGAGTTCGTCTTCGGACGTGTCCATTTGGTGCAGTTCCAGCGAATAGCCGCGCGCAGTGATCTCCCGCTCGATCACCTTGATGAGCCTTGAAAAGAACGGGTTGTTCACACCCTTAACAAGCAGCGCAATCGTATCCGACGTGGTCTTAACAAGATTTCGGGCACTGTTATTCGGAATGTAGTGGAGTTCCTCAATCGCCCGCTGCACTTTTTCACGCGTTTCGTCGCTTACATCGGGGTGGTCGTTGAGCACGCGCGAAACGGTGCTGACCGCAACGCCGCAATAACGGGCGATATCCTTGATGTTTGTCATATGCTGCTTGTTGCTTTCTTTAGTATGTTTTAGAAAAATTCGGATTGCCGCACAGCGGCTTTTATGTTTGGGATCGCGGGGATCGAACCGCGCTTCCATCCGGGAGGATGGAACGACGCAACAAGAATCGGCGTCGGATCGGAAACGTTACTGGAAACGATACTGGTAACGTTTCCGGAACTTGCAAACAAATTATATCCGAGGCGCAAAGAAATGTCAACTGTTTTTTAAGTTTGTTAAGTTGAAAGGCACCAAACGCTTGAAAAACCTGATAAATCGGCGCTTTTTTCTGTAAAAATATATAATTGCGCCAACCTACGTGTACACCAAAAACAAGCGACCCTGCTTTATGAAAAACAGAGTCGTAAAATTTTGGTTGTTAGCACAAATCGGCCGAAATGTATTGGCGGACGGACCGTTTAAAACACCGACCTTTGCTGAATCATCAGCGCGGCGCCCGCGGCGATTGCGATCACCCCGCTGACCAGCTGGATGATATAAACCCAGTTCATAAATTTATCGTTCGGAACCAGATTATGGATCCGGTTGCCGATAAAAAACGCAATCACAATCAGCGGCAAAGCATAAACGATGCTCATGCAAATCGTTCGCGTATACATGTGCAGCGCCAGCACGCGATAGATGGTGGAAATAACGTTTGTTGTGATCCATACGGCAACCATCGTTGCACGGAATTCACTTTTGTCCTTGATCCGACTCGCCGTATAAACATTGATCAGCGCGCCGCCGGTCGAAAACATACCCTGCACGACAGCGCCGACACCGAGCGCCAGATACATGCCGAATTTTGACGTTTTGTTCTCCTGCTTTCGAATCAAACGCCAATAGATCGCACGGATACTGACAAACGCTATCACAGCACCCATAAGCACCTTTAACAATCCTTCATATGGGCGCAATCTGGCATACAGCAGATATCCGACTGGCATGATCGGCACAATACACGCGACGATCACCAGAAACTCTCGCATGCGCACTTTCTTATACTGCGTTGCGATCACCAGGAAGCAAAGCACCAGCCCGGACGCGCTTAAAAGCGCCACGGAGGCTTCCGTTCCAAGTGAAAGCGAAAGAAGCGGTATGCCGATGGATGTTGATCCGAATCCGACAACCGCCTCGCTCGCAATCATGAAAAAGACGATGATATAAAACCAAATCATATTATTGCACACTATAAGATTCGTCCTGTACGCAGATATCACATACGCACAGGACGAACCAACATCCTTTATCTCTGAACGCGGCCGGTACCGTCTCCGCCCATGAGCTTTGTTACGTCGTCCACACCCACGCGGTTAAAATCTCCGCCGATCGAGTGCTTGAGGCAGCTCGCCGCAACGGCAAACTCCAGCGCCTGCTGATGATCGTCATACGTGTTTAATCCATAGATCAATCCGCCCGCAAACGAATCGCCGCCGCCAACGCGGTCGACAATATCGTTGATCGCATACCGTTTGCTGACCAGGAATTCCTTCCGATCGTTCAGACAGGCCGCCCAGCCGTTGCTGTCCGCGCTTGTGCTTTCACGCAGGGTGATTGCAATCAGCCGCATATTCGGGTATTCGGCAAGCACCTTGTCGGACAGCGCACGATATTTTTCGCGATCCAGCGCGCCGCTTTCAACCGCAACGCCGTCGGCCTTAATGCCGAGCGATTTTTGCACGTCCTCTTCGTTGGCGATTGCTACGTCCACATATTTCGCTAGTTCGCGCATGACTTCCGATGCGACTTTTCCGTATTTCCACAGATTCTTTCGGAAGTTTAAATCGCATGAGACCGTGACGCCTTTGGCTTTCGCCGCCTGCACGCTCTCCATCGAAAGCAGCATCGCGCTTTCGGAAATAGCGGGCGTGATCCCCGTGATATGAAACCAGTCGACGCCGTCGAACACGTCGTCCCAATCGATATCGCCCGGTTTTGCCAGCGCGATTGCGGAGTTCGCGCGGTCATACACGACCTTGCTCGGAAGCTGGTTTGCGCCCGCTTCCAGAAAATAAACGCCCATGCGCCCGTCGCTGCGGACGATTTTTTTCGTATCGACACCAAACTTGCGCAGTTCGCGCACACATTCGTCGCCGAGTACGTTCTTTGGCAGGACGCTGGTAAACGCCGCGTCCATGCCGTAATTCGCCAGCGACACCGCAACGTTTGCTTCGCCGCCACCGAACGTCGCCTCCAGCGCGGGCGACTGGAAAAAACGCTCCACGCCCGGCGCCTTCAAACGAATCATGATTTCACCAAATGACATTACTCGCATACAATCGTTCCTCCCGGTCATTTCTGCAGCAGGTGGACGGCGAATCCGCCAAAGCTGTCCTGTAAATAAACCGCGATCATGGTTTCACCCTTATATTTCGCGGTTTCCATGTCGACCGCAAATCCGTGCTTTTCCAGCTCGTTAATCGCGCGGGAAATACTGTTCGTCCGAACGGCAATATGCCCGTGCTCGCCAAGATAGACGGATTTCATCACTTCGATACCGGTTCCGGCAAAATTGCTGCTGTTGCCGGGCTTTACTGCAAACCCGAACGCCTGCTCAAATTGCTCCGCGGCGCGCAGGGACGACTCGGCATCCGGCAAATTCACGCCGACGTGCGCAAGTTCGAAGCCCAGCGCAGTGGCGCGCGCTTCCGCGCAAAACGACTCGATTCGGTCAAACTTGCCTTCCGCGATATCTTTTTTGGCGCAAAGCCAGCTTCCGCCGACGGCGAATACATACGGCGCGGCCAGATATTCACCAAGATTCTGCGCGTTTACGCCGCCCGTCGGGATAAACTGTACGCCACCGAACGGTCCGGACAGCGCCTTCATTGCGCTCAGGCCGCCATACACGTTTGCCGGGAAAAACTTCAGCACCTGAACGCCAAGCGCCAGCGCCTGCATGATTTCGCTGGGCGTGACGCATCCGGGCGTAACGGCAACATTGTTTTCAACGCACCATTCCACCATTTCTTTGTTAAATCCCGGCGAAACAATAAACTTTGCCCCCACCGAAACCGCTTTTTTGCACTGTTCCAGCGTAACGACTGTTCCCGCGCCGACCAGCATATTCGGGCAGGTTTCGGCCACGGTACGGATCGCGTCCATACCGGCCGCCGTTCGCAGTGTGATTTCCATCACGTCCACGCCGCCGCGCAGCATTGCTTCTGCGGTTGGAACCGCATCTTTTACATTCTCAATCACAACTACCGGCACCACGCCGCTGTTGGATAAACGCTCCATTACTTTCATGTTGTTTCTCTCCCGTTTATGCAAGCACCGGCAACTGTTTGCCAAGTTCCTGCGCCAGTCCGTTCAGCGAGCCTTCAACATCCGAAGGCAAATTGATTCCGTTCTCTTCCGCGTCCTTGTGTCTGCCCCATTCGATTTCACCCGGCGTATAGATTCGCTCGACCCCCTTTGCCTTGGGTGCGGAACGGAGCGTCGACGCCATCTCTTCGACGCGCCCGCCGATGCCTTCGCCGGAAAACAGGCTCGGGTTGACGGCGATAAACGTATGCGTGACGTTGTTGGGTTTCTCCATTTCAAAGCACCAGGACACGACGTCGCCACTCATGCTCGTGCTGCTGCCCGCCAGTAATCCGGTCAGCACGTCCACCATAATCGCGAGGCCGTAGCCTTTGTGTGCCGCCATTGGCTGCATTGCGCCCTCTTCCGGATAGTGGCTTGGGTCGGTAGTTGGAAGGCCGTCTTTATCAACAATCCATGTATTCGGTATTTGCTTGCCGTCCTTTTTGGCCTGCACGACCTTGAGCGACGCGACATTACTCATTGCAACATCCAGGAACACGCTCTCCGTCGTCTCGGCCGGTACGGAGTAGGAAAACGGATTGTTGCCGAGCAGCATACCGCGTGCGCCGGGCGCCGTCATGTTGGGATCGACATTGCTCATGGACAACCCGATCATTCCACGTTTGGCAGCAATGTTGGCATAATAGCCCGCCGCGCCGAAATGGCAGCTATTTTTTACCGTAACGATTGCGATGCCGGTTTTTTCCGCTTTTTCGCAGGCCAACTCCATCGCCATGACGGACGGAATCATGCCGAGTGCATTTTTTGCATCGATCGCCGCAAAGCTGACGCCGTCGGCAACGATTTGCGGTTCCGCCTTGATGTCGATTCCACCGACGCGACCCTTTTTGATATAGTTGTGCAAATTCTTCGTTCCATGCGAGTGCGTGCCGTATGCATCGGTTTCGGAAAGTACCTCCGCAACGATTTTTGCGTTCGCTTCCAGCATGCCTTCCTGCACAAGCGCTTCTGTGCAGAACGTTTTTAAATCATCAATCTTTATCCGTGACATTTTTTATTTACCCCAATTCCATTTCAAATACGTATGAACTTTTTTAGATGCCCCAGTATGCGGAAAATCCACCATCAATTGGAATCACCGCGCCGTTGACAAACGAAGCCGCATCCGAACAAAGCCAGATGACCGCGCCCGCCATCTCTTCCGGTTCGCCGTAGCGTCCCATCGGTGTTTTTGCAAGCACCTTTGCACCGCGTTCCGTCGACGAACCGTCTTCATTTTGCATAAGAAAGCGGTTTTGCTGCGTAAGCAAAAAGCCGGGCGCGATTGCATTGACGCGAATTTTCGCGCTGTAGTTCAAATTAAAATGCGTCGCCATCCACTGCGTAAAGTTTGCAACCGCGCACTTCGCGCCGGAATACGCAACCGTATTCGTCAGCGGAAGGACAGACGCCATGGACGCAATGTTGATGACGTTGCCTGTCCCCTGTTCGGTCATCGGCTCGCCAAACACCTGCGTCGTAAGCACGGCGCCGGTCACATTGAGATCGAACACCCACTTGAACGCTTCAAGGTCCATCGTAAAAAACGGATTGTCCGGCCCGGTCGTCGCTTCTTTTTTGTTTCCGCCCGCACCGTTTATCAGAATATCGACACGTCCGAACCGTTCCAGCACGGTCGATCGCGCTTGCTCCAGACTGGCGCGATCCAATACGTTTGCTTTTACCGCAATCGCTTCCCCGCCGTTTGCGTAGATTTCGTCCGCTATCTCCTGCGCTTTCTCCGGGAACAGATCAAGCAGCGCAACGCGTGCGCCTTTTTTTGCAAATTCCTTTGCCATAACGCCGCAGATGATGCCGCCTGCGCCCGTAAGCACCGCAACTTTTCCTGAAATATCGAAGCTGACTTCCATTGTTTCACCCTCTCCTGTTTTCAATACGTTTATTGGTTCACCGGCAATGTATGACCGCCGGTCAAACTTCTATACCAAGGTCGACCATTTCGATGTTGCCGTTCGGGCATCGGTTAAAGCACATGCCGCAGGCAACGCAGTCTTTCCGGCTGATTTCCAACGTATCCGCCGATTTGATAAACGGGGCGAATTCCGTGCAGATTTTTTTGCAGAGCTGGCATCCTTCACCGCAACCGCAGTTGAGACAGCGTGCCGCTTCCGCTTTTGCTTCCTGCTCCGTCATCACCCGCGTATCCAGTGAAAACCCTTGTTTTCGCTCATCCGGAGTTCGTTGCGTCAGCTGTATCGGGTTTTTATCTTTTTTGACATATCCGTTTCTCTGCAGGACGCGCTCACGGTCGACCGTCTGCACGGCTTGTATGCTGCAAAGCGTTGCATCGTCACCGCGAAGCGAGCGGTCGATTGCCGCCGCCGCACGTTTGGCGGATGCAATCGCGCTGATTACATTCATCTTGCGTACGGCGTCGCCGCCGGCGAATACGCCGGGCATATTCGTTTCGCCCGTTGTCGCCGAAACCACGATGCCGCCGTGCTTGACAGTCAAACTGTCAAGTATATCTTCGTTCACCCGTGCCGCGTCGGCAACGATCACCTTGTCGCACGGATAGCCGACCGTCTCGCCGCCGATGAGAACGTCCGCACCATCGGACGTTACGGCAACCAGCGCCGCGTGCTCGATGAAACGCACGCCTTCTTCTTTGGCGAGTTCCTGCTGCTGCCGGATACCCGACCTTCCGGACAGTCCGCCTTTGAGCAATACACTCACCCGGCTTGCGCCGATGCGCAGCGCAACGCGCGCCGCGTCCACCGCATCCATTCCGTCGCCGCAGACAAGAATGCTTCCGTCCGCAAGCGTTGTTCCTTCTTTTGCACGGGCCAGGAATGTGTGCGCGTCAATCGCGCCGGGAACTTCCGTCGCGCTTTCCGCACCGATTGCGAGAAAAATACGGTCATAGCCGTCTGTCTTGAGCTGCTCGATCGTAAAATCAAGGCCAAGCGATTTTCCAAACACAAATTGCACGCCTGCCGATTCCATCTGTTCGATGGTCTCGTCCAACGCTGTTTGATCCATTCGGAACGCCGGCGTAACATAACGAAGTGCGCCTCCGGCCTGATCTTCTTTTTCAAACACGGTTACGTCATATCCCGCGCGCCGCAATTCCGAAGCGCCGCTCAGCCCGGCTGCGCCGCTTCCGACGACGGCGACTCTCTGTCCGTTTGATTCGGCCTGCGCCCAGGCGGGCTTCCAGCCGTGTTGCTTGCCATAATCCAAAACAAACCGCTTGATATCGCGAATGCGTACCGGCGAATCGATGTCCCCGCGGATACACGCGTCCTCGCACGGATGATCGCACACAAACGCGCAGATGTTCTGCAATGCGTTTGTACCGGTGATCAGATCGAACGCTGCGCGATAGTCTCCGGCGGCCACTTTTTGCACATATGCCTGCACCGGCACATGATGCGGACAGGCGGATTTGCAAGGCGCAGACAGGTTTGGATTCTTTATGCGGGCATAGCCGTCGTAAATCGTTACGTCGGTTGCCGTTCGCACCTGCGGAACGATCAGCCCACGCATTTGATCCAGAGTTTCGTAGCCATGCGTGTCCATATAGTCTTTCAATCCGCTAATCATCGGGCGAACGATATCATACCCGTTGATGAGCGTTTCCGAGCATACGCCGATCAGGTTGCCGCCGCAGAGGATCATCTCGACTGCGTCTTTCCAATTTGCAACGCCGCCGGTCGCGGTTATGATCCGCTCGTCACCGCATACTTTCCGCATTTCATAGGTGTCCCGCTGCGCAAGCGGTTTCAGCCAGCCGCTGCAATAGCAACCCATGCTGATCTCTTTTTGCAAGTGGAAAAACGCCTTGCCGGGATCGTCGAGATCGATCGGCGGGATGCCGAGCCGGTTGCCGGTGCCACCAACCGCATCGGCGCCCGCTTTATACAGCGCGTCCGCGATCTGTGCAATGTGTCCGCCCTCCGGCGTCAGCTTGACGAACAACGGGATATCGACCGCTTCCTTGATGGCCGCCACGATGCGGGACGATTCGTCCGCGTGCTGTCCCATGCTTGCGCCCGTCTGCTTAGACGCATGCTGCGTTCCTCCGCTTGTCGTCTCGAGGTTATAGCTCATATTCGGGCAGCACATATTGAGCTCGATGACGTCGGCGCCAGCTTCCTCGAATTTTTGCGCCATATTGACCCAGCCCTGAACGCCCGCATCCCCGGCATATGTGATGTTTGCCATGAGGATCAAGTCGGTCAGTTCTTTTTTTGCGTCGCGAATAAGCTTTAATCCCTGCTCAAACGTCAACCGTTTTTCCGCGGTAAATGCCAGCGCGTTCCGGTCTTTAAACAGGCTGTAGCGCGGCCGCCGGTTGATATACGGCGCCGGATCGATGCTGAGTTTGATGCTTGCGGCCGCCCAGCCGGTCTCTTCGATCCGCTTGAGTTGCCGTACCGATTTCGTCGTCGGGCCGGAGGCGACATAAAACGGATTTTTAAACCGCACGCCGCCGACCGTAACGGGAATTTGTATTTCCGTATGTTTCTCTTCCATAGTCGTTTCCTTTGGTTTGGTTACGCTTCGTTTCGAATCTGTTTGCCTTCTCGCGCCGATTGATAGATCAGGTTGATAACCTTCAATGTCTCAAGTCCGTCCAATCCGCGCAGTCCAATATCTGCATCCTTACCGGCAAGTGCGCTATCGACAAAGTGGTTGATTTCGCCGCAGTAGCCAAGGCTGTATTTTTCGTCCACAGCGGGCGTCGACCAACCGGTCGTTATCTCCGCCTTTTCAACGGTATAATCAAGCCCCGGAATGCTGAACACCTTCACCGGACCGGAGAATGAAAGATCGACATGAACGCACCCCTGTTCGCAGTAGATGTCCATCACGTCTTCCATGCCGCCAACGGTTACATAGTTGGCTTCCAGCGTGGCATACGTTCCATCGCGAAAACGCACGAATGCGCCCGCCCAGTCTTCGCCTTCCATCTGGTTATGTACAAGATTTTGTTCTTTTCCGCCGGAAGTCATTGCGACCAGCTCCGACCATTCGTTGTTTTTTAGTGAAAGCATGAAGCAAACGGGATGCACACCAAGATGCACCATGCATCCACCACCGCAGTACTTGATCAGTTGTGCAAACGGACTGTGCGAGCCGCAGTGGCTCTCACGCGCGCGGATGTACAGCGGTTTTCCAACCTTCCCGCTCTCCAATATTTCCTTTGCCTTGCGAAACGCCGGTGCAAACAGCCAATCCTCCGCATAATAGATATGTTTGTTCAGCCTTGCTGCGGTATCAACCATATCCTGCGCATCTTCGACGGTGGTCGCCAGCGGTTTTTCGCAGATGATGTCGCGCCCGCGGTTGAGTGCGCTGATCGCCACGTCGTGATGCAAAAAATTCGGCATGCAGACATCGACCAGATCGCATTCACACTCTTCGATGGCGCTTGCATAGTCGTCATATGCCGTGTAACCCGTAAAACCATACCGGTCGGCCAGTGCTTTTACCCGCGAAAGATCTTTGTCGCAAATTCCGACGATTTCGACCTTGTCGAGAATCCGGCTGTATGCGTCGGAATGCAGATCAGCGGAAAACGCCGCGCCGACGAGAAGGACTTTGAGTTTTTTCATCGTTTTCTCCTCTAGAAGTTACTGTAGTTGAGCTTGTCTTTTCCCGCCATGAAGGCAAACGCTTTTTCCATCTGCTCGGCGGCAAGCTCCGCTGTTCGATCCAGCATTTTTTCGCCCTTTTCAGCGGTTGCAATGGTTGCCTTCCCCCAGACGCCGTCCGGGCAGTGCCGAAGCAGGCAACCATAATTGAGATAACTGCGTGGTGTATCCGGCACAAAATCCACAGCCTTTTCCATATGAACGGTGTCCGGCGCGATTGTCAGCATCATGGACGTTTCGCCTTCCCCGGCGTGCAGTTCCGTGTTGTCTTCCAGTATGCCTTCTTCATAAATTTGCGCCCATACCGAAATCGGATCAAAATTGAACACCATCAGATCGGGATTGTATTTTGCGTTTAAATCGCGCACGACATGCGTCAAGATAAAGATGCCGCCATGGCACTGCAGAATCATGATCTTATGGAAGCCCTGCAGTTTGAGCGACAGGATGATGTCGTTCATCATGTTGTAAAACGTCGGCGGTTCCATCCACACGCTGCCTTTTTTACCCATCTGTTCGCGGCAGGTGCTGATTGGCAGCGCAGGCAGAAGGAATCCTCCCGTGCGCTTTTGAACACGTTTACCAATCTCCGTTGCAATCGCCCAATCCGTCATCACCGGAAGGTGCGGCCCGTGCTGTTCCACAGACCCGACCGGTATAATGGCAAGGTCCGGGTTTGCAGCCATAATTTCATCGGCAGTATTTCGATACATCCTCGCATACCCCCTTCGTTAATTTATCGTTACAGTTCAAACGCCTTGGAAGCGCTGTCCTTGTCGAGAAAGAGTGCGGCGCTGTCTAGTTGCCGCAGGATGCTGGCCGGGCATTCGGTCGAAATCTCTCCATGCAGTGCACGATCGATCGCGTCCGCTTTGCGAATGGTCGGAACAACGCAAATTGCCTCTGGCACGGAACGGATGAACGACATAGTCAGCGACATTGCCTGCGTGGGCACGTCCTCAAACGCAGCAAAGCAGCCGTCGTTTACCTGCTGCTGACGGCATGCATCGTCCAGTTCCACAACCTTGATCGTCTCCGGATCGTCAAAATCCGCAACCGCCGGATCGTTGAACGCCAGATGGCCGTTTTCGCCTACGCCGAGGAAAATCAGATCCGCCGGATATTCTTTTAACAGATGCGTATATTCCGCGCACTTCGCCGCCGCTTCTTCCGGTTTGCAAAGCAAAAAGTGCAGCTCCTTAAAGGGAACGCGACCAAAGATTGCACGGCGCAGGAAATTTCCGAATCCGGCGGGTTCATTCTCATCAATGCCGATGTATTCGTCCTGGTGAAACCCGCGTACTTTCGTCCAGTCGATATCATACGCTAGAAGCTCTTCCAGCAATTCGTTCTGTGAAGGCGCAGCGGCAAACACGACGTTGGCCACACCATTTTTTTCAATAATATGATTGATGCGCTCCGCGGCGTCCTTTGCCGCGGCCAATCCCATCTCTGCTCGCGTTTCATATACGTATACGGGTAATTTTTCGATTTTGCAGTTTTTCAGTTCCATTTCAATGCCTTCCTCACCATGCTAATCATGCAATGGCGTTTATATTTAGCATTCCCGGGCTGCGCCGAGATATGCATTCTTCACTTCTTCGTTGTTCAGCAGTTCTTCGCCTTTTCCCTCGACTACTTTTTTGCCGTTTTCGATCACGTAGCCATAATCGCAGATGCTAAGCGATTTTTTCGCGTTTTGTTCCACAAGGATGACAGTGATCCCTTCGTCGCGGATGCGCATGATGTTTTCAAACACGTCCGTTACGATTACGGGCGCAAGACCAAGCGAAGGCTCGTCCAGCATCAGCACTTTCGGATTCCCCATCAGGCCGCGTCCAATGGCGAGCATTTGCTGTTCGCCGCCGGAGAGCGTCCCGGCGTCCTGTTTTTTCCGCTCCTCCAGTCGCGGGAAAATTCGATATTGTTCCTTGAGCAGACGGTCGATTTCCCGATTGCTGGAAATGGTATACGCGCCCAGCTTGAGATTCTCTTCCACCGTGAGTCCGGCAAAAATCTTTCTGCCTTCCGGAACTTGTACGATCCCCTGCTTGACAACGCGGTTTGTCTTTGCCGTCAACGGTTCGCCGAGGTAGCGAATCTCGCCGTGACGCTTGACCGCACCCGAAATCGCATTGATAATCGTGGTTTTTCCTGCGCCGTTTGATCCGATGATCGCAGTGATCTTGCCGCTTTCGATGTCCATATCGACGCCGCAAACCGCTTCCTGTACGCCGTAATATACCTTTAAGTCGCGAATTTCCAATATGTTTGACATTTGGTTATTCCTCCTCGCCGAGATAGGCTTTGAGCACCAGCGGATTGTTCTGGATTTCACAGGGAATCCCCTGGGCAATCGTTTCGCCAAAGTCCTGCACATAGATGTAATCGCTCATGTTCATGACAAGGTCCATACGGTGCTCGATGATCAAAATTGCGATCTTCGGGTACTTCTCCTTGATCTCGTGCAAAAAGTCCAGCAACTGAAAAACCTCTTCCGGATTCAGACCGGCAGCCGGTTCGTCCAACATGAGCACCTTCGGGTTGGACACCAGCGCGCGCGCAATTTCAACACGGCGCTGAATACCATACGGAAGGTTTGACGGACGCTGCATCGCATACTGATCAAGATTTAACAATTTCAGGCATTCCAAGGCGCGGCGCGTCGTTTCTTTTTCCATTTTCCAGCGACGCGGCAACATGAGCATGGCTTCGATTAGGCTGTATTTCCCGCTGAAATCCAGCGCGACTTTGACATTGTCGATCACGTTCAATCCGGTAAAAAGACGCGTGTTTTGGAATGTTCTGGATATTCCCATTCGGGCGACTTCAATCTGCGATTTTTTCGTAATGTCGCGCCCGTCAAACGAGATGTTCCCGCCGTCCGATTCGTAGATTTTCGAAATCAGATTGAATATCGTTGTTTTGCCCGCGCCGTTCGGCCCGATGATCGCAATGATCTGGCCTTCGTCGATTTCAAAGGAGAAGTCCTTGACCGCGACAACGCCGCCGAAATTTTTGTGAATATTCGTCGTTTTTAAAATGCACTTGCTCATTGCTTGGGCTCCTTCCTGCGCGAAACCTTGCCGCGGGCTTTGCTGGCAAGCTTACGGATCGGTTCAAGCGAAAGCTCGTGTTCGCCCATAATGCCCTTTGTCCTGAAGTTGATGATGATAATGATCAGCGCGCAATAGATAATGGTTTTGCAGTCCTGCAAATCCACGCCGAACAGGGTGATCCCCTTCAAAAACTCCGGCAGTATCTTTAGCGTTGCTGCTGAAATGACGGAGCCGGTCAGCGAGTTTGTGCCGCCGAAGAACAGGAGAATTTGCATTTCCGCAGACAGCGACCAGTCGAACGCGTCCGGCGAAATGACCCGGTTGCGCAGGCCGTAGCAAATACCCGCGACGGCCGCAATCATGGACGCGATGACATATATTTTAATTTTGAGTTTGTAAACGTTGATACCAAAGCTCTTTGCCGCGATTTCGTCAGTTTTCAGCGCGATGCACATCCGGCCGAACCGGGAATATTTCAGGTTCCGAACCATGAAGACGATCAACGCCGTAATGCCGAGAATCAGCCAGACAAGATGGTTGACCTTGGGGATCTTCGAAAAACCGATCGACGCGTTCGTCCACTTGCCAAGCAATATGACAATGGACAATATCATCTCCCCAAAGCCGACGGACAGCAGCGCAAAATAGTCCCGACGCAGCTTCAGCGCGGGCAGGCTGATGATCAGCGCGACAAGTCCGCTGGCTGCAATGCCGATGATCGCGGTCAGTATGACGGGCAGACCAAGGTATTTTGCAAGACAGAATGTCAAATAGGCGCAGATAGACATGTAAGCCGCCTGGCCAAGCGAGAACATTCCGGCAAGGCTCGTCATTGCGAATACACCGCTCACCGTGACAACGGAGATGCAGGCCAGCATGATTAGCGAAAGTTGATAATTACTCACAGGCCGCCCTCCTTAAACCTTGTCCTTAGCAAACCTGCCCGCAATGCCTTCAGGCCGGATTGCAAGGAAGATTAGCATGACGCCGAACAGGATGATCGGCGTGGACAGCGAACCTAAATAATAGGTTAGGAAAATTTCGATAATGCCGAGGAAAATAGCGGCGATGATTGCGCCGCTGAGCGAGCCGAGGCCGCCGACGACGGACGCGATGAATCCTTTTAGCATCATCTGCGAACCAAGCGTCGGATACACGGAATACTTTAGCCCGAGCAATACGCCCGAAACCCCCGCGAGCACGCCCGCGATGGCAAAAACCGAAACGATAACGAAATTGGAGTCGATACCCATCAACTTGCTTGTTTGCGAATTGATTGCGACCGCACGAATTGCGAGACCAACGCGCGTTTTGTCGATGATAAAAATCAAAACGGCAAGGATAGCAAGCGAGGCGATCAAAATAAGCGTATCTATAGATGAAAACCGAATGCTGCCGATGAAAAAGGTTGTGCTCTCAAAAATCGCTGGAAACGCGTAGAGATTTTTCCCGTAAAACACCGCCAGAATTTGAACGATCATAATCGACAAAGTAATGGATGCAAGAAAATAATAGATGTTTGGCGCCTGCTTTTTGCGCAGGCGGCGATAAGCGATCATATCAATTAAAAACGAAAGCAGCATACCGCACAACGCGGTAAACAGAATCGTTACGAGTATGGGTGGCGGCGTTTCGAACGACCGCTGAAAATAATAGCCGATATACGCGCAGGCGCTGATCATCCCGCCGTGCGCAAAGTTGCTGAACTTCAGAACGCTGAAAACGATCGCGAATCCGACCGCAATCAACGCGTAAACGGCTCCCAGCGAAATCCCGCTGATCAATAGCTGTAAACTCATACAAAGACTCCTTAAAGAAGAATGGGGGCGAGCGAATAGCGCTCGCCCTCAACAATAAACGACCTATCGTCTCAAAACGTTATCCAACGTAATCGGTTGTTCTATAGACGAGGCACTCAATCTCGTTGTTCTCGTCATAGGTTGCAATGTACATGCCGAGGTCACGCGTCGGGCGGTGCGTCGCCGGATCGATCGAAATGGTCTTTCCACCGCTGGATAGCACGTCCACCGTGTTGTTCTCCAGAATGTTGCGGACTTCTTCACCGTTTGTCGGGTCTTGTGCCTGCAGCATTGCATTGTAAAGGACCATGGTCGCATCCCAGCCGAAGCCAACGTTGGACGTCGGGTAATCCGTTCCGGTATCTTCCATCTGCGTCGCAACGAGTTCGGCGATGGTGCCGGTGGTGGTGTCCTTCAAGTCATAGTTCTGTACAAAATAGCAATCATACACCGTGTTTTTCACCAGGGTGTTGAACGGCGGGTACATGGTGTTGGCACCGAGAATGATGCCGGTGTAGCCCGCATCACGCAGGTTGTCGTACGAAGTGACCATCTGGTTGCAATAGTCGCAAAGCAGGACTGCGTCCGGATTCAGACCGGCGATTTTCTGCGCCTGGGCGGTATAATCGGTGTCGGACCAGGTGAACGTCTCCTGGGCAAGTACCGTGCCACCCTGTGACGTGACATAGTTAACAAACGGACCTTCATGCGCAACAGCATATGCATTGGACGTGTTGTACAGTGTGGCTACCGTCGTTACGCCGAGTTCTTCCATTGCATACTGCGCAAGGATATAGCTCTGTACGGAGCAGGACGGTTCGGCCAGGAACATATAAGGATAGGCTTCACCGGTTTCGGGATCTGTGGTGCAAAGTTCATCCATGAAGTGTCCGACGATCGGAACCTGATCTTCCGTCGCGAGCTCCACCCACGCAGACGCCGGGTTGGACAGCGGCGGCCCGATGATGGCGGAAACGCCGATTTCATCAACCAACTCGCGATAGCAGGTCACGCCGACTTCCGCGTCGTTTTGACAATCGCGGCAGTAGAGTTCTATCATGCGACCGTTTACTCCGCCGTTTTCGTTGATCCAGTTGACCGCATACTGAACGCCCCACTCATTGGGCTGGCCGGCGATGGACGCTCCGCCACTGGTGTCCTGAATGCATCCCACTTTGATTGGCTCAAGATTCGTTTCCTCTGCCGTTGCAGTATCCGTGCTGGCGGCGGCTTGTGTATCCGTCGTGTCGCTTGGCGTCGCTTCCTCACCGGAAGTGCTGCAGCCAACCATAGCAAAAACGAAGATGACTGCGAGCAAAATAGCAAGGTGTTTTTTCATCTTTCTCCTCCTACAGTTTTTTGTCAGGTCTATTTTATTGCACTATGCAAGCTTACGCGAGTGCATAAACCTCTCATTGATTTCTTTTCGAACTATCGGTAAACGTTTTCTGTAATCTTTCTTGAATTTTATCGAATTTCATCAAATTGGTTCGATTTGTTTCTTGTGGCTTCATATTATCAGCTGTTCAGTGCATTTACAACACTTTAATTGCTGTTTTTATTAGTAAACGTTTTCTATTTTTCTTCTTGATATTTTGTTTCTTTGTGTTATAATTACTTCAAAATCATGCATTTTACAAATCAATGTTGTAATTGACTGGTTTTTATGCGCTAAAAGAGGGTTTTATGCAAATCGACGGGTTCATTTTCTTCGTTTTGACGGTTGTGCTTGGGTATTTTTCTGCTCATTTCCGTTTTGTTTCCGAAGACTCCTCTTCTGCCCTGCCGCAGATTTTGATTAGCGTTTGTTATCCGGCGATGATCCTTTCCACTTTTTCGCAGGTCGATTTGCAAACATTATTGGGCCCAGGACTTGCTGTGCTGGTCGCAACACTTGTTATTACATTTATATTGTATATTGCAAGCGGCTTTTTCTTTCGAAACGCCCCCATGGCGCAACAGGCGACCATGCGCTTTCAAAGCGCAATTGGAAACGTAACGTACGTTACTATTCCGCTGTTCAGCATCTTTCTGGGACCTTCGGCGGTATTCATCGCTGTAATGCACGGCGCTGCACAGGATTTGCTGATCTGGAGCTTGTTTTATTCGCTTTTTGCGGGCAATTCGGAGCGATCGGTGACAAAGACCGCAAAGCACCTTTTGTCAAACCCTTGCATCGTTGCGTTGATCCTCGGCGTGATGCTAAAAGCGTTCGATATTGCGCTTCCCATCGCGCTGCAAACTACGGTCGCCCGGATCGGCGCCGCTACCACGCCGATTGCGCTGCTCTACCTTGGAATCATGATCCACAAGTATGGCTTTTTCAGCTGGCGCAAGAATTCCGCAGCGATTCGCTATTCCTTATATAAGGTTGCGTTGCTTCCCGTTCTCGTCACCGTGACGATGCTGCCGTTTTTCAGCATTCAAAACGCAATCCTGATCGGCATCCTGTTTGGAAGCCCGGCACCGATCGTTTCGATTATTTGGGCGGGACATTACGGCGGAGACGTTTCATATGCCATGGACTGCTGCATCAGTTCCACGTTGGTTTTTCTGCTGTTGATGGGGCCTCTGTGCTATTTACTTGTGCATTGCGGCGTTTTACAATAATAATTTTGGATTCAGTGGGGTGTGTATTATGACAAAAGAAGCAAAACGGCCTACCATTCGGGATGTTGCGCAAGCGGCGCATGTTTCCATTGCAACCGTTTCGCGCGCGCTGAGCGATTCCGACTATCCAATGAACGGAGCGCTCCGCGAACGCGTGCAAGCGACGGCCGCAGAGCTTGGCTATCATCCAAACGTAGCCGCGCAACTGCTTCGCAAGGACGGCAGCCGCGACGTCGGTCTGATCATCCCCAACATATCCAATCCTTTTTACCTTCAGGCACTCAACGGCATCAACGCCGTGGTGTCGGAAAAAGACTATATGTTTGTGCTGTGCAACACGGAACGAAACCCGTTTAAGGAGCAGGAATACCTTCGGCTTCTTTATCAGCGGCAGTCGCTTGGCGCCATCATATCCTCCATCGACACTTCACCGGACACCATCAATCAGTATGTTGAAAAGGGTATGAAGATCGTCCTTTTGGATCAGCAAATACACGGCGCAAACTGTCCCGTGATCAGCTTTGATTCGCGCGGCAGCGGCACGCTTGCCGTAAACTATCTGCTAAAGCTGGGCCACAAGAGAATTGCTTTTGCAACAACGCCACTGAGCCGCTGGACGCGGCAGGAAATCTACATCGGCTATCAGGAAGCACTGCAAAGTGCGGGTGTTTCGCCGGGCGAAGAGTATTTGTTCGTTACGGACCCCTCGAACGACTCTTACGGCAACGATGTTGAGCTGACCGCCGGTACGATTATTGCCAACAAATTTATCGAAGGCAATTGTGATGCGACCGCCATCCTCTGCATCAACGATATGGTTGCGTTCGGCCTCATCCAAACGCTGATACAAGGCGGGATTCGCGTCCCGGAAGACGTTTCCGTAATCGGGTTCGACGATATCCCGTTCGCCAGCGTTTATTCGCCGGCCCTTACGACCGTTCGCTATCCATCCGAGCAAACCGGACGTCTTGCCGCAATGATGTTGATCGATAGTATCTCCAGCAACAAAGGTTTGGATGCATTGGAGATGCAGCTCACCCCGCAGCTGGTCGTCCGACAAACCACAATGGAGCGATAACAATTTCGTTGCTCGTAAATCCGCAAGAACACGACGCTTCCGCCAATCGAGAAAAAACGGCTGCGGAATACGATTTTTGTTTAATCTGCGGCTGGCAAAACGACCTCGTGCAACCTGGCGAACCCGGTTTGAAGGACGGCACGAATGACATGAGTTTCAATGAAGCGCGAAAGGCTTACGCCGAAGGGAAGTCTATAAGATAATTTTTATATGTAAAAAAAAGATCCCGCAAACACAATGTTTACGGGATCTTTTGTTGGTAGCGGCGATGTGATTCGAACACATGACACTCCGGGTATGAACCGAATGCTCTAGCCAGCTGAGCTACGCCGCCATAAAATGCTATTATGCCAATAAACGGCACATGGTGTATTATAAACGTCGGCGAACGCCGTGTCAAGGCCGAGATTTTTGTTTTCGGCACTTGTAAATCCGCCGTTGAAAACGTGCCGTTCTCCCGCGTTTTCTCTTGGCGTAGCGACCTGAACATGTTACAATGCTTAGGCGGAGAAAAACCCGCGTAGAACCACTTTTTTGAATGCATTTGCAAAGGAGGATGTTATGATTCGTTATCATGACCATGCGGTCGTCCTGCAAAACGGAAAACCGACGCCCGCTTCCGAAAAAGACGCTGCTTCACGCGAAAAGACCATTGCCTATCGAATCCTGCGTGCACACAACGTCTCCAAGGAGAGCAAAAAGCTTCAGCTGCGTTTTGACGCGCTTGCGTCGCATGACATCACCTATGTTGGTATCATTCAAACGGCACGTGCGAGCGGACTGAAATACTTCCCCGTTCCATACGCCATGACCAACTGCCACAACAGTCTTTGCGCAGTTGGCGGCACAATCAACGAAGACGATCATGTCTTCGGGCTTTCCGCCGCAAAGAAATACGGCGGCATCTTCGTGCCTGCAAACCTGAGCGTCATCCACTCCTACGCCCGTGAAGAACTCACCGGCTGCGGCAAGATGATTCTCGGCTCAGACAGCCACACGCGCTACGGCGCGCTCGGCACGATGGGTATTGGCGAAGGCGGTCCGGAGCTTGTGAAACAGCTGCTAAAAAACACATATGATATTCCCGCACCGGAAGTCGTGCTGTGCTATGTCACTGGAAAGCCGCGCCGCGGCGTCGGTCCACACGATGTTGCGCTGGCTTTGGTAAAGGAAGCCTTTCAGGACGGCCGGGTGAAGAACAAGGTTCTTGAGTTCATCGGACCCGGGATCCGCCATCTTCCGGTCGATTTCCGTAACGGCATCGACGTTATGACCACGGAGACGACCTGCCTCAGCTCCATATGGGAGACGGACAGTGAAATTGCAACCTATTACCGCACGCATGGTCGTCCGGTCGATTTTCACCGGCTTGCTCCGCAGGACGGCGCGTACTACGACGCCATGATTACGATCGAACTCGACAAAGTGGAAAGCATGATCGCTTTGCCGTTCCATCCTTCGAACGCATATCCGATCCGCGAGTTTATCGAGCGTGCGGGCGAATTGCTCGCCAAGGTGGAGGCTGAAGCGGCAATTAAATTCCCGAATGCAAAACTCAACCTTCGCGATAAAGTTTTGCCGGATGGTGTGCATGCCGACCAGGGTATCATCGCCGGATGCGCCGGCGGCCTGTTTGACAATATAATTGAAGCTTCCGAAATCCTTTCCGGCAAATCGGTTGGCAACGGCGAATTTTCGCTCTCCGTATACCCGACCAGCGTGCCCGTCAGCCTTGCGCTTACGCATGCGGAAGCAACAGAAGCACTCCTGCGCGCAGGCGCCGTTATGAAGCCGTCGTTCTGCGGACCTTGCTTTGGCGCAGGCGACGTGCCTTCCAACAACGGTCTGTCGCTCCGCCACACCACACGCAATTTCCCGAACCGCGAAGGTTCGAAGCCCGGCGAAGGTCAGCTTGCATACGTTGCGCTGATGGATGCGCGCAGTATTGCCGCCACCGCCGCAAACGGCGGACGCGTTACCGCGGCAACGGACGTGCTCTATCGCAAAACACGCATCCGCTATCGTTACGACCGCTCTTCCTATGAAAAGCGCTGTTACAGCGGGTTTGGCAAAGCCAATCCGTCGGTCGAGCTTGTGCTCGGGCCGAACATCACGGATTGGCCGAAGATTTACCCGCTTGAAAAGAATATGCTTGTCGAGCTTTCCGCCGTGATTCGCGACCCGGTCACCACGACCGACGAGCTGATTCCGTCCGGCGAAACAAGCTCTTATCGCAGCAATCCTCTGCGCCTTGCGGAGTTTACGCTTTCCCGTCGTGCACCGGATTACGTCGGCCGCAGCAAAGCGGTTGCCGCAATTGAAATTGCGCGCAGAGATGGAAAAGCACCCGAACTGCTCACCGGTTTGCTCAGCAAGGTCGGCGATGCGTCCGACCTGATGAACGAAACGGCGTTTGGTTCCTGTGTGTTTGCCAACAAGCCGGGCGACGGCAGCGCACGCGAACAGGCGGCTTCCAGTCAGCGCGTTCTCGGCGGCTCCGCCAACATATGCTACGAATACGCAACCAAACGCTATCGCAGTAACTGCATCAATTGGGGGATCCTTCCGTTCACCCTTCCAAAAGACGCTCCATTTGAATACGAAGTCGGCGACCATGTGTTTGTTCCTAATGTGCGCAGCGCAGTGGAAAACAAGATTGAATCCCTCCCCGCAACCGTCATCCGCAAAAGCGGGGCGACCGAAGATATTACCCTCAATCTGCAACAGCTGACGGACGACGAGCGCGAAATCATACTGGACGGCTGTCTGATGAACTACTACGCGGCGCGTTCCGCCGCAAAAGCCTGAGGTAAAATCGGGCTGCCATCTAATCGACCGGCAAAGAGACTTTTTAAGTCCGACCATGCTTGCTTTTTACAGGACGGCAGCGCGAGATAGAACGAACCATTTGAAAGGAACCAACCCATGACTTTGATTCCCATGAAAACACCCATCGTTGAAATCGACGGTGATGAAATGACCCGCATTCTCTGGCAACAGATTAAGGATGAGTTGATTTTGCCATTTGTCAACCTAAAAACCGAGTATTACGATCTCGGTTTGGGCGAACGTGAAAAAACGCACGATCAGATTACGACTGACGCGGCAAACGCGATTAAAAAGCACGGCGTCGGCGTAAAGTGCGCAACCATCACGCCAAACGCACAGCGCGTTGAGGAATATAACCTTTCCGAAATGTGGAAAAGCCCCAACGGCACCATCCGCGCCATTCTGGACGGAACGGTTTTTCGCGCGCCGATCTTGATCGACTCCATTAAGCCCGTGGTCAAAAACTGGAAAAAGCCGATCACAATTGCGCGTCATGCCTACGGCGACGTATACAAAAACACGGAATACCGTGTACCTGAAAAAGGCAAGGCCGAGCTCGTCTTCACCGGCGAAAACGGCGCGTCCTTCCGCCAGACGATCTACGATTTTGAGTGCCCTGGCGTCATTCAGGGCATGTATAACAAGGATTCCTCGATTCGTTCGTTTGCGCACAGCTGTTTCCAATACGCTATTGGTACCAGGCAGGACCTTTGGTTCTCCACCAAGGACACGATCAGTAAGCAGTACGACCACACATTTAAGGATATCTTTGCCGAGATCTTCCAAGCCGAATACAAAGGGAAATTTGAAGCGCTGGGTCTGACCTACTTCTATACATTGATTGATGACGCCGTTGCACGCGTCATCCGCTCCGAAGGCGGTTACATCTGGGCTTGCAAAAACTATGATGGCGACGTTATGAGCGACATGGTCAGCACTGCGTTCGGCAGCCTTGCAATGATGACGAGCGTTCTGGTTTCACCGGAAGGCAATTATGAATATGAAGCCGCGCACGGCACCGTTACGCGACACTATTACCGTCATCTTGAGGGTGAAGAAACCAGCACGAACCCGATGGCGACAATCTTTGCCTGGAGCGGCGCGTTTAAAAAGCGCGGCGAATTGGACGGGCTTGCGGAATTGACAAAATTTGGTGAAGCACTGGAAGCCGCGTCCATTCAGACGCTGGACGACGGAATCATGACAAAAGACCTCGTCGGTCTGGTGGAAGGCGAAAAGCCGAAAGCCGTTACATCCATTGTTTTCATCCGCGCAATCCGCGAACGGCTTGCCGCCGCTCTCTCATAAGGCGGATTCAATAGAAAGCACGATTTAAACTTATACAGATATAAGAACGGCGGCTTGTTTCAAACAAGCCGCCGTTTTGCAACCGTCGTTCTCTTCTTGGAGGATTAGTAGTTGACCTTGTGGAGTTCGAAAAACGCCTTCGGGTGTGCACAAACCGGGCAAACTTCCGGTGCTTTCGTTCCTTCGTAAATATATCCGCAGTTGCGGCACTGCCAGAAAACCTTGCCGTCACGCTCAAACACGACGCCGTCTTCAATGTTCGCGCGCAATTTGCGATAGCGTTCCTCATGCCCTTTTTCAATTTGGGCAACCGCTGCAAACTGATAGGCCAGTTTGTCAAAGCCTTCTTCCTTTGCATCTTCGGACATCCGTTGATACATATCGGTCCACTCGTAATGTTCGCCTTCCGCCGCCATCAGAAGCGCTTCCTTCACATCCGGCATTTCTCCACCGTGCAACGCCTTGAACCAAAGCTTTGCATGCTCTTTTTCATTGTCCGCCGTCTCGGCAAAAATTGCGGAAATCTGCTCGTAACCAGCCTTCTTTGCAACTGATGCAAAATAGGTGTACTTGTTGCGCGCCTGCGATTCTCCTGCGAATGCTTCCATCAAGTTTTTCTCGGTTTTGCTGCCTTTGAGTTCCATTTCAACATCCTCCTGTTTATTTGATATCTTATTCATCACTGAACCGGCAAATTGCCGTCAGTTCTGGATCTGAATTTCTTCCGCATGCATCTTTCTGCATTCCTTGCATACGCCGCGGAGTACGACGTCATACGAGCGAAGCGAATACTCCGTTTGCTGTTTTACGGACTCTGTCAACGATTGGAACGACGGCAACGCAACGTCTGCAACGCAACCGCATTCCTCGCAAACGATATGGGAGTGTGCCGACGTCGTTTTGTCAAACCGGCAGCTTCCGTCCGCAAGCGGAATTTTTTTCAGGCGCCCTGCGTCCGCCAGCTGGTTGAGGTTGCGATAAACCGTGCCCAGACTCAGCTTTGGCATCTCCGCCTTCAGCGCGTCGTAAACCATATTTGCCGTCGGATGCTGATCGCTTTCAGCAACTGAGCGATAAATCCGTTCGCGTTGGTGCGAATATCGCATAAAAGCGCCCCTTTCCATATTATTTAATAACAATTACTGTTATTATATTATAACTTTTTATCTTGCTCGTCAAGAGGAAACTGACCTTTTAAATCTTTTCAGCTTATAATTGTTGCTGGATATCGTTTGCTTCGGGTTTGGATTTTACAATCTCCATTCTAAGCAGTTTTGCAACACGCTTATACAGCAAAAATGTGATGATGGAGTTGGCGACAGTTTTGATTGCATTGAACGGGATGATCGCCGTCGGCAGCAAAGCGGCGACCGCTTCGTATGGATAACCAAAAAAGTGCACGGTGAAAATAAGGTTCATCGGAATCATCATCAGCGTTTGTAAAATTGCGCCGACACCCATGCCAATCAACGCACCCTTCATCGAACGCATTTTCCCATAGATTAAACCTGCGGCGATTACATAAGAGCCGGTTGCGCAGAAATGCATGACCGCCCCAACCCACATGCTCTGTGGCGACACCAGTACCCACTGCAGGACGCTGACGACAGCCGTCAAAGCCAGCCCCCACCATGGTCCGAATAAAAAAGTGCCGATAAGAATCGGGACGTCCGCCATATCGTATTCTAGAAACGACGCAGCGGGAAAAATCGGGAAGCGGATTGCGTAAACAAGAATAATCGAAAGTGCAGTTAGCGTGCCAAGTTTTACTAGTCGGTCGATACTTTTTTGAAGCATAATAATTCCTCTCCTTCAAAAGAAAAACCCCGCATGCGCTATGCGGGGTGAACAAATACCAAGATGCGGTATTTTGCTTCTTTCATCCGGACTCGCCAGATTTTCTCTGGCTTACCGTCGGCGACGGATTCCAACCGTCTCGGTCGACTGACTCGCGGGCTTGTCGGCATATTTGCCGCTTCACCGCCGGTGAGGAATTTCACCTCGCCCCGAAGCTATTTGGTTGTTTTCTTGTTTGTGTGATCCGGTGTTGATACACTGAATCATGCTTTACTTCGCGCCTATCGTAGCACGATTTTCTGCGGAATGCAAGCCGCCATAATCCACAACTCGTAACAATATCACAATTTATGCTTTGCTAAAGCGCAATCGCTTCGCGATGCGAGAGCAAGACGACGACACATTCTTTCACGTTTGTGTTCGTCAAATCCTGCAAAGCAAGCGAATAAAGATCCAGTTGTCTTTTGTGCTTCTGCGCCGCCTGGTTTGCACTTTCGCCCGGTCGGACACGGTCGGTTTTATAGTCCACGACTACCCATTCGCCATCCTCCAGGAAGCATGCATCCATAACGCCCTGCAACAGAACCCGCTCCTCGCTGTCGACTTCATACAGCACCGATGCGTCGACGGCATATGAAAATGTCAGTTCGCGTTCCAGACGTGTGCTGTTTTTCATGCGCGCAAACAGCGGTGCGTGCAAAAACCATTCCACTGCGCCAACATCGACGACATTCGCCTGCTCCTGCGTGAGTTTTCCACTTTGTACAAGACCCGACAGGTACGATGCAATCTCGTCTGATCTCCATTCCACACCTGTTGGCAGATACTGCATTGCCGCGTGCGTCGCCGTTCCTGTAAAAACGGCACTCTGTTTTTTACCAAGAAACGCCGGCTCGTTGAACGACGGTCCGTCTGTTTCTTCACGCCCAATACGGCTGACCGCGGCTTTTGCGCTGAGTTTAACCGCGTCGCTGAACGCATACTGCCAGCTTAATCTTTCCTCGATCGCCTGTAATTCTTCCCGGTCTGCCGGTGGGAGCGCCCCATGCTCAACATTGGCTTCCCCGGAAAGATACGTTTCGCGTTCGTGCAGTGTAATCGGTAGTGATCGATGCGGCCCCATCATCAGCCAGGATACAGGGGTGCTGCATTTAAGCACATTCCATGGCGTTGGGTTTTGGGGTGCGTTTTCCAACTTTTCTTCCGGCTTGTTGACACACGCCGTCATGATCAGCCTTTGCTTTGCGCGGGTCATCGCCACATACAGCACGCGCATTTCCTCACCTAACTGCTCGATTTTGACACGCTGCGAAACGATTTGCCGTGCAATCGTATCCCGCTTCATCATCGGCTTGCCATCTCCGCCGCGGTCGATAAAATGGAGGGCTATTCCCGACTCGGTATGCAATTGCAGCGCGTTTCGCACGTCCTGTAAATTGAACCGCTTGCCTAGACCGGCGATAAACACAACGGGAAACTCAAGCCCCTTTGATTTATGGATCGTCAGGATGCGCACAACATCCGCCGTAACGGTTTGCGCCGCGCCGATTGACGCTGTATTTTCCGCAAGGTCTATTTGCCGCAAAAAGTTCCAAACACCGCGCGAACCGGACTGTTCGAACGCGTGCGCTTTGTCCAACAAGGCGTTTAAATTCGCCTGCCTTTGAGCTCCGCCGAATCCAGCGCCCATCTCTTCGTAAAATCCCGTTTCGTCGAGCAGCTTCCCGATGAGTTCTTCAACCGAAAGCAGTCTGCTTTCGTCCCGGTAAACGTCCAGCTTTTCAAAGAATATCCGCGCACGCTTGCCGAGCATATTGTCTCGTTCCGTGCATGCGGCAAACGCTTCGAAAAACGAGCCGTCCTTATGCGCAGCGCGAATGATTGCAAGTTCTTCAAAGGTAAACGCCCCTATTGATGAGCACAGTACGGAAACAAGCGGAATATCCTGTCGGCGGTTATCGATAATACGCAGCAGATTTCTAAAAATCTGCACCTCGACGGCGTCGAAATATCCACCGCTGGACTGCGCATAGCTTGGTATTCCGTTTTGTGACAGCGTCTGCGAAAGCACCTGCGCGTCCATACCCGTGCGCAGCAGCACAGCAAAATCTGAATAATGAAAGCTGCGCGTTTCACCGGATTTTCCATCCGTGTATGTGTCCTTTTCCATCATCGTGTGGATGCGTTCGGCGATAAAGCGTCCTTCCACTTCCATGTCCGCCGCGTCTTCCAGCGCATCCTCTTCGTCACCAAAGTCGGCGCGCTCTTTTTTCAGCAGGTGCAGTTCCGCTCCACCGGAAGGCGGCGTCCCCCCGCAGACCAGCTTTGCGCGATCGTCATATTCGATTTCGCCGGATTCCGTAGACAGGATGCACGAAAACGTTTCGTTGACAGCCGAAAGCACTTCCGCCGAACTTCGAAAATTACTTTTTAAATCGATACGCTGTCCGCCCTCCCCGGAAAAAAGATTTAGTTTTTCCAGAAACAGTCTCGGCTCCGCCTGACGAAACCGATAGATGGACTGTTTAACATCACCAACAAAAAACAGATTGTCATTGCGTGCGATGTGCTGTAAAATCGCTTCCTGTACGCGGTTACTGTCCTGATATTCGTCAACGGCGATCCAGAGAAACCGCTCGCGGTACTCCTTTGCAATTGCATCGTGTCCAAGTGCTTCCAGCGTCAGATGTTCCAAGTCGTCATAGTCCTGCAAATTTGCGTCCCGCTTTGCCTTCGCGTACGCCTGCTCGAACTGCTTGACGATATTGACCAGCGCGCGAACCACCGCGCCTGAACGACGCAACCGTTCCAGCGCCTCCGTCTGCGGGCGGTAGAACCGTGCTTCCTGTGCTTTTTTGAGGTCTTTACCTGTTTGCCGCGCATCCTTGATCGGCTGCTTTTCTACATCGGCGGTGCCTTTGGGAAAGCGCATGACGGCATACTCAATGCTGGAAAGCGCTTCGCGATATTCATCATAGCTCTTACAAAGCAATAATGCGCGGTATCTGGAAAGATCGTCATCCAGCACGGAGATCACTTTTGCACTGTCCGGGGAAAGCGTTTGTTTTGCTGTTTGGACGGTGTCGATCACCAGCGAAAACTCATGTTTGCTGAACGCAACGGCCTCGTTTAACAGTCGTAACAGCGCATCTTCATCGCCATAATTACTCGCGGCGGCATCCAACCATTCGTCGGGGTCGGGCTGCGCGCGCGTAAAGCGAAACGCTGTCATCACCGCATTCCATGAGGACTGCTCGCTTCCGAATGCAGACAGTAATGCGCGGTAATCCGCATTTTCTTCAACCGATAGTGCCGTCAGCAATTCGTCGCGGACGGTTTCCATCAACGCGGCGCTTTCCATTTCGTCTGCCGTGCGCGATTGCGCCGGGAGTCCGACCGCATGATAATGGCGCCGCAGAACACGCGCGCAAAACGCATGGATCGTGGAAATATAGCTTCCATCCACATTGCGCGCCTGTCGCCGCAAAAAGCGCATCTGTTCCACATTTTCTTCCCGGTCGGCAAGATCGTTCAGTCGCGCTGCAATACGCGTTTTCATTTCATTTGCAGCCGCGCGCGTAAAAGTAAGCACCAAAAGAGCGTCGATCGGCACGCCGGTTTGCACACGCGAAACAATCCGCTCGGTCAACACGGCGGTTTTACCCGCGCCAGCCGCCGCAGACACAATCAGATTTCCTTCGGCTTGAATCGCCTGCTGCTGATCAGTTGTCCAGCGCATCCGCGTCACCTCCGCCGATGAGTTCGAAGAACTCCTTTTGTTTTATGGATTTGAGCTGTCGAACCTTGCAGCCGGGCGTTTTTTGATCGAACCGGCAGATGCTTCGATAGCTGCAATATTTACAGGCCTCTCGGTTTTTCTTTCTGGCTGCGGGGGATGCGCTCACGGTCCCGTCCAGCATTTGTTGCAGCGTTTGTTCCGACTTTTTTTGTGCAAGCGCAACCAACGCGTCCATCTCGGCACGTGAACAGATACTTCCGGTGTAGGCGTCTTCGCCGGTTGCTTTCACCCCGCCAAGTACGCTGGATGTCCCCTCCATATGATGTTCGCTTGCCCGTATGATTTCGGCTTCGCTCAGCGTAAGTCCCTGCAAACGGAACGCATCGTTCAATGCCGCTTCGATATCCTCTTCCGTATCCGAAATGTTCGGCTGCGTCACCGGCATATAGTACATGCCCGCGCGCAGTTGTGCTTTCCCCGTCGCCGCCAGCAGATACAGCGGAAGCTGCAAGGTCAATCCGGCAATCACGCCGGTAAAATCGAAATCTCGGCCTCCTGTTTTATAATCGATCACGCGGAGGCAATCCCCTTCCGCTATATGCGCGCGGTCGATGCGATCAATTTTTCCACCGACCAGCGCTTCACCTCCGTTCGGTAATGTCAGCCGAATCGGCGGGAATGGCGCACCCGCGCCAAATCGAACCTCGGTTTCGGCAGGCACAAAACTTCCGGCGCAGATCTGCCGAACGATCGCCAGAGCGCTTTGCCGTATCACCTCAATGAGCAAAAACAGCGTTGCGCGGAGCCGTTCGTTTTCCACAAGAATTCCGTAGTTGTGCTCCGCTATAATACGCGGCAGTGTTTCGTCCGTAATTTCATACACTTTTTCATCAGAAAGCTGTTTCCAGTCCAGCTTCTTTTGAATGACGGTGTTGACAAAGGCTTCCAACGCCGCGTGGTAAAACGAGCCAAGATCCATCGCGCGTTCGGTAAACTCCTGCACCTCCTGTGCGGCCAACCCGTAGCGGACAAAATGCTGAAACGGGCAATTGTTGAAACTTTCCAACCGGCTTGCACTCATCGGTACGATTTTACCATACAACGTAGCAGCCGCTTCTTTTCCAATCGACCGCTCCCCAAAACGGTCGAAACTTTCGTGTAGCATTCTGTCTACAAGATTTCTTGTTTCCACCTGTTCGCTGAGCAATTCGATCATTGCCGGAAGGCGCTTTGTCGCAATACCGTCGTCGCGAAAGCGTCGCAAATCGGACGCGACCAATGTCAACGCCTGCGCGGTGCAGTCCGGCAATGCATCGGAATTTTCGATATCGTTTTGTATCTTGCACTTTGGACAGATGGTTTGCAATCGTTCCACGATTGACGACGGCGCAAGCTCTCCGCCCGCATCACCGTAAGCGTAACTTACATAGAGATACTCCGTCGCCTTTGAAATTGCTGTATACAGATCAAGTCGATCATAGGAAGAAAGTTCCGGTGCGTTCAATCGAAGGTTGGCACCTTGTCCGCGCAGCTCGGCAATCTCCCGGTCGTCGATCAATCCGTCGTTTTGCCTTGGCCGCGGAAGCAATCCTTCGTTTGCACCAACGATGAACAGCGCACGCACCGATTTTGAACGCGTACGGATTACGTCGCCAACAAGTCCCTGATCCGCCGTGCCCGGAACGATGCCAACGCTTCCACCGGACAACCCCTCTTCTAATAAGGAAAGGAAGCCTTTTCTTCCGACTTTGTTCTCGCCAAGAATCGCATCCAGCTGATCGAGCAATTCGATCAGTAAATTCCAAACCTGTGCGTGTTCTTCCATCTCCGCAATGCGTTCTTGCTTACCGAGTTCTTCCGCGCGCATTTCAAGCCGCTTTTGAAGTTCCGTTTCCTGCAAAAACCGATAAATCGCGCGCACTTGCTCGGAAACGGTCGCGCGTGCCAATCCTTTTGACAGCGAAGCAAGCGCGTCGGCGACGGCGGCTCTTGCGCGCTCCGCACCCTCGGGTGGGTTGGCACGCGTAAACGGTTTGAGCAGTTGGTTGCCCCGCATGCCGGTGCGGCGCAAATAAAGGTCCAGTTCCTCTGCGTCGTCCTGCGTACAGTCGGTGTATCCGCTCTTAATAAACTTCAGCAATTCCGCCGCCGGATATCCATTCGAAACAAATCGAACCGCCGACAAAGCCGCATCGATGGCCGCGTGTCCGATCAAGGGGCGCTTTCGATCCAGAAAGACGGGAATCTTTCTCCGTTCGCAGGCACACCGAACCAAATGCGCATATGCATCCAAATCGGAGACAATGATCGCCATATCGCGATATCGAACGCCGTTTCGGGCAAGCCTTTGAATTTCCCCTGCGAGCGCTTCCACTTCCGAGCGTCTGTCGCTTGCACCAAAGAGCGTTAAATTCCCCGCATCTCTTTGATAGCGTTCCGCCGGAAATGCAAACAGATTTCGTTCGATATGCCGCATCAGCGGATCGCAGAGTTCCGATTGTTTCGTAAAATATGTTTCATGCACGGTAGCGCCAAGCCGTTCAGCTATGCGCTTCAGCGTCCATAACACCTGGCGGTCCGGTTCAAAGAGTTCGTCGTCGGCTGACTGTTCGGCATTGACCCGCAGCGAGATCGTTACGCTTGGGCAACACTCCAGCATCGTTTCGATCAACATGTATTCCTGCCGGCTTGGACGGTCCATGCCGTCGATATAGACCGGAAGTCCCGCGACAAACGATTCCGGCAACAGCTTTATTGCCGCATCCGCCGCATCATCCATGCTTAGATAATGTTCGCTTAAGTACTCTTCCGTTTCGCGATACAGAATGGAAAGATCGAAAAGTTTCTCCACCAGCGGCGCGTCCTCCGGCAGGCGGACGATCAATTCGTTCAGCGTATCCGGCGTCAGCCCTGCTCGCTTAAAATCATGAAAGATGAATTGCACGTCTTCGGCGAATCCGGACTGTTCCCCGGCAAGACGAAACAGCTTGAGTTCTTTTTGCTTTTTATCAATCGCCCGCCGAATCACCATGCGGTGACCCTGCGTGTTTAAAAACGGATGCGTCTGGCCGTGCAGCTGCAGCACACGTTCACAAAGACGCTGAAAGCTAAACACCTGTATGCCAAGCAGACCGTCGAGCGCATCCACAAGTTCGGACCGCGTTTCGTCCTGAATGTTTGCAATGTTTGTCAGGATCATCTCCTGCATATAGGTGTACTGTTCCGGCACGATCAACACAGCACGCTGTCCTGCCTGCTGGTGTTCCTTGAGTTTATTTACGATTTGCCCGCTCTTACCTGTGGCCGCCCGGCCAAGCAGAAGCGTTAATTCGCCTTTCATTGCAATAGCTCCTGATGCAAACTCGTATAGTACATGGCGCCGCGTTCTCTGCGGCTTTCATAAATTTTGATTGCATTTGCAGTAAACGCCGCTTTTTGCGGTGGTAACGCGAAGCCCTCGTCGCCTTCGATTTTTCGACCGAGCGTAATATGCGGCGTTAAGATTCCTCTATTGCGTGAAAACCCGCGTTCCCATAGTTCGGATTCCAGCGATTCATATAGTTTGTCCAGCTCGTCGTTGTCACAGGACACAGACACGAAACCGGTGTGCGTTTTTTCGCTTTTAAACGAACCGTACTCCTTCAGCCGCAGCACGAACGGATGAATGTCCCGCACCGCGTCGTGCAGGGCATCCGTCACTTCCAGCAGTTGGTCGGTCTCTCCAAGAAAATGCAGCGTAATGTGATAGTTCTCGCGCGGTACAAACCGTCCCGTCGCTCCATATTGCTCCAGCGCAACGCGCGTATGTGATACGGCGCGCAGTATGTCCGGTGGCAGCGGGATTGCGATAAATAGGCGCATGCTGCATTTCCCCCTTGTGTTTTTTCAAAAATTGACTACGTATAGTATACCCCAGCGGGCAGTGATCCTGCCAGAGGAGTGGATTATTTTGCGGCAATTGACAGCAGGAATTCCTGCAAAATGAATTTTCACAATTTGCTTTTACCACGCAAGAAACCGCTTCGAAATGGACAGTTATTCACATGAACTGTATGAGTTATCCACACCCATTTATCCACATTGTCCACCATGTTATCCACATAGTGCGTTTTTTTCGGGTTTTCATATGTGTATAAGTCAATTTCTGTTGTTTATGAGTGTGCATATCCACTTATACCATACGTATTGTTGATATTCTCTTACACGTTTCTGTACCCCGTAGGGTGATGTATTGATCACTTTTTCCTGCAAAACGAACGAAAAAACCCGTCTTTAACCATTTTACCACACATGGTGTTTTTGAACCTCAAGTCTCCATTTTCACTCGTCCTTTGCAAACTTAAACACATATCCTTCTTTTTTCATGCGTATACATAAAGAAATCAGCGCTCCCTATGGAGCGCTGAACCATAAAAGTCTCTCAATCTCAGATGTCTCCGCGAAGCGCATAAACGCAGATGCCAACACACTCGCGTAAGAAATTATTCAGCCGTAAATACCAAACGTCGTCGGCAGGAATGCCGACCGCGTCCACACCCTGCGCCGCCGCCACACGACCCGCACGATAAACGTGAAAGTTCGTCGTGACAAATGCGATCTTTGCGTCGTCCCCAATCGCTTCGTCGATAAGCACCTTGGAGTACATGAAATTCTCATTGGTGTTCGTTGCGCGTTCTTCGGCATAAACCCGGGTTTCTTCTATGCCGCGCTCCACCATATATTTCTTCATGGCGGAACCTTCGGTCACACTTTCGCCCGCTCCCTGTCCGCCGGACACGACACAAATTGCATCGGGATGCGCTTCCAGATATTCAATCGCTGTGTTAAGCCGGTTTTCCAACACCCAGGTCACCTTTTCGCCATGAACCGCCGCACCCAATACGATGACGGCGTCCGCTTCCGCATGCTCCCCTTGATTTGCGGCGTGAATCATCAACGCACCGCAAACGATGAAAATGGTAAACGCCACGCCATAACACGCGACAATCAGCCATTTCAAAAAGCAAAGGAATCCGCTCTGCATATACGGCAGAACCAGCGCCACAAAAACCAACGGGACACCAAAGAACGCCGGAAGGATGACGCCAAGGTTGAAGTTTGACAAAGTGGACACAATCAGCGTCTCAACAATCAACACGACACCGACGATCAGCAGTACTTCTCGAAAGGCACTGAAATCATGCCCGCGTTTGCGCCAGATATGACAGCCGATCAGCATTACGAAAACGACCAGCAAAAAAACCGCCAGAATATAGAGTCTCCATCGAGTATACATTGTATTCATTGCTCCTTTCCAACCGTTCGCATTTTTCGCACGAACGCGCTCTCAGGGATCTTTCACATGGTATCGTCCCGCATGCCTGCGCATGCGTCACTGCAAAATCGTTTTTAAAAACTGCCCCGTGTAGCTCTCCGAAACGGCGGCGATATCTTCCGGCGTGCCGGTCGCAACCACCGTCCCGCCGGCATCTCCACCTTCGGGGCCGAGGTCAATGATATAGTCAGCGCATTTGATGACGTCCAAATTGTGTTCGATGACAAGTACCGTACTGCCGTTTTCACAAAGCCGTTGCAAAATTTCCAACAACCGCTTCACGTCGTCAATGTGGAGTCCGGTCGTCGGCTCGTCCAAAATAAACAACGTACGTCCGGTGTCTCTGCGCGACAGTTCTGTCGCTAGCTTTACACGCTGCGCCTCGCCACCGGAGAGCTGGGTGCTCGGTTGTCCGATTTTTACATATCCAAGACCGACGTCATACAGCGTTTGCAGTTTTCGCGCAATCTTCGGCAGCGGCTTGAAGAAACGAAGCGCTTCCTCCACCGTCATTTCCAGCACGTCGTAAATCGTCTTTCCTTTATAATGTACTTCCAGCGTTTCGCGGTTGTAGCGTTTGCCGCCGCATACTTCGCATGGTACATAGATGTCCGGTAAGAAATGCATTTCAATCTTGATAATGCCGTCGCCTTTGCAGGCTTCACAGCGACCGCCTTTTACATTGAAACTGAATCGTCCGTTGCTGTAACCGCGCATGCGCGAATCCGGTGTGTTGGCATATACGGCTCGAATCAAATCGAACACGCCGCAGTATGTCGCCGGGTTTGATCGCGGCGTACGCCCGATGGGACTCTGATCGATATCGATCACTTTGTCCAGCGCGGCCACGCCGTCGATTCCGTCGTGATCGCCCGGTCGTGTATGTGCGCGGTTCAAATCGCGCAGCAGCGATTTTTTAACGATCTCGTTGACCAGGCTTGACTTTCCGCTGCCGGAAACGCCCGTTACGCAGACAAATTTGCCCAGCGGGATCTCAACATCGATGTTTTTCAGATTATGCGCGCGCGCGCCGCGCACAACCAGGGTTTTCCCGTTGCCTTCGCGCCGTTGCTGCGGAATGGGAATGCTCATCCTGCCGCTAAGGTAAGCGCCAGTTATCGATTCCTCGTTTTTTGCAATTTCATCCGGTGTTCCAACAGCAACCACTTTTCCGCCGTGTTCGCCAGCCCCAGGTCCGATATCCACCACATAATCCGCGCTTCTGATTGTTTCTTCGTCGTGTTCCACCACAATCAGCGTATTTCCAAGATCGCGCATGGTTTTCAGTGTCTTAAGAAGCCGTGCGTTGTCACGTTGGTGCAACCCGATGCTGGGTTCATCTAAAATGTACAATACACCCATCAATCCGCTGCCGATCTGCGTTGCAAGTCGGATGCGCTGGGCTTCTCCGCCGGAGAGCGACACCGCAGAGCGCGCGAGCGTCAGATAGTCGAGACCGACATTGACGAGGAAGCCGAGACGCGCATCGATTTCGCGCAGAATCTGCTCGGCAATCATCATTTGCGTTTTGCCGAGATGCAGGGTCTTTAAAAAAGCACGGGCCTCGCGTACAGGCATATCGGACAATTCGGCAATATTCACGTCCCCGACCGTTACCGCAAGGCTTTCGCGCTTCAGGCGTTTGCCCTTACAATCCGGGCAGGGCGTATGCGTCATAAAACGCTCGATCTCCTGCTTGCTGTATTCGCTGGTGCTTTCGCGGTAGCGTCGCTCCATATTGGTTGCGATGCCTTCGAATGGCGCATCGAACGTTCCTCTGCCAAATTCCTTTTTATAGGCTATGTGCAGCTTTTCTTTGCCGGTACCATACAAGATAGCATTTTGAACGTGTTCCGGCAGGTCTTGAAACGGCGTTTTCATCGACACGTCATAGTGCTTGGTCAGCGCGTCGAAATACATGCTTGCGATCGTGCCCTTTGATCCGCTGTTCCACCCCATCACATTGACACAGCCCTTTGCAAGCGAAAGTGATTTGTCCGGAATCACCAGGTCGGGGTCGACCTTAAGCAGTGTGCCAAGACCGCTGCAGGTCGGGCACGCACCGTAAGGATTATTGAAGGAGAACATCCGCGGGGAAAGCTCTTCAATGCTGGTTCCGCAGTCCGGGCAGGAATAATTCTGTGAAAACAGCAACTCTTCCCCGTCTACAATCGCAACGATTGCAAGACCGTTGCCAAGACGGAATGCGGTTTCCAGTGAATCGGTCAGTCGCCCTTCCGATCCGGCCTTAATAACAACACGATCAATCACCGCGTCTATATTATGTTTCAACTTTTTGTTCAGCTGCGGAACGTCGGAAAGATCGTAAACCGTTCCGTCCACGCGGACGCGTACGTACCCTTCACGCTTGAGTTCGTCAAAAACCTTCTGGTGTTCGCCTTTGCGTCCGCGCACGCACGGCGCAACGATTTGCGCTTTCGTACCTTCCGGCAAGGTCAGTACACGATCGACAACCTGATCGATCGTCTGTCGTTCAATTGGTTTGCCGCAGTCCGGGCAATGTGGAATGCCGCAGCGCGCATATAAAAGACGCAGATAGTCGTGAATTTCCGTGACGGTACCCACTGTGCTTCGCGGGTTATGGCTCGTACTCTTCTGGTCAATCGAAATCGCAGGAGAAAGCCCGTCGATACTGTCGATGTCCGGCTTTTCCATTTGGCCAAGAAATTGACGCGCGTAAGAAGAAAGACTTTCGACATAGCGCCGTTGGCCTTCCGCATAGATCGTATCGAATGCCAGGCTCGATTTTCCACTTCCGGACAGTCCGGTAAATACAACAAGTTGGTCGCGCGGCACGACAAGGTCGATATCTTTTAAGTTATGCTCCCGCGCACCCTTGATAATAATGTCCTTCATGCAAAGGGGTCCTTTCCGTTTGCCCGGCGTCGTTGCCGGGGGTTCCATCCCATTCGTAAAAATTCTTTGTGTCCGCTTGTCGCAAACTACATTTTCTTGAATTCTTTCAAACACTTGTTCGCAAAGAAGTCTCTAGGATTATACCAGATATTTATTTTTTTTGCGCGTGTTTTGCAGGAAATTACGGAATTTTCACAATTTCTATTCTCTCTTTTCAAATACCGGTTTTGCTCCGCAAGAAATCGTGCTTTTCAATATCGTTTTCCACATTTTAATCGGTTTTCGTGGATAACTTTGTGGGTTTGTCTCTTTTCTATAAAAAAAGAAAACCCACGGTTTTTTGAACCATGGGTTTCTTGTGACGATTTACCAAGCGTGGTAATCAATCTTCTTCTTCGTCTTCCGCGTCCTCTTCCTCAAAGGCTTCAAAGCGCGCTTCGACAATTTTTGTCAGTTCGTCCATTTTGTCGTCGTCTGCAGGCAAAAATTCTTCAAATTCGCCGTCGACAACAATCTTCATGATATAGACTTCGGTCTCGTGCTCGCATTCGCATGTTTCATCTTCACACTCGCATGCTTCGGGGTCGATGAGCACCGCGTACTCCTGTCCGTCATGTTCAAAATAATCGACGATTTCCAGTTCGAACTCGCTGCCTTCATCATCGGAAAATACAACTAAATCCCGTTCTTCTTCCATGTGGTTCACCACCTTCATATTACTGCCTCTAACGAGGCTAAAAATATTGTACCGTATTTCAAATCGTTGCACAAGAAATGTTTCATCGATACGGCAAGCGCTTCAAACGGACTCTTAATCAGATTTTTTTTGTATTCTACTTTCTGTTTGTGTTACAATAAATTAGTTAGTTGCGGCGTAAAAGCAAAAAATATTTAAGGCTTCATAAAATATATTTGTTTTCCCGCTTGTTTTTTCTTTTTGTTCTGTTATATTTATAAGGAAGAGGGTTCGCGTCATGGATCTAGAGTTCTTGCAGCGGCTGGCAGTGGCAATTACCACGCAGTTTGGAGAAAGCAGCGAAGTCGTCGTCCACGACATTTCGGGTGACGACACCGAACACACGATTGCAGTGATCGAGAACGGACATGTGTCCCATCGGCAAACCGGCGGCGGCGCTTCACGCGTTGTGCTGGAGGCGATTCAACGCAGAGACGACCCGACACTGACCGACGAGCTTGGTTATCTGACCAAGACACGCGACGGTCGTGTGTTGAAATCCAGCACCGTATACTTGCGTAACGACGACGGCAGGATCGAGGGCGTACTGTCCATCAACTATGACATCACCGAGTTGTTGATGGCCGAGCGTGCGATTGCTTCCGTCCTGCATCACAATGAGGAGCCGAACGTTCCGGAGCGCATTCCGCAAAACGTCAACGACTTGCTGGACGACCTCATTGAGCAAAGCGTTGCGCTGGTTGGCAAACCCGTTGCCATGATGAACAAGGACGATAAAATCCAGGCCATCCAGTTTCTCTATCAGGCCGGCGCTTTCCTTGTTACCAAGAGCGGCGACAAGGTGTCGAAATACTTCGGCATCAGTAAATATACTCTTTACTCGTATATCGACGCAAAAAAAGACTGACCTCGGCTGCGGTTGCAGTCGAAGGCACCGCAGAAAGGAAGAGCTTCAAACATGGATATCAGTAAAGTCAAACAGGCAGCACAGGGATATGAGGCGCAGATGACCCGTTTCCTCCGCGACCTTATCGCAATTCCCAGCGAAAGCTGTGATGAGGAAGGCGTTATTAAGCGCACAATCAAGGAGATGGAAAGTCTCGGTTTTGACAAGGCCGAAATCGATCCGGAAGGAAACGCACTCGGATGGATGGGCACCGGCGATAAAATCATTGCCTTTGACGGACACATCGACACCGTTGGAATCGGCAATATTGCTAACTGGACTGAAGACCCCTACAAGGGATATGAAACCGACGACGTCATCTATGGTCGCGGCGGATCGGATCAGGAAGGCGGCATCGTCTCCTCCGTATACGGCGCAAAGATCATGAAAGACCTCGGCTTGATCCCGGAGGGTTACAAAATTCTCGTGTCGGCTACCGTTCAGGAAGAAGACTGTGACGGGCTCTGCTGGCAGTACATCCACAAGGAAGACGGCATCACGCCGGAATTTGTTGTTTCAACCGAACCGACCGACGGCGGCATCTATCGCGGCCACCGCGGGCGCATGGAAATCCGCGTCGACGTGAAGGGCGTGTCCTGCCACGGCAGCGCACCGGAGCGCGGCGACAACGCAATCTACAAAATGGCGGAAATTCTCAAGGACGTTGAAGCGCTCAATGCCAACGGCTGCGCAAAGACGGACGAAATCAAAGGTCTCGTCAAAATGCTTGAGCCGGAATTCAACCCGGACCATTATGTGGACGCACGTTTCCTTGGCCGCGGCACCTGCACCGTTTCGCAGATTTTCTTCACTTCCCCGTCCCGCTGTGCGGTTGCGGACAGCTGCTCGATTTCGATCGACCGCCGCATGACCGCTGGCGAAACCTGGGATTCCTGCATCAAAGAAATTGAAAACCTGCCATCTTGCAAAAAGCATGGCGCCGTCGTTACCATGTATCAGTACGACCGCCCCGCATGGACGGGTCTTACCTACGAAACCGAATGCTATTTTCCGACATGGATCAACACGGAGACCGCTCCGCACGTTCAGGCGCTTGCCGACGCGCATAAGGCGCTCTACGGCGAACAGCGCATCGGTCATCCCGACGCCATGAAGCTTCGCAACCGTCCGCTGATCGACAAATGGACATTCTCTACAAACGGCGTTTCCATTCAGGGTCGTTACGGCATCCCCTGCGTCGGTTTCGGACCGGGTGCGGAAAGCCAGGCGCATGCGCCTAACGAGATCACGTGGAAGCAGGACCTCGTCACATGCGCGGCCGTTTACGCGCTCGTTCCCTCCATGTACAAGGGTAAAGGCAGCGAAGACGTGTGCCAGTTCCGCGCGGGCGGCACGGATACGACGTCTGACCAATCCGCTTGCTGACAAAACTGTTGCAGAACGGGCGTATTGTCCGTTCTGCATTCATTTTTCCATCAAAAAACAGAAATTAAAAATACGGGAGTGCATTTTTATGGGTAAAGAAGACATCAAGCAATTCACAAAGGCTCTGGAAGCCTTGAAGTTCTCGGGGATGTACGAGGACGACTTTTTCCTGACCTGGGAAAAATCCCGCGACGAGCTGGACGCAGTTTTCACTGTTGCAAACGCGCTGCGCAACCTGCGTGAGCGAAACATTTCGACCAAAATCTTTGATTCCGGCCTTGGAATTTCCCTTTTCCGCGACAACAGCACGCGTACGCGCTTCTCGTTCGCTTCCGCCTGCAACCTGCTGGGTCTTGAAGTTCAGGACCTTGACGAAGGCAAAAGCCAGATTGCGCACGGCGAAACCGTTCGTGAAACCGCCAACATGATCAGCTTTATGGCTGACGTTATCGGTATTCGCGACGATATGTACATCGGCAAGGGCAACACCTACATGCACAATGTGGTCGACGCGGTCCGTCAGGGACATGACGACGGCGTTCTTGAGCAAAAGCCCACGCTGGTCAACCTCCAGTGCGACATTGACCACCCGACGCAGTGCATGGCCGATATGGCGCATTGCATCCGCGAATTCGGCGGAGTCGAAAACCTCAAAGGTAAGAAGATTGCCATGACATGGGCATACAGCCCGAGCTACGGCAAGCCGCTGTCCGTTCCGCAGGGCGTTATCGGCCTGTTCACCCGCTTTGGCATGGACGTGACCCTTGCGCATCCGGAAGGATACGAAGTGATGGACGACGTTGTGGAAGTTGCCAAGCGTCAATCCGCCGAAAGCTGCGGCAAGTTCACCGTTACCAACAGCATGGCGGACGCATTCAAAGATGCGGACATCGTGTACCCCAAGAGCTGGGCACCGTTCAAAGCGATGGAAGAGCGTACAGAGCTCTACGGCAACGGCGATCTGGATGGCATCAAGGCTCTCGAAAAGCAGCTGCTGGCGCAGAACGCGCAGCATAAGGACTGGGAATGCACCGAAGAACTGATGTCCACCACAAAGGACGGCAAGGCGCTCTACCTGCATTGCCTGCCCGCCGACATCACCGGTGTGAGCTGCGAAGCCGGCGAAGTTGAAGCAAGCGTGTTCGATCGCTATCGCGATCCGCTTTACAAGCAGGCTTCCTTTAAGCCTTATGTCATCGCCGCGATGATCTTCCTTGCGAAGGTAAAAGATCCGACAGCCATGCTCAAGCAGCTTGAAAAGCGCGGAACCGACCGTCACCTGGGCCTCTAAAAACAACAACCGTAACAAAAAAGAACGTTTTCCGAATGGAAAACGTTCTTTTTATATGAAGCGGACCAAAAGACGCGTTCTGTACGAAAAATTACGCCTTTTGAGCTATGAGTCCTTTTTTCACTTTTCATTCGTTACAGGGTATCTCACGCGGTCAGAGTGTGTTGTTTGTATGTTCTCTTATAAACAATCTTTCTTCTAATTCTCCCATTCAAACGACAAAAACATCGCGCTTATACCCTGTGTGGTATTCCCTTGATCTATTCAAGTAACACTTTGGCTCAATATTTGAACACTTTGAACTTCCATTGTCGGCCAAGACATATAGACCTCATATACCGCACCGTCAACAAAAATCACATAATAGCCTATGTTTATACGAGGATACATCACGTTATCTGAATACGTACCGATGTCCAGAGTTTCCAGCAAAGTTATATCCTTATGGAAGCGGCTTTCTACCCATTCATATGAGAACTCTCCAATTTGCGAATCTTTCAAAAGATTAAAATAAATATCGTCTTCTTTTATCAAACCGTTTAATTCTGTCGCCTCATTCATTTGATCTTGATTAAGCGGTGTCAACAGGCTTTCACTTTTTTCAGCATAATATGCCACTCCATTTTTTGCATTCACTTGAGCAGAATACAGATATTCTTCTTACCCTCTCCCGGGAATCTTCACTAAGTAATAGCAGATTGGGTCTTCATCTCCATACTGCACCGGTACCCCATTGACACAGCTCCACCCAGCCATTTCATAATATGCTACATCCGCGTCCGTCTCATTCGTGTCGAACGCCAGATTGATCAGTTCCAACCCGGCCTCTTTTGCCTTGGCTTTGCTTATAATTTTTGGAGAACACGCCGATAGGCTATACAGTACGAGCAAAAACAGCATGCTTTGAATAAGTAGTTTTTTAACTTTGTAATTCAAACTTTACCTCGGTTCTCTCATCAATAACTCTTACTCGAGTTGATATCTTATTTTACCACTCGTTACTCTCAATGATTGTGAAAGTGCAGTGAAACCAATGAAGCACTTTTATTCTGAATCATGCTTCAAGCATTACGTTCTTGAGTCTTGTTTGCGTTTTATAATAGGGTTCGATAAAATAAACATGCAATTTTATCAATCATGGAGGCAGTTTATGATACATATCTACTGCGGCGACGGAAAAGGAAAAACGACCGCGGCAATCGGCCTGATCGTCCGGCATGCCGGCAGCGGCGGCAAAGCCGTGCTTGCGCAATTTCTCAAAAGCTCTCCTACCGGCGAGCTGGCCAGTTTATCAAAACTCGATGTGCCGGTTTATCGCAATACGCTTCCTCATGGATTCTTTCCTGCCATGAATGAAGAAATAAAAGAGCGCGTTATGAAAATGCATAACGAAACACTACAAACGGTAACGCAAATTGCGCGCAGCAATCAGTGCACACTCCTCGTTCTTGATGAACTATGTGCTGCGCTGTCTCTTGAATTGATCGATCACGACTCCGTCCTTTCTCTTATAAGGGATCATGGCGATGCGGAGTTAGTCATCACCGGACGTGATCCGTCGGAAGAACTTCTTTCCGCGGCAGACTACATTACCGAGATGAAATTAATAAGGCATCCCTATTCGAACGGTGTAAAAGCACGAAAAGGAATTGAATTTTGACATTACTATAGAAAAAAGCTTCTCTATTTCAGAGAAGCTTTTTTAATTGGCTTAAAAACAGCACTTAGTTTTTTCCGAAGATTTTTTCGTATACCCGCTCCAAATCCTCACTATTAAAATACTCGATCGTGATTTTTCCTCGCTTATTGGTTCCCGAAAGCGTCACCTTTGTTCCCAACGATTCGCGAAACGCTTCTTCAATATCGCGCAACTCCTCTGATAAAGACTCTTTCTCTTTCTTTGCCACGGGCTTTCTTCTGTCGTTTAAATGCTTAATACGCTCTTCTAGCGCACGAACGGAGTATCCGTTTTTTAAACATTCTTCCGAAAAATTCTCAATTACTTTCTCGTCGTTGAGTCCGGCAAGCGCTCTTCCATGCCCGGCGGAAAGCGTACCATCTTTCAATAGATCAATTACCGAATCCGGAAGCTGAAGTAATCGCAATGCATTTGCAATGACAGGACGACTTTTTCCAAGTCTTGACGCAACTTCTTCCTGCGTCATATCATGCTGTTTCATCAAAAATCGAATTGCGGCCGCTTCTTCAATCGGGTTTAAATCTTCACGCTGAATATTTTCGATTAGTGAAACCTCATGAATTTGCGCTTCGTCATAATCCGCAATGAGAACAGGAACTTCTTCCAACCCTGCCATTCTAGCTGCGCGGAACCGACGTTCACCCGCAATAATCAAATATCGATTTTTTTTCTTTTTTACAATCAGCGGTTGAACAATTCCATGCACTTTAATAGACGCAGCAAGATCGGTCAATGCATTCTCGTCAAATTGCTTTCTCGGCTGCAGTGAGTTTGTATCGATCTCTCGAACATTTATCGTCAGAACACCGGCTTTTTCAGGTTCTTTTTCTTCCAACTCGATAGAATATGGATCAAGAAGTGCATCCAATCCACGGCCAAGCCCTTTTTTCTGTGCCGCCATTATCTGCCCTCCTTCTCGATCATTTCTTCAGCTAAGGCGCTATAAGCCGTTGCACCGGCGCTGTTTGGTGAATATTTTGAAATAGGAAGTCCAAAGGACGGCGCTTCACCCAAGCGTACGCTTCTTGGAATGATGGTGTCGTACACCTTGTTTTTGAAAAACTTTTTCACTTCCTCAACAACCTGCATCGAAAGATTGGTGCGAGAATCAAACATTGTCAAAACGACGCCTTCTACATCTAGTTCCGGATTTAAGCTTTTACGAACCAGTTTTACCGTGTTCATCAAAAGACTGAGTCCTTCAAGCGCATAAAATTCGCATTGTATTGGAACAAGCAGCGTATTTGCCGCGGTCAAGGCATTGAGTGTTAAAAGGCCAAGAGACGGCGGACAATCGATGAAAACATAATCAAATTTCTGCTGTGTGGCTTGAAGAGCACGCTTTAAAACCTGCTCCCGCGCCATCATATTGACCAGCTCCACTTCTGCACCGGCCAGTGAAATATGCGCCGGCAAGAGTTTCAGCGTATCGATCATTGTATTCCGCGTTGCCTGATCGACTGAAATATCATTAATCAATACATCATAAATCGAGTATTCATCGCCTTCCTTTTTCATGCCAAGTCCGCTTGTGCTGTTGCCTTGCGGATCTGCGTCGATTAAAAGAACTCGCTTACCCTGCTCAGCTAAACAGGCACTCAAATTGACTGCTGTGGTCGTTTTTCCAACCCCGCCTTTTTGATTCGCAATCGCTACGATTTTCATAAAACAAATGACCTCCAAACGTCGGTAAAGCCATTATACTTGATACCGCTTTTCGTTTCAATGTTCCACGTGAAACAATTCTATAGAGAATCGATAAAATCACTTTTTCAATGTTTCACGTGAAACATTTTTCTTTTTTACCCCAAAACAGCTACTTAAGCATGAGCAAAAAAAGCGCCGAAGCGCTTTTTATAATTTAAAAGTTGGAATAAATTCTCACAGGTACAATTAAATAATAGAAGCCGTCCGTCTTTGCCGGTCTGATCACGCACGGACTGATGCTTGTCGTGAAATCCATATAGATATGATCATCTGGAATACACTTCAGTATGTTCATGCAAAAACGCGGATTAAACGCTATATCGATGTCGTCACCATTGATTTGAACATCCATCTCTTCATTAATGCGCCCGGCAAAACTATTTGCGGAAATTGTAAGCTTATTATTATGAAACTTCATAACAATATTGTTGTTGCCTTCGCGCGCCATCAGCTGAGCACGGTCAATGCTTTCCATTAACTCGCCTTTATCAATCATTGCACGTGTTTTATGTTCCTTCGGCAATATCTGCTTATACTTTATGTAATCACCGTCTAGTAACCGTGCAACAAGACGTGAATGTTTAATATTGACACACACATGTGTCTTTGTAAAAGTCAGCTCGACATCCTCCTCGGTTTCGTCCATCATTCGGGAAATTTCCGCCATGGATTTTCCGGGAATAACGACATTGCGTTCAGAGACAGGTGTCTTTAACGGCATGGAGCGCATAGCAAACTGATAAGCATCTGTAGCGACAATCGTTATATTCTCACCAAGTTCAAGAAGGACGCCAGTTAAAATGGGTTTACTATCATCCTGTGCCGTAGCAAAAACAGTTTGATTGATCATATCCCGGCAGTCGCTGTGATCAATTTTAACCATAAACGTTTCGCCGGAGAAGTTCATATCTGGAAACTCTTCCGTTGTTTCAACACATTGAAGGCTGCTCTTTGCTCTTCCGCAGCTTATATCCAAAGATTTTCCGTTGAGGTTAATTTCCGCAATAGATTCAGGCAGTTTTCGAACAATCTCGGAAAAAAGCTTTCCGGGTATGACTGCGTTACCCTCTTCTTCTACGGTAGCGGGTAGAATACACTCCTTTTGAAGCATAAGGTCCGAACACTTCAGTTTAACACCATCCGGCGTTGCTTCCATATAGATGCCTTCCAAAATAGGCATTGTCGTCCTAACAGGAAGGGCTTTTATTACGGAAAGGACGCCCTCAGTTAATTCTTTTGAATCAATGAAAAAATGCATAGTATTTTTCCTTTCTCGCGGTTGATTGTTGAAAATAGTATTTCTTTATATGTTATCCACATTTGGATGGTTGAAGGGGTGTATTGTTTATTTATTAATATAGTAGCAGGAGTAGTAGTGTTATGTGCATGGTGTGGAAAATCTCGTTTTGGCTCATAAAAAGGGTCTTTTACGAGTGGATAATTCTGTGGAAAAAGAGGGTAACTTATTTTAACTTATCCACAGAATCCATATTGTCCACGGGATACACATTCTATCCACATCTATATTCCACGATTTGTGGAAAAATTTTATCAAGTCATCCTTCTTTTTATATCCTCAATGACTGACTCAAAGGAGTTATCTTTTTTAATCAACGCCTCCACTTTTCTACATGCATTGATAGCCGTGGTATGGTCGTTTCGATCAAACAACGTGCTGACACGTTTGTAAGGGATACCCAACATATTGTGGCATAAATACATCGCCACCTGACGGGGCAAAACGATTTCCCTATCACGCCTTTCAGAAAGAAGACTCTCGACGGGAATCGAATAATATTCAGAAACAGTGCTCTTGATAATTTGAGGGGTGACTTCCTTTTTCTTTACATCGGGCAGAAGATCCCGCAGAGCTTCAATGGTCAGTTCAAGCGTGAGCGGCCGACGACGAAGTTGCGAATATGCGACGACGCGCGTTAATGAACCCTCCAACTCACGAATGTTGCTAACAACATGCTCAGCAATGAATTGGATTATTTCATCGTCGACATCAAGATTGTCCAAACGGGCACGATTTCGTAAAATTGCAATACGCGTCTCAACGTCTGGCGGCTGGATGTCCGCAATCAATCCCCATTCAAAACGGGAGCGGAGACGCTCCTCTAAACTGGATATTTCTTTCGGAGGACGGTCCGAACTGATGATAATTTGTTTATTGGCATTGTGCAGTGTGTTAAAGGTGTTAAAAAACTCTTCCTGCACGGACTGTTTTTTTGCAATAAATTGAACGTCGTCGATCATCAAAACGTCAACGTTGCGATAACGCTTGCGAAACTCCAAGCGTTTATCCATCTGAATTGCGGTGATCAATTCGTTGGTAAAAGTTTCACTTGTAACATACATAACGCGAGACCCGGGATTTTTTTCTTTCACAGAGTTTCCTACGGCATGCATCAAGTGCGTCTTGCCCAATCCGACACCGCCATAGATGAAAAGCGGATTGTACGCGGCGGCGGGATTCTGCGCAACCGCAAGCGCGGCCGCATGTGCAAAATGGTTTGATCCGCCGACAACAAAGGTGTCGAACGTATACTTCGGATTGAGTGCAAATACGTTGATCGGTTCCGCACTGACCGGGTTTATGTAGATATCCCGGTCCTCCGGCAGAATGATTTTGACATCTTCTATCGTGTCGTTCACAGATTTGACTGCGGACGAAAGGTTTTCAAAGTAAAAATCTTCAAGGGTCTTCTGGATATCGGGCGTAGGCACTTCCAGAACAAGGGTGTTTTTTTGGATGGCAAGAGGGACGATCACGTCGATCCAGGCGTGAAACGATAATCCCGTCATTTGAGGACGGATATTTTCCCGCGCGGCCGCCCAAACCGATTGTAGTTGATCCATGTTCGATATACCCCCTATATTAACAATCATCATAGCAAAAATTCACTGTTTTATCAAGGTGCACCCGCTTTTGAAATCCATTGAAAGATTCAGAAAACGCAAACAAAAAAACGAAGCAAAAAGTGATGAAGGCAATGACGACAGCCGCAAAATCGTTGTATGTTTTACCGATATGAAGGTTTGCTCGGTACCCCACACGAACTTGAATAAAAAAGCTCAAAGAGGAACCAAGACACACCTGAGGAAAAAAGCTGATAATGAATACTATTAGGAAGAATTTAAACCGTAACAAAGAAAAAAAACGCAAAACAGCTGTATTTCCCCCCACAAAACGGCAAAAATCCCGTTTTTCGAGCCAGAGGGGTTAACAATCTGTGACAAAGAGGCCGTTTGATTGCAAATCAATCTTTCAAGGGTTACAATAGAAAAAGATTATGGATATCGGGGGAAGATTGCCCGTGGGAGAATCGCTGCGCAGTCAGTTATTCATCAATTCCGAACAGGTGGGCGATTTTATTGACGTCACGCTGCCCGCTTCCGGAGATGAGGAGGAGGGCGAAATTGCGCGCATCCATTATTTGGAAGCGGGTGTTGGAGAGCCGCTTTTACTGATTCATTCAATCGGACAGTCGCTCTACACCTGGAGAAATGTATTTGCCGAACTTTCGGACAATTACCGCGTCATCGCAATTGATTTGCCGGGACACGGTTATTCTTCGCGTCCGGACACATTTTCATACACACCGGACGACATGGCATCCGTTTTGTATTCGTTCTTGGAGGCGCTAAACGTCAAATCCGCCCATATAATAGGCTTTTCGATGGGCGCCATCTATATGCTCCGGTTCTTAACGCTCTTTCCAAAGCGCGTTGCGAACTGTGTCGCCATTTCACCAGGCGGTGTAACGGAGCAGATGCCAAAGCTCATCCACAACATGCAGAAGCCGATGATTGCGACGTTTGCGCGCAATCTTTATACGGCGGGTAACGTTCGAGCACTGCTCGAAGAGTGCGTAACGGACCCAACGCTGATCGACGATTATGTGGTCAAGCAGTACTATGAGCCGGTTTCCGACGGGCTTGCAAGAGAAGCACTCATGTACGCCCTTCGAAATTTTGATATGGAAACTGTGGCGGAAGGGCTTTTGCCTGTAGAACATGAAGTACTGGTGCTTTGGGGAAAAAACGATCGGTGGCATCCACCGTCTGGAAGTGTTTATTTCCAAAGTGTCCTGCGGGCCGGCCGTTATTATCTTGTGCGCAATGCCGGGCATCTGCTTCAGGAAGAAGCGCCGACGAAACTGCTTGAGATTGTATACAGTTATATTCCGCCCGCTGTACCAAGTTATGACGTGTACCGCTACACGCAGCATCTTGCGGAAGACGAAGAATGATCAGTGAATTTTCTCTTGGCGATGTGGTGATGATGAAAAAACCACACGCCTGTGGAGCAAACGAGTGGACCATTATCCGCGTCGGCGCCGACATCAAGATCAAGTGCAACCATTGCGGACGCATTGTGATGCTTGACCGCGCCGATTTTGTTCGTATGGGAAAAAAGACATTAATACATCAACAGACAGGAACAACCGAGTGAAGCGTAGAACATTTACGCCTAGCCAGATTCGATATCTGCGCGAACGCGCTGAAGAACAATATGAAAACATGCGGGGTTCACGTTCGTTTCGCAACGTGGAGTTTTTGCTTTACATTGTTATTGTCGTGCTGATGGCGCTGGCGATACGCTCGTTTGTTGCGGAACCTATCCGTGTAGATGGGGATTCGATGGTGCCGACGTTGACGAATAACGAAGACATGCTGGTGGAAAAAGTCAGCTACTGGTTTTCCGATCCAATGCGCGGTGACATAGTGATTTGTTATTACCCCGGATACACCGAAAGCTGCGTAAAGCGCGTGATCGGCATCCCGGGTGAAACGATCTCCGTTTCAGGCGGGGATATCTATATAGACGGCGTTTTATTGGATGAAAGCGACTACTGGCAGGGCGAAATCATTGGAGATATGGAAGCCGTTACCGTTGGAGAACGGGAAGTTTTTGTTGTCGGCGACAATCGAAACGGCAGTAAAGACAGCCGTAATTCCAGCGTTGGCTGCATTCCATATTCAAAGGTCGTCGGCCGCGTCATCGCGGTGGTTTGGCCGTTTAGTGAATATGAAACCTTCGGTCGGATGGTGTACGATTAATGGAGGAAAAAAAGCGCAAACGGTCCGATGGACGCGAAAAGAAATATCTGAATGCGAGACGATTGGGCTGGCTGTTTTCCGCGCTTGTAGCGGTTGCGGCATTGTGCCTGCTGTTTTTAGTTTGGCTTTTTCCGCTTCGAATTGTCGACGACAGCATGGCGCCCGCTTTAAACAAAGGCGATGCTGTGCTTTGCGATCGACTAGCCAAGTATGTGCAATCACCGGAACGCGGCGATATCATTCTTTTTGAGACGCAAGATGGTGTTTTCATCAAGAGAATCGTCGGTATGCCCGGGGAAACGGTGGAAATTGTGGATGGTTACGTCTTTATCAATAGTATTCCGCTTGACGAAAGTGCATATGTTGATGTTTATGTTGGAGATATGGAGCCGTTGGTCGTGCCGAACGGCGCTGTGTTTGTGCTTGGCGACAACCGGGAACAAATGTATGACAGTCGATTGGAGAGCGTCGGCTGCATCTCCTATACGGATATCAGGGGTGAGCTTCGTATCCGCGTTGCACCGCTGTCGAATATCACGCTGTTCTCCTGAAAACATCGATAACAAAGCAAATATGCCAACTTGACAGCCAAAGCGAGCGCGGCTATACTTGGTCTCAAACAAGAGGATAAAAAATGATTAATTTTCTCGTAAAGCAGGATATGGATCGATAGCACTTGAGCCGCGGCAAATTCTTCCGCAGGCGCAAGTGCGAATTTTCGTGCCTGCCGAGAAAACAAACGTCGCATGAAGAGCTTGATGCACGCTTTTACAACCCGCACCGGCACGTATATGCCGATGCGGGCTTTTATTTACATGAAAGGGGGTGATGAGATGCGGCATAATGATGATGCCGGCTATGATACGCTTCGTTTTGGCTGGTTACAAAATAAAACACAGGAGGAAACCGATATGAAGCGGACACTCATTCGGCAGGCAATGCCGGGTAACCCTGCGCTGATACAGGGCTTTGTCGAGCACAAGCGCGACACGCGCAACATGACGTTTTTTACGTTGCGTGATCGAACGGGAGCCTTGCAGGTGACAATTGAAAAGCAAGCGCATCCTGAATTTATGGAAAGCATCGAACGGTTGACCATCGGCTCGGTCGTATCCATCACCGGAAAGATTGTAGAAAATCCGCATGTAAAACAAGGCGGACGGGAGCTTTTGCCGGAATCGATCACAATTGAGTCTTTGGCTGCACCGCTCCCGCTAACCCAAAGCGCAAATATTGATACAAGGCTTGATTACCGCTGGATTGACTTGCGAGAAGAAAAAGAACGACTGATTTTTTCTGTACAGACAGCGCTGATGCAAGCAATAAGGAGCTTTTTGTTACAACGTGACTTTCTGGAAATCCACACGCCGAAACTGATTGCCGCGGCAAGCGAAAGCGGAGCCGACGTGTTTGAAGTGGACTACTTCGACAGGAAAGCATATTTGGCACAAAGCCCGCAGTTTTACAAACAGATGGCCATGGCGGCGGGATTCGAGCGCATTTTTGAAACAGGACCGGTCTTTCGTGCGGAAAAGTCGTATACAAACCGGCGTACGACGGAATTTACGGGCGTCGATTTGGAGATGTCGTACATAACGTCCTTTGAAGACGTTATGCAGTTGGAGGCGGAAATGCTTGCCCATGCGCTGGAAACAGTAGAAAAAGAATATGGAGGAGCGATCGAGCGATTATTTGGAATGCGTGTCGTTACGCCGAAACTACCATTCCCCACCATTCGGCTGAAAGATCTTTATGCCGAGTTGGAGCGGCGGTATGGTTACATTGTGCCGGAAAGCGAGCAAGGCGACACGACTACGGAAGCGGAGCAACTGGCGTTTCGCTTCTCAAAAGAGGAATTCGGGCATGAGTTTCTCTTTGTAACGGATTTTGCGGAAGAAAAACGCGCATTTTACCATATGCGAAGCAATGGAGTATCCCTCGGGTACGACTTACTCTGGCGCGGGGTGGAAATTACGACCGGCGCACAGCGGGAGCATCGCTATGAAGTGCTGTGCAGACAGGCCGAAGAACGAGGCCTAAAAGAAGACGTTCGGTTTTACACGGAGTTTTTCCGTTATGGTTGCCCGCCACACGGCGGATTCGGACTCGGCCTTGATCGGTTGACCATGCTACTGCTGGGAATCAATATAAAAGAGGCGATGTTCCTTTTCCGCAGTCCGAATCGACTGACACCATAAAGGCGCGCAATAAAGAAGCAAAAAGGCTTCCCTGACGATCAGGGAAGCCTTTTAAACTATAAACCGGGTGGATCGCTATTTCACAATCACCGTGCCGGCATTTCCATTTAATGCGTCGACAGCCTTATCCAATGACGTGATGATCGCGCGGCGACCGGGCTTGCTTGCGGCAAACTTGCAGGCGGCCTGGATTTTAGGCAACATGGAACCGGGAGCAAAATGGCCTTCGGATATGTATTGCTCCGCTTCAGCAAGAGAAATGGTGCTCAGACGCTTTTCGTTTTCCTTGCCATAGTTCAGGCAAACCTGCTCAACGGCTGTCAGAATCAGTAACGCGTCGGCTTCGACATCCTCTGCTAAACGTTCGGAAGCAAGGTCTTTATCAATGACCGCGGCCGTGCCGGAAAGATCGCCGTTGTCGTCGCGGACAACAGGGATTCCGCCTCCGCCAACGGTGATGACGACAAATCCACAGTCGATCAAACATGTGACGGCTGGCAATTCAACGATTTCAACAGGCTTTGGAGAAGCAACAACCCTGCGCCAGCCTCGGCCGGAATCTTCCTTGACGGAATAACCCTTTTCGGACTGGAGTTTTTTAGCTTCTTCTTCGCTGTAGAAAGGACCGATGGGCTTGGAAGGCTTTTCGAAAGCTGGATCAGCCGGATCGACGACGACTTGGGTGACAACGGTTGCTACACCTGTGTCGTTTCCGCGTGCCCGAAGTGCTTTTTTCAGACCTTGTTGCATATGGTAGCCGATCATGCCCTGGCTCATTGCGCCGCAAACATCAAACGGCATCGCGGGAGTCAGATTGACCGAATTTTCGTTTTGTAAAACAATGCGACCGACCTGTGGGCCGTTGCCGTGTGCAAGCACGACCTGAAATCCTTTTTCAATAATATCGGCAATAAAAGTGGAAGTTTTTTCAACAACGGCCAACTGCGCTTCGGCAGTGGCGGGACCTTTCCCTTCCTGAAGCGCGTTACCGCCAAGGGCGATCACCAATTTTTTCATGTTCTTCCTCCGCGATCTGAAAAAAATATAGTCTTGCAAAATTTACTTTAGCATGTGTGAAGTCACTTGTCAATTCATTCCGCGCAAATCAATAAAAATTGTTTTGAAAAACATGAAAATGCAGTTAATTTCATAAATTATTGCAGAAAAACAAGACTTTTTGTCAGATAAAAAAGAAAATCGAAACAACAATGCCCAGAATATATCTTATATATCAAGCATTCCGGATTGTGGAACACAATGCAAGCTTATAGTTATAGTGCAGGATAAAATTATTAGAGTTGCATAAATAGCCCAAAATAGAAATCAGCAAAAATTGCATTTTTTGCGACAAAAGACGGAAAATATGCAAAATAAAATTTAGATTCTCACGAAATGCGACGAAAAAAGTATCGAAATAGAATACCTTGACTTTGAAGAGTGATTCCGCTAGACTAAACATGGTATGCTGAAGCAGTGGTATGAAATTAAAGGCGGGAAACGGTTAGAAGGTACCGTGACCATAAGCGGCGCGAAAAACGCCGCTGTTGCCATTATACCGGCGGCGATTCTTGCGGGTGAAACCTGCATCTTGGAGAACCTGCCGCACATACAGGACGTCCAGAGCCTCAAAGAGATATTGGAGGAGCTGGGCGTTTCAGTCGAGTACACTGACGGCGACTGCATGCAGATTGATTCGCGAACGCTGAAAACGACAAAAGCGCTCAGCGAGGCAGTCAGCAGCATGCGCGCATCGTATTACCTTCTTGGCGCACTGCTTGCGCGCTATGGCGAAGCCGAAGTTGCTCTTCCCGGCGGCTGTGTCATCGGCGCACGCCCGATCGATCAGCACATAAAAGGTATGCGCGCGCTTGGCGCTACAATCGAATGCGATATGCAGCAAAACATCGTTCGCGCATATGCCGACAAACTCGTTGGCGCCGAGATTTATTTCGACGTGGTCAGCGTCGGCGCAACCATCAATGTTATGCTCGCGGCCTGTATGGCCGAGGGAATGACTGTACTGAGCAATGTTGCTAAAGAACCACACGTTGTTGACGTAGCGAACTTTTTAAATATGATGGGTGCGACCGTAAAAGGCGCCGGAACAGACGTTATCCGTATAACCGGTCGTCCGAAACTGCACGGCTGTGGCTACGCGATTATTCCCGATCAAATCGAAACCGGAACGTTTATGATTGCCGCCGCCGCGACAATGGGTGATGTTGTCATTAAAAACGTCATTCCAACGCATATGGAGGCGGTTTCGGCAAAGCTTATGGAGAGCGGAGCGCGCGTTATTGAAGGCGACGACGGGCGTGATTTTTACATTCGCGTCGTCATGGACGATCGTCCCCGCGCGATTAACGTGAAAACGTTGCCATATCCGGGATTCCCGACCGACTTGCAGCAGCCTATCATGGCGTATCTTTGCTCGTCAAACGGGATTGCCACGATCAATGAAACGATTTTTGAAAATCGCTTTAACCACGTCCGCGAATTGCGGCGCATGGGGGCTTCCATCAGTGTGAAGGACAGCTATGCGAAAGTGAAGGGGATTCCGTCGTTACGCGGAGCGGACATCTACGCAAGCGATTTGCGCGCGGGCGCATCGCTGATGGTTGCGGGCCTTGCGGCGAGAGGCACGACAAACGTGCATAACATAGAGTTTATCGACCGCGGGTACGAATATCTCGATTCAAAACTGAATGCACTTGGTGCAGAGGTTAAGCGCAAGGAAAAATAAAACGCGAAGACTTCCTGATGATCCAGAGCGATACGACCGCTTTTGAAAAGAGCGGTTTTTTTGCGCTTTATACGGCGGCTTTTAACGAAACCGTGGATTTAAACTGGCCTTTTCGAGATGTCGGCACCGGCTTCCCGACTTGTGCTTAAAAGCGATTTTGTGTATGATGAAACAGAAATCATAAGTTCCGAGGTATTGATATGACAGTCTGGATAGCAATGCTGCTTGGGCTCGTACAGGGATTGTGCGAGTTTTTACCGGTCAGCAGCAGCGGGCACCTTCTTTTGCTGCAAAACATGTTTGGTGTAACGGAAGGAGCTATGTTTTTTACCGTTATGCTGCACCTTGCAACACTGGTTGCGGTCTGCATTGTTTACTGGGAGATTTTACTCAAGCTCGTTCGCCATCCATTCAACAAGGTTGTTGGGCTTTTAATTCTTTCAACCGTTCCGGCGGTCATCATTGCGGTACTGTTTAGCAAAATTGCGCCGCTCGCCGCGTTTGCCGAACAGGCCGAGCAGGGGAAATACCTTGGGTACAGCTTTTTATTGACATCCGTATTGCTGACGGTCAGCGACCGAATTAAACTGACCAAAGTTGACCGGGAAGGCAACCGGCGGCCGTATCGTGGCCGGAAAATGAAGCAGATGCGGGTTTCCGACGCGCTGATCATTGGCAGCATGCAGGGCATTGCGATCCTTCCGGGCGTTTCACGCTCCGGCAGTACGATTTCCGGCGCGTTATTCTGCGGGCTTTCCCGAAAGACGGCGGCCGACTTTTCGTTTTTAATGTCGATTCCGGCGATTCTCGGCGGAGCGCTTCTCGAAATTCCGGATGCAATCAGCGGCGCGGGCGCGGGCGGCATACACTGGACCTGCGTTGTCGCGGGCATGCTGGTTGCCGGAATGACAGGCTATTTTGCAATCCGGATCATGCTTGCTGCGATCAAGAAAAAGAAACTGTGGGGATTCGCCATCTATACGGCGGTGCTCGGCATTTTAGTATTGGTCGACCAGTTTGCAACACATATTTTTTTCTAAAATCCATAGCGACAAAAACAAACAAAAATGCGTGGAACCTTCCACGCATTTTGTATTTGCTAAATCACACACACAATCATTCTTTTGAAGTCAAATTCATAACGCATCGCACGGCAATAAGGTCTTTGCCAATCCTTACGGTCTGTTGTTTCCCGTCGCGCAGCATTCTTTGGGATTCATAAAACGCGATTGCCCGCTTATTGTCCTCTAAAACCCAGCAACAGATATGCCGATAGCCTTGCTCTATCGCCTCGTTAATCAGATGATGCAGAAGGATCGTTCCATACCCGTGTCGCCAGGCATACGGAAGGAAGTAAAAAAAGCTGAACTCCGCAGCATCCGGCAAATCGTCTTCTCGCGCCGAATGCAAGCACGACGCGCCGAGCGGTACCCCGTTTACTTCGAGCAGGTAATAGCGCATGGACGGACAGCGCTCAAGACCGGCTTTCAGGTGCTCAACTTTTTTCGCCTCCGAAAGATTGTCCAACACGGTCTGCGGAACGATGCCCGCGTATGCAGCTCGCCACGCTTCATTGACAATATGCGCGATAATTGGCGTATCTGAAACGGTCGCCGTTCGAATTTCGATCCTATCCAATCAGACCACCTCCAAAACATCCATCTACTATGCAGTATATGCACTTTTTTGTAATGATGCAATGAAATAGAATCGTCAAAAGAGAAATGATGTTCCATGTGAAACACAAACGACGCGGATTGCTCCGCGCCGTTTTCTTTAAGGTTCGTTTCGTCAGACTGCGACGATGTTTACGATGTTGCGAACGACAATGACTTTTTTAATCGTTTTGCCCGCAACAAATGGCTGAACATCTTCGCAGGCAAGTGCGGCGGCTTCAACAGCCTTGCTGTCGAGCGTTGCGTCCAGCGTGATGCGCGCGCGCACCTTGCCATTGACCTGCACGCCGTATTCAACGGAGGCTTCTACCAGCGCGCTTTCGTCATAAGTCGGCCATGCGGCGTGATGCACCGGGCCATAGCCGAGACGATCGCTGATTTCTTCGCAGATGTGCGGCGCAACGGGTGCGAGCAACAGCAACAGCGTGTGGAGTTCTTCCTTGGTGAGCTTGCCTTTGGCGTAAAATTCGTTGACCAGCGCCATCATGCTTGCTATTGCCGTGTTGAACTTCATGCGCTCATAGTCTTCGCCGACCTTCTTGATGGCCGCATGGACGTTCTTCTTCTGCTCGGCGTCGGTGTCTCCGCTGCCTTCCAGCATGTCCTGCAGTGACCAAACGCGATCGAGGAAGCGACGGCATCCGCGCGTGCCTTGTTCATTCCAGGGAATCGGTTGATCGAACGCGCCCATGAACATGATGTACATGCGGAAAGCATCCGCGCCGTAAACCGGAATATAATCGTCCGGATTGACGACGTTGCCGCGGGATTTACTCATCTTTTCGCCGTTGGAACCGAGCACCATGCCGTGGCTTGTGCGCTTCATATACGGTTCGCTGGTTGGCACCAGTCCGCAGTCATACAGGAACTTATGCCAGAAACGCGAGTAAAGCAGATGCAGTGTTGTGTGCTCCATGCCGCCGTTGTACCAGTCTACGGGAATCCAGTAATCGAGCGCTTCCTTCGAAGCGAATTCCTTATCGTTGTGCGGGTCCGCATAACGCAGGAAATACCAGCTGGAACCGGCCCAGTTGGGCATGGTGTCCGCTTCGCGCGTGGCCGGGCCGCCGCACTTTGGACAGGTGGTCTTCAGCCAATCCTTTGCGCGCGCAAGACAGGAACTGCCGTCGTCAGTCGGCGTAAAATCGTCGAGCATTGGAAGTTCCAGCGGAAGCTGGTCGTACGGCAGCGGAACCCATCCGCATTTTTCACAGTATACCAGCGGGATTGGCTCGCCCCAGTAACGTTGACGCGAGAAAACCCAGTCGCGCAGCTTGAAGTTAACCTTCTTTTCGCCAATGCCTTTCTCCGCCAGCCAGTCAATGATGGCCGGGATTGCATCCGACACTTCCATGCCGTTGAGGAATCCGGAATTGACGAGAGTGCCATGTTGGCATTCGGTATATGCTTCTTTGGAGATGTCGCCGCCCGCGACGACTTCGATGATCGGCAAATCGAACGTTTTTGCGAAGGCATAGTCGCGTTCGTCATGACCGGGAACGGCCATGATCGCGCCCGTGCCGTAACCCATGAGTACGTAATCCGAAATCCAGACCGGAATCTTTTCGCCGTTTACCGGGTTGATTGCGAAAATACCTTCAAGCGGTTCACCGGTTTTGTCCTTGACCAGTTCGCTGCGCTCAAAGTCGCTCTTTGCGGCGGCCGCTTTCTGGTAGGCGTGCACCGCGTCGAGATTTTTGATCTTATCGGCATATTTTTCAACGATCGGATGTTCCGGCGAAACGACCATGTAGGTTGCGCCAAAGAGCGTGTCCGGACGTGTCGTATAAACTGTCAGCTGATCGTCCAAACCGTCCAGCGGGAAGTTGACCAGCGCGCCTTCACTGCGACCGATCCAGTTGATCTGCTGAGCCTTGATTTTTTCAAGATAGTCGACCGTGTCGAGATCGTCGATCAGACGCTGTGCGTATTCCGTGATCTTCAGCATCCACTGAGAGCGCACCATGCGTACGACCTGTCCGCCGCAGCGTTCGCAAACGCCGTCGACCACCTCTTCGTTGGCGAGGCCGACTTTGCAGGACGTGCAGAAGTTGATCGGAATCTCAGCCTTGTAGGCGAGTCCTTTTTCATAAAACTTTAGGAATATCCACTGTGTCCACTTATAATAATCCGGATCGGTGGTGTTCACTTCGCGCGAATAGTCAAACGAATAACCAAGCCGCTGAAGTTGTCCGCGGAACCGGATGATGTTGTCGTGTGTTACTTTTGCCGGATGAATGCCGGTCTTTATGGCATAGTTCTCGGTCGGCAGTCCAAATGCGTCGTAACCGATCGGGTATAGCACATTGTAGCCTTCCATGCGGCGCTTGCGCGCGATGACGTCCATCGCCGTAAACGGGCGCGGGTGTCCGACATGCAAGCCCTGACCGGAAGGATAGGGGAATTCGATCAAAGCGAAATATTTCGGCTTATCCTCTGCGGTCTCGGCTTCAAAGCAATGATTGTCCGTCCAAATTTTCTGCCATTTGGGTTCAATTGTTTGTGGATCGTATCGTTCCTGCATCCCATTCTCCTCCAAGGTATCTTAAATATGTAGGATATCCTCTTTGTCCACGTTTGTCAATCGAACGGCGGCTTTACATGCGCTTTGCGTTCGTGCTACAATTTACAAGTAGAAAAATGCAGGTTTATAACAACACAACGACACAATAAAAAGCTTAGGAGGCGAAACCATGGAACAAAATTTTGTACAGTTGACGCCCGAACAGCAGACGCATAATAAAAACGCTGTGACCGCAATGGTACTTGGAATCGCAAGCCTGGTCGTAACCTGGTTTCCAATTGTCGGACTGATTCTTTCTATCGTAGGCTTGTCCATCAGCCGCTCAAACCGCAAGTTTGCCGAGGCGCACGGGCTGAAAGAAAACAGCATGAACACCGCAGGCTTTGTCTGCAGCGTGGTCGGATTGATTGCAGGGATCATTACGATTTTGCTGGCAATCATCGTCATTGCGGGCTTGGTGTCCGTTGCTGGCGGCATCTTTCAGTATGTGATACTGCCGGAAATCATCTGAGCATAACGGCGAAGGAGAATACATGTTACCAACGATTACGGTATTCGGGCTGACCATCCCGATGTATGGTGTGATGACGGCGTGCGGTATGCTCGCCGCCTTCGCTCTGTTGACCTATACACATAAAGCCATGCGCTTCAACGAGGATCAAATCCTCTCCGCCGCACTTTGGGCGATTATAACGGGCTTTTTAGGCGCAAAGATCCTTTTTTGGATTGTCGAGCTTGACCAGATTATCGCAGACCCGCATTATCTTCTCCACACCCTGCGGGAAGGCTTTGTCTTCTACGGTGCGTTGATCGGCGGTCTTGGCGGCATCGCTATTTATTCCACAAAGCATAAATTTCCATTTCTTGCGTTTGTCGATCTGTTTTCGCCGTCGCTCGTTTTAGCGCATGCGTTTGGCCGGATTGGCTGCCACCTTGCAGGGTGCTGCTACGGTAGGGCGTGCGAGTGTGCAATCTCCGTTGTGTTTCCGGAAGGTGCGGTTGCGCCCGCGGGAATTCCGCGTCTGCCGACGCAGTTGATGGAATCCGCGTTTTTATTCATTCTGGCGGTTGTCCTTGTGATGATCCTCCGGAAGAAAAAACCGTTCGGAACGGTCTTAAGCTGGTATATGATTCTATACGGCATGTGGCGTTTTGGCATCGAGTTTTTCCGCGCGGACGAGCGCGGCGCGGTCGGCGCGCTTTCCACATCCCAATTTATCAGTATCTTTACGGTCGTTGCCGGAATTGTTTTGCTGATTCTCGTTACGAAGAGAATCATTCGTTCGCCTGAAATACCGGAGCCGGTCGAAGAAGAAAAGAAGCCGAAAAAGAATGAAGTAGACGAACAAGCGGAGCCGGAAGCGCCATCGAAAGAAGAAACATCGGTGGAAGAAGAACCGGAAGCGAAAGAACCCGAAGAAAAAGAATAACGAATAGACTCAAACAAAGGACCGCCATTCGGCGGTCCTTTTAAGCTGAGTTGATTTTAGAAGTAAAAGCGTTTGCGAATTTCTGCCTTTAGTCGCGCACGTCGATTGAGCAGCAGAAGCGCAGACCCGAGCACAAGACAAGGGAACAATACATACAGCGACCATTGCGGCCAGGCGATTACATGTTGATACAGACCGATGAAGAATTCGATTCCGACAACCAACAAGCCGAGGGTAGTCAGCGTGAAGGCAAAGCGAATGAGAAGCGGAAGCCTGCATTTCGGCGAGGCCATCCAGGCAATAAACCATGCAAACAGCGCAGCAAGGCCAACAATGGGTAACCCAAGCAGAAGCAGCCAACCCCAATCGCCCTGGATCATGACCTGAATGAGCAACAGAAATACGCCGACAGCTCCGGCGTCAATAACGATGTAAAGAATTCTGGGCATGTGCGCAATCATTGGAAGCAACAGCACCGTAAAGGCAATGAGTTCGCCGCCGAGCACATAGTAAGACCAGGATAATCTGCCGTTGACCATGATGTTCGTCAACATGGACGTAAACAAGGGAATCAGCAGAAGCAGGGAAACAAACGAGGCGATATATCGCCGGTCGATCCGCCGGTCGAGATGTTCGACATGGCTGGGATAGGGACGGGCGGGTTTCTCCTCAGGCAATGCAGCGGGGTTGATGACTTCTGTCCCGCAGAGCGGGCAGCGCGGTTCGCTCTTGTCGAGCTCCACACCGCAGTTGACGCAATAACTCATAGTGGTATTTGCACCTCCGGTTTCGTGCGGGTTTCGTTAATCTACTTGGTTGCTTTGAACTTTTACTGGAATGCCGAGCTTGATTAGCCGCGTAAAAAACTCACGCTCAAGTACGGGTTCGGCAATGGTGCGTGTGAAATTAACGCGCAGGCGTCCATTATAGGTCAGCGCTGCGGCGCAAACGCGATTGTCGGCAAGCGGTCCCAAGATAAAATCCATTCTGCGCACATGTTTTGCCATCTCTTCCGGCAGTTTGGTAACGCCGAGGTTGCTTATGGTCGTTGAGGAAATAGCGTCGCCAACCTGTGAATAGACATATTTCATAGCGGCGTTCTTAATGAACAACGGCATAATTCGCAAGAGGACATTGCGTTCCGTCTGCACATTGGTCGTAATCTTGGCATTTAGCAGCTTTTTTGTTACTTCCATCGCCATAAAGTGATGGACGATGTTGAGCGTTTCATCAAACGAATATACGCCAAGCCGCGGATCGATACCGGGATTGACATAATTCGCAAAGTTGCGAAGCGTTTCGGAAGGAAACACGTTTCGAAGATTGATTGGAACGCAGATTTTAATCGGCTTCAGCCGATGTACATGCGCAACTTTTCGCCGCTGGATTGCATCGACGGAAAGGATCAGCACGGCCGTGAGATATTCCGTTACCGTAACGCCTTTTTCCCGCGCCTTTTGCAAGACGGTGGCGGCATCCATGGAGCCGGTGATAATGTGGACAAAGCCTGTCCGCTCATCGGTCCCCTTGATGTGGTATGCTTTGACTTCTTTGCGGGTCTGCGTAATCGTGCCGGAATGTGCGGCAAAGCTATCCTCTGCTTCCTGAGGCCGAGGCGGTTCCGCGCAGTCAAGCACACGGCTGTTGCGAGGAATTTTTTCGCTGTAACATAAGCGGAGATACTCCGCAACCAGTGTCTGTAAAAAGACAAGACCGCCCGTTCCGTCCGTTAACACGTGGAAAAACTCGACTGCAATGCGGTTACCGTAAAAACGCACGCGCATGCAAAAGCCATCGTTGTCTTTCAACCGCATGCGGACGCAGGGGTTGCCGACGTCCGGCTCAATTTTCGGAAGTTTGTCGCTGTGCTCAAGATAAAACCAAAACAAACCGCGCTTAAGACGAAAGGCAAACCACGGCAGACGCCGTAGCGTTCGTTTCAGCGCGACTTCTAAAATATCTTCGTCGATGGGTTCCGTCAGCGTTGCGGATAAACGGAAAAGCGCCGTCCAGTTGCGATTCATGGTCGCAGGATAGATCAGCGCGGCGTTGTCGAGTTTCATCCAGGCTTTAGCTGTACGATTCTTATGCTGCATTTGCTTTATCGACACCTCGGCGCAAGCGTTTTTGCGCGGAGGCGGACTCCTTCTTTCCATGTTCGAGATCAAAACAAACGCCTAGGGTTCCAGTTCCAGCTCCTTGCGGATAAAGGCGGACATTTTTCCTACCGCCCGCTTTCCTTCCAGTGTGCCATACAGTGGATATACATGCCACATACCGTTTTCAATGATCAGTTCAGCAGGAGACCCGCCGGCTTGAAGGTTTTTATACAGTGTGCGCGCATCGTCCAGAAGGATTTCGTCGCTTCCTGCGAACAGCAGGGACTTCGGCATGCCGCTCAAGTCACCGAAGACGGGTGAAACATACGGCTCGTCCTCATGTCCCGCGGCATATGCCAGCACGTAATAGGCAAGGGATTCACGAATCAATGTCGGGTCGCGAAGGACATTGTTAAAATACGACGGTCCGGAAAACGTCAAATCCGTCCAGGGAGACATGCCGACGATGCATTTTGGCAGCGGTACGCCTTCGTCTTTGCAGCGCAGCGCAAGACAGTATTCAAGCCCGCCGCCCGCGCTTTCTCCGGCGAATGCAATATGCTCCGGTGCAAAGCCTTGCTTTAAAAGGTATCGATAAGCGGTCATGGCGTCGTCCAGCGCGGCCGGAAATTTATGCTCCGGCGCAAGACGGTATGCCGCGCAGAAAACGTTCAGCTTGGTATGCGAAGCAAGCAACCCGCCAAAGCCTTTGGCATAATCCAGTGAACCTGCCGTATAACCACCGCCGTGGAGATACAGCACCGCCCGATCGCAGGGGGTTACACATTCCGTGGACACGGCAAAGCACGCCTGAAAATCCTCAAAAGCAACAGGTTCGTAAACCACCTTTGCCTTGAGCATGCGCGCAGTAATGCGGCCCAGCTGGTCCTGTGCGACGCGCGCCGCGTCAATGCCGGTAAACCGAACGAACGGTTTCGCAAGCCGGAGCTGTAGCTTTAAAAATTGCGCGCCGAGGCTTGGCATCATGCAATTGTTTCCTCTCGTTTGACAATATCATATTGTACCATATTCATACGCACTGCGCAAAAAACGATACAAGCCGTTGCTTGCTTTTTAGAAACCAAAAGCAAGCAAGAAGCAGAACGAAAAATTCTGCTTCTCTTTGTAAAAAACGGAATTCTCTGCGCCGCATCAGCCCGGAGGCCATTCCATCATACGACCGCCAAGCACATGAAAATGCAAATGCGGGACGCTCTGTTGCCCATCCTTGCCGCTGTTGACGACGACGCGGTAGCCGGACTCGGCAATGCCGAGCTGCAACGCAAGATCGCGAATCACGCGATAGACATGACCAAGCAGGTCGGCGTCGGACTCTTCGATTTCGTTTATGCCGGAGATGTGTTTTTTCGGCACAACGAGCACGTGCACGGGTGACTGGGGTTCAATGTCGTGAAAGGCGATCACCTGATCGTCTTCATAGACCTTGTTGGACGGGATCGTGCCTTCGATAATTTTGCAGAAGATGCAATCGCTCATATCAATTCAACTCCTTTTCCATCAGCCGCAGCTGAATTCTTTTTATTACGATAATTCGGTTCCATAAGCCGTCTCACCATCAAACCCATCCAACCGGATGGAAACGATCTCACCCTCCGGTGCATCGGTTTTTACGCGGATATAGTTGCCGCTGTAGCCAGCGCCGTCGCTCTCGGCGAGGACTTCCACAACACTGCCGATTTGTGAGGCGAGATAGACGTTGGTCAATCGTCCGCCGAGTGCAATCAATTCGGCTGCGCGCTTTGATTTGACTGATTTTGGTAGTTGGCCGGGCATGTCCGCCGCTTTTGTGCCTTTGCGCACGGAAAACGGGAATACATGCATGCGGGCAAACGCGGCGCGTTCGCAAAACGCAAGCGTTTCCTTGTGTTCGGCTTCCGTTTCCCCGCAGAACCCTGCAATAACGTCCGTGGTAATGGCGCACTCGGGCATCTTTGCTCGCAGCAGCTCAACCGCGTGCAGATACTCGGCTCCGGTGTATCTGCGGTTCATGCGTTTTAGTACCGCATCCGAACCGCTCTGGAGCGAAAGGTGGAACTGTCGGCAAATTTTCGGATTTTCCGCAAGGGTCGCGGCAACGCGTTCATCGATAAACAGCGGCTCAAGCGAACCAAGGCGAATCCGGCGGATACCGTCCGCAGCACTTACACGCTTGATCGCGTCGAGTAGTGTGCAGTCGCAATCCGTAAGGTCGCGTCCATAACTGGCAAGATGGATGCCCGTCAGCACGACCTCGTGATATCCTTCGCCTGCAAGACGTTCTACTTCCATAGAAATTTCATCCAGCGGGCGGCTTTTCAGCGGACCGCGCGCATAGGGGATGATGCAGTATGAGCAAAAATTGACGCAACCGTCCTGAATTTTGAGCGTAGCGCGCGTGCGTGAATCCCGTACGGCGGAAAGCGGCTCAAACGAGCGAAGTTCAGAAAGCGGAAAAACAAACGAAGCCGCTTGTTTTGCGGCAAGCGCCTGCTCGACCCGCTCAACGATCTGACCGCGTCCGCTGGTGCCAAGCACGAGGCCAACACCGTCCAGCGCGGCGACCGTATCCGCGGCCGTCTGTGCATAGCAGCCGACGGCAACGACCAGCGCGTCGGGGGTGCTCCTGTGCGCGCGCGCAATCAGCTGCCGCGACTTTGTATCGCTCATCTGTGTTACGGTACAGGTGTTGACAACGTAAACGTCGGCTTGATCGGAAAAATGGACCACTTGCCAGCCCGCCTGCAAAAACAGCTCCCGCATAGCCTCGGTTTCATAATGATTTACTTTGCAGCCAAGCGTAGTCAGGGCAACCTTCATGGCTCCACCTCGTATTGTATCTGCGCAAGCATCGCCATGCCGGCGGTTTCCGTGCGGAGGATACGTTTTCCAAGAGAGACGGTGACGGCGCCCGCAGAGACAAGCTGTTCAACCTCCGCCGCGTCCAGCCCACCTTCGGGACCGATCAGCAAAGCGACGGATTCCGGCCGCTCAACCTGACGCAACGCCGCCTTAAGTGAAAGAGAGGACTCTTCCTCATAGGCGACAAGAAACAGATCGAACGCGCAGGGATCAACGTTTGAAATCTTCATCAGTGGCAAAATTTCGGGAATCATTGCCCTGCGGGACTGTTTGGCCGCCTCCAGAGCGACGCGCTGATAACGGTCGATCTTTTTTTGAAAATCCTTGCCGGGTACGACGACGCACCGCATACTATGCACGGGGACGATGGCAAACACGCCGAGCTCCGTACACTTCTGGACGATGATCTCGAATTTTCCGGATTTCGGCAAGCATTGGAACAATGTAATACGGCAGGGACTCTCCGCTTCGGAATCGGACACCACGCCGAGCTTACAGGTGATGGAATCCGGTGAAATTTCACAGATTTCTGCGGCGTATTCCTTCCCGCAGCCATCGCAAAGCGACAGTGCATCGCCCGCTTTCATGCGGAGCACACGCGCAATATGATGCGCGTCGTCTCCTTTGATGACGGCGGTCTGCTCAACAATGCTGTCGCAGAAAAATCGGCGCATAAAATTCGGGCTCCTTTCCTTTAAGAAGCAGTCAACAGCATGGCAACCCAGCCTTCGCTACGGGAAATTTGCTGAATAATAAACCCTTCGGCTTCGACAGCGCAGCGCACCTCGTCTTCACGCTCGTCAATGATACCTGAAATAATAAACGGCGCACCCTGCTTACAGCATTGTTTTGCAAACGGTGCAAGCGCGATGATCACGCCCGCAACAATGTTGGCGACAACTACGTCATATGGACGCAAAACAGTTTGGCGCAATGTATCGTTTGAGAGGATGTCGCCGATGTGTACATGATAACGCGCCGGGTCAACGCCGTTCATTTCGGCGTTTTCCAAGGCTACATGCTCCGCCACGGGGTCGATATCGACGGCGACGGCGTCGCTTGCACCAAGCAGGATGGAAGCAACCGAAAGGATTCCGCTGCCACAGCCGAGATCCAGCATCTTGCAGCCGGGCACGATTGTTTTTTCCAAGAACTCAAGACACATGCGCGTCGTATGATGCTCACCAGTGCCGAAGGCGACGCCGGGATCGAGCTTCAGCGTAACGCGTCCTTGTGGTGCGGGCTGATCAATCCAACAAGGCTGAATATACAGCCGTTCGCCGATGCAGAGTGGATTGTAATATTTTTTCCAGTTGTTCTCCCAGTCCGCATCGTCAACGCGGTTGACGACAACCGAGAGCGAACCAAAGCCAACGCTCGAAGAAAGGGCCCTTAATTGAGTGATCCGGCTTTTTACGGCGTCTACCGTTGCGGCGCTTTCAGGAACGTCCGCCAGATATGCCTTGATGCAGGGTTCGTCCACGCCGACCGTGTCATAGTCGGCAAAATCCCAATAGACCGCGCGCTCGCTTAAAAACGCCATCGCGCGTTCGTGGCTTTCTTCAATGCTCACCTGATCAATTCCAACGACGGACAGCGCCGTGCAGACGGCGTCCAATCCCGCGTCGGTCGTATAAATACATATTTCTAACCATTTCATATTAGTGAGTATAACACCGCTGGTGTGTTCGGCACAATCCCGCGGGTATAAGCGTGTTCGGCAATTGACAAACAGCGCAATCCTGTGCTTTACTCGAACCAATGCAACGCTGCAAATCAAACAAAAAACAAACTGATTCGATCAAAAATGAAACGCCGATACCGCCGGTCGAGAACGACGGGCAGCGCGCGCCATTGTTCAACGCGCGTCCGCTTCCGGTTTGTGCCGCCGGGCTGCTGTTTGGGCTTTTACTGGGGAACGGGTTTTCAACCGCAAACGTAATTGTAGCCGGTTTGATACTTGTTGCAACGGCGCTCGGCGCCAGACTTTGCAAACGCGCAATGTTTGCGTTGTTCTTTTTATGTATGGCGGTCGGGTTCTTTCGAGTTGGATTTGCCGTGCCGACCGAACTTCCAACGGGCTACGGAACTCTGACGGGACGCATTGCAGAAGCACCAGAGCAAACCGACTATGGAACCTGGCGCATAACGCTGAACGACGCTGCCCTTGACGGCGAATCTATAGACGGCAGGGTAAAGCTGTTCGCCGCATTTGACGAAACACCCGAATACGGACAGATCGTTACGGCATATGCAGGGGTGATGGCGTCGGACGAGCAATACCAAAGCAACGACCGATATCGCGGGATTTTTACCGTAGCGTTTGCAAGGGGAAAAGCGTCCGTCGTTTGGCAGGCGCCGCGGGATTTCTATGGAGTGCTGCTGCAAGTGCGGCGGACAATCGGGGAGCGAATCGACAAATTGTTTTCAAGCCAGGGCGGTGTTGCAAAGGGCATGCTGCTTGGCGATAAGAGCGAAATGGACGAAGAGACATTGTCCGACTTTCGCGACGCCGGGCTTGCGCATCTGCTTGCGGTGTCAGGACTCCATGTTTCCGTGCTCGCGGGTGCGTTTGCGTTTCTCTTTCGAAAGAACGCCTGGGCTCAGTTTTTCGCGGCGTTGCTGTTTTGCACGCTCTATGCCACGCTGACCGCGTTTTCGCCTTCGGTCGTGCGTGCGGGGCTGATGATTACAATCGTGTTACTTGCGCAGCCGCTGCAAAGGAGGCCCGACCCGATCAGTGCATTGAGTGCCGCGTTTCTGCTTATTTTGTTGTTTCGACCGTTTGTGCTTTGGTATGCGGGCTTTCAGCTTTCGTTTACGGCGGTTTATGCGCTGATTTTGCTTGCACCGCTGCTACAAAAGCCGATTGCGCGGCTTGGCAGCGTGGCCTCCGGGATGATTTCTGCAAGCGCTGCGGTCGTGGTGGGAACGCTTCCGGCATCCGCATATTTCTTTAATAAGATACAATTCCTCTCGTTGGTTACAAATCTGTTTGTGCTCTTAATTGTGCCGGTCTTTTTGATTCCTGCGTTTGCCGGGACGGCCTTGTCTTTCCTCTGGTACCCGCTTGGCAACGCAATTTGCGTGCTGCCACGTTTTGCGCTGGATGTGATCTTTGCGGTTGCAACATATGGCGGATCCATTTCGGCAAATCTAAAAGCACCATCGGGCCTATCGTATCTTATCTACCTTGCGGCAATGCTGTTTGCATCACAACTTTGCTTGCGCAGCAAACGGCGGCGCGTTTTGTATGCTGCGAGCGCGTGGATAGCGTCCACCGTATTGTGGATAACCATGTGAATAAAACAGCACCCCTCTTTTAATTTAGCAACACATATATGCAGAAAATATAGTTAAATAACAAATAAAGGACTTGTTGTTGCTCTATTTTTCCACATTATCCACAGACTTATCCCCAATCGTGGATATTTATTGTGGAATGAAGGTGGATAAGCGTCTAAATCTATCAACCACGGGAAGCATTCGTGTGCTTTGACAATATGAATTGAATGCAGAGCGTGTTTTCCCAAAAAAAGCATGTCGTTTTTTACATGAAAAACACCAAATAAACGATTATCAGCACTCGCATGTGTTTGATGCTAAATGTTCACATTCAGTTTTTTCTGGTGTTGCATTGGACACGCCGGTTTGTTTGCATAATGCAGGGAAAGCCGCTATACTGGTCATACGATCATGGGATATATATACTTTAAGGATCCCTCGACGGAGGTGAAAAAGAATGGATTTGCATGGAACCGTAACGCTGCCGGTGATTCCCCTGCGCGGAATTGCCGTGCTGCCCGGCGAAATTATGCATTGCGATATCGGGCGTAAAAAAACGCTCTCCGCTATGGAACAGGCGCTCTCTGAAGAGGGATACGCGCTGTTTGTCGCGCAGAAAAACGCGAAAGTCGTGGACGTTGCGCCGGATGATTTATATTCGGTTGGAACGATCTGCCGGATTCGACAAGTTTTTCGAATTCAGAACGATACGGTACACCTTCTGGTGACCGGTGTGGCGCGTGCGCGCGTCGACAGCATCATTTCCGAAAACCCGCACTATACGGCGCAGGTTTCTGTTATTGAGGACGTTGAACCGGATGAAGCGACGGTAGAGGCACTACGCCGCCGCCTGAGCGAAGGTTTTTCCGAGCATGCAACGCAGAGAGACCGCCTGACGCAGGATCAAAAGGACGCGATCCTTGCGTTGTCGACACTTTCCGAACTGACCGACTCGATTGCACAGCAGGTTGTCGGCAAACTGGAAGACAAGCAGAAACTCATCGAAGAAACGGACCTTGTTTCCCGTGCGGCGGCACTGCTCGGCATCATTGAAAACGAACTGCTGATCATGCAGGTCGACCGTCGCATTGCGGGCAAAATCAAAGCCGCACTCGAACGCAACCAGAAAGAGTTTGTCCTGCGTGAACAGCTGAAAGCCGTTCAGGAGGAGCTTGGCGAAGGTGACGACGAAATCGTTGAAGGATACCGTGAGCGCGCGGCAATCAAAGAATTGCCCGACGAAGCGCGCGCCGTGCTCAACAAGCAGATCGACCGGTTCGCCAGTCTGCCCGGCGGCTCGCATGAAGCGCCGATGGCGCAGGCGTATATTGAACTGATTCTCGACCTGCCCTGGATGGAAGAGACAGAAGACAATTTGGATCTTTCGCATGCGCGCGCCGTGCTGGACCGCGACCACTTTGGTATGGACCGTGTGAAAAAACGCATTGTCGAAAGCCTGGCCGTACAGCGGCTTACCAATAATCCACAGGGACAGATCCTTTGTCTCGTCGGCCCACCGGGCGTTGGTAAAACGTCGATCGTACGCGGCATTTCCGAGGCGATGGGACGTAAATTCGTCCGCATGAGTCTTGGCGGCGTGCATGACGAAGCGGAGATCCGCGGACACCGGCGCACGTATATTGGCGCGCAACCCGGACGCGTTATCGAGGCGATTCGCAAAGCCGGTTCACTGAACCCTGTATTGCTGTTTGATGAGATCGACAAGCTGGGTGCAGATGTGCGGGGCGATCCCGCGAGCGCCATGCTGGAAGTTCTCGACAGCGCGCAGAACTTTGCGTTTGTCGATCATTTCCTCGAGCTACCGTTTGATCTGTCGCATTGCATGATCATTACGACCGCTAACGACGCGGGTTCGATTCCGAGGCCGTTGCTGGACCGTATGGAGCTCATTGAGGTGCCGAGCTATCTCTTTGATGAAAAAGAAGAGATTGCGCGCAGGCATCTATTGCCAAAACAGCTTGAAAAGCATGGGCTGAAGAAATCCAACCTGCGTGTTTCAAACAGCGCGCTGCAAACGCTGATCGGTTGCTACACCCGCGAAGCGGGCGTGCGCGAACTGGAACGTGTGCTTGCCAGCGTATGCCGAAAGGCCGCCTGTGAACTTGCAGAAGGCAAAACGCGTATTGCATTGACGGATGCGCGCATTGTAGAGTGGCTCGGGCCGCATAAGTTCAAAGAAAACGAACCGCTTCGACCGAATACGGTCGGCGTGGTAACGGGACTTGCATGGACGAGTGTTGGCGGTGAAACGCTTGAGGTGGAAGCTGCGGCCGTCCCCGGCAAGGGTGTTTTGCAGCTGACGGGTCAGCTCGGCGACGTGATGCAGGAATCTGCAAAGGCTGCGATGACTTACGTGCGTGCAAACACGGCGCGTTTCGGCATTGACGCCAGCTTTTTGGAGACGCTCGACGTTCACATTCATGTGCCGGAGGGCGCGGTTCCAAAGGACGGACCGTCCGCAGGCGTAGCCATGGCGACGGCGCTTGTTTCAGCGCTAACGGGCATCCCGGTGAAGAGCAATGTTGCGATGACCGGAGAGATTACGCTGCGAGGACGCGTACTTCCGATCGGCGGACTGCGCGAAAAGCTGCTTGCAGCCGTGCGCACGGGGATCGAGCGTGTCGTGCTGCCGAAATCAAACCGCGAAAACCTGTATGACGTTCCGGAAGAAATCAAAGGTGCGTTGAAGATCGAATATGTTGAAACCGTCGACGAGGTGTTGAAGTTTGCTTTGACCATGCACCCGCATGGCACGGAATCGATGATCAACCTGCCTGGAATGGATATGACACATGAAGCAATTCGACATTAAGCAAGCCGAATTTGTAACAAGCGTGGGGCAGGGACAGGTTTATCCTGCCCCGCTTGCATGCGAAATTGCGATTGTCGGCAGAAGCAACGTCGGCAAGAGCAGCTTGATCAATTGCATCTGCAACAACAAAAAACTAGCAAAAACCTCGCAGACGCCGGGAAAGACACGGTTGATTAACTACTTTTTGATCAACCGGGAGTTTTTCTTTGTGGACCTGCCCGGTTACGGCTTTGCGCGCGCAAGTAAAACAGAGCAGCGCGATTGGGGAGAGTTGATCGGCAGCTACCTTGCCAGCGGTCGACCGAAACACCTTCTTTTACTGCTGGACATTCGGCACGCACCGTCTGCGGAAGACAGGCAGATGTTTGAATGGGTGCTGTATTACGGCGTGCCGTTTACGCTGATTGCGACAAAGGCAGACAAACTGAGCCGCGCCAATCGCGTTCCCGCCGCAAACAAAGCGGCGAAGTTGCTAGGTGCTCCTCCGTTTGCAATTCCGTTTTCCGCGGACAGCAAAGAAGGTCGCGATTTGGTAATCGAGCGGATCGGGCAAATCGTTTTGGATGGCGAAAAACAGGCATAATACAGGCAAAAATCGCTCGTTTTTAAATTTATGATGCGGTTCATAAATTTCGCTTGACACATGGAGAAATCTTCTGCATAATATCCAGCGTAATGTTTGAAAGCAAAGGCAGGGCTGATGGCTATGGCATTGCATAAGTGCCCGAGATGCGAATTGAATTACATTCGCGAAGAAGAAACGTATTGCGACGTATGTAAACGCGAACTCAAGCGCGCGCAAGCTCGCGGCAAGCAGATGGAAGATGAGACGGATGATGACGAAATCATCATGTGCTCAGAGTGCGGAGAAGCACCCGCCGTGCGCGGTGGGGAACTCTGTTCGGCTTGCCTGAAGGAGCAGAAGCGCCAGGCGGAACTGGAAAATGCCGCCGATTTGGACGCGGATTACGACGAAGACGAGGACGAGGAAGAAGAATCGCCGGACGAATGACAAAATCGGCGTCCTGACAGGCGCATGGAGAGGAGCGAACGGATGCATATCTACGCGATTGCCGACCTGCATCTTTCGCATTCCACCGATAAACCGATGGACGTTTTCGGCGAAGCATGGCGTTATCATGTGGAAAAACTGGAACGAAACTGGCGTGAGACGGTTTCGGACGAAGACCTTGTCCTGATTCCTGGAGATATCAGTTGGGCAATGCAGCTAAACGCTTCATTGCCCGATCTTGCGTTTATCGGGCGCTTGCCAGGCAGGAAAATCCTGCTCAAGGGCAATCATGATTACTGGTGGAGCGCAATCGGGCGCGTCCGTGCAGCATTGCCGGAAAATATGCGCGCACTGCAAAACGACGCCATTGTGGAAAACAGCGTCGGCATCTGCGGAAGCCGCGGATGGCTTTGTCCCGGAAGTTCAAATTTTTCCGCAGACGATGAGAAAATCTATCTGCGGGAATTGGAGCGGTTAAAACTTTCGGTCCGCGCGCTTGCAGAAACCGAAACGAAAATAGCGATGATGCATTTCCCTCCGTTTTGCGAAAGGGATCGTGCGTCCGGCTTCACCGAAATTTTTGAGGAATGTGGAATTCATATTGTCGTATATGGGCATCTGCACGGGGAGGCGAACAAGTACGCCTTTGAGGGCGAACGAAACGGAATCGTCTATCATTGCGTCGCCGCCGACAAGTTGGATTTTATGCCGAAGCAAATTTTGTAAAAATGCATATAGCAAAACACCCGCATGCAAATGCGGGTGTTTTTGTATACTCAACTTGCTTCCTTTTGTTCACATCGGACAAGCAGACGGTTTGAACCGTTATCCTTGCAGGTCATAAGCGTCAGCCCACAATCGCCTTCGTAGGTTTTTAATGCGCTGAACGCGTCCGGCGCGATACTCTTGATTTGATATACTTCATATCGCACGCGCGTACCGGTCGCGCTGTCCGTCAGATAGATTTCACTGCCGACAGAAAGTTCGTCCAGCCGTCCAAAATGGGAACCGTTCTTATAGTTATGACCGATCAAGACAAGGTTGCCCGCTTCATTCGGGTCCGGCCCTTTATAGCGGCAGATCGAGATCTTAAGCAACTTGTAAGACCACTTTCCGATGATCGGCAGTTCTTCGTCCAATTCCGGAATTTCAAGAATTCCAATCACGCCGTCTTCACCGGTGGCGCTGATGATTTTTTCAATCGTCTCGTCCAGTTCGGACACTTCCGGCGCGTCGGGCTGCACATACTCGCCGCTTTCGTCTACGCCTTCGTTGGAGCCGTCGTCGGCAAGATGCTCGTTTGCGTCTGCCGCCGCCGCTGCGTCTTCGCTTTCTTCGGTCTGCTCCAGATCTTCGTCGGTCGGTTCAGGCGTCGCCAAATCCGCAGCGTTAGCGGTAAGTTCCGGCGTAACGGTTGCTTTTGCTTTGTAAGCCTCCAGCAAAACGACCGCGTTTTTACCGGCTGCTTTGCCTTCATAGAGCTTGACACCAATCAGTATAAGCGCGGTAAGGCCGAGAAGGATCGCCGTCAATCCAAGAATTCGGATAGCGCGGAGCTCCTTTTTTGCCCGTGCGGATTGTTGTGCGTGATCGGAAACGGTAGCCGGCAGGTTGGACGGATTATGTTGATTATGCTTTTTCGGAGCGTTTTTTCCGGATGCCATACCATACCCCCGTCGCGATGAGCAACGCGCCGCCAAGACCACCGAACACATACACAAGGGTGAAATCCTGCCCGGTCTGCGGCAGACTGCTCAGTCCGGTAATCGTGATGGTGTGGTAAACCCGGTTGTCATAACCGTCGTCGATCCAGGAGTATAACCGCGTGCCTGTGGACGGCGTGTTATAGCGGGCGTATAGTTCAATGTGCGCTTCGCCGCCATGCATATCGGCACGATAGTCGTTGAGCGTGTTGCTGGTGATGGAAAGATAGCTCGAACTCCAGCTCCAGTGGACGGTGCTCGACGAATTGGTCGTGTCTATGGTGCCGTCGGCGTTGTGCAGATATACGGTATAGAGACCCGTTCGCGTGGTGCTGTTCAAAGAACTCGGTCCCTCGATTGTAAGGTACTGGCTGTTCTGAACGTTGACCGTAGCGGTTCTGGAAACGCCCGTTGACCCGACGGTTGCAGTAATGGTGGTAGCAGCGTCCGTTCCGGTGGTATTGGATGTAAACGTCATTGTCGCCACCAGGGAGGACCCGCTTGTTGACAGCGTGGAAGTTGTGCCGGCGAGCGTACCCGCCGTGGCGTTGGAATTTGCCCAAGTGATGGTATCACCACTGGAGATCAACGATCCGCCGTATAGCACCGTCAATGTGAGAGTGGTGTTGCTGGAAGACGTAATCGACTGCGTGACGGGCGTAAGCGAGATGGAAGGCACGAAAACGTCGCATGTAATTGTTTGCGGCGTTGCACCGCCACCCGGATCGCTGGTCAGCGTAATGGTGGTCGTGCCGCTGCTGACGGCCGTAATCAGACCGGTGGAGCTTACCGTTGCAACGCCCGGACTGCTGGAAACCCAGCTCTGGCCGGTGGTGACCGCGTTTGTGGTCAATTGCTGCGTCGAACCTGTCAAGAGTGTAACGGAAGTGCTGCTGATTGACAGCGGATCAACAATGATGTTGACGGGTGTCGAATCGACAGGAGTGGTTGTTACATCGTCGGTTGCGTGTGCGGTTACCGCGGTTATCGTGCTTGGCACGAGACCTGTGACGGTTATTGAAGCACCGGTCGTTGCAGACAACGAAAGATTGCTGGGCGTTGCGGCGTCCCAACTGTAGGCTAGCCCTGTGGTGGTGCCGCTCTGGCTCGCAGTTGCAGTCAAATTGACCGTGCCGCCGACGACGATGTGCTGATCCGTGCTGGGTGTGATGGACACGCTGTCCACATCCGCCAGCGCAATGTTCGGCAGGCCGATGACGGCCAACATCAAGGCAAGGACCGTAAAGACGGCTGCCGCTCTGGCCAATCGGGTTCGTTTCATGAGTGTGTTCCTCCTTTAGCAAGTTGAACGCTGTTTTCGGAATGTGTGTGCAATTTGGAACGCATAGGACTGATATCATCATATGAAGCGGACATGATAATGTCAATCGGCGCACATGATCGTTTTCGGTTTATTTACCGGAACGTAACGAATCCGCCTTTTTCGCTTAACATTGTCTGCTTCATCGAAGGTTAAGGAAGCGCGCCTGCGTCAGCGATAAAAGGTGTTGCCACCGATGAATTCGCGCAAAATTGACGTCGGAGGAATCTCATCCTCAACGTTGGCTTCAACAAAATAGTTCAGGAATTTTACGATGGAGTGCGCCTCGTCGTAATACGGACTCTCGGGTTGAACGGCGGTCAACAGTGGGAAGATATGCTTTTTGAGCACCGAAGGTTCGTATATTAGCGTAGAGTTGAAAATGGCGTCCGCATCTTCCTGAAAAGGGAAGATCCATTTTTCTTCGCCAGCGCGCACGCTAGCCCACATGGAAAGCGTTCGCTCAATCGAAGCGCCGCGCGTCTCATTGTCGCGAACCATGCGCCGGAGTAACCGTATCGACGTCGTCGGGATACGATTATGATCGTCCAGATTGAGCGTTGTCAGCGCGGAAACATAGAGTCTGAAAATCAGCTTTTTATCCACGGCCTCCGGCAGCAGACCGGGATTGAGCCCGTGGAGCCCTTCGATGACGAGCGGAGTATCTTCACTGAGACGGAGCTTATCTCCGCAGTAAAAGCGCTGCTGCTTGATGAAATCAAACTTCGGCAAATCGACTTCTTCTCCGTTGAGCAAACGGGTCAGGTCGCTTTGAAACTGATCAACGTCGATGGTGTTAAAGTGTTCCAAATCAACCGTGCCGTCCGGGCCGGGTTTGATTTGATCCCGGTTGCGGTAATAGTTATCGAGAGAGACGAGCACGGGCGTCTTACCGTGCACGCGCAGCTGGGTGCAGAGGCGGTTTGCGCTGGTTGTTTTACCGGAACTGGACGGCCCGGCAATTACGATTGCACGCGCTCCGCGATTGATAATTTCGTCCGCAAGCGAGGCAAAACGCTTTTCGTGGAGTGCTTCGTTCACACGGATCAGCGTGCGGACATTGCCGCTGAGCACCATATCGTTCAGGTCGGCAACGACGGCGCAGTGCATCAGGCGTCCCCATTCTTCGCTTTCGGAAAATACGTTTGCAAGGTGTGGCAGCGACACATGCTTCGCCGGGATGTTGGGATTCGCCGCCGAAGGACGCAGCAAGAGCAGGCCGCCTTTTTTTGCCTGAAGGTCAAAAACTTGAACATATCCTGTGGAGGGTGCCATTTCCCCGTAAAAGTAGTCGACGTAATCGTCTACACGGTATACGTCAAAAAAGGAAAACTGCCGCCACGTTAAAAGGCGAACCTTGTCTTCCTGTCCGTCGCCCTCAAAAAAGTCGATTGCGTCGTCAATGTCGACGCGCTTGCGTTCAAGCTTGCGATCGGCGGCGACGACGTCCTGCATTGCGCGCTTGATACGGTCGACGTCCTGCTGTGCAAGGCGCATGCCGTCACCGATGGTGGCAAAAAGTCCCGCGCCGACGGCATAGTTGATCCGGACACGCATTTTGGGATAGAGCTTCCGCATGGCGAATAAAAAGACGTACAACATTGTACGCTCATAAACACGATTGCCGCGGGCGGTGTCGTAACGAAGCAGCGATATTTCGCCGTTTGCCGCGCGCATTGCCCGGCGGAGTGTTACCCGTTGGGACGGTTTCACGTCCTTTTCCCGCAGCGGGATGTAGTTGAGCGTGAATGTTTCACCGGCCACGTTCGCAGCCAGCGGCCGTGTCCGAAGATCGTCGCTGTCCAAACCCAGTCGTTTGATGATGTCCAACAGGGACTCACCGCAGCGTACGTCGACAGGATGTCCCTCAAGTTTCAATTGCATAACGGCCTCCTTTTCAGGCTACCGGCAGAGCGGTAAGCTTTCCATGGGTGGAAAAAGCGAACACATTAACCCCACAGAAGCGACAGCGCCGGTACGACCTGTTTCTTTCTGGAAATAACGCCCGGCAAAAACGCTGCGTTGTCCTTTATTTTTACGTTAAACGCGTGTTCTACGGTGTCGACGTCCCCAAGAGTGAGCAACATTGTGCCTTCACGAAGCACGTCGGTCAGCATCAACAACATCATATCATACCCGCGTTTGACCATTTCGCGTTTCATGATGGAAAGGAACGCGTCTCTCTTTCCATAAAGCGCGTCGATGTCGAGTGACGTGATCTGCGAAATGCCAAGCGAGTGGCCGGCGATCTGGAATTGCTTGAAATCGGAGAAATAGAGTTCGTCCAGATCGTGCTGCCCGGCGGACGAAACGGCAAAAATTTCACGGCCGAGGTCCTCAAGGGAAATCCCGGCAATTTTTGCCATGCGCTCCGCCATGGATCGGTCGATGGACGTGCTGGTCGGTGATTTAAACACGATGGTGTCGGCAACGATAGCCGCCGCAAGCAGGCCCGCAAGTTTCTTGCTCGGCATGACGCCGCGCTCAAAAAACATGTTCGTGATAATGGTGCAGGTGCTGCCGACCGGCTCGTTACGCACATAGACCGGTGCGCCGGTCTCCACGTCCGCAAGGCGGTGATGATCGATAATTTCAAGGATTTCGGCCTGCTCAAGGCCGGGGACAGATTGTGAAAGTTCGTTATGGTCGACGAGTACGACACGTTTGCGGTTTGGGCGCAGCAGATGGAATCTGGAAAGCGTACCGACCACACGGTCGTCTTCGTCGACGATCGGGTAACTGCGGAAACGAGATTTCAACGTTGCCTCGCGCACGTCGTCCACATAGTCGTTCAGATGGAAGGAAACGAGGTTTTCGCGTCGACAGATGCGGGAAACCGGGATTGCAAGAAAAACGAGGCGGCTTGCGGCATAGGCGTCGTATGGTGTGGTGACGACGCAGGTTTGCTTGTAATCCGCAATCAGCGTGCGGTCCACTTCCGATTCGCATATAATCAGGCAGCCTGCGCGGCGCTCCAGCGCCTGCTTGATGGCTTCCGGTTGGTTGCCGCAAATGACGATGCTGCCCTCCGAAAGATCCGGCATTCCGGAATGATTTGGAAGCGCAAGGATCAGATCGCCAGAAAATTCGTTGAGTTCGGATTCCGGGTTGAGCAGTCGTCCGTCAAGACAGGCCAAAAGGTTGAACAGCGGCACGCCGTCGACACGGTTGCTGTTGATAAAGCGCATGTCGTAGGAGGCGATTTCTTCCGGCGTCAACATACCGGCAAGCCTGCCGTCTTCATCGGTAACCGGCAGGGCGGGTACGCTGGCGCTTCCGCTTGCAATTGTCTGCCAGGCATGATAGACGCTGACCGCGGCCGAGAGGATCGGTGGTGTATCAAAATTTAGATCGGATACCTGCGTACGAACATTGTGCAAAAGCGGCGGCGCGGCAAAGTCGAATTTTTTCAGTACCATCTGCGTCTGGTCGCTGATCTCACCGATGCGCGCGGCGGTGTAGGCACGTTCTCCAAGTGCGTTTTTCAGCATTGCATAGGAGATTGACGCCACGATGGAGTCGGTGTCCGGGTTGCGGTGACCTGTGATATAGATTGGTTCCATTTTCCCTCCAAAGATAAATCATTAACTAAAGAAAAGCAAAACCGTATAAAACGGCTTGATGCAAAGGTAAGAAACGACAAAACCGTTGCAGAAAGCGCAACGGTCGATCAAGGGTCGCTTCTATCCATTGTAACGGTTTTCACTCTTGACTGCAAGATTGTGTGCGCTGATGAAGCAGCTGCTCAAGGCGACTGTTGCCTCGAAATACATAAAAAAAAGCAAGGCATAAAAAGAGACGAACGAAAAAATTCGTTCGTCCCTAAGTTTGACAATAAAAGAACTATCGCTGCGAACCGACGAAGAATAGTGCGACCGTGCCAGGGCCGGAGTGTGCGCCGACGCTGGTTCCAATGTCGTCGATGTGAACCATCATATCGGGATACTGTTCGTGAATCAGTCCTGCAACATATTCGGCGTCCGTTTTTGCGTCGCAGTGGCCAATAAAGACGACGTCCGTCATATCGGTATCGACCGTGTTTTGCATATGCTCAAACAAGGAATGCAAAGATTTTTTACGACCCTGCACTTTCCCGGTTGCAACAAGATATCCTTCGTTGTCAACGTGCATGACCGGCTTAATGTTGAGTATAGTAGCGATTGCCGCCGTTGCGCCGCTGATACGCCCGCCGCGCTTGAGATAAACAAGATCGTCGACGGTGAACCAGTGTGCAAAGCGGAGTTTGTTTTCTTCCACCCATGCCGCAAGTGTGTCTACGTCCAGTTCTTTCTGTTTGCGCGCGGCATAATAGACGAGCAACCCTTCGCCGAGTGAAGCGGACAGGGAGTCAATGATTTTGATCTTGCGGTCGGGATATTTTTCCTGGAGTTCCTCCGCGGCGGACAATGCGGATTGCAGCGTCCCGGAGAGTTTTGAAGAAAAGCCGATGTAGAGGACATCCTCGCCGGCCTTCAACGCAGGCTCAAAAGCCTCAGTAAAGTCATATGCATTGATTTGTGCGGTTGTTGCCACTTTGCCGGCGCGCATGTTGGCAAAAAAGGTTTCGATCGGCATGTCCGAATTGCCGGGGATGTAGTGGTACTCTTTGTCATCCATTGTAAACGACATGGGGAGTACGGTAACGTTCAAATCCTTTGCAAAATTCGCCGGAAAGTCGCCGGTTGCGTCGGTAAATATACGGTAACTCATGCTTTACCTCATTCCCGCGCGCACTTCCGCGCGCTGATTAAAAATTCGCGAAGGGGTAAGCTGCGAATTAATTATAAACATTGTATCGTTTTTTGAAAACGCTGACAAGCATTTCGGCATGATTTGTGGTTTTGGTTTTGAAACCAAAACCAGATTCAAAGATTTTCTGCATCTCTCGTATGCGGCGGTCAAGCAAGTGGCAATCAAAACGTACATGTTGACTGAGATATGGTATAATAGCGCTGCAAAACAGCATATGCTACGCTGTGGAGCACGCGGAACGCTATCAAACAAAATGCTTTGGTGATTATTACACGTTCCTGTCCGGCAGAAACAAAACCGGTAACGATAATCCTTGGAACAGGAGTTTTATTATGAAAAAAGTTCTCTCGGTCGGAATGTCGACCATCGCTTCCATATTGTTAATTCTGATTTTGGTGTTTACATCGATTGGTTTGGTCATAAACGACCAGACCTTTACGAACAACGAATTCACAAAGCTTGGCGTCAGCGAAGAAATGGGCATCAGCAACGCCGACCTTGTCGCATCAATGCAGCAGCTTGTGGATTATATGGAAGGCAACGCGGACGACATTTACATTGAGGTAACGCAAAACGACGAAACGGTTGAAATGTTCGATTATCCGCAGGAAACCGAGCACATGACGGACGTGCGAACGATTTATCTGACAATAGCGTCGTATCGCGATGTTGGCGTGCTGGTGATGTTGATCCTGTTTTTGTTTGCGGCGGTCGTTGATTTTCGCAAAGCCCCGCAGCGCCTTTCACAGGGATATCTTTCCGGCTCGTTCGTCACATTGCTGATCTTTGGATTTTTAGGAACATGGGCGGCTCTGGATTTCTCGAATTTCTGGACGTTTTTCCACGAAGCACTCTTTTGGAACGACCTGTGGCTCTTCGACGGAACGCAGAGCCGCATGATCAACATGTTGCCTGAGGATATGTTTGCAGACATCATTGGTCGCATCGGCATCTATGCCGGGAGCGTCATTCTCGTCTTAATCGTGTTGAGCATCCTTGCACTTGCGCTCTCGTCCGAAGGGTATAAGCGCCGCCGCGCAATCGTCCTTGCACGCAAAAAAGCGCGCACAGACGCAGTTGAAGCACGCAAAAAGGCAAAGGCGGACGCAAAAGCCGCGGCGGAAAAAGAAAAGCGCATTGCCGAAAAGAAAGCGAGGATCGCCGCCGCAAAAGCACGCGCACAGCAAAAGGCGGAAGAGGAAAACAAAGCAGCCGAACGTGAAAAGCTGATACAGGAAAGGCTAGAAAAGAAAAAGGCGGCGGAAGCAGCTGCCGCCCAGGCAAAGCAGGCGAACGCCAAACCGAGGCAGAAGAAAACCACTCGACCGACCGAAACGAAAAGCCGTACGGCGACAAAAACACAATCCGCTCCGGCAAAAACCGACGGCGCGCAAAGACGCAAGAAAAAGAGCAACATTGCGGATGATACGGGGTTTCTGGATGACTGATTATTCTGAGCGCTCGCAGCGGAAATTGACCGCCCTGCGGGAAAAGCAAGACGTTCGGATTCTCGCCGTCGAAACATCCTGCGACGAGACCGCCGCAGCAATCGTGCAAAATGGAAGGACGGTGCTTTCAAACGCCGTCCACACGCAGATTCCGCTGCATGTGCCGTATGGCGGGGTCGTGCCGGAAATTGCCTCGCGCAGCCATGTGCAAAAAATTGGCCCTGTTGTTGCGCAGGCGCTTGCCGACGCCAACATGGCACTGCAGGATGTGGATGCGATTGCCGTAACGAACGGGCCCGGCCTTGTCGGCGCGTTGCTTGTCGGGCTAAGTTATGCAAAAGGCCTTGCGCTTGCCGCAGGGCTTCCGTTTTTAGGTGTGCATCATATTGCCTCGCACATTGCGGCAAACTATATTACGCATCCCGATTTGGAGCCGCCGTTTACATGCCTGATCGTTTCCGGCGGACACAGCCACATCGTAACGGTGGAGGATTACGACCGCTATCGTCTGATTGGGCGCACACGTGACGATGCGGCCGGGGAAGCATTCGACAAAGTTGCCCGTGTTCTAGGCCTAAGTTATCCGGGCGGACCCAATTTGGAAAAACTTGCACTGGAGGGAGATCCATATCGCTATACATTCCACTCGGCGTTTAATGAAGGCGACGGATTTGACTTTAGCTTTTCCGGCATAAAGACGGCGGTCGTCAACCGGCTCCACAAAGCGCGACAGGCGAACAAAGAGATTTTTCTTGCCGATCTTGCCGCATCGTTCCAGCGGACGGTCGTGGACATCCTTTCGGACAAGGCTGTCCGGGCGGCACAGATGCAACCCGGCGAAGCAGGCAAAAAGCTTGCGCTTGCAGGGGGCGTTTCCGCCAATCGGGCGCTTAGAAGCGCGCTGCAGCAGCGCGCGGAAGCGGCGGGAGTTGCGTTTTATTGCCCGGATTTTGCGTATTGTACCGACAATGCCGCCATGGTTGGAAGCGCGGCCTATGGCAAACTTCGTGACGGGAATGTCGACACACTGTCGTTAAATGCCGTTCCGTATCTCTCGATCGAAGCATAAAGCCGAAAATTATAATGCGCCGCCGCGATTGACCGCGGCGGCGTTTTTGCTTACCGGGAGAAATATTTGAGGCAATTTTGCTTATGCGGCCTGCAAAAAGGATGGCTTCACAATTCTGACATAATTGTATAGCAGTGTGTGAAACACGTGTAAAATGCCCGCTTTTTTTCCACCGTTCGTCATAATATTCACGGTGAATTGTGTGGATAACCACCCCAAAATCGCTGAAATATCGCGTTGTGTATTGTGGATAAGTATGTGGATGGTGTGGATAGATCGATGAATATGCAAAAAATCAGGGGGAATATCTATGCAAAATCGAATGCAGGCAAAATGTGTTGATTTTGCATGGAAAAAGGCGTCCCGTTGCAAAAACGGAGCCGCCCGAAATGAACTGGGGACTGGTTTAGCTTTTTCGATAGAAATGGGAGCTTCGGCAAGAGAACCGCTGTGGGTTAAGGCACATTTATCAAGTCTCTTTTGTCGCATCGGCCTGGGGGACCGGGTATTCCGTAAGCGGCTGCTGTGCAAGTGCCTCCGCGGCTTCGCGGAGCGCACGCTTTTTCTGTGCGGCGCGGTAAATCAACATGCCTGCGCCACTGATTAATGCAGTTGCGGCAAAGACAATGATTGCAAAAATGTATCGCTGAGTACCGAGCGCGTTCCCGCTGATGGTCGAGGTCACGATGGAAGGGATGCGCGCTATGGACGTGAGCACCACCCACGGCAGCAGCTTGATCTTCGTTAATCCGGCGAAATAGGTGAGTAGGTCTTTCGGCGTGCCGGGAATCAAAAACAGGAAAAATGCCGTCACGTTCAGCGTTTTTTCATCCTTTAAGTATTTCAGCGAGTTAATTTTTTCGCGTGGGAAAAAGACTTCGACCGCCTTGACGCCAATTTTGCGGACGAACAGAAAGACGATTGTGCTGCCAAGCACCAGGCCGATCCAAACGAGCAAGGTTCCCCAGAGTGTGCCAAAGGCATACCCGGCTGCGATTTCAAGCGGTTCCGCAGGGATAAATGCAACCACAACCTGCAATATGATCATGCCGACAAACAGGACGCGGCCCCAGACGCCGCGTTCGTCAACCCATTCGCGAAAGACGGAAGGATCGTTCAGCGATCGAATCAACGGTCCGCCGATAAAGACGGTCAAGAAAACAAGCAAAAGGATAAAGGCGGCAATCGACAAAATAGAAGCCGTCTTTTTTGCACGCGAAGCGGGAGGTGTTTGTTGTGGTGTGTTTTGATTTTGCATAGGCATAGTATAGCATCCTGACAGGATAGTAAAAAAGTACAACCAAGCAAACTTTTAGAGGAAATTCTTGGCAAACCAGCGCGTCTTAGCATAATTCGACCGGAAATTCACATAAAAGCATCGTAAAGAACGGAATCGCTTTTCATGCGGTTAAAAATTCGGTACAATACGCGCATGGCCACTACATTGCTTATTATCATCTATCTCGCGTTTATAAGCTTGGGACTCCCGGACTCGTTGCTAGGTGCGGCGTGGCCGGTCGCCTATGCGCAGCTGGGTGTATCGGTATCCTATGCCGGATTTGTCTCTATTTTTATTACGGTTGGAACGGTGGTTTCAAGTCTGCTATCCGTACGCGTCATTCGGCGGTTTGGAACAGGCGGGGTTACTGCGGCTTGCGTTCTGCTGACCGCATCCGCGCTCATGGGCATTTCATTTACAAATCGATTTATCTACCTGTGTTTGTTTGCCATACCGCTTGGACTTGGCGGCGGAGCGATTGACGCGGCGTTGAACAACTATGTTGCGCTCCATTATAAAGCGAGCCACATGAGCTTTTTGCATAGTTTCTGGGGCGTCGGCGCAACAGCGGGACCGTTGATCATCGCGTATTTCCTTGCGCACGGCTCCAATTGGCGTGGCGGATATAGGACCGTATCGATTATCCAGCTTGTGCTGGCCGTGGTGATGATTGCGTCTTTGCCGCTTTGGAAGCGTGTTCCCCACGCAAAGACGGAGCAAACGGACGGCGAACCGATTGAGATCAACAACCGTGCCGCAATTACAAAGCGCGGCGCGTTCGCGGCGGTACTGTCGTTCTTCTTCTACTGCGCAGGAGAAGTGACGACCGGCCTTTGGGCGGCAACGTACTTTGTCAATGTGCGTGGCGTGGAACCCAGCATTGCCGCAAGTTGGGGATCGCTCTTCTATTTCGGCATTATGGGCGGGCGCATGATCACGGGACTTCTTGCCATACGCGTAAAAGAAAAGACACTCGTCAACACAGGTATCGCAATCGCCGCGGTCGGCGCGGCGACGCTGGTGCTGCCGTTGCCGAAGGCGTTCCAGTTCGTAGGGCTGCTGATCTACGGAATCGGCTGCGCACCGGTTTTCCCGAACCTGATCCACATTACGCCAAGGCGGTTCGGCGCTGCGCATTCACAGGCGATCATCGGCCTTCAAATGGCCGCGGCCTACATCGGAAGCACGCTGATGCCGCCGCTGGTCGGCTGGATCGGACAGAAGGCTGGATTTGCCGCGCTGCCCTATTATTTGCTGGCGTGTCTTGGCGCTTTGTTTGTGAGCATCATAATCTGCAATCAAAAAACAGGATTTGAAACAAAAAGCAAGGCGATTTAAACGAAGGATAACAAATTCATCAAATAACGATGCATTTTGAGCCGTGCGCAAGGAAAAAGCGCACGGCTCTTGACAAAGTCGGGCAAAGAGCGTAACTTTCTTGTGTTAGAAATGTTATGATAGAACTTGCCCGCGAACATGGTGAACATAAGAAAATCGATGCGCGGGGCGGATGGGTAAAGGAGATGGATATATGCAGTTATTAATTCACATTACCAATCATGAAGACAGCGTCACGCCGATTTTTTCCAAATTGATGGAAGCGGGCATCCACGGCGCGTCCGTGATGGACTGTCAGGGTATGCTGACGACGCTGAACGAATGCGACAGCGTCGACGCACCGCCGATCTTCGGGTCGTTACGTCATTTTCTCAATCCTTGTCGACAGACCAACAAGCTGGTCATGATTGTATTAAAGGATGAGGATATCCCGGTTGTAAAAGACATTATCCACAGCGTTGCGGGTGACCTGAAAGAACCCAACACCGGCATCCTTTTCACTGTTCCGGTCATGGGGTGGGAAGGAGTTCCACACAAGTAATATGCATACGTTATTCTATGTTGCGATTGCAATGATCGCAGGTTTATTAATGACGCGCGTCGTTAAACTGATCCACCTCCCCAACGTAACCGGATATCTGATAGCGGGGCTCTTGATCGGGCCTTTTTGCCTGAACCTTCTCAGCAACGAAACACTGGAAACGCTGGACGTTCTGACGGTTGCGGCGCTGGGATTTATAGCGTTTTCCATTGGAAGCGAATTTAAGCTTGCCCACTTACGGGCGATCGGCAGTAAGATCATCGTTATCACGGTTTGCGAGGCGCTCGGCGCCGTACTCCTTGTGGACGTTGTCGTCAGTCTCTTCGGTTTTCCGGTTCCGATGGCGCTAGCAATGGGCGCAATCGCCGCCGCGACCGCGCCAGCGGCGACGTTGCTTGTCGTCCGCCAATATAAGGCAAAGGGCGAGCTGACTAGCACGCTGCTTCCCGTCGTTGCAATGGACGATGCGATTGGACTGATGGCGTATGCTATCTCCGTATCCATTGCGAAAATGATTGCGAACGGGGAAGCGTTCAATATTATGTCGACGATCGTCAGCCCGCTAATCGAGATCGTATTGTCGCTGTTGGTCGGTGGCGTAATCGGCGCGCTGGTTGCGCTGTCGAACCGATTTTTCCACAGCAAGGCGAACCGGCTTTGCATCGCCATTGCGGCCGTTTTGCTTGGTGTTGGGGTTGCCAAGCAGTTTGATCTTTCGCACTTGCTGCTTTGCATGGCGATTGGAGCTACGTATGTAAACCTGCGTAACGATGCGATCCACACGCTCGAGCACGCGGAAACATGGACGCCGCCGCTGTTTATGATGTTCTTCGTCATTTCCGGCGCGGAGCTGGATGTTGCCGCGCTTCCGTCTCTCGGGCTGATCGGCGTTCTCTATATCGTGGCACGCGTCTGCGGAAAATACTTTGGTGCGTTCCTGGGCTGCACGATTTCCGGAATGCCGAAGAAAATTCGAAAATATCTTGGCTTCTCGTTGATTCCACAGGCCGGCGTCGCGATTGGTATTGCGCAGCTGGTCGTAAGGGAGCTGCCGCAGTACGGTTCGTCGATTCAGGCGGTCATTCTTTGCGCTACGTTGGTTTACGAGCTTGTCGGACCGATTTTGACAAAGGCTTCTCTGATCAAAGCCGGAGAAATTCAAATTGAAGATGCGAAAAAACCGAAGAAACCGAGACCACCCCAAATGCCGCAAGCGGCAAAATAAGTGCTTACTACAAACAAACACCCGAAGCAATTTCGGGTGTTTGTTTTGTATAAAGATGTAGAAACAGAGAAATTATTCGTCGCTCTTTTTTAAATAACCGTGACCGTGTTGGTAAATTTGGCGATTGTCAAGCGCCCACTGCCGCTCGGAAAACGCGCCGACGGAAACGCCCTCCAGCGCGTCGAACATTTCGTACATCTTGCTGTCGAGCAAGTCGAGCTCCGAAAGCACTTCCGCCTCCGGGAACATCGGCAGTTTCGGGCTGCCGAATTCTGCCTGTCCATGATGGGCAAGCAGCATGTGCTCGATGAGCATAGCTGTTTCCTGCGGGACGCCGAGCATTTCGCAGGCGGCGCTGACTTCGGAGATGCCGATCGAAATATGCCCGACAAGCTGCCCGCGCGCAGTATATCCGCCCGCGATGCCGAGATCACCGGTTTCCAGCTCCTCCAGTTTGCCGATGTCGTGCAGGATTACGCCTGCATAAACCAGGTCCGGATCGAGCGCGGGGTAGATTTCAACGACGGCTTTGGCCAGTTGCGTGATCGTCCATGTGTGGTGGAGCAATCCGCCGCGCGTTGCGTGGTGCAACTTGACTGCGGCCGGATAAAACAGCAGCTTTTCTTTTTTTTCGCGAAGGAAGTATTGGACAAGACGCCTTAAGTCGTCGTCCGAAAAACCCTCTGCAATAGAAAACAGCTGATCAAAAAGCCACTCAGGATCAAACGGAGCACAGGGAAGCAGCAGCGCCATATCAACCGAATCGTCCGGTGTCGTGTGGCGGATTTTGTCGATCTTAATCTGTTCCGTGTCTTTCCATATATTGATGGAGCCGCGGATTTTAATTACGTCGTCCGCAGCATATACACCCTGCAGTTCTTTGTTATAGTCCCAGAGCTTTGCAACACATTCGCCTTCGCAGTCCGCCAGCACAAGGTCGAGATACTCGGTACCCTTAATGTTGGTTTTCACTGCCACGGTCTTGATGATGCAAAACCCCTCAAATGTCTGTCCGTTGCTTTCGTTTAACAGCCGCATGCGGCTCATGGAAGAACCCTCCTTTGGTGAACTGAACAATGAAGTTACTAAACTAAAGTATAACACATTCGCGTGCGTCGCGTGCGCGGAATGTGAAACCTGTCGATTCAGGCCGGTCTCTGCGTTGCGGGCAAGCAACGGATGTGATAGAATGGCGCACGTAATAACGAAAAACGGCTGAATCCCGGTATTATGCCGCCGACCGGCCCGCAAGTGAATTACATGAGTTTATAAATATAGAAACGATGGAACTATGAACACAACAGGTACGCAAACATTCGATATCGTTGTCATCGGCGCGGGTCACGCGGGCGTGGAAGCCGCGCTGGCTGCCGCGCGCATGGGACAAAAGACACTGATGCTCACACTGAATCTCGATTCGGTGGGCCTCATGCCGTGCAACCCGGCGATCGGTGGAACGGGCAAAGGCCATCTCGTACGGGAGATTGACGCGCTGGGCGGCGAAATGGCGCTTGCGGCGGACGAAACGCTGATTCAGATGCGTATGCTTAACACAGGCAAAGGCCCTGCGGTACATTCGCTGCGCGCGCAGATGGACAAGCGACGCTATCACGAGCGCGTCAAACATGCGCTCGAAATTCAACCGAATGTATTTTTGGTGCAGGGCGAAGCCAGCCGATTTGTAACGGAGAACGGGCGTATCAGCGGCATCGTCACGGCGGAAGGATTTACCTATGCCTGCCGCGCCGCCGTGGTCTGTACGGGCGTTTACCTGAAGAGCCGGATTTTGATCGGCAGTTGCGTACGCGAAAGCGGACCTGCGGGATTGCTTCGATCGGAGACGCTGTCCGACGCATTGGCCGAGCTTGGCATTCCAATTCAGCGATTCAAAACCGGCACACCTGCGCGCGTGAACAAGCGTTCGCTTGATTTTAACGAAATGGAACGGCAGGACGGCGACGTGCCGACCCCAGCATTTTCGTTTTTAAACGGCAGGCTGGATTTGGAACAGACGCCGTGCTACTTGACGTATACGAATGAAGCGACGCATAAGATCATACTTGACAATCTGGACCGCTCGCCGATGTACAGCGGATTGATCCATGCGACCGGCACACGATACTGCCCGAGCATTGAGGACAAGATTGTGCGCTTTGCGGACAAAGAGCGACATCAGATTTTTATCGAACCCGAAGGCCTCTCCACCGACGAAATGTATGTGCAGGGCATGAGTACAAGCCTGCCCGGCGACGTGCAAGTGGAGATGCTGCACACACTGCCGGGACTGCGCAACTGCGAAGTGATGCGACTCGGATATGCGATTGAATACGACTGCATCGATCCGACTGTAATGGACGCGGCGCTACATGTACGTGCGATTCCGGGATTGTACACAGCCGGTCAGATCAATGGGACATCCGGCTATGAAGAAGCCGCCGCGCAGGGACTGCTTGCAGGAATCAACGCCGCGCTATATCTGAAAGGCGAAGAACCGCTGACGCTCGGACGAGACGAAGCATACTTGGGTGTGCTTGTAGACGACCTCTCTGTAAAAGGCACGCCGGAACCATACCGCATGATGACGTCGCGCTGCGAATACCGGCTACTGCTGCGGCAGGACAATGCCGACGAACGACTGACCGAAAAAGCACGTCGGACAGGACTCATCAGCGACGAACGGTACGACCTTTTGATACGCAAGCAGGAACGCGCGCAAAAGGCGCTTTCCTCGCTGGACAAAACCGTGCCGCCAAGCGAAGCGCTCAAAAAACTGCTGACCGACAAAGGCGAGAGCGTTCCATCCGCTGGTGTCAAACTGTTTGACCTGCTCAAGCGGGTGAACATCCGCTATACTGACTTGCTTTCGATTTTTAATTCGCTCGAACCGCTGGACTGGGAAACCGAAGAGCGCGTGGAGACGCTTGCCCGTTACGATGGCTATATGCAAAAGCAGGCGGAGCAGGTGCGAAGGAACCGCGCCTTGGAAGATACACCGCTGCCGGAAGACGTCGACTACTTAACACTCGACGGATTGCGCATTGAAGCGCGGCAGAAGCTCAACAAGCATAAGCCCGCGAACATCGGCATGGCGTCGCGGATTTCCGGGGTCACGCCCGCCGACGTCAACGTGCTGCTGATCTATGTCAAACGCGGATTTCAGACACAACAGCCGACCGCCTGACGGAGGAAACGCAAAATGAAAGAAACGCTTCGCCTTCTGCGTCCGGAGCTTACGGAAAAGCAACTCGACCAGTTTAACGCATACTACGCGCTGCTGGTCGATTGGAATACGCGCATGAACCTGACCACCATAACGGAAAAAGATGAGGTTGCGAAAAAACATTTTGTCGATTCGCTTGCCGCGCTGCCGTATCTTGCGCAAGGCGCGCATGTTGCGGATGTTGGCACCGGCGCGGGATTTCCTGGACTGCCGCTTCTGATTGTGCGGCCAGACTTAAAGATGACGCTGATCGACAGCCTGAACAAACGCGTTACGTTTTTGCAGAACGTATGTGAAACACTTGGATTGAACGCAACGTGCCTGCATATGCGTGCCGAAGACGCGGGGCGCGATTCGCGTTATCGCGGAACGTTCGACGTGGCACTGACGCGCGCGGTTTCCGCACTGTCCGTGTTGGCCGAGCTGACGGTTCCTCTTGTAAAGGTTGGCGGAATCAGTATTGCTTACAAGGGTGAGGTAAACGAGGAACTGGGATCCGCCGAGAACGCATTGGGTCTTTTACATGCAAAAGCAAAGAAGATCGACGTTCCGTCCGATTACGGTGTGCGGTCTCTGATTATTTTGGAAAAAACTGCCCCAACGGCAAAAACGTATCCGAGGAAAGCAGGCACACCTGCAAAAAAACCACTCTAGGGTCAACATGGCAAAACAAACGAGAAGAACAAAACGAGCACCCGCCCGAAGGACAACGACAACCGCGCGTAGATTTTCGAATCGAACGGTCGTCGGTGTTCTTGGTGTTTTTCTCGGCCTTTGGTTAATTTACGAAACGCTTACGGTTCAACCGTTTCGTTGGGGAACGATTGTTGAAGAGTTGATTATCGTGCTTTGCGTCGTCTTTGCGTTGCGGTTGCTTTGCATTGCAAGACTGCCGCGCGGGCTGATTGTCGCCAGTCTGATTTTGCTGCCTGCCGGAATCATCGTTTACGGCGCTTATGCTTCAGCCGCCGAAGGAGCGAACTTTTATCGCTTCTTTTGCCTTGCCGGAGTGGGAGCGCTTTCTCTGCTGATGGCAAGGTTGCTTGACAACCAACCGGACGGCGTGCTGATCTGTGCTCTTTTGCTGCTGGTTTCACTGCCGGGGTTGTTTGCGGCGGACACGCTTTTTATCGAAGAATTGATGCGTTTGTTCTTAACGGCGGGCGTGTTTTTTGCCATGGTATCGATTCGAGAAAAGTCGCCGTGGATGGCGCTTTGTGCAGCGCCGCTGTTCGGGCTTGCCGGAACGGCAGGACTTTATGCGGCGTTTATCGCCGCGGGCGCAGCGGCGGGAATGTTGCTTGCAGCGCCAAAGAAGCAACGCGGAATCTGGGTGCTTTCGGCGGCGCTTTCCGTCGGACTGGCGCTAGGCGCGCTTTTGCTGGTCAAGCAACTATCGGTGCTGTCGCCGCTGCTGGTAACGCAGAATACGATGCAGGCAAGCGCCTGGGCCGAATTGTTTGATCATCATCTTATTCGTGTGCTGGCAACGGGCGTTTTGCTGTTTGCAGTGCGGTTTTTTTCTGCGAATGAAGATGCGTCGATGCCGCTGGTGCTTGCATTGCTGGGCGGTGCGATTATTCGGTTGATCTTTTCAAGCGGTGCGCCTGACGTTTCAATGGACGTGCCGCTGCTTGCGGCACTAGCCGGAGCAGGAATCGCAAAGACCGCGCGAAGCAGCCGGAGATGACATGCATCAAATCCTGCATAAATTTGAATTTTGCAGGATAAACGATGGGGACGGTAAATTACAATTTTCCGCGGTTTTCCGCGGCTTTTTCATATTTAGGCGGTTGCATCTTTATAGCGTGCAGTGTATTATTTTTTATAATGGGGGAGAAGGTAATCTATTGGGCAATTCGAATGCAAACCGCGCAAACGACCAACCCAGCAATACTATTTTTAGAAAAACAAAGCTGTTTATAGATATACAATAACCGAAAAGGAGACGGAAACATGAAAGAGTATCTTGAATCCCTGGGTATCATCGCACCCAAAGCGGTCTACCACAATGCAAGCCCCGCGGCATTGACCGAGAAGGCTCTTGCACGCGGCGAGGGCACGCTTGCCGACACCGGCGCGCTTGTTGTTTACACCGGTAAGTACACCGGCCGTTCACCTAACGACCGCTTTATCGTAGACTCGCCTGATGTTCATGACAAGATCAATTGGAACAAAGCAAACGTCGCCATCACGCGTGAACGGGCGGACGCCATCTACAACAAAATGACCGCGTATCTGCAGCATCGCGACGTGTTTGTGTTTGATGGGTACGCCGGTGCGGATACGAAATATGCGCTTCCTGTACGGGTCATCAATGAGCTGGCCAGCTCCGCATTGTTTGTGAACAACGCATTAATTCGACCGACAAAAGAGCAGTTGGAATCCTTTGTTCCGGGTTTTACCGTTCTTGCGGCGCCCGGATTTAAGTGCGTTCCGAAAGTGGATGGCGTCAATTCCGAAGCTGCAATCGTGCTGGATTTTGAAAAGAAACGTATTCTTGTCGCCGGTTCACAGTATGCCGGTGAAATCAAAAAAGGCATTTTTACCGTTATGAACTTCCTGATGCCGCAGGCAGGCGTTTTGCCGATGCATTGCTCGGCCAATATCGGAGCGGAAGGCGACTCCGCGCTGTTTTTCGGTCTCTCCGGCACAGGCAAAACGACACTTTCAGCCGATCCAAACCGAAAACTTGTCGGCGATGACGAGCATGGTTGGACCGAGGACGGCATCTTCAACTTCGAAGGTGGTTGCTATGCAAAGTGCATCAATCTGTCCCAGGAAAACGAGCCGCAGATATGGAACGCTATCAAGTTTGGCGCGCTGGTCGAAAACGTCGTGATGGACGACGAACGCCACATGAACTTTGACGACAACACTTACACCGACAACACCCGCGTAGGTTACCCGGTCGAGTTCATTCCAAACTGCGTAATTCCCGGCGTCGGCGGACAGCCGAAGGCGGTCGTATTCCTTACGGCGGACGCGTTCGGTGTTATCCCGCCAATCAGCAAGCTCGATAAAAACGCAGCCATGTATCATTTCGTTTCCGGTTATACAAGTAAACTCGCCGGGACCGAGCGTGGTGTTACCGAACCGCAGACGACGTTTTCAACACTCTTCGGCGCTCCGTTTATGCCGATGAATCCTTCGGTTTATGCTGAAATGCTTGGTGAGCGTATCGATAAATATGATGCAAACGTATTCCTGCTCAACACCGGCTGGTGCGGCCACAAAGCGGGCGACGGCAAGCGCATGAGCATTAAATACACCCGCGCTATGCTGACCGCGGCGCTGACCGGCGAACTGGACAAGACCGGTTATGAGCTCGATCCGATCTTTAACGTTCAGGTTCCGAAAGCCTGTCCCGACGTGCCGGAAGAAGTACTCTCTCCGAGAAAGATGTGGGCAAAAGAAGCGGGTGAAGCGGCTTATGAAGCCACCGCGAACGATTTGGCCGCGCGCTTCGAAAAGAACTTTGAAAAGTATGATCATATGCCGCGGCATATCGTCGATGCAGGTCCGAAGGCTAAGAAGTAACTTTTATACAAGGTAAGAACACAAACCAAGCGCTTTCCGTTCTGCGGAAGGCGCTTTTTCCGTGTAAGGATGACAGAATAGTGATCAGGCTTGTCGTCTGGCGGTGACCTGAGGTATACTATCGGTGTTTGTTGCGCCGGCATTTGCACCGGGTTTTGCAACAGAAAAGAGGGAACGGATGAAGCAAAAGCCTTGGGAACAGAAAACAAAGATGGTGATGTCGATGCCGCGTGCCGCAAATGCGCTTGAGCTTGCGGCCTTGGCCGCCGTTTTACTGGCAGCGCTGGCGTTGAGCATTACGAGTCTCGTTTCTACAAATTATATCGATCCGGCGCATTATGAGGCGCAGCATGTTGTCGCCAGAACAGATTCGCTGTGGTTCAATCTTGCGGTCACAACTGTGGCAATCGTCCTGTTGCGGGCACTTCGGCTTGTCCGGATCACGGACCGGTTCGTAAGGGCTTCCGCAGCAGTTTTACTTTCACTTCTGTCCGTTGTCGGGATCGTCTGGACTCTGATGGCGAAAGCGTATCCGACGTCGGACCAGGGCATTCTTTATGAAAGCGCGCGAATGATTGTCAATTGCGACTTTTCCGAACTGCGGAACGCCGACAGTTATCTGCATTTCTATTTTGTGCGATTCCCATTTCAGTTCGGATTCCTTTCTTATTTGGAATTGCTCATCAGGGTGTTTGGCGAGGAAATGACGCTGGTTGTAGCGCCCATACTGAATGTTTTGATGCTGGTCTCCGGCTACGCGGCGCTGCTGCAAACGACAGATCGTCTGTTTCACGATAACCGCGTGACGTTTCTGACACTGCTTTTTTTATGTATCGGGATCCAGCCGCTGCTGGCCTGCACGTTGATTTATGGTTTAATCCCGGCGCTTGCTCTGTCCCTTTGGGCTCTTTTTTTCACCGTCCGGTTCCTGCAGTCCGGAAAAAAAAGAGAGATCATCTGGATTGCCCTTTTTTGCGCGGCAGCCGTGTACATGAAACCGAACGCATGGATATTCGTTGTTTCGATTGCGATTGTTCTGGGACTTATGGCAATGCGCGAACGCAGATGGACCCCGCTGGTCGCCGCCGCCATAGCGGTGGTTGTCTGCATACCCCTGCCTAAGATCGCGCAGAGCGCATATGAATCGCGCATCGGCACCAGCGTTGGTGAAGGGTATCCAATATCGAGCTGGATGGCAATGGGGATGAAAGAAGGCGCAATGGCCTGCGGCTGGTACAATAGTTATTCGCAGGAAATGTATCGCACGTATGGAACGGACATCCAGGCGATCAAACAGCGTAACGCGGAGGATATCCGGGACAGTATCAGCGATTTTGTGAAGGACCCGGCGTATGCATATTGGTTTTTTCAGGATAAGTTTTCATCGCAATGGAACGAAGCCACATTTGAAAGCGTTTGGGTGAGCGGCGTCTGCGAATCTTATGGCGAACGAAGCGAGCTGGCCGTAAGCATGTATGACGGAGAATGGCCCGGCGTTGTTTTTGAGAAGGCGATGAATTACGCTTTGCAATTTATTTATGCAGGATTTTTGCTTTCCATTTTTGTTCTGCTGCGGAAAAGACAAACCGAGCAATTGTTTTTCCCGATTGCTATTCTTGGTGGAATTTTGTTTCACTTGCTGTTTGAAGCAAGCTCAAAGTATGCTATCAGCTATTTGCCGCTGTTCTTCCCTCTGGCGGCATATGGAATATTGGCGTTTGGGTGCGATGCAAATAAGTGGTTTATTCGAGGCGAAAGACAATCAAAAAGGAAGATACAATGAAGTTACCGAAAAAAGAAAACGGATTAAAAGGCGAGCGTTTAGCCAATACGCTTGGACTGCTTGCAATGTGCTGCGCTTTTATATGCGCGGTTGCACTCGCGTTGACAAGCCTGTTTGCCGCTGCAAGAATCGGTGTGGGACAGTATGAGTTGCTTCAAGTTCAGATTTTTGAAGAAAACGAACTGACCAATTTGATGATTGTGACGTTTGGGATTGTGGTGCTCATATTGTTGAGCAAGATTCATATTCCAAAACGATTAAATCGAGTATTGCTGGTTGCGATGCTCGCGGTGTTCGGCGTGTTCGGCATGATCTGGGCGACTTCGGTCCATGCATATGCGGAATCGGACGGGGCCGTGCTTGTACGTATTGCAGAGAAACTCATTGCAAAAGACTATACGGAACTTGCGACGCAGGGCGCTTACTTGCATTATTACCTGATACGGTATCCGTATCAATGCGGGCTGCTTTCGTTTATAGAGTTGCTGGTGCGGGCGTTTGGTTCTATAGCCGCGCTGGAAGTGGCGCGCGGCCTCAACGTGGTATTGCTCGTGAGTTCGTACGCCGGAGTTGTATTGATCGGCGAGCGTTTGTTTCAAAATGAAAAAGTTACATTCCTCACAATATTATTGCTTGCAACATGTGTTCAGCCGGTGCTTTCGTGCACGTTTGTCTATGGTTTAATCCCGGCTTTTTCGCTGTGTGTCTGGGCAGTATTTTTTGTGATTCGATATCTGCAGACGGGTAAGAAGAGAACTATGATTCCCGCGGCGCTATTGTTAGCGCTTGCGGCATATGTGCGGTCCAACACGTGGATTGTGATTGCCGCAATTGCGATCGTATTGTTGCTAAAAACGATTCGCGCCAAATCATGGCGCCCTCTGCTTTTTGCTGCTTTAGTAGTCGGTTTGGCCATACCGGCGCCGAAGATTGCGCAAACCTGCTATGAAAACCAGATCGACACATCGTTTGGCAGCGGATATCCGAAAACATACTGGATTGCAATGAGTCTTCAGAACGGGTGGAAGGCAACAGGCTGGCAGGTACAAAGATACCAGGGAGCAATGGAGTCCGAATATGGGGAAGACATGGACGCGGTCTCTGCCAGGACAAAACAAGATATTAAAGCTGGCGTACAGGCGTTGCTCCAAGAGCCTGGCGCACTTGGGATATACCTGTATGAGAAATTGGTTTCCCAGTGGGATGAACCAACGTTTACCAGCATCTGGATTACGGAGGCGACGCAGCAATATGCTGCACCGGAACCACTGGCGAAATTTATATACAGTGATCAGTTTGATAGTGCATTTCGGTTTGTAACCGGCAAGACGATTAAGCTGTTGTACTTCGGGTTTGCGTTAGGTGTGGCGGGGTTGCTGCGCAAACGGACGGAAGGACAAATCCTTCTGCCACTGATCATTCTGGGCGGCGTACTGTTCCACTTGATCTTTGAGGCAAAGTCCCAGTATGTGTTGGAGTATCTTCCGCTGTTTGCACCGCTTGCAGCGTATGGAATTTTTCAAACCGGCAGAGTGGTTGAGTGTTTAGGCCAACGAATATTCAAACGCAGAAATGAAAAAACAGAGGAATCTGATATGTAAGATTTTATCAAAAAAATTACACCTTTAAGGGTGCAAACAATCAAGGTAAAAATCCTGCAAAAAACCGCTTGTACAGCCTGCTGCTTCCTGTTATACTAATAGGCCGACTATTCGGTGTTAAAACGTGATGCCGAATATTAGTCGGCACCGGGAGGACGCAGGTTGTTCGTTTTTATAATGACTGTGTCTTTCGGTGACTATACCTGAGGAGAACCGATATGCGAAGGCGACTGACAGGACTGCTGGACCGTTCGTTCTGGCAAGCGGCACTTCCGCTGGCGCTTCCCATAGCGCTTCAAAATTTATTGATGACGTCGTTCCGTCTGGTCGACACGCTCATGATTGGACGCCTCGGCGATGTTTCCATTGCGGCGGTCGGCTTGGCCGGGTACGCTTCTTTTTTGGTTGAATTAATTTCTTTCGGCATGGCGAGCGGCAGTGCCGTGTTTGTTGCACAGTATCACGGCGCGAACAATCGGGACGGCATCCTTCGAACCTACGGCACTATGCTGCTGTTTATGGTTCCCGTAGGGTTGCTGTTTACCGTCGGCGTAGGCGCATTTCCCGAATTCGTGATGAATCTTTTCACGGACGATACGGCGCTAATTGATGAAGGCGTGCGATACTTGCGCTTTGCATGTATTTCCTATGTTTCGCTGACGGTCAACATGGCGATATCGACACTGCTGCGCTGCACGGAGCAGGTGCGCGTTCCAATGATCAGCAGCGGCGTCAGCGCTGCGCTGAATGCAGTGATGAACTATGTGTTCATCTTTGGTGCATTCGGTTTTCCGGCAATGGGGGTTGCGGGCGCAGGCCTTGCAACGGCGATTTCCTCGCTGCTGAATCCACTGTTGATGCTCGTTATCTCCATTGCGAAAAAGAATATTGTCGTCGCGCCGCTGAAGAAAATCTTCGCGATCCGTGGTTTTTTCAAAACCTTCTGGTCGCGCGCTCTTCCGGTGCTTTTAAACGAGCTTTTCTGGAGTCTTGCGGTGGTCGGAATCAACATGGTCTACGGCCGCATGGGTACGGACAACTACGCCGCGCTGACGGTGGAGCGCACGCTTGAAGGTCTCGTGTTCGTTTTCTTCGTCGGCATCTGCAACGCCTGTAATATTCTGGTTGGAAAAGCGGTCGGCGCCGGCAGACTGGAGGAAGGAAAGTCGATTGCAAAGCGATTTCTGGTGTTTACGCCGATGCTTGGCGTCGTACTCGGTTTGATAATTGCCGCGCTGCGCGTGCCGCTTGTCGGCATGTTTGATCTTTCCGACGCGGCGGCCGCCACGGCGCGGACGATGCTTTTGATTTTTGCCGTGGACGCAATGGTTCGGTACGTTCCATATTTAGAGGTCGTCGGGATTTTTCGTGCAGGTGGCGAAACGCGATTCGGTCTGCTTTCGGACGTCATTTCGCAGTATGTAATTGTACTGCCGACCGTCGTGCTTTGCGGGTTGGTTTGGAAACTACCGTTTATAACCACGTATCTTCTTATGCTGATCGTGGACGATATTTCCAAGCTGGCGATCACGATTCCATATTTTAAAAGCATGCGCTGGATCAAGCCGATTACCGACGTCTCGCCGTATATGGAAGAGGAAACGCAGATCCTTTTGCAAACGGAAGAGGAAACGGGTATACTATAGCCGTTATACAAGATTACAGGCGTCGGCGGAGCACGGGAAACACGTGTATGTGTCCGTCGATTGGGAGAAGAATATATGCGTAAGGCGCGCCAGGGAATACGACCGATCCGCGTGCTTCCGCTGGGGTTTATCTGCATTATCCTCATCGGAGCACTGCTTTTAATGCTGCCGATTTCATCAAAGAACGGCACGTCTATGCCGTTTTTAAACGCGCTGTTTACGGCGACGAGCGCATCCTGCGTAACAGGACTTGTTGTTGTGGACACCGGTACGTATTTTTCACTGTTTGGCCAGATCATCATTCTCTTTTTAATTCAGCTTGGCGGGCTTGGCTTCATGACCATGGCGACAATCCTGTTTTCACTGACCGGCCGGCGGATTTCGCTGCATGACCGCATGACCATGGCGGAAGGGCTTGGCGAGAATCGTTTGCAGGGCATTGTGCGATTAAGCCGCGCCGCACTTCTGGTAACGGCGATTTTCGAATTGATCGGCACGGCGTTGCTCTCCATTCGGTTTATACCTATCTACGGGACGGTGCGCGGACTTTGGTATGCGCTGTTCCATAGTATATCCGCGTTTTGCAACGCCGGATTTGATCTGATCGGCGGTTACCGTTCTTTCACCGGGTACAGTGCGGACCCGTTCATCCTCTTCGTACTCATGATGCTGATCGTCTGTGGCGGCCTTGGCTTTTCGGTTTTACTCAACATTCGCCGGGAACGGCGCTTTAAGCGCATGCGTCTGCACACAAAGATCGTGCTGACCGGTACGTTGATCTTGATCGTAGCCGGAACGCTGTGCTTTATGATTATCGAATATGACAATCCGGGGACCATCGGCAATATGCCGTTTTTCCAGAAACTGTTGAATTCATTGTTCCAGTCGGTGACATTGCGTACCGCCGGGTTCAATACCATCGACCAGTTTTCGCTGCGTGACGCCAGCAAGGGCGTCAGTGTACTGCTGATGCTCATCGGCGCCGGTCCCGCCGGTACTGCGGGCGGCTTGAAAATCACGACGATCTTTACGCTGGTGCTTGCGGTTCGTGCATATTTGCGCGGACGCTTCGACACTGTGGTATTTGGTCGCACCATTCCGCTGGAACAGGTGCGCCGCGCGCTGACGCTTTTCTTCTTCGGGCTGATGTTCGTTATGGGCATGACCATCGTCGTTTCAACGGTGGAACAGCATCACGCGGGAGGATCGCTCGGCATTATGAACCAGCTGTTTGAATCGACCAGCGCATTTTGCACCGTCGGCGTGTCCAGCGGCGTAACGGCGGCGAGCAGCATGCTTTCGCGTATTTTTATCATCTGCATGATGTTCATCGGACGCGTCGGGCTGCTGACCGTTGCAATGTCGCTTGTGGAAGGCGGCGTGAAAGAGACGGTTTTGCATTATCCGACCGAGGATATACTGATCGGTTAACCGGTCGCTAGAGATTTTAGGAACGATTACAAGGAGAGAAGAGCATGAGTAAAAGCTTTATCATCATTGGCCTGGGGCGCTTCGGCATGAGTACGGCAAGAATGCTGACGACGCTCGGTCACGAAGTGCTCGCCGTCGACAAACGCGCCGACCGCGTGAACGCCATTAAGGAAAGTGTAATGCACGCCATTCAGGCGGACACAACGGACGAACGCGCGGTTTCTCAGCTTGGCATACGAAACTTTGACTGCGTGGTCATCTGCATTGGCGACGATATCCGTGCATCGGTGCTCGCCACGGTGCTTTGCCGGGAGATGGGCGCAAAGAAAATCGTCGCAAAGGCGCAGGATGATTTACACCAAAAGCTCTTAATCAAGACTGGAGCCGACCGCGTCGTTCAGCCGGAGCATGACGGTGGTATCCGTCTTGCGCGGTCGTTGGTTGCGGAAGGCGTGCTTGATTCACTCGACCTCTCGGAAGAATACAGCATCAACGAAATCGAAGTCCCGCGCGACTGGGTCGGCCGTTCGCTTGCGCAGATCAACGTCCGCAACAAGTTCGGATTTTCCGTTATTGCGATTCGCCGTGAAGGGCATGTTGCGGTCAACATCGACCCGAACGAACCGTTCCATGCGGACGATTCCATCTATGTGCTGGGCGACAACAAAAGCCTGGAAAAGATCTGATAAATATACAAACACGAACGACGGCGCGATTGTTTCGCGCCGTCGTTTTTTAAAAAGCCGTTTTGCGCAATTATCGTTATGGGATTGCACTATGTCTCGTGGTTTGTTAAAATTTTTCAGACAGTATTTCATAATTCAAAATAAAAATGGCGCAAGGGGAATGGTATGCATAACAGCAAAAAAACACTGCAACAAAAGCTGCATGCGCGAAAAATCAAGCAGCCGCCGAAAGTGATTTACTATATTCTGGGGTACCTCTGGAAGCTTCTGTATTTTAAAAAACTTGGCCTGCAAATCGACATCAAGGACGATCCACGCAAGTGTAAAGGGCCTTATATCGTTGTAAGCAACCATGCCTCCCGCTTGGACTATATCTATACGGGTATCGTTCTGCTGCCGGACACGCTGAACTTTGTTGCCGGATATAATGAGTTTTTCCGTTCGCACTTGGCGACAATCTTTCGCCTTTTGCAAATCATTCCAAAGAAAAATTTTACACCGGACGTTTACACGATCAAGGAGATTGCGCGCATCATTCGCGGCGGCGGGCGCGTTATCCTGTTCCCGGAGGGCATGAGTTCCATCGGCGGCGGCAATCAGCCGTGCGCGATTGGCAGCGGCAAACTGCTCAAGCATTTCGGCGTGCCGGTCTATGTTTCCAAAATATCGGGCGGGTATTTGACCAGCACCAAATATTGTCTGGACGAGCGCCCGGGTCGTGTGGAAGTCGTGATAGACAAACTTTTCACGCCGGAGCAGCTTGCAGAACTGAGCGCCGACGAAATTCAGGAGCAATTGAACGAAGCGATCCACAACGACGACTATGAGTGGAACAAAACCGCAAACGCCGCTTTTGACGGCCACGGACGGATTGCGCACAAACTGCACACGCTTTTATACCGTTGCCCGCGTTGCGGGCGTGAGCTGACGATGCACGGCGAAGGGGACAGGATTGCCTGCTCGGCCTGCGGAAACGGAGCGCGGATCGACACCGCATACCGATTAACGCCGCTGGACGAAACCTGCGTCATTCCGGACACGCCGCGCAGATGGTTCGATGATGAGCGTAAGGCTGTTTACCGCGAACTGCAGGATCAGTCGTTCCAGATGAGTGAAGACGTTACACTTGGTGTACTGCCAAAGGATCGGTATCTGAAAAATCAAGCGACGAGCGAATCGACCGGAACTGGAAAGATTACGCTTGACCACAGCGGCTTTACATACGATGGAACAAAGGCGGGCAAACCGTTTTCGTTTCACCTGGAACCACAACTTTTGCCGACATACGGCATGTGCACGGATGTTTCACGGTTTTACACGTTTTTTGACGGTGAGTTTTATGAGTTTTATCCGCAAACCGAGTGCGTCGCAAAGTGGCTGCTTGCAACGGAAGAGCTCCATCGAATGCATGGCGGAGATTGGAAAAACTTTTCATATGCGGATACCTACGCATAAGATGAACCAACCCGCAAACAGACCGATCGAAAGGGAGAACGGATGCCCCATAGCGCAGAAGCAAAAATAACGCTGGATTTGCACGGTAAAAACCAGTATCAGGCGCGGATTGCCATTGAAGCGGCGCTACGGCGAAGCAAAGACGTTTACCGGATTCATGTGATCCACGGTTATCACCGCGGAACGGCGCTTCGCGATATGATCCGGGAAGAATACGCAAACGATCCACGTATCCTGCGTCTGCAAGCCGACGGGGACAGCGCGACGGATTTGATATTGAAGGAATTATAAAAGGATCGCGGATTTTTATCCGCGGTCCTTTTATATGCGTTTTGAGCGATCCTCTGACAAACGGGACAATTAAAAATCAAGTAGCTTTTTTTGTTGCCGTCCGCTCAATCAGCGCCTGATAGCGTTCGATTGCTTGGGCGGCAATGTCGTCCCAGGAGAGATAGATGGTGCGTCGCGCTGTCTTGCCGACTTCCTTGGTTGCCGCCGGGTCGGACAGGGCGCGTTTGATGACGCTGTAGAGGCTTTCCGTCGAATCCTCGCAGAGGAATCCGTTCTTGCCGTCCGAAATCGGTTCGGCGGTTGCACTGCCGCGCACGACAACGCTTGGCGTACCCATCGCCGCCGCTTCGCGCACGACCATGCCGGACGTATCGTACAAAGACGGGAAAACAAATAAGTCCGTATTTTCATATAGCCCGTACAGATAGGTTTCGTCCGTGATGTGTCCGGTGAACCGCGTGTTTTCACCGAGTCCGAGCTCGTTTACCTTCGCCTGAATGGCGCGCGCATCAGGACCTTGCCCTGCCAGTACGAGCGTAAACGACTGCCCCCGGCTTTTCAGCATGGCGCAGCTTTCCAAAATGCGCAGAATATTCTTTTTCCAGTTGATCTGACCGCAATAGAGAAGGATCGGCGTGTCCGGAAGGCTGAAATAAGTCTTTGCAACGGCAGCTCGTTCCGCGTTTGGCGTAACGTCCGGCGTGCCGTTGGGCATAATAAAGATTTCGCCGTTATAACCGTAGTCAAACAGGGTTTCTGCGGAGCTTTGGCTTACCGTCCACACTTCGTCGCAGCGCTGATAGAAATTCACGATGGTTGCGACCGCAAGGTTGGCCAACATCTCGGCTTTCGTTAATTGGTAAAAGTCGTCGTAATAGCGAGAATGAAACGTTCCGATGACGGGAATGCCACGGCGGCGTCCGATCCGTTGTGCCTCGAGGCCGGATATAAACGGCGAGTGTGCATGGATGACGTCCAAATCGATGCAGCGCATGCGCGCGTCATAGTGCGTGTCCAACTGAGGGATTCCGGTGTTGTATTGCCGCTGACGCGGAACTTCCATGCTGATAAAATCTACAAGTTCAAAGGGGTAACCGCCGCGATAGCCTGTGTCGGCCATCGGCGCAATAACATAGCATTCTTCGCCGCGTTTGACGAGCGACGTCGCATAGTTGTAAACTACGCGCCCGACGCCGTCCACGATTGGTAAGAACGTGTCGCTGAATTGCCCTATTTTCATAGCATTTTTGCCTTTCTTGTATTGTAATCTACTCATAAACTGTGGGATAGTCCATAGCAAAAATAGTTTGCCGGCACGCCGAGGCGCGCCCGGATAAAGATCACCCGGCGTGCCGTCGGGTACATCCATTCTACCATAATATAAAAAAACATGTTATGATGAAAGCTAAGCTTTATGCAGACTTTACAGGAAAGGAAGCCGTAATGAAACGAGCGCTTGCCATCGTATTGATCCTTTGTTTGTTTTGCACAACGGGGCTCAAGGCAGCGCTTGCGGAAGCTCGCGTTACGGGCGATTTGGACGGCGACGGCGCAAGCTGCGCAAGCGACGCGGCACGGGTGTTGCGCGCCGCGTGCGGAATGGAAACGCTGGATGCGGCGGCGTCCGCTCTTGCGGACGCAACGGGCAATATGGAAGTCGGCGAAGCAGACGCCGTGGCGATATTGTTGTATGCATCCGGCAAGATCGACGCTTTTTCCGATCTCGGCGTCCTTTCGAGTGACAGCATGCTTGGAGAACGGCATCTCGAGCGCTTTTCCTATCGGGGTATCGTTTTAAAAAATGACGGATACGTCAGCAATGACGTAAGCGTGTGCATAACCGAACTGGCGCAAGGCGACTTTACGTATCAGGCCGCGGACGTCTATGTGAAGAGCATAGCGAGCATCCAAACAGCATTTGGTGGCGGGGAATACCTTGCGGGCAAGGAGTTGACCCAGCAGATTGCAATTGACAACGGCGCAATCCTTGCAATCAACGGGGACGGATATTCTAGCCAGAAACTTGGCCCTATGGTTCGCAACGGCGTTTGGTATCGCGATACGATCGATCGTGACAGCGATGTATGTGCGCTGCTTTATAGCGGTGACATGCTAACCTTTGCGGCGGGAAAAGCCACGCTGAAAGCGCTTGAAGATCAGGACGCTTACCAAACATGGACCGGAGGCATACGCCTGCTTGACGACGACGGGCAACCGTTAAGTGCCTATAATTGTCCGAATTCACTTCTTTCGCGCAATGCGCGGACGGTGATCGGCTACTATGAACCTGGGCATTATTGCTTTGTAACAATCGATGGCAAGAAAAACCCGGATTCGTCCGGCGCAACAGTCTCTGAAACTGCGGAACTGATGTCATCCTTGGGATGCGTCGCCGCATACACGCTCTGCGGCGGGAATTCATCGGTGATGACGACGCAGATGAAAATTTTGAATTATAATCCGGACGGAGGACGGACGGCGAGCGATATCGTTTATATCTGCGAACCCGTCGGAATAAACGGCGATTCATGAAGAAACGGAAGATTACAATCCTGAGCATCGCGCTGCTTGCACTGGTGCTGTTGACGGCAACAAGTGCGCAGGCGATCTTTATCCCGGTATCCGGTGATGTGAACGTGGACGGCATATTGAATGCAGCGGACGCCGCGGCGATGCTGCGCGCGCTGGAAGCCGATACATTGACAATCGAGGAACGAGCGGACTGCGATTTTACGCAAAACGGTGTAATCAACGACATCGACGTGCGGGTCGCACTGTTTTATGCTTGCGGCGGGATTGACGATTTGAACGCGTTTGGTGAGCGCGTTTCGAGCGGACTTTGCGATGAATCGCTGTTTGATCATTTTTCATATACCGACGTAGTAAACGACGGAAACGGCAACTATAAGAGCAAAAATGTCTCCGTCACGATTTCGGAAGGATATTATAAAGAAGCGGTCTATCATCTTGCAGACATTTACATTCAGGATATCAGTTGTTTTGCCAATGCGTTTTCAAGCGAAGAATACAGAGGCAGATCGCAAACGATGGAGACCATCTTTAACAGCACGGGAAATGCGATCATCGCCATCAACGGAGATTTTTATTCTCTGCATGAACGCGGGCCGATCGTGCGCGACGGCATTATTTATTCCAACAGGATTTCGCGCGACCTCGACCTTGGGCTGTTGCTGACCAGCGGTGAACTGCTGACCTACCGCTACCGTCTTTTAACAAAGGATACCTTTTCCGGTATGGAAGTTTACCAGAGTTGGGTGTTCGGACCGGCACTGCTGGACGAAGACGGAAACTCAAAAACGAAGTTCCGCAGTGCGGTCACACCGAAAAATCCACGTTCCGTACTTGGCTATTATGAACCGGGACATTATGTTTTCATGGCGGTGGACGGGCGCTCTTCGGAATCGCGCGGACTTACCATGAAGGATCTTTCGCAGCTTTGTGAGGATCTTGGATTGACAAGTGCCTACAACCTTGACGGCGGGCAATCGAGCGTGATGCAATCGGCAAGCGGCGCGGTCAATGTGCCCTATGCAAACGGACGCCCGGTCAGCGACGCGCTGGTTATATGCGAATTGACGACTCCGGATACAACACAGGAGCAGACCGACGCTGACGTCGAATCGCTGGGCTAAAGGAATTATTTGAGTTTAAAGGGTTTTGTGCCGCCGGATATTTAAACCAAGCGACGGAAAATGCCGACCCGCAGACAATGAGTGAAAGCAATGGAAGATTTATTATCAAACAACATAGAGGAAAACGCACCGCTTGCAGACCGTATGCGCCCGCGCACGCTTGACGAGTTTATCGGCCAGGCGCACATCGTTGGCGAAGGCAAGTTGCTTCGGCGCGCAATTTTAACCGACCGGTTGCAGTCGTCGATTTTCTTCGGTCCTCCGGGCACGGGCAAAACGACGCTGGCCGCTATTGTTGCAAACGCAACGGGTGGTGCGTTTGTTAAACTCAATGCGGTCACCGCGGGCGTAAAGGAACTGCGTGCAATCGTGGAAGACGCGCAGAACCGGCTGAAACTTTACGGACAGCCGACGTATCTGCTGCTGGACGAATGTCATCGCTGGAACAAGACACAGTCGGACTCGTTGCTGCCTGCGCTGGAAAAAGGTACGATCCGGTTTATCGGCTCGACAACGGAAAACCCGATGATCTCGATGACGAGCGCCATCGTGTCCCGCTGCCGGGTGTTTCAGTTTTACCCGCTTTCACCGGTGGATGTGGAACAGGCGATTCAAAATGCACTTGACGACGAAGAACGCGGGTTTGGCAAACAGAAAGTGCGTTTGGACGAGGACGCGATGCACACGTTTTCTGCAATCGCCAATGGCGACTGTAGAAACGCACTCAACGCGCTGGAACTCGCTGTTTTAACCACGGAAAGCGACGAAACGGGCGAAATTCATATTACGAAAGAAATCGCTGCCGAATCCAGTCAGCGAAAGGTAATTAAGTGCGACGAACAGTTGTTTTATGATATGCTGTCCGCGTTTTGCAAGAGTCTGCGCGGCGGTGATTCGGATGCGGCGCTTGCCTGGTTTTCGCGACTGATTTATGCTGGCGTCGATCCTCGTATCATCGCGCGGCGGTTGATTGCACACGCCAGCGAGGACGTTGGCCTCGCCAACCCGCAGGCAATGGTGCAGGCGGTTGCCGCGGCGGACGCGCTGGAACACATCGGCCTGCCGGAGGCGCGGCTTTCACTGACTCAGGCGATCATTTTTATATGCGAATCACCGAAGTCCAACAGCGTTGTCGAGGCGATGACGAACGCGATGGCGGACGCGGAGCAAAGCCTGGACGAACCCGTGCCGATCCATCTGAGAGACACGTCGTTTGCCGGGGCCGCAAGGCTGGGGCATGGAAAAGGGTATCTCTACCCGCATAACTATCCCGGGCATTGGGTGCAACAGGAGTATATGCCACCGTCCCTGAAAGGCACACGCTACTATGCGCCGTCCGACCAGGGACAGGAAGCAAAGATTAAAGAGAACCATGAGCGCCGCGAAAAACTACGCAGCGGTGAAAGCCTCAATAAAGGAGATAATACATGATGACGACGTCAGGCGGCATTCAAGCCGTACAATTGTTTGTTGCTATATTTTCCGGCACGTTCGGGCTGATAGGGCTAGTATTTCTTATCGTTGGCATGAGTTTTTCCGCCGCTTATAAGCGGAAGCAGAGCTTGTGCACGTCCTATGCGGAAGGCAAAGTCAGCGCATTTGAAGGGCAAAATATGTCCACAGCCATTCGCTTAGTCTATTCGTTTACGATCGACGGCCAGATGATGCAGCATATTTCTTCTTATGCAAGCAACGCGCCGGGATTGCTTGTTGGACAAACGGTGCATATCCATTACGACCCGCAGAACATCGGTAATCTTTATGTGGAAGAGGAAGTGCGCCAACAGCGCACGTTTACGCGTATATTCACCATTCTCGGCGCGGTGTTTTTAGGAATTGCGCTGATCGTGGCGGCTATTTTATTGGGGTTTGCCGCTTAATTTTCCTGGCGGGGAGAAAACAAAGACATTTCGGACATTTTGTGAATATTCTTGGGCTGTCATTGGCAGTTGTGCGGCCATATGGTAAACTGGACGTTGCGAAAATGCAAAGGTGTGTTTTTGCGAAAGGAGCATTGAATACATGGCGAGAAGTAGAAGGAGAGCATCGGCCGCGCGCAAGACGCTGATTTTTGTCTTGCTTGTCGCATGCCTGGTTGCGCTCATTCTTTACTTAAAAAACGGCGGGACGGGAGCAAACAGCGACTCGACCGCCCAGATTGAGATCAACGAGGTCATGACCTCGAACAAGGGTGCGGTGCCGGATGAAACCGGCGACTTCCCCGATTGGATCGAAATCTATAATACGACCGATTCCGCGCTGGATATTTCCGGCTATGGTTTGTCTGATGATTTGCTTTCAGCCGCGAAGTGGACGTTCCCGGACGGGTCCGTCATTGAAGCGAACGGCTACCTTGTTGTGTTTTGCAGTGGGGAAACGAGCCGCGGAATGATGCATGCCGGGTTTAAACTCTCCGCATCCGACGAGGTGATTTTAACCACGGTTTCCGGATCGGTCATCGACAGCATTTCGCTGAAGTCGGTCGACAGCGGTTATTCGCTTGGCCGCAGTGCGGACGACGGGACAAGCTGGGTGCAGATGCTGCCGAGCCCTGGATATCCGAATACGGACGAAGGCGCGGCCGAATATCTTGCGACGCTGTCAGCAAGTGCGGACGAGTCGATCGGCGTCTATATCAACGAATTTATGCCAAGCAACGCGTCCACGATTGTTGGACCGGACGGCACATACAGCGACTGGATCGAGCTTTACAACACGACCGGATCGGAAATCGATTTGTCGGGCTACGGCATTTCAGACACGCCGACGCAGCCGCTGAAATACACTCTGCCCAGTGGAACTAAAATTCCCGCTTATGGTGTCATGGTCGTCTATTGCACGGGCCGGTCCACGCCGGACGGCGCAACCGAAATTGAAGCGCCGTTTGGTTTGGCAGCCTATGAGGAGAGTGTTGTGTTTTCAACGCCTTCCGGACGTATTCTTGATCAATATGATTATTCCCGCGCGGACACGGACATCAGCTTTGCGCGTTCCCCCGACGGAACGGGTGATTTTATGCAGACGTCCCAGCCCACGCCGGGCTATACGAATGACAACGCCGGATTGCAGGCGTTTATGGCGACGCTTTCGTTTGGCACGGGCGACATCTTGATTTCGGAAGCGATGAACGCCAATTATTCGTATTTAAAAAGTACCGATGGCGAATATTACGACTGGATCGAGATTCACAATCGAACGTCCGGGCCAATTTCACTTGCGGGGTATGCGTTGTCAAACAACGCGAACAACCCCGCCAAATGGACGTTTCCCGACATAACGCTGGAAGCGGGCGAGTATTTAACGGTCTTGGCGTCGGGTAAGAACGTATCCGACGCGCAAAAAAAAAATAGCCTAGAAACAAACTTCAAGCTTTCCGGCGACGGGGATGTCGTCCTGCTGTATTCGCCGGACGGCACGTTGCTCGATAAACTTCAGGTTCCGGCGGGGCATGCCGACGTGAGTTACGGCAGGAGCGGAACAAGTCTTCTTTACTATGCATCGCCGACGCCGAACGAGGCAAACGGTTCCGGTGTGGCGGGTTATGCCGAAGAACCGACGATACTGCTTGCAAGCGGCTGTTACGACAGCGCGCAGAGCGTTACGATTGAAGTGCCGGACGGCTGCACCGTTACCTATACGACCGACGGTTCCACGCCGACCGAATCGTCTCCGCGATACTCCGGCGCGATTTCCATCAGCCAAACGACGCCGCTTCGCGCGCGCGCGTTTAAGAGCGGGTATTTTGGAAGCGATACGACGACCGCAAGTTACTTTATCTATACCAGTGCGGATACGCTTCAAAATCATCGCACATCGCTTCCAATTATCAGTCTTGTGGCCGATCCGGAGAGTTTCTGGGACGGTGAAACAGGCATTTACGTCATTGGAAACGACTATGCCGAGGTGTCCGGCCAAAACCCGACCGACATCACGATGGAAGCGGGCATGAACGATTCCAACTGGAACATTGTCAATTTCAATGCGCAACCGATCTCGCATCCCGATCCACTGGGACGCAATTGGGAGCGCGACGTGCACTTTGACGTGATTGACGAGACGGGCACGTATGAATACGACGCGGACGGCGTTATCCGCGTATTCGGCGCGTATTCGCGCAACAAGGAGCAAAAGGGACTTGCGCTGATTGCACGTTCCGGCTATGGCGATTCGGTTTTTTCGTATCAGTTTTTTAACAACCTTGATATTACCGATTTCAAGTCGCTGACTCTCCGCGCAAGCGGGCAGGATGCAACCCAAAGCCGCATCCGCGATATCGTGATCTCGTCGTTGCTGGGAGACGCCGACCTTGGCCTTTCGGCCGATCAAGATATCTATGTGCAGGCGTATCGCCAGGCTGTTGTGTATATCAACGGGCAATACTGGGGCGTCTACAACCTGCGCGAAAAGATCAACAAGTTTTTTGTTGCTTCGCATTACGGCATCGTGGACCCCGACAGCATCGACATGCTGATGGGAAACGGCAACGTCAACTGCGTGATTGCCGGAAACGGATGGCAGGATTACACCGACATGGTTGAGTGGGCGGGCAGTCACGACCTCAGCAATTCCGCCAATTATGATTACATCTGTTCATTGATGGATGTAGAGAATTTTGCGACGTACTGCGCGGCGGAGATCATCGTCGGCAATACCGACACGGGCAACATCAAATACTGGCGCTCGTCGGAAACCGACAACAAGTGGCGCTGGCTGTTTTATGATTTCTGCTGGGCGATGAATCGGAACGACAAGAATTCGGACGCATATACGTCCGGTTACCGCCGCGACTTCTTCACCCGCTACTTTGACGCAGAAGGTCACGGTTCGGGCAAGGCGACGTCAACGGTACTTTCCCGTGCGCTGCTGCAAAACGCTTCGTTCCGCGCACTGTTCCTCGAAAAGGTGGCGCTGATGCTCAACGAGGTCTATACGCCGGAAAAGATCAACGCCCGCGTAGACGAGTGTCAGGCGGCAATTTTCGACGAAATGGCGTATGATGTTGACATTTGGGACGATATAACGTATACCTCATGGCAGCAGCACTGTGATAATATTCGCGCATATGCGAACAACTATCAGGACTATTGCCTGAAATACGTACAGGCATATTTCAATTTGAGCGATTCGGAAATGATGAGCATTTTCGGGCGCGTTTCAGCACTGGAAGGCTAGGGACATGGCCGTTAGGAAAGAACTCGCCGGCAAACCGTACCGGCACGAACTGAAATACATCATCTCCGACGGGGAGCACAAGCTGCTTGCGGCGCGGTTAAAAGCCTGCCTGAAGCAGGACTATTATGCATCCCTGAACGGCGGTGAATATTTCATCCGCAGTTTGTATTTTGACGATCCTTACGACTCCGCCGTTTCCGAAAAAATTGAAGGTACCGGCTCGCGGGACAAATTCCGCATCCGCATTTACAATCTTTCGGACAGCGCGATCAAGCTTGAGCGCAAGCATAAGGAAGGTCAGTATATCAAAAAGGACAGCCTCTCGCTCAGCCGGGCGGAATGCGATGCGATCGTTCGGGGTGATTTGGAATGCCTCAAGCGCAGGCCGGAACCGTTCGCCATGCAGATATACGGCATCTTTAAGTCCAACTATATTCGTCCCAAGGTGCTTGTGGATTATATTCGTGAACCATATGTGTTTCCAGCGGAGGACGTCCGTATCACGTTTGACAAGGACATACGAACGGCGATGCGCACGACGGACTTGTTTAATCCACACCTTGCTACTTATCCCGTGTGGGATTTGAGAAACTGCATGATACTGGAGGTCAAGTTTAACGAAAGCCTTCCGATGTTCGTGCAGGAATTGCTGACGGTCAACGCCGCCCAGCACACCGCCGCCAGCAAATATGTTTTTTGTCGGCAATATGAGTTTTAAAATGTAGTTTCGCGCAGTGCGCGCAAAGTTTACACCAGGATGATGTGAAGGAGGAACATTATGAATTCCATTCTGCTCGCGGCGTCGGACCCGCTCGCGACCGCGTTCAATATCAAGGAGCTGTTTTCAAGCACGCTCAATCCGCTGCAGGTGATTCTCACGCTGATTATCGCGCTGGCAATCGGAGGCTTTTTGTATTTCATCTACAAAAAGACGTTTGCGGGCGTCGTGTATTCGCGTTCGTTTAACCTGAGCCTCATCATGCTGACAATGGTGTCCGCGCTGGTCATCATGCTCATCAGCTCGAACCTGACGCTCTCACTCGGCATGGTCGGCGCGCTCTCGATTGTGCGTTTCCGTACCGCCATAAAAGACCCGATCGATACGGTCTACATGTTCTGGGCGGTCGGCGAAGGCCTTGCACTCGGCGCAGGCTTTGTGGATGTCGGTCTCATTGGCGCGCTGGTCATCGGCGTGATCATGGTCATCATCACGTCCGCCAAGGGCAACAGTACCATGCCGTACCTGCTGATTCTGCATTTTGACGAACGCGCAAGCCAGCAGATAAAAGGCTTGATTCGTCAGCTGCCCAAGGCGCATGTCAAGAGCAAGACCGTCCAGCATGACGGTATCGAGCTGACCATCGAGTTGCGCATCCGCGAAAGTGACACGGATTTTGTGGACAAGTTTCTCCGCGTGCCCGGCGTGTTCGATGCGACACTGGTTGCGCACCAGGGAGATTTGCTTTCATAGTCGTTTTCAGAATGCTCAGCCGACCGGACGATCAATCGTCCGGTCGGTTTTTTGCGCGCGAAATACAATTCAATCGACGGATGCGACGTTGGAATGACACGTGATTTTCGTCTGGAGCAGGGCGTAGAAAACGAAGAAGTAAAAACAGGTAATAAATACACAAAAACACCATTAATTTGCAGTTAAAAAGCACTTCTTTACTATAATATATATACAACTATAAAATATAATGGTATAATAATCTAAGAATTTATTTAGGAAGATTGAGCAGCGAACGCATGCGCGTAACCGGACTACGGCTTATCAATTTCAGAAATTACCCGTCGCTTTCCCTGCGCCCGGACGCAGGGCTTTGCGTACTGACGGGAGAAAACGCCGCCGGTAAAACGAACGTGCTGGAGGCGCTGTTTTTATGTTCGCTCGGTCGCAGCCATCGCACGATTCGAGACGCGGAGATGATCCGCTCCGGCGCGCCTGCCGGAAGTGTCAGCGTGGACATGGACACGCGCGGCGGCCCGCGCAGGATCGAGTGCAAACTGATCGCAGGTGAACGCAAGCGCATCCAAATTGACGGAGCCCCGCTTTCACGCTCCGGTGAATTGCTTGGCTGCCTCAACGTGGTTATGTTTGCGCCGGAGGATTTAACGCTCGTCAAGGGTGGCCCTGGTGAACGGCGGCGTTTTCTCGACATGGCGATCTCGCAGTTGCGGCCTTCTTACTATTACACGCTGCAGCAATACAACGCCGCGCTCAAGCAGAGAAACGCACTGCTGAAGGACCCGAACGGACTGGATTACGATGCGCTCGAAGCCTGGGACGAACAGCTGTCCGTTCTGGGCGCTTCTATTGTCATCTCCCGTGCGGAGCTCATCGAGCATTTGGGTGGTATTGCCGCAAGCCAGCATGAGACGCTCTCGGACGGCATGGAGACGCTGGACGTGGCATACGAACCGAATGTCAAACCGGACGAAAAAACCAGCCTGACGAGCGCTTTGCGCCTTGCGTTGGCGGATACGGCGGAACGGGACATGTACCGCGGCAGCACGTCGGTCGGCCCGCACCGGGACGACATGAAGCTTGCGATTAACGGTACCGATGTTCGTGTATACGGTTCGCAGGGACAGCAGCGCACCACCGTACTGAGCCTCAAGCTTGCGCAACTGGAGATTTTGCGGGTGGAAAAGGGCGATGCGCCCGTGCTGCTGCTGGATGACGTATTTTCCGAGTTGGACCGCAATCGCCAGAAGATGCTGCTGGTCGCCGCGCAGGATTGCCAGACGTTTTTGACCTGCACCCATCTTGAAGAGGTTGCGGCGGCGGGCGTTCAACAGATGCAGGTATATCAGGTTGCCGACCGCCAAGTGGCGGAACTTTGATATGAGCATTCAGGGGAGGAGAAAGGCACTATGCTGCTGCATATCGGTGCGGATGTAAGCATCCCGCTGGACAGGATTTTGTTCGTGATCAATACGAGCGGCATGATGCCGACGACGAAGGCCTATATCGACAAAGCGCGCAAGGAACGACGACTGACACCCTGCACGGGCAAAGTAAAATCGTATGTCGTTTTGCGTGAACGCGGACGCGAGGTCGTCTATGCGTCACATATTGCCAGCAGTACGCTGGAAAAGCGCTGGAGAAGCGAGGTTGACCGTGCATACCTCAATGAAGTCGCCGTGCTGACGATTTCGGACGCGGAATAGACACTGCAAGAAAAAAAGAAGCGCGGCAATCCGCCGGGATTTGCCGCTTTCAGATTGACTGGAGAGAGGAATCAACATGGAACAGGAAAACAATCAGGCGTACGGCGCATCACAAATTCAGGTGCTCGAGGGACTGGAAGCCGTCCGCCGCAGGCCGGGCATGTATATCGGTTCGACCGATGGGCGAGGATTGCATCACCTTGTGGCAGAAGTCGTCGACAACTCGATTGACGAGGCGCTGGCGGGGTTCTGCACGCATATCGAAGTATTCATCCGTCCGGACAACTCGATAACCGTTTCCGATAACGGCCGTGGCATTCCGGTCGGTCTGCATGAAAAGACGGGCAAGAATGCGCTGACCGTAGCGCTGACAATGCTGCATGCCGGTGGTAAATTCGGCGGCGGAGGATATAAGGTTTCCGGCGGTCTGCATGGCGTCGGCGTAAGTTGCGTCAACGCGCTGAGCCAGACGCTGCGCGCGGAAGTGCACCGCGACGGACACGTATACGTGCAGGAATTTATGCGCGGTGAACCGTTGAACGACGTGCATATTGAGCGCGACATCCCGGAAGATGAAACGGGAACGGTCATTTCGTTCTGGCCGGACGATACGATTTTTGACAGCGTTAACTTTAACTTCGACACGTTGAGCAGTCGGTTCCGCGAGATGGCGTTTTTAAACGCCGGCATCCGCATCACCATTACGGATGAACGCGAAACGCCCGCGCACGTGAAATCGTTTTGTTATGAAGGCGGCATTGTGTCGTTCGTGCAGTATCTCAACAAAAACAAGGAGCGGCTGCATCCCGACCCGATTTATTTTACAGCCAAGCGTATGGAAGACGACGTGGAGACCGGTTCCGTCGAAATCGCTATGCAGTACAACGACGGTTATAACGAAAACATCTTTACGTTCGCAAACAACATCAACACCATTGAAGGCGGTTCGCATCTGGTTGGCTTCAAGTCGGCATTGACGCGCGTAATCAACGACTATGCAAAGAAAAACGGACTGCTCAAAGCCAGCGAATCTTCGCTTTCCGGTGAAGACATTCGCGAAGGCCTGACCGCGGTCATTTCGGTCAAGCTCGTTGAGCCGCAGTTTGAAGGACAGACGAAGACCAAACTCGGCAACGCGGACATCCGCCCGATGGTGGACGGCGCCGTTTCGGAGGGATTGACCCGCTTTCTCGAAGAGAATCCTGCATGCGCCAAGGTTGTCATTGAAAAGTGCATCACGGCTTCGCGCGCACGCGACGCGGCGCGAAAAGCACGCGAACTGACGCGGCGCAAATCCGCGTTGGATTCCACATCCCTGCCCGGCAAACTTGCGGACTGTCAGGAAAAAGACCCCGCGCACTGCGAAATCTTCATCGTCGAGGGTGACTCCGCAGGCGGCAGCGCAAAACTCGGCCGGAACCGTATGTTTCAGGCGATCCTGCCGCTCCGCGGTAAGATTCTGAACGTTGAGAAAACGCGGCTGGACAGAATCCTTGCAAACGCGGAAATCAAAGCCATGATCACCGCCTTTGGCGCGGGGATGGATGCAGACTTTGACGAAACGAAACTGAGATACCACAAGATCATCTGTATGACGGACGCCGATGTTGACGGAAGCCACATCCGCATCCTGATGCTGACGTTCTTCTACCGGCATATGCGGCCACTCATCGAAAACGGGTATGTATATATCGCGCAGCCGCCGCTGTATCAGATCAAGCGCGGCAGCTTCCTGCGGTATGTCTATTCCGATGAAGAGCTTGAGGCAACGCTGAACGAGATCGGACGCGAACCCAAGCCCACGATCCAACGATACAAAGGCCTTGGAGAAATGAACCCGGAACAGCTTTGGGAGACAACCATGGACCCGGAATCGCGCATCATGCTGCAGGTTAAGGTGGAGGACGCGATCGAAGCCGACGAACTGTTTACCCTGTTGATGGGAGACAAGGTCGAGCCACGCCGCGAGTTTATTGAGCAAAACAGCAAACTTGTTGTTGATTTGGACGTTTAAACGCAGAGAGTTGGGAGTAGTTTATGGATCAGAAAGACACGACTTCGGGCCGCATAATCCCGATTAAACTTGAAACGGAGATGAAGAAGAGCTTCATTTCCTATGCAATGGCGGTCATCATCAACCGTGCGTTGCCGGATGTGCGCGACGGTCTCAAGCCGGTGCACCGCCGCATCCTGTATTCGATGGATGAACTCGGCTTACAACCGGACAAACCGTTTCGAAAGAGCGCGCGTATCGTTGGCGACTGCCTTGGTAAATACCATCCGCACGGCGATTCTTCGGTGTACGATGCGATGGTGCGTCTTGCGCAGAATTTCTCCACGCGATATATGCTCGTGGAAGGCCACGGCAACTTCGGTAGTGTAGACGGCGACAGCGCGGCGGCAATGCGTTACACGGAAGCCAGACTGTCCAAGATGGCGACGGAAATGATGGCCGACATTGAAAAAGACACTGTCGACTTCATGCCGAACTTTGACGAAACGCTCATGCAGCCGACCGTCCTGCCGAGCCGGTATCCGAATATTCTTGTCAACGGCTCCGGCGGTATCGCCGTCGGCATGGCGACGAACATCCCGCCGCACAACCTCGGTGAAACGATCGATGCGCTGTGCGCGCTGATCGACGACCCCGAAATCGACAACGATACGCTCATGCAGTATCTGCCCGGTCCGGATTTCCCGACCGGCGGTATCATCATGGGCATGAGCGGCATTGCTAGCGCATACCGCACGGGCCGCGGCCGCATCGTCGTGCGCGCCAAGGCTGAAATAGAAGCATATGCGGCAAATAAGAGTCGCATCATCATCACCGAGATCCCGTATCAGGTGAACAAAGCGCGCTTAGTGGAGCGCATAGCCGAGCTTGTGCATGAAAAGCGTGTGGAAGGCATCTCCGATCTGCGCGACGAAACCGACAGAACCGGCATGCGCATCGTGATTGAGCTCAAGAAGGACGTAAACGCAAACGTCGTATTGAACCGGCTCTACAAACACACGGATCTGCAATCCACCTTCGGCGTGATCATGCTGATGCTGGTGGACGGCGAACCGAAAGTGCTGCCGCTGCGGGATATCCTCTATTATTACCTTGAACATCAAAAGACCGTTGTCACACGCAGGACGACCTATGATCTCAACCGCGCAAAAGAACGGCTCCATATTTTGGAAGGCCTCATCATTGCGCTGGACAATATCGACGAAATTGTCGAGTTGATCAAAAAATCCGCTAACCCGGCGGAAGCCAAGGCAAAGCTGATCGAACGCTTCGGCTTGTCGGAGCGGCAGGCGCAGGCAATTCTTGACATGCGTTTACAGCGGCTGACCGGACTGGAACGCGACAAGATTTTGGATGAAGATCGCGCACTGCGCGAAAAGGTTGCGTATCTGCAAAGCATTCTTGACGATGAGCAGAAACTGCTCGGCATCATTAAGGAAGAAGTGCTTGCCGTGAAACAGCGGCACAACGACCCGCGCCGCACCGAGATTACGCAGATGATCGAGGACATCGACCTTGACGACATTATCCAGGAAGAGGATATGGCCGTTACGATGACGCATTTCGGCTATATCAAGCGTCTTTCGCCGGACACCTATCGCGCACAGAACCGCGGCGGACGTGGCGTAATGGGTCAGGGAACGCATACGGAGGACTTTGTGGAGCGGCTGTTCGTGACCACCACGCATACGCACATCCTCTTCTTTACCAACTTTGGCAGGGCGTTCCGCATCAAGTGCTATGCCATTCCGGAAGCGGGCAGAAACGCAAAAGGATTGCCGATTGTCAACCTCCTGCAACTGGGCGAAGGCGAAAAGGTCACGGCAATGTTCCCTGTCGAGGGTGAAGGTGATGTTGGATTCCTCGTTATGGCGACAAAGAACGGCGTGATCAAAAAGACCCCGGTCTCCGCTCTGCAAAACATCCGCAAAGGCGGCCTGATCGTGCAGAACATACCGGAAGGCGATTCGCTGATTGCCGTTGAATACTCCACCGGCGAGGACGAGTTTATCGTTGCATCCCGCAAGGGCAGATGCGTCCGTTTTGCAGAAGACGACGTTCGTCCGATGGGACGGACAGCAACGGGTGTTCGCAGCATGAACCTTGATGACGACGACGAAGTTGTCGACATGGTCAAGGTGCGCGGCGGCGGCAACGTGCTGACCGTTTCCGAACTCGGCATGGGCAAACTGACGCCTGAGGATCAGTACCCGCTGCATCACCGCGGCGGCAAAGGCGTCATTGCGATGCAGTTGACCGACAAGACGGGCGATCTCGCCTGCCTGAAGATGACGACCGAGGACGAAGATCTGATGCTGATTCGCGACGATGGAACGATCATCCGCATGCCGATCGACCAGATCAACATCATTTCGCGCGTCACCCAGGGCGTACACCTTATGCGAGTCGACGAAGGAACGCGCGTCGTTTCGGTCGAGGTCGTTCCGCATCAGGAGGAGGAAGAACCCGGCGAACCCGATGAAACGGCGGTCGAATCCACCGAGGCAACGGAACAGGCGACTGAAATCACAGACGCAAGCGATAAAGAATAACACAACGCCGTAACAAAACGCCCGCGCAGATATCAAACATCTGAGCGGGTGTTTTTTATTACGTTTTGGATAAAATCATGTTATCGTCAGCAGAGAGAAAAACCTTTGTAAAAAACAAGTGATTACGCTTTATATTTGTTAAGTGACCCGAATCTTCCTTGTTCCGGTATCTGCTATTTGTTATACTGCAAATAGTGGACACAGGGAGAATTAACAAAGATTTTAAGGGAGAGGGTGGAGTTTTATGGAGCAGCGCGCCATCGGAAAGCGCTTTACCAAGAGCGAGAAGAGCTGGATCTTTTACGATTGGGCAAACTCGGTATATGCGACCAATATCATGGCGGTCATCTTCCCGATTTATTACGCAAGCGTTGCGGGCGATATCGGAAGCAAATGGTGGGGCATCGGCGTCTCCATTGCATCGCTTGTCGGCGCGCTGATTGCGCCGACGCTCGGCGCCGTGGCGGATTTTAAGGGATACAAAAAGAAGCTGTTGCTCATATTCATCCTCATCGGCACGCTCAGCACTGCGGTGCTTGCGTTTGTCGGCTCCTGGCAGTGGATGTTGATCGGATACGTCATTTCGCACATCGGATTTTCCGGGTCCTGCGTGTTTTACGATTCGTTTTTAACCGATGTAACGACACATGAACGGATGGACCGCGTTTCCTCCTGGGGATATGCCGCCGGTTATATCGGCGGCAGTACGATTCCGTTTGTCATTTCTATTGCGGTCATGCTGCTAAGAAACTATGATCCGATCGCGATGAAATTTTCCATACTGATTGTTACCGTATGGTGGCTGCTGTTCTCAATCCCGATCTTAAAGAATGTTGAACAGAAACATTATGTGCAAACTCCTCCGGGAGAACTTGCGAAGCACGCAATGTCCAATCTGTTGGAAACAATGAAACGCTGCGTAAGCAACAAAGGACTGTTCATCTACCTGATTGCGTACTTCCTCTATATCGACGGCGTTGGAGCGGTAATATCGCTTGCAACAAACTATGGCGCAACGCTTGGACTTGGTACGACGGGCATGATCCTGGCGTTGCTGGTCACCCAACTTGTCGCCGTGCCGTTCTCCATCCTGTTTAGCAAACTTTCGAGCAAATTCGGCGCAATCAAGATGATCATCACCGCAATCATCGTGTATTTTTGCATCTGTGGTGTCGGCTTCTTTATGGGGCGGATCGTTGAACCGTATCAGCTTGATGTTGTGGATGCTACGCGCACGAGCATTTCGGCACAAGGCGTCTCCTTTGAAACCAAAGAGGATCAGCACGAATGGGAAGCAATTACAACTGATCTTGTGGAGGATACGCGGGCCGTATTGTCGGAAGAAGACCGCGCCACTGCGTTTGACGAAGTGGTAGCCGATCTTGCGCGGCAGGCAGCGGACAGCGAAAGCGTAAATTATAAATTCACCTCGGGAGAGGCTCGTGCAACAGTCGTGACTGCGTTGACGAATATTGGCGCGGACCTGGACGAATATGCGACGGACACGCAAAAGCAGGCGGACTATAACGCCGCCCGCTCGATCGCAACGATCTTATTCTGGGTGCTTGCCGGTCTTGTCGGCACAGTGCAGGGCGGCATTCAGGCGCTATCGCGCTCGTATTACGGCAAACTTGTCCCGCGGTCGAGAAGCGCAGAATACTTCGGATTTTATGATGTGTTCGGCAAGTTTGCAACCGTCATCGGTCCGCTTTTGTATTCCATGTTCTACATGATGACAGACCGTGCCTCGGTGGGTATTCTCAGCCTGCTCATCCTGTTTGGTGGCGGCGGCATACTCTTGATCACCGGCAGAAAAGAGCTGGCGAAAACGGAAAAAGAGATGCACGAAGCAAACGCAAGGATAGCGGCTGAAGAAGCGGAGGCAAATGCCTGACTAAATGGGACGAGTCCGCGATAAACTTATAGTATGCTGCGCCGGCGCAATAGCGATTTTGCTGTGTGCGCCGGCGATTTCGCATGCAATTTCCGAGGGCACGGATGGTGAAGCGGTCGACCTCACCGCAAGCTGCACGATCATTCAACCGGAAGACTATCACCGCAGGCAGCGGATTACCGACGGGAGTATTAAAACGTACAGCAAAATCCGAACAGGAACGAGCCTGCGCGTTCGCTGGACGGACGGTGAGCCGGTTGCGGGAGTGTACCTAAAGTGGTATGAACTGCCGACTTCGTTTAAATTGTCGGAGTTTGATAGCAATGGAAATTTGCTGGCCTGGCAAACAATCGAGGCGCCGTTGTATAATGCATACTATACCGTCGATACCGCAACGCGGGAAATCACGATTGAATCGGACCGCGCGCTGTATATTTCCGAAGCAATGCTGTTTTCCGACGGAGCACTTCCGGATGGCGCGTTCGACTGGAAGTCGCCAGTGGAAAAGGCGGACATACTGGTGATTGCGGCGCATCCGGATGATGAACTTTTGTACTTTGGAGGGACGCTGCCGACATACGCCGGACAGCGCGGGCTCAATGTGCAGGTGGTCTATCTAGCATGTGACGAACGGGCGAGAATTGACGAAGCCCTCAACGGTCTCTGGACTTGTGGTGTTCGCAACGCACCGGTGCTTTTAGGTTTTCCCGACGCATATTCCGAAACGCTGGAGGACGCCGAAACAGACTGGGACAGGGATGAGGTTACCGAAGCTATCGTTGACGCGATCCGACGGTTTCGACCGGAAGTGATCGTAACGCACGATCTGAACGGAGAGTACGGACATGGTGCGCATATGATGACGGCTGAATGTACGTTGGATGCGGTTTCTGCCGCCGCAGACGGAGAAATGTATGGTGATTCGGCGCAATGCTACGGCGTGTGGCAAACACAAAAAATATATCTGCATTTGTATAATGCAGGAATGGTTACAATGGACTGGCGGGTACCTTTAAGTGTTTTTGGTGGAAAAACCGCGCTTGAAATTGCAAATCTGGCCTATGCGCGGCACCTGAGCCAACAAAGCTTTCAGCACGCCGTTTACGACACGGGAAAGTACAGCTCCGCCGAATTCGGCCTTGCTTTTTCTGTCGTCGGTGCTGATGAAACGGGAAACGACTTTTTAGAACATATTGATCCGGCAAGGCTGAGCGATTATATTGAGCCGGAGACGGAACCCGTGGTGCAAGCCGAACCGACGAGCACGCAGCCGGTTTTGGAAGTCACCGCCGCGCCGACACTGCGCCCCGTCGACATTGCCGAAACTCCGGAGCCGGCTATTCCGCTGATTACGTCCACAATAAACCGGTGGCTTCTTCTTGCGATAGTGGTGGCGCTTATACTGATTTGTTTGGCGCTGTTGCTGCGCATGAAAGACCCGCCGACTACAACGATGAAAAACAGGAAAAGAAGATGAAAAAATGGATTGCACTGCTACTATGCGGCGTCATGATGATGTTGATGATTCCCGCCGCAAACGCAGAAGAGACCAATGTGGAAGATGCCACCGGCGTCAAGCTTGAGTATCAGGCTGATTTGCCGGAAGACTGCGCACGATATGCATATCGCCTGAGCGACGGGTTTATTATGTCGCGTATCGAACTGACCAACGGAGATTCGTTTACCATCATGCCCGATGGAATGTGTAACGTGATGGTGCTTGGCTGGTACGCGGCCCCGGAGCGTTATTTCGTAGAACAACTCAATGCAAGTGGTGTAAGCTTTCAGGAGGAAATGATTTCGGACGAACTTGTGAACCGTACGATCCCGCTCGATCCCGACTGCGTGGCGGTGACCGTTACTTTGCTCAGTGACGGTGCAATCGGCGAAGTAAAGGCATATGCCGCATGGGCGATTTCCGGCGATGAAACGCAGGGATTTCTACCGACGCCGGAATTGGTCGACCTTTTGATTATCACCGCCGAACCCGGTATGGAGTGGAAACAGTTTGGCGCGGTGTTGCCGACATACGCCGGAGAACAAAGAATCAAGAGCGCAGTTCTGTATCTTTCCGACTATGACAGCCGCGAGCGCGTAGACGAAGCGCTTGCCGGTTTGATCTCGATTAGCTTGATCGAGTATCCGATCTTTGGCGGATTTTCCTGTAAAAATTCTAATTCTTATGATGTTGTTTCGAGAGAATGGGGAAAGACCGAGACGCTGAACTATATCATCGAAAAAATAGAGGCACTTTCTCCCAAAGTGATCGTCACGCACAGTATGGACGATGTTTCTGCGGCGCATCGCTTTACGGCGGAATGCGTGCTGGAAGCCGTAAAGCGGACCGAAAGCGTACAAAAGCTATATATACTTGACGAGGCACAATCGAAAGACGCAACGGTTATCCCTATGGATACGCCGTTGAGCGCATTCCGCGGAAAGACCGCGGCGGAAACGGCACAGGCGGCATTTGATCTTTGCACGTCACAGACGACATACGGCTTGACGATCGATACCGGGAGCGCATATTCACTCGCCTTTTCGCGCGTTGGACAGGACGTTGCAAAAGACGATCTGTTTGAAAACATTGACCTTTCGGCGTTGCTTACTTACGAAATGGTTACGCCGTCGCCGGAACCGACGGCAGAACCGACCCAACGCCCCAAAACAACGGCAAACGCAGAAGATATTGTACCCACAGCAGCGCAAACACAGGTTGCTGAAACAACGGACTTGTTAAATCTGCCGACACCGGCGCTGATCAGCCTTGCCACCGGAACGATTTTGACCTTGCTCCTGTTTATTTTGGTTTACCGCGCAATCCGGCGGCGCAGAAGCGCTGGAGATGCCGTTTGTATTTCTCTGATCCCCATTGCCGTCGGGATCGCCGCCTGTTTTATTCTGGCAGGCAACATCAGTCCGACGCCAATCACTCCTGAACCGACCGAATCGGAAACACCCGCCGTGTCAACGCCGGAGCCAATGCAAACGGAAAATCCGACGCCGGAGCCAACGACCGATCCGGTAGAAACGTTTGAAGAAAACTACTATCGCAAGGACGGCGACCCGGAGGAGACGGTCGTGGTGGACAGCGAACACGGGCACTGGGCATATCGCAGTGATACGATCGGCGTAGATATTGACCGGGTAGAGAGCTACAACGACGACGGGAAGCCGGTGGTATACTTCGTTGCGGACATTCATATGAAGGATGCCGGAGAATTGCGCACGGGCTATGGTTCACAGGGACATACCGGCAAAGGAACGACATATCCCTGGTTGATTGCGCGCGACGAAAAAGCCGTACTGCTGATTACGGGAGACGGCATCATCAATACTGATCGATACTCCAAAGGGATTCTCATTCGCGACGGACGTATATATTCGTCCGCACACACAGAAAGTACGCTGGCGATCTATCCCGATCTATCCATGCGAATCTTTGAAAAATGGGAAACCCGTGCAAACATCCTGCTGGACGACGGGGTAGAGAATGCGTTTTCATTCGGCCCGACATTAATTCAGAACGGCGCTATCAGCGGCGCACTCTACTACAGCCACCTAAACCGCATCAACGCGCGCACGGGTATCGGTTACATCGAACCGGGGCATTATGTTGCGATTGTGGTCGAGCGGTGGGACAACAATTATAGCGTAGGCATGACGTTGACGGAATTTGCCGAACTATTTGCTGAAAATGGCTGCGAACTTGCTTACAACCTGGTGGGCGGGTGGTCCGCTTCAATGGTATTCATGGGCAATCAGCTCAACGGGCACGTCATACAGGAGATAGGTGAAAAAGATTACGGCGTCGGGCAACGCCCGATTGCCGACGCGATTATCTTTGGTTATTCTGATTTGGTGCCGGATTCCGAAAGCTAAACAGCGCTGTGTGCCGTGCGGATGCTTCCCAGATGATACTGATTGTGAGAAAACGGCACAATCGAGGTTGTTCGTCCGGTTGACGACCAAACGGCACCTGTGCTACAATACGCGTAACAAAAACAGCATACCGTCTTATCAAGAGCGGCTGAGGGACCGGCCCTGTGAAGCCCGGCAACCTGTTCGTGACACGGCAGTCATGAATAAGGTGCCAATTCCGGCAGCGAAAGCTGAAAGATGAGGATTAGACCAACCTTTGTGAAACCTCATCTGCGGATGAGGTTTTTGTAATATCATCTATGGAGGCGTTCCCGAAATGGGCAAACAACTTTTTACTTCCGAATCGGTGACCGAGGGTCACCCGGACAAACTATGCGACTGCATCTCCGACGCCGTATTGGACGAAATGCTTTCGCACGACCCATATTCACGCGTTGCATGCGAAAGCGCGGCAACGACCGGCATGGTAATGGTCATGGGAGAGGTTACCACAGAATGCTATGTGGACATCCCGAACCTTGTGCGCAGGGTCGCAAACGAAATCGGCTACAACAAGCCGGAATATGGATTTGACGCCAATACGCTGGCGGTCATTACGGCAATTAACGGACAGTCGCCCGACATTGCGCTTGGTGTAGACCATGCACTGGAGCAAAAAAACGGCGCGACAGAATCAAACCTCGGCACAGGCGCAGGCGATCAGGGCATGATGTTTGGCTTTGCATGCGATGAAACGGACAACTATATGCCGCTGCCGATCGATCTGGCGCATGCGCTGACACGAAAACTGACTGCGGTGCGCAAAAGCGGTGATATTTCCTATCTGCGCCCCGACGGCAAAAGTCAGGTAACGATTGAATACGATGGCGACACGCCGGTTCGCGTCGACACCGTCGTTATCAGCGCACAACATGACGACGTGGACATGGACATGCTCCGCAAAGACATTGAGCAGAAAGTAATTCGGCCCGTGATCCCCAAAGGACTGATGGATGAAAATACGAAGGTCTTCGTCAACCCGACCGGACGGTTCGTCATCGGCGGCCCAACGGGAGATTCCGGTCTGACCGGCCGAAAAATCATTGTGGATACCTACGGCGGGTATGCCCGCCACGGCGGCGGCTGCTTCAGCGGCAAAGATCCGACAAAAGTAGACCGCAGCGCGGCATACATGTCACGTTATGCGGCGAAAAATATCGTCGCTGCCGGGCTTGCGAAAAAGTGCGAAATTCAGCTTGCGTATGCAATTGGTGTGGCGCGCCCTGTATCGGTTATGATTGATACGTTTGGCACAAACGCCTGCAGTGAAGCGGATATTGAGCATGCGGTGCAGCATTGCTTCGATTTTCGGCCTGCCGCGATCATTGAGCAGCTCAATCTGCGCCGACCGATTTATCGGCAGACCGCAGCATACGGGCACTTTGGCAGAAGCGATTTGAACCTGCCATGGGAGCAGATTGACCGTATCGAAGCAATTAAAAAAGCGCTTTCCTAAGTGCGCTGAGCATACTTAAAACAAAAAACATCGTCCGTTATGGACGATGTTTTTGTCTTCTTATTTTTATTCGTCATCCGGCTCCTTTGCTCGTTCCAAGGCACGGGTCGCATGTTCAAGCGCCTGGGAAGCGTCCTCAATCGCCTGCTCGGCTCCCGCCTTCCGCCGGGAAGCTCTGCGTGCACGGCGGTCGTCTTCGTGCCATTGCATACCGATCAGGAAGATGGCGGTGAGAAGCCCCGTTACCGCAAGCAGTGCGAACACCCACTTGGAAAGTTCGCTGGTCATAAACGCCATGATCGGGTTGACGCGGTCGATCGAGAAGAAGGTGAGCGTCATCAGTGAAAGAACAATGACTGCATGCGGCATGACGCGCTGGAAAAATCGTTTCATTTTCACCCCTCCTTACTGTCCGTTCGAAACGGAGTCCGGTTCGCAGATGTACAGGATATCGCTTGTATCGCGCGGCTTATCATCCTGCGGTTGGCTACGGAGTTCATCGCCATATGCCATGACTGCGGTATCGCCGCCGTCAAGATTGTAAGCGACCGTACACCCGAGGTCTTTGAATACCTGCGCAAATTGCGTGTAGTTCAGACCCAGTGAATAGCCTTTCTGCCGTCCGTCGACGAGGATGAAGCAATAGTGACCGGGTTCAAAGTAACCGACGCCGGAGAGCGGGTTGGCCTTCGTGGAAGCAAAGCTTGCCGGAACTTCGCCGTCGATTAGCAATTCCGGCCCAAACGTCCATATTTGATACGGCTGGCGGGCATAGATTTCGGCAATCTGCGTAGAATAAGTCTCGTCCGCGGAATAGGTTTCCATTGTTCCGTCATAGTACAATACGCAGATGTCTTCGGCAAGCGGTGTGTCGTGGTACCATTCCACACCGTTGCGAACGGCAATCAGTCCTTCCTTACGGAAGGTGTAGTTGTCGCCGGAAATGGCAACGATGGAATTCGTCAGCTGCGCAAGCTGAAGTGTCGGCATGACGTTTTTTCTTAAGCCATCGTTGTATTCTTCGTATTCATAGGCAACTGCGGTCTTAAAGCTCGAAAGGTCTTTGATATAGATATCGGCAACATAATACGTAACCGGCGTATCCAATTCCACCTTGGTCATCGTGACCGAAACATTGGCGCTGCGATAAGAATCATCTGTTTGAACCACTTCGCCGTCGGTAAACATTTCGGCATACTGACCGCCGAGCAGACCCGTGTCGATAGCCTCGGGCGTATCCGTGGGTTCGGTTGCATCGACGCTATTCGTGTCGGCCTGTTCCGTTGCGTCGACATCCGCCGCAACTGGCGTCGCGGTTGCAACCGCGGTCGTAGGCGTGGAAAGCGCGGTTGGTGTTGGAGCGGATTTTCGCACATGATGAAAATACGCAAACGTATTGATGCAAATGGCCAATGCAAGCATATCCCAAAGGATCGTTTTAATCAGTCTTTTTGCGGAACTGGAGAGTTTTGATTGCCTCATTCGAATTCGCAGGCCTCCTCACTTTCTGGCGGGAATACATATTTGCGCTGAATATAGAAACTAAGCGGATACAACGCCAGTTCGACAAAAATCTTGCCGACGGCGATTGGCATCACCTTTGTAATCAGGAACATCAGGCAATAGTTTATGCCCAAAATGACGGCGACGAGTAAATAATAACGGACAATGCTGCTCCTGCTGCGGTGCTCGAACACGAGTTTGCAGTTCATGAAGTAGTTTGCCAGCGAACTCAAAACGCGAGCGCCAACGACGCTGATGAGCAGCGATTGTGCAAAGTCTTTTGTTGCAGCCGTAAATGAGAGTACGAGAACATAGTCCAGTAACATTGCAACCAGTGACGACGCTACGAACATAAGAATCATTTTATAGATACGCCAGGCGTCGCGCACCGGCAAAAAATGTGAAGATTCGTTGTTTTCTATGTACACGGTTTGAATCGTGACCTCCTCAATTGGAATGCGATGCCGCGTTGCAAAGAGGAGCACGTTGATTTCGTACTCATAGCGGTCGCCCTTCATCTCAAGCATCATTGGAATGCGAAATACGCCGAATGCGCGCAGGCCGGTTTGTGTATCGAACACCTTTACTCCGGTCGACAAGGCAAACACAAAGCGCGTGATGGCATTGCCGGCGCGGCTTTTAAACGGCACGTTGCCGGTGAACTCGCGGCTGCCAAGCACGAGCTTTTCGGGAGCTTGTTCCCAGGCTTCGCTGACGCGAATGATATCCTCCGGCAGATGCTGCCCGTCCGCGTCGATAGTGACGACGCCTTCGTCGGCGGGGTATTGATCATAAATATAGGAGAGGGCTGTTTTCAGCGCGGCGCCTTTCCCCCGATTGACTTTATGCGTCATAATCTTTGCGTAAGGTTCCAGTGAATCAAACAAAGGCTGACGGTCCAAGTCGCTTCCGTCGTTGACAATGACGATATCATAATTAGTCTGCTCATGCAGAGCAAGGACAAGGCGATACAATTTTTGATCCGGTTGATACGCCGGAATAATGATAACCATGCGAAATTCTCCTTTTCCGAAAATCTCAGCGCATTCTAAAACAGTCTATATTATAACGTATTTTATATAAAGTGAAAAGGCTTAAACTTTTTTGAGGATAACGCACAAACCAGAAAATAGTCTGAAAAAAGGGGATTTTTGCAAATCCCAATTGCGTAGACATTGTAAACACTTTGTAATAAATCCAAAATGCCAAAGAATTTCGATTTTCTTTGTTATAATGAAACCGGTGTATATACCGGAAAGGAAACGGCGAAACAATGCCACGAAAGACAAAACAAAATCGTCCAAAGACGGAACCCGCAGAGACGGAGAACACTCCGGTGGAACAGGGAACCGAAGCGGAGATTGAAAAAGAAATAAAAAACGAGGAACAATTACATAATCAAGAACCGCCCTCCATTGAGTCCGGTATAGCGTCTTACCAGCGTTCGGAAACCGATGTGGAGGCGTTTGTTCCTACGGATTTTTATCCGACAAGCGATATTCGACTGAGGAAACGCCGCACGCGCAAGAAGCGCAATGCCCTCTGGGCGGTACTGATTGTGCTCGGGATATTGCTGCTTTGCGTAGGCGGCGTCTATGCATACGCCACGTTTCTCGATCCCAGCGCGCTGTTTGTAAGCGGCACGCCGACGCCGGATTCCGCCGAATTGCAGATAATAGAAAATGCAAATGCAACGCCAACGCCGGAACTGACGCCGACGCCAACGCCGGACCCATATGAAGTTATCAGTGAGCAGGCGGATACATCCATGATGCAAAATATCGTAAACGTGCTCATCATTGGCGTCGATTATGCCGAGGAACGCGAAACCTGGAGCGGGAAGCACGAGTATCATGCGGATGTTATGATGGTGCTTGCGATCAACTTTGATGAAAATCGTGTAGACTTGATTTCGCTGCCGCGCGATACATATGCGGAGATACCGGGTGTAAAGGGCATTTACAAACTAAACGCGTCGCTTAACTGCGGCGGGGGGTTTGAAGTCGAAGACGGCGCGGGTTTCTTAAAAACCTGCGAGGCTGCCAGCTGGATGCTTGGCGGTATTCCGATCAACTATTACTATGCCGTAACGATGCCCGCCGTCAAGGAACTGGTGGATGTCGTCGGCGGTGTGGATTACAACCTTGAAATCAGCTTCAAAATGGCCGGGCGCGATTACGACGCAGGTCCGCAGCACCTGAGCGGACAGGGCGTTTTGGATTATCTGCGCGTGCGTAAAAATGTGCAGGGCAGCGGCGACCTCAACCGCATCAACCGGCAGAAGAAGATGATGATTGCACTGTTTGAATCCATGCAGGAGCAAAACCTGATTCTGAAGATTCCGGAGATCATCAGCTCGTTCAGCGGGCAATTGTTTACCAACTGTACTTTTGGGCAGACGGCGGCGTTGACCAAGTTTGCATACGGTCTGTCGAGCGACGATATTGGCATGTATTCGATGGGCGGAAAACTGACCAATATTTTTAATTGGAACTTCTGCCTGACCGACCAGTCGAATCGTGTGGAGATTGTCAAGGAAGTGTACGGTATCGATGTTCCGAAAGAACTGGAATACACCGCGGATTACGCGGCGTACCGCTGGGCGGACATGATTGCAACGCAATATCTCGACACGGTGGAAGGATTGACGGAATATGTTTCGTCTGCGCTTGCTGCCGACGATCTGCTGCCGACAATATCGCCCACACCGGAAGCGACCGTGTCGCCGACATTAGAACCAACGGTCACGCCCGCCGCGGAAACGACGGTAACACCGACCGCGCCAGCAACGATTACGCCTTCGCCTGCTACGCCAACGCCGGTAACCCCGGCACCCGCGACGCCGAGCCCCGAATCTCCGTCACCGGAGACCAGTGATGCCGGAACGGCGTATACGGGAGAACAGTCTGCGACAACCGTGCATTTAAGTGCAACCAAAGCTGTGCAGGGAGAATCCTTCCAGCAATATTCGCTTTATCAGCGTGAGATGTTTAATAATTACCTGATGTCGCTGGACGATTTGGAAGAAGCACAGGCGGTTGCCCGCAAGGAAGCGGCGAAATACGCAGCCGGTAAGAGCAACAACCTTGCCCGGGCTAAGCAGGACGTTTCCGACTATGCTTCGCATGTAAAGACCAACGCGCTTGCGCTTGCGCAGGAGTTCAGGTATTCTACCAGCAACTTTGAGTGGACATACTGGTTTGATAAGGACTCGGATTTCAATGAAGTGCGTGTAGACTTCCGTTAATGAAAGAAACATAAAAAACGAGGGGCGGATAAACATCCGACCCTCGTTTAAATTTGAACCACTCGGCAAATAAGGGCTACAGCAACGCTGGCACTTCGCAAAGCGAGTCGATTAGCCGCGCGTCGAGCCTGGAGAGGTGCTCCCGCGTTTGATGACCCGGCACTAGCAGGGCGCAATTGCAGCCAAGAGAATCGGCGATTTCAAAATCGTGGTCCGTGTCTCCAACAAATAGAGCGCGCTGCGGAGGGACTCCGCTCTCGAGCAAAAACTGTCGCGCATAATCCGCCTTGCCGTGTGCAAAGTTATCGCTGTTACCAATCACGCGGTCGAAGTATGCACCGAGAGAAAACAGGTCGATCTGCTCGTCAAGCAACTGTTGACCGCTTGCGGAGAGGATGACCTGCCGTGCACCGTGATCCAGTACCGACTGAAGCGCATCGATCGCGCAGTCGTGCAGTGGACAGGCGGCCATGCGTTCAGCGTACATTGCATGGAATTCATAGGAAATATTCTCAAACGGTTCGGTCTCAAAGTTGTATCCCATGCGCTTGTAATAATCGATCACAGGGAATCCAAAGATCGCACGATAGTAATCGATACTCGGCATGGGGGTCATACCGCGTTCCATGCACATTTCGTTTGCAATCTGATAACAGGTCGCCGTGTCGTCCAGCAGCGTACCGTTCCAGTCCCAGATGACGAGATCGATTTTACGTGTGGTATTTACCATTTATTGTGTACCTTTTCCGTGAAACACAGGAAGTGCTCCAGCTCAATTTTAGTGCCGTCGTCAAGCACGAGCGTACCGTCCATGTACCCGAACACCTGATGTTGATCGGATAACAACGGGCCAACGTTCGTATAGGCGCAGCGGTCGAGAATCGGGGTAAAGGCAGTCTCGAACCGGCCGTCGTTTGAAGAAAACGTCCATGGCGACATGAAGTCGTCCTTTCCGTCCTTCTGCGGGATGTTAAAGGTCAGCCGGTCAAGCTTGTGCGCCTTGTCGTCGACAAAGATCATGTTTTCGGAAGCGGCGGAAACGTCGCCAAAACCGTAGCCGATGTTGAAACCAATCACATGTCCGTTTACAACGCCGTGGCCTCCGCCCCAGTACCATGTATTGTCGTGAGACCAGACGCCGCGACCCCAGTCGAGCAGGCCAAACGAGTCTGTCGGATCGAACGATAATGTTTTGCCAAGACAGGAAGCCGTTCCGCTTGCGCGCATGCCGATGATCTTTTGATTATAGTAAAAGGCCGTTTTTTGCTCGTGAAACGGTGTTGCAATGACCATTGTGTCCTGTGGCGCTTCGGTCAGCAGAATGTCACAGTCAAACGGCGTTTCTCCGTCAAAGCGGTCGATGTGGCATTTCAGCCTGCGCCCGCCGGATTCGTGCGTAAACGACGCGCTGGCATTTTTCAGCGTCTTTTGCACATTTCCGGCTTGGGAAGTCGACGGGAAATTTGTGTTTCCCATAGGGAACCAAAACATTGGGGAGACGGTTTTTTCCGTGTGTGCCTCAAAATCCAGAAAAGATGCGGAAATCAAACCCATATAGGAGTTATCGTCAATCGTCAGCGCAATGCCGAACTTGCCGTTGTAAACCAGATAATAATCCCATTCTTTGATTCGGAACTTGCCGGCTTTGATTGCGGAGCGGTCGTATGTTTTTACGAGCGATTTGGCGTATCCGGCCTCGTTTAGAACACCTTTTTCGTCCAAAAGCGGACCTGCGGAAAGTTCATGCTGCATGGAAATGATCCCGTCCTTTCATATCGAATGCTTTGCTTCATTATACGCGCCTTGAAAAGCGTGTGCAACAAACGCAAACGCTGGGTTGCGGCGTCAAAAACAGCGTCTGTAAAATTGTTGTCACGGCATTACGGCGATCTTGCGCATTTGTCCTTTGAACCGGCAAGGATATGATATAATAACGCAATGATGAAGAAAATGAAACGTCTGCGGATATTTGGCGCGGTGTTGCTGTCCCTTGCCGTCGCGGCCATGCTCTGGCAGCTTTATATTATATTTTTTAAGGGGATAAGCCATGTCTTGTCTGGACTGGTGCTCGCCGCGTCCGTTTGCTTGCCGTTGATTTTTGGCACGCTGCTTCTTGCGTATTCCTTTGACGAAATCGATTGTCGCCAAAAGGCCGTTCGCTGGTCGTTGACGGGGACGTTTGTGTTCTATTTGACCGCATTGGTCGGAGTGCTTTTCGTTTCGCGCATTGATTTTTTGCATTTTTCGGAAAGTGCGACGTATTATCGAGAGCATTTCGATTTAATCACGAACTTTCATCCGTTTGAAACGGTCATATTATACTTGCGTGCGCTGAAATACAATTATATTGGCACGGAGATTCCGATTTCGAACCTGATTGGGAACATGCTTTTGTTTATGCCCATGGCGATTTTTTTACCGTGCCTGTTCAGGCCGATGCGTAAATTTTGGGTGTTTGCGGTGGTCATGATCGTGCTTCTTGTTGCCGTCGAAGCGCTTCAACTGCTGCTGAGCTGCGGCAGCTGCGATGTGGACGACGTTTTACTCAACCTCGTTGGTACAATGACCGTATACGGGATTTTGAAGATTCCCGCCGTCAACCGGCTGTTGAAGCGGCTCTATCTAGTGCCGCAACCAGCCGATGACAAGCAAGAAACGGTTACAGTCGAATGATGTTTGTTGCAATTTCGTCCATAAAGGAGCGGTCGTGTTCTACAAACAGCATGGATGGATTGCCGTCCAGCAGTAAATCGCGCACCTGCATGCGCGAAAGCACATCCACAAAATTCAACGGTTCGTCCCAAACATAAAGATGCGCCCGCTCGGAAAGCGTCTTCGCAAGAAGCGCTTTTTTCTTTTGTCCGCCGGAAAAGTCGCGCATGTCCTTTTCGAATTGTACGCGCGGGAAATCCAGCTTTCGTAAAATCGTTAAAAACAGTGTTTCATCCAATCCGCTTGCACGCGCATATTCCAAAACCGTGCCGTGTAAAAATGACGTATCCTGCGGCATGTAGGAAACGATCAGTCCACTGGCGGTGCGCAATCGACCCGTGTGCGGAATCGCTTCGCCCATAAGCAGGCGGACGATGCTGCTTTTTCCGCTGCCGTTTTTTCCACTCAACGCAATGCGCTGACCCTGACGAATGGTGAAATTGAGTGGCCCGCAGATCGTCCGCTCGCCGTAAACAATCGATAAATCCAGTGCTTCTACAAGTACGTCTGCGTGATGGCGCAGCGGCGCAATCTTCAGCGTGTCGTTTCGCTCCAGATTTTTCAGCAGCGTTTCCTTCTCCTTTGCCGCGGATTCCCTGCGCTTTTCGATCGCCTTTGCGCGCTTCATCATCTTTGCGGCTTTATGGCCGATCGCGCCTCTGTCCATCGTGCCTTCAGCGCTGCCAGCGCCGATTTTTGAGGCTTCCACGCGGTCTGACCATTCCGCCGTGCGGCGCGCGGCTGTACGAAGCTGACCGATCTGCCGGGCGAGACGTTCGTTTTCGGCGAGTTCAAACGCATCCTGCCGGTGACGATTTTGTTCCCATGAGGAGAAATTACCTTTTTGCACCTCGATGTCCGAACGGTTGATCGAGAGAATATGATCGATGCAGCCGTCCAGAAATGTCCGGTCGTGAGACACAAGGATGAATCCCTTTTTACTATTCAGGTAGCGACTGACAATCGCGCGCGCTTCCATGTCCAAGTGATTGGTCGGCTCGTCGATCAACAAAAAGAAATCAGGCTTGCAAAACAGCGCGGCGAGCAGCACTTTGGTCTGCTCTCCTGGGCTGAGCGTTGAAAACGCACGCTCCAAAACGCTTTCGTCGACGTCCAACAAGATGAGCTCTCTTTTAAGCATCCATAATGGCGCATTTGAAATTTCCTCGAAAATGGTCTGCGTGGTCAGAGACGAATCGCGTACCTTGAACGGGAAATAGTCGAACAGTACATCGGAAGAAATGGAACCGCCGTACTCATATTCACCCATCAACAGTTTTAGTAACGTCGTTTTGCCGCGCCCGTTGCGCCCGACAAAACCGAGTTTCCAATTTGAATCGACGGAAAACGAAACCTGTTCGAATACATTGTCGTAGCTGCCATCATAATGAAATGTTAAGTTGTTTACACATATCTGAGACATAAAAAATCAACCTTCCGATAAAGACAGCAACGCCAAAAAAAGCGAAACAAAAAAGAACCCTGGCATGGTTCGCTCCTTTGGCATTGCAACGTAGAACCAAGGCGTGGATACGCCCGGCAAATGCTGACAAATACCAAATGGGTTAGCGAATCATCGGTGTTCCTCCATCAAGAGATTTCTATATGAGTGTACAAAATCCGTACTGTTCTGTCAATATGCGCGAAACAAACGAACGACTTGCTGGCAAAAACGCTATTTCGTCTGCCGGTATTCGTTCGGCGTCATGCCGAAGTAACGCTTGAAGACGGAGATAAAGTGCTTGTCGGAAAGATAGCCCGTCTGTTCGGCAACAGACTGAATTGTAAGCGCGGGGTTGGTCTTTAACAGCAGCGCAGCCTGCGTCATGCGAAGACGGGTTAAAAACTTTGTATAAGACTCGCCTTTCTCTTCGTGAAAAACACTGCTGAGATATGCGGGCGTCACGCCAAGCGCGTCCGCCACGTCGGACTGGGTGATCTGCTCGGTAAAATGCGCGGTGATGTAGATTGCCGCACGCTCGGCAAGCATGGTGTGCTCCGCCGTGGAATCCGCAAAACATGACGCGACAAACCGCGCGATGCTTTTGGGCGAAAGGTCGTCCGGAAGGCGCGCCGTTTTGCGGCTCTGTGCAATATCCTGCCGAAGGCGATCAAGTGTTTCGTGTAGCGCTTCGTCGTTGAGCGGCTTGAGTAGATACTCCACCACGCCGAGATGGACTGCTTTGCGCGCATACTCGAATTCATCATATCCGCTTAACAGAATGACGGGTGTTTCGCATCCCATGGCGCGCATGCGCTCAACGAGAGTGAGACCATCCATACCGGGCATGCGAATATCGGAAATTATCAAATCGTACGCATTGCTATTCAACAATTCCAGCGCGGCCAGTCCGTCGTGCGCGGCGGATACCGCACGAAATGCAGGATGGATCACGCTGATTTGATTGTGCAGATAATCGCGCATCAATGGTTCGTCTTCAACGATCAGTACGCGATATTCGGTATCCATAACGTCCGGTTCCTTTCTGTGTTTTCTCAATGTTCCTGCGGGATGCGGATGGTCACGCTGGTGCCGACGTCGCTGGCGGATTCGATGCTGATTCCATAGCGTTCTCCGTACTTTAATTTCAAGCGCTGGGCTATGTTGGTTAATCCGACACTACGCGTTTCACCTGCGCCCGGTTGTTTTGCTCGGCCTTCGATTGCATCGAGCAATGCGGCAAGCTGCGCGGGTTCCATGCCGATGCCGTTGTCGCAAACGCGAATGACCGCGTCGTTGCCATCGGGCGTTACCGTGATGTCGATGTGTGTGCTTCCAACCTTCGGCTCGCAGCCGTGGATGAGTGCATTTTCAACGACCGGCTGAACAGTCAGCGCGGGGAGTCGGCAATCCGCAAGAGACGCGTCCAGTTCGATGGCATAGGTCAGTTCGTCGTGCCTGCGTTCCTGCAGGCGCAGATAACATTCCGCAATCTTAAGTTCCGCGGACAGTGTGATATCCCGGTCGGTATTCACCATGCCGCGCAGCAAGGCGGACAAATCGTCGATGCTTTGCACCGCGTCCGCATAGCGTTCGCTTTTAATCAAAAGGCTGACCGTGCTGAGCGTGTTAAACAAAAAATGTGGGCGGATTTGATTGTACAGTGCGTCATACTGCGCAAGTTTTTGCAGGTATTCGGCTTTGTACTTCTCTTTTGTAAGTCTGGCGTCGCGCTCCATCATTTCGGAAATGCGCACAAGCAATTCGTTGAACGAGCGGTTGACGTAGTCGATTTCTTCCGCGCGGTTTGCCTTCGCGCGGACGCCCAAATTTCCGCTTTGGGCAACGCGCATAACGCCGACCGTCTCATTGATGGGTTTAATGAACGAACGGACGAAAAGTACGGTGACGAAAAGCCCGACGCCCGCGCAGACAAACGCCAGAAAAATGGTGAACTGTCTCGTAGCGGCAACGTTTTTTACCAGACTGGATTGCGCGTTGACGGCGATGACCGTCCAATCCGTATCGTTAACGGGCTGTGTATTGACGATGTATTTTTGCCCGCCAAGCACAACGCGCATCGGACTGGAACCGTCCTGCACGGCGGCGAATACATTCTCGTTGGAAATATCGTCCGGCAGGTCTCTTCGCTGGTAGATAACGCTGTTTGCACTGTCTATAATGAAAAGCGCACTTTTATCAAGCAACTCCACGTCGTCCAAAACGTCGCGAATGCCACTGTAGTTTGCGTCAACGCGGATTACGCCGAGTGTTTTAGATGAATCCGAAAGGCTTCGCAAGCGCTGCACCATAGAAAAGATCGTAATCGTATAGCCGCCGTTGGTTTCAATATGAGCGGGAATGAACACCGTGTCGGACGTGCTCATTGCGGCCTGATACCAACCCTCGTTTTGAAAGTCGACGGAAAAATCAACAGCGTGTGCCGTGCGTGTAATATAATAGACTTCATCAGTTAGGATATAGACGCGGAGAATATCCTTGCGCGGTATGGTCATGACCTCGCGGAGATAGTTTTCAATCGAACGTTGTTTTTCCAGTTGGTCCGTGCTGTTGTCGGGCGTGGACTCCAGCAAATCCATGATACGCTCGCTGTAATACGGCGACATGCAGAGACGGGAAAGTTCGTTTATATAGGTACCGGTGTTCAGCGCGATCTGTTCGATCAGCTGCTGGGTCTGTACGGCAGACTGCTCGACAAGATCGTCGCTATAGCGCACGAAGCCAAGCGTGGACACCAGCACGACCGAGCCGAAGATCAGAAGCGAGATGACCGCAAGCAGACGTGTTTTTAAATGATATCGCTTTTGCAGACGAGCCACGGGAACAGCCCCATCCTTTCGAGGGTAGTATAGCATATTTACCGCTTTCCTTCGAAAAATCCAAAAAAACGGTACCAAAATCTAAAAAACGCGGAATGTTCATTTGGAAAAGTGGATGACATAATGAAAACGAGGGGACACAACACACCTCATTTCATAAAAAGCATATCTGAATATCTAGGAGGGAAAGTCATGAAAAAGTGGACAGCACTGTTACTTGCTCTGACCATGCTGGCGACGACGCTCGCCGGATGCGCCAAAACGACCCCAACCACCGGGGATGAAGCAACGCCTGCTGATACAACGGAACAGGCAAGCACACAGCCGGAGGAACCGGCAAAAGAAGTCGACCTTTCGTTTTTTACCGGAAAAGTTGAAACCATCGATCTTTTAGACGAGATCATCGCCGATTACAATGCACAATCCAACGGCGTTACCGTTGAACAGGAGTATCAGGCGGACGCAAGCAACATCATTAAGATCAAGTTTGCTTCCGACGCCGTACCGGACGTTATGACCACCTATGAGCAGGAATTTGTCGACCAGGGCAAATACATGGCGCTCAACGATATGGATCAGTGGTGGGACCGACTCATTCCCTCCATGAAGGAAAGCTGCACCGACCTGACCAGCGGCAACCAGTACCGCGTTTGCACCAATATGACCATGGCCGGTTTCTTCTACAACAAGCAGATGTTCGAAGACCTCGGCCTGAGCGTTGCAACGACCTGGGATCAGTTCGAGGCGAACCTGGAAGCCATCAAGGCGGCTTATCCGGACGTCGACCCATGGTTCATCTTCGGTGAAGCATGGCACCTCGGCCACCTGATTGAGTTCCTGCCGCATGGCTACATCAAGGCCAAGTACGGCGCGACCGCTGCGAAAGAAGCGTTTTTGAGCAACGATTCGTCCATCCTCAATTGGGGTGACCCGGACGGTGCGATGGCCACCTTTGCAAAGGACCTCGTCGATTTGCAGCAAAAGGGTCTGATCAACGCGGACGTGCTGACCGCTACGAGCGATAACTGCATCGACGCGTTTGTCACCGGCAAGTGCGCAATGTTCTCCAACGGCATGTGGTGTCTCTCCGGCATTCTGGAAAAGAACCCGGACATGGCGGACAACATCGGCTTTGCACCGTATCCGTCGTTCATGCCGGACGGCGAACCGGTCGTGCTGGTTGCGGAAGATTCCGGTTACAGCATTTATGTCGATACGGAAAATGCCGAAGCGGCGGTTGATTTCCTCAGCTACCTCTTCAGCGCGGAGAACCAGAAGAAATATTCCGAAACCCTTGGTTCGCCGAGCGCGTTTACGGATGTTGACGCCGAGTGGGCACCCGCAAGCGTTGTCCAGGGCGTAAACGATGCGGTTGCAAGCGCAACGAACATTGGCTTTACCAACGAAAAACCCGCCGGATTCTCGGGCGACGATGCGGGCCGTCTGGTTCAGGATTTGTTGGCCGGGACCTACACGCCGGAAGAATTTGCGCTGGCTTATGAAGCGGCCTGGAACGCGGGATTCTAAGACAGCATATCGTCTGATAAACAAATGACTCGATCTGCTGCGGTGGCACGCCGTCAACCGGCATGCCACCGCTGTGGATTCTTACGGAGTAAACAATGCGGCATAAACGGATTCACGGGGCACAGTTTCTGTCCCTGCCCGCGCTGATCATCTACGGCATGTTTTTTGTCTATCCGCTGCTGCGCGGAATCGGCATGAGTATGACCGACTGGGACGGCATGGGCGAGGCCTCCTTTGTGGGGATACAAAATTTTATAGATTTTTTCAAGGATGCACGCGCGATGCACGACATCAAAACGACGCTCATCTTCGCCGTCGGCAGTGCGGTTCTGCTCAATGTGATCGGGCTGATCTATGCGCTGCTTATGAACAGTGAATTTCGCGGCAAGAGTATTGCGCGGGTTATCATCTATCTTCCCGCCATCATCAGCCCGCTGATCATGGGGTACATCTGGTATTTTCTGCTTCAGCCGGGACGCGGATACCTTTATTATGCGTTTGCGCAGCTCGGATTGCCGGACATGATCGGCAACTGGATGGGATCGTATCCTTCGGCATTATTGGTGCTCGTCCTGGTCAACGTTTGGCAGTTTTCCGGCATGACGATGATCATTTACCTTGCTGGGCTTCAGTCGATCCCGGCGGAACTTTCCGAAGCGGCGCGCATCGACGGCGCAAGCAATTGGCAGCGGTTTTGCAAGGTGACGGTGCCAATGCTGATGCCTGCTATCCGCATCAACGTCGTTACAAATATCATCGGCTCGCTCTCGGTGTTCGACGTTATCATGTCGCTGACGGAAGGCGGCCCGGGTTATGCAACGGAGAGCCTTTCCATCTATATCATGCGCATGTGCTATGGCAGCCGGACCGGGTATTCGACCGCAGTTGCGATGATCCTGTTTTTCATCATTCTGATTCCCGTGCTGGTTTCCATGCGGCTGACACGGCAAAAAGGTTAGGAGGCGGACGAACATGAAAGAAAAGAAATGGGTAAGATCGTTCCGCATCCTGATGATCGTCATCATCTGCACCATGTGCCTGGTTCCGTTTTTCGTGCTGGTCGTGCTGGCGCTGAATTCGCCTTCGCGTGTGTTTTATGAAGGCAACATCTTTGTGCCCGACTTTTACTGGCAAAATTTTATCGATGCGTGGAACAAATCCAAGATCGGCACAGCGATCCTCAACTCGGCAATCATAACGGCGGGAACACTGAGCGTAACAATCGTGACCGGCGGCCTGGCAGGCTATGCGATTGCCCGGCATACGACACGCTACAACAAATTTGTATTCGGATTGCTAATCGGCTGCATGATGATACCGGGCATCATCAACACGGTTCCGCTATATGTACTTATGCGCAAAATCAACGCGATCAACACGCTCTGGGGTATGGTTTGCGTCTGCTCTGCGCTTGCTATGCCGTCCGCCGTGTTTATCTATACGACGTTTATCCGCGCATTGCCAAAGGAGTTTGACGAAGCCGCCGCGCTGGACGGGTGTTCTCCGTTTTCAACGTTCTGGCGGGTAATCTTTCCGGTCATCAAGCCGGCGACCGCGTCGTTCGTCATCCTGAATGGCTTCGGCATTTGGAACAACTATGCGCAGGCGGTGTTCTTTTTGCAAAGCCGCGCAAAGCAGAACATCCCGCAGGCACTGTCGGTCTTTTTCCAGCAGTTTGCGGGCGCGAAATGGCACCTGATGGCGGCGACCGCGGTGATTGCGATCATTCCCGTCGTTGTGATTTTCCTGATCTTCCAAAAGCAGTTCATCAAGGGATTGTCCGACGGCGCATTGAAAGGATAATGAGTGGAGTACGATGGAGATATATTCGAAAAAAGGACGGTATCTGTCCGGTGAACCGATTGAATTGACGATTGTTTACAACGGAGATGCGGAACGCTTCCGCGTCTCCGTTGTTAAGCTGGATGAATGCGTGCGTTCGCTGACGGTTGAAAAAACGGGCGAGAAAACAAGCGTGACGCTGCCACCGATCGGAGAAAGTTTTGCGGGGCTTGGCGTTGTCTGTCAAACTGAAACAGGCGAGCAAGCCGCATGCGCCGTTGACATACAAAAAGAATTGCGTGTGTTTCGATATGGTTTCTTGTCCGATTTCTCAAAGGAAGAAGCAAGTGAAGCGGACGTGCTCGCCATGGCAAAGCACCATATCAACGCCGTGCAGTTTTACGACTGGTCATACCGGCACGATACGCTAATTGCACCGCAAATCGAATATGCGGATATGATGGGCAAACAAAACTCGCTCGATACGATCAAACGAAAGATTGAGGCTTGTCATACGCTCGGCATGCACGCACTCGGTTATGGTGCTGTGTATGCCGCAAGCGAACCGTTTGCAAAACAGCACGCCGACTGGCGGATGTATGCACACAAAGACGAACCGCTGCGCTTTATAGACGTGTTTGCCATTATGAATTTGGAGAGCCAGTGGCAAAACCATCTGATTGGGCAATATCGTAACGCGCTGGAAATCGCTGGGTTTGACGGTATTCATATGGACACCTACGGATTCCCGAAGACTGCGCTGAATGCCGAAGGGGATATGGTATATCTGGAGGAGGATTTTGCGCCGCTGATCGAAGGAACAAGAAGCGCTTTGCCGAATGCTACGTTGGTATTTAACAACGTTGGTAATTGGCCGGTCGACCGTACCATGCGTGCACCGGTCGACGCGGTGTATATTGAAGTTTGGCCGCCGTATGGGCGCTATTGTCATATCAAACAGCTTATCTTAAGTGCAAAAGCCGCGCAAAAACCGGTGGTGCTGGCGGCATATCCAGCTCCGTTTCGGACGGACACGCCGGAGCGTGCGCTCAATGCACAACTAGTGCTCATGAGCGCGATTGCCGCGCATGGCGCAACACAACTGTGGTTTGGGGAAGAAAACGCGGCGCTGACACAGGGCTATTATGCCGATTACACACGACTAACTAACGGACAGGAACTGCATTTAAGAGCTTACGACGATTTCTTTGTGCGTTACGAAGCGTTGCTGTTCGACGACGCTTTGAAGGACGTGAGCTTTACGCACTGCGGCTGGGACAATCAGGAATATGTCTGCGATGCGCCGTATACGGTTGACGGTGAGGGCGGTAAACTATGGATGATTGTTCGAGAAAGTAAAAACAGGAAACTGATTCAGATGATCAATCTTTGCGGTGACGAAAATTCCAACTGGAACGAAGGACGCAATGCTCCGCAGGCACACTCGAACGTGACGCTGCATATCCAGATCCATTCCACCGTAAAAAAAGCATGGATCGCTTCACCGGACATGGAAGACGGTGTCACGCAGACGATTCCATATAAAATTGCGCACAATGACCGTGCGGATGTTCTTTCGGTTATAGTACCACGCGTTGAACGGTATTCGATGCTTTATCTGGAAACGGAGGGAAACGCATGAAAAACGCCTGGTGGAAAGAACGGACATTTTATCAAATATATCCGCGGAGCTTCATGGACGGCAACGGAGATGGGATTGGCGATTTGAGAGGGATAATCGAGAAGCTCGACTACCTGAAAGATCTTGGCGTCGGCGCGATCTGGCTCTGCCCAGTGTACGACTCTCCGAACGACGACAACGGTTACGATATTCGCGATTACGAAGCCATCATGCAGGAGTTCGGCATCATGGCGGACTTCGACGAGTTGCTCGACGGTTTGCACAAGCGCGACATCAAGCTGGTGATGGATTTGGTCGTCAACCACAGTTCCGACGAGCACGCGTGGTTTAGGGAATCGCGCCAGTCAAAGGACAATCCGTATCGAGATTACTACATCTGGCGCGACGGGAAAGACGGCGGAACGCCCAACAACTGGGCTTCGTTTTTTGCACCGTCGGCCTGGAAATTCGACGAAGCGACGGGGCAGTATTATCTGCACCTGTTTTCCGAAAAGCAGCCCGATTTGAATTGGGAGAATCCTATTTTGCGGGAGGAAGTTTACGCCATGGTGAACCGTTGGTTCGATAAAGGCGTGGACGGATTCCGTATGGACGTGATCAACTGCATTGCAAAAGACGAAGGATTGCCGGATGGGAGCGGCGGCAAAAATGCCGAGGGATACGTGCTCGCGTTCGAACACTTCGCCAACCGGCCAAAGCTCTACGATTATATCCGAGAACTGCGGCAAAACTGCTATGCAAATCGGGATTGCCTCTGCCTGGGCGAAGCGCCGTTTACATCGCCGGAGGAAGGCAAAAAACTGCTTGACGAAAAGACGGGAATCTTCGACATGATCTTTCCGTTTGACCTTATGGAGATCGACGACGGACCGAACGGCAAGTATGATCCTGTTCCATGGAAACTGGAGCGTTTCAAGCAGATCGTCAATGCATGGCAGGATGCGACGAAACATGGCTGGGGAAGTTTGTTCTGGTCGAATCACGATCAGTCCCGCGCCGTTTCCCGCTTTGGCTGTACGGACACGGATGAACTGCGCATCCGCTCGGCAAAGATGCTTGGAGTAGCGATGCAGCTGTTGCGTGGAACGCCGTTTGTTTATCAGGGCGAAGAACTCGGCATGACGAATACGCCGTTTCCGGATGAAAGCGCGATTCGCGACATCGAAGGGATCAACGCGCTGAACGAAGCGCGCGCGACGGGACGATATGAAAGCACTTGGCGCGGCGTGCTGCACAAAGGACGCGACCATGCGCGCACACCGATGCAGTGGAGCGCGGAAGAAAACGCGGGCTTTACGACGGGTGAACCGTGGATTATGGTGAACCCGAACCACAAGACGATCAACGTAAAAACAGAGGCGGACGACCCAAATTCCGTACTGAATTTCTACAAAGCGTTGACCGCTCTGCGCCACGGCTCGAAGACACTGCAATACGGCGACTATGAACCGCTCTGGAATGAGCACGCACAGCTGTTTGCCTACAAACGCACGTTGGAAAACGAGACCCACGCGATCGTATGCAATATGAGCAAAGAAACCGCCAAACTGCCGGAGATTCCGGCGGGAAAGCTGCTTTTAACGAACGTACTGGAACCCGATCTTACTACTCTCGCGCCTTTTGAGGCGAGAGTGTATGATTTGATGTGAAATTTACATGAAATTCCTTGACATTAAGAAAGAATATATGATATCATGGCGAAAATTTCACACTCCATGAAATGCGATGAAAGAGACATGCTGTTTGCAAGTTCATCTTTAGAGAGTCGGTGGCTGGTGTAAACCGACGGTGACGCAGGCAGCGGATCCCTCCCGAGCAGAGACGCTGAAGCAGAGTAAGCGTATTACGGCTGGCACCGTTATATGCCAGGGTTTGTTAGAACCTGATAAGAGGGTCGCCGCTTCTTCTGTAGCCGGAGTTTGAGCTTAAAATAAGAAGCAGGACCAATATGAGTGGTACCGCGAGGATCGTATCCCCGTCTCGTAGTGAGACGGGGATTTTATTATCCCGACGCAACAGCAGATGCGCCTCGGGCGCAAACAAAACGGGAGGTTTCAACCGTGAAGAAACTATATTTTTTAGATTCAACATTAAGAGACGGCGCGCAGAGCGTCGGCATCTCGTTTTCCGTGCAGGATAAATTTAAGATTGCTAAGATTCTGGACAGCCTGCGGGTGGACTATATCGAGGCGGGAAATCCCGGCTCCAACCCGAAGGACATGGAATTTTTTGAGCTGATCAAGGAACACCCGCTTTCCTATTCGAAAGTGACGGCGTTTGGCAGCACACGCAGAAAGAATGTCGCTGTGGAAGACGACGCCAACCTTCGCTCACTTTTGGCGGCGGGGACGGAGTGCGTTACGATTTTCGGAAAATCATGGGATATCCATGTGACGGAGATTTTGCGCGCAAAGCTGCCCGAAAACTTACAGATGATCCGCGATACCGTCGCCTACCTCAAGTTGAAGGGCAAGGAAGTCGTTTACGACGCGGAACACTTTTTCGACGGCTATAAGGCCAACCCGGAATATGCACTGCAAACGCTGGAAGCGGCGTATGAAAGCGGCGCTGACTGCCTGTGCCTATGCGACACGAACGGCGGCGCATTTCCGGATGAAATCTATGACATCACGAAGCTGGTTTTGGATCGTTTTCCGGTCGCAGTCGGCATCCATGCGCATGACGACAGCGGCATGGCGGTCGCCGGAAGCATCATGGCGGTCAAAGCGGGTGCACTGCATGTACAGGGCACGCTTGCGGGCTTTGGCGAGCGCTGCGGTAACGCAAACCTTGCGACGGTGCTAGCAAACGCGCAGCTAAAGTTAGAGTACGACTGCGTACCGCCGGAGAATCTGGAACGACTTACGCAGACCGTCCACGAGGTAGCGGAAATTTCCAACATCAGCATTCATAAAAATACGCCGTATGTTGGGGGGAACGCATTTTCGCACAAAGGCGGCATGCACGTGGACGGTGTGATGAAAAATACTCTGACGTTTGAGCATGTTCCGCCGTCTTCGGTTGGCAACAGCCGAAAGATATTGCTTTCCGAAGTTGCAGGGCGCAGCGCGATCCTTGAAAAGGTCCGCGCGTTCTACCCGGAAATCAAAAAAGACTCACCCGAGGCCGCTCGCATCATCGATATGGTCAAGCAGATGGAGCACCAGGGATACCAGTATGAAGGAGCGGAAGCGTCCTTTGAACTGGAAGTGCGAAAGCTGCTTGGTACGCGGAAGGAGTTCTTCGAGCTGCTGATGTTGAACGTAACCGACGAACAACCGCTTGGCGGCGAAAAAAAGCCGTCGTTTGCGACAATCAAGGTTCTCGTTGGCGATCAGCTGGAGATCACCGCCGCGGAGGGCAACGGTCCGGTCAACGCAATCGACATCGCGCTGAGAAAAGCACTGGAGGTATTTTATCCCGAGGTCGGAGAAATCCGGTTGACGGATTACAAGGTACGTGTGCTTGACTCGGAATCGGCAACCGCCGCAAAAGTGCGCGTGCTTATCGAATCCACCGACGGGCACGAATACTGGGCAAGCGTCGGCGTAGCGGTCGACATCATCCAGGCGAGCTGCCGGGCGCTGATGGATTCGATTGAATACAAGCTGCACAAATCACAGGCCGTACCAAAAGCTGCGGCTGCGAATGCGGCAAATGCATGATTGGAATCATGCATGTAACACCCCCAAAAAGGAGGAATACGAGATGAAGCTCACAGGAGCGCAAATCCTGATAGAATGTCTGGCTGAACAGCAGGTCGACACCGTTTTTGGTTATCCGGGCGGTGCGGTGCTGAACATCTATGACGAACTTTATAAAAACAGCGACAGAATTACCCATATCCTCACGTCCCATGAGCAGGGCGCGGCACACGCCGCCGATGGTTACGCGCGCGCAACCGGCAAGACCGGCGTGGCAATCGCAACGTCCGGCCCGGGGGCGACAAACCTTGTTACAGGCATCGCGACTGCGTATCTCGACTCGGTGCCGGTCGTGTTTATCACGGGCAACGTCAACGTCGACCTGATCGGCAAGGATAGTTTTCAGGAGGCGGACATCACCGGAATCACGACGCCGATCACCAAGAACAACTACATCGTCAAGGACGTCGAAACGCTGGCGGACATCATGCGTGAAGCGTTCGCAATCGCAAGAGAAGGACGTCCCGGCCCGGTGCTTGTGGACATCCCTAAAAATGTGACCGCCGATCTTGCGGAGTTTACGCCGGTATCGGACGAGCCAAAGAAGGAACATGCCGCAAAGTCCCACAGAAAGAGCGCGGCGCAAACCAAGGAACTTGAAGATCTCGCGGAGATGATCCGTGAAGCGGACAAAATCTTCCTGCTCTGCGGTGGTGGCGTGCTGAAATCCGGCGCATCGGAGGAAGTCCTTGCGTTTGCGGAAAAATTGCACGCTCCGGTCGGAACAACGCTTATGGGCGTTGGCGCGTTCCCATCGACACACCCGAACTTTACCGGGCTTGTAGGCATGCACGGAACAAAGGCGTCCAACACGGGCATCTCCAAGTCCGATTTGTTCATTGCGCTCGGCAGCCGGTTTAACGACCGCGTGACTGGCAACGCCAGCAAATTCTGCAGAAAAGCGCAAATCGTTCAAATCGACATCGACGCGGCGGAGATCAACAAAAACATCCGCACGTCGCATGCGATTCGCGGCGACGTGAAAGTCGTGCTGGACGAACTTCTCAAAATGCTCGACCTCCCGGAAGACAGCATGACGGCAAGGGATGCATGGCTCCGGCAGATTCAGAACCTGAAGATACAGGAAAACGGAACACCCGCCTGCGAATTTAATCCGAAGGCGATCATGAATGCGATTTACATGCATTCGCCGAAGGACACGATTATCGTAACCGACGTCGGCCAGCATCAGCTTTGGGCGGCGCGGTACTATCAATACGACACGCCGAATACGTTCCTTTCGTCCGGCGGGTTTGGAACGATGGGCTATGGCGCGGGTGCGGCGATTGGCGCAAAGGTCGGCAGACCGGACCAGCGCGTGATCCTGATTTCCGGCGACGGAAGCTTCCGTATGAATTGCAACGAACTTGCGACCATGGAACACTATGGATTGCCCGTGATAACTGTTATTATGAATAATGGGACGCTGGGCATGGTTCGCCAGTGGCAAACGGTATTCTACGGCAAGCGGTATTCCCAAACGGACCTCGACCGCGGGCCTGATTTTGCAAAACTGGCCGGCGCATACGGAATCCAGGGCGACAGCGTTTATTCGCTGGAAGCATTTGAAGCGGCGCTGGACAAGGCAATTTCAACCGATTCGGCCGCAATCATCGACTGCCGCATCGGCTGCGACGAAAAGGTGACGCCGATGGTCGCGCCGGGCAAGCCGATCACCGATTTCATTTTGCACGAAAACCAAACGGACGATCAACAAAAGGAGGCAGCCGGAGATGAGAAGTGACGCAGTTAAAAAGAGCGTGGAGCGCGCACCGCACCGCTCGCTATTTAAGGCGATGGGCTATACGGACGAGGAATTGCAGCGGCCGATGATCGGCATCGCAAACCCCAAAAGTGAAATCGTGCCCGGACACTTCAATCTCGACAAGCTAGCCGATGCCGTCAAGGCCGGCATCCGCATGGCGGGTGGAACGCCCGTTGAATTCGGCGTGATCGGCGTTTGCGACGGCATTGCAATGGGACACGCGGGCATGCGTTATTCGCTTGCTTCCCGCGAGCTGATCGCCGACGAATGCGAAACCATGGCGATGGCGCACGGCTTCGACGGCATGGTCTTCATGCCCGGCTGCGACAAGATCATTCCCGGCATGCTGATGGCTGCGGCTCGACTCGACGTTCCCGCAATTGTGGTAACGGCGGGCGCGATGCTTTCCTATAGTATGCAAAACGGCACGAACATCGACCTCAACAGCGTGTTTGAAGCGGTTGGCGCATATAAGGCGGGCAAGGCGACGGACGAAGACCTTGCGTTTTGCGAAAACAACGCCTGCCCGGGCTGCGGCTCGTGTTCCGGCATGTTCACGGCAAACTCTATGGCTTGCCTGTCCGAAGCAATCGGCATGGCGCTGCCCGGCAACGGCACGATTCCGGCGGTTTATGCCGAGCGACTGCGCCTTGCCAAGCACGCGGGTATGAAGATTGTCGAACTGGTGGAAAAAGACATCCGCCCGTCGCAAATTCTGACGGAGAAAGCGCTTGCCAACGCGCTCGCCGTCGATATGGCGCTTGGGTGCTCGACAAACTCCGTTTTGCACCTGACGGCGATTGCAAACGAAGCGGGCGTAAAGTTGAAACTCGACACGATCAACGAAATCAGCGCAAAGGTGCCAAACCTTTGCCGACTCGCACCATCCGGCCCGTACCATGTGGAAGATCTCTACAAAGCGGGCGGCGTTTCCGCGGTGATCAAGGAGCTTATGGACAACGGTTATTATGATGGTTCGCTTATGACCGTTACGGCCGGAACGATGCAGGATGCGGTGGCAAAAGCGTCGGTTAAAAATTGCAACGTCATCCGCAGCGTCAAAGAGCCGTATTCCAAAACCGGCGGAATTGCAATCCTCAAGGGCAACATCGCGCCGGACGGAGCCGTCGTTAAGCGTGCGGCCGTGCTGGACAGCATGCTCGTACACAGCGGCCCCGCCAAGGTATTTAATTCCGAAGAGAGCGCGATTGCGGCGATCTACGGCATGAAGATTGACAAAGGCGACGTTGTCGTCATTCGTTACGAAGGCCCGAAAGGCGGGCCGGGCATGCGCGAAATGCTTGGGCCGACGTCCGCAATTGCGGGCATGGGGCTTGACAGCGACGTTGCGCTGATTACCGACGGACGCTTTTCCGGCGCATCGCGCGGGGCTGCCATCGGCCATGTTTCGCCGGAGGCGGCGAGCGGCGGCGCAATCGGATTGATCCAAAACGGGGACATGATTTCCATCGATATCCCCGCGGGCACGCTGAACGTCGATCTTTCGGACGAAGAACTTGCAAGACGGCGTGAAGCATGGAAAGCGCCGGAACCGAACGTGAAAAAAGGCTACCTGTCACGCTATGCAAAGGTGGTGTCCTCGGCTGCCGAGGGCGCGGTTGTAAAGTGACGGCAAATATGCCGAATACAATATTGATTTGACGAGGATAGAGGTGATTCACTTGAGACAGATTCAAATTTTCGATACAACCCTGCGGGATGGAGAACAGTCCCCGGGTTGCAGTATGAATATAAAAGAAAAACTTGCTATGGCGAAGCAGCTGGAGGCGCTGGGCGTCGATGTGATCGAAGCGGGCTTTGCCGCAGCTTCGCAGGGCGATTTCAATGCCGTAAAGACGATTGCAAAGGAGCTGACAACCACAAGCGTTGCAAGCTTGGCGCGCGCGTTGGAAAAAGACATCGACAGCGCGTGGGAAGCGGTCAAATTCGCGGCGCATCCGCGTATCCATGTGTTTATCGCAACATCGGACATCCACATGGAATACAAGCTGAAGAAAACGCGTGAAGAAGTCCTTCAGCAGACGCGTGATATGGTTGCGTATGCAAAAAAATACTGCGAGGACATCGAGTTTTCGGCGGAAGACGCAACACGGAGCGATCCGGAATTCCTTAGCCAGGTATTCAGTGTTGCGATTGAAGCGGGCGCAAAGGTTTTGAACGTGCCGGATACGGTCGGGTACACGACACCCGAAGAATTCACAACGCTCATTACGTATTTGAAGACGCACATTGAAGGCATTGCGAACGCGCGTTTGTCCGTCCATTGTCATGACGACCTCGGTCTGGCGGTCGCCAACTCGTTGGCTGCGATCAAGGCAGGCGTCGACCAGGTGGAATGCACGATCAACGGCATTGGCGAGCGCGCAGGCAACGCGGCGCTCGAAGAGATCGTTATGAATCTCAAGACGCGTGCGGATTATTACGGCGCAACCTGCGGCGTTGACAGCACGCAGATCTATAAAAGCAGCCGCGTGCTTTCCAACATTACGGGCGTTAAGGTGCAGCCGAACAAAGCCATCGTCGGCGAAAACGCGTTTGCGCACGAATCCGGAATCCATCAACACGGCATGCTGGCTAACAAGCAAACATATGAGATCATGGACCCGTCGTCGGTCGGTCTTGCCGAAAACAAGATGGTGCTTGGCAAACATTCCGGGCGACATGCGTTCAACGACCGTGTCCACGACCTTGGCTTCAGCGTAGACCGCGAACTGTCCAACCTGCTCTTCAAGCGGTTCAAGGATTTGGCGGACAAGAAGAAGACCGTCAGCGATCGCGACATTGAAGCGCTGGTGCGCAGCATCCTTGCGCAGGAGATCCCGAAATCGTACACACTGGAACGCTATGTCATCAACTCCGGCAATACAATTACGACGACGTCCAGCATCGTGTTGACCAAAACAAACGGTGAACGCGTGGAGAAAGTTGCAATTGGCTTCGGCCCGGTGGACGCATCGTTTAATGCGATCAACAAGATCGTGCGGCGTCCGGTCCGGCTGGACGATTATTCGATCGACGCGGTTACGGAAGGACGCGACGCGCAGGGCGAAGTCAGCGTCAAGATCAACAGCAAGGGTGAGTCGGCGAAAGGTTACGGCCTGAGCACGGACGTGATTGAAGCGAGCATTCTTGCGTATATCAATGCGATCAACAACTTGATCTATGGTAATATCAAGGAGGAAGAGTAACCGATGGGGATGACGATGACGCAAAAAATACTCGCGGCGCACGCGGGACTGGACAGCGTGAGTGCCGGCCAGTTGATCAAGGCGAAAGTCGACCTGGTACTGGGCAACGACATCACGTCGCCCGTCGCGATTCGTGAGTTTGAGAAGGCGGGCATAGAATCCGTGTTTGACCGCGAAAAAATCGCGTTGGTCATGGATCACTTTACGCCCAACAAGGACATCAAAGCCGCCGAGCAGTGCAAAGTTGTTCGCGGATTTGCAAAAAAGCACGACATCGTGAATTTCTTCGACGTCGGGCGCGTGGGTGTGGAGCATGCGCTCCTGCCCGAGATGGGTTTGGTCAAGCCCGGCGACCTCGTGATTGGCGCGGACTCGCACACCTGCACCTATGGCGCGCTTGCCGCATTTTCAACGGGTGTCGGCAGCACGGACATGGCCGCGGGCATGGCGACCGGGCAGTGCTGGCTGAAGGTGCCGACGGCGATCCGATTTGTGCTAAGTGGCGAACTTCGCCCGTGGGTTTCCGGTAAAGACGTTATCTTGCATATCATTGGCAAGACCGGTGTGGACGGAGCATTGTATCAGTCCATGGAATTCAGCGGGCCGGGGTTGAAAAACCTAACCATGGAGGATCGTCTTTGCATGGCGAACATGGCGATTGAAGCCGGCGCGAAGAACGGAATTTTCGAATATGACGAAAAGACCGCGCAGTTTGCCGAAGAACATGGCTGCAAAGACTGGTCGGTCTACAAAGCCGACGACGACGCGGAATATACCGCAACGTATGAAATCGACCTGAGTTCCATTGAGCCGACGGTCGCGTTCCCGCACCTGCCGGACAATGCAAAGGCCGTTTCGGACTGCGGCGATATCACCATCGACCAGGCGGTCATCGGTTCCTGCACAAACGGCAGGATCGAAGACCTGCGCGCCGCCGCGGAGATTTTCAAAGGTCGTTATGTCAATGAAAACGTCCGCTGCATCGTGATTCCCGCAACGCAGAAGATCATGCTGCAGGCGATGGAAGAAGGCCTTGTGAACATCTTCATCGAGGCGGGCTGCGCGGTGTCGACGCCGACCTGCGGACCATGCCTTGGCGGGCACATGGGCATTCTTGCAAGCGGCGAACGCGCCGTTGCAACCACCAACCGGAATTTTGTCGGTCGAATGGGACATACGGGATCGGAAGTCTATCTTGCGTCACCCGCAGTCGCCGCCGCATCGGCCGTGGCTGGCAAACTTATCGGACCCGAGCAACTATAAGAAGGAGGCAGCATATGAACGCAAACGGAACGGCCATTAAGTATGGCGATAATATCGATACCGATGTGATCATCCCGGCGCGGTATCTGAACACCTCCGACCCAAAGGAGCTCGCATCCCACTGCATGGAGGATGTCGACAAGGAATTTTTGCAAAAGGTTAAACCCGGAGATGTGATGGTCGGCGGTAAAAACTTCGGCTGCGGCTCCTCGCGTGAGCATGCGCCGATTGCGATCAAGGAATCCGGCATATCGTGCGTCATTGCGGCGACGTTTGCCCGCATTTTCTATCGCAACGCGATTAACATCGGCCTGCCGATTGTCGAATGCCCGGAAGCGTCCGAAAAGATACAGAACGGCGACGAGGTATCGGTCGATTTCGATACCGGCGTGATTACGAACAAAACACGCGGCGAAACCTATCGCGGCGAACCGTTCCCCCCGTTTATCCAAACGATTATCACGGCGGGCGGACTCATGAACGCGATCAAGATGAACGAACTGTAAGGCGGTGACTGAAGATGCATTATAATATTGCGGTCATCCGCGGGGACGGCGTCGGCCCGGAGATTGTGAACGAAGCGATCAAGGTGCTGGACGCGGCGGCAAAGAAATTTTCTTTTTCGCTTTCGTATCAGAGTGTACGCATGGGCGGCCGCGCCATTGACGAAACCGGTGTGCCGCTCCCGGATGAGACGGTTGCCGTCTGCAAACAGAGCGACAGCGTCCTGCTCGGTGCCGTCGGCGGCCCGAAGTGGGATACCCTGCCCGGACATCTTCGCCCGGAAGCGGGATTGCTTGGCATTCGCGCGGCGCTCGGACTCTATGCAAATTTGCGTCCCGCGGTACTGTTTGATCCGCTGAAGGACGCCTGCCCGCTCCGGCCGGACATCGTTGCGGGTGGATTCGACCTTTTGATGGTACGTGAACTCACCGGCGGCATCTACTTTGGCGAGCGCGGCAGAAGTAATGGCGAAAACGGCGAAGAAGCCTATGATACCGAGCGGTATTCGGTCGCCGAGATCGAGCGCATCGGACGCATCGGCTTTGAATCCGCACTCAAACGCGGAAAGAAGATAACAAGCGTAGACAAAGCGAACGTGCTGGAAAGCTCCCGTCTGTGGCGCGAAACCATGCACAAATTAGCCAAGGAATACCCGCAGGTTGCATATGAAGATATGCTGGTGGACAACGCCGCAATGCAGCTTGTGCGCAATCCAAGCCACTTTGACGTGGTGGTCACGAGCAATATATTCGGCGACATCCTCTCCGACGAAGCGAGCATGATCACGGGTTCCATCGGCATGCTGCCGTCGGCGTCGCTCGGCAGTGGTACACTCGGCCTGTTTGAGCCGATCCACGGCTCGGCGCCGGACATTGCGGGGAAAAACGTTGCCAATCCGCTCGCGACGATTCTTTCAACGGCAATGCTGCTTCGCTATTCGCTGGAACAGGGCGAAGCCGCGGACGCGATTGAAAACGCCGTTCAGACGACGCTCAAAGAAGGCTACCGCACCGCGGACATCGCCGCGGGCAAACCCGCCGTCAGCACGACCGAAATGGGTGACCTCGTTTGCCGGGCGCTGGAGTCCGGCAGATGAACAAGGCGGCAATGATAGAAATTGGAGGAGGGCTTATGAAACTGACCATGTCCGTTCTGGTGAAAAACCACGCCGGAATATTGTATAAAGTGGCGGGGCTCTTTTCGCGCCGGGCGTACAACATCCACAGCCTTGCTGTCGGAACGACGTCCGATCCGTCGGTTTCGAGGATGACGATCGTCGTCAACGGCGACGAAGAGATTTTCGAGCAGGTGGAAAAGCAGCTCTGCAAACTCATCGACGTGATTCAGGTTAAGATTTTAACGCCGGGTGAGTATATTGACCGTGAATTGATTATGATTAAGGTAAAAGCAACGGCGGAGAATCGCTCGGACATTCTCCAGATTGCGGATATCTTCGGCGCAAAGACCGTTGACGTTTCGCACGAAACGCTGATACTGGAATATGCGGACACGTCCGATCAGGTCAATCGACTTGAATCCATGCTGGAGCGTTACGGTATCTGTGAAACGGTGCGAACCGGCACGATTGCCATTGAAAACGCGCATGTGATGGCGGCGGAGACGGAACAGGAAGAAAACTGATAAAACAGCCGGTGGAATACCGGAAATAAATAAATGCACACGAAAGAAGGTTTTTACAAATGGCAAAGATGTACTATGAAAGCGACTGCAACCTCGGATTTTTAAAGAACAAGACGGTTGCCGTTATCGGCTACGGCAGCCAGGGACACGCGCACGCGCTCAACCTCAAGGAGAGCGGTGTTGACGTGATCGTTGGCCTCTACGAAGGCAGCAAATCCTGGAAGATCGCTGAAGAAGCCGGTCTGCGCGTTGCAACCGCGAAGGATGCGGCAAAGGAAGCCGACGTCGTGATGATTCTTGTCAACGACGAAAAGCAGGCGGCCCTGTACAGCGAAAGCATTGCAGGCGGTCTCAGCGAAGGCAACACACTGGTCTTTGCGCACGGGTTCAACATTCATTTCGGCCAGATCGTCCCGCCGTCGTTCGTCGACGTTGTCATGGTCGCTCCGAAAGGCCCCGGACACACGGTCCGCAGTGAATATCAGCGCGGCGCGGGCGTTCCGAGCCTGATTGCCGTCGAGCAGGATTACACCGGCAAGGCCAAGGAGACGGCGCTTGCATATGCCGCAGGCATCGGCGCGGCGCGCGCGGGCATTCTTGAAACGACGTTCCGCGAAGAGACCGAAACAGACCTCTTTGGCGAGCAGGCCGTTCTTTGCGGCGGCGTGACGGAACTGATGCTGGCCGGGTTCGAAACGCTTGTTGAAGCGGGCTATGCACCGGAGAATGCATACTTTGAGTGCATCCACGAAATGAAGCTCATCGTCGACCTCATCTACAGCGGCGGATTTGAAATGATGCGCTATTCCATCAGCGACACGGCGGAGTACGGCGACTATGTGACCGGCAAGCGCATTGTGACCGAAGAAACGCGCAAAGAGATGAAGAAGGTGCTGACAGAGATTCAGGACGGCACGTTTGCGCGCGACTGGATTCTGGAAAACCGCGTTGGTCGCCCGCATTTCAATGCCATGAAACGCCAGGGCGCACAGACCGAGCTCGTCAAAGTCGGTCAGCAGCTGCGCAGCCAGATGACCTTCCTGAAAAAATAACGCCTGATATGGCGAATGGCGAAAAACAATGAGTAAGCTCTCAAAAACCCGGCTGTACCTTTCCTCGCTGACGGTCTATCGAAACCTGCTGGACGACGAAATCGTCCGCCTGTATGTAGAAATGCTGGATGCGGCGGAGAACGGAGAATTGTCGGACTTTAGCGGCGCATATGGCGCGTTTTATTCCGGTCTGCTTGATTGCGGACCGGATTTCGCCACGCGCCTGGAGCAGCTGTCGCGCTATGACGACAATGCGTTTTCACGCGCCGCGGCGAACAAAGACGACGCGACGGTCGCGCAAATGACGCCGGTGGTACTCCGCGATTTTGAGACGCTGAAAATGGTATCGACTCTTTCGTGTGACGAAATCAAAACGCTCGTGAGGGCGCGCCTTACCGAAACAAAAGGTGCGACCGAATTCATCGACGGTTTGCCGGAGTTTGCCGTAATCAACGAATGGTTTTTGGCGGATACGGATGCGATGCTACGGCGGTCGGTTGCGTTCCATCACGAAAACGGGTTTGGACCGTTTGCACGCTACGGTGCGTTCCGCTGGTGGAACGGCCGTCTGACGGAGGTTGCATATCCCGATCCGATACGGCTGAGCGACCTGAAGGACTATGAATACGAACGCGGGCTCGTTGTTTCCAACACGTTGAACTTTCTGGAAGGCGCGGACGGCGGCAATTTATTGCTTTATGGAGACCGGGGAACGGGCAAGTCGTCCACGGTCAAGGCGATTGCAAACGAATATCGCAATCGCGGACTTCGCATCGTAGAGGTTGCCAAGGACAGCCTGACGGAATTTCCTGCGTTGCTGGGCACGCTCCGCGACAACCCGCTGAAGTTTTTGATCTTTATCGACGACTTGAGTTTTTCCACAGACGACGAGTCGTTCTCGGCGCTCAAATCCGTGCTGGAAGGCGGGCTGGTGCATAAGCCGGACAATTGCCTGATCTATGCAACATCGAACCGCAGGCACTTGGTAAAAGAGAGCTTTTTGGAGCGGAATCCGGATGATGTGCACGCGGGCGACACCATGCAGGAAAAGCTGTCGCTGTCCGATCGGTTTGCTATGACGGTCAACTTTTATGCGCCGGACCAACGCACATATTGCCACATCGTCACCGTGCTTGCGAGCGACAGGCAGATAAAAATACCGCCTGCGGAACTGGAGCGCGGCGCAATTCAATGGGCGCTGAAATCCGGCGGTCGTTCGCCAAGGGTGGCAAAGCAGTTTGTCGAATGGGCGGAGGCACGCTGGAAAAAGGGCTTGCCGGTTTTCGATTAAAGTCTGTTTCTAAAAGTATAAAAGCACATTTCTGCTGCCGCAACTTGCATCTTTCAGACTTTAAAACACACTCTAGTAATAACAAAAAACGGCTTCGCAGATATCTGCGAAGCCGTTTTTGTGTGTAAAGGTATTATTACTTTTTACAAAGTAAATGCAAAGCTTCAAGATAGCCATTCAATCCATGGCCTTTGATGGAGGCAATACATGCGGCGCGAATGTATGACACATGTCGGAAGTCTTCACGTGCTTCGGGGTCGGAGATATGCACTTCCACCGTAGGTACGCCGACGGCCTTTACCGCGTCGAACAGCGCGATGCTTGTGTGCGTATATGCGCCGGGGTTGATGACGATGCCGTCCGCCGTTTGATACGCGCCCTGAATTGCGTCCACAAGATCGCCTTCATGATTGGACTGCATGAACGCAACCGAAGCGCCGAGAGAAACGGCCTCAAGACGAATCATCTCAACCAGATCGGCATAGGTTTGCTTGCCGTATATATCCGGTTCGCGAAGACCAAGCAGGTTTAAGTTTGGCCCGTTAATAATCAGAATATTCACAGTAATCCTCCCAAATAGCCTGCGCGGCAGCTTCCGCGGAACCATCGTTTTGCACAGTCATGTCGCAAAAACGTTTGTAAAGCGGCTGTCGCTGGCGGTACATTTCGGCAAGGTCCGCTTCTTCGGAGAGCGGACGACCTGCGCGGGCGAGTGAATGGACGCTACGCTCGATTTGGTAGATGCGGCCATTCTGCTTCAGTGAAGCATAGTTGCGTTCATCCTTAACGATTCCACCGCCGGTGATCAGGATATTGCCGCTCTGCTTGCCCCATTTTTGCGCCTGTTCGCGCTCCATCCGGCGGAAGGATTCCTCTCCCAAGGCTCCAAAAATATCCGGTATTGTACATCCGGTGAATTTTTCGACTTCCTCATCCAAGTCGACGGCTGTTCGTCCGGTAATGCGACTTAGTATTGCCCCGATGGTGCTTTTGCCACTCCCCGGCATGCCGATAAGCACGATGTTCTGCATGTCCCGACAGAGGGTTTTCAGGATGCGCTCGATGTCGGAATCCGGGATTTTACGGTCGGAAAAGAGTTCTTCCGACGCCTTTGCCTGCGCAACAAGCATTGGGAGTCCGTCCGAACAGGGAATGCCAAGTTCCTCGGCCCGAAAGATGAACGCCGTTCTGCGCGGATTGTAGATCATCTCCAGCACGCCCTTGCAGCGTTCAAACATAGCGGGATCGGCCGGCATTGCACCAGTATTCGGATACATACCGACGGGCGTCGCGTTGACGAGAATCTCCGCGTCCGCGTGGCGGGCCAGGTTTGCATAGTCGTTCGGCCCGCTGCGGGAAATGACGACGACGGCGGACGCACCGGACTGCTTTGTAACATACTGCGCGGTCAGCGAAGCGCCGCCGCTGCCGAAGATGACGACCTTGCGCCCGGCAAACGAAATGCCGGCGCGTTTCGCCAAATAGGAAAACCCATATGCATCGGTGTTGAATCCCTTCAGTGTACCGTCTTTTTGTCGCACAAGCGTGTTGACGCTGCCGATGGCGCGCACCTTTTCGTCGAGCGAAGCGCAATATGCCATTGCATGGAGCTTATAGGGAATCGTAACGTTCAGTCCGCCGATGTCGTCGCGCTCCAGAAACGAAGAAAGCTGATTCATTTCCAATTCGATCAACCGGTAGCTTTCCGTGCCCAGCTCTTTATGAATCGGGACCGAATAGCTGTGTTTCAGCGTTCGCCCTATGAGTCCGTAAATGAGGTCTTTCATGGGTTAGACCATCGAGTAGTTGCCGAGCAATGTGAAGCTTTCACTGATGCGCTCCAATTCCTCCAGCATGGGTAATACGCCGGGTTCGCGCACGGATGCGTCCAGCTCGAAAAAGAATATGAATTCAAAGTTGCGGCCGGTTACGGGGCAGCTTTCCAGTTTGCTCATATTCACGCCGTGTACGGCAAGTTTCGTCAGTATTTCATTCAGCGCGCCGGGCTTGTTTTTGCAGGCCAGAATCAGGCTGATGCGGTTGGAACCGGCGTAGATCACCGGGTCTTTTGCAATGCAAATGAAGCGCGTGTAATTGTTGTCGCTGTCCTGAATATCGTCGCTGAGTACGTCCAGACCGTACAGTGCCGAACATGCGTGCGAACAGATTGCAGCCGCGCCGGGATTGTCGCTTTCAGAAACCATCTTTGCCGCGAGCGCCGTGTTTGCACAGGGCGTCACCTTGACTTTGCCGTTGAGTTTGGTGAGGTAACGGCTGCACTGGCCAAGAGCCTGCTCGTGGGAATAGATCTCCGTTATGTCGGAAAGCTTCGTTCCGGGTTTCGCCATCAATTCATGCCGAATACAGAGGCTTGTGCCGCGGACGATGGAGAAATGCTTTCTCTGCAGCAAGTCGTAGACGATGCGGACGGAACCGTTCGTGCTGTTTTCAATCGGCAGTACGCCGAAGCGGCACAATCCGGATTCTACGGCGTCAAACACAGCCTCAAAGCTCTTGACATATACGATATTGCCGCGTGGCAGCAGTTTATCGCAGGCGGTCTGCGAATTTGAACCTTCAACGCCCTGGCAGGCGACGATACCCGCCCGCGGGAAGACATCCTGCTGTGAAGCGAGCGCATGTTCTATCTGCGTGCGCACATTGGAAGGCCGCGCGTTGAGCTCGCTTTGCCTTGCCTTGGACAGCTCAAACAATGTTGTGAAGAGCTGATAGGCATAGGGCTCGCGATCGCCCGCCTGCTCGGCAATGCGCGCAAGAATCTCACGCTCGCGTGTTTTGTCGAGCAGCGGTAACGAATGCGCCTGCTTGTAGGCCGCGATCTGTTCGCTTAAATCCATGCGCTCCAAAAAGAGCTTGAGCATCTGCCCGTCCACCGAGTCGATTGAGCTTCGAATTTCGTTCAAATCCATCTGTTTGTCTCCTCCAATAAACTATCCAACAGGACGATGGCACACACGGCCTCCGCGACGGGAACGGCACGGTGCGCAATACATGGGTCGTGACGACCCTTGATGACCAATTCAACGTTTTTGCGTGCGGACAGGCTAATTGTGTCCTGCGGCTTGGAAATCGACGGCGTAGGCTTGATTGCCAAGCGCAGTACGATTGGCATGCCGGTCGTGATTCCGCCGAGGATTCCGCCCGCATGATTTGTCTTTGTTTCGATTGACCCGTCGCCCGACATGATGAACGGGTCGTTGTTTTTCGATCCGCGCATTGTCGCAGCCTGAAAGCCTGCGCCGAATTCGACGCCCTTGACGGCGGGGATGCCGAACAACGCCGCGCTTAGGCGGTTTTCCATGCCATCAAACATTGGCCCACCCAAACCGGCTGGAACGCCGACGGCTGCACATTCGATTACGCCGCCGACGGAATCGCCATCCGCCGCCGCGGATAAAATTGCCGACTGCATGCGATCCCCACAGGTATCGTCGATTACAGGAAACTTTTTTTTTGCAATTTCATCGAACATCGTTTGCGTCGGCGTCAGCGGAAACGATTGATCGCTTACATCCGCAATTGCGGCAAGATGTGCACCGATAAAGATGTTTTCTCGCGCAAGGATCTGTTTGGCAATACCGCCTGCGATGCAAAGCGGTGCGGTCAGCCGCCCGGAGAAATGTCCGCCACCGCGCATATCGGCTTGCCCGTTCCATTTGACAAAAGCCGTGTAGTCGGCATGTCCGGGTCGCGGCTTGTCGGCAAGTTCCGAATAGTCTTTTGAGCGGACGTCTTTATTTTCGATGATTGCGCAAAGCGGGCTTCCGGTGGTTTTGCCGTCTATCAAGCCGGAAAGAAACACGGGTTCGTCCGCTTCCCGCCTGGCGGTAGAAAGCGCAGATTTACCCGGACGGCGACGTTCCGTAAAAGCGTACAGCTCGTCAAGAGCGATCGCTTCCCCGGCGGGCAGGCCGTCCATCGTCACGCCGATTGCGCGACCGTGCGACTGCCCGAAGACGCCTACGCGAAGGGTTTTTCCAAATTCAGACGACATCTACGTTTCCTCCCAGCTTTATAAAATCTTCATAGAACCTCGGGTAGGACTTTGCAGCCGCACCCGCATCATAAATCGTGACCGGCTCTTGACAGCGAGTTGCCGCGATTGCCGCCGCCATGGCGATGCGATGATCGTGGAAGCTGTCGACCGTTCCGCCGGACAATGTGCCGCCGCGGATCACAAGTCCGTCCGGCAATTCCGTTGCGCCTCCGCCGAGGTCGGTGATCAGCTTTGCCGTTGTACACAGACGGTCGCTTTCTTTCAGTCGCAGCCGTGCACCGTTGATAAAGCGTGTTTCACCTTTGGCGCAGGCCGCCACGATCGCGAGAATCGGCAGCAGATCCGGCGTTTCACGAATATCGATCTCGATCCCGGTGAGAACGGCGGGTAAAACCGTCACTGCATCGCCGGCAACCGAAACGTTCGCGCCAAAATTGCGAAGGATGTCCAAAATTACTTTATCGCCCTGAGGGGAATCCATATTTAATCCGGTCATACAAACGGACTGTCCAAGCGCGCCTGCGACGAGGAAAAATGCTGCATTTGACCAATCGCCATCCGATTGAACTTCTCCGGGTGAAACGCATCTTTGCCTGCCGGGGATGGTGTAGATACTGTCCTCGGAAGAAACTTGAATGCCAAACCGGGTCAGCGCCGAGAGCGTAATGTCTACATACGCCGCGGATTCCAACTTCGTAGTCAAGCGGACCGTGCTGCTCTCTTCCACCATTGGCAAGGCAAGCAGCAATCCGGTCAGGTATTGCGAGCTGACGTTGCCGGGCAATTCATAATTGCCGCCGTGTAACCGACCGGAAATCGCAAATGGAAGACGCTCTGCTGAAAAGCATACGCCGTGCGATTGCATGACCTGCATCAGTTCCTGTATCGGGCGGTCGGGCAAACGCCCGCTCCCGACAAAGCGCGCAGACTTGCAGCAAGCCGCCGCAACCGGAAGCAAAAACCGAAACGTGGATCCGCTTTCTTTACAGTCCAGCAGCGGATCGTCCGCAAACGTGCGAATCCCGTGGACGATGATTTCGTCCGTGCCGGTTTCGATCTTCGCACCCATGGCGCGCAGGCAATCAATCGTCGCGTCGATATCGTCCGAGCGTTGATTGATACGGATGCGCGTCGTCTCATTCGAAAGCGCGGCGAGAATCAAAAGCCGGTGTGCGTCGGACTTTGAAGAGATCGCCTCGATTTCGCCGGAAAGCGATTTGGGTGCGATTCGCACGTTCATGCGTCGTCCTCCATTCCCGCGCGGAAGACATTCAGCAGCTCGCCGACCGGAATGGTTTTCAGCACGCACTCGCCGATGCGTCGTGGAATGACGAGCCGTATGGAATCTCCGGTGCGTTTTTTGTCGTTCAGCGCAGCCTCGGCAAGCATTTCGGCCGAATATGGCGACGTAACCGGCAGGCCGTTTTGAATCAGCGTTTGTCGGATTCGCTCCGCGATCGGTTCCGTTGCCTCGCCTAACGTTTCGGAAGCTTTTGCGATGATAGCCAATCCGATTGCCACGGCCCGGCCATGCGGAATCATATATCCGCTGCAAGCTTCAATCGCGTGGCCTGCGGTATGGCCGAGGTTCAGCGTGTTGCGCAGCGCACTGTCAAACTCGTCCGCTTCTACAACAGCGGCCTTGAACGAGACGCATTGCGCAACGATTTCATCGACGTTTTTGCGGGCGTCGCCTGTTTCAAACAAGCGGAATAGCGGCTCTCCGCCCAAAATTCCGGTTTTAATCGCTTCGGCCGCACCGTTTGCGAATTCTTCTTCCGTAAGCGTGGAGAAACAATCCGGATCGCAAACGACCAGCGACGGCTGGTAAAAAAGACCCGCAAGGTTTTTCCCTGCGGATAGATCGACGGCTGTTTTTCCGCCAACGGACGAATCCACCGCGGCAAGCAGCGTGGTCGGCATCTGCACATAGCGAACGCCGCGCAGATAGCATCCCGCCGCGAAGCCGGACAGGTCACCCGTTACGCCGCCGCCGAGCGCGACGACGCAATCGCCGCGCGAAAGACGGTTTTCCGCTAAAAACTCGAGGATTCCGGACAGGGTAAGCATCCGCTTTTCGCTTTCGCCTGCGGAGAAAGCAAACGAGCAAACATCATACCCAACCTGCCGAAGGCTGTCTTGTACAACATCAAGATATAACTTTTCGACGTTGGAATCCGTGATGATTGCAATTTTACAGTTGCCGACGGATTCAATTAGCAGTGCGCCGCTTTTTTCAAGCAGGCCGCGGCCAATTGCAACTTCGTATTCGTTGTTTACGCGGACGGGAACCCTTCGTATATGCATGTTTTAGTTTCCTCCCGCCGTAGCTTTCTTTTCCCGACCGTCCCTGAGCAGTGAGCAGAGACGATCTGCATCGCGCGAACCAAGCGCATCACGATAATCGTTCAGGTGTTCGATTAAAATATCGAGCTGCTCGGTCAGATAGTCCGCATTATCGAGGAACAGCTCCGTCCACATATTTTCGTCCAAGTGTGCAACGCGCGTCATGTCCCGGTAACTTCCGGCGGAAAACCCGCGGCGTTTCTGTGCTTCCGGCGACTTGATGTATGCGCTGGAAACAAGGTGCGCCAGCTGGGACGTGTAGGCAATGATGCGGTCGTGTTCTTCGGGGTCGGAGAACGTTAATCCCGCAAAACCGATGTCCGTAAAAAACGACTTGAGTGTTTCAAGCATCTGCATGTCTGTCCGGTCGTCCGGCGTCAATATCATGGACGCACCGGAGAACAAGTCGGGATTGGAACTGACAAAGCCGCCGCGTTCCCGTCCGGCCATCGGATGACCACCGATATAGGCAAAGCCATACTCCTTTGCAATCGGGGCGATGGAAGCGCAGACGACGCGCTTCACACCGCAGAGATCGACAACAATTGCCTTCGGATCAATTTTATCCGCATTGGCTCGTATCCAGCCCAGCGCCGCGTTCGGGCGAATAGCAAGCAGAAGCAACTGGCATGACGGGATATTTTCGTCGGTCAGAGGTGCGTCGATGGCGCCGCTGAGACGCGCAAGCGTCATGGTCTCGGCGCTGAGATCGATTCCCCAAACGGTGTGGGCGGTACGATTCTTTATGCTCTTTGCCATGGAGCCGCCGATCAGCCCCAACCCGACGATGCCGACGTTCATTGAATTGCCTCCAAATCATGCATGAAGCCGTGCAGGGCGACAAGCTTCTTTGCTAGGTGATCGAATGCTTCCGGGTTGAGTGACTGCGGACCGTCGCTTAGCGCGTGCGCAGGGTCATTATGTACTTCGATCAGCAGTCCGTCACAACCGGCGGCGATCGCGCCCGCGGCAAGCGGCGCAACCAGCGAGGAACGGCCCGTAGCGTGACTGGGATCGACGATGATCGGCAGATGCGTTAAGTGGCGCAGAACCGGTACCGCGCCGATATCCAGCGTGTTGCGGGTGTATGATTCAAAGGTGCGAATACCGCGTTCGCACAGAATGACGTTTTCATTGCCGGAAGCCATGACGTACTCTGCGCTCATGAGCCATTCTTCATAGGTAGAAGACAGTCCGCGCTTGATCATGACCGGCTTGTCCTGCGCGCCAAGGACTTTGAGCAGGTTGAAGTTTTGCATGTTTCGTGCGCCAACCTGAATGACGTCGACCTTGTCGAATAAATGAAGCTGGGACGCGTCCATGATTTCACTGACGATTGGCAGTCCTGTTTCCTGTTTTGCCAAATCCAGCAGGCGAAGGCCTTCCGCGCCGAGTCCCTGGAATGAATAAGGAGACGTGCGGGGCTTGAATGCACCGCCGCGCAGCATGGTTGCGCCGCTCTTTTTTACCGCCTTAGCAACCGCAACGATCTGTTCTTCTGTTTCCACGGAACATGGACCAGCCATCAGCGTCATGTTTCCGCCGCCAATTTGCGTGTTCCCAACGGGAATGACCATGTCGTCCGGGTGGAATTTCCGGTTCGCATTCTTGTAAGGCTCCTGAATGCGCTTTACGTCGTCGACGATATCGAGCGCGGAAATCAGGTCGATATCCAGCGTAGAAGTGTCGCCGACCAGCCCGAGAATCATGCGGGACGTACCGAGGCTTGTGTGAATTTGAATGCCTTTGCCCTGCAGCCAGTTGACCAGGCTTTCCAGTTGTCCCTTGTCGGGATTGGGCTTGAGAATAACTATCATGACTTAATATTCCTCCAAATAAAAACCGCAGCCTGTTTGGCTGCGGTACTCATGCAAACTTTGTATGCCGGAGAAGCATGATCACCCGTTTTCAGCCAAACCCAAGTTAGCCTTGCCAAAATAATAGTTGGTAAAGCTAAAGTAACGGTATTCGGCTGCGCGGTTGGTTCGTATCATGCGCTTCTTCCTCATTTTGTTTTAGCTAAGATATCACGAATTCCGTTCGGATGCAAGGTTTTTGCCGCAAAAAGTATATAAAATATATTATTTTTATATATTTCATATAAAATGGCGACGAACCCGGGTGGGAACATCGCCATTTGCAGGGGAAATTCTTAGGTGATTTGATCAGCGCTGCACGCGGCCGGACGCATTGCCCGCCGCAAGCGAGCGCACTTCGTCGACGGTAACCAGATTGAAATCGTGTTCGATGCTATGCTTTAAGCAACTTGCCGCCACGGCGAAATTAATTGCATCCTGATTGTCCATTCCGGTCAGCTGACTGTAAATCAACGCCGCGCCAAAGCTGTCGCCGCCGCCGACGCGGTCGACGATGTGCACGCGGTATGTTGGCGAGAAAACGGCGGCGCTATCGCTATAGAGCATGCCTGCCCAGTCGTTGTCGGTTGCAGAAAGGCTGCCGCGCAATGTGATAGCGACCTTTTTGCATCCGAACCGCTCGGAGAGCTGCCGTGCCACGCTGACGTATCCTTCGTGATTGAGGGAACCGCTTTCAACGTCGGTGTTCTCCGCTTCGATGCCGAAGACGTCCTTTGCGTCCGCTTCGTTTGCAATGCATACGTCGACATATGGCATCAATTTCGCCATACATGCTCCCGCGGCTTCGCTAGACCAAAGCTTCTTCCGATAGTTTAAATCACAGGAGATCGTAATACCACGTGCCTTGGCGGCTTTGCAGGCGGCAAGGCAGATGTCCGGCAATTCGCCGCCGAGTGCGGGCGTGATACCCGTCCAGTGGAACCAGTCCACGCCTTCGAAAATCACGTCCCAGTCAAAGTCGGATGCAGCTGCGAGGGCGATTGCGGAATTCGCACGGTCATAAATCACCTTGGAAGGACGCTGGGATGCGCCTTTTTCTACGAAGTATACGCCGAGGCGGTCGCCGCCGCGAACGATTCGGGACGTGTTCACGCCGTAGCGGCGCAGCGCGTTGACGGCGCTTTGTCCGATTTCGTGTTTTGGCAGTTTGCTGACAAACGCCGCGTCCATGCCAAAATTTGCAAGGGAAACGGCCACGTTTGCTTCACCGCCCGCAAAGCTGACCTCGAAATGATCGGCCTGAACAAAACGTTCATGACCGCTTGGATTAAGCCGCATCATAATTTCACCGAAGGTAACGATTCGTTTTGCCATAACTATTTTCCTCCGTTATGCGTTTGCGTTTGCAACAAGTTCTTTTGCCGCGGCTGTGATGCGTTCGTATTCGCCCGCCTGAATCCACGCCTTGTTGGCGAGGTTTCCGCCGACGCCCGCGCCATATAACCCGGCGGCAAGGAACGAGGCGATGTTTTTTTCATTTATTCCGCCGACCGCCAGCAGCCGCACATGGTTGATGGGTGCGCGGACCGCCTTGATATAATCGGTTCCAAGTGCGGCGGCGGGGAAGAGCTTTACAAAGTCAGCCCCGGCATTGTGCGCGGCCAAAATCTCCGTCGGCGTCATTGCACCCGGAATGGACACAATCCCGCGATCCAATGTGCGGCGGATGACGGCAGGATTGGAATCCGGCGAAATGATGTACTTTGCGCCTGCGTCCGCCGCAAGGTCGACCAACGCTTCGGACGTTACCGTACCCGCGCCGCAAAGCATCTTGCCGGCATAGGCCTTGCTGATCGCTGAAATGGCGTCCGTAGTCTCCGAAAAGGAGTCGGGGTTGCTTTGGTTAAACGTAACCTCCACCAATCGAATGCCGCCCTGATAGAGTGCGTCCGCAACACGCAAACATTGCTCCGGGCCGACGCCGCGCACGATGGCAATCACTTTCTCTTTTAGAATTTGTTCAACGGTATTTTCACGCATAAGAAAATTCCTCCTTGCACAAATAATGTTTTCATAATATGATAATCAATATTACGATATGATAATTCCAATTTCTTTATAGTATATATCCATTCGACTGTCAATTGATGGAGGAAGATTTCGATTAAAATATCATAATGTGAAAACAGGAACCTCCAGAAATTTTGACATGTGAAAATAAGGAGAATGAACATGACGCAGTCTTCACAAGGACCGGTGCAGGCGATCGACCGGGTTTTGGACATCGTTGAAACGTTATCGCAATCTCCGCGCGGCATGCTGCTTAGCGAAATTGCTCCCGTTGTGAACCTGCATGTCAGTACCGTACACCGGTTGTTGGCGTCGCTTTCGGCGCGCGGATATGTCTACAAAGACGCGGATAGCGGACGTTACCGGCTGACGATGCGCATGTTTGAAATCGGCAGCGGCGCAATTGTGGAAAACAGTCTTTTAGCGACGGCGAAACCCGCAATGGAAACGCTGTCCGCGCAGACGCTCGAAGTCGTCCATCTTGCAATTTCGGATGGCAACGGACTGCTATACTTGAACAAGGAAGACCCCGGCGTCAATATTGTGCGCATGGGATCGCGGACGGGTATGCGCGGGCCACTGTATTGCACCGGCGCGGGGAAAGCGCTCATGTCCGCATGGACGGACGACGAATTGGCGGATCGATGGCCAGGCATGAAGGTCGTGCGCTATACAAACAACACCATCGTGTCGCTGGAACAGATGAAGCGGGAACTGGAGAAAATTCGAAAGCGGGGTTATGCGCTTGATAACGAAGAACATGAGCTCGGCGTGCGTTGCGTGGCGGCCGCGATTCGAAACCACCTTGGGGTAACCGTCGCGGCAATCAGCATATCCACACCGTCCTCACGAATGAAGGATAAGGAAAGCGTGCGGAAGAATGCGACTCTGGTGCAAAGCACTGCTCGGTCCGTTTCGGAGAGACTGGGATTTCCAAAAGACACGCAATAACATAGGGCGGTTCAATTTGTGGAACCGTTGCATCTGTTACATATAACGATGAAATTGAAGTCTCTATGGTATTAATTCCAAAAATGATGTAATATATCTGTGTTGAATAAAGCGACTGCTTTTGTGCAAAAGTACGTCGCGAGTGACACGAAGGATCCAACATCAACTATACGGAGGTAATTCAAAATGAAACTGAGTGCACCGAAAAAGACAGTATTCTGGATTTCCGTCATTGCGTTCGTCATTGGCATGCTGGGCGTCGTTGGCGCGCTGCCGTTCATTCCGCAACTCGTAAGCTTCTTCATCGTGTTGATCGGCTATGCGTTGCTGCTGCTCGGCAACATCTTAAAGGGCATGTAACAAACTTAATAAAAAAGACGGGAAGCCGATTGGCTTCCCGTCTTTTTTAGGCTTCTAGTGGAATTACAGTGTTGCCGCCATAACGGCCTTGATGGTGTGCATGCGGTTTTCCGCTTCATCGAAAACGACGGATTGCGCAGAACTGAACACATCGTCCGAAACTTCCATGGAGTCGCGATTGAAATGTTTGCCCATCTCTTTGCCGATGCCCGTGTTCAGGTCATGGAAGGACGGCAGGCAGTGCATAAAGACCGCACCCGGCTTGGCCAGCTTCATAACGTCAGCATTGACCTGGTACGGCGCAAGGTCGTTGATGCGCTCCGCCCAGACGTCCATCGGCTCGCCCATGGAGACCCAAACGTCGGTGTAGATCACGTCCGCATCCTTTACGCCCGCAGCGATGTCTTCCGTCTGCGTGATGCTGCCGCCGCTTTCTTTGCACATTTCGAGGCAGGCATCGGTGAGCTCCTGCTGCGGGAAATACTTCTTCGGCGCGCAGGCGACGAAGTCAAGACCCATCTTTGCGCAGCCGACCATGAGAGAATTGCCCATGTTGAAGCGTGCGTCGCCACAGTATGCCATCTTGATGCCCTTGAGTTTGCCAAACTTCTCTTTGATCGTCAAAAGATCGGCCAGCACCTGCGTCGGGTGGAATTCCGTCGTCAATCCGTTCCAAACGGGTACGCCAGCATTGGCGGCTAGTTCTTCAACGATGCTTTGACCATATCCGCGGTATTCGATGCCGTCGTACATTCTGCCGAGCACCTGTGCGGTATCGGCAATGCTCTCTTTTTTACCGATCTGCGACCCGGAGGGATCGAGATAGGTCGTGTGCATGCCAAGGTCGAAGGCGGCGACTTCAAACGCGCAGCGCGTCCGCGTGCTGGTCTTTTCAAAGATCAGCGCAACGTTTTTGCCGTGCAGCGTGTCATGCGGAATGCCGGCTTGTTTTTTTGCTTTCAGCTCGGCCGAAAGGTCGAGCAGGCCGTTGATTTCTTCTGCGGAAAAATCAAGCAGTTTTAAAAAGCTTTTGCCTTTGAGATTCATTTTGCAAACCCTCCCATGGTTGTTTTAAAAATATCGAGACCCTTGTCGATTTCATCATACGTAATCGCCAGCGGCGGTAAAAAGCGTATGGTGTTGCTGCCCGCGGTGAGCGCAAGCAGACCGTTTTGTACCATTTTGGATACGGCTTCCTTGTGGGACGTCGAAACACCGACGCCGATCATGAGACCGAGGCCGCGGATGCTCTCCACCATCGGCAGATTCATCTTTTTTATTTCAGAGCGGATGTAATCGCCCTTCCTTACAACGTCGGCAAGAAATTCCGGTGTAAGTGTGCCGAGCACGGCATTGGCCGCCGCCGCGCAAACAGGGTTGCCGCCAAAAGTCGTTGCGTGCGTGCCCGCGGAAAATACGCCGGCGCAGCGTTTGTTGGCAAGGATGCCGCCGAACGGAAGACCGCCTGCGATGCCTTTTGCAAAGCTGATTACATCCGGTTGAATGCCGTATTGCTGAAAGCAAAAGAGTGTGCCCGTGCGCCCGACACCGGTCTGAACTTCGTCGACAAGCAGCAGGATATCCTGCGCGCGACAGAATTCGGCAACTTCCTGCACGAATGCTTTATCCAGCGGGAGAACGCCGCCTTCACCCTGAATGAGTTCCATCATAACGGCGCACACGTCGCCGTTGCAGCAGGCGGCCTTTACGCTTTCGACGTCGTTTGCGTTCGCATAGCGGAAGCCCTCTGTAAACGGAAAAAAGTAGTTGTGAAACACGTCCTGTCCGGTTGCGGCCAGCGTTGTGACCGTGCGCCCGTGGAAGGACTGGTTCAGCGTGACGATCGTGCTTTTGCCCGCTTGATATTTATCGAACGCGTATTTGCGCGCGAGTTTTATTGCGGCTTCGTTGGATTCCGCACCGGAATTGCAGAAGAACGCGCCGGACATGCCGGTTCGCTCGCAAAGCGTTTTGGCGAGCAGAGCCGCTGGCTCTGTGTAGTACAAATTCGAAACATGTTGAAGTTTTTTTGCCTGCGTGGTGATGGCGTTCACCCAGCTTTCATTGCCGTAACCAAGCGAACAAACGCCGATGCCACTGGCAAAGTCAACATACTGCTTGCCGTCAAAATCGTACAGCATGGCGCCTTCGCCGTGCTCAAGCGCAACGGGGAAGCGCGTATAGGTTGCGAGGATATTCTCGTTGGTTAACTGCATTACGTCCTGGTTCGTCAAAAGCTTGTCCTCCTTGCGGTCGCGTTATTGCGTTACCATGGTGCCGATGCCTTCGTCCGTCAGCATTTCGATCAGGATGGAGTGCGGCACGCGGCCGTCGATGATGAATGCACGCTTTGCGCCTTGCTCAACGGCATGGGCGCAGCATTCAAGTTTTGGAATCATGCCGCCGGTTACGGTCCCACTTTCTTCCAGCGAAGAAATTTCATCCAGATGGATGCGTGTGATCAGCGACTGCGGGTCGCTCGGATCGCCCAAAACGCCCTTGATGTCGGTCAGGCTGATCAGGCTTTCCGCCTGCAGCGCGCCTGCGATATATGCCGCTGCGGTGTCCGCGTTCACGTTATAGATGTTGCCCTGCTTATCGCAGCCGAGTGTGGAAACGACGGGGATATAACCCTTTTCCAGCAGATCGATGATCGGAGATGGATGAATGGCGACGATATCGCCGACATAACCGAGCGCTTCGTCCTTCATCTTCGCTTCGATCAGGTGCCCGTCCATGCCGGAGAGACCGACCGCGGAGCCGCCGACGTTTTGAATTAGGTTGACGAGTCCTTTGTTGACTTTGCCTGCAAGCACCATCTGCGCGACTTCCACGGTTTCCTTGTCGGTCACACGCAGCCCGTTGACGAACGTGCTCTCCTTGCCGAGGCGCTTGAGCGTGGCGCTGAGTTCCGGCCCGCCGCCGTGAACAAGGACAATCTTGACGCCGACCAGCGTGAGCAGAACGACGTCGCCCATGACCGCTTTTTTCAGCGTATCGTCTTCCATGGCGCTGCCGCCGTATTTAACCACGACGGTTTTGCCATAATAATTTTGAATATACGGAAGCGCCTGAATCAGCACTTCCGCGCGCTTTGCAATGTCGATGATCATGTCCGGTAATCTCCGTTGATCTTTACGTAGTCATAGGTCAGATCGCATCCAAATGCGGTTGCATTTGCGTTTCCGTCGCCAAGCGTGACGGAAATCGTGATTTCGCTTTCGGACAGAACGGTCTTTGCAAGTTCTTCCGAGAAATCAACGCCCGCGCCGTCTTTACAGACCTCAATTTCACCCGCAGACGAAGAAAAACTGACGCCTACTTTGGTTACATCCACGTCAACGCCTGCATAGCCGAGTGCGCAAAGGATACGGCCCCAGTTTGCGTCTGCGCCGAACATGGCGCATTTGACGAGCGGGGAATTGATAACACTTTTTGCCAGTTTTTTTGCACCGGAAACGTCCGCTGCACCGGAAACGGCGCACACAAGCAGCTTGCTTGCGCCTTCGCCGTCGCCCGCGATGGCGCGGCTTAAATACTGCGTGACCACACTGAGCGCAGCGCAGAACGCGTCATAATCGTTGCCTTCTGCCGTGATTTCTACATTGCCCGCCATGCCGTTGGCAAGGATGGTCACCATGTCGTTGGTAGACGTGTCGCCGTCGACACTGACCATGTTAAAGCTATCCAGAATGTCGGCGCTGAGTGCCTTTTGCAGCATGGCGGGGTTGATTAACGCGTCTGTTGTGATAAACCCGAGCATGGTCGCCATGTTCGGCTGAATCATGCCGCTGCCTTTTGAAATACCACCGATTTTGCAGACCGTCGTGCCGATGTTGAATTCGACCGCGATTTCTTTCTTCTTCAGGTCGGTGGTCATGATGGCGCGTGCCGCGCCGTCGCTGTCGTCGCCGAGATTTGTAATGAGCGACGGGATGCCACCCGCGATCGGTTCGATTTCGAGCGGTTTTCCAATCACGCCGGTGGATGCAACCACCACGTCGGACGGCGAAATGTTCAACGCGTCGCCAAGAAGATTGCACATCGCCTCCGCAATTTCAACGCCGTTGGCGTTGCAGGTGTTGGCGTTGCCGCTATTGCAGATGATCGCGCTGGCGTAACCGTCCGCAACGTTCTTCTTTGTAACGGCAATCGGCGCGCCTTTTACAAGGTTCTGCGTATAAACGCAGGCGCAGGCGGCCTTCTTTTCGCTGAAAATCAGCGCGAGGTCTTTTTTCGTTTTATTTTTCCGGATGCCGCAGTAAACGCCCGCGGCGGTAAAACCAGTTGCGGCGCATACGCCGCCTTCAATCTGTTTCAAAATTCCGAATCCTTTCCAAGGTTTAGCCCTTCGTAGGGATCTGCACCGATCATCACGTTTAAGCATTCGATTGCCGCGCCGGAAGCGCCTTTGCCAAGGTTGTCGAACCGGGCGAGTAGCGTGATGCGTTCGTCGTTTCCGGAGACGCTGATATCCATGCCGTCAAGGCCGGAAAGCCGTCCGCCGGAGAGATAGCCGTTTTCGTCCATCTGCGCTCTGTAGCGCATGAGCGGGCCTGCATAGCTATCCTGATAGATGCGTTTGATATCGTCGGCGGTTTTGCCCGGCGTTAGCTGTCCGGAAAAAATCGGGATCATCGTCAGCATGCCGCAGGCATAATCCGCAACGACCGGCAGAAACGTCGGCGCGGTGTCCAGTCCGCTGTAGTGCTGCATTTCCGGCAGATGCTTGTGCGTTTGGCCGAGTGCGTACAGGCGCGGGGCCTTGAGCTGAACATCGCGATAGTCGGCCTCGTACTGGGCGATCATCCTGCGCCCGCCGCCGGTGTATCCGGTCAGGGACGTGCAGGCAATCAGCGCGTCTTTTTTCAGGATACCGTTCTTGACAAGCGGCGCGACGAGCGCGAGGAACCCGCTTGCGTGGCATCCGGGGACGGATACGCGCTTGGCCGATTGCAACGCTTCAAATCCGTTTGTTTGCAATTCGGGAAAGCCGTATAACCAGTCCGGCGCCGTTCTGTGCGCCGTTGAAGCGTCGATCACGCGGACGTGATCGTTTTCGATCAGCGTAACGGCTTGCTTTGCCGCGTCGTCCGGCAGACAGAGAATTGCAATATCGCAATAGTTGAGCGCGAGGCTGCGGCTCTTCGTGTCCTTCCGCTTTGCCTCGGAGAGCGTCACCAGCTCGATATCGGTCCGATCCGACAGACGATCAAATATTCTAAGGCCCGTCGTGCCTTCTTTTCCGTCAATAAAAACCTTATACATCGTTCATAAACTCCGTTAGGTACGCAATCTGTTGTTGAACCGATTCGGGGGAAGTTCCGCCCTGGGACGTACGGGACTTCATGCAGCGGACCAAATCGACCACCGTATAAATATCGTTCCCAAACAACTCCGAAAACTGCTTGTATTCCGCGAGTGGAAGCGTTTCAAGCGTCTGATGCTGCTGCATGCAGGCGGAGACGAGCTGACCGACAATTTTGTAAGCCGTACGGAACGGCATGCCCTTTTTCACAAGGTAGTCGGCGCAGTCCGTGGCGTTGATGAATCCTTCGGCGGCCGCCTTTTTCATGTTTTCCGGATGCACGGTCATGGTTTCGATCATGGGCGCAAAAACGGAGAGACAAATCTGCGCGGTGTCGAATGCATCGAATACGGCTTCTTTATCCTCCTGCAAATCCTTGTTGTAGGCAAGCGGGAGGCCTTTCATCATTGTCAAAAGTGTCGTTAAATCTCCGTAAACCCGTCCGGTTTTGCCGCGCACAAGCTCCGCCATGTCGGAATTCTTCTTCTGCGGCATAATAGAAGAGCCTGTGGAGAAGTCGTCCGAAAGTTCAACAAACCGAAACTCCCAACTCGACCAAAGAACGATCTCCTCGGAAAACCGGGAGAGATGCATCATCAGGACAGACAATGCAGCGGTCAGCTCAATGCAGAAATCGCGATCCGAAACGGAGTCGACCGAGTTTTGCGTTGCGCCGGAAAAGCCGAGCTGCTTTGCGGTCATTTCGCGGTCAAGAGGATAGGTCGTTCCCGCAAACGCACATGCGCCAAGCGGTGAAAGTGACATATTTGCTTGCGCATTTTCAAGCCGCTTTATGTCCCGCGTGAGCATGAACGCATACGCCAGAATCCAGTGGCCGAACGACACGGGTTGCGCCCGCTGCAAATGCGTGTAGCCGGGCATGACCGTTTCGGTATGCTTACCTGCAACGGTTACGATAGAATGCAAAAGCGCTTTGACAAGCGCTTTTACTTCGTCCGTCTGCTTTTGCAGATAGAGTTTTAAGTCCAGCGCAACCTGATCGTTTCTGCTTCGGGCGGTGTGCAGCATCCTGCCGTCGTCGCCAATGCGTCGCGTCAATTCAAATTCCACGAAGGAATGGATATCTTCGGCATACGGATCGATGGCGAGCTTGCCCGCCTTGATGTCGTCAAGGATGCCCTGCAGGCCGTCGATGATGTTTTCGGTGCTCGCCTTTGCAATGATTCCGCGCGCACCAAGCATAGCCGCGTGCGCCATGGAGCCGGTGATGTCCTGCTCAAACATGCGCGAATCAAACGCGATCGACCGATTCAGTTCATCCGCAAGCGTGGCGCTGTCGCCCGTTGTGCGTCCTGCCCAGAGCTTTTCCATTCGTTCGTCTTCCTTACCTGTTGTTGATTTCGCACTCTCCTCCCTGTGTTTGGAAGGAGAGTGCGTTGCTACTTCGTTACTTTTTTGCGTTCATCATGGCCTGAACCTGCGTCGGCAGACCGTAGAGGTTGATGAAACCTTCCGCATCCTTCTGGTTGTAGTCGCTCTCACCAAACGTGGCGATGGCTTCGGAATACAGGCTGTACGGGCTTTCGATTCCGGCCTTGATGATGTTGCCCTTATAGAGCTTGAGCTTGACCGTGCCGGTCACATTTTCCTGCGTTTTGTCGACGAACGCCGCAAGCGCCTCGCGCAGCGGGTTGAACCATAACCCATTGTAGACGAGCTCGGCATAGGTGATGGCCAGTTCCTGCTTCTTGTGCAGGGTCATCTTGTCAAGCGTGATGGTTTCAAGGGCTTCATGCGCCTTGTAGAGGATCGTGCCGCCCGGCGTCTCATAGATGCCGCGGCTCTTGATGCCGACAAGACGGTTTTCAACGATGTCCAATAGGCCGATGCCGTTTGCTCCGCCGACGACGTTCAGTGCAAGAATGATTTTCATCGCACTCATCTTCTTGCCGTCCAGTTTGACGGGAACACCCTGCTCAAAATCGATGGAAATATAGGTCGGTTCGTCCGGCGCGTCCATCGGTGACACGCTCATTTCGAGGAAACCGGGCTTTTCGTAGGTCGGCTCGTTTGCCGGATCTTCCAGATCGAGTCCCTCGTGCGAAAGATGCCAGAGGTTCTTGTCCTTGGAATAGTTGGTCTCACGGTTGATCTTGAGCGGGATGTTGTGCGCTTCTGCGTAATCGATCTCCTGATCGCGCGAGCAAATGTCCCATTCTCTCCACGGCGCGATGATTTTCATGTTCGGGGCAAAGTGCTTGACCGTCAGTTCAAAACGGACCTGATCGTTGCCTTTGCCGGTGCAGCCGTGTGCAATTGCATCCGCGCCTTCCGCCAGCGCGATTTCAACGAGCTTCTTGGCGATGATCGGACGCGCGAACGACGTGCCCAGCAGATAACCTTCATAGATGGCGCCGGCTTTCATCGTCGGGATGATGTAGTCTTCTGCAAACTCATCGGTGAGGTCCGCAACGTAAAGTTTGGATGCGCCGGTCTTCAGCGCTTTCTGCTCAAGGCCATCCAACTCGTCGATGCCCTGGCCGACGTCTCCGGCGACGGCGACGACTTCACAGCCGGGGTAATTTTCTTTCAGCCACGGGATGATGATGGACGTGTCGAGCCCGCCCGAATATGCTAAAACAATCTTTTTAATGTCAGACATAGGAATTTGCCTCCAATTTATGTATTGCATATATATTAAATAAAGCGGAATAAATAGTCAATAGGAAAATCAAAGAAATATTGTATAAAATGTGCTAAATTATTGAAAATTTCGCGAAAAATTGCATATGTGGGAATAGTATTCATGCATTATACATTTATGCATTTTTGAATAACATGCAAAATTTGATTTACAGACGGTAATCATCGCTTTTTCAACACAATAGGAATTAAGTTGCGCGGATTTTTAGCACGCAAATAGAATGCAGTGTGTTCTTGCAATGTCGCACGGTGGGTTAAAATTGTTGAAAAATTAAAGCGCTTCTATTGAAAGAAACGCTCATCTTGAATGTCAGTTTGTTATATTAGGCAATTTAGCTTAATACTTTACTGCAAATGCACACCGCCGATATCGACGGAAGGCAAGGTTTCCTTTATTAGGATGCTGCACTCGACGCGAACATCTCGTGGATCGGCGGTCTGATTTCCGGAGAGAATGTCGTAGAGCAGCATGATGGCACGATACCATTCTTCCGCGGGTTTTTGATAAATCGTCGCACCGACGATACCTTGGTGAATCAACTCCGGCAGTGCAGAGGTGTATTCATGCCCGAAGACTTTTACTTTGCCGGCTGGCGTATGATCGCGGATGGCGAGCGCAGCCGAATCGAAAAAGCCGTTGCTTACATAGATTGCATTCAGCGATGGAAAGGCTTTCAGCGCGTCGACGGCGGCGGCGTACAAGTTGGCACGGATGTTTTCATCCGTCACGCCGGAAACGGGGATGACCTTCAATAGATTCAAACCCGGAAGGTCTTGGTTTATCTTACTAAGCACGCCCGCGATGCGACGCTGCGTGCCGTTAAAATTGTAGTTCGGAGCGAGCAGCACAATGTTGCATTTTTCACCACAGAATAACGAAATCAGTCGCGCGGCAAGATTGCCGAGCAAAAAATCGTCCGGACCCATGTGAAAAGCACAGCGACTTACGGAAGCCGCCGGGTTGACAACGGTTGCGTAAGGAACACTCTTTGGGATATGCCGCTCGATCTGATCGGCGGAAGAATCATCGACGGAAGTAAGCAGGATGCCGACAACGTCTTTTTCAATCAATTTATCAATCGATGCGATCTGATCGTGCACGTCGTACGTTTCGGTATAATCGATGACCAATTCTACGCCGAACGGCAGCAGTTTATTTTTTGCAAGCTCGATTCCGGCGGGGATTTCCGACCAGAAATCGCTGTCCACCTTGGGATAGGTGATGCCGATTCGCAGATTGCTCTTTCGATTGACCAGCGCACGCGCAATTTGGCTTGGGCTATAATGCAACTTTTCCACGGCGGCAAGCACGGCTATTTTGTTTGCGTCGGATACGCGACCGCGGTCGTGCAAAACGCGATCGACCGTGCCGATCGATACGCCGGCTTCCTTTGCTACGTCCTTTATCGTTGATTGACGGGACATTTTAGGCTGCTCCATTCATGATAGGTTCATTGGTGGTATTGGTACTTATTATACACTAAAACGACAGAGGCTTTGCAAGGTATTCCGCCTTGCCATGCCCGACAGACCGCGCATAAAAACAATCGCCGTCAAGGCTGGCTTCGGAAGGCGCAACGCCGATCGACGCACTGGTTACAAACGCGTCCGAAAAGGATTCACCGCCGAAACATACACTGGAACACTGTTTGACGCCTATCCGGTACTGCTGTAAAAACGTGCCTAGCGGAGAGACGACCTGAATCCTGCCCGCACCCCAACAGACGAACCATATGTTGCCTTCCAGATCGACAGTCATGCCGTCGGGATCAACGCTTGTATCCAAGCGCACCAGCGTACGCGGGTTGAAAAGAGGGCTGTCCGGAGAGTAATCATAGGCGGTTATTACGGAAGGCACGGAATCCGTATGGTAAAAAATCTTGCCGTCTGGAGAAAACCCCATTCCGTTTGAGATGCCGAGGTTTTCAAGGAGGATTTCCGGTTCTTTGTCAATGGAAAAGCGATAGAGCTTGCCCAAAGTGTTGTCGGCACGTTTGGAGCCGGAGAGCAGATTGCCTTTCGGATCGACAATCGCGTCGTTGAATCGCTCGCCTTCGATAAACGGAACGGTCCAACGTGGTGTACTTTCGAGTATAAAATTGTCATCATTGCGCGTTGCACCAAACACTCCGTGCTCGGTAAACAAAATCAGCCCGCCTTCGGAATTCACTAGGAACGCACCCGTCTGATACGGCGTTTGCAGCACGACACGCGTTTTTCCGGTTTCAGGGGAAAACGCAAAGATCGTTCCGCGGAGAATATCTGTCCACAGGAATTCACCGGTCAAAGAATACCAGACCGGATTTTCCCCCAATAGACAATTTGGCCCGTTGATATTCCGAAAAGCAGACATATTTACCACTCCGTTATGCAGCCGTCTTCCAGATGAAGCACCTGATTTTTCCAATTGTGCCCGGTTTTTGCCATTTCGCGTACAGAAGATTCATTGACTTCCACACCGAGTCCCGGATTCTTCAGCAAGCCGACAAATCCATTTTCATATTGAAAAACTTCTGGATTGTTGATATATCTTGACATTTCATTGCCCTGGTTATACGCCATGCCAAGGCTCTGCTCCTGAATGCAGGCATTGATGGAAGCAAAGTCGACCTGCAGGCATGATGCCAGCGCAATTGGGCCAAGCGGGCAATGCGGCGCAAGCGCTACGTCGAACGCCTCGGCCATTGCGGCTATGCGGCGTACTTCCGAAATACCGCCTGCGTGGCTTAAGTCCGGTTGAATGATATCGACATAGCCTTTTTGCAGCATGTTTTTAAACCCCCAGCGGGTGTAGTTGCGTTCGCCGGTCGCCAGAGGGATGCTCGAACAGGCGTGCAATTCAGCAAAAGCTTCTTCGTTGTCAACAAGGATTGGCTCCTCGACAAACAAAAGACGGAACTGCTCCAACTCTTTTAGCAGCGTTTTTGCCATAGCCTTGTGCGGACGTCCGTGGAAGTCGATCGCGATACCGAGATCGTATCCGACTGCGTCGCGAATTGCCTGCACTTTTTCGCAGAGGATGTCAATTTCTTTGCGGTCGTTGATCCAACCGACAGCGCCGACGCCAAACATCTTGATGTTGCGGAATCCTCGATCTTTTTTGTCCTTAGCACAGCGTGCGGCTTCTTCCGGTGTGTTGGAGTCGATCCAGCTGTATACTTCCATTTTATCGCGGACTTTACCGCCAAGCATCTCGTATACAGGCACGCCAAGCGCCTTTGCCTTGATGTCCCAAACGGCCTGATCAATGCCGGAAATCGCGCTGGTCAACACCGGGCCGCCGCGGTAAAACCCACCGCGATACAGCGTCTGCCACAGGCTTTCTACATCTCGCGGATCGCTGCCCATGATGTAATCGGAAAGCTCGTGCACGGCAGCTTCCGTCGTACCGGCGCGGCCTTCCACAACCGGCTCGCCCCAACCGACAAAGCCGTCGTCGGTTTCAAGCCGAAGTAAAAGCCAGCGCGGGATAATGCGGAACGTTTCAATCTTTGTTATCTTCATTTTGCATCCACTCCGTAATAGTCGTTTTCCGGAAGAATCGGCAACAGAGCGCCACCGTCAATTGTGATGCAATTACCCGTCATATAGGAGCAAGCGTCCGAAGCGGTAAAAGCTACTATTTTCGCAATTTCCGAAGGCTCGGCGAATCGCTTGAGCGGGATACGCGGTTTTGCCAGTTGAACCGGATGATCTTTCGGCCAGTCTACGTCGGTATAGCCCGGCGCAATGGTGACAACGCGAATGCCGTGCGGAGCGAGCTCCATCGCCGCGCTTTTTCCAAACTTGGTCAGCGCCGCTTTTGTTGGCCCGTAGATATTGGCCTGCGGCCAGCAGCCGTCCACGTGGTTGCTGGATATATTAATGATGACGCCCGTTTTCTTATTTTCAACCATGTTGCGCGCGGCATATTGCGTGCCGAAAAATGCGCCTTTCCAGTCGCTGCACGTCAGTTCCATCCATTCCTCTTCGGTCACTTCCAAGAAAGGATAGAACTTGCTGAGCCCGGCATTGTTGACCATTAAGTCGATCGGGCCGATTTTCTCAAAAAACAGATCGAAAGCAGACTGCAATTGCTCACAATTGCCAACATCCGCCTGTAATAGGATAGCTTTGCCACCCGCTGCGATGATTTCATCGCAGACCTTTTGTGCGCCCGCTTTGCTATGCAGATAATTTACACCGACAGCATAGCCGTTTCTACCGAGTTCCAGCGCAATTGCTCTCCCGATTCCGCGCCCGGCACCGGTAACCAAAGCATTTTTTTGTGCCAATAGTTTCACCCCAATATTGCAAATTTGATTCGAATAAGGAAAATATGTGTACGATAACGCAAAACTGTTAAAAAATGAGCGGTAACCGCTTGATTTCGTTTACAAGTATAAAGAGGTTATACATAAAAGTCAACACGGCATTCCACTCGAAACAACAAATTTGGTCAGTTTGTTGAGTTTTAACTGTTGACAAGCGAAGAAGCAGTCGATATAATGCGAATTGTAGACAGTATTTTCTGCCCATACAACACAATTTATCATCATTTTTTTTCGTAACTCGCGAAATATCTTATTATTCACTAAGGTGTTAACGTACACACCGAATCACGGGGTAATTGAATGAGCTATATCGAATTTCAATCCATCAACAAGTATTTTCCCGGCGTAAAGGCGCTAAGCGACATTAACTTGCATGCGGACAGCGGCAAAGTATATGCGTTTTTAGGCGAAAACGGCGCGGGAAAATCCACGCTGCTTAAAATCATGAACGGCGATTACATGCCGGACGGCGGCAGCATCATCATTGACGACGAAGTGATGCACTTCGAAACGCCACGCGATGCAATCGACTACGGCATCAGCGTTATCTATCAGGAGCGCCAGATACTTAAAGAAATGACGGTAGCCGAAAACGTGTTTTTGGGCAATTGGCCGCTGAAAAAAGGTAAAACGGTTGATTTTGACCGAATGAACCGCGAAACACTGGAAATTTGCAGCCGCTTCGGGTTAGATTTTGAACCGGATGCAAAAGTCGGAACGCTCAGCACAGCCATGCAGCAGATGGTCGAAATCATGAAGGCTGTGCGCCGCGATTCCAAGATCATTGCCTTTGATGAACCGACGGCGAGTCTCAGCGACAAGGAAATCGACATCCTATTTAATATCATCCGGCAGCTAAAACAGCAGAATAAGGTTATCCTTTATGTTTCGCACCGCATGAAGGAGATTGCACAGATTTCCAACGAGGTCGTTGTCTTTAAAGACGGGAAGCTGGTCGGCCAGGTTGAAACGAGCAAAGCGACAAACGATGCGCTAATCCGCATGATGGTTGGGCGTCCGCTTGGCAAGGTGTTTGAAGAACTCGTTCGTAATGACAATATCGGAGACACGATGCTGGAGTTTAGGAACGTTTCGACCGAGTTTATATCGGACGTAACCTTCACTGTGCGCAAGGGCGAAATCCTTGGTTTTGCGGGATTGGTCGGCGCGGGGCGAACGGAGATTATGCGTGCGCTGTTCGGCTTGGATAAGATTTCCTCCGGCGAAATTTTGCTGGATGGAAAAAGGATTGCACCGAAATCACCGCAGGAGGCGATCGACCTCGGCATCGCCATGGTTCCGGAAGATCGGAAGGATCAGGGAATTTTGCCGAACATCTCCGTTAAGGGGAATATCTCCATTGCCGTTTTGCGGACACTTTTAAACAGACTCGGCATGGTGAACACCGGAAAAGAGACGACGATTGCGGAAAAGGCGATCAAAAAGTACAAAATTCGCACGCCGGATGCGGATAAACAGATATCCCAGCTTTCCGGCGGAAACCAGCAAAAAGCGATTTTAGCACGCTGGCTGGAGATGGAACCGAAGGTTTTGATTCTCGACGAGCCGACCAAGGGCATCGATGTTGGCGCAAAAGCGGAGTTTTACAGCATTATTTGCGACTGTGCGCGCGCCGGAATCACTGTGCTGGTGGTTTCTTCCGAATTGCCTGAGATCATCGGGTTGAGCGACCGCGTGGTGGTCGTTCGAGAAGGTCGGGTGTCCGGAATCGTCGACCGCGCAAACAGTAACGAGGAGAATCTGCTTAAATACGCAATGGTTGACCAAAAGAACGAAAACTAATTCGCAACTTTCCAATTTAGCAAACCGTACCGCGTATGGCGGGCGATGGTGGCTAATCAAGAAATTTATTGAAACTCAGGGTGGTACTTATGCGGGAAAATTTTATTACAAGATTTAAAAAAAGCGACTTCATGGAGAAAATATCGCTGGTGATCGCGCTTGTCGTGATGGTGGTGTTGTTCTCAATATTCAATCCAAACTATGCAACGACCCGAAATTTGATGAACATTCTGGTTGCATGTTCGCTGATGGGATTCGTAGCGATCGCGGAAACATATCTGATCATCGCAAACCAGATCGATCTTTCTGCGGGTTCTATGGCGGCGTTTGCAAGTGTTCTGAGTGCGTTTTTTATCAAACTCGGATTCCCTCCGATCGTTGCGCTTTTGTCAACCGTATTGGCGGGCTGCGCAATCGGCGCACTGAATGCGGCGACGATCAATCATTTGAAATTGCAGCCGTTTATCGCTACCTTGGCGTCAATGTCTATCGTTCGCGGCTTTGCTTACATCCTTTGCTCCGGCAAGGCGATCGGCATCTCCAACGCAGCCTATAACCAAATCGGCTCTTACCGTATTTTCGGCGTACTGCCGATTCCGGTCATCATCCTTGTCGGGGCGTACATCATACTCGGCATCATCCTTGCAAAAACTTATTTCGGGCGCAGTATCTATGTGCTCGGCGGCAATTCCTATGCGGCGAAACTTGCTGGATTGAACCCGACCAAGATCATCTATAAGCTCTATATCATTTCCGGTGGCATGGCGGCCCTGGCGGGCGCACTGCTGGCGGCGCGCATGAATTCCGGACAGCCGTCCTCTGCCGACGGACTTGAGTTCGATGCGGTTACAGCGGCCGTTCTTGGCGGCGCGGCGTTTACGGGCGGCACGGGCACGATTCTTGGCACGTTGCTCGGCATGCTCATTTTACAGGGATTCAATACCGGCCTTTTGATGCTTGGCGTACAGACTTTCTGGCAGCAGGTGGCAAAAGGCGCGCTGCTGGTCATCGCCTTGACATTTGACTACCTGCGCAAGCGTTCGCGTACCAAGAAAGAACTGGAAGAAAGCAAGCACAACCGGTAAGCACCTTTTACAATTCGAATATTCTATCTCCGCGTTTTTTCAAAACCAAAGCCGGATTGGACCCGGCATAACGACAAATGATACGTCTGCGCAGCCGTCCGCCGCAAACATGCGGTGGCTGCGCGAGGCGATCAGATATCAAGCCCCGTGTCTGCAGCGCGGGAGTTGGTAATTATATGAAATTAAAAGGGAGGAAACAACAAGAATGAAAAACGTGAAATTTGTTCTGATCGCAGTCATGATTCTGGCATTGGCGATGACGGCGCTTTTCGGTTGCGCCTCGTCGACCACGGCTCCCAGCGAATCGGCTACGGATGAAACAACAGCTACAACTGAAGAAGCAACGGCGGAAACCACAACCGCCTCGGACGATGGATTTGTCATCGTCGGTCTCTACAAAATGGGTACGGCCGAATGGTTCCTGCAAGAAGGCGAAGCTTCCCGTCAGCTCATTGAAGCAGCGGGCGGCACGTTCAAGTATATGGACTGTGAAACCGACGGCGCGAAATTCATGGAAATGCTCGACACCTGCATCGCAGACCAAGTTGACGGCGTTCTGACCTGCATCCCGGACCAGAACCTCAGCCAGGCGGCGGTCACCAAGCTTCAGGAAGCCGGCATTCCGGTCATCGCATGCGACGATGCGCTGGAAGATGAAAACGGCAACCACCTCGCTCCCTGGGTCGGCATCGACGCGTACAACATTGGCGCAGACGTCGGAACGTGGGCCGCGGCATACATCACCGACAACAACCTGCTTGAAGACGACAGCTTCGGCGTCATGCTGATGACGGCAGACACGGTCTCCAGCTGCGTACCGCGCACCGAAGGCCAGATTGCTAAGCTTACCGAGCTGTTGCCCGGTATCGACGCCAAGATCTACAGAGCAGACCATGACACCAACATGGAAACCGGCAACACTGCCGCTTCCGCTGTTATCACCGGCAACCCGCAGATCACCAAGTGGCTGGTTCTGGCCGTTTCGGATGAAGGCGCAGTTGGCGCAGCGCGTGCGATCGAATCCGCCGGTCTTGCGGCAGACTCCATGTGCGTAGGCCTCGGCGGCTACTATTGCCCCGAAGAGTTCGCGAACGAGACATCTCCGTTCCGTGCGGCAGCTTACTTCTCCGCGCGTAACGTCGGCGGCGCAGCCGCACAGGAAATGCTCGATTATCTGCAAAACGGTACGGAAATTCCTGAAAACTATGCCGTCAGCGCGACAATCGTTGAATACGGCGACGATCTTGCGAGCATCATGCCCGAATATGCGGGATAACATCTAAAATAACGCAAAACTGTGGAAGAGGCCGTAGAACTTCTACGGCCTCTTTTCGGAAGACGATTCCGTAAAGACACACGAAAGACTGGACGGATATGGACAAAGCTAAGACAAAATTTGAAGAAATGCTCCCTGCGGAAATCATTGCGCAGACCAAAGGCGCGTCGATTGCGTATCTGCCTGTTGGAAGCATGGAGTGGCACGGACCGCACATGGGGATGGGCATGGATACCGCGCACGCATATGCCGTTGCATTGGGTATCGCACAAGAACTCAGCGGGGCCGTTTTACCGCCGCTGTATATCGGGACGGAGCTGCCGCGTTCGCCGGAGACGCTGAAAAAAGTCGGGTTCACCGGCAATGAAAAAGTCGTTGGTATGGACTTTCCGAACAATAGCGTAAAGAGCATGTATTGGCCGGAGGAACTGTTCCGCGCAATCATTACGCAGCAGGTTCTGTTTTTAAGCGAAATGGGGTTCGAAACGGTTGTGATCGTCAACGGCCATGGCGCGGACAATCAAATCGCCGCGCTCGACGAATTGGCGGAAACATTGTCTCAGCAAACAGGCGTGCAGGTGATTGCACAATTTGTGCTGTTCGACGACTGCGGCATTGGCGTGGGTCACGCGGGATTGCTGGAGACGTCCGTTATGATGGCAACTGTTCCGGACAGCGTCGATTTGTCCGCACTGCCGTCAAAACCGGAGAAACTGAAGAACACGGATTTTGCCATTGTGGACAGCGAAACGTTTGCATACGGCGGCAACGAAGACTTCACCGTGCGTTATGATCCGCGCGATGCAAGCGCCGATACCGGGCGCAGGATCATTGCATATGAAATCGAACGGTGCATAGAAGCACTGCGTGAAACGATCAAGCGATAGGATTATCGCCACCGAATTTTGAATAGAAGCGATCTATGGTTTGACCATGGTTGCTAACGATAGGCGGGCACTCCGCCGCTAGTATGAAGGAGCACGGAGCAATGGAATGTAAGCAACTACGGCATGTTAAATCAGGCGTTCAGGTATGGCGCGAGGATGTTGTCATACCGACGTATCCAGTCGGACAACCGGACAAGAACCCGATGTTTTTAGAAAAGCGCGTTTACCAGGGAAGTTCAGGCAGAGTCTATCCGCACCCAGTGATTGAGAAGATCTGCGATGAACCGGTCGATACGGTTTATCACGCGCTTTGCCTTGAGAACCAATATTTATTTGTAATGGTCTTGCCGGAACTCGGCGGACGGATTCAGCGCGCATACGACAAGACCAACGGATATGATTTCATCTATTACAATCAAGTTGTTAAACCTGCGCTTGTCGGCTTGACCGGACCCTGGATTTCCGGCGGAATCGAGTTTAACTGGCCGCAGCATCACAGACCGAGCACCTTTGACCCGGTAGACGGCGACATTGTGGAAAACACCGACGGAAGCTGCAGTATCGTCGTCAGCGAAATTGAAAACATGTTCCGTACCAAGGGGATGGCGACAATGACGCTTTTCCCGGATACGGCATACCTGAAAATCGACGTGCAGCTATACAACCGCACACCGTTTCCGCAGACGTTCCTCTGGTGGGCGAATCCGGCCGTTGCCGTAAACGAGAACACCCAATCCATTTTCCCGCCGGACGTAAAGGCGGTTATGGATCACGGCAAACGGGATGTTTCCACGTTTCCGATTGCGACCGGGACGTATTATAAACAGGATTACTCCGCGGGTGTAGATATTTCACGCTACAAAAACCTGCCTGTGCCAACATCCTATATGGCGTACCGTTCAAAATATGATTTTATGGGCGGATACGACTACGGCGTAAAAGCCGGACTGCTGCATGTGGCCGATCACCATATTTCGCCGGGCAAAAAACAGTGGACATGGGGTTGCGGCGATTTCGGCAAGGCGTGGGATCGCAACCTGACCGATGAGGACGGCCCGTATATTGAACTCATGACCGGTTGCTTTACCGACAACCAGCCGGATTTTACATGGCTTGCCCCGTTTGAAGAAAAGACATTTACACAGTACTTCATGCCGTATAAAAACATCGGCATGGTTAAAAACGCAAGCACGGAAGTGGCGGTTACGCTGACGCTGGAAAATGGCAAGGCGAACATCGGCGTGTATGCAACCAAAGAATATAAAGACGCAAAAATCGTGTTGACCAACGGCGGCGACGATGTGCTCGAACGTATAGCTACGCTTTCGCCAAGCGATGTGTTTGAAGCGACTGTCTCCGTGCAGGCGAAAAACGAATGGGATCTGAAACTCACGGTATCCACACGGGATGGTCGGTTGATTCTATCTTATCGTCCGGACGCGCCGCAGGACGAAACCCTCCCGGAGCCCGCAAGACCGGCGCCACTGCCGCAGGACACAAAAACAAACGAAGATTTATACCTGTATGGGTTGCACCTTGAACAGTATCGTCACGCAACCTATTTACCGGAAGATTACTACAAAGAAGGTTTACGGCGCGATCCGACCGACGCGCGTATCAACAACGCATACGGCCTGCTTCTGATGCGGCGCGGATGCTTCCTGCAGGCAAAAGAGCATTTTGAGGCGGCGATCAAAAAGCTGACGCGCTCAAATCCAAACCCGTATGACAGTGAACCATACTACAACCTTGGTGTATGCCTGCGATTCCTCGGCGAACCGGAAGCAGCCTACGACAGCTTTTACAAAGCGACCTGGAGCAACGCACAACAGGAAAGCGCGTTTTATCAGATGGCGTCTATTCGCGCGGGAAGCGGCAATCTTATTATGGCGTTGGAGCATGTTGAGCGCGGTTTAATCAAAAACACGCACAACATGAAAGCGCGTATGCTGAAGACGGCGCTGCTGCGCAAGTTGGATCGACGAGACGAAGCAATTCGCTTCGCATTGGAAACACTGAAAACCGATTATATGGACCTCGCGGCGTGTTATGAACTCTCGCTTTTAAACGATTATGTGGAAACCGACGCGCTGAAGCAGCGGTTGACGGAAAATCATAACTGGGCGATCGAACTGGCGCTTGAATATGCCGCGACAGGGCTTTATACGGACGCTTCCGATATACTGAAACTGCATATAGCGGGCAAAGACGCAAATTGCGTTTACCCGATGGTGTATTATCATTTGAGTGATTTCGCAGACCGTACAGGAGACGAGAGCAAAGCGGTCGAATATCGCACGCTGGCGGCAAAAGCGGACAGAGACCGCTGTTTCCCGCATCGGCTGGAGGATATGCTTTCGCTGGAGTCTGCGCTGAAAAAGGAGCCGCGTGATGCAAGCGGCTGGTATTATCTTGGCAATCTATTCTACGATAAACGGCGCTACGACGATGCGATTGCGGCTTGGGAACACTGCCGCGCGTTGGACAATCTGTTTCCAACGGTACATCGTAATCTTGCGTTGGCATATTTCAACAAACGCGACGAACAGGATGCGGCGCGCAAGGCAATGGAAGCCGCCTTTGCACTGGATACGTCGGACGCACGGGTGCTGATGGAGCTGGACCAGCTCTATAAAAAGCTTGGCATGTCGCCCAAAGAGCGTTTGAACTTACTGGAAACACACAGGGCGCTGGTGGAAGAGCGTGACGACCTATATGTTGAATTTGTCACACTGTACAATCTATCGGGACGAAACAAGGAAGCGCTGGATTTGATAATGAAGCGCCATTTCCACCCCTGGGAAGGCGGAGAAGGTAAGGTGTCCGCGCAGTATGTGGCGGCACTGACCGAGCTTGGCAAGCAGGCAATTGCGGACGGACGCTATGCCGACGCGATCGATCTACTAAAACGCGCGACAACCTATCCGGAAAATCTCGGCGAAGGCAAACTGGTCAACGCAAAGGAAAACAATGTCTACTATTGGATGGGTGTGGCTTACAGTAAACTGAACGATGCCGCGAATGCAGATGAATGTTTCTTGTACGCTTCGCAGGGCGACGATGAACCGGCAGGCATGATGTATTACAATGATCAGCCGCCGGAGATGGTCTTCTACAAAGGCCTTGCGCTCAAGGCGCTGCAAAAGAGCGAAGCAGCGAAAAACTGCTTTGATAAGCTGATTTTGTATGGCCAGACACATTTAAACGACCATGTCCGTATCGATTATTTCGCCGTGTCGCTGCCGGACCTTTTGATCTTCAACGAAGACCTGGACGAGAAAAACCGCGTGCACTGTCTGTTCATGGCGGCGTTGGGACACATTGGTAAAGGACAAAAAGGACAGGCACGCGAGATTATGGCGCGTATAGCGAACGAGAACCCGAATCATCAGGGGATTGCGGTTCACCGGGAGCTTTTAGAATGGGAACTGTAACACACATGGAAAAATTTGGCGGAGCAAACGCGGTCATTCTCGAAAACGAGAATATCGGCTGCGTTTGCCTGCCGGAGCACGGTGGCAAGCTTGCATCGCTGTATTATAAAAAGCAGCGATTCGAGCTGCTGTTTCAAAATCCGAAGAAAATGTATCGAATCGCGCAACCCGGCAGCGCGTTTGGCGACTACGAAGCATGCGGCTTTGACGATGCATTTCCCAATATCGACGCCGGGACAGTCGAGACGGCGGCAGGCAAACAAACATACTTCGACCACGGAGAAATCTGGACCGCGAAATTTAATTATGAGCGCTCAGCGGAAAAGTTGAGCCTGACATACAAAAGTCCGTTTCTTGGATATCGCTACGAAAAAGCGCTGTCCCTGCGTGACGACTCGCTACTGATCGAATATCGCATCAACAATGAAAGCAAAAACGCGTTTCCGTGCATCTGGGCGTGTCACTGCCTTGTTAACTACCGGCAGGATATGCAATTGGTTTTTCCAGATGGTGTGGAGCGCGTTTTAAATGTGGCGAACGGACAACAGCTTGGTTCTGCCGGAAAAATCTATCGTTTCCCGATCGATACAAGTGCGGACGGAAACGCATATGATTTTACAGGAGTGCCTCCCATAGACGGCAAAACCATGGTAAAATACTATTGTTGCGATGCGGTTCCTGAAGGACGCTGCGGCTACCGTTATCCCACAGAAGGTGTGGAAGCGATTTTCACGTATGACGCGAATGCACTGCCATATCTCGGTTTCTGGGTGACGGCGGGTGGATATCGCGGCGACGCAAACTGCGCACTTGAGCCGACGAACGGATTTTACGACAGCATCGAGACTGCCCGACAAAACGGGAAATGCCCGGTTTTGCAGCCAAACGAAGAACTGCGCTTTCAACTGCGCATCACACTGAATTCATTTGCACAATAAGATCACGACGATTACGGAGACAATATGACGAATCAAGAGCTGATTTCTGAATTCATGACGTTATACGGCGGGACGGCGGACGGCGTTCGCCTGTTTCAGGCGCCGGGCCGCATCAACCTTATCGGCGAGCACATCGATTATAACGGTGGGCACGTATTTCCCGCGGCGCTGGACATGAACAATACCGTTGTTGCGCGGGCAAACGGAACGAATACGATGCGGCTTGCCGCGACCGATCTGCCGGACAGAGTGGAAGCGGATTTGACCGCGCTGGATCAATATAAGCAATTGCACTGGGGCAGCTATCAGTGCGGCGTTGCGTCCGTTATGCAACAGGCGGGGTACAATGTGTCCGGATGCGATTTGCTCTATCATGGAACGGTCCCGTTTGGTGCAGGATTGTCTTCGTCCGCATCGATTGAGGTTGCAACCGCGGTTGCGCTTGCAAAACTCGGCAGACGGGATGCGCTCGATATGGTTGAAATTGCGGTGTTGTGCCAAAAGGCGGAAAACGAATACGTCGGCATGAACTGCGGCATTATGGACCAGTTTGTTTCAGCGATGGCGAAAAAGAACCATGCGCTCTTCTTAGACTGTAACACGCTGGAGTATCAATACGTTCCGCTGGAGCTTGGCGACTACACCATTGTGATCACAAATACGAACGCCCCGCATAAGTTAACGGATTCCCAATATAACCAGAGGCGGAGCGAATGCGAACAGGCGCTGACTATCATCAATCGCAATGGCGGCAGTTACCAAAACCTCTGCGCGATTAAAGCGGATAAATTGGAGTTGTTCCGGCAATTTTTCACAGATGAAACGCTTTACCGTCGAGCAAGACACTGCGTAACGGAAGAAGGACGGACGATTGCCTCGCTGCAAGCGCTGAAAGCCGGGGATATCGCCGCATTCGGCAAGCTGCTGTGTGAAGCGAATCGTTCCATACGGGACGATTATGAAGCGACCGGACCGGAGCTCGACGCGGTGTTCGACATTGCAACGGGTATCGATGGCGTTATCGGTTCACGCATGACCGGCGGCGGGTTTGGCGGCTGCAACATCAGCATTGTTGAAAAAACGAAGGTTGCCGCGTTCAAAGAACAGCTTGCAGTGGAGTATGAAAAGCGAACAGGCTATGCGCCTGCATTTTATCAGTCCAATGCGGGAGACGGCGCGAGCGAAATTCAACTTTCATAAAGCAAATAACAAAAGCAAGTGTACCACACGGTACGCTTGCTTTTCTGTGTAAAACGAAATTTGGGCATAAAAAAGCAACCGTTCCTTTCGGGAGACGATTGACGAGAGTGCCATATAGTTATTTGGGTTATGTGTCCCGCCTAGGCGAGCGTTCCGGTGCACCAGGCGCGGCGCGGTACGATTTTGCGCTTGCATACGTCCTTTTGAAACGCGTACTTTTCCGCGGCAAACGGTGCAAAGCGAAAAACAGGACTGAACGCGTGCTGTCCGGATTCCGAAAGGACCAGTATCCGGCGGATCGTGTTCAAACACGTGGTAAACGCGAACTGTACATCCGTTTGGAAGGTGCGTTCGGCTTCTTGATAGCGACGCTTCGTCTGGAAGATATTTTGTACGACATCCTTTGCGCACTCGCACTGTACACTTGGGACTTCGGCAAGCAGGCATTCTTCCGTGCTGTAATGGGTGCGGAAATAATCGTTTAGTTCCAACTCGTATACTGCGTGCTTTGCCAGCGTTTGGCCAAAATCACGGTTGTGCGCAAAGCAGAAGTAATCCGTGATATAATGACACAAAATACCGAGCCGAAGGGCGTATTCCGCCGGGACTTCTCCCGCGCGATCAACGTGCTGAGCGGTGAGAACGCCGGTGAACACATTGATTTCCCGCTGACACTTTGCGGTAAAGTGCGGCGCTAAGATTAACTCCGGCAAATAGTCCGGCAACAGGTTTCCAAGAACAAACATCTCCTTATCCAGATGGATGCCCGCCTCTTCCAGCGTTTGGTGCAGCAAGTGCCCCATTGCGTGGTGTGAAGCTGATTTCATGCATTTCCTCCTTTCATCGTTCTGGTTTCATCATATATCCATGTTGTTATAAATGTGTAAAGTCAACGTTAAACATTCGGCAATTGCCTTGATTCACCGAAACCGACGTCCATAAAAAGTCTATTGAGAGCAATTATAACAGCAAACTTGTACTATAAAGCAACAAAATTTCGTTTTTTTTGAAAAAATCCTCTTACGTAACCCCTTGCTTGTGACGTTACGTCATGCGGTATGGTATGCCCATAAGGAGGTGAAAATCCATGTCTGCTTACACAACTGGAGAAATTGCTAAACTTTGCGAAGTTTCCGTGCGAACGGTGCAGTTTTACGATTCTAAGGATTTATTGAAACCGACCGAACTGTCGGACGGCGGGCGCAGGCTGTATTCCGAAAGCGATCTGAAAAAAATGCGGATGATCTGCATGCTCAAGTCGTTGGGATTGTCGCTGGAGTCCATTAAAGGAATTTTGGACAGCGATCACCCGGAGAACGTTCTTTTATTGTTGCTGGATGAACAGGAACGGCAGATTGACGAAGAAATCGGACTGATGCAGCGGCAAAAGAAAGCAATCGGCGGCGTACGCGAAACGCTCCACGCAGGGCAAACGCTCTCCATAGAATCGATAGCGGATATGGAGCACATGATGGAAGAGAAGAAGAAATTAAGAAGACTGCATGGCAATATGCTGCTGCTTGCCATTCCTATGACGCTGATTGAATGGGCAACGATCCTGTACTGGATATTTACCGGCACTTGGTGGCCATTTGTTGCGTGCCTTCCAATTGTCGCGCTTTTTGGCGTCGTCGTCATGCGGATGTATTATAAAAACACGCTTTACATCTGCCCGGAATGCGGCGAGCGCTTTCGACCATCGCTAAAAGAGGTATTCTGGGCAAGACACACACCCAAAACACGGAAACTGACCTGCGCATGCTGCGGCAAAAAAAGCTGGTGTGTGGAAACCTATGGACACATTGAGGACGAAAGGAAATAATGATGGAAACGACTGTATCCACCCTGGCAATCGTATGTATGGGAATTGCTGCAATCTGTGCGATAGCGATCCCGGTGGGACTGTATCTCTATTTTAGAAAAAAGATGCACGCCGACCGACTTCCATTCTGGATTGGTTGCGTAGTCTTCCCGGTATTTGCTTTGGGATTAGAGCAAGTTGCGTACTTGTTTGTGATGAAGCTGGATTGCTGGCTGTTTGTTCAAAGCGACATCTGGCTGTACGGCATGGTTGGCGGATTGTTCGCCGGCGTATTTGAGGAAACAGGTCGATATGTTGCCTTTCGAACTGTGTTACGTAAAAAGCGCGGGAACGACGCCAACGCGCTGATGTATGGTGCGGGGCATGGCGGCATTGAAGCAGCCTTGCTCGTTGGCGTCACCATGGCGGCAAATATCGTTTATGCGCTCAAGCTCAACGCCGGAATGCTCGATTCGACGATGAGCACGTCCATATCGACCGCGTTGGCAGGCGTTGCGCCGAGAATGTTTCTTGTGAGCATTGTGGAGCGCGTCGGCGCGGTTGCATTGCATTTGTCGCTTTCCGTGCTCGTATGGTTTGCAGCAAAGAACAAAAAATCGTTTTGGCTGTTCCCGATAGCAATCCTGCTGCATGCATTGGTAGATGCAGTCGCTGTAATCATGTCCGGCTATGGAGTAAACGTCTGGCTGATTGAGGGTGCGATTTATCTGATGAGTGCGGCGTGTGCCCTGCTGGCGGTTGTTATTTGGAAGCGGCAGCGAGAAACAGACGCAGTACCGGTATAAAATCTTTAAGTAATAAAAAACGGGACGGATTTCAATCCGTCCCGTTTTTCTATATGCAACATCAGGAGAGATGAAGAATTTTGTTACGTGCGTCAATGTATTCCTGGGTAGAAATATCCAGCCGCGCATACTGCTCTTTTAATGCAACTAATTCAACGTTTGAATAATCGTCGGACTTTCCGCCGTCAAGAATCATACGCCGCTCTTCATAATCGGCGGCGTTTGTCTGGTTTGCGTCGCACTGTACGCGCAGGATTTCCATAATTCGGCTGTGCGGGTCTGTGCTTTGTGTGCGTGGCGCGTCATAGCTGCTGCATTCGGCATGAGCTGCTTTTTCACGATGATTTTTTCGAATAAGAAAGATAACCAGCACGACCGCCGCAATAACCAGCAGAACGCCGACGCCGCTCCAAAATCCACCGCCGATGCCAAGCCGCCAGAAAGAAAGATTATGATACATGATAATAGCCTCCTTGTTGTAATACGCCGTCTTTATGAAACGGTGTTTGTTTTTGTATGGTTTCATCATAAGCATTATTTGTGATGAAATCGTGATGATTGCTTCAGGATTTTTTAAAAACTAAAGACGTAAATAAAGTGCGCATGGATATATATCCATGCGCACTTTATGAGAAGGTAACAGGTATTGGCTATTTCGCGGGATCGTCGTCTTCAAAAACGGCGATCTCCTTGATGTTGAACTCCTGCCCCGTAATCATGACGCATTCCCATGCGCCGCATTTAGGGCACTTGCGGTCATTCTTGAGGTATTCATATTCCTGACCGCATTTTTTGCATTGCACTTCGGCGACGATGACCTCGGTTTCCAGCGTTGCTTGTTCCATTTCAGTGCCGTCCGTTGCGGCGGGCCAGCATTCCTTCAAATACCGGGGAATGATGGTGGAGGCCTCGCCGATTTCCACCACGACACTCGCGATATCTTTCAGCGGAATATCATATTCCTTGGCGACAAGGCAGACGCGCTTTTGAATTTCGAATACGATTCCAAGTTCGTGCATGCCGTTATTTCACGCCTACTGCGCGCTTGACCTTCTTGATGGCGATTTTGCCCTTGCGCTTGAGGATCTGTTTGATGACGACCGGCTTCATTTCTGTGAATTCAACGCCTTCGCCGTCATAGCGGCGGACGAGGTGGATCGCGTCGAATTTGCACTTGGTCGTACATTGTCCGCAGCCAATGCACATGTATTGATCGACAAGCGTCACGCCGCAACCAAGACAGCGCGATGTTTCCAGCTTGACCTGCTCCTCGCTCAGCGTGCCGCGCAAATCGCGGAATGTCTTATCCGCGGAGACGTTGCTGTCGAGTGTTTCCGGTTTCTGCCGGGGCGTATGGTCATAATCATCGAAGATTGCGCTCTGCTTATCCAGCTCGACATATTCTCTACGGTCGCGGCCGATGGTAAGCGACTGGCCGGGATGGACGAAGCGGTGGATGGAGATGGCAGCCTGCTTGCCCGCCGCGATTGCGTCGATAGCAAACTTTGGGCCGGTGTAGCAGTCTCCGCCAGTGAATACGTCCGCCTGCGCCGACTGGTAGGTAAAGCCGTCCGCCTGCATTGTTCCATTGCGATTGAATTCCGCCGCGGTCCCTTTCATCAGGTCGCCCCAGAGAATGCTCTGGCCGATGGTGACGAGCACATGATCCGCCGGGACGACGATCGTATCGTTTTCGTCGTACTTCGGCGCGAAACGGTGTTCTTCATCGAACACGCTCAGGCAACGTTTGAACTCCACACCCGTGACTTTGCCGTTTTCAACGATGATGCGCTTCGGCCCATAACAGGTGTGGATCTTGATGTTTTCTTCTTCCGCTTCCTCAATTTCTTCGTCCGAAGCGGGCATGATATCGCGCGACTCAAGGCAGAACATGTCGACGCTGTCCGTGCCGACGCGCACAGCCGTACGCGCAACGTCAATTGCAACGTTGCCGCCGCCGATGACGACGGTTTTACCGCCGAGATCGATGCATTCACCGGCGTTAACTTTACGCAGGAATTCGATTCCCGTAATTACATCATCCGCGTCTTCGCCTTCGACTCCAGCTTTGCGACCGCCCTGTGCGCCGATTGCGACATAAAACGCGTTGTAACCTTGCTTACGCAGATCGTCGAGCGAAATATCCTTGCCGACGTTTACGCCGGTTTTAAACGAGACGCCCATCTGCCGGAGAACGTCGATTTCCGCGTCGATAACGTCTTTTTCAAGGCGGAACGACGGGATGCCGAGCGTCAGCATACCGCCAAGCTGCTGCTCCTTTTCAAACACGGTGATCGTGTAGCCGTCCAGCGCAAGATAATATGCACAGCTCAAGCCCGCCGGGCCGGAGCCGATGATCGCGATTTTTTTATCTTCGTAATCATGACGTTTTTTGGGAATAAAGCGGCCGTCCTGATTCAATTCCTGCGCCGCGATGAACTTTTTGATTTCGTCGATGGCGATCGGAGAGTCGATTTCACCGCGGGTGCACGCCTGCTCACAGCGGCGGTTACAGATGCGCCCACAGACCGCGGGGAGCGGATTTTCTTTTTTGATGAGCTCCAGTGCTTCCAGATATTTTCCCTGGGATGCGAGCTTGATGTAACCTTGAATGCCGATATGCGCGGGGCAGTTGGTCTTGCAAGGCGCTGTGCCGGATTCGACCACGTCCTCGCGGTTGAGACGGTATTCCGGATTCCACTTTTCTTCCGGCCAATCTTCATCGCGCGGGGTGGCGGTGGTTGTAATGTTCGTAACGACCGGCTTGCTTGAGCAGATTTTTTGACCGAGCTTTAACGCGTTCACAGGACAATTTTCCACGCACTGGCCGCAGGCGACGCATTTCTCCGCGTCGACTTCGGACACATAGTTCGAACGGACCATGTCGACATTTTTAAACATTTCCGCGGTACGCAGCGAGAGACACCCGCAGCCGCAGCAATTGCAGATCGCGTGCGTTTTGCCCGGGCCGTCGGTGTTTGGTATTTCATGCATCAGGCCGTTTTCTTCGGCGCGTTTGATGATTTCATACGCTTCTTCACGCGTGATTTGGCGACCGCGGCCGGTACGGATATAGTATTCTGCGGCGTGCCCCATCTGAATACACATATCCTCTTTCAAGTGACCGCATCCTTCGCCCATGACCTCGCGGTCGGTGCGGCAGGAGCAGGGAGAAACGGAAAAGATATCATTTTCTTCCAGATAATACGAAATCTCTTCGTAACTCGCTTTATGGCTTTCTCCGTCAATTGAGGATTCAATCGGAATGACGCGCATTAAGCCCACACCCACGGGAAACGAACCGGAGCTCATCGGTCCGCGGACGCGGCCGTATGCTTCCATTGCGTATCCCACAATGGGATATTTTTTAATGTTGTCAAGATTGTTGACGATCATCTCCATGGTCCCGGGAATCCATGTTCCTGTCCAGAAGGTGTCGACACCTTCAATATTATTAACGAAACATCCGCCGTAAACAGCAAACTTTACAAGATTCTCGTGGCAAAAATCTTCCGGCTTGCCAATGATCGCAGCGACGTCCGCTGCGGTCTTTTTTTGAAAAGAACCAAGAGCAAGGCCAACTTCGCACATGTCGTCGTCCACGCCAGCTTCCAAAATAACATATTCCGGATCGTCCCAATTATAAGAGCCCTTTTCGCCGGCTTTCACACCCGGCTTTTTCCGGCCTATCATATTGGCAAGTGCCATAATGTTTTCGCGATACTGGCAAACATAGTCGTCGGGAAAGATCATCTTCGTCAAATTATCCATGCGTTGTTATCTCCTTATGATAAAGCTTGATTTGCCTGAATTTCGAATTAATTGCTTAGTCTTTCTGCCAAGCGTGCACCTGGTCGCGCAGCCAACGCGCCCAGATTTCAATACCTTCTCCCGTGCGTGCGCTGATGGGGATGATTTGAATGTCCGGATTAAGCTTTTTTGCGCGTTCTGTCAGCGCATCCATATCAAAATCAAAATACGGAAGCACGTCGACCTTGTTGACCAGCAACACATGGCAGATTTCAAACATCAAAGGGTACTTCAGCGGCTTGTCGTCACCTTCCGGAATGCTTAAAATCATGGCATTTTTCACCGCGCCGGTGTCAAATTCCGCAGGACAAACAAGATTGCCGACGTTTTCAAGAAATACAAGGTCAAGATCATCGATTCCGAATTCGTCGATGCCCTGCCGGGTCATGTCTGCATCCAGATGGCACATACCGCCGGTATGCAACTGGATGGCACGTACGCCGGTTTCAGAGATTGTGCGTGCGTCCACGTCCGAATCGATATCGGCTTCCATAACGCCGATTTTAAATTCGTCCTTCAGCGCTTCAATTGTGCGCGTAAGCGTAGTCGTCTTGCCGGAACCCGGAGACGACATCAAGTTCAACAAAAAAGTCTTTTGCTTTTTCAGGTCGCTGCGGAGTTCGTCGGCTTGTCGGTCGTTGCTTTCGAATACGCGTTGTTTGATTTCATAAACTTTATACATGGATCATGCCTCCTGGAAGGTTCAAGTGAAGTCTGGTTCAACCACATATCGATACAATAACACCGATTTAACGTTTGGTCAATAACTTAGACAAAATGGCATAATAATATACTGGAATATATGATATGATTGTGTTACGCTTATAGAAGTAGTTCTGGTACAACCAAATACCAGAGAACGTTTAATAGAAATTGGAGGGCGTTGCAGTGTTTAAAAAATTGACTGCTCCAACGTTGAAGCAATTATTTATACAGGAATTGGAAGGAATGATCCTCTCCGGAGACCTGGCAATCGGTCAGAAACTTCCGCCGGAACGCGAGCTCGCGGAAAAGATGCAGATTTCCCGTTCGGTCGTGAACGACGGCATTGCGGAGATGGCGCGAAAAGGATTTTTGGAGATTATCCCGAGACAGGGAACCTATATTGCGGACTTTCATCGCAACGGCACGCTGGACATTCTGGTGTCCATCATGTCCTACAACGGCGGGCAGCTGCCGCGTGATGAGATACGTTCCATTTTGGAGATGCGTTATGTGATGATGGCGTTTGCGCTGGAGAGCGCGATACCGTTGATTACGCCGGAGCAATTCAGTCAGCTTAAGGCTAAGTGCGAGGCGTTTTATCATGCGACATCCCCGGAAGAAGCGGCGAACTTGATCTATGAATTCGACCACATGCTCAGTGGATTTTCTGACAACACGTTACTGCCGCTGATCTTCTGTTCGTTTCGGGACCCGATTAAGGAACTCTGGCGGCGGTATGTTTCGCGCTATGGTGTGGAAGGGCTGCATCATCGCAATTGCGAATTGCTTGAGGATATTCAAAAAAAGGATGTGGAGGCGGCAAAGCGGCTGATAGAAATCTCCGTTAGCGAAACCATTAGCGGGAGTACGGAAATTTACGGGATGTAGTTACACCGGTGTATTGTCAACAACAAAACAGGGTCGTCAGCGATGACGGCCCTGTTTTTGTATTTTACTATTCGGCAGGATTCAACAGAAAGTCGTCTATCGTACCCCAGCCGCCTCCGGCGCATTTGACGTATACGCCGACGGTCATTTCACCACTTTGGCATGGGATAGACTCGATGACGGGCTGTACCCAGTCAACCCAGCCGGTGAGCGTAAACGGCTGTGTGTAGGTCACGCCGTCTGATATTGCGTAGATATACATCTCAGGAGCGTCGCCAATGTCTCCGCCTTGCGCGGAGATGGAGAAGCGATAACTTCCGTCCTTTAATCCGGTAACGGTCTGTTCGGCCTGCCATTCAACTGCGTCCGAATTCCAGAAATGGAGCGACATTTTGCCGGAGTGCGCATCCATGCTTTTATTCTGGAAATCGGTCTGAATGCCGGACGCAATATCGGTAACGACCCACATGGATGTGTCGATATCCTCGAAACTGTAGTTATCAACATAGTTTTCTTCCACAATGTCGATATAGCAGGATATGGCTATGCTGTCCGCCATGCCGGTCACCGTATAGGTACCGATGTCCGAAGCGGCGATTGCATCCAGATCGACGCCGTCCCATTCGACCGGGATTTCCGTCGTGCTGCCGTCGTTATTCGTCGCGGTGACCGTTTCCGGTAGCGTAATTGGATTGTTGCGGCGTACAGTCAAATAGACGGGTGCGACTTCATCCACCCGAACGGGACAGATAGTGCCGGTGCAGACATAGGAGAAGGTATTCAGCGATTCAAGCGGATGACCGGCGGCGTCGAACAGCGCCTGATTTTCGCAGGCGCAGCCACCGTAATATACGCCCGCATCATCGGGATCATATTCGGTTGCGTGACTGCTTGCCCAGCCTGAGCCATAGGTTTCCCAGAGTGCCTTGCGTGCTTCAAAGCTTTCCGCCGGGACGGCGATCCACGCAGGTTCCCAATAGAACACGCCGAGTGCCGCATCGCCGAGCGAGGCGACCGCCGTTATCACACTGGAGATTTCGTTTGCCTGCCCCTGCACGGTGAATGGATATTGCTTTTCATAGTTTAGCTTTTCGCCGATGGTGTTTGCGTGCCCGTCGCTATCTTCCAGCGTGTAAGCCCATGCGGTTTCGGCGACCATCACTTTTTTGCCGTAGGTATCGACGATGTTTTGCAGTTCAACGATCAGGTTTTCGAGCGTTCCGTGCCAGTAAGGATAGTAGGACGATGCAAAGATGTCGTAATCCACAGCATAATGATCGAGCAAAAAGGCGAAGTTGTTGTACTTTCCGTCTTCCGGATTGGTGAAATGCACGGCGATTTGTATATCCGAATCAAACGTACGTGCGGCGGACGCACCCGCGGAGATCAGCTGAAACATCGCCGGCCAGGTCGTTTCGCCACAGAAACCTGTTGTTGTTTCGTTTCCGATTTGCACCATGCCGACGTCGACGCCCGCATCGACAAGCGTTTGCAGAGATTCGGTCGTGTAAGCACTGATTGCAGCCGCCTTTTCATCGACGTTCATGTCCGCCCATGCCTTCGGGAACTGCTGCTTGGATGGATCGGCCCAGAAGTCGGAATAATGGAAGTCCACAAGCAGCTTCATTCCATATTGCGCCGCGCGTGCGCCGATTTGCGCGGCGGTTTCGATGTCACAGTTGCCGCCGCCGTATCCGTTGCCGTCGGTGTCGTATGGATCGACCCAAACGCGCACGCGGATATAGTTGACGCCGGATTGCTGCATCGTTAAAAGCGGGTCCTGCACGTTTCCGTCGAAATCGTAATAGACGACGCCGCTGTTTTCAAGAGAAATCAGGCTGGAAACGTCCGCACCCATGATGAAATCGTCCGGTAATCCGTCGATTTTGTCGACGATCACTCCGGCTTCCACCGCCGCATCGGACGTCGGTGCGGACATTGTTTGCGTGTCGGATTCTGTTTTTGCTGTGCACCCGACAGAGCAAACCAAAGCAAACGCCGCCAGCGCTGCAAGCAATCGTTTCATAGGGTTTATCCTTTCACAGAACCACCGGTAACGCTTTCAACATAGAACTTCTGCATGATCACGAACAGCACCGAAATTGGAATAGACACAAGCACGCCGCCTGCGCAGAATCGCGAGAAATAGGTGTTGACGCTGCTCTTATGCAGCATGTTGTAAAGACCGACGGCCACCGTCCAATCGCCCGAAAGACGGGATTTGATGATGATATTCGAGAAGATGAAGTCCATCCACGGCATCAAGAACGCACTGATGACCGTGTACACAATGATGGGCTTGCTCAGCGGCAGGATCACCTTCCAGAAAACCTCCGCTTCCGAAGCGCCGTCGAGCTTTGCCGCATCGATCATGGAGCGCGAGATCGTGTCGAAGAACCCTTTTGCAATGAGATAACCAAGACCCGAACTGCCCGCGTAGACCAGAATCAGGCCTGCGTGCGTATCGGTCAGCTTCAGCTCCTTGAGGATGTAATAGATACAGATCATGGTCAAAAACCCGGGGAAGAGACCGAGCAGCACGCCCGTGTTCATCAGCGCGCGCCGTCCGCGGAAGCGCATACAGCTCATGGCATACGCCACCATGAGGACAAACAACGTGGAGATCACACAGGTGAAGCATGCCACGATAAACGTGTTGCTAAACCAAGCGGGAAAGTTGGAAACGGAGTCCGTATCAGAAAAGAGCCGGATATAGTTGGATAATGTCAGACTCTCCGGGAAGAAGCGCAGGATATTGCGTCCCTGATAGGCGGAGAACGACGTTGCGATGAGCCACACGATCGGCACAAGCCAGATTGCCGCCAGCAGAGCAAGCACCGTGTGACGAATAATGTCGTTGGTGAGCAGCCGTGGATTCACATGCTTTTTTTTCACGATCAATGCGGGATCGACGGGCACTTTATTTTTCTTCATCGGGACACGTCCTCCTTTCCGAAAAAGCCGGGCAAGACAAGCAATGGATGGATGATTTTACAATCATTGGAACCGGCCCTCCCTTCCTTTTCTGAAGGTATAGTTAAATGCAAGCAGCGTGAATACCGCGCAGACAACGAAGACCAGAATGCCGATGACCGAAGCCATCTTATAGTTATAGTAATCGTTGGTCAGGCGGAACAGCCAGGTGACCAGAAGGTCAATGTCCTTGGCGTTGGATGCGGCCAGCTTGGTGTCCATGGTAAAGTAGACGTCCTGCGTGAGCAGATAGATGACGTTGAAGTTGTTGATGTTTGCGATAAACGAGGTAATCAGATACGGGCCGGTGACGCTGAGCATAAACGGCATCGTGATCCGGCCAAAGGTCTGCAGTGCGTTTGCGCCGTCAATCTTCGCGCTTTCATAGTATTCGGATGGAATGTTCATGAGCACTCCGGTTGCAATCAACATCAGGTACGGTACGCCGATCCAGAAGTTGATAAGGATGATCATAAACTTCGCCCAGTTTGCTTCGGTTAAAAATGGAATGTGATCAAGATATTGCCCGACGAGGCCTATGGACTTTAGAAAGTCTGTTATTCCTGCGTTGGAACAGAAGGTATTGACAATGCCGGTATCGGCAAAAAAGTTACGGACAAGTAAGAGGGAAACAAACTGCGGGACCGCAATACATATGACGAACAATGTACGCCAGAGCTTCTTTACCCGGGTGCGCTTGTGGTTGATCATGAGGGAGAGCGCAATTCCACCGAAATAACAGGTAAACGTTGCAAAAAACGCCCAGACCAACGTCCAGCCGAGCACCTTGCCAAACGAATAGCCAAACGTTTCGCTCAGGGAATTGGTGAACAAGCGTTTGAAGTTATCCAATCCAACCCAGGTGAACAGTTCCGTCGGCGCCATGTGCTGTTGGTCGTAATTCGTAAACGCGACGAGGATCATAAAGACCAGCGGAATGATGGTAAACACGATGATGCCGAGGCTGGGCAGCGAGAGCAGGGTGATATGAAACTTTTGGTTGACTAAATCGTGGAGATCTTCTTTGAATGTGTTGATGTGCGCGCCCTGTTCTTCTTTTTGCTGGAGCTCATGGGCTTCGGACACGATGCGCATAAGTATAACGACGGCGACAGCGATCACAAGGAGGCCGACCAACCCGAACAGCAGGATCAAAAACGAGTTGTCGTATTGATTAACTTCGTTTTTCAGTGTAGCCGGGTTATAGACCGTCGCGCGCTTTACCGTGCCGAGCGTGCCGATTTTGGCGATGTTCGGAAATCCGTATGTGAGTGAAAACAGCACCACGACACATTCGAACAGAATCGCAAGAAAGCCTTTAATAAACTGTCTGCGCCGGATATATCCAACGCCCCAAAGAAGCGGCGTCAATTTTACAAGCGCATCTCCGGCAAGCCAGGCTTTTACGGCGCGCACGGGCAAAAAGCCCCGCTTTTCGTCATGCTTCCTCTTTTTCATGGTTCATTCCTTTCCATAAAGATGACGTTGCCGCCGCGGAGCAGGAAATCGGCTCCGCGGCGGACTGAGTTCGGAAAGAAAGGATCAGCCGACGGCCGCCTCGATACCTGCGACGGTTTCGTCGAGAATCTGCTGCAGGTCCGTGCCGTCCGGATTGCCGTTTGCAAGGATGTTGCCAAGCGTTTCGGTCGGGGTCCAGTAGTTGCCGCCGACGGAGAGACTCTGCGCGGACGCATACTGGCTCTGCATGGCGAGCGCGGCGACGACCGGGTTGCTCTGTACACTGTCGGAAGCGGCGGCGTTCACGTTGGAAGGCACGGCGCTGCCGTTGGTCGCTTCATAGAGGTAAACCTGGTTGTCTTCGTTGGTGAGCCATTCGGCAAGGCGCATTGCCCAGCCAACGTTCTCGGAATAGGCGTTGACGCCAACGAGTTTATAGCCGTCGAACGAGCCCATCTGCACTTCTTCGCCGTTGAGCGTGTAGGTCGGCAGTTTCGCGGTTGCGTAATTATCGCCCCAGGCGGTCTGGACCGTACCGGCATTCCAGCTGCCGTTTACGCCGGCAATAATCGTGCCTTCCTGTACGCCGGTGACAAACGCGGCGTCATCAAGATTGATGAAACCGGAGTCGGACGTGATGTCGAGAATGGCCTGAGCAACGTCCGTGCCGCCCGCGTCGTTCCAGTCGCACAGTGTGGAAGCGCCGTCTTCTGCGAGTGAGCAGCCAAAGCCCGCGCCCTTGAAGAAGCCGTAGAGATACCAGCCGCTGTTGAGCTGCATGGTAACCTGTTTACCCGCGGCGCTGGCCGCTTCTAGCAGGCCCGCCCAGGAACCGGCCTGTGCTTCGGTGACATACTCTTTGTTGTAATAGAGGAAGTAACCGTTGCCACCCATTGCCGGGTAAGCATACAGCGTTCCGCCGACACTGGCAGCCAGCACGCCGCCCGCTTCATAACCGCCGTTGGCTGCTGCAATTGCGTCTGCGTTTTCAACAGGCTGGAGAGCACCCGCATTCACCAGCTCGCCGGTCTGGTCGTCCGCATAATAGAAGACGTCCGCAGCGGCGGAGATGTCGGTCAGGATGGTATCTTTTGCCGTCGATTCGGACTGTGCACCGATTTCGATGGTGATGTTGGCTTCATCGGCATATTCGGCAATGAAGCTGTCAGCCATCACGCGGAGCGCGGACTGAAACTCGGTGAGCTCACTGCCCCAGAGGGTGAGGGCAATATCGGGAATTTCGGTTTCCATTGTTTCGGTCGTTGTCGTATCCGTCGTGGTTGTTTCGGTTGTTGTTTCCGTTGTTGCCGTATCCGTTGCTCCGCCGGAGCAGGCGCAGAGTGACAGCACAAGCATAAGGGCCATCAGGATTGCTGCGAGTTTTTTCATTGTTCTTCTCCTTTTGTTTATTTATTCTGCGGCGAACGCCGCTGAGAATCAAAAATAAGAGTTGCTTTTATTGGAGTGAATCGATTTGGTCGATAGGGTGTGTTTTACAGCGATTTAGAAAAATGAAGGAATTCTTTCAGCGCGGGGGTCGCATTGCCTGCGTAATCGAAAATGCACTGATTGGTCCACTCGTTGCCGCCGGGCTTGTCCTGCTCGTTTATATAGGCGCGGGCGGCTTCGCTCGCCCAGGTGGAACCCTTCAACGGCAGCCACGCGGGCTCCCAATAATACACGCCTTTGCCGCGTCCGCCGTCTAAATCGTGGACAAGATGCAAAAGTTCTTTTACAAACTCGCGCTGACCTTCCAACGAAAGCGGGTATGGCGCATCGCTGCCGTCAAAGCACTTTAGTGAATTGTTGATGACGAGTTTTGCGCCGCTTTGCGTCGAATCGAAGTGTTCGGAGGTAAACGCATAGGCGGTTTCAACCACCATAACGTCCTTTTGATACCGGGCGATCATGTCGTTGAGGTTCGCTTTTAGGTTTTCAAAATTTCCGTGCCAATACGGATAATAGGAAGCGCCGATGACGTCGAAATTCGCGCCGCGTGCAAGGATTTCGTCAAACCATTCCCGCCAAACGGCATTATCGCCGCTGCGCTCAAGATGCAGCATGATCTTTGCGGAGCATGTGTCGCGCACCGCGCGGCAGCCTGCGTTTACAAACAGGGAGAGCGTTTCATATCCCGTGCGGTGTTTTCCCGGCTGCGGGTCGCTCAGGTGTGCAACCGGCCACAGCATGCCGTTTGTAATCTCGTTGCCGACTTGCACCATGTCCGGCTGCAGTCCGGCAGCCTGAAGCGAAAGCAGGGTTTCGCGCGTGTAGGTGTAGATGCGTTCGGCCAATTCGGTTTCGTTCAATCCGGCCCATGCTTTCGGTGGAAGCTGCCGACCCGGATCGCACCAGAAATCGCTGTAATGCAAATCCAGCAGAAAGCGCATACCGTGTGCCTTTGCGCGCTTAGCAAGACGGATGACGCAATTCAAATCGCAGGTTCCGCCGCCATATGGTTCGCCCGCTTTGGAATACGGATCGAGCCAGAGGCGAAACCGCGCCGCGTTGACGCCGTTTTTTGCAAGAATTTCAACAAGGTCGTCCGACACGCCGTCCTGATAAAACTTGCCGCCGAGCTGTTCCGTTTCCTCCAGCGAGGAAAAATCCATGCCTAAATCAAACACAGTTCAATACTCCCAGCGGTCGATTCGGCGGAGCATATCGCGATAGCGAAAACGCGCCATTTCGTTTTTTTTCAGCACATCCTGCTCATTACCGTGATAGCAGCAGCGGATGCAGTAGTATTCGCCCTTTTCGGCGTCGTAAAACATATCCAGATCGAGGTCGCGCATAAAGCACGACGGACAGCGATAATTCAGTTTGCCTTTTCCAGCCTGAGCCATGTGGTCAACGTCTCCTTTTCACCCTTTTCGGCTTCCATTTCCAGCGTGAACATCGGTGAAAACGCATATCCTTCGCGGATCGATCCGCGAGAAGCGTCTCTGCACTCCAGTGAAACCCGTGTTTGTATCTGCGGGATGACGGCGCTTGCGGAGGTTGCATGCGCAATTGATTCTTCCCGGCATTTATAAGCGTAATCAACGGTGCTGCTCGTCTTGCCGTCCCCGACACAAAGCGTGATATCCGTCATGTCTTCGGGGTATTCCGTCGTTCCGTAACAGGCGGTCATATATTCGGCAAAATGAAGTTTGGCATCGGGTTTGCTGACGGAGAGTACGCGGCGTTGCACCTCTATAGCCGAACTGCCTTCTTCAAAGCGATAGACCGTTTGCACCGTTGCGGTTAAGTCGGCGAGGTTGAGTTCGACGGGATCGAGGGTCAGCACGCGGGCGTCGTTGTCTTCCGAAAAATGTGCCTTCGTACGGCAGAGACATAGATCGGCTTCCTCGCCGCCGTACGATACTTTGCAACTTTTGATCGTGCCTTCACCGGCGTAATGGGTAAAGAACCCGGCGCGGTAATTCGCCTGAATTAAGAACGGATAACTTACGTCCTGAACATGTTTGGTCCCAACACCCATCTCGGTGTCAAGTTTTGCAACATAGGGTCGCAAATCGATGATCGCGCCGCCCTGATTCATGTCGATTGCGGTGCGCATAAACGGATCGCAATACCAGAACGTCTGTTTTTCCGAACCGTAGAGGATGTCCCTCCACAGCGCGCATTCCGGCTGCGCATAGCTGTGTGTTTCACGATAGTGGCCGGCAAGTTCCTTCATCGTCATATCGACAAGTTGGCCGCTCTCCTTAAGCGATGCGTAATATGCCATTCCGTCTTCGTAACTTTTGACCAGCAATTCGTATGGCGCTTCCCAACGGCCGAGCTTATTCATCCAACCGGGGCCTACAAACATCATGTTGTAGCAAAAGCCGCGATTATAGTTTGCAAGGTGGCGGTATTGGTCGATCAGGTTAAATAGATATGGATATTTTCCGTCCTTATAGATCATGCCGCGCAGGACGTTTTGCGGATGCGTGCCGAAGTTGGAGCCGTTGCCGTCGTAACAGGCGATGAGGTCTCGCGAAAGATGCGGGATGGCGACGATGCCGCTGTCTTCTTCCGCATTTGCCGCGGGCGCGTGCGTGTTTTGCTTCGATGGAATCCAAGGATTCCAGGGGCCGCCGTCGATCAATGTGTACCAGGAGTTATTGCAGGTGTGGTAGGCTTTCGGGCCTTCTTCAAAGCAAGTTGCAATCGCACATTTTACGGTTGGATACTGCGCTTTGATATGATTGATCAGCCATGCGTCCATATAATACGAGCCGGTCGATTCGGGATAAAAGCCGAACTGTTCGTAGAATTTTTCAAAGACGTCGTGGACGATTGCAATTTTGTCCTCCTTTGAGAACATCCAAATGCAAAACTCCTTGGTCTTATATTTTTCTTTAAACTGCTTGCAGGGAAGCCCAAGCAAAGACAGCGCAATTTCATCGCCGTAGGTTTCATGATGCTCTTTAGCGAGGTCGACGATCTCTTTATAAAAAAGGGAGCCGTATGTCATCTGAATCGTCGTTTTGATGCCGTTTTTATGCGCAATTTCCTGCTGCAAACGGAAGATGCCCAGCGATTCGCGTACAAGTGCACGATTCTGCGCCGCACCGGATGCGCTTTGCGTCATCACGGTTTCGGAATACTCCGGCGACATCTCCGGACGATGTATAACGTTGAGGATCAATTTGTTGGATTGAGGCATTGGTACAAATCCTTGCTGTAGTATTTTGAAATGAAAACGTAATTTTACTGCGCAACCGGTTGCGCATTGTTGAAACGAAATAACCCGCTCTGTTGGCGCTACATCAATGGTAGTTGAGAATGTTGTGGTTAACGTAGGTTTTTTGTTCGACCGGTTCGTGTTCGAGAAGTTTGATGAGAGTTTCGCCGGCGGCAAAACCATAGCTTCGCACGTCGACATTTACGACAGAGTCCACGAGAGAGTAATCACGGATAACGTCGCTGTTGTAGAAAGAAGAGATGCGGACGTTGTTAACGCCGCTCGCCGTAAGTTGCTCCGCCGCCTTGGCACATATAAAATCGTCGCCGCATAAAATATAGTCCGCTTTGGCGGTAACCGCCTGCATGACCGCGTCCTTTACGGCCTTGCCGCCTGTAACGCCTTTTACAATGAATGCATCTTCGATGGGTTTGTCCGCTTCTTTGAATGCGGATGCAAAACCGTCCAGTCGATCCTGATTGACAATATACTCGAGCGGCCCGATGATCAACGCGACGCGCGTTTTACTTTTTTGCAGCGTCTCCGCCGTAAGACCTTTGCAAGCGCTTAATGTATCGGTATCGACCTGAACGATGTTTGAATCACTGGAGGAACCGACGGTGACGAACGGCACGTGTGCTGTTTTTAAAAAATCCGCAGGATAGTCGACGACTAGAGATCGCGTCAGGAGGATGCCGTCGACTTTGCGGTTGGAGACGATGCGCTTTAGTACGGAAATGTCGCCCTCCGCGATGGTCGCAACCAGCACGTCGTAGTTGCGCTTTGCCGCCGCCTCGCAAACACCCATCAGGCACTCCTGAAAAAACGGGATTTCATTGGAAAACGCTTCGGACGGAATGACGACGCCGATGTTGTTTGTGCGCGAGCGCGCAAGGCTGCTTGCAATGCTGTTTGGCGTAAAACCGTGCGTCTCCGCGTAGTCGATAACGCGTTTGCGCGTTTCATCGCCGACGCGTCCTTTGCCTGAGATGGCGCGGGATACGGTCGATTTTGAAAGCCCAAGTTCGGACGCAATATCATCAAGTATCATGTTTTGTCTTTTTGCTGGCATATTGTTTATAGATCGCAGAAGAGACGCGATGGGTAAAGATTGCGCAACCGCTTGCGCAAATTCATCATAGCATATCGTTTGCGACGCGTCAACATGGTTGCGCATAGAATTCACAATTCAGTTTTCAGTAAAAAAAGAATATAGACGGCAGCTATACGAATGCAGAATAGCGTTGCAGCCTAATACAGCATAAAGTGGATGGGCGTATTAGTAATATGAGAAAGTCATTTGGACTTATTGAGGTTTTCTTTCAAACGAAACGCTGTGATGCGTTTGACCAATTCCAACGGGAGCGGCATGTCCAACGGAAATTGAATCGTGCCTTTGGACAGCTTATAGTCGCTCAATTCGCTTTGAAAGTGCACCACGCCGGAAGCACCTGGATAAAACCCGATATGGTACTTGTATGCGGCGAAATGTACAAGATTCCCGTTTACATAAAACGTCGGGATACCATACGAGATCTTTTCGATAGCGGTTGGTGCAACGGAGAGGATTGCACTTCTTAGCGCGTTCAGTTTTTCCTGTACGTCGGGCGGAAACCGGCCAATGTAAATGGCAATCGGATTTTGACGCATAAGTGACTCCTTTAAAAAGTTGCAAAGAAATTATAGGGGCACAAGACGAATAATGTGGCGAAGAAGTATGAAAATACGATAAATTCAGCATATTATTATTTTATTATATAATCAAGTACTGATATGCGTGATATAATTGTACCTGTACACGTCAACCTACCAATTTTACACGGCTGATGATCCGAATTTTAAACGTTTATTGTGAAAAAGTCACAGAATACCGATATTGCTTTATCGTATACTTTCCCAAAAGAGGGAAGGGAGCATGTTCAGTGGAACAGGACGATAAAAAAAAGAAGTCGCTTAAGCGATATTTACCGACTCTGATCACGACAATCGTCGGAGCGGTTGGCGGATATCTTTATTATCTGTATGTCGGCTGCGTCAGTGGCGCATGCCTGATTACTTCAAATCCAGTTTTATCAACAATTTATGGCGGTGTATTTGGACTGCTGATCGGATTTATTATTACACCAAGCAAGAAAAAGGAGAATAATGCGCATGAGTAAAGTAGTAATTATCGGCGGCGTGGCTGGCGGCGCAAGCTGCGCGGCGAGGCTGAGAAGGCTTGACGAAAAGGCGGAAATCGTGCTGCTGGAACGCGGGGAATATATTTCCTATGCAAACTGCGGCCTTCCTTATCATGTCGGCGACGTGATTAAGCAAAGAAAATCCCTGCTGCTGCAAACGCCGGAAGCCATGCGCAAGAAGTTCGACGTGGATGTGCGCGTGCAAAACGAAGTGGTCGCGATCGATCGCGAAAAGAAGACGGTCACGGTCAAACGCGTTGAAACCGGCGAAACCTACGACGAGTCATATGACACGCTGGTGATTTCCACCGGCTCCGCGCCTCTTCGTCCACCGATCCCCGGCATCGATTCTTCGCGTATCCAGACGCTTTGGACGGTTCCGGATACAGACAGGATTCGTGCGATTATCGCCGATCAGGGCGTAAAATCGGCGGCGGTCATCGGCGGCGGATTCATCGGCCTTGAGATGGCGGAAAACCTGAAGCATGCAGGCCTCGAAGTCAGCATTATTGAGATGCTGGATCAGGTTATGGCGCCGCTCGATTTTGAGATGGCACAGCTACTGCACGAGACTATTGATCTTAACGGCGTAGCCCTTGTCCTCGGAGACGGTGTGGAATCTTTCCACGACACGAACGACGGTGTAAACATTACACTCAAGAGCGGGAAAGTCGTTTCGACCGAATTGGTCATCCTGTCCATCGGCGTTCGACCGAATGGTCAGCTGGCAAAAGAAGCCGGACTTGAGATGAACAAACGGGGCGGCGTGATCGTTGACGATCACCTGAAAACGTCCGACCCGAGCATTTACGCCGTAGGCGACGTAATTGAAGTTGAAGACTTTATCAGCAAAGAACGCACGATGGTTCCGCTGGCCGGCCCGGCGAACAAGCAGGGACGTATTGCCGCGGACAATATTGCAGGCGGAAACGACACCTATAAAGGTACGCAGGGCACTTCGGTCGCCAAGGTCTTCGACCTGACAGCGGCCAGCACCGGCGAAAACGAAAAAACGCTGATCAAGCGCGGTCTGGAAAAAGGTAAAGATTACGAGAGCCTGATTATCACGCAGAACAGCCATGCGAGCTATTATCCCGGTGCGGTTCCGCTGACGATGAAAATGCTCTTCTCCACGGATGGCAAAAAGATCTTCGGCGCACAGATTGTCGGACGTGACGGCGTGGACAAACGCATCGACACCATTGCGGCTTCAATCCGCCTTGGCGCAAGCGTGACCGACCTGAAGGAACTTGAGTTTGCATATGCGCCGCCGTACTCCTCTGCAAAGGACCCGGTCAACATGGCTGGCTTTGTTGCAGAAAACGTACTGGGTAAACTGGTGAAATTTGCCCCGTGGGACGCTGTGGAAACCCACAAGGATGCGATATTGCTGGACGTTCGCGAGGATCCGGAACTACTGGCCTTTTCGCTGCCCGGCGCCAAGCACATCCCGCTTGGTGAGCTGCGCGACCGCATTGGCGAGCTGGACAAGGATAAGGAGATCATCACGTTCTGCGCCATCGGCGTGCGCTCCTACAACGCCGCGCGTATTTTGATGCAGCATGATTTTTCCAACGTACTGCTGTATCCGGCCGGAACGCGTTTCTATCAATCGACCCATTTTGAGGAGGAGAACCATATGCCTTACACGAAGAATGCACCTGTCTCAGACAGCGGCCATTCCGACACCGGCAACGTGCCTGTCACAGCGATGCGGATCGATTGCAGCGGCATGCAGTGCCCCGGCCCGATCATGAAGGTGTTTGAAACCATGAAGGAGATGAAGGACGGCGACGTCATGGAAGTCTCCGCCAGCGATCCGGGATTTGCGCGCGATATCGTTGCCTGGACCCGCAGGACCGGCAACACCCTTTTAAGCAACGAACGCCGCGGTAACGATTACGTTGCTTTGGTGAAAAAAGGCACGGGCGGCAAAGTTGCGGCTGCACCGGCGGCGCAGCTGACGGGCGACGGCAAGACGATCATCGTCTTTTCCGGCGATCTTGACAAGGTGCTGGCGAGCTTCATCATCGCCAACGGCGCGGCCGCCATGGGTCGCCCTGTGACCATGTTCTTCACGTTCTGGGGCCTGAATGTCCTCCGCAAAGGACAGAAGCAAAAGGTCGACAAGACGTTTATGGAGTCCATGTTCGGCGCCATGATGCCGCGCGGAACCGGTAAGCTCAAGCTCAGCAAGATGAACATGGGTGGCATGGGTACGGCAATGATGAAGAAGATCATGAAGGACAAGAACGTCGATTCGCTCGAAACGCTGATCAAGAAAGCGATGAGCGCGGGCGTGAAGATCGTAGCCTGCACCATGAGTATGGACGTCATGGGCATTAAGGAAGAGGAGCTCATCCCGGGCGTGGAGCTCGGCGGTGTCGGCGCTTATCTCGGCGATGCCGAAGAGAGCAACGTCAACCTCTTTATCTAGCAGAAACTAACAAACAGAGCAACGCGCCATCGGCTATGGATTCTCCTGCGTCGGTGGCGCGTTCCATTATAAAAACAAACAACAGGAAGCATTGTTGATGTTGTTTATGTCCTAATGCTATAATAGAATAAAATATGTCGGTCGGAGGTGCCAGCGTACAATGAAAGAACAAATACTCTCTCAGATCACGTCCGAACTTGCCGCAATCGGATTACAGACAAAGCCGGACGAAAAGACGGACCTCGTGATTGAAACGGAACTGCTGGATGCGAAATTCAGCACCGGAAAAAAGAAAATAAGCTACGAGTGCGCGATTCTTGTCGACGAGGCTGAGCGCACGGTGAAGATGTTTGAGAAGACGACCGAAATCAGCGTTGGCGTTTCCTTCGGCATGAGCGGCGGAATGAGCACACAAAGCGGAAAGACGCTGTTTCGCAAGGTGAAGAGCGTGCAATACGGACCGGAGGGAAAGGTGTACGAGTATTCCTTTGACCTCGGTGCAATTCCCAAAACGGTCAAGCAGATTGCAAAGCAGAACGGATGGAAATTTAAAACGGTGATACTAAAGAAAAAAGCAATGTATTAATACCATATAACTCCCGGCCTGACGCGCAGGGGAGAGCGGAGCGAAAGAAGACGACCGGTCGTGGAATTATTCCATGTCCGGTCGTTTTTATATAGCTATAAGTACCAAATAAAGATATAAACATCGTGTTGATTTCTGGACTGTAATACGGCAAAACCGTTGAATATTTATGCTGGTATGATATAATACCGAAATATATATACCATATACCATAATTAAATATTGACAGAGTTGAAGGGAGAATTGGGATGGAATTCAATCCGAACAGCGGCTTTATGTACATACTGGTAGCCGTCGTGATTGCGTTTGTGATTTTGGAATCAGTCGTGTTCCTGATCAAGGCGTGGAAGCGCGGAAAAGAACTCGGTATGGATGTAAAATTGCTTAGAAAGACAGTCGGCTCGTCTGCGGTTTTCACGATTGCACCGGCGGTTGCAATCCTGCTTGGCGTTATTGCGCTGAGCAAGGCGCTTGGCTTCCCGTTGCCGTGGCTGCGGCTATCGGTCATCGGCGCGTTGACATACGAAACGACGGCTGCTGCAAGCGCTGCAAGCGCGGTCGGCGTATCGCTTTCGCAGCAGATTACGGACGCAACCGCGTTTTCGACCATTGTATGGGTTATGACGCTTGGAATTGTGCCGGGCCTGATCCTTGTTCCGGTATTCGGCAAAAAAATCGAAAACGGCATCGTCAAAATCAAGACAAAAGATCACCGCTGGGGTGAGATCTTTATTGCCGGATTGTTCCTGGGCATGATTTCTGCGTTCCTCGGCGTCGTGTTTGCGCACGTAAGCGAAGGGCTTACGGGTTGGATTCCGGTATTCGTCATGCTTTCCAGCGCCATTATCATGCTGCTGTGCGCGCTCATTCAAAAATTAACCAAAGCGCGCTGGATCGCCGATTATGCGCTGCCGATCAGCCTTTTGGGCGGCATGGCGCTGTCGATACCGATCACAACGCTTGTTCACTCGATTGCAGGATAAGGAGGGATGCGGAAATGAAACAGGAAATGACTTATCGTGATGGCGTTCACCGCATGGGCCGCATCTGGATGGCGGCTGCGCTGGTTATGATGCTGGCTGTTCCAATCAGCATCTGCCTTTATTACGGTGCATGGCCGGATCCGTCCGGACTGCTGAAAGGCTTTTTGAGCGTCGCGCCGATTTTCTGGACGGTCGGCGTTATCGAAGTATTCACCTATGTGCCTATGCTCGGTACCGGCGGATCATATCTCGGCTTTGTAACGGGAAATCTTTCCAATCTGAAGGTTCCCTGCGCGCTGAATGCAATGGAACGCGCTAACGTGCACGCAAGCACGGAGGAAGGCGAAGTAATCTCTACAATTGCCATTGCAACGAGTGCAATCGTAACGACGGTGATCATTGCTCTCGGCGTTCTACTGCTTGCGCAGATCGAACCTTTCCTGGAAAGCGAAATCATGCAGCCGGCATTTGACAACATTCTGCCTGCACTCTTCGGCGCACTGGCGGTGGTATATGTTTCCAAAAACTGGAAGATTGCCATCACACCTCTGATCTTCATGATCGCATTGTTTGTGTTGATTCCGTCGCTTGCAAGCAGCGTTGGCGTTCTGGTTCCCGTCGGAGCGTTAATCGCCATCGGCGTTGCACGGATTCTTTACAAAAAAGGAATTCTGTAACCATTGAAAAGAAAATTCCCGTATTCAAGAGCCGGTTTGCGGTAGTATACTGGGATACAGGAATCATCAGTATTTCCATTGCTTTGGGAACAGGACAGGAGGAATAAAGGAATGACATATTTCTGGCTCACGCTTGCGGCACTTGTCGTTGCGTTTGTTGCAGTTGTCTTGATCCGTACGTTGCGGTTCAAGCCGGCGGACGGGGCATCCGCTCAGCCGACCGAGGCTGTTGTTGACGATCAGAAGGCGATTGACGACCTTGCCGCGATGATTCGCTGCAAGACGGTTTCGTATTACGACGACAGCAAAATCGACGAAGCGGAATTTAAAAAATTTCGCGACTTACTCAAACAGCGGTTTCCTACGGTTGCCGAAAAATGCACCTATGAAGAAATCGGCAAATCCGGCGTACTGTTTACCCTGAAGGGAAAGAGCTCGGAAAAACCGTCGGTCTTTATGGCGCATTACGATGTCGTCCCCGTCAATGAAGAAGGTTGGTCAAAACCGGCGTTCGACGCAATTATTGAAGACGGCGTACTCTGGGGACGTGGAACGCTGGACACCAAGTGCACGTTGCTTGGCGTGATGGAGTCCGCGGAAACGTTGCTGAAGGACGGTTTTGTTCCGGAAAACGACATGTACTTTGCGTTTGCGGGCGATGAAGAAGTCGCCGGCGAAACACAGCCGCAGATCGTTGCAACACTGAAAGAGCGTGGCATCGTTCCCGCCATCGTCGTGGACGAAGGCGGTGCAGTCGTCGACGGGATATTCCCGGGTGTAAAGCAGTCCTGCGCTTTGATCGGCATTGCCGAAAAAGGCCTGATGAACGTGGAGTTTGCAATGGAAGGCGCGGGCGGACACGCATCCGCACCACCGGCGCATACCGGGATCGGTCGCCTTGCGCGCGCCGTCACCCGCATCGAAGGCAAACCGTTTGAAAAGAAGCTGACGAAGCCCGTTGCCGAGATGTTCGATACGCTCGGCAGGCATTCGACGTTTGTATATCGCATGATCTTTGCCAATCTCTGGTGTTTTCTGCCGTTGCTTGATTCGCTTTGCAAGAAAACCGGCGGTGAACTGAACGCCATGATGCGTACGACCTGTGCGTTTACCATGGCCGAGGCCAGCAAAGCGCCAAACGTACTCCCGCCGCGCGCATCGATGGTTGCAAATTTACGGCTGATCAATGGTACAACCTGCGATCAGACACTCGCCGCTCTGCGTGACCGCGTGGACGATGCGGACATCAAGGTTTCAATCCAGCACGGCATGAACCCGAGCAAGGTTTCCAACACGGAAGGTTACGGCTGGGAAAAACTGAAGGGTGCGATTGCCGAGACCTGGCCGGAAGCGCTGATTTCGCCGTACCTGATGGTTGCCTGCTCCGATTCGCGGCATTATTGCGCAATTTCGGACAATGTGTACCGTTTCTCGGCCATGGCGCTGAGCAAGGAAGAGCGCGGCTGCATTCATGCAAACGACGAACGTATCCCGCTGGACAAGATTGTCAAAACGGTTCAGTTTTATGTTCGTCTGATGCGGACACTGTAAAGCCGTTTGACCATTCCATCAATAAAGAAGGCTGTTCTGAGAAGAACAGCCTTCTTTTTAGAAGCGAATTTTGAGAAAATGACGGCATTAAACCCAGATAGAAAAATCGCCGTACGAAAAAGTACCACCGCCATGGTGCAACTTGCCTTCCGCTTTCAGCTGACGAAAAGCGTCGCGCATCCGAATAAGGATCTCCGGCTGAATATCCAGGCTGTGATGCCCGGGAAAAATCCGCTTTGCAGAAAGCGCGGCAACACGCTCGATGGAAGTTAGATAGGCCTCCGGATCGGTGGAAGGATAATAGGCAAACAAGGTATCCTTATACACCAGGTCGCCGGTGAAAAGCCAACCCCGGTCTTCTTCATAAAAACACATGTGCCCCGGCGAATGGCCGGGCGTATGCAGCACCTTCAATACGCGTCCGCCGAGATCAATCGGTTCGTTGTCGCTCAGCGCTCTTGTGGGTGTTCCCTGAAAAAGCGCATAATTGCTGACGTCGTAACCTACCGGCAAGTCGCAGCGGTCAACAACCATATCTTTTATTAGCGCCAAAGGCAGCGGGAATGCTCCGCTAAGCCAGTCTAGCTCATCTGCGTGGGCATAAAAATCCGGAAAGTATTTGTGTCCGCCAATATGGTCCCAATGGACATGGGTTGCTACGGCGGTGACCGGCTTGTCGGTCAGTTTTTGTACTTCGGCATATATATTGCAGATGCCAAGACCGGTATCGATCAAGAGCGCTTTTTCCGATCCGATAAGCAGATAACAATGCGTTTCTTCCCAGTGCCGGTATTCGCTGATAATATGCGTGTTTGAATCAATGCGATCTATCGTAAACCAATCGTTCATCATTTTATTCCCTCCAGCAAATTACGCATGACGCATATCAATCGCTCGCTTTATGCGCTGTGCCCATGCACAAGTATAGTGGAATGGATAACAAAAAGAAAGGCAAGTTAGCAGCGCCATGCCGATATGTGGCACGCTTGTTTTTTCTTTGTGGTGGCGGAAATATCATGAAGCAAGACAATGCCGGCGGATGCGCTTCTCTCATATGCCGAGCTGGAAAAAAATGTTTTTAGGGATTGACAAACGTTGAAAACATGCTATATTCAATATTGTAAGCGCTTTCAATTTTAGGAGGGATGCGTTCGTGAGTGTCACAATCGACGATGTTGCCAAGCATGCAGGCGTTTCAACGGCAACCGTATCCCGCTATCTGAACAACAGCCCGCTCATTGCAAAAAAGTCTGCGGAAAAAGTTCAAAAGAGCATGGAAGAACTGAATTATCAGCCGAACTTCGTAGCGCGAAGCCTTGCAAGTCATTCTACGTCAACCATCGCTTTCATCATTGACAGCACAAATACGGAAACGTACGGAAACGATTATTTCCTACGGATTCAGTACGGCATAGAAGCCACACTGGGCAGACAGGGATATTACCTTCTCATCATCAACGTAGAAAATAACGAGACGGGCGAAAGCAATCTGCGCAAGCTTGTGCTGGAGAAGCGTGTGGAAGGAATCATTCTGCCAAAGGCGCTTGCCAAAGAGTCCATTTTGACGATGCTGCGGGAAGCCGCGCTGCCGTTTGTCGTAATCGGCCGCAGCGATTCCGCGGAATATAACTGGATTGATCTCGACAATGCGATGGGCGGCCATCTGGCGACGAAACAGCTGCTGAACAGCGGCAGCAAAACGGTTGCGCTTTTGAGTTCTTCGTTTGAAAAGTCCTTTGCAAGGGAACGGTTCGACGGTTATCGCGAGGCGTTGAAATCGAGCGATGTTGCATATGACGAGAGCCAATCAATCCTCGGATGTATGAATGCCGAGGACGGCGAAGAAGCCGTGCGTCGACTTCTTAGGAGTTTACCCGAACTGGACGGGATCGTTTGCACAGATAACGTGGTTGCGTTCGGCGCCGCCCGTGCACTGATGGCCGCCGGAAAAAAAATTCCGCAGGACGTGCAGATCATTACGTTTGACAACACGTTTGTAACAGAGCTCTCCATACCTAAGCTGAGCGTTGCGGATGTGGACGTGTCGCTCCTTGGCAGGGAAGCGGCCGGGATACTGCTTGCGACTATCGAACACCCTTCCGAAATCGTGCAGAACAAACTGCTCCCGGTTTCACTGGTTCTGCGGGACAGCACCCGATAAAAACTTCAGGACGGATTTGATCCGTCCATTCTTCAACGGAAAATTGTAAGCGATTACAATTTTATAGACTCACCGCTGCGCGCGAGACGGTGATACAATAAAAAACAATCAGGAGGAGACGAATGAAAACACCGATGATCAAGGGCATTGCACTGCTTGCCGTTCTGCTGATGGCATGCTCGTGCATGTTTGCCTGCAAAGCGACGGATACGACCGCCGCAACTCAAGAAACGGCGACGACGACGGAAGACACCGCACAGGAGCCTGCCGAAGAAGAAACCATTGTATTCTGGCACACCTACAGTGAAGGCGAAGAGGCGATCTTCCTTGACGAAATCGTTCCTGCTTTCGAGGCGGCGAACCCCGGCATCACGATTGAATCGATCCGCATGCCCGTTGACGGACTGCAGCAGCAGGTCATCACGGCGGCATCCGGAGACGCTACACCCGACGTTATGCGCATGGACATCACCTGGGTTTCCCAGCTTGGCCAGATGGGCGCGCTGGAAGCAATTTCGTCCTATGAGGGATTCGACGCAATCAAAGAAAACACCCTGAGCGCGCCGATGGAAACAAACTACAATGGCGGGGAATATTACGGACTTCCGCTGAACACCAACACCACAACCGCCGTTTGGAACATGGATTTTCTAAACGAATGCGGTCTGAGCGAACCGCCGTCGACCATCGACGAACTGGTTGCGCTGGCAAAGCAGTATAACGACCCGGCCAACGAAAAATGGGTCTTCACCATTGCGGGAACCTATACCTGGGCAACGCTGCCGTATTTCTGGACGCTTGGCGGCGAAATCACCAACGACGATTACTCCGTGGCAAAGGGCTATCTCAACAGCGAGGCTTCCGTGAACGCACTCGATACGATCGCATCGTGGTATCAGGACGGGATTATCAGCCCGGCGATCATCGGCGAGCAGCCGGACGCATGGGGTGGCATGACCGGTGGCAACTACGCAATGATCTCCGAAGGCCCGTGGTTCTTCAGCTCCAACGAAACGACGTTTGAAAGCGAAACGACCGTTATGCCCGCGGGCGACGGCGGGAGTGTTTCCATCGTCGGCGGAGAAGACCTCGTCATGTTTGCGGGCTCTACCCATAAGGAAGCGGCGTGGAAATTCATGCAGTATATGCTCAGCGATGAAGCGCAGCTTGCAATGACACACGCGGGCATGATTCCGGTCATGCAGTCCGCGATGGACAAGGTGGACACCAGCGATACGCCGTATCTTGCGGCCTATCTTGATCAGCTGGAAACGGCCAAACCGCGTACGCCCAGCGCGAACTGGAGTCAGATCGATACAATCCTTGCGCAGGCGTTTGAACGCGTCATTCGCGGGGAAACAACCGCACAGGATGCTTTGGATGCAGCAGCGGCAGAGGTGGACGCACTGCTTCAATAGACGGGGAGTTTTGGCAAACGCGAGCGGGAATGCAGCGAGTGTGTTCCCGCTCACCCCATGTATAGACGAAACAAACGGAGGTACGCGGGTTTGCACGGCGGAGAAACATTCAGAAAGCGATTTGAAACAGGTATCAAACAATGGCTTGCCGTGTTGCCTTTCATCGGCGCGGGGCTGATTTTGATGTGCCTGTTCGTGCTCTATCCCCTGCTGCGCAATGTCCAGATCAGCGTTTCGGAATATAACATCATCCGAAACGAAACGGGTGCGTTTATGGGGCTTGCGAATTACATCCGTATGTTTCAGGATGCTAACTGGTTAATCGCTCTTAGAAACACGGCACTATATGCGCTTGTGACCGTTCCGGGTCAAATGCTGCTCGGTCTGATTCTCGCAACGTTGATTAACTCCATCAAAAAAGGACAAACTGTATTTAAGGTTATCACATACATTCCGGTCATCACTTCCTGGGTGGTCGTGTCGTTGGTGTTCAAGTATATTTTTGCGTCCGGCAACGGCGGACTCATCAACTATGCGCTCATGCAGCTGCACTTTATAGAAACGCCGATTGCCTTTTTGCAGAACGAATGGTCGGCAAACTTCGTACTCTGGCTGTTCGGCATCTGGAAAGGGACCGGCTGGACAATGCTGATCTACCTTGCCGCGCTTCAAGGCGTACCAAGGCAGGTTTATGAGGCTGCGGAGATCGACGGGGCAAGCCGCACCCAGGCGTTTCGCAAGATTACGGTCCCAATGGTGAAAAACACGTCGCTGTACCTGCTGACGGTGCTGACCATCGGCGCGTTCGGCGCGTATATCCACGTTATGATGATCACCAACGGCGCGCCGCTCGGGCGGACGCAGGAGCTGATGAACTATATGTACACGACGGCCTTTACCAATTACGACTTCTCCTATGCTGCGGCACAGTCGGTCATGATGGGCGTGATGATTTTCGTTTTGTCGTTCGTGCAGCGAAAAATAGCAAAGGAGACGGTGAACTGACATGAAAAAGCAAAAAACGCACCGTCGCAACCGGCAGACGCCGATCTATATCGGACTGATTTTGTTTTCAATCGTCGCGCTGCTGCCGTTTTTGTATATGCTGGCGACCGCTATGACGCCGCATTCGTACTCAATGCCGTATCCGCCGATCTTGTTTCCAGAGAGCTTTTATCTGGAGAATTTTAAAATCGCCTGGCAGTCCAACAACTTTGGCGACTATTTTGGAAACAGTGTGCTGGTTTCCGTGATATCGACGTTGCTGATCGTGCTGATATCAACCATGTCGGCATACGGGTTTGCAAGGATGCAGTTTCCCGGACGTGAGTTTGTTTTCAATCTGTTTTTGTTCAGCATGATGGTACCGCCGATTACAAACCTTGTGGCGCAGTTTACCCTCATGCAATCACTCAAACTGGTGGATAGCTTTCGTGGGCTTGTTATCATTTATACCGGCACGGGAATTGCGGCGAACACTTATTTTTTACGAAATTTCTTTTTGAGCTTCCCGCGGGAACTGGAGGAAGCCATGACGATGGACGGCGGCAATCGGTTTACCATCTATTGGCACCTAATTTTGCCGCTGAGCAAGCCCGCAATCGCAACCTTTGGAATTCTCGCGTTTTCCAACGTGTGGGATGAATTCCTGTTGGCGTTAACACTGATCAAATCGCCGGAGAATCGGACGCTTCCGATTGCAATCAAACTCTTTGAAGGTCAACACGTGAACGACTGGAGTCTGATTTTTGCGGCGTCATTGATTGCGGTGGTTCCCATATTAATCATTTATATTGTGTTTCAGAAGTACCTGATCAAGGGCGGTGCGCTCGACGGTACGCTGAAGGAATAGGCGGACGAATTGCTGAACGATACTTGTTTTTTCCACGCAGCCGCGGCTCCGTGGCAATTTGTGGAGCCCGGTCGAACGGTTCGACTCGTGGTGCGCGCAAACACTGGCACGGTAACGCGCATGGAATGCTTGCTGTGCGATCCGTGCGACACGCGCATCGGTGCGGACGGCGAAAACTTGCCAAACCTTGCAACAATGCGGGTGCCGCTTGTTTATTCGGACTCGGAAACGGATTACTACATATTGAAAATGAAGATGGAAACGCATAAATTGCGCTACCATTTTGTAATACACACATACGACGGCGTTTATGTTTTAGACGAACGCGGTGTATCCGGCCCGCGGGATGAACGGTACATCCGTCCGTTTTTTGTGAGCTTCGTGTTTGACGAAGATTTGAGCTGTGTACCCGATTGGTCGGGCGATACGATTTGGTATCAGATTTTTCCGGACCGATTCTTTCCTTCCAAGCCTGCGTTGCAAGTCGACTGGCAATGTCGACCGGTTACGGACAGAGACGCATATTGCGGTGGGGATTTGGACGGTATTCGGGAGAAGATTCCATATTTGAAAAGCATCGGCGTCAACGGTGTTTACCTGAATCCTGTTTTTACCGCGGGAAGCGTGCACCGTTATGATACTATCGATTATAGAAGCGTTGACCGGCGGCTGGGCGGAGACGAAGCGCTGGTGAGACTTTGTGATACACTGCACGAAAACGACATGCGGATCATGCTGGATGGTGTGTTTAACCATTGTTCGTGGAAAGCGTCCGAATTTCAGGACGTTTTGCAAAAGGGAGAGAGTTCGCCATATTTTGATTGGTTCTGTGTGACGAATGCCAACGCGCTTGGGGACGTAAACCAACTAAACAGTGAATCGAACGGGCACTCGCCCTATAATACGTTTGCGTTTGCACCGTCCATGCCAAAATGGAACACGGCGAACCCGGCTGTTATGGAGCACCTGATTGGCGCGGCGGAATACTGGACAAAGCGCTGCAAGATTGACGCATGGCGACTGGACGTTCCGGATGAGATCCACGCAAGTTTTTTGCGGAGGTTTCGCAGGCGCATGAAGGCGTTGCAGCCCGACGTCTATATAGTCGGGGAGATTTGGAGCGACCCCAATCGCTGGCTGTCGGAAGGCCTATTTGACGGGGTAATGAACTATCCGGTCTATTTTGCCGTTCGCGATTTTTTTGCGCTGAGGCAAATCGACGCCAATGAATTCTGCAGTCGGATAACGCGTTATTTGGCGCTGACGCCGGAGAGTCAACAAAAGGGGATGTTTCAGTTCTGCAGTACGCATGACGTACCGCGCATTCTCTGGTTCGCAGACCGCGATCGAAATGCGTTGCTGAATTGTTATCAGATGACGGCGCTGCTTTCCGGCGGACTGTCCATCTATTACGGGGATGAGGTTGGCGTCAGCGGCGGATTTGACCCGGACAATCGCCGCTGTATGCCTTGGGGAGTCGATGAGCCGCAGTCGCTTTTGAAGGAGACTTTCGAATGGTACCACAACTATCACGACTGCCGGATAGAAGCGATTTGTCCGGACGGAAATGACGTGGTTGAAATTGCCATAAGCGGAGTGCAACGGAAAAACATACGCTTATCGAGATAGTGCAAACTACAATAGTATTCGGCAAGACGATCCGGCATTGATGTCATAAGACGCCGGTTCGTCTTGCGATTTTAAATGGTAATCGATTTCTTCATTATATGTGACAAAAGGAATGGTTCGTCTACGAACCGGAATCAGCCGTAACCATAGCCATTATCGATGGCGAATACAAAAATAATTATCGAAAAAATTAAAAATTCAGAAAATATTTCCGAAAGTTCGAAAGTGATTTCTTCAAAGCGAAAACATATTTAGATTGCCAAACCAACTTTAGATGATATAATATATATTACTTTGCAAGATGGGACGATCCGCCTTGCAAATTTGGGAACAATGACGTTCCGTAATCCGGGCTTGGCCTAAGCGTGGGCTGCACGGATTTGGTGCGTCGTTTTTTTACCCGGAATTCCGATGGTGACGAAAGGCACGGGAATTATACAAGTTTTCGTGTAAGTTCAGCTGAAAAGCTGAGCCGATTGAAACAAAATTGGTGGCGAAATACAATTATGTTTTTTAATCGGAAGAGTGGAATCATTGCGACTATGTACAGTGGTGATGCAGTACTGGGGGAGTCACCGCACTATGTGTACAATTTCCGGCTAAGAAAACAAAATTGTCGTGATCGACAAGGGACTACACAATCAAGCAGGTGAAAGATGAGACAGGACGAATTGCAATTTAACGGCAGAACAACTTTCCAGTCGGCGGGGGACCAAGATTTAACTTCAGGCGTTTCGCTGAAAACTGAAAGAACAACGAAGGCAAGGCACACCATGGAGAAAGCAACGTTATGGCGTCCGGAATTTGAGCATGACGCCTGCGGAATCGGACTGATGGCACATGTCAACGGAATCCGATCCCATGAAATCGTGCGGGATGCTTTGGAGATATTGGTAAGGCTTGCACACCGCGGCGGAACAGGCGCAGACCCCGACACGGGCGACGGCGCCGGCATTCTGGTGCAGGTGCCGGATCGTTTTCTGCGCAAAAAAACGGAATTTGACCTTCCCGCCGAGGGACAATATGCCGTCGGCATGTTTTTCCTGCCGACAGAGCAAACAGTGCGGCAGGCCGCGGAAGAAGCCGTTGAAGCAATCGTAAAGGAAGAAGAGTTTATCCTGATCGGCTGGAGGACGGTTCCAACCAACCTGCACGCCTGCGGTGCGGGCGCTTGGGTCAGTGCGCCCAGCGTTCGGCAAATGTTTATTACCTGGAAAAAATCGGACCTCCCCGACGACGTTCGCATATTTGTTCTGCGCAAGCGGATTGAGAAAGCGATGAAGGAGCAGAAACGAAACGTTTATATCCCCAGCCTGTCCAGCCGCACAATGGTTTATAAAGGCATGATGCAGGCATGGCAGGTGTCGGATTTTTATCCCGATCTGCTCGATGAAGATTTTATTTCCGCTATTGCACTGGTGCACTCGCGGTATTCAACAAACACGTTCCCAAATTGGGATCGTGCGCAGCCGTTCCGCTTTGCGGCACACAATGGCGAAATCAATACGCTAAAAGGCTGCGAGCACGCGGTGCTTGCGGCGTCCAGCGCCATGGACGGCGGGCGACTGTCAAAACGCTTTGCCGACATTCTGCCGATTCTGGACGAAGACGGCAGCGACTCCACAAAATTCGACAATCTGCTGGAGTTTCTCGTTACCGCCGGCCGCTCGCTGCCACAGGCGCTGTTTATGATGCTGCCCGGCCCGTGGTCGAAAGATACGACGATGGACGACAACCAGCGTGAATTTTTCCGCTATGCGGCGTGCTTAACGACGCCTTGGGACGGCCCCGCTGCAATGTGCTTTACCGATGGACGTCAGATTGGTGCAGTGTTGGACAGAAACGGCCTCCGGCCTGCCCGCTGGGTGCTGACCAGCTCCAATATCCTTGTGCTAGCTTCGGAATCCGGCGTTGTGGACATTCCGCCCGCCGAGATCGTCCGCCGCGGCAAGCTTGGTCCAAACCAAATGCTGCTGCTGGATATGGAAGAAGGCACGCTGCTGGAAGACCGGCAGATTAAGGATCAGTATTTAAACGGTCCGTGGAAGCAGTGGCTTCCACAGCAGATTGTGAAGGTGGAAGAACCGCCTTATATTCGCAGGAGCAAGCCGAACACCATCCATCCGACGCAACGACAGCGCCTGTTCGGCTGGACATACGAAGACCGCATGACGACTGTGCTCCCGATTGCACAGACCGGCGTAGACCCGGTTGGTGCAATGGGTTACGATGCGCCGATTGCCGCGCTTTCCGACAAACCGCAGCCGCTGTTTCATTATTTTAAGCAGTTGTTTGCGCAGGTGACGAATCCGCCGATCGACGCGCTTCAGGAAGAGTGTGTCACCGGTATGGACGTCTTTTTAGGGCCGAATGGAGACCCCACGCTGGACAAGGCCGACAACTGCCGCAAAATCCATCTGGCGTCGCCGATTCTGCATACGGCCGGATTGGAAAAACTGCTTTCCGGCATCCCCGGCTTCAGTGCGGTGGAATTGCACATGGTATTCGATCCGCAAAAAGGATTGGAAGCCGGATTGGACGATCTGTTTGCCGCGGCGGAAAAAGCGATTGCGGAAGGCAACTCCATATTGGTGTTGACCGACCGGCTGGCCGATAATGAACATGCGCCGATCCCGTCGCTTCTGGCGACGTCCGGCGTACATCATCACCTGATTCGAAAAGGTCTGCGCGGGCTATGCTCCATCGTTGTGGACAGCTATGAACCGCGCGAAGTCCATCATGTCGCCTGCCTGATCGGCTACGGCGCAAAGGCCGTATATCTACGCGGCGTTTACGAGACGGTCGAAGCGCTTGCCGACGAAGGATACCTTGAAACGGTCTCTCTGGACAAAGCGATGAACAACGTGCTTCATGGTTACGACCATGGTGTGCTCAAAATCATGTCCAAGATGGGCATATCCTGCGTCGACGGATATCACAGCGCACAGATCTTTGAAGCGCTTGGCCTTTCAGCGGAGTTGGTCGACCGGTTCTTTACAGGGACAGTGACTCGCGTTGGCGGCATGTCTCTATCCGACTTGGAAAAAGAAACCCTGAGACGGCATATGGACGCCGTTGAAGCGTTGGACGGCGAACTCCCGTCCGGCGGGCGTTTCCAGTATAAGCGCGACGGGGAAGAGCACCTGTACAACCCGCAGAGCATCCACATGCTGCAAACGGCTGTACGCACGGGCGATTATGAGATGTTTAAGGAATTTGTGCGGCTGATTGAAGGCGATAAGCCTGTCACGCTGCGCAATTTGTTGGGGTACCAAAATTGCAATCCGATTCCCATCGATGAAGTGGAACCAGTGGAGAAACTGGTGCGACGCTTTAAGACCGGAGCGATGTCCTACGGCTCTATCAGTCAGGAAGCGCATGAATGCCTGGCGTTGGCGATGAACCAACTGGGCGGCAAGAGCAACTCCGGCGAAGGCGGCGAGGCGGTAGAACGGCTGTTCACCGAGCGTAACTCCGCCATCAAGCAGATCGCCTCCGGACGGTTTGGCGTAACCGGGCCGTATCTGGCGTCCGCAAAGGAGATTCAGATCAAAATGGCGCAGGGCGCAAAGCCCGGCGAAGGCGGACATCTTCCCGGACGCAAAGTTTACCCGTGGATTGCGCGCACGCGGCACTCAACTGCCGGCGTCGGCCTGATTTCGCCGCCGCCGCATCACGATATCTATTCCATCGAAGATTTAGCACAGCTGATCTTTGATTTGAAGAACGCCAATCCGGACGCGCGGATCAACGTCAAACTCGTTTCCGAGGCTGGCGTTGGAACCATCGCCGCAGGCGTTGCCAAAGGCGGCGCGGACGTGATATTGATTTCCGGATACGACGGCGGCTCCGGCGCAAGCCCGCGCACGAGTCTTCAGCACGCCGGATTGCCCTGGGAACTGGGCCTTGCGGAAACACATCAAACACTGGTTGCCAACGGCCTGCGCGGCCGTGTCCGCGTGGAGACGGACGGCAAGCTCATGACCGGTCGCGACATCGCGATTGCCGCGCTGCTTGGTGCGGAAGAGTTCGGCTTCGCCACGCTTCCGCTGGTTGCCATGGGCTGCGTCATGATGCGCGTGTGCAACCTGGATACCTGCCCGGTTGGCGTTGCAACGCAAAACCCCGCGCTTCGCTGCCGCTTTACCGGCAAGCCGGAGCACGTGATCAACCTCATGCGATTCCTCGCGCAGAATTTGCGTGAAAATATGGCGGAACTCGGTTTCCATACGCTCGATCAGATGGTCGGCATGGCGGGACACTTAACGCAGGTCAAGCAGTCGCCCAAGACCGACGGCATGGACCTCTCCGGTCTGATTCCGGGAGATCAGCCGCTGCCGTGGCGTGACCTCAAACCGCATATGGACGAACATAACCGGCTGTTCCACGACATGGTACGCTCGCTGGTTGAACAGGGCGACGCCGTTGTACAGCGCCCGATTTGCAATACGGAACGAGCCGTTGCAACGCGTGTTTCCGCTTTTATCAGCCGCGAATACGGCCGCCTGCCGGACGGACGCGTGCGCTTCCGCTTCCAGGGTACGGCGGGCCAGAGCTTTGGCGCGTTTGCAACCGCCGGCATCGAGCTGACCATTGAAGGAGACGCCAACGACTATTTGGGCAAGGGCTTGTGTGGTGCGCGCATCATCGTAAAAGCACCGAAGGACGCCGGGTGGTCGGACAAAGACAATCTACTGACCGGCAACGTTGCGCTGTTTGGCGCGACCGGCGGCGAACTGTACCTTGCCGGACGCGCGGGCGAACGCTTCTGCGTTCGCAACAGCGGCGCCATCGCCGTCTGTGAAGGCGTTGGAGATCACGGCTGCGAATATATGACCGGCGGAACGGCCGTCATATTGGGTTCGGTCGGCCGCAACTTTGCTTCCGGCATGTCCGGCGGCATCGCGTATGTGCTGGATGATGGGAATTTCCGCCGCATGGTCAACAGAAACATGGTGGCGCTGTACGAACTGGATGCACTGGACCTCGTGTTGCTGTACCGGTATCTGACGAACCATGTGAATTACACGGGATCGAAGATCGCCGCGAAGATTCTGGAAAAATGGCCGTCCACGCATGCGCAGTTTGTAAAGGTGCTGCCGCACGACTATAAGGAAATGCTGGAAGCCATGGATACGGCGGAGCGCGAAGGCCTTGAAGGCGAAGCGAAGCTGGAGCGGGCGTTCCAGATCAAGACGGGAATGGCTCAATAAGCGGGCAAGGCGAAGCTGCCGACACGGACGACCTGATAGACGGTAAAAAACCGAAGAATATCGGCGGCGTCGGCAACGGCGAAAGGAGTAAACGAATGGGTAAGCTAACCGGCTTTATGGAATATGATAGAAAGACTGCGTCTGAGCAGTCTTGCGAAGAGCGCGTTCTGCACTGGGATGCGTTCCATCCCGTGCAGAGTGAGGAAGAAATTCGGGAGCAGGCGGCACGATGCATGAACTGCGGTGTTCCGTTTTGCCACGCAGGCGTCGTGTGGCGCGGCGCACGTTCCGGATGCACGCTTGGCAATTTGATTCCCGAATGGAATCACTTGGTGTTTAAGGGGCACTATGAGGATGCGTACAGGCGACTGGAAAAAACCAATCCGCTGCATGAGTTTACGTCCCGTGTTTGCCCTGCGCTTTGCGAAGGGGCCTGTACGGACGGACTGAACGGCGATCCTGTCGCTATCCGTGAAATCGAACGATTTCTCAGCGACCTCGCCTGGGAGAAAGGATGGGTCACGCCGCATCCGCCGAAAACGCGAAACGGCAAAAGTGTCGCCGTCATTGGTTCCGGCCCGGCGGGACTGACCGCCGCCTACGAGTTGAACCGCCGCGGGTTTTCCGTTACGGTATTCGAGCGCTCGGAAGAACCCGGCGGCTTACTGATGTTCGGTATCCCGAATATGAAGTTGCCCAAAGAGATTGTGCGCCGCAGGATCGAGCTCTTCCGGCAGGAAGGCATTGAGTTTGTCTGTGGACAGGACGTTGGGAAAGATTTGCCGGTGTCGGAGCTTGATCGTTTTGACGCCGTGGTGCTTTGCGGCGGCGCAGGCCAGCCGCGCGATTTGTCCGTAACCGGACGGAATCTGCCGGGGGTCGGGTTCGCCGTGCCGTTTCTGGCGAATGCCACGCGGCGCGTCCTTGCGGGCGAAACGGAAGAAAAACCGCTGGCCGGACGCAAGGTAGTGGTCATTGGCGGTGGCGACACCGGCAACGACTGCGTTGCAACTTCCATTCGAATGGGCGCAAACGCGGTAATACAGCTTGAAATCATGCCGCCATCCCCGGAAACACGTGCGGAGAACAACCCGTGGCCGCGCTGGCCGTTCGTACTCAAGACCGATTATGGTCAACAGGAAGCTATCTGGATGTATGGAAACGACCCGCGTACATTCGAAACCACTGCGGTGTCGATTATTGGAAACGAAACAAACGGTGTGACCGGAATTGAAACCGCGAAGGTGGAATGGGTAACCACCGAACGCGGACGTGCACCGCGTCAGATTGAATCCACTCGCAAGCGCGAAGCAGCGACCGATATTTTGATCGCCATGGGATTTATCGGTGCGGAAACATACTTGCCGGAAGCGCTTGGTGTATCTCCTGATCGAAACAGCTATCTAACCTCCCGTCCGGGTGTGTTTGCGGCAGGCGATATGCGCACAGGGCAGAGTTTGGTCGTGCGCGCTTCGGCGGATGCAAAAGCCGCCGTTGAAGAGGTTGTGAAATATCTGGGCGAATGAGGCGTTTTTACATCGGTTAATGCGGAAAACAGTAATGAGCGACGGGCACGATATGCCTGTCGCTCTGTTATATTCCCCTGTCTAAAGTGATGAGAGATTTAAGCGGGTTTTGGCTGAAAATAGCTGGTCAATACTTTCTCCTTCAACGGAGCGTTGGGAGCCTCGATTCGCTCGATTAGAGTATCGGCAATGTAGTTTCCAAATTCCATGACTGGTTGCACGATTAAATCGCAATGCGAAAGGAACGTATTGTAAAACTCATAGTCTTTATATGCCAGCAGATCGATATCACGGCCAATGTCGATACCAAGCGACGATAGCCTATAGGACGCCTGCACGGACATCAAGCTGTTGGATGTGACGATGGCAGTGCAGTTTTGATCTGCAAGCCGGTCTACGGCTGCGGACGTGCGGGCAGAGATGGAATCTCCATGCTGAATCAGCTCCTGACGAACGGGCAAACCGTTTTGTTCTAACGTTTCACAAAACGCGAAGAGTCGCTCGTTCGTTGTGCTGATGCTGGACAATCCGGCAATATAGCCGATTTTTTTGTGGCCGCGTTCAATCAGCGCCATCGTGGCGTTTCGCATTGCCTGTGCGGACGATATGGTGACGCTGTCATGTGCGCAGTTTTTCAGATAACGGTCAAAAAACACGCAGGGAAATCGATCTGGGATATAGTCCTGAATATCGGCATATTGCTGGGCCGTGGATGCCAGGGCTATGCCGTCGACAATGCCGGACGTTAACATTTTGAGATGCTCGCGCTCAGTGGCGCATGTTTCTTTCGTATTTGCAATAATCAGGCAATATCCGCTTTTTTGAATCCGGTCCTCAACCTGTTGCCCGATGGTTGAAAAAAAATGATTGGCAAGGTCCGGGATGATTAGCCCGATCAGGCGGGTTTTACCCGTTTTCAACATACGCGCGGAAGCGTTTGGCGTGTAGCCAAGCGCACGAATGGCTTCCTGCACACGCGATTTCGTTTCATCGGTAACAAAACGGGTTTCGTTGATGACGTGCGAAACGGTGGCGGTGGAAACACCGGCTCTTTTTGCTACATCAGATATTTTAATGCCCATAATTCGCTCCAATTCCAGTGACATACACAGAAGTAATCGATTAAATCCGCATGAGTTATTTTAGCACGGCCTAAAATAAATGTAAATTAATGAAGTTAAGTGAACAAAAGTTGCGTTTTCAAGGAGCGGCAGAGTGCTTTGCCAAACTGAAATTGCTCGAAATGCCTGAAATCATTGACACTGCACAAGAGCAACATTATAATTTACACAAATATAATCGATTGCGTAATCGATTAACTCGCGATAAGAACCGGTTGCCTAAGGCGAAAGCAGCAATTCTTGCGATAGCAGATATGCTCTTTACGCCTATGATATAAGCAAAACACAACAAAAACTCATTGTTTGCTATCCAATAAGTACGACAGGAGAGATTTTATGAAACGTTCGGAAATCAACAAAGCGCTGCGGCAACTGGAAGAGATGGCGAAAGAATACCGCTTTAGTTTGCCGCCGTTTTGCGGGTTTACACCGGAGGAGTGGCAAAACAAAGGCCATGAATATGACGAAATTCGTGACAATATGCTCGGCTGGGATATTACCGACTATGGTCTGGATAATTTTGATAAGGTTGGCTTTTCGCTCATCACACTGCGAAACGGCAACTTAAATATGTCGGAGAAGTATAAAAAAACGTATGCCGAAAAACTGTTGTACCTTAGCGACGGCCAGTATTCGCCGAACCACTTTCACTGGAGCAAGATGGAGGATATCATCAACCGCGGCGGCGGCAACCTCCTCATACGCGTCTACAACTCGCTTCCGGACGAGGAGATCGATAAAGTAAGCGATGTGACGCTGCATCTCGACGGTGTGGACACGGTTGTGCCCGCCGGTACGCAAATCAAACTGGAGCCGGGCATGAGCATTTCCATCCAGCCGTATCTGTACCACGATTTCGAAGTGGAGCCGGGTACCGGCGCGGTGCTGATCGGCGAAGTGAGCCAGTGCAACGACGACAATACGGACAATCGCTTTCATCCACCGGTCGGACGTTTTCCGGCAATCGAAGAAGACGAACCGCCGTATCGGTTGCTTTGCAATGAGTATCCGGCGGCAAAGGAGCAGGAGAATTGATGCATCACATAACGGCTTTAGGCGAACTCTTGATTGACTTTACGGAGAGCGGCGTTTCGAGTGCAGGAATGAAGCTTTTTGAACAAAACCCAGGCGGCGCGGTGGCAAACGTATTGGCCGCGGCGACTCGACTTGGCGAGCAAACGGCGTTTATTGGAAAAGTTGGAAACGATATGCACGGCGTGTTTTTGAAAGAAACGCTCGAAAACGCTGGAATTGACACGACGGGGCTTGTCATGTCGGACGAATTTTTTACCACGCTGGCGTTTGTGGCATTGTCTGCAAGCGGAGAGCGGACGTTTTCGTTTGCGCGCAAACCCGGCGCGGACACACAGCTGACTCTAAGCGAGGTAAACGAATCCATCCTGAAGTCGACGGAAATATTCCATGTTGGATCGCTCTCCTTGACGGACGAACCCGCAAGAAGCGCGACACATCATGCAGTGCAGGTTGCAAAAGAGCACGGCGCGGTGATTTCCTACGATCCGAACTATCGTGCATCACTCTGGAAGGACAAAGAAACGGCAAAAGAACGCATGCGCGAATTGCTGCCATATGTGGACGTGATGAAGCTGTCTGATGAAGAGACGGGATTATTGACGGACGAATCCGAACCGGAACAGGCGGCAAAACGGCTGAACGAGATGGGGATATCTTGTGTCGCCGTGACGCTCGGCAAAAAAGGCGCACTGGTATCTGTCGGCGGAAAAAGCGAAATCGTTCCCGGATACATACAGCCCGCAATCGACACGACCGGCGCAGGCGACGCATTTTGGGGTGGATTTTTGCACCGGATGCTGACTCTGGAAAAACGACCGGCTCAACTGACGCTGGAAGAAGCGGCGGATTGTGCAGATTGGGGCAACGCGGTTGCTACATGCTGCGTACAAAAGCGCGGTGCAATTCCAGCAATGCCGACGTTGAATGAAGTTGAAGAACTCATGCGCGGCTGAAATTGATAACAATTGAAAGAGGCGATTCGAATTCGGATCGCCTCTTTGCTTATGGAACATATTCGGCTTTTTCGTGTGGCGGGAAAACAGCGGAATCAATTAAAGAAATGCCGGCGCTATAACAATGGACGGTAATACAATCCGTTCGTATGTGGCAAGTCGGTTTTTTGTCCCGACTGGAAGCGCTTTGTAATTGCGGCGACTTCTTCGGCGCATTCACGTGTGAAGTACAGCAACTGATAATCCAACCCGGAGAGATCTTTTCCGGCGATGTCCAACACAACGCTGTTGAGCAGTGTCGAGAAACGCTTTTCCCCGCATTCCACGGGGAACGTTACCTGCTTGCGGTCGACAAGTTCGCCGTTGCCGCCGCACGCCACGCAGCCGACCGCGGCCTGAACCGGACAGTTGCGAAAATGCATCAGCGGCAGGCGACCATAGGCCAGAACGCCGCGTGGAATCGCACCGCCGAGCGCCAGCACCTTCGCCATCGCAAGTTCAAATGAGATGGTTTGGCTCGATAATCCCTGCTCTTCATATGTCTGCAGCGCCTCTGTGTTGACTACGTTCAGCCCGAAACCGCCGTGGACGGTGAGTCCCAGCGTTTGTCCAAGCCTCACGCCATAGATATTGTTTGCCCAAACAGCGCTTAGCCCGGAATCTACAAGCTGCTGCATGCGCTCACCGAACGTCGGTTCGTCGGTCGGAAATAAAAGTGTCGGCAGCTGCGCAACAAGCCTTTCTCCATAGGTTTCGATGGTGGCTTTTGTAATCTGCTCCGCTGGTAATATGATTTTTTCAAAATCATTGGCACATGTTATCTGCTGCTCTGCATAAAACCTTGCCCACAGCGCAGGGCTTGACAGTGATGACGTATACTGCCGCGGCGTGGAAGTCGTGTATGGCTGACGTTGGATGACCTGTGTCCGGCCACGCAACTCCAGCAGTTCGTCGAGTGCCTGCCGACGAAGACCGTTCAACACAGCGGCGGATATCGCAAACCCGCCCGTAATGTCTGCGCTAAAATCCCGTACAAAAAATGGGGTCCCGCCAGTTTTTAATAAACTTTTTTTTGCGGTTTCTACATCCAACGCACGATGAATGGCCAATTCGGGTGCGCCGAGCGAGGCTGAGACGTTGTGAGTGCCGTCGCCGACCGTAAGGATCACGGCGTCGACCTGTACCGAAAAATGCATGTCGACCGGGATCAACGGAGTTTCGTTTCGATAAAGTGTAGCGAGCGATTTTAGCACATTGCCTGCATCGGTCACGTCATCTTTCGTTCGGTAGCCGAACATATCCGCATTGCATTTTCCTGTGAGGTATCCATCCGTGAATCCGCTTCTGGAAAACACCGCTCGCAGCACTTCCGCGTCGTATGGCTTTCCTTCCAGCGCAAGTTTACAAGCCGCCGTTGCAGCAGCGACATATTCGGGGCGTTTCATACGTCCTTCAATCTTAAAGGATGTTACGCCTGCGTCTGACATCTGTCGAATATGCGGAATCAAAGACATGTCCTTGAGCGAAAGCGCATAGGGACTATCGCCGCATGTCCAGTTCAGCCGGCATGGCTGCGCGCACAGCCCTCGGTTGCCGCTGCGTCCGCCGAGCATTGCGGAAAGATAGCATGCACCGGAAACACTCATGCAGTGTGCGCCGTGGATGAATGCCTCCGCCTTGAGTGGAACGGCAGAGCAGATTGTTTCCATTTCGGAAAGCGTAAGCTCGCGCGCAAGGACGATGCTGTCGAACCCGATATCCTGCAAAAATCGAGCGCCGTCGACATTATGTACGGCGGTCTGTGTGGAAGCGTATCGCTTGAGCGCGGGATAGCGGTTCAAGAAAAGACGAAGCACGGCCATATCCTGAATGATGACGGCGTCCGCACCCGCGGCCGCTATCCGGTCGGCTTCGGCTTCCAGCGCATCCATCTCGGAATCCAGCACAAGCGTATTGACGGTCACGTATACCTTAACGTTGCGCGCATGGCAATAGGACACGGCCTGCTGCAGGTCGGTTTCGGTAAAGTTTGCGGCATTCCTGCGTGCGTTGAAATTTTTTCCGCCAAGATAAACGGCGTTTGCGCCGCAGCGAACCGCGGCAAGCAACTGTTCATCGCCGCCGACGGGAGATAGCACTTCATATGCAGCCATAAGAGTCTACCAAATCCTTCTTAATCATAGATTCCATTCCATTCTACTATGTTTCGCTTCGTAACGGGAACCGTTTTTTCGGCGGACGCTGATCCGGCTTGCTCCTTTTTATAGCAAAAATTCTTTGCAAATCCAATGATCTGGTATAATATCATACATAATTCACAAGCGGGGTGGCGCATTTGCGGTTTTTTAAGCAAATTTCATTCTGGAAAAAACTGCTCATTATGGGCGCGATTCCGATTGCACTTTTGGGCATCGTTATTGGTGTGATGTCGTTTATAAAAGCGGACAAGGTTGTAAAAGAATCCGAAAAGCGCGTACTGTCGGATACCATCAACCGCATCGATATCAACATTAACGTCAAGGCGCGGCAAATCGACAGCTTTATGCACACTGTGGCGGAGAGCGCGCAGGTGGAAGCACTGGTCGACTGGCAGGAGTCCGGCGGGACGGGCAATTTCAACACCTATGACCTGCGTATGTTTTTAACCAACACATGGGGGTCGTTTTCGGAGATCACCGCCGTGAGCATCCTGCTCGATGACGACGTGATCTACACCAGCAGCGAACAAGCGGATGAGCCGAACGAAGTGCAGCTGGCCGAACTATATGACGACGCAAATGCATTTCGCGACCGGGTCAATTGGTCCAACGTTACAAACGGTCTTTACGGCATGGGAGACGACAACAGGCAGATACTCATATTTGAAGGCATTCGAAACTCAGCGGGAGATACGATCGGCCTGATCGTGCTGGAAGTTAATCCGCGCACCTTCGGTAGCGCAATCCTTACAAAACAGAAAATTCTGGGGTATCAGACGACGTTCATCACGGACAAAAACGGCAGCGTGATCTACAGCGACAACAGCATTCGCGACGAAGACCGTCTGAATATTTTAGAGCGTTATGACGCCGGCGAACGCAAGTTTATACTGCCGCTTGGCGACATGCGCTACTATGTTTGCTCCCAGTACAACGGTCTGACGGGATGGGTCACATACACGATGATACCGGAAAACAAACTGTTTCCGGAGGCGGATTCTCTACGCAATTATATCGCTGCGCTCGTGTCTATTTCAGTCATTCTCGCGGCCGCATGCCTGCTTGTGCTCTCGTTGGCGATAACAAAACCACTCGCGCGGCTGACCACCGGTATGAAGGAAGCGCAGGATAAAAACTTTGAACTCCGGCTGGAGAACGATCGCGCGGATGAAATCGGCGAACTCACGGACAGCTTTAACTTTATGGTCAACCGCATCCACATCCTCGTCAATCAGGTGTACCAGGAAAAACTTGCGCAGAAGACGGCGGAAATCGAGGCGTTACAGGCGCAAATCAACCCGCATTTTCTTTACAACACGCTGGATTCGATCAACTGGATGCTGATTGAGAAAAACGAGATGGACGTCAGTGCCATCGTGGTTGCGCTCGGCAAACTCATGCAGTACAGCATGGACACAAGCACGCCGATGGTCGCGCTGAAAGAAGAATGCCGTTATGCGCGGGACTACCTGCTCATACAGAAATACCGGTTGGAAGACCGGATGGAATTCTCTCTGGAACTTGAATCATGCCTGGAAGATTTCTTAGTGCCAAAGCTCATTTTGCAACCGCTGATCGAAAACGCAATAGATCACGGCATTTCCGGTCGGGAAAACGGCGGAGAAGTGGGCGTGAAAGCATTCCGGACGGGACAGTTCGTTTGCATTCAGGTGCAGGACAACGGTCGCGGCATGACGCCGGACGAGCTCTACCAATACCAGCGCCTTTTGAAAAACGATACGACAAGCTATAAAAACATCGGCGTGCGGAATGTTGCGCGGCGGCTGCAGCTGCACTTCAACGACCGCTGCGAATTTATTGTGGAAAACAAACTCAACGTCGGCGTTTCCATCACGGTCGTTATTCCGGTGGAAGCGTGTGAGCCAGAAACCTGTGAGCAAGAGGCTTCCGTTATGAAAGGCGGGAACGGCGAAACATGAATATTATCATCATAGACGACGAACCGAAGATTCGAAACGGCATGACGCACCTGCTTTCCCAGCATGACGATTGGGACGTGGTCGGCACGTTTGCGGACGCGCAGAGCGCGCTGTCATATCTTTACGAGCATGAGGTAGACGTTGTGATTACGGACATCCAGATGCCGGGCATGCAGGGATTGGACATGATTCAACGCATCCGCAAGGTCAACCGGGAGATACCGGTTATCATTATCAGCGGATACAGCCGGTTTGATTATGCACAGCGCGCCATTGAGCTTGGCGTGCGCAAATATCTGACCAAGCCGACCTCGCCAAGCGAGATTTCACAGGTGCTCGAGCAAATTGAGTTGGAATTGAAACAGCGCGTACAGTCGATTCAAACGCAGTTTGAACGCGGGCGGGATGAACCGGAAATTACAAATCTGCTGATTCTGCGCGCCATCGAATACATCGAGAAGAATTATACGAGCAAGCTCACACTCAGGGACGTGGCGGGCGCACTGTATATCTCGCCAAACTATCTTTCGGAGCTGTTTAAAAAAAACACCGGTTCCAATTTTACGGACTATCTGCTGGATTTACGTATGGAAAAGAGCCGGACATACCTTGCGGACGTGACCTACAAAATCAAAGATATTTCCGCACTGGTAGGTTTTTCGGATGCGCGGTATTTCAGCAACACGTTCCGGAAAAAATTCGGCATGACGCCACTGGAGTATCGAAACAAATATGCAGCAAAACAAGAAAAAAGGGATTGAGCGCATCACGGCGCCGCCGAGAATCGGCGGCGCTTTTGTGTGTGGTATTTTAGGGTGAAGAATATAAAATGCCGGATCATTTTACAATAAATCGGTATTCAGCCGCATTGTTCGGCGATTTTAACAGGATTAAAATTAATATATAGTTCGAAACGGTTTACATGAAAAGCATCTCTTGAAACAAAACTACACATACTTAAGGAGGAAAACATGAAAAAGATTTTCACGCTTGTACTGGTTATTGCACTGGCCGCCAGCATGTTCTTTGGTTGCGCGCCGCAGGCCGCGACTGAGACTGAAACGGCTTCCACGGAGACCGGCGCGAAATCCGCCGCCGACGTCAAGATCGTCCTTCTGCTTCCCGGCGAAGTGAACGACCAGGGCTGGAACGCTTCCAACTACGCGGGCGTAGTTGCCTGCAACGAGCAGCTCGGCACAAACATGGAATATGTCGAAGCCGTGCAGGAAGCCGACTTTGAATCCACCTTCAGAGAATATGCAGAACGCGGCTATGACATCATCATGGCAGCCGGGTCCCAGTTTGACGAAGCGGCCGCGACCGTTGCGGCGAGCTACCCGGACACGCTGTTCATGGTCGTCAACGGTTCCAATGCGGACGGCGACAATCTTTGCCCGCTGTTCCCGAAAGAGTATGAAGCTTCCTATCTGGCCGCGATCATCGCAGGCTACATCACGGAAGACGGCCAGTTCGGTATGATCGGCGGCGATCCGAACCAGGCCATGCAGGACCTGATGGCTGTTTACGGCAAGACCGCCGTTGCCATCGCCAAAGAGCGCGGCATTGAAGATGCATCCTATAACCTTGCCTATGCCAACAGCTGGAGCGACATCGCGCTCGGTAAGCAGATGTCCGAAAACATGATCGACGACGGCGCAGACGTGATGTTTGCCTATGCCAACGAGCTTGGCCTCGGCGTAATCAACGGCGCAATCGAAAAGGGCGTCAAAGTTGTCGGCTATTCGTCCGATCAAACCACCATCGACCCCGCCACGGTCGTTGCATCCATCGACTTTGATTATGCCACCATGTATGTTTGGGCCATCAACGAATGGCTGAACGGTTCCCTGAGCGGACACCAGATCATCGAAGTCGGCGTGCCGGAAAACATTTACTTCCCGGTATACACCGATAACTGCCCGCAGGAAGCCATCGACGCGTGCAACGCGGCGGTCGAAGCCCTCAAGGCCGGCACAGTTGATCTCAAGGCGCTGTTTGATTAATTCTGTTTCGAACGAGCCCCCCTGCGTGCCCGTAAACGCACGCAATCGTTAACATGATTCATTCGGGTGTCGGCTGCGTACGCCTCATCCGCTGTATGGCGGGAAGCACCGCGGTCGGCACCCGATCACCGTTAAGGAGACAAACCATGTCGACTCCTGTTGTAGAAATTCAAAACGCATCCAAATATTTTGCCAAAGTCGTTGCCAATAAGGACGTATCCATCTCCGTTAACTCCGGAGAAGTGGTCGCCCTTCTGGGCGAAAACGGTGCGGGCAAAAGCACAATTATGAAAATTTTATATGGCCTGTATTCCATGGATGAAGGCCGTATTTTCATCCGTGGCGAGCAGGTCGCAATCAAATCTCCCGCAGATGCAATGAAGCTGGGGATTGCAATGATTCAGCAGCACTTTTCGTTGGTGCCGACGCACACGGCCACGGAAAATATCATTTTGGGCAATGAGCACGGCTACATTGCCATGAAAGAATGCAACCAAAAAGTAAAAACGCTTGCAGAGTCTTACGGCTTCGATATTCCGGTGGATAAAAAGGTCGGCGAGCTTGCCGTTGGCGTGCAGCAAAAGATTGAGATACTCAAGGCGCTCTATATCAATGCGAGCATCCTTATCATGGATGAACCGACCGCGGTTTTAACGCCGCAGGAAGCCGAAGTGCTCATGCGGTTCATCAAAGATTTCACCGCAAAAGGCAATTCGGTCATTTTTATCACCCATAAACTTAAAGAGGTCATGGAGGTTGCGGACCGCATCGTTGTCATGCGCAACGGCGTCGTCGTGGACACGGTAAAAAAAGACGAAACCGACGAGCATGCACTGGCGAAGATGATGATTGGACAGGACATTGTGCCCGCGCAACGCGAAACGTCACTTGACTATGCAAATGCAGAAAAGGTGTTGGAGTTTCAGCATGTTACTGTCGACGAAAAAGGTGCTTCGCCGTTGATCGACGACGTAAGCTTTGCTGTGCATAAGGGCGAGATCTTTGGCATTGCCGGCGTCAGCGGAAACGGACAGGACGAACTTTGCGACGTCATCTGCGGCATGCGGCAACCGACCGACGGCGAAATGATCTACTGCGGCGAGAATATAGCAAGCAAGTCCATTCGCGAACGGATCGAGGCGGGGATCGGATATGTGCCGGTCGACCGGTATCGAGACGGAATGGTGATGGACATGACGCTTGCGGAAAACATGCTGCTCAAGAGCAGTTTTGAGAAAAAGTGGTTTTCCCACGGGTTGATCCGGCAAAAAGCGCTCAACGCCTATACGTGTGAAAAAATTGAAGAACACCGCGTAAAAGCGACCGGGCCAAGTGATATTGCGCGGAGCCTTTCCGGCGGCAATCAGCAAAAAGTCGTTCTTGCCAGAGAGGTTGACCTCGGCTCAAAGCTATTGGTGTTCAACCAACCGACGCGCGGACTGGACATGGGCGCGGTTGATCGTATCCACAAGGTCATACTGGAAGAAAAAGAGCGAAAAAAAGGCATTCTGCTGGTTTCGACCGAGCTTTCGGAAATTTTTGAAATCTGCGACAGGATCGCCGTGATGTATAAGGGCAGGTTTATGGGCATCTATGAAAACGGCGAACTCACAACCGCGCAGATCGGCCTTCTAATGGCGGGCATTGAGGACAAAAAGGAGGCGGCGGAGTGAAAGGCAGAGGAAACGTACTCTTCTTTAATATCGGCGCGGTGCTGGTCGGCTTGATCATCAGCGCGAGCATGCTGCTGTTCATGCATATCAACCCGCTTACTGTTGGCGGCGAGGCGATTCGTAAAATCTTTACGGACCACTACACGACCGGCGAAATTCTTGTGAAAGCGACGCCGCTGATTTTTACGTCGCTTGCGTTTGCGTTTACCTATAAAGCGAACCTCTTCAACATTGGCGCGCAAGGACAGTTTTATGCCGGATCGGTTGCCGCAATTGCGCTTTCACTTTGGCTGGGCGACGCGCTCCCGACGGCGGTGATCATTCTGATCGTCTTGCTGGGTTCGTTTCTGGCGGGTGCCGGTGTGGGCAGCCTCATCGGCCTTGCAAAGGCCAAGTTTAAAGCGAACGAATTTCTTGTGAGCATGATGTCCACATATGTAGTCAAGGCGCTCATGGACTACTTGCTGCGTACAAGTTTGCAGGAAACCAAGGCGGAATACTTGCAGACGGACGCGATTTCAAAGAATGCCTATTTGCCGAACATCATTCCCGGTACACGTATTCACCTTGGCTTCATACTGGCCATCGTTACCGCGATACTCATCTGGGTGTTGCTGTATAAAACGCCGCTCGGTTTCCGGATCCGCGCGGTCGGCTACAATCACAACGCCGCAGAGCAGGGCGGCATACGCTCCGGCCGTATCTTTGTTGTGTCGTTCCTGATTACGGGCGGCCTTGCGGGCATGGCGGGTCTCACCGAGATCAACGGCGTACAGCACATGCTGCTGCAGAATTTTAATTCGTCGATTGGTTCGTTTGGCATCGGCATCGCCATACTGGCGAACGGCAACCCGATCGGGTGTATCTTTGCTTCCATACTATTTGGTTTCCTCAATGTCATGGGCACCACGATGGGACGCCTGCCGGGATTAAGCATTCCTGCGAGTATCATTGATCTTATCGAGGGCATCGTTATGATCTGCGTCATTGCGTCGTACTTTGTGCGCCGCGCCGCGCAGAACAGTATGGAGAAAAAACGCATGAAGAAGGCAGGTGTGTAAACGATGGTAAACCTTTTAACACGGGCGGTCATGATGAGCACACCGCTGTTCCTCGGCGCTCTCGGCGAAGTGTATGCAGAGCGTACCGGTATGATGGTTTGCGCTATCGAAGGCATCTTTCTGATTGGCGCCTGGGGCGGATTCATCGGCACCTATATTACGGGGAGCCTGCTCGTCGGGCTGTTGATCGCAATGGCCTGCGGCATGGCGATGGCCGCCATCTATGGTGTGATCACCGTTTATATGAAGCAGCAGCAGGTCGTCACAGGCACGGCGCTGAACATCCTCGCGGCGGGTATTTGCGCATTTTTCCAACGCGTCATCTTCGGCATTCCGACTACGCCGTTACAGATCGCTACGCTTCCCAAGATTGCGATTCCGCTGCTTTCGAAGATTCCGTTTTTAGGGCCGATCTTCTTTAATCAGAATATTTTGACGTATATTGCATACTTGTTGATTCCCGTTGCGATATTCGTGCTGTTTAAAACATCACTGGGGCTGACGCTGCGCTCCACGGGCGAAAACCCGGAGGCGGTGGACGTGGCGGGCATCAACGTCAACCGTGTGCGCTTTTTTGCGGTCCTTGTCGCGGGCGCAATCAGTGGACTGGCCGGTTCTTTCTACACGGTTGGATACCTTGGCATGTTTACCACAAGCATCATCGGCGGACGCGGATGGATTGCGTTTGCAATTTGCTTTCTCGGCAACTGGAATCCCAAAGGCGTTGTGTTGGGTACGCTTGCGTTCGGCCTTGCGGATGCGATTGCCATCTACATTCAGGCCGTCAGCGGCAGCACGATTTTTCCGAACGAGCTTATCATTGCGCTGCCATATATCCTGACGATTTTGTTGACGATCTTCCGCAGCAATTTCAATGTGCCGGCAAAACTCGGTGTACCGTACACGAAAGAAAGCTAACGACGGCGCGCTGTTTCGACAAAAGGATTGATAGAATTCAGCCCATCGACCAAACGTGTCGATGGGCTTTTTTCAGCACTAAAACGATGCAATCAGAGCGCGGATTTGCATTCGAACAAACTTACGCGAACAGCAGCCAGCAAATCAGCGGAATAGTTCCGATGGAGAGGAGTGTCGTTAAAAACACTCCGGAAGAGGCAAGCGACTGGTCGCCGCCAAAGCGTGCGCAGAGCATAGTTGTGCTCGCCGGAGCGGGCATTGCGACGATGATCGTCGCTACGCCCAGGATGATCGGATTCGATATGAACAGCCCCATGAGATAATAAAACGCCACGGGAAACAGTACCATCCGAATCAATAGCGCTACATAAGCACGCTTTTGCGCAAAGAGGTTTTTAAGCGGGATAAAAGCCAGCGCGCAGCCGATCGTGAGCATGCTCAGAGGGCTGGTCATCTGGTCGATAAAACCAAGCGCGTCGACGAAAAACGACGGGATGCGAAAATTGGTCAGATAGATGATGTACGCAAGAATGGAACTGACGACCATCGGCGTGCGAAATGCGTTCCAGGAGAACTGGAATTTTACGGCGCATTTCCCAACCAGCGTAATGCCGTAGGTATAGCAAAGCAGCATAAACACCATGTTGATAATGGAAGTGTAAAAAATTGCCCCGGTGCCAAAGATCACGCGGATGACGGGAAAGCCGATAAAAACGGAGTTTGAAAAAATGATCATAAACTTCGTAACGCCTGCCTGTTCCGCCGGGATGCGAAAGATTTTGACCAGCAGCCATGCAAGCAGAATCAGCAGCGCGGCCGTTACGCAGGCAACGACTGTCAACAACAGAATTTGCAAATTGTTCAGCATCCGATCGCTGCTGAAAGCTGAGTAAAGAATGGAGCATGGCAAAATCAAATCGGTTACGGCTCTTGAAAGCAGCTCGTTTGTACCCATGTTTAAAACACCGCTTTTTGCGCCGACAAAACCGAGCGCAACCACGATGAAAAGGATTCCCATTTGAGAGATGATTGGAGACATATCCATGCTGTTCTCCTTGTTGCGGCGGGATCATCGGTCAAGCACAAAAGAAACCGCGTCGAACGTAACGTTCTTGATGATGTACTTTTGGAAAAACGTAAAGCTGGCGACCGGCGGGACGATGTCGATTAAAGAGGTTGCCGCCTAGAACCCCAGATTTACTAGTAATGTTTTTAGCCTAAGAATCGGGGGCAAATCATTGATGGACTCGTTCTTGTTAAAAGGGGTGACCACCGGAATACAGATGGCGCTGAGTTTTTCTTTTGCCATAACAGTTTCTCCTCTAAATAGATATGCCCGCGAATAAACAGGAATACATATTCCGATAAGAGTTTAATATCATTGTCGACAAAAAGTCAATAAGAGACTACAAAAAAATCGTGTGGTTTTCGGGTGAACACCGACAAAAGTGTTTTTTTGAAAAATCTAAACTGGCGATTAACAAATAGAAGAAAAATGTTGAAAAAGATGCGTTTGCACGGTCAGAACGATGAATTTGCACCCACTTTATAGAATTTGTAACGATTTTTAGGAAGCAGATTTTGCGTATTTCGTGTAAGGATAAATCGAATTCTCCGGTCTGATAGCAGCGAAAACGTTAAAATCAGGAATGGATATTCCGTTAATGGGTTAAAAAGCTAATTTTGCAGTGCCATAGAATTGCTTTGGTGGTGTGCGTATATTTTAGCGATTTGACGCAACACAAAAGATCATGATAAACGCACATAAAAGAATAGTAATTATAAGTGTAAATTACTAATATTGACAATCAAAATTTGAAACGATATGATAGAAAAAACGGTTGAGTAAGTTATGACTTTCAATAGGCCATAACCGGAATAACAATTCCGCGCATTGTTTTAAAGAATGCTTCATTAAGTAAAAACAACCTGATTTGTAAGGATGCGTCAGGAACATGTGGATTTATAACTTAGAAAGACGACTGAAAAGGAAAAATAAATTGGAAGAGCAAAACGTACAAAATATCGAAACGATAAAAATGGTGGACAGGGCACTGTTCGTATTGGACACGCTTCGCGCGGAGAGAAAACGGTTGGGCGTCAATGAGATTGCCAAGCAGTGCGGCATTAATCCTTCAACTGCGTTCCGCATACTCAAGACGCTGGAGGCCAACGGCTGGGTCTATCAGTGCAATGACGGTCGTTACATCACGGGTGAAAAAATCAGCTTTGTGATGGAAAAGGACAATCTTTATCTTGCGTTGAAGGAAGTTGCTTCTTTTGTTATGCAGCGCCTCACCGAAAAGCACGGGCAAGCCATGAATCTGATGGTGCGCGAAGGTGCGCGTTGTTATATTCTCCAGCAATCCAGAACAAAGAGCCTGGTGGACTATGTTCCTCCTATTTATTCCGAACTACCATTTTATGCCTGCGCGGGTGGGAAAATACTGCTTTCCGAATTGCCGATCAGCCTTGTGGACCAGATTATCGATTCTTGCGAGATGATTCCACTGACGGCGCACACGATTACAGACCCGGATATTTTTTGGCAGGAATTGCGCAAGGTTGCAAAACAGGGTTCTGCATTTGACAACAAGGAGTCCGCAGAAAACGGGAGTTGCATTGCCGTGCCCGTGCGCGACTGTGAAGACGACATCATCGCGTCGCTGTCGTTCAGCGGCTTTGTCGGAGTCGAAAACCCGGATGATCTTCTGGAGTATTTCCCGACGCTTGAAGAAGCGGCGAAGGAAATATCCAAAAATCTTTATCGTTGCTGGGGGCGATAATTGCTAATTTGCGTCGAAATACCACGAGCAAGGTGTTATAGTTAGCTATACGACATAAAAAGAAGGGTATAACGCATTGAAAGAATTGAAGCGCGGCGTGGTATGGGAAGTGTTAAACGCATTTGGGCAGATGGTGGTTGCAAGCATACTTTGGGTGTTTTGCTGCCTGCCGATCATTACAATAGGCGCGGCTTCCACCGCGCTGTATTATTCGGTCATGAAGGTCATCCGCCGCGATCGGGATACAGTTGTGAAATCCTTTTTTTATTGTTTTAAACTCAATTTTCGCCAAAGTATTTTTATCAACCTGATGTTTTTAGCATACGGTGCAGTCATTGCGCTGATTGCGCTTCCGCATATTCGCACATGGATGGAATCCGGGCAGGTGGACACCGCTTTGTATATTTGCGGCGGACTGGCGTTGCTGTCGGCGTGGGTGCTTCCATACGTTTATCCGGTATTGTCGCGTTTCTATTTTTCTACCTTGCAGATTATGAAATTCGTTCTGCTGATTTGCATTCGATATTTCTATATTTCGATCTTATTGTTTATTTTGTTGATCGTCTCCGCCGTTTTTTCTGCTTACTATCCGGTATTTCTCTTGATCGCGCCGGCATTGTTTGCGTATGTCTCTTCGTTTTTGTTGGAGCCTATTTTCAAGAAATATTCGTCGCCGGACGACACCGGGAATTTCGACATATGGTATGCAGATCAAAGCACCGAAGTCTCCGAATGATGGAACTCCCTGCGTAATGCAATGCCAAGATGCGTCTTGGTTTGCATTACGCCTACCGATAATTAGCTGTTTAAAACAAAACGAGCGCCTTTTGATGACGCTCGTTATTTTTGCGTTATATGTCTCGGAGTGAGTGTGATTACTGCTCAATAGCAAAGTTTTACGGCCAATACACCTGATCGACGTTCGCAACCTCTCCGCCGGATACCGTAATTTTGTAGAAATACGAGTCCAGCACGCCGTCCGGATTTGCTCCATAAAGGCTTCTAAACTCGCTGAATGTCAGCGACACGGCGATTGCATCCGTAACGGCTGATCCATCCGCGTGGTACATCATTTTGATCGATACGTCGCTCATATCGACAACGCGCAGACGAGGATTGGTGTTCTTTTCAATAAACTCGCTGTCCGCCCAGCCGTCCACAAGCGTTTGAGCATCCGTTTCAGAATATCCATCGCGTGAAACAAGCCAGGCAACGGCGGCGTCGCCCGTGAGCATATCCCAATAGTCGAACATGGCCCATCCGGTTGCCGTGTCATATGCAACCATGTGCGCATAACTTGTGTACATATTGGGCAGGCAATCCTGATATGCCGCGAAAAACGTATCCCATTTTTCCTGCGTGTAGGACGTGTGTTGCAGCGTGTATCCGGCGTCGGACACGGTTCCGAGTGTGCTTGCGTGCTCGTCTATGATCTTTTGTGGAATGTCGGAGATGATGTTGAAGTTGACGTAAAACATCGCAACGTCAGTCCGGTTGGAAAGGGTTCCGATAAAAGTAAAGATTCTTTCTTCAAGCGCCACTTCCGAAAGGTCTGCGCTTTCCGCCCAGTCAAGCACCTTCGCGGCGGCAGCTGCCTGCTTTAAGGAAATGCCGGATGTTCCGTTTGGCAATTCGGCAATTTCATCGAGGATTTTGTTAAGGTCGGCCTGCGTAACGGCGCTGGTCGCGGCTGGCGTCGGCGTATCGGTTGGTGGCGGTTCGGTTGGAGTTGCGGTTGGTTCCTGTGTTGATGTTGCCGTCGGTGTTGGGGATGTTTCCGTTTGGGGGGATTGTGTCGGCTCGTCGGTAATGATAGACACGGGTTCGGCGGTGGGTGTTGTTTCCGGCGTGGCGGTCATCAGCTGACATCCGGTCATAAAAATCATCATAACCGGCAAAAGACAACCGAACAATGTTTTAAGTGGCAACGCGGGAAAAGAGCGGTTTGGTCTGGGTTTCATAAACGTTACCTTCTTTCTGATCAAGGCGTGACGAGCGATACAAAACGTGTACTTTCGGATAATTCCTCCACAATTCCATATTATCAGATATGCAAAAGTAATCAAACAGGGAATTCGCTGCATCATTCGCGTGTTGCAAATGCGCAAAAGAAAAGTACTTGACATTAAGAAAATGGATCAGTATATTATATACAATAAACCGTTGACGCGGAGATAACGATGATCATGCTCCTACAGAGAGCCTGCGGTGCTGTGAGTCAGGTGGAAAACAAATCATCAAATGGACCGCCGAGGGTGCAGTCAAAGGGTGGAGACCCGAGTATTCTGCAACGTAGAGGCATACGTTAGTTGCCGGGGATATGTTGGTATCCTGCAAAGCGTACGGATTTCCGTAAATCAAGGTGGCACCGCGGATAAAGTATTATTCGTCCTTGACAGAATCTTGCATTCTGTCAAGGACGTTTTTATTTTACATTGCTATTTTCGGATAGGAAAGGAAGGACATATGTTTAAACCCACACTGGATGAAATCAAACGACTTGCGGCGGACGGCCGATATCAAACCGCGCCGGTTAGCATGGAGATTCTGGCGGATATCCGTACACCGATCGAGGTGCTGCGCATTCTTAAAAATGTGTCCACGCATTGTTTTTTGCTGGAATCCGTCGCCGACCATGAAAAATGGGGGCGTTATACATTCTTAGGCTATGATCCCAAGCTGGAAATCGCCTGCCGTAACGGCCTTATGAGGATGGGATCGGTCTCGCTTGAAACGAAAGACCCGGGTAAATATATCAAGCAAATCATCGATGAACACTATAGTGCGCGTGTCGACGGTCTTCCGTCGTTTACCGGAGGGCTGGTCGGATATTTTTCTTATGACTACCTCAAGTATTCCGAGCCGACGCTGCATCTGGACGCAAACGATACGGAAGGCTTCAACGACGTCGATCTGATGCTGTTCGACAAGGTGATTGCGTTTGACAACTTCCGGCAAAAAATCATATTAATCGTTAATATTTCACTAAGAAATGTGGAAACGGAATATAACCGGGCACTTCTGGAGCTGGAGCAGATGGCGGCGTTGCTGAAAAACGGGAAGCCAGTGACGGACGAGCCGGGCAGGCCGAAATCGGATTTTCGTCCACTGTTTGATAAGGAAACGTACTGCGGCATGGTGGAGCAGGCGAAATATCATATCCGTGAAGGCGACGTCTTCCAGATCGTGCTGTCGAACCGGCTTGAGGCAGAGTATGAAGGCTCACTGCTGAACACGTATCGTATTCTCAGAACGGTGAACCCTTCGCCGTATATGTTTTATTTTTCCAGTTGCGACATTGAAGTTGCGGGTGCGTCGCCGGAAACGCTGGTCAAATTGGAAAAAGGCGTCCTGTATACTTTCCCGCTTGCAGGAACACGCCCGCGCGGCAAAACGGAAGAGGAAGATCTCGCGCTGGAAACAGAACTGCTTGCCGATCCAAAGGAACTTGCGGAGCACAACATGCTGGTCGATCTGGGCAGAAACGATATTGGCAAGGTCAGCCAATTCGGCAGTGTCCATGTGGACAAATATCTTTCGATCGAGCGGTTTTCCCACGTGATGCACATCGGATCAACGGTCAGAGGCGAGATTGCCGAAGGCAAAACAGCGCTGGAAGCCATTGACGCGATTTTACCCGCGGGCACACTGTCGGGGGCGCCGAAAATTCGCGCATGCCAATTGATCAACGACCTGGAAAACAACAAACGCGGCATCTATGGCGGTGCGATCGGATATCTCGATTTTACCGGCAATCTGGATACTTGTATCGCTATTCGCATTGCGTATAAGAAAAACGGCAAGGTGTTTATTCGAAGCGGTGCGGGCATCGTTGCAGACTCCGTGCCGGAAAACGAACACCAGGAGTGCCTGAACAAGGCCGCTGCCGTGGTGAAGGCAATCAAGCTCGCCGGGGAGGAAACCGTATGATTTTATTGATCGACAATTACGACAGCTTTTCTTATAACCTCTATCAGCTCATCGGGTCGATCAGCCCGGATATTCGGGTGATCCGCAACGACGAGCTCTCGCCGGTTGAGATTGAAAACCTTGCTCCGGACGCAATCGTCATTTCACCCGGCCCGGGAAGACCGGAGGACGCGGGCGTTTGTATTGAGACGATCAAAACACTGGGCGACAAAATTCCGATTCTCGGCGTTTGCCTTGGACATCAATCCATTTGTGCGGCATACGGCGCAACTGTTTCCTACGCAAAAGAGCTGATGCATGGGAAACAATCTCAAACAAAACTGGACACGGACTGCCCTCTATTCACGGGTTGCCCAAAGAGCGTCCCGGTGGCGCGGTACCATTCGCTGGCGGCAGTTGAAGAAACGATACCGAATAGCCTGCAGGTGACCGCGCGCACGCATGACGGCGAGGTGATGGCGGTCAAGCACCGCGATTACCACGTTTATGGGGTACAGTTTCACCCCGAGTCCATCATGACGCCGAACGGTATCACGATGTTGGAAAATTTTTATCGTATCGCAAAGGAGAATGTAAAATGATTAAGGAAGCCATTGTGAAAATCGTAGACAAACAGGACCTTACATATGATGAAGCATATGCCGTTATGAATGAAATTATGAGCGGTGAAACGAGCGCAACACAAAACGCGGCGTTCCTTGCGGCACTTTCGACAAAGAGCACCAAAGCGGAAACCATCGATGAAATCTCCGGTTGTGCGGCTGCTATGCGCGCGCATGCGCTGAAAGTCTCGCACGATATGCAGGTGATGGATATCGTCGGCACCGGCGGTGACGGTGCACAAAGCTTCAATATCTCCACAACGTCGGCGCTTGTTGCGGCGGCTGGCGGAGTAAAAGTTGCAAAACACGGCAACCGCGCGGCATCTTCCAGGTGTGGGACGGCTGACTGTCTGGAAGCGCTTGGCGTTAACATCGACCAATCACCGGAAAAGAGCGCCGCACTGCTGCACGACGTTGGTATCTGCTTCTTCTTTGCGCAAAAGTATCACACATCCATGAAATATGTCGGCGCGATCCGCCGGGAGCTCGGCATCCGCACCGTGTTCAATATCCTCGGTCCGCTGACAAACCCCGCATCTCCGCAGATGCAGTTGCTCGGCGTCTACAGCGAATCGCTTGTGGAGCCGCTGGCGCGGGTTCTGCACAGTCTTGGTGTACAGCGTGGAATGGTCGTCTATGGGCAAGACAAGCTGGACGAACTGTCGCTGAGTGCACCGACAACCGTCTGTGAATTTAAAGGCGGAGAATACCGCTCGTATGTGATTGCTCCGGAGGACGTTGGATTGAAGCGATGCGAAAAAAGCGATCTCGTCGGCGGCACGCCGGAGGAGAACGCGGCGATTACGCGCGCAATCCTGTCCGGCATGGAGCGCGGGGCAAAGCGCAATGCGGTTTTGCTCAACGCGGGTGCGGCGCTGTATATCGGCGGCAAAGCGGATTCGCTCAAAGGCGGCGTACAGTTGGCGGCAGAGTTGATCGATTCCGGTGCGGCGCTTCAAAAGCTGGAAGCGTTTTGTGCCGCATCGCAGGCGTAGGAATATGGCGACCATTCTTGATCAACTGGCGGATTACGCCCGCGACCGCGTGGAATCGGACAAAGAGAGAGTTCCACTGGACACGTTAAAACGAATTTGCGCCGAAGGAGAGATTCCACGGCGAAAACCGTTCGCGTTTGAGACAACGCTGAAACAACCTGGATTGTCGTTTATCTGCGAAGTGAAGAAAGCTTCGCCGTCCAAAGGCGTAATTTCGGTAGATTTTCCGTATCTGTCGATTGCAAAGGAATATGAAGCCGCTGGCGCGGATGCAATCTCCTGTCTGACGGAACCGAACTGGTTCCTCGGTGGCGACCAAATCTTTTCCGAAATCCGTGCGGCTGTGCAAACACCGATGTTACGCAAGGATTTTACGGTGGACGAATACCAGATCTATCAGGCGAAGGCGATGGGTGCGGATGCGGTGCTGCTCATCTGTGCTATTTTGGAGAAGGAAGCGATCATACACTATCTCGATCTTTGCGACGAGCTCGGCTTGTCCGCACTGGTGGAGTCGCATGATGCAGTGGAGCTGGACACTGCGGTTGCCGCGGGCGCGCGTATTATTGGCGTGAACAATCGCAATCTAAAGGATTTTTCCGTCGACACCGGCAACAGCATGCGCCTGCGTGAACGCGCGCCGGATGGCGTGCTGTTTGTATCGGAGAGTGGAATAAAAACCGCGGCCGACGTGCAAAAACTTCGCGAAAGCGGAGTCGACGCGGTGCTAATCGGCGAAGCGCTGATGCGAGAACCGGATAAAAAAACGATGCTCGATCAATTCCGAGGTGTGATATGACAAAGATAAAAGTATGCGGGATCAGGCGGACGGAAGATATTGCGTTTGCCAACGAGTTGAAGCCGGATTATATCGGGTTTGTGTTTGCAAAAAAGAGCAAACGGTATGTAACGCCCGATACAGCGGCGGAGTTAAAGCAAATGCTCCATCCGGAGATTCAGGCGATCGGTGTGTTTGTCAACGAACCGACGGAGAATATCGTTTCGTTGCTGGAGCAGGGTATAATTGACGCGGCCCAACTGCACGGCGGCGAGTCTTTTGAGGATGTACTTGCGTTGAAAGCCAGAACAAAATGCCCCGTCATTCAGGCGTTTCGCGTGGAAACGCCTGCGGACGTGGAACATGCGATTAATTCACCGGCGGACATGATTTTGCTGGATAATGGCGCAGGCGGAACGGGCGAAACATTCGACTGGTCGCTCGTTGCCGATGTGAAACGTCCGTTCTTTCTGGCGGGCGGATTGTCGGCGGAAAACGTGCAAGAAGCGATTGTACAGTGCAAATCGTTTGCGATTGACTCCAGCTCTAAATTGGAGACGGACGGTGTAAAAGACTATCAAAAAATGAAAGCGTTTATAAAAGCGATTCGCGATTGCGGCTGAATGGAGGACATATGGAACAGAAAAAAGGACGGTTCGGCGGCTACGGTGGGCAATATATACCGGAAACGCTGATGAACGCCATGATCGAACTGGACGAGGCGTACCAATATTATAAAAATGATCCCGTGTTTCAAGGTGAATTAGCGGAACTGCTCAACGAGTATGCGGGACGGCCAAGCAGGCTCTATTTTGCGCAGAAGATGACGCACGATCTCGGCGGCGCGAAAATTTACCTCAAGCGCGAAGATCTCAACCACACCGGCGCGCATAAAATCAACAATGTGTTAGGCCAAGCGTTGCTTGCAAAAAAGATGGGCAAAACACGGATGATTGCGGAAACCGGCGCAGGACAGCACGGCGTTGCAACCGCGACCGCCGCGGCGCTGATGGATTTGGAATGCGTCGTATATATGGGAAAAGAAGACACTATGCGCCAGGCGCTGAATGTATACCGCATGCGGCTGCTTGGCGCGGAGGTGGTTCCCGTCAGCAGCGGCACGGCCACGCTCAAGGACGCGGTGTCCGAAGCGATGCGCGAATGGACGAAGCGAATTGATGACACGCACTATTGCCTTGGCTCCGTCATGGGGCCGCATCCGTTCCCGACCATCGTTCGGGACTTTCAGGCAATCGTTTCGGCGGAGATCAAGGAGCAAATGCTGGAAAAAGAAAATCGTCTGCCGGATGCGGTGCTTGCCTGCGTTGGCGGCGGAAGTAACGCCATCGGCGCGTTTTATCACTTTATCGACGATCCGTCCGTCCGGCTGATTGGCTGTGAGGCGGCGGGTCGCGGGGTGAATACGCTTGAAACCGCAGCAACGTTGAATGTTGGCCGCACGGGCATCTTCCACGGCATGAAATCGTATTTTTGCCAGGATGAATTCGGACAGATCGCGCCGGTCTACTCCATCTCGGCGGGACTCGACTATCCCGGCGTCGGACCGGAGCATGCATGGCTGCACGACATCGGCCGTGCGGAATACGTCGCCGTTACGGACGACGAAGCGGTGGATGCGTTTGAATATCTCAGCCGAATGGAAGGAATCATTCCCGCAATCGAATCAGCACACGCAATCGCCCATGCAATGAAACTTGCGCCGCAGTTGGAACAAAGCAAGATCATTGTCGTCAATCTTTCCGGGCGCGGCGACAAGGACTGTGCTGCTATCGCGCGGTACAGGGGAGAAGACATCTATGAGTAAGATTCAAAAAGCGTTTCAAAATGGAAAAGTGTTCATTCCGTTTGTCACCTGCGGTGACCCCGATTTGGAAACGACGGCGAACCTTGTGCGCGAAATGGCAAATGCGGGTGCGGATTTAATTGAGCTTGGCATCCCGTTTTCCGACCCAACGGCGGAAGGCCCCGTCATTCAGACGGCGAATCTGCGCGCGCTGTCCGGCGGCGTAACGACGGACCAGATTTTCGAAATGGTACGCGCTGTGCGACGCGACGTATCGGTCCCGCTCGTGTTTATGACCTATGCCAACGTCGTGTTTTCCTATGGTACGGAGCGGTTTCTACAAGCCGCGTCCAGCGCCGGCATCGACGGGCTGATCCTGCCCGATGTGCCGTTTGAGGAAAAGGCGGATTTTGCGCCGCTTTGCCGAACATACGGGATCGATTTTATCAGCCTGATTGCACCGACTTCGCATGAACGAATCGCCATGATTGCAAAAGAAGCCGAAGGGTTCGTCTACTGCGTGTCGTCGCTTGGCGTAACGGGCATGCGCAGCCAAATTACAACGGACGTCGGCGCAATGGTTCAATTGGTGCGCGCGGCGAACCCAGACACACCTTGCGCAATCGGTTTTGGTATTTCCACGCCGGAGCAAGCCAAGCATATGGCACAATTTGCCGACGGTGTGATCGTCGGTTCCGCTATCGTCAAAATCATTGGACACTTCGGCAAACATGCTGACAGAGAGGTCGGGCAATATGTCCGTGCGATGAAGGCGGCGGTTTCGGGTGATTGAATTCCGAAGCTATAGACGATGGCGGTCGGAATACAAAAGCGGATAAAGACGACGTACGGAACATTGGCTCAAGTTGTCCGACCTTTTACCGGGAACCCGTGTTTGCCTTGAATCCGCAAATAATATATGATATGTATATAGAATTACTTGGCGCTGTGCATGTAATGGAATTGGGAGGCGATCCATGATGCAACCGAGCAAAGGATACGATATCAAACAGGAGGTTCGCCGGCAGATACTAGCGCTGGCATCCAACATGGAGCCGCAAAGCCGCGGCAAATTGCCATCCGAAACCAATCTCGCTGATCGGTTCGGCGTCAGTCGACTGACGATTCGCACCGTGCTCGCTGAACTGGCCGTTGAAGGAAAAGTGCGCCGCAAACACGGCGCCGGAACCTTTGTGGTCAGCAGCGCGGCAGAAGAAAACGTGGTCTGCTTCCACTCGCGCGTTTATTTTGAAGAGGTAATTCAACAAAGCGGTATGCATTCGCGCGTTGATGTTGAAAAGATTCGCGTGATCCCCGCCGATCAGGAAACGTGTTCTCGTCTTTCTCTGCGAATGGCGAGAAGGTCGTGCAGGTTCGCAAAATATTTTATGGCAACGAAAAACTCGCCATATACAACGTTATGGTTTTACCGGCAAGATACGCAAAGAAAGCCGACCTCGATACATATCGGCTTCCCCGCGATGCAATATGGGAAATGGTTGAATGTGTCGCCGCCCGGAAAGGCGTTGCGTCACTGGAGTGTGAAATCACGCAGGTCGGGGCGACCAACGGTGCGCGGACGCCGGAGTTGCTGCCATATATGAAAGAAGAAAGCGCTGAAACGCACCCATTCATTGTTTTGCGCACTACGTTTCGCGATGTGTCGCAGGAGCCGCTGGTCTTTAGCACGTGCTATGTGAACGCGGACATTATTACTTTTGGAACCGTGCTTACGCCTCCGTCCGAAGAACCGCAGAAGCAGTCGATCTACTTCGACCGCGCAGAGTAACCGAAAATGCCGGGAGAGCGTCTCATTGTTGAAGGGACGCTCCGCCGTTTTATATGATCCATCCTGCCAAACTGAATGAATTTGCTGACTGCCGCTGTTTGTGCGGCTAATTTTGATGCTTTTTTTCGGTGGCAGCGATAAAAATCAGTGAAAATACGCACCCCAAGGAGAAGATAGTATGAAAATACGCATGACCTCAAGTAAAGACATGCTCGTTGGCGCTGTCGCCGCAACAGTTGCCTCGCTTGCCTTTGGCGTGACGCCCGCGCTGATCAAGATCGCTTATGCGGGCGGGAGCAACAGTGTCACCATGACGTTTACGCGTGGGCTGTTTGCACTGCCTGTTTTGATTGCGATTTCGAGAATCAAACGGTTTTCTTTGCGTATTCCTAAAAAGAGCATCCCTTCAACACTTGCCGTTTTGTTGTTTGGCTCTTTCTTAACCACGCTGGTTCTATACAGTTCCTATGCATATATCAGCGTCGGCATGGCGACAGTGCTGCACTATATCTTTCCGGTGATTGTGATGCTTGGCGGTATTTTCCTGTTTCATGAGCACGTTGTCCCCGGCAAGATTGTTGCGCTGATTTTCGGCATTGCCGGAGTATCCACTTTTTTTACAAGTTCCGGTGGACAAGGCGGCCTCGGCATCGTTCTTGCGGCAGTCTCCGCGCTGTTTTATGCCGTTTGGCTGTTGGGTTTGAACTATTCCGCTCTGCGTATGCTCAATCCGTTTCAAACCGCGTTTTATTCCAGCCTTGTAGCGGTCGTTGGCGCGTTTGCGTATGGCGTCGCAACGGGCAAGTTGCATCTCGACATGACGGCGCAGGCCTGGATTTACACGGTCATCGTTTCGTTTCTGATTTCGGTCGTAGGCGTGTCGCTTCTAAAAGTGGCGGTCGACAAATGCGGCGCAACGACCACGTCGATTATCTGCATGCTCGAACCGATTTCCGGCGTTTTTTTCGGCTGGCTGATACTCGGTGAAACGCTTTCCACTGCTAATATCGCCGGATGCGTATTGATACTTACCAGCGTCGTTTTGGTTACGGTGTTCGGCGCACTTTCCAAGAACAAAGCGGAAAACAAATGCTAAAGATATCAACTTGGTTGATGTATAAACAATGCATATCAGCGCATGGTTCACAATTAATACCTGCCGATAATATCATTTTGGCAAGCGGAGAACATTGATAATTAGCTGTAATTGAGGCGTTTTACCAAAATGTAACGTAAAAAAGGTATGACAACTCTTGAAATAGTTGTCAATTATATATTTTTTAATACAATAAAAATGCAGATCGACTATCCGTCTTTCTGTTTGACGGGATGATAGACCACTGATTTTTTACAACAATGGAAAAGAATGGGAGGTACTTATGAACAAGAAGGCAGATGCATTTTTTGAGCTGTCCAAACGCGGCGGCAACCTGAAGACGGAAATTCTTGCAGGAACGACCACCTTCGCCACGCTGGCCTATGTGCTGATCGTACATACCGGCATGATGATCGACGCGGGTATGGACGGCATGGGCGTTATGCTCGCCGTGGCGTTGATCTCCGGATTGATCACCATTTTTATGGGGCTTTACGGACGCGTTCCTTTTGCACTGGCTCCCGGAATGGGCACCAATGCAATCCTTGCGTACACGCTGGTGCTCGGCGGCGTCTGTACGTGGCAGGTCGGCATGGGCATGATCATGATCTCCGGCATCATATTTTTACTGCTCAGCGTATTCTCCATCCGTGAGAAAATTGTTGAAATTATTCCAAAACCGCTTAAAATTGGAATTGGGGCGGCAGTCGGTTTGTTCTTGATTCGCTTGTCGCTGGTCAACTCTGGCCTTGTGGGCTCCAATTTTTCCGGGTTTGGCGATTTTTCCGACCCGAGCGTGCTGCTTGCCGCAATCGGCCTGGCCATTACACTGGTGCTGTATTGTCTGCGCTTCCGCATCAAAGGCCGCACATATGTGCTGCGCGGCTCTCTTTTGATCTCGATTGTGCTCACGACCATCATCGGCATCCTCATGGGCGTCGTGACTCTGCCGGAGTCCATCATAACCACCGGCGGATTTGCCTCACTGAAGAATGTAACTTTCAAGCTTGATATCCTTGGTGCACTGCGCCCGCAGTACTTCGCATATATCCTGATCTTCTTTATGGGCGACTTTTTCTCAACGCTCGGCACCGCGCTTGGTCTCGGCGGCAAAGCGCACATGCTGGATGAAGACGGCAATCTACCCGTCATCGGCAAGGTGTTCCTGGTTGACTCCGTCGGTACTTGCGTCGGCGCGCTGTTCGGCCTTACGACGATCACCACTTATGTTGAATCTGCGGCGGGCGTTGAAGTTGGCGGACGAACCGGCCTGACCGCAATCACAACAGGCGTGCTGTTCTTGATCTGCATGTTCTTTGCACCGGTGTTTTTGATGATTCCGACCGCTGCGACGGCTCCGGCATTGATCATGGTTGGTATCTCTATGCTGCAGACTCTTTCCGGCGCGGACTTTGAAACGTCCGAGTGGATCCCGGTCGCGATTATGCTGATCGTTGCGATGTTTGTTGGTCTCGGCGCCGCTATCGCAATCGGCCTCGTGTCCTTCTGCATCATCCGCTGCGGCAAATACCTCTTCACGGAAGAACGCTCTAAAAAGACGCTGCCTTCCATTGCGACTGTCGTGTTGACGATTTTGTCGCTGTTACAATTTATCCCCACGTCAGGATCTTAACAGGAGGGACCATTTTATCATGTTTGCAATGCCAGAAAAGAACCGTACACGACTGGTCAAGGCGGCCATTGGCGAGCTTCAATGCGATTTGACAATTGAAAACGTGCAGGTTGTGGACGTTTTCACCGGAACGGTCTTTGCCGCGCGGGTGGATGTGATTGACGGCGTTGTTGCAGCGGTGCGACAGGAAGGCACGACGCAACCCCCGGAAGGCAAAAACGTGTTCGACGGAAAAAATGCCGTTCTGGCGCCGGGTTTCATCGATGTGCATATGCACGTAGAGTCCACCATGCTGGCGCCGGAGAATTTTGGGAAAGCGGCAATCACATGGGGAACGACAACGGTGGTTACCGACCCGCATGAAATTGGCAATGTCTCCGGTTTGCAGGGTGTGGAATACATGCTCGACAGTGGCAAAAAATCACCCATGCGCCAGTATGTGCTCGCACCTTCTTGTGTGCCCGCGGCACCTGCGGTGGAAAGCTCCGGCGCGTCGTTTGGCGCAGAGGAGATTGCCGCGCTGCTGGAGCACGACGGCGTGATCGGCATTGCGGAAATTATGGATTATCTCGGTGTTTGTCATGACGACGCACGCATGCACGCCGTCATCGGGGAAGGACTCCTGCGCGGCGCCTTTCTTCAAGGACATGCACCCGGCGTGTCCGGCGATGCACTGAACGCATATTTGGCGGCGGGGCCGCAGAGTGACCACGAGTGTTTCGCCACCGCAGAAGTCCTTGAAAAGGCACGCCTAGGTATGCATATCAACGCGCGTGCGTCTTCCATCGTCGATAATGCACACATCGCCGCCGAAGCGGCAAAGGCAATGCGCTGGAGCGACGCCATTTCGCTTTGTACAGACGATGTTCATGCAAGCGATCTGTTGGAAACGGGGCACATCAGTCATGTTGCCGCGCGCTTGATCGAAGAAGGTCTCGATCCGGTGCATGTTATCCGACTTGGCACCTATAACGCCGCGCGTGAGTACGGTTTCATCGACATCGGCGCAATTGCGCCGGGTTATGTTGCTGACTTTCAGCTGCTATCGTCGCTGGATGCGCTTGGCGGCAAACCACTTGCTGTGTTCGCGGCGGGAAAACAGGTTGCACAAGACGGAAAGCTGCTGGGCGAGCCGGCAAAGACGGCATGGTATGAACCAAACAACACCGTGCACCTGCCGCAGATCCAGTCTCCTTCGGACTTCGATTTGCTTGCGCCGGAAGACTGCGGCGATACCGCAAACGTGCTGGTAATCAATTCGATCCTGATGGAACAGATGCAGCAGGGACGACGTATGGAGCGCGTGGAGCTACCGGTTGAGTCCGGTATTGCCAAAATCAGCGACCCGGAGCGTATGCAATATATCTGTGTTGCAAACCGATATGGCACCGGGGCTCACACAATTGCGCTGCTCTCTAACTTTGGCCTGAACGACGGTGCACTGGCGACGACTATTTCCCACGACAGCCATAACCTCACGGTCGTGTATTCCGATTCCGCTTCGGCGTTTGCCGCAGCAAAGGAGTTGGAGCGCGTTGGCGGCGGTATCTGCGTTGCAAAAGACGGCAAGGTGCTCTGCACACTTAAACTGCCCATTGGCGGACTGATGTCTCCGCTGTCTGCGGAGGAACTCGTTGGCGAAATTGATGAATTGGAAAAAGCACTAAGCCAGTTGCGCGGTGGCAAACAGGACGACGCACTGTTACGTGCATCCGTGCTGGCGCTTCCGGCACGGCCGGGCGTCATCATTACGGACCGCGGGGTCGTCTTGGGCGATGATCTATCGTGGATTCCAATATTTGAGTAGAGCGAATGCAAACGCAAATGAAGGGCATGCGCAAATCCGCGTATGCCTTTTATATTGCGAAAAGCTTTAATCGGATTGTTCGTATTTGATGGGTTAACGATTCAAAACAATCTTATGTTTCTGGGAAATGCTGTGAAGAAGGAATCAACGCCTAAACTCCCCGCAGCGGGGAGTTTAGGTGTGCGTGAGTTATTTCTAAGGTAACAAGTATTTCAATCCACGCTCCCCGCGGGGGGGGGAGCGACTCCCTAGTTTGTTTCCATGCTTTTATCGGATAAATTTCAATCCACGCTCCCCGCGGGGGGAGCGACGCAAACGTTCCTGCTGATAAACAAAGACAAAAAATTTCAATCCACGCTCCCCGCGGGGGGAGCGACACATCGGTAACTACTGTTATCATGCCCATGTATTATTTCAATCCACGCTCCCCGCGGGGGGAGCGACACTCCGCCGTTTGCATAATAGAGGGTTTCAGTGTATTTCAATCCACGCTCCCCGCGGGGGGAGCGACTCGTTGGCGACGAGCAACGCTCATCAGTCTTCGTAATTTCAATCCACGCTCCCCGCGGGGGGAGCGACAACTTGCGACCGGCGGCAAGATTTGCAAAATCTTATTTCAATCCACGCTCCCCGCGGGGGGAGCGACCCGTCAAAGTTTAGACCAAATGCTAACACTGGGATTTCAATCCACGCTCCCCGCGGGGGGAGCGACCACACGGTAAGTCATTGGCAAAACGACGCGAATACAATTTCAATCCACGCTCCCCGCGGGGGGAGCGACTTGTTGTGATTGCATATGACGATATGACAAAGAACGATTTCAATCCACGCTCCCCGCGGGGGGAGCGACAGCGACGGTTGTTGACCCGTTCGCCGCCAATTACAAATTTCAATCCACGCTCCCCGCGGGGGGAGCGACTGCAGAAAGGAACTATCATGAATTTTGACCGCAATTTCAATCCACGCTCCCCGCGGGGGGAGCGACCCGTTGTTTGCGGTCGCATAAGAGCCTGCGTTGATTTCAATCCACGCTCCCCGCGGGGGGAGCGACAATATGGTCATTCGTCGCACCTGCGGCAATCACGTATTTCAATCCACGCTCCCCGCGGGGGGAGCGACGTCGAAGGAATAGCGCCAATGATCGACGATATAAAATTTCAATCCACGCTCCCCGCGGGGGGAGCGACTCTAAAACCTTTGCTGCATGAGTTGCGTAGAGTAATTTCAATCCACGCTCCCCGCGGGGGGAGCGACGCAATTATCGGATTACCAAGCGCAGATGTTATCCCATTTCAATCCACGCTCCCCGCGGGGGGAGCGACTCTAAAACCTTTGCTGCATGAGTTGCGTAGAGTAATTTCAATCCACGCTCCCCGCGGGGGGAGCGACGCAATTATCGGATTACCAAGCGCAGATGTTATCCCATTTCAATCCACGCTCCCCGCGGGGGGAGCGACGCTTTCATCCCACTTTCTTATTGATCCTTGGCTATTTCAATCCACGCTCCCCGCGGGGGGAGCGACGCTTTCATCCCACTTTCTTATTGATCCTTGGCTATTTCAATCCACGCTCCCCGCGGGGGGAGCGACAACATGAACGCGAAAAAAAAGCCGGGCGACGCTGATTTCAATCCACGCTCCCCGCGGGGGGGAGCGACGACATATGCGCCATCCTTGCGGGTTGCATAACAATTTCAATCCACGCTTCCCGCGGGGGGAGCGACCAGTCCTTCAAAGCCACCCTCTTCAAACGCGCTTATTTCAATCCACGCTCCCCGCGGGGGGAGCGACTTGCGCCCTGCGTCAGCCCACCAAGCATGTTGAGATTTCAATCCACGCTCCCCGCGGGGGGAGCGACGTTATCTCCCGTTCCGGTTCCGTCGCTTATCCATAATTTCAATCCACGCTCCCCGCGGGGGGAGCGACGGAGGATTTCTTGGGATATGGCAACAATTGATATTCATTTCAATCCACGCTCCCCGCGGGGGGAGCGACACATGTGATTTGGATTAGTTGATTGCTACACTCATATTTCAATCCACGCTCCCCGCGGGGGGAGCGACTGTCAACGAGTGGGTAAACCCTAGATTGGAACACTGATTTCAATCCACGCTCCCCGCGGGGGGAGCGACACGAACTTTGCATGACGGCGTTTTCTCATTATGATTTCAATCCACGCTCCCCGCGGGGGGAGCGACATGCCCACCACGTCCATCCTTGTTGCGGACATGGCATTTCAATCCACGCTCCCCGCGGGGGGAGCGACAGCCACGACTTGATTATTAAAGGCGAAAATGGTATTTCAATCCACGCTCCCCGCGGGGGGAGCGACGTTCTCGGGTTGTTCGCCCACTCTGCCGCCGATCATTTCAATCCACGCTCCCCGCGGGGGGAGCGACCGCGTTGGGGTGTACGCTTCATCTTGCATCTGCATTTCAATCCACGCTCCCCGCGGGGGGAGCGACGAAATTTTAAAGGTCTTGAAATAATATGGACTGATTTCAATCCACGCTCCCCGCGGGGGGAGCGACGAGAACCTTGTAACAGCGTGCATCGACTGCCACCATTTCAATCCACGCTCCCCGCGGGGGGAGCGACCATTGCCGCGATCACAGAAATTGCGAAAAGAATATTTCAATCCACGCTCCCCGCGGGGGGAGCGACGCACGACGTTCGAAGTCAATCAAATAGTTGTATGATTTCAATCCACGCTCCCCGCGGGGGGAGCGACTACGATAATAACATCACTGTTGAACTCAATCACGATTTCAATCCACGCTCCCCGCGGGGGGAGCGACGAAATGCCGCGAACGCATCGACCGAGATTATCAATTTCAATCCACGCTCCCCGCGGGGGGAGCGACAAGAGATCAGTTGAAAAGGCATTGCGCGGAATTGAATTTCAATCCACGCTCCCCGCGGGGGGAGCGACCCGCCGCGATCGGCCCGATGCTCACCATGGTCGGATTTCAATCCACGCTCCCCGCGGGGGGAGCGACTGTCCTTACTGATTATGAAGGTCTTGGTGTGGTTATTTCAATCCACGCTCCCCGCGGGGGGAGCGACGGCATAAAAGGCATGTACCATAGTTATGACGGAGATTTCAATCCACGCTCCCCGCGGGGGGAGCGACCGCATGGGTGCTGCTATCCGGATTTACTATCGGGATTTCAATCCACGCTCCCCGCGGGGGGAGCGACAGGGCATTTATATATGCCCGAACGAATTGGATGATTTCAATCCACGCTCCCCGCGGGGAGAGCGACAAGTTTCATGTGGCCTCCTCCTTTAATAAGTAAATTTCAATCCACGCTCCCCGCGGGGGGAGCGACAATGGGCATGGAACGTCTTGAGCGTGATGGCATTATTTCAATCCACGCTCCCCGCGGGGGGAGCGACCATGTCTCAACAGCTTGAAGCGCAGAACACAAAAATTTCAATCCACGCTCCCCGCGGGGGGAGCGACGGACGCGATATTCACCGCGCCCAAGACGGATGTGCGATTTCAATCCACGCTCCCCGCGGGGGGAGCGACAGTGAGCCCGCGGGCGTTTTCGGGTTTGCACCCATTTCAATCCACGCTCCCCGCGGGGGGAGCGACGCTGCGCTTCCCGCCGATGCTGACACGTCATACTTTATTTCAATCCACGCTCCCCGCGGGGGGAGCGACGCGGCGGCGTCGGCGTGATGTCAACATTCCAGACATTTCAATCCACGCTCCCCGCGGGGGGAGCGACTGCGCAAAAGTTTCGAACTCGCTCGATCCATACGATTTCAATCCACGCTCCCCGCGGGGGGAGCGACACAGCTGGCGCGTAGGCGTTCGGTGCTGAAGACAATTTCAATCCACGCTCCCCGCGGGGGGAGCGACGCGATAGGCAGTTATACAACATGCACGTCAAGCAATCATTTCAATCCACGCTCCCCGCGGGGGGAGCGACAGCGCTGCGCCGATTTGCTCGCAGATCGCATCAATATTTCAATCCACGCTCCCCGCGGGGGGAGCGACCGTCGGATCGGCATCAAGCCTCGTTGCTTGCGAAATTTCAATCCACGCTCCCCGCGGGGGGAGCGACGCAACGGTTAAAATCGCCATACGGAAGCGTAGAATTTCAATCCACGCTCCCCGCGGGGGGAGCGACGGTAGCATTTCCGAATAAAACGCGATCCTTGACATATTTCAATCCACGCTCCCCGCGGGGGGAGCGACTCGACTGTGTTCCAATCGAACAGCTCTACGGCACAATTTCAATCCACGCTCCCCGCGGGGGGAGCGACGTTATAATCCGTTCCGCTGTCTTCTGCTGTTGCCTATTTCAATCCACGCTCCCCGCGGGGGGAGCGACGTTGCCGCAACTTGGCCGCCATGCACGACTAATGCCATTTCAATCCACGCTCCCCGCGGGGGGAGCGACGTATTTGACGTTAATTTCATCCAAATTTTGGTAATTTCAATCCACGCTCCCCGCGGGGGGAGCGACAGCTTTTTTGCAATCCCCGCCGTTGCTTCTGCGATTTCAATCCACGCTCCCCGCGGGGGGAGCGACTGCATGATGCTTTGCATGTTATTCAAGCCCTTCATTTCAATCCACGCTCCCCGCGGGGGGAGCGACGCGTATCAGTTACACCCTTGATTACATATGCAACAATTTCAATCCACGCTCCCCGCGGGGGGAGCGACATAAATACGACCGCGAACAAGCCGAATCCGAACAAATTTCAATCCACGCTCCCCGCGGGGGGAGCGACGCGTATCAGTTACACCCTTGATTACATATGCAACAATTTCAATCCACGCTCCCCGCGGGGGGAGCGACATAAATACGACCGCGAACAAGCCGAATCCGAACAAATTTCAATCCACGCTCCCCGCGGGGGGAGCGACATCAAACATGCGACGAGCACCACGAAGCGTTTTATAGATTTCAATCCACGCTCCCCGCGGGGGGAGCGACATGTTGTGTCGATTGATTGATGCGGATAGGTTCGATTTCAATCCACGCTCCCCGCGGGGGGAGCGACTTGCCTGGTTCTCGCCGGATTGCAAACACTTCTCATTTCAATCCACGCTCCCCGCGGGGGGAGCGACCTTGGGTTTTATTTGTATTTGCTTGAAAGGAGCATTTCAATCCACGCTCCCCGCGGGGGGAGCGACGATAAAATAGTCGGCCACGCGTCGATCTACCAAGATTTCAATCCACGCTCCCCGCGGGGGGAGCGACGCTTACGTACTCGCTTGTTTGTGTTCGAACATCAATATTTCAATCCACGCTCCCCGCGGGGGGAGCGACACGTACGCGCGCGGGACAATATCAAATCAGAAACAAGATTTCAATCCACGCTCCCCGCGGGGGGAGCGACAGAGTCGCCGTATTTTAGTGATCGTTTTTTCTTATTTCAATCCACGCTCCCCGCGGGGGGAGCGACATCCTGTACGGTGATACGCCCGATTCGACGTGGACGATTTCAATCCACGCTCCCCGCGGGGGGAGCGACACAGCGCGATATATTGACGGAACAAACACCGATATTTCAATCCACGCTCCCCGCGGGGGGAGCGACTTGGGACGCTGCACGCGCACGGGTATCATAGTATCGATTTCAATCCACGCTCCCCGCGGGGGGAGCGACGTACGCTTGGACGTTTCATACAAGCGCATGCATTCATTTCAATCCACGCTCCCCGCGGGGGGAGCGACTATACGATCATAACATCACTGCTGAATTCAATTACTATTTCAATCCACGCTCCCCGCGGGGGGAGCGACAATCGTTGAAAGATTTTCGGGACCGCCGACAAGATTTCAATCCACGCTCCCCGCGGGGGGAGCGACTATTATATCAAATTCTTGGAGTCGGGGATTGATATTTCAATCCACGCTCCCCGCGGGGGGAGCGACATCATAGACCGTGATCCATCCGCTGGGCTTATTATTTCAATCCACGCTCCCCGCGGGGGGAGCGACTTAAGTCGTTCGAACTTCCTGTAACGCTTCCCGGTATTTCAATCCACGCTCCCCGCGGGGGGAGCGACGAGCGCGGCGTGTCTGTTGTGAAAATCATAAGAAGTATTTCAATCCACGCTCCCCGCGGGGGGAGCGACGTTATAGGCTGCGGCAGATGTTTCTATAGTATTATTTCAATCCACGCTCCCCGCGGGGGGAGCGACCCGCAGGCCGCCGCGCCGCGCGCCCCCGAGAGAGAGAAATTTCAATCCACGCTCCCCGCGGGGGGAGCGACCAGAGAATATTTTAGGGCACTAGACCCGCGCCTAATTTCAATCCACGCTCCCCGCGGGGGGAGCGACGAAAAAAAAAGCCAAAATTCGTGTTTTTTCGAGATTTCAATCCACGCTCCCCGCGGGGGGAGCGACATTAAAATAATCGTATCTGAGCATCATTCATTTTATTTCAATCCACGCTCCCCGCGGGGGGAGCGACTTCTTTTGCCCTTCGCCGTTCCAACCAATTATTATTTCAATCCACGCTCCCCGCGGGGGGAGCGACTGCGGAGCGATGAACAAAGCTGGTGGGGACGATATTTCAATCCACGCTCCCCGCGGGGGGAGCGACGGTTATGCGTTGAACAAGATGATGTTGCCATGCGCGATTTCAATCCACGCTCCCCGCGGGGGGAGCGACATCCGGTCGCGTACGATTTCAAGCAGGTCAGTATCCAATTTCAATCCACGCTCCCCGCGGGGGGAGCGACTTGCGCTTCTGGATCGTTTTTAGGTTTCTCACCGATTTCAATCCACGCTCCCCGCGGGGGGAGCGACTCGCACTTTTCAACCTCCATGATTGCATCTTTGCGGATTTCAATCCACGCTCCCCGCGGGGGGAGCGACTACGAAGTGTTGTGGATGGTTGCCCGCGCGCACCCACATGTAGTTATTATATATCAATCAGGCATGAGTTTTTAGATGGAGCAAGGAAAAAATTGGTTTTTTTTAGTGCGAAGCCATCTGTAAATTAATGATAGCTTATGGTTCGCACCAACGTTTTTTTAAACAATTAGCGTATCATTCGGATCATACCCCGCCTTTACACCAAAGTGTTGAATTTTGTTTTTATAATTGTTACCGAGAAGGTAAAACCGCAGGCTGTCTTCCGAAGGATCAATCAAATCGCAAAGCATCGCTCGCAATTTTACCAGTTGCGCCGCATCCAGCGAGCATTCGAATACAGAGTTTTGGACGCGCTGGCCGTAATTCACACATTGCTTTGCAACCTGCCGCAGACGTCGTTTTCCTGCTGTGTTTTCCGTTCTGACGTCATATGTGATCAATACCATCATAACGTGTCACCTACTTCCATAAAAACGGCGGGTATGCATCGAGGTCGCCACGCAGATAACGCGCCAATAACAGCGCCTGTAAGTGTGGAGCAAGACCCCAGGAGACTTTTTCTGAAAGATATGGATGCAAGATCGTTTCCCGTTTGCGTGTTTGCCACGCATTGAGAACCGCCTTACGGCCGGTGTCGTTTAGGAAAACGGCTCCATTCTCCTTACAGTCGAATTGTTTTGCGGTGATTGCTTTTGTGTTGATCAACGTCAAGGCCAACCGGTCACAAAAAAGACCGCGGAATTCTTCCATAAGATCGAGTGCAAGGGAGACGCGCCCCGGACGGTCGCGATGCAAAAAACCGACATACGGGTCAAGCCCGGCTTGCTGAAGCGCGGACGCACACGTATTGCTTAAAAGCGCATAGAGAAACGACAACATTGCGTTAACGCGGTCGAGTGGAGGACGGCGGTTTCGGCCGGAGAAATAAAACCGTTCATCGTCAACCAAAATCATGTCGTTAAAATGTGAAAAGTATCGTTCGGACGCGGAACCTTCCAGCCCACGCAATGTATCCAGATCCGTACATTGCTCTAGTGTTTGCATCTGTCCCGCGAGAGTCCTGCAAGATTCCTTGATTGCAGCAACGTTGACGCGCTGCGGATGATCGCGCGTTACGCGCTCCAGTATCCAGCGGCTGTTGTAGATTTTTGCAATGATAAACGAGCGGGCAATTTTCGCGCTTTCAGTCGGGTCATCGGAAATCCGATACTGACGTTTGCGCAGCAGAACATTTCCGTTTTCATTTGCAGAAGCGGCGGCAAGAAAGCGTCCGTTTGGAGAAAAATAACTCAAGCGTATGCCTCTCGCTGCACAAGCACCCATCAGCGCGGGGCTTGTACCCTTATAGCCGAAATAGGCGATGCTTTCCAATGTATGCAGCGGAACACGGCGCTTTTCTTCACTTTCCAGGAGAACAACGACATTTTCGCCGTCCAGCGCCAGATAGGTTTCCGGCGTTGTGACATACAGAGTATTTAGCAATTTTTGCATGGCGCGTCCTCCTTGAGTTCTTGAAGAGCGGATTTGATGTAGGCTGAGGCAGAGCACATTTTTTCAAGCTTAGGCAAACAGATTTCCCTGAGGGAACAGGATTTGCAGCCCGTCCGACGTTTCACCCGCGGCGTATATCCGCGCTCGAAAAGGCGATGCATCTCCGCTAGCATTGCTGTAACTTCATCCCGCAGATCTACTGTCAGCTGCACGGATATACGCCTTCGGATTTCATAATAATAGAGAAAACCGTCCGAAATTTTACAGCAAAACATCTGCTCCAGACACATAGCCTGACAGCAGAGCTGCAACTCGTCGGCATGTTTTGCGCTGCCGTCGCCGTGCTTATATTCCACGGGGACGGGCAGCCATTTGCCGTCCCGTCCCGTGATAGACACACCTTCTTCGCAGCGGAAAAATTCTACTACGTCGCATACGCCGCGCACACCGAGATTGGAAGAAAACACCGGCATGCCATGGGAATAGATACGATCGCCACGTTTTTCGTCTGCCGACCGGTCATGCGCACGTTCGTGGATTAGTTCTCCTTCTGCGGTGAGACGATTTTCATTCCACTGCTGCTCAATATGGATCAGCGCCCACTGCCGCGGACAGAAGCAATAATGCTGAATGCCCGAAAGCGAAAGATAATCCTCTTCGCGGTATTCCATCATTCCATAACCGTGCAAGACACGGTATCGGGAATTACAGCCTCGTCTATAGCGACCTCATAATCTTCAAAGCCGCGCGGGGTGAGTACGCCATCCTTGCGAGTTACGGTTACCGCATCAAAGAGTTTATAAGCGGGGACGTTGCCGAGTTCAGAATCGTGCTTAAATACGATCAGTTTGCGGCAGGCCATGTTACCGCGTGCGGCGGAACGGTCAAGTTCAAACATGTTGAGGATCGCCTGCCAGAGCAGGGCAAGATCGTCCTTGGAAAACCCGGTGACGCGCCGCGCAAGATTGGCGGAAACATATCCTTCTGCGCGGTAAAGACCGTAGGGGACGATATATTTTCTGCCCATCTCGGTCTTTTTATTCTCGGCATCCTTTTCGGTCGTAATAGCAACGCGTGTGATCGTGACTTCCTGCTGAACGATGGGATCAATGCTGCGTGCAAAACCGAGCTGAACGGGTCCGCGCACCTGTCCGCAGTTGAGGGAGGCTTTCACAAATGTCGTCATGACCGCGCCGAACGTGCGGATATCAAAGAAGTTTTCACACATAAAATCACGAATTTTTTTGTCGAGCTCCGACTTGTCGGCACCCTTGACCTTTTTGAGCTTTTCGTCGTCTACACCCGCGTCCGTATAAGCGAGCTGGTCGCTGGTGTTAAGGGGCGTACCCTCTTTGATATAGATTTGATACCCTTTCGCGTCTTCCTTCAGCGTTTCCACATAGTTTCGAATTTTTCGTTTCAGGCAAACGTCGGTCACGATGCCGTGCCCTGTTTCTGCATCGACGCGCGGCATGTTGCCAGCGTCCGGGTCGCCGTTGGGATTGCCGTTCGTTACGTCGAACAGGATGACAAATTCATAACGATTTTTAATCGGGTCGCTCATTTTATGCATTCTCCTTTTCTGATTCGGTTTTTTTCGTGTAACGTGCCTGCTTTTGCTGATAGTAACCCAGTATGAAGAGACCTTGTTCTTCCAGCGTCAGCCGCGCGGGGTATGGGGTATCATCTACACTGAGCTTGTCGATCAACTCACCGATCACTTTTTCCAACCATTTGCCATGATTTTCTTTTTCGGCTGTGACTGTGCATAAATGATGCCGATTGAGCTTCAGAAGCGTTGGGAACGCCAGCTTCGGTGTTGCACACGCGGAGTCGAAATATCGATTCGTAATGGTAGCTTTAATGTCCGGATTCGCGCTCTTCTGCGTCTGCTCAAGTAGAGCGAAGAGCCGACCCAATACATACGGCTTGTTGGAGCTTTGTTCGTTGAGTGCCACAGTGAGAACCTCCTTATGTTCGGGTTTGGTGTCGTTTCGTAATAGACATGCTTTGATCGTTGCCGCACGTGCGCGGTTGATCTTCCGATCCGCGCGGATGCGAAGTAATATGTTGTCGTACAATGCCGCCGGATACGGTGCGCCGGAAAGGATGGCGCGCAGCGTAGCGCCGGACAACAGCGGGGAAGACGCATCGCCTTTGCCGCCCGGCGGAACGGTTTCCTTCAACATCCAGTATGGCGAAAGATACGGTCGTTCCATTGGACCCATTGCAATTTCGAGCCGCCGGTAGTGCTCCGCCAGATTGTCGGCAATGTTGCCGAACGTATCCCTCAGGAAAAAGCGGACGCTGATGCGTGCGGCGTTTGGTGAAACACACAACACGTAAAACGGCGTATCGACGGAGAATCCTTCGAGATCGACCGCGGAACCGGCGACGATGTTCTTCAATGTTTCCGAAACCTGATTTTCCGTGTCGTAACGCGGATTTACGCAGCCCAGAAACGCATCTTGATACTTAGTTTCGCCGTTCTCCGCCCAGCAGACGATCGTATCGCCGTCCAGCGGCATGCGGTGATCGAAATCTGCAATCAGATGATTGAGCGCGGAGGCATACGCAAATGCGGCATATTCGGAGACGGGTGCGTTGAGGCTCTGCTCCTGCCCGTAGGACCAGTAGGATGGAGCGTTGAAACTTACAAGAGCGGTTCCAGCCATTTGACCGCCCTGCACGCCTTTGATCTTCGGATGAACAGCGCTAATCGGCATATCGTCCTCGCCCGTGACCAGACACTGCATACGAACATCGCTTTGCGTCGATTTCTTATATTCCTCCCAAGCGGATTTCAGTGACAGATCATTCTGTGCGTAACTTCCGTCGGGCAGGATGAAGATAATCTGCGCGCCCTTGGACATTTCCTCAAAATATGGCGCGATGATTTCACTTTCCGAAGCCTGCTCGGACGACCAACTCTGAAAATACGCGCAAATCACTTTCGCCGCTTCGCCGTCGACGTGCTCCAGAATGTCTAAATGCAATTCTTTCGCTGCCTGAAAATACTGGCGCGCCTTTTCAGGGCTTCCTTTTGTATCCAGACCAAGAATGAACGGCGCATTATCGCATAAAAAGTTGGAAGGCGGTCTTATCCCGGTTTTAACACATTGTTCCGGTACCTGCATTTGCAACGGTACGTCAACGGTTTTCTTGCCTCGTGTTACCGATTCCTTATATGGCACAATTCCCATCAACTCGCCGTCTTTATTAAGCCGCAAACCGAAGGAAACGCCGGTTTTTGTATAGTAGCGCGGCGCGATTTCGTCTTGCTCCAAAAGTGTTTCATAATAGCGCGTGAGCGCTTGCAAAATCACGAAACCACCCCGCAATCCTTGAGGTCCAGCAAACCGTCCTTCAGTGTTGCGCGGAAGAAAGTCGGCCGAATGTTTTCCGGATCACTGTAATCCATGTCGAAAAGCATGTAGCCGAGTTCGCGCGTGCCGGACAGCCTTTCGTCGCATGGTGGAAAGCTGCCTTCGAACAACCTTACGTTCGCCGGGAATTCCCGGCAGCCGAAATACGGCTGCATGAATGTTTTTCCGCCCTTGAGCCGCTCGCATGCCATTGCGTAGAATTTTTGCGGATTATCGGTCGAAGCCGCCTTGCCCGTCATTTCAAAATGCGCCGAAATGATGTACCGGACGTCGGTAAGCACCAGCGACGCACGCTGTTGGATTGCTTCCGACGTGTTGATGTAGAGTGGTTCGGTTTTGCCGTTCATGACACTGCGCACATTGCTTGCGGAGATTTTTTGGCTGACTTCGTTGCGTCGAATGTTGGTAAAGCGGATCGGATTACAGACGTAGATCTGATCGATCACCCACTTCATGCCGGGGTGCCAGTAGACAGCTTCGATCAATCCGCGTGCCGCGCTTGGCGTGATGACGTCATAGCTGACCCGCTCGGTCTTCATTTCCGGCCTGGAGAAGAGTGCATACTTTCCCCATGCCTCCAGTTGGATTCCGTAGCCCAAATAAATCCCTCCTTTTATGATTGTGTTGTTTGTTAGCTAAAGGTCGCCTTATCTCACTATTGAATGTTTTTAATACAGAGTCAAAGGTAGAACGTGTAGAGAAAACTCGTATTTCAGTAACAAAACAGCGAAAACAATCGAATTTTTCAGCATGTTACATTGGTGTAAAAAGGGCAGGACGCGGTAAGCGTTCAATTTGGTTTTTGGTAAAGCGAGAGCGGCGTTTCGCCGCGCTCTTGTGTTAACACATGATTCCAATTCCGCCACCGGGAATATGCAGACCGGTTTCTTGCGTGTAAAGCGTTTCATCACGAAGGACGGCAAGCTCTTCGTCCAGCATTTTAATGGCACCTGCTCCAAGCAGTTCTTCGAACTGATTCGGATAGACTGCAACAGTATGCATGCCTGCTTTGCGCATCAGGCGGGTCGAACGGGCATCGTTTCCCAGCTGAGAAATGATATCCCTAGCATCATCGTCTTCCGGTATCAACACGGCGCGCGTCGGCGAGTCAATTACACGGAAAAGCTCCGCCACCTCGGCAAATGGTATCGACAGTTTGGTTTTCATACAGGCATCCAGCTTTGAAACGATATGTTTTTCATCCAGTCGTTCACCTTTGTATTCAAATAACTTCGTAAAATATGCATGAATCGCTTCCGGAGAGGCAATATCGTCTTTGTATTGCTCCGCAACCATGTGCGCGACCTCGGTCGGTAATCCAAGCGAGCGCGGACGCTTTCTTTTGTATTGTTCGTCCGATCGAAATAGATAGACGATTGCGTCGTCGCATGACAATTTGCCTTCCCGATTGCAGCGCCCTGCCGCCTGGACGGCGGAATCCAAACCTGCCTCTTCCCGATAAACACAAGGGAAGTCCACGTCCACGCCTGCCTCGATCAAGCTGGTTGAAACAACCCGGCAGACGAGCTTATTGTCCAACCTCTCCCGTATTTGCGCCAGTGTCTTTTTGCGCAGCGCGGGCGTCATGAACGTGGAAAGGTGAAAATTGCCTTCACCGGACAGACCTTCGTAGAGCGCCTGTGCCTGTAATCTTGTATTCGCGATGCAGAGTACCTGTTGCTGCGTATTGAGCCGATCCAACAAATCTGGGTCGGATAGCTGTCCGAGCGACTGAAACCGAACGCGTCGAAGTATTGTATATAGCTCTGCATGATTGGAGCAGATTTCTTGAATGGACACCGCCGGATCGAACAATGGACGCAAGGCAGGCTGCGTGGCGCTGCAAAGCACCGCGCTGCAGCGATGATTTCGCACCAGCTCTTCGATTGCGTGTACGCACGGCAGCAGCAAATCAACGGGGAACATCTGTGCCTCGTCAAAGATGATGACGCTGTTTGCAATGTTGTGCAGTTTGCGGCAACGGGACGTTCGATTTGCAAAAAGAGACTCGAAGAACTGCACATTGGTGGTGACGATGACCGGTGCGTCCCAGTTTTCCGTTGCCAAAATATGCGGGTCGGTCTCTTTTTTGTCGTCTCCGTCATAATCCACGTTGTGGTGATGCTCCAGCACGTTTTCTTCGCCAAGGATTTCGCGAAAAACGGCTGCCGTCTGCTCGATAATGGATGTATATGGGATTACATAGATCACACGGCGCTGCTCATTTTGAATTGCATGGCGCAGCGCAAACGCCAACGATGAGAGCGTCTTCCCGCCTCCGGTCGGAACGGTTAACGAGAATAATCCGCGCGGCTGGTTTGCGGTTGAAAGACAGTCCTCCAAAACGGTCTTGCGTTTTTCATTAACGATGTTGTCCGGTGCGGGGAATAAATTGAGCTTTTGCTGAAGCCGAGAGAACAGCGTTTCCAGCGGGTCGCCCATGCTTTCCCGCAAAGGTGCGTTGGCCATGAAGGCCTCTGTATCCAAAAAATCCGCATCGACAAGGCACGAAAATAGCATGCGCGTCCAGAAGGTATAGGAAAATCCACGGTGCTCCTGTGAACAGTCCAGATCTTTGATCGGGACATTCATCTGATAATCGCCCAGAGCCTCACGGTATGGCGCATAATCCATGTTCCGTTTTTTTTGTCGCTTGAGCTTGCCTTGCAGTGTTGGTCTGTCCTCGGTGTCTGTCATTACGCCGCCATTAGGCAGGCCGGCGTGGTGCCCCGCCGCGCAGTAGGCGAGTAACTTGATAAAGCTATTGTTTTGCGCCGCGTTGCTAAAGACTTCGGCTCCTGCGGCCGCATGCTCCACGCGAATCGGATCGCCTTGCATACGCCTTTGGCCTGCTGGAGAACACTTACCGATATCGTGCAAAACCCCCAGCGCGTAAGCCTGCTCATCACTGGAAAATTCCGCGGCGAACTCTGCGGAAAGTTTGCCAACATTTTTTGCGTGCGTTGCGAATGGTTGAAGCCGACCGTCCTTACTGCTGTGTGCGATTAAATCCAATTGAAGCCCCCTTGAAAATAGTCCTCGCAAGTTTTCACCTGTATAAATGAATCAATATGATTTGAGAAAATGAAGAATTCGAACGACATGTCACAGCTCGGTTTTCATACAATACAACGCTGGTATAAAGCGAGGTTATATCTATTTCATTATAGTTGCAGACACTTAAAAATACAACGCTCGGCTGTCGCTGCTGAAGTATCTTTTGGATGTGCGAGACTTGTAAAGAAATGATATGAAATACGCTTAAGGAATTTTGGTCAGTTCAAGATTGCTCCCGGCTTTCCAAGTAATCGGTGATCGCTTTATGGAGCGCATCTCTGGCCAAAATTGCACAATGCTTGTGGTCGTCCGGCAATCCGTCCAGGGCTTCGTCGATTTGAAGCGGGGTAATCTCCATTACTTTTTGGATTTCGCTGCCCTTGACCATCTCGGTCAGCATACTGCCGACCGCCCGCGTGCAGTCGCAGCCGTCTGTCAGAAAACTGACGTCCTCGATTACGTTGTCCGCTATCTTTACCCATATTTGCATCGTGTCGCCGCAAGGCCCCGTATAGGATACATACCCGTTTGCATCGTTGAGTTTGTGATAATTTTTTGGCTCGCTGCCGAATTCAACGATCTTTTTTCCATATCTTTGGATCAACAGGTCGTTAAGCATGTCCATAAACGATTTTGGTTGTTCCTGCTTACTATCCGTCATATTGGTCTCCTTTGGTAGGATTCTAGATTACTTTCCTTCGAACGAAAATTCCTACTGCTTCGAATTATACTACAAAGCAGAAGATTGTTGGGCTTTGGCGTATTGGAAATTGTTTATTCGTCTCAGAAGGCTTGAAAAATAAACACAAGTGAATGGATCGCGACGGTCGGCATCATGGGCTACGGCCGCATGGGAAGCAAAGTATCCGCGGCGCTCAATGCGCTTGGATTCCGCGTGAAGATCTGGTCCAAATCCCCGCGTGAGGGTTTGGCGTATCCATACTATTATGGAAGCGATCAATTACATGATTTTGCGTCGGGTTGTGACGTGCTTGTTTGCCTTCTGCCTTTGACCAAGGAGACGGAAGGAATTATGAATTACGACCTGATCAAGCAAATGAACAAAGGCGGCTGTCTGATCAACGCAGCGCGCGGCAGTCATCTGGTAAGGGACGATCTGTTCCGCGCATTGGATGAGGGACAGTTATCCTTTGCATATCTGGACGTCCTCGAAAAAGAGCCGGCTGCCGTTACCGATCCAATCTGGGAGCGGGAGAATATTCTGATTACGTTTCATTGTGCGGCGTATATTAGCGCGGAGGCGGGCGCCGAGATCATCGCAGGAAACATTCACGCATACGAACGTGACGGCGACGGGACCAAGGCCCGATTTATGACCCGAAAATCGGATATTGAGATCATAGCGTGAGATTTGAGTTTAAACGACAGGGTCAAAGGAGACATGAACGATGAAGACGAACAGAGTGATCATGGACGCCGATGTGGCGGGCTTTGATTTGAAGGAAGCCGTTAAGGAACACCTGATAAAAAAAGGATACGAAATTACCGATGTTGGGATGATTGAAAAGGAGCATACGATTCCGTTTCAGGAGGTCGGGTTCCGCGTCGGCCGCGCGGTGAGTAAAGGCGAATTTGAACGCGGGCTGCTCTTTTGCGGTTCGGGAATGGGCATCCATCTGGCCGCCGCAAAATTTCCCAACGTGCTGTGCGCGGTGTTCGAAAGCATTCCGTCAGCAAAGCGCTGTGTTGTCGCAAACCACTGCAACATCCTCGCGATGGGTGGATTTTATGTTGCGCCCTACACCGGCTGCCAAATGGCGGAGGAGTTTTTAAGCAGCAACTTTGGCGACGGACAGACCGAACGGTTTGTTGCTTTTCACGAGAATGCGTATCACGACATCATGGAGTATGATTACCAAAAATAAACGCGCGGCATTCGGACGGAGCCATCGGATCCTTTCTGCGCAGAGAGAATAACGTAAGATATGAACGGACTACAAAACGACATGCAAGCTTTGACGGGAAAGGAACGACCAATGCTCTGGACGCGCGATTTCATATTTGTCACCGCGATCAACGTATTGCTGTTTCTGGGCATGCAGACGCAGCTGGCGGCACTGCCGGTCTATTTACGGCAGTTGAGCGGGTCGGATGCAACGGTTGGGCTCTGTATTGCCCTCGGCACAGCTTCGGCGTTGGTCGTGCGGCCTCTGGCGGGATATGCAACGGACCGATTCGGCAGAGCGCCAATTTTGTTCATCGGTTTGGGCTTGATGATGGCGGCGTTGTTTTCGTACAGTTGGTTTCCAATTGTTTGGGTCGTTGTCCTGATTCGTAGCGTCAACGGTCTGGGTTGGGGAATTTCAACCACGACCAGCAACACGATTGCAACGGACACGATTCCGGGACGTCGGCTCGGCGAAGGCATGGGTTTTTTCAGTCTTTCGCAGAGCGTATCGATGGCGCTGGCACCCGCCATCGGGTTAAGCATTATGAATGCGTTTGGCTACCGGAACATGACACTTTTTGCTGTCGGGTTGCTGCTTGCCGCGTGTGTTCCGGCCTCGCTGATTCACTACAGGCCAGTCCAACGAACGAAAAAAAAGACACCGTTTGTTCCATTTGAGAAAAGTGCCATACGTCCTTCGCTAGTTATGACATTTGTTGGCATTCCGCTTGGGGCTGTGCTGAGTTTTTCGGCGTTATACGGTATTCAACTCGGCATTGGAAACGGAGCCCTGTTTTTAAGCTGTTTCGCGGTGTCGATGCTTGTGACACGCCCGGTTGCCGGGAAAGTGATAGATCGTTTTGGGTTTCACAAAGTCATCTATCCCGGGTTTGCCGTCTATCTCCTCTCGATGGTGCTGTTATCCCGTGTGCGAGGGCTGACGGCGTTTCTTTCGGTTGCGCTTTTGCAGGGGGTCGCCTACGGCATGGTTCAAAACGGACTTCAAACAATGAGCTTGAAGGACGTTTCGCCACTGCGTCGTGGCGCGGCGAATGCAACGTTCTTTACCGGGTTTGATCTCGGAATCGGCCTAGGGAATCTATTCGCCGGGACGCTGGCAAATGCAATCGGGTATGCACATATGTATTTTTCGATGGTAATCCCGCTCGCAATCGGAGCAATCTTGTACTATTGGCTGCTGCAAAAGGACACGCCGACAGGTTCGGTTGCTACGGAACAAGTGGAAACGGCGAAAATTTCATAACAAGAATCACCTCACAAAACGAACGTCCGTAATAAACAAATCGATTTTCCGGGTTTTATTAAACTTGTTCAAAGCAACAAATATCCTATCGCCCTTTATTTTCGGTTGACAAAACCACCATTTATAAGGAGAAAGAATGGGAACGCTAAACAACCAAGTTGCGATTGTTACCGGCGGGGCTCGTGGCATTGGGTTGGCCATAGCAAAAAGATTTGCCGGGGAAGGCGCGGACGTTCTGATTGCCGACATTTTAGCAGACGACGCGAAAGCCGCTGCTGAATCGCTTGCATCGCTGGGTGTTCGTGCGGAGTATTACGTTTGCGACGTCGCAGGCGTCGACCAGATTCATGCTATGTGCGCGCACTGTAAAAATACTTTTGGCAAGATCGACATTCTAGTCAATAATGCCGGAATTCAGACATCAAAACCATCCATGCAATTTTCTGAAGTGGAATTTGACAGGCTGATGGATGTCAATCTCAAAGGCGCGTTATTCCTTGCTTCAGATCAGTCCACCTATATATACGGGCAGACGATTTTCTGCGACGGTGGATGGTCGACCGGGATTCTGCCAAATGCCCTGGACTTCATCCGGCGAACCGACCCGGACGTCAACTGACCGACATCCATGGGGTGGATATTTCCGGAACCACGCAGATTAACGCAATAAATTCCCATAAATCCTAAAGCAGAATCAAAGTGCCGCGAGTCAGAAAATTATAGTATAATAAGAAAAAAAGCGGAGGGAAGACAGTGGGACTTTTCGATAAAAAATATTGCGATGTGTGTGGCGAAAAAATCGGGCTTCTGGGGAACAGGAAATTAGAGGATGGAAACCTCTGTAAAGATTGCGCAAAGAAACTTTCACCTTGGTTCTCCGAACGACGCCATTCTACGCTGGCGGAAATCAAGGAGCAGCTTTCATACCGCGCAGAAAATCAGAAAAAAGTCGAAATTTTTAATACGACCCGCTCATTGGGACGGGACACGCTTGTCTGCCTGGATGAAGATAATAAAAAATTCCTTGTGGCAAAAACCGGCAATATATTAACAGAAAATCCGGACGTTTTGGATTATGCGCAGGTTACCGGTTGCGATTTGGACATTGACGAGAATCGTACCGAGATCACGCATACAGACAAAGAAGGAAAATCCGTGAGTTATAACCCGCCGCGGTATCGGTATTCCTACAATTTTTTCATGGTTATCCGTGTCAACCATCCGTACTTTGACGAGATGCGCTTTAAACTCAACAATAGTAGTGTAACGATAGAACGAACAAGCGCGCTTGGACGTGTTGCGGGGCCGCTCAACAATCCGCACTCGAATCCGGACTATCGTGAATACGAAGAGATGGGTAAGGAGATCAAGAAAGCTTTGAGCGACGTTCGGCAGACGGCACGTGACGACAGCGCAGCCGCCAACGCGCCCAAAGTCGCCGTCACCTGCCCTTGGTGCGGTGCGACCACTACGCCGGACGAATCCGGTCGATGCGAATACTGCGGCGGAAGCGTAAACGGTTAAATTCCGGACGCAGGGCAATCCGCTTCCGGGTAGTACGTTGGCATTACTCGTGACATAATAATCTTAGGACTTTTTTGATATGCGCAAAGCCGGTCACAATTGTGACCGGCCTTGTTTGTCATTGCTGCTACAGTTCGAACAATCTTTGCTGTAAAAAATTCCATCCAGTGACGATTAAAAACGGTCAGCTGTCGATCGATAGAATTTTCGGTGCGTCGCAAAGCTCTCCTGCCCGATCAAACGAAGGATTGCCGGAGGCAATACATGCCGCACAGTAGGCCAGGTTTCGGCCGTGGTGGACGGTTGCCGGTTTCGCGTTCAAGTAACGTTGGTTCAGTTCGTTCAGCGAGCGCAGTTCGGCGGTCTTGTGATCGCGAATAACGTCACTCAGACAACCGTTGTCCGGACCGACGACGATATAGCCGTCTTCTGTCAGACAGGCCAGTACCCTTTGACCGGTGCTGGAATGTGGATCGACTGCGCACATAAAGACTGTGCCTTCCGGCCAGGCGGAGAGCTGATCCGACAGGATCGCCGCCGCCGCGCGGATATCGAATCGTGGCACGTCGTGCGTTAAATCGTAGACCGGCAGTTCCGGATTGACGCTTTTACAGACACCGGGCAGCGCAGCTGCACCGTCGCTGCCGAAATCGGAAAGCAACACAATGCTTGGAAACGCCATATCAATTCTCCTTTACAACATCCAGCACCCATTCCGAGCCACCCTTGATGCCGTATGTGCGAGCAAAATCCTGCTGGTTCATTGCAATGCCCATAAAGCCGGATGAACTGTTGTAGAGGATTTCGCCTTTTTCCGGCGCATAACCGAACGAGCGATGGTAGAGGATACTCTTGTCGAACATCGTTTTGTCACCGTACCGGATGGCCACGCGAACGGTGTCGCCCTGTCGGATACCGGTCTTTTCGAAATCCTCGATACGGATGTTCGTCTCCAGATTGCCGAAGGGTTCCATTAGTTCGACAACGCATCCATGTGCTTCGTTTTTACCAACGGAGACCGCCGGTATCGTAAACGTTATTATTTCGGAAACGGGATAGGCAGGGCCGACGCCTTCAAAGTCGATTACGCCCGCGGCGAGCTTTCCACCACAGTAGGCGAACAGGTCGCGCCCGTGGAAAATGCTCGTCTTTTCGGTGCCCTTCAGGCGGTTGACAGTCTCGTCGATTTCACGGATTTCGTCAATGCCGAATTCCTTGAGTACGCCCGTCAGGCTGCCGTTGTCCGGCGTTACGATATAGTAACCGTTTGTGGTTTTTGCAACGCTAGCGCGTCGAGTTGTACCGACACCCGGATCGACAACAGAAACGAACACCGTGCCCTTGGGCCAGAAAGGCATCACGCCACGCAGGTGCGACGAAGCTTTCTCCACGTTGAACTTCGGAATGCTGTGAGAAATATCGAATATTTCAAGCTCCGGGTCGATGGTCTTGCAAACGCCAATCATTGCGCCGCTTACAACACCAAAATCGGTCTGCATTGCAACACATGGTTTTTTCATCTTATTTTCCCGCTCCTTTCCCTGTTTTTCGGATCGTGATCTTATAATCGGCAAAATCTTCGCCGATATCAAAAACGTGCGGAAGGTATTTGTCTGTGAAGCTCCGCTGGTTCAGACTCAGGGAGATATAAGGCGTTGTGCTTCCGTTATAGAGGATCGGTTCGCCGATTTTTACATATCCGAACGAACGGTGATAGAGAACATCCTGATCAAAAAGCGTCTCCCCGTCTTTTGTGATGGTGACATGCGCAACGTCGCCCAGCGCAATGCCTGTTTTTTCAAAGTTTTCGACGCTGATGTTGCTGCTCATGCCGCCAAAATGCTTCAGGCAACCGGCGATTTGGCCTTCCGCCAAGCCTTCGGAAACGACGCCTTCCGTCGTGGAGAATAGAACGCATTGGCTGATAGGATAGGTTGGACCTACGACTTCAAAGTCGATTACGCCAGCAGCCAGTCGACCGCCGCAATAGGCGTAGACATCGCGGCCGTGGAACGTGCCGGACTTTCCGCTGCCGGGTAGGCGATTGACGGATTCGTCGATCTCGCGGACTTCTTCAATCTGCGCGGCAATTGCTGTAAGCGTACCGTTATCAGGGGTGACTACATAACTGCCGTTTTTCAGTTTGGCAACGCAGCTTTTACGGGACGTACCCACGCCCGGATCGACGACGGAAACGAATACCGTGCCGGGTGCCCAGTATGGGATGGTATCCGCCAGCAGGTACGACGCCTGCTTCATGTCGAAGGGGCGGATTTCATGGTTCAGATCGTAAATGTTCAGAGAATCATCTATCATTTTTATGACGCCGTACATGGAGCACACGAAACCGGTCGTCAAACCAAAGTCCGTTTGCAGGACAATATTCGGTTTTTTCATTATATTTCTTCCTTTCGAGAATACGGTTGTGGCGGCTATGCCTGCTTGCGAATGTTTACGCGGTATTCGGCAATTGCGCCGGCGTGGTCGAAGCGATCTTGCAGATATGTGCCGGCAAAGCTCGACTGGTTCATGCCGAGACCCAAATAACCGGTGCTGCCGTTGAACAGGATCGAAGCGCCGAGTTTAGCAAAACCGAAAGAACGATCATACGGGATCGTTTCGTCAAAGAGATACGCTCCATTGCGCTCAATTGTTACGTGCACCCGGTCGCCGGCCTGAATACCGCTTTGATCGAACTCCTCAACGGACACGGTAAGATTCAGATTTCCGAAGTTTTCAAGAATGCTGAATATTCCGCATTTTACATCTCCGGGAGTGACCTCCGGCGGATACATAGCAAACGTAGTTGCCTCGGAAACGGGGTAGGTTTCACCCAACGTCTCGTAGGAAACGGTTCCGCCCGCGAGTTGCGCCGCAAAGAATGCATAGGGGTTCATTCCCACCGGACAATTCTCCACGGGGAGTTTTCGCAGTGCCTTGATTCCGTAACGATGAATCCACACCGTGAGGGTACCGTTGTCGGGCGTCAGGATGATTTTGTTGTCGAAAGTCAGTGCCGCGCAAGGAGGATTTTCACCATCGTTACGTTCCACAATGGAGACGTAAATTGTGCCTGCCGGAAAGAACGGCAGTGACGAGTACAAAAGCGTAGAGGCAACGACGGTGTCTCCGCGGGGACACTTGTTTTCCGTCATGCATACGTCCAGCGATGCGTCTGTGCACTTGATTGCGCCAATCAGTTTGGCGGCTCTGCCGTCTGCAGTTCCAAAGTCGGACTGTATGGCAATCACTCTGCTTTGCATGTGCTCACCTTACGCTTTCCGGATTGTGAGCTTCCAGTCCGGTCCAAAGTCCAGATTATAATCCAGAACGAGATTGCCCTGATTTTTTGCCACCATAACGGTACCGGTCTCCGAACTGATCACGAGAACCGTACCTTTTTCGGTATAGCCGAAACTTTTGACCAAGGGGACTGTTTTATCGAGTACGACATCCTGCTTGTTGGCAATGGTAATATGTACCATGTCGCCATAATTCATCCCGTTTTCCGTTAACCACGGGAACGGAATATTGGTGCCGGTTAAGCCGAAGTGCTTCGGCGCTTCGTTGATCATTCCGGTTACAACGCCGTCTTTGGCTTCCGGATGGATATAAGGCGCCATAACGATTTCATCCACGGGGTATTCGGGTCCGACTCCTTCAAAGTCTATTACGCCTGCAGCGAGCCGCGCCGCACAGTAGGCGTACACATCGCGCCCGTGGAAGATATGAATGTTGCGTGTGGTGGGATAACGGTTGACGGTTTCATCGATTTCGCGCACGCTTTCAACGCCCAACTGCTCTACGACATAGGTCAGCGTCCCGTTGTCCGGCGTTACGATATAGCTGCCGTTTTTCAACTTGGCAACACAGCTACGACGCGCGGTACCGACGCCGGGGTCGACCACGGAGACAAACACCGTGCCGTCCGGCCAGAATGGGATTGCGTAAATCAATGAATCGGACGCGTTTAGTACGTCGAATTCGCGTACAGCGTGTGTGCTGTCGAAGATATCAAGGTTTTCCGAAACCTGACGGCACACACCTCGCATGGTGGATACGGATATATTTTCCACACCGAAGTCGGTTTGCATGACTACTGCATGTTTCATTTGGATTTCATTCCTTTCAATGTTGCTTTCGGGCATAACCCAGCCCTCAGTCAAACCATTTCATGAAGAAAATCGTGTCGATCACATTAATTTTCGTGATGTTCTCGAGCTTGACGAATGGACACCACATGGTGACGGGGTAAGGGTTAATTACTTTTGTGTATATGATATAAAACAGTATCGCCGCGGCGAACACGGCCGAGAACACCCGTGCGATCCTGTCTGCCCGCGTTAGTTCGTGTTCGGCGTACCAGGTGCGCTTTGTCAGCCTTCCGAAACCACGCAGATCCATAGCGTTGGCAATGGTTTCCACCTTGCCGAAAGAAGAGATAATTAACGGCACCAGCATTGCGCCGGTATATTTCAATCGTTTGCCGATGGACGTCCGCTTGCTGTTGAGTTCTACTCCGCGCATTTGCATGCTGTTGCGAATGTCGATGAAGCGACGCGCAATATCCGGAATCGTGCGATAAGCGAGTGATACAATAATGCAAACTTTATAAGGCATGTGCAGAAAGCTCAACCCGGAAGCAAACTCCGACGGTGTAGTCATCAGGACGAATGCGATCACGGTTGCAAAAGACGCCACACGCTTTGTGAACGTTACCAGCACATACCAAAGCGTTTCTTTGGTGACATACAACCTGCCGGTCGCTTTCCAAATTACCGTATGCGAGCCGACGTGCGTCATGCCGACGTCCGGCGATACGACCAGCAGCATAATCGTGCCGATGATGCCGACCGTAACGAACATAAACGAAAACAGGAAAATCAATGGTTTATAATTTGGCTTCATAGAGATGATGGCGGCAAACGGGAACACCATCAGCGGCAGAAGCACGCGGATATCAAAGGTAGTGATGATCGCTACGGTAAACAGGACAAAAAGCATCACTTTTGTGCCGCCCGTCATCTTGTGAAGCGTCGTTTTACCGGGGATAAAGTTGATAACAAGTTTGTTATTCACAGGTCTTCACCGACCTTTCATGCTCAATAAAGCGTCGTATGACCTGTTCCGGCTGCAATTCCAGCCGCAGTGCCAGTGTATAGAGCGAAGTCTGTTTCAGATTCGCTCGCTGAATCACTTCGTCGTTGGCGAGCACGGCAAACACGCGGTCGTCCGCAATCAAACGACCATCCGAAAACACGATTGCCCGATCAGTGTTTTCCAGCGCGAGGTGCATGTCGTGCGTAATAAAAAGAATCGTAATACCGTATTCTCGGTTGAGCCGGTCAATAAAGTGCATGATCTCCATATAGCTTCTGTAATCCTGACCGGCCGACGGCTCGTCTAATATCAACACGTCGGGATGGAGCACAAGAATGGACGCAACGGTGACACGCTTTTTTTGTCCGTAACTGACCGTATCGACCGGCCAATTTCGCATTGGATAAAGGCTGCATGCGTTGAGCGCGGCGGTCGCCCGGTCGCGAATTTCGTCAATAGGGGTACCGCGGACAGTGAGCGCAAATTCGACTTCCTTTTTAATCGTATCCTTTAGGATCATTTGGTTCGGGTTTTGCATCACATAACCGACATGCTCGCCGATTTCTTTGACGGAAAGATTTTTTGCGTCTTTGCCGCCTATAAAGACCCGCCCGTCTTGCGGCCGTGAGATTCCGCAAATCAGCCTTGCGGTCGTCGATTTTCCCGCGCCGTTTTTTCCAATGATGGCGATACGCTCGCCTTTATGAATCGAGAACGATACGTCGTTAAGTACGTTGACGCCCTCGTCGTATGCAAAGTCAACCTCTTCGAGACGGATAACCTCTTCATCCGTGCATGACTGCGGTACGGATGGGTCGCTGTCGAAGAATTCTAAAAGTTTTTTTCGATTGTCTTGTGTAAACTCGATACAGTGTATATCGCAGAGATTTAAGTTGCCGGTTATACTGCAACCGGCGTATTTCATCGCCGTGATGTAGAGTGGCTCGCGGATTCCATAGTCGTGCAAGAGCGTACTTTGCAGCAGCTCGTCGGGTGTGGAATCGGAAACGATTCTGCCTTCGGACATGAGAATGACGCGGTCAACACGACGATGCAGTACATCCTCAAGTCGATGCTCAATGATGATGATCGTATGGTCGCCGTTCTGGGAAAGGTTGTCGATGAGTTCAACCGCAGTTTGTCCCATTTGGGGATCGAGTGCCGCGAGCGGCTCGTCAAAGATGAGAATGCTCACATCGCTGCCAAGCACGCCCGCGATTGCAACTTTTTGCTTCTGACCGCCGGAGAGATCAAACGGAATTGCGCCGATGAAATCCTGCATTCCAACAACGGAAGCGTGCCGGTACACAACCGGTACCATCTCGCTGCGCGGTGTTGCTTCGTTTTCCATGGCGAAGGCGATGTCCTCGCCTACGGACAAACCGACGAACTGTGCATCGCTGTCCTGCAATACCGTTCCCACCATTTTGCTTAGTTCGTGGATGGAGGCTTCGCGCGTTTCCACCCCGTTGACCATTACGCTGCCGGTGATTGTCCCTTCATTTGAAAACGGGATCAAACCGTTGATACAGTTGGCGAGGGTTGATTTTCCGCTGCCGGAACTGCCCAAAATAAGCACTTTCTCGCCTTTGTGTATCGTGAGGTTGATGTCATAAAGCGTAGGTTCTTGCTGCACTTTATACTGAAACCCGAAGTTTTCAAATCGAATGGCGGTCTTTTCCATAATTACTGCTTTTCTTTAATCGAATTAGTATTCGCCGGACTGATCCTGCGCGAGGTTCGACCTTGCTTTATAACGCTTTGCGAGCAAGATCAGAATCGGAATGCCGATGATGATCAGGACCGCGCTGTTGCCAAGCGTTGCGGCGAAAGCCTGGAGGAACGTTACGTTCAGATCGGAAGCGTAGAGCAGGTACGAAAAGATCGGGGTAATAATACCGAATGCGAGCACATTGCCGAGAATGCAGCAAACCGCATAGATGATTGCCTGCTTAACGGTGAAGATGCCTTCTTTAATACGTGCGCCGTATACGGGAAGCAGGCCGACGCAGAATGCCATGACCGCGTTGCCGATCGACCAGTCAAACCACATGCCCCAACCACCGATGAGATCGGCCAGAACATTGCCGACGCCGCAGCAGACGAGTGCGGGAAGTGGGCCAAACAGACCGCCCACCACAACGGGAATGATCATTGCGACAGATAATTGCGTGTTCGTGAAGATAGGAATGCCCCCGTAGACCATCAAAACACCGTACAGTGCTGCGCCAATGGCGATTGCCACGATGGTTTTGGTGTTCCACTCACCTACGATAAGGGAGCCGATACCTTTTTTTGTTTTAACCGTTGTGCCTTCCATAAATAACCTCCTGTAGCATATTGATTTATTGCGCGCACCCATCCCGGATGCATAGGAAGCAAGTAGACAAGCAGACTCATCGACAACTTGTTCAACATTTGATTGAGTATATCATTGATATATAATCGTGTCAATAGAATGCGACCGATACGGGCATGGATTCGGTTTGACCGCAGCCTAACGTAGGTTTTCACCGCAAAGCGAAGGGAATGCGATTTCCATTAAAAAAGTTAGACAATCAGCATAATTTTTAGCATAATATTGAGTCGAGTGCCATGTTCTTATTGCAGAAATCAGAAGAAGTATTTGGTTTATACGAGTCAGGCGTGATCAATCGGTATAAAACGCGCCGACTCGTGGAAAATGCTTGTAGCAATTTGCTCTATGTGTTAAAATGTTAAACAAGTGAACATGTGCCATGTCGAAAGGGAAAGGCAATGCAAAGTAAAAAACTATATAGCAGCAGCGTACCGTCTTATGTAAGCATCTACAATTCATTGTATCTGGACATTATTAATAACGTTTACCCGCAGGGCGAATTGCTGCCGGGAGAAATTCAACTTTCACAAAAATACAGCGTCAGCCGCAATACCTTGCGGCAGGCTCTCGCTATACTCAGCGAGGACGGCTTGATTGTAAAATCTCGCGGTAAAGGCACCATCGTTGCCAAGCGTGATGAGAAAATGATCCCAAAGCATTTTTTCAATCCGATGACTACGTTTTGTCGTCACCATACGGACGATGTTGAGATTCAATTCAATTATTCCACACCGACGGACATTGCGCGGGACCGCCTGGCACTGAACAAAAGCGAGATTGTGCTCGCAAGTTATTCGATTTACAGGGCGGAGTCCGTGGTGGTTGGTTACTCGTTTATTCAGATTCCGGTAAAGGCACTGGAGATGCTAAATATTGACGTTTCGGACGACGATTCCATCTACGAATTACTCAGCACGACACTTTACGAGCAGACGAATAGCCAAAGCCTCCACATAAAGCTGATTTATGCAAACGAGATGGAGTCGGAATTCTTGCTCGAGCCGGTTGGTAAACCGCTGCTTCTCATCGAATCCATCCTATGCGGCGCAGATCAGTCTCCTCTTGCAAGATGCAAATATTATTTCATTCCGGAATATTACAGCATCCAATATTTAATGCAGTAGGCTGACTTTCAGGTGCCACTGGGCTAAAATCCATAGACCGACGGCAGGTTGACCAACCAGAATACGTTTGTTTTTTAAAAATCCCGCGGCAATGGCCGCGGGATTATTTGTCCTGCTATTTTATTTCGAATCCATGTTCCTGCTTTGTTCAATCCGGGGATGTGTTCATGCGAAAGCTCGCAATGCTGCACGGATAGAAATTTTGTTGCGACAAAAAGGACATCGTCAGACAATTACAAGTTTTCGCTTTCGTGCTTTGGCAATTTGCCAACTGTTTCAGCAGATGCGATGCGAAACCCTTCACAAAAGCTGGACGGGGAGAGTCCGTACTCGCGAATGAACGCTTTATAAAAAGTCGTGTAATCCGAAAAGCCGGACTGCACCGCGCTTTCGCCCGCGCCGCCGCCGCGCGCAAGCAGACGCCGCGCATGCTGGAGCCGCAGCTTGAGCACATACTGGTGCAACGAAACGCCGGACTCCGCATGGAAGCGGCGCATGAGGTGTGTTTTGCCGGTATGTAGAGCGCCCGCAATGGTGTCCGCACGCAGGTCGCCCGTCAGGTGCGTGTCGACATAAGCCTTTACGTTGCGAAGAAATGCGCTTGTACTGCCGCCGTGCTCGCGCAAACGCATGAGTTGCACAAAGATCAGTCGGACATAGTCCGCATAGACCGTATCCCGCCCCTCAAAGCCTGAAAAATCACGCTCCAATAATTCCTGCTCATCGTCAAGCAGCGAAAGCAGTTGTTCGATGGTCGCTCCATCCGATTCCGATAGATGTAATTCGACCGGCTTGCTCCATGTATCGTCCGAAACACGATTCATCAGCTCCGGCACAACCCAAAGCACCGTTCGCTGGTACACGCTTTCATCGTCGAGAAAGCGCAGCGAGTGTGAACACCCGGGCGGGATCAGCAGAAGCGTGTGTCTTTGCAACGCAACGGTGCGCTCCTCAATTAAAAACTCCGCGTGACCATTGAGAAACAGGTATAGTTCATAAAAATCGTGGTGATGCCGATACACGCGCCGGATGTTGTTTTCGGAAAACGAATTGAGTTCAAAACCGCTCGGCAGGCACGCCGTGCCGATGGGATATGTTAAATAACGCCTCATGCGCAAATCGTAACAAATAAACGCGTGATTTTCAATCAGAAATTCATAATAGTAGAAACAGAAAGCAAAAATTGTCATTACATGCGCACGATTTTCAATAAAAACGGTGCGTTTTGCCATAGCGTGTGCAGAAAAATCACCGTATAATCAAATCATCCTGAAAAGGTGGTTTTTCATTTGTCACAGTACCATCACCTGTTTTCCTGCATAGAAACATCCGAACACCACAGTCTTTTTCGAACAGAGGGTGTATCTGCGCGCGTCGATTTTTTAAACGAATCGCTCCTGCGTATCGCCATTGTTCCTGACAGTGAACGATTGCTGCCAACATACGCCGTCTGCCCTGCGGGGGAGATGCCGCGCGAAGGTCGTGACAGGCTCTCGCTGGACGGATTTCCGCTTTTTGCACCTAAACGCGATGGCGATTTTGTGTTTTCATGGAATGGATATCGCCTTACGTTCGATCCGGTCAATCTCTTGATGCAACTGACGAAAGACGGCCTGCCGCTGGTCAGCGAACGCACACCGATGGGTTGCAACCTCGGCGGAGAGTACGGCGAAAAGATGCGGCACTATCTGGTGCGCGAATCCGGCGAGCGCATATTCGGCCTTGGCGACAAAGGTGGCAAACTGAATAAGGAGGGACGCCGGTTTCGTCTGGACAGTACGGACGCAATGGGTTACGACGCCGAAACGAGCGATCCGCTGTATCAGCATGTGCCGTTCTGTATCTGTCAAAACAGTTCGGGTTTTGTTGGCATTTTCTATGATACGCATGCAAGCTGCGTCTTTGATTTCGGCAATGAGTTAAGCAACTACACCGGGTCATACCGTTATGCCGAAATCAACGAAAAAGCGCTTGTTTACTACATGCTGCTCGGTAAGCTCCCCGAAATTGTCGCCGGATTTTCCGCGCTGACCGGCGGCGCCGCATTTTTACCGCGGCGTGCACTGCTGTTTGCCGGAAGTACCATGACCTATACCGATGCGCCGGACGCGGACGTGCAGTTACGTGACTTTGCGGACGAATGCGGTGCGCGTGGCTTTGCCTGCGGTGGCTTTTACCTGTCGTCCGGATATACGTCCATCGGGGAGAAACGCTATGTTTTCCACTGGAACAACGAGAAAATACCGAACCCGAAAGCGCTTGCGGCGTATTTTCAAGATAGAGGAATCGAGCTGATTGCCAATGTAAAGCCGGTGGTTTTAACCGATCATCCACTATACGAAATGATTGCGGATAACGGCTGGTTTTTGCAAATGCCTGACGGAACGCCCGCATTAACTCCGTTTTGGGACGGCCTTGGCAGTTGGCTGGATTTTACCAATCCGGGTGCATACGATTTTTGGAAAAAGCAGGTTACAAGTGAACTTTGGAAAATGGCATTGCAAGCACGTGGAACGATAACAACGAATATGAGGTGCACGACTGTCACGTAACGGCAAACGGGTTTGGAAGTCCGCACCCGGCGTGCATGAATAAACCTGCGTACGCAATGCTTATGACGATGGCTTCACTGGAGGCGCAAACGGCCTATTCCGTACCGGGCAAGCGGCAGTTTGTTTCCTCCCGGTCGGGCACCGCGGGCGTATGCCGTATGGCGATGGTTTGGACAGGCGACAATCGAACGGAATGGAAGACGCTGCGGTTCAATCACTATATGGGCCTAACGATGTCGCTGAGCGGATTGTATCTCTTTGGCCATGATATCGGCGGATTCGTAGGCCTTGCGCCGGAAAAGGAGCTGTTTTTGCGTTGGTTGCAGCACGGAGTGTTTACGCCGCGATTTACCATTCACAGCTGGAACGACGACGCACGCGCAACGACGCCTTGGTTTTATGAAGACCTTGTTCCGGCGGTCAAAGAAATTTTTGCGTTTCGCAGCCGTATCCTACCGTATCTATACAATGCAATGTATCGAGCGCATATGCTTTACGAGCCGATCTTGCGTCCGTTGATCTATGAGGACCCAAATGCCGACCCGGAAAGCGATTTGTTTCTGGTCGGTGACGCACTGCTGGCGGTGTGCGTGTTCGACAAGGGCGTTTCTAAGATGACGCTGCGTCTGCCAAAGAGTCAACATGGCTGGTATGATGAGAATGGCGCCTGGCTGTCCGGCGGCGAACCGGCAACGATCAACTGCCCTGCGTCAAGTGCGCCGCATGTGCTGCACAAAGCGGGCAGCGTGTTTGTTGAGGACGCGTCAAATGAGCCGGGCAACAGTGAGCCACACCATGTGTTCACCGTATACGCGCAAGAGAATGGTGCGTTTTCACGTGAATATTTCTTTGACGATGGCGAAACGAATGCGTATCTCCAAAACGATTGTGTGCGGATTGTGTTTAACGTCACATGCTTGCCGGAATACGTATGTGTGCGTTTTACAAATATCGGAAACCAGTCGACGACACCGGATGTTCGCCTGATTGATCGGCTGGGCCGTCGCCTTGAACTTGTAAATGGAGACGATAAATGAGCTATTGCGTTCGAAAAGATCATAAGCTGGAAGCATCACTGGCGTTGCATGAGCCCGCGCCATACGACATAAGCAACCAAACGTTGGCCGCTTGTGTAGATGGAACGACGCTTACAAAACTTTCGCTTAGCGGCTCGTATGACGTGGTGCTGTCGGGCGGATATTACGGAACTTGCGGCGAAGCCGCACCGGACGCGGAGCGTCATGTTGTTTGCTTCGGGCGTGTGCAGCAAACACGATTTACATCGCATGAAATTCGTTATACGACGCGTTGGTTTTGCGACAGCAAAGCACCCGTTCTGTATCTGCACATCGGCGCTCGGAGCGACCGGGCGTTTTCGCTTCAATATCATTTTGGCGTGCAGTGTTCGCCGGAAAAATTAAAGATTCTTTGCAGCGCGTCGCTGATACTGCGCGAGCGGGAAGGCGATTATCTGCACTATAGCGTAAATACCGAAGCAGCGGCAAACGAGAATTCGTATTCCGCGGAGTTTACGCTCGCGTTCGACCTTGGTAAAACGCTTGATGACGAAACGCTGCTAACCGCCGCAGCCAATGCAAGCACGGACGCAGATGCATATTTTGATATGCTGATTGCCACGGCAAAGCCGGATGAAGATGCTGCATTCAAGGCCTATGCGCTCAATGCGGCGTTTTCCAGCTATAAATCGTTTGCGCACTTTTCAGGTTTCTTTGCCGGTGTGAATTATGCTGCGCCCGCGCGGACGTATTATCGCGACGGCTACTATACCGCGCTGTCTGTTTTGCCATACCGGCCGGATTGGGTAAGGGCGCAACTGCTGACTCTTGCGCAAGGCGTTGCGCAGGATGGCACGTGTGGTTCGGCGGTGGATGCAAAGGGCGAACCGTGGTGGCACGACCATGTGGACAGCCCTCTGTTTTTTGCGCTTTTGCTTTACGCCTATATTTCCACCTCCGGCGATGTCGGCGTCCTCTCCGAGAATGATATTGCGCAAAGACTGTCCGCTATGCTGGACGCAACCGTTGCCGCACAGGACGAAAACGGACTGATCCCGCGTATGCCCGCCTCGCGACACGACTGGGCGGACAATGTCTTCCGTGAAGGGTATGTTACCTATATCCAGTGCCTTGCGTATGGCGCGTTGAAGCTTGGTGGTTCGCTTCTGCCGAATGCCACGCGATATGCAGATGCGGCAGAACGAATCAAGACTGGCATCAATCAAGAACTTTGGGACGAGAATCTGGGTTATTACATAAATTTCAAAACACCGGAAGAGACGGAAACAAACCTTTCCATCGATACGGTGTTCGCCGCGCTGTTCGACATTGCGTCGCCACAGCGCGCAAAGCGGATGCTTATAAATATGGAAACGATTCTGGAAACACAAAACAACGGTCGCTTCGGCGATTTCGGTACGTTGTGCGTCTACCCGCCGTATGCATCGGCGGCGCGTCTTGTGGAAAAGAGCGCCGACCCGTTGCGTTACCACAACGGTGCGGACTGGCCGTATCTGTCCGCACTGTATGCTTTTGCAAAAAAGATATACGACATGGATTATCGTTACCCGCTCATGCGCTGGTATGAAATTGGCCTATTGCAGGGGTTTGCAACCCCGGTGGAATATTTTTCGCCTTACTATCCGGCGGGCGGCATGCTGCAAGGCTGGAGCGCGTTTTCTGCATTTGTGCTGGATAACGACTCGGCGGACGGCGCCTTCCGATAAAATCGAATATAAAAACGATATACAACAAAAAAATTAGCAGGAGGATATCACGAGTGGAACAACTTCCCAACACCCCGTATCGCGAGCTGAAGGGCGGAAAGCAGATTGCCTATGCGGCAGGTCACCTCGGCCCGGGTATGCTCAGCCAGTTTATTACAACGTGGCTGCTGCTCTTTATGACCGGTAACGCGGACAATCCCGTGCTCTCCGGCACGCTGGTCGGCACGGCCACACTGTTCGGTCGCATTGTGGATGGCATTGCCGACCCGATGGTTGCAAACTGGAGCGACAATATTCGCGGCAAGCGCATGGGCAGGCGGCTTCCGTTCATGCTGCTCGGTACGCTCCCAATGATTGTCTGCTTCCTTATGGTTTGGCTCACGCCGCAGGCGGCGCAGACCGAACTGGCGCGCTTTATATGGCTTTTCATCTTCCTTAACGGCTTTTACTTCTTCTACACCGTTGTGGTCAATCCATATTTTGCACTATTACCGGAGATTGCCAAGGACGACAAACAGCGTATTTTCATTCAGAGCTTCGTGTCCGTATTCGGCATCATTGGCATGGGAATCGCACTTGGCGCGTCCGGCTTTTTAATCAATGCGCTCGGATATCTTGGCGCGGGCGCAGTGCTCAGCGTCGTCTGCGCGTTGGTGATGGTCGTACCCGCACTGGTGATTAAAACGAATCCCGATTATGTGCCGGAACCTGCGCCCAATCAGACAAAAAATCTTTTTAAGAACATCGTAGGCGCGTTTCAGAACGATAAATTCGTGAAATACATCATTGGCTTTGCAACGTTTTTCATCGGCTTCCAGCTGATCCAGTATAACCTTGCGTTTGTAACGACCGTTTCGCTCGGCTTGGAGAAAGGCATGTCCAGTACGCTTTTCATCGTTTCAGTCGTTTGCGCGCTGGCGTTTATTCCGCTTTATAATGTGTTCGTTAAAAAGTTCGGCACGGTCAAGTCGCTGATGATCTCGATGGCAAGCTATGCGCTGGTTGCGCTGCTTATCATGTCGCTTCCGCAGGTGAAAGGCATCTCCGGTGCGGTGCTTGGCTTTGCACTTATGGCACTGCTCGGCTTCCCGTACAGCGGATTGATGGTTATCCCCAACGTGCTCGTTTCAGAGATTATCGATGACGACTATCGCCGATTTGCGGTGCGTAGAGAGGCGATGTTCTTTGGCGTGCAGGGCTTGGTCAACAAGCTAGCGACCGCGTTTGCGTCGTTTGCCGTCGGCGTTTTGCACGATCTATTGGGCAGTACGGCGAATCAACCGCTCGGCATCACCATTGTCGCTCCCATTGCGGCCGCATTTTCGTTGGTCGGCTTTTTCGTGATGGTTCGGCTCAATCGAGAGAAGGCGCAATCTTGAGCTGGATTATTATAATTGTTGCGGCGCTTCTTCTGCTGATATGCGGCGCGTTGGCGTTTGCGAACGGGTTTGTGAACCAGCGCGGGGTGCCGCGCCTTATCAAACGGGTGCGCTTTGGCAAGGACGATCGCATTATGTACGTCGTTGCACATCCGGACGACGAGGTGCTTATGAGCGGCACGCTGCCGTTGCTGAAGCGACGGTACAATTTGCCGGTCAAGGCGCTTTACCTGACCCACGGCGAGGATGGCCCGACCTTCGACCTCGTGCCAAAGAGCGGGTTGAAACAGCGGCGCACACAGGAGCTTGGGCAAGTAAAAAAGGTCCTTGCGCTTGATGAAATGGTCATTTGCGACTATCCCGATCGCTATCTGGCGGATCAGGATTTCGACGCGGTCTGCCAAACCGTGCAACGTGAAATGGAAGCATTTGCCCCGACGTATATATTCACTTTTGACGAAAACATCGGTATGTATGGCCACACCGACCATGTGACCGCCGGGAAAGCGGCCGTACGCACGGCAAAGCAGGCGGACGGCGTGAAGGGCGTATTTCAGATGACGCTGCCAAGTGGTATGCTCGCGCTTGCGCTGAAAATGAGTAAAACCTTCCGCGAACGCTACGACACCGGGCGCGGCCTGCCGCAGCCGAATGTCGCCGCAAACATCTACCGCTGGCGCAAATATCGCTATGCGGTGACGCGTGCACATGAAACACAGACGGCGGTTATGCGCGAGCTGCAGCCGTATTACGACAAACTGCCGCGATGGCTGTATTACGCTGTTTTTAATCGCGAGTATTTCTATTATCGAGATAAAAGTGAGCTCTAAGCAAAGCATCCGGTTGCGGCCCTTGTGTATAGTACTTGAAGAGCAACATTGTCAATGTATCTTGCACGAATTGAATAGAACATGTCGGAAATGACATATAGTCTAGAAACAGGTGCAAATTCATCAACAGGAGAGGGCATAATAAATGCTGGAGAAACACCGTGATCGTTACGATATATTCGTGGACGTACTTAAGCATAAGGCCAATAAACTATGAAACGGTTTATGGACGAGGATTTCTTTTTAAACAGCAAAACGGCGAAGCGGCTGTTTTTTGACGTTGCGGAAAATCAGTCGATTATCCTGTAGCGGATGCTCTCGGTTGCTTTATAGATGAACTAAACAATCGCGATGCATTATCACGAACAATCCTATTCGGGTTGAATCATAAGGACAACCTTGCGTTGATGGGGGTTGCCGGCGATTTTCAAAACAACACGTATCCGTCCAACATTCAAATCGGGCCCGCCTGGTGGATCAACGACCATAGAGACGGCATAACAGAGCAGATGCGCCTGATGGCGACGCAAGGACTTCTTGGCCGGTTTCTGGGAATGACCACGGACAGCCGCAGCTTGCTTTCTTTTACAAGGCATGAATATTTTCGACGGATCGTGTGCGACCTTATCGGCGGATGGATAGAAGCGGGGGAATATCCTGACGATCCGATTTTCACCGAGCGATTGATATGCGGTATCTGTGGCGGCAACGCAAAAAAATACTTCGGCATGCAGTGAAAAGAAAATACTGGAATAATCGCTGCAAAAAAATAGATATGCCTCTTCGGGTGCACACCGTAATCATCGTTGAAATGTCTTGAAAAGAATCCGAGATAAATTGTCCTGTTAGCACTCAATCGACAAGCGTTTGTTCAACAAATTCAAAATTTAAAAGAACAACAGCCGGCGTATTCGCACGGCTGTTGTTCTTTATTTGCGTCAGCCTCCGTTTTGTTCTATAAGGGTATTTCCGTTTGAGTGAACTACAAGGCGTGTAGATATCAACGATAATATGCTAATAAAGTGCGGATGGAGCACCCGAAGAGAAACACAAAGAAACAGTTTACGTGTAGATATAGTTTCGATAATACAATAAATATGGCAGACATGCTTGACAGACGCTATTTGCCGCGCTATTATTGTTTCATAAAAGAAACATAACGTGAAACAACAAGAAACAATTTGCAAAACCACATCTGTTGAGAAGCCGAAGAACAAGCAGAAATGTAAACGACGGAATATGATTCCCTTTTCAAAACGATTCTTAAGATTAAAAGTCGCGTGCAAGACGACGCTCCCCTGATTTGAATGAAATAACGTATAGCAGATAAAGATAATTGACGGAGGGCGCGGAACTGTATTGCCGCCCAAAGATAATACGGAAGATGGAGTGATCGAATGATTTCTGTAAACACAAAATTAATTGCGTTGTTGGGTTATCCACTTGAACAGTCGATTTCAAATCGCATGCAAAATGCAGCTTTTTGTGCAAACAATCTGGATTATTATTATTTTCCGGTTGAGACAAGCGCTGAAACACTTCGACCGATTGTGGAAGCAATGCGTTGCATGAACTTTGCAGGGTTTGGTGTAACAAAACCCGACAAGGTCAGAATCATAGAGTTGCTCGACGAACTGGACCCTCTGGCCGAAATGATTGGTGCGGTCAATACTGTCGATATTAGAAATGGCAAACTGATTGGGTATAACACCGACGGTGAAGGCGGCGTCCGCACACTGAAAAGCGCATTGAAGAAAAGTGTGGCGGAAGAAAACTATTTTTGCTTTGGGGCGGGCGGCTGTGCGCGTGCACTGTGCTATACACTCGCCAACCAGGGTGTTAAATCGATCGTTTTAACCGACCTCTACGATGAAACAGCCAAGGCTCTTGCAAATGAAATCAATGCAAGGTTTGGCGCGGTGATGCGATTCGTCCCGTTTTCCGATAAAGCGAGTATAGAAACCATGTTTTCTGAAAGTGGCGTTGTGTTGAATTGCTCGGGCGTTGGAATGAAACCGCATGTGGAAGCATCGCCGGTCTGTGCGGATGCGTTTAGAAGCGGACAGCTTGCGTTTGACGCAACTTATAACCCGCGAAAAACACAGTTTTTAAAAGACGCGGAGCAGGCAGGCGCGGATATCCTCAATGGGTTGGGTATGCTCGTACACCAAGGCGCACTGCAGTTCAAAATTTGGACGGGACTTGAGGAACCGAGCGAGATTATGTTCCGTGAAGCGGAACAGGCTTTGGCGGAAAAACAAGAAGTTTAACGAATTATTAGAAAAGGTGGGACATGATGAAAGCAGCTATTTCATCAAGCAGGTTGGTGGGAAATATTGTGGTTCCCGGATCGAAAAGTCATACGGTTCGCGCGCTTATTATTGCGACGCTTGCCGGCGGTCAATCCGTTATTCGCAATCCGTTACCGAGCGACGATTGTAAATCGGCAAGGCGTGCTGCGTTGCAATTTGGCTCCAAATGTGAAATTTTTCCAGACCGCTGGGTCGTGCAGGGACCGGAAAACGGATTGCAGGTTCCCGATGACGTGATCGATGTTGGAAACTCCGGTACGACTTTATATTTTATGGCGGCCGTAGCATCGCTGTTGCCGGACGCCGTGGTGTTCACCGGCGACGCTTCCATACGCAGACGGCCAAGTGAACCGCTTTTGCAGGCGCTGAGACAGCTGGGCGTAAAAGCGTTTACAACGCGGAGCGACTCTCAGGCGGCGCCGTTTGTGGTACGCGGACCGATGCGGGCGGGAACAACGACGGTTTCCGGGCTGACGAGTCAGTGGACGTCGGCACTGCTGATTGCTGCACCGATGTGTGAAGGAAAAACCCGCATTGAATTGCCCGAACCGCGCGAGATGCCATATATAGAAATGACAATAGATTGGATGCGCAAGTGCGGCGTTTCAGTCTCATATGACGAGGAAAATTTCACATGGTATGAAGTGGAAGGCGGACAGAGTTATCAAGCATTCGACCGTACAATTCCGAGCGACTGGTCCAGCGTTGGATATCCGATGGTTGCGGCGCTGACCGATGGATCGGAAGTTGTAATTGAAAACCTCAATTTTAACGACAAGCAGGGCGATATTAAGATTGTCGATCACCTGATCGAGATGGGTGCGGATATTACGAAGGATACAAAGGCGGGCACACTGACGGTCAAAGGTGGCAAACAGCTTCAGGGTAAAAAAGTAGATATGCTGTTAACGCCGGACGCATTGCCCATTATGGCGGTCGTCGGTTGCATAGCAAACGGTACGACGGTGCTGCATAACGTCAGCGGAGCGCGACAAAAAGAGACCGACCGCGTTAAGACCATGAGCGAAGCGCTCAATGCAATGGGCGCCGATATCGTGTATGACGACAATACCATGACCATTCGAGGCGGAAGGCCACTGTATGGCGCACGACTTGAAAGCAGCGACGATCATCGCGTGGCGATGGCTCTGACGGTAGCGGGAATGTTTGCAAACGGCGATACTGCAATTTCCCGTGCAGAGTGTGCGAGTGTTACATTCCCCGGGTTTTACGAAAAGTTTCAGAAGTTGGGCGCGTCGATTCAAACAAGCGCAGAATAAAAAGAAAACAGCGAAAAGAGGTAGATTGAATCATGATGGGAAATTCGTTTGGCAGATTATTCCGGGTCACCACGAGCGGTGAGTCATATTCCGGGTGTTTTCGAAAAAAACCGGGTATTCCAAAAGAACTCTACGGCGGCTTGCTCGCCATCGTTGACGGCGTTCCTGCCGGTATAAAAATTACGGCTGAAGATATCCAGTGCGAGCTGGATAAACGCAAGCCGGGGCAAACACCGCTGGATTCTCCGCGCATTGAAAAAGATCGGGTTTATATTTTTTCCGGCGTGATGGAAAACGACCTGTCCACCGGCGCGCCGATCGGCATTGTTGTACCGAACAATGATATCGAAGATATTCATGTCGGGCAGTATCGTGATTACAAAGATATCGTGCGCCCGGGACATGCCGAATATACGTTCTTTAAGAAGTATGGGGATTATTCGGACTGGGTCGGTGCCGGACGTGCGTCGGGCCGGGAAACTGTTGGCCGAGTAGCCGGCGGCGCGGTGGCGAAGCTGGTATTGGACAAAATGGGTATCGACGTCATTGCTTACACGGTTGAGTCCAATGGCATCAAGGCAAAACCGCTCACTTATGACGAAGCAAAAGCAAACTACCGCGCAAATGAATTGAATTGCCCCGATTTGGAGGCGGCGCCAAAGATGATTAAAGACATCCTTGACGTAAAAGCAAAAGGCGAAACCTGTGGGGGCGTTGTCGAGTTGGTTGCACGCGGCGTTCCGGCCGGGCTTGGCGAACCGGTGTTTGATAAATTGGAAGCTACCATCGCGCACGCGTTGATGTCGATTGGCGCTGTGAAAGGAATTGAAGTTGGAGCGGGCTTCGGATTTGCAAGCATGCTCGGTTCAGAAAGCAACGATGAATCATATGTGGATCCTGAGACCGGACGCGTGGCGTTTTACACGAATAATGCCGGTGGATTCCTCGGAGGAATTTCAAACGGCGATGAAATTCGCATACGCCTTGCGATAAAACCGACGCCCACCGTTTCGGTTCCGCAAAAAACAGTCAATGTCGCAAAAATGGAAAACGAAATCCTTTCACCCATTACGCGAAGGGACGCTTCCTTGCTCCCGCGCATCTACCCGGTTTGCGAGGCTATGGTTCGTATCGCTCTGCTGGATGCAATCCTGATGGAAAAAGGGTACCACGCCATGGAGAACCTTGACGAAAAGTGGGATCGCATTTAGCAGGCGCAATTGGTTGATGAAGACAGCTTTGTGCAACAAGTTAGGAGAAAAATATGGCGGAGCGAGAAATCACACAACAAGAGACAGAATTAATCGATACGTTGCTGGCGCGGGCTAATGCGGCGGCGAAAATCATTGAAACGTATGATCAGGAGCGCGTAGACAAGTTGATCCAGGCAGTGGCCTGGTCGGTTGTAAACCTGAAAACCTGGAAAGAATTGTCCTATGAAGCGGTTGCGGAGACCGGCCTTGGCGACCCCGTCAGCAAGGTTGGTAAGCGTATGAAGGTTCGCGGGATCCTCAGGGATGCATTGCGCGCAAAGAGCGTTGGCCTCATTGAAGAAGATGCGGAAAAAGGACTCCAGAAGTATGGGAAACCGGTGGGGGTTATCGCTGCGCTCGCACCGACGACAAATCCCGTTCTCACACCGGCAGGACAGGCCGTTTATGCCATAAAAGCACGCGACGTCATGATTGTTTCGCCGCACCCGCGGGCAAAGGCCGTAACCTGCAAAACGGTTGAAGTCATGCGGCAGGCACTTGCGGCGCAAGGCGCGCCGGCTGACATCCTCCAGTGCATCGAGAAGCCGAGCATCCCGCTTACCAAGGCGCTCATGGCGAAGTCCGACCTTGTAATTGCAACGGGCGGACGCCCGATGGTGCACTCCGCCTATAGTTCCGGCACGCCGGCGTTTGGCTCCGGTGCGGGAAATTCGACGATGATTATTGACGAAACGGCGGATGTGGGTGAAGCGGCGCGCAACACCCGTATTTCAAAAACCTCTGACTTCGGATCGGGTTGTTCCTGTGACGGCAATCTTGTTATCCATGAGGAAGTCTACGATGCGATGGTGAAGGCGCTGGAAGATGAGGGCGGTTACCTTGCAAGTAAGGATGAAGCGGAAGCGCTTAAAAAGGTGATGTGGGACGAGCAGGGACATCGTCTGCCGCAGACCGTCGCTGTCTCGCCGCAAAAGCTAGCCGAAGCAGCGGGCTTTTCAATTGGCGATCAGTACAAATTTATCATGGTGGACGGCGAAAACAAGATTGGTAAGGAACACTTCTTCTCCAGTGAAAAGCTTACAACGCTGCTGGCCTTGTTCTCCTATGGGGACGACTTTGAAAACGCCATTCAAATGATGCACGCAATCTATAACGTTGGCGGCAAGGGGCATTCCTGTGGCATTTATTCGTTCAACGATGCACATATCGACCGGTTGGCCGTGGAAGCGCCTGTTTCTCGCATCATGGTTCGTCAACCGCAAAACAAAGCTAACGCCGGCTCGTTCACAAACGGTATGCCGATGACGTCCTCTATGGGATGCGGCACTTGGGGCGGAAATATCCTTTCGGAGAATATTTCGCTTCGCCAGTACATGAATGTAACGTGGGTTTCGCGAGCCATCGCCGAGGACAAACCGTCCGACGAGGAGCTGTTCGGCGAGTTTTACAATCCTGAATTGGAGATCGAGTCCTAACACGGCACGAACATAACAAAAGGAGACAAAATGCAGCAAACCATCTCAATTCGAAACAGAATGCTCGGCGACGGCAAACCATGGATCATCGTTCCAATCGTCGGCAAAAGCGCAGATGAGATCGTTGCAAAGGCGCATGAGATTTCCACACACGAAGTCGATATGGTGGAATGGCGAGTGGATTTTTACGAAGACGTTTTCGATTATAACGCTGTCGTAAATGCATTATCGCAGGTCAACAAAGCGCTTGGCGATATACCATTGCTCTTTACGTTCAGAACGGCAAACGAGGGCGGCATGAAAGAAATCATGCCCGAAGCATATGCGGAATTGAATACCGCTGTGGCACAGAGCGGTTATGCCGACGCTGTGGATGTGGAAATTATGAGCGGTGACACTGTGGTGGAACGTATCATTCAGGGTGCACATGATAACAAGGTGGCCGTCGTGGCGTCCAATCATGATTTTCATGCAACGCCCCCGAAGGATGAGATCATCAGGCGGCTGCAAAAAATGCAGGATATGGGTGCGGACGTCCTGAAGATGGCCGTGATGCCGCAGAGCATGGCGGACGTACTTACGTTGATGACGGCGGTAAACGAGATGAGGACTATGCACGCAAAACAGCCTGTTGTGGCGATGTCTATGTCCGGCATGGGCGTTATCAGCCGCATATGCGCAGAGGCGTTCGGCTCGGCTATGACGTTCGGCACGATCGGGAGCACGTCGGCGCCCGGCCAAATACCGGTAAAAGAACTCAAGGGCGTTCTGGACGTGATACATCAATCGATGTGAAAAGGGGACAACTATGAACCTGCCAAGTCGTGTTGTTTTATGTGAAGTCGGGTTGCGCGACGGCCTTCAGAGTGAACGCAGCGTGCTTTCGACAGAGCAAAAAATAGCGCTGGCCAAGGATGTGATTACCGCGGGGTTTCCGGTGGTTGAGCTTGGCTCATTTGTGAATCCCAAATCCGTTCCGCAGATGGCGGACACGGACGCGCTGTTCGAAGAACTGAGGGAAATGTCCCGGGAAGTTGAACTGCGCGCTTTGGTCGCGAATCTAAAGGGCGTTGAGCGGGCGCAACAATGTGGCTGCAAAAAGATTAAGCTCAATGTGTCCGCAAGCGAAATGCATAACATGAAAAATCTGCGTTGTACGCCTAAGCAGAGCGTTATGCGATTTGCCGACTGTGAGAAAGCGGCGAAAGACGCCGGAATTTTGCTCTCGGGTTCGATTTCGATGCCGTTCGGGTCGCCATGGGAAGAAGATATCGGGATAGACGATGTACTTGAGCTCGTAGAGGCTTACCAAAAGATCGGCGTTGATGAAGTGTCTTTTTCCGATACTTCGGGAATTGCCGTTCCAACACAGGTGAGCGAACTTTGCAAACGTGTAAAGCAAGCGTTTCCCAACTTGCTTATTTGGCTGCATTTTCATAATACACGCGGTCTCGCCATGGCAAACATATTGGCGGCCATGGAGGAAGGCGTCGATCACTTCGACTCTTCGTTTGCCGGACTTGGCGGCTGTCCGTTTGCTCTGGGCGCCGCAGGCAACGTAGCCTCGGAAGATGTTGTAAATATGATGGAAAAGATGCATGTAGAAACAAACGTCGATCTGGACGCATGTATAAAAACCGGGCAAACAGTGGCGGAATATTTTGGTCATAACGCAAGCTACATGCTCGATATGATCGCACGCGATGAAACGTGCCAATGAAAACAACTAGGAGGAACCATGCAGAAGCTAGTATCTGACTTGATGGTTGATTATCTCGAGCGTAGAGGCGTGGAGCATATATTTGGTCTTTGTGGACATACGGTAATTGGCTTTTTGGACGCGCTCTCAAGAAGCAAAAAAATACGATATATTTCCACCCGCCATGAGCAGGTGGCGGCTACTGCGGCGGATGGATACGCACGGGTGAAACACAAAGCGGGCGTGCTGCTTTGCCATCTGGGTCCGGGAATTGCAAATATTGTAACGGGTGTTGCAAATGCGTCCCTTGATTCGATTCCGCTTGTTGTTATCGCGGGCGACGTGCCGAGTTATTACTATGGCAAGCATCCGCATCAGGAAGTCAACATGCATGCCGACGGAGCGCAAAGCGAAATTTTGCGTCCAATTGTCAAACGTGTTTGGCGCGTGGATACCCCGGAATTAATACCGGAGATTTTAGACAAGGCATTCCGGCTTGCAGAAAGCGGGCGACCCGGACCGGTTTTAATCGACATGCCCATGGACATGTTTTCGCGTAAAATTGATGAAACGTTATTTGAACGGACATATAGGGACGCTCACGAGACTTACCACTCGGGCATTGCATCGGACGCTGCGAAGAAAATTGCCAAAAAACTGCTGGAAGCCGAACATCCGTTGATTCATGCGGGTGGAGGCGTACTGCTCGCCGGGGCAAGCCGGGAATTGGCGGCGCTTTGCGAATATCTTGACATTCCCGTTTCCCGGACGCTGATGGGACACGGATGCCTTCCGGATACGCACCCGCTTATGGTTGGGCAAACCGGATTTTGGGGACTGCATTTCACACACGAACTGACATTGACCGCAGACGTGATTCTCGGGCTGGGTACGCGATTTGCCGAAGCGGACAGTTCAAGTTGGTATCCGGGCGTTACGTTCGACGCGCGCAATACGACCTTTATGCAGATCGATATCAATCCGGCGGAGATTGGAAGGAACTACCCCGTAGAAATTGGTGCAGTAGCTGATATTAAAGAAGCTCTTGCGACGATTTTGAATGAAGTGAAACGACTTTGCCCGGAAGGAAAGAGCAACATTGCCCTGCGCGAACGAATTGCAACGCAAAAAGCTGCGTTTAAACAGTCGAACGAAGCAATCTCTACAGACGGGCGGTATCCAATGGCTCCACAGCGTATTTTGCGGGAGGTAAAAGAGGCTGTTCCCGAAGACGCGTTGATTTTTACCGATGTAGGCTGGAATAAAAACGGCGTTGCACAGCAATTTGACATCACAATTCCGGGGACCATCCACCACAGCTCGGGGCTTGCGACAATGGGATTTGGCGCATCCGCAATACTGGGCGGCAAACTCGCCGCGCCCGACAAGGTGGTTCTTGCACTCGTCGGCGATGGAGGATTTGGCACCAATCCTTCCTGCATTGCAACGGCGGTGGAATCCGGCATTGCGGTGATTTGGATCGTGATGAACAATTCGGCCTATGGGACCATAGCGGGTTTGGAGTACAGCAATTATGGAACTTCTTTTGGGACGACGTTTACAACGGCGGACGGCCAATCCTATACGCCGGATTGGGCTGCGGTCGCGCGGGGATATGGTATTGAGGCCGAGCGGATTGAAAGTGCTGATTCCTTCAGGTGCGCACTGGAACGCGCGATAGCCTCCAACAGGCCCTACCTAATCGACGTGCCGATGGAGAACATTGCCGTTCCGACGCCGGGCTGCTGGAACATCAACGATATATACAGCCCGAAAGGAAACGTATGCCAGGGCAGAATTGTACCTGACGAAAACGGGCAATATGTCGCTCCGTCGCACATAGCGTCCCATAAGTAGAGTAAAGGTGCGTTTATGATAAGTCAACTGAAAGGACTTGCTATGAGAAAGTTTTCGCTGGCATATTTAACAATCCCCGGAATTGATCCTGTAACGCAAATTCGTATCGCATCGGAATGCGGCTACGATTATGTCAGTCTGCGCACAATCCCACTGGGATTACCCGGCGAACCGGAGTTTCGGCTGCAAAACGACCCGCAGCTGTTCTCGGATGTAAAAAAAGCGCTGTCCGACTATAATATGTCTATTTTGGATATTGAGCTTGCGCGGGTGCGAGAAGATCTGGACATGGACGAATATGAACCTGCTTTTGAAAAGGCGGCCGAATTAGGCGCACAGGCGGTGCTTGGAAGTGTTTGGAGTCGTGATAAGGCGTTTTATACAAAAGGCGTTGAGAAGGTCGCCGATATGGCGGCGAAATATGGTTTGACGTATCATGTGGAGTTTTTAACCTGGGCGGGCATTCGTAATCTGGAGGAGGACGTTGCGTTGATCGACTCGCTTCAGCGTCCGAACTTGTACTGCATGGTGGACACGCTGCATGCGCATCGTTCCCGGGTTTCGCCGGATGAAGTTGAAGCGTGTCCGAAGAAATATTTCAACATGATGCATCTGTGCGACGGACCAGCCGAAATACCGGGTGCAATCGATCATCCGGAAATGTTCCGCGTCGCCCGGGAAGCGCGCGAATACGCAGGCATGGGCGGGATCGACATTGCCGGGTATGTGAAAGCAATTCCGGATATCCCGATTTCCATCGAGCTGCCGAATCTAAAACTAACCGAGCAATATGGTGCCGAAGGACACGCGAAGATGTGTCTTGAAACTACAAAAGCGTACCTAAAAACACACGCGGCGTTATAACCAAACGCATGTAACGACAAATTATGTTTTAGGCGACTGGATCGAGCTCGAAAACCAGCTGGTTGAAATGGTTCGATTAATGACCGGTGAGCTCCAGCTGATTAGCGCCGGCTGCGGAAGAACCGGTTGAGCTATCGGACAGGTATTGGGTCGAATTCTTGATTTGCAATTTTGCACTGATTTCCACATCGTGCGCAGGTTCTCCGTTGATTAAGTGGAAAAGTTGTTCCGCGCAATGCTGGCCGATTTCATAGTCTACAGACGAAATACTTGTCAGCCTGGGCGACATGACTTTTGCAACAAGGTCGCTGTCCAAACATACGAGCGATACTTGGCTTGGAACATTGAATCCCTGCTCTTGCAGGGAGTTCAAGATGCCTGCGCCGCAACGATCATTCGGTACGATGACCGCATCAAAGTCGATATCTGAGGCGAGCAACTGTCTTGCGCAGGAATACCCCGCTTCGTAACTGAAACCGCCGAACGCAAGCAAGGAAGGATTCGGCTCCAATCCGGCTTCCCGCAAAGCGCGGCAGTATCCCTCGTAGCGGTCGTGTGCGGTAAAAAGACCATGATTGGAAGACTGGTATTTCTTGATGAAATCCTCGTAGTTGTGGATGTGTTCCGCCCAGTAGTGAATGAAGAAAGCGATGTTTTTTCGCCCAAGGCGGAGTAAATAACGCGTGCATAAGTAAGCTGCTTCGTTGTTGTTGAGATGAACATGGATTAACCCGTCGGCTATAAAGCGGGGACCGGTAACGACGATTGGCATATATGCAAGCGCCGCCGACGCCGTTCTCGGATCGCGATCCGTGACGGGCGCAATGATAATGCCTGCCGTATTTGAGCCGCTGGCTTTTATCAGACATTCGAGTTCCTGATCCGGGTTAGCATCCGAAAGCATGATGTTCACAAGATATCCTGCTTTCCGGGCGGCGTCAATTACACCGGTAGCGGTGTGCGAATAATAGGTGTTGCTAATGCCGGGCAAGATTAAAGCGATGCTTTGCTTCCGCGTTTCGGGTTTGTTGACATGATATCCGAGTGCGCGGGCGGATGCAAAAACACGCTGTGCCAATTCTGCGTCTACCGAAGCATTTCCATTTAGGGCTCGCGAAGCCGTTGCAGGAGACACATCGGCGTGGGCGGCCACTTCACGAATGTTTGTCTTAACGTGTTTAGACATAAGTGTGATTCTCGCTTTCAGGAAATTAATAATAACTGTTTAAATAAGTATAACACGTAGAAGGAGGGGTTATTATAAACAATTTTATTTCGTGAAATAGTTTCTTGTCAAGAGGCTGCTGGAAAAATCAAGTGTTTTTTAGGGGATTTTGTCAACATAAATGAATATAATTGTTGACATAATATATGAAAAAGCTTATTCTTTTAGAAACAAACCGTGAAATGTTTCGTAACATCAGCAACACGAGAAACGATTTGCTACGCCTCGTATGCCGCTTCTTTGAAATTTAGTGGATTTACTCCAAATCTCTTCAACTTAAAGTAATTAATTTATTAAGAAAGAAATAGCGATGGAACAAAAGAAAAACGACGCGATGAAAAACGCCAGACTTACTAATGTTGACTTTACGACTGATACTTGTGGCATGAACCGGTGGGTCGAAGAATTATTGAACCATAATCCGGACGCTATTTGCTGCAACAGCTTCCAATCAGTTTTCCGTTGTATGGATACTGAGGACAAAGACGTCTTAATCGGTGCCGCCGGTCGATTGGTTGGAATGCGGATACTCGTTTCCCACAACACAATCAAGGGTGTGCTGGATATCCACAATGAATCTGTTTTAACCATATTGGAAACACCAAGGGAAGAATTCCAAAGTATACCGTTTCAGCAGGTGTTCGCGCTTTGCAATCATTTGCGCGACAAGCTGAAGGGAATGATCAAATCGGAGTTTTATTGCGTTCCCTTCGTGGGTGGCATGAAAAGCATTATCCTCAGCGACGAACCGCAGGAGATCATCAATTATTATCTTCCGGAGATTGAGCTGTTCGGCAAAGACGGGAAGTTCCGTATGTTCAGCGCCATATCCCCAACACAACAAATTCCGCTGCCCAAAGACCCGCAGAAAGAAAGCTATTCGCTTTGCCGCATCAGTAGCAAAGTGCAATACCCCGGCAAAGACGAATATATGGTTCTGATGGAGAAGGTTCTGGAGCAGCTAAAAAGTGATTATGTGCAAAAGGTTGTAGTAGCGCGCAAGTGCACTGTTACACCCACGGAACCATTCGACAAACTCGATTACGCCGCATATCTGTTGGATAAATACTTTCAGGAATACTTCTATCTGTTCCGCCAGGGCGAATCCAAGTACTGGATGGGAATTACACCGGAAGTCATTGTAAAGCAACACGGCAGAACCGCTGTGACCAAACCTCTGGCGGGGACAAGGAAAAAATTCGACGATCCTGCTGTAAATGAAAAAGTTCGCAAAGAGCTGACCGCTACCTCCAAGGATATCATCGAGCATGAGCACGCGCTTCACTTTATGGTCAGTCAGCTGGAAAACGCAGACATCGGCGATGTAAGGATTGATAAGAACAAGACGGTGCTTGAAACGCCTTACGCGTTTCATATTAAGAGCGAAATTTCAATCAAAATCAAGGAAAATGTTTCTTGTTTTGATGTAATCGGCGCCATTTATCCACCGGCAACTATTTGGGGAATCCCCGTAGACCGGACCGAACATATTTTAGCGGAAACAGAACCGTTCGACAGGGAATATTTTACCGGCATTTATGGTTACTGGAATTATGAGGGCGATGCCGACGCTGCACTTGTAATTCGCACCGCAAAGCTTGAAGAGGACACTGTCAGCGTATATGCGGGGGGAGGGATTGTAAAATATTCTGATATAAACGCTGAATTTGATGAAACCGTCAATAAGATGCGTCCACTGCTGAGCTATTTTGTGGAAGACTAACTCGACTTTTTCGTGACGGCAAACCGGGGGCGGATATCTTGATACCTAGAGGTGCACTAAATAGATATCAGATCTTGGTATCGCAATTTTAAAGCCCCAGGTGTGCACTCCAAATCGATCTGATCTTTCGTGAGTGGAAGATTACGATAAAAAGTGAAAGGATGGAACAAAATGAAAAAACTTCTTGCTTTACTGCTTTGTCTCCTGATGAGCATGGCTCTGTTCAGCGGTTGCACAAGCGCCAGCGAAACAGCAGCCGAGGAGGAGAGCCCTGCAACGGAAGCGACGACGACGGAAGAATCCGTGACGGACATGCCGGATGCGGACGAGGAAGTCGTGTCTTCGCAGGACACCCTTGTTATTGTTACGAATGGCGACCCCGGCCGGCTTCGCAGCGACACGATCAACAACCTCGCAAATATGACGTATAACCGCCTGATCTACGATTATCTGTTTACCCGCAACAGCAAGGGCGAGTATGAACCCTGCATCTGCGAAGAATATCAGCTGGACGACGATAACCTTGGCGTTACAATGAACCTTCGTCAAGGCGTCAAATTCCATGACGGCAACACCATGACCGCAGAGGACGTGCTGGCATCGCTGGTTTACGGCAAACAGGACACCTCTTCCGGCAGCCAGTTGGACTTCATCGATTTTGACAACAGCAAGATCATTGACGACAATACGCTCTATCTGAAGTTCAACGAGATCAATGGTGTGTGGCAGAGCGCTTTCCTTGCCATTGGCATCATTGAAAAATCCGCCTACGAAGCCGCCGCTTCTGCGGACGAGTTCTATCTGGACCCGATGACCACTGCGGCGTATGTCCTTGACGAATGGATTTCCGGCGATAGAATGGTCTTTAAGGCATTTGCCGACCATTGGTATGGAGCGCCCAAAATCGAAACCATCATAGTGCGAATCATCACCGAAAGTTCGGTTGCATTGATGGAACTGCAAACCGGTGGCGTCGATGTTCTCTTTAACCTGTCGCTCGAAAATTACAACTCTGCCTGTGAAATCGAGGGCGTTGTCGGGTATGATGAACAGCCCAGTATCGTTTCTATCTTCCTTGGCTGCAACCTGAAGAATGAAGCGCTGTCCAACCTTCAGGTCCGCCAGGCGATTGCCTGCGCGATCGACTGGGAAGCCATCTGCGCCGGCGCGTTTGACGGAGCAGCGGAACCTTGCAGCAGCCCGCTGGGCAAGAATGCGCTTGGCTATGACTCGAAGTGGGAAGCCGAATATCCTTACTACTACAACACTGAAAAGGCCAAGGATCTCCTTGCGGAAGCCGGCTATGCGGACGGACTGTCGCTGCGCATCCTCGTGGACAGCACCCCCAGCCGCCAGTTGATGGCCGAGCAGCTCTACAACATGTTTGCTGAAGTTGGGATAGATCTTGAAATCCAGAAATATGACCTGGCGACGACGAACGATATCGTTTCGAACTCCGACGATTATGATCTGTACATCCGCGGCGCATACAACAACAGCGGTGACATCGTGACTTTCTTGGGCACCAGCATGGGCTTCACCGCAATCAATGTTGAAGCCGACACGGTTGACGGACCCATCTATACCGATTATCTTGATAGAATCTCCAAGGAAATGGATATGGGAGCACGTATCGCGCTCTATAAGGAATTCCAGGAGACCTTTATCACCGATATGATGTATTGGGTGCCCGGCGTACAGATGACCATCTATGCCGCCTTTGACAGCGATCTGTCTGGTGTTGAAATACCGGGCGAATACTGGATTTGGAACAACGCATACTTTAAATAAGATCTAGTTAAAACGGTGAATGAAGGGACTGTGATGCTTGAAAAGGCTTCACAGTCACCTTCATTCGCGAGGGAAGGGATACAGATGCTTCGGTATTTTATAAAACGACTTTTAACGTTAATACCTGTATTGCTCGGCGTCGCTTTTTTAATATTTACGATGATGTATTTTACACCGGGCGACCCGGCTGCGATTGTGCTTGGCGACCAGGCAACGGAAGAGCAGATTGCCGACTGGCGCGCTGCGCGCGATTTAGACAAGCCGTTTTTCGAGCAATTTGGCAAGTATATCTGGGGAATCGTCTCCCAAGGTGACTTTGGCATTTCCTATAAAACAGGAAAAAACGTTACGTCGTCTCTGCTTGAACGGTTTCCCACAACATTCGTCCTTGCGACTGCGACCTGCGTGATCGCTATGGTGCTCGGCGTATTGCTGGGAATACTGGCCGCCAATCATCAAGGTACATGGGTTGATAATGTTTTGCGCATCTTCGGTATGGCGGGTGTCTCTATGCCAATTTTCTGGCTGGGCTTGCTTCTGATACTATGGTTTGCCGTCGAGCTAAAATGGTTCCCCGTCTCCGGATGGTACGGGCCTAGATATCTTGTTTTGCCGGCGTTGACTATGGGCCTTACATTTACTGCAAGTCTCATGAGAACGACGCGTGCGAGCATGCTGGATTGTATTCGTCAGGATTACGCAACAACCGCCCGCGCAAAAGGGCAAAAAGAGAGCGTCATCACATATCATCATGTGTTTCGCAATGCGCTTATTCCTATTATTACTGTAGCCGGCAGCACGTTCGGCATTGCGCTTTGCGGCGCTGTCATCACCGAGCAGGTTTTCTCTATTCCGGGTCTTGGAAGCCTTATGATCAATGCAATTACGACACGAGATTATCCGCTGGTGCGCGGCAGCGTGCTGCTTCTTGCTGTAAGTTTCAGCATGGTCAACCTCCTGATCGACCTTCTGTACGCCTATGTTGACCCACGTATAAAAGCACAGTTTGCGGGAAAATCTGCGAAAAAGAAAAAAGCCGTGGAGGAAGCCGATCATGCGTAATGAAACACTCCAAATCAAACAAAGAAGCATGTTTGGCGAGGTAATGGGCCGATTCTTGCGAAAGCCCACCGCGGTTTTCGGCGCCGTGATACTAATTGCGGTAATAGCGCTGTGCTTACTTGCCCCCGTCATTGCGCCTTATGATTATGACGCGCAGGACATCACACGAAAGTTTACGGAGCCGTGCAAAGAGTTCATCTGCGGAACCGACAACCTTGGTCGCGACATTTTCAGCAGGCTGCTGTATGGCGGACGTATATCGCTGATGGTCGGTTTTGTTTCGGCATCTTCCGCCGCTATTCTGGGCGTTATCATAGGCTCCATTGCAGCGTTTTACGGAAAGCGAACAGACATTATCATCATGCGTTTTCTCGATATTTTTATGGCGCTTCCGCAAACGTTGCTGGCAATTGTCATTTCCGCAATGATTGGGACCGGCATCAAGGGGGCGATTATTGCCGTTGCGGTCGCGACAATTCCACGATATGCACAGGTTGTACGCGGACCGATATTGGCAATACGCAATCAGGAGTTTGTCGAAGCTGCGTTTGCGATAGACGCCAAGGACTCCCGCATTGTTTTTCGGCATATTTTACCGAACGTACTCAGTCCGATTATTGTCCAGGTGACCATGGGTGTTGGCAGTGCAATCACTATGGCCGCTTCGCTCAGCTTTCTCGGGCTTGGCGTGCAACCGCCGTATCCGGAGTGGGGCGCACTAATCTCTGCGGCGCGCGTGTATATCCTTGATCATGCGTATATGGTTACGTTCCCCGGCATCGCCATTGCTTTGGTGGTCCTTGCGCTCAACTTGTTGGGTGATGGATTGCGCGACGCTATGGACCCCCGCTGGAAGGACTGAGAATAGGGTGAAATGATGAGTAAATACATATTAGAAATTAAAAACTTAAGCATAACATATGTAACGAAAGACCTTGGCACCTGCTACGCCGTTAACGATGTTAGCTTTTCGCTGCCCAAAGGTCATACGCTCGGCCTGGTTGGCGAAACCGGCGCAGGCAAGACGACGATTGCCAAAGGGATCCTTCGCATTTTACCAAAGCCGCAAGGGCACGTAACCAACGGCTCCATCGTGTTTGATGGAGAAGATTTATATCACAAAAGCGAGTCTGCCATGCGAAGCTTGCGCGGCAAGAAGATATCGATGATTTTCCAGGACCCAATGACCGCTCTGAATCCAATCGATACCGTAGGTGAGCAGATTGCCGAAGTCATTCGATTGCATTCTAAAATAAGCAAGAAAGAAGCATCGTTTCGCGCGGTTGAAATACTTGAAATGGTCGGGATTCCCGGCGACCGAAGCACGGAGTATCCACATCAGTTTTCCGGCGGCATGAAACAGCGTGTAGTGATCGCTATGGCGCTTGCGTGCTCACCCGAACTCTTGATTGCGGACGAACCTACCACGGCTCTTGATGTGACGATTCAGGCACAGGTGCTGGACATGATGAACGAGCTCAAGGATGAGCTCGGCACTTCTATGATTTTGATCACCCATGACCTTGGCGTCGTAGCGGAGATGTGTGACGAGGTGGCGGTGATTTACGCTGGAGAAGTGGTTGAGATGGGAACCGCTCGTGATATTTTCAAACATATGTCACATCCATATACAATCGGATTATTTGAATCCCTGCCCGACCTAAAATCAGAAAGCAAGCGACTTAAATTGATCCCGGGGCTCATGCCTGACCCGACTGACCTTCCCAAAGGGTGTAAATTTGCGCCGCGCTGCACGCACTGTACAGAAGCCTGTCAATCGCAGCCGATTCCGCTTACCGAAATTTCGGCGGGGCATTATTGCCGCTGTTTATATCCGCAGCAAAGGGAGGAAAACGCATGAGCGCCATACTCGAAGTCAATCACCTGAAAAAATATTTCAAAGTTAACGCGGGCCTTCTGCACGCAGTGGACGGTGTAAGTTTTAAAATCGAAGAAGGGCAAACGCTGGGCGTGGTTGGAGAGTCCGGATGCGGGAAATCGACGCTTGGCCGCGTCGTGCTGCATCTGCTGGACAATACCGGCGGACAAATTCTATACCGTGGTGAAGATATTACAAATGTTTCCCGTCCCCAATTATCCGCATTGCGCAGAGAAATGCAAATTATCTTTCAAGACCCATTTTCCTCTTTGAACCCGCGCATGACGGTATATCAAACTATCGCCGAACCGATGCAGATCGTGGGAGGTTATACAAAGAAACAAATCGAAGGCCGTGTTTCCGAAATGATGGACATTGTCGGGCTGGCGAAACGATTCGTTAATTCCTATCCTCATGAACTGGACGGCGGACGCAGACAGCGTATTGGGATTGCGCGCGCGCTTGTACTGAATCCGAAATTTATAGTTTGCGATGAGCCTGTATCCGCGCTTGACGTATCTATTCAGGCGCAAGTGCTGAATTTGATGCTGGATATTCAGGAGCAGATGCAATTAACCTATATTTTTATTACGCACGACTTGTCCGTGGTTCGGTATATCAGCAACGATATCATGGTTATGTACTTGGGTCAGATGGTTGAAAAAGCGCCCTCGGACGAACTGTTTTTACATCGATACCATCCATACACCCGGGCATTGATCAGCGCGGTGCCTATAGCGGATATCGATCATAAACGGGAGCGGATTAAGCTAAAAGGCGAATTGACGTCTCCGATTAACCCAAAACCGGGATGCCGTTTCGCGGCCAGATGCATCTATGCCAAACCCGAGTGCTTTGAGTCGGACCCGAAGATGGAAGAGATTACACCGGGGCATTTTGTGTGCTGTCATTTTGTTCGAGAGATCAATAATCTATAGACGCCAAGCGTACTTTGTAAATCACCTTGAAAGGACACAAAAATGGAGCCGTCATTATCCGAACTGAAAGCATTCGCTGATGGATATCCGCTCGTTCCCGTATATAAAACGATTGATATAGGCGATAAATCGCCAATTGATGTTTTACGTCAATTAAAAAACATAAACCATAAGTTGGTTATGTTGGAACGAACAAGCAACGACGAGTCGGGAAACGTCGTCTGGGACCGCTACTCATATGTCGGTTATGCACCGTCAATTGAGATTTCTTGTATCGGGAGAAAGATTAAAATTTTAACAGGGCAAACATCATTTTCATTTGGGACAGATAACCCAGTTGACTTTCTACATAATATGGTTGCCCAGTATCAAGCGCCGCGGCTGAAAGGTTTGCCTCCGTTCTTTGGCGGATTTGTTGGATATTTTTCGTTTGAATATATCCATTTAACCGAACCCAAGTATGGTTTCGATCTGGATAATCCTGAAGAATTTAACGATTTTGATCTGATGCTTTTTGACAAGTTATATGCATTTGACTGGGAAGAGCATCTGCTGTATCTCATCTGTAATATAGCGACGGACCGGCTTGAAAGCAATTACCAGGAAGCGGCGCATATATTAAGCAACATGGAGCGTATTCTTTTTGAAGCGCCTGCGCTTAACGAAAGTGCGGCAAAGCCGCTGCGCTTGCTAGGTGAATTCTCTTCCATTTATCAAAAAGACGTTTATTTGCGGATGGTTGAAAAGGCTAAAGACTATATTCGAGCAGGCGACGTGGCGCAAATTGTACTCACGAACGGGAAAAGGGTCAAAGCCGAAGGAAATCTGATCGATACGTTTGATAGTCTCCGGCGAATAGATCCTACCCGCTACATGTGTTATTTTTCGTCGGACGATATGGAAGCGGCCATCGCTTCACCGGAACCGATCGCACAGCTTCACAATGGCATTATCATGACGGAACGTTTGGCCGGAAGTTATGCAAGAGGGAAAACGCCGGAAGAAGACGCTGCGCAGGTTGAAGCGCTAAAATCCGACGCAAAGGCTATCGATGAGCACAACATGCTTGTAGATGACTCGCGAAATGAATTCGGGTATATATGCAAAATTGGCTCTGTGGATGTACAGGGGTATTTGAACGTTATTCGCTGCTCTCGGGTGATGCATTTGGGAACAACAATTACCGGGGAACTGAAAGAAGGCATAAACGCCTTGGATGCAGTCAATGCGATTACGCCCTCCGGCGCTGTGTCCGGCGCCCCCAAAACCCGGTCGTGTGAAATTATTCATGAAATAGAGCAGGAACGCAGGGGAATATATGGATCAACGTTTGGTTATATGGGGCTGGATGGCGATACGGACTTCTTTGTTTTCATCCACTCGGCGTTTCTAAAGGCGGGGCAGATTACCGTGCGGGCCGGCGGTGGAATTGTTATTGACAGTGTGCCGGAAGAAGAATATGAAGAGTGCCTGTTTAAAGCGGAAGCTATGATCAGCGCGATAAGGAATGCAGCGGAGGGAGAAGAGAATGATTCTCTTAATTAGCAATTATGACGGCTGCACAAATAATATCTATCAGCTTGCCGGGCAACTCAACCCGGAAATTTGTATTGCCCGAAACGATCAGATAGATAGCGAAGATGTTCGAAAGCTAGCGCCTTCGCATATCATTATTTCAGGCGGAAGCACCTTGCCTGAAGCAGCAGGAAACACGATAGATATCGTAAAAACGCTTGCCGGAAAGGTTCCAATTTTAGGTATCTGCTTAGGTTATCGAATCATTTGCGCCGCTTACGGGGGCAAGTGCGTTCAAATGGATGAGATTCAGCAAGGCAAGCGTTCGTTGGTAAAAATCGAACATGAAACGAACCTCTTCAACGGCGTGCCGGGAACTTTTTATGCCGGGTTTTATCATTCACGAACGGTTTTGGAAGAGGATATACCGACAGATTTTCATATTATCGCTAGAAGCGGTCACGATATCGCTGGAATTGCGCATAAAACAGACGCACTCTTCGGACTGCAGTTCCATCCGGAATCTTTTCTTTCGGAGCATGGGAAAACAATTATGAGCAATTTTCTTAAAATAACATAATTTAGCTATCATGTCTTATAATTTAATGCGCCGTGCGAAATTTACGATATACCCATAAAGGCTTAGGTACCAATCAAGTGGCATTCGATAGCGACCAACAATATTTAAAAATGACTGAAGCCCCGATTCCACGCCTTGTGGTCTCTTTGGGGATACCGACAACAATCAGTATGTTGGTAACGACCATTTACACCCTGGTCGACACTTTTTTTGTGGGGCATCTCGGAACAAGCGCCAGTGGAGCGATAGGTATCGTGCTTGGGTTCATGGCCATTCTCCAAGCGTTTGCGTTCATGTACGGTCATGGGGCCGGCAGCATTATTTCCAGACATTTGGGACAAAAAAACAGTGAAGAAGCAAGCATATATGCTTCCACCGGTTTTTTCATGTCATTATTGACCGGCTCTTGCCTTGGCGCAACCGGACTCGCGTTTATCTATCCGTTATTACGATTACTCGGCAGTACGGATACGATATTGCCGTATGCGCACGACTATGTTTTTTACATCATGTTTGCCGCGCCGTTTATGATGAGCAGCCTCACGATGAGCAACCTCTTGCGATACGAAGGCAAAGCGTCGTTTGCTATGATCGGGTTGGTTTCGGGCGCTGTGCTCAATATCATTGGCGATCCGCTCTTAATATATGTATTTCACATGGGGATTGCAGGCGCCGGGCTTTCGACCGCAGTATCACAATGTGTTTCATTCGTTATTTTGTTATCGCTTTTTTTACGAGGGAAAACGCAGAGCCGGCTTGCTATTAAATATTTTCAATTTAAAAATAAGATATGGGAAATTATCAGCACAGGTTTTCCAAGTCTGATACGGCAAGGCTTAACAAGCATTTCTTCGATGGCCTTAAACCACTGCGCTGCTATATATGGAGATGCGGCGGTTGCGGCAATGAGCATCGTTGCCCGTATTAATTTTTTTATGTACGCCATTGGGCTTGGCTTGGGGCAAGGCTATCAACCTGTTGCCGGTTATAACTTTGGCGCTCAAAATTATGCACGCGTACGAAAGGCGTTTCAGTTTACCCTGATGCTGTCCGAAATCATTTTGGGCATGATTGCCGTTTTTGTTTTTTGCTTTTCGCCATCGATCGTCGGATGGTTTAGAAACGATCCCGAGGTGATAGCGATTGGCAGCGTTGCATTGCGCTGCCAATGCTCGGTCCTCTTGCTGCAACCGTTACTCCTGTTGAGCAATGTGACGTTCCAAACTGCGGGACGGCGAGCGCTGGCATCCTTTACGGCAATACTGCGAAGTGGTATATACTTCATCCCGACGGTCGTCGTTTTGGCGCTTTCCACTGGCATTTTGGGCATTCAAGTCGCACAGGCAATTACAGATGTATTTGCGTTTTTTACCGTTCTTCCACTGATTATGCGGTTTTTTAAAAAGCTGCCCGCATAGAGCCAATTGTCAGGCGTCCAGCAACTTTCGATCCGGATACAAACCCTTATCGGTCATTTCTGCGAGTGCCTTCATCACTTCCGGTTTGTCTTCGCGATATGTCACGCCATACCAGCGGTCCGGAGAAGACAGCACGCGGACGCTCGCTTTTTTCTGGCGGAGCAGCAATCCGACTTCCTGCGGGATCAGGAACTCGCCCTTGAGCGGGTTAGTCTTCATAGCGTCGGCTAAGAACTCCGGGAAGCGGGTTTCCAGCTCACCGAACAATCCCGGCGTGAAGCCGAAAAAGTTCATGGAGACCAGGTTGTCTTCCGGGAAATGCACGAACGTTTTGCCTTCGTCCTCTGTGTAAGCTGGGCCTTCCGGCGTTTGGTAGATGCGGAGACGTTCGACGATGTTGACAAGTTCTCCGTTGTCGTCCACGTCGCAGACGCCGCGCGCAACGTGTCCGTTTTCCGTCAGCGTGTTTTTCGCAAGGTAACCCACCATGGAATAGTTATACTTTTCGCCGTCTTTTGCATCCTTGAGGTAGTCGTACAAAACGGAGAATGCATGCTTGCCGTAGTAATCGTCCGCGTTGATTGCGGCAAACGGCTCGTTCACAACGTCTTTACAGCAGAGGATCGCGTGCGCCGTTCCCCAGGGTTTCACACGGCCTTCGGGAATCGCAAAACCGGCAGGCAGCATGCTGTCCATCTGCTGGAAGACATAATGCACTTCCATATGTTTTTCCGCGCGGCGACCGACGACTTCGTAAAAATCGTGCTCGATCTTACGGTTGATGATGAACACGACTTTCTCAAACCCCGCCTGTTTTGCGTCGTAGAGGGAGTAATCCATGATGATTTCGCCATGCTTGCCGACGGGATCGATCTGCTTCAATCCGCCGTAGCGGCTGCCCATCCCCGCGGCCATAACGACTAAGGTTGGTTTTTGCATTATAGTCTGTCTCCTAATGTTTTATTGAAACTATGTGCGACGATGTAAAAAGAGGATATCATTTGGGAATTCATATTGATTTCAATGCCAGTTTTCGACTTCACGTGCACCGCCTCCAGCCGCGGACTGATAAAACGATGGGGCATATCCAATACGCTTACGGTATTCTTGTTCCACAATTTGTTGAAACCGTGAAACTTTGTTTTTTTCTACAATACTTATATTGCAACCCCCGAATCCAGCGCCTGTCATGCGGGAACCGATGACGCCATCCTGCACGACAGCGATATCAAACAAGGTGTCCAGAGCGGCGCCCGTCACTTCATAATCATCCCGAACAGAGATATTCGCCTCGATCAGCAGTTTACCGAACGCTTGAATATCTCCGCTCCGAAGTGCTGCTAACGAAGCAAGCGTGCGTGCTTCCTCGGTCACGCAGTGTCGCGCGCGTCGGTACAAAGTCTTGTTTTCAAAGAATCTTTCATACTCCACAAGTTTATGCAATGGAATGGAACAAAGATTTTCATAGTTTCCGCCGTTTGCACGAATCGTCGTCAATGCCTGTTCGCATTCAATGCGGCGCTGGTTGTATTGGGAATCGACAAGATGATGCGGCACATTTGTGTTTGTGATGACGATGGTGTAGTCGCCGAGATCCAGCGGGACATGGCGGCACGCTAACGTAGCACAGTTGAAGAACAGGGCGTGCTCCTTTTTTGCGTTCGCAGATATGAACTGATCCATAATGCCGCAATTCATTCCCACATAATCGTTTTCTGCTTTCTGACATAATTGTGCAATCTCTACCATGTTCAGTTCATTTCTGCCACCCAGGCGAGCCAATGCAACCGCTGTGGCAACCTCGATAGACGCAGAGGATGAAAGCCCCGCGCCGAAGGGCAGCGTTCCGTGATAGAGTAAATCGCAGCCGACGATTGGATATCCAGCGTTTTTCATCACATAAGCCACGCCGCACTGATAGTTGCCCCAATGCAGCGTTTTATAGGATTCAAGATGATCCAAATCCGCATGCACGCGATCAGGTAGGTCGGTTGCCGCAAAATTCATCGTGTTTGTGCCGTTTGCTCGCGCAATCACAATCGTCTTCATATCCAGTGCAACGGGCATTACGTGTCCGCCGTTGTAATCGATATGTTCGCCGATGAGGTTGATACGCCCCGGCGCTTCAAACACGCGGATATTATCGTTGATGCCGCCAAAGATTTCAATAAAGGTATCGATCAGGTTTTGCTCAATCATCATATCAATTTACCAGTACGCAATCGCAATGCCGTTGACGAGTACATACAGGGACCTCCATATTTGTGTTTTTATAACAACATTGGTTAAGGGAGCTGTTCACTTGCGTACACAGCTCCCTTTGTTCCGGTTAATCTGCTGATCTACTCCTGGGATGAACGTAGAGCTATTTTTCAAATAGTGTTGAAGTTTAGCCGATGTGTCCGTAGAGTTTCAGCGTGTCTTTAAGCCGTTTCACAGTTTCCGCCGGCAGATCGGAGGTAACGGGCTTGCGGCAATAACCGGCATCGACGCCGCGGAGCTTCAAGCCTTCTTTAATAATCTGGAGCCACAGGATCTCACCATTGGAGTCCGGCTCCATGAATAGATGCAGATACGGCCAGAGCAGCTTTTCTTGCGCTTCCATAGCTTCCACAGTCTTGCGCGCTTTCGCGAGATCGTATACGGTGCTGTTTTCTTTCGGGAAAAGATTGCCGGTACCGCATACCCAACCGTCGGACCAGCAAGACATGGTTTCAACGGGGCAAACGTCAAATCCGTAGAAGATGGCAAAGTCTTTATCCGTCAGACGACGGAGATCCTGCTGACGGTATACGTCGGCTTGACGCTCTTTCACCGCATCGATGCAACCTTCGTTATACATCTTTGCCATGAACTTATCGCTCATCAAGCAAGTCGAGTAGTAGGGGTTGTGATAGAGCATCAGCGGGATTTTGATGGAGTTGTGAATTGTCTTGTAGTGACCGTATATCTGATCTTCGCTGGGCGCCATGTACCAGGGGGTAACCACCATTACGCCGTCCGCACCGTCGGATTCCGCAGCCTGAGACATTTTAACCACATCGGTGGTGCGGTATGCGCCGGTCGACGCGACACACTTGATTCCATTGGCATGTGCTGCTTCAATATATGCTTTGTTGACGGCAATTTGCTCGTCTTGATTCAACGCGATCATCTCGCCGGTGCTGCCTGAGGGGATAATGCCGGTTACGCCATTATCCGCGAGAAACTTGGTGACTTCTTTGATTCCGGCGAAATTGATGGACTCATCTTTGTTAAACGGGGTAACGGTTGGAATGTAAATGCCGGTCAGTTTTTCTCTTGCCATGTTGCTAGATTCTCCTTTTTCCAATTCGTGTGTTGTTTTTATTTGGGGAATAATTACTCCGTGCAAACGTTTGGAATAATCATTCCCCAATAGTTGATGGATTACTGTCTTTTGAACAACGCCGGACAAGTGTTGCATCAGCGTATATTTCCCCTGAAAAAAGACCTTAAATCCAAATCATTTATGCAAGCCTTCTTCTAGAATAAGAGCTGGATCTGTTCGTCGATCCAGTCGATCGCCTGGTCGACCGTCCAGCCTTCCAGGAGGACGTTTTGGATGGCGTTGCCGATAATCATCGTCGCCTCTATGCTGCCTCCCGCGGGATTTAAACCGCCCTCGCCGCCAGTGCGGTAAGTGTAGGGAATTACTTCATCAAAGAGCATCTGGGTCTCTTCGCTGAACTTCTGAACCATCGCGTTGCTCTGATAAACGTCGGAGTTGAATGCGCTGGACGTTGAAGGAATAGCGAATACCGGCCTTGTATTTGCCCTGTTTGCCTGGGTCGCGGGCTCCATGAAGTACATCAGGAACGCTTTGGAAGCGGCGGCTTTGTCCGCGTCCGTACCCTTGATCAAGCAGATCGACTTTGCATCTCCGACGGTATCGGCAGGGCTCTGCGTCTCACTTGGGCCTGCGGGAAACGCGAAAATACCGATATTGTCCAGCATCTCGGGGTTTTCGCTTTGTGCCATCGCGATTTCAGCGCCCCAGCCGGGCGTCATGGCTGTTTTGCCTTCAATAAATGCGCTTCTATAGTCACTCCAGGCCCAATTGATGCTGCTCGGAGGAGAAGCAAGCTGATACATTTCGACCATTGCCTCGAGAGCCTCCGCGGCTTCCACTTTTTTGCTGCCGAATTCGTATGCGCCTGTTTCAGGATTGAAAATGTGCACTCCGTTGGCGTACATATATTGTCCATAGGTCTGGTCAGCCACCATGTTCTTACTCAGCGGGATCGCCATACCGTAAATTTCCGGCGTACCGTCACCGTTTTCGTCTATCGTCAACTTATCGGCGGCTGCATACAGTTCGTCCCAAGTCGTAGGTATTTCAATCCCATATTCCTCAAACAAATCTGTCCGATAGAAAATTGCCTCATACAATACTACATCGGGAATCGACCAAACCGATTCGTCCTGGGTGTATCGGGTGAGCACTCTGGTGGAAAACTCATCTCGTCCAATTGCGTCAATCAAACCGTCCACCGGCTCGAGAACGCCTTTACCATAAAGCACAGATACTTTGTTAATGCTGTCTACATACATGATGTCGGGTAAATTACCGGATTGCATTGCAGTCATAATTTTTGAATACCAGGCATCAGCGGTTGTGGTTTCCAGTTCGATCGTTACGGAAGGATTTTCCGCCTCGAATGCGGCAATCGTATCTTTAATGCTTTGCGTATAAGCATCGACTTCCTGCAGCATCCACATTGTGATCGTAGTGTCGTTTTCAGGCATATCGAACGTTTCCGACTGCGCTTCCTCGGTAGTAGCGACTTGTGTCGATGGGGCTTCGGTTGCGACTTCTTCGGCCGGTTGGGTTGTTTCTGCCGGAGCGCACCCCGTCATGACAAACGCCAGCACCAATATGGCCGCCATCATGCAATACAGTGTTTTCTTCAGTTTCATCTCGTGTTCCTCCCTCGTTTTCTTATGATAAGTTTTCCTGACATGACAATAATTCTGTAATAGACATGGATAATTCTTTCTTGAAAAGTGTTAACTTGGGGCGAGCTTTTTTTGAATTTGCACATTTGCCACTAAGGATGAAACATAATCCGTGCACCTCGCAATCTCAGAAATTTGATATTTCACAATGTGAAACGACCGTTTACAATTTATTAAACCATACATCCCTTTCCAAACTTTGTCAAGCGAAATTTGAGTATATTGTGCAATTAGCATTTCAACGGATGTGATTAGAAAAAAGTTATAATCACTAATTACGATAAGACACGAAAGCGCAATTGTTCGAACAGCCCTTTCATGTGAGTACGCGCTCAATTTGCCTAAAATTTGTATAAGAAATCTTATCGCCCGAATTGTTTTCAATAAAGGGAGAAATAAAATTGCAATTATGATGGGTGGATTACAAGCAAAATTAACTTGACATAAACGGCAATGGGATGTAGAATTCAAAAAGATAAACGACTATTTCACGATATGAAACGACAACGATTCGACTTTAACATCAAGAAACCCACCATTTAAAAAATACATCGAACGAACAATTGCTAAAATTCAAAATCGAAATTCTGCATAATCAAGTGCAATAAAGTTAATAACCGGATTAAAAAAATGAAAACAGTAAAGGGAGAGAAAAATGGACACTAGGTTGATGGAAGAGCATGTAAAAGAGATTCCCGTTATCAAAGACGTCGATGTAGTCGTCGTCGGTGGTGGCCCGGCGGGCATTGGTGCTGCAATTGCAGCGGCTAAGAACGGTGCTCGCACTGTTTTAATCGAGCGATACGGATTTCTTGGCGGCATGGCTACGGCCGGATTGTTGCCTGTAATCACCGGCACGAACAGCAAGCAAGAACGTATTGTCAAGGGTGTTTGCCAAGATTTGATCGATCGAATGGTTGAAATCGGAGGTGCTATTGATAGAAACGATTTGCCATATCCCGATTCGAGTCAGGTTACATACGAGCCGAACCCGTTTAAATATGTTGCGGACCAGATGATGCGGGAAACCGGTGTAGATGTGCTCTTGCACTCTTTTTTCTGTGATGTCATCGTTGAAGACGAGGTGATCAAGGGGATCGTCATTGAAAGCAAATCCGGTAGACAGCTCATTCTCACAAAGACCGTGATTGATGCGACCGGCGATGGAGACGTGGCCGCGCGCGCCGGCGCACCCTTCGAGAAGGGCCGCGAAAGCGACAATCTGACGATGGGCGTTACGATGTGCTTTAACCTGCGAAATGTCAAACTGGATTACAATCTTGGGAAAAAGCGGTTAAAAGAATATCCCGAGTTTAACGAATTGCTCTATCGGTGCATTGAAGAAGCGCGGAAGAACGATGAATTCCCGTGGGTGCCTGAGTATCGGCACGCAAAGAATGGTAAAACAGTCGTTGTCGGCCCCTGGCTTGAAAACTTGGTAAAGCCGGACGAAATCAGTGTGAATTTTACCACGTTGTTCGGCGATGCTGTCAATGTGAACGACCTGACGCAGATGGAGATGGACGGTAGAGTATACGTACAGGCGTTTGTAAAATTCTTTCAGAAATACGTGCCCGGCTTTGAAAACTGCGTCCTTGCTGAAGTGGCTCCGCAACTGGGCATTCGTGAAAGCAGAAGAATTACCGGCGAATATGTCTTAACAGCGGATGATGTTTATGAAGGAAGGTCCTTTGAAGACGCAATTGCCGTTGGCGGGAGTTGGAGCGTGGATATCCATCGTTCGTATTATGGCGACGAACATATCTTCGAAGAGGTGTCTGGCGGACCTTTCGATATTCCATACCGGTGCCTCCTTGCAAAAAAGACAAAGAATCTTTTGACTGCAGGTCGATGCATTTCGGTTTCAAGAGTTGGACTGGGTATCATCCGGCTGATGGCGCCCTGCTTTGCAATTGGCGAAGGGGCTGGGGTAGCGGCGTCTCTTGCCGTCAAAGAAAACAAGTCGCTGCGTGATATCGACATTAAGAAAGTTCAACAGATATTAAAGGATGAAGGCGCCTATCTGCGGTAAGATAGTGCATTGATTACCGGTCGGAAGAGGCTGGTGCGATTGGCGGCTGCGGGGTGTGGCGATTTGTCTTGCATGCTTTGCCATGCCCGCAGCTGATTTTTTGTGCTTTCTTGGCGATGAAATACAATGCCGCTAGATCAAATGAGTTATCTCAAGCGACGATATTTATAGGGTAACAATAGACAAACCGGAAAGCACTTGACCTGAAAAGCTTGCGCATTTGAGCATTTTCGAGAGGAGCTTATGCATGGGATTATATAGAAAGAGAACGGGACTGATTTTTGCGACTCCGGCGATCTTCTTTTTAGTCGTTCTGATCATTTACCCAATTCTTTATAATATTTGGGTGTCTTTCTTCAACGTTGACTATTTTTCCGGAACGTTTTCTTTTGTCGGTCTTCGTAACTATATAGAAGAAATCAAAGATCCGGCCTTTTGGAAAGCGTTGTGGGTAGACGTTGTATGGACGGTTGGGTCGGTAGCGGGGCAATTGATTGTCGGATTGCTTGCGGCGCTGCTGATCAATAAAGAAGTGAAAGGCATTTCTGTTTTCAGGACATTATTGCTTGTCCCTTATATACTGCCAATCGTTTCTACAACCCTGACCTGGAAGTGGCTGTTGAATGATCTGTGGGGAATTTTAAGTTATTGGTTGCAAAATCTGAATTTGATTTTGCCGGACACGTCTCCGCTGAGCGATACACATTGGGCCTTGCCTGTCGTTATTATCATTAGTATTTGGCGATTTTTCCCGTTTGCGATGATTGTATATTGGGCTGCCTTACGAGGAATACCGAAGGAAGAGTATGAAGCGTCAGGAATAGATGGCGCGTCGTCGTTCCAGACCTTCCTATATATTACGTTACCGCATTTGAAGGGTACGACCTTAGTCCTTCTGATTCTGCGTTCTATCTGGACTTTCAACTATTTTGACTTGATTTATCTGGTCACCGCTGGAGGCCCTGCCCAAGCGACGCAACATCTGCCGATCCTTATTTATATGAAGAGCATGGGGCAGTTTAAATTTGGAAGTGCTGCCGCAATTGCGATCCTGTCGGGTTTGGTTTTCATCATTTTCGCGTGGGCATATTTGAGAATTCAAGATAAGGAAGGATGAGAACATGACGAACAAACGATCTTTGAAATCCAAACTGCTATTATATATGGGACTGACTTTGTTCACGATCCCTGTGATATTCCCGATCTATTGGATGGTTGTTTCTTCCATCAAAACCCCTGAAGATTTATTTACGATTCCGCCAAAGCTCTTTCCGACAGGCGTGTCCTTTGAATCGTATGTACAGGTCATTCTGCATAGCGACATACCTCGTTACTTGCTGAATAGTTTTATCATTGCCATTCTGACTACGGTAATATCCTTATTCATTTGCGTTTTAGCAGCCTATAGCTTTGCACGTTTCGAGTACCCGGGTAAACGCATTGTGCTGATATCCATGTTGTTCAGTTATATCATTCCGCCCGTTTTGCTGTTTCTTCCTTTTTATATGATTTTAAGCAAAATTGGGATGATCAATACGTATTCGGGTATTATCGCGGCACATCTTACGCTCGTAACGCCCTTCTTGCTTTGGATGTTGATGCCATTCTTCAAATCCATTCCAAAGAGCCTGGAGGAAGCAGCGATGGTAGACGGGGCGTCTGTCACGCAGGTATTCACAAAAATTGTGTTACCGCTGGCAGTGCCGGGGATATTTAGCAGCGGAATATTCGCATTCACGTTCTCCTGGAATGAATTCCTGTATTCCTCTGTTATTCTGATGGATGAGAGCCTCAGGACGTTACCTGTCGGAATTTCGGGATTTGTAAGCTCTTACGATATCAGGTGGGGCGCCATCATGGCATCTTCTGTTCTGGCGGCCATTCCGGTCGTGCTTGTTTTCAGGCTGATTCAAAACTATTTCATCGAAGGGCTGACGGCTGGAGCGGTAAAAGGATAGTATATAAGAATTGCTTGTAAAAGCATTTTCAGACAATACCGCTTGATTTGCATTCATACAATAAAGTGCGTTATCATGTTGACGATGTCTGAAGCTTCGGAAGATGCGTCTCTGCCGGACGCCATTTGCAGCAGTCCTCATGCCGGACTATATGATGCGCAAATGGCGGAAGAGGGAAGCTTTGCAACGGGATCCAGGCTTGAACATCATCACGTGAAGCTGTATATTATTATTAAATTTGGTTATATTAAGCAGTTTTACAATAAATACACAAAAATCATAGATATTTGGAGAAAATATGAAAGCTTCAGATAGCTCAAAAATCCTGGTAATCGAAAAAATGATTAAAATCATTGACGCTCTTGGCGCAGAAAAATCGCCAATCGGAGTGAACGAACTTTCACGAAAACTGTCGTTGAATGGAGCCACCACTTTTCGCATACTGAGAACTTTGATGGATTACGGGTGGATATATCAAAACGGTGAGGGGAAGTATAGCATCGGGTATAAGCTGAGTCTCGGCTTCGGAATAGAAAAATTCTATTTTGTACTAAAAGATGTATCCTATTGTGTGATGAAAGGTTTAACCGATCAAGTGAACGAAGCGGTAAACCTTGTTGTCCGGCAAAACGAAAATGGTATCGTGTTGCAGCAAACGCGCACATCTAAGATGTTGGATTATGTAACCGCCATAGACAGCGTCGTTCCGCTATACGCAACCTCGTGCGGGAAAATATTGCTTTCGGAACTGCCGGAATATCATCTGAACAGTCTTCTCGGCATTATGGATTTCAAGCCTTTTACAGCTCATACAATTACCAGCCAAGACGAATTTTCACGTCATCTGCAATTGGTTCGTGAGCGCGGCTATGCCACTGACATCGGTGAGTCCCTTGAGAATGCCAGCTGTATCAGTACTGCGGTTCGCGGTCCGTCGAATGAAATCATCGCCGCACTCTCGTTTACCGGAATTTTGAGCGAACTATCTCCGGAAAAAGAACGATATTATTTCGACTTGTTAACACAGGCTTCGAAAGAAATCAGTAAGAATATGTTTCAAATTTATGAAGGTAGTATTCCGAGAGAGGACAATCTGAATTAATTGTTCGAAATGTGCTATCTTGGAGTTGAAGCGCCCATCCGGAAAGAAACCCAGGCGGCATGGGAAGAAACCGATGCTCAGGCAGGAACGGTCTGTTTACTGTACGGCACGGCCTCCTTTCAATCACCTCGATATTTCTGCTGTTTTTGTTCGGACGGCAGGGAAAAACGAAACTTCGAGCCAATTTGGTTCGAAGTTTCATGGTGATTGTGTCACTTGGGAAAATGCATATAATGGGAATTGTAAATCTATTACGCAATACTTATAGAAAAGGAAGTCAAAATCTTGCGAAAAGGTCTATTTCTTCATGGCATTAATTGTACGTCAGTAATATGGAATGAATTAAAAGATGCATTTCTGCATATGGATGTGACTTTTGTTGAGTATCCGCATGAAACTACCCTAAATGCACATTGTGTATCAGATATAACAAAATGGGTTTATGAGACATATAAAAATGAACAATTTGATTTTATAGTCGGTCATAGCATGGGAGGATTAATCGCTCTAGAATTGGCTGCCAAATATAAAGTCAAATGCGATAACATTATCTTCATAGAATCGAATTTGCGTCCTGCGAAAGAGTTTTATCGAAATCTTATGTTGCCTGAAAACATAACAAAACACGGCGCTAAGGTAAAAGGTATGTTTGAAAAAGAGGCTCCATATTATAGAGATGAATTAAAATCCTCTTTACAGGAAGATTTTGATTTTACACCATACGTAAACGAAATAGCTTGCAAAATATTCGGTATATATGGAGACAGGGGCATAGAAAATTACAGCAGGCGAATTGATGATTTGTGTTTAGATAAAGATGCTAAGAATAAGATTTATTTTAGATTTATAAGAAACTCATGCCATATGCCAATGATAGAGAATTCTCAAGAGATGATGGAAGTCCTAATAGAATGTATCAATGAGCAAAGTGGGAGTGGGACGTCCTCAAACAGTAGTCTCCAGGCCGAATAAGAAAAAACCGATGCTCAGATGGCTTCAGAGCCCGATTTTTGGATGAATTCAGCCGGCATTAGGTAATAAAGCAGCGTTGTGTGGACGGAACTCATGGGAGCCCTTTCGCCAGCGCTCTATTTTGTCTCCGGCATCCTTCAGAGATATGAATTGTGTTCATGTTCAGGCATTTATCTCGAAAACTACCATTGAACGATTCAATATGCGGACTATCAGTCGAAGTTCCGTGCCGAGAATAATCATGATTGATCTTTTTCAGTGCCTCGCAAATTGGTTCGCCATTGATCGATTTATCCACATGGTTGGTCAGACTTTGCCTGCTCCAAAGCATTGCGTACAGCATCCATAATGCCATTGCTGGTGAGGGTTGCACCGGATATCGCATCAACGTCCGGCGATTGCGTTCGGATGATTTCCGCCGGAATTTCGATGATTGGGGTCGCATAATAATCTGAGCCCTTCTCGTAATGCTCAACGACCTCCACCTGAGTTATATAGCCGCCTTCCAACGCAACCTGTACTTTTAAATGCTTTCGAATGCCCTGAGCTTCGCCGATATATACACCATCTTTGTAATCTGCGTAGGGAGGCGTTTTAAGCAGATGTACCGCGAAAACAATGGCCAAAACAACGATCAATGTCACCGCCGCAATCAGTGCTTTTCGTTGTCCCTGTCTCATAGGATATCTCCTCCAAATAGCAAGACGGCTTCGACACTGCAAAACGGTCTTTTCAACACTTCGCCCTGACATACATTTCGAGCTCGTAAGGAATCCAGTCCAGTGCAACATCTATCCTCATAGCGGGAACAATTTGGATTGAAGCCTTCCGCGAATGCAGCGTCATGGCTTGAACTTTATTTCAATCTCGCTGTTCTTATTGAAACCGGACAGCTCTGTAACTACGCCCATCACTGCATTTTTTAATATTTTTTGCACAAATGGAACCATATCAATGCGCTGTCCGTTGATTTTTAGTTCAATATCCATAGACGTCAGAACGCAGTCCTCCCGTTTTGCCGTACTATGCGCAATCATGCCCGCCAATTCACGACAGGTATGCCCGCAGGCCGAGCAGCACTTTGGATCAAACGAGGGCAAAGGTTCAAATGCGTGTTCGATAACGAACTCTACAAGCGCGTCGGCATCCTTCAACGCATTGATAACGGGAAGTCCGTGCACTTCCGTCACGTTTGAATTAGCAATTACTCCCGATACCAACACGGCACGACAGTCGATCCGCTCTTCCACTTCCTGCGCTTTGTGTGCGGTAAGTATGCGTGGCACGTTGCAATCCGAAACGCCCTCCAAGATCACATAGTCGTGGTCATAGAGCTTTAAAATTTCTTCTATGGGCAGTTTCGATTGATAAAGAATATCGGTTTCATTCAAGCCGCGCGCGGTAACCAATTGCGCGCCGGCTTCCCTGTGCCGATGCGTGTTCGAATTTGGATCGGCGTCAATCTGAAAAGATTCATAGTGAATTTCTTTTACAGAACCAACCCTATACCCTCTTTTTCTGAGCTCGCGTATAATGGTTTCGCAAACGGTTGTTTTACCGGATAGTGTAATGCCGTTAACTGCGATGGCTTTCATTGGGTTCCTCCTAATTGAACAGATAATAAAGCAAACAAACGCCTGCGCTTACGCACGTAAACAGCAGAAAATAAAGGTAGTCGAGTTTCTGCATATGCACGACAAAATAGGTCGTCCGTTTTTTCATGGCACCAAAACCTCTTGCCTCCATTGCTATGGAAAGATCTTGCGATTTAATAATCGCTTCCGCAACTACGGGCAGAAGCAAATAGCTGTAAAGCTTGATTTTTTTGCCGATTTTCACTTTTTTCAGTTCAACACCTCTTAATTGTATCGATGTCATTGCATCTGTAAAGCTTTCCATAAAAACAGGCAAGAAGCGGAGCGTTATCATCAGCATAAACGCAAACATGTATGGTACTTTCATTTGCGTCAGGGATGCAATGACTCGCCGACTGTTTTCGCCCGCCATCACTGCAGCGGAGCACAGAATGATGAAATATCGCAGTCCTGTGTTTACGCCGCGCATCAGCCCGTCACTATAAATCAGCGTAAAATTGTTAATGGAAAGCACAGGCGTACCCGTTCTGACAAATACGATCTGCACAAGGATAATGATGAGCAAGAGATGCGTAAATTTACGCATTCGCCTAAAGAAGACTGTAAAGTTGGCACCTAGCAGGACGTCCAACAAGACCGCCGTCAAAGCAAGACCAAACATCCAAAGTGGATCGACAAAGACCAGAGCCAGAGTCGTGATGATAATAATTGTAAAAAGCTTCATGCGCGGGTCGAGCGATTGAATCATACCACCCTCCCGTTCTCGACATGAATCTTTCTGCCGTCAAATCGAGTCAACATCTCGTTGTTGTGCGATATAATTGCAATGCCAATGCCGTCCGCCAATAGCGACGCGATCACATCGTAAAGCGCTTTTCTGCTTTTAGCGTCCAGTCCGGTGGTCGGTTCGTCAAGTATTAAATATCGCACGTCCTGCATAAGGATAGCCGCAATGGCCAGTCGTTGCTTTTCTCCCCGGCTCAGCCGGTAAATACTGCGTTCGATTAAATCCAACAAATCAAAACGTGCAAGCAGTTCGACCGCTCTTCGCTGCAGCATGGTTGTGTCCTTGCCGAGAATATTGCCGATAAAAGTCATTTCATCCCATACGGTTGCGGCAAACAGTTGATGTGAAGGCTCCTGAAAGAGATAGCCGATGCTTTTCCCAATTCTGCCCAGCGGCCACTTTTGTGTGTCCGCTCCATCAATGAAAAGGTTGCCGGTATCCGGCCTTAAAATTCCGCAGCAGAGTTTTAAAATCGTTGTTTTGCCGCTTCCGTTCTTGCCTGTTATCAGAACGTGTTCGCCGACGTGCAGTTGCAAATCATCGCATTGAACAGTAAATTTTGTTTTGGGGTAAGTAAACCCCGCGTTCTTCAATTGAATGATTGGATCACCCATTGCCCACCTCAGCAAAACGACCGTTTGCGAAGGTATAAATCCGGTCGGCGATATCCAGGTTTTCTTCGTCGTGTTCTACAATGAGGATTGCTTTGCCCTGCTGCTTTTGCACCAGGATGGCATGCTTGACAAGTGCGGTTGAATCGGAATCAAGCTGCGACAGTGATTCGTCAAATATCAATGCACGCGGTTCCAAAGCAAGCACGGCGGCAAGTGCCACCAATTGTTTTTGCCCGCCCGAAAGCTGCACGGGATTTGCGTATCTGAAATCCTGCATACCAACAGAAGTAAGCGCCGCGACAATTCGCTTGTCTATTTCTTCACGTGGTACGCACAGATTTTCCGGACCGAAAGCGACCTCGTCTTCAATTGTGGGTGAAAAGAGCTGAGAATCCGGGCTCTGGAAAACAACACCAACGCGCTTTACCGTCTCTGTGAGTGATAATTCATCAGGTTTATCACCAAACAGACGAACGTCTCCTGCGAGATATCCTTCAATTGAGCGTGGGATTATACCTGAGAGAATATAGCAAAGCGTAGATTTTCCGCAACCAGAAGGGCCCGTCAGAGCAACGCATTCCCCTTCGGAAACGGATATGCTGACATCTGAAAAAAGAGGCGTTTCGCCATATGAAAAAGAAAGTTCTCTTGCCTGCAGTGCAATCATTTTGTTTCAATCTCTTGAACGAATTTGCACCACCTCTGTGAAAACTCCGAACTATTGATTACCATCATATAGGGTCCGTATCCGCCTTCACTCTTTGCTTTCAGTGCTTCTCCGTTCATCATAATGCAAATATAGACGTTACCATCGGCGAGCACTTCGTCCAGTGTCAGCGCGGACGAGTAGCCGTCGAGCGCACGCACTTCGAATACTTCAACGGAAGAAATATCCAACCCGAAGTTTTCATATATCTTCTTCAGCTCCACGCCGGTGAATGTAACCGGTGTGGGGTCGGTTACGCTGGTGTCCATCGTTGCGCTGAATTCCACCGGACCCAAATCCAACATATCTTGCATAGTGACGTGCTGCTGCGTGTCGTTGAGCTGAATGATAAACTCGGCGCTTGTCTCAAGGTCGCGCTTTGCTTTAATATCATCGGCATTAAAAACAGCAAATACCGCGACCATTACTGCAAATGCGATAGCACAGATGATAACGATCCAAGTGCTTTTCTTTATGCTTTTCATTGCGTCACCTCAAATATAATAAATGGAACCGTTAGGTCGATTGGAAGAAATTCACCATGATTACCGGGTTTTTCCGTGTCGTTTGTTGTATGTTGACCGTGGTCTGCCGTTATAATAACAGTCCCTGTGAAATGATCACACAGTGTTTCGACATACCCGTCAAGCACGTCCAGCTTTTGCGACGCTTCTTCGGAAGACGGACCATAGGTATGCGCAATATCGTCGTATCCGTGGAAATGAACATATATGAATTGATAACCTTCGCTTAGTTTATCCAAAGCCGCCGCGAGCACTTCGTTGTCGGTGTCGCCATCCTGATTGATATCCGGATTGAGCGTCTGCTCCAGGCTCATTGTAACAAGCGCTGTAGATCCTTCTATAACCGCGCAATCCAAACCGCGTTTTGAGGCGGCAACAAACATATCGTCTACGTTTAGATCGCGGAGCCTGCGTTCCGTAACGCCGTTTACATTCGGAAGTTCGCCTGTCACGATTGCGGCAAGAGATACATTGGATATCGACGGCATGACTGTACGCATTGCGGACATATCTTTACTGCCAATAAAATCGGGTTGGAGCTCAAGGATGTTATAGTAACCGACGCCGTCCAGCTCAATAACCAACACATTGCCGTCTTCCGCTTTATCTAAGGCAAACGATGCAATATCCGTTACAGACAGCGCGGGAGCGTCCAGCCAGACACCAATAATATCGGGCAAGCGGTATTTTTTATCCGCTCCGATATAATCGGCGGACGTTCCCCGCCATTCGAGATAGCCGTCCAAGCCGATCGGCTGTTGCGAACCGTCGCCAAAGTAGGCAAGAGCGGTGTCCTGCACAGGGGCACCAAGTTCTTCCGTGTAGGTAGACAACGGAATGAGTTCGCGGCGGGTATAGGCGTTGGTTGTGTTTCCGTTCATCTGCGCATTGCCTTCCAGAACGGAAAACACCGTTGCGTCTCCCATAAACAGCTGTCCATACGTTCGCGTCAAATACTCTTTCGAGTATATCATTCTGAAGCATTTTTGTGTGGAAGCGGGGTTTTGTGCACAAACCACGATCTGATCCATCTGTTTGATTCCAGACTGGCGCGGATGTTTTTCCGAATGAAATGTCCATCCGTTATCGGAGGTTAACAACAAAACGCAGTTTTCATCGATTTCAGACAAAGGGATCTCCGCCATTACGCCGTCTGGAGAGGCTAGAACCAACGTTATCTCGCTTCCAGACGGAACCGCATCCTGCAGAACGGACAGCAGTTGGATTGAAGGGAGCGTTTCATCATTGTATTCAATTTTCGTTGTTGTATATTCGCCGAAATCCTGAAGCGCAATTTCGTTTTCCACGTCACCCGTCACCGTAAGCACCGGTACCACGGATGCGCTGTAAGGTTCTGCGCTGGCGGGCGCGCATGCAAGAAAAACACAAGCTGCAACAAGAGTAAAAATAAGAACTACGATTCGTTTATTTGTTTTCATTTGGAGATCCTTCAAATTTTGCAATGGTTTCCGCATCCGGCAATGGAACAGCACTGGATGGCCGCGTTGCTTTTCCTAAAATGCCAAGCTTTTTGACATTAACCGCGATGCCGTAGGCGACCAGCCCACCTAAACCGCCGGACAATGCGGCTGTGCTGAGCGATAGCATCAGCGGCACGAACGAAAGATTGAAAATCGCGAGATTGACGGCAAAACTGCCCGTAACATTTGCGATAACGCCGCCGAAAAAACAACTGAGAACGCTGTCAGGCTTCTGCCGGATGACCAGATACAAAAGATCGACGGCTATCCCCGGTAACGTATAGGTAAACAGGCTGGCAGCGCCATGCGAGCCAAGGGTGCCGGTTATGGTGACAACAACAGCCTGTAACAACGCAATGATCGTCGCCGTTCCACGTTTTTGTGTAATGGCCTCGCCTAAAACCAAAAACGCCATGTAAAACCCGCCGGCAACAACACCGCCGGGTATAAAAAGCGGGCCGGTGATGATATGCGCCAGAGGCACGATAATAACTTTGATCGCTATGCCCATTGACGCCATCAGCGCCATCAAAATATAGTCTGACAGTTTGAAATACTTTGTCGGCACTTTTTAAATGGCCTCCTGTTAGTTGATTACAATTTTTTCGATAAATTTTGTCCAGTTGTTTGCCGTATAGCTTTCGTCCGCACAAAACCAAACTTGACCATTTTCAGCTTCTTCTGTGATCGGCGCTCCGTCTTTTTCAATCGCGAACATCGATTTTCCGGTGGTTAGTATATCCATCGTATATGCCTGCGAGTATCCGCCCGATGCAATCAGCGTTACGCTTTGTATTTCGGACGGCGCACCGATTGCCTCCGCAAGCGCATTCCAGCTAATTCCAGTATAGTCGCCGGACGTCGTTTCGCCCTTTGAATTGGTACGGGAGATCGTATATGTGCATTGTTCGATTGCCGAAAAATCGGCACGCGTCAACTCCGTTTTTTCCGCACCCTCAATGACAAACAAAACTTCGCTGTCGCTTTGAGCGGTTCCTTCGCCTTCGGATGAAGCAGGCTGTGCCGCACACGCCGCAACCGATAAGAAGGTCAACAACACAAAGAAAACAAGGAATCTTTTTTTAATATTCATAACATGTCCTCATCTGTAAAAAAGCGGGGAATGCAGCTTTACATCCCCCGCATTTTGCCGTTACTCAACCACGATCTTTGCGATATATTTCACCCAGTTATTTGCCGTAAAGTTCTCGGAAGCGCAAAACCATATGCGACCGTCGTCTTCGCTTTGAATATACTCGCCGTCCTGATACAACGCAAACAGTGAATCGGGATCATTGAGCATATCGGACGTAATGGTCATTTCATAACCGTCCGAAGCTACGAGCACGACATCGGACGTCGCGTCCGCGCCAATGAAATTGGCAATATCCGCCCAATGAACGCCCGCGTACACACCGGTTGTGGTTTCACCCTTGGAATTGGTTTTTGTGAGTGTCTTCTCTATCTGCGGCAAAGCCATGAAATCCGCTTCGGTCATTAACACTTTTTGGTCGCCGACAAAACATTTGACCAGAGTTGCATCGCTTTGTGTCGCTGCTGTGGCCTCTTCGCCGGCTGCGGCATCAACGCCGTTTGCTTGAATGGCAACAAGGTATTTTACTTTTCCGCCGCCTTTTGTATCGCCCCAATCATAGCCTTCAAAGCTTGCACGGATAAAACCGTCTTCATCATCCGGATATATTATGCCATATTCAATCGCGTCTGCGGGTACAATCGTTTCAAAACCATCGCTTGCGATGAATGTGTAAGATTCAGCCGTTCCCATGCCGACGGCCGAAAACAATTCAGGCACAGTGATTTCGGAGCCAAAGTAGATCGCATTTGTTCCGGACAGCACGTAATCCAGCTGCTTTACACGCATCCCGTCGCTGATTGTCTCGGAGAAATAAAGCGGCAGATCTCCGTCTTCGCCTTCTTCCGCTTCCAGCGTTACATAGTTCTCAAAGAACACCGCCGCTGTCTCCGTCTTTGAAAATCCGTCTCGTGCTATCATTGTCAACGGGTCGGTGGGCGGCGTCCCGATGTATTTTTCAAAGTATTCTTTCAGCGAATAAGCCGTCACTTCATAACCCTGGTTGTTTAGTGTTTCACCTGCGAGTGCAGTGACGCCTTCGCGGAAGATATCGATATGGGTGATAACAGCTGCTTTCGTATCGCTAGCTTCGCCGATGGTAACTTCGACTTCTGCCAGATCTTTTACCCAATACATTGCCCGCCGGTCCGGTATGCAGCTTCTCGGATATGAAAGATTGTCTCCGTCATAGTTAAGTAGTATATATACGCCGCCATCCGCATATTCTCCTGCCGGAGCCGACATGATGTATCCATCCGAACCGATCAAATTCAACGATGCGGTATCGGCAAGAGACAGGCCGTTTTCCTGAAGGATCACATCCAGCGAGAAACCGGATACCGTAACTTGTGTAACATCTCCGTTCGAGTCAATATTACTGCAGGTAAAGGTTTCGAGTTCACGCGACTGCATGTCGTCGGCGGACAACGTGACGTTGATGCCGTCGCCGCTGATCAAAAGCGTGGCGTCCGAGCTCAAACCGCTGCTGACCGGTACATCCGTGGTTTCCGCTTGCTGCGCACAGGCTGAAAAAGCAACAACAAGCATCAGGATCAACAGGATAATGGGTAGTTTTCTTCTCATGATTGTCTCCTTTTTTATTCAGACGCAAAAAGCGCCTCAGATTTCAGGCATGACATGAAAAGAGGCGCACACGCAAAATGCTTCTTTTCAAACATGGAAGGCATATCTGTTTCCGGACACACCCCGGGAAACGTCCTTGGCCATTGGCTTTAGGCCCGTTCCCTCAAAGCAAGTATTCAATTTTAATTGTGTAGCAACACTATAATATAAAGTAATGCATTAATGTTTTTATGTCAAACTTTTAGCCGTTCATATGGCATTTTTCTTCCTTTTTAATACTGACACTCGTCCCGGCAACTTTATTGGCCAACGCCGGGTGCATCTTTCATCTTCCGCGTGTACCATATTGTGAGATATCCAGCTACCAGAATGTTAATAGCCACCCAAACCCAGTAACCGGGTTGCGCAACTTTTGCCATATGAAGTATGGGAAACAATGGTACCGAGACGTTGCTAATTGAATGCATAATCCATGGAACAACCAGCTTTTTTCCACTTGCATTATAGATCCAACCGATGATAACCGACATACTTATAGTAAAAAGCAAGAATGCAAAGAACGAATAATAGGTGTGCCCTTCGCCGGTCATAAACCAAAGCGGCAAGTACCACAAGCCCCATGCGGTTCCCAATAGCATACTACCGCCTAAAATGCCAAATCGCTGTTGCAAAGGCTCCTGTGCGTAACCACGCCAGCCAAACTCTTCCTGCCCGCCGCCAGCAATCAGTATAAAAATGAAATAGGGAACGATGAGAACTGCGACTGGGATTGTCAATCCCTCCGGCATTAAGTTTGCTGGCAACATGTCAAGTCTTGTAAAATTCACGACATAATGCGCGCAAGCCGTAATGAGCAAGGGCAATAAAAATGCTAAAATATAATAGATTGGTTTGATGCGAAAAGAAAATGCGTTTCGGAAGTATTCTTTGATGCCTAATCGTCCTTCTGTACGACCGATTAATACGATTGCAGCAAACATTGGTCCAAATGCTCCAAGCATAACCGAAAGCGTCATGGATGAGGCTACGGTTACAGAGAGTCGGATTATACCAACGCCATCCAGTACAAACGGCAGCCAAAGCAACCAAGAAAAACCAAAAGTGATTGCAAAAAAGAGCCACACGTTTCGCTTGCTGCTTTGTTTTTGAGCTTCCATTCTTGTATTCTCCTTTAGATATGTTATAGAAAAATTGCGTCCTTGAATTGTTGATAAAAGTATACCATAGATGACGTGGAGGGACTCAAGCATTCTTATAGCAATTTGCTATGTTCTGCGGATGCGCTGAAACGTAACCCTGCGAGATTCTAAGTTTGGAATTAAAAACCGCAAGAAAAAACTAACGATCGAAAACGTACCAATTTGGGCGTTTTTCGCGTTTTAAGGCAAAGAAAAACCCCACCGAGAGGGAATCCTCTTCGGCGGGATTGCTGAAGAAACTTTCGCAAATTGATACAATCACGCGATTGTTTTGTGGTGGTGACAAACGCGCTTAAAACGGGTGCTGAATGCGATGAGGGGTAGTGTGCGTTTGATAGGAAGTCGTTAGATTTCAAGTATTGAATGTTGACCGATTAACAACTTTAGACTGCCGCCATTAACGTTTATATCAGGTGCTCGGCGCAAGGCTCCGCCAGTAGATCCAGTATGCTTTTACATCCGGATAAAAGCTGTATATGACCTCGAAATCCGGGTTCTTGAGGTTGACTTCTTCGCTGGTATAAGGGGTTTTTTCAAAGATGAAGTCATTGCGTATCGACCATTTACCGATTCGATTGAATGCATACAGACAACCACTCTGGCCGTCTTCACCACCGAGCAGGTAGTAGATGAACAGGCGTGCGCCAGCCGGGTTATCACTTTTTTTGACCGTGTAAACATAGTCGCATACTTTTAATGCAGTGTAAGGTTCGAGGCCTGTCACCCAGTTGATATTCAGGCCGTTATCAATGTTGACCAGTTTACTTCCGGTGCAAAGACCCAGCGTCGGTCCGTTCAGGGATTTATCTACGGCGGAAACCACCTGATCGCCATCGTCCAGTTCCGTAATCATCATTTGCGTGAAGCGCCAGAAGAGCTCCACGCCGCCGTTGTTTTCAGGGAACTCCATGATACCGGGATTGTTCTGCAAATCATCCATATAAGTATACTCTAATGGTTCGCCGAACTGTGTTTCGTATTGCGCCGCAATTGCATCACCATCTACGATCAGTTGGGCCCAAAGTGCGGCATAGTCGGGTGAAGTGACGTCCTTCGTATAAATCGTCCAGAATTGCTGGTTCGTGCCGTTTGAGTTGATGAACGAATGTGTTTCGGTATCGTATCCCTTCACAATGTCCCACCAGCTGGTTAACGGGCAACCGTCCGGGTAAGTTTCCGTATTGTAATACCACGGACAGCAAGTTGCGTAAACCGGCAGGCCGTAGGTGAGCAAATCGGAATCCACATGCGAACAGACACTATCAGGATAATAAATGTCCAAATAGCCGTACTGTACAAGTTCATAATAAATTTCGCCGCTGCAGTCCTTAACTTGCAAAACGTCTGCATTGATGTTCCCCGTATCGCTCTCCGTTTCAATACGGCTTGCCACGGTATCCGTGTCCGATTCGATATACTCAATATGATTCTCGAATTCCGGATAGCTTTTTACGAATTTTTTAACGGCTACCTGGGCTGTCGACGTAGTGGAGTAGATTGTGATCGTACCGGACTCCTGCTTGGCGAGCTCATAAAGCTCGTCCATGCTCATGCTGTCATAGTCCGGCTCGCTTGAATCCGGATTGGAGACATCGCTCTCACTGGCATCCATGCTTGTTGCTGCGGATTGTGTAGAATCTTTCGCACAGCCGGTCACCACTAATATGGAAAACAGCATCAAAACAGCGAGTAGACAGGCAGGAATTCTTTTCTTCATAAGTTAACACTCCTCCTAATAATAAAGTCTCAAAAAGCGCAACAAGTCCTATTGTTTTCTCTTTTTGAGCAGACAGCTTTAAAGAGTAAGCTCGAACACTATGGCGTAAGCATCTGAATCTCGCTAAATTCACTCGCGCGTAAATACTCACATGGAAGCGGAGAATCCGAGATGATCGTTTGCAGCCGGTCAATCTCGCAAAAAGATATCAGCGCATTTTTGCCGAACACCGAATGGTCTGCCAGGAGAACCAAAGCGCGATTTCTTTTCGCAACGATTCGTTTTATTCTGGCATCCATGTAGCTTGAACTGGTCAACCCATGTTCCGGCGTTACGCCCGCGGCCGTAAGGAATACCAAATCGATTGACATAGTCGAGAGTTCATCTAGCGTATTCCTGCCGGAAAATGACGCGGTATCTCTGTTATAAATACCACCAAGCGCAATGACGTGTAAGGAAGCATATTTTGAGGCTTCCGCTAAAGCGGCCAGATTATGTGAAATGACAGTGATATTACTTTTGTCCGCAATGTATGGAAGTATCTCCGTTGCCGCGAAGCCGCAATCCAAAAAAACACTCATGTCTTCTTTGACGAGCGAGGCTGCCAGCACTCCGGTCAATTGGCAAACGTGTCCGGCTTTCGATTGATTCGGTTGCGCTGGTTCCGCAATTTGCGATTGCGATTCATGGACAATTCCGCCGTAAACCTTTCGGAACCCGTTCTTTCGTATTAACTCTGCAACATCCCGACGTACCGTACTCATGGAAACATTGTAATAGCGGCACAAATCATACAATGTGATCGTGCCATTCTGTGTAATATAATGCTCCATGTCCGTCAGTCGGTCGTATTTCATAGGACTTATATTTCGTCGATTCGCACTGGACGATGCTCCGCCAGAGATTTTTTACATGCCAGTGCAATGCGTATGGTCATGCGCCCGTCTGCGATGCCGATTTCCGGTTGAGTGTTTTGCTCGATACAACGGATGAACGAACGAACTTCGGCCTGATACGATGCCATGTAGCGCTCCAGAAAGAACCAAAGCGGTTTTTCTGCAGTTACGCCGTCCACGGTTGAAAGAATCATGGACGACGGCAGGTCGTTGCTATTCTGTACGCTGCCCTTTGATCCGAACACCTCGGCGCGCTGATCGTAACCGTACACGGCCTTTCTGGAATTGTCGATCAGAGCAAGCGCTCCGTTCGACATGCGTGCGGATACGGTTGCCGTGTCTACATCTCCGGCGTCGCCGATAGCGGGATCAATCAGTACGGCGCCATAAGCGAACACTTCCTCAACTTCACTGTCAGACAGATAACGAATCATGTCCAGATCGTGGATCATCATGTCGAGGAACAGCCCGCCCGAAGAGCGGATAAACTCAGCATGCGGTGGCTCGGGATCGCGTGAGCTGACGCGGATGAACTGCACATCGCCGATTTTTCCGTCGGTTACCGCTTGCTTGAGTGCGCGAAAATTATGATCGAACCGCCGATTGAACCCTACCTGATAAATTAACTGTCTGCCGGACTCGCGCAGGGCTGTTTCCACGGCTTCAATTTTTTCGAGATCGTGATCGATTGGCTTTTCACAAAATACGTGCTTGCCCGCCTCGATTGCCGCAATGGAAATCTCAGCATGCGTATTGGTCGGTGAACAGATTAGAACAGCGTCAATCGCGGGATCGTTCAAGATCGTTTGATAATCCCGTTCAATATGCTTGATTCCCAAATTTTGCAGCAGCTGTTCGGTAGAAGCAGAAATATTCGAATCTGCGACCGCGCGAATTTTTGCGTCCGGCACACCGGATAGTATACTGCGCAAATGAACCTGTCCGATTCGACCGACGCCGATAATACCGACTTGAATCATGATTTGCACCTCCAAAGGATTTACAAATTGTCGTACTTGCGATAAAGAAATGAAAGAGTTGACATAAAACGTGTGTGGCTCCGACATATCCGGAATTTACGACGCCAGATACGGTCGTAAATTCCGGTGACGGAGCAGATTATGTGGAGGTGCTTATTCCGCCCGGTAGCGTGCGCCGGTACCGGCGGTTAGAGAATCATATGCTTTCTTTACCTTTACCCAGTTTTTGTCGCGGTCAAGCGCAATGCCGCGACCGACGCCGGATACAATTGTTCCGACACCTTTTTCGCGAATAGACGCTTCCAGCTCGTTCAGCAAAGCGGGTGCACTCCCAGGTTCGGTGGAGCGTCCGTCAAATATAATGTGCACATAGACGTTTTCCTGTCCAAGCCGTTTGCAAAGTTCCAGCAGCTCAAGCGGGTAATCAATTGAGCCGTGGGACGACTTTTTCGTTAATAAAGCAAACAGATGTACCGCCGTGCCGCGCTGCTTGGCCTGCTCGATTGCCGAAACAAACACAGGGTTTTGACTGAACGATCCGTCCTGCATTGCGTTTTCCAATCGGACATCGTCTTGCGGGACGATGCGCCCGGCGCCGATATTCAGGTGTCCCGCCTCCGAATTGCCTGCTTTGCCGTGTTCCAAACCAACGAATTCACCGGAAGCGCGCAGATAGCGCATCTCGTATGTCCCAAGAAGGGAATCCCAAAACGGAGTTTGCGCAATATGAACCGGATCCGTAGCATCCGCTTTTCCGATTCCCCAGCCGTCGAGGATGACAAGCAGTACTTTTCCGGTCGTCGCCGGATCAAACAAGGGCTTTCCAACCATGCTTTTCGGTGCGTCTACGCCCATGGCGGCAAGGACGGTCGGCGCAACGTCGCAGAGCGCTCCGTCGATATGCCCGGCATCCGACACAGCATGATTATAAGAGATTTGTTGATTGTCCGCGGGAATTCTGATAAACGCCACGGGGTTGTCCGTGTGGGCAACGTCGGGTTTTCCGTCCTGCGTGCGCATGCGCTCCAGATTACCGTGATCAGCTGTGATCAGGGTGGTATAGCCTGTTGCGCGCGCAGCGGTCACGACTTCCTCAAGGTACTTATCAACAATGGAAGCCGTTTGAATTTTCGCCTTGTCGTTGCTCGTGTGTCCAATGACGTCGCCATTGGCAAAGTTCGTCACAACCAGATCATAACCCTTTTGCAGCCCTTCGCAAACGCGCTTGCTTACTTCGGCGAGACTGAGCGCCGGGACGGTGTCAAACGGGACACCCTTTGGTGACGGGATGCAAATGTCGTCTTCGCCGGGGAAGGGGTTGCCGTTTCCACCGTTGAGAAAGAACGTAACATGCGCATACTTTTCACTTTCCGCACAGTGGAGCTGCGTCAATCCTGCGGCGGAGACCGCCTCCGCCAAAGTTTCGGATACACGGCTTGGCGCAAAAGCGACCGGGAGGCAGGTGTATTTTTCGTTATACATTGTTAGTATGACAAACGTGAGCGGATCGATTTTTTTGCGATCAAAACCTGCGAAAGCATCATCGGTAAATGCGTCGGTCAATTCAATTTCACGCTCGCCCCGGCGGCAGCAAAAGATGACCGAATCGCCTGCCTGTACAGTGCCGACCGGTTCGCCTGCATTGTTTTCGAGGTTGAGTGGTTCCAACGAATAATCAATTTGTCCGGCAGCGTAAGATTGTTCGACCGCTCTTGCCAATGCCTTTCCACCAATAAGTTTTACTTGTTCCATGCTATATGCTCCTTTGTTCCATAGCTTCAGTGTTCAGCACGGGCGCCTGTGGAAATACATCAAGCAGTTGCTCAAAGCGTTTGATGACGCCGTCCGGCTTGTTTTCCGGTGTGATGATAAGCGGTTTTGCCGTTTCGTATTCCACGGCTATTGTCGCACCGAAATTGGAAGCTTTTGCGCCGATGATATCACGCTGCAGATTATCGCCTACAAATACGCTTTCCTCAGGGCGTAGCTTCGCTTCTGCCAAAGCTAAAAAGTATATGGCGGGGTGCGGTTTCCTGAGCATTGTAACGGACGATTGTTGAACCGTGCAAAAATACGGGCGCAAGCCGTCGTGATCAAGCCATTCGTCGATTTCCTTTGTGCCGATCAAATCACTGATAACACCAACTTTATAACCGCGTGCAACAAGCGTTTTAACTGTTTGTATTCCGTTTTGAACGACGACACGTTCACCTTTTGCACGGCGCAGCTCATAGGTTAGTTCCACCGCGTTTTTTTCAAGAAGGCTGTGGTCGCATTCCGGCGCAAGCCAGCGCGTCCAAAGCATAGACTCCGGTGCTTCACACATATAATGAAGCGCCCAGTTGCGGTATAGGTCGTAACGTTTTTCAATCAGCGAATGAAACGCTTCCGGTTCCATATGCGTGCCGGTCAACTGTGCAATCCGTTTGCGCGCAGCTGTTTTATACGGGACATTGTTTTCGACAATTCGAAACGTGCCGCCGAGGTCAAGGAAGATGCCGCGGATCGTATGCTCCATATCTTTATACCCTCCTGATGTGGTCCGGAGCGATCGTCGGCCGCTGCGGGAATAACTCTTTCAATTCAGAGAAGTCGAATATTACAGCATCGGGGCGATTTTCGTCCGTAATCGTTTCTTTTTTCAGCTTCTCCGGTGTTGTGTAAAGGACAAACATGCCGAATCCAGCCAGCTTCGTTCCTTCTATGTCGCGCTTAAGGTTGTCGCCAATATATACGCAACGGGAAGGATCAACGCCCATACGCTCGCATGCAAGCAAACTCAGACGCGGGTCAGGCTTGCGGATTCCTTCCACGCAAGAGAGTAAAACTGTGTCGAAATATTGCGTGAGATTGTCCTGTTCCAGCCAGTCCGGTATTTCTTTTGACGTTACGAGATTGGATATGATGCCGAGCTTATAGCCGTTGGCATGCAGGTCTTTGATCGACTGTTCGCCGTTGGGTGCAACAACGCGCCGACCGTCTTTGTTGCGATATTCAATTGTCAGCTCGACTGCGTTTTCAATAATTCGTTCGCGTGGATATTCCGGCGTGAGCCATCGTGTCCACAGCTCTTCCTCCGGCGCCTCTTGCATGGTTTCAAAACACCATTTCCGGTATCCTTCGTAGCGGTAGTCCAAAAACTTGCAGAACTCGTCCGGATCGCCGTTTTCACCGCAAAGCTCGGCAATTTTGCTACGTGCCCGGGATTCGAACGCAGCATCACGCTCGACAAGGCGGAGTGTCCCACCGAGATCATAGAAGATTGCTTCAAACTCCTGTTTCATGTGACAACCGTCCTTTATGCATCGAGCGGCGGGAAAATATCCAGAAGCTGCGAAATCTTCGTGATGGTGTAATCCGCCTTTTCTTTAAGTTCCTGCGGCTCCTTGGCAATCGTATCCGGTTCGTCAATGCGGACCATCATGGAGAATCCGGATTCACGCGTCCCTTGAACGTCGCGAATCGGGTTGTCGCCAATATAGGCGCACTGTTCCGGCAGCTTGCCGATAGACCTGCATGCAAGGCGATAAATCTCAGGATCAGGCTTGCGGATGCGCACCTTGGAAGAAAGAATCACCGATTTGAAATAGCATGCGACGCCGTCTTCAACCATCCAATCGGGGATTTCTGTTTCTGTGATTGTATTCGCGATGATTCCCATTGTGTAACCGCGGCGGTCCAGCTCGATCAACGTGTCCTTCACATCCGGTCTGGCAACCCTGCGCCCGTCATGATCTCGCCATAAGCGGGTAAGACGGCCTGCGATGGAGCAAATCTGGTTCACAGGATAGTCAGGTAGTAAATATTGCGACCACAATTCCATTTCGGAGGCGTCTAGGTGACCGGATTTGGCAGCGCTTCGGTAAGCAGTCCAGCGTTTGTTGAGCTTCTCAAAAAACACATCATGCGGCTCCGTCGTGCCGACCAAACGCAGGATCTCCTGCTCGGCCGCCTCTGAGAACGCTTTGTCTTTGACCACAATACGTAAAGTGTTGCCTACATCAAAAAAAATAGTATCGATCATGTTGTGTTGCCTCCTTTATATCTTTGCGTTAATAAACCTTATGAATGAGACTTGTTATAATCTGAGATTATGCCCGGGATTTCCGTTAAATCATTGATTCGGCAGTCCGGCTCGATCCCGCTTTCCGCCAGCCCAACATCCCTGTGGGCAATTGCCGGGTTGTTGATCAGGATCATGAGCGCGAGTTCGGCATTTTTTGCGCCAAGCACGTCGCGGGATAGAGTATCGCCAACATATGCAGTGGTTTCTCTCTTTGCACCAAGTTGTTGCAGTGCGGGTGTGAAGATGGCTGGATTTGGCTTCCTTATGCCAACTTCGCTCGACATGACGATGCAATCCATGTACGAGTCGATTCCGTACTCTTTCAGTATATGCGGGACGAACGAGGTGGAGATGATATTGCTGACAATGCCCATGCGCATGCCCATGCCACGCAAGGTTTCCAGTGTTTCAGCCAATCCCGGCCTGCGCATGTTGCGTACGCGTTCGTAGTCATATAAAAAACTTAGTTCTTCTGCAATCGGGGCAATTTTATCTTCGCTAATTTGATAATCCTTTAGATAAAACTCGCTCCATATTCTTTTTGCCGGCAGTTCGGAGAGAATTTCTTCAGAATGGTGTTTATAGGCTTCGGCGTTTTCGTGCAGACGCAGCCCGATTTCGTAATCTTCACCGGTGAGGGCGATGCCGTAGTCGGCGAGACGCTCGCGCAGCCTCTTTGCGAATAACGTACGCAAGGTTTCGTTATTCGTAACTGTGTGAAGAGTACCGCCGATATCGAATAAAACAGTATCAATCATACTGTACGCGACCTCCTGCGATGGATTAAATGTTTCGTCAAAGATCGTAAACGTTTGCGTTATCACTTAATCATGATTTTACTTGAAGCGTTCTTTTTTGTCAATATGAAGGTTCATATATTTCTTTTTTTCACACTGCACAACGATATTTAGCAGATATAACGCAAAGAATTGATATTGACAAATCATAGTTTGCATAGTATATTCTGTGTACGACGGAAACGTTTGCAAGACTTTTTTCGCTATACGCGAATGAAAAACAGGGAGGATAGCCGATGAAGAGTGTAACCATCAAGGACATCGCAAAGGTTGCTAACGTATCATATGCAACCGTCTCCCGTGCGCTTTCCGGCAGCACTGAAATTGGCGAGGAGACGCGCAAGCGTGTGCTCGAGATTTGCAATGAGATGGGGTATACGACGAATTATGTCGCCCGCTCAATGGTCATGAAAAAGACGAAATTGCTTGGGTTGATCGTCGCAAACATCGACAACCCGTTCATGTCGGAAATGGCGTACCATATTGAAACACGTGCCCGCGAGCATGGCTATAATCTGATGTTGTGCAATTCATCCCATGATCTCGATCTTGAGCGTGATGTTTTCGAACTTCTTGTCAGCCGCCAGGTGGATGGAATTATCCTTGTTCCGTCGAGCACAGAATCTTATGCAAACCTAAAGCCGTTGATTTCTAAAGTCCCCACGGTTTTTGTCAGTGAAAATTTACGAGACCTTCCCGAGAGTTATGTTTCTGTTGATAACTATCGTGGAACTCAAATTGGAACGGAATACCTTTATTCACTCGGCCATCGCAAGATTCTTTACTTTGGCTTGCGCAAAGGCAGCGTTACACATCAATTGCGTGCGGACGGATATTTGAATGCCTGCCGGGAGTTGGGCATTGAACCAAGCATTTTCAACAGCACATTTCCTTTAAGCAGCGTTCAGGCCGGTTGTCAGATGGCGCGGCAGGTCTTTGAAAAACCACTGGAGCATACGGCGATCTTCGCTGCGACGGATTCGCTTGCGCTTGGTGTTTTTGAAGCAGCCGAAGAAGCGAACATTCGCATTCCGGAAGATGTTTCGCTGATGGGATTTGATAACATCCTTTATGCAGATTTGCCGAGGATTCATTTAACGACGATTGAGCAACCCAAAAAAACCATGGCTACGGCGGCGGTCGATACTTTGCTTGAAAAACTGGAGGACGAAACGTCCGGTTATTCCCACCGAATTCTCATGCCTACGCTGATCGTTCGCTCGTCATGCCGTGACATTCGGGATGGAAAATGATAACAATTGACAACACGACTTACTCAAAGTTTGATTTACACGTACATACTGCCGAAACGAGCAAGTGCGGCACAATCAGCGCATCAAAACTAGTCGGCACGTATAAGACAAACGGCTATGACGGGATTGTAATAACCGACCATTTACACGAAACCTATATTTCACTCCAGAATTGCCGGGACGATTGGCAGGAATGTGTAACACGGTTTTTGTTCGGTTATCAGCAGGCAAAACTGGCCGGGGATAAAGTTGGGCTTAATGTTGCGCTGGGTGTTGAAATCCGTTTTCCAGAAAATGACAGCGACTATCTGCTCTATGGTGTCGACGAAGCGTTCCTGCGTTCACATCCTTATCTTTATCGGACGGACCATGCTTCCTTTTATCGGCAGTTTGCCGATCGGCTTTTAATCATACACGCGCACCCATATCGCAACTGCGACATTGTATTCTACGACAGCGTTCACGGATTAGAGATTGTGAACTGCAATCCCCGGCACGACAGCCGTAACGAACTGGCGTTGCAGCTGGCCAAAGAAAATTTGGACTTATATCGGGTATGCGGTTCCGACACACATCGACCCGGCGACGAATGCCGGGCGGCAGTGATGCTGGAAGGTGAAGCGCACGACACGTACGACGTTAAACGGATAATAGAAAGCGGTCGCTACCGACTCTGGTGTCCGGAATACGATTCCATTATCAAAGAAAGCGAATTGAACTTATGCGATACGACACATTGATTATCGGACAGGTTTGCCTGGATACCAACACGGACTGGGACGGTTCGATTTCAAATGTGTATGGGGGCGCGGCTTTGTATTCCGGCTATGCGTCAGCCGCGATGTGTAATCATTCGGCAGTGCTTGTAAAGCGAAACGGCGACTCCGTTGATCTTGACGATGCATATGGGAAATGCCACCCGATCACGATTCTACCGCTGGATTCCACCGACAGCACGCGGATGGAGAATATATATTTTACCGCGGACCGTGAACGGCGCGACTGCCGGTGCACCTCTTGTATCGACGCATACACTCCGGACGAATTAGCGGGGATCGATGCAACCGTCTGTCACGTAGCCGGGTTGGTTCGCGGCGATATCGGAAGCGATGTGATAATGGCTGCTGCAAAAACAGGTGAACTTGCGGTCGACGTACAATGCCTTTTGCGCTGTGTTGAGCCGGACGGACATATGGTTATGCGGGATTGGCCTGAGAAGCGCGAACTTCTTCCATTGATTACATTTTTGAAAACCGATGCCGCAGAAGCCGAAGTGATGACCGGAACAAGCGATCGCGACAAAGCCGCGCGCATCTTATACAACTGGGGTGCGAAAGAAGTAATGATCACGCATAACAGTGAGGTCATCGTTTTCGATGGCAACAAGACTTATTCGACACCGCTGAAAGCGCGTAATCTTTCCGGACGCACGGGAAGGGGAGACACGACGTTCGCGTGTTATCTTGGCGAACGGCTGCGCGCGGGAATTCCGGAAGCACTGAAAAGCGCAGCCGCTCTTGTATCGCTGAAAATGGAAACGCCAGGACCGTTTCTTGGCACGAGAGACGATATGTTAGCCTATAAAAGGGAATTTTTCGCGTAAAATTACACGCAACAGGTTGGGTTTGCACGATACCGAGTTTTAGCCGATATCGTTTGATCAGGGTATGAAAGGAGGCAATTAGGGAATTTCTTTTAAAAATGATGCACAGGCCCCGACAGGAGGTTCAAAGCATTGTTTTCAGAGGAAATTTTGAAAGATTCAGCCGCGGATAACGCTGGCTTTTTATTAGCCTCATCATGTAAACGTTTGCGAAAAGTAGCTACTAAAAGTATCGTTTTAATGGATTGGTGTAAGTAACATTATTCAGTTTTCTATAAAAGAAAGGGAGTGTGACTAATTGATCAAAGGCGTCATGTTTGACATGGGCGGAACGCTCGAAGACCTTACGTTTGATGAATCCAACATACGACGTACGGCATGTGGGCTATACAAAATTCTGCAAAAACACAGCATTTCCGTACCGTATGATGAGTCAGAACTTTGGGAGATGGTATATCCGGAGATTCTTCGTTATAAAGCGGAAGCTGAAGTAACTCTGATGGAATTGAAGCCGGAACAGATTTGGGCGGACTATGGCTTTTGTCATGTAGCGGTCGATCGAGACAAACTCGTTTCAGTCAGCGAAGAGATCGCACACATGTGGGAAGTAACCTATTTCAATCGTTCCCTGCGTAAAAATGCCGACCGAATGCTGGCTGGCCTTAAGGAAATGGGGTTATATATTGCGGCGGTCAGTAACACGGCAAGCCTGTTTCAGGTGTTTGATACGCTAAAAACCTACGGTGTAAGGCAATATTTTGACGATATCACGCTTTCCAGCATCGTTGGCTACCGCAAACCGCATCCAAACATTTTTCAGGTTGCGCTTTGTCAGGCACAGTTGAAGCCGGAGGAATGTGCGTTTGTCGGTGACACTGTCTCTCGTGATGTAGTTGGCCCGCGCAAAATGGGATATGGTCGGGTATTCAAGATTAATTCTATGCTGACTCCTGTAAAAGATTGCGGTTCATATGACGGGATGACCCCGGACTATGAAGTGTCGGACATCTATCAAGTGCTTGAATTGCTGAAAAAGGAAAGAAAGTAAGCGACAAAAGCACAATGACTGCACGATTTTTGCAAAGGGATGTTGTCACCCGACAGACACCTCGAAGAACAAGGGGGTATTCCGATGGGAAAGGCGTCCATAGAAAGGGATTTGATTCTTGACAGTGAAAAGGCAAGTTGCTATACTTGTAGCGTAAACGTTTGCGAAAATCGTACGGTTTTCACATCCGGGTTATATTCTTTGGATCCCACGTGCAGCAAGAAACCATCATATAAACTTTTTCATTTGCATCGCAATCAGTAGTATAAAAAACTGTCACAACAGTTCTTGTTTTTTCGGGCATTCAGCCCATTTCACTCTTTTGCCGTATATTTAAATGTCTGTGATTCTTTATACGGCCGACAGCTTTGATTGGAGAGTAAACATGCCAAATCGAAAACAACTTAAGCATAAGCATCCGTTTTCATGGGAACGCTTCAAAAATCAATTTCGAAACGTAATCGGCAACCCATTCAACGTTATCGTTATGTTCAGCCTCATACTTCTGTTTTCCCTGATCGTAATTCCCCTCTTTACCATGATTGGGAATACGTTTTCCGTAGCCAAAGCAGAACTGCGCAACATTCCCGGTGCGCAGATTGGCGATTTTACACTGTTCTATTGGAAATACCTCCTCGCCAGCCCTTTGACGTCCGCGATTCTCTGGGAACCACTTTTGCATTCGCTGACGATCGGTTTTTTTGTAACGTTGATTTCAGTACCACTCGGTGCCAGCCTGGCCTGGCTTATGGTTCGTTCCGACATTCCGGGCAAAAAGTTGCTTGGCATGTTGATCATCATACCATATATGATTCCGTCGTGGTGTAAAGCACTGTCATGGCTGGCGGTATTTAGAAACAGCACTTCCGGCAGCCTTGGGCTCCTTACAGGTTTGGGGCTCGCGGTACCGGACTGGCTCGCATACGGCCCATTCGCAATCATATGCGTCATGACGATGCACTATTACGCATTCTCTTACATCATGGTATCCGGTTCGCTCCGGTCGGTCAATTCCGAGCTGGAAGAAATGGGAGAAATTCAAGGTGCAAACAAAATACAGATACTGCGGAAGATAACGTTCCCGCTTGTACTTCCCGCTGTGCTGTCGGCAGCAATCATGACCATTTCAAAATCGATTGGCTCCTATGGCGTTGCGGCAAACCTTGGCAATCGTATCAGCTACTATGTTTTGGCAACGCGCATGAAAGAGTTTATCAATGACAGTCCGAAGGGCGTTGGATATGCTATGAGCATACTAATGATCCTTCTGGCTAGCGGGACAATATTCGCCAACCAAAAGATGGTCGGCGTCCGGAAGTCCTATGCGACGATCGGCGGAAAAGGAACGCGCAGTAATTTGATGCATATTGGTCACGCTAAATATCCGCTCCTTGTCATGATTGCATTGTTTCTGGTCGTTGCAATGGTCATGCCGACCTTTGTGCTCGTTATGGAAAGCTTCCAAATTTATACAGGCGGAGGATACGGACTGGAAAACCTATCTTTGTATGCCTGGATAGGCACGCTGGATAAAGCACCGCTGGAGTCCTATGCCTATAACGGCATTTTCCGCAATACTGAATTTGTACGAGCGTTGCTGAACACCGTCAAACTTTCTATCATAGCATCCATACTCACTGCGTTCTGTGGTCAGTTCTTTGGCTATATTTCGACACGCGGACGCGGCAAATGGTATGGCCGATTAACGGAGCAATTCGTGTTCATTCCGTATCTTATGCCGGGGGTAGCGTTTTCTGCGATTTATTTCGCGATGTTCAGTCAACCAAGGCTCGGCGGCATCATACCTTCGCTATATGGCACATTCATGCTGATTTTGCTTGTGTCCATCGTTAAGCACTTCCCGTTTGCAAGCCGCTCCGGTTCGGCCAATATGATGCAAATCAGTGTTGAACTGGAGGAAGCCGCGGACATTGCGGGTGCAAGTTTCTGGCGCCGCATTCGACGCATTGTCATTCCATTGGCTAAGAACGGGTTTATATCCGGCTTTATGCTGGTATTTATCAGCATAGCAAAGGAACTGGACCTCATCGTCATTTTAATGACGCCCGCGAATTACACACTTTCCTTCCTGGCGTTTGAATACTCAAAGAGCCTGATGCCACAATGTGCGGATGCGATAGCAATCATCATCCTGCTGTTCATTTTGGTTTGTTACCGGATCGCCAATGCGTTCGGCGCCGATATTGGAAAGAGTTGGGGTTAAAATATTTTTCTGTAGCACTTGCATGAAAGAAAGGGTCATCCGTAATGAGTAGAATCGAATTACAGCATATTGATAAGTTTTATGGCGAAAATCATGTCCTGCGCGACATTAACTTAACGATTGAGGACGGGGACTTCATGACGCTGCTGGGACCATCCGGCTGTGGCAAGACCACTACGCTTCGCGTCATATCAGGCCTGGAAAAACCTCAAAACGGCGTGATGATGATGGGGGATCGGGTCATAATCGACGCTGAAAAGGCGTTTTATGAAGCCCCAAGCAAGCGCAATTTGAATCTGGTTTTCCAAAGCTATGCGTTGTGGCCGCATATGACGGCATTTGAGAACGTGGCGTTTGGTTTGCAGATTAAAAAACTTTCCAAGCATGATATTGAAGAGCGCGTGATGAGCGCGCTGCACAAGATGCGCATTGAAGAATTCCGCAATCGCTATCCAAACGAGCTTTCCGGCGGCCAGCAGCAGCGCGTTGCAATCGCGCGCGCCATTGCAACCAGCCCGAAACTGCTGCTGCTTGACGAACCGCTTTCAAATCTGGATGCACGCTTGAGAATCGACATGCGCGCGGAACTGAAACGTCTTCACAGGGAGACGGGCACGACAATTATCTACGTAACACATGATCAGGTGGAAGCACTGACCATGTCGACAAAAATCGCTCTATTTAAAAAAGGCGAAATTGCGCAGGTCGGCACGCCGCTTGAACTCTACACCAACCCGATCGATCTTGCTGCCGCAGATTTCATCGGCAATCCTCGTATCAACTTTATCGACGGCAAAGCGTTATTCGACGGCAGCGAACTGCGGGTAACGAGTGAACTGGGCGAATACCGCTTCCCGAAAACAGCAATGAAGACGGATGAAGAGTATCCGGAAAACAAAGAATTCGACTGTGTACTCGGTATTCGACCGGAAATGGTTGAGATTGAAACAGAAGAAGGCGAAGCGGGACACAGCGTTCAGGCAACCGTTTACGCGAGCCAACCTGCGGGCAGCGAAACGCTGATCTCCCTGACCGTTGGCAAAGCAGAGTTTTTAGCGATTCAGATCGGCCTTAACGAATATGACATCAACCAAAATGTGTTTGCCATACTGCATCCGTCCAGAATGAATGTTTACAATAAGGAAACCGGCCGGTTGATCAAGTATGCAAGCGCGAAGCGCTTAAAAGCGAGATAATAGAGGCCATTCCTTACGTCTCAACGGATTCGAACTTACAATACAAGGAGGAGTTTGCGATCATGAAAGTTAAAAGAGTTCTCGCCATCCTGCTGACCGCCGCCTTTTTACTCGGCACAACTGCCGTTTATGGGTGTGCAAAGACGTCAACCGACACGCAGGATTCGTCCGTGTCCGCTTCCGTATCCCAAAGGCAGGATGCAAACGCTCCAGACTATGACAACATGTCAATGGACGAGTTGTATGAATTGGCCATTGAGGAAACGGGGATCATTACTGTGTATTCAACGACGACTGCAGCACAGGTTGCCGTTAAAAAGTTTGTAAAGGCTTTTCCGGATTTTGAAAACCGGATCGAATACATCGAATCTGATACCGACACGGTTGCGGATCGTATTGAGACGGAAAGCGACACCGGAAACATCAACGCGGACGTATTGCAGGTAAAAGATAACAGCGGTGAGATTTTTTACGAACTTGTGCAGTATGATTATCTGGATGTCTATTATCCGGCTTCCGTATGTGCACATGTAGACGCTGAACTACTGGAGTACGGCATGCCGGTGTACGCAACATACAGCCCGTGGTACTACAACACCGAGACTTATCCCGACGGATGCCCGATTTCAAGTTGGTGGGACATCGTGCAAGGATATGATGCATCGATCGGTTCGTTCATTGATGCTTCCGGAAACAACAATCAGTTTTGGACGATCTATACAAAGGACATCACGTCGGCTTCATATTCTGCATTGTGGGCACAGCTTATCGTTGACGGCGACCTGATTACGCAGCAATATGAAGAGCAGTACGGCGAACCGCTTGAATACACGTACATGGCGGCGTTGAACAACAATCCCGGCATCATGGAATTTCCGGAAAACAATGGCGGCGTAGAACTTTTCTGGCGGTTTACGCAGATGGTTATCACGCAGCTTGACGATGGCGATCAGGTGGTTTCGGCTGTTGACGAGTCCCTGAACGGACCGACGCTTGGGCTTTGTTCCGGCAGCAAGCTCGACAATGTGAACAACGGCCTTCATATCAACTGGGTAACGGGGTTATCGCCGTACACCGCGTTTAAGGCCTGCGATTATGTCTATAGCATCAAGGATTGCGACAACCCGGCGGGTGCGCGCCTGTTCATTCTCTTTATGCTGGGTGGCGACGATGGAGAGAGCGGATGCATGAGTGCGTTTAATACGATTGGCAAATGGTCTATTCGCGACGACTATGTGTTTGATAAAACACCGTATACGATTGACGAAGTGAACCTGAAGAACCCGGATTTTGAGGATATCTACAGCTATTATCCGGACGTTAAGGCATATTGGATTTACTGGCGGAGCCTTGCTCCCAGTACCTAATATAGAATAACTGGGGTGGACCGTGAGGCACACGGTGTCTTCGGTTCACCTTGCGGAGGCTATGTATGGCACAAGAAAAAAAGAGAACTTTCAGGGAGAAGATGGATCGATTCTGGGCGGTTTTGTTTCTGACCGAACAAGGCCGACCAAAGAGCGCCCTGATGCTGTATTCGTTTTGCCTGAGCTTGCTGTTTTTCGGTATATACGCCTTTGCGTATGGCTTCCTTCTTGACGTACTGGAAAAACTTTTTGCAACGTACTCGGTCGCGGTTAGAAATGCATTTCAGGCAATCGTTCCTGGGGTGGCGGGAAGTATCGTTTGCTGCTCCTTATTCTTTTTGTTCAAAGACCGGAGGCTGGTTCCTGCAACGTATATTTGGTTAACGCTATATGCCTTGGCCGCGCTGATCGGAATGTTGCTAGTTACGGCCGGAGAAGAATCCCGCATATTCCTTTATTTCTATGCCATGCTTGTTCCAACAGGACTTATAAGCGGAGACGCGGCTATGTTTCTGCTGTATCGTCGATATCGACGCAAGCAGGAGGAAACAAAAAACCAATGCTGAAGCTGAGCTTTCTGAATGTTGGCGACGGCGATGCGATTTTGATTCGCGAGGACACGACGGATTTTGTGATGCTGGTCGATTGCGGTCGTCCGCATGTGGAGTTTGCAAATGGCTCTAAGCGGATGTCGGCGATTAACCACCTCATGAAAGAGCATATTGATCACATCGACCTGCTTGTCTTAACGCACCTTCATTTTGATCATTTTGGCGGAGCACCGGCTGTTTTTCGGCATATTCCTGTGAAGGCGCTGCTTACGGCTTACCTTCCACCGGACGATGCGGATTGGATTATGGCACCGCCGTCAAACGAGAAAACCGTAGTTGGTTTGTGCGACGCGCTCAATCTGTTTAACGATATCATTTCCATTGCAAAAGAGGGTAGCACGACTTGTCTGCTTGCCAAAGACGGCGAAGAGCAGCTGCGATGTGGGCTTTCAGTGCAGATTACACTGCCGGACGCAAGCGTGCTTGCAAGACAAAAGGCCGTATTTGACGCGCTGTATCAAAGCAAGAATGTTGATGCTGACACCGTATACGCCATATCTAAGGAGCGAAACATATCCAGCTTGAGAGTCAGGCTTTGTTATGCGGAGAAAAGTATCCTGCTGACGGGCGACGCGTATGCAACCGAGTGGGAAAATTCAGCCGAACAGTGCTGCGATATCCTGAAGATACCGCACCATGGCGATGAAAAGTCCATGACGCAAACTCTGCTAAATAAACTACAACCCGCTTACGCCGTCATTTCGTGTGAAAACACGGTTCCGGCGACCAAAAACCGACCGGACGAGTCTATATTGGATATGCTTTTACAGCAAACGCCTTGTGTTGTTTGTACGGAAAACCGTTCGTTTCCTCAATATCCGGAAACCTCGCGGAGCGCGGTTTGTTTCCATCTTGACCAAGACGGAGCCATCCAACTTATTGAAGAAAAGAACTAAATGGTTTCATGCTCCAATTCATCAATTTAGCCATATCCGCACAAGGGAATGCGGAAGAATCATACAAAAATAAAAGGAGGGTATCACATGAAAAAGTTGTTAGCAGTTTTATTGGCACTCGCGCTGATCTTTAGCGCCGTTGCTTGTGCAACAACGCCTGCAGCCGAGGAAGTGGAGGAAGTGGAAACGGCCGCCACGGAAGAACCGGTTGCCGAAGTTGCGGCTCCGGAAGAAGAAACCGTTGTAACCGAAGAAGCGGTTGTAGAGGAAGCCGTCGTTACCTATGTTCCTCTCGGTCTTGATTTTAAAAACAAGACCGGCGTCACCATTACCGGGCTGTACCTTTACCCGACGGGTGCAGAGGACAAAGGCAACAGTTTCTGTGCAGCCGAGTGGATTGATAAAGACAGCGACCCGGATGGCGAGCATTATGAATTCCAGGCATACCTTGTACGCCCCGCAACCGATTCTTACGACGTGTATGTTGAGTTTGCCGATGGGACGAACGCAACTTGGTCGGGCATCTCGCTTCAGATGAACGACAAGCTGTCGTTGAAGGACGGCGTAGATCCCTCCGCCTGGGAACTCGAAGCACTGGATGACGAGGAAGATATTGCAAAAGTCGCAGCAGTTGTAGCGGCGGGCAAAACAACCGACAATTCTTATCCTGGATATGAAATTCTTGGTTTAGAAATCAAGAATAAAACCGGAAAAGGCGTTACGGAGTTTTATTTCTATGAGACCGGTGGCGAAGCCGCTTCTTACAACAATATGGTTCCGTGCCTGATTGATGAAGAAGGTAATACCGTTACAGTATGGCAGTCCGGCAAAGGCGGCTTATACGTATTCAATTTCTTCATCCGTCCCTATGCGGAGACATATGAAATTTATCTTGTGTTTGAAGACGGAACAGACCTGACGGTTCCTGCAATCGACCTCTTCAAACTCAACACCGATGGTTTTTCCAGCAACGAAATCTCTATGAAAGATGCTTTGGATTCAGATTTGACAGAGGTTTCCTATGATGACGGCGATCCGGAACCGCTCCAATATATCCAGGATGCGATCGTTGCAGGCGTTCCTGCCGATGCATGGTATCCGGTTTACTAACCAATAATTCACGAACGCAACTAGAAAATGTCTGTCGGCTGCAAGACGTAACAAACAAGCAAATGCTTGCAGTCGACAGACAACGCAATTTTTAAAATGCAAGAAATAATAATAAAGAGCATCAATGATTTAAAATATAAATTTATTTGATTACAGAATACACGGCGGCGATAAGGCCGCCGAAAAAAATTATAACGCAAACGTTTGCGTTCGAACTGTAGCGGATATGCTGCTTACTACCCTAGAGGCATTTAGGTTAAGGCCTTTGGTTTTGATTATCCGAGTTAACGCACGCATTAACGCGTGCGTCCAACCTTAAAAATATATCTCGAATTTCGAAGAAGACATAGGAGGAAAAAATGGATTTAATGATACTTGCTCCGATCGGAGCGGTGCTGTCGCTTCTTTTCGCCCTGTTCCTTGCTTATCGCATCAAGAGTTTTTCGACCGGCACGGAATTGATGACAAAGCTCTCCGCATCGATTAAAAAGGGCGCGCAGGTTTACTTAAAGCGGCAATATACGGGTGTTGGTATATTTTTTGCATTTATGTTCGCCGTACTGCTCGTCCTTTGGCGTCTCGACCTTGTGAATCCTTTTGTACCATTTGCTTTTATCACCGGCGGTTTCTTCTCGGGACTTTCCGGCTTTGTCGGTATGAGTGTTGCAACATCATCCAATGCGCGTACGGCGTATGCTGCGAGTGAGAGTCTCAACAAAGGATTGCGCGTCGCTTTTTCAGCGGGCGGTGTTATGGGCTTTACCGTCGTAGGGCTTGGATTGCTCGATCTTTCCATATGGTACTTTATGCTCACGCAGTTGTTCCACCTGGATATTCAGAGTACGACTTCAGCCATGCTGACGTTTGGTATGGGAGCGTCCTCAATGGCGCTGTTTGCACGCGTCGGCGGTGGCATCTTCACAAAAGCGGCCGACGTTGGCGCCGATTTGGTCGGCAAAGTTGAAGCCGGAATTCCGGAAGACGACCCGCGCAATCCCGCTGTCATTGCCGATAACGTAGGCGATAACGTAGGCGATGTTGCCGGAATGGGTGCGGATCTGTATGAATCATACGTCGGCTCAATCGTTTCAACCTCGGCGCTGGCTGTTGCGGCGAATCTTGGTGTTAACGGCGTTATGATCCCAATGGTCATGGCGGCAATCGGCATTTTTGCATCTATCATAGGCACGTTCTTCGTTCGCTCCGGTGAAAAAACCGAACAGAAAGCGTTGCTGGCGGCGCTCAGCAGAGGTGTTTACATCAGTTCCATTATTATTGTTGCGGTCGCGTTTGCACTCGTTTGGTTTGTTCTTGGGAAAGAACATCTCGGCGTTTTCTTTGCGATTGTTTCCGGCTTGGTTGCAGGCATTCTGATCGGTCAATTCACAGAATTTCATACGTCCGACTCCTATATTCACACGCAAAATGTTGCAGCGTCCGCAACGACCGGGCCTGCCACGGTTATCATCAGCGGCATTTCTCTTGGCATGAAATCGACGTTGGTTCCCATTCTTATCATTGGGATGTCCGTGCTGACCTCCTTTTATGTAGCGGGCGGCAACGTGAGTTTCAATTTTGGTCTCTACGGCATTGGACTGTCCGCAGTCGGCATGCTCTCCACGCTTGGTATCACGCTTGCCACAGATGCTTACGGCCCGGTTGCAGACAATGCGGGCGGTATTGCCGAAATGAGCCACATGGGGCCGGAGGTCCGCAGACGCACGGATGCGCTTGACTCGCTTGGCAACACGACTGCCGCTACCGGAAAAGGATTTGCAATCGGTTCGGCTGCGCTGACATCCCTTGCACTACTGGCGTCGTTTATGAACGAGGTAAAAATGCTCAACCCAAGCATGTTGATTGAACTGGATATATTAAATCCTGTCACACTGACGGGACTATTCATCGGCGGTGCGCTTCCGTTCCTGTTCTCGTCACTGACAATGAATGCCGTCGGCCGCGCGGCACAAAGCGTTGTAATTGAAGTTCGGCGGCAGTTTAGGGAGATTGCCGGACTCATGGACGGCAAAGCCGATCCCGATTATGCAAGCTGCGTGGATATCTGCACAAAGAGTGCGCAGAAAGAGATGGTACTTCCGGCGCTGACGGCAATTATTTTTCCAATCGCCGTAGGCGTGCTGCTTGGGCCGTATGCGGTAGCTGCAATGCTTGCGGGCGCCACGGTTTCGGGGTTTATTCTTGCAATTATGATGTCGAATGCGGGCGGCACCTGGGACAATGCGAAAAAGTACATTGAAGCAGGCAACTATCTTGGCAAAGGCAGCGATGCGCATAAAGCTGCGGTCGTCGGCGACACGGTTGGCGATCCGTTTAAAGATACGGCGGGTCCGTCGATCAATGTTCTTATCAAGCTGTTATCGATGGTATCCATTGTGTTTGCCGGGCTTTTCTCAAATGGCTGTCTGTTGAGTTTCCTGGGATTCTAAACAAGAAAATGGTGGCATAAACAGTATTACCTGCCGTTTTTCGCTTAGCTCGCTCAGGCTCCGTATAGGACATACGGAGCCTGAGCGAGCTAAAGTAAAAATCATATGCAACTTCTGATAAATAAAGGGGGAATACCATTGTTTGAAATTCGCGAATTGACTTTGGCGTCGATGGCGTTGCGCATCTTCATTGCGGTTTTACTTGGTGGAGCGCTTGGGTTGGATCGGGGTTTGAAAAACCGACCGGCCGGTTTGCGTACCTATATGTTGGTGTGCTTGGGTGCCTGTATCGTAATGATCACCAACCAATTTGTGTATCAGGCATATGGAACTGGCGATCCGGTGCGAATGGGCGCACAGGTGATCAGTGGCATTGGTTTCCTTGGAGCCGGTACGATTATCGTTACAATACGCAACCAGATCAAAGGGTTAACGACGGCGGCCGGCTTATGGGCGTCCGCTTGCGTTGGACTGGCGATCGGAATCGGATTATATGAAACAGCAATCCTGGGGGGCGCGTCAGTTATTTTTGTTTTGACGGTTTTGCAGAAGTGGGATTATGCTATGCGACAAAAAGCAAGGTTTATCGATGTTTATATTGAGATGGAGAAGAATTCCAAGCTGGTGCATTTTGTTCACGGGCTGCGGCAGGAAAATATCGAGATGAGCAACCTGCAGATTGAGCGCGAAGCGGGTGCGGACAACGAAATTGTGGCGTTTATTGTAACGTTAAAAGGCGAAAAGCACAGCAACCATAATGAAATGCTTTCCATTGTGAAAAATATATCGGAAGTGGCGTATGTTGAAGAGCTTTGAGCTTTTTATCCTACTGATATGTAGCTTTGCGGCAGCCATTGTTTCGGGGACGGCCGGTTTCGGTGGATCGTTGTTATTGCTTCCGGTGGTGACGATTTTTATCGGCGCAGAAGCAGCCGTTCCGGTGTTGGCCATTGCGCAGCTGATTGGCAATCTGGCGCGGATGGCAACAGGGTTTCGACAGATTGACTGGAAATCGGTCGGCTGGTTTTCTCTGTCGGCGCTGCCTTTGGCGGCGCTTGGCGCATTCGGGTTTGCTTTGCTTCCTAAGGATGCTGTAACGCGTTGCATTGGTGCCGGGCTGGTTATGCTTGCCGTAGCGAAACTGTTGTTGAAAAAGGATCTGCCAAAGGGCAAAGGGACGCTTCTGGCAGGCGGCGCGCTTACAGGGGGACTTTCCGGACTATGTGGAAGCGGCGGGCCAATCGGCGCCGCCGCTTTTTTATCGCTGGGACTCTCTCCTGTTGCTTACATTGCAAGCGAAGCAGCCGGTGCAACAGCAATGCATATTCTGAAAATTGTGGTTTACAGTCGGTTGACAAATATGACGCTTCAAACACTGACGGTTGGTGCCGCAATGGGATGCGCGATGTTGATTGGTACATTTGCAGCCAAATATTTCATAAAGGGAATGACAAAAAATAAATTTCAAATATATGTGGCGTCTATTTTATGCCTGGTTGGACTCTTTATGTTGATCTTCGGGGCGTAGTGGGAAGCTGACTTTCTTTAGGAGAAGCAAAGGAGCGGTGCAAAAAACTATACTTAGAGCTTGACAATGATATTGTGGATGAGATCGGCGCTGATGTCGCCTTTATCAGAAGCATGATTCATATGGCTGTATATTTCGCGGTACTTCAGAATATTTTTAAAATCATCGGTAGCGAACAGCTCCGTAATCGATTCGTGATAGCGAACGTTGAGCGTATTTTCCAATTTTTTTACCTTTGTGGCTTCCGCGGCAACGACAGTATGGTTTTTTCCCAAGTGCTTCACGCATACCAGTAACCCATCAGACATCTGTCGAAGAATTCTTGCCATTGACAGCAAGTTTTTATCCGGAGGTATATTGTAGATGCGTAAGTCTTTTACTGTAGTCCAGGAATAATCCGCAAGATCGTCGATGGAGGTAGAGAGGCGAAACAGATCCTCGCGGTCGATCGGCGTAATAAACGTATGATTAATGGCCTCGGCCAGTTGATTATGAACGCGATCGGCTTCTTCTTCCATGTCCTTTACAAAGTCTCCGTTCTCCTGAGTGGGATTTTCACAAAAGGTACACAGCGCGTCAACCGTATCACGGATGGCTTGCGCTTGCTGGGCCAAGATGCTATAAAAGTTGAGGTTTTCTTTTCTCTTAAAAATCATAGGCAACTCCTTTCAATCAAAAAATTATAGAAAATAGCAAGAATAAAAGTGCGGCAAGAGCACCTGCGATCGGGATGGTGATAAACCACGAAATCAGGATGCGGCCGGCGACGTTCCACTTGACCGATTTATATCGCTCCGCCGCACCAACACCCATAATGGAGGACGAAACGATTTGGCTGGATGATACCGGTGCGCCAAGTAAGGACGAGACCAAAATAATCGTTCCGGCAGTCAACTGGGAGGCAAAAGAGTGTATGGGGCGCACCTTGTAAATGCCGGCGCCGACGGTCTTGATGATCTTGAAACCGCCAAACGCGATGCCACAGGCGAGACTTAAGGCCGCACCGGCAATTGCCCATAATGGAATGGTGTTTGTAGCGCCGCCGTAAATGCCGATTAGAATCATGACGATTCCAATTGACTTTTGAGAGTCGTTGAACGAATGGTTGAATGCAAGAAATGTCATGTTCAGCCATTGCGTATATTTGAAAAACTTGTTGACGCCTTTTCTGGCATTGCGGGTTAAAAACAATAGCAATTTTAGAATGCAAAATCCTATAAGAAAACTGACCAATGGCGTAACGAATATCATCATAACAACCTTTGTCCAGAAATAACTCCAGGAAATAGCGTGGCTGCTGAACGCCGCAAAACCCGCGCCAACGACACCGCCGATCAGAGCATGAGAAGAAGATGCGGGAATTCCATAATACCAAGTCGTCAAATTCCAAAGAATGGCGGCGAGGATGGCGGCCGAAATGAATGCCAAAGCGATGCTTTTCACATGCGGATCTGTGTAGTAACTCTCGACTACCAGCTTTTTGATGGTATCCGAAACGCTGGACCCTATGACCAAAATTGCAAACGGAGAAAGAACCTCCACTACGGCGGCCCAGGCAAGCGCCGGATACGGCTTCATGGATCGACTGGCTATCAGCGTTGCAACCACGTTACAACCGTCGTGGAATCCATTTACATATGTGAAAGCGAAGGTCAATATTACCAGAATCCAGAAAGAGACACACATAAGGAAAAGAAACACCATCCAATCACGCAAACGTTTGCGAAAGAAGTATAAAGAAAACCCCATAGGTTTCTATAAGGTAAATATTATTATTACACAAAATGTTTAAATAGTCAACGGAATTGTACAAGTTTTCGATGCCCGTCGCTATAAAATGGAGCTATACTTGGCGGTGGCTTCGCAGAATAGTGAGCTTTCAGGCCAAATAAGAAAAATCGCTGCTCAAACGTTCGTCCCGGGAGTTTCCGCATACAAGTGCTTGCTTTCTAAAGAGGAACATGCTATATAAATGCTGTAACTTCATATCAATGCAAAACGAATATATAAGCCGATAACAGAATCTAATATCAACGCTGGCATTTCAAGAGTACCCGGTCGTTTTAAGCAACACAACCGACAATTTTATACGGCAATTTATACCAAACCGACCAACGCGACAAAAAACGAAGTAACACTATTAACACTATTAATACTATGGTACATGTCAGCTTGCTGCGGGAGGATGGATTGGATGAGACGAAGTTTGAAATACGGGAGGACAAAGCGTTTTTTAACGGGAGCTCTTTGTGCTGTTTTTATTTGCGCATGTCTTGCCGTAATGCCTTTGGCAAACGCCGAAGAAGAGTACGACGGCTGGCAATTGGTCGGACAGACCGGTGGGACGACGAAAGCGATCTGCATAGAAGGAGATACGCTCTATATTGGCAGCGGACTGCACGTGCTGACCGCGGATGTTTCCGCTGGAAACGAATTACAACTGCTCAGCACAAGTTCACTGCTGCCACAATTTGTAGAAAGCATTACAAGTGACGACAACGGCCTGTTGTATGTCTGCTGCGGCACGGGCGGTCTTGTGATATTGGACGTTTCCGATCCAGCCGCGCCAGCAATTCTATCAACGTTAGACACGTGTGGATATACGGAAGGCGTGGCGCTGTACGACGGTTATGCCGTGCTTGCGGACGGACCGCAGGGAGTGCAGGTCGTCGATGTTTCCAATCCGGAAAATCCATCGACCGTTTCCGAAGCATATTCGCTCGCATATGCGTATGATGTTGCGATCCAGGACGACACCGCATACGTTGCGGGCGGCGGAAGCGGGTTGTTCGTCGTCGATATCGGCGATCCGGAAGTGCCGGAGGAAGCCGGTCTGATTTCGATGGACGGGTTCCAATATGATGTTGAACTTACCGAAGGACGGCTGTATACTGCCGGAGCATGGGGCGGAATTTCAACCCTCGATATATCTCAGCCGCTGAATCCGAAGGTGATATCAAATGTACGGACGGCGGGGTGGGCTATGGCACTGGCGAGCACTGATCACAACCTGCTCGTTATGGATGGCGCAAACGGAGTTGACCTTTACGGCATTGCGGGAACACGTCCCGTGCTGATGTCCATGTTTTCGCTCGGCGGGTTTGTGATGGCGGGCGCGACGAACGGACGGACGGCGTTTGTACTGGACAAGGAAAAAGGATTGATTGCAATCGACTACACCCTCAAATCGAAACCGGAGCCCGTCTGGAGATGGATGCCGATTTTGGACGGGCGCAGGATTACAATGAAAGGGGATTTCTGTTATGTAGCGGCCGGACTTTCCGGCATGCATGTGCTCAATATGGAAAACCCGAGTGCGCCTGTTGCAACAGACTGGTACGACACGGAAAAGGGCTATGCAAATGGCGTTTATGCCGACGGCGGTATACTATATCTTTCCATGCAATACGACACGAACGAACCGATTGTCGCCTTTGACACAAGCGATCCGTATGCGGTTGAAAAAGCAGGTGCTATCAACAATGCGGATGGAAGATATGCGCTGACGGGCAGAGCCATTACGTTTGAAGACGGTTATGTGTATGTTGCGGGCGAGTGGGATGCCGTTTCTATAGACGTTAGTGATCCGTCAAATCCGTTCGTTGCATGCGAGCTTTTTTTAGAAACGCTCAACGCCGATGTTTATGAGGATTTGTTTGTTGTAAGTAATAACCGCGAACTGATGTTTATCGACGTATCCAACCCGTCGGATATGCATCTGGTTGCCACGCTTCCGGAGGATTCCGGCGGAGATGCAGTGTGCTTTATCAACGCGGACATGCTGATTGCATCCAATAATTACGGCGTGCGCGTGGTGGACGTTTCCGATCCGCAGAATCCAAACAACATTTCACAATTGGAACTCTCCGGCGCCGTACTGGATATCTGTCTGGACGGAGATATTGCCTATATGGCGGCGCAGGGTGAAGGTGTTTACATTGCGGACTTTTCCGATCCGCTCAATCCAGTACTGCTGGGCGCGGTGAAAACGCCGGGTGAGGCTTGGAATTGTTACGTGCAGGACGATCTTCTGATCGTTGCCGACAACTATGCAGGACTGTCCATCTTTCAGCGCGAAGAAGCGCAGCAACAGACGGAAAATACCACTACAAATCTTATACTGAGTGACAATTTCCTAATTGAGGAGAAATACCATCCGAATCCACTCGTTCGACCGGAAGATTTTTATGAATATGTGGTCACAAGCACGGCAGACAATGGACCCGGATCGCTGCGCGAGGCAATCGATCCCGCGCGGCTGCAAAACAACACGACGATCACGTTTGATCCTGCGATATTCTCGCCGGACAATCCGGCGACAATCACACTGGAATCCCAACTACCACCGATCGATCGAGACTTTGTGAGCATTGATGCGAGTAATGCAGGTGTGATTTTGGACGGCAACTTGGAAATTGGACGCGGGTTGGAACTCTATGGCATGCACGCGGTCGTTATGGGACTGCAGGTGCGCGGGTTTACAGAAGTCGGCATCATGGCGAACGGAGCCTACGGGCAGGTTGGTGGTAACCGCAACATTGGTGAAGGGCCTATCGGCCAGGGCAATCAAGTCGGCGGGTGTCATATGGGAATCATCATCAACGGCTGGAAATGTGTAGCGCGAGGCAACCTTGCCGGTGTGGATGTGACTGGTACAAAAGCGACACCGAATTACGACGGCATATTCATTGCGGGCGGAGACGGCGTGACCATCGGCGGAACCAACCCCGGAGAAGGGAATGTGATCAGCGGCAACGACATGAACAATATCACGTCCTGGTGCGATAGTACGCGCATCATCGGCAACTATATTGGCACGGATATTACGGGAACAAAGGCGATACGGACCGACACGACGATCAATCTCTGCCTGGAATCCAACGCGTCCAATAATATCGTCGGCGGAACGACGCCGGAGGAGCGCAATATCATCAGTGGTGCGCAGTGCGGCGTCGTATTCAGCGACAAGAACACTTATCAATGCAATATCATTGGTAATTATATCGGTACGGACGTAACCGGAACAAAAGCGATTCCGAACGGCGACGGTGTGTTTGCCAACGTATCCGGCAACCACCGCATCGGCGGCACGCAACCCGGTGAGGGCAATTTCATCAGCGGTAACCGCGGCGGAGTGGACGTCATTCTCGACAGCATTGTACTCGGCAACCGGATAGGCCTTGCTGCGGACGGCGAGTCTTCGCTGACAAACGATACGGCGGTTTCGCTGCGCGCTCATGTGACCATCGGTGGATATACGCTGGAGGAAGGCAACCAGATCTACGGCGGCTCGTTTGCGGTCCGGACGAGCGGAACAGGAGTAAGCGCAAGCTATATTCTTGGCAACACGTTCCTCAATCCGTCCTGCAGCGGAATTTGGCTGGAAAATGAAACGACCGATATCTTCATTCAAAACAATACGTTTACGCGCAAATCCGACTATTCCGTTTTAATCGATGGCGGTAGCGGGATTTATATCCGCGGGAACAGCTTTAGCGGGCAAAACACGCAAAATTTTGTATGCCTGGTACAAGGCGGCAATCTGGAACTGTCCGCGCCGGTGGCAACCGCCATAGACGAAAAAACCATATCCGGTACAGCGTGTGCGTTTGGACGTGTAGAAGTTTATTTGTATGAAAACGGATCGGCGATTTCGATCGGCTATGCCGATGCGGGCGCGGACGGTGCGTTTATGTTTGTAAGTGATGATACTTTAGCGGGCAGGCAGCTGCTGTTGCTCGCGACGGATTCCTTCAACAATACGTCCTCGTTTTCGGAAATTGTCGAAATGCCATAAAACGGCATACAAAGTGTTACGAACAAAACAGCCCGAAACTTCGGGCTGTTTTTATTAGAAAGGGAGGTTTAGGCAATAGTCAAACGCACGCCCCCGCACTTTTTAATAGCCCTTTGTGTCTATTGCTGCGCGCGCGTTTCATTGAGTGTTTGTGCAAGTATTTGATACTGTGAGCAAGGGAATACAACACTTTTTCGGACAGTTTGCTAAGCAACAGATTCTTGAAGACCTTGATTCCCGCACATTAGCCATTGCATAGGACTTAAGTACCCAAGACGTTTTTGCACTCGTCTGGTATTGTAGAATCCTTCAATATAGGCAAATATCTTTTGCCGGGCTTCGTCCCGCGTTTGGAAATGGGTCCAATGAACCGTTTCCTTCTTCAGGTTTGCAAAGAAGCTTTCGCTCCAGCTGTTATCGCCCGGCATGCCTACGTGTGAAAAGCTTTGCCGAAGGCCTTCGTTAGTAAGCAAGTTCATTACGCTCTCCGATGTATACTGGCTCCCGCGATTACTGTGAAAGATGCATCCCTTTGGAATATCCCAACGTCGTAACGCTTTCCGGATCGTTTTCACGACCAGCTCTGCTTTCATGCGTTCAGACATGCTCTCTGCCAGGACAATTCCACTCTTCACATCTTTGATCTGGCACAGATAGTCGAATCCTTCACCTGTGCGTATATAGCTAATATCGCTTGAGAGAACCTGAAAAGGCGTATCTATTTGCAGGTTTCTCGTCAGATTTGTGTGTTCGTCGCCACGCGCTTTCCGGCTGTCTGTCAGCGATCGCCAGCACTTTTTGTGATGGAACGAGCGCAGCCCTTGCATCTCCATGGAATCGCGCACCTTGTAAAAACTGCAAGAGAATCCTTCCGTTCTGAGTCTCCCGCAGATACGACTCGCGCCATATGTCCATTCTCCCGCCATGAATACGCGTCGAACCCGTTCGGCATACTCGCATTTGCGCTTCTCTCGCTGAGCCCGCGTTCGTTTCCAATGGTAATACCCGCTTCGCGACACCTTCATTTGCGCGGCCCACTTTGCTTTCGGGTATTCGGGATGTTCAAAGATAAATCTGTATTTCACTTCTGGAGCTTCGCAAAGTAGGCCGCTGCTTTTTTTAACATGTCGCGCTCCATTTTCAATTCTGCGTTTTCCAGCCGGAGCGCCTTGAGTTCTTCCTCCATTGTGGCCATTGGCGTTTTCTCGCCTGACGCCGTATATTTCTTGCGCCAGTTGTACAGCAGGTTTACTGCTATGCCCAGATCCTATGCGACGGCTCGCACCGGCTTTGGGCTTGCATAACTTAGTTTGACCGCATTTTTCTTGAATTCGTCGTCGTATTGGGTTCGTTGTTTCAGCATGGTTTTGTCCTCCTGATCCCTATTATATTCTCTTGCCATGCTGTCCGATATTTTAGCTTACTCCCATACTACTACCTTATCTTTTCTGTACAGTTTAGTGTAGCCAATCCAAAATGTCACCTTGCTGGCAAACGGTATTACAGGCAAAATAATGACGTATTAGACTAAATAAGCACTGCGGAAGCTAAATTTAAAGTTGCAGGACCATTTAATCTTTGATAATGTAACTTTCCGAGAGAAAACCTTGCTTGGGCGACGGGTAGAGGCAGGAATCCGCAAAGGAGTAAGAAAAATGATGAATTTATTTGACGTCGAATCGAAAAAAGTCATTGTCACCGGGGGCAGCGGCGGCCTTGGTAAGGGCGTTGCAGAGGGATTGCTGGAAGCCGGGGCGGAAGTGGTAGTAATCGGTGCTTCAGAAAGAGCGATGCAGACCCAAGAGGAATTTAGAGCACGCGGACTGAACGCACACGCCGTACGCGGTGATTTAAGCTTGGAAAAAGATCTCAAGCGATGCTTTGACGAGGCGCTGGTCGCGCTTGGCGGCAAGGTTGACGTATTGGTCAACGCCGCCGGGATACTGCGCCGCGAGAAAAGTGAAAACTTTCCGATGGCGGATTGGAATGCCGTGCTGAGCACCAACCTGACGGCAACGTTCCTCATGGCGCAGCTTGCGGCACGCAATATGATTGGGCGCAGAACGGGCGGAAAGATTGTCAATTTTGCTTCTATGGCGAGTTTTTTCGGCGGACAAACGGTGCCGGCCTATGCGGCGAGCAAAGGCGGTGTTGCGCAGCTTACGAAAGCGCTTGGCAACGACTGGGCGCAGTATGGCATCAACGTAAATGCGATTGCGCCGGGCTATATGGATACACAAATGAACGCAACTCTGATTGACGACGAAAAACGCAGCAGCGAAATCGTTGCGCGCATACCCTCCGGGCGTTGGGGGACGCCCGACGACTTGAAAGGCATCGTAATCTTTCTGTCGTCAAGAGCTTCGGACTATATCAGCGGCGCGATTATTCCGGTCGACGGCGGGTACCTTTGCAAATAGCATGGCGCAAAGTGGAAATTTGCAACAATAAGCTGTAGACAAACACAAATGAAACGGCTTTGCCTGACGAAAGAAAGGCTGAGCCGTTTTTTATCAATAGTATGGCCGATAAACGTGCTAACCAGGGAATATGGTGTTTCCACGCGGCAGGGCGGTATAACACTGTTTCTTGAAAGTATTCATGCTCGATTCGGAAGAAAGGAATGATGAATTTTGTGCGATTCATCAGATGAATCAACAAAAATGTAATAAAATGTTGACAAACATCTGATGAAGGCATACAATTGCGCTGTAAAATGAAAACTCTTCAGAAATACATCGGATGAATATGAACAATCAGCAAAACACAAAAACTGCATTAATCGCCGGCACACTGGTGCTTGACATCATACCGGTATTCGACCCGGATTCTTCCAGCAATGAACGTATTACCTCTGGCGGAACCGTTTATCTCGACGGAATACAAACTGCTCTCGGCGGCGTGGTGGGCAACACAGGCGTGGCGTTGCATAAACTCGGAACAGACGTTTGTTTGTTCAGCCGAATCGGTTCCGATGCGTTTGGTGATCTTGCTGCAAGCCTTTTGAAGAGGACCGGATGCCGCTATTCCGTACCGGTGGTGGAGACGATGAACACGTCCGCTTCCCTGATACTGACCCCGCCGGGAGGCGACCGAACGATTTTGCACAACAGGGGTGCATCACAGCAATATGCCGCCGGGGACATACCCGAAGAACTGCTGACGGAAAACGACCTGCTGCACTTTGGCTATCCGACCGGAATGGCCTGCATGTATTCCGACGATGGAGAAACGCTTTCGGCGCTGTTTTCCAGGGCGAAGCACACGGGCATAACAACATCCCTGGATACGAGTTTCCCGGGTGTAGACACACCGGCAGCCACGGCAAACTGGCGTGTGATTTTAGGGAAGACGCTTCCGTATGTCGATGTGTTTGTACCAAGCTATGAGGAGATTTTGATGCTTCTAAATCGCGAACGGTACCTTGCGCTAAGAGAAAAATATCTCGATATGGGCATTCGCGAGATCCTTGACGACAAGTTACTGTCTCAGATGGCGGACGAATTGATCAAAATGGGCGCAGGTATGGTTGTGATCAAGTGCGGGATTGCAGGTGCATATTTCAAGTCGGCCGACAGAGCCCGCATAGAAACGATGGGAAGACTGGCGCCGGCGGATTTGGCCGGCTGGTCGAATCAGGAAGTTTGGATCCCGTCGCTGGACGTGAAAAACATTCGCTCGACGAACGGAGCGGGCGACACGTTTGTGGCTGGGTTTTTGCAGGGACTTTTGTTGGGCAGACCGCTTGCACAAACGGCTGAACTGGCTGCGGGGAGCGCGGCAAGCAGGCTGGAGAGCACCACCGGATCATCCGGAATACCGCACTATTCAGAGATTGAACGGCGTATCCAAAAAGGCTGGGACGTTGAACCGTTCCCATTAAAAGGCTGGGAAAACCACGAAAGCGGAATCCTCCGTTACCGAAGACAGAATTAACACGGCACAGACATCGGTAAAAACACAACGGAACAAAATAAGCACGACGAAGAACACAAGCTGACCAAATCGATAAAACAGGCATAATCAAGCCGTACACTTTTTTAAGAACGAATCTTTTTACTACTGCAGGACCATCGCTACAGGGCAAGCTTACACATTGCATTCCGTTAGACTTATGGAGTCGAATCCGGTTTTTTATGCAAAAGCTTTTCTCAACATGGAAACCGACATTGATTTGACACAACATATCGAACAGGGGAAGGAACTATGGGAACTATGACTACAAACAAAAAGCTGTTTGAAACGACCGCCGAGCAAATCGTCGATTTGATCCGGGGTGAAAACATGGAAAAGGGCGCCAGACTTCCGATTGAATCGGAACTGGCGGATCGGTTCCACGTCAGCCGCGCTACGATCCGTGAGGCGATGAAGTACCTCAGCGCAGAGGGGATCGTTTTAGTCCAGCAAGGCCGTGGTACGTTCGTGAACAATGCAACTGGATTCAGAGACGATCCGCTCGGCATCGAATCCATAGAAAAGCGTATGCGTCTGGATCAGCTTTTAGAAGCGCGTTTGCTGCTGGAGCCGCAAATTGCGATGTCGGCGGCACAGCGCGCCACGGAGCAGGACATAAAGACGCTCCGCGCACTCGTTGAAAAGCTGGACACGGTCGATATCAACAATGCCGAGGCTACGGAGCTCGACATTGCGTTCCATGAATCCGTTGCCCAGTGCACCCATAATGTGATCCTTTCCAGAATCGTTCCGTCTATTTGCGAATCCGTCAAGCGGACGCAACAATTACTGACCGATAAGGATATCGGCTTAAAAAAGGCAAAGATGGCGCATCGCCAGATTTTCCAGGCGATTGAAGAGCACGACGCCATCAGCGCGCGTTACAACATGGAAAAACATATTCAGGAAACCATTCATTTTGTGCGTATCGATCTGGACGGTGAGCAAGGCGCGAATGGGAAGCCGATAAGTTGAAATTCAAGAGAAAGGCCGTGAATAAATGAACAGATCGGGAAAGGCACACAAACCGATTACTATTTCCAAAGACAAGTACCTCTGGCCATACTTGCTGGTCGCACCGGCATTGATTACGATCTGCTGTATCGTTTTGATTCCGGCGGTCAAAGCGTTGGTCATGAGTTTGCAAAACTATGATCTGCGGTATTCCCCTAAAGATATCCATTTCATAGGGCTAGAAAATTACCGGACGGTCCTGAACGACAGTTTCTTCTGGGATTCCGTCTGGAGGACGCTTTTGATGGTGGTTTTGTGCGTGTCGCTCCAGTTTATTCTGGGGTTCGCGCTGGCCATGCTGCTGAACCGGAGTTTCCGAGGCCGCGGGTTTCTGCGCGCCGCAAGCATGATCCCTTGGGTCGTGCCGGGCGTTCTGGTCGGGTTGATCTGGCGTTGGATGTATGACGGGAATTACGGCGTCATCAACGATATTCTCGTGAAGCTCGGCATATTTAAGCAGTATTTCGGCTTTCTGGCGCAGCCGGACTCCGCATTGCTCTCTGTAATCTTTACCTATGTGTGGCAGGGAATTCCGTTCTTTACGCTGATGATTCTTGCCGCGCTGCAAAGTGTTCCGCATGAATTATATGAAGCCGCGGCCATCGACGGCGCTTCCGCTGCGCAAAAGATGACGCGGGTCACGATTCCATCGATTAAGAATTCCATTACGGTGTCGCTGATGCTGCGCGTCATCTGGGTCGCTAACTCGGTCGACGTCATCTTTAACATGACTGAAGGCGGACCCGCCTACGCAACGCAAACGCTGTCCGTTTACATCTACCAAAAGGCGAAGGCGATGAACCTCGGGTATTCTTCGACGCTGGCGGTACTTTTGATGGTCATTCTCATGTGCGTCGCAATACCGTATATGATCTACTCATTCCGCACGGAGGAGGATTTGTAAATGAAAAGCAAGACGAAGAAAAAAACCGGGAAAGTCGTATCGGGCATCCTCCTTGCGCTGTTCATGGTGCTGTTGATCTTTCCGTTTTACTGGATCTTCATCACGTCCATTAAGCCGGAGTCGGAACTTTACGGCGCGGTCGTTACCTACTGGCCACATCACATCACGTTTTCGGCGTATAAGGATCTGTTTGAGTCGTTCAACTTTATTCGCTACATGAAAAACAGTCTGATCGTGGCCGCCGTCACGACGGTGACGACGCTGGTCCTTTCGCTGCTTGCGGCGTATGCGTTTTGCAGGTTTCGCTTTCCGGGCAGAAAATTCCTCATGGGACTGTTCCTCTGCAACAACATGTTCCCGACGGTGCTGCTGTTGATTCCATTGTATGCGATCATGCGCGGCTGGGGCGTGCTCTATACGCCGACGGCGTTGATTCTGGCCTATACGACGTTTACGCTCCCGTTTTGCGTTTGGCTTTTGAACGGGTACATCAAGGATACGCCCGTATCGCTGGAGGAAGCCGCGCAGATTGACGGATGCAACCGCTATCAGGCCTTTATGAAGGTGTTTTTGCCGATTATGAAACCGTGCCTTGTGGCGACCGGCGTCTATATATTTATGCAGGCCTGGAACGAATATACCTATGCGTCGCTTCTTTCCAATGCCGAGAGCAGGACGATTACCGTTGCGCTGAAAACCCTGATCGGCCAACTCGGCGTTCAGTGGGACATGCTGACCGCCGGCGGTATCATCAGTGTCGTGCCTGTTTGCATCATGTTCTTTTTCGCGCAGAAGCGTCTTATTGAAGGCTTAACGGCCGGTGCTGTGAAAGGATAAATTAGGAGGAACTGAACTATGAACTACGAAAAGAAAGTCCTGCAACTGAAAGAAGATATCGTAAAGATGATATACCTTGCCGGTTCCGGGCACGTTGGAGGGTCGCTGTCGGTGCTGGACATCCTGGTGGCGCTGTACTACAACGTCCTCAACATCGATCCGAAAAACCCGAATATGGAAGATCGCGACCGAGTGGTGCTGAGCAAGGGACACGCCTGTCCCGCCCTGTATGCGGTGCTGGCGGACAAAGGGTATTTCCCAAGGGAAGACCTTGCCACGCTGCGAAAACTCGGCAGCCACCTGCAGGGCCATCCGGACTCGCAGTGCACCCCCGGCGTCGACTGCAACGGTGGTTCTCTTGGACAGGGCGCCTCCGTCGCCGGCGGCATGGCCATGGCGGCAAAGCACCTTGGCAAGAATTACCGCGTGTTCGCCATCATTGGCGACGGAGAGAGCCAGGAAGGACTGATCTGGGAAGTTGCGATGTCTGCGGTGCAGTATAAACTGGATAATTTTACTATGATCCTCGATCACAACGGTTTGCAGATTGACGGCTCGAACGACGAAATTATGAACGTTGGCGATATGTGCGCAAAGTTCGCGGCCTTCGGCTGGGACGTCACCAGACTGGAGAACGGACACGATATCGACGCGATTACCGCCGCACTCCAAAAGAAAGTCGTCGGAAAACCGAAGTTTATCTGCTGCGAAACGATCAAAGGACACGGGATCTCCTTTATGGAAAATAATTTTATGTGGCATGGAAAAACCATCGACGAGGAAACATACAAGGCCGCGATGGAAGAATTGGAGGAAGCAATCAATGGCTAAGTCAATGAGAACGGCCTACGCCGAAGCGCTCATCGAGCTTGGTGGGCAAAACGATAAAGTGGTCGCAACGGACGCCGACCTCGGGCACACAACGATGAGCTGCCTGTTTAAAGAGCAGTTCCCGGATCGGCATTTCAACTTCGGAATTGCGGAAGCCAACATGGTTTGCGGCGCAACCGGTCTTGCAAAAGCGGGATTGATCCCCTTTGTGAGCACAATGGCGATGTTTGGCGTCGGTCGGGCGTTCGAGCAAATTCGCAACACGGTGTGCTACGTAAACGCAAACGTCAAATTCGGCCTTTCACACCCCGGCATCAGCGTTGGTGCGGACGGCGGCAGCCACCAGACGGTGGAAGATATCGCCGTCATGCGTTGTCTGCCGAACATGCGCATCCTCGCTCCCTGCGACTCCATTCAAATGCGCAAGGCGGTATTTGCCGCGGCTGAAATGGACGGCCCCGTCTATATCCGCGTTTCCCGTCCGGACGTGGAAAACGTTACAAGTGAAGACACACCGTTTGAACCGGGTAAAGCGCAATTGCTGCGCGAAGGCAAAGATGTTTGCATTATGGCGACAGGATTGATGGTGCACATCGCGCTGATGGCGGCGGACATGCTGGAAAAAGAGGGTATTTCCGCGGGCGTCATGAACTTCCACACTATCAAGCCGATCGACCGGGACGCGATTCTGGAGATGGCGGGCAAGGTGCGCGGCATCGTGACCGCGGAAGAACACACCGTGATCGGCGGCTTTGGTTCAGCCGTTGCGGAAGTTCTCTGCGGGCAGTCGGCCGCGCGGTTCGCGATGGTCGGCATTCAGGATAAATTCGGAAAATCCGGCCAGCCGGACGAGCTTTTCCGTGAATACGGTTTAACGCCGGAAAACATCTGCGAAAAATGCAAGCAAGTGCTGCGATAACGGAAAGGACGCGATAAAAATGAAAATTCAATCGTATAGTTTCGAAGGCGAAGGGATGGGTCCCGTCTATAAAAACGGCAAATGGATGGTAGGCATTAAAAACTTTAAACCGGCCAATGCCATCGAAAATTTGAACAGCCTGGAGCGCCACAACGAAACGGACGAACTTTTCGGCCTTCTGGAAGGCAGCTGCACACTTGTTTTCGCCAACGAAACAAAAGACGGGCTTGCGTTTGAAACGACCGTTATGGAGCGCGGGCATATTTACAGCATACCCGCGACGCTCTGGCACAACACGATCACGACGCCGGGCACGAAGATGGTGCTGATTGAAGCGCCGGATACTTCTATGGACAACAGTGAAGTGATTGAACTGACCGACCGGCAGCGGGCCGAAATCCGCTCGTTATAAAAAGAAACGTTTTAGGGGGCGTTAACCCTTAATTAAAAAAGAGAAGGAGAAAGAAGAATGAGAAAGCTAATTGCACTCGTCCTCACCTGCATGATGCTGCTGAGCTTCGCGGCATGCACATCGACCACGGACGAAACAGCGACCGAACCGGCAGCGTCCGGCGAAGAGGTACAGTCGACTGCGGCAACCACCGGCGAGTCGATCACCCTCAAGTTCTGGTATTGGGCGGACACCACGGAACAGTCTGAACTGATGCAGTCGATCGTGGCGGAGTACAATGCCACGAACGACATGAACGTTACCGTTGTTGCGGAAGAAAACGCATGGAACGGCGGCGCGTATGTGGAAGACATGTATGTTGCGGTTGCCGGTGGCGGCGGCCCGGACGTTTCTACCTTCCGTTTTTCCGGCGCTTCCATGTATTATAACGGCGGATACCTTTACAACCTGACGGACTATGTCAACGCATGGGACGGTAAAGCGACCATTTCGGATTCGATCTGGAACGCCATCTCGGAGTCAACCGCAACCGAGGGCGAATATTACTGCATGCCTTGGACGTATGAAACGCTGTATGTGTACTATCGTCCGTCCATGTTCGCAGAACTTGGAATCGAAGTTCCCACAACCTACGAAGAGTTCATGGCCGCAATTGAAAAATGCACGCAGGATACGAATGGCGACGGCGTTACCGACGTATATGGTCTTGCACTGCGCGGCCCCGGTGGACAGGAATCGTGGTATTATTTCCTTAACGCCAATGGTGCAACGTTTGACGACTTGACCTCGCCCGAAGCCATCAAGGGTATGGAAGCATTCAAGAGCATCTACACCAACGGCTGGGCGCCGGCGACCGCGCCGTCCGACGGATATTCGGAGATTATGGCAACGTTCAAATCCGGCAATGCGGCGATGGTGATTCACCATGTCGGTTCGCACAAGAGCATGATCGAGACGTTCGGCGACGACGTTGCGGCCTTTACACTGCCCAAGAGCGAAGCCGGTTATCAGTGGGACGCGTTGACCGACACGGACCTGATCGTCCTTTCTTCCACACAGTATCCGGATGCCTGCTTTGACTTTGCAACATTCATGTCGAACGGCAAAGGACAGGAAATGTGGTTTGAAGGCACTGGCAAGAGCGACATGAACACGACCATTACCGCGCGTGACGATTTCCAAAGCAATCCGTTCCTGCAGGTTTGCCTGGAAGGCATGGACCACGCCGGAACATTCCCCTTCACACCGTATGCCTCGGAATTCATTTCCACCACTTGGGCGCAGACCACGCAGCAGATTCTGCTTGGCGAAGTCAGCGTTGAAGACGGCATGCAGATCTACCAGAAAGCACTGTTTGGCGAATAATAATCGTTAACAGGAAAAGAAAGACGAAGAGCGGTTCCGCGTTTTAAAAATTGCGGAACCGCTCGCAATGGGAGGCGGCCAAGATGGAACAACGCATGACCAGAACAAAAATACTGGGATTTTTCGATACGCTCGGAGAGTTGATCCTCTGCAATTTTTTGTGGCTTCTATGCTCGCTGCCGATTGTTACAATCGGCGCGTCGTCCGCCGCGCTCTTTACATGCATCCGGAAAATCCTTGCAAAGGACGGCGTCCGGCCCAATGTGTTTTTTGAGTCGTTCCGGCACAGCCTGAAACGCGCAAGCGGCGCATGGCTTTTGATGCTTGCCCTCTTTGCGTTGGTTGCCGCGAATGTATATGTTGCGCCCGCCCTTGAGGTACGCTGGAGGAGCGCTTTTGTTGCGTTCCTCGGCGTCGTTACGCTGGTCGCTTTGCTCTGGGGGGCGCACATATTTCCTTTGATTGCGGCGGAGCGTTCCGGATGGAACTTTACAAAATTGACAACAACGGCGTTTGCGCTCGGCATCCGCTATTTGCCGCTGACGATTTCGGCGGTATTTGTGCAGGTTTTGCCGGTCGTACTGTTTATCGCATTTCCAAACTTATTCCTGTATGCGTGCGCAATTTACGCCGTCTGCGGGATTGCGCTGACCGGATTGTATCACGGATTTATTATTCAGCGAATCTGGACAAAAGTGCACCTGGAATTTGAGCGATAAAAACGCATTTTTTATATGTATTTATAATATTTCATTACCGGGAGGATTAATACCATGTATGTTTCCATGAAACCGCTGCTTGAGCACGCAGCCGCGAACCATTATGCCGTAATGGCTGCGAACGCGATGAATATGGAGATGGCGCGCGCCGCGATTTCGGCGGCGGACGAAAAACAGGCGCCGCTGATCATCATTATCGGCGGGATGCAGATGGCAAAACACGCAACCGCCGAATTGATGGCGCCCATGATCCAGCGTCTGGCGGCAGAGACCACCGCGCCGATCGCGCTTTGCCTCGACCACGGAGCAAACCTTGAGAAAGTCGTGTACGCGCTGAACAACCGGTTTTCGTCCATCATGCTGGACGGCTCAAAACTGCCGATGGAAGAAAACATTGCCGCGACGAAACTGGTCGTGCAGCTTTGCCACAGCGTCGGCGTCGGTGTGGAAGGTGAACTTGGTCATGTCGGTCAGGCGGCGGCGCTGGATGGACGGGACGCTTCGCTCTACACGTCGCCGACTGACGCAAAACGTTTTGCAAACGAAACCGGTGTGGACTGCCTTGCGGTTGCGATCGGCACCGCGCACGGGAAATATCCGGAAGGATTTGTACCGAAAATCAACTTTGAGCTACTAAAGGAGATCAAGGCGGCGACAGGCAACATGCCCATCGCGCTGCACGGCGGCTCCGGCTCCGGCGATGAAAACATTCGAAAAGCCGTTGCAGCCGGCATCAACAAGATCAATTTGGCAACCGATTTGCAAAACGCCGCCCGTGAAGGGACGATAGAAGCGTTCCAGAACGGCGGAGACTATGTAAAAATGATTCAAAACGCCGAATTGAGCTGCAAAACGCTTTTAATGCACTGGATAGAACTCTCCGGCAGCTGCGGGCAGGCGACAAAAATCAACCTTCCATATACGTTTGACAGACTGCAGGGCGACAGCAAAAATACGGCTGTCGGGGAATAAAGGGGGCTGCTTACACCTTGAAAGTCGAGAGGCTGTGCGACAAATGAAAAGTGCCATTGTGATGGGATCGATCGTTCTGGATATTACTCCGGCGTTGGCCGAGCGGGAAAAGAAGCCACTCGACCAGGTTTTTGCCCAGGGGAAAGTGACCGATTTGGCGAGCGTTGCGTTTTACCTTGGCGGATGTGTCGGCAACACGGGCGTGGCGCTGCATAAGCTCGGCGTGCCAACGCGTCTGTATTGCAAGGTAGGCAACGATTTTGCAGGAACCGCCGTTGAAACGCTGCTCCGGCGGGAAAATATCGCATTCGAACTGGAAACAGACCCTTTGCATCCAACATCCCTTGGGATTGCAATGACGCCTGCGGGGATGGACAAAATTTCCGTATTTCTAAAAGGTGCGTCTCAGCAGACACAAGCAAGCGATTTGCACAAGGCGAAATTAGAAAAAAGCGATCTGCTGCACTTTGGTTATCCAACCTCCATGCGGACAATGTATGAAAAAAACGGGGACGAATTACTTCGTTTCTTACAGGCGGCAAAGGAGAATGGCGTCACCTGCTCCATGGATATGGCGCTTCCTTCTTTGGACAGCGAGGCCGGAAGTACGGACTGGCGGGGGATATTAAAACGGGTTTTGCCGTTTACAGACCTTTTTGTGCCGAGCTATGAAGAGAGCTTCTTTATGCTGCATAAGGAACGCTATATCGAAAAGACGCGCATTGATCGTGGCAAGAATTTTATTGACCCCGTAACGGATTCCGACGTACGGGAGATTGCGGATGAATTCCTGGCAATGGGAGCAAAGATCGTTTTAATAAAGGTGGGTGCAAAAGGACTTTATCTTCGCTCTGCACAACTGGCTTCCTTATCAGATATGGGACGTGCGGCGCCTGCGCCTCGGAGTTGGGGCGCGCGTGAACTCTGGCAACTGCCCGTTTATGCGGAGCAAATCGTTTCGGCAACTGGTGCCGGGGATGTAGCAATAGCCGGATTTCTGGCTTCCTTTTTATCCGGCGGAGAACCGGAGGACGCTCTCCACGCGGCAACGATCGCCGCTTCGCACTGCTTGCAGTCGGCGGATACGTCTGGCAAACTGCTTCCGTTGAAGCGGATGCTGCTCAACTTGAAAGAGAGCGAATTACGATACGAGAAGGTTACGCTTCCACCCGAATATTGGAAGGATTCTTCGACAGGAGGGCTCTATTATGGAAGGCGAGACAAGGAGAAGACCCATGGAACACGAATTCAGTGAAGAACTGTTTTTGACGAACGAGACCGGCAAGCGATTGTACAATAGCTACGCCAAAGATATGCCGATCATCGACTATCATTGTCATTTGCTGCCGCAGGAAATATACGAAAACAAACAATTTACCGACATTGGCGAGATGTGATTGGCGCGCGATCACTATATGTGGCGGGCGATGCGCGCGTTTGGCACTGACGAAAGATTGGTCTCCGGCGATGCAAGTTTTTGGGTTATCATTTTTTCTCTTTTTACGTGGACTACTTTTTCGGGGAGCAGGTCAGCAAACAAGTCAAAACCTAGATACAAGACAGTATTGAGTTAAAATGAAACAATTAATCTATCCGTAATGGTCTCGACCCGGGAATGTGAGAAAAATTAAACAGTTGCACTATTTTTAAAGCTGCTTCAAACTGATGAAGAGCACTATTATCAATGTTTTGGTCATCAATCGGATAGAACCTGTCTAAAATTGCATATATACTAAAAAACAGATATGACAACATGCGCTTTAGACGCAACTGTTTTGGCAAGCATGAGCAAGAATTATTGTCTCTACATAAGAGAATATAGCACGACAGAACACAAGGAGAAGACCCATGGAACACGAATTCAGTGAAGAACTGTTTTTGACGAACGAGACCGGCAAGCGGCTGTACAATAGCTACGCCAAGGATATGCCGATCATCGATTATCACTGTCATTTACTTCCGCAGGAAATATACGAAAACAAGCAGTTTACCGACATTGGAGAGATGTGGCTGGCGCACGATCACTACAAATGGCGGGCGATGCGCACGTTTGGCATTGACGAAAGACTGATCTCCGGCGATGCAAGTTTTCGGGAAAAGTTTCACGCGTTTGCATCGATCATGCCGGAGCTGATCGGCAATCCACTGTATGTTTGGTGCGCGCTGGAGCTCAAGCGGTACTTCGACATCGGCGAGCCGCTGTGCGTCGATAATGCCGAAGATATTTTCAACCGTACAAAAGCGCTGATCGTCGAGAAGCAGATGTGCCCGCGCTGGTGCATGGAGCATTCCAATGTGGAAGTCGTCTGCACGACAGAAGATGCGCTGGACGATTTGGAATATCACAAGATGCTCCAAAACGATCCGGCATTTCAGGTAAAGGTGCTGTCCGCATTTCGGCCGGACAAGGCGATGAACTGCGAAAAAGCACCGTTTGTCGGGTATCTGCCGCAGCTGGAAACCGCCGCACAGATGGAAATCAACGGCTTTTCCGATTTGATTGCGGCGCTCGAAAAGCGGCTGCAGGTGTTCAAAGGGATTGGTTCTATGATCAGCGACGCCGGGCTCGACAACTTTATTTGGCGGGAGGCTTCCGAAGCCGAGCTGGATAAAATTTTAACCAGAGCGCGCAATGGCGAAGCGCTGACAAAAAAAGAAACCGATCAGTTCCGTTCGGCATTTTTGCTGCACATGGGGCGGGTCTACGCGCGCAATGGTTTTGTGATGCAGATTCATATCGGCGCGATGCGCAATACCAACGCCGATATGGCGGCAAAGCTCGGCCCCGACACGGGCTATGACTGCACGGACAGTGCCAGCGATATCCGAAGCCTTGCGATGCTTCTGGATGCGCTCAATACGGAGGGAAACCTGCCGAAAACGATCCTGTACCCGCTGAACGCGGCGGACGCGGAAGCTTACGCCATTCTTGCGGCGGCTTTCTGCAAAGGACCCGCGCGCGGACATGTGCAGCTCGGCGCGCCGTGGTGGTTCAACGACCAGGCATATGGCATACAACGGCAATTCGAAGCCGTGGCGAACCTGTATCCTGTGAGCTTGTCCGTCGGCATGCTGACCGACAGCCGCAGCTTTTTGAGCTATCCGCGCCACGAACTCTACCGCAGGGTGCTCTGCAATTATTTTGGCAGCCTTGTGGAGCGCGGCGAATTCTTTGCCGAAGAAAAATACCTGAAAACGATCATTGAGAACGTGTGCTACAATAACGTAAAAGCGTTCTTTCATCTATAAAAAGGAGAGAAACTGCAATGGAAACATATCCAAAATCAACCCACTCCGCCGGTGAAGCGACCGTTTCGATGCTGCGTGGCGCCGATGCGGACGTTTTAGCCGTAACGGGCCCGAATCCCGGCTTTGCAGGCGAGGAAAAAGACGGCGTCCTGCTGGCTCCGCTGACGCACGAAAACGCAGAACTGCTGCGCGCGCTGTTTCCGTTTACGGCGCCTAAACCGATCCTCGGTGGTGTCCGAACGTTTGGCGTAGGCGACCGGCTGGGCATTGCAACGCCCGGCCATTTGCGGGTTTTTGAGCAGTACGATGCGGTTCCTATATTGGCGCAGCAGTCCATTCGTGAACTGAATTTGACGGGACGGACATATGCGGACGTTCTGGATTGTGTAACCTTTGCGGTCTTCCGCGAAGATTTTCAGAAAGGCTTCGGAGCCGACGGGGATCACCTGAAAACCGACGAAGAAGTTGAATATGCGCTTTCCACCGGCTACACGATGATCACGCTGGACTGCAGCGAGCAAATTCGCAACGACGTAACCGGCATGACAAACGCGCAGGTCGACGAAGCATACAAGCCGGACGCCGCGCTGGAAGCGCTTTACTGCAACCAAACATTTGCCGTGGAGGATCAAGCGGTCGTATTTGACGAGCAGGCGTTTCGTCGCGCCTGCCTGATTTATTCCGCAGCGCTGGATCATGCGGTCCATATTTATGAAACGCACATCAAGGGCAATCCCGTGGATTTTGAGATTTCGATCGACGAAACCATGACGCCCACCACGCCCGTTGAACATTACTTCGTTGCAAGCGAACTATTGCGCCGCGGCGTAAAATTTGCGACGGTCGCTCCGCGTTTCTGCGGCGAATTCCAGAAAGGGATCGACTACATCGGTGATCTCAAACAATTCGAAGCCGAGATGCGCGTGCACGCCGCGATCGCGCGCAAATTCGGCTACAAGCTGTCCATCCATTCCGGGTCGGACAAATTTTCCGTATTTTCGATCATCGGTCGGCTGACGAAGGGGAATTTCCACGTAAAAACCGCCGGGACGAACTGGCTGGAAGCCATGCGCGTGATCGCTATGGTAGATCCGTCTCTTTACCGGGAAGTTCACGCCTTTGCGCTTACCGTATTTCATGAGGCAACAAAATACTATCATGTGACGACCGATCTCAACCGAATTCCAAAGCTCGAGACGCTGTCGGATGAGAAACTGCCGGAGTTGTTTGAGCAGAACGACGCCCGCCAGCTGATTCATATTACGTACGGGTTGATATTGAACGCAAAGGATGAAAGCGGGGAATATCGCTTCAGAACGCGCCTGTATCGCTGTTGGCGCGAAAATGACGCACTCTATTACGACCGGCTTGAAACACACATTGGCAAGCATCTCGCGCTGCTGTATAGGGAAATGCAGTAAGAATCTAACTTCACATACGCAATTATATTACAGAACAATTTATTGAGGCATCATCGCGATTTTATAGAATAAAGGAATCGCGCGAAAAAAAATTAGTACAATTAACAGATGGATCGCTAGAACAAAAATAATGCAACGGGATTGGTAATCCCGTTGCATTATAAGTATCCGTGTTTTTATACTATTCGAAAAATATCATCAAAATTGACGCAGCTGTGTTTTTTGTGATTCGCTCAAAAAAAAGGTCTCACTATTTTCCATACTTGTTTCCGGGCGTTCAACCAATGCAAGCTTTCCGTTTTCTGGCATAAGCACATTGTGCCAGACTCCCTTTGGCACGCAATAGATGCGACCAACCAACATAGATTGCGATTGCAGACATTGCCCTTCACCGTCTGAAATTACGATACGGTTCCCTTCAGTTAGGGGAATAAATAGCTCATCCGTTAGCAAATGCCTTTCAAGACAATCCATTTGAGCTGAACTGCTCGCCGGTTTATAGTTTTTAATACCGATTAGCCAATCCGTGTTAACATACGATTTTTCCAGGCCTTCTCCACAATATTTATAAATGTTGATATGAGCTTCCATGTTTAATTCCTTTCATAGTTGATGTACTACCAATTGGGTTATATTTAAAACTATTAAGCCACAGATTATAGTGGACAAGAATCCAAATGTATATATTCGGTAATACTGTTTTGTAGAGTTAATATATCTGCCTGCAAGGCGCGTGCGGCACGGTCAAAATCATTTTGAGCGAGAGCTCTTTCGATCGTGAAATGTTGTTCAGCTGGAGAAGCAGCAAAAAAATGCGTTCGGTTTTCAGGAATATTGAGCATTTGCGCATATGCGCGAAACTCTAGGCGTATCAATTTTTCTATCATTTGTGCAGCAAGTTCATTACCGGACAAAGTGGCCAATGTTGTATGAAATATAGCATTATGTTTCCATCGCTCAAGTAAACCAGGTGGGTCCGCAACAGATGTTGCGGCCTTCCAGTTTTCGTTTAATATATGAATGCGCTTTAGCATAATATCTGTAAAAATTGGTTCGAGCCGGCGAAAAGAGGACATTTCAATATCAAGACGAATTTGTGTCGCGTTTATTATATCGCGCTCTGTTACCGGCAGAATTTTGTAGCCAAGCCGTGGGATACTAACCAGTACTTTCTCGGTGGTTAACTGCACCAAAGCTTCTCTAACAGGAGATTTGCTCAAGTTATAACGTGCGGTGAGCTGTTTCTCTGTTAAAATGTCTTTTGAACAAAAGACGCCGGTTAAGATTTCATTAATAAGCTTGATATAAACCTGATCCTTAGCCGTCGGTTGCGATTCTGTCACCATAGTTGTTTCCACCTTTTTATGCTGAGATAAGACTGAATCTAGTAATGCTAGTAATAATATTAGTAGCAGCATTTTGGATAACTGTCAAGAGTTTAGTATAATATTGTGTACTGCAAACGAAAACAAGTCTTGACTTAATCTTTAAAGCGGGCTAACTTTAACATAATGGGTAAGTAGGAGGTTCGGATTATGACATATCTAAAGGATCATGTTTACGAAACACTGAGGAAAAAAATTATTGATTGTGAATATGAACCTGGTTCTATTTTGAGTGAAACGTTATTATTGCAGAACCTCGGTGTTAGCCGTACCCCTGTTCGCGATGCTTTAAATCGACTGGCTAGCGAAAACCTAGTAACGATCATTCCGAAGAAGGGTATAATTGTAAATGGAATTTCGATTAATGATATTATTCAGGTGTTTGAAGCACGTATGATCGTTGAACCGCAGATGCTCCTTCTTTATGGCGATCGATTAGACAAAGATACGCTTAACGATTATCTAGAGCGTTGCAAAAATGCTGAAAACATTAGCGAGATGATTTTCTTGGACGAAGAATTTCATTTAATGATTTATGATGTGTGTTCAAATCGATTTTTAAGAGATTTCTGTTCCTCACTAGAAGGCCATAATCACCGTAACAGAATTTGGAGGAGCAACGAAGAAAGGGTGCACATAAGTTTAGCAGAGCATGTACAAATCATTATGGCATTATTAAACAGTGATTATGGCAAAGCTAAGGATTTGTTGTACCAACATTTACTTAATGCAAGAGAATACGCGTTTAAGAAGTATTATTAATAAAATTTTAAAAAATGATTGACAATGCGGGGTGACATGTTATTATAAAGCCAGATGTATACAACAGAAATAAAAATAAATACAAGTTGTATACAACGCATATCAAATTTTGTCGGGAGGTAAACATGAAAAGAGCACTTGCAATTCTTTTAGCAATCGTAATGACCTTGGGGTTGTTCGGCTGTTCGGCTGGAGCGACTGAAAATTCTACGCAACAAAAAGATGTACAAAATACTACAACGGACAACGCGAATGCCGAAACAACACCGGATGAGTATGTTATTGCACTGATTGCCCCCTTTACGGGAGATAATGCACAATATGGCAATGCTTACAAAACTGGCCTTACTGTTCTTTGCAACGAAGTAAACCAGAGTGGTGGTATCAATGGTGCGACGCTCACATTTGAAACATTCGACGATGCTTCGGATGCTGCGCAGAGCACAAACGTAGCACAAGTTGTGACAAGTGATGAAAAGTATATTGCAGCCGTCGGCAGCTATACAAGCACATGTGCACTTGCGTTTGCATCTATTTTTGATGAAGCCCAGATGCCAGTGTTAGTTCCAAATTCTGGTAACAGCCATATTGCAAGTGATTTCAACTACACGTTCCAACGCGGTATGACTATTCCTATTGAATCGGCTCTAATGGCGCGATACGCGGTGCAGAAGCTCGGAGGCGAAAAAATTGCGTTCCTTGCACTTAACAATGATGCAGGGATGCAGTTTATGGAATATGCTCAACAGCAGATTGAAGATCTCAAGGCTGATGGTGTTAATTGTGAAACAGTGGTTACGGAAACATTCAATGAAGGCGAAGTTCGTGACTACAGTGCTATTTGTCTGAAAATTATGGAAGCTGATCCGGATGTAATTGTTGTAAATATGGGTTATGTGGAATGCGCAGCGATACTTACGCAAGCAAAGCAGGTAGGATTAACCGACGTGCAGTGGCTTGGTAATCAATCGATGTATACCACGGACTTTACCAATTTAGTGGGAGATGCAGGCATTGGATTTAAAGTAAGCACAGGTTTCTATGCGGACAACCCGGATAAGGATATTCAAGAATTCATTGCGGAATGTCAGGCTATCGATGGAAAAATTCCGAATGCATATCAGCGTAATGCATATGAATGTGCAGCAATGATTGCGTATTGCCTCCAGAATGGTGCAACGACGCGAGGGGAACTTTACGATGCGTTGCTTGCGATTGATTATTGGGATGGAAAAACCGGCGCAAACAAGTGGATCAACCGCCAGGTCGAAGAAGTGTATTTGATTTTGCAATACCTCGGAGACGGCGAATGGGAAATGCTGGATTTAGATTAAGTTAGAATCATATGCGCGCCAAACTAGAAATGGAGCGGCGCGCATATGCATTGTTAGTTAAGGGAGTTAAAAATGCAAAGACTCATACAGAATGCTCAGGTTTGGAATGGGGACCGCTTCGAGGAAAAGCATGTTGGTATTGCTGAAGGTCGTATTCTATTTGTGGGCGACGTCCCGGAGAATTTTAACGCAGATGTAACATTCGATGCGCATGGCGCGTTTCTTTTGCCAGGCATCATTGATTGCCATGCACATAGCACTATGGTATGCGGAAGGCGACACATGGCTGACTTTTTTGCCTCAAATGAAACCGACCTGGCGTTGGACAGCGCAATTAACGCGGAGCGTATGGTGCGAAACGGGATTACGACGATACGCGATTGTGGCGGCAGAAAATTTGAAACACTTTCAGTTCGGAATTATATTGATCAAGGTAAGTTAATTGGTCCTCGTATCCTATGTTCAGGAACACCGATAAAAGTTATTGGTGGACACGAACCAGGGGCTGATATTACCGGTGCTGATGAAGCCCGCGCAAAAGTACGCGAATTCTTACACCAAGGTGTGGATTTTATAAAGGCCATGGTGACAGGAGGCCTTGGCAAGGCTGGAGAAAATCCCGGCAGCGTCGAAATGGAACAGGCGGAATTGTCTGCTATCGTGTCCGAAGCAAAAAAGCATGGCAAGAAAGTCGCATGCCATTGTCACAGTAAAGAGGGCATGGAACTAATTGTTGAAGCCGGGGCAAATTCTATAGATCATGCTACATATCTTGATTGTGATATTAATGAAAAAATCATTCAAAAGGGAATTTATATTGTACCAACGTTTTTGCCCTACATGAATTATGCGCTTCTCGGCGAAAAAGAGCATCAACTTATTGATACAGTTTTAGCAGCACGTGCGATCGTTGAGGAGAAGAAAAAGCGTTTCAACCAAGCGTATCGGCAGGGTGTAAAAATTGCATTTGGGCGAGACAGTGGCGGTTTCATGATGGACCAAGGTGAGTTTGTCAGCGAAATGTTGTTTATGGAAGATGCCGGGATGACGCGAGCAGATATAATCCGCAGCGCAACAGAGAACGCTGCTCAACTCTGTGGCATCGAACGAGAGACAGGCAGCATTGTTGCTGGAAAATCTGCAGATATGATACTTCTCAATGAAAATCCTTTAGAAGATTTACACGCATTTGCCACATCACTACGGTGCGTCTTTATGCGAGGCGAACTTCTGCAAAAAACGGAGGCGAAAGAGTACAATGTCTAATTTCCTAGCTTATACAATTAACGGACTTGTTCTTGGCAGTACTTACGCGCTGACGGCAATTGGTTACTCAATGGTGTACGGCATACTGGAGTTGGTGAACTTTACTCATAGCACCATCTATATGGTCGGCGCATATCTGTTTTATATTTTTTCGATATTAACAGGGCTACCACTCTGGCTAGCATTTATTTGTACTATTGTGTTGACTGGATTGGTTGGCATTGCGTATGAGCGGATTACAATACGACCACTACGCATACGCAAGCAACCTAAGTTTGCAATGCTGATTTGCACCATCGGAACATCAATTGTACTGCAGAATATTTTTTTCCTAACAATGGGAAGTGAAACGCGCCAATATCCGACATTGTTTGAAGGAATGTATATACAATTGCTTGGATTCAATGTTACTGTCATTCAGATTGTAATCATTGCAGCGACGGCAGTGCTTCTTTCTATTTTCTTACTTTTTATAAACAAAACAAAACTTGGCATGGCGATGCGCTCATGCTCGCAGGATACAGAAGCTACAGAACTAATGGGAATCTCGGTAGATGGGGTTATTTCCTTGACATTTTTTATCGGCTCAGCTCTAGCAGCAGTCGCAGGTATCATGGGATGCATGTCATACCGAAGCGTCGACATTTCTATCGGCAATGCTATCGGGACAAAGACGTTCGCATCTACGGTTCTAGGTGGGATCGGGGTGCTGTATGGAGGTGTAGTCGGCGGGCTATTAATTGGGTTAACTGAGGTATACACCGCCGCATACATAGGATCAAACTTCCGGAACATACCTGCGTTCGTAATTTTAATTCTCGTTTTGTTCCTGAAACCGAACGGCTTGTTTGGACTCAAGCAGATTAAGAAGGTGTAGTTATGGAAAAGAAACAAAACCTTCTAAAATACCTTTTGATCTTTCTTCTAATAGCGGCGATGTATGCTGTGCCAGCGCTTGTTAAAAATGAATATGTTTTACGCGTATGCGTTTACATTTGTATTTATTCGATTATGGCAAGCAGTCTAAATCTGATATCCGGTGTGTGCGGCCAAGTTTCAATGGGGCACGCTGCGTTTTGTGGAATCGGTGCGTATACATCTGCGTTGATCTCACTTTACTTTGGTTTACCATGGCCGATCTGTTTGCTGTTTGCTTGCATAATGGCTGGTATCACGGGTGTAGTAATCGGTATTCCGGCGTTACGCTTGCAAGGTGGGTATCTTGTTATATGCACGGTTGGCTTCAATGAGCTTGTGCGATTGATTTTACTCAATTGGTCATCATTGACACGAGGACCGATGGGGTTGACGAATATTGCACGGCCTGTTCTTTTCGGCATTCGTATTAAAGCCGGTTATCAATACCTGTTTGCAGCACTCACGCTATTTTTGATCGTTTACGTGCTGCTTAACAATATAATTCGTTCGAAGTTCGGACGGAACCTTCGTGCAATAAAGGAAGATGAAATCGCCGCAGAGACGATGGGGATCCGTGTGCACCGTGAAAAAGTAATTGCTTTTGCGCTCGCGTCTGCACTGGCAGGAATTGCAGGATCGATGCTTGCACACTATATGCTGTATATTTCGCCTTCATTATTTATTGGAGATTACTCGACAACTTACCTTAGCATGGTAGTGCTTGGCGGCATGGGTAATATGGCTGGCAGCGTAATAGCAGCAATTGTGCTGACCGTTTTGCCTGAATTATTGCGAGGGCTAGACAGTTACAGGATGCTGATTTATGGATTGCTTCTAATACTGTTGATGCTTGGGAAAACGCGGGATTGGTCCACTGCATCTTGCTTTCGGGTGTTAAATCATGGCAAGGCTTCTTTGAAGGCGCGAATTCGCGCCCTCCGAAAGGGGGAATAAGGGAATGGACTTTTTGAAAGTAGAAGGCATCAGTAAGACGTTTGGTGGCCTTGCAGCGGTTCAGGATATTAGTTTTGAAGTTAAAAAAGGTGATATCGTGAGCATTATTGGACCAAACGGAGCCGGTAAAACGACGGTATTCAATCTTTTGACGGGATTTTATACCTGTGACAAAGGGAGCGTTCGTTTTAAAGGGGACGAGATTTCAAATATGTCACCGTCGGAATATGTACGGCGAAAAATGGCACGCACATTCCAAAACCTTAGAGTCTTTCCTAAAATGACGGTTCTGGAAAATGTGCTTATCGGTTACCAGTCTTGTATCACTTACACCAGAATAGACGCTGTGTTCCACACTGCGAAGATGAAGCAGCAGGAAAAAGAGGCTACGCGAAAGGTACATGAGCTACTCTTAAGTATGGATTTGGATCAGTATTCGAACGAATACTGTAGCAATCTTCCTTATGGAATCCAGAAAAAGCTGGAAATCATGCGTGCGATGATCAGCGAACCTGAGTTACTGCTGCTCGACGAACCGGCTGCTGGATTGAACCCGCAGGAAACAGAGGAACTTGCTCGGTTTATACGTGAACTGCCGAAAAAGGGATTTAGCGTACTGTTGATCGAACACGATATGGGACTTGTTATGACAATTTCCGATTACATCTATGTGATGGATTACGGCAAGAAAATATCAGAAGGGGTTCCATCGGTTGTTCAAAAAGATCCGCATGTTATCGAAGCATATATAGGGAAGGGAGGAGCCCAATTTGTTACTCAAGGTCAATAATCTTAATACGTTTTACGGGAACCTCCATGCTATATGGGATATCGGCATAGAGGTAGGTCAACAAGAAATCGTCGCACTCATTGGTTCTAACGGAGCAGGGAAAAGCACATTGCTTAAAACTATAGCGGGAAGCATACCTGCACACAGCGGCGAAATCATATATAATGACGAATCCTTCGTATTACATAGGATGAAGGCGAATCATCTGGTCAAAAAGGGAATAGTGCTTTGTCCGGAAGGACGACATGTATTTCCGCGGATGACGGTGGAAGAGAATTTAAAAATGGGAGGATATACGAGGAGTAAAGAAGAACTTTCTGACTCGTTTGAAAGAGTCTTTACGCTTTTCCCGCGGCTGAACGAACGACGCAGACAAATCGCAGGTACACTATCAGGTGGTGAACAGCAGATGCTGGCGATTGGCCGCGCACTTATGAGCAGGCCAAAGCTATTGATGCTTGACGAACCATCACTTGGGCTTTCACCTTTGTTGACGGAGAAAATATTTGAATTGATATTGGAAATACGTAAACAAGGAACGACCATACTACTGGTAGAGCAAAATGCCGTTGCTGCGTTGGCGATTGCGGACCACGGATATGTGCTCAAGGTTGGCCATATTACAAAAAGCGGTACGGGACAAGAGCTTTTGAATAGCCCGGAAATATTGCAATCGTATCTCGGGACAACCAAGTAATAATAGGAGAGATCATAATACCAATGATGAATAAAAGAGAACGTGTATATGCGGTTTTAAATGGGGATATTGCGGATCGTGTACCAACGGGTTTTTGGATGCACTTCCCAGAAAGGGCATTTTTCGGTCAACCGTCCGTGCAAGCGCATATTGATTTTTTCGAACAAACAAGAACCGACATGTGCAAGGTAATGACTGAAAACATTTATCCTTGTGATAAGAATATTGAGTCTGCAGCCGACTGGAAACACGTAAGAGAATATAATGAAGATGCACCATTTATTGTGAATCAAGCGGAGATTATTCATAATGTTGTACAACAATGTAAAAATGCGCCAATTGTCGCCACAGTACACGGTATTGTAGCATCAGCATCGCATACATTACTTGGTGAGCCACGTTATGATACGGTCGGACGTTTTGCGCAGCTATACCATCTAAGAACAAACCCTGAAGGGATATGTAGTGCATATAAGAAGATAGCAAACAGCATGTGTTGCATGGTGCGTGCGTGTGTAAAGGCGGGAGCAGATGGAATCTATTATGCTGCGCTTGGAGGGGAAAGTGATTGTTTAAAAGACGAAGAACATGCCGAATTTGTTGCGCCTTTGGATAAAATGGTACTTGAAGCTGCATATGACGCGGGAGCAAAGTTTGTTGTCCTCCATATGTGTAAGCCGAAAGTGAATCTAAGACGTTTTGTAGATTACCCATGCGATATTGTGAACTGGGGGATTGTGGAGAGCGGCGTTTCGCTTAGCGAGGGACGAAAGTTGTTTCCCGACAAGGTTGTTCTCGGTGGATTTAACAACAATGATGGAACCCTGATCAGCGGCTCAAGTGAACAAATTGAAGAAGAAACATTCCAAATTATTGATGAAGCAGGGGAACAGGGACTTATGCTCGGCAGTGACTGCACTCTGCCAAGTAATCTTGTCTACAACAGGATTGCGGAAGTGGCCAAAGCGAGCGAACGATATGCTGCGTTAAAAGGGATACGGAGTGGGGCTTCAAGATAATATGTGCAAAGAGACGTATTTCAAAATTTTACAAAATGAATTGATACTAGCATTGGGGTGCACGGAACCGGCGGCTGTAGCCTATGCGGCAGCGAGCGCAACAGAAATCCTAAAGAAAAAACCAGAAAGAATAGAACTGTTTTGCAGTGGTAGTATCATCAAAAATGTTCATAGTGTGAATATTCCAAATGTATCTGAACTTAAGGGCGTGAAAGCGGCCGCAGCAATAGGTGCGGTGATTGGTAGTACGGAAAAGAAGCTTTGTATACTTGAGAAGGTTACATCTGAGCAGATCATTGAAGCATCTAGTTTGCTTAATGGTGGTAATTGCTCGTGCAGTTTGGTAACAGATGTAAATGAATTATATATACGTGTATTGTTACATTGCGGAGAGGAAACTGCTGAGGTTACGGTGGAAGGGACGCATACGAACGTCGTGCAGGCAAAACATAATGGTAACGTAATAGTACATGGTGAATATGCACAAGATTGCAAGCTGAACACAGCCGCACTGACGTTGCAAGACGCTCTAGAGTTTGCTGAAAAATGCGATATCGCAAAGCTTGTACCATTGCTACAAACCCAAGTGGATGCGAATACAGCCATCTCAAATGAAGGATTATGTAACGATTATGGTGTGAATGTAGGGCGTAATCTGCTGGAATTTTACGGTAATGCAGATGTTCGGATACGCGCGCGTGCCGCAGCAGCAGCAGGGTCCGATGCTCGTATGGGCGGTTGCACGATGCCGGTAGTAATCAACTCCGGAAGCGGGAATCAAGGCATTACGGTGTCACTTCCTGTGATAGAATATGCATTGGAACTAGGAGCTAGTAAAGAAAAATTATACCGTGCTCTAGTGTTTGCAAACCTTACCGCTATTTTACAAAAACGTACGCTTGGGAATCTCTCGGCTTTTTGCGGGGCAGTCCACGCAGCAGCAGGTGCAGCTTGCGGGATTGCATTCTTAATGGGAGGCAATTATGAAGACTGCGCAAATGTGGTTGCATATACGCTAGGGACTATTGGCGGTATGCTTTGCGACGGTGCGAAGGCGAGTTGTGCGGCAAAGATCAGCCAGGCGATAGATACTGCACTTGTTGGACTCCAAATTAGTATGAAAAAACATTGCGGCTTTAGAAATGGCGATGGTTTGATCCGCGAAAATGTTGAACAAACTATCGAGAGTTTCAGCATTATTGGGAGAGAAGGAATGAGGGAGACTAACGAAAAAATATTAGAGATTATGCTTGCTTAGGAAATAAGGAAAGAATACCCTGAGTTACGGTTTAGATTGAATGGGAAATTGATTTCAAAACGGTCTTAAGGTTCGATTTTGGACATACTCGGCCGATGCTTAGGTTATGCGCTGTGCGGACGGAACTCGTTGTAGTCCTTTCGGGTAGCTCTGAAAGTTTTGTGTAAAGACTCAATTGCCGGATAATGTCGGATGGTCATAGTGGCAGGATCGGTCCCTGCCATCTGTCGTTACGGTAACATGGTTTGCGTCGGATGGTCAAGGCACGTGCCTTGACCATCCCGGCATTTGCCGGCCAATCGTTAAAGCGTCACATTGACCCAGTCGCCGAAGTAGATCATCAACTGCATCAGGATATTGCCCCAATCCTTGATAGCCATTGTCCAGCGGTCCGAGACTTGCATGGTAACCAGATACAGTTGCTTGAGCAGAGCGTCGTCGCTGACAAACACGCTTTTCGTTTTTATGACCTTGCGAAGCTGGCGGTTGAAGTTTTCGATTGCGTTGGTCGTGTAGATCATCCGTCGAATCTGTTCGGCATATTTGTACATGGTGGAAAGCTCGTTCCAATGGTCCGCCAGGATTTGACGCCCGCCGGAAATTCAGCGCTGTATCATTCACCAAATCCGCAGTTCCACGCGATATGTCTCTTACAAGGACGTCAAGGCATTAACAGCGGCGCTCAAGCCCATCTACAAAGCGCCGACCGAGGAAGTCGCGTTACTGGCACTGGACGAACGGGAACGCGTCTGGGGCGCAGGTAAAATATAACTCGAACCAAATTAAAGAGAATCCCGAATGGACAATGGTAGAGGTGTATACAGACGAAGGCATCACCGGTACGAACACGAAAAAGTGCGACGGCTTCAACCGTATGATCGCGGACGCGCTCGGCGGGAAGATCGATTTGATTATAACGAAGAGCATATCGCGCTTTGCCAGAAACACGGTCGACACACTGACTGCGGTTCGCCAATTGAAGGATAAGGGTGTCGAAGTTTACTTTGAGAAAGAAAACATCTATACAATGGATTCCAAAGGCGAACTATTGATCACGATCATGAGCTCCTTGGCGCAGGAAGAGAGCCGCTCTATCAGCGAAAACGTAGTGTGGGGCAAGCGCGCGAAATGCGAAGAGGGGAAGGTGTACCTGCCTTACAAACAATTTTTAGGCTACGAAAAAGGCTCCGACGGGCAACCGCAAATCGTTGAAGAACAAGCGATAATCGTTTGACAGATTTATAAAATGTTTCTTGAGGGCCTGATGCCCTCAGGGATTGCAAAGAGGCTTACAGCACAGGGGATTCCGTCTCCAGCAGGCAAGCCGCGCTGGTATTCGGGGACGGTGGAGAGTATCCTCACGAACGAGAAGTACAAGGGTGATGCGCTGCTGCAGAAAACCTTCTGCGTGAACTTTCTGACGAAAGAAATGAAGCGCAACGAGGGCGAGTTACCGCAATACTACGTGGAACAAAGCCATCCGGCGATCATTCCGCCCGAGGTGTTTGATGAGGTTCAGCATGAGCTTAAACGACGCCGTGAAGCTCGATATGTTGGCAGGAGCGGGTGCTTCTCAAGCAAGATTATCTGCGGCGAATGTGGCAGCTACTACGGCCGGAAGGTTTGGCACAGTACGGATAAATACCGCACTTTAATCTGGCGTTGCCAGCATAAATATGACAACGGCGAACCGTGCAAAACGCCGCACGTGACCGAAGATCAGATTAAGGCAGCGTTTGTGGAAGAGATGAACCGGGTGATTGCTAACAAGGAACAGTTACTGGTGGACATCAAAGAGCTTATTATAACTTTGACCGACACGCGCGAGCTGGAAGAGCGGGAAGCTGTTGCGGGCAAGGAGCTGGAAACGGTATCCGAGTCGATGCGCAAGCTGGTTGACGCCTACACGCATGCGCTGATTGAGCAGACCGAATATGATGATCGATACTCGAAGCTTCTGACGCAGAGCCGGGTGATCGAAGAGCGGATTGCACAGATCGGAGGACAGCGCGAGCAACGTAAGACGAGAAAACGGGAGCTGGATACGTTCTATAAGGCGCTGAAAGCGACAGGGCCAATTGTTGAGTTTGACGAGGAATTGTGGAATGCGGCGGTGGAGAGTGTAACGGTGCGTACGAACGGAAAGATGGAGATTTGTTTGCGGACGGAAAGTATTCTAGTACAAGTATAACGATGTGAAACAAAGAACTCTGTATTGGAGGAACCAATTTTCTATAAATACTATTGTCGATCGTCGTTTAGAAATCATGAAAATATGAGATGATTGAATCGCAATTGAGATACCAATATAAACGGAAAAAACAAGCTGCCAACGAGTAAATTTAATGAAGTTATATTACTAGGGTGTGCATCTAAAGCCTGAATGATGCATTTTCCATTACCTTTCGCATACAGCGTTGCAACCAACCGTATCGTGATTTTTATAACGATCGTTCGTTTGACCTGAGATGGTTCGCTTAACCATTTAAATTCCTTTCAATGGATCTACGACCGCGCGATATTCCTGAGGCGAATTGCCGACGACCTTGCGAAAAATTCGGGAGAAGTGAGCCGCAGATTCAAAGCCGACGTTAGTGGCGATTTCGGCGATTTTAAGCCCTCGATCGGCGAGAAGAGGTTTCGCGCGCTCGATGCGTCGAAGAAGGACATACTCCGAAAGCCGATTCCCCGTGATCTGCTTGTAGATGCGCGATAGATAGACGGGGCTTAAATATACTGCCTCGCCGAGTGCAACGAGAGAAAGATCTTCGGTGAGATGCTCCTCGATATACGTATGGAGGCGGGAAATTAGCTGCGTATTGTGATTTATCGCGTTTGATCTGTGCGTCGCCAGAATCCAATCTGCAGCGCGAAGAAAAGGAGCAAACGCCTCGTCCGGGTGCTCTGTATTGGGCTGAACAAATAATCCGAGGTCTCCAAATTCGGCAACATAGGATCCTATGCAGTCCGATTCTCGTAGGTAGGAAAGCAATATTGCGCTAAGCCTATGATAACATTCGAGCGTCAAATCACGTCGATTTTCTCGGCATACATTCTCCACAAGCTGCTGCATTCGTTGCATAAACAGTTCTTGGTTTCCGTGTTGCAACGCGAGAGACATGTCCTTTAGTGCCACATCCTGCTGAGACTGTAGCAGATATGACGTATCTGAATGCACCCCGAAATAGTCGGAATTACCGATAAGCATCTGCGTGTCTACGCCAATACGATAGATGAGCAGCGAGCGCATCCGCTCGAAAGATGCCGCCGCATCATATAGGCCAACCGGTGATTGGTCGAGCACAAACGAGACGCTTGCACTTAACCGATCACAGCATCTCTCTTGGATTCGCTCGAGCATCTCGGCGATATAGCGAGCTGTGTTTCCAAGCGTTGTGCCCAATGTGCCCTGTATCAGCCATAGCTGATAACGTCTGCCCCAGTTTGCGCTTGCACAAACGGCTTTTCCCTCGATATTTGCAAGAAAAACGGCGTCCAGGCCGGCTAGAAGACGTGACGCGGAAATGGCGCTGCGATCCTCTTTTTCGGAAAGATCCAGCCGCGCGCCAACGAAAAATACGGGCGAATCGGCGTCAAGCGGGATCTCCAGATCGCGAAAATCACTCACAATGCTGCTCAGACACGCAGGGTCTTCATGCAACAAGCCTAGCAGATAGTCGTTTCGCATTGCCGGAAGCGCGGCCTTAATGGCAGCCTCGGCGTGCTCGCGCCATGCAGCATCGGTGGAATCCTTTTCAAGCAGGCAAACGCTTTTTTCGACTGCCTCGATGATAGCCTCATCACCCTGACTTTTGAGCACATATGCATCAGCTCCCAAATTCATTGCTCGTTGGATGTAAGAAAAGTCGTTGATTCCCGTTAAAAGAAGGACCCTGCAAATCGACCATTGCTCCTTGATACGCGAAATCAGCTCCAAGCCGTCGATGCCGGTCATGCAAATATCGGTGATGACAATATCCATTCGTGCCTTGCTGAGCAGTGAGAGCGCTTCATCCGCGCCGGAGGCGCGGTATACGTCAAACCGCGATTCGCCACTTTCAAACAGGTCACACAATCCATCTAAAATAAACGGCTCGTCGTCTACGATTAAGAGTCGATACATGTGCGCGCCTCCTTTGTAATTGTCAGACATACACAAAACTCTTCGTCTTCTGTACGAGATATCGTTAAGCCGTTGTTTTCACCGAAGGTAAGCTGCACCCGCCTGTGAATGTTGATCAGCCCCGTCGTTTCTTTCCCCTTTTCCGTTGTATGGATTTGTTCATTCAGCGCGGCTGCTTCGGCGATTGTGACATTTGTGCCGTTATCGGTCACGATCGCCCCGAACGCACCCGCCGTATCGAAAAAGCGAACGCGGATACGTGGATGGGGCGCGTTCTTGATTCCATGTTCAAAAGCGTTTTCAATTAAGGGCTGCAATATAAGACGCGGCACACGGTACAAATCAAAGGACGAAGGCGTTTCCTCCATCATAGCGTCGATCCTTTGAAAGCGCATGGTTTGGATCAAAAGATAGTTGCGTGCGTGTTCAACCTCGCCGGACATCGTAACCATATCCGCCGCGGAGCGTGTGATATATTCATAATACCTGCCCAAGTAGCCGGAGAACGAAACGATGCTTTCGCAATCTCCAAGTTTTGCCATGCGATAGATATTATAGAAGCTGTTATATAAAAAATGCGGGCTGATCTGTGATTGTAGCTGCTTTAATTCCGCTCGCTGCGTGGCGATTGTCTGTTCGTACACTTCGCCTATTAGGCGTTTCAGACGGCGAATCATATCATTGAACGATTGATAGAGATAGTGAAATTCGTCATTTCGCTCATGTTCGATGATGACTGAAAAATCACCGGTTTCCAGACGATTGAACGCGTACACAAGCTCGCGAACCGGCTGATGAACCAGCTTTCGCAGATAGTAAGCAAAAGTGCATATCAACGCGACGGAGATGACGGAGAATCCGAAGAAAATCAAGCTATATCGACGTGCGAGTGCGGTAAAATCATCCACCGGCGCAAGCGAAACGAGATATGTGTCGAGCTGATCGGAATAGACATAGGTCGCTTTCATGGGTCGTCCGTCGATCTTGAGTGTCGTCGAGCCGGTTGTATGCGGTGTTAGTATTGCAGTGCACGCCTCGCAACTTTCGCTTTCACCCTTGCTTGAAATATAGAAGTCATAATCCGTGTTGAGAAAGAGTAGCTCGCTGGTTTCGGAAAGATCAAAGCCCCGAAGAATTCTTTGAATATATGCGTTTGAAAGCGTAATTTCCATTACGAGACGCGGCGTACGTCCCTCGCGTTGTATTACCGGATATGTAATGACCATTGAAAGGTACTGGTTTTCACCATAGATGATTCCGGCAGAGCTTTTTTCGAGCCTGCCTTCGAGCAGCGTTTCCCAATTCGCGTGCAGGGATTCAATTGTGTTTGGCGTGATTGTCTTCTCAATCGGGATGAGATGCAGGGCGATATCCTGAATGCAGTCGCTGCTGTTTTTCAAAATTATAAGTCGTTTTTGCGCTCGTAGCGTGTATTGCATTCGTTCATAGTTGCTCAATATAGGGTATACGTTCACAAGGTAGAGCAGATCTTCGTCGTTTATGCAAACCTCGCGCAAGTACTCTATGCGTTCCAATTCGGATTCGAGCGTCTTTGTGTACAAAGTCACTTGCGACAGCGAAGAAGCGACAAGCTGTTCGTTCATTTTTTTGCTGCCCCAAAGATAAATCGCTGTTCCCAGTATATATACTGGAATCATGACGAACAAAAAAAGCAGCAGTATACGCATAAATAGCGGGATGGACCGCGTATTCAACCAGTTTTTTACATTAGACTCGTGATTAGACAAATTACGATACATAACCTATTTTATCACAGCTGATATAGCCGCTCAATCTACCTCCTCTTGTCTATTTTCAACGAGTTATTTGGGAGAAAACAAAGGTTGAATTTAGACAAGCAAAACCAGAGGATCGACATTTACCCGGATCACGATTCCCTGATAAAATGACGGCGTTGGAACACAACAACACATCATATCATAATCATATCTTGAGGAGGAAAGCGTAATGTTGAAAAAATGTTTGTCCATGTTGCTGTGCGTGGCAATGGCGGTGTCGGTCTTAGCGTGTGCCGCACCTGCCGAACAGGCGGATGATCTCGCTGCAAACGAGCAAGCCGTGGCCGAAGGAAAAACGACCGCGGAGGAAGTAGCCGCCGAACCGGCCGATCCGTTTGGAAAATACGAGGAGCCGGTTACATTGAGCGCGGTTCGCTATTTGCAAGACGGTATTACATTCGCCGAAGGTGAATCGCTCGAAAACAATATTTGGTCGAGAACTTATCAAGAAGAACTCAACGTGACACTTTCCTATGAATGGACGACGCCACAGGCGCAATACGCACAGAAGCTTAATGTATCCGCTGCTTCGGATGACTTGCCCGACCTTATGTGGGTAGACGCGGCGCAGCTCAAGCGCATGGTAGAAGACGATCAGCTGGCGGATCTAACCGAATACTATGCAAACTATGCTGCGGAATTCACCGATAAGGTTCTTAATGACGATGGTGGCTGCGCGATGGAAGCGGCCACGTTTAACGGAAAGCTCTATGGCCTGCCGCACATCCAGAGTGGATACGGGTCCACCGAGGTGATGTTCGTGCGCGCGGACTGGCTGAAAACTCTTGGTCTTGATACGCCCAAAACCATGCAGGATGTGCTCGCGGCCGCACGTGCTTTCGCCACGCAGGATCCCGACGGAAACGGTGTCAACGACACCTACGGTATCGGCGTGAACAAGGGCTTGATTGCGCAAAACAACCTGCCCTACGCTGTTTTGGATGGATTCTTTAACGCATACCATGCTTATCCGACTATCTGGATCAAGGATGAGAGCGGGAAGCTCGTTTACGGCGGCGTACAAGAAGAGATGAAAGCAGCGCTCGCAGAGCTCCAACAGCTTTACGCAGAGGGTGTGATTGATGCTGAGTTTGGCGTAAAGGATGCCGTTAAAGTCAGCGAGGACGTCAACAATGGCAGGATCGGCATGTTTTACGGCTATTTCTGGAATTGCGCAAGTGGCTGGCTGCAGGACGGAAAGATCAGCAACCCCGATTCCGACTGGGTCGCCGTTCCGATTTTATCGATAGACGATACGCCTGCAAGCGCGATGGCGCCCTTTGCGACGACCTATTATACGGTCGTAAGTAAGGATTGCGAACATCCGGAAGCGGCGATCAAAATGTACAATCTGGTGCTTGAAAAGATGTTCGGTGAGTCGGCGGAGCCGGAAATCTATAACGCGACTACAGACAACATCGCGGTATTCAACTACGCCTACAGCTACGGCGAACCGCCGATGAAAAATCTTGATGCACAGCGCAAAGTGACGGCTGCGCTCGAAAGCGGGGACGTGTCTGCGCTCAATGCGGAAGAAACGAACTACTATGACACCTGCAAGGCGTTCCTCGATACTGGCGATCTGCAGAACTGGGGCGCATATCAAATGTGGGGACCGACGGGCGGTCTTGCGGTCATCAATGAATATGTCGCGAACGACTGTGTGGTAACGGATCAATACTTTGGTGCGACTACCGATGGCATGGCAGAATACAACGCGACGCTGCAAAAGCTGCAACTTGAGACCTATACGAAAATCATCACCGGAAGCGCAGCGATCGACGAATTTGATACGTTTGTGGAAAATTGGTATCAGCTCGGCGGCAAGCAGATCACCGATGAAGTTAACGAATGGCTTTCTTCCCGATAAGGGAAGATACGGGACAGTCGCGGGGAGGGTGTCCTCCCCGCGTTTTAGAAAAAATGAAAAAAAGTAAACGCGTTCGCCGTGACCGGTTTTTTGCAGAGCTGCCGCTACATGTAATGCTTCTGCCCGGGCTAATCCTCACCACACTGTTTGCCTATATTCCCATGGCCGGTGTTGTCATGGCGTTTGAGAAGTTCTCGCCCAAAAAGGGAATCTTTGGTTCCGTGTGGGTCGGCTTGGATAATTTTCGTTACCTGCTGAATATGCCGGATATTGGCAACGTCATATGGAACACTTTCTATATCGCTGCGCTCAAGCTTGTTCTTGGCGTGATCGTGCCTGCGGTGGTCGCCATCCTGCTCAACGAAATCCGCATGGGCGCTTATAAAAAGACGGTGCAAACCATCATCTATTTTCCACATTTTCTTTCTTGGGTGATCTTGAGCGGCATCTTTATTGACATTCTCTCGCCATCAAGCGGTATTGTCAATGAGTTGATCCAATCGGTCGGCCTCAGGCCCGTCTTTTTCCTCGGAAACGCCAAGTGGTTCCCGTATACGATGGCACTAACAGAGACCTGGAAGGAATTTGGCTTCGGTACGATCGTATATCTCGCGGCGATCGCGGGTGTGAATCCGAATCTGTACGAGGCTGCTGAGGTTGACGGAGCGAATCGCTGGCGGCAGGCGTTGGCAATTACGATACCCGCACTTTTGCCTATGGTTGGACTGATGTTTATTCTCAACATGGGTACCGCACTGAACAACGGCTTCGAGCAAATATACAATCTTTACAGTCCGCAGGTTTACGTGACGGGCGATATTCTCGATACGCTCGTATACCGTTTGGGACTCGTCGACGCGCAGTTCAGCGTCGCCACGGCTGTAGGACTGTTTAAATCCATTGTGTCGCTTGCACTGGTCGTGTTTTCCTACTGGCTGGCGAGAAAAACCAGCGACTATCGAATCTTTTGAGGCGTGTTATGTTACGAAAAGAATTTAGGCATTATTCGGTGGGGCGAAAGATATTCGTCATTTGCAACTATGTATTTCTGGGGTTGCTGGCTTTGATATGCCTCGTTCCGATTATCAATATTTTGGCGATCTCGCTCAGCTCCAGCGCGGCGGCGGGTTCGGGGCTGGTGAAGCTGTGGCCCATAGGTTTTACGACAAAATCGTATGATTTTGTCACCGCCAAGCCGGAGTTTGCCAAGTCGTTTTGGATTTCGGTCAAGCGCGTGCTCATCGGCGTGCCGATCAATATGCTGATCACCGTTTTGATTGCATACCCGCTTTCCAAGGAGAATCGTCAACTTCATTTTCGGCGTTTTTACGTTTGGTTCTTCGTGATTACCATGCTTTTCAGCGGCGGATTGATACCGTGGTATATGACCATATCGAAGCTGGGGCTGATCGACAGTTTCTGGGCGCTGGTTTTGCCTTGTGCGGTATCCGTATATAACGTGATTATTCTCATGAACTTTTTTCGGCAGATACCAAGGGAGATCATGGAGGCGGCGGCCATGGACGGGGCCTCTCATTTTCGCACGTTGTTCCAAATTGTTGTGCCGCTTTCGCTTCCGTCGCTCGCGACGCTCACGCTGTTTTCCATCGTCATGCATTGGAATTCCTGGTTCGATGGGCTGCTTTTGATGAACAATCCGTCTAACTATCCGCTGCAAAGCTATCTGCAAACCGTTATTGTCAATCGAGACATGACGTTGATGAGCACAAGCGATCTATTGACTCTTAGCAATGTATCCGATCGAACTTCGAAAGCGGCGCAGACGTTTGTAGCTGCATTACCGGTGCTGGTCATCTATCCGTTTTTGCAGCGATTTTTTGCTAAGGGCATCGTCATGGGTAGTGTAAAGGAATAACAAAGGAATTGTGAGGAATTGGTATGAAGAAAATCGTATTCATCGGCGCGGGCAGCATCATTTTTGTGAAGAACCTCATTGGAGATTGCCTGCTCACCCCGTGCCTTTCTGACGCGGAGATTGCGTTGGTAGATATCGACGCGCGCAAACTCGCTCTGTCGCATACAATGCTGCAAACGCTGAATGAAAATATCAACGGCGGCCGCGCACACATCACCGCAACGACGGATCGACGCAGTGCGCTGGCGGGCGCGGATTTCGTGATCAACGCCATCCAAGTTGGCGGATATGATCCCTGCGTCGTTAACGATTTTGAGATATCCAAACGTTTCGGACTCAAACAAACCTATGCGGATACGCTCGGCATAGGCGGTATTTTTCGTGGTTTAAGAACCATTCCCGTGGTGTCCGAATTTGCGCTCGATATCGAGGATCTTTGCCCTGACGCTTGGCTATTGAACTATGTTAACCCTATGTGCATCGTCACGGGCTATATGCAGCGTTATACGAACATTCATTGCGTCGGATTGTGCCACAGCGTGCAAGTCTGCACGCGCGATCTGCTCGCTGGCCTGGGCATGGATGCCCAAAACGTAAGCGACAAAATCGCCGGAATCAACCATCAAGCGTGGCTTTTGGAAGTCAAGCGTGGCAAGGTGGATCTTTATCCGGAGATACGGCGGCGTGCAGCGCAGCGTCCGGCGACACACGACGATCTTGTCCGTTATGAAGTAATGAGCCATTTTGGGTACTATGTGACCGAATCGAGCCAACACAGCGCGGAATATATGCCTTATTTTATCAAACGCACGTATCCTGAACTGATTGAACAACTGGGAATTAAGACCGAGATGTACCTCGACTGGGGCGCGTCGCAAAAATCCTATTGGGAGAAAGTCGAGAGTGAATTCACAGCAAACCGCGATTTATCGCATGAGCGCACCGAGGAGTTCGCCTCATACATCATGGAGGCCATGACGCTTGATCGGCCGTGCCGTATCGCGGGAAATGTCATAAACGAAGGCTATATCGACAATCTCCCGCAATATGCCTGCGTAGAGGTTCCGGCTTATGTTTCCGCCGACGGAATTCATCCCGCGCGTATGGGTGCTTTGCCGCCGCAGTGCGCCGCGATGAACCTGACGAATATCAACGTTCAGGAACTGACAATTCAGGCCGCGGTTACGGGCGACTTCACACATGTTTACCATGCCGCGATGATGGACCCCCATACAGCTGCGGAACTCAGCCTTGACGATATCACGAAATTGTGCGACGCGCTTTTTGAGGCAAACCGAGAATGGCTGCCGATGTTCGGCTGAGATACGACAAATGGCGATTATTATCGATAAAAACAAGAAACTCTTCACCCTGCATACGAAGGATTCTACGTATCAAATGCAGGCGGCTGCATATGGCTTTTTTCTGCATTTGTATTATGGGCCAAGGATAGACGAGAGCGATTTAGGGTATCTGATTCAGCGGCAGGATCGCGGCTTTTCAGGGAATCCGCACGAGGCGGCACAGGATCGAACTTTTTCAACGGATACGCTTCCGCAGGAGTTTTCGGTTTATGGAACGGGTGATTACCGAGAAAGCTGCCTTGAATTGATTGACGAACTGGGCGCACGCATGGTGGATTTACGATACGATTCTTATTCCGTTTATTGTGGCAAGCACAAACTCGAAGGGCTGCCCGCAAGTTTCGGAGGAGAAGACTACGTTGAGACGCTTGATATTTTGCTGCGGGATACGACGGGAAAAATCGCTGTTCGTCTTTCCTATTCGGTCTTTTGTGAGGAGAACGTCATCACGCGTTCTGCGAAGATCATCAACACCGGCCATATGCCTGTTACGTTGACGTCTGCGCTGTCTTTCTGCCTCGATTTTTGTGTGCCGCTTGACTATGATTGGATAACGCTCTATGGGCGGCACTGTCAGGAGCGCAATGTTGAGCGAAGGCCGCTTCGACATGAAAAGATACGTATCGAGAGCAACCGCGGCGCATCGAGCCATCAGCAAAACCCGTTCGCGATACTTTGTGAACACAACGCCGATCTTCATACGGGCATCTGTTACGGCATGGCGCTTGTCTACAGCGGCAGCTTTGTTTTGCAGGCTGAACGTGATCAGATTGACCAAGTCCGCATTGTCGGAGGCATTCAACCCAAGGGTTTTTCGTGGCAATTGCAGCCGGATACGAGCTTCCAAACGCCGGAAGTGCTGTTGTGCTGCGGCGACCGGGGGATCAACGGCGTTTCCCAATGCATGCACGCGTTGCTGAACAACCATGTGATCCGCGGGCCGTACCGCCTGAAGCCAAGGCCGATCATTCTCAATAGCTGGGAGAGTGTTTACTTTAACTTTGATGAGACCAAACTGCACAGGCTGATCGACAGCGCGGCGGAGCTTGACGTGGACTTATTCGTTCTGGACGACGGATGGTTTGGCCGTCGCGACGACGATACGTCGAGCCTCGGAGATTGGGTCGTTAACTGCGAAAAGCTGCCGCATGGGCTTTCGGCACTTTCCGGCTATGCGGCCTCGCGTGGAATGAACTTGGGGCTGTGGGTCGAACCGGAGATGGTTTCCGAAAACAGTGACCTTTACCGTCTGCACCCCGATTGGACATTGGGTGCGCCCAACCGTAGCAGCGTACTCAGCCGCAGCCAGCTCATACTCGACCTGACGCGAAAAGAAGTCCGTGACTATTTATTTGACGCAATTGCAAGCGTAATGCGTGAAGCAAACGTTGCCTATGTTAAATGGGACATGAATCGCCACATTGCGAATGCATTTTCGAACACCTTGATGCCCGAACATCAAGGTGAATTGATGCACCGTTATATGCTCGGTTTGTACGAATTGCTGGAACGGTTTGTTACGGCGTTTCCCAATGTGCTCTTTGAGAGCTGCTCAGGAGGGGGAGGAAGATTCGACGCGGGAATGTTGTACTATACGCCGCAAATCTGGACAAGCGACAATACGGATGCGCTGGATCGTATCGACATACAGACCGGGACGGCGTATGTGTATCCCGTCTCCTCCATGAGCAGCCACGTTTCCGCTTGCCCGAATCATCAAACAGGGAGGAAATCGCCCCTTTCTACGCGCGCGACCGTCGCGTCAACGGGCGCATTTGGCTATGAGTTGGATCCGACGATGCTAAGCGAAGAAGAACGCTGCACGATCCGTCAGCAAATAAAGGAATACCGTGCAAACGCTGAACTGTTGATAGAGGGACGCTACTACCTATTGGCAAACGAGGCACATGGGAAAGGATATGAATGCTGGATGATCGTATCCCCGAGCCAGGATGCGGCGCTCGTCACGTTTGTCCGGACGCGCGTATATGCTAATGCGCCGGAAATCTGCGTTCGCCTTTGCGGCCTGAATCCGGAGGCAAGTTATCAAAATAGCCTGAACGCTCTTATCCTCTCAGGCACGGTCTTGATGAACGCGGGCTTTGTAATGCCCTGCCTAATCGGTGAGCTTCCTTCCGTACAGATTCGATTCAAGATGAATTAAGCACATTGGCGTAAACGCAAAAGCAGAAAAGCAATCAAGATGCTTTTTCATCCCCTGAGTAGAGCAAGGGTGCGTTGTAAAACCTAAAGGATGTGTTTTGCTGAATCGGCTTGCAGATTACGGAAAAGACGAAGATTCAGTGCTGCCGCTGCGAGACTTTTTAGCAAAAAAACATGAAAGTGAGATGATAAAAATGCGCTTTGTGGGTTTTGGAAGAACACTCTAGCTTAATAAACGAAAAAGAGGGAGCTGTGTACGCAAGTGAACAGCTCCCTTAACCAATGTTGTTATAAAAACACAAATATGGAGGTCCCTGTATGTACTCGTCAACGGCATTGCGATTGCGTACTGGTAAATTGATATGATGATTGAGCAAAACCTGATCGATACCTTTATTGAAATCTTTGGCGGCATCAACGATAATATCCGCGTGTTTGAAGCGCCGGGGCGTATCAACCTCATCGGCGAACATATCGATTACAACGGCGGACACGTAATGCCCGTTGCACTGGATATGAAGACGATTGTGATTGCGCGAGCAAACGGCACAAACACGATGAATTTTGCGGCAACCGACCTACCTGATCGCGTGCATGCGGATTTGGATCATCTTGAATCCTATAAAACGCTGCATTGGGGCAACTATCAGTGCGGCGTGGCTTATGTGATGAAAAACGCCGGATATCCAATCGCCGGCTGCGATTTACTCTATCACGGAGCGCTGCCCTTTGGCGCGGGGCTTTCATCCTCTGCGTCTATCGAGGTTGCCACAGCGGTTGCATTGGCTCGCCTGGGTGGCAGAAATGAACTGAACATGGTAGAGATTGCACAATTATGTCAGAAAGCAGAAAACGATTATGTGGGAATGAATTGCGGCATTATGGATCAGTTCATATCTGCGAACGCAAAAAAGGAGCATGCCCTGTTCTTCAACTGTGCTACGTTAGCGTGCCGCCATGTCCCGCTGGATCTCGGCGACTACACCATCGTCATCACAAACACAAATGTGCCGCATCATCTTGTCGATTCCCAATACAACCAGCGCCGCATTGAATGCGAACAGGCACTGGCGACAATTCGTGCAAACGGCGGAAACTATGAAAATCTTTGTTCCATTCCATTGCATAAACTTGTGGAGTATGAAAGATTCTTTGAAAACAAGACTTTGTACCGACGAGCGCGACACTGCGTGACCGAGGAAGCACGCACGCTTGCTTCGTTGGCAGCACTTCGGAGCGGAGATATTCAAGCGTTCGGTAAACTGCTGATCGAGGCGAATATCTCTGTTCGGGATGATTATGAAGTGACGGGCGCCGCTCTGGACACCTTGTTTGATATCGCTGTCGTGCAGGATGGCGTCATCGGTTCCCGCATGACAGGCGCTGGATTCGGGGGTTGCAATATAAGTATTGTAGAAAAAAACAAAGTTTCACGGTTTCAACAAATTGTGGAACAAGAATACCGTAAGCGTATTGGATATGCCCCATCGTTTTATCAGTCCGCGGCTGGAGGCGGTGCACGTGAAGTCGAAAACTGGCATTGAAATCAATATGAATTCCCAAATGATATCCTCTTTTTACATCGTCGCACATAGTTTCAATAAAACATTAGGAGACAGACTATAATGCAAAAACCAACCTTAGTCGTTATGGCCGCGGGGATGGGCAGCCGCTACGGCGGATTGAAGCAGATCGATCCCGTCGGCAAGCATGGCGAAATCATCATGGATTACTCCCTCTACGACGCAAAACAGGCGGGGTTTGAGAAAGTCGTGTTCATCATCAACCGTAAGATCGAGCACGATTTTTACGAAGTCGTCGGTCGCCGCGCGGAAAAACATATGGAAGTGCATTATGTCTTCCAGCAGATGGACAGCATGCTGCCTGCCGGTTTTGCGATTCCCGAAGGCCGTGTGAAACCCTGGGGAACGGCGCACGCGATCCTCTGCTGTAAAGACGTTGTGAACGAGCCGTTTGCCGCAATCAACGCGGACGATTACTACGGCAAGCATGCATTCTCCGTTTTGTACGACTACCTCAAGGATGCAAAAGACGGCGAAAAGTATAACTATTCCATGGTGGGTTACCTTGCGAAAAACACGCTGACGGAAAACGGACACGTTGCGCGCGGCGTCTGCGACGTGGACGACAACGGAGAACTTGTCAACATCGTCGAACGTCTCCGCATCTACCAAACGCCGGAAGGCCCAGCTTACACAGAGGACGAAGGCAAAACGTTCGTGCATTTCCCGGAAGACAACCTGGTCTCCATGAACTTTTTCGGCTTCACGCCGGGATTGTTCGGTGAGCTGGAAACCCGCTTCCCGGAGTTCTTAGCCGACGCTATGAAGACTAACCCGCTCAAGGGCGAGTTCCTGATCCCGCAGGAAGTCGGATTGCTGCTCCGCCAGAAAAAAGCGAGCGTCCGCGTGCTGTCTTCTCCGGACCGCTGGTATGGCGTGACATATCGCGAAGACAAACCGGAAGTGATGAAGGCACTCGCAGAAATGACCGATAAGGGTTTGTATCCGGATCGAAAGTTGCTGGATTAGGCGATTTTTAATGACATTAAGCAGCACTGGGCTTATTAATAGCGAAGATGCAAGCGTTCATAGAATCAATTGTTTATACTCCTGCGCGTTACCCCTATACTCCCGCGCGTTTCCTCGGGGGTGGGTGCAGATTTCCTTACCGTTTATGACAGAAGCATAATCGGCAGATTCTCGCACAAACAACCAAACCTTGAAAACCAGAAAAGCCCAGAAAGTCTGGGCTTTTTGCATGAAAAAAGTACCCTCGAATTGTATCATTTCGTGAGTACTTAGCTGGCTAAACCCTCAAGAAGTGATACAATCGCGCGATTGCTTGAAGGTGGGTGCAAGGTGGGTGCAAATGATATGTTGGGTGCAGATTTAACATTTCAAGTACCCAATTATTAAATTGGTATGTTCGAATCGATGTGTCAAGGATATCTGATCTACGACCTTCGGGTTATGAGTGCGTATTTATGCGAAATACAGTTATTATCATGCGATCATTATCGCGAATAAACGCCGATTTTTGAGGATAATCAAAAATATATTTTTAATAATTGTTAACGTTTATAAGCTATTATTCATGGCAACAAACATCAAATAAACATCTGATGGTAGGTTTATTAATGGCTGTTCGGCATTCATTAGATTTTGGGAACCTCAGATATCATCGTGCCAAATTCTACCTGCTTCAGCGCAAAGGCGATCGGCTCCTCTGTGTATCTGCTTTTCTTCATTTCGCCCACCTTTCCTTTTTCTCGGTTTATCATGTTTTTCTCTTCTTACGTGGACTACTTTTTTAGGGAGCAGGTCAGACTCTGATGCTGCTTGCCTTCTATTTTTCATGCAGTCTGGGCTGCTTTTGGAGAGCATCTCACTCGTGTCTAAATCAATGTAAGAGTTATCTTCTTATCAAGAGCTCTTTGATGCATCTTGCCATGGCATAATTTGAAAAACTTGACTAGAAAACTACTTCAAATTTTTATTAAACGACATTCTATCGATTAAGTGGCTTAACTAAAAAGAATTAATGCGATAAACTCCAACGGTTGTACGCCGGTATTCCGTATCCCATGGCCTTCTCCGGAGGGAGTGTGCGTTACGTCGCCCGCGACAACCGAGCAGAGCGTACCGTTGTCGTTATATTCGCCTTCTCCGCTGAGGATGTAGTAGGTCTCCGATTCTCCGTTGTGAATATGGAAGCCGATTCCAGATCCCGGGTTCAATGTTGTATGGGCAAAAACGCGACCCTTCCCGTTGAGCTCTTCCGCGTTGTTGAGCAGGTTGCGTACGGTAATGGAGCCGTCGCCGCCGAATTTGCGCTCATGTGTTTCTATGAGTTTATCCTTGCTGCGTCTGATCACTGAGCTGGTACCTCCTGATTAGATTTGTTTTTTGTATCATATCGCGTTGATTTACGTGTTGTCAACGAAAATATAAAATCGATTGCAAAGTGTAATATTCGGCCAGTTACATGGGAAAACTTGGTTGACGGAGAAGTATTATGCATATATAATGTTAATAAAATATGGCATTTGATATTTTGACTTTGAATTCGATTGCACACGAAAAACGAAGAGGCGAAATTTGAAAAACGTTACGATTTATGAAATAGCTGAAGCAGCTGGCGTATCGGCCAGCACTGTTTCGCGCGTGATAAACGACAAACCGGGCGTAAAGAAGACCACGAAAAAGAGAGTGCTCGAATGCTTGGAAGAACATCATTTCAGTCCGAACGAAACGGCGCGCGGCCTTGTGAATCAATCTTCTAAAATGATCGGGATTTTGATTTCGGACATGCGCACGACGCATCACACCGATGGCATCTACTATATACAGCGCGAATTTTCCCAGCTTGGCTACGGTTGCCTGATTATGAATACCGGGCATAACGAGGCAGACAAGGCGCAGTATATTCAGCAGATGAACCAGCGGCGCGTAGAGGCCGCCGTGCTGATCGGCTCAACATTCCAGTCCGACGTGGTAAAAGGCGCATTGGAACAATATATGCCCAAGATACCGGTCATCATTGCAAACGGATACATTGATTTACCCAATGTTTACGGCGTAATTGCCGATGAACAAGGCGGGGCGGAGAAGTGCGTCGACCTGCTAAAACGGCGGGGATACCGGCACCCGGCGTTTGCCGCAAACCGAGAAACCCCCAGCAATCTTTTAAAAATTCAGGGATTTCGTGATGGCGTCCGCCGGTGCTTTCCCGATCAGGAGCCGCTTGTGGTTTTGACCGGGTCGGAGAAACAAGAGATTGAAAACGCGGTCGACCGCCTTTTTGCGCAACATCCACAAACCGATAGCGTGGTTTTTTCCGAAGACCCGATGGCGGCAATCTGCCTGCGTACGATGCACGACCGCGGCATCGACGTACCGGAACAAGTTGGGGTAATCGGTATTAATAATTCATTTGTCGCGGAAATTTGCAAACCCGGATTGACGTCGCTCGACAACATGCTGCTGGACTTGAGCGTTACGGCCGCACGCAATCTCATCGACGTTTTGCAGAGAAAACACGTGGTGAAAAAGATGATGGTTTATTCTCGTTTGGTTGAGCGGGAATCTACGCAGAAAACACACCCGGCATGACGCGGGAATGCGTTTTCTGATTAAATGGGAGATGGCAGATTGAAAGTCACGCCGAATTCGATGAATCCGGCGTGATTTTTTTTGAAATAGTGCAATCGATAACAAAAATGCGAACATAAGTGCGAGAATACGCGATAAAAACAAGAAATAGCGCCGAAATATGTGCCGAAATCCTAACTAAAAAGCTTATGATTAATACATAAATGCAATCGAAACCGCACAAAAATCACCTGTAAAACAGCTGAAAACACAACAATATGGGGAAATATTGAAAATAGCTATTGCATTTAGTGAAATGCGATGCTAATATGATTGCAATCGAAACCAAAAATCATAAAAAGCATTCTGCTAGTGACACAAATCCGAATCACAGATGGCTTAAACGGAGGACCAATTGAATATAACAATATTGGGTGCGGGGGCAATGGGTTCGCTCTTCGGCGGATATCTTTCTAGAAATAATAAAGTTTGGCTTGTAGACGTAAACGCGGAACGCGTGGCGCGGATCAATGAGCACGGCATCAAAGTTCGGGAAAAAGATGGAGACGTTGTTTTCCATCCAACCGCTGTAACGAGCACGCTGGGACTGGAAACGATGGACTTGGTGGTCGTGTTCGTAAAAGCGATGTTTACCGTGCAGGCACTGGAAGCCAACCGCCATCTGATCGGCAAGGATACATATCTGATGACTCTGCAAAACGGCACGGGCCACGAAGAAAAGCTGCTGCGCTTTACGGACAAAAAGCACGTTGTGATTGGATCGACGCAGCACAACAGCTCCATCATCGAAGACGGCTATGTCAACCACGGCGGTGGCGGCGAAACATACATCGGCGTTCTCGAAGGCGACGGATGCATGGTTCGACCGATTGCAGACAACCTGACGTCTTGCGGATTCCCATGCGATTGCTCGGAGAACGTTAAAAAGCAGATTTGGAGCAAGTTGTTCCTCAACACCGCCGCGAGTTCGCTTACCGGAATATTGCAGGTGCCGCTCGGTTTCATTCTGGACGATCCTAACGCACACTTTCTAATGGAGCAACTTGCACGCGAAGCCGTTGAGGTTGCGAACACGGAAGGCTTCGCAAGCTTTGATCCGGAGGAGGTTATTGCAGGCATTTGCGACGTGCTGTACAACGCAAAGGCCGGATACACTTCGATCTATGCGGACATCAAGGCAGGCTCTCGCTCAGAGGTCGACACCATCAGCGGCTCCGTGGTCGAGATCGCCAAGCGGCTCGGCGTCGAGGTGCCGTATCACCGGATGGTTGTTGCACTGGTGCACGCAATGGAGAATAAAATTCAAAAACAAATCAGTTGAATTTAATATTGGAGGCAATACATGAGCGCATATCAAATGGGAAATCTACGTGTAGTCGACCTGACAAAATATCTCGACCCGGCTACGGAATCAAGAAGATGCCACCTGTTCCGGTTTAACACGGGCGGACCGATCCCTGATTTTCATACGAACATTGATATTACAAGTCATCTCGGCACACACTGCGAATGCCCGTATCATCATGATGACAACTGGCCGGACGTTTCCGCCCTGCCGCTCACCAATTTTCTGGGCCGCGGAATCTACGTCGTGATCGACGCGGAACCGAATGCGCATATTACGGGTGAAATGCTGGAAGCCGCTTGCGGCGATCGCATTCGCGAAGGCGATGTAGTGATTCTTGATTCGCAATACAAGCTTCCGCCGTTTACGAGCAAAACCAACACGCCGGAAGATAAGCGACTTTTTGTAAACGGCGAAACGGCCGAGTGGCTGCTTGAGCGAAAGGTAAAGTGCGTCGGTTTTGGCGACGGCGTATCGATTGAAAATTGTAACGAAGACGTCAAGCCGTTTCATGATATCCTGCTCGCGGCAAATATCACATTCCTGGAAGTGCTGAAAAATCTGGAAGAACTCAAAAAAGACACGTTTTTCATCTCGTTTTCCCCGCTGTACATCAAAGGGCTCGATTCCTGTCCCGTCCGCGTTTATGCTATAGAAGGACTCGAAGAATTCTAACGATTCCATTATGGAGGTAGAAATGAATAAGAAGAAGACAACGCTTCGCGCGTTGCTGGAGAAGGGACAGGTATTAACGCCCTGCGTTTATGACAATATCTCTGCCCGCGCCGTTGAGCTGGCAGGCTTTGAAGCCGCGGTGCTCTCCGGCGGTGCGCTTGCCTACAGCATGTGCGGCGTGCCGGACATGGGTTTGCTGAACGCTGAAGAAATCATTTGGATGACGAACCGCCTGACGGATTACTCACCGCTACCGATGATTATCGACGCGGACAACGGATATGGCGATTCTCCATTAAACGCCTATATAACGGCGCTGCGGCTCGCCAAAAGTGGTGCAATGGCCATTAGTATTGACGATTCCACCGGAACGCGCGGCTTTGAGAGGATGATCGGTGATCCCGGATACGTGCATTCGGTCGTTTCAAAGGAAGATTTCCTTGCAAAGGTAAAAGCCGCGCTTGAGGCGTGTAAAAACACGGATTGCATGGTGATTGCCCGGTCGGAAGCGATGCTTGTGCCGGGACTTGGCATCGAGGAGGCGATCGACCGCTGCGTGGCGGCCCGTGCGCTTGGCGCGGAGATCACGATGGTAATCGGCCTGAAAACGATCGAGCAAGCAAAGCTGGTGGCGCAGCGCGATACGGGCTGGAAGATGTGGCCGGATATCGGCGTTACGGACGGAAAGCCGGACGTCGAGCTTGCGGAGATTGACAAACTGAATTTCAAAATCGTTTCAATGCATTATACGGAAAAAGGCGCGCTGTACGGAATGCTGTATTACGGCAGGAAAACGCGCGAAGATCAAAACACCGTATTTCACGACACGCACGATTTTGACGGTTTGCTGCAACCCGGGGAGGACTATCACGTGCTGTTCTCTTTCTGGAAAAAATGGCTGCCGATGGAAGACGAGTTCAACGACCTGTCCGATGTGCTTGCGAAAACATATGACATTCGGTACGACCTGTAAAGGAGAGCGTTATGGAGAAAAAAACTACTTTTCGCGAGCTTGTTGCTAAAAAGCAGGTGTTTGCGCCATGCGTATACGATTGCATAACGGCCCGTGCCGCGGAACTCAGCGGCTATGAAACTTTAATGCTCTCGGGCGGCGCGATTGCCTATAGCATGGATGGGCTTCCCGATATGGCGTTTGCATCCATCGATGAAATCTGCTGGATGACGGAACGGATTTCAAACATCAGCCCGTTGCCGGTGGTCGTCGATGCGGATGATGGTTATGGCGAAAGCCCGGTGGTCGTCTATCGAAACATGTACCGCTTGGCAAAGGCCGGAGCGATGGGCATCACGGTAGACGATTCGACGGGGATTCGCGGGTTTGAGCGCGTCATGCATGGCAAGAATACCGGCAAGGCGACGGAAGTTTCCAAGGAACTTTGGTTGACAAAAATCAAGGCGTCGCTGGCCGCATGCGAAGGCACGGACTGCATGGTCATTGCACGAATCGGCGTGAACCTGAAAACGCGTGAAGGATTTACAGAAGCTGTCGACCGCGCGCTGCGTGCTCAAGACCTTGGCGCCGAAATGATCATGCTCGGTACGATGGATATGGACGTTGGCAGACGCGTTGCCCAGAACGTGAAATGCTGGAAAATGTGGCCGGACATCTTCTCTGTAAACGGTGTTCCGAATGCGGAGCTGGATGAGATAGAGAAGCTTGGCTACAACTTTGTGACGATGCATCTGTTTGAAAAAGCCGCGCTGTACGGCATGATGAAATACGGCACAGAGAACTTTAAAAATCAGAACAGCGTATTTTCCGAATTGCACGACATGGGTGGTTACGATGGCATTGCGGAACAGATGCAAGTCATGTGCGACTACAAAAAATGGCTTCAGTTTGAAGCGGATTGTAAGAACCTGTAGGAACGAACATTTTGTCCAGGGCGAAATATGCTGCGGCATATTTACCATAAAATCTATTTGGAGGAAGTTATGAGAAGGATAATGGCATTCTTGCTGGTGTTTGCAATGGTACTGTCTTTTGCAGCATGCAGCAACACTGAAAGCTCCACAACTCAGGCGGCGACAGAATCCGAAGCAACGACGACGGAGAGTACGGCGACCGGAGAGGCCACGGAAACCGCATCGAAAGCCGGCGGCACGCTTACCTACCGTATTCAGGGTGAACCGACGACGCTTCAGGCATGGTCGACAAGAAACTCGATTGATACAGTCATTCTCAACGTTACCAACGAAACGCTCCTGCGGTATGACAGCAACGGCGACCCGCAGCCATTCCTGGTTGACTCCATTACACCGGACAAGGATGCGCTGACGTTTACGCTGAAAGTCAAGCAGGGAATCAAGTTCCATGACGGCAGCGACCTGACGGCGGAAGTGGTTGCATGGAATCTGAACTACTACAAGGAAAACGGTGTTCTGACCGGATCGTTCTACGGCAGCTTTGACAACGCCGAAGTAACGGATGAAGATACCGTTGTTATCCACATGAGCGCATGGGACAGTCTGTTCCCATCCGCATTGGCAAGGACATGTTACATCACCTCTAAGGTCGCTTACGACACATATGGCGAAGATTATCTTGCGACCAACCCCGTTGGTACCGGTGCGTTCATGTTTGAAAGCTGGGATCATGACGAAGCGGTGCATCTTGTGAAATTTGCCGATTATTGGCAGGGCGAACCGCTGCTGGACGGCGTTGACATGGTCATCTACACCGATGAAACAGTTGCGGCGACCGCGCTTCAGCAGGGCGATTTGGATGTTCTGCCGATTTCCGATTACAACATGGCGGCGCAGCTGGTCAGCAACGACGATATCGTTGTGCAGGCGGCCAACCTTGCCGGAACGGGTTATACGCTTTGCTACATGTGCAACAACGAGGACGATCCGCTGTCCGACCTTCGCGTGCGCCAGGCGTTCAGCTATGCGATCGACACCTCCGTAATCGGCCCGGTCGCAACGCAGGGCTACTACCTTGAAAGCAGCCAGTGGTGCTCGGCGGGGACCGCGTACTATAACGACCAAATCGACGGTTATGGATATGATGTAGAAAAGGCAAAGGAACTGCTGGCGGAAGCCGGTTATGCGGATGGTTTCACGACCCGCATTACGCTGCAGTCCGGCTGGGGCGAAGATCAGGCGCAGATTATTGCGCAGCAGCTCGCCGCAATCGGCGTTACCTGTGAACTCAATGTTGTTGAAGTTGCCAACTATGCCGGTTACATCGGCAGCTGGGAATATGGTATGCTCCTGCATCCGATGGGAACGCAAAACGGCCAGGCGTCGCAGCTTGCCGCAAACTTCAAGCAGGGTCTTGACCGTGGCCTCGGTGTAACGGCATTCCTGCACACCGATGAAGTAAACGACTTGATCACAGAGGCGATTGCCGCGGATTCCGATGAGTCGATCGAACTCTTCAAGGAGATCGCGTACAAGGTATTCATGGAAGAATGCATGATGGAGACAACAGTACTTACGCAGCCTGTTGTTGCATATACTATCGAACTGCATGATTCCGGTCTGTATGAAACAATGAAGTGGGCGGACACGCTACATCTCGCATGGCTTGATAGCTAAGAAAGCCGACGGTATGTTACGGGAAGGCGTTCATTGCAATTGACAGAAGGGGCGCCTTCCCCTTACTGTATTTTTAAACATGATGAACAGAGTAAATTTGGAACGGTAATAACATGGTCAATTACATTTTAAAAAGAATTCTGATTTCCATATTGGTTGTGTTCCTGGTATCACTGTTTGTCTTCTCCATCATGCACTTGCTTCCCGGCGACCCGGCAAGGTTGGCTTTGGGATACGAGGCGTCGGAAGAAGATGTTCAGCGCTTGCGGGAACAATACAATATGGACGCACCGCTGGTGGAACAGTATGTTTTGTGGATGGGCGGCATATTTCAAGGGGATTTCGGAGAGTCGCTCAGTTATCACCGTCCCGTTCTGGAATTACTGAATGAACGGATTCCGCGCACGATAGCGCTCGGCCTTCCCGCAATGGTTGTAGCGATCATCAGCGGAATCGGGTTCGGGATTTTGAGTGCGGTCAAGCGTGGGAAAATAGGCGACCAAATTATAACTTTTTTTGCAACGCTTGGAGCCGGGACACCGCAATACTGGCTGGGGATGCTATGCATCATTATATTTGCCACGGATGCGCTAGGCATGAATATCTTGCCAATGCAGGGATATGTTGCACCCTCGGAAGATTTTATCGGTTACTTACAAAAGGCGATTTTGCCGGTATTTTGTATGGCGGTCGGTATGATTGCCTCACTGACCAGGCAAACGCGCTCCAATATGCTTGAAGTAGTCAATCAGGACTACATTCGTACCGCGCGTGCAAACGGTCTACCTGAGCGCAGCGTGATTTTTCGGCATGCGCTGAAAAATGCAATGATTCCCGTTATAACCATCATCGGTATGCAGGTGCGGGTCGTCATCGGCGGTGCGCTACTGGTTGAGCGTGTGTTTAACATTGTCGGCGTTGGCAGCATGATGACGTCCGGCATCAGCAACCGCGACTATTGGGTGGTGCAGTCCTGTGTTTTGATTATTGCCATGTTCACGGTCGCGGCCAACCTGATCGTTGATATCCTATATGGTTTCATCGATCCGCGTATCCGCGAGGCCAGGAGGTGAGAAGTATGGAAAGCAAGAAGACGAGCAATTTCAAGCAATCCTTACGCGTCTTTTTCGGCAGGGGCCTCCTGGTAAAGATTTGTTTGGGCATTATATTCCTGTTTGTGTTTGCTGCGATATTTGCGCCGGTTTTAACGCAATATACGCCGTATGAGCAGGACTTGACGCTGACGATGGCCAAGCCTTCGCTGCAGCACTTGTTGGGAACGGACAATTTGGGCCGCGATTTTCTGACGCGCTTGCTTTACGGCGCACGGATATCCATGGTGACCAGCCTGATGGCGAGTCTGCTGGGCGCGGCCGTCGGCTGCACGCTGGGTCTGCTGGCAGGCTACTTCGAGGGCGTACTCGGCGGCGTGATCATGCGCATCGTCGACGCACAGCTTTCAATACCGACGCTGATTCTGACGATGGTGTTCGCAATGATCATTGGACAAAGTATTCCCGGTATGGCGGTCGTTCTGGCAATCGGCTCCATACCAGGGTATGTTCGCGTGGTAAACGGCATGGTGCTTTCGATCAAGTCGAACGATTATGTTACGGCCGCTATGCTGGTCGGTCAGCGTGAACGCAAAATGATTTTTAAACATTTACTTCCAAACTGTTTCGCATCGATCATTGTTATTTTTACGATGAGCCTTGGCACGACGATCATGGTGGAATCGAGCCTTTCGTATCTCGGCGTTGGGATCGCGCCTCCCACGCCCGCGTGGGGATGCATGGTGTCCGAAGGATTCAAATACCTCACGACACAGCCACGGCTGGCGCTGCTGCCCGGTTTCTGCGTCATGCTGATTGTTATTTCGTTTAACATTGTTGGAGACGGTTTGCGAGATGCGCTGGATCCGAGGCTGAGAGGGAAACTGTGATGGAACAACAAAAGAAACTGTTGGAAGTAAAACACCTGAAAACTTCATTTTTTACAAATAACGGCGAAGTAAAGGCGGTTGACGACGTTTCATACTTTGTAAACGAAAAAGAAGTCGTTGCAATCGTGGGAGAGTCGGGTTGCGGGAAATCTGTTACGCAGATGTCCGTGATGCAGCTGGTGCAATCGCCACCGGGCAAAATCCTTGGCGGCGAGGTGGTGTTCCAAGGCAAGAACTTGCTGGAATACGGTTCAAAGTCGAAAGAAATCCGCTCCATACGAGGCGCAGGCATCGCAATGATCTTTCAGGAGCCGATGACCTCGCTCAACCCGGTACTGACGATCGGCCAGCAACTGACGGAAGTTCTGCGCACACATGAAAAAATGAGCAAGAAGGAAGCGTGGAAGCAGGGAATAAAAGCGCTTGAAGCGGTCGGAATACCCGATGCGGAATCGCGAATGACGAATTTCCCGTTCCAGATGAGCGGTGGGATGCGCCAGCGTGCATTGATTGCAATTGCCGTGGCGTGCCATTCAAAGCTGATCATTGCCGACGAACCGACGACCGCGCTGGACGTTACGACGCAGGCGCAGGTGATGGAGCTATTGCTTGCGCTTGTTAAAACATATAACACATCCATTATTGTCGTGACGCATAATCTTGGATTGGTGACACGTTATGCGGATCGTGTTTACGTTATGTACGCCGGAAAAATCATTGAAAGCGGCACGACGGAAGATATTCTTATGCGACCGAAGCACCCGTATACAAAGGGACTGATCAGCTGCGTTCCAAAGCTGGATTCGAGCAAGGACAGCGAATTGGTTCCGATTACGGGCGCACCGCCCAAACTGAACGACCTGCCGGCAGGCTGTGCGTTCCGTCCGCGCTGTCCATATGCGCGCGAAATCTGCGAAACGGCGGGATTCCCACCGCTTGTGCAAGTTGGGGATAACGAACATTATGCGGCTTGCCACCTTAGCGGGGAGGTGCAGTAAAAATGGAAGCAAAAGCAAAAGAAAATTTGTTGGAAGTAAACGACCTAAAAATGTATTTTCCAGTCCGGCAGGGCTTTTTCTCAAAAAAAGTTGCGGACGTAAAGGCGGTAGACGGCGTATCGTTCGCTATTCCGAAAGGCAAAACGTTTGGGCTGGTCGGAGAAAGCGGTTGTGGCAAAACGACCACGGGCAAATGCATCCTTCGCATTTACAACCCAACATCCGGCGAAATATGGTACAACGGCAGAAATATTGCGCATGTAAGCAGATCGCAAATTACTCCGTTCCGGCGGGAAATCCAGTTGATTTTCCAGGATCCGTACAGCTCGCTTGACCCGAGACAGTCGGTTGGTGCAATTTTACGTGAAGCGATTACAGAAGATCATGCACGGCATGTAACGAGCGACGTGAAAGCAAAGATAGACGAATTACTTTGTACCGTCGAACTGGACCCGTCCATGAAGGATCGCTATCCGCACGAGATGAGCGGCGGACAGCGCCAACGTCTGGGCATTGCCAGGGCGCTTGCATGCGATCCCGAATTGATTGTGTGCGACGAACCGGTTTCCGCGCTCGACGTCTCGATTCAGGCGCAAATCATCAACCTGCTGAAAAAGCTTCAGAAGGAATATGGGTTGACCTATCTTTTCGTGGCGCATGATTTGGCGGTCGTCAGGCACATTGCCGACGAAGTAGGCGTCATGTACCTTGGCAGAATCGTTGAAAAAATGAACGCCGACGAATTGTACAGTAACCCGCTTCATCCATATACAAAAGCGCTGATGTCAGCGATTCCGATTACGGATTATTACGAAGAGAGAAGGCGGAACAGAATCATTCTTGAGGGTGAAGTGCCCAGCCCGATTCATGCGCCATCCGGCTGTCCGTTTCATCCACGCTGCAGATATGCGACAGACGAATGTAAATGTGCTATGCCCCAAATGCAGCAAGTCGGCCATAATCATTCGGTTGCCTGCTACAATTGGAAGACTGCGCAGGCAAAAGGATAAAGGACATGATACCCGACGATCCCACCTTTGAGATCAAATAAAAACAAATGCACCTGGGCAAGACCGGCCGCATTCATTGGTGCCGATCTTGTCCTTCTGTTAAGGTTTTTGTTGAATCGCCGGACAAAACCGGCGCTGCCCGAATATGCAAACAGAATTCGGCGGATGCCATATTTAAAAAACAGCGGCAAAACGTAAAGGAACGATTATGATAACAAACGCAAAGCAATTAACGAACGAACAGCGGACGATCGTCAGCGTGATCGCACTTTCCACGCTTACCATGGCGATGAGTGCAACAACGCCCGCCTTGGCGGATATCGCGGCGGCGTTTCCGCAGGCAAAGCAGACGTCTGTGGCGATGCTGGCGACAATTCCGTCGCTATTTTCTGTCCCATGCGCGTTGATTACCGGACGGCTGCTCGGTCGACGCGTCCGCTATCGCACAATGGCGATGGTGGCGATACTGTTTATTATCACCGGAGGACTACTGCCGCTGATTCTAAACTCGCTTGGACTGATCATCGCAGCGCGCGCCATGATGGGCGTTGGTCTCGGCATACTAAATCCGATTACGCCTTCCGTCACCATGCTGGAACTAACGAAAGATCGTGCACAGCAACAGATGGGCGTCAATGGTGCAACGGCCAACACCGCCGCGGTCGTTTACCAGCTTATCGGCGGCTTTGCCTGTGTGATTTCATGGCGGTATAGTTTTCTGGCTTATTTGCTTGTGATCCCGGTTCTGCCGATTGTGATGATCTATCTGCGCGAACCGAAGATTTCGCAGCAAAGCGCGGCGAAGCCTGAGCAGAACCAATCGATCGGCGCGGCGATTCGAACGTTCGGAAAACCGTTTTGGGGTTGGTTTGCGCTGCATTTTTTCTTTATTACGCTGTTCTATGCATACATCACAAATATATCGTCCATCATTGCAAACAACAATTATGGCACGGCTTCGGCCAGTGCGCTTGTGCTTGCGGTGTTTAGCATCGGCGGCGTCATTGGTGGACACACCATGAGCAGGCTGATAACCAAAATTGAAAAAGGTGTGTTCATTCTGGCGGGTGTGATCTGCTTTGCCGGCAAAATCATCCTGGTGGCCGGCGGGGATCTTTCGATGATCTATCTTGGCTCGCTTGTTTACGGGCTTGGCTACGGCATGATGCTCCCGGCCATCCCGCTGTTTGCTGGGATGTCTGTTGCGCCGGAGCAGCGCGCATTCGCACTATCGGTCAGCATGGTTGCAAGCGGACTGGGTACGTTTCTTTCGGCTTACATTTTTGCCGGCATTGCATCAGCCTTTGGAATTAGCTGGGACCGCTTCCCGATATTGGCAAGTTCGATCGGATACCTCGCCATCGCGGCATTCTTTAGCGTCGGTTTGATGCTGAACAAACGGAGAGCAAATGAAATAAAAGTACAAAATTAATTGCGGAAAGAAGGTTCATTAAATGATCAGCGGAAATATTTCGCACAATCAAACATATGATTTAAGCGACCCCAAATTTTTAACTGCATTTGCGTTTTTGAAACGAAACGATCTATCCACGTTGCCGGAAGGCTGGGTGGAGTTGGAAAATGGCGTGCGCGCAAGCGTACAGCATTATACAACGGCACCCGCCGAAAAGCTGAAATACGAAACGCATGAGCGGTTTTTCGACATTCAATTTGTCGTGGACGGAGAAGAAGTGATCGGCTGCACGTTTCGAGACGGGTTAAAGATTGAAACGCCTTATGATGCAGAAAACGACGTTACATTTTATCAAACACCGTCGATGCACGGTTGCGTGCAACTGAAGGCCGGCGACTATGCAGTCTTCGCACCGGAAGACGCGCACCAACCGCGCTGTGCCGCGAGCACGCCAATACAGGTGATTAAAATCGTGGTCAAGGTACCCGCCATAATGAGAATGTAAACGACAGAACACAAGGAGAAGACCCATGGAACACGAATTCAATGAAGAACTGTTTTTGACGAACGAGACCGGCAAGCGGCTGTACAATAGCTACGCTAAGGATATGCCGATCATCGATTATCACTGTCATTTACTTCCGCAGGAAATATACGAAAACAAGCAGTTTACCGACATTGGAGAGATGTGGCTGGCGCACGATCACTACAAATGGCGGGCGATGCGCACGTTTGGCATTGACGAAAGACTGATCTCCGGCGATGCAAGTTTTCGGGAAAAGTTTCACGCATTTGCATCGATCATGCCGGAGCTGATCGGCAATCCACTGTATGTTTGGTGCGCGCTGGAGCTCAAGCGGTACTTCGACATCGGCGAACCGTTGTGCGCCGATAATGCCGAAGATATTTTCAACCGTACAAAAGCGCTGATCGTCGAGAAGCAGATGTGTCCGCGCTGGTGCATGGAGCATTCCAAGGTAGAAGTCGTCTGCACGACAGAAGATGCGCTGGACGATTTGGAATATCACAAGATGCTCCAAAACGATCCGGCATTTCAGGTAAAGGTGCTGTCCGCATTTCGGCCGGACAAGGCGATGAACTGCGAAAAAGCACCGTTTGTCGGGTATCTGCCGAAGCTGGAAACCGCCGCACAGATGGAAATCAACGGCTTTTCCGATTTGATTGCGGCGCTCGAAAAGCGGCTGCAGGGGTTCAAAGAGATTGGTTCTATGATCAGCGACGCCGGGCTCGACAACTTTATTTGGCGGGAGGCTTCCGAAGCCGAGCTGGATAAAATTTTAACCAGAGCGCGCAATGGCGAAGCGCTGACAAAAAAAGAAACCGATCAGTTCCGTTCGGCATTTTTGCTGCACATGGGGCGGGTCTACGCGCGCAATGGTTTTGTGATGCAGATTCATATCGGCGCGATGCGCAATACCAACGCCGATATGGCGGCAAAGCTCGGCCCCGACACGGGCTATGACTGCACGGACAGTGCCAGCGATATCCGAAGCCTTGCGATGCTTCTGGATGCGCTCAATACGGAGGGAAACCTGCCGAAAACGATCCTGTACCCGCTGAACGCGGCGGACGCGGAAGCTTACGCCATTCTTGCGGCGGCTTTCTGTAAAGGACCCGCGCGCGGACATGTGCAGCTCGGCGCGCCGTGGTGGTTCAACGACCAGGCATATGGCATACAACGGCAATTCGAAGCCGTGGCGAACCTGTATCCTGTGAGTTTGTCCGTCGGCATGCTGACCGACAGCCGCAGCTTTTTGAGCTATCCCCGCCACGAACTCTACCGCAGGGTGCTCTGCAATTATTTTGGCAGCCTTGTGGAGCGCGGCGAATTCTTTGCCGAAGAAAAATACCTGAAAACGATCATTGAGAACGTGTGCTACAATAACGTAAAAGCGTTCTTTCATCTATAAAAAGGAGAGAAACTGCAATGGAAACATATCCAAAATCAACCCACTCCGCCGGTGAAGCGACCGTTTCGATGCTGCGTGGCGCCGATGCGGACGTTTTAGCCGTAACGGGCCCGAATCCCGGCTTTGCAGGCGAGGAAAAAGACGGCGTCCTGCTGGCTCCGCTGACGCACGAAAACGCAGAACTGCTGCGCGCGCTGTTTCCGTTTACGGCGCCTAAACCGATCCTCGGTGGTGTCCGAACGTTTGGCGTAGGCGACCGGCTGGGCATTGCAACGCCCGGCCATTTGCGGGTTTTTGAGCAGTACGATGCGGTTCCTATATTGGCGCAGCAGTCCATTCGTGAACTGAATTTGACGGGACGGACATATGCGGACGTTCTGGATTGTGTAACCTTTGCGGTCTTCCGCGAAGATTTTCAGAAAGGCTTCGGGGCCGACGGGGATCACCTGAAAACCGACGAAGAAGTTGAATATGCGCTTTCCACCGGCTACACGATGATCACGCTGGACTGCAGCGAGCAAATTCGCAACGACGTAACCGGCATGACAAACGCGCAGGTCGACGAAGCATACAAGCCGGACGCCGCGCTGGAAGCGCTTTACTGCAACCAAACATTTGCCGTGGAGGATCAAGCGGTCGTATTTGACGAGCAGGCGTTCCGTCGCGCCTGCCTGATTTATTCCGCAGCGCTGGATCATGCGGTCCATATTTATGAAACGCACATCAAGGGCAATCCCGTGGATTTTGAGATTTCGATCGACGAAACCATGACGCCCACCACGCCCGTTGAACATTACTTCGTTGCAAGCGAACTATTGCGCCGCGGCGTAAAATTTGCGACGGTCGCTCCGCGTTTCTGCGGCGAATTCCAGAAAGGGATCGACTACATCGGTGATCTCAAACAATTCGAAGCCGAGATGCGCGTGCACGCCGCGATCGCGCGCAAATTCGGCTACAAGCTGTCCATCCATTCCGGGTCAGACAAATTTTCCGTATTTTCGATCATCGGTCGGCTGACGCAGGGGAATTTCCACGTAAAAACCGCCGGGACGAACTGGCTGGAAGCCATGCGCGTGATCGCTATGGTAGATCCGTCTCTTTACCGGGAAATCCATGCCTTTGCGATTACCGTATTTCATGAGGCAACAAAATACTATCATGTGACGACCGATCTCAACCGAATTCCAAAGCTCGAGACGCTGTCGGATGAGAAACTGCCGGAGTTGTTTGAGCAGAACGACGCCCGTCAGCTGATTCATATTACATACGGGCTGATATTGAACGCGAAGGATGAAAGCGGGGAATATCGCTTCAGAACGCGCCTGTATCGCTGTTGGCGCGAAAATGACGCACTCTATTACGACCGGCTTGAAACACACATTGGCAAGCATCTCGCGCTGCTGTATAGGGAAATGCAGTAAGGACATGTAAAAAGCAAATTATCCATTGATGATTCGATTCAAGAATAGTTCTGCTTGACATGCTGGTCGAACTCAGACTGTTGTTGAGTGCAATCCGCATAGGCAGCCCGAGGGCTGCCTATGCGGATCAAGGTCGATAACGGGCCTGAGTTCATATCACGGGCACTGGATGCACGGGCGTATTTCAACAAAGTCAAGTTGGATTATTCACGGCCTGGTACACCGACGGACAATCCACATATTGAATCACTCAACGGCAGCTTTCGGGACGAATGCCTGAACATGAACTGGTTCATGTCTCTGGAGGATGCCAGAGACATGATAGAGCGCTGGCGAAAGGACTACAACGAGTTCCGTCCGCACAGCGCACTAACATATTTGACGCCGGCTGAAATTGCCCAGAAATCAGGTTCCCTAACGTCGATTAAGTTTAACTAAAATTTAGGCGTTAAGGCCGCCAAAACAGACCAAGGGTGTGGTTCAAATTTTGCATTTTGAACAATTCAATAGCTGTTTCACACCTGCTAACTTAATACAAATACACAACAAGTCCATAGCGATGTCCAGTTCTTCTAGATCAGGATAAGATGGTGCAATTCGAATATTACTGTCTTGTTCATCCCAACGGTAGGGGTAGGTAGCGCCTGCTTCCGTAAGTTTGACTCCAGCTTGTTTAGCAAGAGACACTACTTCTTTGGCACACCCTGGGCAAGTAATAAGAGAGACGAAATATCCACCTTTGGGTTCGCTCCAGGTAGCTAATCCGGTGCCTCCTAACTGACTCTGAAGCTTAGCAAGGACCAAGTCGAATTGGGTCTTAACAGACCAGCAATGTCCCACATATGTTGTTTCATTAAAGTTGGGCTTTTAAAAAATTTTAAATGTCTAATCTGGTTTAGTTTGTCATAACCAATGGTCTGCACAGACATGTATTTTTTTTATTTCGTCAATGCCTTTTGCTCCTGAAGCCATTAGTGCAACCCCTGCTCCAGGAAAGGAAACTTTGGATGTTGAGAAGAAATAGTATATTCTATCTTCAACGCCAGGCCGTTTTGCTGATTTAAAAACAGATGCCTGATGTAACTGCTGATATATGGGATGGATCGCGTATGCGTTGTCCCAAAAAATCCGGAAGTCTTTTGCGGCTGTCTCTAGGTTGGCTAAACGGTCAACGGTTTGATCGCTATAACAGACACCTGAAGGGTTGGAAAATAGAGGAACGCACCAAATTCCCTTTATCATTGCATCTGATTGCACTAAATCGGAAATCATATCCATATCAGGGCCATCGTCTCTTTGAGGAACAGGAATCATCTCAATATTCATTGCCTCACAGATCGAAAAGTGACGATCATATCCTGGAACAGGACATATAAATTTTATTATTTGCCCTGCATCCTGCCGACTTTTCCAAGAAGGTTCGCCCCCTGTTCCAAACAGCATAAGACGAGTTATCTGATCATACATCATTGCTAGACTGGAATTGCCACCTATTATGATCTGATCTGGCCTTAGGTCAAGTAATTCCGCAAAAAAGTTTTAACACGCAGGCAAACCATCTAGAACGCCATAGTTTCTTACATCAAAGTCAATATTTGTTTCATGCTCCAAGCTCATGGAGAGCATGCTATTACACAAATTTAGTTGCTGCGGAGACGGTTTGCCGCGTGACATATCAAGATTAAGATTTTGCAGAATATAATTCTGATATATCTTCTCTAAATCAATTTGTAATGTAGTTAACTCGTCTCGACTCAAAGCGGTGATTAAGCGACTCATATTTTCTCCTATTTGCTCTAAATACTTCGATTTTTTACAGAATACTAGAGTGTGTTTCCAAAAGGATATTTGAGAGAAACGTCGAATATATATACAGAGGTGCAAGAAATGGGAACAATAATTCGACGTTATGAACTCACGGATGCTGAATGGGAACGCCTGCAACCATACTTTCCGGATCGACAAGCCGGAGATAAAGGTAGACCACGCAAGGATTCACGGCAAATTTTGAACGGGATTCTGTGGATCGCGCGCAGTGGAACCGCGTGGAGAGATTTGCCGGAGCGATACGGAGCGTGGCAAACCATCTATAAGCGCTTTGTTCAGTGGCAGGAAGCAGGGCTTCTGGAGCGCATTTTCCATGATCTCGGTGCAGACGCAGATTTGCAGGATATCAGCATCGACAGCACTTACATCAAAGCTCACAAGTCGAGCGCAGGAGCCGTAAAAAAGGGGAACGCAGTCCCCAAAACCAACGCCAAAACGAATGCATCGGAGTAAGCCGTGGCGGGCGCAGCACGAAGATTCACGTGGTCGTTGACGCATTGGGAAATCCCATTCACGTCCAACTTTCGGCCGGGAACGTGCATGACGTCGCCGTTGCAGAAGAGCTGTTGAGCGCTATTCCCATCAATGGCTCCACGGTGCTGGCCATACGGGGCATTCCGGCTTCGTGAATACATTGCCACCCATGACGCCAGTTACTGCATTCCGCCGAAGTCCAATGAATCAGAACCTTGGTTCTGCGACTGGTGGAGATACAAGGAACGTCATCTCGTGGAATGCTTTTTCCTCAAGCTGAAAGAGTTTCGCCGCGTTGCCACCCGTTACGATAAGCTTGCTTGCAGGTATTTGGGCTTTGTGCATTTAGCCTGCATCCGCTTATTGCTTGCATGATACTCGAATTTATGAATTTAGAAACACACTCTAGACTTATAAAAATGCAATTCTTAAATAATAACAAATCATATTACGGAAACCTCTTATAGCTTCATTCCTACAATATCAAGAATTATTATTGTTACGATAATCTTCCACAAGTAAAATTTGCATACACAGAATATCATGACAAGTTTGTAATGAGAAATAGGCTGTTCTTATATGGGTATAAGGTTTAACGATTCAGGAATGTATACTAGAACCCAGTAACACATCAATAAATAATATACCGAGCTACAAAATTGAAGTTGTGTAGGCAAGGGAAGTCGAGAACGATCGATTTCATTATTTGGATTGATTCTATTACAAACCGAATGCGGGCCTGAACCGGAAAGAGACTTCAAGCATAAGGAACTAAAGGTCTAGAATGACCTTTGTTCACTAAAGTAGCTAATATTAAACCTGATAGCATTATTTATGATAGGAACAGCCAAGAAACGTTATAATTTGCGATAAAACGTGAAAAGCATTATCTGGTAAACCGCATTTACACAGACACACGGGCTAGGAATGCTAAGGAATATTTATCCCCTTTCATTTTGTGCGGATGCAGAAGATGTAGAAGCTTATAAAATCAAGTGAACATTTCCTTTGAATCCCAATGCCGTATTATTAAGTCACGGAGTTATTTCATTTTTCAGAAAACTAATATACTCCTTAATATCTGGCTGTACTTGATCACCCTGACGTAGAACAACGTGCAACTGCAAAGGTTCTCCTGGTAAAGGATAATTAATTAATCTAAATTTATCGAGAACGTCTTGTGGGAGTTTACACCCAATGCTGAACGCATTGGATGAACTGACGATTTCACAACGCAGATGACGTTCATCGACTTTAATGCAGGATTTGTAAGTTATTTTCGCATCATTCCCTGATAGTGATCGGTTTACCCACCCAATGAAGTCCGTTTCCAAATAGTCCACATATGAGTAATCCTTAAGCTCTCGCATATCGAAATCACTTCCGTTTGCCAAAGGATGACCCTGTCGCAGATTTATATAAAGCGGAAGATCAATGATTTTTTGCATGATCAAGCTATGCTTTAAAACAGCATGGCGAACGGTGAGCAATGAGTACGACGTTAATATTAAAACGAGCAAGTCCAGTTTTAATTGACACAACTCTTGTATGCCTATTACAGGATCAATGTTTTTGCATGAAAATTCTGTATTTGCTTCTTGAGAATACTTCTCGCGTAAATGAAGAAATGCACGAAACAACGGAGTATAGCTAGAAACCCCCACATGTAGATAATGTGAGGTTTTTTGAGTATTAATTTTTTCAATCTCATTTGCATGAGAAACCATTACCCGTGCGTGTTCCAAGAATTGCGCACCCTTTTGAGTCAAAGAAATTCCTGTATGAGTGCGTCTAAAGATTGAGAAGCCCAGTTCTTGTTCCAGCGCTTTTATCGTTCCGCTCGCGCTTGGTTGCGAAATATATAAATTGCTAGCGGCTTGCGATATGGATTTAGTCTCTGCTGCTGCGATTACGATTTGAAGCTGCTGGATATTCATAAGATTGAAGTTGCCTCCTTTCCTTGGTAACTATAAAATATATCGATATCCCTATAAGAATTCAAGATTATTCATGAATATTTTTAAATGATATCATAAATTTATCCTTTACGGAAGGCCTGCTGCAGCACTGCCGAAATGTTAGAGGAAGGAAGGAAGGATATTGTGGATACACAACTCATCATCTGTCTCTTGATTTTTGCATTTACTATTGTCAGTTTCATCCTCCAAAAATTCACCATGGCAACCACCGCGATCATCAGTATGTTGTTGCTGGTGCTGACGGGGTGCATTGATTCCAGTACTGCGCTAGCCGGGTTCGCTAATTCGAATACGATCATCATGGCTACAATGTTTGTGGTTTCAGCTGGCTTTAGCCGCACGCAAATGGTTTCAAAATTATCCAAACTAGTAGCGAAAGTCAGCAAAGGTTCTTTTACAAAGATTCTGGCTGGGTATGTGATTATTATCGCCTTGCTAACGCAATTCATTCAAAGCTCAATGGCATGCTTTAGTATCGTTTTTCCTCTTGCATGTGCAATGAGCGATGAAATGGGATTCAGCCGATCAAAAATGATATTTCCGATCGGAATTGTCTCAATCGCCACGGTAGGCATTCTGCCTATTGGCCCCAACGCTGTGGCATACTTAACGAATAATGGAATGTTGGAAGCCTACAATTTTATGACCTATCAGTTTAAGATGTTGGATCCAATGATCACTCGTTTACCGAGCTTGATTCTCATTATTTCGTATGCGATATTCTTCGCACCGAAGCTTGCTCCAGATCAACCGGTTGTGGCGATTAGTGAAGTTGAAGGCAAGCTCTCTACCAGCAGCAAAAAACTTAACCCTTTACAAGAGACTCTTGGATATCTGGCTTTCTTTGGGATAGTATTACTTCTTTTGACGCAATCCTTGCACAAGATTCCTTCGTGGCAGATCACGACTATTGGTGCCGTCATCATGGTTGCATCTGGTATTCTTAAACCAAAGGATGCTTATCAAGCCATTGGACTTGGAGGTATGGTTCTCCTATATGTCGGCATGTTGGCGCTTGGTAATGCGCTTACGGCAACCGGAGCGGCCACTTTGGTGGGCGATTATCTGTCCGGAATTGTTGGTACATCCAATAATAGCTATTTGATCGGATTGCTCTTCTTCCTTATCCCGTTTGTCTTGACGCAATTTATGATGAACGTTGCAGTCATGAATGTCTTCATACCGATTGCAATAATCACCTGTCAGTCACTTAATTGTAACCCAATTGGCCCTATGATGCTTGTTCAGATTGGCGCATTGACTGCATTTATGACACCAATGGCGACGCCTACAGTTGCTATGGTAATGGGATTGGGCGGATACGATCAAAAGACAATGTGGAAGATGAGTTGGTTACCGGCAATAATGATGTGCGTGGTCAACGTGCTTTGGGTAATGACCGTTTTCCCTGCGTTTTAATGTCTATTTAGGATGATTTATTCTCTCGTCTTTATGAATCATGTTGAATATTATACGATTTATAGAGACGAGAGAACAGTTTAAAACAGAGTGCAGTTTTTATATATAATTACAAAATTTGGCCTTTTGTCTGAAAACATATTTGAAGCATAGATAAAGAAAAGGGAAGGAAAGAGGCATGCAGAATAAAATTATTGAGATGACTGAAAAAATATATCCAGCTTTGGTTATTCTTCGACGCGATTTTCATCAATATCCAGAATTAGGCTGGTGCGAAATGAGAACATCCTCCATTATAGCTCGTCGATTAAAAGATCTCGGGTTTGATGAAGTTTTAGTTGGACAAGATGTCTGCGATTCCAATAATCGAATGGGTGTTCCTTCTGATGATGAGCTGGAACGACAGTATCAACGTGCTGTTCAGCAAGGTGCGGATCAGGAGTACGTAAAGGCCACCCGCGGGGGATATACCGGAGTGATTGGAGTGCTTCATTGCGGGGAAGGCCCAACGGTTGCGCTTCGGTTTGATATAGATGCGCTGCCATTAAATGAAAGTACCGATAAGGATCACTATCCAAATGCAGAGGAATTTATCTCACGCAATAATGGTGTTATGCATGCGTGCGGACATGACGGGCATACTACGATTGGATTAGGTGTCGCGGAAGTTTTAATTGCTTACCGAGATCAGTTGCATGGCACGCTGAAATTGATATTTCAACCTGCGGAAGAAGGGGTTCGAGGCGCGAAATCCATCGTTGAAAAAGGGCATTTAGATGGTGTTGATTATGTTCTAGGGGCGCATTTAGGCGGCGATGCGGATGTTTCCAAAGCCATGATTGGTGCTGGGCGGGGCTCGTCGCTGGCGACAACAAAGCTGGATGTTACATATCTTGGCAGGGCTGTACATGCTGCGGTTAGCCCGGAAGCCGGAAAATATGCAATGCTTGCTGCTGCTACGGCCATACTGAATCTACACGCGATACCACGATTTGGAGCTGCACACACGCGTATCAATGTTGGAAAGCTGGAAGCAGGAACTAGCCGTAACATAGTTTGCGACCACGCAAAGTTGGAGATGGAGGTTCGTGGCAATACGTCATCAGCCAACAACCATATGCTTGATTATGCACTCCGCACTGTTAACGCCGCGGCGGCGATGCATGATTGCGAAGTTCAAATAGACTATGTTGGGTCGGCACAATGCACAGAGAATTCGCCTGCTTTAACACAAAAAGTTCTAGAAACTGTTTGTAAGCAAACTGACATTGAGACTTTTAATCCTGAGGACAGGGCGGCTGGAAGCGAGGATTACTCGTACATGTCTGAATGTGTTCAGAAACAAGGAGGGCAGTCCTGCTATTTTATGAATGTAGTTCGCTGTGCCGGTATCTTTCATAGTACAAGGTTCGATTTTGACGAAATTGGACTGGCAAACGGCGTCAAAGCATTCAGCGTAGTGGCGTGCGAGCTTTTGTCGTAGGGCATTAAATCGAAAAAACCAAATTACTTGCAGGGAGCATCTGAATTCGAAAAACAGGAAGATTTTTCGTGAAGCAAGATGCTTCTGCGTTTGTAAATTATTGCTTGAAATACGAGGAGCAAAATAGCTATAGATTTTTCTTCCCGAGACAGCAAGAGTGATAGTTACTGTCTGCAGATTCAGTCTAGAAATATACGAAGTTCATTTGTCTGAGGTTTTCTAGAGATCAAGCGATTTACACGGTAACGAGGCATGATGCGAAAGGTCGAAAAATGGAAATCACAAATAGATTATGAATTTGCAAGCACGAATTGAACAAATATAAGCTATTAAAGCGAGGACATTAAAAAATATGAATGCCTATATCCAGAGGGTAATGGAAGAAGTCAAGACGAAGAATGCAAGCGAGCCGGAGTTTCTACAGACGGTGGAAGAGGTGTATACGTCGTTAGAAGCAGTGGTGAACCAACACCCGGAATATGAGAAGCTGGGATTGCTGGAACGGATGGTGGAACCTGAGCGGACGATTTCGTTTCGGGTGACATGGGTGGACGACGCAGGGAACGTACGGGTGAACCGCGGGTATCGCGTACAGTTCAACGGCGCAATCGGGCCTTACAAAGGCGGACTGCGGCTGCACCCGTCGGTGAATTTGTCCATCATGAAATTTTTGGGGTTTGAGCAAACGTTTAAAAACAGCCTGACGAGCCTGCCGATCGGCGGCGGCAAAGGCGGCAGCGACTTTGACCCGCGCGGCAAGAGCGACGGGGAAGTCATGCGCTTTTGCCAGGCGTTTATGACTGAACTTTACCGGCATATCGGGCCCGACGTGGACGTGCCCGCGGGCGATATCGGCGTCGGCGCGCGCGAAATCGGGTATCTTTACGGCCAATACCGCCGCATCCGCGGCAAGTATGAGCCGGGCGTGCTGACGGGAAAAGGCATGAGCTTCGGCGGCAGCCTGATCCGACCGGAAGCGACGGGATTCGGCGCGGTATATTATGTAAACGAAGTGTTTGCGCACGAAGGCGATACCATTCAGGGCAAGACATTTGCGCTATCGGGTTTTGGCAACGTCACATGGGGCGTTTCAAGAAAGCTGCAGGAGCTGGGTGCAAAAGCCGTGACGCTTTCCGGCCCGGACGGATACGTGTACGATCCGGACGGCGTGTTGGGCGAGAAGATCGATTACCTGGTCGAAATGCGTAGCAGCGGACGCGACCGTGTGCAGGACTATGCGGACAAATACGGCTGCGAGTTCCATGCGGGTGAAAAGCCATGGGGCGTGAAGGCGGATGTGTACATGCCATGCGCCACACAGAACGACGTAAACATCGATAGCGCAAAGAAGATCGCGGCAAGTGGCTCGAAGTACTACATTGAGGTCGCGAACATGCCGACGACGAACGAAGCGCTGAATTATCTGATGGCGCAAAAGCACCTGATCATCGCGCCGAGCAAGGCGGTGAACGCGGGCGGCGTGGCGACGAGCGCGCTGGAGATGAGCCAGAACAGCATGCGCTACAGCTGGAGCGCGGAAGAAGTGGACGCGAAGCTGCACACGATCATGAAGAACATCCACGACAATTCGGCGAAGGCAGCGCAAGAGCACGGGCTTGGTTACAACCTTGTAGCCGGCGCAAACATCGCGGGCTTTGCCAAGGTCGCCGACGCCATGATCGCGCAGGGGGTGATCTAGCGGAATATTCATCGAGTATTTACTAAAGGTGCTCCCCCAAATAATCGCAATAACTTAACACTACAAAAACAATATCCAACCAGACTAAACCTGTTTTCAGGTAAATTGAACCGAAATCGAGGGAAATATAGTGCTGTACGAATTGACTTATTGCAATCCCTTTGGAAGCGCTATATTTCGACTCGAAGCTAAGCCGGAGACATGAATGAGTTTATGTTTATATATTCAACTCGAAATCATGTGTTTATGAATAGAGAGCGGCCGTTTATGCAACAAATTTAATATGGAGGGCTATCGAAGTGGTCATAACGAGCTCGACTCGAAATCTTATTTTGAGCGATCCGTTTTGTGGATTATCTGTTAGCATGACGGGATGCGAATAGGTCGGTTTGACTTTGTTGAAATACGCTCGGTCGTTCACCACACGAGAGATTAGCTAAGCCTCATTACTAATCTTGGTTTACTCTAGAAGCTTGATGTTTGTATTGCTTATGAGGCACATGCAATATTATCCAAACCAGTAAAGGAACGTGATTCTGTTGTAAGGCGAATGGTTTGCATAATAAGTTCTAGCAAGCACTGGACTGCTTTGATCATCGTTTGCTTATATATAAATTAAGGCAGTTTACAGCGCATGCTGACTTGACACAATGAATTTAAGGAAACCAAGATGATTGGTTTCCTTAAATCCGTTGATGTTTGCTGAAACTGTGTATATTGATAAAAGCGCATGTGATCATAGCCAAGGATAGAATTGATTCAAGTTATTAATTATGTAAATTTGCCCAAATATCAATCCAACTGACTCACAAACGTATTAGCTATTTGACCGCCATCGGTAAGAATATCGATGCCGGAAAGGAAACTGGCGCTTGGCGAGCAGAGGAACGTCACTAAATCGGCGATTTCGTATGGACGTCCCCATCGACCTAATGGAATAGAATCAAGCTGCATCTGTGCGGTTTCCGGCTGATTCTTTATCAACGTCTGATGCATTGGCGTCATATAGGATCCGGGAGAAATACTCAGGATCCGGCAGCCTTTCTGTGCAAAACGGACGGTGTTTTTCTGCGAATAGTAGATTACGAACCGCTTTGAGAGACAATACGCCATACCGGCACAGGCAAACGCATCAGAGTTGAATGGTTCAATTTGTTCTTGTAGCTTGCTATAAAAGGCCGCATCGGAATATCCATCGAACACTTCAAACCAATCGTCCGGCGCTTCGATGGTGTGCGCCGCCAACGAAGCGAAGTTTATCATAACACCGCCCTCCGCGAGAAGCGGATAAAAGGTTTCTGTCATATGCGCAGTTCCTAAAACATTTGTGTCTAAAATTTCGTCAGCACTAGTGTCAGCAGGTGAGACTCCGGCGGTATGGATGACGCGCATAACTTGGCCAAGCGAAACGGAAAAAGTGGCAAGCGCTTTTACAGCATCTGCATTGCGAATATCTGTAGGCACCGCATATGCTTCATACCCCATATATGCCAATTCCAGCTGTGCTTTTTTGAGGGCTTCCGCATCCCGCGAGGCCAAAACCAATACGCTGTCCCGACCGAGCTCTTTTGCGATGGCAGCTCCCATTCCGCCGTGACCACCCGTGATGACTGAAACAATCTTCTTCATTTTATGAATCCTTTCAAATTTAATCTGCAAGGGAATCAAATTCCCATACACTGCTCACCCCGTAATCGAGATAGATAATTTGACCACTCATGTAGCTAAATAGGCTGCTGCCGATGGCGACCAAAGGATAACCCATATCTTCGGGGGAGGCCCAATATCCGTTCCAGCTCTCTAAAAAGAGAGACTCAATGACGGATTTTCCCTCCTCGGCATTGCCGGTCGGCGAGGTGCCGCGGTTGAAATCGTCGGTCAAACCCGTCAACGTATTTCCGGGGTTGATCATGTTCAAACGAATCTTTCGGTCGATGAACATCGGCGCATGAACGTTTGCCTTCACATATGTACACAGGCATTGCTTGGAAAACACGTATCCGCTTGAAATTTCATCCGGATGGGCCTCGTACCATTCGATTGCTGCTTCATAGGTGCCAGCCTTCACAACTTCCAGACAGCTACGGACATTACTTTGCCAATCGAAACCGCCAGTTGAACCAATGATGTTTACGCTACCGCAGTCCGCAATTTTCGTGGGAATGTTCTCCAGAAGATACTTGTGTCCGAGGAAGTTCACGCGCTGCACTTCAAGCGCGTTGGATCCATCGCTGTTCAGCGCGATTCCGTGGCACAGGAACAAAGCGGAAATTTGATCGGGGAGATCCTTTGCCAATGCGTCGAGATCTGATTTTACGCCGAAGTCGGCGTAGAATTCTCCCTTCACAGGCAGGTCCATCTTCGCGTGGCGACCGTTCTTTCGGCAAATCACATAAACATTTGCACCAAGTTCAACTAACAATCTTACAGCTGCATAACCCATGCCGGAATAACCGCCGGATACCACGACTGTTTTTCCCGCAAAACCAAATAGACTCTTAATGTCCATCTAAAACACCTCCAGAGATAGAAGAAAGGCACAGAAATAGAACTGTGCCTTGTAGCTCTTTATTAGAAACAGGTCCAGCCGCCATCGGCGGCTATGATAGATCCGTTTACAAAATGCGATTCATCACTGGCCAAGAACAATGCAACCTGCGCCAGATCTTCGGGCATTCCCATTTCAGGCGAATGAGTCAGCAATGAACTGGTACGACTGAATCCGAATTCGTTCGCCTGCGGCATCACCAACGGAATATCGGTCAGCACGCCACCAGGCGAGATTGCGTTGCAGCGGATCCCTTTTTCGAGATACATAAATGCAGTGTTTTTTGTAGCGGAAGCTATTGCGGCCTTCGAGGCACAATATGTAACACCCGCTGTCTGATGAATCGCGCCTACGGAGGCGATATTTACAATATTTCCTCCGGACTGCTCGCCTTGTGCAAGGAACGTTTGAACTGCTTTGCGCATGGCAAACATTGAGCCGAACGTATTTACGCGAAACAACTCAAACATCATTTCATTCGACATATCCGCGATTGCGGTGTTGTCGTCCATAATTCCCGCATCGTTGACTAAAACATCAAGGCGGCCAAACTCACGCACGGCAAGATCGATCATCCCGTCGCTCGTTGCTTCTACGCCGATGTCGCCTGCAAACGGAATGACGCAGCCGGGAGCGGAGGCTAGCTCCGCTGCCAATTCGGCCAGTCGATCACCGCGACGCGCAACTGCGATGATGTTGGCGCCTTCCTGCGCAAAAAGCTCCACAATGGCGCGCCCGATCCCGGCGGAAGCACCAGTGACTACGATGGATTTTCCTTCCAGTTTCATACTTTATCCTCCTTATAGGAAGCACTTATCGGTGACGATAGCTGGAGAATCGTTGGATCCAACAGTGACTTTTTCGCCAACCACTGCGTGCGCACTGTCGATGACTGCAAATCCGATGTTCTTGTCTGCGGTATAACCATAGATCACCGCGCGAACGAAGCCGCAGGGAACACCCTTCGAATAAACGATTTCACGTTGGGTGATATCCTCATATGATTCGGCAAAGAACTCAAGTCCCATCAACAGCTGCTTCGGGCCTTCTTCTTTTGCGCGGAGCAGGGCATCTTTTCCGACGAAATCTTTCTCCAGATCGACAGACCAGTCCAGTCCGCATTCGTACGGTGTGAGCCCAAACATATCCTGACGCAGCGCAAAGCCTTTTTCCATCGAAAGACTCCGCACGTATACTTCCAGAATGTCCAACTCGACCGCGCTAAACGACTTGCCGACCTCGCGAAGCGCCGCTTCGACAACAACTGCGTCGCTTTTTGCGCAATAGATTTCGTATCCGTTTTCACCCGTAAAGCCGCTGCGATGCACCTTGATCGAGACATCGCCGATCTGATCATCCACTACCTGAAAGCGCTTCAGATCATCTACGGAGGATTTCAGCAACGCGTTCATCATCTTAGCTGAGTTCGGACCCTGCACGGAGAACATCACAGTATCATCCGTAATGTTTCTGTAGGATACTTCAAAACCGTTACTGTGTGCATCTGCCCACTTGATAAACTGCGGCGCATACAGCGTCGAGACCCAGTAGTGATCTTCGCCCATGTGCATGACGATGGTATCGTCGATTATTTTTCCTTTCTCATCGAGCATCGTCGTGTATTTTGTGCGTCCGACACCGGCTTTATAGATACTGTTAACAAACAAATAGTCGAGAAATTTACCTGCATCTGTGCCGGTTACCTCAACAAGGTCATGCGTCCACTGAAACCAACCAACATTCTCTCGAACGGCCTGATGCTGCGCTCGCGCGATAGAATCTTCTCTGAATAACATAGTTGTTACCTCCTTTCGTTAAATCATTCGCTTGTCGATTTTTCGGGCAACAACGATTGTCATTTCGTCATTATCCTTGCCTTCAAACCAACAGGACCATTCAGGACTAACCATTGTTTTAACCGCATTGTGCCAGAATGTTTCGTAGCCGAGAGACAACTCTTCTGTTGGAGCCATTTCAAAGCGGCCGTTAAAATCATCCGTTTTAACCTTGATTTGAATTTCTTCTTTCGTGAAAGCGATAAGTTCGTTGGGGACTAGCTGCGTGTCAAGCACTGCCTTAATATAGCCACCCATAAGACGCGGGTCGTTTTGCCCTATTTCGTGCGGCACACCTAACCAACTACGCATACCTTCCACTGCAAAGGGTTCAACAAACGCATTTTTTCCTGCGGTAGAAAAAACTATTTTAAAAATTCGTTGGAATTCTTCTTCTGTGGCTGCCATGTCGCGGATTGCTACCAAAGGAAAAATGACGCACCACACCCAGCCTAGCTCCATACACCAACGATATGACCACTCGAAAGTCTTTTCTTCGCCAAAAGCGTTTGAATACCGTCCGTTTCGTATTATTTGACCGCCGGTAAAACTACGTTCTGGTGGCGTATTATGAACTGGCATGACGGGCTGCTGCATGTGGTCCATCCATCCTTGTTTTGGCAGGTTGAACACATCACGGCGCTCCGCAACCACTCGGCAGTGACGGTCGCCACAACCTCTTGCCTCACACATATTCAGTGCAACCGTATTTTCTCCATCTGGACTCGTCAGATCGAAGTTAGCCGTAAACATGGCTGTAGTCATATTACATAACTCTGAGCCAACAATGTCCCAAGGGCAAGTATCAAGCTCTTTTTCAACCCGATTGCGAGTAAATTGAATTACTCGACCAGCCATATTTTCATATTCATCTCCGGAATCACCAAAGATTGCACCAAGCCAAGCGCTTTTCTCACAGAATTCAGGAATGTTCCATTCATCGAAAAAATCTTTTAGATACTGCTCACAGGAAGCTGACATATTCATCATATAAGAGACCTCGCATATCGCTTCCGTGCGCTTATTATAGTCAGGTTCCAGAATACGCATAACCTGAAACAAATTTGCACAGAATGCTGCAATTTCTCGAGTTGCATACCTGTAGGCTTCCTTTTCGGGAATTAGTTTACCCCATACAGTTTCTATGCATTTTCGTTGCTCCGCTCTGTCATTCAAAGGCATAAAATGTTCCTCCTCGTTTTAAATTGTTGACATGAAAGATGAGTTGTACTTTTAATCAGTTTATAGTGGTATAAATTGTTTGAACAGTCTACAATCAAGCGGTGTTTTATAGCGTATAAACGATATTTCTGATGGTGTATTTCTTCTTGCTTAGGGAAAGAAGAAAACATTCCAACACATTTACAACAGACGCATCCCAATCAGCATGACTCCATCTATTCCATCTGGCATAATAGTGATATGGGTTTCAAATAGAAAAGACATACATTATGTAGGGTTCAAAGAATGCTTGATTAGTTTGCTGCACATTGTTTTTCGCATGAAGCGTGATATAATATATTCGTAAAACATTTCTGCTTATTCGGCATGTCCAACTATTCTACATTGAAGGAAAAAGAACATGAAATTAAATTCGGACACTTTGTTTGACAATCTCTTAAGCATGTTTACCGTTGAAATTAACGGGCCAAAGTCAATTGAACTCTGCTTGGAACGTCCAGTCCTTTTTACAGATGATCTTCGGGAGCTTTCGGACAACCACCTTTATGTAGTTATAGCTGAAAGGCTTCCTACTCGTATGAGTGTCGGGAATAACGTGACAATTATTTGCATAGGAGACGCCCCACAGCTTGCTTTCTATCAAATACGTTGTTGTGTAATTTGCATCAAGTCGAATACAGATTTGTTTCGAATCTTCAATGTTGTTCAAGACATTTTTAATCGGTATGACAAATGGCATGAAAAACTACGTGAAATTTTAGATCAAAACGCAAGTATTCAAGAAATGTTGGCGGTTAGCGAGTCCATTTTTCAAAACCCAATGTTTGTTATAGACTCAAACTTTCATTATTTAGCATATTCAGGGGGCGTTTCTTATGAAACATCATATAGCACATCCGATAGCGGAAATCTCGACATCGAAAAACTCGGCCAGTTTCTCGAGCTTCACGAGCCTTCTATGCACGTAAGAGAACCGCTATTGCTGCGTCTGCTTGATACGGAAACCTTGAATTTTAATTTATACGAAATGGACTCTTATATCGGTTGCTTTACCATTGACTATCGCGATAGAAATCACCGCGCAAGTGATATCCCACTGGGGAAAATATTAACAAATATGATAGAACTTGCGCTGCATAAATTCTCTGGTATTCTTAACGACAATTATAGCGTTTCACGCAAGGTTTTACAGGATATTGTGGATGGGATGCCCGTGGATTATGAGCAGCAAAGAATGGTCGAAACTGCGCAAAAAAAGAAGAAATACATATGCGCGAAGATGAAGCTAAGCAGTCGGTTCGCTAAGTTGCCGCTTGGATACATCTGTAACAGAGTAGAGTCAGCTTTTCCCGGAAGTATTGCATTCGAGCGAAAGGGAGACATTATATGTTTCGTCGAGATTGAAAGCGCAAAGGATCAAGACTTTGCACAGTACCTTGAAGAAAAAATGACCTTGTTCATCAACTCAATGGATCTTAGAATCGGCATCAGTGATCCATTTAGCGACTTGTTTAGTGCAAGAATGTACTACCATCAGTCCAGTGCTGCGCTTGAAAACGGAACACTTGTCAGGCCAACTGAAAAATACTATATATTCCAGGATTATGCGCTAACTGAGTTGGTGATTAATTCACTTGGGCGTCTACCCACAGAGCTATTCTTTACTGACGGCATGCGGCGCATTGCTGCACATGATGCAGAATCTTCTGTAAGTTACCTGAAAACGTTGCGGGTATACCTTAACAACAATATGAACATTACAAAAACCGCAGCTGATTTATATGTTCATCGGAGTACCCTTTTAGAACGAATAGCCAGAATCGAAAGGGAATTGGATGCAGATCTGCAAGATTCTGATGTTCGGTTGCGGTTGCAGTTGCTGCTAAAAGCAATGATGCTTCACGAGACAATCCGTTGTACCCCGCTACAAGAGCAGTAAAGATACAACTCAACAAAATAAGCCCCTTGCCGTTACTGACAAGGGGCTTATTTTATATGCTATTTTAACCAAGAGCTTTAAGAGCCTGATCAATCTCGGCTACCTTCTCTGCGGTCAAGCCTGCTTGAGGAAAGCTGGCTAGTTTACGGAAGGTCAGGCCCTGCACCATCTTCATCTGCGGGTTAGTTTTGAAGCCGGGCGAGTACTTTTCAAGAAGATCAGCTGCAGCGGGGTCCTTCATCAGTTCTTTCACTTTGGAATCAACACTTAATGACATTCTTATACCTCCTACTTTCGTGACGCAGAGCGCCAAATTTCTTTGGGATGTTCCAAGCACTATAATAATTTTAGATCGAGATTATGCGGTGTGAAAGCCTACAAACTATTCGAACAATTTCTTACCTACCCGTATGGGAAAGCGGGTTTTTTGATAATATAGAATGTTTACGAGTATGTTTTTAACACCAAAATTTGATCAGATTGATCTACCTATTCAAGGTACCCAGCAGAATTTGTGTGTAGGCTGGTGAAAAATCAGTATTTTTCGCGGCTTACGGACCGTCGTGTTGAACGATACACTTGTACCGCATGAAATTGATGAGTAAAACTGCATATCAAAATTGTATACATAAAGGAGAGATATAAATGGAGTTCAAAAGCGACATTGAAATTGCGCAGCAAACAGAAATGCAAAACATTCTGGAGATTGCCGGAAGTCTCGGTATTTCAGAAAAATATGTTGAGCAGTACGGAAACTACAAGGCGAAGATCGATTATAACCTCCTTAAGGAAATGAACAGTGCTCCGGATGGCAAGTTGGTGCTGGTCACGGCAATCACGCCGACGCCGGCTGGCGAAGGCAAGACGACTACCACGGTCGGCCTGTCGGACGGCTTGCGCAAGATTGGCAAAAAGAGTGTCGTTGCTTTACGTGAACCGAGCCTTGGGCCGGTGTTTGGCGTAAAAGGCGGAGCAGCTGGCGGCGGATATGCACAGGTTGTTCCGATGGAAGACATCAACCTTCATTTTACAGGCGATATCCATGCGGTTGGCGCAGCAAACAACTTGCTCGCAGCCATGCTGGACAATCATATCTATCAGGGTAATGCACTTGGCATCGATACGCGTCGGATTACTTGGAGACGCGCGGTGGATATGAACGATCGGCAACTACGCAATATCGCAGATGGACTCGGAGGCCGGGTAAACGGCGTTCCGCGCGAGGACGGCTTTGACATCACGGTTGCCTCCGAAGTCATGGCCGTACTCTGTCTGGCCTCCGATATCTCCGATCTGAAAGACCGCATGGCTCGTATTATTGTGGCTTATACAGCGGAAGGTAGACCTGTAACTGCAGGCGACTTGAATGCGGCAGGTGCCATGGCGGCTTTGCTGAAAGATGCGTTGAAACCCAATCTGGTACAGACCCTTGAGGGAACACCAGCGTTCATTCATGGGGGACCGTTTGCAAACATAGCGCACGGCTGCAACTCTATTACCGCCACGCGCATGGCACTGAAGCTTGCCGATTATGCGGTTACCGAAGCAGGATTTGGCGCGGATCTTGGCGCAGAAAAATTTTTGGATATCAAGTGTCGTATGGCAGGGTTTAAACCTTCTGCGGTTGTAATTGTTGCAACGGTTCGTGCGCTGAAGCATCACGGCGGCGTAGCAAAAGCAGACTTGAATAAGGAAAACCTTGTCGCGCTGGAAAGCGGCCTGCCGAACCTCCTGCAGCATGTCGAAAATATCACCAAGGTATTTAAGCTGCCGGCTGTCGTGGCAATCAATGCATTCCCTACGGACACGAAAGCCGAACTCCAGCTTGTTGAAGACAAATGCAGAGAGCTTGGCGTCAACGTCGCGCTTTCTGAAGTTTGGGCAAAGGGTGGCGAAGGCGGAAGAGCACTGGCTGAGGAAGTCGTTCGCCTTTGCGAACAGGAGAATGAGTTTTCATTCAGCTATGATGTGGAATTGTCGATCGAAGAAAAATTGAATGCAATTGCAAAACGCGTATATCATGCAGACGGCGTACAGCTTGTTGGTAACGCAGTGAAGCAGGCAAAACAATTTGCAGAGCAGGGGTTTGATAAGTTGCCAATTTGCATGGCGAAAACGCAGTACAGCTTCAGTGATGTTCCGACCCTTCTTGGAGCGCCAAAGGGCTTTACTGTTGCTGTTAGAAACCTGAAAGTCAGTGCAGGTGCAGGATTTATTGTTGCGCTGACCGGCGATATTATGACCATGCCGGGCCTGCCGAGCACACCGTCTGCCGAGAAAATCAACGTGGATGGCGACGGTAAGATTTCCGGACTGTTCTAAGGAGCGCATATGGAATTCAAGAAACTTAATTGCGGGGACTTCGTTGAAGTCCTCGCAACAAAAGAACCGGTACCGGGCGGCGGCGGCGCTAGCGCGCTTGTCGGCGCAATCGGCACGGCGCTAGGCAACATGGTCGGAAGCCTGACGTTGGGGAAAAAGAAGTACGCTGACGTGCAGGATGATATTATCGAACTGAAAGCGAAAGCCGACGCACTGCAGGATCAATTGTTGGATTTAATGGAGCAGGACGCAGCCGTGTTCGAACCGTTGTCGCGTGCATATGGTCTGCCGAAAGAAACGGAAGAACAGCGCTCTTACAAGGCGAAGGTTATGGAAGAAGCGCTGAAAGCCGCATGCGACGTACCACTTTCCATCATGAAGCGTTGCTGTGAAGCGATTTTATTGTTAAAAGAATTCGCGCAAAAAGGAACGGCAATTGCAATTAGCGACGCGGGCTGCGGAGCCGCCTGCTGTCGCGCTGCGTTGACAAGTGCGTCTATGAACGTGTTCATCAACACGAAATCCATGACGGAACGGGAATATGCGGAGGATATTAATAATACGGCGAACGCTATGCTTTCGGAATACATCCCCCTGTGTGACAACATTGTGGATTCCGTTATGGCACGTTTCCGGTAAGGAGGAAGACATATGGCAAAACTATTATCCGGCAAAGAGGTCGTCCTCACTTTGAACGAATCTCTGATACAGCGTGCTGCTGCGCTCAAGGGAAATGGCGTTATGCCCTGCTTGGCGATTGTACGGGTCGGGGAACGCGGGGACGATATCGCATATGAAAACGGCGCGACAAAGCGTTGCGAAAAAATTGGTGTTGCAGTAAAAAAGTTTGTTCTTTCCGAAAACACAGGGCAGGACGAAGTGCTGAATGTAATTAAAGAAATAAATCATGATGATTCGATTCACGGCTGCCTGCTGTTCCGACCGTTGCCTACGCGGTTTGATGATGAAATCGTACGGAACACCCTGCAGCCGGAAAAAGACGTGGACGGAATTACCGACGGGTCTTTGGCGGGTGTGTTTGCGGGAACCACAAAAGGGTTCCCGCCCTGCACACCGGCTGCTTGTATGGAGATTCTGGATTATTTTGGCATCGAGACAAAAGGCAAGCGGGCTACGATCATTGGCCGTTCGCTGGTTGTAGGGAAACCGGCAGCGATGATGCTGACGAAAAAGAATGCAACTGTAACGATATGCCATACAAAAACGGTAGATATGCCGTCGGTGTGCCGCCAAGCAGAAATCTTGATTGTGGCGGCCGGGCGTGCCGGTATTGTCGACAAAGAATATTTCGCCCCGGGGCAAGTGGTGATTGACGTTGGCATCAATGTGGACGAAAACGGGAAACTTTGCGGCGACGCAAACTTTGACGAAGCGGAACCGATTGTAGACGCAATCACACCAGTGCCCGGCGGCGTAGGAACTGTTACGACTTCGGTATTGGTGAAGCATGTGATCGAAGCAGCTGAAAGGAGCACGTTACGATGAATGTACTTTCACCCGCAGAATTTGTGGGAAGTTATGCGGCAATCGGCGAGAAGAAATCGAAAGCCACGATATGGAAGCTATTCCTGCTGGGCATCTTAGCGGGGCTGTTTATCGGCCTCGGCGGTGTAACGGCCAACACGGCGGCACACAGCATGACCAATGTCGGCATGGCGCGCATGGTGAGCGGGCTGCTTTTCCCCGCCGGACTGATTATGGTAATCCTGACCGGATCGGAACTCTTTACGGGAAATTGCCTGATTCCCATCTCCGTATTGGAGAAGCGTGCAACGCTCGGCGGGATGGTTAAAAACTGGGTTGCGGTTTACATCGGCAATTTCGTTGGCTCCGTCCTGCTGGCGGCCGGAACCGCCTATTTTGGGCAGATGAATTATTCCGCCGGCGGGTTGGCAACATTCACAATCAAAGTTGCGGCGGCGAAATGTGCACTGCCGTTTGCAAATGCGCTGGTGCTTGGAATATTCTGTAATATCTTGGTTTGCGCTGCGGTAATGATGGCGGTATCGGGGAAAGCTCTGATCGGTAAAGCCATAGGCGCATACGTGCCGGTTGCGGTATTCGTCATCTGCGGATTTGAGCACTGTATAGCGAATATGTTCTTTGTTCCAGCCGGATTGTTCGCAATGACGGTGCCGAAATATGCCGCGCTTGCAGCGGAGGCCGGACTTGATACAACGCTTTTGACATGGGGGAATTTTTTGTTGAAAAACCTGTTACCGGTCACACTTGGCAATATCATTGGCGGTGTCGGGTTTGCCGCTGCAATTTGGTCGGCAAACCGAAAGAACTCGAAGGCTGCCGCCTAAAAGTCGCCGCAGGATTGAGTTGGACAAAATTGTATATATGTTGCCCTCTTTCTGATTGAGAAGAGGAATGTCGCAGAGTAGGAGCGGCGCGTTAAGTACCGGCGGATGGGAAGTCGCCGCCGGACGAAGGGGATCACCCCGCGGTGCCGTATCCGCGTCCACTGCCGCATTTTGAGGAGTATTATCCTCTTTTGCGGCTTTAACTGCAAAGGAGGATTTCTTATGTCTGAAATCAAGAAGGAAACGCAATCAATAAAAGCTACGAAAAGGTCTGTTGTCCAAGTGATGGTAATCATGGCGATGCTGATTGCCATGGAAGTCGTCCTGTCAAGATTCCTGTCATATGCGGTATGGAATATGAAAATAGGATTTGCGTTTTTGCCTGTTGCAATTGCTGCAATCATGCTGGGGCCGGTTAAAGCTGCCATCGTAGGCGGTGTTGCGGACTTCGTCGGCGCAATTCTGTTTCCTATCGGCGCGTATTTTCCGGGCTTTACTTTAACTGCGGTTCTGATGGGATTGGTATACGGATTGTTTCTTTATAAGAAGCAGTCTTTGGCGCGCGTGCTTGGCGCTGTTGCAATCAACCAACTGATCCTTAGTTTACTGCTGAATTCGTTATGGATTTCTGTGCTATACGGCTCTCCATACATGCCTCTGCTGATAGCCCGTCTTGCACAGTGCACAATCATGATTCCAGTTCAGGTTCTGTTAATTGGGCTGATTACGAAAACGCTCGGCAACTTCATGCACAAAAAGGCACTGCAATGGGCATAGAAGAGACATTGCGGTTTATTCACGCGACAAGTTGGATGGGAAGCCGGCTTGGTCTTGAGCGTATGCGGGATTTGATGCATCGGCTGGGAAACCCACAGGATGAATTACACTTCATTCATGTGGCAGGCACAAATGGTAAGGGTTCTGCGTGTGCTATGCTTTCCTCCATCCTGACGACGGCTGGTTATCGAACGGGCATGTATACATCCCCGCATTTGGTACGCGTCAACGAACGCTTTAGGATTGACGGAGTTGACATATCTGATGAAAACTTGATTTCGATTGCGGCGCAGGTAAAACTCGCAGTGGATGAAATGGAAGAAAAGCCGACTGAGTTTGAGATCATAACTGCAATGGCGTTTCTCTACTTCAGACAGCAGAACTGCGACATTGTCGTGCTGGAAGTCGGTCTTGGCGGCCGACTAGATGCGACAAACGTCATTACCACATCGATTCTTTCGGTAATCATGAACATTGGGCTTGAGCATACCGCTGTTCTTGGCGATACGTTGCAGGATATTGCGGCGGAAAAAGCGGGTGTTATAAAAAAGAACGGAACGGTCGTTTTGTATCCGCAAATGCCGTCAGTGCAACATGTATTCGAACAAGTCAGCGAATATCGTCATGCGACGCTAATCAAAGTGAATATGAACGATATCGTCGCCAAAGAAGAATCTCTTGAGGGACAATCGTTTGATTGGAAGCAGATGCGTTCGCTTCGTATGACGATTCTCGGACGGCATCAGCTTTTGAACGCGGCTGTTGCGCTAACGGTTGCCGAACAGTTGGTCAAGTCAGGATGGGTGATTAGCGCGGAGGACATCCGGAAAGGGTTGGCCGCGGCTCGTTGGCCGGCCCGCTTTGAAATACTCAATCGCAAACCACTCTTCATCCTCGATGGCGCTCACAACCCACAGTGTGTAGAGATGTTGGAACAGAGTCTGGAACTTTTGCTCCCGAAACAAAAGGCTGTTTTCATAGCGGGTGTTATGAAAGATAAAGACTACGTGCAGATGTTGAATCTGATTTCCCACCGAATCAAAGAGGTCATCTGTTTAACCCCGGATAGCGACAGAGCGATGCCTGTGGAAACGCTGACGAATATTTTAAAGGGTTTTGAAATCAAGGCGACTGCGTTCGATAACGTGGAAAGCGGAATCATTGCAGCGCTATCAGCAGCAAAGGGCAGACCGGTGATCGCGTTCGGCTCGTTGTATTTGGCAGGATCGGTACGCGACAGCTTTCCGCGCGCTTTTAAAAAGTGGCAAAGGAAAGGAAGTATTCGGATTCGAAATGCGATGTCGGACAGCCAAAGAGCTGCACGATCACAAAAAATCGTTCAATGCATTGCTGAAAGTGCAGAGTTTAAAAGAGCGCATATTATCATGAGTTATCGTGCGATGAAAGGCGAAGTTGATCTATCAGCGTTGGACGAGATTGCGACGAAAACCAATAAAAAGATCGCATATCCGCTTTGCGTAAACAGCACAGAGATGGTCGCACTGCAGCCGAACAATCAGAGTTCATGGAAAAAAGGCGCCTATGGAATATTCGAACCAAACCCAGAGGACGCAATCATGGTACAGCCAGAAGAGATTGATTTGGTACTATGCCCCTGCACGGCGTTTGACGAAGACTGCAATCGTCTCGGAATGGGGGCGGGTTACTACGACCGTTTCCTCCGGCAGTGCAAAAACGCAACAATCACAGCGGTAGCGTTTGCGTTGCAAAAGTCACCGAACGTGATGATGGAGGAGCACGATCAAAAAATGGACCAAATTTTTTCGAACAATCGCATCTATCGAACGAATGAAACCAATGGAACACGCTTTTATACTGAGAATAAATGAATTGCAAGGAGAAACAGATGAATAAAATCGTAACAAGGCGAACATTGCATGAAACGGTCACGCTGATGGAGGTTGAGGCGCCGTATATCGCACGTAAGGCGAAAGCGGGTCAGTTCATCATATTGCGCATAGACGAAGAAGGTGAGCGCATCCCGCTGACGATAGCGGGGACAGATCAAGAAAAGGGAACCGTTACGATTATATTCCAGAAAGTCGGCGCAACAACACAACGGTTGGATTGCCTGAATGAAAACGATTTTCTGCTGGACTTTGTCGGGCCGCTTGGAACACCAAGCGAAATTGACGAATGGAAGGGTAAGAAAGTAGCAGTTATTGGCGGCGGACTCGGCGTTGCAATCGCATATCCGCAGGCAAAAGCTTTACATGAAGCGGGAGCAGACGTTGACATCATCGTCGGATTTCGGAATGCAAGCCTGTTTATTCTAGTGGATGAGCTGGAAGTGGCGTGCAACAATCTATATGTCGTGACAGATGATGGAAGCAATGGCAACAAAGGATTTACGACAACCGCGTTGCAGGAGCAAATTAATGCCGGTGTGAAGTACGACTGTGTAATCGCCATTGGCCCAATGGTCATGATGCGCGCGGTGTGCAATATGACAAAACCGCTGGGCATTCCCACTGTCGTTTCAATGAACCCGATCATGATCGATGGAACCGGTATGTGTGGTGGGTGCCGTGTCACCGTCGGTGGTGAAACAAAGTTCGCCTGCGTAGACGGTCCAGATTTTGACGGTCACCTGGTCGATTGGGACGAGGCGATATCAAGGAGCAGAATGTATAAAAAAGAAGAGCAACTCAGCACAGAAAAACATTCCTGCAACCTCATGGACGTGGAACTGCAGACCAAGCGGGGAGGAAACTGATATGCCGAATATGAGAATGACGAAGCTGCCCGCACGCGAGCAAGACCCGAACATACGGAATAAAAACTTTTTCGAAGTGTCGCAGGGCTATGATGAAGAGATGGCCATCGACGAAGCGAAGCGCTGTCTGAACTGCAAGCACAAGCCGTGCGTTGCAGGCTGCCCGGTCAACGTGCGCATCCCGGAATTCATTCAGCTTGTGGCCGAAGGCGAATTTATGGAAGCATACGACGTGATCCGCTCGACCAACGCGCTGCCCGCGGTTTGCGGACGCGTTTGCCCGCAGGAGACGCAGTGTGAAGAAAAATGCGTGCGCGGCATCAAGGGCGAACCGGTCGCCATCGGCCGTTTGGAGCGTTTTGTTGCGGACTATGCCATGGCGCACGGCGCAAAGCCTGCAGTTCCCCAACCGGACAACGGCAAAAAAGTCGCAATTGTCGGCGGCGGCCCGGCGGGACTGACCTGCGCGGGCGATTTGAGAAAGCTCGGCTACGAAGTCACGATTTACGAAGCACTGCATACGCCCGGCGGCGTGCTTGTGTACGGCATTCCGGAATTCCGTCTGCCAAAGCAGCTGGTGCGCGACGAAATCAAGACGCTTCAGGACATTGGCGTAAAGATCGAGACCAACATGGTCATCGGCCGTACCATCACGATGGACGAACTGTTTGAAGAAGAGCATTACGACGCAGTTTTCATCGGCAGCGGTGCGGGTCTTCCGCGCTTCCAGAACATCCCCGGCGAAAACCTTAACGGCGTATATTCCGCCAACGAGTTCTTGACGCGTATCAACCTCATGAAGGCTTATACGTTCCCGGAGACGGACACGCCGATTCAGGTTGGCAAAAACGTTGCCGTGGTCGGCGGCGGAAACGTCGCAATGGACGCGGCGAGAAGCGCCAAGCGACTCGGCGCGGAGAATGTGTACATCATCTATCGCCGCAGCGAGGCCGAAATGCCCGCTCGTGTGGAAGAAGTGCACCATGCCAAAGAGGAGGGCATCATCTTTAAGATGCTGACCAACCCGACCGAGATTCTCGGCGATGAAACGGGGCATGTCAACGGCATGACCTGTGTGGAGATGGAGCTTGGCGAGCCCGACGCAAGCGGACGACGCCGCCCGGTAGTGAAGCCCGGCAGCGAGCATCCCGTGGACGTCAACACGGTCGTCATCGCTATCGGCAACAGCCCGAACCCGCTGATCAAGAACACGACGCCCGGCCTCGAAACACAGAAATGGGGCGGCATTATCGTGAACGAAGAAACCGGAAAAACGAGCCGCGATCACGTCTATGCGGGTGGCGACACCGTCACGGGCGCGGCGACGGTCATTCTCGCCATGGGCGCGGGCAAGACCGCCGCAAAGGCGATCCATGAAGAATTGAGCCGGATGCTGTAAATTTCGTTGGCTTATACGTAAGAAGGAGGAAACAATGGAGCAAACACTCGTAATTTTGAAACCGGATGCTGTACGTCGGCGACTTGTCGGGGAAATTGTCTCGAGGTTCGAACGAAAAAGCTTAGCAATCGTCGACACACGAGTTTTAATTATCGATGAGACAACTGCGCGAGCACATTATAGTCATGTAAGCCATTTATCCTTTTTTGAAGGTATCATCACCTATATTACGAGCGGTCCGTCCGTAGCGATGGTATTATCGGGCGATAATGCCATTTCCATCGTACGGAATATGATTGGGAAAGCAAATGCTCTCGAATCTCCGCCGGGTAGTATCCGTGGAGATTATGGAATGTGCGCCGGCGAAAACCTGATTCATGCGTCAGACTCATCAGAAAATGCAACTATCGAGATAGCCAGATTCTTTGCTGGTTAACTATATTTTTGACACAGTGGAAATCTCGCGACAAGAAATTTATATACGTTTATTTCATATAAAGAGGGTGAGACCCGATAAATCGCAAATAAGAATTAGGTAATGAATTTTAGTGCCTGGATGCCAGATAGTTCATGACCCGCTGATACAGCGGGTTTTTTATAGCGACTTCAGTCCGTTTCGACCGCGAAGCGGGAGAAACACAAAATCCACCCGCTATGCGGGTGCGCGACAGAGGTTATACCACAGAAAACGCCTTTCTAATACAATGGAAGAGATCAAGCTACCATGTAAGAAAGGCGGTTTCATGGCTAAACAGGCAAACAGTTTAGCGCGCACAAAATGGCTCTGTAAATACCATGTTGTGTTCACTCCGAAGTATAGACGAAAGATCATTTACAATCAATACAGAGAAAGTCTCGGGAAAATACTCAGGCAACTGTGTGAGTACAAAGGCGTCGAAATATACGAAGGCCATCTGATACCGGATCATGTACACATGCTGGTCAGTATTCGCCCAAAAATGAGTGTCTCCAGTTTTATGGGATACATAAAGGGGAAAAGCGCGCTGATGATGTTTGATGCACATGCGAATCTGAAATACAAATTTGGTAACAGGCATTTCTGGTCGGAGGGCTACTACGTCAGCACGGTTGGATTAAACGATGCTACGATAGCGAAGTACATCCGCGAACAGGAACAACACGACCAAGCAATTGACAAACTAAGCGTGAAAGAGTACGCAGATCCGTTTAAAACAAAAGAGCCCCTTTAGGGGCATAAAGTAAGAAGATACATGGTAGCTTGAACAAAGTGAAAGCAACGCCTTGAGGCGTTTGTAGGCACCAAGGGCTTATAGCCATAAGCAAGCCACCCGTTTTACGGGTGGTCTTGACTTTGGAGTTGTTGAAGAAGATGATGTGCGCTTTAAAAAGCAATTTTTGGAAGAGCGCCCACAATTTGGCAAACAAACTTAACGCATGCTATTGAAGAATACTGGTAATCAACTAAATGCAAATGAAAGTTGAATAATAAAAAATATATTTTCAGAAACATGCAAAAACATTGCCGGATTTAAAAAGTTAAAACGTTCTATTTAAGTAGGGGGATAAGAAGGGGAAATAAATTTAATGCCTTAAAGGCAATTCAGGAGGATTAAAAATTGAAGACCGAATATGAAAAAGCAGTGGCATGCGAGATGTTCGATGCTTATTGCAAACATATTTTGCGCAATGCATTGGCGGATTATATGCGTAAAAAGAGTTATCTCAACGTACACGAATTTTCAACGGCGGATATGGACACGTATATGAACACGGAATATGAACTAAACGAACGATCATGGGTGCCTCCACTATTCATAGAATTCGAAGGACAGTCGTACCCCATGGAAAACGAAACGCTGCACATAGCGTTGAGCACTTTATCAGAACGGTATATTGGCGTTCTTTTGTTGAAATACTGGCATCGGATGAACAAATTGTAGATTGCTGCACATTTTCATAATTAGAGTGTGTTTCTAAATTCATGAATTCGAGTATCATGCAAGCAATAAGCGGATGCAGGCTAAATGCACAAAGCCCAAATACCTGCAAGCAAGCTTATCGTAACGGGTGGCAACGCGGCGAAACTCTTTCAGCTTGAGGAAAAAGCATTCCACGAGATGACGTTCCTTGTATCTCCACCAGTCGCAGAACCAAGGTTCTGATTCATTGGACTTCGGCGGAATGCAGTAACTGGCGTCATGGGTGGCAATGTATTCACGAAGCCGGAATGCCCCGTATGGCCAGCACCGTGGAGCCATTGATGGGAATAGCGCTCAACAGCTCTTCTGCAACGGCGACGTCATGCACGTTCCCGGCCGAAAGTAGGACGTGAATGGGATTTCCCAATGCGTCAACGACCACGTGAATCTTCGTGCTGCGCCCGCCACGGCTTACTCCGATGCATTCGTTTTGGCGTTGGTTTTGGGGACTGCGTTCCCCTTTTTTGCGGCTCCCGCGCTCGACTTGTGAGCTTTGATGTAAGTGCTGTCGATGCTGATATCCTGCAAATCTGCGTCTGCACCGAGATCATGGAAAATGCGCTCCAGAAGCCCTGTTTCCTGCCACTGAACAAAGCGCTTATAGATGGTTTGCCACGCTCCGTATCGCTCCGGCAAATCTCTCCACGCGGTTCCACTGCGCGCGATCCACAGAATCCCGTTCAAAATTTGCCGTGAATCCTTGCGTGGTCTACCTTTATCTCCGGCTTGTCGATCCGGAAAGTATGGTTGCAGGCGTTCCCATTCAGCATCCGTGAGTTCATAACGTCGAATTACAGTTCCCATTTCTTGCACCTCTGTATATATATTCGACGTTTCTCTCAAATATCCTTTTGGAAACACACTCTAAGGTAATTGATGTTCTGGAGGGTACGGAACCAGCATTTGATCTTCGCAAATCCAAATACTTTTATAGTTTTTTACGTAAGCCATGATTATAAATTAGCTGATTTAAAACCTGTTTCCTAACATTATCCAATTTTTTCTGCACGTTTTCTTGATACTCTCGCGCGTTTCCTCGATACTCCCGTGCGTTTCCTTGGGGGTGGGTGCAAATTTTCTTGCCGTTCATGATGAGATGTATAATCGACCGATTTTCGTACAAACAGTCAAAACTCAAAACGCCAAAAAGCCCAGACTTTCTGGGCTTTTCGCATAGAAAAAGCACCCACGAATTGTATCATTTCGTGAGTACTTAGCTGGCTAAACCTTCACGAAGTGATACAATCGCGCGATTGCAGTAGGGTGGGTGTAAATGATCAAAACTTGAATTCTGTTTACATCGTTGGCATAGTACAATTATCAACCCAATAAGTACCCATCTGCTAGCAATATATAGCTATGAATCATTTAATCGCCATCATATTACGAAAATTAATGTTTTGACTCTTGTCCGATTAACCAATTCACTTAATCCAGTAGCTTCTCGTCCGGATACAAACCGTTATCGGTCATTTCCGCAAGTGCCTTCATCACTTCCGGCTTGTCTTCGCGATATGTCACGCCATACCAGCGGTCCGGAGAAGACAGCACGCGGACGCTCGCTTTTTTCTGGCGGAGCAGCAATCCGACTTCCTGCGGGATCAGGAACTCGCCCTTGAGCGGGTTAGTCTTCATAGCGTCGGCTAAGAACTCCGGGAAGCGGGTTTCCAGCTCACCGAACAATCCCTGCGTGAAGCCGAAAAAGTTCATGGAGACCAGGTTGTCTTCCGGGAAATGCACGAACGTTTTGCCTTCGTCCTCTGTGTAAGCGGGGCCTTCCGGCGTTTGGTAGATGCGGAGACGTTCGACGATGTTGACAAGTTCTCCGTTGTCGTCCACGTCGCACACGCCGCGCGCAACGTGTCCGTTCTCCGTCAGCGTATTTTTCGCAAGGTAGCCGACCATGGAATAGTTGTACTTCTCGCCGTCCTTTGCATCCTTGAGATAGTCGTATAAAACGGAGAATGCGCGCTTGCCGTAGTAATCGTCCGCATTGATTGCGGCAAACGGCTCGTTCACAACGTCCTTGCAGCAGAGGATCGCGTGCGCCGTTCCCCAGGGTTTCACGCGGCCTTCGGGAATTGCGAAACCGGCGGGCAGCATGCTGTCCATCTGTTGGAAGACATAATGCACTTCCATATGCTTTTCCGCGCGGCGACCGACGACTTCGTAAAAATCATGCTCGATCTTGCGGTTGATGATGAATACGACCTTCTCAAACCCCGCCTGTTTTGCGTCGTAGAGAGAGTAATCCATGATGATTTCGCCATGCTTACCGACGGGATCAATCTGCTTCAAACCGCCGTAGCGGCTGCCCATGCCTGCGGCCATAACGACTAAGGTAGGTTTTTGCATTGTTCATTTGCTCCTTTATATCTTTATGTTAAATACTGATAGTGAGCGCGAAAAAGCGGGCGCGAGCGGCTATTCGCAATAACCGTTCGGATTGGCGGACTGCCATCTCCAGCTGTCCGTGCACATGCGGTCAATGCCGTATTCCGCACACCATCCGAGTTCTTCCGTTGCTTTAGCGGGATCGGCATAGCATGCCGCAATGTCGCCCGGGCGACGCCCGACGATTTCGTACGGCAACTCTTTTCCGCAGGCTTTTTCAAACGCATGCAGCACATCCAGTACGGAATATCCGATGCCGGTGCCGAGGTTATAGGTTGAAACGCCGGTCCCCGCTGCTACTTTTTTCAGCGCGGCGACGTGTCCCTTTGCTAAGTCTACAACGTGGATGTAATCGCGCACGCCGGTGCCGTCCGGGGTTGGATAATCATCGCCGAAAACACGCAGCGCGGGCAGCTTACCCACCGCAACCTGCGCAATATAGGGCATCAGGTTGTTCGGGATACCATTGGGGTCTTCGCCGATCCGTCCGGAGGAATGTGCGCCGACCGGATTGAAATATCGCAGCAGGCAAATGCTCAGGTTTGGATTGGCGACGAAAGCGTCGCGAAGGATTTCTTCGATCATAAGTTTTGTGCGACCATACGGATTTGTCGCAGAAAGCGGGAAATCTTCACGAATCGGCACGCTTGCCGGGTCACCGTACACTGTAGCGCTGGAAGAGAACACAAACTGGCTCACGTTGTGCTCGCGCATAGAGTCCAGCAGGTTCAATGTGGAGGTAAGATTGTTCCGGTAATAATCAAGGGGCTTTTGTACGCTTTCGCCAACGGCCTTCAGCCCGGCAAAGTGGATGACCGCATCGATATTGTGGGAGCAGAACAAAAGCTCGGTCGCGTGTGCGTCGGTCAGGTCGCATTCTTCAAACTCGAACGGGCGCGATGCAAGCTCTCGAATGCGCTTTAATGCGGCCGGTTTGGAGTTAACGAAATTATCGGCGATCAGAACATCGTACCCCGCATCCAACAATTCTAAAACGGTGTGGCTCCCGATGTATCCGGCTCCACCGGTAACGAGTATTCGCATATGCCAGTCGACCTCTTTGCTATCACTTGATTTTTGTATGTTTTGCAACTACCAGATGTTTCAATCAGGAGTTCGATAGTATCCCAATCGTTTACACCTTGATCGGGACGTTTATCATTACAGCCAGAAGCGAGACAAAGTTCTCAAACCATCTCTAGCTCATGCGACCAAGGACAATGACGCAAAGAGATTGCTTCAAGCTGCAACAAGGATTGTGGATTGAGAGACGGCTGACCACGCACTGAAGTTTCGTTGCGGCCAGCTCAGATTCTAATATCGAACCTATCGCCGTGTCAATACTTAGGATTAAAACACAGTAGTTCATGAAGAAAGTTTATGGTCGGTTTATCATTTTCAATTCCGTATGTTGCAAATTTGACTGCACTTGGCCGAAGCGCTTGCGCATAAAAAAAGTGCAATGTAGCATTATATTGGATTGAGAGAGTTTGAAGTTTTCCGTTGAATGTTTTTTCAGTAGCAAATTAAAAAAAACGTAGAGGATAAAAATATGCACTTTGAGAATGCAGTGGTGTACGGACCGGATTTTCACTTTCATAAAGGCGGATTTTCGGTAGAAAACAGATGCTTTTCAGCCGTGCTTTCCGCAACGGAAGAACCGGCTACGGACTTGGATGGTGCGTATGTGATTCCGGGCCTCGTCGATATTCACAATCATGGCAATTCGGGCTGCGATTTCTCCGACGGCGATGTAAACGGCCTTTTCACCATCGCAAAATACTTGGCGAAAAACGGTGTGACGTCCTTTGCGCCTGCTTCGATGACCTTACCGGAAGAGCAACTTGCAAAGGCGTATACAACGGCTGCGGAATTCTCCAAACAACCACAAAAGGACTGTTCCGTGCTACGCGGAATCCATATGGAAGGGCCTTTTTTTTCGGAAAAGAAGAAAGGCGCACAAAACGGCACCTTCTTACGCCTGCCGGACATCGAGATGTTTACGCGACTCAATAAAGCTGCGAACGGCCTGATTAAAATAGCGGACATCGCCCCGGAGCTGCCGGGATCGCTGGAATACATAAAGCGCGTTGCCCAAATTTGCACCGTATCCATTGCACATACGGATGCAAACTACGATCAGGCAAAAGCTGCCGTCGAAGCAGGCGTTACACATATCACACACCTGTTTAACGCCATGCCGCCGTTTTTACATCGTGCGCCGGGCGTCATCGGCACGGCGGCAGAGTCACCGAATGTGCGCGCGGAGCTGATTTGTGACGGAACGCACGTTCGCGAAAGCGCCGTTCGCGGCGCGATTGCAATGTTTGGTTCGGAGCGGATTTGCCTCATCAGCGACGCGCTTTCCTGCTGCGGCATGCCTAAAGGTGAATATATGCTCGGTGGGCAACGGATATTTCTCGATGGCACGATTGCGCGCCTGGTTGACGATCCGGACACGCTAGCCGGTTCGGCGAACAATCTCTTCGGAATCTTCCGCTGCGCATGTTCGTTCGGCATTCCCGTTGAAGATGCGGTACGGATGGCAAGCTATAACCCAGCGTGCGCGATTGGCGCGGAGAAAGAAGTCGGTTCCATTGAGAATGGCAAACGTTCGGATTTTCTTGTTCTGAATAGCGACTTCTCACTTCGGCGGGTTTATCTCGGCGGGACGGAACTCGGGAGGATGTGACAAATGGCGGAACGTCTATTTTATCATATTCAAACCATATATCCCGGAGAGAAGCACACAGGCGAGCGCTTCCCTATAAGCAATTATCGCTGCGAAGGAGCCGTCGGGCCGGAAACGTATGGGCAGATGGTCTACCTGCCGCAGGAGGGACTGGAGATTTCCATGTGGTGCCGCGAAGAAAATCCGCGCGCCATCTATCACAATCCCAACGACCCGGTTCATACCGACAGCTGTATGGAAGCGTTTATCAATTGCTTTCCGGACGATCCGGCCTATGGCTACGTTGGATTGGAGATGAACGCAAACGGTGCAAGTCACTGCTCCTTTGGAACCACACGGTATGCTCGGGGCTATATTATCAAGCGCGGGTTGGCACACCCCGAGGTTTTTGTAGACCGCTTCGAGCGGGAGCAGGCAAGCTGGTGGAGAGCGACGTGCCTTTTGCGGCGGTAGCTGCTGGAAGCGCTGTATGAACGGGACTGCGCATTTACACCTAGGCAAAGGATGCGCGGCAATTTCTACAAGTGCGGAGACGACACGGCACACCCGCATTGGGGCAGTTGGGCGCCGATCGAAAAGGTGGATTTTCATGTCCCGGAGCTATTTGGCGATATAGAAATTCGATAACTGCCTGTCGCATCGACCCGGCAGAATGAAACACAGACAATACAGAATACATCGACACACAATACATAGAGGGTAAACATGAGCAAATTAGACGAGATTATCGATCAATTTCTGCTTTCAGGTACAGCGGTGCTTTGCGAGCCATACGGTATGGGGCATATCAACGACACGTACCGCATGGTATCCGACCGAGGCGCGCAATACATCCTCCAGCGCATCAATACGCACGTATTTCCGAATGTGAAAGGCCTAATGGACAATATTGCGGCGGTGACGGCCTATCTTGGTGCGCGCGTTGAAACTGCGCGTGAAGCAATGTCGCTGGTAACGACGGAGCACGGCGAAAACTACTATACGGATAGACAAGGTGGCTGTTGGCGCGCGTATGACTTCGTGGAAAACAGTATTTGTCTGCAAAAGATCGAAGAGCCGGCCGATTTTTACGAGTGCGGGCTTGCATTCGGCCGTTTTCAGGAGATGATGGCGGATTTTCCGGCAGAAAGCCTCTGCGAAACAATTCAGGATTTCCACAACACGCCCGACCGTTACAAAAAATTCAAGCAAGCCGTTGAAACTGATACTGTCGGTCGCGTCGAAAGCGTGCGCGAAGAAATCAATTTTGCCTTGTCGCTAGAAAAAGAAGCCGGCAAACTGCACGGAATGCGTCTGAGCGGCGAGTTGCCGACCCGCGTTACGCACAACGACACGAAGATCAACAATGTCCTTATGGACCGCTACAGCCGAAAAGCGCTTTGCGTCATTGATCTCGACACGGTCATGCCGGGACTTGCCGCGTATGATTTTGGCGACTCCATACGGTTCGGTGCGGCGACCGCAGCCGAAGACGAACAGAACCTGAACCGGATGTGGCTTGACGTCGCCTTGTTTGAAAACTATAGCCGCGGATTTTTAAATGCATGCACAAGCCTTTCAGAAATGGAGCTGGAAACTCTTCCGCTCGGCGCGTTTACCATGACTTTAGAGTGTGGCGTTCGATTTTTGACGGATTATTTAGAAGGAGACCATTACTTTAAAATCAGTCGCGCACAGCAAAACCTGGATCGTTGCCGCATGCAGTTTACGCTTGCCGCGGACATCCGGCGGCACATGCCGTTGCTTCGAGAGATTGTATTAAAAAGCGCCGGATTAAAATGAACCCGACAAAACCGTTGGGAACAATTTTTATTATGAAGTGAAAAAAGGTGGAATATTTATGAGAGTCATCGTTACGGAAAACTTTAATCAAACCTGTGAAATTGCCGCCGGTATGATTTGCGACGTTATCCGGAATAAGCCGGACGCCCGACTGGGACTTGCCACCGGCAGTACCGCACAGGGCGTATATCCTTATCTTGCAGAGTCCAATCGTAAAAGGGAAGTGGATTTTTCCCACGTAAACACCGTCAATCTGGACGAATATGTTGGCCTTGCGCCGGATCATCCGCAAAGCTATCGCCGCTTTATGGATGAGAATCTCTTTGATCATATCAATATTGATAAGAAAAATACCGTTGTGGCAAAGGGTGTGGGCGATATCGAAGCCAACGTGCGGGAATTCCGACAGGCGCTTGAGAAAAAGCCGATCGATGTTCAGCTGCTTGGCATTGGCGTGGACGGCCACGTCGGGTTCAACGAGCCGGGTAAGGTATTGCATGACGGAGCGCATGTTGAGGAACTGGATGCAAGCACCATCGATGCGAACGCTCGCTTTTTTGCAGCGCGCAGCGAGGTTCCCACACAGGCAATCTCGATGGGTATGGGCGACATCATCCGCGCAAAGAAGCTGCTTTTACTTGCAACGGGGGAAAATAAAGTTGAGGCGATGAAGGGCTTGCTGCTCAATGAGGAAATCGATGTACGAAACCCGGCGACACTTTTAAAGACCCACCCGGATATCACGGTTATTATTGACAAAGCGCTTGCCAACAGCGCCGGTTATATTTACTAAGGAGCAGGGCATATGCAGTATCTTGGCATCGAGTACTCCATGAAGCGGCAACCGGAACTGGATCGTAGGTTTATTCCAATGGGTGCTTGGATGGACGCCTACGAAGAGATTGCCCGGCAGGACGTTTCAATTGCCGTGGAATCCGTCAATGGACGGATTGTTACGCGGAAGACGGCAATCATTGGCGACGGCATACACGACGAGGCGGACGAGCGCTATCTGGAACGTATGGTCAAGTTTCTTCTTTGGAGTGTCGGTGGCTATCGTGTGTATATTCGCGGTGCAGATGCAATTACCGAACGACTCCGCCAAGCGTATGCACCCGGCGGAGCGCGCGCCTTTGACGCAAAGTTTATGGACGACGTGTTTGAGCGCGGATTCGAAATTGTTTCCTGCAGCGAGGAGAGCTTTCCGACTGGTAACGATACTTCCGTTCTGATTGGCGGGCATATGGACGGCTGCCGTATCGGTTTTGACGCTGGTGGAAGCGACCGCAAGGTTTCGGCGATGATCGACGGCAAAACAGTCTATTCAGAGGAAGTGATCTGGCATCCCAAAACCATGGCCGATCCGCACTATCACTTTGATGAAATCGTAAAAGCGTTTCAAACTGCCGCAGAGAAGATGCCGCGTGTCGATGCAATCGGCGTGTCGTCCGCGGGCGTTTTCGTTGGGAATCAGCCGATGGTTTCGTCGCTGTTTCTCAAGGTGCCGCGCGAAGAACGGGCATTTGTGAAGGATATTTTCAATGCTGCGGCGCGGACGATCGGCGACGGAAGCGTTCCGCTTGCTGTTGCAAACGACGGGGACGTGACCGCGCTTGCAGGCGCTATTGAGCTGAATGCCGGATCCGTCATGGGCCTTGCTATGGGTACGAGTGAGGCGGTCGGTTATATCAACAATGAAGGAAATATCCTCGGTTGGTTTAACGAGTTGGCTTTTGCGCCAGTTGACCTCAATCCTAGTGCGATGACAGATGAGTGGTCGGGCGATATCGGCGTTGGCTGCAAGTATTTTTCGCAGGATGCGGTCATCAAACTCGCGCCGGAGGCGGGCATTACGCTTTCGGAAAAACTGACGCCAGCGGAAAAGCTGAAGGAAGTGCAAAAGCTCGTTGAGCATAATTGCGATTCCGCGGTGAGCATCTATCGAACGATCGGGGCGTATCTCGGCCATGCAATTGCGTTCTATCGAAAGTTTTATGATATCCGCTTCCTTCTGCTGCTTGGGCGTGTCGTTTGCGGCGAAGGCGGGAAACTCATCTATTCCGCGTGCGAGGAGACACTAAAAGGCGATTATCCAAAACTGGCAGATGAAATCAAAGTGATCCTGCCGGACGAGCATTCTTGCCGGGTCGGGCAGTCGGTAGCGGCGGCAAGCTTGCCTGCGATAGGAAAATGACGGTTGCGGACACAGCAGCAATGATCGGGAGAGAAACGAAAAAACAAACGCGAAAAATGCAAAGGAACCATGCCGGCCATGGCGGGAAATTTCGTCTTACGTTATAATATGGCTATAACAAACCGGCGGGAGGCGACGGTATGATCCAGAATCTGAATAAGTTTACTTTCGCTGCCTTTGGGTTGATTCTGCAGGAGGCATTACCCGATCGCGGTTTCCCGCAGGAGCTGGAGTGGACGGTTGAAACCATCGAATATAAAGCCGGGCCCGTTTGGACATACCGCGTGGACGGCATGCCGACTTTTCTGGATTTTGAGAAGGACATGACGGTTCTTGCTGTTGCGCGGCCGGATGAAGCGTTCGAATATTTTTATCTCGATAAACCAGTTCGGCTCAACCCCGGCATTGTGTTTGCAATCCTTCCGCGTGGTAGCTGCGTTATCCGCCGCGCACTGCATGAGGAAGGCCGTTGGACGCCGCTTGATACGCTGGATACAAGTGCGGTGCAGCTCAACATTACAAACCAGATTGAGATTCGCGCAATTTACACGTTTTTTTACCAGGAGAAAGAAAAGGGATTTTTTTTTAAAGGAGAGTCACATGATCTTCTGGAGCTTGTTTATATGGACAAAGGTGTGCTGCACAACGTTGTGGACGGAACGGACACCATACTTGCACAAGGCGAGATGATGATCTATGGCAAGGGCCTATGGCACATGCAATACGCCGACGTGGACATGGAAGTGAGCTTTATTACGATTACGTTTGAGCTTGGTGGCGACGCTCCTTCCCAGCTTTTGAACCGTCGTATCGCGTTGGATTTCGAGATGGTAAGGATATTGCGTCGTATGCTGGACGAGCGTGAAAAAAACAGCCGTTACAGTGCGGATGTAATCATCTGTTCGTTGCAACTATTCCTGCTAAGTGTGCTGCAGGAAGAGGGCGTGGAGCCAAAATTGAAAACCCCCTCGGCATTACATAATGAGAATGCAATCGTCAATTCGGCGCTCAGCTTTATCTCCGCCAACGTGTACCAAAAGCTTTCCGTGCCATTTGTTGCCAAGCAATGCAATGTCAGCGCATCGCGGCTTACGGCTTTGTTTCAAAAGCGCCTCTCAATTACGCCGGGCGAATTTGTACGCCGCACGAAACTTGAAGAAAGCAAAACGCTGATCCGAAATGGCGAGCGTAACTTTTCAGAGATTGCGTCTTTGCTCAACTACTCGAGCGTCCAGCAATTTTCGCGCCAGTTTAAATCGAAATATGGTGTAACGCCAAGCGAATTCGCAAAATCCGCCCGTTCCTGACGAGCGACAGAAGCAGAGAGGAATTTCAAGAAACATATGGTAATCGATCGATTGGAACATGCGAAGTTATATGATTCCTTAAGTGAGGATATAGCTGGAACATTGCGCTTTTTCGAAAATTATCAAGACGATGGAAACGACCTTTCCGCGCAGACGAAACTTGACGGCGGACGTATTTTGGTAAAAGGCGTCAACTATTTGACCGCGGAAAAATCGCCCGATCGGATGGAGGCGCATCGAAAATATATCGATGTGATGTATGTGGTTGAAGGGGAAGAGCGTATTTTTTATAAGCCCTTTGCTGAGGCGAAAGGCGCGGTTACGCCATATAGTGAAGAGAAGGAATGTGCGCTTGCTCCTATCGACGCAGACGCGGGAAGTATGCGGTTTGCCGAAGGGCACTTTCTAATCTTTTTCCCGCAGGACGGACATCTCGCTGCACAGATCTGGGACAAGCCCTGTAAGGTGCGAAAGTTTATCGCCAAGATTCCTGTGACCAATTTGTAATAACGATGCAAGTATAACAAAAAAGCCCCGAAGGGCTTTTTTATTGCGTGCGAATCAGCCGTTTATTTCGACGACAACGTGCTCGATTGCAGTATGACGATGCATGTAAACGACGTTAAGCCGTCCATCTTTGTCTTTGCACATTGCCGGCTGGCATTTGTTGCCCGGCGCGGATGCCAATTCCAGAATATTGGTCCAGGTCTTTCCTTCATCACGGCTCATAGCGAGCGTCAGGGGACTGCGCTCGTGCCAGTCCGTCTCCGGCGTGTCATTATAGGCCATAAGAATGGTATCGTCATCCCAACTGATGACGTCAATTTTCGATTCGTTGTTCAGGATGCCGCTTGGAACGGGCTTTGTCCAGGTATTGCCGCCGTCGCGGCTTTCACACGTATAGGAAGGCAGAGAATGATTGCCCGCCGAACCCCAGCCGGTGTTGCCGGGACAGGTGCGGGAGAAGAGCCGAATGACACCGCCCGGGCGCAGGCACAGCGCGGGTTCACGAATGAGATTGCCATCCCCGGCAAACAACAGCGGGCCTTGCTCAAATGTCTCGCCGTCGTCATGGCTGATATAGATGCGAACAGCGCCGAAATATTTATCCGGCATTTCGCTACTCGTGCTCGCAAAGACAATTGAGCCGTCCGGCAACAGCACGCTATCGTTGCTTGCGTGGCCGGAGGTGATATTCGCCGGGTGCGACGGCTGCCATGTGCGTCCGCCGTCCGTCGTTTTACGCACCCAGAGTTCGTCGCGTCCATTGCACCATGTGGAAAAGTTTACCTCGGTGTCTAAAAACTTGGCAAACAGTAGCGTGATTTCTCCCTTTTTGTTTCTAATCCAAATGGGATCATGACAGCAGTAACGGATATCGCAGCCGACCGCATCCGGATTTGACCAGGCCGACTTGCCCGGCTCCAGTATGGACACCCAGTCCTTTGCGTCGCGACCCATCGGGTCGCCGTTCCATTGCAGGAATCCACCGTTCCAAACGGCGAGAAGGTTGCCGTTGTCCGCCATGGTCAGGCTTGGCATATGGTAACATTGCCGCTCGTCAAACCATTCGACAACCCATTTGCGGTCTATGATCTTTGCTTGCATATAGAAATCTCCTTTAATCGTCTATGATATCGGTTCGTCTGAAACACGGCGGATGGTGAGCAGCGCACTCTCCATTGGAGCAATAGAAATCGGAAGCCGACAACGCCCCTGGGCGATGGAGAGCGCAAATTGTGTGGGTCGTCCACTGCTCGGCAGCAGATGGACCGCATAAACGCCGTCCGCGCAATTCTGGCGGAGGATTACGCCGTCGACCGCATCCAGCGCGCCGTTGACAAGATAGAGATAGTCCGCGTCCGCACCGGAAAACGCATAGGGCACCAGATACGGATTACCCTCCACCATTGGAACGCTGAGCTTGCCGGTTCGATAAAGAACGTCCTGCAATATTTCCTGCCGCACGTCGTTCAGCAGCATCGGTGGGATCTCCTGCGGACTGCAGAAGCGTCCAAAGGGATAGACAAGCACACGACCTTCGACCACGTTCTGACAGGACGCCGTGCGTTCACGGAAACTGTTGTATAGCGCGGAGTATTCTTCAACGACTGTATCCGAAAGATACGAAACGTCCAGCGCATCCGCGCCGGATATAACGCTGCTTGCGCGCGCATTGGCTACGCCGGTGTAGATGCAGCCGTTGGTTACCTGCTCATACGTAAACGCGCCGCTGTTCTGCGACATCCAGCGGGGTTGCTCTACGCCCGCGAGTCGTCCTAAACCGAGATCGATGAGGGTTTCGAGCGCGTCGCCGTTAAGCAGCATACAATTCTGTGAAAAAAGCCTTTCGATTTGTGCCGGTGCAAGATTGCGGAGGTATTGCCCGGAAATAGCGGCGATTCCCTGCGCCGCTTCCGGCGAAGTGCCGATGTACGTCGGTATTCCCATCGCAGGCAGCAAACCTGCCCAGAAAACTTCTTCAGGGTACAGTTCCTCCATGCGCGCGCCCGCTTTAGTATGCATATTGTAGCTTGCGCGTTCATCGACGAGTACGCATATGCCGGAACGCTTTGAGGAGAACGCGCCGCTCGCGTTCATGGCGTTGAGGATCGGCTTTATCTCGCGCAGCATGTTCTGGTAACCGTCCGAAGGAATAATCCCACGACCGTTTAAATCAAAAAGGTCGATCGTCATACCGCTTAGGTTCAAAACAAGCGAACTGAGCAACTGAAAACGTGTAAACGCGCGACTCTTGGAAAACCGCGAATATGGGTAATTTTCCAGCTCGGGGTACACGAGCGCATTTGACGGCAGCAGTGCGCGGTTGACCAAACTCACCATGTGGAACGCCTGCAGATACTTGGAAGGTACTAGTTCCTGATAGGCGGGCAAATGGATGCGTGAAACGGCCGGATTCGTATCGCCACACAGGGCGTGTAGCAAACCTTCCCAATTACGGCCCTCGGCGGAGTGCACATACGGCACGCTGCTCATCAAACCGATTTTTACGTCTGGATTTACCGCGTGAACGGCAGACTCGATTGCATGAGCGGCACCTTCCAACCCCTGGCGGCATTCGTCCAGCCAAATGTTACGATAAGGCGATGGAGCACCGGGACGCAACAGGCCGGCAACAAATGCCTCCCGTGTCAGCTGCTCGCCCGCGCGCTCGGAAAAACGCCGCATATGTTCTGCGCAAAAGCAACCACCCCAGTCAAGCGGGTCATGGTTGTGATAGCGAAAATCGTCCTCCACCCAAATTGTATCCGGCGCGAGCTCGGCATATCGCGCATATATCTTTGCGATGTAAGCGCGCCACGTTTCGTCCAGCGGACACACGCAAAGTGCCGCGGCGTTGCCGTTTGGATCGACCATTGCGCGAAAAGGCTGGTCGCCGCGAAAGTGTTTTCCGAGGTCGGCGTGCATCAAAGAATGCCAGTGATTGACGGATAGCGTAACGCCGCGTGCATCCAGCAACGGCTTGATGCGGCGTAAAAGCGTGAGCCAGACGTCCTGCTCCGCGTCGTCCATGTGCCCGGTGTTCAGCTCTTCAACATTGACGAATACCATCACGTCGTCTACACACGCATCCTCAATAAACGCGAGCAGCTTTGGTATTTCCATGTCGTCGTTGAATCCGGGGTCGCAGCAGAAGCGAAAGCAATACCGAAATGCGTCGGGCATGATGACCTCCAAATTCATTTAGCGATTAGCCGCGTGTGACGGGCAACCCGTAAAACGCAAGCATGGGGTAACGCATACAGTCCCATGGAACGAGCTGCCCTGGATTGCTGCGCCATGCGCCGTGCAGCAGCGCGTTGTCGCCAATGGATCGTTCAAACGTAAGCAGCAGCGTGTCCGTTCGAGTTTCATATGAGATAGGCCGGATCAAACCACTCGCGTCTTCAGCGTCAAAGGGAAGCAGATTGGCCGGCGGGTCAAACGGATTAATCCAGTTTAGTATGCGGTCAAAATGCAGCTCCAGTGTGTCCGGCGCGACAAGGATTGCCTTTGTTACCTCGGGCGCTTTCCAGTCGCGCGGTTTACCATAGAGATTGGAAAGCGCGCACTTTGCGGCACGTTCGCCAAGCACAAGGTTGCCGCTGGCACCGTTGTGGATGAAATCGAACATCGCAACATCCTGTGTCGGAAGCGTCCAGACGTTTTTCAAGCGATACATCGCGTCCCGCTGCGCCTGGCGCACGATGCCCCACTGGCGATCGTGCGCGAGATCGCACTCGCAAAACTGCCGATTGAGCTGGAAGGTAATCACGGGCAGTTCCGGTTGATCAAGCGAGGCACGAACGGAGGCCAGAAATGTCGAGAAACGCTCAAAATAGGTTTCCGCACTGTTTTCAAAACCTTCCGCCTCACCCTGGTACCATAGCATTGCCTTGGGATGCAGATCGTATTCGCCAAGCATTTCCAACATGTTCTCGGTAAGCGCGCCGTTTTCTGCGGGATTCCACCAGCGAAGCGGAGAGCCGCCGTATGCGCACATGACCAACCCGATGGGATAGCCAAGCGCGCGTTTGAGTATTTTTGCAAAGTGCAACCAGGGTGTATGCCCCGGATTGTGATTCTCAAAATGGCCGAGATGAACGGAACCGGTCGTTTCTCCGAGCGGATGCGCGGCAAGGTCCCAAATGCCGCTGTCTCGCAGCAGATGAACGCCAATCTCCGGTGCGTCCTCGATTGGGTCCTTTGAACGGCCAGCCGCATTGCTCTGCCCTGCGATAACAAAAACGTCGCCGACGCCAACATGGTGTACCATGTCCCCGCGTGTGCAGGAAAGTCCGTCCCAACCCGCGTACTCCATATATGTTTCTATGCGATAGGGCCCCCCGGCGGGAACACGCTCAAAGGTTATGTCCCATGTTTCGTCGTTTTGTACGTTACAGAGCGTCCAGGGCTCGATGTTCTCGCCGCTTGATTCAAGCGCAACACGTGCTTTGACGATGACAGCCCCGCTGTCCACGGGGGAAAAGTTAAGCGGAAGTTCACTGCTGAGATGGATGCGGCGACATGCTCCGCTGATATGGAGACACGCAAAGCCCTGCTCATCTTGCTGAAAAATCTGCCATGGTGATACCCCGCCGGTGATAGTAACGCCGAAGTCCATATTTCATACACTCCTTTTTGTCGCACCGGATAAAATTGCCTGAAATCAATATGATTATAACACCGTTTCTTTTGAAAGATCACTGTTCCGTCATGCCGAACCAGCAATCATGCAACCATATTTCTTTACTGGAAGAGCCCCCGCCCCGGTGCGGAGCGGAGGCTCTTTTTTGTGTGTGAGTGTGAGAATGTGAGTTAAACCGTTCTGGTCGTTTTAGGATTTACTGACCCGCGCGGGCGGTTGCAATTGCGTCGTTGACCATCGTTTCCAGTTCGGCAGAACCAGCTGCTTCATAGGCGGCAACATATTCCGGCCATGCGGTGTCGATGTCGAGCTGACCGCCGATCATCTGGGTCAGATACTGGTTTGTGAGGTCCGCAAGTTTTGTGCGGATATCGGAAGCATCTGCGGGCAATACAACCAGACCATAATAGGCGGGCAGTTGGATAACGGCTTCATCCGTGTACCCCGAAAGCACGCTTTCGGCGTATTCAACGAGCGCTTTGTCCTCATCGGTCGCCCAGTTGTTGCTGTTGTCGATCGGGTTGGAAACGGCGGTCCACCAATCATTGTTGGCGAAGTCCACTTCATACTCCGTGCCGCTGAAGAGATAGCTGAACCAGACATACTTGCAGCGTCCATCGCCATAACCGTAGGGCGACGTTGCCGCATCCCAGAAGTCAACACCCTGATCCGTGCGGTACTGATAATTTTCCGTGTTGTGGAGCAGATCCTGGCCGGCGGTGCTGGCGAGGTATTCAACAAGGTCCAGAACACGATCCGGATATTCGCAGGATGTCGGGATGAAGTAGTGTGCGCCAACCCAGGTGCCGGTGGTGTAGGTTGCACCGTAGTTACCGTCGTCCGTAAGGGCAACGCCAAGGGTCAGGTCGCTCATCTGTGCGTCGGGATTGGCTGCGAGCCAGCACTCTTTGTAGAAGTCACGGAATTGACCTGGATAGCCGAAGCCAAAGTTCATAGCGCCGATCTTGCCGAGGCCGAAGTCCGCATACGCATCGTCAAAGTCGCTCTTGACGCCAATGCCACTGTCGAGTCCGCCGGTTGTGTAGAGTTCGGCAAGCTGCTTGACGACTTCCTTGGAAGCATCGCTCGTGGTTGCAAGCGTCCAGTACTCGCTGTCGGTGCCAAGATCGCCGGAGAGGATGAAGCCACTCCAAACATCGCCGGTCGGCGCGAGGATAGAGGTGCCCTGCGGGGCTGCGAGCGTTTTGTCGATTTCATTCCAGCTGGTCAGCTTGTCGTTGCGGGGCCACCAGCCGACATATCCGTTCTCGCCTGCTGCAGTCGCATAGGCAAGGAACTCATCTACGGTCTGCGGGACTGCACCGTCGTTGACCGCATCGAGGATCGCCTGATTATATGTGGAGATACCGGCATAAGCGGGATCCGCAAACGCAGCAATCGAATAGATGGCGTAGGCGGCGTTTTCATCACCGGTATAGAGCTTGTTGTACATCTTGTACTCGCCGCTGTTCATAATCTTGTATAGCGTCGGGTAACGATCGGGGAAGGCGTTTACGATCTCGGAAAGGTTATAGACGAGATCTTCGCTGACCCACTTGGTGATTTTGTCGGTTTCGCCCCATGTCGGGAAAAGGTCCGGTGCGCCGCCGGTGTAAAGCTCTGTCTGCATGCGGTCGTCGAATCCGTCCGTACCGGTGTCATACTCAAGCGTTACGTTGACTGCACTCTCGATGCTTTGCTTGATTTGGTCGTTTTCCATACCGTCCACGTCGTCAATGCTATTACCAAACTGTGCAAAACGGATGCTGACGGTATCGCGGTCTGCGTTGGTTTCAGTGGTGGATGCGACCGTGGCGACGTCGGACGCACTTGCGTCGGACTGCGTGGTTTCTGCGTCGGGTGTCGCTTTGCAGGCCAGTGTAGTGAAGGCCAGAACTGCCACCAGAAGCAGTGCCAAGAACTTCTTCATGATTCTTTTTCCTCCTTGTTTTATCATAATCACCGCGCGGTTGCGGCAAAGATGTCGTTTTTTATGCATCGCGCACTATTTTTGGTACACGAAGCCAGACGGCGGCATGTTTGCCGCCCGGCTCATTATTCCTTGATTGCGCCCAGAGTAATGCCGCTTGTAAAGTACGGCTGAAGAAACGGGTAAACGATCATGATTGGAAGCATCGCGCATATGATCGTTGCCATTCGTAGCGCCATCGGAGGCGGCAACGTCAGGCCTATGGAAACTGCGCCGTTTCGCACCTGGTTCATCATCGATTGGTCTACCAGCATTCGCCGCAGAATCCAGACGAACGGCTGCAGGTTGGTTTTGTTCGAGATGAACATCATGTAGCTGTAGTAATCGTTCCAGTTGATGACCGCGATGAATAAGGCGACCGCGGCAAGCATGGAGCGTGAAATTGGAATAATGACACGGAAGAACACGCCGACTTCCGTGCAGCCGTCGATCAAGGCGGCTTCCTCCAATTCCTTTGGCACCGAATAGGAGAAATAGTTACGCATAATAACGAAATAAACGATATTTAAACCGCTAGGTAATACCATGACCCAGAATGTACGTAACAACCCCAATCCTTTGTAGAGCATGTACTGTGGAATCAGACCGCCGGTAAAGAAGAGCACGAAAACGACAAGCGCGTTGATCAGCTTCATGCCCTTGACGTGGGATTTGCTGCAGGCATATGCCATCGTGGAGGTAATCAGCATGCTCAGCATTGTGGCAAGGAATGTTTTCGACACCGAAATCCACATGCTGTTGGTAAATGCTTTCGTGCTGAAAATCGCCTTGTAATACTGCAGGTCGATCCCGCCTGTCGGCAGAATCATCAGACCGCCCTTGACGTATTCTTCATACGGCGTAATGGAGCTGATAAGCACATACCACATCGGATATACGCAGAGCAGCGCAAAGAGGATGCAGAAGGCATATACAAACACATCGTAAAAGTTAAATCCGAACTTGCCGAGCATCGTGTTGCGATAACCGGCTTGTTTGGAATAGGCTGAACGAAATCTACTCATAAGCTGCTCCTTTCTTATAGAATGCCCTGTACGTCGAGCTTGCTAACAAATTTGTTGGCGATGAGTACCACGACAAGGCCCATTGCGTTCAGCAGGAAGTTCGTCGCCGTGGAGAGCTCAAAGTTTGTGCCGCTACCGCCGAGACTGATGCGGTATATATAGGTAGAGAGTACATCGCCGGTGGAAATAACGTAGTTGTTGTAAAGGTTATAAACTTGATCGAAATTCGAGACGAACAACCCGGCAAGCTGCAAGATCAGCATGATTGCAATACAGGGCATGATGCGCGGGATGGTGATATGGAGAAGCATGTCCTTGCGATTGGCACCGTCAATTGCCGCGCTTTCATAGAGTGTCGGGCTGATGCCCGCAAGCGCCGCAAGGTAAACGATTGTGGAATACCCCGACGTTTTTATGATGTTTGAAATCACAAGGATGCCGCGAAAAAGCTTTGGCGATTTTAAAAAGTCGACAGGCGTTCCGCCAAGGCTGGAGATCACCTGGTTCACCACGCCGCCAAGATCCGCAGAGGAGGGGTACTCGAGGAAAACTTGTACCAAACCGGCAAAAATGACCCACGAAAGAAAGTACGGAAGATACACGGCGGTCTGAACGACGCTTTTCACCCGTTTGAGTCGCATTTCGTTGATCATAAGGGCAAGAAAAACAGAGAAGGTGAATCCGAAAACCAGATTGTACGCATTGATGATGAGCGTGTTCTTAAATGCACGGATAAAGCTTGGGTCGGCAAACATTTCTTTAAAATGGTCCAGCCCAATCCAAGGACTGCCGAGTACGCCAAGGCGCGGGGAGTAATCCTTGAATGCAAGCGTGATACCGTACATGGGCGCATATTCAAAAATCAGTAAAAAGCACAGTCCCGGCAACACAAGCATATACAAAAACCAGTACTTCCGGATATACCGGAACGTACGGGAAAAGAACGATGAGGAAAGTTGATTACTGTTTGCTTTTGCCCTGCGGTTTCTGGAAACATTTGAGGGCGAGCCTTTGTATCTCATTGTGTGGCTCCTGTTAATATTATTGTTTATTAGTCCGTGCAATTAAAATTGCACTTACATTCATTTGTGATAAAAACCGAGTTAGATTAGCGTTTTAAGGCGCATACGGGAAGACGTTTTGTGAAATCTGCACCTTGTTTCTAGTGGCATCATACTAAAAAGAACTCGATAAGTCAATATTACTTCAAAAATAGTAGTTAATTATTTAATAATTTGTGTTAAAATAGTGCTATAATTAGTAGATAATAAAACTAATAAACATATGCCCCGACCCATTTGAGAGCGAAATTAGTTGAATGGCACAAGATTTGGAATAGAGAGGATGGAACGACGGCATGACTAAGCATATCGGCTTTGTTGGTTATGGACTTCGATCACGCACGATGATGAAAGCCTTTTCGGCAATTGAGGCGGATCTCAACGTCGCAGCGGTCTGCGATCCACGCGAGGAGGAAATTCGCGCGGAGACGGCAGACGATTCGCGTTTTAAGAACACAATATATGTTGAAAGCCCGCAGGCATTGCTGGATGTGCGAGGTCTGGATGGCGTGTTCATTGGCACGCGCTGCTCGATGCATGCGGAGTACGCAACGCTGGTATTGCAAAAAGAAATGCCGCTTTATCTTGAAAAACCAGTCTGCATCAATCAGGAGCAATATATGAGACTTAAACTTGCTGCCGAGGGCAAGATGAACAAAGCTGTTGTTTCATTCCCGTTGCGCGTTTCTCCGCTTGTGCATGAAATGAAGCGGATTGTGGACAGCGGAATCCTTGGCAAGCTCACCATGGTACAGGCGGTCAATAACGTTCCGTATGGAAGCGTGTATTATCACAGCTGGTATCGCGACCCGAAGGAAACCGGTGGGTTGTTTTTGCAAAAGGCGACACATGATATGGACTACATCTCCTATCTGGCTGGGGAAACGCCGAAGGATGCTTTTGCAAGAACGGCTAAGCTTCATTATAAAGGGGACAAACAAGCGCGGCTGCATTGCCCCGACTGCGCAGAATATAAAATGTGCCGTGAGTCGAGCTACGTCGTGAAGCACATATTGAAGGAAGAAGTAACAGGAGATGCTTGCTGCTTTACGGTGGACACAGGAAATGAAGACGGCGCAAGCGCAGTCTTCACTTGTCCGAGCGGGACGTTGATCTCCTACAATCAAAATTTTGTTGTAAAAAAAGGCGCGGCCAGGCGTGGCTGTCGGCTTATTGGGACGGACGCAAGCATCGAGTTTGATTTTTACACCGGTGAAATTCGTGAAGACCGATACGACATGCCACAAACGGTGACGCATGTGTTTCAGAGCGGGGCGCATTCCCATTTTGGCGGTGACGAAGCGCTTGCGCTGGAATTTTTAGCACTGATGAACGGGAAAGAGCCGACGTCCAACTTGAAAGCCGGACTCGACAGCGCGGCTGTTTGCCTTGCGGCGAAGCGTAGCGCAGAAAGCGGACTTTTAGAGCCGGTGAGACTATAAAGATATGGAGCTTTTTCGAAAAGGCGACAAGCAAAAAAATGCGGACGAACTGATTCTTACGTTCGACGCGGGAACAAGCGCAATGAAAGCGGCGCTGTTTTCGCCCGAACTGGAACTTGTGTCGCTTGCTACGGTCGCCTATGAAGCGCATGCCGCAGGGGATCGGGTTGAAATGGAGCCAAACGATTACCTGCTGGCGATGCGCAAAGGCGTCGCGATGCTGGGGGATACACAGCGTATCGCCGCCATTGGGTTGACAACACAGGGGGAGACGTTGATTCCGGTTGACCGAGAGGGTAGGACACTCGGCCCGGCGATTGTTTGGCTGGATGCACGTGCGAGCGTGGAAGCAGAACAGCTAAAAGGAACGCTGGACGACGCGACGTTTTTTCAAACGACCGGAATGCCGGAAATCAATGGTGCGCTTCCGCTGGCCAAGGCAAAATGGCTAAAAGAAAACGAACCGGACCGCTTTGGGAAAACGGCGAAGCTGCTTTTGTTGGGAGATTATCTGCGCTTTCGGTTAACGGGGAATTATGCGACGCATGCAAGCCTTGCCACAAGTACGGGTTGGCTGGATATCCGAACCGGAGATTATTGGGAGGACGCGCTGAAGGCGGCGGATATTCCGCTCGCAATGCTGCCGGAGATTTTGCCTTCCGGTGAAAAAGTAGGCATTCTTACAACTGAGGCAGGAGAAATGCTTGGCCTGCGGGCGGGAATTCCTGTTTTTACAGGTGCAATGGATCAAACTGCGACCGTACTCGCGCTCTGCACACAGGAAGGACGGACGTGCGAAACCCTTGGAACGGCGCATGTTGTCGCCACGGTCACACAGCAACCGGTTTTTGATCTCGCGCGCCGCGTTACGGTCTATCGGCATGCACTCGACGAACAATATATCTGTCTTCCGATCGGCAGCACGGGAGGAATGGCGCTTACTTGGTTTCTTCGTGAGTTTGGTGGCGACGGGGAAGACTATGCCGCGCTCGACAGACTTGCGGAACAATCTGTGCCCGGTTGCAGAGGTGTTACGTTTCTGCCGCATTTATGCGGCTGCGTGAATCCGGAATCAATCCCGAACGCGAGTGCTGGATTTTACGGGGCTCGATTAGCTTCCACGCGCGCGGATTTCGCCCGTGCCGTTTTGGAATCTGTGGGCTATGAGCTGCGACTGTTTCTAGATTTAGTGGGAGAGCAAAACTGCGCGGCCGATCAGGTGGTTGCCATCGGCGGCGGTGCGAAGAGTGCGTTTTGGACGCAGATGCGCGCGGATCTTACGGGGCGCGATATCATCGTGCCGGCTGTTACAGAGGCAGCTTCTGCGGGAGCCGGATTGCTGGCGGGATGGGGCGCGGGAATGATTCCGCGCGGAACGTATCCGGCCGCGCTGCAAAAAACAAGCGCTGTGTTTAAGACAGACGTGTCCAAACTGCCTGCCTATGAAGCGGGGTATCGAAGATATCAGGCGCTGGGAGAAGCGCTCAAGTATATATATGACAAGGAGGGGTGTTTATGAAAAAAGGTGAATTGCCGCGTATCGGCGTGCTCGCGCTGATGCTTGAGGCATACGAACCGATTTTTCCGGGTATAACGGTACGCCAGACCGAATATGTGCGGGAGGTTCTTGGTAACCTGGCGGAGACGGCGGAGTTTGTGTTTGATTCGCTCGCGCTCAACCGCTCGGATATTGAACGCATTACGAGTAGCTACAACCGTGACGAACTGGATGGGATACTGATTTTACTTTGCAGTTATTCGCAGGGGCAGTATCTTGTGCGCGCCATGCAGCGAAACCGTCTGCCGCTTGCGCTTGCGCTGGTTCAGCCGGACGAAACGGTGGGCGATGATTTTGAGGAACTGGAACTGACCGTGAATCAGGGCATACATGGCTCACAGGATAACGCAAACGCCCTGCTCCGCGCGGGCATCCCGTGCGCATACTACGCAGGCAGCCGGTTTGACGGCGGGCTAGCTTCGTTTGTTGCGGACTTTGGCGCGGCGGCGCGCGCGGTAAGAAGCATGAAAAGCATGCGGATCAGTGTAATCGGAAAACTTGCCGGAATGGGCGATGTAGTGACCGACGATATGGCGGTGTATCGCAAACTCGGGCCGGAATTTATCTATGATTCTATTGGAACGGTTACCCAATATGTGGAACGCGTGACGGAGGATGAAATCACCGGGCGCGTTGCGCTGGAACGGGAGATTTTTACAGTCGATTCCAAGATGCCGCCGGAGCGACACGCAACCGCGGTAAAACTCTATCTCGGAATCAAGCGGTATCTGGAAGAAAACGGATATGCGGGTTACACGGCGCACTTTGAGGAGTTTGGAGCGGACGGCCGATATACGCAGCTGCCGCTACTTGCGGCGAGCAATCTGCTTGCCGACGGGTACGGCTATGCAGCCGAAGGAGACGCGAGTTGTGCGGCAATGGTCGCCGCGATGCACACGCTTTGCGGAATCGCCAATTTTTCGGAGATGTACATGATGGATCTGAAGCGCGATGCAATCCTGCTTTGTCATGCGGGCGAGGGCAACTGGAAAACCTGCCGAAAAGATAAAAAGCCTTTTTTGATGGACCGCGTATTTAATGAAGGCGGTCTGAGCAACCCGCCGACGCCAATCTTTGCACCGGACGCGGGTAGGGCCAGCCTGATCAGCATCGTCCATCTTGGCGGAGAGCGGTTCCGCCTGGTTTGTGCGCATGGCGAACTGCCCGAACAGCCCGTGCTGAACAAAATAGATATGCCGTATATGTTCTTCTCTCCGAATTCCGGCGCGGCGACGCTTGCACGGCGGTGGCTGGAGGTCGGCGGGACGCACCATGAAACCGTTGTTTACGGCGATTATCGAGCGCGAATTCGCCTGTTTGCAGCGTTGCTCGGGATCGAATATATGGAGGTATAAAGATATATGTTCCAAAACATCAATTGTTCGTTAATTGATTTGCTTGGCGAAGATTACGTCCGCCATGTTTGCGCGGCAAATGCGGCGCTGACCTTGCAGAGCGAGGTGGAACTCTATGCGCTTGCATCGGAGTCGGTCGCGTTTTGCCCTCCGGAGTTTTTTGCACGGCAGGAGGCTCTGATTCAACGTGCAGGAGAGCAAATTGCTCCTGCGTTTGATTCCGGACTGGACGGCGCACCGAGTGATTCCTACCGCGCGGCGCAAAGCAACGCGCGCTCTCCACTTGCGGGATACGGCGCCTTTCGCATTGGCGAGGACGGACGGCTGTATTTTGCGGCGAAGAGCGAGCACTATCATATTCCGCTTGGACATGCGTTTCTAGGATATCGGCTAGTCGATATCGCAAAACGCATCGGTATACCGAACGCCACGCATAACAATACGCGCGGCTATATCACGCGCCTGACCGAGCGGCGGCTTGTTGCGGCGGCAAATGGCGTAGCTGCAGACGATACCGTCGCGATGGACAAAATCATTTCGCAACGCGAGCCTGGTGTGCTGAATCGCGTAATCAATCTCGAGACGGGATCGCTCGCCGTTGAAGCAGCAATCAAGATGATGCTTGCGCGATTTTACTCGCTTGACGGTTCAAAGGCGCCTTGTGAAGGTCGCATTCCCGTATTCTTTGTTATGGCCGATAATGCTGGCGGAATCACAGCTGGATACCACGGCACAACGGTGCTTGCGCAGACGCTCCGCGCGCTCTGGCCGGAATTTGGTAAAAAATGCGAGGAGAATGATGTTTACCGCGTTGTCGGCGTGCCGATCAACGACGAGGACGGCTTTGCAGAGGCGATCCGGCGATGGAACGAGCCGCCGTACAAAACCGCCGGTTTTTTGCACGAGATCATCATGATGAACTATGGCGGCGTCCGCCTAGACAAACGGTTCCTGCAAAGCGCATACTGCCTTTGTCGCGAAACGGACACGCCGGTCCTGTGCGATGAAATTCAGTCATGTGCCTGGTATGACGGATTGTTCCTCTTCCGCCAATACGGGCTCAAGCCGGATTTCGTATCCGTGGGCAAAGGATTTCCGGGTGGCAACTATCCTGCCAGCCGCGTGATTTTCTCCGGTGCGTTTGACGATCTAAGCCAGTTCGGCGCGCTTGTGACAAATGGGCAGGAAGAACTTGCGAGTTTATCGTACCTCGTTACGATGGAATTTATGCATGCAAACGGGACATATGTATCCGAAGTTGGACGATACTATCACGAAGAAATGGGAAAATTGCAAACAAAGCATCCGAAATTGGTGCAAAGCGTTGCAGGAGACGCGCATATGAGTGCTTTATGCTTTTGTGACGTGAGCGAGGTGTTGGATTTTTGCAAACGCATGCAAAACGAGCAAGGTGTAGACATCAGCGCGCAGGCATACAAGCCGAATTGTCCGCCCGCTGCGCTAACAAAGCTGCCGGTCATTGTAACAAAACCCATGGTAGACGCGTTTTTGGATAAAATGGAACGCTGCCTGAACGAGATGGAGGAGCAAGCAAATGCCTGAAAACACTGTTAACTTTGGAGTAATCGGGTGCGGTTTGATGGGACGTGAGTTTGCAAGCGCGTCCGCACGTTGGCTGCACCTGACTGGAGATTTGCCGCGCCCCGTGATTATCGCTGCGTGCGATACGAACGATGCGAATCTGGATTGGTTCCATCGGGACGCCGATGTGAAATATTTTTACCATGATTATCGAGAAATGCTGGAAAACCCCGAAGTAGAGGCAATTTACGCCGCGGTACCGCATCACCTTCACGCAAAGGTATATGGGGACGTCATCCGCGCGGGCAAGCATCTGATCGGTGAAAAGCCGTTTGGGCTGGATCTTTCCGCTTTCGCCGAAATTCAAAAAACCATGGGTGAGCATCCGGACGTTTTGGTACGTTGTTCCAGCGAATTCCCGTTTTATCCCGCCGTAAAAAAAATGGTAGAATGGTATCGGCAAGGCGCATTCGGTCAAATCATCGAAGCTAAATTTGCCATCAAACATTCGTCCGATATGGATCTGACAAAGCCGATCAACTGGAAGCGCACGCTCTCGGCAAACGGCGAATACGGCTGCATGGGCGATCTTGGAATTCACACGCATCATCTGCCCTTCCGGCTGGGATTGCTGCCGAAAAGTATAGACGCCCGGCTGGCGAACATCGTTAAAACGCGACCGGATAGGGACGGAAACCCAGTTCCTTGCGAAACTTGGGATAACGCGATCCTGCTCTGCGAAGGCGCCAATGAAGCGGGGGACGAATTCCCGCTGACGTTTGAAATGAAACGTATGGCGCCGGGTTGTACCAATACGGTTGAATACGAAATTTACGGTATGGACCTTTCGGCAAAGTTTTCGACCGACGATCCAAACGCGATCCATTTCACGAAAAACGACGGGCGTGAGCAGGCCTGGAGCCGCCTTGTCGTTGGAAACAAGCCGGTTTTCCCCGTCATTACAGGCGGTATTTTCGAGTTTGGCTTTTCAGACTCTTTGCTGCAAATGTTTGCGGCGTTTGTCAGCGAACTGCGAGGGCTTCCATGCCCGTTCGCCTGTTTTACGCCGGATGAAGCGGCGTTGAGCCACCGCGTACTAACCGCCGCACTGCTGGCGCAAAAAGAGCGCCGTTGCGTTTCCATATCGGAAATCAACTGAGGACGGCAGAAACGATTCCTGTACAAAACGAAAAGGAGAACCGCCAATGGAAGAAAAATTTCATCACGGGTTAAACGCGATAGAAGCGGAACGTCGAATTTTATATACACCCAAACAGCGCCCGGGGTTCGTGGCGTGGACGACGTGTTTTACCTATGGCGACGGGCGTATCGGGCTTTCGTTTAAAGAGACGCTGCGCGAACGCGACCCAAATTATCAACCGCCGTTGCTTGAGATGGGCGAGGCGGTCGGCGCGCCGGTCTCTTATTGTTCCGTTGAGTGCGGCAGCGAACTGGAGCGCTCCTATCGTGTTTACATGGTCTCGTCCGACAACGGAAAGACGTTTTCCGAAACAGGACGCTGCCCGCTGGAAGAAGGGGCGTTTTGCAACATCGGCTTTCCGGACGGGCGGATCATCGGCTATGATGTGCCGCGCATCAATGAAGCGCGCACAGGTTGGTTTGACGGAATCAAGATGCGGGAGAGCTTGGACGGTGGAACGACATGGCGCGAGATCGGCGTGCTGCTTGAAGGGTGTGCGCCGTATCTTTGGCGCGCCCGGCGGCTAAAGGATGGGACGTTACTGCTCCTGCTCAGTCTTTACGGAACACCGTGGGGACTCGGACAGGCGCGTACGACTCGAAACACAATGCTGCCCGGCGAAACCTATATCAACAAAATTCAAACATGCTTTTTAGCAAGCAGGGACGGGGTGAACTTCACTGGGCCGCATTATGTGCTGCCGGGCATCGGCGCGCATGAATACGACGTTTGCGAATGTGCGGACGGGCGGTTGCTCTTTATTGCCGGCGATGTGCAGGCAACACCGGTTGGAAGACAGTTTGTCGAACGCAGAGCGGACGGCTATATCAACGGCACTTTTTTCGGCATTCGCCGCGGCGCGCCACAAGATCCGAAGAAGGACCCGATGGGCGGTTTCGTTCCGGAGAGCCTTGTGATGCGCGAAGATGGGCTGATCATCGGCAGTCGCCGCAACAAGCCGTATTCCTGCAGCGCGGACTTTGGCGAAAACTGGTATGAGGTAGACGGATTGCCCGTGAGCCTATATCAGCCGTTTTTGCTGGAAGCGAAGGATGGTTCGATCCTGAATTTCGGTCATAAAGGCGGCGATATGGCGCTTGGACAGGAGGACATGGTGATCGGCGTGGACCGGTTCCGTGTTGAGAACCAAATGCCGCACAGCTGTGTTCTTACGCTGAAGCGAGAGATGGACGAAGATAAGGCGCATTATATCAACGCGTTCTCCGCGCGGCTTACGGCGGGCGGCAAACCGGTTGCTGGACAAAAGGTGTTGTTTCGCGCGCATCCGGTCTGGAATGCCGACGGAAGTTACAGCGTGAGCCCCCAAAGCGAAGCGGGTTTTCAAATTCCGTCGGAAACGGACGCGGAAGGCCTCGCGCGCATGGCGTTCCCGATGTTTGATAACAGGCCGGACATTCATTTTTACTATAATATAGACGTGGTATTTCGCCCCGGTGAAAGCGAGGGATACGCCTCGTGCGACGGGCTCATGATGTGCGTCCCCGGGCTGACACCACATCGCGAGGAACGCTGGCCTTACGAGCTGTATCTTGCGGAAGGGAAAGTGTTCGTTTCACCCCGTCTGCAATCGGAGATTCCGGATGCGATCGGACAGATCAACGCGCTCGGGAGCCGCAGACCGGTGCAAAAAGGCGAACTTAGTGACGCACTCTTGCAAAAGCTGCTCGCATACAATCTGCTTCACGAATCGCCAAACGGATATGAATGGTATGCGTGCGTGCATCCCAAAGATCCGTTTGAAGCGCTCGACATGGGCAGCGGAGACTGGTACATCTGACGATTGAAACAACAAAAAAAGGCCGTGAGGCCTTTTTATTTGCACAAAATCAACTGAAATATTGATTGAGCAGCTTGCAACCATGCGTATAAACGCTGAGCGGATATTTTTTGTTTGTGTCGAGAAAGCGACCCTCGTTTGTTGAATAATCGATCAAAACAGGAACGCAAGATTGCCAATTGGGCATAGGCATAACGGTTTCGTTGACCAGATAATATTTCGACAATTTGCGAAGTTCCTCAAGAGCTTCGGCGCTTACTTTATCCTGTGATACAAACAATAACAAACAGACGTTTCCCGGTTCATTACGATCCTCAACGGCATGCATATCCTGCTCGAACGATTCTTATAAGCTGCTGGAATTTTCACATTTCACATAATAACAGATAGAATCTTTTGCGGCGGAGAAGATTTTTCTTCTTAAGAAACCATCTCCGACGTCCTCAAATCGATTTTGAAGAAAACATTCTTGAATCGTTCCGGGGTATAAACCTAAGCAGCTTTTGAATGCAAACGCATCGATTTTTTGCTCGCACTTTTCAATTTCGTGTGTCAATGCGTCTTTGCGGACAAAAAGCAATAATCCAATCGGTGCAACTGCAAGAACACCGAAACTAACAAACCCGAGAACAGGAAACCAAACATCACCGTAGCCGTTGTCTTTCAGCGCGCTGCAAAGGATGAGTGAAGCGAAAGCAGTAAGGCAAAGAAAGATGGCTATGATTTCAAGAATGACAACTTGTTTTTTTTGATTTGATTGGTTTTTCCATAATTACGTTCTCCTAGCTTGATGTACGATTTACACAAATAACTAGTGTCAATTATACTGGCTATTCATGTATTTTCAAGAGACTATTTATTTTAAAATTTCCGTCAAACTAAAATCACCCTATCGCTTTAATAAATTTAATCAAAGCAATAGAGCAATCATAGTTCATTCTGTGTTTTTATTTCCCTGCGTCTCTTATCGCAGGCAGTCCGCATGCGGCGCCGAGGGACATGAGCCCGATATCGCTGTTCCACATGTTCAGCTGCATTCCGCGGGAAATCCAGGGAATCAGCGGAGCCGATGCGCCGAAGTGCGCACCGGAGAATTTTCCGTGCGACTTTGCGGAAGCAACCACGCGGCCGATGGCGTCTACGATTTCCGGATCGTCAAACTGGTTCAGCTTTCCGTAATCCTGCGTCATGTCGTTGGGGCCGATCAGTGCGGCGTCGATGCCGTCCACGGACATGATTTCGTCGATGTGCGAAACGCCTTCGCGACTTTCAATCTGGCAAAGCAAGACATTCTCGGCGTTTGCCTGCGACATGTATGCGTGTCCGTCGACCTTCGCAAAATCCGTGTGCGGACGAGAGAGCGAAACGCCCCGGTGTCCCATCGGGGCATATTTTGTGCAATCTACAAGCATCTGCGCCTGTTCTGCACTTTCTGTATTTGGCAACAATAAGCCGTTTGCGCCCATTTCGGTAAATTTTAGCGCGTGCTCGCGACGCATTTCAGGAATGCGAACCATTACGGGTAAGCCTATGGCACGGGCGACAGCAATCATATCGGCTGCTTCACGGGTGGTAAATGCGCCATGCTCGCAATCGATGATAAAAAAGTCGAAGCCATACTGCTGGAGGAGCTTTGCCATATCGGCGGATGCAAATGTGGTTACCATCGTACCAAGAAGATGGTAACCGTTATTTAAACGTTGTTTAAGATTCATGGATTATACCTCGCTTTAAACAAGCATTAGGAGAGTTCATTCAGTGGAACAAGCCGAACTTCACAGGGATTCGACTTCATGAGTGTGGTGACATCACTGAGTGTGGGAATTGCCTGCCCGATTGCGCCGCGTTTGGTGACGACCAGAGTGCCTGCACAATTGCAAAAAAGCGCAGCTTCCTCTAGCGGCATATCTCGCTGGAGCGCGACAATGAGCGCGGCTGCAAAGGTATCGCCTGCGCCTGTTGGGTCTAGAACTGGCACGTCGATGCCGCCGCAGAGCGCGACCATCCCGTCGCGGCTTAGCACTGCGCCGTTTTTGTCTTGCGTGAGCGCAACGATTTTAGGGCCCATGGCATGTAGCGCGCGAAGAACGTCCCCTATAGTCGTTTTCCCTGTAATCATGCGTCCTTCCATAAGCGTTGGGGCAATAACATCAGCAAGCTCGATGGCGGAGACAAGGCGATGAAGCGACTCGTCGCGACTTAGGTCGAAGCGAATGTTTGGATCAAAACTAAACAACACGCCGCTCTGCTTTGCCAGACGCGCTGCGGCCAGACTCGTTTCCCGAAGCTCGGGGCTGAGCTCAAGCAGCATACCCGGAAAATGCAGCACGGACGCGTTTGTGAGCGTATCCGCAGCCAACTCGTCTGGTCGATACAAACTGCCGACCGAGCGAGTTCGGTAATATTCATAATTGCGTGTACCATCCGGAAGATATTCGATGAATGCCAGACCGATTTGACCTTCGTTCGATGTTACAACGTGACTCATATCCACGCCTGATGCGCGAACGGTATCATAGGCCAGGCGGCTTAGCGAATCCTGTCCGACTTTGCCAAGAAAAGCAACATTGGCACCAAGCGCCGCGGCGGCGCAAGCGAAAATACCAGCGCTTCCGCTGGCTGTTTTAAAGAGGGTTCCTGCCTGGTCGATGCGCCCGCCGAGATCGACGGGGATAAGGTCTACTAAAAGCTCACCAAGTGAGAAAATCGTTCCGCTTTTGCGGGGGAGTGTCTGCGTGTCGCATGCGTTTGTCATAATGCGTTCCCCTTGGGCGCATTTGCTGCGCCGGGTTTCGTTTTTGTTTGCGAATTGCAACACGACTAGAAACGGTTTAACTAATACTCACTTCTAATAAATTATCAAAAAGGTAATAAAAAGTCAAGGATTCGTCTCGCGTTATTCGAATTTTACCGATTAAAACCGCTAGAACGATGAAAAACAACATAAATTCAAGTAATTTTACCGAATAAAACAATAAATAATTGACAAATATTGGGGAATGCGTTAAAATTATTAGGTATTATTAGTCTGAATATCCGGCGATCGGAGGCGAAAATTATTGAAAAAAGTCACATCACTTGATGTCGCTGCACGCGCGGGCGTTTCCCAGTCCGCCGTATCTTTGATTCTGAATGAAAGCGACAAAGTACTCTTTAACGAGGAGACAAAGCAGCGCGTCGTTCAGGCGGCGCAGGAACTCGGCTATAAACTGCCCAAGCGGAAAAAAAGAATTCACTCCACCCGAAACGGCATTTTACTGTTATTTACACCGACGCTAAACAATCCATTTTATTCCGAGTTAGTACAAACTGCGGAAAGTTATGCCGACGCTTGCGGATACGGCGTGATCGTTTGCAACACCTTAAGAAAACCGGAACTGGAAAAATATTATTTGGAAACATTTTTAAGGACTCGTATCGCAGGCATGATTTTCACTTTTCTGCCGAGTTTTCCGGAGATTGTGGAAAGCGTGGCGGATAGTGTACCGACCGTGCTGATTGGGGAAAAGCGCGCCGACCAACCAATTTGTTCAATTGAATTAAGCAATGAACGTGCAGGTAAGATCCTTTCCGAGCATTTGTATGAGCTTGGTCATCGCAAATTCCTTTTTGTCTCCACTCCTTTCAATCAGTTGACCCTGGCGCGCCAGCAGAGACTAGAGGGAATCCGTGATTATTTACGTGCCAAAGGGCTGGATGAAGACAGTCTGGAGCTGCTCGCAACCGAAGCGCAGACGGAAACGGATGCGCTGCCTGACGCGATGCCATATGAATATGCCGTTGGCCGGAAGCTTATGGGGGAAGCGCTAAAGCATGGAGTGAGCGCGACGGCAATCATAGGTGTAAACGACATGACGGCCATTGGTATGATAGATGAGATTAAGGCGCGCGGGTTTAGCGTGCCGGGAGACTTCTCTGTCTGCGGGTTCGACAATATCTTTGCCTCCGCTATCTCTACGCCTCAACTGACGACGATAGACCATCATCTGCAGGTTCGCTGTAAGGCGGCAGTGGATCAGATTACTTCGCGTCGGCGCGAACTAAGCGAAGCGATCCTCCCGCCGGCTATCAACAAGGTGGAATATTCACCGCTGCTTGTGGTGCGTGCATCCACGGGACCTGCCTGCGATGGGAAAACAATCAGAAAGAGCGAATAAAGTGCTGAAAAAACTTTTTTATACAAAGCCGGCGATAGAGGACCTTCCGCCGCAGGAACGCCCGAAAACACGAAAAGCTTTGTTTCGCCAGACGTTTGGTAATTATTGGAGCTGGTTTTTTGCAATTAACATCGTGTGCTATCTGTTCTATTTGCCCGCCAGCGTATGGACGGAGATGTCGCTCAGTTCGCTGCTGACCGAAGAAAGCACGACGTTTCAAACCGGGTCCTTCATGGGCGCGTATCTTGCCGGCCTTGCCGTGTGTCTTTTCCTTACGGGGCCTATGTTAGCCGGTGTAACGCTGCTCATGCGAAACTGGTCGCGCGGCGAACCTTGCATGCGCTGGCAAGTTTTTTTTGGTGGGATGAAAAGGAACTTGGTTCAGGCACTGCTGTTTTCTTTGATAGAAGGGCTTATGCCGCTTGCCGTGTACAGTACGCTTCGTTATTATGGAAACCTCGCGGATAACACGGGGATCGGATTCTATGTGCTCTTTGGCTTCTGCGCACTTGTCGCGATCTTCGCGCTGCTCATGCGGCAAATTGTGTACACACTGATGGTTACGTATCGTCTGAAATTCGGACAAATTGTGAAGAATGCGTTTCTGGTGACGTTCCTCGAATTGCCGAAGAGTCTCCTTTCGCTGCTGTCCAATTTGATTCCAGTTGCCGTTTTTGCGCTATTGCTTTGGGCTCTGCCTGCGTATACGGGGATTCTGGTCGTACTTGCGTTGGCATACTACGCGCTGTTCGGCATCGCTCTGGAACGGTTTATTTCTGCTTCGTTTGCCAACTATGCGGTAGAAAAGCATTTAAACGCAAAGCTGGCCGGCGTACGCGTGGATATCGGCATGGCGAGCGAGCATATGACCCCCACGTGATAGAAATTGATGCATAAGTGAAAGGCAGCCGTTTGGCTGCCTTTCACTTCTTTGTCCGTATGAATTATTGCACCGATTGCGGCGAAGATGCGCGCTCCATCTGACGATACTGCGTTGGGGAAAGACCGGCCCGCTGACGGAAAAAAGACGAGAGCTTATTGTCCTCGACAAAACCGGTTTTTTCAGCGATAATGCGGATTGGCAAATCGGTATACTTCAGGTAGTACTTGATATAGGCCATCCGGGATTCAATAAGTTTTTGTTTAAACGAAGTGCCGTAAAGTTCGTGTATAACGCGGTTCAGGCTGCTTTGGCTGAGATGGACTTGCTCGCAAAGGTCTTCAACACGGGCAGAACCGTCGACCGCCTGACCGAAAAATCCGTCAATTATCAATCTTCGAGCAGAATCGCTCTCGGAAAGAAGCCTTGGCGCCGGGACGTCCCTGCCGCTGCCATAGAGCCGCGCAAGGTCCGCAAATACGGTTGAAAACAGCGCCGAAAGGAGCCCGCCGAGAACAAGCAAGGCGGAAGACTCCGACGAACAAACCGCTTCCGTGAGCAGGTTTGCAAGTGTGACGATCTGTGGCGTTGCGGGGAAAAAGGCATAGGTTTCATGCCGCAGCCGCTCCAATGCGGCGGAGAGTGCAAGGTCGCATCGGCCGGACAAGACTGCACCCTCTGGAAGGATGAACCGAACCGAACCGCGTATTTCATCGGAATCCGGGTTGCCTATATGTGCATGCGTTACGAACGGAGCGAGCAGGAAAACCGATTCGTCCGTATACGCATGTGCTGTTCCTTCGATAAATTGATAGCCGGTACCCTTTCGGCAGAGCAATAGCTCGAAACAGGCATGGACATGATCCTCGGAAAACGAAGGCTGCCGCTGGCTGTGATCCTCGCCAAAACCGCGCGCTGAAAGAAAGCATTCCACGGGGAGTTCCCCCGCAAAAGCGCGAACCGTAAAAATCTGTTCGGCTGTACTACACTCCATATTTGTTCCTCCGGATGTTTTCATTATAACGCGTGGCGACCGGGGAGCGTCAAGCGGCGAAGGGTACGAAAACTACGCGAGCTGAAAAAAACACGCGTGGTTTCGGCATGGCGGCTCCGCTTCGCTATGGATATGCTATACATGTGCGATGTGGCAAAAGCTGCATCAAGGATTGAGCAAAACATGCTGAGGAGGATGAATAACATGTCCAATAAAATAATCCGTGGAGACGCTTCCGGCCGTGGTGCGGTCGCGGGATTCCGCGTATCGATCCCCGCCCGTCAGCGGTATTATACCGAAGAAGAGATTGCAGAAGTAGTCCGCGTTATGCGCGACGTACCCGGCCAGACGCAGGGCGCGATGCAGGAGCAGTTCCAGGCGGATTTTAAAGAATTCACCGGAGCGAACCATGCCTTTGCCGTCGGCAACGCGACGCAGGCACTGAGTCTTGCGGCAACGCTCTGCGGCGTTGAACCCGGCGACGAAGTCATCGTTCCCGCTTACACGTTCTGCGCATCAGCCATCCCGTTTGGCAAAGCCGGTGCAAAGATCGTCTGGTCCGATATCGACCCGGAAACATGGGTTGTCAGCGCAATAGACATTGAACGGAAAATTACAAAGAAAACGAAGGCGATTGTTTGCGTCCATCTGCTCGGCATGCCCTGCGATATGCCCGCCATTATGGCGATTGCCGAAAAACACGGCATCCGTGTAGTGGAAGACTGTGCCCAGGCGCTTGACGCGCGCATCAACGGCCGCCATGTCGGTACGTTCGGCGATTTCGGATGCTTCAGCTTCCACGGCGCAAAAACGATGACGACGCTTGGTGAAGGCGGCATGCTGACTGTCAAGAATGATGCGGACGCCAAACTTGTCCCCGGAATCCGCCACAACGGTGTGTGCGGTTTTAACTTCCCGCGCGAACGGTATTGGGTTCCCGCAATGAGCAACGTGGACCTGGATATCGAAGGCTTTTGGCCGAACAATTTCTGCATCGGCGAGGCGCAATGTGCGCTTGGCAGCGTTGAACTCAAGAGCCTCCGGAAATTTACCGACACGATCATTGCGCAAAACGATAAACTGCGTGACCTGCTCAAAGACGTGCCGGAAATTACCTTCAATAAAATTCCGGAAGGGTATCGCCATGTGCGGCACCAGTACATCCAGCATTTTGACGGCAGCGCATTCGGCAAGGACCGAAACGATCTGCTCGATCTGCTGACCACGAAATACGGCATTCGCAGCATCGTACAGTACTATCCGCTTTATCGCTATCCGCTTTTTGAAAAGCTCGGACAGGGCGAACAGGATTGCCCCGTGCTGGAAAGCTGGTGGGACAACAGCTTCTCCGTTCCAATGTGGTGCGGCATGGACGACGAAGTGATCGAAACCATTGCGGATTCCATAAAGAGCGCAATCAACGATCTCAAAGCCGCAAAATAAAAAAGAACCGGAGAATGATGTTATGGCGCAAAAAGCGATAACGGGCGGGGTACTGGTGCCGGCGTGTTCGCCCTGTGATCAGCGGGACAGTTTTCTGGAAACAGAGTTTGCAAACGCACTTGAGCGGAGTATGCGGGGAACGCTGGACGGCGCTTACTTATGCGGCGGAACGGGCGACGGCATGAAGATGCGTATTGCGGAGCGAAAAGCTGCGGCGCAAATCGGCATTGAAATTTGCCATCGTTATGATAAAATCGCGCTGGTTCAGGTTGGCGCCTATACTATGCGTGACGCGCTTGAACTTGCAATGCATGCTGCGGAGAGCGGAGCGGACGGTGTTTCGTCCGTGCCGCTCCCCGGCGCAGATCATATGCAGCAGATGCAGTATTATCGCGCGCTGGCCGCAGCCGCAGGCATACCGGTTATCTTGTACTATATGCCGCAGCCTGGTGTAGCCTTCACCCTGGGAAACGTTTTGGAATCGCTGACCATACCAGGCGTGGCAGGCGTCAAGTCATCCACAAACGACTTTTTCTTTACGCAGAGACTGATTGCGGAAAAACCGGCGGGGTGCATCGTATTCAACGGGAAAGACGAATACCTTGCACCTGCAGTGATTCACGGTGCCGACGGCGGAATTGGTATGTGGGCGACGGTATTCCCCGGAGCTTACGCGGGAATTTATAGTGCGGCGAAGCTGGGGGATTATGAAACTGCGTTTGCATTGCAAAAAGAACTGAACGCACTTTGCACGATTGTTATGCGCAGAGGGCTACTGCAGAGCTTTAGCTGCATTCTGCATGAACTTGGTATGTATGACAGGGTGTTCCGCACGCCTGCGCTGCAGTACGACGCGGCGTTTGCCAAAGCGTTTTTTGCTGAGGCGAGGCCGCTTGTCGAACGCTTGGCCGCGGTAGAATGAACGTTACTTATAATGTATAAGGGAGACATAGACCGATGAACAGAATTCCCAAAACCGAGATTTCAGTGTCCCCGGTGACGCTGGGCACGATGACATATGGCGCGCCGGTCGCATTTGCCGACGCTGTGAAGCTTACGCAATACGCTTTATCACGCGGCGTCAACCACATAGACACGGCGAATATGTATGAAGGATACAATCGTTACGCAGGTAGCGCGGGCGGCGTTGCCGAGGAAATCGTTGGCGCTGCCGTAAGGGACATGGCGCGCGCAGACGTGATCATTTCCACGAAAGTGGGCATGAAGGTCGGCGAAGCGCCGGAAGATGAAGGAACGAGTGCAGCGGCGATTGAAAAACAAATGGATGCGAGTTTGAACCGCCTAAAGACTGATTATATCGATCTATATTATCTGCATCGGTTTGATGCAAACGTCGGTACGTCGGAGATTCTGCTCGCTTTAAAAAAGGCAATTTCGGCGGGAAAAATCCGCTACTATGGTGTAAGCAATTACTCGGCGGATCAGCTGAAAGCACTGCTTGCCGCCGCCGACGAAAACCATCTGCCGCGTCCGGTGGTTTGCCAGCCGCCGCTGAGCCTACTGAAGCAGGACGCGCTGAACGAGCTGATTCCGCTCTGCGCAGCGGAAGATATTGCCGTCATCCCGTATCAAATTTATCAGGGGGGCTTGCTCACCGGTAAGTATAAACGTGGTATGGAGCCGCCGAAAGGCTCCCGTGCGGAAGAAAAGCCGACATGGCTGGCTACACCGGATAATACACTTTTTGACAAACTGGAAAATTTTGAAAGAGAAGCCAGGGCGCACGGCATTTCGATGAGCACCTATGCTTTACGCTGGATACTTGAACAGCCCGCGGTGGTTTCGGCCATCGTCGGCGTTAAGAATGAACAGCAGGTCAACGACGCACTGGACGCGGTTGGCTGAAAATTACAGAGCAGAACCGGCCAAAGGAGGATCTATCATGAAGACAGTAACGTATCAAGACGCGCTGAAAGGCTTTCGTGCAGTCGGCGTGCAGCCCGGCGACACAGTATTATTACAGTCCGCTATGCGACCGTTCGGTTATGTGGAAGGCGCTGGCAAGACCATAGGCGAAGCATTGTATGAAGCGCTCGGAAAAGAAACGGGGACGCTGGTTGCACCTGCTTTCTGCTTCATCCATGAAGTGCAGGAACATCCGGTCATAGACCCTGAAAACGATAAATCCGAAATGGGCGCGATCAGCGAAGCGATACGCCATTTTCCCGGTGCGCAGCGCAGCATTGCCTACCGGCATAGCTTTTCGGCGGTTGGAAAAAATGCCGAAATGATTACAAACGTCGATCCCGCCGTCTGCGTTTTCGACCTAAGGAGCGCGTTTGGGAAAATGCTTGCGCTGGATACGAAAATCGTGCTTGCGGGCGTAACGTATGTCAATTCCACAAGCCATCACTTTGGTCAATATCTTGCACAGGTGCCGGATCGGCACACCATTGAACGGCAAGTGACGCTGAAAAATCCCGACGGATCGCTTGAAGAATGCATGATGATGGACTATCAGCCGCAGCCGACGACGACCGGGGACTATTATGAATTCCCATACGATTTCAATAAGCTTGGCCTTTGGCTGGAGCAGGCGGGGAAGGTTCAGATTTCGACGATTGGTAATGCAGTTATCCGGTGCTTTCGCATGCGCGATCTGATTGACCTGGTACTCACCCGTTATCCGGTTGACCAATGGATCTTTTTTCAGGACGAACAACCGGCCGACCTGCCCTTCGGACAGAATGCGACGCGAGACTATGTTGACGAAGCCGGGCGTGAAGACACCGCGATCTGGGCGGTTGTCGATCCGGGCGAGATTTGCGACCGGAGCAAGCTGTAACACAGTTTAATGAATGGAAATGTAAGATCGGCCCGGGTGAACGCGCTTCGCCTGGGTCACTCTTAAAATATGATCCATATGATAAAGGGGATAAATATGAGAATCGTTATATTGGACGGATATACGCTGAATCCGGGGGATTTGAGCTGGGATGGTTTTCGAAAGTTTGGCGACGTGACGGTGTTTGACCGAACGGACAAAGAGCAGATTGTAGAGTGCATTGGGGATGCGGACGTTGTTTTAACCAATAAAACACCGATTTCACGGGAAACGCTTTCGGCCTGCCCGAATATAAAGTATATCGGCGTACTTGCCACGGGATATAACGTGGTTGATATTGTCGCAGCAAAGGAAATCGGCATCCTCGTTTGCAATATACCGACTTACGGCACGGCGGCTGTCGGACAGTTCGCAATTGCCATGCTGCTTGAAATCTGCCATCACGTTGCACACCACAGTGAAGCGGTACACGCAGGGCGATGGAGCTCGAACGCGGACTGGTGTTTTTGGGATTATCCGCTGATCGAGCTGGAGGGCAAGATCATGGGCATTATTGGTTTTGGCCGCATCGGACAGCGCACGGGTGAAATTGCAAAAGCGCTCGGCATGCGCGTGCTTGCGTACGATGCACAGCAAAACGATACCGGACGCGCAATCGGCGATTATGTCGACCTTGATACCCTGCTGAAAGAGTCCGATGTAATCAGCCTGCACTGCCCGCTTTTCCCGGAAACAATGGGTATAATCAATGCCGGGTCCATTGGAAAAATGAGAGACGGTGTAATCATCCTGAATAACAGCCGCGGCCCGCTGATCGTTGAACAAGATCTTGTAGATGCGCTCAACACTGGGAAAGTATATGCCGCTGCGCTGGATGTTGTGGCGGAAGAACCGATTCGAAATGACAATCCGCTTTTGTCTGCGAAGAATTGCCTGATTACGCCGCATATCAGCTGGGCGCCGAAAGAGAGTCGGAAACGCCTGATGGATGCAGCAGTGGATAATCTTTCCAGCTGGCTTGAAGGTAAGCCCGTCAATGTTGTCAATCCATGAGGATCGGACGAATTTGCGTATGAAGTCCAGAGGCGTGCTTTTTGCGACGATTTCGGCGATCATCTTTGGTACATCGCCGATTTTTGTAAAATTCATTTCCGCGGGTGGAATCAACGCGATGACACAGCTGCTGTTTCGCGCAACGTTCACGATGATCTTTGCGGTTATATTGACAAAAGCGAAAAAACAGTCGCTCCAGCTTGAAAAAGGCCTTTTCCGGGACGCGTTTTTTGCTTTCTTTGTTGGGCAGGGGGTTACGGGGATCCTCTTGAACTCATCGTACTATTATCTTTCGGCGGGAATGGCAACTTCGCTACACTTTGTTTATCCTTCGGTGGTGATGATCGTCTGCATGTTGTTTTTTCGCGAAAAGGTCAATGTGCTCAAACTTCTTGCAATGTTGCTGAGCGTTGCGGCCGTTATACTGGTGGCTGATTTTCAGTCGAAAAGTCAGACATTCGGGTTTGTGCTTGCGATTGGATCCGGATGTACGTATGCATTCTACATCGTCCTTTTCGAACACTCTAAACTTCGGGAATATCCGATGAGTTCGCTGTTGTTCTGGATGTCCCTCGGGAGCTTGTCCTCTGCGGCGGCGCTGGGTGCGTTGACCGGCACGTTGGACGTGAGTGGAACAACAATCAAGGGGATTTTATTACTAGCTGTCATGGCGTTGATTCAGAGCGTGATCGCGGTGCGCCTTTTTCAGCTTGGTGTTCGGTATGCCGGCGCTGTAAGCACCTCGCTGCTGAGTACGATGGAGCCGGTGACAAGCATCGCGCTTGGCACGATCATATTCGGGGAATACATGAGCGCGGTGAAGACCGTGGGATGCGGGTTTATTTTACTGAGCGTACTGCTTACGATCCTTGGAACAAAGTACGCGGGGAATACGGAATTTAAAACTGCAAGCAGCAAAATGGAGATGCAAAAAAATGATTGACATGACCAAGTGGGAACAACTCGCTTCGGAAAATGTAAACAAGCGTGCAAACAAACCCGGACGACTCGGCGGGAAGATCGCCGCTGTAACCGGCAGCGCGCAGGGTTTTGGCAAAGGCATTGCCGAGGAACTCTGCCGGGAGGGAGCGAGCGTTGTAATTGCCGACCAAAACGAGCCGCTGGCGAAGACGGTGGCGGAATCGCTCGGCGAGTGTGCGTTCGCCGTCAAGGTGGATGTTTCCAGCGAGGAAAGCGTGGCGAATTTGGTTGCGCAAACCGTGGAGCGCTTTGGCGGACTCGACCTGTTTATCTCCAACGCGGGCGTACTGAAAGCCGGTTCATTGGACGAGCTGGAGAAGAAGGATTTTGAATTTGTAACACGCATCAACTATACGGCGTTCTTTACGTGCGTAAAATACGCCCAGCGGATCATGCGCGCACAGTATGACGCGGACAACAACTGGACGGGCGACATCATAGAAATCAACAGCAAAAGTGGACTCTCCGGCAGCAACAAAAACTTTGCTTACGCGGGCGGGAAATTCGGCGGGATCGGCCTTGTGCAGAGCTTTGCGCTGGAGCTTGCGGAATACAACATCAAGGTCAACGCGATCTGCCCGGGCAACTATTACGACGGACCGCTTTGGAGCGACCCGGAGCGCGGGCTGTTCATGCAATATCTCCGCGCGGGCAAGGTGCCGGGCGCAAGGACGATTGAGGACGTGAAACAGTACTACCTCGGCAAATCGCTTATCCGGCGCGGATGCCTGCCAAGCGACGTTGCAAAGGCGATTTTTTACGCTGTGGAACAAACGTATGAAACAGGCCAGGCGATTCCCGTTACCGGCGGACAGGTGATGCTGAGATGATCGATTTGGTAATTGTGCAAAGGAGCGGTTATATGAAAACAAAAGCGGTGCGACTCTATGGCGCAAACGATATTCGTCTGGAGGAGTTTGAGTTAAGCCCGGTCGGCGACGACGGCGTGCGGTGCAAGGTGATTTCGGACAGCCTTTGCATGTCCAGCTATAAGGCGTTGACACAGGGCGCGGCGCACAAGCGTGTGCCGGACGACGTTGCGACAAACCCGACGATCATCGGGCATGAGTTTTGCGGCGTGGTCGACGAAGTCGGTAAAAACTGGGCGCATAAGTTTAAAAAAGGCGACGGGTTCGTCATCCAACCCGCGCATTCCTATCAAGGCGCATTGAGTGCGCCGGGTTACTCGTTCGCGGAATGCGGCGGGGACGCGACCTATGTCAACATCCCGTGGGAAACGTTGCATATGGACTGCCTGCTGCCGTACAACAGCGAAACTTACTTCTATGGTTCGCTGGCGGAGCCGATGAGCTGCGTCATCGCAACGTTTCATGCCATGTACCACACGCGCGACGGCGAATATGTGCACGACATGGGTATTGTGGAAGACGGCAAAATGGCGTTGCTGGCGGCGGTCGGGCCGATGGGTCTCGGTGCAATCGACTATGCGCTGCACTGCGAGCGCAGACCGAAACTGCTGGTGGTTACGGATATCGACGACGCGCGGCTTGCGCGGGCAGAGAGCATCTATACCGTGGAGCACGCCAAAGAGTGTGGCGTAGAGCTACATTACGTCAACACCGGAACGCTGGAAGACCCGGTTTCTGCACTGAAAGAGCTGTCCGGCGGCACGGGATTTGACGACGTGGTCTGCTTTGCACCGGTGAAACCGGTGGTCGAGCAGGCGGACGGTATACTGGCCGTGGACGGCTGCCTGAACTTTTTTGCGGGTCCCGGCAACACGGAATTTTCCGCAATGATGAATTTCTACAACGTGCATTACAGCCGCACGCACGTCGCGGCGACAAGCCACGGCAACACGGACGATATGCGCGAAGCGATCGCAATGATGAACGCAGGCAAACTCAACCCCGCTGCGATGATCACGCACATCGGCGGTCTTGACAGCGTTGTGGAAACAACCAAAAATTTGCCGAAGATCCCGGGCGGCAAGAAGCTGATCTACACGCAGATCAATCTGCCACTGACGGCGATATCCGATTTTGCGGAAAAAGGCAAAACCGAACCGCTCTTTGCCGAGCTTGACAATATCGTCAAAGCGCATAACGGCCTCTGGTGCGCCGAGGCGGAGGAGCGCCTGTTGGATAAACTTGCATACCTCAATTCTATATAAGACACATAATTGCTTTTCAGATTTCTAATTCGATTCTCTGTATCTTTAAATACGCTGCAGCTCTCCATGGTTTTTTCTGACAATTGATCATTTCTATACTTTTTCATTAATATATCAGTTCTTAGTTGTTGAAGAATTGAACACGGTAGAAAAATGCAGTCGTAGGATAAGCCTCTTTTTTCGCGCATGATTTGATAGTACTTAAGATTGATCTATCCCTGACCTGCTCCCCGAAAAAGTAGTCCATATAAAAAGAGAAAAAATGATAAACTGAGAAAAAGGAAAAGGTGGACGAAATGAAGAAAAGCAGATACACGGAGGAGCAGATAGCCTTTGCATTGAAGCAGGCAGAATTGGGCACGCCGATATCGGAAGTGTGCCGAAAGCTCGGGATAGCAGAGCAGACGTTTTACCGCTGGAAGAACAAATATGGCGGGATGCTGCCAAGCGATATGAAACGCCTCAAGCAGCTTGAGGAAGAGAATGCCAAACTGAAGAAGCTGGTAGCGGATCTGAGCCTCGACAAGCTGATGCTGCAGGATGTACTGACAAAAAAATTCTAGGGCCTGCCGAGAAGCGGGAAGCTGTACGATATCTGCAGGAGCGTTTTAAAGCAAGCGAACGCAGAAGCTGTATGGTATTGCGGATCAACCGGGGATGGCACCGGAGGCAGCCAACCCGGGACGAGCAGGCCTTTTTACGAATGCGAATCAGGGAAATAGCCTCCGTGCGGAAGCGATATGGGTATCGGAGAATCCATGTCCTGTTATTGCGCGAAGGGTGGAAAATCAATCACAAACGGGTTTACAGGCTGTACAAGGAAGAAGGATTAAACCTGAGGAAACCGACTGGCCGTAAGAAAATCAGCGTGTCCAGAGCTCCTGAGAAAGGCCTTGCAACAGTCGTGAATGAATGCTGGTGTATGGACTTCGTGTCGGATCAATTGTACAATGGAAAACGATTCAGGGCGCTGACAGTGCTGGATACGTTCAGCAGGGAAAGCTTAGCCATCTACGTGGACAAATCGATCAAGGGTGAACAGGTCTGCGAGGCACTGCAAAAAATCAAGGCAGCCCGCGGGCTGCCTCAACGGATCAAGGTCGATAACGGGCCTGAGTTCATCTCGAGGGCGCTGGATGCATGGGCATACTTCAACAAAGTCAAGCTGGACTATTCCCGACCCGGCACGCCGACGGACAATCCACACATCGAATCCTTCAATGGCAGCTTCCGGGACGAATGCCTGAATATGAACTGGTTCATGTCTCTGGAGGATGCCAAAGACAAAATAGAGCGCTGGCGAAAGGACTACAACGAGTTCCGTCCGCACAGCGCACTAACATATTTGACGCCGGCTGAATTTGCCCGGAAATCGGGCTCTGAAGCCGTCTGAACATCGATTTTTTCTCATTCAACCTGGACTACTATTTGGGGGACACCTCAAACATCGATTTTTTCTCATTCAACCTGGACTACTATTTGGGGGACACCTCAAGCGATTCATTTACTAACATTGCTCCTGAACCATAAAACGGGGCAGATCAACTATGCTTCCCGCATGAGTGGCTACGCGACCGCGCGGCAGAACGGCTGGATGAGCGCGAACGACATCCGTGAACTCGAAAATCTCGACCGCATCTCGCCGGAACTCGGCGGGGATCTGTATCTCATTAACGGCGCGATGACAAAACTTCAAGACGCAGGGCTTTTCGGGAATGCCCAGCAGAAAAAGGGGGATTCTTCTTGAAACGACAATTTTGGAACTGGGTGCGAAACGAGGACGGCACCCGTACATTGACCCTCGACGGCGTGATCGCCGAGGAATCTTGGTTCGACGACGACGTCACTCCGAAAGCGTTTAAAGAACAATTGAGCGCCGGAACGGGTGACGTTGTTGTATGGATCAATAGTCCAGGTGGCGATTGCGTCGCCGCGAGCCAGATCTACACCATGCTCATGGAATATAAAGGCAGCGTCACCGTCAAGGTCGACGGCATCGCTGCGAGCGCCGCATCGGTCATTGCTATGGCTGGTACCGAAGTGCTCATGGCCCCGACGAGCTTACTCATGATCCATAATCCGCTGACCGTAGCCATCGGCGACAGCGAAGAAATGCAGAAAGCGATCACCATGCTGGACGAGGTGAAAGAGAGCATCGTCAACGCGTATGAGCTAAAAACAGGGCTGTCGCGGGCGAAAATCTCGCATCTCATGGACGCTGAAACGTGGATGAACGCGCAAAAGGCGATCGAGCTTGGCTTTGCTGACGGAGTACTGACACGCGAAGCGGCGCTGCCTGAGGACGGTATCCCGGTCAACAGCTACCAGTTCAGCCGCCGGGCGGTGACGAACTCGCTGTTGAGTAAATTGCAGCATATCCGGGCGGAGAAAGAAACCGACAACGAGGAAACACCGCCGAACGAACCGCCCGCAGAACCGAAATATCCCGTAGAGCCGCTGATTCAGCGGCTCAATCTTTTGAAAGTATGAGGAGGAAATCACATGAACCGTATTCAGGAACTCCGCGAAAAGCGCGCCAAGGCGTGGGACGCGACGAAAGCGTTTCTCGATACCAAGCGCGGTACGGATGGCCTGCTGTCCGCCGAGGACGTGGCGATATACGAAAAGATGGAAGCCGACGTCGTCAACCTCGGTAAAGAGATCGACCGGCTCGAACGTCAGGCGGAGATTGACGCCGAGCTGAACAAACCCACCGCGGAGCCGATCACGAACAAACCGGCTCAAGCTGCCGGGGAAGAAAAGACCGGAAGGGCGTCGGATGCATATCGAAAGGCGTTCTGGAACGCGATCCGGTCCAAGAATCCGAGACCGGAGATACTCAACTCCCTGATCGAGGGCACCGACAGCGAAGGCGGCTATCTCGTCCCGGACGAATTCGAACATACGCTGGTACAGAAGCTGACCGAAGCGAACGTGCTGCGGCCGCTTTGTCATGTGATCCAGACCAGTTACGGTGATCGCAAGATTCCTGTCGTGGCGTCGAAAGGCACGGCCGACTGGGTGGATGAGGAAGGCACCTATCCGCTCTCCGATGACACGTTCTCGCAGGTGATCCTCGGAGCGTACAAAGTAGCGACCATGATCAAGGTGTCGGAAGAACTGCTTTCGGACAGCATCTTCAATATCGAAGGCTATGTATCCGAGCAGTTCGGCAAACGCATTGGGGACAAGGAAGAGGATGCGTTCCTAACCGGCAACGGTGTCAGCAAACCCACCGGAATCCTCAACGACACCGGCGGTGCGGATATCGGTGTTACGGCCGCAGGCGCAACGGCGATCACGGGCGACGAGCTGATCGACCTCGTGTACTCGCTGCGCGCACCGTACCGAAAGAACGCGGTGTTTGTGTTTAATGATGCGACCGTCAAATTACTTAGGAAGCTCAAGGATGGCGAAGGGCAATACCTGTGGCGTCCGGGCATTACGGAGAACGCGCCGGACATGATTCTTGGCCATCGTGTCGTAACCAGCGAATTCATGCCGACCGTTGCGGCGGGTGTGAAATCTATCGCGTTCGGCGATTTCTCCTACTACTGGATCGCCGACCGTCAGGGCAGAACGTTCAAGCGACTGAACGAGCTTTACGCGACAACCGGTCAGGTCGGCTTCCTCGCTTCCCAGCGGCTCGATGGCAAGCTCATCTTACCGGAAGCGATCAAGGTCCTGCAGCAGAAGGCGTAAGGAGAAAACGGTATGGAATACAACGCGAAAAACTACATGGAACAGGGCGGCGACAAACTGGTCATCGGCGGCACGCTGGAGATTCAGGAGGTAGCCTCGGTTATGGGGCTTCCCGCCGCCGCGGCGGACAGTCCCGGCGTCGTCGGCTTAGCCGCCAACCAGGCGGTGAGCACCGCGGCCGACGTTGCTGCGCTGGTCGCCGATTTTAATACGCTACTGGCGACGCTAAAAGCCGCGGGTATCATGGCGGCGGACGAGTAACGATATGAGCACGCTACTGGAGAAGGTCAAAGCGAACCTGATCCTCGATCACAGCGAGGACGACGAACTGCTGCAGCAGTATATAGACGCGGCGGTTTCCTACGCGGAAGGGTATCAGCATTTGACCGTCGGAACATACGAAGCGGCGGTCATGCCGCCGACGACCGAGCAGGCCGTGATCATGCTCGCCTCCCATTTCTACGAGAGCCGGGACGGCAGCACGGGCGGGTTCTTTTCCGATAACGTGCAGGCCGGGCAACAGGTTTGGAACGCGGTGAATACGCTGCTCCGGCTTGACCGGGACTGGAAGGTCGGCATATGAGCTTTGGCAAGATGAACGTACGCATCTCGATCGCGGCGGAAACGGTAACAAAAGACGTGGATGGTTTCGCAACAAAAACCGATATCATTCTCGCTTCTCCCCATGCCTATCGGGAAGGGCGGCACGGCTCCCAGAAATGGGTCAACCGTGCCGCTTTTTCCGAAGCGACCGATCTGTTCCGATTCCGGACGATCCCCGGACTGACCGTTACGACGAGGCATGTGATCCTGTGCAACGGCGAGCGATTTGAGATCACTTCGGTCGAGGACGTGAAGGGGCGAAAAATGTATATCGAGGTGCTGGCAAAGAAGATGGAGGCGGCCCGTGGGTAAGGTAACGATCAAAATGCCGACCGAGTTTATGGATCAACTGACAAAGGCCGCTGAGAAAACGGACACCGCAATTCCGAAAGCGCTCGAAGCCGGCGGAAAGGTCGTCTTTGACACGATGAAGGCGAACCTGCGCTCGGCGATCGGCCGGGATACGAAGTACCCCTCGCGTTCCACTGGTAAACTGCTGGCGGCACTGGGCGTGTCACCCGTCAAACTGAACGACGATGGTAACTATGACGTAAAGGTCGGCTTTTCGGAGGATCGCGAGGTCAGCAACGCAAAGCTCGCGAACATCCTCGAATACGGGAAGCACGGCCAGCCGCCGAAACCGATTCTGAAACCGACACGCAGATCGAGCCGGAAGCCCTGCATCGAGGCGATGCAAACGGCGCTGAAAGAGGAGCTGGGTCTGAAATGAGCATGCTGCAGGAATTGAATACGATTGTGGAGAACGCCGGCCTTCCTGTGGAGACCGGCGTTTTCTCCGGGACCGCGCCAGACGCGTATGTCGTGGTGATGCCGGTTTCGGAACGCTTCGATCTGTTTTCGGACAATGCGCCCGGCGTGAATATCGAGGAAGCGCGGTTGTCGCTGTATACGAAGGGCAGCTATGTCGATAAGAAAGACCTGCTCGTTCGGATGCTGCTGGCCGCCGGATTTACGATTACGGAACGCCGGTATATCGAACATGAGGACGATACCGGTTATTACCATTACGCCATCGACGTGGCGAAAGAATATGAACAGGAGGAAATCTGAATGGCTACGATTGGGTTGGATGGGCTCTATTACGCCAAGATCACGGAAGACGCCAACGGGGATGAAACGTACGGCACACCGACCAAGCTGGCGAAGGCGATCTCCGCCGATCTGGAGGTTGAAATCAACGAAGCGTCGTTATATGCCGACGACGCGGAAGCGGAAGTCGTGAAGGAGTTCAAGACCGGAAAGTTGACGCTCGGGATCAACGACATCGGCGCGGTGGCGGCTGGTGATCTTGTCGGCGCAGTGTTGGATGATAACGGCGTGGTGATCTCCCAGAGCGAAGGTATGGCTTCTCCGGTGGCGATCGGCTTCCGCGCAAAAAAGAGCAACGGAAAGTATCGCTACTTCTGGCTATACCGGGTGCTGTTTGGTATCCCGGCGACGAACCTTGCGACCAAGGGCGACAGCATCACGTTCAACACGCCGAAGATCGAGGGTACGCTCTACCGCCGGAACAAGATCGACGGGCAGGGAAAACATCCTTGGAAGGCCGAAGTCAACGAGGACGATACGGGCGTGTTGCCGGCGACGATCACCGGGTGGTATACGGAAGTGTACGAGCCGACTTTTGCGGCTGCGGAATAACGGAGGAAACGTATGGATAACGAACGAGCCGCATCTATTACGATAGCGGGAAAAGAGTATCAGCTGATCCTCACGACCCGGGCAACGAAGGAGATAGCCAACCGTTACGGCGGACTGGCGAATCTCGGCGACAAGCTCATGAAGTCGGAGAACTTCGAGCTGGCGCTGGACGAGCTGATCTGGCTGATCGCGCTGCTGGCGAATCAGAGCATTCTGATCCACAATTTCCAGCATCCGGAGGATAAGCGGGAGCCGCTGACGGAAGAAGAGATCGAACTTCTGACCACGCCGACGGATCTTGCCGAATACAAGGACGCGATCATGGATTCGATGTTACGGGGCACGAAACGCTATGTGGAAAGCGAGCCGCAGCCGGAAAAAAACGCGTCGGCCGGGTGAGCGATGAAGAAACGTTCGCCCGGTTGCTCTTTTACGGCGTAACCCTGCTGGGAAGATCAGAGCGTGAAGTGTGGCTCATGCCGCTTGGCGCTCTGCTCGACCAGTAGGAGATCTACAAGCAGTTCCATGGAATGGCGAAAGCGAAGGTGGAATATGCGATCGATGAGATCATAACCGCGGGGATATAATCTGTGCTACGGTCAATATGCCGATAACGGCAAAAACAACAACAATAGTTGGATATTGTGATTTAATTCTTGCCGATAATATGGTATGATAGGCGTAGCACATAGGAGGCAAGCGCCATGAAATACCTGTCTGTAGCGGAAATAGCAAAGAGCTGGGGCGTAGCGGAACGGACCGTGCGTAATTATTGCGCAAACGGTAAAATACCGGACGCCTTTTTGACTGGAAAGACATGGAACATCCCCGAAACGGCGCAACGGCCGGATCGTATCAACAAGCATCGGGAAGAACCGGTCACGCTGCTGGAGTTTCTGAAAGTGGAAAAAGCGGCGAGGGCTTCGGGCGGCATCTACCATAAGGTGCAGATTGAGCTTACATATAACTCAAATCACATCGAGGGAAGCCGGCTGACCCATGATCAGACACGATTCATCTTTGAAACGAACACCATCGGCATGGACAGCGTTTCCGTCAACGTCGACGATATTGTCGAAACCTCCAACCATTTCAGATGTATCGATCTGATCATCGATCAGGCAAACGCGACGCTGAGCGAGAAGCTCATTAAGCAATTGCATCTGCTACTGAAAAGCGGCACCAGCGATGCGCGAAAGGACTGGTTTGCAGTTGGCGCGTATAAACGTCTGCCCAATGAAGTCGGCGGCAAGGAAACTGCTGAGCCGGAGGACGTTGCGCCGCAGATGCAGAAACTGATTCAAGGTTATAACGCAGTAAAAATCAAAACATTGGATGACATTCTGGATTTTCATTACCGATTCGAGTCGATCCATCCGTTTCAGGATGGAAACGGTCGTGTCGGCCGGTTGATTCTGTTCAAAGAGTGCCTGAAGAACGACATCGTTCCATTTATCATAGACGACGAATTGAAACTGTTTTATTATCGTGGCCTACGGGAATGGCCAAGTGAACGCGGGTATTTACGAGATACGTGCGTTGCCGCGCAGGATAAATTCAAACAGTATCTAGAATATTTCAGGATTGGCTATTGAAATTGTTAAGCAAAGGCAAACGTGCTATATTGATCATGTTAACCAAATGAGTTTTATTATTGATGGACAGGGTTAAGAGAAATGATCTACACACCATTGGTAAAAATCGCAATCCAAATTGCATGTGACGCACATAGGGGGCAGTATGATAAGGGCGGCCTGCCATATATTACCCATCCGTTGCATGTTGCAGAACGGATGAATACTGAAGACGAATGCGTCGTTGCGTTGTTGCATGATGTTATGGAAGACACCGGCTTGACCGAAACCGATCTACAGCAGTGGGGGATAACAGATCGGCAGATTGCAGCATTGAAATTATTATGCCATGAGGGATCAGTTCCGTATATGGAGTATGTGCAAAGAATTCGCACCGATCCGATTGCCAGAGCAGTGAAGATTGAGGATTTAAAGCACAACTCAGATTTAGCGAGATTGGAGAGCGTAACGCAGGAAGATTTGGAACGGGTGGAAAAATATAAACAAGCGCTTCAGATTCTTCATGCGATTGATATCTGACAACAAGTAATGAAATCAGAACGACCTGCGGGCCGTTCTTTTTTTGCGCACTTTTTTGAAACGGAGGCGAGTACATGGCGGATGCAGATTTTGGGCTCCGTATAGGCGTGGAAGGCGAACGCGAATTCAAGGCCGCGTTGAAAAATATTAACCAGCAATTCAAAGTACTCGGCTCCGAGATGAAACTTGTCGAATCCCGGTTCGACAAACAGGATCGCAGCGTATCCGCGCTCACGTCCCGTAACGAAGTGCTGAACCGTCAGATATCGGAGCAGAAAGAAAAAATCGAGCTGTTGCGGCGTGCGCTGGAGAATGCGGCGGAGTCGTTCGGCGAAAACGACCGCCGGACGCAGCAGTGGACCGTGCAACTGAACAACGCGGAAGCCGAGCTCAACAATATGGAGCGCGAGCTGAAAAACAATGAAAAAGCAATAGACGGCGTCGGCGACGAATTCCAGGACGCAGAACAAAAAGCGGATGGTTTCGGCGACGAGGTCGAGGACGCCGCGGACCAGTCCGATCGCGCGAAGGATCGTTTTGAAAAACTCGGCAGCGTACTTAAGGGCGTCGGCGCTGCCATGGGCTCCGTTCTGGTGGCGGCGGGAACCGTGGCATATAAACTCGGCAAAGCGGTGGTCGAACAGATCGGCGAGCTGGAGCAGAATCTCGGCGGCTCGGAGGCCGTGTTCGGCGAGTACGCCGCTTCCATTCAAAAGACCGGCGAAGACGCATATAAGAACCTCGGCGTTTCGCAGAGCGAGTATCTTGCCACCGCCAATAAGATGGGCGCGCTGTTTCAGGGCGTCGGCGTCGATCAGCAGACAAGCCTGGAACTGACCGAAAAGGCCATGCAGCGCGCTGCGGATATGGCGTCCGTCATGGGCATTGACACATCGGCGGCATTGGAAGCGGTCACCGGCGCTGCCAAGGGAAACTTCACCATGATGGACAACCTTGGCGTCGCCATGAACGCAACCAGCATTCAGGCATATGCCGTTGCAAAAGGGCTGGACTTTACCTGGAGTTCGGCAACGCAGGCGCAGAAGGCCGAAGTCGCCATGCAGATGTTCTTTGAGAACACGGAGCAGTACGCAGGCAACTTTGCGCGCGAATCCTCGGAGACGATTACTGGCTCCATTGGCATGATGAAAGCGGCCGCTTCGTCGTGGGTGGCTGGGCTTGGCAACGCCGAATCGGACACGCAATCACTGACGCGGAACATGATCGACGCCTTCAAGACAGTCATGACGAACGTGACTCCGGTGTTGGAGAATATCGTAAAGTCCCTGCCGGAAGCGCTGGACGCGGTATTCTCGGAGATATCCACGCTGCTGCCTTCGATACTGAGCACTGTGACGTCCATTTTCAAGCAACTGCTGAATATGCTGATCCAGCTGTTGCCGGAACTGATCCCGGTGGCGGTCGACGCCGTTATGACGATCATCTGGGCGATTGTCGATAATCTGCCGCTACTGGTGGATACGGCGGTTCAGCTGATCCTGGCACTGGTGGACGGGATCGGGCAGGCGCTGCCCGAACTGATCCCCGCGATCGTGGAAGCGGTCATCCTGATCGTTTCGTCGCTACTGTCGAATATCGATCAAATCATCGGGGCGGGTATGTCGATCCTGTTCGGCCTGATCGAAGGGATTATTAACGCATTACCCGCGTTGGTCGAAGCGCTGCCGCAGCTGATCACGGCGATCGTGGAGTTCTTCATTGAAAACCTACCGCAGATTCTGTATTTAGGCGTGCAGGCGATTGGGGCGTTGATCCAGGGGATCGTCGGCGCGATCCCGCAGCTGTCTTCCGCCATGCCGCAGGTCATTTCTTCGATTGTAAACGGCATCTCCAAGGCAGTATCCTCTGTTGCCCAGATCGGCAAGAACATCGTGCAGGGGTTGTGGCAGGGCATTCAGTCCATGGGCCAGTGGATTCAAGACAAGATCGGCAGCCTGTTTCGAAGCGTTGTCGACGGCGCAAAGAGCGTGCTCGGCATTCACAGCCCTTCGACCGTGTTCGCTGGAATCGGCGAGAACATGGGCCTCGGCTTGGGGGCCGGGTTCACCGACGCCATGGCCGGCGTGGAAAAGGATATCACAAACGCCATCCCGACCAACTTCGATCTCGACGTTAACGCGGACTATCCGTCGAAAGCAGCGAACCCGCTGGCAGGCGTCGCTAAGCGGATCATCGAACACACCGGTACGATCCGGATCGAGGGCGTCAACGATGAAGGGATTATGACCAAGGTCGTCGACTTCCTGGTCGGAGAACTGCGGAAGGAGGTGCTTGCCTGATATGGCGCTTCTGAGAAACGAAGATACCGGAGTTGATATCACCCGGTTTATTACGCTGAAAGAAAAACAGTCCGTCATTCGGACGGAGTGGCAGACACTGGACGGCCGGACGTATCTGCAGCGGTACGGTGTACCGAACGCAACCTACGAGATCGTTGCGTATGTCAACTACGCCGGAAAGCAGCTGTTGTTCGAAGCGGAGGATACCGCCGCGCTGCTGAAAGCCGATTGTAAGCACGGCACGTTCTACGGGCATATCGTCGAATTGAAGGATTTCAGCCGCCTTGCCGGCGACTGGTATAAGACGACGCTGACGCTCGCGCCGGAGGTGACGGACGAATGAGAATTCTGCCGGCCGAGATACGGAACAAACTGCTGGAGCGGTTCCAGGTGGAGAGCAAAGACGTCAAGCCGAACCTGCGTGTGGTCGCGACCCAGTCAACCGTCAATACGCTTCTGACAGAGGACATCCATACGGACGTAGCGGCAAACTTTGGCGACGTGGCCATTCGGCAGCTGCCCGGGGAGACAACCCCGTCTCTGGCATATGCGATCTGTATCGACAGCGGCGTCGCCAACATCTACGAGCGCAGCTTTCCGACCGACCTGGAATCCCCGTGGGCATGGAACTGGACACTTGGTGCGGCGGCGGACGTCGCGATCGAGTTCAACGGCGAATGGACGATCAACGCAAAGACCCGCTGTTATGAACTGATCACAGAAGAGACGCCGTACATCTTTTTTACGGATGCGGCTGGCACGCTGTACGTCCAGAAGTGGCAGGACGAGTCGACGCGAATCCCGCTCGCCGAAAACGTGGAACAGATCAGTTCCTGCCGGGCGTGGAAGTCGAACCTTGACGTCGGCGTCGATCAGGGGCTTGTGATCGGGTATCTCCGCGACGGTAACGTTTATTACAGAACCTACGCGGAACAAGAAGGCGGTGCGATCCTCTGGGAAGAGGAGCGGCAGGTCACGGAGCTCGGCACGGGCAATGTGACCCTCGCGCTGTTTCGGACGAACGACTACCGGCTGGGGTTCGTGACCGAAAACGCCGGGCTGATACAGTATGTACTGTCCTACCGGACCTACGCCGGGCAGGCCATGCCGGCGGAGTACGCCGACGTGCAGCCAAGAGACGCGCACGTGTGGACGACCGACGCTGTCCGATATTTTCCGGTGGAAATTGAGCGAGCAAACGTCAATACTGCCTTTGTATACGTCATGACGCATCCGCTGGAAGAGGTGTTCGAAATCAGTGGATTTACGCGCGTGGACGAACGGAACCTGCTGTTCACGTTCAGCCAGGATATCGGAGGCGAAATTCTTTCTTCCATGTCCATTTCGCCCGAACGAACGATCCTATCGGCGACGATACAGAACGGGAACGAGCTGTTGGTAACGCTCGGCGAAGACATGAGCCGGGTGACGCCGTTTGATTTGGCTATTGCGGATTGCCGGGCGGGATACTGGGTCGTGGACGGTATGAGAATAGCGCTTGAAACCCTGACCATCCATGCTGACGGTGCGCCGAACGAGGGTGTTGATGAGGAACAGATCACCGTTGTAGCTTCAGGATCGTTGCAGTTGATCACAGCGAACAAACTCTATCCGGTGAGTAGCGAACTGGCCGTAGTGACAGGATCCGCATCGGTAACCTTAACGCCGGTAGATGTGATTCCGATTTAAGGAGAAAGACGATATGAATAAACTCGAGCAACACGCGGTGCTTCATAACCGCTTCGATGTGATCGTGCAGGATGCAAAGACTGGCAAGGTCAAGCAAACTGCCGTTGCGTATAACATGATCTTGAATCGTTGGTTTTATTGCTTGACCATGAGTGGCGGAATTAGCTGGGAGTGCTATCATCTGCAGTATATTTCATTTGGAACGGGTAGCGGTACTTTGGATGTGACCCGTACGTCGATGTTTTCGCAGCTTGCCTTAAAATCAGCATCCGTGATCGACACTGTGTACGATAACCCGACGAGCTATGTGACGAAAGAGATCCGTCTCGAAGCAGAAGAATACAACGGTAATACGATTACAGAGGTTGGATTCCAGGACTCGTACTCGGTCAACCGGTATTTGGTGACACATGCCTTTCTGAAAGACAGTGAAGGCAATCAGATTCCAATCAGTAAAACCGACTCAGACGTTGTAATCATCCGCGGAACGTTCTATGTCACGTTCACGCACGGCGGGTTTGGAACATATGGCATTTATGCGCCGGAGAGCGAGAATCTTGTAGTGTCCTGCATCTTTGGCGAAAACAACCTACCCATGACAGCGGCATTCTCCCGTTATACCAGCGATACTCCGTCTCAGATGGACAAGCGAAACCAAGGGCGAAAAACGACATCGCTATCCAGCTGCACGCGAGACACAACAAACTGGAGCATGGATTATCCGGTATTTACATGGAGCGACACGGAGTGTGTGAACCACACCGTCAAACAGATCGGTATGGCTGGATTTGCTGCGATCAATCTGCCGGACAGTTCGATCTTTACGCCAATTGCGATATCACACTTATCGGTTGGGACCGGAGATGGAAGCACAACGGAATTCGATATTGGAACGCCGCTGCTTGAGCCTGATAGTGAAACGATCTATGTAGACGGCGTAGCAAAGACACGCGGAACGGACTATACGGTGGATCCAACCAACAACATGGTTGACATGCGCGAAAACTACTGGTCGGCTGAACTGGATGCACTTTCGAATAATGTCGAATTCGGGAACCTAAAAACACGTTCGATGTCATCTTCCTTGTATTATGATCCAATCGCATGGTGGAGTTGTACGAACCCGAACCATTATCCTTACAGCTGCACGATTTCGTCGGATACACCGATCTGGATCGATTTCGGGGAAGCGAAAGAGTGTAACCGTATGAAATTCGAACTGATCACGGTACCATCTGCACAGATTGACAACATGGTGATCGAGTATTCCAGTGACAATGTCAACTGGACGGCAGTTACGACAACACGAAGTGAACAGGTATGGAGCTTTCCTTTGACCAGTGCACGTTATTGGCGGGTATACATACCATCCTATTCCTGGTCGTATTCCTTACAGTTAAGCCTGAGTACAGTACGGGATTCACACACGTATGGGACTACGTTCTTTTTAGGTAAAGTTACGTCTGGACTTACGTTTGTCACGGCACCTGCCGCAGGCGCTGCGATCGAAGCCTCGTTCACGCTGAACTATCCCTACAAGACAGAGAACAATCTTTTGAAGTTCACGGCTTCGCTGGTGTTCACGCGTGGAGAAGGGGGCTGATCCTTTGGAGCTTTCGTTCGAGTACACGGGCACACTTGGAACAGGCGCATCCCCGCAGGCAGTTCATATGATGGACAACGGCCTGCGGTTTTTCTATCTGGACGGCGGCGTGGTGAAGGCAAAGGAAGCGTACCCGGATATGGGAATCTATAATGATCTCGTCTTTACCGACAAAGGCCGCGTCTGCACGAACACCGGCGTAGAGAACGCGCAGCTCAAGAAAGTGGCGCACCACGGTGCGTACGGGTTCTGGTCGGCGGGAAGCGCGCACCGGTTCGTGATGTACATGCTTCCAAGCGATATCTCCGCCATGGTGGAGAACATATCCATCTCGCACACGAAGGACAGCCCGATCTCGCAGCTGTCGGCGACGTTCCAGAATGTGGAGAACCGGCTCGTCGGCCGGGCGCGATCGATCGTACAACCGAATACGCGGTTGGAATTGTACTTCTCAATGGGTTCTTCGGACGAGATTGGTATGGGTCGATTCTATATCGACCGAACGAACGTGGACTACCCCAAAGGCTCGGTATCTGTTTCGGCCCGGAATACGATCGGGAAGTTGCTCAAGGACCAGACGTTCGACGAAGACACGGTGTTCACGGAATCCGATCTAAAGCTGAACCTTGAAGCGGTGCTTGAATTGGCCGGCGTAGAGGAAAGCTTCGTAGGCGACCCGGCAAAGACATGGAACCTGACCTTCGAGCCGGACGTGACGATCCTGGACGGGTTGATGCAGGTGATCGCACTGCTTTCCGGCTGGCAGATCAAAGAGACCATGGACGGCGTGGTGGGCATTGCGAGTTCCGCCGACACGCGTTTCGACCAACCGACGACGGTTGCGTTCGAGCGGGAAAAGACCTGCTGGAGCTATAGCACGGAGTACGCGGACGAGAACACGTACGCGAAAATCTGTGTGCGTTGCTCGGATCCGGAGCAGGTGCTGTATGTCGCGCTCGACCCGCATCGCTGGTGGAACTCGCCGGGCAATAAGACGCTGTACGTCGATCTGCCGGACGGGACGTCCTCCACCGAGCTTGCGGCCTACGCCGCCGAGCTGGCCGCCAGTGTCGCGCTCGTTGGCAGGACGGAGAGCTTTGCCGGGATCTTTACACCCGCGCTGATCGTGGGCGACGTGATCGCGCTCGTAGAAAGCGATGGAACGCAGGCCGAGATCGGGACCGTGACCACGGTGAAACACACCCTGGGGCGATCCGGTTTCTATACGGAGTTCACGATCGATTCGAGTGGCCGGAAGGGCAAGGCGCTGCTGAAGGACTACCTTTCGCAGATTGCGAGTACGTCGAGCAGTAAGGGTGTTACGATCACCTGATGAATCCCCAAAATCGATAGGACACCCCTTTCGGAGCGTCCTTTGTTTGCATGGCACTTGATTCATATATGTATGTATTGAAGAATTAGTTCGGTGCGAGGAAATGCCATGCGAACCTTACAACTGAATAATATCAGAGATTCATGAATAGTTCTGCTGTTTTACATGACATTTCTGTTACGAATTTTGGCAAAAAATAAAGGACACTCAGCCGGGGGGAAGAGCGTCCTTTTGCATGCATGGTGTAAAAGTTTCCATTGAAATGTTTTAGGAAATAGGCAGGAAGAATCTCACCATGCAAATTGAGTGATTACAGTATTGACTTATTGACAGTAATAACAACCCACTAGACAGCTGAAGGGCACTCACTGTAAGAGAGCCCTTCGCGGATGCATGGCGTGGGGACTTGTTGAGATCATGTGGGAAATATGCGAAAAAAGCCGCCATGCAAACCCTATATATATAATACCAATATTCTATAAAAAACACCATACATAAGGAAATTCTAATATAGTTTGAAAGGAAGAATTCAATGGAATTCACACGCAATATCCGAAAGGGCACGTCCGGCGAGGACGTGCTTTTCTGTAAGCAGAAACTATTGGAGCTTTGTTATTATGCCGACCATATCACGACTGTGACAAAGAAGACGTTCGGCGCGGACACGTTGGAGGCCGTGAAGCGGTTCCAGGCGCAGGCCGGGCTGACCGTCGACGGGGCCATTGGAATTGAAACGTGGGCGGCGTTGTTCGGCGACACGGCGGCCGAAGCGGAGACGATCGAAAAGAAGACGCCGTCGGAGAAAGCGCTCGCGATCGTTGCGCTTGCCCGTGCGCGGATCGGCGACCTGTATGTATGGGGCGGCAGCGGTGTGACCGATCTCTCCGACAGCGCGATCCAGGCGAAAGACGACGAGTATGCCCGGGCGATTGCGTTCCGGGATAAACAGTACAAATATGGGTTCTCCGATTTGCTTGGACACGACTGTTCGGGCTTCATTTCCTGGCTCATGCGGGAGTGCGGGATATGGGACAACCGGCGCGATTGCGACGGGCTGTGGTCGCTTTGCGATGAGATCACCCGCAGCGAACTGATCGCCGGCGATTTCGTGTTTCGGGTGTCTTCGTCGAATTCCAGCGACGAAACGCACATCGGACTGTACTGCGGGCGCGGCGTCGTGATCCATGACAAGGGACGTGACGTCGGCGTAGTGATCGAAGGAATCAATACGGGCGGCAGCGGGTACTGGCACAAGTGTGGGCGCTGCAAGCTGCTGTACGATTAATTTTCGTTATAAGCGCGATCGATTAGTGGTTTGATGCATTCAAAATCCTGTAGTGATTTAATTGTGATTCGTAAATCACCGGTTCCCCAATGCCCTTTAGTTCTAACATCCTCAAGAAGGCCATTTTGCAGTTGCACAGAGTCAGGATTCAAACGAAGACAAAGCAATATTTTCTGCTTATAGATCTCGGCGCATACAATGTTTTTTACTTTTCGAAAAGCTACGTATAGTTTGAGTTGGTTTTCGGTAACATCATCGCCCAATGACATTATGTAATCTCTGATATCGCTATATAAATCTCGCATCTTTTGCGGGGCATTGTTATAGCTATAGGTGAAAGTAAAGTCGACATTATTTGAAGGTTTATTTCCGGACTTTATATTAGCAGCGTGATCATCGGAGATTGCTTTAACTTGAGGTGCGTTTAGATGTTCGAATAATACAAGATCGTTGCCATATTTTTTATATCGGACCAACTTGATATTTCGGTGCATCTGATTGACTGCGTGGAGATCAAATTTGGTGAAATCGCTTGCAATGCAGATAACGCAAGGCATGCTCCAATCAATGCTATCAGCTGCGTCAATGCCGAGGATTTCCATTACGAGCAATTTAAAATCTGCGCGGTGATCCAGGAGCCAATCCAAATAGAAAAGTCCTTGGTTTATAACGTTTTCATTCACGCTGCGCTTGTACTCGAAGATAACAGGGCAGTTGTTTTCATCTATGCCAATGCTATCCATTCTTCCGTTCGTAATGGGAAATTCGGATTTGAGGAATGTAACACCAAAAAAAACTGGCATGTTTTTTTCAATTAGAACTTGGAGTTCACGCTCGAATGCAACGCTTTTTGACTCGAGTTTTATGACCTCATTCGTTATGGCAAACAGATTGATTTCAGACATGACGACACCCCCTGCTTGGTAAATGTATCACAAGTTCTACTGGTTTGTATAGATTGATTTCTTAAAGGAGGGATGCAAATTGAACTATATTGGCGAGATCATTTCGGGCGTATTCGCCCTGCTGGTTGTGTGGATCGAAGTACGGGCGACGCGTGATCGGAAACAGACGGAGCGGCGAGCCGCCGTTCGGGCGAAGGAAGCGAAGTTGGCCATGAAGATGCAGGACGCGAACCTGTCGCTGTCTCTTGCCACGGCTCTGGCGGTCGAACGCGGCGAAACAAACGGCGAGATGAAGACTGCGCGGGAAAAGGCAAAGTCCGCGCAGGAGGAATACGAAGATTTTGTCCACGAGCTTGCATCGAAGCAGGCTACATCTATCTAAATTTAAGGAGGAAACACAACATGAAAAAGAAACTGCTATTGGTACTGATCGCACTCCTAGTGCTCGCGCTTCCCGTCTACGCGCTGGCGGATTCGGGCGGAACGAGCACGGCAACCGACATCCTGATCGAGAACGCCGTGGATATCGCCGCGGCGTTTTTTATTGCGCTGATCGGCGTGTTCGGCGCGTGGCTGACGGCGAAACTCGGCAAGATCACGCAGCTCGATACGGTGAACAAAGCCCAACAGGAACTGATTAAGCTGGCGCAGATCACGGTCGGGGAACTGAAACAGACGGTCGTCGATGGCATGAAGGCCGCGAGCAAGGACGGAAAACTGACCAAGGATGAAATCGCCGCGCTCGGCCAGTTGCTATATGAGAAGACAACGGCGAAGCTGTCCGATTCCGCGATGAACGTGCTGTCTGCGGCTCAGGTCGATATCTCCGCGCTAATTACCGGTACGGCGGAACAGTTGATTGGCCAGATGAATTAAGCGCACACATTCAGGAAGAGGGGGACGGTTTTTGCCGTTCCCTTTTTTCAGTTGGAGGAAAATCGTGAAACGAGAAGATTATGAACAAGTCCGTTCACTACGGGAAGCAGGATACAGTTATACCCGAATTGCAATGGTTCTTGAAGTCCCAAAGAACAGCGTGAAATCGTATTGTAATCGTTTCGGCATACGGCTTGGAACGGAAGATGTGACTTCTGACGGAGATGGCGCTTTGCATTGTAAGCAATGCGGAAGGGCGATGGAGTATGATCGTCAGTCTGCAAGACGGCGATTTTGTTTAAACTAATGCCGGATGCGATGGTGGAATGCACATCGCCAGCTGATAAACTCAAAGGTTTCGCAGAAGACGGTTTGTGTGAATTGTGGAAAAGTGTTTCGAAGCTACCCTGGTGAACACAGAAAATATTGCTGCCATGGATGTTATATCGAAGACCGGTTTAGGAGTAGAAATACCTATGACAAATGAACAGTATGAACGCGAACGTCGATACCGGGTAGCGGTATCCGTTGCGATAAACATGTTAAAACAAGGCTTGATATGTGAGGATGAATATCAAATCATCAACGAACGGATGATTAAAAAATACAATCCATTTTTCGGTGGAATAGTTCGCTGATTCAGTTGATAAGCAGAAGCACCAGAGGTAATATCACACGTACGAAAGGAGGACGAAATGGAACGAGAAATCAATATCAAACGACCTTTAACCCCCGACATCCCATCGTTCAAACGGGTAGCCGCGTATGTACGTGTAAGCAATCTCAAGGATGCGATGCTTCAGTCGCTTTCCAATCAGGTGAGCTATTACAACAATTACATTCAACACCATGCCGGATGGCAGTTTTCCGGTGTATATGTGGATGAAGGGCTGACAGGCACAAAGGATTTGCGTCCGGAATTTCAGCGAATGCTCGCAGATTGCAAGGGCAGAGCAATTGATATGGTCATCACCAAATCAACCACCCGCTTTGCAAGAAACACAGTAACGATGCTGGAAACGGTCAGGATGCTAAAGGAGTTCGGCGTAGATGTCTTCTTCGAAAAAGAGAATATCCACTCAATGAGCGGGGATGGCGAGCTGATGCTCACCATCCTCGCTTCTTTTGCACAGGAGGAAAGCAGGAGCGTTTCGGACAACTGTAAATGGCGGCTTCGAGAAAAAATGAAGCAGGGAGAGCTGGTCGGACTACGCGGGATGTACGGCTATGTCATTGACAAGAACAGCGTAACGATCCATCCTGCTCAAGCGGAAACTGTCAGACGGATTTTCAATTCATATGTCTCGGGTGAATCCAGCATTGAGATTGCTCGTAAGCTTACTGCGGATGATATTCCGTCTTTACTCGGCGGAGAGTGGACGTCAAAACGTGTGCGTGAAATTCTAAGAAACGAAAAATACACAGGCAATGCCCTGCTGCAGAAAACGTATATATCGGATTACCTTACAAAACGTAAGATTGTGAACCATGGCGAGCTACCACAGTATTTTGTCACGCAGACGCATGAGGCGATTATCGACCAGGATACATTTGATTTGGTGCAAAAAATGTTGATAGATTCCTCGGAAAGGAATCTGCCGACAAAACCGGGGAATGCACGTTATCCGCTTACAGGCAAGATCGTATGTGGAAATTGTGGAAAACATTTCCAGCGCAAAACAACCAAAGGGAGGATATCCTGGCTCTGTTCGACGTATTTGGAGCATGGCAAATCTGCCTGCCCTGCGAAGCAAATACCGGAGGGAACGATCCTGCACGCGGCTGCAGACGTTCTTGGACAAGACAGTTTCGACGAACGCGAATTCAGTCAAAAGGTCGAGCGGATAGAGGTGCCGGGGCCGAACCGCTTACGCTTCATTCTTTACAACGGACTTGCCACCGAATGTGAATGGAGGCATCGTTCTAGAAGCGAAAGCTGGACGGACGAAATGAAGCAAAAGGCGCGTGAAAAAGACCAGAAAAGGAGGCGAGGGCAGTCATGCCAACGGTAACCGTTATTCCACCGACCATCCAAAGAGCCGCTGGTGGCAATACCGTAACCACGAAACTACGACGCGTGGCAGCATATGCACGCGTTTCCACGGATTCGGATGAACAGTTCACCAGCTTTGAGGCACAAGTCGATTATTATACCCGGAAAATCCAGGAGAACCCGGAATGGAAGTTCGTTCGCGTTTATACAGACGAAGGTATCTCCGCTACAAACACCAGAAAGCGTGACGGCTTCAATACAATGATCGTAGATGCGCTGGCTGGGGGAATCGATCTGATCGTCACAAAATCGGTCAGCCGTTTTGCACGTAACACCGTTGATACGCTTACGACCGTGCGTAAGCTAAAAGATCAGGGGATTGAGGTCTTCTTCGAGAAAGAAAATATCTACACGCTGGATGCAAAGGGGGAACTTCTAATCACGATCATGAGTTCTCTGGCACAGGAGGAAAGCCGAAGTATCTCCGAGAATGTGGCGTGGGGAAAACGTGCAAAGGCTGCGAGCGGGCGGGTTTACCTACCCTACAAACAGTTTCTGGGGTATGAAAGAGGGCCGGATGGATTGCCGCAAATCGTAGAAAGCGAAGCAAAGACGGTTCGATTGATCTACAAACTGTTCCTCGAAGGTAAAACGCCATCCGGGATCGCCCGACATCTTGAGCAACAGCAGATTCTTTCGCCGGGCGGCAAGGAGAGATGGCACCATGGAACGGTCGTGAGTATCCTGACAAACGAGAAATACAAGGGCGACGCAATCCTGCAAAAGACGTTTTGCACAAATTTCTTAACCAAGAAAATAAAACGCAACGAAGGCGAATTACCCCAGTATTACGTAACCGGCAGCCATCCTGCGATTATTCCATCGGAGGTATTCGATGAGATTCAGATGGAAATGAAGCGCAGGCATGAATCGAACTACACGGCGCGGGACCATTGTTTCTCTGGCAGGATTATTTGTGGAGATTGCGGAGCACCGTACATTGAAAAGGTGTGGCACAGCACGTCTCAATATAAAAGAAGGATCTGGCAATGCTCCCGTAAATTTAAAAACGATGAGCGTTGCGGCACACGGCATTTATACGAAGACGAAGTGAAGACAGCATTCGTTCAGGCGATGAACGAGATGATCGAGGACAAGGACGAAGTGATCTCAGAATATAAGCAGATTATCCGAATTCTAACGGACCTTTCCGCATTGGATTCGGAAGCAAAACAACAGGCCGAAGAAGCCGACGTCGTAGCTGAACTCATCCAAAAATGTGTAGCTGAGAATGCCGCTTCCATGCAAGACCAAGATGTATATCTCGAGCGATACAAGGGGTTGAAAGCGCGTTACGAAGCAGCTACGCAACGACTGAAACAGATTGAGGATCAACGAACAGAGCGCAAAAACCGCCGGCAGAAAATGCAGGATTTTATTCAAATGCTGGAGCATACTGATGGACTGTTGACGGATTTTGACGAGGGATTGTGGAACGCGACGGTTGAAACTGTAACGGTTCAAATTGATGGGAGTTTGAGGTTTCGATGGAAAAATGGGGCGGAAACCTCAGGAAACATTTGAGTGGTATATATAATAGTCCTGTATATATTTCATGTCTTTTATAAAACTGTAAACTCTTGTTTGCGTAAAGCTAATCTTTTAAAAAGTCATGAGAATCTACTTCGAAGAACGCGGCAAGTTGCTGAATCCGGTCTAACGCATTTATACCTTGATTGATCCATCGGCTGACCGTTCGCAATTCGGCACCGAAGTCCAATGCAAACTCCTCTTGTGTGTCATAGTGATCTTGAATCAACCGACGGAGATAATTTCCCGCTTTCAAAGAGAGATCATTGTCGTTCATCATGACGACCTCCTGTCGGCTTGATGCCAACGCGCAGCATCATCCGTTTCATGTGAAGTTCACTTGAACGGACGATCTCAGGAGCAGGCAATTTCAACCCACCTTTAGATGCCGGAGACGACAGCCTGTGGCACTGCTCAACATAGTCCTCATCGCCGCACAACTCGTCCTTATTCTTTGGCACATATATGTGATGATACTGAGAGGGGTTATCCTCGCCGAAACATCGCAGCAGACCGCGATAATATTCGTCATCGTTAGCACAAACCGTGGGCACCGGTTCATCAGACCAGATGAAGCTACATAGGAAGTTGTTAGCATACATGGCCATTTGCGCCATTTCGGATTTGGTGTTTGGGAACTCCTGGACCATCCTATTCACTAAATCGGGATAATCGTAGAACTCTTTGCATTTCCAGAATGGAGGAAAATTTGCCCCTCGATAAACTATGTACGAGGAATATTCTTTGTAACCCTCCTCTTTATAGATGGGAACAAATTTTTTTGCGAGCTTGTAGTAGATTGGTTTGCTGAGGGAATAATCATAATCCCGCATGCCAAGCACGGAAACTAGGAAGTTATACTCTCTTATCTCCTCTATTGGAAGATCCACGCTCCAGAGCTTGTAGAATAGATTTTTCGCTCTATCTACCATAGCGAAGTATCCTTCAGCCATCTCTTTTATCTGAGGGAAACTCGCGAAGTTTTCGGTATCGACTTGAAGTTTTTCGATATGGGCGTTCTTATGGAGACAACCGGGCATAGCCGTATCGAATTCAGCCAACAATGTGTGGAGCCTTGCTTTGATTTCAGAAATATCATAGCGCATGTAATTCTCGGGGGTGTACTTCTCATCGAATATTGCCGAAAGAACCATATGCTTTGGAGAACATGAAAATCTTGAACTATGCATTTGAGCTTGTTCAAACTTGCCGCGCAATCCAAAATAGGGGAATTTTCTAAACCAAACTGATGCTGCTTGAATGTCCATGTCTAGAAGGATATCTTTCGATAGTCCCAGGGTAGAGGCTGCCTTACCAAGCAGTTTTACATCGACTTCATCGTCAAGCGCAATAGGCAACGGCTCAAAAGTGCCGCCGAATATATTGCCATCCTCATCTTCTTGTTCGCCCACAAACTCTCCATGGAAGAGCTTGAAATCTAGTCCATACATACTAAAACACCTATGGACAAAAGCCTCTATATCCTTTGCCTGTCTCATCTTCACGCCCCCAATCTGCCTTGACTTTATTATTGCACAATCCAATGCCGTATTGCTACTGCATTACAAGGGATACAGCCACATCAAAATTGCAACGGATTTGCTTCATCTGGACTCTGCAGCCAATCGTCTGAGATACAAATGTCTCGACCGGTAACAGCTCATACTGTGCTATAGTTACATAATACACAGTCCATAATCCCTCGGTGGCTTGGTTTGCTCGGATAACTTTTGAGCCCTCCATTTTCGCAGTAGCCATCTTTGCTGCTTCCAGAACAGATGTGTCAACTGATTTTGCCGTACGTGGTCTATCAGCATTGGGCTTGGCGTATTAAAAGTAGCATCCTTTTTCGATACATTGATGCTCTCTTACATGGTCTGATGTTAAAAAGCCAGGATGGCCTTGATAGGAGCAATAACTAACACACTTCGAGCATCCATGAATCGCTCCATCGATATAGCGAAGATTATAAACACTTATAGTCCTTAGCATCATCTCTCTATAACCAGAATCTGCCATATCATAATCGTCTTTCAGTTATATAATCACTGGTTATCGATACTACGATCTCCGTTCTCCTTTGATACGGGATAGTCTTTTGAGTGTGAGCCTCTATGTCTGCCAAAGAATCTCTGTGCTCCGAATTTCGCGCGTGGTCACGCATCCGCTCCATGATTAATTCATTATTATCCTCAAAGTATTTTGCCCAGCCCATGTAAATCCTCCTTTTCAACTTGTCGATTTATCTATTGCTTTCATAAGCGAATAGTAACAACTTATGGATAAGCTTTGTAGGACAGAATTTGTCATATGTATTGTCGCACCTAAGAAATTTGGCATACGACCCAGCGGTTATAACAAATATCTTTGGATTCAATTATGATGGTTGAACTTGATTCTATTAAGCGTAAAGGAAGCGTAGTGTTTCTGCGGATACATGGTACAGAAACCTTTACAATGATAAAGCAACTTTAACAAGATCGACATTATACTCGAAAATCTGCCTATGATGTAAAGAATTTTTACGCGAAGGTCTTGAAAGTGGCGTTGTGTTGTGCTATTTTACATACAGGAGGTGCAGAGATGGAAGAGATAAAACGGTTGCAAAAACATTTATACCTAATCCGTAGCTGCGCTGGATGGACAGCAGAAACCTTGGGTAAGAAGCTTGGTGTGAGCCGGCAGACCATCAGCTCGTTTGAGAAAGAAGGCAATGAGTTATCTATTATCCAATATCTCGCAATCCGCAAACTATTTGAGGACGAAATCGCTGCATCACCAGATGATACGGAAATGCTTTCGCAGGTTATTGAGATGTTAGTTGATCATCCCGACAATTACACGCCGGAAGAAAGAAGTGCAGTTATTAGCAATGCGATGCTGATGGCCCCTTCGATTTTGAAGAAGCCATCTGAGCGAAGAACAATATCAGTTGCATGGAAAGCCATACTTGCCGCCAGTGGTGTTGTTGTCAGCTTGGCACTGATTGCTTTTCTAGCGAAAAAGGATTCTTAAGGAAGGAGGACGTTGATGCCATATCTAAACGATATTAAAGGAAATGAAAAACCTTCATGTGTACGTAAGTGGGTATCTGAGCATAAGGTTGAAATAGTCATTGGAGTAGCGTTGACGATAACAGCAGCATACGGTATTAAATGCTTTTTGGAAAGCAACAGCAAAGCAGTATCTACTATCGATTCTGCCATTCTCACACGAACAAATACTCTACCAGAAGTCACTACACCGATAATGCCCGACATTATTCCGACCACTCAATCTTGCCTGCAGTTCAAAAGAAGCGGATTTGTTCGAACGCTTCCCGTTAACCGGCATGCTTCGACAGCTAAGGCGATTGAGGCTGCAGAGAAGGGTATAGAGTTACAACCTAATGAAACACTTGTCAAAGAATGCCTGGTTACGAAAAAATTGGTTAAGTTATTATGATTGTAAAATATGTATTTTTTTAGGGGAATTAGTGCATGAACGAATGTGAAAACTGTGGCAGATCACTAGAAGAGGCTTTGTTGACCCTTCCATGGGAAGATGATGACAATATGTATGCATATAAAACTTGCCCTTTTTGCGGTCACAAAAATATCATTTACGATGATGACGATTAATTATCACCGAACTCGACAGAAGTGGAAAAACTATAGGGAATGGTTTTGTGTTCTCAGACAGCCTTATTGAAAGTTACTTGTTTTAATTGCACACAACATAGCTTATGCGATTGCTGACGAATTACATATAAGAATATGCACAGCTTGATACTCTGAAACGCTTTCCCTAGGGGGTTCCATATTTTGAGCGAAAACCGCTTAAAAATTATTTTAAGCGCTCAAAGAGCGGTTGGAAATTTCAAAAGGAAAAGACTTATGATCAAAAACGTCCTAATTAGGGCGTTTTTGCGTTCCGAGGCAAATAAAAACCCCACCGAAATTGTATCTACTTCGGTGGGATTAGGTGGAGGCGCCACCCGGAATCGAACCGGGGATGAAGGTTTTGCAGACCTCTGCCTTACCGCTTGGCTATGGCGCCATGAATCGTTTTTGTGATGCACAGCGGGGCTATGCCGGATAAATCAATGGAGCGGGAAACGGGGCTCGAACCCGCCACCTCAGCCTTGGCAAGGCTGCGCTCTACCAAATGAGCTATTCCCGCAAAAAAAATGGTGCCTCAGAGTGGAGTCGAACCACCGACACAGGGATTTTCAGTCCCTTGCTCTACCAGCTGAGCTACCGAGGCATAAAAAATGGCGACCCGGAGGGGGCTCGAACCCCTGACCTCCAGCGTGACAGGCTGGCGTACTAACCAACTGTACTACCGGGCCATCCAGATGGTGGGAACAACAGGGCTCGAACCTGTGACCCCTTGCTTGTAAGGCAAGTGCTCTCCCAGCTGAGCTATGCTCCCCCGCACATCACAAATGCAAAAATAAGTATAGCGTATTGAATTTGCCGTGTCAACGGAAAATCCAGCTTTTCTTTTTAGAAAACATAGTAATAATTTTATAAAAATCGAACATACGTGCTTTGCCGGTCGAAAGCGGGGAAAGAGAAACGGCGTGTAGGACGACTTGATTAAAGCATTTATTCTTTGCGGCTAAATGCTATGCGCAAAGACGGTTGTGGACGAATGGAATCGAACGGTTTTTATGTGTGGCGAGATGGCAATAACTTAACGCAACTAAATAAATCGAACAAAACGGTTACTTTGCATCAATTCTCTTGCGTTATTCCATTGCGTGAACCTGCCATTTGATATATAATATGGAAACTCAAGCGATAACGGAGGTACCTCGGATGAATATATCGACGAAGCGTAAAATCGATACACGCAATCTTGTGCGGGCAGGCATTCTCTCCGCGTTGATCATTGTGATGACAGTTGTTCCTTACACGGGTTATATTACTTACGGGTTTACTGCAATCACAACGCTGCATATTGTTGTGGCAATCGGAGCGGTTTTGCTCGGTTGGCGGTATGGCGCGGTGCTCGGTTTTGTCTGGGGGATCACTTCGCTGCTGCGCGCATTGACAGATCCGCTTAGCGTGCCGTTTATCAATCCGCTGGTTTCGGTTGTGCCGCGCATCTGCGTCGGCATCGTCGCCGGTCTTGTGGCTAGTGGACTGCGCAAATTAAAATTGCGCAGCGGACTTGTTTCCGGCTTGACCGCGGCGGCGGCCACGTTGACGAATACTGTTCTGGTGCTGTCGGCGCTGAAACTGTTTTCCGCCGTATTGGAAGGGACACCGTTGCTTGGATCAATTTATGCAACTCTCATTGGCTTCAATGGTTCTCTCGAACTGATTGCGGCTATTGTTATTGTCCCTGTGATTGTGGCTGCGGTAAGGCCGCGTGAACTCGTGCTTGGCATAGACATCGGCTCATCAACAACGAAGTTTGCGCTGATTAAAAATGGGAAGTGCATCAAGCAAATGAGGAAACCCGATGATCAGCCATTTGAAGAAGCGCTGGAAGAGTTCGGTTACGCAGGTGCCAAACGGATTGCGATCACGGGCGTTGGCGCATCGTTTATCAAAGGCGACATTCATGGCGTACCTACAAAGCATGTGGATGAATTCACATCAGTTTCGCGCGGGGCACTGCACTTGGCCCACAAACATAACAGCCTTATTGTCAGCGTCGGAACAGGAACGTCGTTTACACGCGTTACGCCGTTTCGAACGTGGCATATCGGCGGAACCGGGGTTGGCGGCGGTTTGCTAAAAGGCCTCAGCGGAAGAATTTGCGAAACAGACGATATGGAAGAACTTCAGCAGCTTGCGGCAAAAGGCGATTTGCATGAAATCGATCTGCAGCTGATGGACGTTTGCGAAGGTACGATTTCAAACCTGACGCCAAACACGACGGTGGCAAACATGAGCAAACTTAGCGAAAAAGCCAAAAAGGAAGACCTTGCGGCAGGGCTTTGCAATATGATTTTCCAGGTTATAGGCATCATGGCGGCGTTTGCAATCAAACGTCATTGCACAAGAAGTATTGTTCTGGTAGGCACCATCACCGACTGGCCGATTGCAAAACGCAGTTTGGACGAGGTGGCGGAGCTCCATAAAATAAAATTTATTATACCCGAGCATGCGGCGTTTGCAACAGCAATCGGCGCCGCGCTGGCGGAGTAGTCAACAGGAGGAAACGTGAAACAATTTCAGATAGCCATTTTGGGCTTTGGCACAGTAGGGAGCGGCGTATACCGCATTCTGGATGAAAACGGAAAGCAGATTACGCACCGCGAAGGAATCGAACTCCGGATCAAAAAGATCCTGGTTCGTGATTTTGAACATGAGCCGAATCTCGGCATGGCTCCGCGCGAAACGTTTACAACGTCGTTTGACGATGTGATAGCGGACCCCGACATAGACGTCGTTGTCGAATGCATGGGCGGTATCGAACCGGCGCGCTCGTTCATCCTGCGCGCGCTGAGCGCGGGCAAGACGGTTGTGACGTCCAACAAAGAAGTCATGAGCAAGCATTGGCCGGAGTTTGAGAAAGCGGCAAAGTCTACCGGTGCGGGATTATACCTTGAGGCGACGGTCGGCGGCGGCATCCCGATTCTGCGAACGATCCTCGACTCCATGCAGGCAAACAACATCTCCCGCGTGATGGGTATCATAAACGGAACGACCAATTATATCCTCACACAGATGACGGAAGCCGGGCAGAGCTTTGAAGATGCCCTTAAAGACGCTCAACAGCTAGGTTATGCGGAAGCGAACCCCACCGCGGATGTGGAAGGCTTTGACGCGATGTATAAGCTTTCTATCCTCTCTTCCATGGCGTTCCACGCGCATATGCCGATCGAGGTGATCTACAGGGAAGGGATTACGAAGCTGACCAAGGCGGACTTTGAGACCGCACAGCTGCTCGGCTATAAAATCAAACTGCTGGCTATCGGCAAAAAAGACGGCAACCGCATCGAAGTGCGCGTCCATCCGACCATGATCCCCGACACGCATCCTCTCGCGAGCGTACGCGGCGTATTTAACGCGATTTTCCTCACAGGGCATGCGGTGGACGACGTGATGCTTTACGGCCGTGGAGCGGGCTGTATGCCGACGGCAAGCGCTGTTGTGAGCGACGTTATCTACGCTTGCCATTCGGAAGACCGACATCAGTATATGACATTTGTCAACAGCGAAAGCATGAGCACCGAGATCGAGCTGGTCAACGACTTTGCTTGCGTGTACTGCGTGCGACTTCATGTGGCCGACCAACCGGGTACGATGGCGGCGATTGCAGGGCTTTTTGCAGATCACGGCGTTTCGCTCAAGAGCGTTGTTCAGCTTGGCGAAACGGACGGGGAATCCTCCCGTATTACGTTCCTGACGCACAGCGCAAAGGAACTCAGCGTCCGTGAAGCGCTTAAGGAGATTCAAGCGCTCGATTGCGTGAGCGAAGTAGAGAGCATCATACGCGTTGAGGAATGATACCGATTTTGAGAAATAACACTTGCAATGGACGCGCGGCTTCGCTATAATGTTCGTTGCGAGCGCTGATGTAGCTCAGTCGGTAGAGCACCTCATTGGTAATGAGGAGGTAGGCAGTTCGAATCTGCTCATCAGCTCCAAACAGGAAGAACAGCACCCCGAAACGGGTGCTGTTCTTCTGCTTCTAGCGACAGGCAAATCAAACGGTCTATCTTGCGAAATAGTAATCTTGGTAATGGGGGCGGAGCCGAGCGCCGCCAGTGGCGGAAGAAGCGAGGCGGAAGCCCAGTGAGGCAGAGAGCAGAAGAAAGCGCCTTTAGGTGCGACGCAGTGCGACCTTGCCGAACTGTGGGCAGGGTAGGCAGTTCGAATCTGCTCATCAGCTTCAAACAGAAAAAAACAGCATCCCGAAAGGGGTGTTGTTTTTTACTCGAAAAAGAGCTTCTTTCAGAAGCCGCTTCGGCAAACGGCCTTCATTTTCATCCCTATTTTCCTGCAGGTAATTGACGAATTCGAATTATATGATATTATTATATCGATATACAAGAAACGAATGGCGCTTTTTTGCCATCGTATTGCAATCCACACTTTATGAGATCGGGACAGACATGACGGATTTTGACGACAAACTCATAGAAGCATCCGAAATTTTCAAGGCACTGAGCCACCCTGCAAGACTCTGCATTGTCAACAAACTGACGCGCACCAATTTGAACGTGACGCAAATGCAAGAATGTCTTGCTATGTCGCAATCCAACATTTCCCAGCATCTTTCAATATTGAAAAACAGAGGAATTATCAAAGGCACACGAATCGGTTCGGAAGTAATTTATTCGCTTACGGATGAGAGAATGCGGTCTCTCGTCGGTATTTTTCTACATCAATAAAAAACCGTTTTATTTTTTTTCTTTCGACATTATGGAATTCTAATATAATAATATATAGAAGCCGTAATATATAACCTACAATTATTTTCAGGAGGTACTTATGTTGAACGTAGACGTATTGGTTATTGGTGGAAGCGCGGCTGGACTGGTGGCGGCAATGACCGCAAAGTCCAACAACCCGGACAAATCCGTTTTGCTTATGCGCAAAGAAGAGAAGGTCATGATTCCCTGCGGAATTCCTTATATCTTCGGAACCATCGGCACGAGCGACAAGAATATCCTGCCGGACGGCGGGCTGCAAAAGCTCGGCGTTGAGATTCGTGTGGATGAAATTACGGCTGTGGACACAGATAAAAAACTGGCGAATGCGGCGTCCGGCGAATCGATCTCCTATGACAAACTTGTTTTTGCAACAGGATCGATGCCGACGATTCCGCAGTGGCTGAAGGGAACGGACCTGACGAATGTCTATACGATTCTGAAAAACAAAGAATATCTCGACAGCCTTTACCATGCGTTTGAAGGCATGAAGAAAATTGTGCTTGTTGGCGCAGGATTCATTGGTGTCGAAGTTGCGGACGAACTCAATAAAAAGGGATTTGACGTTACGATCGTTGAAATTCTGCCCCGAATTCTCGGCCTTGCATTTGACGAAGAGTTTGCAACGCCTGTTAGCGAAACGATTGTTGAGCGCGGCGTAAAAGTTAAAACCGGCGTTGGGATTCAGGAAATCCTCGGGGATTCAAAAGTGACCGGCGTTCAGCTGGACAACGGCGAAAAGCTGGATGCGGATGCGGTTGTGTTGTCGCTTGGATATCGGCCGAACACTGAACTGGCGAGAAATTCCGGTCTGAGCATCAACGAGTACGGCTTCATCGTGACGGATCAATATAAGCGCACGAGCAAGCCGGATCACTTTGCCGCAGGCGACTGCTCCGAAAAGCGAGATTTCTTAACAGGAAAACTGAGCCGCATTATGCTTGCGTCCACGGCGTGCGCAGAAGCGAGAGTCGCGGGACTGAACCTCTTTTCACTTTCAACGATTTGTACGTTCCGCGGCACGATCGGCATCTATTCAACCTGCATCGGCGAAACCGCGTGCGGCGTCGCGGGCCTGAATGAAGCAACCGCAAAGAGCGAAGGATTTGATGTTGTCACCGCCAGCTTTACCGGCGTGGACACGCATCCCGGTTGCCTGGATTGCTCGCAAAAGCAGACGGTCAAGTTGATCGTTTCCAAGAAGAACGGCGTAATTCTCGGCGGCGAAACGCTTGGCGGACGCAGCGTCGGCGAACTGACGAACGTGATCGGCTTTGCAATCCAAAACGGCATGACGGTCAACGACCTGCTCGTTGCGCAAATCGGAACGCATCCGTTGCTGACAGCGTCTCCGGCGGGGTATCCTCTGATCAAGGCGGCGGAGATTGCAGCAAAAGCACTGAAAAACGCATAACGAACCATAAAAGGAACAACAAAGCGGAAGACGGTAGAAAAACCGTCTTCCGCTTATTCTTTCTGCAGGAAAAAGCCTTTAGAAACCTGCAGAATTCTATATACTTACGAATCAGTCTTTATCCATCTCGTTTGCGGTCTCCGCCATTTGTTCGGCAGCGGGGAATTCGTCAAGCAATGAACCGTCATCACAAAGCGGATCGGATTGCAATTTGGATGCGCGCCGTTTCGCAAGTTTTGTAAACGGATAGGTGATTGCCGCAAAGAGAACGATGATGCTCACATATTGTACAATCAGCGACAGGATGCCGCCGGCGCTGCGTTCGTTACCATATCCGTTTTTATTCCCGTTGCCTGAGCCAATGCCGTCGCCTTGACTGCCTTTACCGTCAAACTGGTGTTCGCCTGAAAAAGATTCGTCGTCCTGCGGCGGTTGGGCAATGTTTGTGTCCGTGCCTGCGTCCGGCAGCTCGCTTAGGTCCATTGGACGCTGGTGATCGCCGCTGCCGTCCAGCTCGGCATCCCCGATGGGAGCCGGAACACTGCTTGACAGGCTGGCGGTCTGTATCGGCGCCGCCAGATACGACACAAACGACGTTGTAAGCAGGCTATATACGCCAAAGACGGCAATCAGCGCAAGCATGACGACCGGAACGATTTTTTTGGCTTTCTTTGCGCCGCTACGCAGCAGCTTTCCAAAGATATAGTCGACATGCAGACCTAGGTGGACGCCCATCAAAATAACCGCGACGGCGGCCGCGAAATAGTGCAGCGTTTTGAAGTTTCCGCTTATGTGTATGGAAAAGACGACTTTGCTGATCAGAACGCCGGTTATGCCGATCGCAAGGAAGGCAATCAACAGCAATGCGTCGACAATGTAGCATGCGCGGACGTGCGCGCTGGTTGTCTTTGCCAGCAGGCGCCTGGTCACAGCGCCGATCCATTTGGCGTTGATGAGCAGATGTATGATAAACAACCCGATCAGTGCAAGTCCGCCGATTTCGTGAAAACCAATGCTGATGACTTGTTTTTTATACATTAAAACAAGCAGAATCAGCATCACGGCGTCCAGCATCAATTTCAGGATGCGTTTTTGCTTTGCATTCATTTGCAGTTAGGTCCCCCTTTTGTCTTTGTAGTTATCTTATCGTCAGATGTAGAAATTGTGATGGTATGATTAGGGCATTCGTTTGTCAAATTGTTACAAAACAAGGGTACATAGGCAAAAAAAGAAATCCACACCGGTATTGGGTGTGGATTTCGTATGTTGCGGCGGGAATGTCCGTATCAGCGATAAATCAGCCCTACAAGGGCGTTTGTCCACGTTGCCGGGAGAATCTTTGCCAGGAACACAAAAAGCTGATACTGGGCGCCTACGGTGCGGAGCGCGCGTGGATGTTTTTCAGATGCCGCGTGCAAGACTGCTTTTGCAACTTTTTGCGGTGGCATGCCGGTTTGTTCGTCATGCTCCATAACGGCAACTGCGTGCTCCAGCGCCTTTCCATAAACGTCCGCTCCAGCCGCACTCTTCTTCCGCGCGGCGGTAAAGCCCGTCTTTACATCGCCGGGCAGGACGGCGCAGACTTTGACGCCGAACGGCTTTACTTCGTTACGCAGCGCAAGCGTCAGCGAATTGACAGCCGCCTTAGTCGCGGAATAAAAGGATTGGAACGGGATTGCAATCGGCGCCGCGACCGAACTGACGTTGACGATGCGGCCACATCCTGCGGCGCGCATGGCGGGCAGGACCGCCTGAATGCAGTTGAGCGCGCCGAAGAAGTTTACGTCCAGCTGCGCGTGCGCGTCGGCGGGATCGGTGAACTCAACCGCGCCGGATATACCGAAACCTGCGTTATTGACGAGCAGATCGACTTGGCCTTGCTCGTCAAGCACTTGTAAAACGGCGGTACGCACTTGCTCGGCGTTTGTTACGTCCGCCGTAATGTGTCGGATATCGTCCCGGTTCGATCCGCCGCGGCTGAACTCATACACCGTGTATCCGTTTTGTGCCAGCAAATCTGCCGTCGCTTTTCCGATGCCGCTGCTTCCGCCGGTCAGGATGCAGACGCGCTTCATAACGTGTCCTCTTTCAGGACGACCGCCATGATATCCATGGCTTCATCGAGCAAGGGTTCGGTCAGCGTCGCCATATAGCTCGTACGCAACAGGCACTCTGTAGCGGGCGTGGCGGGCGGCAGAACGGGATTGACGTACACACCTGCTTCATACAGTTTCTTTGCGATTATGAGTGTGCGAGTAGTGTCATATGTATAGATCGGGATGATCGGGATATCTGCGGTGTATTTATGCGGGATGTTTCGCTTTGTGAGCCCGTCGTTGGTATAACGACAGAGCGATTGCAGCCGCTCGACGCGTTCAGGCTCTTTTTCAAGGACGCGCAGCGCGGCCAGCGCACAGGCGCAGTTGGCGGGCGTCATAGAAGCCGAGAAGATGAACGGACGCGAGTTGTGGCGGACATATTCCGCAACGACTTCACTCGAAGCCATGTAACCACCTAAGCTGGCGAGGGATTTGCTGAACGTACCCATATAGATATCCACGTCGTCCGACAAGCCAAAATAGTCCGCAGTGCCGCGCCCGCCGTTGCCGAGCGTGCCGAGGCCGTGCGCGTCGTCGACCATGACGCGTGCGCCGAATTCTTTGGCAAGCGTGACGATCTCCGGAAGCTTTGCAATGTCTCCGCCCATGCTGAACACGCCGTCGGTCACGATAAGGATACCGGCGCTCTTTGGAATTTTTTCGAGGACACGGCGCAGGTCGTCCATGTCGCTGTGACGGTAGCGTACCATGGTGCCGAAAGAGAGACGGCAGCCGTCGTAAATGCTCGCGTGGTTTTCTTTGTCGCAAACAACATAGTCGCAGCGGCCGACCAACGCGCTGATGATGCCGAGGTTACTCTGAAAGCCGGTCGAAAACGTAACGACCGCTTCTTTGTTTAGAAAGCGCGCCAGCTCGGCTTCCAGCTCAAGGTGCATGCGCAGCGTGCCGTTGAGAAAACGCGAACCGGAGCATCCGCTGCCGTAGCGGTTCAACGCTTCGATTCCGGCGTCGATCACATCCTGATGGATGGTCAAACCAAGGTAGTTGTTGGAACCGAGCATGATGCGTCGCTTGCCTTCCATCATGACTTCGACGTCCTGCCGGGATTCCAGTGCGTGAAAATAAGGGTAGAGCCCTGCTTCGCGGGCTTCCTTCACCGCAGTGCTTCGAAAGCACTTTTCAAATAAATCCATAATTTCTCCCCCGAATTCAGTATAGCCGTTAAACTTGCGCCGAAAAGGCGCGGTTCAGTTTTTTTAAAAACCGAAGGACCAAATCGACCTCAGCACCCGAAAAAGAAGACAACGCGGTCGAAACAGCGCCCTTCATATCCGGTAGCTGCCGTCCGTAATAATCTAAGAATTTTTTGGTAACACAGAGGTGCGCTTCCCGCCGGTCGTCGTCGTTGCTTATGCGCTCCAGATAACCTTTGGTGACGAGTGAATTCACCTTGTAGGATGCGTTCGGCTGCGAAATGCCGATAAAATCCGCAAACTCACTGATCGTTGGTTGATTCAGCAGATAAATCACTTCAACGGAAAAGGCTTCCGTAGCGCTCAGGCTTCCGGCTTTTTCCTTTAGCTGTCCGAATAGGTTACGATAATGGGACAGCCGCAGATTTTTATATAACTCCGACACGGATTCTCCTAACTGGGCAGATTGAATAGAAACCACGCTCCGATCTCGTAAATACATAAATATTTTTATGTATTTTACCAGAATAGAGCGTGGTCTGTCAATATGTTTTGAACTATAGGTTCAAAATTTACATTGTGGATATACAACCCTTACATTGTCGAAAACATATTTTAAAGTGCCATATTATAACGCTTATATTGTCGCAAATGCATCGCGTGTTGCAAAAAAAAGCAAACTGTCAGTCGGTTATTTTCTCCGGTTCTTCAAGTTCTTCGCCAAATGTTTCTATGGTCACTGTTTTAATTTTCTGTTCGACAATCGGTTTGCTTCCGATTCCGGTGACGCAGTTTGCAATGGAATCCACAACGTCCATGCCCTCGGTAACCATACCGAAGGCGGCATAATCCTTGTCGAGATACTTGGCGTCTGCATGCAGAATGAAAAACTGGCTGCCCGCCGTGTCGTAAGCGCTTGCCGGATTATAGGGGTTTCCCTGACGCGCCATACTGACCACGCCGCGCTCATGGGAGAGTGAGTTATGGAAATTGTTATTGGAGAATTCGCCCTTGATGCGGTAGCCGGGACCACCTGAACCTGTGCCGGTCGGGTCGCCGCCCTGAATGACGAAACCCTTCACAACGCGGTGAAAGACGGTTCCGTCATAAAAACCGCTCTTTGCAAGTGCGACAAAATTATTTACGGTGTTCGGCGCGATGTCGTTGTACAACTCCATTTTAATAATACCGCCGGTTTGCATCTCGATTGTCGCTACGGGTACTTTGGTTACCAAATTGTTGTCCTCCTGAATTCAATTCTATCTTGCGGCAAAATACACGGGCCGATGCGACCCGTTTCGCTATGCCGAAAATTGGCGTTAGCGCCAGGCTTTTCGATGCGGTGTTTGCATAATGGCAGAGCACCGCACATGATTCGCCCAGCAGTACTTATTTTCATGCAAAACGGATCGAAAGTCAATGAACGAATTCTTATTTTTATATGAACGTTTTTCTTGTAAAATCGATCGATGAACGTGTTGTGTGTGGATTACAGCACGCAGTCGTAATCCGCACACAATCGGCTGAAAAGCACGCAATGCGCAATGCAGTATGATACAATAAAACAAGTGGATTTCATTTATAACGAATTATATTGAGACTTGGAGGAAGAAGAATGGAATATTCGGCAAACGCGGAGCGCTACGGCGGCATGACGTACCGCCGCTGTGGAAACAGCGGATTGAAACTCCCGCTGCTCTCTCTGGGACTCTGGCATAACTTTGGAACAAACGACGACTACGATAACATGAAGCAGATGTGTTTCACAGCGTTTGATCACGGGGTGACACATTTTGACCTGGCGAACAACTACGGTCCGCTTCCCGGGAGCGCGGAGCTTAACTTTGGCCGTATTATGAAACAGGAGCTTGCGGCCTATCGCGACGAACTGGTGATCAGCACAAAGGCAGGGTATTATATGTGGCCCGGTCCATACGGCGACCACGGCAATCGGAAATATATGCTCTCCAGTTTGGATCAAAGCCTGAAACGACTTGGATTACCGTATGTCGATATCTTTTATCACCACCGCATGGACCCGGAAACGCCGCTGGAAGAGAGCATGCTCGCACTGGACACCGCCGTCAAGAGCGGGCGGGCGCTCTATGCGGGCATATCGAATTACGATGCGAAGACAGCGCGTCGTGCCGTCGAAATTTTAACGCAACTGCATTGTCCGTTCGTTTTGGATCAGGTCCGGTATTCGATTTTTGACCGCCATATCGAACCGGACGGACTTGCAAAGACCGCAAAAGAAATTGGTTTTGGTTTGATTGCCTTCAGCCCTCTTGCACAGGGATTGCTGACAGACCGATATCTCAACGGCGTACCCGGCGACAGCCGGATTGGAAAAGGCGGGCCGTTTTTAAAGCGGGAGCAGTTGACGGACGAAAAGCTTAAACAGATACGTGCCCTGAACGATATCGCTTTGCAAAGAGGTCAAACCCTCTCTCAGATGGCACTGAGCTGGGTGCTGGCCAACGATGCGGTGACAAGCGTGCTAGTCGGCGCATCGTCTCCGGAACAAATCATCCAGAATCTGGGCGTGCTCAACGCACCCGCGTTTGCCGCTGAGGATTTACAACGAATTGAGGAAATCACCCGTGGAAACGGGTAAGTGTCTGCTGTGCTGAGCGACGGAGGCGAACAGCAATGGCAGACCCGCGTTCGAGACTGTTGCAGATCAGGGCATATTTGTTGAAAAACACGGACGAACTGCATCCCGTCGCTGTTCAAAAATTGGTTGCGCATTTAGAATGCGACGGTATAACGGCCGATCGCCGGACGGTATATGCCGATATTGCGCTTTTGCGCGGAAGCGGGATGCAGATTGCGCAGCGGCGTGGAAGAAACGGCGGTTATTATGTGGAGATGCGTGAATTCGATAACCGCGAATTACAGTTTTTAATCGACGCTGTTCAGTCGAGCCGGATGCTGACACAGCAAAGATGCGACGAACTTACGGCCAAGCTGCGCAGCCTGACTTGCCGGCATGCACCGATCGGCCCGCAGGACATGCATGCTGAAAACTATGCGAAAGCGATTGACGACGGCGCCTTTCGAAACGCCTGGACCATTCATGAGGCATTGAGCGCGAACAAAAAAATGTCGTTTCTCTATTGCCAGTATTCCAAGGGCAGAGCGTTGCGGCCGCGGCGCGGCGGACAAACATACATCGTTTCGCCATGCCTATTGACGTACACCGATGCGACCTATTATCTCATTGCCGACCATCCGTTTCATGACGGACTGGCGCACTACCGCGTGGACAAGATGATGGATGTGCGTGTGCTGGACGATCCTGCACCGCCGCTCGATCCATCGTTTGACTCCATACAGTACGAACGGACGGTTTTTTCCATGTTCCCGGGGGAACAGCGCTGGGTACGGCTTGCGTTCGATCGATCGCTGCTTGGCGCAATGATTGACCGCTTTGGCGTGGATGTGCCAATGAGCGAGATCGACGATCACACTTATGCAATTTCTGCGCCGGTACGCATTACGCCGCCGTTTTTTGGCTGGGTGTTTCAGTTTTGCGGCAAAGTTCGCATTCTTTCACCCGACGACGTTCGTGAGCAGATGACCCTGATGATCGAGATGGCGAGAACGTCCGCGCGTCGGGAAACATAACCGGCGATAAACTAGCAGGAAGACGAGGAAAGAAGTTTGTTTCATATTGTACTGGTCGAACCGGAGATTCCACAGAACACAGGCAACATCGCGCGAACCTGTGCGGTTACGGGCGCAACGCTGCATCTTGTGCGGCCGTTGGGATTTTCCGTTGACGATAAGCAGCTGAAAAGAGCGGGCCTCGATTATTGGAACCAGTTGGACGTTCGTTATTACGATAGTTTTGAGGAGGTTGAGCAGGCGTATCCCGACGCGCGGTTTTTTCTGCTCTCGACCCATGCGGCAAAAAATTATGCCGACGCGCGGTATCACGACGGCGATTTTTTGGTTTTCGGTAAGGAAACCGCCGGACTTGGTGAGAAATTGCTTTCGCGCAGGAGTGAGGACGCGTTTCGAATCCCCATGCGGGACGGATTGCGTTCGCTCAACTTAAGCAACGCGGTTGCGCTGGTCGTTTACGAAGCGCTGCGGCAAAACGGCTTTCCGGGGATGGAAGCCTGAGAATACGCTACATCTTGTGTGCCAAACGGATTCCATGCACATCGGCACGAAAAGAACGCCGCAATTTTCCCGAATACCGCAAAAAAGCCTGTATTTCAGGAAAATAGGGCTTGCAACACGCAGGATGCCATGGTAATATAGTTCTGTTCGATTTTTAGCAAGGAGGTGGACTACTCGCATGGGAAAATATTGTGAAGTCTGCAAAAAGGGTGTCATGTCCGGCAATCTGGTCAGCCACTCCCACCGCAAGACCAAGCGCGGCTGGGCGCCGAACATCCAAAGCGTGCATGTCGTCGTTGACGGGAAACCGACCAAGATGAATGTTTGTACGCGTTGCCTCCGTTCCGGCAAGGTTAACCGCAGCAAATAATTGCAGCAAAATAGATTCAAAAAACGCCGTGCAGCAATGCATGGCGTTTTACTTTACATGTAAGTTATAAGAAATTGGCCGGTCGTTAAGCGACCGGCCAATTTTGGTTTTATCAAATTGTCTGGGCTTATTTGCCGATATCGCGATAGACGTCTTCGTAGTACGTTGCAATCGAAGTATCATTTTCCCAGCTCTCAAGCATTTCGTTCCAGTAATCGTCCGCATTGTTCTGCGTAACGACAGCCTGGATTGCATCATATACATCGCTCAGCGCCGTTGCACCGGACGGCTCTTCGCCAATCAGTTGCAGAATGTAGAACACATCGCCGATCTGAATGATGCCGGTGTATTGACCGTCTTTGAGCAGGCCAATCGCGTCAACAAGCTCGGAATCCCAAACGCCGTCTTCGCCGGTGGTCAGCATCAACCGGCCGGTTTCAACAAACGACGGATAGCTGATATACATATCGTCTTCGCCATACTGGGTCAAAACATCCGAAAAGTCGGTGCCGGATTCCAGCGCGGCATACGCTTCGTCGGCCTTGGCGCGTGCATCCTGAATGTATTCTTCATACATTGCGTCGGCTTCGGCTTTCTTCTGCACATACTCGGTTACAAGCGCTTCGCCGCCTTCAATTTCGGAAGCGGTAATGGGCAGCTGCTTACTTTCGGGGTCTGCACCGGTTTCGGCATACTTGTCGGCCAACGCTGCAAGTGCTGCTTCGCCGTACTGCGCGGAGAGCGTATCAAGATCGGACAGAAGCGTTGCGTAATCGTCGGAGATTTCTTCCGCGGGCGAAATCATAATCGAACGGACACGCACATATCCTTCCGGTGCGGAGAGGACCGGAGTGGTACCCTCCATCTGATATGCTTCCGAATCGGACAGATAGTAAGCGGGTGTCGTGGCATAATCTGCTTCCTGCGAAGCGAGGGTTTCGGCATAATACTCCTGAATTTCTTCGTCCGTGGCGGTGACGTCGCGGGTGATTTCTTCTTTCAGTGCAATTTTCAGCGCTTCGTTTATGTATTCCTCGGTGATGTATGCGCGGAAACCTTCGACGTCCATATCCATTTCTGCGGCGTCAAGCTGTTCCTGAAAAATTTCAAGTGTACGGGCTTCAACATCTTCGGCACCTTCATCCTCCGCGTCGGCACGGAAAGTATCCAGATAGTACTGTATTTCTTCTTCGGCCTGGGCTTCGGCGTCCGCAACTTCTTCATCGGTCAGCAGGATGTCCAGCAATTTCGCTTCATAAAGCTGAATTTTATCGGACACCAGAGACGAAACGATGCTGTCCTGCATGGACTCGATGTCTGCGTCTTCCGTGGGCGTACCCATTCCATAGTAGGAATACATCTGCACCATATAGTCGTACTGGTCTTGAATTTCGCCTTTGGTGATGGTGTAGTCGTCGCCGATTTTTACCGCGATCTGGTCGCGGTCGGCCTCGGTATCCGTAGTATCCACATCAGCGCTCGCGTTCGAGCTGGTTGCCGTTGCGGATTCGTCGTCGTTGAGCGAGCAGCCCATGACGGACAACATCAGCACAGCGGCCAGCAATGCGGCCAGCGCATGCTTCCATTTGAATTTCATCATGTTACGATTTCTCCCTTTTGTGTATTCCGCGCTCTGCGCGTGTTAAACGAATAAAAGACACTTGTCATTATATGCCTGCGTCGGCGTCAACGCAACGAACAATTGTGTAAAGGAATTGTGGCAGCTTCTCCGTAATCGCCGCAGCATCGGCGTTTTTCCGCCGTATTTCGATGGAAGGCGGGCTGCTTGCAATCAGTTTTGCGCCTTCCGTGCCGGATACGGCCGCAATCAGCTTGCCGCCGTCGATGTGTGCGGAATCCGCGTACTTGAGTTTTGCGTTTTCGTCGCGTACCGTGACGCTTTCAATGAACGCACGGGAAGCATACGCCTTGACCAATGCGATGCGCATAAGGTTGACGACGCTCTCGGGCGGCTCGCCGTAACGATCGATAAATTCTTCCGTAACGTCCATCAGCATTTCTGCGCTGTCGATATCTGCGATGCGGCGGTAGGCCTTTAACCGCATCAGCTCGCTCGGCACATAATCGTGCGGGATGTGCGCGTCGATTGGAATGTCTACGTTGGTTTCTACCAGTGCTTCCAACTGCTTTCCCTGCTGTTCGTCCACGGCGCGACGAACAAGTTTTACGTAGTATTCGTATCCAACGTCGGTGATATGCCCGTGCTGTTCCGCACCAAGTAGGGAACCGGCGCCGCGAATTTCCAAATCCCGCATAGCAAGCTGGAAGCCCGCGCCAAATTGTGTGAATTCGCGAATCGCCATCAACCGCTTAGCCGCTTTTTCATTCATTGTGCGTCCGGATTGTACGGTGAAATACGCATAACCGATCCGGCTAGAGCGCCCGACGCGTCCGCGCAACTGATACAACTGCGCAAGACCCATGCGGTCAGCCTCAATGACCACCATTGTGTTGACGTTTGGGATATCCAAACCGCTTTCAATAATGGTGGAGCAAAGCAAAACGTCCGAACGATGCTCCATAAACTCCAGCATCGCGGATTCGAGCTGCATCTCATTCATCTGTCCGTGGGCAATGGTCAAACTCGCCTCCGGCAGCAGCTTTTCGATTCGGCGCGCCATGGATTCCATGTTGTGCACGCGATTATAAACGACATACGCCTGGCCTTTTCGGGCAAGCTCGCGGCTGATTACGTCTTTGAGCAGCGCATCCGTATACTCCAGAACATAGGTTTGTACGGGATAGCGTGCCTCCGGCGGCGTTTCAATGACGCTGATATCGCGGACGCCCGTCATGGACATATTCAGCGTGCGCGGGATCGGCGTGGCTGTCAGCGTCAGCACGTCCACCGTCTTTTTGATCGCCTTGATCTGCTCTTTGTGATTCACACCGAACCGGTGTTCTTCGTCGATGATCAGAAGGCCGAGCGACTGAAACTTTACGTCCTTTGCAAGCAAAGCGTGCGTGCCGACAACAACGTCGACGGTTCCTTCCGCCAGCGCTTTCTTGATCTGCGTGCGTTCCTTTACGGACTGAAACCGGGAAAGACACGCCGTCTTGACCGGAAATTCCGAGAAGCGCGAGCGCATAGTGTTGTAGTGCTGCTGCGCAAGGATCGTCGTCGGAACAAGCAGCGCCGCCTGTTTCCCGTCCTGAATGCACTTGAAGATCGCACGGAGCGCTACCTCGGTTTTGCCGTATCCGACATCGCCGCAGAGCAGCCGGTCCATGGGGCGCACCTGCTCCATGTCCGCCTTGATTTCATCAAGGCTTTGTTTCTGGTCAGGCGTCAGTTCATAGGGGAAACGTTCCTCAAATGTCCGCTGCCAGGCGGTGTCCTTTGAGAAGGCAAATCCCTTTGCGTTCGCCCGCTCGGCATACAGTGCCGCAAGGTCGACCGCCAGTTTTTTTGCCGCGCTCTTTGCGCGATTGACGCGGTTCGTCCAGTCTGCGCCGCCAAGTTTGCTGAGCGACGGTCCAACGTCCTCGTCACCGCCGCCGACATATTTTTGTACACGGTCGAGCTGGTCGGTCGGGATATACAGACGGTCGCCGCCGCGATATTCGATGAGCAGATAGTCGCGTGTGTTTCCATCTACGGTGAGCGCTTCCACCTTGACGAACCGGCCGATGCCATGCGCTTCGTGGACGATGTAATCGCCAACGTTCAGCTCGGAAAACGAAAGCTGTTTCTTCCCGCGGGCGCGCTTCGGCGTGCGTTCCGTCCGTCCGCTGACTTCATATTCCGTGTAGACGTTGAATTTTAAAGCAGGGTAGGAGAATCCGCGACTGAGCTGGCCAGGCACAAGCAAGGTTTTACCTGTGGGGAATTCCGCCGGAAGCGACTGCACGATGGTTGCTTTTGCGTCGTATTCCTCAAGTCGCGCGGCAAGATCGGCCGATTGGTCGCCGGCGTAGATAACGGTTCGTTCGCCTGCGTGGTTGAGCCGGTTAATTTCGCGCGCAAGTTCGTCCGTTGCGCCCATAAACTGCGGTGCGCCGCGCGATTCCAGCGTGACGACTTCCTTTGCGGAAAACTGCGGGTGTGTGCGTGACAGCGCGTACAGAAGCGCTGTGCGCGACGTGTGCAGACAGTCCAGCGTCTCGTTTGCGCTTCGTTCCAGCGCGCCCTGTTCTGGGATGCCTTCTTCACGCTCCAGCATAGCCTGCACGTTCTCATGGAAGCGCAGCTGCTCAGTGCGCAGTGCCTCGTCTATCAGCAATGCTTCGTCCAGCACGATGATCGCGTCGGTTGCAAGATAGTTGAGCAGCGTTTCGCATTTTTCATACAAAAGAGGAAGCAAGACGTCGCCGCCCACGCTTGAAACGCCGTCCGCCCATGCCTGCTCCTGATCCATGAGGCCGACTTTTCCAGCTATCTTTTTCAGCGCACGCTTCGTGCGTTCATGTGGCTGCGGTGTTTCCAGAGCGGGGCGGATAACGACGCTGCTCGTCTGCTCGACACTGCGCTGTGTGACAGGATCGAACCAGCGCATCTGGTCGATCTCATCGCCAAAAAATTCAATACGGACGGGATATTCCGATCCGGGCGTATAAACGTCGACAAGATCGCCGCGCGCAGCGATCTGCCCGCGGCCTTCAACCAACTCTACGCGCTCATATCCGGCCGCGACCAGCTTTTCCGTCAGCGACCGCGGTTCTATCGTTTCACCGACTTCGAGCGAAAGCATGCTTTCGGCGAACGCTTTCTTTGGCGCAAGAACCTGCATCAGCGCGGCTGCAGAAGCCGAAACCACGCAACGCTCGCCCGCGGACAATGCGGAGAGTGCTGAGATTCGTTCGCAACGCTGTTCGCCGGAGGCCGCGTGCACGTAGACAAGCGGCGTTTCACGCGGCAGGAACAACTCTGACTGCACGCCGAAAAGCCGCACGCTTTCGTAAAGCTGTGTGGCGGTCGTGTTCGTTGCGGTGACAAAGAGAACCTGCCGCGTCCTTGCGAGTGCGGAAATCAGGTGTGCCTTTGCGCTTCCGGCAACGCCGAACGCCGCAACTGGGCCTTTGCCCCCCTCCAGCGTTTGTTGCATACGCCGAAAGTCTGTTGCGGAATCCAAAACATCCAATATCGGATTGTTATGCGGTTGTTGTGTCAAAAGTCCTCCTGTTTTATGTGTGTTCTTGCGGCTTTTGTACGATTCAGCGGTTCGCCGCCGTACCGCCGATGTGGCGCTTATTGTACTTTGCCTGCGCGTCGTTAGTTTTTCCGTCAACGATCAACAGCGCGGCGTCCGCCGCCTGAGCAAAGCACTCTTCCAGAACGGCTTGATCTTTTTTACTCGGTTTTCCAAGCACATGATCTTTCAGGTCGCCGCCGTTGCGGTCGCCGACGCCGATGCGCACGCGCGGAAACTCCTCGCTGCCCACACACGCAATGACGGAACGCATGCCGTTGTGTGTTCCTGCGCTTCCGCGCTCGCGAATGCGCAGCGTGCCGACCGGAAGCTCGATATCATCGTATAAAACGATCAAATTCTCCACGGGGCACTTGTAAAAGTGCAGAATCTTTTGAACGCAGTCGCCGGAAAGATTCATATAGGTTGTCGGCTTGATCAGCACGACGCGCTCGCCGTTGCGAACGCCTTCGCCGTATATACCGGAAAAGCCGCGTTTGGTCACGCGGATATGCAGTTGTTTTGCCAACACGTCCAGCGCCTGAAAGCCGGCATTATGACGTGAGCGCCTGTAGGTGAGCCCCGGATTACCCAGTCCGGCGATGATAAACATGAATGCTTCCTCCGATCAAAATCCAGTTTATATTAGCATGAATACTCGCTCTTGACAACATGTGAAACTGCGTGATATGCTCAAAAGACTATATGAGCAAAGACGGAAAGAGTAAGCGGTACGCGCGTCTTTAGAGAGCCGGACAGTGGTGAAAGCCCGGCGTCGCAACACTGCCGAACATGGCTCCCGAGCTCCTCGCGGTGAATGTTCCATACGCTTGAGCCGCAGCGGGTGTCCGCCCGATACAGCGGCAACTTATGCCCCCGGTTTGTTTTGGGGAAGTAAGGTGGTTTTAACGGTGGCGTTTTTTACGCGTGCCGTCCTTACACGGGGACGGCATGCGTTTTTTATTTTCAATAAATGAATTAGGATGACATGGAGGAGATCAAAATGGAAGAGAAGAAGACATTTTATATTACAACGCCAATTTACTACCCGAGTGCGGACCTGCACATCGGTCACGCATATTGCACCGTGGCGACGGACGCAATTGCCCGTTATAAACGGCAACACGGATACGATGTGTTTTTTCTGACGGGTTCGGACGAGCACGGGCAGAAGATTGAGCGCAAGGCCAAAGCCCAGGGCGTGACGCCGCAGCAGTATGTCGACAAAATCGTCGGCGGGTTCAAGGAACTCTGGAAACTGCTGGATATCTCTTACGACAAATTCATCCGCACGACGGACGATTATCACGTAGAAGCCGTGCAGAAGATTTTCAAACAGCTCTACGATCAGGGCGATATCTATAAGTCGAAATATACCGGTCACTACTGCACGCCATGCGAAAGCTTCTGGCTCGACCGACAGGTTGAAGAAGCGGGCGGCGTCTGCCCGGACTGCGGCGGCCCGGTTGAACTTGTTGAGGAAGAAAGCTACTTCTTCCGTCTTTCGAAATATGCGGATAGATTGATTCAGTATATCAACGACAATCCGACGTTCATTCAGCCCGTGAGCCGGACGAACGAGATGCTGCAAAATTTCCTGCTGCCCGGCCTCGAAGACCTCTGCGTCAGCCGAACGAGTTTTAAGTGGGGCATACCTGTAACGTTTGACGAAAAACACGTCGTATATGTATGGATAGACGCGCTTTCCAACTACATTACGGCTCTTGGGTGGGGAAGCGATGATGATTCGCTGTATCAAAAATACTGGCCGGCAGATGTCCACATCGTCGGCAAGGAGATTGTGCGCTTCCATACCATCATTTGGCCGATTATGCTCATGGCGCTCGGTTTACCGTTGCCCAAGCAGGTGTTTGGACACGGTTGGCTCGTGCTGGACGGCGGCAAGATGAGCAAATCGAAGGGCAATGTCGTCGATCCCGTCGCGCTTTGCGAGCGTTATGGCGTGGACGCGATCCGCTACTTCCTGTTGCGCGAAGTCCCGTTCGGTTCGGACGGCACGTTCTCCAACGAAGCGCTGATTACGCGCATCAATTCCGATCTGGCAAACGACCTTGGCAACCTGCTCAGCAGAACGGTCGCGATGATCGGCAAGTATTTCGACGGCGTGCTGCCCGCGCCCGGCGAGCGGACAAACGAGGATGACGAGCTGATTGCACTGGCGAGCGAACTGCCCGGAAAAGTCGACGCACAGATGAGTGAATTGCACATTCCGGATGCACTTGCGGAAATCTGGAAGCTGGTTGGCGCCTGCAACAAGTACATCGACGTAACGATGCCCTGGACGCTTGCAAAGACCGATGAAGGCAAAGAGCGGCTTAAGAGTGTGCTCTACAATCTCGCGGAGTGCCTGCGCATCATCGGCGTGCTGCTCAAGCCGTTTTTGACAACAACGCCGCAGAAGATTTTCGATCAGCTCGGCGCAAAAGGCGAAACAACGGAATACGCCGCGGTTGCGTGGGGTGGAAGCATCCCCGGCACCAAGGTGGAAAAAGGCGAGGCACTGTTCCCACGTATCGACATACCAAAAGAACTGGCCTACCTTGCCGAACAGACGGAAAAGAAAAAAGCAGCCGCTGCCGCCGCCGAATCCAAGGAAGCGGAAGCGCCGGACGAAGATGCGCCGCTGCCGGAGATCGAGTTTGAAGACTTTGAAAAGATCGACCTGCGGTTGGCAAAAGTCATCGAGTGCGAAGAGATTAAACGAAGCAAAAAACTGCTGAAGCTCACAGTGGAAGTCGGCAAAGAAACTCGCACGGTCGTATCCGGAATCAAAAAATGGTATGCGCCGGAGGACCTCGTCGGCAAGACCGTCGTGTTGGTGGCAAACCTAAAGCCCGCAAAACTTTGTGGTATAGAAAGCCGCGGCATGATCCTCTGCGCGTCAGATGCAAACGACGTCAATCTTTCCGCACTGACGACTCTGGAGTCCATGGACAGTGGATTGAAAGTCCGCTGACGAAAACAACATAGCCTCATATAGTCTGCGTCAAGGCGCAGACTATATGGGAACCTAAGAGCATTCTTTCAGCACTTTCTTTTATTAAGCAAAGCGCATAAACAGGATGGAGAATTACACACTCAAAGATGGCAGAACCCTAACGCTTCGTGAGCCGGCGATAGACGACGCGGCATTGCTGCTGAACTATCCGAAAATTGTTGGCGCGGAGACCGATTTTCTACTCTGCGATGAAAACGGCATCGACGGGCTTACGCTCGAAGGCGAAGAACAATGGATCAAGGGGACACTGGAAGCCCCCAACACAAAGATGTTCCTTGGGTTTGTGGGTGGTGAGCTGGTCGCCCTGTTCGACGTACGCGCCGCCGCCCGAGGCAGGATTGCGCACAACGGGGGCATTGCAATCTCCATCAAGCGGGATTATTGGGGGTTGGGCATCGGATCGATCGCCATGCAGGCGATGATCGACTTTGCGCGGAGCACGAATTTTTTGCGCAACCTGACGCTGGAATTACGCGAAGGCAATGAACGCGCAATGGCGCTTTATAAGCGCTTTGGCTTTGTCGAAATCGGTCGGCACAAAGAGCGCATCAACGTCCGTGGGACGTACTACGATGAAATTCTGATGGATTTAAAACTGTAAACACACGCCGCACGAAAAGCGGCGAAACAACGGAAAGAGAACTATGAAAATATTCGATACACATGCGCATCTGCTTGACGCGCAGTTTGACAACGACCGCAACGAATTGATCCCGTCGTTTCCAAACGAGGGAATTGCAGGGTTTCTGGAAGCCTGCGTCGAGGTGACCGACATCCCCAAAATATCGGCGCTTGTGATGCTCTACGATCACGTGTTCGGCAGCGCGGGCATCCACCCGCATTCTGCCGACACCGCAAACGAGAGCAATTTGCTTTCTGTCGAGCGCGCGCTGAAAAGTAAAAAGATCGTTGCCGTCGGCGAGATTGGTCTGGATTACCATTACGATTTTTCACCGCGGGATAAGCAGGAGGACGCGTTTGCAAAGCAGCTTGATATCGCAATCAGCGCAAACAGGCCCGTGATCATCCATGATCGGGAAGCGCATGGAGATACGATGGCGCTGTTGAACGAACGCAAAGGCAAACTCGGTGGCGTGCTGCATTGCTATTCCGGCAGCTATGAAGACGCCGTGCGATACGTTGACATGGGATTCTACATTGCGTTCGGCGGCGCGCTGACGTTTAAAAACGCGACGAAACAACGCTCGATTGCAGAGAAATTACCGCTGGAGCGGCTTGTCGTTGAAACGGACTGCCCGTATATGACGCCGGAACCGCACCGCGGGGAACGCAACGACCCAAGAATGATCCGCCTGACGCTCGAAATGCTGGCGAACGTTCGCGGAATTACGCTGGAAGAAGCCGCGGCGGCGACGTTTGAAAACGCGATGAAGCTTTACGGCATAACGTTATAAAAAGCAAACCATAAATATTAAATGCGGACACTTCGAATGGAGTGTCCGCATTTTTATGCTTTTGCGTGCCGCGGCTAAACGGCGGGAACCCTATACTTTACATCCAACCCATCAAGCCGAAGACGACAAGACAAACGATGTCCACACCATAGATGATGCCGAGGGTGATAAGCTTGTTCTTCATCTTCTTCATATCGTGGACGACGTATGCCATCGTGAAGAACGGCAGGTATCCAAACAGCCAGATCAAATACGGGCAGGAGCGGCTCCACCAACTATACTCCCAAGTCAAGAGACCGGAATAGTTGAGGAAACATTCGATGATGACCGCAAGGGTCGTATAAAGCAGCGCAAAGAACACACGGTTGTTGATTCCGAGAATTTTTGCCTTGGGGTCTTTCGGCAAAGCCACACAAACGACGATACCCATCATGGCGAACATGAATGAAATTTCGATGTTATAGCCAATTAGTATCAGCAGCGCCGTTCCACCGGCAACGGCGGGCGTTCCCCAGGCGGGTGCAAAGCCGCTGGCGTGGAAAATAATGCTGTTCCAGATTTCGTTGAACAGATCCATTCCCCAAAGGGCTGCGCCACCGAGCACGACATTCCAGTTTTTCGCCTGAACTTCTTTGTTGTAAACATACATTACGATCAAAAGCAACGGAACGACGTACCATTTCATCGTGAGTTGTGGATTGCGCAAAATTTCAAGCGCACTTTGTGAATAAGCAGACATGACAGACCTCCTGATTGAATTGTGATTGGTGATATGACTACAAACAAGCATACGCTTTTACACGCATTTGTCAATACAACCTGTGAATGTAAAATAGATTTCATTTCGTAATTTTCAGTTTACTTTCAATGGTTCGTTTGGTAAAATAATCGTGCCAGTCGGCATTAATACTGAAAGGAGATCCAAACATATGGACGCCGGGCCTTACCCGAGTAGAACTTTTGTTAAAATTTCATACCGCGGGACGACGTCTGTGACCGTTTGGTAACGTTCATCATTCGCCGTCCCCAAGAAAGGACGTGCAGCATGATCGATCGTGTTCTCTCTCTTCTCGAAGAGAAACGTTATCCTGAAGTCAAGAAAACCTTTTTAACCATGCACGAAGCTGACATTGCGGAAATTTTCGATGAGATTTCCGACTCTGAAACCACGCTTCGTTTGTTTCGTTTAATCCCAAAGGACAACGCCGCCGAAGTGTTTTCCTACCTCGATGCGGACGTTCAGCAGCGCATCATTGAAGCGCTGACCGACACGGAGTTACGATACATTCTGGACGGCATGTATCTCGACGACTATGTCGATATGGTCGAAGAGATGCCCGCAAACGTCGTGCAGAGAGTTATGAAAAACTCTTCGTCGAAAAACCGCGGCCTTATCAACCAATATCTGAATTATCCGGAAGACTCCGCGGGCAGCCTCATGACCTGCGAGTATGTTTATCTGAAAAAAACGCTTACCGTTAAGGAAGCGTTTACGGTCATCCGCAATACGGGCATCGACAAAGAAACGGTCTATACCTGCTATGTGACCAACCCGGAGAGAAAGCTGGAAGGCGTCGTTTCCGTGCTGGAGCTTTTGCTTGCCGACCCGGAGAAGCTTGTTGGCGATATCATGACCACTTCGCCTATCGTTGTGCATACGATGGAAGATAAAGAAGACGTCGCAAAGATGTTTTCGCATTACGATTTAATCGCGCTTCCTGTGGTTGATAAAGAAGACCGTTTGGTCGGCATCATAACGTTTGACGATGCGTTTGACGTTTTGCAGCAGGAAAACACCGAAGATTTCGAGCGAATGGCAGGCATGACGCCGAGCGAGAACACCTACTTGAAGACGTCCGTTTGGGATCTTGCCAAAAATCGTATTCTGTGGCTCATGATACTTATGGTATCGGCCATGATCACCGGAGCGTTGCTCGAAAGCTATGAAGCCGCCATCTCTGCGATTCCTCTGCTGGTTTCGTTTATCCCCATGCTCATGGGAACGGGCGGAAACAGCGGCTCGCAGGCAACGACAATGATCATTCGCGGCCTTGCGCTGGACGAAATTGAGTTGAAGGACATTTTCCACGTCTGGTGGAAAGAAGTCCGCGTTGCGGCGACGGTTGGTGTTGCGCTTTCCGCGGTGAACTTCCTTCGCATTATCATTCAGTACCGTTCGGACCCGAACTGCGTGCGCATTGCGCTGACTGTGTCGCTGACATTGATTGCGACGGTTTTGATCGCAAAGTCGCTCGGTTGTCTGCTGCCGATGATGTCCAAAAAGCTGCATTTGGACCCGGCGGTCGTCGCCGCGCCGATGTTGACCACCATTACGGATGCGTGTTCCATTCTGGTTTTCTTCAATATCGCAATTGGCCTTCTGGGGCAATTGATGTAGGCTGTCACTGTTTCACAGTGCAATACAATAACGACCGCCTTGCATGAAATGCAGGCGGTCGTTTGATATTCCGGAATGGTTTTAAGATTTTGGAAACGATTGCTTTTTCTGCCGATGCAGATGGAGTATGATGTACGCGGTGGAAAGGCAAACGCCAACAATGCTGATCCACTGGGAGGTCGAAAACCCCAATAAGGATCCTCTTACGGAGTCATAGCGATAGAATTCTAAAAAGAAACGAACGCACCCGTAACTGATGATGTAAACGGGCAGCACCAGCGTTTTGGATTTGGTTTTTCGCGCAAAGACAATCAGTAGGAGGAAAATAAACAAATTGAATCCGGACTCAAAAAGCTGGACCGGTAGCAGGGAAACACCTACGGGCGCACCGCCGACCGGGTGCTCGTAGACAACGCCCAGGCAACTGCTCGTCGGAACGCCATAACAACATCCCGCACAGAAACAGCCGACTCGGCCAAAAGCATGCGCCAGTGGCAATGCGGGCACGACCGGGTTTAGAAAATCGACCAGGTTTGCCTTAGCCAGACGCGTGCCGAGCTGTGCACCAAGAATGCCGCCAATCAGTCCGCCGTAAAAGATCATTCCACCGTGCAGAAGAGCGTCCATTTGCCCGGCACGAATGAGCGTGATAATTTCGCCGATGGAGAAGCTTACAAATATATACGATAACCCCGCACCGACCAGACCAAGCCCCAACGCACAAGCTGAAATGATGAGAAAGTCGTCAACCGACAGGCCGGCTTTCTTTACACGAACAAAAGCAAACAGACCGGAAATTAGCAGTCCGCATGCAACCATAACTCCGTATGTCGGCAAAGCCAGTGTGTCGATTATAATATAAGGAAACATCTAGGTAAATGAAACGACAGTCTGCAGTTGCAGACTGTCGCTTGGTTCATGCATTAATAAGCGGCGGTTGCAATCGCACCAATACAGGCGATGCACGCAATGTAAAAAATCAGATTGACAACAATGCCAATGATGGAGCAAACCATACCGGCCGTAGCAATCTTATACTGTTCGTCAAGCTTTTTTCGTGCGGTCGCGCCAAGAATAATGCCGACGATTGCCACGAGAGCGCCAAGCCAGCCAATTGACGAAAAGAAGAACCCGATTACCAAAGAAACAATACCTAAAACCAATGCGGCAACAGCCATTACTATGTCCCCCTGCGGTATTTTATGTAAGTGTATCAATCAATCGAAGGGAAGTCAACGGATCTGCCACACCCTCAAGTTTATATGATAAAACTGCCAATGGATTACGTTTTGTACAGAAAGAAGATAAAGCCAAGCTCCTTTAAGACTGTAAAATGAACTATATGTACAATGTTTGCCGGTGATGATACAATAGAATCAAATCATAGGAGGGGGTACTCTATATGGACTATTATTACTATTATGAACCAAGCCCCGGCATGACAATCTTTGGACTGGCAGCTGCTATCCTAAGCATTGTTGCGATGTGGAAGATTTTCGAAAAAGCCGGCGAACCGGGCTGGGCGGCGATTATCCCGTTCTACAATCTCTACGTGCTCTTTAAGATCACCTGGGGCAGCGGATGGAAATTTTTGCTTCTTCTAATTCCGATTGCAAATGTCGTCATTGCCATTATTACAATGGTCAAGCTGGCAAAGGCATTCGGAAAGAGCGGTGGATTTGCCGTTGGGCTGATTTTCCTGTCGGTTATCTTCTATTGTATCCTTGCGTTCGACAGCTCGACGTATATTGGCGTGCCGGACAGCATGTAATCGAACCTGAAAAAAAGAACGCCGAGAAACCGGCGTTCTTTTGCTATGTTGTATTACTTTGGTTCATTGGCACACTCGTTTTTTGTTCCAAGCAGCATAGAAAGCCCGTGGTCAAGCGTTGGGAGGATCGGCTCCAGATTTTCACGAACCGCCTTGGGACTGCCCGGAAGATTGACGATCAGCGAATTATGATACAACCCTGCGACCGCCCGTGAAAGCATTGCCCGCGGTGTAATAGAGAGACAGTACGTCCGCATCGCTTCCGGTATACCGGGAACCATCCGTTCGCACACGGCGGCGGTCGCTTCCGGCGTTACGTCACGCTGGCTGAATCCTGTACCGCCCGTCGTCATAATCAACGCAGCACCCAAATCGTCTGCATGACGCCGGAGTTCGGTCTCAATCATCGCTCGATTGTCGGGAACAATGGCCACTGTCAACACATGGTATCCTGCCGCCTTCAACATCTCCGCGACCAACGGGCCGGACAGGTCCTGCCGTTCGCCCGCATATCCTTTGTCGCTTACCGTAATCACCGATGCTTGAAACATTGGCGTTCCTCCTCAAAGCAAATCATCACTGTACGCATTCCAGTATACCAGCTTGCGGCCACGACGATCAATTTTGCCTAAAAATCTTTTTCAATGCCCGTCGCCATCCCCCAATAGCATGACAGCCCCTCTTGGCAAAGAGAAGTAAGCTTCGTCGCCTGCTGTAAATCCCCGGGACGCTTCTTTGTCCAGCTCGGAACGAAGCGGCGCGTTCGCGCCGTTCGGCAGCAGCGTCAGTACGCGGGAAAAAACGTCGTCCGTAATGTCGATAACGCGGCAGCGCACGGCGTTTTCCTCGTTCGGTGAGCAAGGCAGGATGTAGTGTGCGCGCACACCCACGTGCGTAACCATACCTATACTGGACGAATTACACAGAAGTTCCAGATTCCAATCCGGAACACGGACGGTATTTTCGCCGGACAATCCGGCAGGCGCGCAATTTTTACAGCCTGAAATCAGCGCGCTTTGCAGTGTGCTTGGCTGTTCAAACAGGTCGATCGTGTCGACGACAGGCTCGGACGCTCCGGCGTTTAAAACGCATACGCGCCCGCTCATGCGATACACCTCGCCACGATCGTGCGAAACCAGCAGCGAAACGCCTGAAAACTCACCGAGTGTATTTCGCACTTCGCGTTCCAGTTGCCAGCGCAGGTAGCTGTCCAGTGCGGCGAACGGTTCGTCCAGCAGAATCGCTTCCGGTTCGCTTGCGAGCATGCGGCAAAGCGCAACGCGCTGCATCTGCCCGCCGGAGAGCTCCCGCGGGTAACGCGCTTCCAGTCCTTCCAGGTGGAACCGATGAATCAGGTTTTCCTGTTTGTCCCTGCGCACGGCGGTGTTCTTTTCCAGCGAAAGACCCGTTTCGATATTTTGTAAAACGGTCATGTTTGGGAAAAGCGCATACCGCTGAAAGAGGTACCCGACGCGGCGTTTTTGCGGCGGCAGGTCGATTTTTTGCTTTGAATCGTAGAGCACGCGTCCGTCGAGGACGATTCTGCCATCATCGGGTTTTTCCACGCCTGCAATGCACCGAAGCGTCATGCTTTTTCCACTGCCGGAAGCGCCAAGCAACGCGGTGATGCCTGCGTCCGCCGAGAAGTTCACGTTCAGCGTAAATCCGTTCAGTCGTTTTCGAATGTCAACTTCCAGCGCCATATTTTTTCTCCGTCATTCTTTTCCGTCGTTTTTGGGTTTGTAAAACATGATTTCGGTATACGAGCCGCGTTACCATTTTTTTACGTTCTTCAGTCGCGAATCCGCAAAGATGTTCATAAGAAATACGATCACGAATGAAATGATAAGGATGACCGCAACCCATACGCCCGCCGTGGCATAGTCTCCGTTTTGAATGACCATCGCGATACGCTGCGAGATCGTGCCCGTTTTACCTGCGATGTTCCCCGCCAGCATGCTTGTTGCGCCATATTCGCCAAGTGCGCGCGCAAACGTCAGTATGGTGCCGCTGACTACGCCGGGGCCGGCGGACGGCAGCACTACGCGCCAGAAGATGCGCCGCTCCGACATGCCGAGCGTACGGCCCGCATAAATCAATTCAATATCCACCTGCTCAAATGCTGCGCGTGCGTTGCGATACATAAGCGGGAAAGCAATTACGCTCGCGGCGACGATGCATCCAAGCCAGCTTTGCACGACTTTGATTGAAAAGGTTGCAAATAAAAATTCACCGACCGGTCTGCGCATGCTGAAGATCAGCAGCAGAAAGAATCCCGCGACAGTGGGCGGCAGCACCATGGGCAGCGTCAAAAAGCCGTCCACCAGCGCTTTTGGGCGTTTCTTCATCCGCATGACCCAGCGCGCGGTCCATATACCGAGGAAGAAACACAAAACCGTTGCAACCAATCCTGTTTTCAGTGAAATCCATAAGGGACTGAAATCCAGAGCCGCAAGAATTTCTATCAGTTGTTCCATTCCTTCCTCCTTTGGGCGGCTGTCCGGATAGCAGGGCAAACCCTGCGTAATGACCAACCGTCAACTGAAATAAATATGCGAAATGCCCGCCGCCAAACCGCATGACGGCGGGCATTCCATGATTCGCCGAAAACAAAGCGAGTCATGCATTACGAACTATGCGGAGGGTCGCCTTATTCGTAAATGGTAAACATGTAGTCTTCAAACAGTGCTTTTACCGCGTCGGTCTGCAAGAATGCGATGAAATCTACGGCGGCGGCGGTTTCCGCTGCGGTCGCCTGCGGATTTTCAATGCGGCAGACAGGGTAGAGGATATCGCCGGTTAGCGAGCTGTCCGCAACTTCAAGGATGTCGATATCGTCCTTGATGGAGTACGCGTCGGAATAATACACGGCGCCGATTTCGTTGGAACCTTCTTTGATCGCTTCCTTCACCTTGCTGACATTGCTGCATTCGTTGATTTCAAGCCCGTCGAGTGCCGCGGAAATTTCTTCCGTCGTATAGTCGGCGGCCGCTTTGGAACCGTCCAGAATGCCGAGGCTGATCAAAACCTGCCGTGCGTATTTGCCCGCAGGGACGCGGCCGTCGGCCAGCGCCATGTTTTCGGCGCTTGCGATATCGGCAAACCCAGTCACGGCGGTGCCGCTGTCTTTCGGCGTAATCAAAGCAAGCTTGTTGCAAAGCAGGTTCACGCGGGAATCTGCCACAACGAGGCCGTCCTCATCCAGTGTATCGACCTTTGCCTTCGATGCGGAGAAGAATACGTCGCACGCAAATCCTTCTTCGATTTGCGTCATGAGCTTTCCGGAACTATCGGCATTGTAGGTGATCGTCACGTTCGGCTGAGATTCTGCATACAGCGGGATGATCGCCTGAAAAACGCCTTCCAGGCTGGCGGCGATAAACAGCTGCACTTCCGCTGCTTCCAGCGGCTCTTCGGTCGCTTCTTCCGTTGCTGTTTCGGTCGGCGCTTCGGTGGCGACGGCTTCCTCTGTTGCGATGGGGCCTTCTGTTACTTCAGCTTCCGTTTGCTGTGCGCAGGCGGCCAACGATGCAACCATAAGAACCGCCATCAACAGCGCAATCCATTTTTTCATAACTCTTCCTCGTACTTCCAGTTAAATTTATGGAGAGCAGGGCGAATGCTCTGCGAAGTCCCGTTCTATTCCTTACCGAAACCGCAGTTCGGATAGGTGCAGGTTTCGCACTGCAGGCATAATCCGCCGTTTCCGAGACGGGTGATATCACTTCTTTGCAGCTGAATTCCCGCAACGATTCGCGGCAGGAAGATATCGAGGACAGATGTTTTCGAATACATGACGCAGCCCGGTAATCCCATCACCGGCACGCCGTCGTCATAGTAGCCCAGCAAAAACATTGCGCCCGGCAAAATCGGCGCACCGTAGGTGACGATATTTGCGCCGCTGTCCCGAATGGCGGCCGGAGTCCGGTCGTCCGGGTCGACGCTCATGCCACCCGTGCAAAGCACGATATCCACGCCCGCCGCGCGCACTTGGCGAATCGCTTCAACGATGTGCTCCGTCTGGTCGTCGCTGACGCGTTTTTCTGAAACTATGACGCCGAACTCGGCGAGCTTTCGTTCGACAACGGGAGTAAATCGATCCTCGATGCGCTTGTGGAATATCTCATTGCCCGTGGCGATGATACCGGCTTTCAATCCCTTTCGGAATGGAAACAAATTCAACAGCGGCTCTTTGCCGACAAGCGCTTCCGCCTCTTCAATGCGATGTTTGTCGATGACCAGTGGGATGACTCGCGTTCCGCAGAGTTTGTCGCCGGCATGAACCGTCGTGTTAGTGTGCCGTGTTGCGACCATCACGTCCTCAAGCGCGTTGAGCGCATTTAATCGGGCTACATCCACAACAAAAACGCCGTCTACGGTGGCAAAGAGTTCAATCTTGCCTTCCTTGACCGCGCCGCGCTTCATGTGCTCGCTTTGACAGAGCGCACAAAGATGATCTGCCGCTTCATTTTCATGCAGAGTGTTTTCGTCGACTTCCCATACGTAAAGATGGTCCTTGCCCATGGAGAGCAACATCGGTATATCCGCTTCGGTTACGAGAAGCCCTTTGCGAAATTGTGCGTCTTTCAGTTCACCCGGAACGATGCGAGTGAGGTCGTGACAGAGTATGTGACCTGCCGCATTTTCTGTGTCGATTAATTTCATGCGTCTATCCTACCATTATTCATTTAAAAAAACAACGCTATTTTATTTGAAATTTCGCGGCAAAAAACGACGGGTTTATCCGTCGTTTGGATTTCTTCATTATATAGGCCGTATAAGAGAGAGAATCCTTTAGCGGTCCACTTCAATCATATCGCCGGAGTGGATAGAGCCTTCGGAAAGAACTTTTACGAAAATCCCTTCCAGCGGCATGATGCATTTGCCGACTTTTTTAAATATTTCGCAGTCCTGATGGCACTTTTTGCCGATTTGCGTTACCTCGACGAGGCACTCACCAAGACGAAGCTTCGTTCCGACGGGCAGGGAGTAGAGCTCGATCCCCTCAGTCGTGATATTCTCGGCGAACATTCCCGGTTTGAGGCCGTCGACACCCATAGCGGTCATTTTGTCGACGCTCTCCTGCCCAAGCAGGCTGATCTGACGGTGCCAGTCGCCCGCGTGTGCGTCCCCGACGATTCCGAGATCGATTTTTAAATCGGCACTGTCGACGGGATACTTAAACGTGCCCTTTTTCGGGCTGACATTGATGGAAATGATACGCGCCATTGTTCGCTTCTTATCCTCCAATTTGATCCATGGTCCTGTCCGCTTGGAATGTCCTGCAAAAACTATGATTTTCCGGTTTGTTCCATATTGCGCTGCGGATTGCATCCGCAAGCTGGTTATCATCGCCGCCGTCAAGAATATCCTTCAGCGGATATTCCAGATTGTCGCCGAGGCATGGCCGCAGTGTGCCGTCGCTTGTGATCCGCACGCGGTTGCATTCGGCGCAGAACCGGTGTGACACCGGGTTGATGAACCCGACGCGTCCGATATACCCGGGTACATAATAGTCGCGGGAAGGCTGCCTTTTGTAGAGCGGCGGTACCGCAACCAGATACGGCCTTGTCTGGAGCAATTCGTCACCGGTGATGCGCAGATCGGTTTGATCGTTGGTGCCGAGTGGCATCCATTCAATGAAGCGCACATGAATCGGACGGTCTTTCGTTAGCGCGATAAAATCGTCCGCTTCGCCGGAGTTGACGCCGCGCAGCAACACGGCGTTTAGCTTGACCGGCGAAAAACCGGCCGTAAGTGCTTCGTCAATGCCAATGAGGACGCGATCCAGCGAGCCGCCGCCGGTGATTTCCTTATAGCGTTCGGGTTTTAGCGAATCTAAACTGATGTTCAGCCGATCCAATCCCGCCTGCTTCAGCGCGGCGGACTGCCCGGGCAGATGCTGCGCGTTGGTGGTCATTGTGATTTCTTCGATTCGGTCGATGGCGCGAATGCCGGAGATGATTTCCATGAGGTCACGCCGCAGCATCGGCTCGCCGCCGGTCAGCCGTACCTTCCGGATGCCGACGGACGCCATGATTCGCACGATGCGCAAGAATTCATCCGCCGTTAATTCGCTCTTTTTCGGACACAGACCTTCGTCTGCACGGCAGTAGGTACATTTGAGTGTGCACCGCTCGGTCAAAGACAATCGCAGATATTCGATCTTTCGTCCAAATTGGTCGTTCATTCGGTTACTACCTCTATGGAATCGCCGGAGTGGATGTGCCGCCTGAAACAACATTCGCAAACACACAGCTCAAAGGCAAAGGACACACTGCCTGACTTTGAACCAAACTGCATGCCTGAAAGCAGGGTTTTCCTACACGAGAAATCTCCAGTATACATTCGCCGACTTGCAGACGCGTGCCGACGCGCAGCTTTGCGTAGTCGACGTCGAACGTGAAGATGTTTGCGGAAAAACGATCGGTGCAGAGGCCTCCCGCTGCGCGGATTGCCTGTTCCGCTTCGCTGGAAAGTAAGCTGACGGAGCCGTCCTTTGCGCTCCGGTAATCGCCCGAAACACCGCGACCGCTTACCAAAATCAACGCATCCACGCTTTCCCGGCGCCCCTTTTCCTTCGCAAGTGTCAGTTGTCGGATTCGCATGGTTCGCCTTCGCGCTCAAACGTGCCGCTCTTTCCGCCGCTTTTTTTCAAAAGACGAACATGACGAACCTCCATGCCGCGGTCGACCGCCTTGCACATGTCGTAAATGGTCAACGCGGCGACGCTTGCAGCTGTCATGGCTTCCATTTCCACGCCGGTCTTTTCGTTGCAGCGGACCTCCGCAATGATATGCACACGGTCCGGCGGGCAGGCGATCGGATCGATCCGAACGGAAGAAAGCGTAAGCGGATGGCAGAGCGGAATCAGCTCGCTGGTGCGCTTTGCCGCAAGGATACCGGCAATGCGCGCTGTGGCGAATACGTCGCCCTTGGGCGTGTTGCCCGATACGATCATGTTCAGCGTTTCCGGTTTCATCACCAGAATGCTTTCGGCGATGGCCTCGCGGTGGGTCACGTCTTTTTCGGAAACGTCCACCATGCGCGCGGCGCCGTTTTTGTCCACATGGGTCAAAGATTCATTCATCGCAGGTTCGATCCTTTCCTACTCATAAAGTAACGTATACCACTCAACAGAGCCAATTAGTCTTCTATGCGCGGCCAAACCTTTCGGATGCGGCCCGGCTGTTCCGTTGCATATCCACCGAGCTGCTCAAGCCTGCGGAGGAACGACTCGCTGCCGAGCACGCGCAGGAATGCACGCACCTGCGGGTTTTCCATTGCGTCCAGCGAAACGAGCAGGTCGTATTGTTCATTACAGACCGGAATGAAATCCAGATCATAAATGCGTGCGGCGGCAAGGATGCCAAGACCACAGTCCGCACTTCCGGCTTTTATCTGCGCGGCGATTGCAGTATGCGTTAGTTCTTCACGCGTATATCCGCGCACATTACCCGATGAAATGTTGTTTTGTTTCAACAGGTAATCGCAGAGCACGCGCGTACCCGCTCCTTTTTGCCTGTTGACATAGGAAATACCGTCCCGCGACACGTCGGCAAAACCCTGAATGCCCTTGGGATTACCTTTTTGCACCATAAGGCCCTGCACGCGCTGGACGCACTCCACCAATGCAACCCCGCCTTTGGGGAAATATCGTTCTATATAGGAAACGTTGTAGCTTCCGTCCGTTTCATCCAGAAGATGCACACCGCCAAGCTGGCCTTCACCACGGGAAATCGCGAGGATCGCACCCATGCTGCCGACGTGCGAACTGCTGATGTGCGCCTTAATGTCCTGACGACGCAGTTCGTCCGTGGCCTCGTCAATGAGCGGGTCGTGACTGCCGAGGATGCGCACCGTGCGCGTAATGCGGTCGATGGGCTTGAGTAGTCGCGCAAATGCCCGGTCGCCCGGTTCATATCCTTCGCAGTTTTGCGGGACGTCCAGCAGGCAGTCCGCCTTGGTAAATGACGACACAATGCCCGCGCCGCCGCTCAACGGAACGGCGGAAAGCTGACCGTCCGCGCCGTAGCCAAGCGTGGCGCGAACGAATTCGCGATATTTCAGTGAGGAGTTGAGCTTGCGTCCCATCTTGACGCAAACGGATTCCGCCGCCGTACGCTCGCGCATCAACAGCGCGTCGATGACCGGCTTAAATAATTCCTCCAGCACGATGATACCGGATACCGGGTAGCCCGGCACGCCTACGATCGGCTTGGCGGCAATACGCCCAAGCGCGGCGGGTTTGCCGGGGCGGATTGCGATGCCGTGGATGCATAATTCGCCGAGGGCGGTGATTACGCGGGTCGTGCCGTCGTCCCGTCCGGCGGACGTTCCGGCGCAAAGCAGAACCGCGTCGCATTCATTCGCGGCGTTTTCGGTCATGGTGGTGATTTCGTCGATTCTATCCGGTACGATCGGGTAAACGACCGGTTCCGCACCCCACTTTGTCAGCATGCCGGAAAAGATGGCGGAGTTAAACTCCATAACGTCGCCAGCGGCAGGGTTGTCGCTCGGCGGGACGATTTCGTCGCCGGTTGGAATGATGCCAACCTTCGGCTTGCAAATTACGTCGATTTCGGAAACACCGCCCGCGAGCATTGCGCCGATCATGGCGGGCTCCACCGAATAGAATGAGGGAATTATCATATCGCCCGCCGCGATGTCTTCGCCGATTTGGCGAACATGCTGCCATGGTGCGGCGGCGGAGTACAGTGTTGTTGCGCCGTCTTTTTCCACACAGTCCTCAATCATGACCACCGCGTCGCAGCCGACCGGCAACGGGTCGCCGGTGTCCACACGCGTAAAATCGCCTTCCTTTAATAATATGGGCGTCGTTTCGCTTGCGCCAAAGGTCTTTTCGGCAGACAGCGCGATGCCATCCATAGCGGAGGCGGTGTAATGCGGGGCGCACAGTTTTGCGTAAACGGCGGTTGCCGTAATGCGGTCAAGTGCTTCCGCCACGGGAACGGTTTCCGTTCGGTAAGTCATACCGTTTTTCTTAAGAAATGTCAGATAATCGCCAATCGCCTGATTCAGCGGTGTGTTGCTCAGATACTCATATTTCATATTACGAACCCTCTCAAATTAGGAAACTGATCTTATTATATACCGTTTTTTTCGAATTGTATCAACTCGCGCGGTATAAACAAAAAGAAAACGCCGCTAACCGGCGCTATGAAAATAACGTTACTGAAACACTCTCACCCCGAGAGACACCCTCGACATCGCGCGGCACCCGAATGTAACCATCTGCACGTGACAAAACGGAAATCAAACCGGATTTGCTCATCAGCGGTTCAACACCGTCGTCGACCAGCCGGGCGGCGATGTACTCCTCGCGCCCGCCATTGGATGGGATAGCAGTGGTCAGCATTGCGCGCACTGTCCGTTGCGACGTGGCCTGACCAAGCATGGACGCTATCATGGGGCGTACCAGCAACTGAAAGATGAAAAAAGCCGCCGCGGGATGGCCGGGGAGACCTATGACGATCGTTTTGCCAATGCTCCCGGCGAATGTCGGCTTGCCCGGCTTTACCGCAAGGCCGTGGAAGTACACTTCGCCCAGCTCCGCAAGGCAATCCGCCGCCGCGTCTTTTGCGCCGACGGAACTGCCGCCGGACAGCAGTAAAATATCGCTGCTTTGAGCACAGGCCTTCATGCGCTCAAGCAGGACGGAACGCTCATCCGGCACGCGATCGACGGAGCGGACCTCGGCTCCGGCTTCCATACAGGCCGCCGCAAGCATCGGGCCGTTGACGTCGCGAATCTCTGCGCCGTGCGGTATGCCCGACGGATCGATCAGCTCGTCACCGGTCGACAATATTGAAACGCCCGGTCGCTTTTTTACAGGAACGTCGACAATGCCGAGTGCGGCCAGAACGCCAATATCCTGTGCAAGGAGTTTTTTACCGGCGGGAATGACCGTTGCGCCCGCCTTGGCGTCGTCACCGGCAAAGATGAGGTGACGTCCCGGGGCGGTTGCGGTTTCAAACGCCACCATTCCGCCCGCGAACGGTTCAGTTTGTTCAATCATTACCATTGCGTCCGCGCCGGACGGAAGTTCTCCGCCGGTCGGTACCGCTGCGCACTCTCCGGGACGAATGCGAAAATCGGGACTGACGCCCATTTGCACTTCGCCGACGAGACGAAGTAATGCGGGCATGGAAGCAGACGCACCGAATGTGTCCGAAGCGACGACGGCGTACCCGTCAACCGTGCTCCGTGTGAATCCCGGTACATTTTCGCGGCAAACGACGTCTTCGGCAAGGGTGCGTCCAAGCGCGCGGTCAAAATGTGCAGTTTCTGCCTCGAAAAACTGCATACCGCCGATTTTATTCATTTTTGAACGCGCTTCGCCAAGAGTTAAAACGTTCAGCATGTCATTTCTCCCCCAAAACTGATTTTGTCATGCGGCGAACCGCATGGCGCGCCATATTTGATGAATTTTCATACAAAAATCGCACTTATTATAACAAATATACACGGAAATTAAAATCACTTCCCCACCGCTTATACATTCACACATTTCTTATGCAAAACGCATTTAAAAACGCCAAAAAAATAATTTATGAACTTTTTTCGACAACCACAACAAATTGTGTCGATTTTGAAAGTGAAACACAAGAGTTTGATGCTAACCACTTGACAGGAGATACACAACACGATAGTATAATATTAAATTTCCATGAATATACCGTAACAAAAGTGTTACACTCTCATAGAGACAGCAATCCCACCTTTTGTGGTGTGTTGCCGTATATTCATTGCCGGGGGAAAGCACATGGGCCAGGAGGGTAAAAACGCCTATTCGAAAACCGTTTTGCCCAACCGCTCCGCCAGTCGGGGCCGGTCTGTTCGCAATGCTAGGAATAAAAAGCGACGCAAAACCCTGACACTCATTTCTTGCATACTTGCAATCGCATTTGTTGCTATATTCGCATTAAAACCCGCAAGCGCATCAACAAAAACCCTGCTGCAGTCGTTCAACGTCGCCGAGGAAGCGGAAGCCGCACCCGTCGTCGAACAGGAAGCTGCGGAAAGCATTGTGCAGTTTCAGTCGATGGAAGATTCCCTCGTCAGCGAAACGTCCGACTTTGCCCTCAGGGATGTTGACGCGCTCTCTATCGTCTCCTGGCAGGGCGCAAAGAACTGCGGGGACAGTTTTTCCGTGACGCTGAAAGGCGCTGAGGAAGGCCAGAACGTTCGGTTTGCAACGACGAACTGCACGGTATTCCCGCAGAACGGCACTGCGGACGATATCTACACCGTCACCGTAACCGGCGCTGGAGCCTATTCCTTAACCGCCATAACGGATAGCGATACGTCCGAAAGCCTGCGCGACACCCGCAACGGTGTTGCCGGCAAGGCGGACCAGCTTCCGCTAGCCGTCTCCGGTTGGGGCGGCGCCAAGGACTATTATCACTCCTTCAACATCAATGTGCTCGGCGGCAGTACCGGTGGAGCGATCACTTTCGAAGCGGACGGCTGTACCGTCTCCCCGTCGACCGGGACCAGCGCGACAACGTTCACCGTTACGGTCACACGTGTCGGCAGCTATGAACTCACCGCCATCATGGACGGTAACGACGATTATAACAGCGCATATTCCGCCTGCTTGAGCGGATGTTCCGCAAAAGCAGAGCAGTCGGATATCCATATTGACAACTGGGTCGGCGAAGCGGTTTGCAACGACACGTTCAACGTAAAGATCTACGGCGGAAGCACCAACGAAGCGCTTTCCATCGAACCGCTTGGCTGCACAATTGAACAGCTTTCTTCCAGCGAATACGAAGTCCACGTAACCACCGTTGGCCCGTATGCGCTGACTGCGTCCCGTGCAGGTAACTATGGATATTATACCGAGAGTACGTCGGTAAGCGGCGTTTCTGGCAAAGCCAGTGCACCGACACTTTCGTTGTCCGGCTGGTCGGAGTCGAAAAATTGCAACGATTCGTTCCCGATTCGAATCAACGGCGGCGTTTCCGACGCAACGATTCACTTTTCCGCAAGCGGATGTACCGTGTCGCCGTCCAGCGGAACGACGGACACGAGCTATACCGTAACAGTCACGTCGGCGGGCGGATATTCGCTCACCGCGACAATGGATGGAACAAGCAACTATCTTTCGAGCGCAACGCGCACGTACAGAGGCGAATCCGGCATGGGCGTGCAGAGTGCGCTCCGCATCGAAAACTGGATCGACTCCGCGCCTGCGGGCAGTTCGTTTGAAATCACCGTGGCGGGAGGAAGCGGAACCGGCGCCACCTCCATTACGACCGATGAGGGTTGCACCGCGCGATTAAAGTCCGGTGAGACGAACATATACATTATCTCCGTCTATCCGCTGGCAAATACCGGCTACTCTATCTCCGTGGGGAAAGCCGCCGACGCTACGTTTGAAGAAGCAAAGACGCAAACAATTTCCGGAACGACGACGGGGGCCAATCAGGTTGCGCTTTCTGTGGCGGGATGGAATGAGGACGTGTATTCCGGCGATTCATTTGAAATTCAGCTTTCCGGCGGAAGCGGAACGGGCGATATCAGCTTTGAAGCCAGCGGCTGTAAAGTGACGCCGGTAAGCGGCGCAATTTCGGACACGTACACTATCACCGTAACGGCGCGGGAAAACGAGGCGTATTCGCTGCGGATCAATCGCGCAGGCGACGACAATTACCTGCTGACGACCGTGCTGAACTCCGGAAAAGTGAAACCGTTTGAAAAGAGCGCGACGGAGACCTTGCTCGAGCCCGTCACGGTCGGCACATACTCCTGGGTGTATATCTGCGGTGGAATTGTAATCCTCTTTGCGGTTGTTCTGCTAATGATGCAGTTTACCGGAGGAAACAGACGCCGACGCCACAGATAAAACAACACAGCGTATGAAAACGGAGTTGGAAAATCAACTCCGTTTTTTATATTCGCCGGACGAACAGCCCGCTCGCAGGTGTTTAGGGCTTTGTTAAAGGGAAACATCCTTGCCCGAATAACAGGAAGCCGTCGATCTCTGATGGGATCGACGGCTTTCTGTTCGCCCCCCTGGATGTGTAAAACCGTCCGGGGGGGGATGGGCGGTTCTACGCTTTCCAAGGATGGTTCTGGGGGACAGGAAAGCGGATTTTGCCTTCCGTATATGTCATCGTCAATCGAGACGCGATGACCTGCTATTTCGTACGGTTTGCTAATCGTTCGGCGTGTATTCGCCAAAAGTGACCGTTACGGTTTGCTGCTGACCGTCGCGCTGGATGGTCAGTGTTGCCGTATCACCTGCGTTGTACCCGCTGATGGCGGCAGACAGAGTGGTGTTGGATGATATCTCCGTGTTGTCCACTGCGAGAATCAAATCGCCAACCTGCAAGCTGGCCGCTTCAGCGGCACTGCCGGACACAACCTGTGCAATCTGGACGCAACTGGTTCCGGTAGAGTTGAGATAACCGCCGAACAATCCGTTGCTCCAATCGTTCATGCCGGAGGAAAGCGTGACGTCCTGCGTGTAAACGCCGAGGTACGCTCTGCCAAGCACATAGCCGTGATCGATCAGATTGCTGATGATTGTCTTAACGCTGCTGACCGGAATAGCGAAACCCAGTCCTTCCGCGTCGTCGCTGCCGGCTTTCGCGTTAACGATGCCGATCAGCGAACCGCTGGAATTGAAGAGCCCGCCACCGGAGTTACCCGGGCTAATAGCCGCGTCGGTTTGAATCAGCGACATCGTCACGTTTTCAACGGTGACTTCACGGCTCAATGCGCTGACAATGCCGCTTGTGGCGGTGCCGCGCAGTTCACCAAGCGGATTACCGATGGCGATGACGTCTTCGCCGACGGTCAACATATCGGAATCGCCAAGCGTTGCGGGGGTTAACCCGCTTGCATCGATCTTGAGCACTGCAAGGTCGCTGCGCGAATCCGTGCCGACCAGTGTCGCTTCATACTCCGTGTCGTCGTTTAGGATGACCTTAATGGTGTCCACGCCGTCGACAACGTGCTTACATGTGACGATATAACCGTCGCTCGTAAGGATGATTCCGCTGCCGCTGCCGTACTGCACTTCCTCGCTCGTAGAGTCGTTGTTGCCATAGAAGTAGCCGTAAGAGCTGGCTGCTGTGTAGTACGTATCGATGCCGACGACTGCCGGCGCGCAAAGCTCGATGATTTGTGCCTTGGAATACGTCGTGGTTGAGAAGCTGTTTGTTGCGGTATTGGTCAATGCGTTGGAATCACTTTCGTCTGCCGCCGCCGTAGTTGCTTCCTCGGTGCTGACTGCCAGTGCAGTCTGTGTTTGTTCGCTTTGCAAGGCTGCGATCTGTTCGCCTACATATTGTCGGGTGTATACGCCGCCGAGCACGCCGCCCAACATTGCCGCGACCAACATGAAAATGATAAGCGTCGACACACGTACCACTCGGTGTTCGTGCTGCTTGACTGTGCGTGCGCTACTTTTGCCCGGGTTACTGTTGGAGGAATACCGTTCATACCAATCATTATTTTGATCCATAATCAGACGCTCCTTTTTTCTCGTCTGTAGTTAGTATAGGAAATCAATTTGAACTTTCAACATGCAGCATTTGATGATAGTGTGTAAAATAACGTCAGCATTGTGGCAATCGGATATGTATTGATCGTTACAGCCGAATTTCCCGGGGAAAATGCGCATATTGATACGCCGCATATCGTCATTCATGGTTTGCTGTGATATAATAATTGACAATATAATCGGGGGGAATATTGGGGATGAAGCGTCTGCTGGCGGCAGTTTGTGCCGTGCTGCTGTTGTTTTTGCTTGGCTGCAGGTCAAGGGCGGGAACCCATGAGTGTCTGCAGGAAAACACACCCGAAACAGCAGGGACGGCATTGAAATGTTCGCCAGAACCGCAACAGGAAGCAGGACCATCCCTGCCGGAAGAAACGAGCAAACCCTGCATTCGCGCCGGGTGGTATGTTCAGCGAAACTGCGAACTGCGCGCAATGCTTAAGCGCAACGGAACGTTTTCATGCGAAGAAGAAATCAACCTGGCGATCGATGAAATGAGGATCGATCCCGATCAGCCAATGGTTGCATTGACCTTCGATGACGGACCGGTGCCGGGTGTGACGGACGAAATACTGGATGTTTTAGAAGAATACGGCGTCCGGGCTACATTTTTTGTCGTTGGCACGCGCCTTACGCGCCCCGAGGCGGCTAAAATCGTGCAGCGGGCGATTGCACTCGGTTGTGAAATCGGCAATCATACTTGGGTACATAAGAACCTGACCAAGCAAAGTTTTACCGAGAAGATGCAGTCGATCAGCGCGACCAATAAAATCGTGTATGAGCAGACCGGTTATTGTATCCGTTTGCTTCGGCCGCCGGGTGGATGCTCCGATGCGGAAGTGAAAAAGGTTGCAAAGCGGTTGGACATGGCCGTCGTCAACTGGAGCCAAAGCGGGAACGTTTATGAGTATAACCCGGAGCGGATTGCGCAAAACGTGCAAAAACAGATTGTAAATGGCAAAGAATTACATGACGGTGATATCATACTGCTCCATGATACAAAAAAACACATGGTGGACGCAGTGGAGATCATCATTCCACAACTACTGGAGGAAGGCTATCAGCTTGTTACCGTTTGGGAGCTGCTGCACTGTTCGCCAGACGGCTATGCGGCGGGAGAATTTTACCGCCACCAATAAGGTGCGGTTGGATGACTAAGCTTCAGATTAAAAAGTGCATTATGGCGACAGAAAGGATACGATTGTGAAACCTTTGGTGATTATGTCGGATTTTGGGCAGGCAGACGGTGCCGTCAGCGCCATGTATGGTGTTGCGTATTCTGTCAGTGAAAAGTTGAATATTTCGGACCTGACACATGAAATCCCTCAATATAATGTATGGGAGGCGTCGTACAGGCTGATCCAAACAGTCGGGTATTGGCCACGCGGAACGGTCTTCGTTTCGGTCGTTGATCCCGGCGTCGGATCGACGCGACGTAGCATTGGGGTGGAAACCGCAAATGGGCAGTATATCATTACACCGGACAACGGTACGTTGACGCATGTAAAACATCTCGGTGGCATCATCGGTGCACGCGAGATCGATGAAAATGTTAACAGATTGCCTGGATCGGGAGAAAGCTATACGTTCCACGGCCGCGATATCTATGCATACACAGGCGCGCGGCTCGCCGCCGGTGCAATCGACTTTTCCGGCGTTGGACCGGAAGTTTCGGTCGACAGCGTTGTTGAATTGCCACTCCCCGCGGCAAAATTCGACGGCAGATGTGTCGTGGGCGATATCGATGTTTTAGATGTCCGATTCGGCAGCCTGTGGACAAACATCCCGCGCGAATTGTTTTTAAAACTCAACGTTAAACACGGCGATCAGATTGATGTTATCATTGAAAACGCCGGACGCTTATATTACCGTAATTCGCTGATCTATGCCCGTGCATTTACGGATGCCTTCATCGGCGAACCGCTGGTCTATGTCAACAGTCTCGATCGTATGGCGGTCGCAATCAACCAGGGCGATTTCGCGCGCGCATATAATATTGGAACAGGTGCATCCTGGCGTATTACTCTTCAAAAGTCGGAAAGAAAGGAAACGGCCTGTGGGAACTAAGCGTGTGCGGCTATGTCGCACACACCTCAAATGAATAGCCTGGAAGAAGGACAAATTCGTATTCAAGAACACCCGCCGATATTTTTCGGCGAGGTGTTCTTTTCAATTATTTATAAGAAAATCATCATTTTAAAGTGCGAGTGTATAATATATCATACTAAAAGAACCGCATAAACAGCGGGTTTTACGTCTTTTGATTGCATGAAAAAGATTTCGTTGTGTTGACTTTTTTTACGGTTCAATGTAAACTGATTTACGTGGTAATGCCCCTTCCCGAAACGTTCGGAGACCACACAAATCTTGTTAAAAGAGAGGAAAACAAAATGAAAAAACTGGTAGCGATCCTTTTGACCGTTTTGCTTGCGTTCTCTATGTTTGCCTGCAAGGCAACAACAGAAGAAGCGGCGACGGAAGACACGTCCGGATCCAAGGTTTACAATGTTGTCAGCCTCGTCAACGGCAATCTTGGCGACAAGTCGTTCTTTGACTCCGCCGAATCCGGCCTGCAGGAACTGGCAGACGCCGGTCGCATCACCTATAAGACCATTGAGATGGGCGGCACGGACGAAGACCAGCCGAAATGGCTTGAAACTCTGTATGAAGTCGCCGAATCCGGCGAATATGATCTGATCATCGTTGGTACGTACCAGATGCCCGACTATCTCAAGGAAGTCGCAACTGCGTATCCGGATCAGTACTTCCTGATCTATGACGACACCACCTATGTTGGCGAGAATGCCAACGTCGTGAACCTCAGCTATAAGCAGAATGATATGGGTTATCTCATCGGTGTTTTCGCCGCGGCAATGACCAGCGAAACCTCCGTTGCGAACATCAATGCTGAAAAAGTCGTCGGTTTCGTCGGCGGCGTCGACAGCCCGGTTATCAACGACTTCCTCTATGGCTTCCTCGAAGGCGCAAAAGCCACGGATGCCGAAGTGAAAGTCGATACCCGTTACGTCAACAGCTATGTTGATACCGCAACGGCAAAAGAAATGGGACTGTCCATGATCAACGATAACAGCTGCGACATCGTCTGGGGCGTTGCGGGCCTGTCCGGCAACGGCGCAGCAGAAGCCGCTCTGGAATCCGGCGAAGCCTGGTTCATCGGTGTTGACTCCGATCAGGAGCTGACGCTTTCGGACGAACTCGCAGCCATCACGCTGACCTCCGGCCTGAAGAACGTCGGCAACTCCATCGTCTGGATCTTTGACGAATGGGATGCGGGCCGTACCTACTGGGGAGAGCAGGTCAACCTCGGTCTCACCGAAGGTGGCGTTGGCATCGTGACCGACAAGAACTTTGCTTCGGTTGCACCGCAGGAAGTCCAGGATGCCGTCATGGCAGCCCAGGAAGCGATCAAGAGCGGTGAAATCATCGTTCCGTCCGCCATTGGCGACGACACCAACGGCGTTGCGACACTGCGTGACTCCATGCAGCCGTAACAGCATATGCGACATTTGCAATAAGCACGATTGAAACCGTTAGCTTATACAATCATCAGGGGGAGCTATAAGCGGCTCCTCCTGTTTGATTTTTTAGCATGATCCTGCGCTAAACGCACGTCTATATGAAAATAACGCCTGTTTTTCCTGTTTACATTGCATTTGTCCGATATTTTTATTATATTTATGAAAAGCACCCGTCTTTGGCATATCTTTGGCATATGCGATTCGGGATTGCGCTTAAAGACTTCTATTTAGTACGATCCAGTTCAGATTCATCCGAAAGGGAACCCGATATATGGAACAAAACGACATCATTGTCCAAATGAAAGGCATTACGAAGGTGTATCCTAATGGGATCGCCGCAAATCAGAGGGTGGACTTCTCCGTGAAGCGCGGCGAAATCCATGCGTTGATGGGAGAAAACGGAGCGGGGAAATCGACGCTGATGAAAATGCTTTTCGGTCTGGAGCAGCCGACCGAAGGCGAGATCATCGTAAATGGGCAGAAGGTTTCACTCACATCGCCGACCGTCGCGATTTCGCACGGGATCGGCATGGTTCACCAGCATTTCATGCTCGTGCCGAGTTTAACGGTCGCCGAGAACATCGTGCTCGGTATGGTGCCGAAGAAATCCGGCATGTTTATCGATTACAAGAAAGCGCTGGAAATTACCAAGGAATATTCGGAAAAATTTAACCTTGCAGTCAACCCGGATGCAAAAGTCATGGATATCCCCGTCGGCATGAAGCAGAAGGTGGAGATTTTAAAGGCACTGATTCGCGGTGCAAAAATCCTGATCCTTGATGAACCGACCGCGGTTTTGACAACGCAGGAAACTACAGAGCTCTTTAAGGAACTGATTCATCTCAAAGAGCAAGGCTACACGATCGTGTTCATTTCTCATAAACTCAATGAAATCAAGCAGATCACCGATCGGCTGACCATTATGCGCGGCGGCAAGTCTATGGGCGTATATGAAACGGCTTCCATCACCGAACAGGAGATCTCAAGGCTGATGGTCGGCCGCGACGTCATACTCAATGTGGAAAAGGACGAGCCGAACCCGACGGACGTCGTGCTCAGTGTAAACAAGTTGCAATACACCAACGAGTGGAACAAGCGTATGCTTGACAAGATTTCGTTTTCGGTGCGTAAGGGTGAGATTCTCGGCGTAGCGGGCGTTGAAGGCAACGGCCAGCGCGAGCTGGTCGATATGCTGTTTAATTTAAACAGACCGGAAAGTGGAACGGCAACCGTCAACGGTGTCAACATTATAGGGATGCCGCAGTACCGCATCCGTGATCTGGGCGTTTCGCTGGTTCCGGAAGACCGCATGACTTACGGTATTGCGGAGTCGGCTTCCATTGAGGAAAACGTCATTTCCGATCGCTTTACACAAAAGCGTTTCAATAAAGGTCCAATGTTCGATATGAAAGCGATCCATGCGGAGAGTGACCGTTTGATTGAGGATTATACGGTATTGTGCAAATCCAGAAAACAAAAGGTAAAGATGCTTTCCGGCGGCAACATTCAAAAGGTTGTCGTTGCGCGTGAGTTTTCGAGCGATCCTACATTGATTATTGCCGATCAACCGACGCGTGGTATCGACGTCGGCGCGACGGAGTTCATTCGAAAGAAGCTTGTTGCTCTTTCGCGCGCCGGGGCCGCTGTGTTGCTGGTTTCCGCCGACCTCAACGAGGTTATGGAACTCTCCGACAGCCTGATCGTGCTTTATGGTGGAAAAATTGCAGCATATTTTGAAGACACGTCCCAACTGGACGATGTTGTGATGGGTGAATACATGCTCGGCCTCAAGCGCCAGAGCGACGAGGAGATCGGGAGGGTATGCCATGAAGGATAAACGGATGTTTGCTTTCGAGCTTGTCCGTGGCGCGGCGGCGATTCTGGTTGCGCTGGCCGTTGGAACGGTTTTCATTTTTCTGTCTTCGGACGAGCCGATGACGGCCTTGCGATATTTGCTGATTGGGCCGCTCGTTTCATTGAGAAACGGGGTTGCTTCGTTTAACACGCAGGGACTCTATACGATTCTTGCGGCAATGATTCCAACGATCTTTACCGGTCTTGCGGTCTGCGTCATGTTCTCAAGCAACCAGTTCAACCTTGCCGGCGAAGGCATCGTGATGGTCGGTGGATTTGTCGCTGCACTCTGCGGCATTTACATTCACATGAATACCGGTTGGCACGCGGTTCTTTGCATTGCGGTTGCTGCCTTGATCGGCGGCATCATCATGTTGATTCCGGCGTTGCTAAAGGTGAAACTCGGCGCAAGCGAGATGGTTACGAGCTTGATGCTCAACTATATCTGTATGTACCTTGTGCTGCATTTCCTTAATTACAACTTTGCCGACCGTAGCAAGGGTTCCACACAAACTTATGCGTTTGCCGACACGGCAAAAATTGGTTCGCTGGTTTCAGGCGGCAGTAAGTTGACCTGGGGCTTTGTGGTTGCGCTTGTGTTCGTCGGGATTGTCGCGCTGTTCATGTATCGCACGCGTTGGGGCTATGCCATCCGTATGATCGGCATCAACCAGGCATTTTCCAAGTATTCCGGCATGAAAGTTGGCGGAACAATCGTGCTCGCGCAGGTCATTGGCGGCGTGCTCTCCGGAATGGGCGGCGGCATCGAAGTACTGGGCCGTTATTCCACATTCCTCTGGAAGGAATTACCTGGCTATGGCTGGACGGGCATCACGATTGCGATTCTTGCAAAGAGCAATCCCTTGTTTGTACCGCTTGCGGCATTCTTTATCGCGTACCTGAACAAAGGCTGTACGCTGATGGCGACCTATAGCGACGTGCCGAGCGAGATGATCGACATCATCCAGGCGGCGATCTTCCTCTTCTTTGCGGCGGAGCAGTTCCTTTCGGGATACCGCCAGAAGATTGTCGTTCGCAATACGCGTGCCGACCTTGCGAAAGCTGCAGCGGAGACGGAAGGAGGTGCTGAATAATGTGGTCACAGTTACTTGATACGATTTTGAAGGCGGAGTTCCTGTTTTCCGTTATTCGCATTACCGCTCCGATCCTGTTTGCCGCGCTTGGCGCCGTCATTGCGGAAAAAGCAGGCGTTGTCAACATCGGTCTGGAAGGCATCATGATGATTTCCGCGCTGTTCGGCGTTCTGTTCAGTTATTGGACGCAGAGTTGGCTGGTCGGGGTGCTTGGCGCAATGATCGTCGGCATTATGCTTGGCATGCTGATGGGATTCTTTGCCCTCAAGCTCAAGACGGACATCATCCTTGCCGGTATCGCGGTCAACATGATGGGCGCGGGCGGAACGATTTTCCTGCTGTATATGTTTACGGGTATGCGCGGAAACACCGGCGCGCTTGTCAGCGCGAACATCCTTATTCCGACGGTCAACATTCCGCTGATTCAGGACATTCCGATTCTCGGCGAAATTCTTTCCGGACATTCCGTTCTGACCTATATCGCTTTTCTCGCGGTGTATCTGATTTGGCTGCTGCTGTACAAAACGCCGGTCGGCCTGAATATTCGCGCGGTTGGTGAAAACCCGAATGCGGCGTCGAGCGTCGGTGTCAGCGTGCTGAAGATGAAATACATTGCAATTTCGCTTTCCGGCGCGTTGGCCGGTCTTGGCGGAGCGTTTATGTCCATGTATTATTCGCAGGGATGGAATTCCGGCATGGTTGCAGGGCGCGGCTTTATCGCGCTGGCGGCGCAGGCAATGGGCCGCGGCGAACCGGTCGGAGCGATGCTCAGCTCGTTATTATTTGGCCTTGCGCAGGCTCTGCGCACCAAGGTCAGCGGCCTGCAGGGCGTTTCAAGTTATCTTGTTTCTCTGATCCCATATGTCGTGACCGTGGTTGGACTCGTTCTATATGCCATGAGCACGATGAAAAAGGTTAAAAAAATTAAAGTTCAAAAGGTGCAGTCTGAGGTGCAAAAATGAACAAACGAATCCCGGTGATTCTGGACGGAGACCCGGGTCATGACGACGCTATCGCATGGGTGCTGGCAAATGCCAGCCCCTTGCTTGATATCAAGGCCGTGACCTCGGTTTGCGGAAACCAAACCATTCAAAAAACAACCTATAACGCGGCGCGTATCATGGCGCTGATCAACCTGGACGTTCCGCTTGCGGCGGGGCGGATCAAACCGTTGGTTGCCGACGCGATTATTGCGCCGACCGTGCATGGTCAGTCCGGCCTGGACGGTCCAGCGCTGCCGGAACCGAAAAACAAGACGGTCGAGCAGGACGCCTGCACACTGATGGCGGAAGTCCTGGAAAAGAGCGACGAACCCGTCGTGTTGATCCCGACAGGGCCGCTGACCAATGTTGCGGCGCTGTTGCTGCTATATCCGCATCTGAAAGAAAAGATCAAGCACATCTATCTGATGGGCGGCGGCATTCAGTATGGTAACTGGACGCCCGCGGCGGAGTTTAACATCCTTGTCGATCCGGAAGCGGCGGATATCGTATACAGAAGCGGCATCCCGATTACGATGGCGGGATTGGACGTTACGGAAAAGGCGCTGGTCTTTCCGGAAGATTTCGAGCGCATTCGTGCCCTTGGCAATCCCGTATCCACGGTGGTCGCCGAGTGGCTGGACTTCTTTTACGGGTTTCATCGCAGCCTCGGTTATGCGGGCGCGCCCGTACACGATGCGGTTGCGGTCGCGGCGCTGATTAAGCCGGAGATCATGACCTTCCAGGAGATGTTTGTGCAGATTGAGACGACGGGCGATTATTGCCGCGGCGCTACGATTGGCGATCCTTACGGTTCGCTAAATCAGCCGGCGAACGTCCGTTGCATCATGGATATCGATCGACAGGGATTTGTCGACCTGCTTGCAGAAGCGGCGGCAACCTATGGAAAGGGGGCGTGACGGCATGGCGAAACAACCATTTTTGCTGGATTGCGACACCGGTGTAGACGACGCAATTGCAATTTTGCTTTCAAAACACTTGGAAAATTTGGAACTTGTTGCCGTAACAAGCGTTGCCGGAAACGTTGAAATCGATAAAACGACCATAAACGCATTGCGCGTTCTCGAGCTTGCGGGCATGGAACATGTGCCGGTCTATCGCGGCGCGGCAAAGCCGATGATGTGTGAACCGGTGACCGCCTATTATGTCCACGGCGAAAACGGACTCGGCGGGCTGGACGTTCCGCTGCCGAAGCGAAGCCCTGAGAGTATACCCGCGTGGGATGCGATTTATGAAACGGCAAAACGCTACAAAGGTGAACTGACGATCGTTGCGATCGGTCCGCTGACCAACCTTGGCCTTGCGTTTGCAAAATATAAGGACTTGCCGGATCTGGTCAAGCGCATCGTCATCATGGGCGGCGCAGCTGTCGGCGGCAATGTAACGCCTTGTGCAGAGTTCAACATCTATGTCGACCCGGAAGCGGCGGACATTGTGTTTACGTGTGGCGCACAGGTCTATATGTGTGGATTGGACGTGACCGTCCCTGCATATCTAACGCCGGAAGAACTGGACGAACTCGGCGCGCTTGGCTCCAGGCAGGCGAAGTTTGCGCGCGACGTTGTGCAGGGCGTGCTGAAATACTCGCAGGGTTACGACCTGCCGGGTATGTGCATGCACGATCCGGTTACGCTGTTGTATGCAGACGATGATTCGTATTTTACAACCAAGCATGTCGGCATTCGCGTGGAGACCAAGGGGAGCATTACGCGTGGCAAAACCGTAACCGACCTCTATAGCGATAAGCAGATGGAACACAACGCGTATATCGTGACCGGTCTTGACCGGGAAGCGTTTAAAAACCGTGTATTCGAGCTGATGAAACACTACGGCGCATAATAAAAGAAGCAGCGGCTTATGCGCTTTGCATTGGCCGCTGCTTTTCGTTTACAGAAAAGAAAGTTATTTTGAGATACAGTAGAATGCGTCCAGGGCGGTTATGATTTCATTCTCCTCGCCCTTCATGGCGGCGGTTTCTCCGTCAACATAGGAACCGATGGCGTCCAGCGTGTCTGTTTGATAGGCTACAACGTTGTTGAGAATGCTCATGCATTTTACATGTCGCAGATGACCGATCGTGTACAGAGCGGCCGTCTCCGTGTCGCAGCCAAGCACACCGCGTTTCGACCAATATGCGTCGATTTCTTCTTCATTGTCGGTGTAAAAGCTGTCGTGGCTGCGTGCAACACCCGTGTGATAGGCAAACGCATTGGCTTTTGCAGCGGCGACGCAAGCAAATAGCAACTGTGTATCCGGTACGGCGGGAAAGATCGGGTCAATATACGTTTTGCTCGTTCCGTCGTCGCGAACGGCGCCGGAGACGAGGATGAGATCGCCAAGCCTGACTTCGGGCTGTAATGCCCCGCAGCTGCCGACGCGGATCATGTTCTCCACGCCGAGATTATGCAGTTCTTCCACGGCAATGCCCGCGGATGCGCCGCCGATGCCGGTGGATATGGCAAGGACGTCGATTCCCTTGTAGAAGCCAACGATGCTGCGGTATTCGCGGTTGTAGGCAAGCTCTCTTGCGTCGGTTAAAAGTGGCTTGATGCGGTCCAGCCGCGCCGGGTCGCCGGGCAGCAGTGCGCAGCGCGCGCCATGGTTGCGATCAAGCCGGATATGCGGTTGCAATTGTGGCATACGGGTTTCGCTCCTTGTGTTAAAATCTTTCTATGAAGACGGACCATGTATAATTGGATGTATCCATCATACCACACCAATATGAAAAATCAACGAAACGGGGGTGCCCACCTTGGCAAACATTTTAAATTTCGGTTCCTTGAATATCGATCACGTGTACCGCGTAGACGCGTTTGTACAGCCGGGCGAAACGAAATCCAGCCTGTCTATGGAAGATCACTGCGGTGGCAAAGGATTGAATCAATCCATTGCGGCGGCGCGTGCGGGTGCGGCGGTCCGGCATGCGGGGTTGATCGGCCGCGACGGCGGGATGCTGCACGATAAACTGATCGAAAGCGGTGTCGATTGCTCGCTGATGGAACACTCCGACGGCGTTGCCGGCCACGCAATCATACAGGTTGACGACGCCGGGCAAAACTGCATTTTGCTGCATGGCGGAACGAACCAGGAGCTGACGGATGAATATATCGACCGTGTTTTGAACGCGGTTGGAAACGACGGTCTCGTTTTACTGCAAAACGAAACGAATCTGGTCGGAACGATTATAGAACGCGCTCACAAAAAAGGCATGAAGGTCGCGCTCAACGCCGCGCCGATGAACGACACGGTGCTTTCCTATCCGCTGGAATTGCTGGACTGGCTGATCGTTAACGAAGTGGAAGGCGCGGCAATTGCAAAGTGTGACCGCGAGGAGGACATCCTGCCGACGCTGCAATCGAAATACCCGAATACGAGCGTGCTGCTCACACTCGGCAAGCGCGGTGCAATCTGCCTGCATAAAGGCGAAACGCAGACTTGCGGGATCTATTCGGTCAAGGTCGTGGACTCGACCGCGGCGGGCGATACATTCTCCGGCTATTTTCTAAACGAAATACTCGATGGTGCAAGCGTGAAGGATGCCCTGCTGCTTGCAAGCGTGGCGTCGTCGCTCTGCGTCCAGTCGATGGGCGCGGCAGATTCCGTTCCGTCCAGAGAGCGTGCGCTAGAAGCGATGAAGACAGATGAGATGGGCCCGCTTGGCGAATGGGGCGGCTGGCGATGACGAACGTACTGTATATCGATTGCTGCATTCGCGGCGAACAATCCCGCACGCGAAAACTTGCGGAAGCGTTTTTAAGTGAGCTTGAAAAACGCGACGACAACAAGATTGAACGCCTTGTTCTGATGGACGAACCGCTCGTGCCGTTTACAGGTGGATTTTTCTGGCAGCGTGAACGGTTGCTGGAATCGGGCGAGCTGACGCATCCGCGGTTTCGCTATGCGCATCAGTTTAAAAACGCAGACCGGGTCGTGATTGCCGCGCCGTTTTGGGATTTGAGTTTTCCCGCGCTGCTAAAGGTATACATCGAGAACATCAGCGTCCAGGGGATCACGTTTGACTGTGATGAACAAAACGGCTGCTTTGGCTCTTGTAAGGCGAAAAAGATGTTGTTTTTAACGACGCGCGGCGGCGCGCTGGAAGGTTCGCCGATGGACAACGGGACAAAATACCTCGGCGATATGGCGGTGTTTTTTGGCATTCCGGCCTTCGAATATATTGCAGCCGACGAGCTCGACCTTCTGTTGGAGTCGCCGGAAACGATATTGGATCGGGCGATGACACAGGCAAAGGAACTTGCAGAGACATTTTAGTTGTTCGCTTGACGAATGGGTTTGAAAGGATAGACACATAGAATGAAAGCAGTTGTTTATGAAAAGCAAGGGTGCGTACGCTTGGCCGACGTGCCGATGCCGAAAATATTAGAGCCGAGAGACGTAATCGTCAAGGTGATGCGCGCGTCGATTTGTTCCAGCGATTTGCATATCCGAAACGGCGGCGTTCAGCGCGCGAAAACCGGCGTTGTACTCGGGCATGAGTTCGTCGGCGAGATCGTCGAGACCGGTTCCGGCGTAAAGAAGGTTTCCGTTGGCGATCGCGTTGCTGTCAATGTGGAAAGTTTTTGCGGAGAATGCTATTTTTGCCGCAGGGGATACGTCAACAATTGCGTGGAAGGCGGTTGGGAACTCGGCTGCCGCATCAATGGCGGACAGGCGGAATACTGCCGTGTGCCGACCGCCGACATGAGCTGTACGAAGATTCCGGACGGCATCGATTATGAGCAGGCGTTGTTTGTCGGCGATGTGCTTGCGACAGGCTACTGGGCGGCGGATATCGGAGAGATTCGTCCCGCGGACACCGTGCTTGTGCTTGGCGCCGGGCCGACCGGCCTGACCACCATGATGTCGGCGCGGTTGTATGGCCCGGCGTGCATCATTACAGTCGATGTCAACGAAGGTCGTCTTGCGTTGGCAAAGGAACACGGATTGTGCGATATTACGCTCAACCCGAAGACGGACGATGTACTTGCACGCGTGCTAAACTTGACAGAAGGACGCGGTGCCGATATTGTGTTTGAGGTCGCCGGAGCGGAAAGCACGTTTGAGCTGGCCTGGCGGGCAGCGCGTCCGAACGCAACGGTCGTCGTCGTTGCGCTCTATGAAAAAGCGCAGTCTCTGCCGCTGCACCAGATGTACGGCAAGAACCTTACGTTTAAGACCGGCGGTGTGGACGCAAGCAAGTGCGGCGATATCATGCGGCTGATCGAAGCGGGACGGCTGGACACAAACTTGATGATCACACATCGCGCACCGCTGAACGACGTGATCAACGGATACGACATTTTTGCGAATCAAAAAGAAGGCTGCATCAAGTGGGTGATCACACCGTATGAAGCCGATGAACCGGACGGACCGGAATGCTATTAACCGTCCACACCATCAAGGAGAGACAAGAGATATTATGAGTTTTGATCCCGCGGTTTCCGAATTGGAGCCGAAATTAATCGAATGGCGGCGACATCTGCATGCATACCCGGAGATTTCCTTTGAGGAAGTTGAAACAACGGCATACATTGCCAACGCATTGAAAGAACTGGGTGTGGAGGAAGTCGACCGCCCGACGAAAACCGGTCTTGTCGCGCATATTTACGGAACGAAACCAGGAACACCGGCTGTTGTTGGGATCCGCGCAGACATCGATGCACTGCCGATGCCGGAGCATAACGACCTGCCGTATCGTTCCACCGTGGAAAACGTCATGCACGCCTGCGGGCATGACGGGCACACCGCCATGCTGCTCGGCCTTGCAAAGTTGCTGAACGACGCGAAAGATTCTTTTTGTGGAGAAGCACGGTTGATTTTTCAGCACGCCGAAGAATTGCCGCCCGGCGGCGCAATCGAAATGCTGCACGCGGGCGTTGTGGAAGGCGTGGATGCGGTGCTGGGTTTGCATCTTTCCAGCAATTTCGATACCGGCGTATTCGGCGTAAAAAGCGGCGTACTGACAGCGAATGTCGACCGCTTTGACGTGAGCGTCAATGGAAAAGGCGGACACTGCGCGTTCCCGGAACAGTGCAGCGATCCTGTCCTTGCGGCGTGCGAAATCGTACTCGCGCTGCAAAGTATTGTTTCAAGACGCATTGCGGCAAGCGATCCCGCGGTCGTGTCCGTTTGCGAAATTCACGGCGGCACGGCGTATAATATCATTCCAAACGAAGTAAAATTGACGGCGTCAGTTCGTTCGTTCGGGGAAAAGACCAGGCAACTCATCGAGCGGGAAGCCAAGAACATATGCCAAGGTGTTGCGGCGGCGCATAATTGTACCGCGGACTTTGTCTGGGAACCCGGCTATCCAAGCGTGGTCAACGACGAGCAGATGACGGACATTGCCGTCGAGCGGATTCAGTCCCGCTTTGGCGCAGAGCAGATTGAGAACATCGGCTGTATCATGCCGGGCGAAGATTATTCCTACTTCCATGACGGCAGGCCGGGGTTCTTTGTGGAACTCGGCACGCGAAACACTGAAAAGCAAACGGACCGTCCGCATCACAACCCGAATTACCGGATGGATGAGGATGCACTCAAGATTGGCTTGCAATATGAGCTCGATATGGTACAATGGCTCCTAAATGGGAAAAAACCATGGGAGAAGGGTACATGAAGCTAACGGTCTTGATGGACAACCACACATATATTGACGAATACTACCTTGGAGAACCCGCAGTCAGCTATTTGATTGAGGACGGCGAACACACGATTCTGTTTGACGCCGGCTATTCGGAGGCATTTATTGAAAATGCTCGACGGATGGAGATCGATCTGAGCCGTGTGACCGATATCGTGCTGTCGCACGGACATATCGACCATACGGGCGGGCTTCCGGCTTTCTTCAAGGCGTTTACACAACCCGTGCGGCTGACGGCGCATCCGAATGCATTTTGGATCAAGCGATATGAGGACATGGATGCAGGCAGCCCGATACAGATATCCGATCTGCCGAAAAATGTTATCGTGAACATCACGGCGCAACCGGTTCAAATATCTGAGAATGTTCTGTATCTCGGCGAAATCCCGCGTGTCTACGCATTTGAAACGGATCGGGCGGTTGGCGAAACCTGTGCCTGCTGTGGCGACGAATGGATGGAGGATTCGCTTGTGGACGATACAGCGGTCGCGCTGTCCGTGCCGGAGGGCACGTTTGTTGTGACGGGCTGTGCGCACAGCGGCGTCTGCAATACCGTTGCGGCGGCAAAGACCCTGCTTCCGGGCAAACCGATTGCGGGCGTGTTTGGTGGTTTTCATCTGTTTGAAGAGGACGAACATCTGGATCAGACGGTTCAGACACTAAAAAAACAGGGCGCGAATACGGTGTTTCCGTGCCACTGTACGTCGCTTGCGGTCAAATGTGCATTTTTTGAAGCGTTCCACGCGCAGGAAGTCGGCGTGGGTATGGAGCTAAGCTGGCAGGAGGATATATAAACAGCGTTGTTGCTTTAAAATCCCCCGACACGATTGCGCCATAGTGCGTAAGAACGTGCGGGGGATTTTTGCTTGTGTGCGACTTGATCAGTCATGTATTGTTATCGTTCGGATGTAGATACCCTCCGAAGAGCAATTTGACATAGAGTTGTGCATGATAACGATTGTTTATATTGGCGCTATAGTTTTGGAAGTCCGTCCGGTATGCTCTGGAGCATGGATTGCAGATGCGCATATTGCCATACGCGTTCTTTTTTTGCGTCAGGTGCGGATTTTGCGGCGTAGTCCGCGGCGGCAACCGCATGTGTAACGACGTGTACGGTTGCTGCGGCGTGTGCCGCGCTGCGAATGGCGAACTGCACGCCCAGCGTTTTTGCTTCGCGTGCTGCAGCGTGCGCGGCAAATGCGGCCGTGCGCGCATCGGAAACGGTTGAAATACCATCCGCCCAACCGCGACCTGCAAGGATGGCGGCATATGCGCGACGGTCCGCGGACATGCGCTTGCATGCGCGCTCGGCGCAATCGCAGGCAAAGCGAACGGCGGTTTGGTGGTTGATTAAACCAAATTCGGTTTTTAGCAGCGTAATATCGGCCTGAGACCAAGATTCTTGTTCATAGATTTGGCGATCCATATAAAAGCCTCCTTATGACGGCCCGATAACATATTATAGCATATCAAACAGATGACGATTGTGTCGCGTTTGGGTGCAGTGTTATTTATTTTACCGCGTAGCATTTTGTGGTAATATCAGCAGCATAACTTTTAGATTTCAGGAGAATTTGCTATACTGTTAAAAAGGAGGATATCGTTATGCCTGAATCCATGATTACGAAGCACGCGCTGGCCGATGCGCTTAAAGGACTTATGGCAAAGCATCCTCTTGAAAAAATCACCGTCGGCGACATCTGCACTGCCTGCGGAATGAGTCGGAAAGGTTTTTACTACCACTTTAAAGATAAGTACGATCTGGTCAACTGGATTTTTTATACGGAGTTTGTTCTGCGTATTTACGAACAGAATTATGAAACGGATTGGGAGTTTTATGAGGATGTTTGCGCTTATTTCTATGAGAATCGCATTTTTTATATGAATGCATTCGAAGTGAAAGGGCAAAATTCGTTTTCCGACTACTTTTGTGAAATCATCCATCCGATTGCACGTGAACGCTTTCAGTCGGCGTTTAGCGGCGCACTGGACCATGATTTTTACGCAACGTTTTATACAGATGCATTTCGCATAGCGCTGATTCGCTGGCTGCGTGAACAACCGGAGATTGGGCCGCATGAGTTTGTATCGCTGATAAAAAGGGCCGTACTTGCCATTGCCCGGGAATATGTGAACAATTCTTCGGAAGATGACGGGCAGGAAGTCAAATAAAACGCTTTAGGAGAATGGCTATGGATTTCGTAACCGATTCACGGGCGCTGATGATGATTAAGCAGCTGCTGGACAACACGTCCGCAACACGGGCGATTCTTGAACAACAACCGCAAAAACCAAGGTTTACGCCGTCTGTTATTCAAAAATCGTTCGAGCGCGTTTCCCCGGAATCGCAGGGCGTAGAATCTTCGCACGTTGCGGGATTTTTAAACGAGCTGAGGGACGACCCGACGCTTGATATGCACGGCGTGATCGTGCTGAAAAATGGAAAGGTGATAACGGAGGCGACATGGGGCGCATACGATCATCGGGTCTGGCACATCACGCACTCCGAATGCAAGTCTATCACCGGGCTTGCGGTCGGCATCCTCATTGGAGAGGGGAAACTCTCGCTGGACGACAAGCTGGTTGACATTTTCATGACGCGCATGAACAAAATCAACCAGTTCACACACCGTAACATCACAATTCGTCACCTATTGACTATGACAAGCGGCGTAAGCTTTAATGAGGCAGGTTCGGTTACGGAGACCGACTGGGTTAAGTGCTTTTTAGAGTCCGTCATCCTCAAGGAGCCGGGAACCAGCTTTAATTACAACAGCATGAACACCTATATGCTTGGCTGCGTGATTAAAGAAGTAACAGGCCAGGGATTGACGGAGTATTTGACGCCAAGATTGTTCCAGCCGCTCGGTATTGAGAATTTCTTCTGGGAAAAATGCCCAAAAGGGAATGAAAAAGCTGGCTGGGGGTTATATATTCTACCGGAGGATATCGCAAAGATCGGGCAGATGGTGCTAAACGGCGGAAGATTTGAGGACCAACAGATCGTTCCGGCCGACTGGATCGAGCAGGCGACAAGCGCGCAGATGAAAACGCCGGAGACGCTCGGCGCATATGATTACGGCTACCAGATTTGGGTTGGGAGGAAGGAACGTTCATTCCTTTTCAACGGCATGTTTGGACAGAATGTGCTCGGCTTTTTTGATACCGGCGTGCTTGTGGTTTCCAACGCGGGCAATAACGAGCTGTTTCAGCAGAGCTCATACTATGCCTATGCCAGCCGGTATTTCGCCGATACTGAAAAAGTCTGCGGCGACGCGAAATCCAGAGGCTTGTTTGACATGACGCTTTCGACCGCAAAAAAGCGGCTGGAATACGATTTGTATATGCCGCAGCCAAAGCTGTTTGGAGATCTATTCCAGGTGCGCGGGAAACTCGATTATGGAGAAATCTGTAAACGTCTGGACGGTCGCGCTTATTTTGCCGCGGCGGACAAGCGCGCGGCGGCCGTCGGCGTATACCCGCTTTATGCACAAACGCTGCAAAACAATTTTGCAAGAGGGCTGCACGCCATTTCGTTTGCTTATCGAAACGGTGCGTTTCAGATCGTCATCGACGAGATCGACGAGCGTCATATCATAGACGTGGGTCTGGAAAAGCCCGCCTATTGCGAGTTCTCCACGCACGGAGAAGCGCACAGGGTCGGCGTAACCGGCCGCTTTACCACGGACGAAGACGGGACGCCCACGCTTGTGCTGCGCATTTCGTTTTTAGAGGCGGCAAATGCGCGTGTGATCCACGTTTGCTTTTTTGATGGACACATTACAACAAAATGGTCCGAATCGCCCGGCAAGGAATATTTGACGGATGCGCTCGCGTCCATTAAGGATCAGAGTTCGATTGTCAGCGGCATACTGGAACGCTCCGACGAAGAGATGCTTCTCTTCCGCATCACGCGTATACTTGAGCCGCAGGTTATTTTAAACGAACGCAATTGATTTTTCGGCAGGCGATCTGCCGGAAACAAGAAAAGGGTGCGTCTGAAAAGTGAACACTTTTTTAAAAGGTTGCAACTCTTTATTAAATTTCCGGAAAAACACTTGAAATGCACGAGAAAAACAATATACTGTGCGTAGGCATTTAAGTTATAGATTCAAAAGTGCTTTTCTGCACACCGTTCCACGCACACAGGGGAGGAAAAAATGAGTAGAAGATCCGTTCGCATCACACCACTAGGTTATATCGTATTGAGCATCATCATTTTGGTTATGCTGGTCGGTATTTATTTCATCGTATGGTCGATGCGCGGTTCCAGCGATGATCAGGAAAATCTGGATCTTAGCAACAGCAGTACAGCGTCTATCACGCCGACGCCGTCCATAGCGCCTGTTGACGACCAATCCCAGACGATCACCGATACGGCTACGCCGGAAGTAGCAACAACAGTGACGCCGGACGAAACGCCCACGATGACGCCGAAGCAGGACGACACACCGGAACCGGCGGTGAAAACCCCAAGTCCGGAACAGGTTGCGTCCGCCGTTGACGGCACGCTGAATGCAAGCGGTGTTGTGCTCCGGCAAGGACCGAGCGGCACGTATTCGATTCTGGGCAAGTATTCTTCGGGAACGCAGCTGAAGATCTATGAGATTAGCGGCGATTACTACTTTGTAAAGATCGTCAAGGAAAATCTCTACGGTTACATGGCGATTAAGTTCATCGACAAAGCAGGTCTGCTGCCCGGTGAATCCGCGACACCAACGCCGGAAACAATCGCCGGAACGATTCCCGGAACCGTGTCCGCAAGCGTTGTTGCGCTGCGCACCGTGCCGAGCACAGAGAACAATGATCCGATTGGCCAGATTACAAAGGGAACCTCGGTGTTGATCTACTTTAAAACAAACGACTTTTACTACATTCAGGTCGTTGACACCGGCGTACAGTGTTATGCAGTCGCCAAGTTTATTACGGCGAGCACGACGGTTCCGGAAGGAACGCCCGTGCCGTAAACACAAACTTATTGATAAAGAAACACCCTGCGGTGAAGTAACCGCAGGGTGTTTTTGTCGGCGCAATGGTGCCTAATCGTTATCTGCGATATCGATAACGAGCATTTCTCCGGCGTGCGGAACACGTGTCGAAATGCCTTTATATGGACCGTTCAGGTTCGATTACCGATCCGCAAATATCGCTTTGTCGGCGATTAACAGCCGCAAGAAGGCCAATTAGCACAAAAAGCAGTGGAGTGGAAGCCGGCTGTGCGATATTCACAACAGACTGGGCGGCGTAGGTGACCACCGCAATGGTGAGACCGCGGATCGCCGGACATTTTGTACTTACTTTGAGTCCGGAACGGATGGAAAAAAACAACGTCGAAAGATATGCGGCAAGGCCAAGAATCCCAGTCGTAAGAAGGTATTGCAGATACTCGTTGTGTGCGGTATCCAGTGCCGCATCCTGAAAAACGCGATTCGTCTGATCGGCATAAAAGAGTACACCGGACCCGCCGCCAAACAGCTTTTGCGCAGGCGAGAATGAAGCATACAGATTGACACAATACGTCCAGATTTTGCCGCGGTCGGTACCCCAGCTTTCACTCCAGCGTAAATATCGTTCCGCTTTGCCAAGCGGCAAATCCGCAAACACAGTGTTTAACAGAATAAGCGCCGTAGAGCCGACCATCATGGCAATCACCAAAGCATACCAGTACCGCCTGCGGCTGCGGGCCGGTTCCCAGTTGCGTTTTCTTTGCAAGACAAGCAGCGCTATTCCGCAAACAAGTAAAAGCGCAAGCGCGACCTGTGCTTTTGAAATTGCAACTGCGAAATAGGAGAGATATGTTACGGAAGTGAAAAATGAAGAGGCGATGCCAAAGAGCAGTGCGGCGCAGGCAAACAACATCCAGCCGATGAAATAACGCTGGAGAGAGCGTTTCTCGTGCATTAGTACGATTGGAAACGCAAGCGCGGCGATGATGAGACCGAGTGCCGTGCTGTCGCTGCCGGCAACCATAACGCCGAATGAAACCGCAAGCAGCGCCGCCGTAGAGAGCAATCGCTGTGCAAGTGCTTTTTCGCGGCAAAACCAGCCGAACGTTACGGGAAAAGCAATGCACAGAAAGCTTCCATAAAAATCCGCATTGCCAAGCGTTGAAATAAACCGGCCCTGATCGGCGGCGGAAAGATTGACCATGAAACCGACCGGATCTATGCCGAAATGATTCAACACACCCAAAATACCGGCAATTGAACCACTGGCAGCCAACGCAATCTCTAAATAGCGCAGATCAAACGACTGCCGGGAGAGCGCAAAGATAAGCGCCGCATAGATTGATATGGTTAAAAGCCCTTGATAACGATTGTATCGCCCAATCAGGACGTCCTGCGGGTGTTCGCTCAGAAATGCCGCAATGACGGAACACACAAAAAACACAAGCATGCTGAGGACGATCCAATTCGGCGAGCGATCGCGCCGTATGGAGCTGCGCGCAGGCGAAAGAATATAAAACATAAGCAACAGCAACACATATAAAATGGCGGTCGCCATGAAAAAGATATGCTTTGTTTCCGTGATGTCGAAATATAGCCGGTAAAAAACGAGCGGCAACAAAAAACAGACGACAGCAAGGTACGCCGTCGTGAAGCTGCGCATGAGGCGATCAAATCGGTTGAAATCCCAGTCTGTTTGCATACAATGTGACCCTTTTATGAATTTTACCATAATTTGTCGGTTTTTGTTTGACAATTCGCAAACAAGTCAGTATCATGCAAGTGTACTAACACATATAGTACGCTCAACTTGATTAAAAAACAAGAATATTTGGAGGATTTATTTATGAAGAAGGCTATTATGATTTTGGCAATGCTGGTGGTCAGCGCACTATTTCTGGCGGCTTGCGGTCCGACCGCGGCTTCCGGTGGAGACGCTGCGTATGCATCCGGCGGGAACATCAATTATGTTTCCGGCGGTGTGGCGGATTATGTTGCGCCGTTTGTATCCGCAAGCAACGCCAACTGAATTTGGGACGCATAGGATGAATCTTGGAGCCATGCCTGGAACGCTGAGGCTTCGGAGAAAAAGCGGCTGAATGTCGCTTTTTTTATGCCTTAAATAATAAACGTATAATAACAAAACGGCATACACCGTCGGGTGCATGCCGTTTTGTTATTATTATTGCTGACTCAATCCAGCAACTTTCGATCCGGATACAAACCCCTATCGGTCATTTCCGCGAGTGCCTTCATCACTTCCGGTTTGTCTTCGCGATATGTCACGCCATACCAGCGGTCCGGAGAAGACAGCACGCGGACGCTCGCTTTTTTCTGGCGGAGCAGCAATCCGACTTCCTGCGGGATCAGGAACTCGCCCTTGAGCGGGTTGGTCTTCATAGCGTCGGCTAAGAACTCCGGGAAGCGGGATTCCAGCTCGCCGAACAATCCCGGCGTGAAGCCGAAAAAGTTCATGGAGACCAGGTTGTCTTCCGGGAAATGCACGAACGTTTTGCCTTCGTCCTCTGTGTAAGCGGGGCCTTCCGGCGTTTGGTAGATGCGGAGACGTTCGACGATGTTGACAAGTTCTCCGTTGTCGTCCACGTCGCAGACGCCGCGCGCAACGTGTCCGTTTTCCGTCAGCGTGTTTTTCGCAAGGTAACCCACCATGGAATAGTTATACTTTTCGCCGTCTTTTGCATCCTTGAGGTAGTCGTACAAAACGGAGAATGCATGCTTGCCGTAGTAATCGTCCGCGTTGATTGCGGCAAACGGCTCGTTCACAACGTCTTTGCAGCAGAGGATCGCGTGCGCCGTTCCCCAGGGTTTCACACGGCCTTCGGGAATCGCAAAACCGGCAGGCAGCATGCTGTCCATCTGCTGGAAGACATAATGCACTTCCATATGTTTTTCCGCGCGGCGACCGACGACTTCGTAAAAATCGTGCTCGATCTTGCGGTTGATGATGAATACGACTTTCTCAAACCCTGCCTGTTTTGCGTCGTAGAGGGAGTAATCCATGATGATTTCGCCATGCTTGCCGACGGGATCGATCTGCTTCAATCCGCCGTAGCGGCTGCCCATCCCCGCGGCCATAACGACTAAGGTTGGTTTTTGCATTGCTCATTTGCTCCTTTATATCTTTATGTAAATACTGATAGTGAGTGCTAAAAAGCTGACGCGGGCGGCTATTCGCAATAGCCGTTCGGGTTGGCGGACTGCCATCTCCAACTGTCCGCGCACATGCGGTCGATGCCGTATTCCGCGCGCCATCCAAGCTCCTCCGTTGCTTTTGCGGGATCGGCATAGCATGCCGCAATGTCGCCGGGTCGACGCCCGACGATTTCGTACGGCAGCTCTTTTCCGCAGGCCTTTTCGAACGCATGCAGTACGTCCAGCACGGAATATCCAATGCCGGTGCCGAGGTTATAGGTTGAAACGCCGGTCCCCGCTGCTACTTTTTTCAGTGCGGCGACGTGTCCCTTTGCTAAGTCTACAACGTGGATGTAATCGCGCACGCCGGTGCCGTCCGGGGTTGGATAATCATCGCCGAAAACACGCAGCGCGGGCAGTTTTTCCACAGCAACCTGCGCAATATAGGGCATCAGGTTGTTGGGGATGCCGTTGGGGTCTTCGCCGATCCTTCCAGACGAATGTGCGCCGACCGGGTTGAAGTACCGCAGCAGGCAAATGCTCAGGTTTGGATTGGCGACGAAAGCGTCGCGAAGGATTTCTTCGATCATAAGTTTTGTGCGACCATACGGATTTGTCGCAGAAAGCGGGAAATCTTCACGAATCGGCACGCTTGCCGGGTCACCGTACACTGTAGCGCTGGAAGAGAACACAAACTGGCTCACGTTGTGCTCGCGCATAGAGTCCAGCAGGTTCAATGTGGAGGTAAGATTGTTCCGGTAATAATCAAGGGGCTTTTGTACGCTTTCGCCAACGGCCTTCAGCCCGGCAAAGTGGATGACCGCATCGATATTGTGGGAGCAGAACAAAAGCTCGGTCGCGTGTGCGTCGGTCAGGTCGCATTCTTCAAATTCGAACGGGCGCGATGCAAGCTCTCGAATGCGCTTTAATGCGGCCGGTTTGGAGTTAACGAAATTATCGGCGATCAGAACATCGTACCCCGCATCCAACAATTCTAAAACCGTGTGGCTCCCGATGTATCCGGCTCCACCGGTAACGAGTATTCGCATAAAATAAAGAATCTCCTTTCGATCTTTCGGTCGATGTGAACAAACGATTTCACAGGCGGTTACCTCCGGTCTATATCACCGAAAAACGGCGGAAACCGGTTTCAAACATGCCTATATTATAGGCGTGTCGCCCTATGGATGTCAAAGCGGTCAATAAATAAGCGAAAATCGATAAAAACATACGGATTTCTAGCATTTTTTGCTTTTCTTCCCAATATTGCTATGTTATAATTTTACGTGGTCTGAAATGACATACCAAAGGTTGCATCAACCTGACCGAGGAGGAAGAATATGGCAAAGCAGAAGACCGTCGTTCCTTTTCATGGAACGCAGGAACAGGAAAAACAACTCAGAAAAATTATAGCCGATCATAAGGACGTACAGGGTTCGTTGATGCCGGTGCTTCAGAAGGCACAGGACCTTTATGGTTACCTGCCGATCGAAGTACAGACGATCATCGCCGAGGGACTTGACATTTCTCTTGAGGAAGTTTATCAGGTCGTCACGTTCTACGCACAGTTTTCACTCAATCCCACCGGCAAGCACCGCGTTGCGGTTTGTCTGGGTACGGCTTGCTACGTAAAAGGCTCGCAGAACATTCTGGACGAGCTTGAAAAGCAGCTTGGCATCAAGGCCGGCGCAACAACGCCGGATGGTGTGTTTACGCTGGAAGCAACCCGTTGCCTTGGCTGCTGTGGCCTCGCGCCGGTTATCGTTGTGGACGAAGAAGTTTACGGACGACTCGTTCCCGCCGATATCAAAGGGATATTAGCGAAATATAACTAATCGCCCAACTCTGGACGGAGGGACGGAAAGCAATGAAAATACGTCAGATCGCCAACCTGCTTGACACCCAAGTACTCTGCGGCGAACAGCTGCTCGACGAAGAGGTGTGCAGCGCATGCGGAAGCGACATGATGAGCGACGTTCTTGCCTATGTAAAGGATCAGGCAGTATTGGTAACGGGGCTTGTCAATCCGCAGGTTGTGCGCACCGCCATGATGATGGACATGCGATGCATCGTTTTTGTACGAAGCAAACGCCCGACGCCCGAGATGGTTGCGCTGGCCGACGAAAATCATATCGCCGTGCTGGTAAGCAGTTACCGCATGTATGAAGCCTGCGGCAAACTGTACGCAAACGGTCTTGGGAGCGAGGCGTAGCAGCATGGCGGAAACGTTGAAGTTTCATTATGATGTGGACGGCGACAATTTCACCTCGGCCGGCGCGGCGTCGGTAGAGGTAAAGCGCAAACTCCGCCAGCTCGGTTTTTCGACCGAGACGATCCGCCGGGTATCGATCGCGATGTATGAAGGCGAGATCAACATGGTGGTTCACGCGCGTGGAGGCGTTGCGGACGTCTGGGTGGAGCCGGACTGTATCACAATCATCCTTGCCGACCAGGGACCGGGGATTCCAGATATCGACCTTGCCATGCAGGAGGGATACTCCACGGCACCGGATAACATCCGGGCGCTTGGGTTCGGGGCAGGCATGGGGCTTCCGAACATGAAACGGTATACGGACGAAATGAAAATCGAAACCGAGCTTGGCAAAGGCACGACGGTGACGATGAAGGTTTTCGTTTAATCGACCGCTTTGACTTTGACTGCCGGTTCAACGCAGTCGGAGTAATGGGCGGCTCCCCGGGTTTCGACACTGTGGAAACATACCGGGGTCTACGGAAAGGCAAATCAACCGGCCATGGAACAATACAAGCATTCTGTCTCGCTTGACATAGAAAAGTGCAAAGGCTGCACCAACTGCCTGAAACGGTGCCCAACGGAAGCGATTCGCATTCGCGACGGCCATGCTGTCATCAATTCGGACGTTTGCATTGACTGTGGCGAATGTATCCGCCGGTGTCCGTACCAGGCAAAAAAAGCGAACTTTGATAAATTTGAAGACATTGATCAGTCCAAATATCGTATTGCACTGCCGGCGCCGACTTTCTATGGACAATTTGCAGAACTGGACGATGTGGATTATGTGCTGCAGGGACTGCTGGATATCGGCTTTGACGACGTATTCGAGGTGGCCCGCGCTGCAGAGATCGTAACCGAATACACGCGCCGTTATATGAAGCGCAAGGACATCAATTACCCGGTGATCAACTCCGCGTGTCCCGTTGTTGTGCGGCTGATTACGCTGCGCTTTCCATATCTTTGCGATCACGTGATTCCCATGATGCCGCCGATCGAGGTGGCGGGACGCATGGCGCGGGAGGAAGCGCTGCAAAAACATCCGGAACTCAAACCGGACGATATTGTAACGGTGTTCGTTTCTCCCTGCCCCGCGAAGGCGAGCTATGTTAAAAACGGGTTCATGGGGCAAAAGAGCAATGTTGACTACGTAGTGTCCATGAGCGATATTTACTTCAAGCTTATCGGCGTTATGAAAAAGAGCAATACACCGAAGGCTTACAGTCAAAGCGGCATGATCGGCATGAGCTGGGCGAGCACCGGCGGAGAAGCCAGTGCGCTGTTTAACGACGAATATCTGGCTGCGGACGGAATTGAAAACGTGATTCATGTGCTCGACGAAATCGAGACCGGTCATTTCCCGATGCTCCAGTTTGTGGAGCTCAATGCCTGTCCGGGCGGTTGCGTCGGCGGCGTCGCCACGGTGGAAAACCCATACATTGCGCGTGTGCGCATGCAGGCGCTGCGCCGTTACCTTCCGGTTTCACAGAACCGGCTAGATAAGGACGACGCGGATATGCCGAAGGATATGCTCTTTTCGCATAAGCTGGAATACCGGCCCGTCGGAAAGATTGACGAGGACCGTTCCACGGCGATGCAGAAGATGAGCGAGATCGAAGAGCTTGCGGAATCGCTGCCCGCGCTGGACTGTGGTTCCTGCGGAGCACCGACATGCCGTGCATTCGCTGAGGATGTCGTACTCGGCGGCCGAAATATTGACGAATGCATCGTGTATATGCGTGAGCGTATCCATGAGATGGCAAAACACCCGGAAGGCGAACAGGAACCGGAGGGCGAAAAAGATGACAGTACGGGAAATGGCTGAAGCTCTGAATCTGGAATCCATCGCCGTTTCGGATGGCGAACGGATTGTGAGCGGCGGCTATGCGGGCGATCTGCTCAGCTGGGTCATGGGGCGCGCGCAGCAAGGCGACGCATGGGTGACGATTATGACCAATCCCAACACCGTTGCGGTCGCGTCGCTTGCCGATGTTTCCTGCATTGTACTTGCCGAAGGTGTTCGCCCGGATAAAGGTGTGGCGGAGACGGCGATCAGCCGGGACGTCAACATTCTTGGAAGCGAGGAGCCGTCGTTTGCGCTTTGCGCAAAGATTGCTTCGCTGCTATGAGTGTGTTCCACTGCGATTTGCATATCCACTCCTGCCTGTCACCCTGCGGGGACGACGACATGACGCCGTTTTCCATTGCGGGAATGGCGAAGCTCAACGGAGTTGAGATTGCGGCGCTGACCGACCACAACGCGTGCGGAAACTGTGAAACGTTCTTTCATGCATGCGAAACCTACGGCATCGTGCCCGTTGCGGGCATGGAGCTGACGACGAGTGAAGATGTGCATCTTTTATGCCTGTTTCCGTCGTTGGAGAACGCGATTGCGTTTGCCGGGGCAGTGGATCAAAAGCGTATAAGGATCGAGAACCGCGCGGCGATATTCGGCAGGCAGTTGTTGATCGATCCGGACGACGAAATATCCGGCGAAGAAGCCGATCTGCTGGTCAATGCGACGATGCTTTCGTTGGAGGACGCGGCGGCGCTGGTGACAATGCACCACGGCGCGGCAATACCGGCTCATGTAGACCGCGAAGGCAACGGCATCATCGCCATGCTGGGCGACATGCCGGAAAGTCCCGATTTTAAAGCGGTGGAATATCGCGACGAAGAGAACGTAGATTGCTATGAACGGCAGTATCCACGCTTGTGCGGCAAACGGAGAATCGTTTCTTCAGATGCGCATCGGCTTTGGGAAATTGCCGAACCCGGATATGAAATCGAGCTGGACTGCGAAAGAGACGCGGGTGCAAAGACGGTGCGAATGGCGCTGATCGACTATGTAAACGGTGTTTAGCGTGTAACCGTAAAGACAAACGACATGTAACCGTCAGGCGAAAGGGAGTCAATATATATATGAAAGAACTTTCGCTCAACATTTTAGATATCGCGCAAAACTCTATTAAAGCGGGCGCGCAGAACCTTGAAATTGAACTGGACCAAGTTGGAACAGTCTTGACCATCACCATTACGGACGACGGGCACGGAATGAGTCCGGAGTTTGCGGCGGCAGCAGCAGACCCGTTTACAACGACCCGGACGACGCGCAAGGTCGGCATGGGCTTGCCGCTGTTTAAAATGGCGGCGGAGCAGACGGGCGGGTCGTTTTCGCTGGAGTCGAAACAGCAAAACGAAACCGGTGGAGAGCACGGAACACGCGTCAGCGCGACGTTTCATACCGACCATGTGGACTGCGAACCGCTCGGTGACATCGCATCCACGATTACAACCCTGATTCAGGGAAATCCGGAACTGTCGCTGACATACGTCTTCCAAACGGAAGCGGGGCAAAAACGACTCTCGACGGACGAGATGCGCCAGATGCTTGGCGACGTCCCCTTGAATTCACCGGAAGTGCTTGCCTGGGCGCGGGAGTATATTGAAGATCCGGAACCGGACGATTTGGAACAGTAACACGAACCGGAAAGATCACATAAAGAAAGAATAGAAACAACAGGAAATCCCTGATTGCATTATGGCAGTTTAAAAACATTAGTCACATTGAGGAAAGGACGAGGAACATGAAATCACTGCAGGAACTGGCGGAAATCCGCGAAAAAATGAAGGGAAAAGTCGCTCTGCGCGAAGGGCAGAATGATATTCGCGTCGTCGTAGGCATGGCGACCTGCGGCATAGCAGCCGGCGCACGTCCTGTGCTGAATACACTTGTGGAAGAAGTGGAAAAGCAGGGCGTTGCCGAAAAGGCAACTGTTACCCAAACGGGATGCATCGGCATTTGCCGTCTCGAACCCATTGTCGAGGTATATGAACCCGGCAAAGAGAAGGTTACATATGTGAAGATGACCCCCGAAAAAGCCAAGCGGGTGGTAACGGAGCATATCAAGGGCGGAACGCCCGTTTATGAATACACGATCGGCGAGAAATAACGGGAGGGAAAACCATGATTCGTTCACACGTATTAATCTGCGGCGGAACCGGCTGCACGTCCAGCGGAAGCCCCGCGATTCGGGAGCATCTGGAAAAAGAGCTCAAAAAACTGGGTCTTGACGAAGAGATCAAGGTCGTCCAGACCGGCTGTTTCGGCCTCTGCGCACTCGGCCCGATCATGATCGTATATCCGGAAGGAACGTTCTACAGCCGCGTTACGGAAGAAGACGTTACCGAAATCGTCAGTGAGCATCTGCTCAAAGGCCGGTCGGTGGAGCGGCTTGTCTACAATCCCAAGACGGAGGACATGCCGCATGGTGTAACGTCCCTGTCCGATACGCCGTTTTATAAAACGCAGAAGCGTATTGCGCTTCGCAACTGCGGCGTGATCAACCCGGAAAATATCGACGAGTATATCGCCGTTGACGGTTATACCGCACTCGGTAAAGTGCTTACGGAGATGAAACCGCAGGACGTCATCGACCTGATGAAGGCTTCCGGCCTTCGCGGCCGCGGCGGCGCAGGTTTCCCGACCGGTACAAAATGGCAGTTTGCCGCGAACAATCAGTGCGACGAGAAATACGTCGTCTGCAACGCGGACGAAGGCGACCCAGGTGCGTTCATGGATCGCTCCGTTCTGGAAGGCGACCCGCACGCAGTGCTGGAAGCAATGGCGATCGCCGGTTACGCAATCGGCGCGACCCATGGCTACATCTATGTCCGTGCGGAATACCCCATTGCGGTAAAGCGCCTCTACATTGCCATCGATCAGGCGCGTGAATACGGCCTGCTGGGCAAGGATATCTTTGGGACCGGCTTCGATTTTGATATCGACATCCGTCTCGGCGCGGGCGCGTTCGTCTGCGGCGAAGAAACGGCGCTTCTAACCAGTATCGAAGGCAACCGCGGCGAACCGCGCAACAAGCCGCCGTTCCCGGCGAACAAAGGTCTGTTTGGACAGCCGACGATCATCAACAATGTTGAAACGCTGGCGAACATCCCGCAGATCATCGTACAGGGACCGGAATGGTTTGCATCCATGGGTACCGATTGCAGCAAGGGCACCAAGGTGTTCGCACTCGGCGGCAAGATCAACAACACCGGTCTTGTGGAGATCCCGATGGGCACCACCCTCCGCCAGATCCTCTTTGATATCGGCGGCGGCATCCCGAACGGCAAAAAATTTAAAGCGGCGCAGACCGGCGGCCCTTCGGGCGGTTGCATCCCGGAAGAACACCTCGATACGCCGATCGATTATGAAAGCCTGAAAGCCATCGGTTCCATGATGGGCAGCGGCGGTCTGATCGTTATGGACGAAGATAACTGCATGGTCGATGTTGCGCGCTTCTTCCTCGAGTTCACCGTGGACGAGAGCTGTGGCAAGTGCACGCCGTGCCGCATTGGCACGCGTCGCCTGCTCGAAATGCTCAACAAGATCACCGAAGGCAAAGCCACGCTCGAAGACCTCGACAAGATGGAAGAGCTTTGTCACTACATTCAGAATAACGCGCTGTGCGCGCTGGGCCAGACGGCCCCGAACCCCGTGCTCTCTACGCTGCGGTATTTCCGCGACGAGTACATTGCGCACGTTGTCGATAAGCGCTGCCCGGCGGGCGTCTGCAAAAAGTTGCTGCACTACGAGATCGATCCGGAGAAGTGCAAAGGCTGCACCCTCTGCGCGCGCAAGTGCCCGGTGAGCGCAATTTCCGGCAAGGTCAAGGAGCCGCATGTGATCGACCAGAGCAAGTGCATCAAGTGTGGCGCTTGTATGGAAGGCTGCAAATTCGACGCCATTTCAAAGAAGTAAGGAGGCAGGAACATGGAAAAAGTAACTGTAAAAGTCAATGGGATCGATACGAAGGTTCCCGCCAACGCCACCATCTTGGAAGCGGCGCATGAAGCGGGCGTTCGTATCCCGACGCTGTGCTATTTGAAGGATATCAACGAAATCGCTGCATGCCGTATCTGCCTGGTTCAGGCAACCGGCGTGCGCGGACACGCGGCCGCCTGTGTAACAAAGGTTGCCGACGGAATGGAAATAACGACCAACACGCCGGAACTGCGCGACGCGCGCAAAACCACGCTGGAGCTCATTTTGAGCAACCACCGTATGGACTGTCTGTCCTGCTCGCGCAATGGCGACTGCGAACTGCAGGCGCTGGCCAAGGAATATGACGTAGACCAGTATAAATATTGCGGCAGTGAAAACCTCGAACCGCAGTATGAGCGCAGCGCGCCGCACCTTGTGCGCGACAACAGCAAGTGTATCCTGTGCCGTCGCTGCGTCGCGGTCTGCAAACACAACCAGCACGTTGCCGTCATCGGCACCAACGAACGCGGCTTTGATACACACATTGGTTGCGCGTTCGATCTCCCGCTGGTGGAAACCAGCTGCATCAACTGCGGTCAGTGCATCTCCGTATGCCCGACCGGCGCACTGGAAGAACGCGACGACACCACCGCGGTTTGGGAAGCGATTGCCGATCCCAAGAAGCATGTCGTGGTCGCTCCCGCTCCGTCCGTCCGCGCACAACTCGGCGAATGTTTCGACATGCCGATCGGCACCAATGTGCAGGGCAAGCTGGTTGCGGCTCTCCGCCGTCTCGGCTTCGACAAGGTGTTTGATGTTGACTTCGCTGCGGACGTAACGATCATGGAAGAAGGAACCGAGCTGCTGGAACGCATCAAGAACGGCGGAAAACTCCCGCTGATCACCTCCTGCTCGCCCGGCTGGATCAAATTCTGCGAACATTACTATCCGGATATGATCGAGAACCTTTCGAGCTGTAAGAGCCCGCAGCAGATGTTCGGCGCACTGACCAAAACCTATTACGCCGAAAAAGAAGGAATTGACCCGAAGGACATCTTCGTTGTTTCGATCATGCCCTGCACGGCCAAGAAATTCGAATGCACGCGTGACGATCAAAACGCCGCAGGCGTGCCGGACGTCGATATTTCGCTGACAACGCGTGAGCTTGCCAACATGATCAAGCGCGCGGGTATCATGTTTACCGACCTCAAGGACGAAGAGTTCGACCCGATGATGGGTGTTGCATCCGGCGCGGGCCACATCTTCGGCGCGACCGGCGGCGTTATGGAAGCAGCTCTGCGTACCGTCGCGGAAATCGTAACCGGCAAACCGCTCGATAGCTTGGAATTCAAAGCCGTACGCGGTGTTGAAAGCTGCAAGGAAGCGGAATATGACCTGAACGGCACCAAGGTGCGCGTTGCGGTCACGAGCGGTCTCGAAAATGCACACAAGCTCCTCGAAATGGTTCGTTCCGGTGAAGCGGATTACCATTTCATCGAGGTCATGGCGTGCCCCGGCGGCTGCGTCAACGGCGGCGGTCAGCCACATCAGCCCGGCAGCGTCCGCAACTTCGTCGACTTGCGTGCAGAGCGTGCGAAGGCGCTCTACAGCGAGGACAGCGGCATGGCGCTGCGTAAGAGCCATGAGAACCCGTTTGTCAAAGAGCTTTACGATACGTATCTCGAAAAGCCCGGCTCGCACAAGTCGCACGAAATCCTGCACACGACGTACGTCAAGCGCAAGGTATACTAAGCCCGAAACACAAATGTATAGCAAAGTCTCCTGCGAAATCTTCGCGGGAGACTTTTTCTTGAAGGCTGGCTTTCTCGCTTTTCAGACGGCCATGTGATATAATCAAGCACACAAAAGACAGGAACAGAAACCGAATCGAGAGGGGATATATATGAACGGAGCGGAACGTGCTGAATTTCGCAGGATGTCCAATCAGCTGAAACCGATCTTCCAGATCGGCAAGGAAGACATCGGGGACAATCTGGTTAACAGCGTGGATGAAGCGTTAAAAAAACGCGAACTTCTGAAGATTGCCGTATTGGAGGCCAGTTCGCTTTCCGCAAAAGAAGCCGCCGGTATTCTTGCGGAACAGTTAGGCGCGGAGATCATCCAATGCATCGGACGGAAATTCGTGCTGTACCGGAAAAAATCGGAAGAAGCGTAATCAAAAAGACGGTCGGGCAACCCCGACCGTCTTTTATAAAATTACTAGAAAAGCCTGAACACATGTGCGTTAAACCATGTGTAACCCAAATTGTAATACGGAATCCACTTCATCGTCATTGCGACGCCTGCAACGACCCAGAGTAACAGGATGCATACGATAACCAGCAGGATAACGGTCAAGATGTGGCTGGAACGCTTTTTCTTTCGTGGCGCAAAGGCCTCGTCAAATATCTCGTCCCGTGAGGAACGACCGCTGGAACGTGCCGCTTTGTCGCGCTTCGTGCCTTGTTGCTGCGCTTTTGCTTCCGCTTCCGCCGCGCGGTCCTCGCGCGGGTCGTATGCACGCGGTTGTGTTTGCGGCGGTGCGTTTACAGCCCGCTGCACATTATTTGGCTGTTCGGGTGGTTGGATGCTCTCTTCGCCATATAACTCTCGCTCCAGTTCATCCTCGATATAGTTCATATCGTCGCCAATCTGCGCATAGGCGGAGATATTGCGTTCAATCAAATCTCCAAACCAGAACGACCAACCGTCTTCATCCGGCCGCTGTTGAACGATGGACACAAACTGTCCAAACACCTGCCGTGCGGCCTCGCGCGCGAGTTCTTTATCCTGCGTGCGCTCAAATGCGCGCAGATAAACTGCGTTGCCATAGATTGAAACCAGGTCCTTAACCGCGGCTTTATCGCCACGGCGGATCCGGCGGACCAATTCTTCGAGCTGCATATGCTTGCTCCCATACCCCAAAATGATAAATCATTATATCATGTTTACAATTTGCTGAAAAGTGCACGGAAAAATGAACGCACCGTTCGACTTTGTATTTGACAAACGGTGAAATTTCATGTATATATAATACTTTGGTTGGTATAAATAGTCAGCCGACAGAAAACTTTGGAGGTAACGACATGGAAACGGATGTTGTGATCGTTGGAGCCGGTCCGGCCGGTATATTTACCGCACTTGAAATGCGCAAGCGCGGCAGCAAACAACGCATCATGATCGTTGAAAAAGGCGCGGCGGTGGAAGACCGGAGCTGCCCGAAGGCAGTAACGGGAAAATGCGTAAACTGCAAACCGTACTGCCATATTACCACCGGGTTTTCCGGCGCAGGCGCTTTTTCCGATGGAAAACTGTCGCTTTCCTATGAGGTCGGCGGGGATCTGCCGTCGCTGATTGGCGAACGAAAAGCGCAGGAGACAATTGACTATACGGACAGCATCTATCTGTCCTTTGGTGCGGATGAACACATTGAGGGCATAGACAACACCGACGCCGTCAAGGAGATTCGCCGCCGCGCAATCAGCGCAGGGCTGAAACTCGTCGATTGTCCGATTCGCCATCTCGGAACGGAGAAAGCGCAGGATATTTATTATGCGATCGAGCAGTATTTGATCGAGCACGATGTAGAATTGCTGTTCGGGCATGCCTGCGCGAATATTCTGATAGAAGACGGCGTTTGCCGCGGTGTCGTTGTCGAAAAGGGAACGAATTCATTCGAAATCAAGGCGAAAAACGTCGTGATTGCGACAGGCCGCCGCGGGGCGGACTGGCTCTCCGGCATCTGCACGGAGCACGGAATCGCACACCAGCCGGGCACGGTCGATATCGGTGTGCGCGTGGAGGTTCGAAACGAGGTTATGGATAAGGTCAATGCTGTGCTCTACGAGTCCAAATTGATCGGCTATCCACAGCCGTTCCGTAACAAGGTACGTACCTTCTGCCAGAATCCGGGTGGATTTGTCAGTCAGGAAAACTATGACAACGACCTCGCCGTCGTCAACGGTCACGCGTTTAAGGAGAAGAAGTCGCCCAATACGAACCTTGCGATTCTTTGCTCCCATAACTTTAACATTCCGTTCGATCAACCGATTGCGTACGCGCAGAAGGTCGGGGAGCTCACGAACATGCTGGGCGCGGGACATATCCTCGTACAGCGTTATGGCGACATCCTCGACGGCAAACGCACATGGCAGAGAGAGCTGTCGTTTTCCAATGTAGTGCCGACTCTGCCGGATGCGGTCGCGGGCGATATCACGGCTGCCATGCCGTACCGCGCGATGACGAACATCATCAACTTTATTCAGGCCGTCGATCAGGTCGTGCCTGGATTTGCCGCCAACGAAACATTGCTGTATTCGCCGGAACTCAAGTTTTACAGCAACCGCGTCAAAATGGACGACAGCTTTACGACCAACGTTCCGGGACTGTTCACACTTGGTGATTCCAGCGGCTGGACACGCGGGCTAATGATGTCCTCCGTGATGGGCGTTCTGATGGGACGCCGACTCCGGTCGGAAGAACGGTAACTGACTGCAAAATTAACAAGAGCGCTTGCCATTTGGCAAGCGCTCTTGTGTGTTTCATTCTTAGTCGATAAAGTCGAACTCCCATTCGCCAAGGCGAATGCTGTCGCCATCGTGCGCGCCCATTTCGCGAAGAGCAGCAATGATGCCGCTGCTGATGAGCTTTTGCTGGAAGCGACGCATGGATGCTTCGTCGTTGGGGTCTGTTTGATCCAGCAGCCGCTCTACATCGCCGCCGGAAACGACATAAACGTCGTCCTCGTCTTTCTCAATGTGGAAGCCGGATTCGTACATCGGCGATTCGACGAGCTCGGTCTCTTCAAAGCGAAGAACGGGGGGCAAGGTGTCCAGTATTTGTACAATGCGGTCTAATAGCGCATCAAATCCCTGTGTCGTCGCCGCGGATACGGGGAAGACTTCGGCGTCCGGGTAGGCTTCCTGAAAACGCTTGAGGTTTTCGTCCGCTTCCGGCAAGTCGGTTTTATTGGCGGCAATCAACTGTGGGACCTGCAGCAATGCGGGAGAAAACTTCGCCAATTCATCGTTGATCTTTTCATAGTCTTCCAGCGGATCGCGCATTTCGCTGCCGGAGACATCCAGAACGTGCACCAGCATGCGGGTGCGCTCTACGTGCCGCAAAAAGTCGTGGCCAAGACCTGCGCCTTCCGCAGCGCCTTCAATCAACCCGGGAATGTCTGCAAGCACAAACGAGCGGCCGTGCCGGGACGCAACGCCGAGGTTGGGCGATAGTGTCGTAAAGTGATAGGCGGCAATCTTCGGCTTTGCCGCGGTCAGCACGGAAAGAATGGTGCTTTTGCCAACGGAAGGCAAACCGACAAGCCCGACGTCTGCGATCGACTTGAGTTCCAGTTCCACCTCATGCTCCGGCGTTTTTTGGCCGGGCTGCGCAAAACGGGGCGCCTGGCGTGTCGGCGTGGCAAAGCGTGCGTTGCCTTTGCCGCCATTGCCGCCGTGAAGAATGCAGCGTTCCTTGCTCTCTTCGCTCATGTCGGCAAGGATTGCACCGCTTTCAACATCGCGGACGATGGTACCGATCGGAACGGAAATGACCAGCGGTTTGCCATTGCGTCCCGTCTGCATCTCCGCTTTGCCGTTTTCGCCGTTTTCCGCGCGGTAAAACCGCTGGAATTTGAAATCAAGCAGCGTGGAAAGCCGCGGATCGGCAACAAAAATCAGATCGCCGCCTTTACCGCCGTCTCCGCCGGATGGACCGCCGCGTGCAACATATTTTTCCCTGTGGAATGCAACGCAACCGTCTCCGCCGTTGCCGGATTTGATGACGATGCGCGCCTTATCTACAAATTGCATAAAAATCCCTTCATACGTGTTTGGTTCTTTGTGTTGAGTCTTAATGCTGGCCGGTGTTCTTTTTGTAATATTCGCAAAGCCCGGAAAGTGGACATATCTCGCATTTCGGCTTCCGTGCGTCACATATCTGCCGACCGTGGTAAATCAACCAGTGATGCGCCGCGCTCCAGTCCTCGCGCGGGATCGTCTTTTGAAGCTGTTCTTCCGTCTTTTCAACGTTTTTGGCGTTTGCAAGACCGATGCGGTTGGACACGCGGAATACGTGCGTATCCACGGCGATGGCGGGAATACCGAACGCATTGCTGCCTACAACATTTGCCGTCTTGCGTCCGACGCCGGGCAGCGACTGCAACAGATCGAGGTCCGCCGGAACCTTGCCGTCGTATTTTGTAACAAGGATGCGCGACGCCTCGATGATGTGCTTACCCTTCATGCGATAGAACCCGCAACTCTTGATATAAGGGTAGAGTTCTTCTTCGCTCATCTCGGCAAATTGCGCGGGCGTGTTGGCAACGGGGAACAATACGCGCGTACACTTGTTGACCATAACGTCCGTGCTTTGTGCGGAAAGAATGGTTGCAACAAGCAACTCGAACGGGGACGCAAAGACAAGCGCGGGTTTCGCGTTTGGATATGTCTGCCGGAGGATTTCCAGCGCCTCTGTTTTTTGCGCTTTGGTCAACATGTCAGGTGCGAATCTTTCCGTCGAATTTCCTTACGATAATATGTGCCATCGACAGTGCAAGATCAAGGATTTCCTTTTCATCCTGACCTTCCAGCATAACGCGGACGAGCGGTTCCGTGCCGGAAGCGCGAAGCAATACGCGGCCTTTGCCGTTGAGCTGCTTTTCAATGTCCTTGGCGCGCTGCGCAAGTTCCTCGTCGGCAAGGGCATCCGCCTTTGCGCCGTTATCGACCGTGACGTTGACGAGCACCTGTGGATATTGAGGAATCCGCGCGGCGAGCTTGCTCAAGCGCTTTTTTGTATCCGCAACGACGCCGAGCAGCGCGATTGCGCTCATCATGCCGTCTCCGGTGGTATTGCGGGACAGCAGGATGATGTGTCCGGATTGTTCGCCGCCTAGTGAGTAGCCGTTTTCGCGCATGCATTCCAACACGTAGCGGTCGCCGACTTTGGTCTCCGCAATCTGGATTCCGGCTTCTTTCAGCGCATTTTTCAGCCCGAGGTTGCTCATAACGGTCAGCACAAGCGTGTTGCCGCTCAGTGTGCCGTGCTCATGCATGGACAGCGCGAGGATACCCATCGCCTGGTCGCCGTCGACGATATTGCCGTATTCGTCACAGGAGATCAGCCGGTCCGCATCGCCGTCAAACGCAAATCCGAGGTCTGCACCGTAGTTGACGACCATCTGCTGCAGCCGCTCCGGATGCGTGGAACCGCAGTGGTCGTTGATGTTTGTGCCGTCCGGCGCGCAGGACTTGGCGATGACTTCCGCGCCAAGACGCTCAAAAACGTCCTTTGCAATGAATGAAGTTGCGCCGTTGGCACAATCAAGGACAATGCGCAATCCTTCAAAGCGGAACTCCGACTGTTCGACGAGATAATCGCAATAATCCATGCGTGCGCGGACCGCCGGTATGATGCGGCCGACTTCACGTCCTTCCGGCCGGGGGATTTCTTCGTCGCTGTTGATGATTGATTCAATACGGTCTTCAATTTCGTCCGATAGTTTATAACCGTTTTGATCGAACCATTTGATGCCGTTATATTCCATCGGGTTATGGCTTGCGGAGATCATAACGGCCGCATCGGCTTCGTACAGACGCACGAGATACGCCATTGCGGGACTTGGGAGGACGCCGACGTCCAGCACGTCGCCGCCGACCGAGCAGATGCCCGCCGAAAGCGCCGCGCCCAGCATCGGGCCGGACTTTCGAGTGTCCATGCCGATCAGGATGCGCGGGGAATGTACCTCATTTGTTAAAACATATGCGCCGACCGCGCCGATTTTATAGGCGAGTTCGCAGCTTAAATCTCGGTTTGCAATACCGCGCACTCCGTCTGTGCCAAAAAGTCTTGCCATTTTCCCGTCTCCTAAACCAATAAAATATTACAAGCCAATGCGGCGCCGGAAAGGCTCGCTCTCCGGCGCCGCACAAAACAATTTACAAAGAAGCGATATATTCCAGCGCGGCGGTTGCCGCAACCGCGCCGTCCGAACAGGCGGTAATCACCTGGCGAAGCGGCGTATTTCGGATGTCGCCCGCGGCGAACACGCCGTCCACATTGGTGCGCATGAATTCGTCGGTAACGATATTGCCGCCGTCATTGATTGCAACTTTACCGTTTACAAGCTCTGTTCGCGGAACGATTCCGACGGCGATGAATACGCCGTTGACCGGTACGACGCGCGTACTGTCGGTCTTTAAATCGCGAATTTCCAATCCATCCACCTTTTTTTCACCCTTAAGCGAAACGGGAACGTTGGAGTATGCAAACTTGATTTTCGGGTTTGCCTTTGCGGCTTTTTGCAGCGCGGGAGATGCGCGCAGTTCGTCGCGCCGGTGGACGACCGTGACGGATTCGCAGAAACGCGCAAGGTACAATGCGTCCGAAATAGCCGTGTCGCCGCCGCCGATGACGGCAACGGGTTGGTCTTTAAAGAATGCTCCGTCGCAGGTGGCGCAGTAGCTGACGCCGGCTCCGGTGAGTTCCTCTTCCCGCGGGAGACCGAGCATGCGTGCGGTCGCGCCCATGCAGAGGATGACCGCATCGGCGGTATCTTCGCGATCGGGAAGGATGATCTTCTTCGGCTGACCGTCCAGCACAAGCGCGGTCGCACCGGCGTATTCGACCTTCAGCCCGAATTTTTCCGCCTGTTTTTGAATGCGTCCGCCGACGGCATAACCTTCCAGTCCGTCGGGGAATCCGGGGTAATTCTCAACCAGCGGCGTCTTCGCAATTTGACCGCCGGGAAAAAGTTCTTCATATAAGGTTACGTCCGCACCACCGCGGGCAGCATATAGTCCAGCCGTCAGCCCGGCGGGGCCGCCGCCGATGATTGCTATATCCGACATTTCGATAACCTCCGTGATGTCTTAAAAGTACATATAAGTATACCGAAAACTCGGTAAAATTGCAATGAACCAACGTCACAGACAGTTCCGCCATGAAAAACGGAATTGACCGGAAAAGGTGGAAACCGTTATACTGAATGCGGTCTCTATGCTTTGTGACGAAGCCAAGGACGATAATTGAACTAATACATGTCAACAGGGAAATCTTTGCCAGCGAAAGCCGTATTAACCAACCATTCACCGGAGGAACCAAAACAATGACAAAATCGTATCAACAGATCAATTCCGAAGCCATTGACCGCTGGGTGGAAAACGGTTGGGAGTGGGGTACGCCCGTAACCCATGAAACATACGAAGCTGCGCAAAACGGCGACTGGGGCGTGCTGCTCACGCCGACAAAACCGGTGCCGAGTAGTTGGTTTCCAAATTTAAACGGGCTTGACCTGCTAGGCCTTGCCAGCGGCGGCGGCCAGCAGATGCCGCTGTTTCAAGCGGCGGGCGCACGCTGTACGGTGCTTGATTATTCCGAGAAGCAACTGGAGAACGAGCGCATGGTGGCGGCGCGTGAAGGATATAAAATCAATATCGTGCGCGCGGACATGACGAAGCCGCTGCCGTTTGCCGATGAATCGTTCGACGTAATTTTTCACCCCGTGTCCAACAGCTATATCCGCTTTGTGGAACCTGTGTGGAAAGAATGCTATCGAATCCTTCGACCGGGCGGCGTTTTGCTTGCCGGGTTGGATAACGGCATCAACTATTTGTTTGACGATAGTGAAACCACGCTTATACATTCTTTGCCGTTCGACCCGATCGAAGACCCGGCGCTATATGAAGAACTGATGCGTGGCGACGACGGCGTACAGTTTTCTCATACACTTGACGAACAACTCGGCGGACAGCTCCGCGCGGGGTTTGTTTTAACGGACGTTTATGAGGACACCAACGGATACGGGAAACTGCATGAATTCAACGTGCCTACCTTTTGGGCGACCAGGGCGATCAAACCGGAGAAGTAACGTACAGCTACCGTTATCAATAAAATCAGACGACAAAAGAGCACATCCAATCTTTGGATGTGCTCTTTGTAAAGATTCATGTTGATAAAGTTATTCTTGCGTTTCCTGCACGCGCGCCGCGTTCCGCCTTGACGCACGCCGTTCGAAGAGCAGATTGAGCGTAAGGCCGACGGCGACAAACAAACCGCCGATCAGGTTTTGGGATGAAAACGCCCCGTCGATCAACGTATCCAGCACAACACCGGTGAATACCTGACCGACAAACATCAAAAGTGTGATATACAGCGCCGGAATCTTTACCACCACGACATTACTCAGCCAAACGGTGATAACGCCGATTGCACCGCCGAGGTAAATCCACCAGTTTTGCGAAAGCGCAAATCCGGCCAGCGCGGGCTCACCGCGACCGAGCAGGAAAAAGACGGGAATCGCCGTGATAAGGCCGAACACATAATTGTAAAACGTGCTGACATATACGCTTGTATGTCCCGCAAGCCGTGCGTTGAACGAACGGGAGATGACGAGGTTGATGCCCGACGCAAAGACGGCAATCACCGGCAGCAGCTGAAACGAACCGACGATCATACAGCCGATTCCGCAAATGACAAACAGCAAACCCGGCAGCTGGTAAGCGCGGAATCGATGAACTCGCATTTGAAACAGCCCGAATTGATCGACCAGAAGCCCCATCACGCTTTGCCCGAACAAGCTCAATGCAAGAATGGCGGATACGCTGATTTTACCGAAAGCATAGTTTGTGCAGGCCGTTGTGGCCACGCCGAGGATGCCGCCGATATACAGATACCAGGGATATCGCGCGGTAAACGGTTTTTCACGGCGAAACATAATAATTCCGCTGATGAGCAGCAGGCCGACAATATGGATGACAACGGTCGCGGAATATACGCCGAACAGCGTGGTCAATCCGCCATTGACGGTGATCATGATCGCAACGAGTATTCCGATCAGCAGTGAAAGCAGGTAATACATGTTTGTTTATCTCCATAAGTGCCCGATCGCCGCTTTTCAGCAGGGGCGAAATAATCGCAAGTATATTGCATACGCAGAGTATAACGCGTATGCTTGACAACCGATATGCCAAATGTCACACTGAAAATGAGAATTGGAATTGAGGAGGCGTGATACGATGCAAAAGTTGAAACTTCCACAGGGCTATGCGGCACGTTTGGAAGAATACGGCCTTGGCGATATAGATTTGTCGTCGGCGGTATTGCTGAAATATAATCGCGGCGAATGGCTGCTCAATCAAGGGCATCCGATCGACTATCTTTACTTTCTACTGTCCGGTAAAGCGTCGGTATCGTCGAGTGCGGAAAACGGACGCTGTTTGCTGCTTTGCTACTATATTTCCGAAGGAATGATCGGCGACATCGAAATGATCACCGGGCGACGCAACGCGATTTCCTCCATGCAGGCGATTACACCGCTGACTTGCATCGGTCTGCCGCTGGAGCGGTATGCGCCAATACTGATGAACAATCTCCCGTTCGTTTTGCGTGCAGCCGCGGGGATTGCCGAAAAGTTGAACGACAGCGTAAAAAACTGCACGGCAACCATTCTGCAGCCGTTTGAACAGCGCCTTTGCATCTACATTCTGCAATCCGCGCACGACGGATACTTTCACGAAACGCTGACCAATGTAGCCGATCAGCTCGGTTCAAGCTATCGTCATCTGCTGCGCTGTCTTCAGCGGCTTTGCGAGGACGGTCTGCTGGAAAAGAGAAAAGGCGGTTATTATCTTTGCAATCGGAAAGCGCTGGAAGAGCGCGCCATGGGTTGACCGCTGTGTTTTTCGAAATTGTACATCCATTAGTAGGATTGAAGCAATTCACCGATCGTGTTTTTCAGATACTTGTCCTTCATATAAACGAAATTCTGCGATAAAGTGTATTCATGTCCGTCGTTCCAGCGAACCGTTTCCGTATGGTCGGTTGGATCGGCGCGGCCCGTCAGCGTCGTGACGCGATTGTGGATGCGATTTGCAAGCAGAATCATAAAACGATTCTGCTCCGGATCGATGGAGAAATGGTTCCCCGTAAAGCCGTTTAGCGCAATGGTATGCTCGCCGAAACAGGCGGGCACTTCGCTGAATGTCTGTATCGGGTGCTTGACATAGCAAAGGTATCCCAAGTGATGCGAATAGTCGCCGTTTGGCAGCTGTTTTCCTGTGCGGTTTACGCCGATGGAGAGCAAGGTTTTACGGCTGAGTAATGCATCGCCAAGAAGACCGCGCGCAAGCGAAGTCATGTCTCCAAGTGTCGAAAACAGACCCGCGTGTCCGCAGGGTCCGGGCAGGGTTGTATTCAACAGCCGCGCCTTGGGGTCGTGCACCGTTCCCGTGGGGCAATTGATATCGACACGGAAATCGCCGTCGATGACCGTACGTTCAAAATTGCAGCACATGGTGTTGGAAAGCAGCGCTTCGGGCACGGCGGCAAACGTATGCTTCATGCCGAGTGGAGACAGAATGTTTTCGTCTAGAAACGCAAAATAGGATTGATCGGATACGGATTCGACAATGTACTTCAGCACCATTGCACCCATGTCGGTATAAAACCGCCGCTTTGGCGCGGGAGCCGGGCGTATTTGAAATAGAAGCCGCTCCGCTTCTTCGGCGGTCGGCACGGCGTCAACGCGTGCGCTTGTTTGCAGCGCGCTGCGAAACGACAAAAGCCCGTCGATCGTCACATCCGGAATATGGACAAAACGCTTGTCAATTTGGCCGATTGTCGTATCGAGCGAAAGCTTGCCGCGCTCGACAAGCTGCAAAACGGCGATGCACGTAAACAGCTTTGTGACCGATGCAAGGTCGAATATGGTTTGATCGTCCATTGGTACAATGTCGGGAACAAACACGCCGTTGTCGAGCCGCACTTCGCGTATGTTTCCATGATAAAAGCGGTCACCGCTTTTGAGATTGCCGTATGCACCGGCGATGCCGGTGATGACACGCCGCTCGTCCACGAGGTATCTTACGCCGGAGTCAAGTTGTTCGCGCAGGGCAGTCGTCATACTTTGTCTCCGTCGATTCCAGATTCTTTGAAAAATACGCCATTCTTCTTTTCCCAGCGTTTATGGAAAGCAGTTTTTACGGTGACGTCCGGCAGTTTTGTTGGATCGTATTTTTTATAAAACGCGGCTTCTTCGCGCATAGCGCGGTTAAGCAGTGCGTCCATCACCGCGGCGTCGTGCGAAACGTCCGCCATCCAACCGGCTTCCAGCGCATCGCGTTCTTCATAAAATGCCTGTGGGAGTTGTTTGCCGATCAGAGTTCTTCGGTAACGTTCCGCCACGCGCCAGTATGCAACCGCCGCATTGTCATCGGAAACAGCGATCGGAAGTCGCGCCGGGTTGCCGAAGCGATACGGTTTAAACAAAGAAACACAGGGCAGCGACGTGCCGGTGACGAATACCGTCGGAGTGCCGCCGTCCAATCGAACGATCATGCTGGCGGTCGTTTGGTCGCCGACCGCGCCGCCGTAGTGCATGCAGCAGCTAGCAACCGAACCTTGTGCAAACGGATTGATAACGCCAGTGTCATGCGTACGGAGTGCCTGTGCCATATCCTGTGCGGATACAACGCGATTCAAAGAACAGGTCGTCTGTTCACGCCGGTTTTTTGAACCGGAAAAGAAGGTAAACAGAGGATCGGAATGTTTCTTTTCAAAATCACACGCACCGCCGCCATAACGCTCGCCTTCGCGACCAATCGACAGGCGATTGCTGATGGATGCCTTACGATAGGATTTTACGACCCAGTGCTTGCCGCAGGTTTCCAGCACAAACAGCTTGCGGGCGTCCATAACCAGAAATGAATTATCATAATGAAACGTGTGATCGTATCCGCAGTTGCCGCCCTGACCATATGTTTCGAGGAGTTCGATGATCGTGTCGACGGCAGACTGCGCACTGTCCGAGCGCTCCAGCCCAAGGCGGAGCAGGTCCATGCCGGTCAGCGCTTCTTTTCCATAGGCGCCTTTTGTAAAAACGGCTTCGTTGCCGATAACGACGCCCGCGTCGTTTACGCCGATCTCCGCGCCCCAAAGCCATGTCGGCCGCGAAAGCAGCACGCCGTGCGTTTGCTTTGCCTGTGGAATCGTGATGTATGTCGCCTTCAAATCGCGCTCTTCACAAACGCGGGCGGGGTGATATTCCAACACCTGCGGTTCGTTCGGGCTGCGGTCGCTGTTTTTTCCGAATATGGCGTAATCTTCAAATAAGATACCAAGCGTATCGCACATGGCGTCCACCCTCCATATAAGAATTCTTATAATAGTATAGCATAATGCGAATATGCAGGTTGGCAAAATCATGGCGGCCTTGCGCACAGACCGGCGTGCGCGGTTGTTGTAGGCCGCGTGTAAAATATGGTACAATACCCTGCGAATAGTATGGAGGCGGCTTATGGACCTGGACCCGATTGTAATCCGGAATTTTCTAATCTGGATCGCGCTTGCGCTTGGCAGCACGGTCTTTCTCGGAGCGGTCCCAAGCTGGATGCGCTGCGGCGCAAAGCGTGCGGACCCGTCCGCGGCGGCGGCGCTGTTTTCGCTCGTGCTGGCCGGTTCCTGCATCGCGCTGATCGTCGTTACAAACACGTGGCAACCGCTGCTTGCACTCACGCGAATGCAGTATGTCTATCTGGCGATCTGCGGCCTGCTTTCGGCGCTGACATGGCTGAGTCTGTTTACCGCGCTGACCGGTGGACGTGTGATCAAGGTCATCCCCGTATACATGCTCTGGTATTTGCTGACGCTTGTCGCGTCGCATTTCCTGTTTGGCGCGCCGATGGGCCTTTGGAAAATCTGCTGCATGATCGTCGTTCTGCTTGGCATCGTCTTCATCGAAAGCGGCGCAAAAAAACTCGGTGGTCAGCTGTGGTTTATCTATACGATCATTGCCGCGCTGTCAACGGTTGGCATCCAGTTGATTCAGCGCGCTTTCTTGAGCGATGTGCTGGACGATGCACTCTTTCATACGGGACGCGCCGCGTTTGCCAGCGTAATTTTGTGGGTGTTCGTCTTCGCCCGCGGCAAGCAAAAGACGTTGGGCGACCTCAACGCACGCGGCTGGGTCGGCATCTCGTTTGCTGCGTTTTCGCTTGCGGCAAGTTACGCCTGCGATTATTATGCGGCGGTGCGCGGAGAGATCAGTTATCTTGCGCCGATCGCCATTTTGTCGTTTGCGTTCGTCATGCTGTTTGCGCGCATATTTCAAAAGGAAAAACAATCGGGAGCGATCGTGTTCGGCTCACTTTTGGTGTTGCTCGGGCTGTTCGGAATCCTGATGGGCTTATAGGAGTAGTGAATGGTAAAACTTTGTGTATTTGATCTCGATGGGACGCTGGTGTATACGCTGGCCGATTTGACCGCCAGTTTGAATTATGCGTTGGAACAATGCGGATTTCCGGTGTTGACGGAAGCTGATGTTTCCGCAATTGTCGGACATAGCACGAAATACATGTGCGAACATGCCGTTCCGCCGGAACATATCGACAAGGCGGATACGGTGCTGGACCTCTATCAAAAGCATTACAGCCTGCATTCCATGGACCGTTCCTATCCATATGACGGTATGGTGGACGCTGTGCAGGCAATCAGGCGCGCGGGCGTGCGCGTTGCGGTGGTTTCCAACAAGCCGCATGCGGACACCGTAAAAGTCGTTGCTGCGCTTTATCCAAAGGACATGTTTTCGCTTGTACTCGGCAGAACGAATAAGTTTACGATTAAACCTGCGCCGGATTCTTTGAATTTTGTTATGGATTTCTTTGGCGTAAAGTCGGAGGACGCGGTGTACGTCGGTGATTCCGACGTTGACGTTGCGTTTGCGCGCAACGCGAACATGCGCTGTGTAACGGTCAAGTGGGGGTATCGCACGGTCGAGGAACTGCTTGCCGCCGGAGCGGACTGCATGACCGACGACCCGAAAGAGCTTGTAGATCTGGTTCTTAACGGAAAGCCGGAGGAGAAGACGTGCTGATCAACGTTTATGATTTTGACAACACGATATATCGCGGTGACTCGTCGTTCGATTATTACCGCCACTGCTGCTCGCGTTATCCGCGGGTAAGACGGGACATCTTCGGTGCGCTGCCGCTTGCGGCCGACATGTTGTTGCATAAGCGCGACAAGACGCGCGCAAAGGAACGATTCTATCACTATTTGTCGTTTGTCCCGAATGTGGAAGAGGAAGTCTTGCGTTTCTGGGAAGTATTCGATCAGAATATCAAACCCTGGTATCTGGAGCAGAAGCGCGAGGACGATCTGATCATTTCTGCGTCTCCGATTTTTTTGCTTAAGCCGATTTGCGAGCGTCTCGGCGTTCGGTTGATTGCCTCTAAGGTGGAAGCGCAGACCGGTATTTATGACGGGCTGAATTGCCACGACGAAGAGAAGGTACGCCGCATGCGGGAAGAATATCCGGATGTGGAGATCGACAAGTTTTATTCGGACAGTCTTGCGGATACGCCGCTTGCAAAACTTGCGCGAGAAGCGTTTATGGTCAAAGGCGATTCGATTTTTGCATTTCCATTGTAAAATATAATAGCAACAAAGCCACGCAATTTTGCGTGGCTTTATTTGTACGCTTTTTCTTTTGCTTAGCCGCCAAGATAGGCTTTTTTGACCGCGTCGTTGGAAAGCAATTCGTTTGCGGGAGCGTGCAGGACGATTTTGCCCGTTTCCAGCACATATCCGCGGTTGGCAATCGACAACGCCATCAGTGCGTTTTGCTCCACGAGGAGGATCGTCGTTCCGGCCTGATTAAGCTCCTTGATGATGTCGAAAATCTGTTCGACGAGGAGTGGCGCAAGACCCATGGAGGGTTCGTCCAGCATCATCAGTTTGGGCCGGGACATCAGCGCGCGCCCCATGGCGAGCATCTGCTGTTCGCCGCCGGAGAGCGTGCCTGCAACCTGCTTGCGACGCTCTTTGAGTCGCGGAAAGCGGTCGTATACGTTTTCCAGCGAGCCTTCAATGGTCGAGCGGGCGGCGGTAAATGCGCCCATCTCAAGGTTTTCTTCAACGCTCATCTGCAGGAACACGCGTCGTCCTTCCGGTACGTGCGCAATGCCGCGGGAGACGATTTTATGCGGCGCGACGCTTTTAATGCTCTTGTCGCTGAATGTAACGTCGCCGGTTTTCGTGCGAAGCAGGCCGGAAATGGTCTTCAGGATGGTTGACTTGCCCGCACCGTTCGCGCCGATAAGGGAGACGATTTCGCCGTCCTCAACGGAGAACGAGACGTCCTTTATTGCATGGATATTGCCATAGTACACATTGATATTTGAAACGTTCAGCATCAGGCGTCAGCCTCCTCTCTGCGGCCAAGATACGCCTCGATAACGACCGGGTCCGACTTAATCTGCTCCGGCGTACCTTTGGCGATAATGCGGCCGTAATTGAGCACGGCGATGCCTTCGCAGATGCCCATAACGAGGTTCATATCGTGTTCGATGAGCATGATCGCAATCTCAAACGTGTTGCGGATCTTGCGGATGTTGTCCATCAGTTCTCCCGTTTCGGACGGATTCATGCCCGCCGCCGGTTCGTCCAGCAGCAGTAGCTTCGGACTGGTTGCAAGAGCCCGGACAATCTCCAACCTGCGCTGTGCGCCGTAAGGAAGAGACCCGGCCTGCGTGTCGGCCATATTTTGCATGTCGAAGATGGAGAGCAGTTCCAGTGCGGTTTCGTGCGCTTTGCGCTCGCTTGTCCAGTAGGACGGGAAGCGGAACAGTGCGCTCATCAGCGAATAGGAAAATGCATTGTGCAATCCGATCTTAACGTTGTCCTCAACCGTAAGGTCTTTAAACAGACGGATGTTCTGGAACGTACGTGCGATGCCCAATTTATTGAGCTGGTGCGTTGATTTGCCGCGAATATCAACACCGTCGAGCAGGATGACGCCGCGCGAAGGCGTGTAAACATTCGTCAGCAGATTGAACACCGTGGTTTTGCCCGCGCCGTTCGGGCCGATCAGTCCGGCGATTTCCGTCCGGCCGATTACAAGGTTAAAATCGTCGACGGCGTGAAGACCGCCAAAGTCGATACCAAGATGGTGGATGTCCAGAATCGGCATCGCGTTCACGTCGCGCTCGGGAATCAGGCCGAGACTTGGCACCGGTACGAGGTTATCCATTTTCTTCACCCGCCTTTCCTTTGCGCTTTTTTTGTCCGGGCTTAAAGTTCATAACCTTCTCGATTAAATGTGAAAGCGAGAAGTCGTACATGCCCATCAGGCCGGACGGTTTGAAGATCATGACGACGATCAACAGTAACGAATACACGATCATGCGGTATTCCGAGAACGCGCGGAGCATTTCCGGCACAGCGGTGAGCACCGTTGCGGAAAGAACGGAACCGACCATGGAACCCATACCGCCGAGCACGACCATAACGAGGATTTCGATGGACTTCATGAACCCGAAACTCGACGGATTCAAAATGCCGAGATACCCTGCGTAAAGCGAACCCGCGACGCCGGCAAAGAATGCACTGGCGGCAAAACCGAGCACTTTGTAGTATGTTACGTGGATGCCGCATGCGTCCGCCGCAATCTCGTTTTCGCGAATCGACAGGATTGCGCGGCCGTGACGCGATTTCATCATGGTGTGGATCAAAAAGCACACGATACCGACGCAGAGGAACGTGTTGAAGAACGTCGTGGTTTTCGGGATGCTCTTCAGGCTGGCCGCGCCGTACGTCAGCTTAAAGCCGAGCACGCTGTCGATGTTGAGCAGCACAACGCGGATGATTTCGCCGAAGCCGAGCGTGATGATCGCAAGATAGTCACCCTTGAGCCGGAGCGCCGGGATGCCGATCAGGATACCGAAAAGCCCTGCGGTAACGCCGCCAAGCAGAAGGCCGAACGGGAAAGCGATGTTTGCATCCAGACCAACGCGCGTCATAAAGATCGCGGAGGCATACGCGCCGACAGCCATAAAGCCTGCGTGGCCGAGTGGGAGCTGGCCTAAATACCCGGTCGAGATATTCAGTGAAACCGTTAATATGATGTTGATGCCGAGCAGCATCAGCACCTTTGTATAGTAATTGCTGATTGCTCCGCTGTTGATCAACGTCATGCCGAAGAGCAGGAACAGCGCAAACAGCGACGTGTTGATCAAATAACGAAGCGGCATTGGGATTTTTTTCATTGATTGATTCATCTGCATGCCACCTTACACTTTCTCCTGCATAGGCTTGCCCAGGAAACCTGTGGGCTTGACCAGCAGGACGATGATCAGGATGGCGAACACGACGCCGTCTTTCCAGACGGAAAGGCCCGCCGCGGAAACAAGCGCTTCCGCAAGACCAATGGCAAATCCGCCGATCATGGCGCCGGGGATCGAGCCGATGCCGCCGAGAACCGCGGCGACAAACGCCTTGAGTCCGAGCATCGCGCCCATCGTCGGGGTCGCCTGCGGATATGCCGAGCAGTACAGTACGGAGCCGATACCGGCCAGCGCGCTGCCGATAGCAAACGTAAACGTAATGGTGCTGTTGATATTGATGCCCATGAGTTGCGCGGCGTCCATGTCTTCGGAAACGGCGCGCATTGCCTTACCCATCTTGGCTTTCTGCACAAGAAGGGTTAAAAGGATCATGGAGACGGCTGAAATAATCAGCGTTACAACAGCGGTTCCGGAAATGTCGATGGAACCGAGGGCAATCGTCGGAATATTGAAAAAGCTCGGAATGACCTGCGCACTGGCGCCGAAGACCATTTGCGCAACATTCTCGAGCAGAAAAGATACTCCAATGGCTGTGATAAGGAGCGAAATTCGCGGTGCTCCTCGCAAGGGCTTGTAAGCAGCCTTCTCGATAAACACGCCCAATAGCGTGCAGCCGAGAATTGCTGCAAGAATTGCAAACACGGGATTCGTCGCAAACTTTGCCATGGAAAGCCATGCAATGTATGCGCCGATCATAATAATATCGCCGTGTGCGAAGTTCAGTAGTGTGATGATCCCATACACCATGCTGTATCCAAGCGCGACCAGGGCATAGATCGAGCCGGATTGCAGACCGTTGATGATCTGTCGCAAAATTGTAGAATAGACGGACATAAAATTACCTTCCTTAAGGGAAACGACCAAAGCCGTTCAAGGGTTCAATATGCGGCTTCGTCCCGCGCCGCATAAAAGCGGCGCGGGACGCAAATTTACCGATTTTTTATGTGCGTGGATTAATAGGTTTCCTTATAGGTTTCCACGCCGTCGGTAACGGTCATGATGACCGCGCTCTTGATCGGGTTGTTGTACTCGTCGAAGGTGTAGCCGGATTCGCTGGTGACGCCGACAACGCTCGGGCCTTCGCTGACGATGCCGTCAAGGATTGCCTGCTTGTATTCGTCGCTGGCGGGTGTTGCACCGCTCTCCTCCGCTTTGGCCAGGGCCGCGCAGAGAACCATGGCCGCATCATAGCCGGTGGCTGCGAACATGTTCAGCGTGTCTTCGCCGTATGCGGCGATGTAGGCTTCTTCAAACGCTTTTACGGCGTCGGTGGAACCGGGCGCGTAAGCGGAGCAGAAGTAGCTGCCTTCGAGGTCTTCGGCGCTGGCGTATTCGGAAACGCCGGCCCAGCCGTCGCCGCCGAGGAACGTGGCGGTCAAGCCGATTTCACGTGCCTGGGTAACGATGAGGCCGTCGTCCTGGTAATAGTTCGGGCAGAACACTACGTCCGGAGCGGCTGCGAGGATGTTGGTGAGCTGGGACTTGAAGTCCACGTCGCCTTCAGCGTAACCTTCTTCGGCAACAACCGTGATACCGAGGGCTTCACACTTGGCTTTGAACGCATCCGCAAGACCGACGGAGTAATCGTTGCCGGTCATGGTGAAAATCGCAGCGGACGTTGCGCTGAGCTTTTCGGAAGCATATTCGGCCATCTTTTCGCCCTGGAACGGATCGATGAAGCAGGTGCGGAATACGTTGGAGTAAACCGTTTCGGTCGCTTCGTCATAGGTGACCGCGGCAGCCGTGGCGGAAGCCGTGATCATCGGCATGTTGATCGGGTACGCTTCGCCGACGACCGCGATGGTGTTGCCGGTCAGAACGTCGCCGATGAGCGCGGTGATGCCTTCGTCGACCATGCGCGTGAACGCGGTGATGGCTTCGGTGGAATCGCCTTTGTTGTCATAAACGATGGTCTCGATCTGCTTGCCGTTGATACCGCCTTCGGCATTGACTTGATCGATGTAAAGTTGTGCGCCGTTTCTAACGGCAAGTCCGTATACGGCGTAGTCGCCGGTGTGCGGGCCGAGGATACCGACTTTGATCGTTTCGTCGGTGGTGGCTGCCGCTTCCGTAGCCGTGTCGTCAGTTGCTGCAGGCGTTGCTGCGCAACCGGCCAATGCGGCAAACGCCAGCATGGTGGCCAATGCGATGCAGAGCAATTTTTTCATGATTGTTTCCTCCTGTTATAGTGTGTACTTTTCAGGAGCATGCTGCTTTTTTAAACATGTCCTGAAACATAAACAGCGGTTCCGCTAATACGGAACCGCCATTGTTACCATATCGGGCGCTTAGCTTTGTTCCGTGTTATGTCTTCGCTGCCGGCGTACAAGTCGGACTGTCAGGCTTGTTAGTAGTACAATCGCCAGTACAGCGACGTGCAATAATAAAACGCCCAACGTTACAGCGTTGAGCGTGCTAATAATCAGAATAGAAGCAGTTGCACTTGCGCAAGCAAAACCAGCCGCGTTAAACGGCGTTGCGTTCGATTGGTTTTGCGTCGCGATGCTCTGCACGAAAGACATTCCTTTCATATAGGATATATGATATTGGGGTTAATCTAGCACCATTCCGGCGGCTTGTCAAGTAAAAATGATATATTTCGATGAAAAATCTTTCATTCGGCGCGTTGCCTGATACAATAAGAATTAGAAAAATCTTTTATACGCTATGGTCTTTTTTATGATGTTCTTTCATTAATAATTTAGGACGGCTATGAAAGGTCTTTTTTGTTTCACACGGTCACGTCTATGGGCAATGTGGAGCGAGCGATAGAAGCGGTTGGCGGCGGACAATAACGCGCCGGAATTTTCGGGTGCTGACAAACGCAAACCAACCGGTAAGGAGACAAAAAACGATGGAATCCCCAATTCAAGTTAACAGCGAGGTCGGCAGGCTGAAGCGCGTTTTGCTGCATCGCCCCGGGCGCGAACTGGAAAACCTGATGCCGGAATATCTTTCAAGACAACTTTTTGAAGATATTCCGTATCTTGTGCATGCGCGCGAGGAACACGACCGTTTTGCAAACACCCTTCGCGAGTGTGGCGTAGAGGTCAATTATCTTCTGGATTTAACCGCAGAGGCCGTTGAAAAAGCGGACGTACAGGAAAAGATGGTCGACGACTTCATTGCGGAGATCGGGTTGTCGGTGCGCGGCGTTGAAAAGAGCGTTCGTTCATATCTAATGGATATGCCGGTTCCCAAGATGCTTGCGACCATGGTGCGCGGCATTCGAAAGTCGGAACTGGGCAAACACGAAAGAAAGCATCTGGTCGACTATATCGACGATGCATATCCGTTCTACGTCGATCCGATGCCGAATCTGTACTTCACACGCGATCCGTTTTTCATGGTTGGCGACGGTGTGTGCGTTTCCAGCATGGCAAACCGGGTCCGCGCACGGGAAACACTGTTCGGGTACTATCTGTTTACCAACCACCCGCTCTACAAACATACGCCGATGCGGCATCTCCGCACTGATCCGTTTTCCATTGAAGGCGGGGACGTGCTGGTACTCTCAGAGGAAGTCGTTGCGATCGGCATCTCCCAGAGGACCGATCCACATGCGGTGGAAGCGCTTGCCGACCGATTGATATCGGATGAAACAGGTGTTCAGCGTGTGATCGCCATCGATATTCCAAAGGTGCGTTCCTATATGCATCTGGATACAATCATGACGATGGTGGACGTCGATAAGTTTACCATCCATCCGTCCATATTGCCGATGCTAAAGGCGTTTTCGCTAACGAAAAACGATGGGAAAATTACGATTAAGCAGGAAAAGCGCGCGCTGAATGAAACGCTTGCCGAAGCGCTCCATATCGATAAAGTCACGCTGATCGTCTGTGGCGGCGGCAGTGTGATCGACGCCGCGCGTGAACAGTGGAACGACGGGACGAACACGCTTGCGGTCGGCCCCGGCGAAGTGATCGCCTTTTCGCGCAATTATGTTACCAACGGTATTTTGCGCGACCACGGCATCATCGTCCACGAAATTCCATCCGCAGAACTTTCCCGCGGACGCGGAGGACCGCGCTGCATGAGCATGCCGCTTTGGCGGGAGTAACGGAGTCGGCACTGACTTTGGGTACAGCACATGGTTTTAATAATAAAAGTAGAAGGAGATCCGCAATGAATCTGCATGGAAGAAGTTTTTTAACTCTGCTGGATTACACGCCGGAGGAAATTCGTTACCTGTTGGATTTGAGCCACCGGCTGAAGCGGGAAAAGCGGGAGCGCATTTTTCATGAAACGCTGAAGCACCGTAATGTTGTTTTGCTGTTCGATAAGTCGAGCACCCGGACGCGTTGCGCCTTTGAAGTCGCCGCGCTGGACGAAGGCGCGCATGTCACGTTTTTAAGCAACAGCCAGATGGGGAAGAAAGAATCGCTTGAGGATACCGCAAAGGTGCTCGGTCGGTTCTATGACGGGATCGAGTACCGCGGATTTTCACAAACGCTGGTGGAAGACCTTGCGCGTTTTTCGGGTGTTCCGGTTTGGAACGGACTGACCGATCTGTATCACCCGACGCAGGTGCTGGCGGATTTGATGACCATTGAAGAACACGCGGGCAAGCCGCTTTCGAAGACCAAGCTGGTCTTCATCGGGGACGCGCGCAACAACATGGGCAATTCGCTCATGATCGGGGCGGCGAAAATGGGCATGGAATTTACGGCAATCGCTCCGAAAGCACTCTGGCCGGACGAAACGCTTACAAAACGCATGCAAGCGCTTGCGATGGAAACCGGAGCAAAGATTATGTTGTCCGATTCGCTGGATGCCGTTGCCGGCGCGGACGCGGTCTATACGGACGTTTGGGTCTCCATGGGCGAAGAGTCGAGGTTTGCCGAGCGGATTGCACTGCTGGAGCCTTATCGCGTTACAATGGACGTTATACGCAAAACCGGCAACCCGCATGTGCTGTTTTTGCATTGCCTGCCGTCGTTTCATGATCTTAACACGTCCGTCGGAAAAGATATCCACGAGAAATACGGCCTAACGGAGATGGAAGTAAGCGACGAAGTGTTCCGCTCGAGCCACAGCGTGGTTTTTGATGAAGCGGAAAACCGCATGCATACGATCAAAGCCGTCATGGTGGCAACGCTTGGCGATGCGTGACGCGGTGAATGCCGCACAATTGGTAGAAAACGTCCCAAAACAGCACAATATTGTTGAAATCAAAAAAAAAGTAAGATATAATACCCGCAATGCAGCTTTTGATACGATGCGGAAGAATGCCGTTATAAAATGAAATTGTTTTTAGCGGCCAAAGAAGATTATTCATTGTATTTATGGAGGGAAAAGGGAAGATGGAAGACCGGTATCAAAACGATGTCGCGGTGTGCGTGCCGCAGGTACTGTTGCCCAAAAAAGGAACGAACTATCATAAATGGGCGGTTGTAGCCTGCGATCAATACACATCGCAGCCTGAATATTGGGAAGAAGCCAAACGCATCGTGGGTAATGCGCCTTCCACCCTGGAGCTCATCCTGCCGGAGGCATATCTGGAAAAACCCGATGAAGACGAACGGATAGCCAGCATCAATTCGCATATGCGCGAATACATGGAAAAAGGCGTTTTGCAGGAGCAGGAGCAGGGCTTTGTCCTCGTAAACCGCACCGTCGCCGGCAATACGCGCACGGGCCTCGTGTTGGCTTTGGACCTTGAAGCATATGATTACAAGAAAGGCGCGACGACGTTGATCCGCGCCACCGAAGGAACGATCGTTTCCCGTATCCCGCCGCGGTTGAAAATCCGTGAAGGCGCGCCGATCGAACTGCCGCATATTTTGGTGTTGATCGACGACCCGGACCAGACGGTCATAGAACCGCTGGCACTGAAAAAAGCCAAACTGAAGAAACTTTACGATACCGACCTGATGCTGGACGGCGGACACATCACCGGGCATCTCGTGTCGGAAGAGGACGACGTCCTCGGTGTGCTGAACGCACTGGGTCAGTTGAAAGATGCCGATAACTTCCGTGAAAAGTACGGCGACCATGCGCCGCTGCTGTTCGCAATGGGCGACGGAAACCATAGCTTTGCAACCGCAAAAGCAAACTGGGAAAAGATCAAGGCCTCGCTTCCGGAAGACGAGCGCATGGACCATCCCGCGCGTTATGCGTTGGTTGAGGTTGAAAACGTACATGACGAAGGTATCGTGTTTGAGCCGATCCACCGCGTTGTTTTCGGCGCAAGCGGAAACCGCGCCATCGAAACGTTGTTGCGGCACTTTAAGGCGCAAAACGGCAGTGCACGCGTCGAACTCGGCCGTATGCCCTGCGCACAGGGCGGGGACACGCACATCATGCCGTTCATCACGGGCGAAGTCGAAGGCGCGTTTGTCGTCAATAATCCAAGCTCACAGCTGGCGGTCGGTACGTTGCAGGCCGCAATTGATGAACTGCTAAAAGAAATTGCAGGGACCGAAGTGGATTATATCCACGGATCGGACGTCGTGAAGGAACTCTCCAAAAAAGGCGGAGCAATCGGCTTTTTACTGCCCGCAATGAAAAAGAGCGAACTGTTCCCAACCGTCATGGTCGACGGCGCGCTGCCGAGAAAGACTTTCTCCATGGGTGAAGCCAACGAAAAGCGTTACTATATGGAGTGCCGCCTGATCGAGAAAAAATAGCGCTTGCCATACGCTTTAAGACGTATTACAGTAAACAAACCGTAGCATTACGGAGAAATTTTAAAACCACACGCGCTCACATGGCGCGGAAACGAAACGGGGGAATGTCAATTGGCCGTAAAAGTAGTGAAATTCGGCGGAACGAGTCTTTGCAACGCCGAGAGTTTTAAACAGGTAAAGAGCATCATTGTGGCCGACAAAGCCCGCAAGTATGTTGTGCCGTCCGCGCCGGGCAAACGGTTCCCGGGCGACGAGAAGATTACGGACTTGCTGTATCTGTGCTATGCGCAGAATGCGGGTGGCCTTTCGTTTGACGAAACGTTCGATCAGATAGCCGAGCGTTATATCGGTATTGAGACCGAACTGGGACTGAAAACCAATATTGCCTCCGAACTGAAAGCGATTAAAAAGAATATTCTTGGCGGCGCAAGCGAAGATTATATTGCAAGCCGCGGAGAATACCTCAACGGCATGCTCCTTGCGGATTATCTCGGATTCGAGTTCTTTGATGCGGCGGAGCTGGTCAGCTTCCATTCGGACGGTACGTATGATGACGAAACCACGCAGAAATGGACGCAAAAACTTGCGGATGTCGAGCGTGCGGTCGTTCCCGGCTTTTATGGCCGTAATCGTGAGGGCATCAAAACGTTTTCTCGCGGCGGGAGCGATATCACAGGCTCAATCGTCGCGCGCGCCGTTCAGGCGGACGTTTATGAAAACTGGACGGACGTTTCCGGCTTTTTGATGGCGGACCCCAGAATCGTGGACAATCCGAAGGTGATCTCCACGGTAACGTATTCCGAACTGCGCGAGTTGAGTTACATGGGTGCTACCGTTCTGCATGAGGATGCGATTTTCCCCGTACGCAGGGCGCAGATTCCGATCAATGTGCGCAACACCAACCGCCCTGAAGATGAAGGCACAATGATCATCCCGGACGGATATCTGAAGTATTACAAGCGCGAAGGCGTGCTTACGGGCGTCGCCGGACGCACCGGCTTCACGGTCATTACGGTGTACAAGGACAACATGCATAACGAAGTCGGCTTCGGCTATCGTTTGCTGCGCATTCTGGATCGGTATAATATTTCGTTCGAACATATTCCGAGCGGCATCGACACCATGAGCCTCGTTATTTCGGATGCAAAGCTCAAGGAGCATCTTGAGGCCGTGTTGCGTGAGATCCAGCATGACTGCGAGCCGCAGTCTATCGAGTTGCATTCCAACATGGCGCTGGTTGCAACCGTCGGCAAAGGTATGATTCGCTCGCTCGGCGTTGCGGCGCGACTGTTCGGCGCGCTGTACGAGGCGGGCGTCAACGTCCGTATGATCGACCAGGGTTCGTCGGAGATGAACATCATCGTCGGCATCGAAAACGACGATCTGCCCGCGGCGGTCCGCGCCATCTATCGCGCGTTTGCGTAATATTCAACGACATCAAAAAAAGCTTCCCGATTTTTCGGGAAGCTTTTTGTATGATGCTTGCTTATTCGCAGAACGACGTGACCAGTGCCTTCAGAATCTCGGTGACTTTTTCCATCGACTGCACACTGATAAATTCATAGCGGCCGTGGAAATTGTAGCCGCCGGTGCAGAGATTTGGACAGGGTAGTCCCATAAACGATAGGCGCGCACCGTCCGTGCCGCCGCGAATGGCAGACAGAAACGGAGTCACGCCAACGCTTTCCATGGCATGCTGCGCGGCTTCGACGAGTTTTAAATCAATCTTGTCCTTCATGTTGTAGTAAGTGTCGCTCATCTCCAGCGTCATCGTGCCTGCGCCGTACTTATCGTTCAGGAAATCGCAGGCCTTTGTAAGAAGCACTTTTTTTTGCTCAAATTTTTCCATGTCATGGTCGCGGACGATGTATTGCATGTCCGCATGGTCGGTGCAGGCGTTGATTCGCTCCAGATGGAAAAATCCTTCATATCCGGACGTACAGGCCGGGTTCATAAAGCGCGGCAATAAGTCGTGGAGTTCCATTCCGACCAATGCGGCGTTCACCATGCGCCCGCGCGCCGTGCCGGTATGTACGCTTACGCCTTGAATGTGGATTTCGGCACCGGCGGCGTTGAAGCATTCATAGTTAATTTCGCCAAGCGCACCACCGTCTACCGTGTATGCAAAGTCCGCGCCAAATCCTTTTACGTCGAACATGTCGACGCCGCGGCCGACTTCTTCATCCGGCGTGAAGCCGATGCGGATTTTGCCGTGTTCGGGTGCGTCTGCTGCAAGCAAATGTTCCGCCAGCGTCATGATTTCCGCAACGCCCGCCTTATCGTCGGCGCCAAGCAGCGTGCTTCCGTCGGTGCAGATGATTTCTTCACCAACATGATTCATCAGCGCGGGCGTATCCTTCGGCGAAAGAACGTATCCGTTCCCCATTTGTATATCGCCGCCGTCGTAATCCGGCGTAAACACGGGGCTGACGTTTGCGCCGCTGACCGCGTCGGACGTGTCCATGTGCGCAAGCAACCCGACCACGGGTGCGCTCTTTTTCGTGTTGGCCGGTATCGTTGCGGTGACGTAGCCGTGTTCGTCAAGCAGGACGTCGCTTGCGCCGATTTCCTTTAGTTCGGCCGCCATCAGGCGCGCGAGGTCAAATTGCTTTTTTGTGCTTGGTATTGAATCTATGTTATGTTTGGACTGCGTATCGATTTTTACATACCGTAAAAAGCGTTCTTTTACCGTTTGCATACTGTAATTTCTCCGTTTCTTGATGGAATTGGTGTAGCATATGTAGCATAACACCGCAAGGTTTTGAAGGCAAGCAACCCTCCGTTGGCTTGAGCCAAAAAACGGAAAAGGCGCTTCATTAAGAACGAAACGCCTTAGAGTCGATTTAACTTGTCTTCCGTTTATTTCCGGCTTCGTCCGGAATAAAAGGGGAACGAGTTAGCGGTTCTTGTGATTCTGGAAACAAGCGCTGCAGTAAACGGGGCGATCGTTTCTCGGTTGGAACGGGATTTTGGTGGGGGCGCCACAATCGGCGCAGACGGCGTCGTACATTTCGCGATCGGAATTGCGCGAAGCTTTACGAGCTCCCCGGCACTCTTTGCAACGGACGGGCTCATTCTGGAAACCCTTCTCAGCATAGAATTCCTGCTCGCCGGCCGTAAAGATGAATTCCTTACCACAATCCTTGCATACCAGTGTCTTGTCTTCGAACATTTGGATTTTTCCCCTTTTCGGTTCATGATTTTTTTTGATACCCGCGCGTCGGCTGACCTGGTTTTTGACCCCACACACGCCAACTGGAAGGTTCGCTACCGGGTGGAACACCTCTCACTACTGCTTCTCTCGGGATTTATCACCCCGGTTGGTCTTACATCTAGACCGCACCATGATCACGAATGCTTTGATTCGCTTACGTGGATCGCTTTGCCTGCGACTGGCATCGACTTTCAACCACAGACCCGATTCACGGACACCAAACTCATTATAGTGCACACACTATAGAAATTGCAACGTATTTTTTTATGAAAAATTTAGCGATAAACCGCTTTATGCGGGCGTTTCCGCCGCATCGGGATACCGCCGTGCTACTTGTGCGCGGGCTCGTCGTGCAGATATTGTGCACGGGGACCGCCGACGTACTTTGGCCGCGATTTGGCAAGCACAAGCGTCGCATCGCCGATATTGCGCAGGTCCGTGTGCACGGGAACGACCACGGGATGGAGGTGCATACCGATGAGCGTTCCGCCGATATCCATGCCGAGTGCGGCCTGCGCGTTCAGGTTTTCCACCATGACGCGGTCGGAGATACGTGCAAAAGCTTCCGTTGCAAACGCGCCGCCCGCATGCAGCCAGGGCTTGACCCAAACTTCCTGCAGGTGGAAACGCTCCATGCATTCGCGGCTTGTGCAGATTGCGCGGTTGATATGTTCGCAGCCCTGGACGGCCAGATAAAGCCCGGCGGCTTCGATTTTTGGTAAGACGCCGTCCATAACGGCCTTTGCGGCGTCCTCGCTGGAAGCGGAACCGATTCGTTTTCCTATGATTTCGCTTGTAGAACAGCCGACTACAAAAATATCGCCCTTTCTCATTTCCGCACTGGAATTGAGCAGAATATCAACGGCGGTGGCCGCTTGTTTCGTTATTTCAGAAAAGTTCATGTTTCCTTACCCCTTTGGATGCTTCTTACAAGGATTCAGTATAGCACAAAATCCGTTTTGGTACAGACATTTTGCGTTTAATTATAGCGCAAACAGCGATTTTGTCCACGTTACGGCTGTGTTATACTGTGGATACTATGGATTGGATCAATCAACTGACACAATGGTATCGGGAAAACGCACGGGATTTGCCATGGCGAAGGACGAAGGACGCTTATGCGATCTGGATCAGCGAGGTCATGCTCCAGCAGACGCGTGTTGCCGCGGTTATTCCATATTATGAACGGTTTCTCGCAGAGCTGCCGGATGCGCGTGCGTTGGCGAAGGTTGACGACGACCGGCTGCACAAGCTCTGGGAAGGACTGGGGTATTATTCGCGTGCAAGAAATCTCAAACGTGCCGCGCTGATTATTACCGAAACATATGACGGGAAACTTCCGGGAAGCTATGACACGCTTTTACAGTTGCCGGGCATTGGGGAATATACCGCCGGTGCGATTGCGTCGATTTCTTGCGGAGAGCCGGTGCCAAGCGTAGACGGCAACGTCCTGCGCGTTTATGCGCGATTATTTGCCGTGGAAAGGGACGTGCGGGATGTGTCGTTCCGAAAGCAGGTGCGCGCCGCGTTGCTGCCGCTGATGCCTAAAGACAATCCGGGTTTATTCAACGCTGCGTTGATGGAACTCGGCGCAACGGTTTGCGTGCCAAACGGCGCGCCGAATTGCGGAGCGTGTCCAATCCGCGCATCCTGCGAAGCATATAAGCAGGAGCGTACCGACGAGCTGCCGGTGATTTCGAAGAAGCGGGCGCGAAAGATTGTCAAAAAAACGGTGTTTGCGCTAACGCAAAGCGGGGAACCGTTAGGCTACCGCAGGCCGGACGCCGGCTTGCTGGCAGGGCTTTGGCAGCTGCCCGAAGTGGACGGAGTGTTAAGCGACGCGCAGGCGGCAGAGTGGCTTGGCGAGCGGAACCTGCGCCCAATTGGGGAACTGCGCTTTTATGAGCGAAAACACATCTTTACGCATATCGAATGGCATATGCGTGTCTGCGCGGCAGAAGTCGCCGCCGAAGAAATGCCGAAGGATTGGGTGTTTCTCGACGAAACACACGCGCTTCCGACGGCGTATAAAATTTGCTTATAAAAAAAGCGGCTAATAATTAGCCGCTTCAGTCTGTCAAAAAAGCCCTTGGGATTGTTAAGGGTCGCAACCCTTAACCCGTATATTCCGGCTGCGCCGGTTCATCCGGCGCAACGGATCGCCCGTTTCGGGCGGTTTCTCCGTGCGTTTTGCCGCCCGGGAGTCCGTAGGACGAGAGGCAAAACGTGGTTTCTCCGTCAAAAAACAAGTTTTTTGACGGTCGCAAGCGGCTATTGATTAGCCGCTTTCTTGGAATTCACTTCATTCATTACAGGATTGGCCTGCGGCCTTCCATTGCTTTTGCAAGCGTCACTTCGTCCGTGTATTCGAGATTGCCGCCGATCGGGATGCCATGCGCAATGCGTGAGCATTTTACACCCATTGGCTTCAATAGCCGCGCGATATACGACGCGGTCGCTTCGCCTTCAACATCCGGATTGGTCGCGATGATAACTTCCTTTACGTTGCCCGCTTTCACGCGCTCGACCAGCTCGTTGATGCGGATGTCGTTCGGCCCAATACCGTCCACCGGGGACAGTACGCCGTGCAGAACGTGGTATTTTCCGTTAAATTCGCGTGTGCGCTCCATCGCCATCACGTCCCGCGCGTCGCATACGACGCAGATCACGCTGCCGTCGCGCGCGTCGTCGGCGCAGATTGGGCAGGGGGTCACGTCCGTATATGTGCCGCAGATCGGGCAGTCGACAATTTTTTCACGTGCGGCAACAATCGCCGCCGCCAGCTCCTGTGCCTGTGCAACGGGCATGTCGAGGATATGATAAGCAAGCCGCTGCGCGGTTTTTTGCCCGATCCCCGGCAGGCGGGAGAGCTGTGTGGTCAGCCGTACGATGGCGTCGATGGTAAACATAAGTTACAGACCCAGCCCCAGACCACCGGTGATTTTTGAAATTTCGGCCTCAACCGTTTCGGTCGCCGTGGTCAGCGCCGCGTTGACGGCGGAGAGCACGAGGTCCTGCAGCATTTCAACATCGTCCGGGTCGACGCAATCCGGCGAAATCACGATGGCCTTGACTTCTTTGTTGCCGGTCACGGTCGCCGTGACCATGCCGCCGCCGGAGCTTGCGGAAAACTCACGCACGTTCAGTTCCGCCTGCACGCGCTGTACATCCTGCTGCATGCGCTGTGCGCGCATCATTAACTGCTGCATGTTCCCGCCGCCGGGGAATCCACCTTTTGCCATAAAAGGATACCTCCTGATGTTTCGTTATGAGTTGGCATTCTTTTTCTTGCGAGAAAAAGAAACAAAAAGAGCTTATTATTACCGTCTATCAATGCGTTTGAATGCACTTGTAACGCACTTTACGCACAGTTCAAGCGAGAGTAACAGTCGAAAATGAGGGGATTTTTGCCTATTCAATCGTTAGTTTGTCGCCGAATAGTTCTTTTGCAACCGACGCGGCATGATCGCTTGCCGGTGCTGTTTTCGTCAGTGTGAACACAAGTTGTGTATCCGGGCGAATCGACTGGAGCGCGCGTTGGATTGGCTCAAAGTTGATTGGCGCAGAAATGTTTTTGTACTTTATCTGCTGTGAATCTGGAAAGCCGACCGTCAGCGTGTTGTTTTCCAAACGGATCGCCGTGCCTTCCCGCGCCAGTGCCTGAATAAACATATTCGGGACAGCGGCAATGGTTTCGCGCCAAAGTGCTGTTGCGTCACCGGCCGCTTTTGGTTTGTCAGCGACGGGTGCAGCTTGGTGTTTCGTCTCTGTTTTCTTGGTCGGTTCCGTCTTTTTTGGCTTTTCAACCGCTTTTTCTTCTACGGGAATTGGCGGTGTTACCGGTTTAGCGGCTTCGACGGGTGCTTCTGCCTGCGTTGGTTCGATGTGTGCCGTTGGCGCAGGTTTGCGCACGGGTAGGCCGTCTTTTATTTGAGACTCCATCCGATCGACGCGTGCTTCCAGCCCGGTCAGTGAAAGCGAATCTTCCGGTCGGCAAATGTGGATCAACGCGCTTTCCAGCATGGTGCGCGGCGACGGCAGGTAGCGCATGTCGTTCTGTGCGGCAAGAAGCCGGTCGACCGCGAGCATCAGCCGCGCTTCGGAAGCGCCGTTTGCCTGCTCAAGGTAGCGTGACATGACGTCTTCCGTACAGTCGAGGAGATCTTCGCACCTGCCGCATGTTTTTGCAAGCAACAGCGCGCGGAAATGCGCGGAAAGATCTGCGCAAAAGACGGAAAGGTCGCGACCCGCGTGCACGATGCCGTCAAGCATCTTCAATGCACCCGGTGCGTCCGAGGCAAGCAGTGCGTCCGCCATGTCGAACAAAAAGGCGTCTTCCATGCTGCCGAGCACGTCGTAAACATTCTGCGTGGAGACCGTATTGCCGCAAAACGCAAGGCATTGGTCCGCAAGCGACAGCGCGTCGCGCATGCCGCCCTGCGCTGCGCGCGCAATCAGCGTCAGTCCGCCGTCTTCAATGCTTGCATCCGCACGGGCAAGTACGTCCGTCAGGGTTTGCTTGATATCGGGAACACTCAGCCGATGAAAATCGAACCGCTGACAGCGCGAAATAATGGTAGAAGGCAGTTTCTGCGGTTCGGTCGTGGCCAATATAAACAGGATATGTTCCGGCGGCTCTTCAAGCGTTTTGAGCAGCGCGTTGAACGCCGCGCCGGAGAGCATATGAACTTCGTCGATGATGAACACACGCCGCCGCAGCTTCAGCGGGGCATACTGTGCGCTGTCGATGAGATCGCGAACGTCGCTGACACTGTTGTTGCTTGCCGCGTCGATCTCCGTAATGTCCGCAACGCCGTCTCCGCCGGAGGCCAGGCAGGCTTCGCATTTGCCGCAGGGTTCGCCGTCTTCCGGTGAAAGGCAGTTGACCGCGCGCGCCAAAATGCGCGCGGAGGTCGTTTTCCCCGTGCCGCGTGTGCCACAAAAAAGATAGGCGTGCGCCGGACGGTCCGCCGCAACCTGATTTTTGAGTGTGATTGTAATATGGTCCTGCCCGATTACTTCCGAGAAGCGATTCGGACGGTATTGACGATACAAGGCACGATAAGCCATTGTGTTATCTCCCAGTTTCTATTCAGAAGTAATGATACCATAAATTGTGGTTTGGCGAAAGAAGCAATCACAAGTGAAGCAGCACATACTGTGCTCAAAATAAAGGACAAAACCTTTGTGCCGCCGCGCTTAACAGTTTATTTCGTTGACCGATTCGGCAGCTTGCGGTAAAATGATATCCGTGAAACGTTCAAGTAAACATTTGAAATATTCGCCGTCCAAACGGCGCTGGAATCTCGACGCGACCTCATACGGCCCGGCGTTGAAACTTGTGCTGGCATTGATTCTGCTCGCCGCGTTCGTGCTGCTGACGATTTATGTGATCGTGCCGTATATCATTGAACGCGTTGAAAGCGGGGAATCGCTGTTTTCCGAAGAACCTGCGGTAACTGCCGTGCAGGAAACTGCGGCGCCGGTCAATCCGATTTTAACGAACTCGGTCAAGACGGTGCAGTTCGGCGCAGGTTACGGCCTGCCGGCGGCGGTGGTCGACCCCTCGGTCTATGAAGGCGAGATCCTGTTTGCGACCGGATCGTCCGAAGATTCCTGCGACCGGCTGGTCCGGCTGAACCCGGAAACCGGCGCGTTCGAGAACATTGCGGTCGTCATGGAGAACGATACGCTGCGCTATCCGCTTGAAAACGGCGACACGTTGATCTACATCGATGCCAAGACGTCTGGCGGCGGCAGTATCCGCATGCTGAACAAGGCGACGGGAGAAACAAGTGCGCTGGCCGAGTTTGCGCTGGAAACACCGAAGATTGCGTTTGAAGCGCCGTATTTGGTGTGGACGGAGCGGACGGACGAAACCACGGCAAAACTGATGGTCTGCGATATTGAAAGCGGGGAAATCATTACGCTTGCAGTGTTTGCAAATTCGAGTTATGCCGACTCCGATCCTTCGATCAAAAGCGGACAGGTGATCTATGCCGACGCGGACGATCAGAATGAAGGACAGAGCATCATCCGCACGGTTTTGCTCTCGGACAACAGCCGCTGGGATTATTCCGCGGGCAGTTATGTGCACGACCCGAAATCGGCGGGTGACCGCTGGGCATATCTGACCGGCAATCATGACGGCGACAGCGACCTGTATGTGAGCGTTGGCGGTGGCAGTCCGCAGCGGATTGCGCGCGGTGTGATTGACTTTGACATTACGGCGTCCTGCGTGGTGTACAGCCGTGACGAGAGCGTATACGCTTACGTATTTTCCGACAATAAAACCTATGTGATCAGCGAAACCTCCACCAATTCCCAGTTTGTGATGGCGGGCGGCGATTACGCGCTCTGGCGCGACATGACCGACCCGGATTCCCCGCTGTGGAAGTATATCAAGGTGGTGTGACGCAATGGCCAAAGATCGCGCGACATATATCTGCGGTGAGTGCGGCTATGAATCCGCAAAATGGATGGGCAGATGCCCGCAGTGCAACAGCTGGAACACCATGACGGAAGCCGTTCAGGTTAAGGTAAAGTCTACGTCTCCCGGCTCGTCGGTTTCACAAAAACTTTCCAAGGTGACGCCGCTTCCTCAAAAGCGCGTATCGGCAGGCATGGAAGAGCTCGACCGCGTGCTTGGCGGCGGGCTGCTGCGCGGCATGGTCGTGCTGCTTGGCGGCGATCCCGGCATCGGAAAGTCTACGTTGCTGTTGCAGGCGGCGGACACGCTTGCGCAGGACGGCGCGGTTTTATATGTTTCCGGCGAGGAAAGCGCGGCGCAGATCAAGCTGCGCGCCGACCGGCTGGGCATGAAAAACGACATGGACATCCTCTGCGAGACCGACTTGGAACACATCATCGATGAAGCGAGCGTCACTCGTTGTAATATCCTTATCATAGACTCTATACAAACCATGTATTCCGAAGAAAGCACCGGCGCGCCCGGCAGTGTGAGCCAGGTTCGCGCGGCGACGGCGCGGCTGACGCGCTTTGCAAAGGACACCGGCGTTGTGGTCATGATCGTCGGACATGTGACAAAGGACGGCAATATCGCGGGGCCGCGCGTGCTGGAACACATCGTGGACACCGTTTTATATTTTGAAGGCGATCGGCACGAAGGACTGCGGCTGCTGCGCGCGGTGAAAAACCGGTTCGGCTCTACGAACGAGGTCGGCGTGTTTGAAATGTGCGACGACGGCATGCAGGAGGTAACGGACCCGTCGCGGTTGTTCCTTTCCGGCGAAAGCGCACCGGGATGCGCCGTGACCTGCGCCATGGAAGGTTCAAGACCGATCCTTGCGGAAGTGCAGTCTCTTCTCACCGAAAATGCGTTCGGCAATCCGCGCAGGACGAGCGCGGGCGTGGACGCATACCGGCTGAGTTTACTGCTTGCTGTACTGGAGAAGAAAGCGCATCTGAAACTGTCCAACAAGGACGTTTATCTCAACGTGGTCGGCGGACTGAAACTGGATGAGCGCAGTACCGACCTTGCCGTTGCACTTTGCGTTGCGTCGGCGCTGATGGACCTTCCGTTACCCACTCACACGGCCGCGCTTGGCGAGGTGGGACTCACCGGCGAGGTGCGGAGTGTCAGCCGCCTCGAAACGCGACTGAACGAATGCGTGCGACTGGGATACACGACGGTATTTGTGCCGAAAACTGCGAAAAAGTCAAAGATCGACGGGCTGAAAACCGTTCCGGTAGCGACCGTTGGCGAGGCGATCGCCTATTGCTACAAGAATAAACCTGTGGTATAATCCCTCTTGCACGTTCGGCGGATATTCCTTCCGTTTTCGGCGTATTCGTGCGAACAATATAAACTAATATGTGCCCGTAGCTCAGCCGGATAGAGCGTTGGACTCCGACTATCACGGCAGTTCGAGTGCTGGGGCACCTGAAAACTGAATCAATTAGCAACGTGTGCCTGTAGCTCAGCTGGATAGAGCGTTGGACTCCGACTCCAAAGGCCAGAGGTTCGAATCCTCCCAGGCACGCCAGAAACGCCGCAGAATCAATGATTTTGCGGCATTTCTTTTGCCGCTGTTCTGTTTCCAAGGTTCATTTCTTCAAAGTGACTGTTGATTACTTTTCTGCTAATCGGTATTCGAACGGTTCCCGCGAATTACTCGTGAAAACTACCGAAAGCTGTTTTTGCTAATAAATTTGCTAATTTTGGCCGGCTGTTCCGGCGTTGGCGTGAATCAGGGTTGCCAGTACGCCGGCCAGCGCGGGCGATTTTTGCAGTTCCGCGGCCAACTGACTGCTTGAATCGGAAGGCGCAGGCGCTGTCGGAGCGGCAGGCGCGCGCACCTCGCGCAGGTCGGGGTTGGAATAGAAGGCTGTTTCGAATTTCTGCGCGTTGTTCTTCCTGTCCTCGTCGAGAATATGCGCGTAAACCTTGGTGATCATGTCGATCTCCGCGTGCCCCGTATCACCCTGCGTCGCCTTCAGGTCTCCGTTGTTGAGCTTCAGCTTGTAGGTCGTGCTGGAATGCCGGAGCGAATGGAAGACCACTCTGGGCAAGCCTGCTTCTTCCCGCAGTTGCTGAAACGCTTTTTCGATGATCCGCCCTTCGCAGGGCCTGCCGTCGGACTGCGCGAGCACCAGATTGTAGTCCCGGTAATCCTCTCCGAAGAACTGTTTGAGTTCATCTTGCGACTGTTTCCATTCGCGCAGAATATAGGCGACGGTTTTCGGGAGCCAGATCTTACGGATGCTTGATTTCGTCTTTGGCGTCTTCAGGATGACCTGCGTTGTGGTACGCGCCATGAACGCCGGAAAGCTCAAAAGAACGTCCTTGGAATCGAGCGTTTCGATCGCCTTCTTCGACACCCGAACCAATTCCTTATTGATGTAGACATAGGCGTTGTCATCGTAAAGATCGACGTCTGAAATATGGACGTTGTCCCAGGTAAGCCCGAGAACCTCTCCGAGACGGAGGGAGCAGGCGAACGACAGGTTCATGGCGATATAGAGCTTGCTGTCGCGGCACTGATCGAGCGCGGTTCGGATCATCTCCGCCGTCCAGATCTCGCGGGGCTGATACTCCACCTTAGGCCCGCTGGCAAGCAGGAACGGATTCTTTGCAATAAACTCCCAGCGGACGGCCTGATTGAACGCGGACTTGAGCAAAGTGAGGATCTTGTCGATATTCGACGGGGAGAGATACTTCGTCCGCGGCTTTCGGCACCGGGTCGTAACGCTTTCCGTCTTTTGCAGCTGGCGGATCAGCTGATCCACCATGCGGGCGTTCACCGACTGGATTTGGATGTCGCCCATAACGGGAATGATGTAATTTCGGATCAGGGCCATATTGCCGTCGTAGGTTGCGAGGCTCCAGCTTCGTTCGCCGTAGACGCTCACGAACTCGGCCATGAATTCTGCGATGGTCATTTTTTTCGGGGGAACGAAAGCGCCGGTATACAGTTGATTCTCAATCTCGGCTTTTCGTCTCTTGGCGTCCTCAAAGGCACGCCAGGTTTCCCATTTTTGCTTTTTTTCCCCATTTTCATCGGTGTAGGTGTATACGACCGAATATGATTTTTTACGTTTGATGATGGCTGCCATACAGTTGCTTCCTTTCGGCTATAGATTTTGTTGATCCAGCCACTCGTCGAAAGATTTTTTGGAAATCCGTATGGAAGTGCCAATTCGTACGATCCTGAAATGCCCCTCCTGAACGAGCGTATATGCGGAGGAGCGTCCGATGCCGAGCATCGCGGCAATGTCCTCTACACGATACGTCCTTTGTGCGGGAGGAGTCGTTTGTGTGCCGTAAGCTGTTTTCTGATCCATGTATCTCACCCCTTTATTTGTGAATTGTAACAACCACGGCGGTGTCTTACGATGAGAGTATACCGCCGTGGTTTCTCATGAACAATGTTGTCGATTATAAGAACTCGCCCCGCCGTATTTGCCACGCATCCCCGGCGAGAGGGGGCGTTTCAGGCCGCGGCCGGCAAGCCGCGTCATAGCTCCGCCGATACCGTCTGCTGTGCCGGAGCAGGCGAATGCCGCAGAGTCTCCACCCAAGTCTGTAGGTGGCCGTGAGGAAGTATCATGATCGCCGTACGCATCATGGCGCGCGATTTGCCGGATCGTGCTCAAGGAAAACGCAACAGAGGGTCGCGCCTGGTTTCGCTCGTCGTACGGGTTTGTACCTGAAACGCCGTATATGAAGTTGTCAAAGTACTGTCGGAGGAAAAGCCTCTCTACCTACCATTTCATTTTGGAGGCAAAATCGGCCCCCCTTTCCTAAAAATTCTCCAATATTTTTTTCAGACGCACCAGCCCGCGAGCGATTGACTTGCGGACATTGCTTTCATTTACGCCTTCGATCTGCGCGATCCGGTGTTTGCTTATCCCGAGAAAGTAAAGCGAATAGATACGGCGTGCCTGTATTTCTGGAAGTCCAGCGATTGCACGAAGCAGACGCTCCTTCCGGAAGTGGCGTTCCGCCAGATCTTCTGCGGAAGGTGCAAGCAGCAGAATGTCGTTTTCAATGCCGTCGTCTCGATCCAGTGAAAAATAAGCCTTGTACCGATAGGTGCGCAATCGGTACGCGGCTTCCTGATTTTTGAAGGTGTGCATTTGTGCTGCAATGTCGTCCGGAACTTCGACAAAACAGTCGGATGTATAGTAGGGATAGTAGTGCCTTAAATTGATTCGTTTCATTTTTTGCTCCTTTCCAGTTCTGGCGTGCTGTACCGACTGGGAAGGAGACGGAGGAGCGCGAATTCTAATTTCCGGGCAACCAAATAAAACGCCGCAAGCGGGGTAAAATCCGTTTGCGGCGCTTCGTATGAAGTTGGCGGACGTTTTTTACACGTCCGGCTCCGCGGGAATTACCGCATCTTCATCATTCTGGAGAATTTGCCAATGATAATGATCGACGTTAGAATCGCAATGATCGCAAGCCCGAACAGCAGTGAAACCCACCACTGCGAAAGTGTCTTTTGTTCTTCGGCCTCTTCTTCGGCCTTTTCTTTCTCTTCGTCCGTTTCTTTGACGGGTTCCAGAATCTCTATTTTAAGCTCCACGTTCTCCTGAAACTGTTCGCCGTTCGCGTTTTCGTAGGTGAATTCACAAGAGCCGTAGGTTGTACCATATTTGGTCGTGCTGTCGATCGTCGTGGCAAAGATCGACATCGTTTTGTCGGACGACTGTTCCGGTTCGAGGTTGCCAAGGTAGGCGGACGCCGCAATCAGACCCGGAACGTCCAGCGTGCATTTTACGTTGTAAATCGTCGTAAGTCCCGTGTTATACACGTTGACCGGCAGAGTGAATGATTCGCCGGAAGTGACGCTTTCGGGAAGCTCGACGTCGTCGTGGGAGAACAGGATCGGCTGATCGACGGCCACCCGGAAAGCCGCCGTTTCGGTGAACGCAACATTGCTCGAACTTTCGTAGGAGATCGTGACCGTCATGGTGTGCAGCCCGCCGAGCGCCATCGGCAGCGCCTGCATGTTGAACGAAAAATCTGCTTCCTTGGTGCGTGCAAGTCCAAGCAGGTACGGCGCGCTGTATTCGTTCAGCAGGATGATGTTTTCATCGTCGCTCGCAACGGCGACGCGAATGTTGTGCGCTGTCCGCCGACCGACGTTTTTCACCGTCATGTCGACGTGCAGCGTGTCTCCGCTTTCCAGCGTATCCGGCGTGACCACGCAGTCGGTCACCACTAAGACCGGCTTGGAAGAGGTCACGCCGCCGCTGCTTCCGGAGGAGGAAGAACTGTCTGTGGACGAACTCGTATCGGTCGATTTACCATCCGTGATCGTCACATATGTTGTAAAATTCTGGTAGATCGTATTTCCGCTCAAGTCGAGCCCTTCCACCGTGATAACGACCGGATAGACGCCGTTTTGCCGGTCGGTGGAGAGCGCAAGGTCAAAGCGGATATAATAACACTCTTTCGTACCGGTGCCGTTGTTAACCGACTGCGTGCTGAGTGGTACAGATTTTTGGTAGTTACCGAACACAAACGGCGCGGTGTCGGTGCTGCCGAGATTCGGTGTGGCCGTGATCGTGCTGCCGGAAATGCTTCCGGTCGTGACCAGTGGCAAAACGATCGTCGCGACATTGTTCGCAACAGTCGGCGAATAGCCCTGGCTGTACGTCATCTGCATCCCGTCGTAGAGATTCCCGTCGTCAATACCAAGGATGACGTTCGAGGTATCGGCCAGCGCGGCAGCCGGGATAATGAGCAGCAAAGCCAGAATACCGAGCATCCAACGTTTCACGATCGATCGCCTTCTTTCATCTTGTGTTCCCGAACCACCGTCAGCACACCCGCGTCCATCTCGCAGACGGTGTCGCACAGCGCCTCGATATCCTGAATGTTATGGCTTGCCAGCAGGATCGTCCGCCCACCTTTTGCAAGCGATTTGAACAATTCGCGCATCTCCGCAACGCCGTGCTTGTCCAGCCCGTTCAGCGGCTCGTCAAGGATCATTAAACTTGGTTCTTCCATGATCGCCTGTGCAATGCCGAGGCGCTGCCGCATGCCGAGCGAATACTTGCCGACCGGCTTGGACATCATGGGATCGAGCCCGACGCGCCGGATCGTGTCCGCCACCTGCTTCAGCCCGATCTTGCGCTTCAGTCCGGCGAGGATTTCAAGGTTTTTCAATCCCGAAAACTGCGACAGAAAGCCGGGCGATTCGATTATGATCCCGATATTCTCCGGGAAGTCGACGTCACGCCCGATCTGCTTGCCGTCGACCAGCACTTTCCCTTCGGTCGGCTGCAAAAAACCGCAGATGCACTTGAACATGACCGTCTTGCCGGAGCCGTTGTTGCCAACGATGCCGTGAATCTTCCCGCGCTCGAAATCGTGGGTGATGCCTTTGAGCACGGTGTCCTGCCCGAAGGTTTTGATGAGGTTTTGAAGTTGGATTGCGCTGTTTTTATGTTCAGTCATTATCTCCGTACTGCTCCATTATTTGATACATGGTTACTCGTGGTTCTACATAACTGCCGTCGACGGCGTTGATGTAAATCGCGTTTTGCTCGGTTTCTGTTCTGTCCTGCCAACGGTATGTATATGTGAATTCCCACAACGGAACGCTTTGCCCGACATCCAGATGGTCGCGCTGCTGGATGCATCCACGCACGAGCTCAATCTTGGTAACGACAATGCTTTGGAGAATTTCACCTGTGTCCGCATCAACATAATCCGGCGCAACGGCAAACATATTCAATAATTGTTGCTGTGCGCGTTCTAGAATACGATCAATTGGAAAAAACTTGACTTCAGATTCCAATTCGGTATCCCTTGCTGTTGGTGAATCCCAAATCAGTTGTGAAATGCCCTCACTATCTACAACGATTTGAATATATTCCGGACTCCAGGGCGCTGCCACAGAGGGGAGCGATTCTTCCTTTATAGCGACGCTGTCGTCGTAGACATGGCGAAGTTTCTGATATTGCGGTAAGAATATAAAGCTATACCCGACCTCGGTCGTTCTATTTTGGCGGTATTCAACGACTTTTGACTCGGCATTACTGACCGCGACCATATCGTTTGCGCCCAATGCAGCAAGCACATCAATCGCTTTGTTATAGGCGGTATCCCTGTCAATCACCGGCTCTGAAATAATCAATGGGTCATCCTGCATTACCCAGGAAACCGGCATTTGATCCAATGAGATATCTCTAAAGTAAGCAAAAGTGTCGGCGCTTAGTTGAAAGCTTGCAATTACTGAACCGCCGTCATCCGCATAGACGAAAACGGAGTCATCTTTCCGTAGGCTGTTCCAGTCAAAAACCGTTTTTTCTATGTCTACAGGCGCAGTTTCGAAAGCAGAAGTCAACCATTCCAGATACATTCTATCCAACTCCGAATCCCCTGCAATTTCTTCGAACGATATACGCAGCTCTAACAATTCTTGCTTGGTTTTATCCCATGATTTATAAAGCACTGCATCTGGTTTCAGAATATCGATCATGTTTTGCAAATCCTCGTTTGTAAACAGCGCTTGACGAACCTGAAAAATCGAGCATGCATCGATCGAAGGGATTTCCATTATGGCGTCAAACGATACGCTGCCGCAACCGAGTGATTTTTCATCCAGCTTCACTGATGTTGGATAGGATGCAAAATCGGAAATCACGCCGGGTGCCTCTGAATCGTCCAACTGCAGCACGGCGCTTTTTTCAGGAACCGGCTGACATGCAAAAGCGCAGCACGACATAAAAACCACTAGGAAGCAGCTTAGAATGCGTTCGAGGACCATTGCGTGGTTCGACATTGACTGCCTCCTTTCTTACGCGTCGTTACCGCTAAAGTGAAAACTATACGTCCGCAGTGCCAGCAGCGTAAGAATATACAGTAATATGATTGCCGCGCCGAAGATGACGTATGTTTGCCAGAGTCGCGGCAACAGGTCGTAGCCGAAGTTATGCATGTGGTACGTTGCCTGATTCAGCGGCGAGAGCCAGCCGACGGCCACGTTAGCCTTGTAGAGCAGCTCGTCCGGCAGTTCGAAAATCTGCTTGAACAGTTGCGGGTTCAGCAAGAAACCAAACAGGCTGAACGCAAACGCCGCTGCAATGCCCGCGGATTTACCGCGCCGGATGTTGACGAACAGCATGAGAAAGACCATCACCAGCGTGTAAAGGAGCATGAGCAGCAATATCGTCGCCGCACACTCGTATGGGCGGCTGAGTTCGAGCGTTTTGACCAGCGCCGGAAGCGCGACCGCCTTGCCCGCACCGGAATAGCCGAGGATTGCCGCAGTTTCCGACCACATATTGCCAATGAAGCTGTTGCCCATGCAGATGATCGTCGTCGCGGCAAAGATGAAAAGGATGTACAGCACCGTCGCGACCGACACATAGACAGCCTGTCCCATGAGCCACGTGCGCCGTTTCATGCGGATGAGGTAATACGGCACGCCTGCGCCGAGAAACGGCATATCGACGAATAGCAGAACCAACAGCAGCGAAATCAGCAGCACGGAGTTCGCGTCGCCGAACGTCCAGACGAACGGCTCGAACGCCTGCATGGTCGTACCCATGTCGTAGGCAAACGACGCGGCCTTGTCCGAGAGTAGGAAGCAGAGGATAAACGCGAGCGCGAACGTCAGCAGCACGCGCGCGTTGCCGCGCCACATGCGGAAGTTATAGCGCACGACCGAGCGCACCTGCCGCAGTTCGCCGAACAGGCGAAGCTTTTTTGCCGGGCGGAACGGTTTGTCCAGCCGAACCTGCCGTTGCGGAAACAGTGTGCGGATGGACTTCCTCGCGTTGTCGTCGCGCAGATGATCCTGCGCGATAAGATAGAAACCGAGCATGCAGCCTGCCAGCAGGACGACCATTGTGATGCCCGCGCTCCAACCGCCAAACGGCCAAGTGCCTTCCAGCGTCAGATAGTTCTGCGGGTTGAGCATGAAGACGTCGCGTGCGTACCGCTCCTGCAGGATGATCAGCACATAGTAGAGGATGAACGGCGCGGAGTACGCCATGTAGGCGTTCATGGTCACGGTCGAAAGCAGCATGCCGAGCATTGCCCACAGCGCGCCTGCAAAACCAAAGAGGACGATCTTGCCGATCAGTTCCGGCAGTTGCGATTGCACCGCCGTCTCCCCGAATGTTTCTAGAGGCATGACGACCAGTGAAACGAGGACGTATCCACCGAGAATGCCGATTGTAAGCGTCAAAAAGCCCGAGATTGCGCAGGAAAGCTCTTTACCAAGGATATAGCGTGTGACCGTCGTTCTTGGCAGAAATTGCTTAAGGTAACCGCTTTTGAAATCATCCACGAACGCGCCGGCATATGGGATCGTCGCCAAAATCGGCGCAGCAAACAGGATCGCGTTTCCAGACAGAGCGTTGATCGTAATACTCCGGTGCGCAAACAGCGCAGCGGTCGGCTTTTCAAGCATGTAGATTGAGAGTACGTCCGAAAACGCGCTTAGCAGCACGCAAAGCATCGTGCCAAGAATGCTTAGCACGAATGCTTTGGATAACGCTCGGTTGAGATCGGAGTGTAGTTCGGGCAAGGTGAGGCCTCCTTTATGCGAAACGTTAGTTCACCTGCGCATAACAACACAAAACACTTGCGAACAATGGCGCTAGTATCCTTTTGTAGGATCGATGATCGTTCCATCGATCGCATTGATGACTACGAGCGGGTTAGCTTGAACTTTAGTATCGAATGTTTGAACTGAACCATCAGATGCCACATATTGTACTGTTCCAAAGAAACACCACACAGGGACTAAAAGCCCTGAATCTATTGATTCTTGTTCCAGAATCCGCTGCTCACCTAAATATACATCGGTAATTTCTATATCAATGTTAGTAACGTCGGCGGCTCCATCAACAGGAAGCTGATAGTACATAATTGCGCGACTAAAAATTTTGAAAATATCCTCATATGGCAACAACGACGCGTTTTTTATTAACATCTCTTGTTCTTCATATGGAGATACCCAATCTGTTCTATAAACTCCATTATTATCCATTGTAATGTTCAGTTGTTCATATGCCCATGAACCAGTGTAATCATCGTTTGAAACTAATGAAAGTACCGAAAAAAGAACAGTCCCTGTACCATGTACATCCCTAGAGCACCTTACTCTATACGAATATTCTGAAGGCGTATTAGGGTAAGAACCATCGCTTTCTTTTATACTATCCGCAACAAGTAGTACGTCAAAAACACTGTAAGGAAGCGAAAGCTGATCAAGCAAGGATTCTGCTCTGGCTTGCGCTTCTTGAGGTGTGTAACTCAATTTATTTACAGCCATTGCATCAATCGAGTTCATGTCTGTTACATCTTTCAAAATGATCTCTCCCCTGTCGGGAGCCTTGATCCTGCGATTATCGCAATACATAAATTCTGCGCCTTTAACCGATGATGACGACCAATTGTTTCGGACATATAGACATCGCCCATTGTTTAATGAAGGGCTGCTTTCTCCAACGTCCACTCCGGTATAGCTGTATTCGGATCCACCATAATTCGCTTTATAGTCAACCAGCGCAGTCGATGTCGTCTTGTGGATCACTACTTCAGGTGCTGAATTATATTGTGATTGCAACTGCGCTAAACTGCTAACATAATCATCATGCATATCGTTCTGATCATAAGCTGTCTCAAGTTGCTTGAGTAAACTAATTTCATACGCAACTTCATCTTTAGACATTTCATAACTTTGTTGATCATACAACACTGCATCCTTAAGGAACACATTCGCTACTTTATCGATCATGTTTTGAGAAAAATCTATTGCTTTTACTCTATAAATCGGGAAATTGACACCTAATACATGAATACGAACATTTGCATTAACATGGATACTCTTATTACTAATATCACACTCGAAATTTGCGGGTAATGTTTCAACGTCTAATTTTGCTGGTTCTTTCGCGATTTTCAACATATTATTAAGATTCTTTGCCTCTACAATGTTGGTTTCAGGTGTTTCTTTACAGCCAATAAGGCTAAAAATCAGCGAAATAGTAACTATTATTAGTGCAGTTTTTTTAAGCATCTTGATTTCTCCCCGATCTATTATTTGATTATAACAACTATTTCGAGCAGTTCATATACGGTTGCTCTGCGGCATATTCCGCAGAGCAACCGTTTCTGAAGTTAACCTGCTGCGTATTTACCGCGAACATATGCGGTAATCCCTGTTCCCTGTGATCCTGCATTTAACCCCATATATCCGGCATAGTATGTATTTTGGTTAAGTCCAGACCACGTGTATGTAGTACTTACATTTCCGCTAGCATTGGGCATATAAGTTAGCATCGAAGAGACAAAAGTATTTAGGGCAGTCGCAAGGCCAATATCATAGTTGATATAATTTGTGCCGCTACTCCCATAGAATGTAACTTTTATTTTCTTAGTGCTGGTAGGATACCACTTTTTGCCAGTATAATAGAATTGTTTGATAGGGCCCGCCGTACCCGTGTCGTATGGCAAGCTTCCTGTAGTACTGGGGAAACTACCAAGTGCATATACATCTGTTACGAAACTAAAAACCAGAACAAAGCATAGTATCGTCACTATGATTTTTTTCATGCGTTTCTCCTTTATATATTGTGTTATTGTTTTTGAAAAGGTACAATTTGTTTTGTCCTTGTGAACGCCATCACTTTCGTGATGTGGGCTGGCCGGCTCATTGTTTACAAGGACTTTTTATATACGCGCAATCATAAACATCCCTCCTAGCGTTATGGTCGTTCATATTGCGCCTAATGAGCGCAGCAAAGCTTTTGGGGTATGAGTTGGCTCTATATATAAGACGTTTTAAATCCGCTAAAATGTGACATCAAAATAGAAGAATTCTCGTTACGCTCTACTATACAAACGATTTTTTAGTGAAAAATGGGACGCTCATTCAAGCTCCTTTGTCGCACAGCGAGGTCAGCCCGAAAACGCGCCGAACAGCACGCAAAGCATCGTGCCAAGTACGCTCAGCACGAATGCTTTGGATAATGCTCGGTTGAGATCGGATCGTAGTTCGGGCAAGGTGGGTCTCCTTCTAATTGCGCTTATTTGTACTTTGGTTTATAATAGCTTCGTCCTTGTAAGCAGCATCACCTTGTGATGGAGCCACCCGCTCATTGTTTGCAGGGACTGTCCTTTTATGATTCTCCACTTCTCGGGAACAAATCAACCCTGCTTCCGTCAATCGCGCTGAGGGCAAATCCCTCTGGCATACCAGAATCGGTTTCATAACCGTATTGATCCCTATATGAAAATACCCAGACCGGAATCATGATTACAGAGTTCAGGTTGTCTTTTTCCGTTGCCAATGTTGTGGTTAGGGTAACATCGTAGAGATAGAAATCCTCATGTCCACCTTCAACCCAAGAAATTCCGTATTGAATCAACTTTTTTGCGTTCTTGCAAATTGAATCAAAATCCATAATTTTTGCACTGGATACAGCTTCCCCCGTCACTTTGGCCGGATGATTCCAGGAGAACATTTGTATTCCATTCTTGTCCACATAGAAGGTGATTCTTTCTTGGTACCATGGTACGGCATACAGACTCTCATCGGACGCCCGGATGAACCCCGAGTCATTCCCGCCAAAAGACAGAAAATCATAGGCAGAATAATCACACGTATGATTGTATGTAATCATCCAGCCTTGACTGTAAATATCGTACGAATATAGATCAAAAAGCCTTGCCATGACGGTTGATGAAACCCGCATTCCTTCAATCCCCATGTCTTTCAAAAAGACTTCTGTCGTATTAATTGCCTGTTCCGCTGAATAGTCCGGATTCAACTTGATTGGTCCTTCTCCCATATACCCGCCATCATCCACAAGCATACTTTGTGTTTGTACGGTCGCAAAAGCTTTGGTCAAAATGCTGATACTCTGTTCTTTGCATTCGACAGATACCAATGAGCCGTCTGCCAGTGCATAAAACTCATATGTAGGGAAACTATCGATTTGTACAGAACTGGTAGGCTTATATTCGGCATCCGGCAGATTTCCTGATTCCAGTTTTTGCGTCAACTCATTAATATATTCCTGTTGACCGTCGTACGATCCGTATGTAATGGTTCCGTCACTTTGTTGCTCGCGAATCCCGCGGTTGGCATATGCCAACATCATCTCAACATCATCACGCGTGATGTCGCTGCTGCGCCTTGACGTGATGGGGGATGTAATAATCTCTGAGGCGATCTGGTCCACTAAATCAGGAGTAAATTGACTGCCTTCCACCTGATAAACTGGAAACTTGCTTTGTTCGGCCGCATGAACGTTTGCAACAATATGAACAGTCACATAATCCGTTTCAACAGTATCATTCCAACTTTCTGGTATTTCAATCGCTGCTTCGTCACTTAGGCTTTCTTCAAGGCTATCAAGAGTAATTCCCGTTTTCTCAATAACCGCGGGTTCTTCGGGTGTCTCCTGACATCCGCTAAAAAACACGAAACAGAGCGACACAGCAAGACAGGCCAGTATGAGATTTTTGAACCCGTGCTTTTTTTCTATTTGCCATTTAGGCATTTTAAATCCCTCCATGCTTATATTCGGTCAAACTGCGCCATGCAATAAATACAAAGCGCAGTCCAACCACTGTTTGTATTAGCCGTAAGCAACTACCATGTGTCCATCGGTTTGTAACCTCAGGGATGGATCTGAATCATAAGACGGGTTCTTAATCCTCAGCTTAACGGATGAATAACTGTTTACATTGCTGCTTAAGGTTAGTGACTCAGATTGGCCTGATTCCACCGATGCACGGCTTGACAAGGCGACACCACTTGCAGAGTAAACCCAAGTATACTGATAGCTCTCCCATCTGTCACCGGAAACCGTATCAATCCGGTAAGAATGATCATTATCGTCAGTAACAGATTGCCAACTTCCAGAGCCTTTAAAGTACAGTCCCGTATCGAACCGATGTCGAATTGGAGTTGTATAACCCGCTTCATATTTTACACTTGCAGCCAGTGCAGAAACGGTTGATAGGCTAAATGCGAGGGCCATTATGATGACTGTGGCAAATAACTTTGATTTCTTCATAAAATCCACCTTTCTACTATTCGATTTGCAAACCACCCGCTCATTGTTTACAAGGACTGTTTATGTGAGTGCAATCATAGGCATCCCCCCTAGATCGTGATCGTTCATATTGCGCCTTATGAGCGCAGCAAAGCTTGTATTGTTCAATCTCACCAACATAAAAGTTCGCTCGAATCCAGCCTGAATCGACTCTCTATATATAAGACGCTTTATACACGCTAAAATGTGACATCAAAATCGAAAAATTTTCGTTGTGCCCTACTATATAAACAGCTTTTCAGCAAAAATGGGACATTCTTTTGAAATTGCAAACCCGAAAACGCACCGAACAGCACGCAAAGCATCGTGCCAAGTACGCTCAGCACGAATGCTTTGGATAATGCTCGGTTGAGGTCGGAGTGAAGTTCGGGCAAGGTGGGTCTCCTTTTTACTTGTGCTATACCAAACCATGTTGTCAATAACCGAGTACAGGATTGACGATACTTCCATCAATAGCATTGATAATCAGATAACTGTAACCGGGTATTTCGCTTGTATATTCGTTATTTTCGTCGAGAGGATAGCCACCAAGCTGCTGTTCCGTATACTTTAAGATGGTTTTTCCAAAGAAAGTCCAAGTCGGAACCATCATCAAAGTTGCAACTGAGTCTTTTTTCCGCACCTGCATCATGCCTAGTTCGATGCGATCAATCACCAATGTTTTCGTGATAACAGAATCGTTTTCATCCAGGGAAGGGAAGGACTCATACAGAATTTGGGTCTTGAATCTTTCTATGATTTCATCAAATGACTTTAGTTCTACGTTTTCATTGAGTATAAGGGTTTGCTTGCTTGGCATCTCCCAATACATATAGTTGACGCCGGAGTCCCGAATGATCATCTCGATATATTCCTGCGGGCAATATGGTGCGTACTGCTCTTCTGCTTCATCATCTTCAACTACACTGCTGTCAGAAGAAAGCGGACTTTCCATTAGCAGGTCATATTTGCTCTCTCTGTAAGTAGTGGGCGCGTCCCCGACGGAACGTGTGAACAGTATTTTGTAGCACTGCGGATAATCTTCAATTTGCGAAGTGCTCTTACCGCGAGGTTCACAATAACCTGCCAAAATGAGCGATGGCGCAAATCCCGTTTCTCCCAGCTTTTCGATATAATTCAGCCCAATCTGGACGGCTTCCTCCTTACTGATTGTGATATCATTCATATGAGTGAAATCGCTGTCCAAATCAAAATTAAATGGCAACCCTACCCCGTCGTCTAAATTGTTGAACTCAACACTGCCGCCTGTGCCCCCCACCATTCTGTTGATTGTAAGATATGCTTTTCTGCTTTTCCCAAAATCAACAGCTCCGGTGATTTGTCCTGTCGCGGCGAATGAAGTGGAAGACAGATCAATTTCCTGCTCCTCAAAAACGTCTGGTGCCGCTTGATATGCCTCCTGCCACGCTTTCATTAGTTCTTGCCATTCACTGATAGACTCTGATCGTATCTCTTCGCTTGTTCCCTCGGGGAGATAGTTTTCCGGATTTGCCAGCATATCTTGAAGCGAAGTGATCTCGCCTAAAATTTCTCCTTTTGTTTGAGGCGTTTCGTTCTCATAAGTAAATATGGGCTTTCCTCCCGACATAACCTGCATGAGATTCCTCATCCAATCCGTCGTAAAATCTCGCTGTTCGATTTCAACAACCGGATAACGCATCGTTTCGGGGACAACAACATCTGCATCCACGATAACCTGAAATTCATCTGTGCCAAAGGAGTCTATTTGTAAAGTTACAGGTGCCTCAAACAGTTTGTCTACAGCAGGAGAAGCTTCAATCTTCTCTTCCAACTGACCTTCTCCTTTGTTGATAACGGCATTGTCTACCGGTGTCGGTTGACAGGCGGATAATACTATAATTGCTGCCATACAGATTAGGAATGTTGCAGATCGCCTCATACGGTTTTTTACCCCTTTTAAACAGATTCTGGATTTATCAGAACTTAGCATCAATTCGGCTACTACCGTTACGGTATTCGTGACGATTTATTAGTGCTGTAAGCGCAATGATATAGCACTGGCGTAACGCTCTCTGGAACAGAGTTAACCTGTCGCTTTGCATACAGATCGCTTTCTTATACTGACGGTTATCCTGTTGAGAACGACAATATAAGAAAGCGGGAACGAATAAACGACATGCCAAGGGAAACATACGAACACCACTTAGCTTGTTAGTTTTCGCCAACATATAAATATGGTTTGTCATTAATGCAAGATTCCCATCCGTCAGGATAATATTTTATTTGGTAGATGTCGCCATCGATCGATGGGCAGGGAATCGATATCGTGTAGCAAGCGCCACTATTAATGTGGACTTTACAAAAGCAGATAAATTGATAGTCTTCATATTGGAAGGATATCGTGTCATTTATAAACGTATCGCCCATCACCTCCTGATCACCGGACAAGTCGTCGGAAAAACGTATCAATGCAGCTTCAAGTACGGTTTCTTCTTCTTGTACGACGATTGCGTCATCACGGTCAATGGGTTGCCCGTCAATTATCGCGTTTCTATATGTTAAGTTTAACAATTCGAGCATTTGACCGGTCTTCGCGTCAACGTTGCATTGATATTTCGGGGCCGTACCATCAGCATCAGGCGCTAATATCACGTAGACTGGATTTTGGTTGTTCAATGTGATTGTAACGGTTAACAGGCCGATATCCGTTCCTATCTGCCGAAGAAGTTCCTGGGCGGCACATTGCGCGGCATCTTCAGGTGTTATCGTCGCAAGTTTCATCGCCTCTTCATCAGAATCCGTACAGTAATCCTGATAATAAAACGAATACTGGCAGTTTAAGGCTTCGTCGGCAGCCACAACTTCTTTTTTCGGGAAATCAGGCAAATTCTCCCAATTGATTTGGTCGATCTGCGGCACGAACGTAGCAAGATATGCATTTGTGACCGCTTCTTCCTGCGCGAAGTTCTGTTTTGCGCATGCACTGCAGCAAAGAATCAAAGCGATTATAAGCACACTGCTGATGATTTTTCTCATATTTTCCACCTAACATCTTATTGTTAGATTGATTACTGTTCCGTCAATTACATTAATAACAAGTATTGGGTCACAACTTATAATAGAATCTTCTGTTTCGACACTCTTGTCGATATTTAGGATTGCCTCATCCCCATATGAGTTCCAAAACGGAACCAATTCAATTGGTTTTATAGGCACATCCGAAAACGCGCCGAACAGCACGCAAAGCATCGTGCCAAGTACGCTCAGCACGAATGCTTTGGATAACGCTCGGTTGAGACAGGAAAGTATCGCTTGCCAAAATACTCCGTAAAGAGTTTTATTATCCTTAGAATGTTCGATTTCAAACAAGACTAACTATAGAACCATCTATAGCACTTATTGCAATGATTCCCGGGGCAATTCCCAACTGCTTTTCTGCATCTGTCGTAACAAAAACGATCCATACAGGTGCATAATAAGCCTCCGTTACTGCTTGGTCTTTTGCCTTTTGCGTACAATATGTTAGTACGATTCGTGTTATTAGCACTTCGTCTGCTATGTTCGAGGAGCTTTCGGTCCAAGACAGTCCGTACTTAATCGTATCTCGAATAATCTGTTGTATATTTTGAAACGGAAGTAGTTGTACATTGGAGTTTACTACTGATGACACACGAGTAGCGTAGTCCCAATAAAATGCCCGAATTCCAGTGGCATCAACAAAGACTGTTAATTGTTCTGGCGACCAGATTAAGGTATATGTACATGCGTCAGTTAAATCCAACACTGTGTTTTTGGATAGTGTTTGCAGATCAATAGGCATGTCGAATCCATCATCTCTGGAACAGGTTATCATCCAGCCCTCTGATAACACTTCGTTCATCTGAGAAAGTATTCTAGCTTTTTCGACAGACGCAGGGCTTAGATATTCAAGTCCGAGATCATAAAGCATATTCTCAACTTCGGATAAAGCAGATGTTTCATCGATGCTTATATTCTCCAGTGTATGCGGCATTTCGCCGGGATAGGCGTCACCTTCTAAAACCCAACGTTCAGGTTGAATGATAATCTCTCTGTCTCTGGTTATTGCTAAAGATTTCTGACTGCCACGAACGTAGATTTTCCCATTTTCACTATCCATAAAAACTCGATTGCAGGGTAAATCATATGCGTCATCACTTAAATTTTCATACTGTGTATCGCCCGTAAGTTGTTCAAGTTCGGATTCGATTCGTGCAATCTCTTCTTCTTTGTTTTCGTAGCTTTCATAGAGCGGCTCGCCCGTGTTTTCATCATATCCAACAAATATTCCTCGCTGTATCAAATACAAATCTTCGAGCAAGTCTTCGCGCGATGTTCCCGCTTCTCTAACCCCTAAAACATCTGGATATAACGAATTAAGTATCATTTCCAGATCATCTGCACTGAATAGCCTTTGCTCGATTGTTAAAACAGCATGCGTGCTTTCATTCGGAATCTCAATGCTGGCAGAAATATTGACATTTGAGTTCTTTAATTCAATTAATTCTTCCCAAGTGGACGGGACGGTATAATCAGAGTCATCAGGCATCTCAACCAAGAGTGCTTCTTCGAACGCTCCACTTCCTTTATTCCGAATTGGTTCGTTTGAAGGAGTAGGTTGACAAGCTGTGAAAAAAAGGCAGATTATTGAAGCGAGAACTATGACTCTTTTTATTTTCATTTTTCCCTCCATATCAGACGAAATATTAGGGTCAATCTTAGGTTAAGAGAGAAGAGAAATCTCTTCTCTCTTACACGTAGCGAATTATCTAATCATGTTTCTCCATAATAGGTTCCAGAAGCAGTTAATTTGTGTCCGCTGCCTATGTTCCTATTCGTATAGTACAGGTTCCAAACTCGTAAATATATCTCATCAGCATTTCTACCTGAACTATTAATTGTGAAGACGCATTTTTCGTTATCAGTCGCGAGTTCTTGACTACCTAGTGCTGCTCCTCCGGCAGTGCACGGCGTTGATTTATGGGTCCCATTATAAGTGTATGTATCGCTAACATACACTGATGATTCACCATACTCATACATGGTTGACCATGTTTCGTTGTAGTCTTTAATCACTGATCCGGTTGTAATAAAGGAATAATTACATCCTCCAGAATAATCGTCATATCCCCATAAAACTGCATGCGATGTTTGAATCGTGAACATAACCATTATAAAGAAGAGTAAACCGGCGAATAGACTTTTAATTATTCTCATGTTTCCCCTTTCCGTTCTCTGATTATTGAGAACCACTCATTTGTGATGAATAGAATTCGATTGGAATTCTTTGCAACAAATATGTATTTCCTGTTTGATTACATGGTATAATGCTGTGTCCTTGTGAACGCCATCACTTCGGTGATGGGGGCTCCCCAGCTCAATGTTTACAAGGACTTTTTCTTTTGCGCAAGCATAGGCAGCACCCCCTAATAAGCATATTTGTATTTGCCCTACATAATATAGACGTAATAAACAATAGAAAACGTGACACAATCCCCAATAATATATTTTACGGATTGTGTCACATTTTTCTGCTTTTGAAACGTCTATATATATGAGGGTTACCTCATATTATGTTGGAGGTGTGAATAAGAATGAGAAAAATCAGAAGAACGTTGGCTTTGTTACTAGTATTTATTACATGTTTTTCAATTTACGCATCAGCGCTTGCAGCTGCAGATGATGGAACCATCTCAACACGTAGTGCGTTATCGCTCACAGGCAGTTTATCGTCCAGCCAAGCGAAAGCTAGGGGACGTTCCACAGGAAGTGAATATATCACCGTTTCGTTTAAGTTATATACGTCGAGTGGAAGTTATATTACGTCGGGATCAGCGAGTGGGTATAGCGATGTTACGGCAGTAAAGTCCGTTAGTTTATCATCTGGGTCATATAAGATGGTTGCCACCATGAGTAATGGCAGCACTACGCGCACAAGCACATTTTACTTTAATATCTAGTCCTATTTGGGCTGCACCTCTCATCGCGAGTTCAGAGGTACAGCCCGATTTTCTACTTAAGCGTCTCAAGCAATTTGGGAAAGTCGATGTCTTCATCCGCTCCTAATAGTAAAATTGAATCTTCGAGCAATGAAATGCCATCCAATGTTCCAGTGTTTGGATCAATACCGTAATAGAAAGTAAAATTACCACGGATTTCCACTTCGCTGTAAGAATCGTCTTCTATCCAAGTCGACATACTTTGCCCTTGAAACCATTCCTGTATCAATCGGACTTCGTTTCCGGAATCGTCTGAATATACGAGCCAGATCGTTTGTCCGAAGTCCGGATCATATTCGCCTTGCACGTCTGTAATTGAAAGCCAAGTCGCATTGAGCAGGAAGGGAGTCAGTCCTGTTTCTTTTTCGAATTCCTCAACACTTGCATATGTAACGATACCGGCTGCGGCCGCTAACTCGTCGCGGCTTTCGTCAGAAAGATCCGTATCATTTTGTCCGCTCCAATCGGTGTTGGAGGATTGTTGCGTAATTTCAACAAGATTACCAAAGACATTGATCGTGTAGTTGTAGATTTCCTTTGCAAATGCTCTGCCTGCCGGAACAAGCGCAAAGAACATGATGATGATGGCAACAATGCTTGCAACGACCAGCTTACCGTAATGCTTTTTATGCGGACGCGTTACCGTGCCGCCTGCCATAGGTACGGATGTTTTTCCGTCTCGCTCAGCTATTACCTGATCAAAGATGGACCATTGCTTTTGCGAATATTGAGGATATCGCTTTTTTGCGCCGTCGATCATTTCTTTGAATGTTAAGAGCTGCGCTGAATCCAGGATTGCTTGGGCTTCGGAGGTTTTCATGACAAAACCAGCATCCAGTAAATATGGATGCTCACGTAAATATGTTTTGAGCCTTCTGCTTGTCATGCAATTCACCTCCCATACTATATAGACGTATGAAACAACCCCAAAAGTGACAAAGATTTTAAATTACATATAAAATCATAGTAAATAAAAGAATATCATTCGGAATAGCTTGTTTCATACGCCGAAACCGCTGCCGAATGGTAGCCGGTTTTATTCCCATATCAGCGGCGATGGAGTCAATTTTTTCACCATCTAAAATATATCTTGCAAAGGCCTCGCGCATTTCTGGCGAAAAGGAGGTTAAATAGGAATCCAACCATTGCTTTGCTTCAGAACGTGACATCGTGGCGGTAAAATCATCTGATTCAAGATTGTTGAGCTTATAAGGATCAGTTGACAGATATTTTTTTTCTTTTCGGAGATAATCGTAGGCAGCATTACGCGTTGAGCGATACAGATATGCGTTGCAGTCTATAATGTCAGAATCATCATCTAGCTCAATTATTTTTACAGCGAGATTTTGAAGGACGTCATATGCGCGATTGAGATCACGTACTTTCCCAACGGCAGTTTTCAAAAGGAGGGGGTAAAGATCGTAATATGTTTCAATTAATCGTTTCTTACTGTTCATATTTTGCCTCCTACGCGTAATTATAACCCGCGGTAGACATTCGTGCACTGCTAATTGCTGTTATTCGAAAATAGTTTGCATTATGATCACGAAAACCCCATGCTTAGTAAATACAACAAACGTTCTAGATACATAAACAACTAATATCTGAGCGAACAAGGGTTAGGTTGATGACTTCATAGGGGTGAGTGTAAGAAAACAGATACAATTAGCGACTTTTTTCGGGAGGATGCAGCATTTTGCATGTTTGAATCGTATTAATGGCGAAAGGAGGCGGCGATGGAACAAAAATACTATCTTACAGACAGAGATATCAACCGTATTGTCGAGACTTACTCCGATATGCTGCTGAGGATCGCTCTAAACCGGGTAAAATCGATATCGGAGGCAGAGGACATTGTCCAGTCAGTCTACCTGCGACTCATGACGAACCGGCCACGTTTTCGTTCGGCGGACCATGAGCGGGCCTGGCTCATCCGCACGGCGGTGAACCTCTGCCTGGACTATAGCAAATCGGCATTTCGGAGGACCAGCGTCCCTCTGCAGAAAGACATTACAGCTATGCCACAGCGGGAGACCAGCGAAGTTCTGGACGCCGTGCGGCAGCTGCCGGAGCGCGACCGCTATGCCATCTATCTCTATTATTACGAAGATATGCCTATAAAGGAAATTGCGCAAATTTTAGGTGAACGGAACGGTACGATCACGTCCCGATTGTCACGTGCACGAAAAAAACTAAAACTGCTGCTGAAAGGAGACGGCCATGGAACAATATCAAAATAGTTTTAACGGCATTCATGCATCTGCCGGCTTTAAAAGTCGTATGATCGATATGATGCAGGAAATGAATGAACGGTCCGTGGTACGCTCGCCTCAACGGACGGCAAACCGCGGGATGAGCGTAAAGCGCAAGGCGTTGTTGATCGCCATCGCCGCCGTCCTGCTGGTTCTTTCGGCCTGCGCGGCATACGCCATCTACTGGAGCAGCACGCAGCGGGCGAAGGAATATTCCCAGAGCGAGCAGGCGGTGGACGATCGCCGCGCGCTGGCTGAGCGTAGTGCAGATGAAATCATTGCGGGCAGCACGTTTTACTGCCCTGTGGAAGGATCGGCAGCAATGGACGGGCTGACGCTTTCTTTGTGCAGCATCGCGTACGAAACGTTTGACCAATCGGAAATCCATGTATGCTTCGACGCAGATGACGCAAAGACCGGCGATCACTCCAGACTGAGCGACGTCGACTATGTGCTGACGATCGACGGACAGGATTATCCGGCATATGCAAAGGCAGATGGTTCAGATAGAGCGTTGCCTGCCGTTGCAAGGGCAGGGGAAAAGGCAAGCGCCGAGTATGAAATCTGGTTTCGTCTGGCCGGGCGCGAGATCGACACTGATACCGCCATGACGCTGAGCGGAAAGCTATATCAGTATGACGAAGCGGGCAATCGCGGCAACGCGCTGGGTGAGTTTTCGCTGGACTTTGTGTATGAGGAACCGACGGAACAGATTGAAGCCGAGCGGGAAAGATTAATCGCTGAATCTCTGGAAGCGTTGGATGAGGAGGCGAAGAAAAATATGGAAGTACTTTCCGAACAGCCGGACGAAACAACGCAGCTGAACATCACGCAGGGTGCCTTTACGTTGCAGGATGTCGCGGCGACGGAGGACGGCCTGCTGATGGGTACCGTCAGCCAATACGGATATTGCAACGACGACGGGGTCAATACGCATTACACGCTGTATATGGACGGCTACGAGGTGTCGGGAGAAATGCTCAGCGCCATATGGGACGAACATACGGAATACGAGAGAATTCGGGTCGATTTCGACTATCCGACCACGCTGACGTCCCTGAATCGAATCGACTGGTATGCGTCTGTTGATGACCTGCCAGAGACCGTGCTTGTCGCATTGCTCTATGACGGAGCGACGTCCGAACAGACGATTGCCGACCCGAACAATCCCGGGCAGGATCTCCACTACACGAAAACGTGGCAGGACGTAGAAATCCTGTTCAAAATCGATCCAAGAACAGGAGAAGTTACGCTGCCAAAGGATGACGCAGAGCGCGGCGCCTGGCGGGCGGAGACGGAGCGGCTCGCAAGCGATGGACGCAACGCATCCTTCCTGCTGAACCTGGTGGACGACGGGCAAACGCAAAACGGTGTCACGGTACGCTTATACGACATGATTGCGATGTCGCCAGCACGCATGGTTACGGTCGAGTGGCTGATCGACGGCCTTTCCTATCCATGGGAAGCGGAAAGCAGCGACATAAAGCTTTATATCGACGGCGAATTACAGGAAGAAAAGCCGAGCGAAACGGAGGCCTACCAGTTTTCGCAGGAAAAAGCGGAAAAACGGGTGGCGCAAAACGGGGGCTGGCAAACATACAACAACTGGTTTGAAGATTTTACCATGGACATGCGCGCAAGCGATTTGCCGGACACCTTTACGCTTCGGGTCACTTTTGACCTTTACGACCGAAACGAAAGCTGGGAACGCGTCTTTATCGGAACATTCGACATCACGACGACCGCAAACAAGAGCGACGCAACCCCGTGGTGAAAAGAGCTTTGCGGGTTTCCTAAACAAGCAAATTGAGTTTAATCCGCCGTTTTGAGGCCGCCAGATAAAAGAAAAAAGAAATTGGAAGATTTTGCCAACCTGCGGTGTCATATAGTCAGAGACACGATAAAAAAAGGAGGGCAAATGGAACGGATCAAAAAGCAACCGCCGCGGCCGGACATTCGCACGGCAGACGGATTCACCGCGGCTGTGAAGCAGATCGAGCGACTTTTGTTCGCAGTGAGTTATGCCGTTCTGAGAAATGGCGACGCTTGTGCGGACGCGGTACAGATGGCGCTGCTCAAGGCTTGGGAAAAACGGGCGAGCCTGCGCGATTGTGCACAATTTAAAAGCTGGATGGTACGCATTGTTCAGAACGAGAGCCGGAATTATCTACGGAAAAGGCCGAATCTGCCTTTGGATGGAGACATCCCCTATACGGAGGAGAATCACGCCCGGTTGGACGTGAAGCAGGCGGTCAACGGTCTTCCGGAAACGGCGCGGCTGATCGTTATGTTGTATTATTTCGAACGCTATTCAATTCGCGATATCGCCGCGTTGCTGGACCTGCCCGAGGGCACGATACATTCCCGCCTTTCGCGCGCCAGAGATCAACTTAGAAAGGAGCTGCCGGACTATGAACGGTGATAATGTGACTTTTGGGACCTATCTGTATGAAAACCGGGTCTCCCCGACACCGGAATTTTCTGCCCGGATCGATGCGGCGTGCGAGCAGATACGCCAACGTGAAGCGGCCGGAACCGGCGGCCGTGCGAATCGCATTGGCAAAGGAAGAACAGCACACCATACCGCGAGGCGGATTCTGCTTGTCGCGGCTTGCCTGCTGATCGTTGCGGTGACCACCGTCATGGCTATCCCGAGCGCACGTGCGACGGTGACCGACTGGCTTGAGCAATACTTCAGCGCGGGGGCCTATCTGGGACAGGAGAGCGGTGATCGCAGTACAGAGCCGGTTTTAGACGCGATTATTACAAAAATCGGCGACGATGGCAGAGAGATTGTCATTTCGAACATCTACGACAGCGACGAAGCCAAAGAAATGGCGGAAAATTTCGGTATCCGGCTGGATGAAGTGGCCTACACGGGGGACACGATCTACATCACCGGATGGTTTACCGGGAATTCCGGGAAATTCCTGCTGGATCCCTATACCGGCGGCGACACCTGGCATGAAGGGAACGAGTTTACCGAGGGCAGTTTGGCGCTGACCCTGCCGGATGGAACCATATATTACGGCACACTCAACGCCTATTTCGACGACGAGATGAATCAGATTCTGGAGGATACCAGAGATTCAACTCGGATGGAGTATGATGCGGACGGCAATCTTATGACCGCCAATGCCAAAGCGGACGAGGAGTTGTACCAATGGCTGTCTGAAAACGAGGTACGTTTCATCTACGAGGCGACGCCGGAATCCGCCGTCACCACCGCGGCACCATTGACCGGTCAGGCGGAAGCAGATATTTCCTTCAAGCAGTATTATTATGATGTGGAGAGCGATACGCCCGTCGTCCTTTTCAAAGCCGATCTTGGTACGGTGACCATCAACGCCGACGCTTACACGGCGATGTCCCATACAAGTGAGGGCGATCAGTCTGTAACGCTGTCCGGCACGCATCGTTTGTTCGTTCAGGAATGGGAATACGACGAAGACGAAACATACATCCATTCCTATGTTCGCGATTTAGACTTGTCCGGCATTACGATTTCCGTCGGTTCCGTCAGCTTTACGCCGACCGGGCTGGAGGTCACCTTGAACCTCGATTTACCGGAGAGCTGGACGCGGGCGGAACGTATTGCTGCCGCGCAGGGCGGTCCAAACGGCGGTATCGACTTTATCATACTGATCGACGGCGAAGAGGCTTCGCATCCGTTCCTATCGATCGGCAGCAAGTCGAACGCCGGCACCAGTAACAAAGACGATCCGTTCCTGACTTCACCGCGCGAGTTTTCTAACTCCTCCATTTCGCCCAGCCAGTGGGAGGAGATCAAGATTATTACGTTTATACCCTGCACAGGATGGCCGGAGGAGGCGTTTGTCGTAGCAGTTGACAGCGAACAGGTTGTGATCGAGCCGACGAAACTTGATCCGGGTGCCGTGGTCACCGCACAGGTGAACAAAGAAAGCACACAGCTGAGCGGATGGAAGGAAGAGCGCTTGGACGATTATGCAATTACCATCAATCTTGACGATTACCGCTGATGCTGATACATCGATCGGTAAGAGCATAGGCCCGTTTTGCAAACTGAGGTCCGCCGGATAAAACGACGGACCTTTTTGCTGCGGACAAAAGTCTTGAAAAAGTTTTGACACCAAACGATGAATATGATACGCATATAGGGCAAACCGGTTGACGAAACGAGGGACAGCATGGAATCCAGAGACGCGTATTTTAACAGAGTCTACAGTGAGAATGCGGTGCAGCTGAAGCGATTCATTGTCGCACGCATTCGTTCGGTATCGGACATGGAGGACGTCTATCAGGACACCTGGCAGCGGTTTTATGAACGCACCGCAAGGCTTCGCCCGACGGAACCGATTTGCTATTTGATCAAGATTGCAAAAGGCGAGCTGGCGAAACGTTATCGGAATCAAAGCCGTAGAAACGAAAACGAAGAACCGCTTCTGGAAACGGCTCCGGACGCAGAAGCGCCGTTTGAACAGGCGCTGTTAGATCGGCTGGACGCCGCCGACGTCTGGAGTATTGTTAAAACCGAACCCTTGCTGTCCTACCAATCGTTTGTACTTTACTATGGCTTCGATCAGCCGGTGCGGAAGATCGCCAAAACGCTACATGTCAGCGAGGACGCGGTCAAGGCGAGGCTGTACCGCACCAGAGAACGAATCCGAACGGAATGGAAAGGAGCCAACGAGCAATGACGGAACATGAATTGTTCAAGGAGGCTGTTATGCAATATATGGTCGACGATACGCAGGCGAAACATATTGCTCTAAAACGAAAACGGAACCATGTCGCGCGGCGGATACTGACCACGGCGGCGTGTGTTGTGGCTGCGGTTGTAATCACTGTGATGGCGATACCAAGCGCAAGGGCGGCGGTTGAAGAATGGCTGAACGGGTGGTTCGACGCGAGGGAATATTTTCAAAAAGAGCGCGAAGATCGCGAAGAGGAGCCATCCATCGAGGCGATCATCACAAGCGCTGGGGAGAACGACGTCGTCGTCACCAAGATCGGCGATGGGTATGAAGCGTATGCGGTCGAATTTGGCCTGACGCTGGATGAAATTGCTTATGACGGAAGTTCGGTCTTCATCACGGGTACGATGCCGGGAGCAACGGCGCGCCCGTTTGCAGAAACTTTGACGGGCGGCGACACATTCCGAATTGCTGAAAATGACGGTTCGCTGGGTGGAGGCCCCGACTTGGACTACTACTATTTTGCCTGCGAGAATGGCGTTACACTGGAAACCGCGGACGGCAAGGTGTTTTATGGCGAGCTCTGTCTTAGCTTTACAGATGAGATGAATGAGATCGTTCGCTCTCTTGCAAATGAAGACGCTGAGACTATCTTTGAAAACGGCAAGCTTGTCACGACCAACGCCCGGGCCGACGAACTATGGAACGAATATCTCTCCGATCACAATGTGCGGTTTACGATCGAACTCGAACCGTCGTTTACGGATGTGGAACCGCTTTCGGGTACGGTTGAAGGCGAACTAACGCTTCGAATGTATTATGACAATATTGTGAGTGAGGGTCGCATATCGGTGCTTGACGCTGACTTAGGAACGATTGCCATAGACGCAGAAGCATACCAAGCCCAGACTACGCAGGCGACGGTCGGCACGAGCGTTCAGCTTGGCGGCGTACATCCGGTTACCGTGATGGAATGGCAAGCCATCGCGGAGTGGACGTCCGACGACTGTGAGTTTTACTTTTATACGCACGAACTGGATTTCACCGGCGCATCGGTGACGGTGAAGGAGATCAGTTTTACGCCGACAGATACAAAACTCATGCTGCACGTCGTGCTTCCTGATACTTGGACGGGCACGGAACGCGCATATGGGAACCTGTGCTTCCAGTTTCTGCTTGACGGCGAAAAGACAGGTGTAGGAGTGGATAATCTGTTTTCTGTCTGTGGTCCCAGAGGAACGAATGACGAAACGGGAGAGGAACTGGAATACGACTGCGGATTTTGGGAGAGCACGATTTCTCCGAGCCAGTGGGCCGCGGCAAAGACGCTCATGATCATCCCGACCACCGTCTATTGGTGGGAGATGTACGTTCGGTATGACGACGGACCGGAGGAACTGGTTTCGCTCCGCGACGGCGCGGTATATACAGGCGTTGCAAACCATACCGGCTGGCGGACTGACGAATTGTACGACGAAATGATGCAATACGCCATCACGATCAATCTGGACGATTACCGTTGACACACAGTTGTTCGAAACAGCAAACAGGATGTTTTACCGAGCCCATCGATCAATTCGATGGGCTCTTTTGACGACTGTGCATTTTTCCGGTGGGTTTCGGAGCAAGAGAAGCAAAGACCCGGATACAAGAGATTACAATCCGTTTACATCTCGGTGAAGACCTGTTTACAAGTACGGTGCTATGATGGATAAAGTAAAAGGGGGAATTCTATGGCGCGAAATCGAATTCTGGTCGTTGAGGATGACGAAAGCATCAACCGGGTGATCGTAAAGAATTTAACCAGCGCGGGTTACGCAGTGGCTTCCTATATGGACGGCGCGGAAGCGGCGAAAGCCGTTTCCACCGACGAGGACTTCGATCTGGCGTTGCTGGACGTGATGCTGCCCGGCATCGACGGCTTCGATCTGATGGGTTATATGAAGCACGCGGATATCCCCGTAATCTACCTCACCGCCAAAAACGATGTGGACAGTAAAGTGCGCGGCCTGCGGGACGGAGCGGAAGATTATATCGTGAAACCATTCGAGGTGCTGGAGTTGCTGGTGCGCATCGAAAAGGTTCTGGAGCGCACGGGTAAGATGCGGCAGATACTGGATGTCGGCGACCTCTCCATCAACCTGCTGGAACGTTCCGTGCGAAAGGACGGCGAGGAGATCCTTCTCAAGCCCATGGAGTATGATTTGCTGGTCATGCTGGCGAAAAACAAGAATATCGCTCTTTCGCGGGAACGGCTTTTGCACGGCGTCTGGGGTGTAGAGTTTCAGGGAGAAACGCGCACCGTGGATGTGCACATTGCACAACTTCGAAAAAAGCTCGACCTGACCGATCGAATCAAAACGATCTCCAAGATCGGCTATCGTCTGGAAGACTGAGGTGACGGCATGCGTTTATGGCTGAAAGTATCCCTTCTGGCGCTGATTCTGGTGACCGTTGCGGTGAGTGCGTGCTCGCTGATCATGCTGATTAACAGTGGACGGAGCAATCTGGATCTGGCGGTACAGAATACCCTGACCGATCAGCAGGTACGGGCCGCATCCTGGTCGACCGCTATGGACGACCAAATCGATCAGCAGTACAGCGATACCGCAAAGAGGAGCCTCGCGCGGTATTTGATCGGTAAATTCGCCGATGAAAGTACGATCTTGATCGCGGGAGACGACGTGATCTACAACTGCACAACTATAGAACCAAATCGATATCTGCCGGTTTCCGGCGCGTCACAGCAATACATAATTGCCGAAATCGACGGTGAATCCATCTTGATTGCAGGCAGTATGGAGACCATCGACGATACGGATTATCGTTTATATGTGGTCAAGGATATTACCTCCGTCTATACGGGCATCGAGGAGACGGCGCACCGGTTCGCACTAATCAACCTGACGGCGGTGGTTCTGATGGGCGCGATTCTCATTGTGCTGGTGCGGCTGGTCCTTAAGCCAATCGACACGCTCAATAAAAGCGCGCAGTCCATTGCGGACGGAATTTACGACCGGCGCATCGCGGTAAGGGAAAACGACGAGGTCGGTAATTTGGCGGACAGCTTCAACCGCATGGCCGAAGCGGTTGAAACCCGGGTGCGCGAATTGCGGGACGAAGCGGAGCGTCGCACCCTGCTCATGAGCGCACTGACCCACGAATTGAAAACGCCGATGACCGGCATTTCCGGCAATGCGCAAACGCTTCTCGGCACAAAAATGACCGAGGAGGAAAAAGAGGATGCGCTTTTACGCATCGACGCGGAGTGCAAGCGCATCGAGCGGCTGTCCCAAAAGATGATGCAGTTGATCGTTCTGCGGCAAAACGGCGAACTGACCTTGGAGCCTGCGAGCGTGCAAAAATTGCTGAATGGCGTCGCCGCATCCTGCGCCGAGCAGATTCGGCAGCGCGATCTGACGCTGACAATTGAATGTGACAGGGACGTTTTGCCGATGGAGGCTGATCTGCTGACCTCGCTGCTGCTCAATTTGATCGACAACGCGGGGAAGGCGTCTTCACCAGGTGGAACGATCGAATTATGCGCCCACGGCAACGTCATCTCCGTTACGGATCACGGCAAGGGCATCCCGAAGGAAGAGCTTGATAAAATTACACAACCGTTCTACATGGTGGACAAATCCCGTTCAAGAAAGGCCGGTGGCATCGGACTTGGCCTTGCGCTGGCGGACGAAATCGCTCGGTTGCACCATGCCGGACTGGAATTTGAAAGCGAACCGGGGATTGGGACGATTGCAAAGGTGGTGCTTTATGAGGATGTTTAAGACACGATGGAATTTTCTATATGTGGTGCTCGCCGTATTGGTGCTGTTTTCGCTCTTTGCGATACCAAAGATTGCAGTAACCACGCTGGAGCGAACGCGCGGGCAGATTGTCACGGTCGAATCGAGCGAAACTTGACGCCGTCCCGACAAATTACAATCCGTTCACGTTTTGATGAAGACTTGATGATGTTTTTTGCGTATCGTTGTTTCCATAAAGCCGCGCAATGCATTGCGCGGTGAGAGGAAAGCGAGGGGAAAATACCATGCTGAAACGAATGATCTGTCTCTGCCTCATATGCGGGTCGATGCTTCTGGCCGGCGCGCTCTTCGGCTGCGCGGCAACGTCGGATTCGACCACAGCGGCAATGAGCAAGGACATGGAACAGCTGATTGCGACCGCCAGCATACCGTCCGAAGATGCTGAGGGGCAGACGCTGAGGGAGAGTCTCGGCGTGCCGTATCGTGTTGAGAAAACCGCGCTGCCGACGCAGCTTGAGAAATTTACCATCTCGATTTCGGCGGATGTTTCGGTTCCGGACGTCGATCACCTGTCGGTTTATCGTGTGTCGGCTGCGAATTTTTCGCAGGAGCTTGTTGCCAGAGTGTTTCATTACTTCTGCAAAGATGAAACGATGTATGACTACGAAAACATCTATCAGACAAGGGACCAGATCCAGGCGCGCATCGATTCGATACAGAAAGACTTGGATCGTAACTATTCGCCGAACGGTCAGGATGGCGACGATTCGTGGCGCGCGGAATATGAAGCGGATCTTGCCGATCTCAAAGCGCAACTGCCAAACGCGCTGGAAGACCTCGGCGATCCGATCCAGACGGTTCAGTTTTCACAGAAGGAGACGTTGGGGAACGGCACGTATGAAGAGTTTTTGACGGTCAACGCGCCCGAGTACCCCTATACGATCGAGCTGTTCGCCTGGAATAACGTGAAGTATCCGACGAACGAGGTGCAGTACAACGTAAACGGAGATACCACGGTCGCGCCGCAAAGTGAAGCGAACCTGAGTTATCGAGACACTAGCCGTGTTTCAAATGCGTTGGGCCGACAGCGCGATGTTACGTATGAAGCGCAGATTGCTGAGCTGGACACAACGCCGGCGCAGGCGATGGAACAAGCCGCGGCGTTGCTGGATGCGCTTGAAATCGACGATATGGAGCCCTACCGCGCCTGCCTTGCACGCGAATATACGGAGGACGGAACCGGCAAATACGCCTATTATGTAGAAGCACGCCGCGTGGTGGACGGGGTGGAGGTACAGAGCCCGTTTTACCGCACCTATGTCGGGGACGTTAACGACGGCTGCGAGTGGGCATATGAAACGATGGATATCCGGCTCGACGACGAGGGAATCGTCGGTATGAACTGGGCGTCCCCGCTGGCAGTGGGCGCGGTTGAGGTCGCGCACGCGAATCTGCTCCCGTTTTCGTCGATTCTGTCCGTTGCGAAGCAGATGCTGGGTGTTGTCAACGAGCCGCTCGAATCCAATTTGGACGCTTACGACGAATACCGGATCAACATCGACCGGATCACGCTTTCGCTCCAGAGAATTCCGGACGTAAACTCGATCGACAGCGGGCTCCTGATTCCGGTGTGGAATTTCTATGGCACGGCGCGCTGCATCCTGCCTTACGGTATCGTAGTTGAACCAAACGACGATTACGACTTGCTGGTGGACGATGACGAACCGTTGCTTTCGATCAATGCCATCGACGGCAGCGTGATCGACGAGATTAAAGGCTATTGAGGAGGCACGTTGCATGAATAAAATCAAACGAATCTTAAAACGCTTTCTCCTTTGGATTGGCGCGACGACGCTGGCGGTATTGGCCACAGCCTGCGGACAGAAGCAGGACGATACGACCTCAATTCAACTTGATATGGCGCAAATGCTGGAAACGGCGGCGCAGGCGTCCGAAGATGATACTGTAACGGCCGAAAACCCCGAGCTGCGTGAAACGCTCGGCTGTCCGGAACGGTATGCGGACAGCTTCACGGATAAATCCGGGAAGAAACAGGTGATCGTGGATGCACAGGTTTATGTGCCGGACGCAACGGAATTGTCCGTCGTCGAAGTATTCCGCAGTGAACTGACGCAGAACCGGGTCGACCGGGTCGTCAATGCACTGATGAAAGGGGAACTGCTCTCCTACTCGGAAATGTGGAACAGGCCGGACAACCGAACGACCATTCAAATACGGATTGACGCGCTGGATGCGCTTGTCAAAGAGGAAGGCGGAAGCAAGGGGGACGCGTGGAACGAGCAGATGCAAAGCGAACGCGAATACCTTCTGTCCGTGCTGGACAAAGCGACGGACGAGTCCGCGCCGATCACCGGCTATCTGACACACCCGGTCTATGGGAACGCCGAAACGGGCGAGGGCGGCGTGATGTCCGGCGACACACTGTTGGTGACGGGCGTTGCGGCTTCGGACGCCGGCTATGAGACGCTGCGTCTTTATCAGGGGCGCGATTCGTCCTGCGTGATCACCTATGTGCGCGAACCGGACAAATGGGTTTCGCCCTCTTGCGGATTCGGCCTATACATGAGTAAAAGCGAACTGGCGCTGGCTGAGGCGGCAAATTATAATACGTCCTCCGGTGAGATCCGCTCCGAAGATCTACCGAACATCCCGGTTATCGAAACGACGCAGGAGCAGGCCCTTGCGGCAGGCGACGAACTGATGAGTGCGCTTGACATAACGGATATTGCCTGTGTGGACGCGCAGATGTGTTGGGGCGGAAGCTTCGATCCCGATGCAAGCGGTGTGCGCGGCGGAATGTCGGTCGCAGGCTACGGTGTGTCCAACCCGCTGCGCTGCGTCTGGCGGCTGCGCTACACGCGCAGCATCAACGGCATGGAGACGACCTATTGCAGCAATGACTGCCAGCCATACATCGACCCGGAGGACGACAAGGAGGTTTTACCGGCCTGTGGATATGAGCAGATCACCGTGTATATCGATGATACGGGGATCGTGGGCTTCCGGTGGGCGTCGCCCTGCGAGATAGGAGACGTTGTCGTGGACAATGCCTTCGTTCTTCCATTTGACGAGATCATGCAGGTGTTTGAGGGAACGTTCTTCTCGGCAAATGATTTTTCCGACATGGACAGCGCGATGACGTTTGAAATTGACGAGGTCCGTTTCGGCTACGCCCGCATCCGCGAAGTGGACGTATATGACACGGGCGTCCTCGTACCAGCCTGGGATTTTTTTGGAACCGCAACTTCCGGGAGCGACGGCGTGTATAATCAGCCGCAGAGAAGTTGGTTTACGATCAATGCGATCGACGGTTCCATCATCGACCGCCAGCAGGGATATTGAGGAGGCGCGGCATGAATAAAATCAGACGAATCTGGAAACGTTTTTTCCTGTGGATCGGGGCGGCGACGCTGATGATATTGGTCACGGCCTGTGAACAAAAGTCAAGCAACACGACCTCGATGCGCCTAGATACTGTTCAGATGGTGGAGACGGCGGCAGACGGTCGTTCAACACAAGACGCTACTTTGCGGGAACGCGTGGGTGCGCCGGAAATCTACACGTATGAGGCGACAGATGGTGTAGTCGTGCTGACGGCGAATGCGCCGGTATCGATTCCTGACGTTGAGAGCGTAGCGGTGACCAAAACAAGCGGTGCTGACTTCACACAGAAACAGGTCGACACTTTGTTATCGCTTCTTTGGCAGGGCGACACAATGTGGAACAACGATCAGCCGCTGACGAAATCTCAGATTGAGCAACAGATTGCCTCAATTGAATATAATCTGCAGACAAAGGCGGACTATCAGGACGAGCGAGAGTACTTCGAAACCATCTGTCTGCCTGCGTTACTCGAGAGGCTGAAGAGCGCACCGGAAGAGTCCGGGCCGGTACGATCCGATGGAACGTTGACGGTGGAATCCATCCTGGACGGCACGACGGACAAGGTGGTCGCGACCCTGACCGGACTTTCCATCAGCGGCGATACCGGGCGGTATTTCTGGGTGCGGAATAACACGGATAATACGACTGTTCTCGAAGGCACACGAAACGGGCGCATATCGATCCGAAGATGGGCAAAACTCCTGTACCAATCTTCGCAGGACGGGATCGCGTATTTCGGGATCAGCACGATGTTCAGCGGAAGCGAAGTCGTGCCCGACGACCAAACCGTGCAGGAAATCGGTGGCATCAACGCGGGACTGTCGCCCGCGCAGGCGGCTGCGGTGGCCAAAGAGTTTTTCTCGGACTTTGGTGAGGATATTTCGATCTATGATATGTATATAGTAAATGAAGACGGTCAGGCCGTGTACATGATGCGTTGCGTGCGCGACATACAGGGTGTTCCATGCATCATCATGGAAGGCGAAAGTGCCGCGCTATATATAGACTCAGACAATGAGGAATTACCGGATGCGGTGTGGGCGTATGAAACCATCACGATATTCGTCGATGAAAGCGGCGTTTGCCAACTGGAGTGGGCTTCTCCGCACTGCCCTGGCGAAATTCTGGTGGAAGATTGCGCACTGCTTCCGTTTTCGGAAATCGCGGATGTCTGTACCAACATGCTGCCGCTTCTTTTTGACGAGCATTGGGGACATATCGAAAATATGACGAGTGCGACCATAAAAATCGACAAGATCGAGTTTGGCATGCTGCGTGTCGTGGAGAACCAATCCATCGATGGAGGGTTGATGATCCCGGTATGGGCGTTCTATGGAAAGACCGGATTTTACGCTGAAAGTCAGGAAATGCAGAACCGTTCGTCACAGTGTCTATTAATCATCAACGCCATCGACGGCTCAATCATTGATCCGGATGAGGGGGTGTAGAGGCGCGCAAAATTGGAGATTAGGTTAAGTCGGATGATGTCATTCGATATCGAAAACAGCAAATGTCATCTAATTTCACGCACTACCCAATAACATTGGAAGGCGTGACAAAATAGTTCAGCCGGTGAAGGGCTTGATATACAGTCGCTTCCGTAAATGTAACCAAGTGCTTGCGAAACGAAAACAATTTCATTTAAATACTGGTATGCGATCCGGGTGTAAATTAACATAAATATAAATGCTCTATATTGACAAATTATATAATATTATCTATAATTAATTATCATAACTGATAATTAATATATGGAGCCGATCGTGAAACTATATGGTACTGAAAACAATCAGACGATCCTAATGGAATTGGGGCGAAGGATTCAGGATACAAGAATTGCGGCCTCGCTGACGCAGAAAGAATTAGCGGAGCGGGCTGGGATATCGCTCAGCACGCTTGTTCGGTTGGAGAGCGGAGAAAACATTCGCTTTGAATACGTGCTCAATGTGTTGCGTGCATTGAATCTTTTGGCTAACATAGATATTCTGGTTCAGGAACAGGAAATGGTACCTTCCGACTTTGTTGACTACGGCAAAAAGCGTAAACGGGTTCGTTCCTCGCACAAAGAAGAAACGGATCATGATTCATGGAAATGGGGTGATGAAGAATGATCGCGGCGGAAGCATATCTGTGGGGAACACGAATTGGCGTTGTCGCTCAGAATGACGCCACTGACTTTACAAGATTCAATTACGATAGCCGATTTGTTCGGAGTGGAATCGAAGTATCGCCATTCGTCATGCCGCTTTCCAATCGGGTGTATTCCTTTCCCGCACTGAGCGAAGAGACGTTTCATCGGCTGCCCGGGCTGCTGGCGGATTCTTTGCCGGACAAGTTCGGAACAAAGCTCCTGGAACAGTATCTGGCCAATCAGGGCAGATCCCTGGATACGCTCAGTGCGGTAGAAAGGCTATGTTATACGGGCAGCCGAGGAACGGGCGCTTTGGAGTATGTACCCGCAAAAGAGCTTATCGATGCAAAAGACACAAGCATTGATGTGGACGCTCTGGTGCAGCTTGCCTCGGATATCCTTTCGAATCGAAAATCCGTTCATGTGACGGACAATTCGCGTATGATGGAGCAGATTATTAGCGTCGGGACTTCTGCAGGCGGCGCAAGAGCAAAAGCGGTTGTTGCCTGGAATCGCACCACCGGGGATATTCGTTCCGGTCAGGTGCATGCCGGCGACGGTTACGAATATTGGATCATCAAGTTTGACGGGGTTGAGAATAATAAGGACAGAGGCGATAAGGCCGATGGGCCGGCATTCACGCGAATCGAATATGCGTATTATCGGATGGCGAAGGCCGCGGGGATTGAAATGAGCGAGTGCCGATTGCACGAAGAATCTGGGAAATACCACTTCATGACGAAGCGTTTTGACAGGAGGCCTGTAACCGGCGAAAAGGTGCACATGCAATCTCTCGGCGCATTGGCGCATTATGATTTCAACGAGCCAGGTGCGCATAGTTACGAGCAGACTGCCGACATTCTGTACCGGCTTAATATGGGACAGGCGGAAATCGAGCAGCTGTTCCGGAGGATGGTTTTCAACGAGCTTGCCAGAAACCTGGACGATCATGTAAAGAACATCTCGTTCTTAATGGACAAACAAGGCATTTGGAGTCTTTCACCCGCGTATGATGTCACATATGCATATAATCCAAGCAATCGCTGGTTGGCGAAACACCAGATGACGATCAACGGCAAGCGAGAGCAAATTACGCTGGATGATCTTATGGAGTCCGGGCAACATATGAATATCTCAAGAAACAGAATGATCGGCATCATCGAAGATGCCGATCAGGCAATCAAAGCGTGGCCTTCTTATGCAAAAGAAGCAAAACTATCTGCGCGCGTTGTCGAGAAAGTTCAGCGGAATCTGGGTTCGTTGGAGGCACTTGATAAAAAACAGTAATAAAAACTTGATGAATCGTAGAAAAGTTGGGAGTGCCCGACTTTCTTGTCAGTAAATTTGGTCTGGATAAGCTATTGGATACAATAGAACAAACTCAATAATGAACTGTAAAATGACATTCCATTTTAGTTATTCGCCTGCTATAATAAAGGATAATAAGTAATTATCATAGGTTGGGGATGCAATAATGAGTAGGCTCATTGTGATAACAGATGATCCTGTGGACTTTCATTCTGCTTCTATTGAAAACCGGAATCTGGAGTGGAATTCGGTCAAAGGAACAAAAGTCATACTGAACGCGATTAAAACCGTACATAGAGATGTGATTTATCATAACAGTGTGGATTCATTTTTGGCAAACATCGAAAGCTATAGGAATGATGTTGTGTTTCCTCTGCTATATGGAACCAATGCGCCAGCATCAAAAAGCATCATCCCGGCTTCATGCGAAGGTTACGGCATTCAATATATTGGGGCAGACCCATATGCGCACGCTGTCTGCAATGATAAAAAACTTTCAACTCTGTACGCCCGAGAATTTGGAATAAATAGCGCAAATAGCGTTTTATTGCGATTTCAAAATTCGATCGAACAAGAAATCCTAAATAGTCTTCGCCCGCCACTGATCGTCAAACCCAACTACGGAGGTGGCTCGACCGGAATCGCAGCATCGAATGTCACCCACTCCCATGGCGAAGCTTATATTCTTGCAAAGCGCCTTCATCAGTTTCATCAAATGCCTATACTTGTCGAGGAACTGCTTGAAGGTTATGAAGTAGAGTATATTATCGTAGGGAATCAAAAACATATCCTGCTTTCCGCCGAAGTTAAGCTGATCATGGACCATGAGGACTATTTTAAAGAGAAAATTTGGAGCTATGAGACAAAGAAAATTGATGATAGTAATGTCGACTTTGCTGCAAGCAACTTGTTGTCGGAAGAGACGAAAAGCAACATGAATAATCTGTTTCAATCATTTCAAAAAATTGAATTTATGCGTATTGATGGGCGAGTACAAAACGGAGAATTCTTCTTAATCGAGTTATCTCCAGATTGCTATTTGGGAGATGATTGCGCAGTTGCTGCAGCCTTTTTTTCTAATAACTATTCCTATGAGGATATGTTTCGAATTCTTATCCGCAATTCCTTAAACCCGGATCTATCCGAAATACCCAATACCCAAGAAAATCGACTCTAAATGGGAATTTAGCATAAAACTGATTACTGGGAACACTGTACAGTAAGCTATTAGTCAGCTCTGTAATAAAGACGCTCACATGCTGGCGCGACATGACCCCCTTCAACTTTGTGATATAGTAATCACACTTGGTTTTACCGCCAATCGATTGATAGTAATATAGCAAATCGGAATAAATAATGTGAAGGAACTCATCGTATTGGAACTTTTCATATGATGAATTCTCAATAAGCTGGCATATATTCTCGGCCTGATCAACTTTTCCCGTTTTTGTGTAACATACGAGAAGATTACACATAATGATCAGCCTGTCGTACTCATTACCATTAATCAGCAGTGCGTCACTTAACCTCTTTTGAACGACATCATTGACGTGGTCGGATAGGATGTCTAGTACAGCATAATTATTTAGCAGACAACTTTCATTAATCATATCGCTCATTTCATCGGCTATATGGAGCTGGTTGCGGGCCTCATCCAGATCTGCAATGTATGCGTATATCATAGCGAGGGATAAGTGACACTCCGCGATAAGATCCTGACGATCAAAGTGTGAGAATACCTTGATACACCGTTCATACTGATTAATAGCCTCATTCATATCATCCACTAATTCAGCGTAATTGCGCAAAAGGAAAGCGCACTCTAAATAACCACTGTCGGCATACTCGTCAATAAGAGCTGTTGCCATCTCAACAGATTCCTTTCTTGGCTTGCTCATCATTGCCGCTGTGAGCTTACATAAACGCACTACAAGATTTAATCTGCTTTTTCCGCTGTGTTTTTCAATGATTCTGTCAATTGCATCACAGTTGCACTGCCATCCATATATGCTAGCCTGCAAAGCAATATGGTATGGATCTTTAGGGTTATATACATGATCCAATAGTTCCTGCGCATACTCAGCTAACCCCAGGTCGTTACAGGTTGTCGCCAATTGTTCATAGATAATTTGGGATGTGCGTACCCCCACAATTCCCTGCACTTCTAATTTCGATTGATAGAACATCAGCTTAGAGATGGCGTTTTGTGGATATTTACTTTTGCGTATATTCATTTGTATTTGTGGCAATATGGATATCAGGTCTGAGTCGCCCTGTTTGACGAATAAAGTAAACAGCGTGTCAATAACAGACGAGTCACCCGAAATGTCCAACCGTTCAAGCAGATAATTCTTAACGACATGATAGGCAATTAGGAGCTGAGGGTTAAGAGTGGTATGTTCTAACTCCTCAATAATAGAATCATGGGCAATTTCATATTCTTCATACTTGATAAGGCTGATTATTTTCTTTTCGATCAGGCTATCCACGGTCGCTTGCAGCTTGTTAGAAAGTAGAATTGGTGCTCCGTTGGTATAGGAACAAGTTGACATCATGATGAGGTAGTTTTTACTAATCCGCCCCCCATTCCAATATATTAAATATGTAATATAATTTTCATCTTGATTCAAGTTTGCCAAAGTTGACTGAATCGAGTTGTTTTGCTCACAAATTAACTGATTTGCTAAAATAATCTGCATTAAATTCCCGTTGCTGCCACTATAAATTCTAGACAGCAAATCATCATTAATTTCTAAATCAGTTGGAGCCAATTGCTTAGCCTCTGAGAACGGTAGCTGGCTGATGGTATAAGCCCGTGTATTCATACAAATAGCCCTGATCTCGTTGATGAAGCTTAGCAGATTATCATTCTCTTCTGCGTCTGTTGTATATTCAAAGATAAATACCGTATTTTTAACAGATTTAATAATGTCAACGAGAATTTCTAGTGAAACGACATCGATATTCTGGATGTTATCAATGTCAATAATAAAAGCACTATCCTTCAAGATTTCGACTATATAGTCTTTTTTTGTACAAGACTGTGTTCAAAAGGCGGCTCAAAAAGTTTGCTTCCTTCCGGGAATCCGGCTTTGTTCTTCAACCACTCCTTCGCAATGTGTAACAGACTAGCAGGGGAGCTGAGCGCATGTTCGACAGTTGAGAGAGTTACTGTTTTGTGATCTTTTGCATATTGACAGAATGTCCTGTAGAGCGCGTTGAGATAATGTGAGTTTTCGATGGAATCTGGAGAGCTTTTACTTACATGAACACAAACTGATGTCTTGAAATTCAACTCGTTTTGTAAGAGATATTGCGCTAGCCCGCTTTTCCCAACACCTGTTGTGCCGGATAAGACAATCACACAATTATCCTCATTTACTTGGCGCACAATGGAACTGAGGTCACGGCGTTCTTTCACCCGATTGACAAATGACATATGGCACCAACCTATGATAATTACTTATTATCAACCGTTACTGCAGAGCTTGAGTAATTATGGCATAATAAAAGCAACCAGAGCTGCTTCTATTGAACGCTAAATATGTTACGAAAGTTTATGGCTACAGTTTTCAGGAATACCGGATGAAAACACGCGATATCCTTACTGCATCTAGATCGATTGATGATTGCCACAAAAGATCACGTATTAAATAGCTAATCTTCTACCAAATGTTGCACCTGCGGCATCCAGGCTACGCGCGCAGACCTATGTAGTATATGGTTGCGAATATTTTTTATTAATCAAGATAATTGTCGATTTATGCTGATAAATGAAAGCGAATTTTCTGATTTATATCGAGCAGGTTCGAACCCGGCAATGGATGGTGGCTAAATATTTATAAATTGAAACAACCACGAGATTGTTTTGGGGCAAACGACAGAAGACGATGAATCCCAGACACTGGACGGAATATTGCACTCAATCGCATTATTACATAAGAACGCTTTCCGAATTATTGATCAGGCTGCGAAAACGGCCTTACGTTGCTCGTGTGGTGTCAGGCCGGTTAATTTTGATTCGTTCGAAACTATAATGGCCAATGTATTCGTCAATCAGTTCCCGTGTTTCCAATAATGGTTAGCTTTTCTGGCGATAAATACATTCGTACTTCAATATACTGAAAAAATTTTCGACAAAAGTGTTGTCCAGTGATGTGCACTGCCTTGATATGGGTGGGATGATGTCATTCGCGTCTACGAAGCACTTGTATGAAAAAGCTGTATAGAGAGCACCCTGATCTGAGTGAAGTATTAGGCTTAAATGTGTGCCTTCGTTAATGACCGCTGCCGTTCTCCAGCGAGGTGACATCGACGCGATGCTTATCGGTAAAACCGTCGAACATGCAAAGGAAATTCGAGACGAATACCTCACCGTGAACAGGCAGGCGATCGATCCCATTAAGAAGTATTTTTCATGGGAATACAGAAAGCAGGTCTGTCTGAATTTTTCTGGAAACGTTTAGGATATAGCCGATCCATAAAGGCGTTAGAAGTAAAAATAATTATCGGAAGCGATGTTCGTCCTTGTTGACTTATATTGCCGGATGTTCTGTTCGTCCAACGGAAAGCCAGAGTGTGTTTGCAGAACCCCCAAAGCACAACTCCGTCGCCTCAGCTTGCATAAATTGTAAAAGGCCCCGCCGTACCATTTCATCTGCGCTTTTTGTCTCAATCTGCAGGCCGATTCAGCAAAACCGCATCATTTAGGCCTTAGAAACATACCCGAGTGTTCCACATTTGCGTTGGCAAACACGAAATGATATATTATGTTTAAAATTTACCGATTGCATCCGGCAGGAAAGGTGCTGCAATGATTGACTTCTCGTTGCATCCGAAACTGGAAAACTTCAGACAACTCAGCGAGGACGAGCTGAGACGCTTTGAAATTCGGCAGTATGCCCCGAAGGACTTCCTGATTCAGGAAGACCGACCGAGAGATATGTCGTTGTTTCTGTTGCTCAAAGGCGTATGCGTTGCCGACAAACTGAAGCTTAGTAACGATTACTATTTTTCAACCTACCGGGTGCTGCCGGGCGAATTTATCGGGCTGTATGAAATTATTTCGCCACGGCAGATGAATCGTTCGATCTCTATCCGCGCAAAAACGGTTGCAACCGCACTGTGCATACCGGGGATGGAGTTTATGCGCTGGCAAACGGAGCATCCGGAGTTGTATAATTGGGTGATTGCCGAGGTTTTAGCCAACCGATACCGGGCGCACACATTCCAGGCAAACACATTCAAGTTGACCACATACAGTGCGGGCGCTTACTACCTGCATAGTCTTTACATGGAATACCGCAGCGCATGCTATCCCAAGTCGTATACCGGCGCCGTCCGGATATGGGACACGCGTTCGGAGATTGGCAACGCCCTCGCGCTCAACGTTCGTTCTGTCGATAGGATTATCAACAAGTTTTTAGAGATGGGGATGGTCGACATAAAGAAGGGAAAGATCTATATAGATGAAGAGCAGGCCGAAATACTGAAGAATTATATCGATCTTTAGATAGATCGCTGACGGATAAAAGGAGAGCATGGTTTTATGGCCATGCTCCCTGTGCTTTTACGGATATAGTGCAACAGCACAAAGAGCGCCGGTCGCCGGTCATGCGGCTTATAATGATGAAATAAAACGCTGATATAAGTATGTTAATGGCAGAACTTTTGTAAAATACGACACCTGTCGCTTTATTAGGACTTGCAGTTTGCTATAATCACTACATTCTGATCAGAGGTATATCCCATCTGCCAACATACGAGGACTTTAGGAGGTAAAGGATGAAGAAACTATTTGCGCTATTGATTGCATGTTTTATGCTATTTGGTATGCTCGCCTGCACTGTACAGCCGCAGACTGGCGATGAAACCGTGACAAGCGAGGCGACGGAGCCCACCGAAGCGAGCGAAGCAGTCAGCGAGCCCGAAACGGTGGACGTTGATTATCCCGGCGGAGACCTGACGATACTGGTTCCGTTTAGAGCCGGCGGATTCCTTGATGTTCAGTCACGCACGACCGCACAGTTCCTCGCTAAAGAGCTTGGCGTAAACGTGATCGTCCAGAACATTGATGGAGCAGGCGGCGTGCTCGGTACGACGCAGTACCTTTCGGAAGAAGCCAACACAAACACCATTCTGCTTGCAGGCAGCTGGATTTTGACCGTCACGCCGCTGCTAGAGGATGTTGAATACACGTTGGACGACTTTGTACCCATCATCGACCATAACTATGTGAAATTCGCGCTGTTTGCAAACCCGGAAAAAAGCGGCATTACGTGCTATGAAGACCTTGTTGCTTACGGCAGCGAAAATCGCGTTCTCTTCGGAAGCGGCGGCCCGGGCAGTTCGCTTTACATCGTACAGAAAACACTGTTGAACAAGACGGGAATCGAATCCGACACCATCACGCAGAACGGAAGTGCAGCGAACATAACAGACCTGCTGGCCGGAACAGTCGATCTTGCAATGTCGGACTTTGACAATCAAGCGGACAATGTCAAGAGCGGCAAACTCGTGCCGATCCTCTGGTTTGGCGACGAGACCTATTCCGACGACGATGTGTATGCCGACGGCGTGCCCTGCGCAAAAGACCTCGGGGTCGATATCACTTACGATAATCGTTATTTCTATATGATCCGTAAGGGGACAGACCAGGCAATCGTCGACAAACTGTACGATGCGTTTGCCGCTGTATATGCCGACCCGGATTTCATTGCGGCAAGGGAAGAGGGTAATTATCACCCGATCGGCATGACCGGCACGGAGATCTCGGAATATCTTGAATCCTTTGCCAACATGGCGAAAACCACGTTCGATCTGGAAGGTTAAAAAACAGGACAACCACAAGCCGGAGGAGGGCCGTGCTATGAAAAGACTTGTGAACACGACGGCGGTTGCGGCAACCATCATGCTATTGTTCGCTGTGGCGGTATGGATTGCGATTCCATATTATATCGACGAGCCGTCGTATGTTTCGGATATAGGCCCCGCGGCCTTCCCCCGGTTAATCTGCATTGCAATTGCGGCGCTGAGCGCGCTCAAACTGGTTTTGCTTGCAACAAAAGTGCACAAAGGCTCCTATACGGAAATCGACCTTGCCGTTTACGGTCGTGTCGGCATAGCAATGGTACTGGCAGTTTTAGCGGTGTTGTTGGCGAAGGTGATCAACGTAATCATTGCTGGAACGATCGGCGCGCTGTTGATGCTTCTACTTTTACGCGTGAAAAACTGGCGCTATTACACCGCGGTGGCCATTACGGGTGCATTGCTGTATTTGATGCTTCGTTTTGTTATGCACACCAGAATGTGAGGAGGACGTATGGAAAACATACTTGCTGCGCTTCCCCTGGTATTCAATGTTGAAACCATCCTGTTCATCTGCCTCGGCATCATAGTCGGCATTATTTTCGGCGCAATACCGGGTTTTACAGGTGTGATGGCGATTGCGATCTTCCTACCGTTTACATTTTCCATGGATACGACCAGCGGCATCGTCATGCTATTCAGCTGCTTTTGCGGTGGTTGTTTCGGCGGCTCTGTCACGGCGATTCTTATTGGAACACCCGGAACGTCTGCCGCGGCGGCGACATTGCTTGACGGGTATCCACTGGCGCTGCAGGGAAAGAGCCTGAAGGCTATTTCCATGGCGGCGTTTGCTTCGACAATCGGCGGTATCGTCAGTGCTGTGCTGTTACTCTGGCTTGCGCCCGTCATTGCGGAGTGGACGCTGCTGTTCACACCGCCGGAATATTTTGTCCTAGGCATTTTCGGCATTTCGGTCATTGCGGGTTTGAACGACGGCAATTTCATTATGGGCATAATATCGGGCCTTGTGGGCATATTGATTTCGATGATTGGTATGGACCCGCAAAGCGGCGTACAGCGATTCACATTTGGAAATCTTGAACTGTACTCCGGCATAAACCTTGTGCCGGTGATTCTAGGCATTTTTGCAATCAACCGCATTTTCAAAGGATTTGAAAAACGTCCGACCCATGCACAACAGCAGAGCGTAACGCTCAGCAAAGAGGGCCTGACGGCAAAGGATTACAAGTCTTGCGCTGGGCCGATTTTACGCGGAACGGTAATTGGATCGATTATTGGCGCGATTCCCGCCGCGGGCACGGCGATGGCATCTTTCATTAGCTACAATGTCCAAAAGATTTTTTCAAAGGATAAATTAGGCACCGGAGTGCTGGAAGGTGTTGCCGCGCCGGAAGCGGCCAACAATGCCGTAACGGGTACTTCGCTTATTCCTCTGCTTACACTGGGCATTCCCGGTAGCGGCGGCGCAGCAACGCTGCTTGGTGCATTCATGATGCACGGACTTGCGCCGGGTCCGTTTCTGTTTGAGGAGAATCCGGTTACGATGTACGCAATCTTTATTGGGTTCATCCTCGCCAACATTGTGATGTATCTTGTGATTAAGGCGAGCGCACGTGGATTTGCCTATATTACCCGCGTTCCTGAATATGCGCTCATCACGGTTCTGTTCGTCGTTTGCATTGTCGGCGCATACGCCAGCAACGCATCTATGTTTGACGTTATGGTTGCTGTTGCCGTCGGTATAATAGCTTACGTGCTGACTAACCTGAACGTACCATCGATTCCGTTTATTCTCGGCTTCATCCTGGGACCGACTATTGAAGGGAATTATCGCAAGGCGATGATCATGTCGCAGGGTGATCCGTCTATTTTCATCCAGCGGCCGATATGTATCGTGCTGTTGATTTTGACCGTCGTGATGTTAATGGGAACCATGTTTTTAAGCCGGTCAATCAAACCGAAAAACGCCAATAGGGATTGCAAGTAAATGGAGAAACAATCACAATACAATATCCTTTTTCTCATGACCGACCAACTTGCCTACAACGCGCTGGGCTGTGTGAATGCTCGAATCCGTACGCCTAATATCGACCGCATCTGCAGAGAAGGAACTTGGTTTTCCCATTGCTATTCAAACGCACCGCTCTGCCTGCCCGCGCGTTGCTGCCTGGCGACGGGGCGCTATCCGGCGGAACTCGGCGTTATGGACAATGCGGCTATCGGCCTTTCGGCAGACGACGTGACATGGATGCAACGCATCCGCGACGCAGGATATGAAACAGCGTTATTCGGCAAGGTTCACCTGCATCGTTTTCCGCGGGACATGCGGGACATACAAGAACACACGCAAAGCTGCGGGTACCAAATTGTGGATGAATTGCCAGGGCCGAGAACCTACGGCATGATCCGTTCAAGTTATTACGACTATCTTGAAGAGCACGGACTATTGGAAACGTATTGCGCGGACATGGAAGACCGCTATCGCACAGGCCCGGTTTACAAAAGCACACCGACGCCGCTTCAAACCGAAGACTATGCAGACGTTTACATTGCAAACCGTACGCTGGATTATCTAAACCGCGTTTCTGGTGAGCGACCATGGTTTTGCACCGTGGGCTTCGGCGGACCGCACGACCCCTGGGACACGCCAGGTGAATATGCAGATCGTTACAAAGACGTAACGCCACCCGCCCCTCTGGGGCGCCCGGTATCCGCCAACCCCGACCGACCGCGAGGGGTTTTTGATGAAATATTGAGCGGAAAGTATGACCGGTGCCTGACGGCGGACGTTCTCAAGATGACCCCGGATGACATTGCGAATCTTCGCAGAAGTTACTACGGACACGTCAGTCTGATCGACAAGCAGATAGGAGCGATTCTAAGTTGCTTGGAACAGCGCGACGTGCTGAAAAACACCATTGTGGTGTTTGCCTCCGACCACGGCGAAGAAAACGGAGACTACGGACTGTTGTTTAAGCAGACGTTTTTGGAGAGTTCGGTGCGCGTGCCGCTTGCGGTACTGCTGCCGGAAAATAACGGTGGTTATGGCGCAAAACGTGTCGACGAACCGATACAACTCATGGATGTCGGCGCGACGCTGTGCGACATACTCGGCCTTGGCGGGGAAATGGTGCATGCAAGCTCTCTGCTGCCGCTGATGCGCGGCGAGTGTGAGGGCAAACGGGAGATCGTTTCCCAACTATTCGGCGAAACAATGATTTTGAAAGACGGAGTGAAAGCCGTGTTCAACAATGACGGAGATATTTATCAAATGTTTGATTTGAATAACGACCCTTCGGAATCGCGCAACCTTGCCGCTTCGGCGGCGCACCGTGAGATGGAGGGCAACATGAAAGACGCATATTTGAAGAAGAAACGACAGTGGCAAGAGGTGGATGAATGAACGCAAGGGCAGAGGACGCGCCGAATATCCTCCTGATTACCGCAGATCAGCTTCGCTGGGACTATGTAGGAGCATACGAAGCGAATAACTTTATAAAAACGCCTTCGATCGATCGACTGGCGGCGGAAGGATGTCTGTATGAACGGGCATATTCGCCAAATCCGGTGTGCATTCCCGCGCGGTATAATTTATTGACAGGATTGCCGGCACGCTATCATGGATTTGACGATAATTATTTTGAGAAGAAAGAGAAGCCTTGCCCTTGGTACCTGCCGACATTTGCGCAAATCCTATCGGACTGCGGCTATAACACGGCTGCGATCGGCAAGATGCACTTTCAGCCGGAACGCAGAGCAACGGGTTTCGACCTCTTTGAAAATTGCAACGAAGTAGTCAAAGATATCGAGGAAGACGAATACGCAAAATTTTTGCGGGATAACGGATACGGCAGCGTCGGCAGCATCCATGGTGTGCGAAACGTGTTGTACATGCAACCACAGCAATCGCTGCTTCCGGAGGCGTACCATGGGTCCTCTTGGGTGGCCGACCGTGCAATTCGCTATATCCGCAGCCGAAAAACACGAACGAAACCGTTTTTACTCTGGGCCGGATTCATCCATCCGCATCCGCCGCTGGACGTTCCACCCGCCTGGGCACACCGCTACGACGGGAAAGTGCCACGACATACGGATACCGTGACACCGTTGAGCAAACTGGGTGAAGAGAACAAGACGATCGTTCGTTTTGAAAACGAAGAAAGCCTTAACCGTATGCGAGAGCTTTACGCCTGCGCCGTGTCGTTTATGGACTACAACGTCGGGCGTATACTCGACGCGCTGGACGAAGAAGGTCTGAAGGAAAATACGCTGGTCGTGTTTATCTCCGACCACGGGGAGATGCTGGGAGATCTTGGCACATATCAAAAGTTTTTACCGTATGACGCATCCTGCCGTATTCCGATGGTTCTGCGATGGCCGAAAAAAATAGAAGCCGGTCGGCGTGTCGGTCAATTTGCCGACCTGAACGACCTGTTGCCGACGTTTTTGGAAGCGGCGGGCACGCCGTACCCTGCGTGCTATAATTTACCGGGCGAGTCGCTGCTTTCCGGTTTGCCGACAAAAGACAGAAGCGTACAGTACGCAGAGCATCAGCACGGCAGCAAGCGCTGGTGCTGCCTGATGGACGAGCGTTACAAATATGTGCACTATTATGGTGACGATGACCAACTGTTCGACTTGCAAAGAGACCCAGACGAAGCCATCAACCTGCTGCATGATTGCTCGGATGAAAAGACGGAGGCGATTCGCGACCGGTTAAGAAACCGTCTGATTGCTTATGAAGCGCAGTACGGTATGCCCGGCTGTGTTGAAAACGGTACGTTTGCGGTGTTTCCACCATACAAAATCAACGGCTTTCGGGACTGCCTATTCCCGTTCAGCATGGTGCGTGACCCCGGCGACCCGCCGCTGAATTCTCTGCTGGACGAAATACGCGCCGCAAAGGCAGACGAACCGCTGGCAACATTCGGGAAAGCCGAAGTCGACGAAATTTTAAAAGAAAAAGGCGGATTTTCTACGGAAGCGGTCAATATGCTGCTGTATGATTAAGCGCAACGCCAATGTTTTGAACGAAAGGAGCGCGTTATGGGCAAAAAACCAAATTTAGTTTTTATATTAAACGACCACCAGGTTTTTTATGGACACGACAGACCGACGGGTGCGAAGCCGCTTCGGCCGCGGTTTGAAGCGTTCTCCGCGGACGGTATGTCTTTTGACCGGGCATACTGCGCGGCGCCGATGTGCGGACCGGCGCGGCGCTCGCTGTTAACAGGGCTGTATCCGCATGCGCACGGTCAGTATTTCAACGAAAACAACCCGCCATATCGTAACGACGTGTACCTTGACCTACTGGCGGAAGACGGATATCATAACTCTTATTACGGAAAATGGCACGCTGGCCCCGGCAGTGCGTATGATCATCATGCGGACGGGTTTTCCATCGGTGGATACGGCAACCCGTACAATACGCCAGAGTATGCGGCGTATCTCAAGCGCAAAGGTCTGCCGCGCGCAACTCATATGATAGAGACGGTGCTTGCACCGGCGCACTATGGGAAAAATCGGTATTTTCAAAAGCTCAAAGAAGGCGCAATGTACCAATGCGAGGATTATTGGTGCGGTGAGCGCGCGGTTGGCATCACGACCACGCCGAAAGAAACGCATGAAGCATTCTTTTTGGCGAGCCTTGCTTGCGATAAATTAGAGGAGCTAAACAAGTCCGAACAGCCGTTTGCGCTCCGCGTTGACTTCTGGGGCCCGCATCAGCCGTTTTTTCCGACGCAGGAATTTATAGACATGTATAATCCTGAGGACATTGAGCCTTACCCGAACTTTCATGACACGCTGGAGGATAAGCCGGATGTGCTAAAGGCTGAAGCCAGCCTGTCGCTTGGCGACGGGAAGCAGGTTGGAATACCAAACCCGATGCCGTGGAATGAATGGCAGAAGATGCTTGCGCGCTGTTATGCGCACACGACGATGGTGGATGCCGCAGGCGGTGTAATTCTCGATAAAATCAAGGAACTTGGACTAGACGACAACACGTTGATCATCTGGAGCAGCGACCATGGCGACGCGATTGCCTGTCACGGAGGGCATTTTGATAAAAACAGTCACATGGCCGAAGAGGTCATGCGCATTCCGATGGCGCTGAACTGGAAAGGTCACGTTGCGCCGGACAGCCACAGCGACGCGTACACCTTTACCTGCGACATTCCGGCAACGCTGTTGGACGCGGCGAGTCTCCAATTTCCGGAGCGCGTCGACGGCAGAACGTTGCTGGATTTGGCGATTCCAGATCGGAACGCCGCGCCTTGGCGGGAGAGCCTGCTTTGCGAATCCTACGGACATGGTTACGGTGCGTCTAAAATAGGACGGATGGTCGTGCGCGGGTTCATCAAGTATGTCTGCACCGAGGGAGATCTTGATGAACTGTACGATCTGGAAAAGGACCCGTACCAGTTGAAAAACCTTGCGGTGCTGCCTGAATACACGACGCTAAAGCGAGAAATGCAGGAACTGCTCCGCCAAAAACAAGCGGAAGCATACGACCCTGTGCCGCTGGAACAACTATTGACATAACCCTGGGTCTGAGGTAACGAAAGGAGTCGAACGATTGCCACCGATCAACGTGCTTATCAAACCGGCGTCAAGCAGCTGCAATCTGCGATGCCGGTATTGCTTTTACCATGATGAAGCCTCGAAACGAGAGGTTGTTTCATTTGGCATGATGAAGGACGAAACACTGGAAGCGATCGTTCAAAAAGTGCTGGATTATGCATCGGTCAGCTGCTCGTTCGGCTTCCAGGGCGGTGAACCTACGCTTGCCGGGTTGAATTTTTATAAGAAGGTCGTTGCGCTTCAAAAAAAGCACAACAAAAAAAATCTGACCGTCCATAACGCGATTCAAACCAACGGCACACAGATTGACGACGAGTGGGCGGCGTTTTTTAGTGACAATCATTTTCTGGTCGGCGTTTCGCTGGATGGGGACGAGAAATTGCACAATCTCTATCGCAGGGATGCGCAGGACAACGGGACGTTTTCCTCGGTGATGCGCGGCATTGACGCGCTCAAGCGGAATGAAGCGGAGTTCAACATGTTAACGGTGGTTACGGCGCAGACCGCAAAGCGCATCAAGGAGATTTATGCGTTTTTTATGCGGAACGGTTTAGTTTACCAGCAGTATATTCCTTGTCTGGAGCCGCTGGGCGAACAGCGCGGCAAGCAAAAGCATCTGCTGACGCCGGAACTGTATGCGCGATTTCTAAAAAATTTGTTTGACGTTTGGTACGCCGATCGCGCGAAAGGCACGTTTGTCTACAACCGATATTTCGAAAATCTATTGCTGCTCATGAACGGATACCGGGCCGAAAGCTGCGACATGAACGGCGTTTGCTCCATGCAGTATGCCATTGAAGCGGACGGAAGCGTCTTTCCGTGCGATTTTTACATGCTGGATTCGTACCGCATCGGCAACATCAACACCGACGATCTTGCAAAAATCGACCAAAATAGGCTCGATGGCGGATTTATTCAACAGTCCTTGCGACTGCCGGAAAAATGCTCCGCCTGCCGCTGGGTGAACCTATGCCGCGGTGGATGCAGACGGCACCGCGTTCCCCAGGGGACGGACGACTCCGGCCTGAACTATTATTGCGAGACATACCGGGAAGTATTTCCTTATATCGTCCCGCGTTTGCTGCGACTTACTGGCGGCGATTGATCGTTGTGATAGGAAAAAGTCGGCATGCCGTCCGACGAAAAAGGAGCTGGATGAATGAAAAATAAAGATAAACTGCTCAAACTGTTTACATCGACAATGGTAATCAGCGCGTTCACATTCGGCGGCGGTTATGTTATCGTGCCGCTGATGAAGAAGAAATTCGTTGACGAACTGCACTGGTTAGAAGAAGAAGAGACGCTGGATTATGTCGCCATTGCGCAGTCTTCGCCCGGCGCGGTTGCGGTCAACGCGTCGATATTGCTAGGATACCGGATTGCAGGCATGCCTGGCGCGCTGGTTGCAATTTTAGGTACGATTCTTCCACCGATGGTCATCCTTTCCGTGCTGTCGTTTTTCTATATTGCGTTTCGCGAAAGCCCTGCGGTGAACGCCACGCTTGGCGCAATGCGCGCGGGTGTTGCGGCGGTCATCGTCAACGTTGTTTTCAGCATGGGGTCCTGCGTGTTGCGCGAAAAGCGCTGGCTGTCGGGCTTTATCATGGCGGCTGTGTTTGTCGCGGTTTACTTCCTTAAGGTGAATATCATCCTTGTAATCCTGCTTTGCGCGGCAATCGGCGTCGCGGAAACGTACATCAACTTGAAAAAGGATTCGAAGCATGATGATTTATCTTAAACTGTTTCTAAGTTTTTTACAGATCGGTGTATTCAGCATCGGCGGCGGCTACGCGGCGCTCCCGCTGATACAAAATCAGGTTGTCGATATTCACGGGTGGCTGTCGCTGCCGGAATTCGTCGACATCATCAGCATTGCGGAGATGACGCCGGGACCGATAGCCGTCAATTCTGCAACGTTCGTTGGAATCAAAATTGCTGGAATCCTTGGCGCGATCGTTGCAACGGTCGGATGCATCCTGCCGTCGTGCATCATCGTGCTGACGTTTGCGTATCTCTACCAGAAATATAAGTCGATGCGGTTTATGCAAGGCGTGCTTGGTGGGTTGCGTCCGGCTGTCGTCGCGCTGATTGCGTCCGCAGGGCTGACGATATCGATTATGTCGGTTTTCGGAACGGCTGGAATTGCACTGAACAGTGTGGACTGGATGAACGTGGCGATCATTGCCGCGGGCATCATTGTGCTGCGTGTCTTTGATCCGAACCCGATTTTAATCATCGGCGGTTCCGGGGTAGTCGGGCTGTTTTTCTACTTTCAGCAGACGCTGGAAGGAACGGGCAAGATCATATTGTACGTCGTTGCGGCGGCGTTGATTGCGCTTTGCGTCATTTTCGCCATCAAGGCGGGGAAGAAGAAACGCGTGGACGCCTGCGAACGAATTGAGTAATTTTACCGAAACCGCAAGCAACCGGCCTGCGCGAGTTAATCACGCAGGCCGGTTTTACAATGTCTTGCGCAAGCGATACGATTAGCCTTTCAGTTTTTCGATCTCTTCTTCCCTCTCACTTACATTTAGCGGAAAATCTCCCAGCCCGGCCGCTCGATTATGTGATTGATACGGATGCGTAGCCAGCGCTCGGGCCGACAATTTGGGCAGTTATTCTCTATTGAACTTACACGCTTTTATGGCTTTAGCTTTGTATGCGTATTCGACGGCCTCAGAGCCCGATTTCCGGGCAAATTCGGTCGGCGTTAGGTATGTTAGTGCGCTGTGCGGACGGAACTCGTTGTAGTCCTTTCGCCAGCGCTCTATCTTGTCTTTGGCGTCCTCCAGGGACATGAACCAGTTCATATTCAGGCGCTCGTTCTGGAAGTTGCCGTTGAATGATTCAATATTTATTTGATAATAACCTATTATTCGCATAGAAAAATGAAGCCCGGATCACTCTGTGCTGTCTTTTCTTAACAGGAGAATGTCAACTTATTTCTCGGATGTTTGGTAGACAATATCTCTTTTTGCTTCGCTGCTGCCACGTGCGTATAAATCTGCGTAGTGGTAATGGAGCTATGCCCTAACAATCGCTGTATATATCGAATATCGACATCTTCTTCGAGAAGGAGGGTTGCAAACGAGTGGCGTATCATATGTGGAGTGATGTGTTGCTTGATTCTTGCTTGGCTTGATACCCGGGATAACATTGAGCGAACGGATTGCTCCGATAGCCGATTATCTCGTTGATTAACAAAGAAGTATCCACTTTTTAATATTTGTTTTTTATGACTGGCCTGATAGTTTTTTAGCGCTTTGATAACCTCTTTGTTTTCGATTTGAATCATTCGTTCACGGGATCCCTTACCTAAAATGCAAATCGTACCGTTAATCATATCAATGTCCGAAGGCCGGATCGAACAAAGCTCTGACACACGGATGCCGGTGGCAAAGAGCAGTTCTAGGACCGCGACGTCACAGAGTAAAGCCCGATGCTTTTTTTGAGTTAACTCTTTTTCGTTCACCTCCGAATACAACTCGCGCAGAAGTTGCTCAAGTGTTGAAAAAGGCACCGTCTTAGGCAATGTGAATGGTTCGCGGTAGGAGATCTTCATCTGCAAGAACGGATTTTGATCGATCATTCCCGAATCCAGCAAATATGAGAAAAATGCTTTAAGTGAAGCGATTTTACGTTTTACCGATTTTGGTTTAAACTTCTGATGCATGCTTGAGATATATCCACATAGGCATGTTTTATCGAGGGTTGAGTTGTTTCCGCTAAAGAATTCATCGAATTGACGTAGATCAATTCGGTAGGCTTTTAGTGTGTGAGAATCCAAGTTCTTTTGATATTCACAATAATGAAGATAGTCTTCTATTTGAGTAGATAAGGTGACCATATTAACCACACTCCTGAACGCATTTGATCCATCATACGGCAAATGTGTGCTTTTGAGCAATAATGATTGTGCGCTAGGTGATTCATTCGATTAGTTCGCTTGAGCACTTAACGGGGCAGCTCTCTTTGGCGTGCAGATATGAAACATATCATAACACGGTATATAAACAACAGATAATTATTAGTTATCGGCGGTTGGTGGAAGGGCGCGTTTGCTTAGGCATCAACGCTAAAGAAAGCTCTTGAATTGTCTTCAAAAAATGAAATAGAATTATAAAATGCATGAGGGGGCAAATTCACCCGGTAGCAAGTATACAAATGGATGTGCATCGGCGTGCCCATCTTTACGTTGAGATATAATTATAAAATTTCTTATAAAAGCTTCAAGATGCCAACGAAACGAAAGACAAGTCTTTAAAGTTAATAGATAACTAAAATAATACTTGACACACTTGTCAAGAGGTAGTATTCTATTGTCAGAAAGCTCGGAGGGAGGTCATTTATGTGCCAACAAATTATGTTTTTCTACGAAAGATCGCTGAAATAATTACTGGCTATACTGATTTAACGGCTGAAAAATCAGGATATAAATATGCTGTTTTACAGGCCAACAGTTTTTCAGGCACAGATCTGTTAACCCCCCTTCAAAGAATGTATCGGCCCAAGGCAGCAGCGGAAAAAGCGCTTGTGCAGAATGGAGATATCTTGGTTAAGCGATTGAACCCGAACTGTTCGTTCGTCGCAGGAGATATTACGGAGCAGACAGTTGCGACTCAATCCCTATTTATTGTTCGGCCTAATAAGGATATCTTCCCCGAGTATCTTGCTTACTTGTTTGAACAAAAAGAGGTTCTTTCTCAAATAGAACACATTTCCGGAAGCGGGCTTGCAATCCGGGCGGTCACGAAAAAGAAGCTTGAAAATGCAATGATACCAATGGTGCCTTTCGAGCGGCAGTTGGTGATTGGCCACTTATGGAGTCTTGCCAGAAAGCGAAGGCGTTTATTCGAGGAATATCTGGCAGAATGCGAGCGTTTGGAAACGTTTTTATCAAAAAAAGCGATATATGGCGGAGGACACTAAAATGGGAACACGGTTTGAAGACATTAAAGCGACTTTGTGGAAAGCAGCGGGGACATTCCGCGGCTCCATTGATGCTGCAAACTACAAGGACTTTATCCTCTCTATGCTCTTTTTGAAGTATCTAGATGATACTTATAAAGAATATATCCACGATCTAGAGGAGAAGTATAACGGCAACCAAGTGCGAATTGAACGTGCTAAAAAAAATCTACCTGTAATCCTTGGCGAGAAGCAGCGGTTTGATTATTTATACGAGAATCGTTTTGATGTAAAAATCGGTGAGCTCATCAACGCCGCGCTTCAGGGAATCGAAGACGGCAACAACAGTCTCCGCGGTGTGTTCCGTAGCATCAATTTCAACAGCGAGGCTATGCTGGGTAATCCACAACAAAAATGCACAAAACTCAGGACACTTCTGGAAGATTTTAAACCCCTTTGTTTGGAACCTTCACAAATTGAGCATGAAGAAGGTAAGGATTCGGCGTTTATTGTTGGCGATGCATACGAGTATATGATTGGCGAGTTCGCTTCGGAAGCGGGCAAAAAGGCGGGAAGTTTTTTCACTCCCGGCATGGTTTCGGAGCTGATGGCACGATTAACAAAACCACGAATTGGCGAATCAATCTATGATCCCACTTGCGGATCGGCTTCGTTGTTAATCCGCACCGCATTACAATCCGGCGATATCAATAAGGTTGCAATTTACGGACAAGAGATGAACGGTTCATCCTGGTCGATGGCGCGTATGAACTTGTTTATCCATGGAATTCATGTGGATAGCGGGGATATTGCGTGGGGTGATTCGCTATCGAACCCAATGCATCTAGATTCTGACGGAAACCTCAAACAGTTCGATGTAATTGTTGCCAACATGCCGTTTTCTCTTGATAAATGGGCGGAAGGATTCAATCCCGGCGGTCAACAGGACGGGGATACGACTTCGAACAAAAAATTCGCGATGCGGCCGGAACTGGACAAATATCATCGTTTCGACTGGGGGGTGCCGCCTGCCAGCAAGGGCGATTGGGCGTTTTTGCTACACATGATTTACAGTTTGCGAAGCAATGGTCGAATGGCCGCGGTCGTGCCACACGGCGTGCTGTTTCGCGGCGCATCGGAAGGACGTATTCGCCAAGCGGTCATCGAGCATAATTTGCTCGACGCCGTGATTGGCTTGCCGGAGAATTTGTTTTATGGAACGTCGATACCAGCGTGCATTCTGGTGTTCAAGAAGAATCGTCCGACGGAAGACATCCTGTTTATCGATGCTTCCGGCAAGGACGCCGACGGGAATCCAAGATATAAGAAGGACAAAAACCACAACCGCCTTGAGATGCGGCATATTGAAGACATCCTCGTTGCCTATCACAACCGCGTGGATGTTGAACGGTTTGCGCATGTCGCCATGCTGGACGAGATCAAAGCGAACGAGTTCAATCTCAACATCCCCAGGTATGTGGATACGTTTGAGGAAGAAGAGCTGGTTGACATCGAAGAAGTGCAGGAAAACATTGCGAGGCTGAAAAGCGAAATTGTCGAGGTGGAAGCACAGATGGACGCGTACTTGAAGGAGTTAGGGCTGTGATAGAAATTGATTTTGACGCTAATACCTATGTGTGCCCTTTCTGTGGGCATCGACAGGCATTTAGCGGGAGCTATGATCACGTTGAAACCATTTATGCTCGGCAATACCCCGGCAACCAAAGCGACGAGGACAAAAAACACTCAATTTGGGTATATCACATTAAGTGCAGAAACAAGAACTGCCAACGAACAACGGTTACTGCACGAAGTACACGATTCAACAAGCAATGGGATCTAGTGCCTGAAGTCGTATATCGGCATTATCCCGATTACATTCCCCAACAAATTCGAGACGATTATGTTGAGGCGTGCTTAACACTAGATCGCAGCCCCAAAGCCGCAGCAACACTATTGCGTCGATGCTTGCAAGGCATGATTCGCGATTTCCACGGGATTACGAAAGACAGACTGGTTGACGCAATCAATGAACTGGAAGGGAAAGTCACGGCTCCGCAATGGAAAGCAATTGATGGATTGCGTAGAGTCGGCAACATCGGCGCACACATGGAAAAGGATGTAAACCTGATTGTCGACATCGATCCCGACGAAGCGGATAAGCTGAAGAAACTTATCGAGTTGTTATTGGATAAGTGGTATATCGCACGGCATGAGGAAGAAGCATTGTGTGCGGATGTGATTGGGATATCCGATGCAAAGCAAGCAAAACGGAAGGGCTTTTAATGAACGAAACGATCAAAAAACGCATAGAACAAATTCGTCGAGGAGAAGTGCCGGAGGGATATGAGTGGAATCAAGGCCGACTGCTTCCCGCAAATTGGAGTACTTGTTTGCTTGGGCAGCGATTCCAACGTATAGTACGCAGAAACCAAGATAATTGTAAAAACGTTCTGACAATTTCAGCACAACTAGGATTGGTCAGCCAGCGGGAATATTTCAATCAGGAAGTCGCAAGCGCAGATAGAAGAGGATATTTTCTTTTAAAGAAGGGCGAATTTGCTTACAATAAAAGCTACTCGGAAGGTTATCCATTAGGTGCCATAAAACGTCTCGAAACATCAGACGAAGGCATTGTTTCGCCGCTGTATATATGTTTTGCTACAAGAACTTTAACGGTTTCAGATTTTTACACACAATATTTTGAATTTGGGGGTTATGATCACGAAATTTATCGTATAGCACAAGAGGGAGCACGAAATCATGGACTGCTAAATATCAGTACTGAAGATTTTTTCAAGGGTAGCATTATCGATCCTCCCCATCCTGAGCAGCATAAAATCGCCGAGATTCTTATGTGCTGCGATCAGGTCATTTCGCTGAAAGAACAATTGATTGAAGAGAAGCGGCGGCAAAAGAAATGGCTTATGCAGACATTGCTTAATCCGGATAGCGGAGTGAGGGTGCCGGGTTTCGAGAGATCGGAATGGTTTGAATGTTCCCTATCGGAATTATTTACTTTTGGTGTATCTATAGCTGCCTCGCGTGCGCAATTAAACAACAAGGGCGCGTTGTATTTGCATTATGGAGATATTCATACGACTGAAACTTTTTTTGTTGATGCAGACAGCGATTCACAGATAATTCCTAGGTTGGCATGTGCTAAAATATCCGATAAAACACTCATGCACAATGGCGATGTTGCATTCATTGACGCTTCAGAAGACTATGAGGGCGTGAGCAAATTCGTGGTCGTTAAAAACGAGACGAATGTACCATTTATAGCCGGATTACATACGATTCCCGCTCATAGTAAAGGGGCTGAGCTTTGTATTGAATTCAAAAGATATTGTTTTCAAGCGCAGCGCTTTAAGCGGCAAATGAGATTTTATGCTCAAGGGATGAAAGTGTATGGTGTTTGTAAAGGTGATTTAGGGAAAGTTCGAGTTGCTTTCCCGGAAAAACGGGAGCAAAAGGCGATTGCATGTGTTTTGTCGACAATCGATTCCGAGATCGATCTTCTGAACCAGGAACTATTCCAATGGCAGCAAAAGAAAAAAGCCCTTATGCAGTTGCTGCTGACGGGAATCGTTCGCGTGAATGTTTGAAATTGTTATCGAAAGGAAGTGATGTTTATGAGGGTATAAAAATGAGCAATTTTCCTGTTGGCGCAGGTCCATTGCTCTTAGAAAGAATAACTGTTGGTAGTTTACGACAAATAACGGCAAAAATCAAACATGTGAGGAAAGTAAATGGAAAAATATATAGTAAACAAGGATGATACAAGAAATCCCGGCTGGCATCATGAGGTACACACAAAGAAGCATGCCGATGAACTCGGCATTAGAAATCAACTAGATCTGGGTTATCATTACGGATGTGCGACAGCCGTAGCGAAAGCAAAAGAATATTACGACGATGCAGACGGCTGTGTAATCTGTTGTTACGCATGTCATAAAGGGTAACGAGCTATGCCAAGAGAAACACATCATGTTGTTCCCAACCCGGATGGCGGATGGGATGTTAAGCGCGGCGGCGGTGAGCGTGCCAGCGCACACACGGACACGAAGGCGGAGGCTGTTAATCGCGCACGAGGGATCAGCCGCAATCAGGGGACCGAACTGGTGATCCATGGCAAGGACGGGGTAATACAACGTTCGGATAGCCATGGCAACGATCCGTGTCCACCGAGAGACAAAAGGTAAACAGTTGAATGATGCAGAAGAGGGCGGGTACGCTCGCCCCTTCTTGCTTGAAATTAGGATATTTCGAGGGTTAAATGCTTAGTAAAGATAAAAAACGCGAGATAGAAGACAACAATCGGAGAATCAGCGAACTTTTGCGTGACAATGAAACAATATTGCGTGAAGCTGGATATGAACCGCCTGTCACGGATTATCCTATCGATCCAAGAGCTAGAATTAATTTTCCAAGCGGATATATTCGTACAAATGATTTTTTCATTTTAAAATATCGGCTTAATACTCTCTGCGCAAGTGCAGCGGTAAGAAAAAATATTGCCTACTCGCTGCAACTATCTGATTTGTTTAGCTATTTGCTAAACAGATTTTACATTTGGGGCTCCATTGGAAGTATGCTTCTTAAGTTGGCAATAATCAACAATGCGTCCATACTAGAGGCTCTTATTCTCGAATCAGCAAATCGAATTTGTGATCACCCTAGCTCATGTGGTAAGACAGATACTTGCTCTCGACACATGAACCAAAAGGAACGAAACTATGTTCTGCATGCACTTGCCAAGCTTAGAGAGAGAAGGATTATTGAACTTGATGAGTTAGAGTCAGAGCTTTTTGGTCAAATTGTCGACCGTAGGAACAATGTTCATATCAGGCTAGCAGATGAAAATGAGTTTTCAAGCGGAAAATATTCCTTGGAAATTTATAATAAGTCAATGCTGCTAATTCGCAAAATAAATAATCAGTTATTTGAAAATGCATCACGAGAATTTTGTCTAGAAGTTTAAACAGAGGTAACTTATGCCAGACCACACCATTTTTAATGAGCGTCCGGAGTCTCAGGACCGAGCGATTTCTTTGCTTCAAGCAATGGGGTATGATTATATTCCGCGAGCGGAAGCAGAGCGTAAGCGCGGCCGGCTTTCGAATGTGCTGTTTCCGGATGTAATGCGGGAGTTTCTCTCCATGCAGTCGTTTCGCTATCGTGGCAAGCTGACGTCGTTTCCGGATTCTGCGATCGGCGCGGCGATCCGGGACATTGACGCACCGCTTGAACGCGGACTGCCTTTCGCAAGCAAAGCCATATACGATAGTTTGCTTTACGGGAAGAGCTGTGAGGTTGAGTTGTATGATGGTGGACGGCAATCATTTGATCTTTCCTATATCGATTGGGATCACCCTGATAACAATATCTGGCAAGTAACTGATGAGTTTTCTGTTGAACGACTGAATGGGAAATTTGCGCGTCCTGATATTGTCGTTATGGTAAATGGAATCCCACTTGCGGTGATCGAGTGCAAAAAGTCGAGTGTTACCGTTGAAGAAGGCGTTAAACAGAATGTGCGGAACTGGAAAACGGAATATATCCCACAACTTTTTAAGTTCACGCAGATCATAATTGCGATGAATCCACAAGAAGTGAAATATGGCACTTCTTATACGGAGACAGAGTATTACAGCAAATGGAACGAGGAAGATATAACTTGGCAGACAGAGTGTGCAAAGCGATATGTTCACGATGGTCATTTGCAGGAACAAGATCGAATCCTTGTTTCGCTGCTTTCAAAGAAGCGACTGCTTGATTTAGTGCATTTTTATATTCTATTTGATAACGGTGTAAAAAAAATAGCGCGTTATCAGCAGTATTTTGGCGTTGAAAACACAATGAAACGTATCCACGGTGAAGACACTGTTCATGATCATGGCGGTGTTATCTGGCATACGCAGGGAAGCGGTAAGTCCTTGACAATGGTCATGCTTGTTAAGCGAATTATTGCTGATGATCGGATTAAGAATCCGCGCTTTGTATTGGTCTGTGATCGCATCAACCTTGTTTCGCAACTCCGGGATAACTTTGTCCATACTGGAATGCAAGTGAGCGAAGCGACAACGGGGCGTGGCCTTATTGCACTTTTAAATTCTCCTAGTGAAACGATCATTACAACAACGATCAATAAATTCGAGACGGCGGCAAAAACAAGAACGCGCGTTGACGGAGACAATATTTTTCTGTTAGTGGACGAAAGCCATCGTTCTAATACAGGCGAATTGCATATCATGATGAGTGAAACTCTCCCGAATGCGTTTCGAATTGGCTTTACAGGTACACCGTTGCTAAAAAAAGATAAGAACAATACATACCTTAAATTTGGACGGCAGATTGGGAATGCTTATCGCTTTGAAGATGGTATCCGTGACGGCGTTATCGTCCCGCTGGTTTACGATGGGAGAATTATCCCTCAAAAAGTTTCAAATGATAGAATTGACGATTACTTAAAGAGCATCCTTGCGCCATTGACGGAGAAGCAGAAAGAGGATATGAGGAGGAAATGGAGCAGATTTCTTCCAATAGCACAAACCGACCAACGGTTGGCCATGATTGCCTTTGATATCCATGAGCATTTTTTGATGTATTGTAAACCCCGTGGCTACAAAGCACTTGTAGCGGCCTCGTCGCGTGTAGTAGCAATTGAATTGGAACATGCAATCAACAAACTTGGCGGAATACGAGCAGCCGCGTTAATTTGCGATGATTCTGTTCCCTCTGAAGGAGACGAGGGGAATGTTTCCGATTCAGATAGAAAGAAGATCCGTGAATTCTTTCGCACGGAAGTCGAGTCCCGGTTTGGGCCGAAGCATGATGAATACGAAAGTTTTGTAAAGGCGAATCTAAACGGAGGCGAGGACATTGATATTGTCATTGTTCGGGATATGCTCCTGACTGGCTTTGATGCGCCGCCACTGGCTGTTTTGTATGTTGATAAACCAATGAAGGATCATACCTTGTTGCAAGCAATTGCGCGTGTCAATCGTGTATATCCGGGAAAAGACTTTGGGTTAATAGTCGATTACTGGGGTGTGTTTGCTAATCTGAATTCCGCATTGGAACTATATAGTGACGAACAATCAGGATTCTCAGAATTTGATACTGCTGATTTGGTTGGATCTGTTTCAACAGCGCATGAGCAACGACAAGCTTTACAAAAAGCACATGAAGCGCTTTGGGCAATTTTCGAAAACAGTAAAATTGAAGAAAACAACCCAAGAGCCTGGCGAGCGTTCTTTTGTTCAGATGATAATGAAAGAGATGGTCAACTCCGAAAAAACTTTTATGACAAACTAGCAGCTTTTTCAAAGATGATGGAACTGACCATGGGAAGTTATTCTCTATACCAATCCGTCGGCTACGAACAAATGCAGAAATATAAAGCCGATTTGCAGTTTTTTCAGAAGTTACGGGCCTCTCTTATGATGGTATATGCGGAAAAGGTGGATTTTAAGAAGTATGAAGAAGGCATTCGAAGCCTTCTAAATACATTTATCTCGTCTGAACCAGTGGAACTTGTTGGAGAGCCTATTGCTTTGCACGATAAAACTGGCATGGATCAACAAATGATGAAAATTGATGGAGAAAAAGCTAAAGCCGCCTATATTCATACGCGAATCGTGTCCGAACTGGAAGCGCGCCGTTACGAAGATCCTTTGATGTATCGGCGCTTCTCGCAGCGAATTCAAGATACGCTTGAAGAATATAGACGGTCAAGAAATGACACGACTTATTTATCACGGTTGCAAAAAATGGCAGATGACCTGCGCGAAGGATTTGTCGGACAAACCTACCCCGCGATAATTGGACAAAACAGCGATGCGAAAGCTTTTTACGGAGTTCTTGTTGAGACTTTTGAATCAGAACTATCGCAACCAAAAGGTTTGGATTTCAGCGAAAAATTAGGCGAGTTATCTCTCGAAATCAATGAATCCATACAATCACTTGCGCGTGTTGATTGGCGAAGCAGCACTCCAATACACAAACAGATGAGGCAATCCATTGAAGACTCTATTTGGGATTTTTGCGAGAAGTATGGGATAGAAATACAGTTGGATCAATTGGACTTAACTATTGAAAACATAATGAAAACGGCATTGAGTAGGTTCTAAATGGAGTTTTTTACAAAAATAGATGGAAAAAATTATAGAGTTCAAGTTAATCGCAAGCGAATGAAACGTGTGCGATTAAAGATTTTTCCATCTATGGAAATCAGACTGTCAGTGCCTTTTGATACCCCGGATGAATGGATTGCTGATTTTCTGATAAAAAAGCAGCCATGGCTGGAGGAACGAGCTTCGATTTTTGAAGCCACAAAAGCAATAGAAAAAGAAGGCCATATTACGTCTGGAACGGGCACTCGTATTCTCGGCCGACAGATTACTATTCAAATTATACAATCGGACAGTAATCATATTGAAAAGGATGATCAGCGTCTCTATATTTTTACTAAAGATTCCTCCCAAGCTGCAATTGATAATCAGTTTGATAAATGGTGGCAGAAACAAGCAAAGTCATATTTCCAAGCGGTGCTAGATCGTCAATTCCCTATTGTTAAGAAGCATGGTGTTGATAGACCTACAATTTTCGTGCGGAAAATGGCAACATTATGGGGAAGCTGCAGTCGCAAAAGTAATCGGATAAACCTAAATTATTATCTTTATAAAGCGCCTGTACCCTGTATAGAGTACATAGTTTTCCATGAACTAGCACACTTTATTTATCCGTATCACAATAAAGACTTCTATGACTTTATTACGATTTATATGCCGGATTGGCAGGCACGAAAGAAAATGCTTGATTACGAGATAGTCGCAGGCATATAAGTTAATAAATCTTTTTCGCTTATTCGGACTATATTCTGGATAACGTACAATAATGGACCTGTTGACAGTACTATATTCTGCATCTGTTAAAGTGATTAATCGATATAACCCGCAGTATCGAATATGCTTTAGCGTAGATATTCATGCCAAAAGCGTATACATACGTCAACAAAAAACAGATTTTTTATGGGAGCCAACAATTTGGGGGTTCTATGTTGGCAATACAGCAGGCTGAAAGCTATAAATGGTATTTGTGCGTGTATGCTTATATCAACCTAGCTGTTTACACACCACCTGAAACTTCCCCGGCGCACTGCCTGAATAGCGAAAAGGATAACACGTGACGATCACAAGCAAATTTTTATCAGATTGTGGCAACGTCCAATCTGTCGTTTCCTCGAAAATCTGGATTTCTTTTACGGTATAGGTTGCCGTTCGATTATCAGGATAACGAAAGATGATTTCGTCGCCAACCTCTACGTTTTCCAGCACCTTCAGATGATTCCGATTTCGGTGGCCCAAAATCACGCACATACCATCTTCACCGGGCAGTGCGCTGTCCGGCATCCAGCCGGGACTTTGACGGAGCGTTGCTTCATCCACGTTATTCCGCACGGTGATGCTTTCCGCCCCGATCATCAGTTGCCCAAGAATATCATTCGAGTCGCTTTTCACATCGCTGCTTGAAGGCGTCGGAGTAGTTGTGATGGTTGCGGAAGGCTCAGGGGTAACATCAAAATAAAATTGTTCTTCGTTTATCTCTGCTGGGGTCGGCGCAGTGGCCAGCGCATTGGGTGAGAATGATTCGAACGCCGTGGGGTCTGTCGGAGGCTCTGCTACCTCACATAAGTTTCCACAAACGATATCAGGCGGATATTTCAGCCCGAGATATATACCGGCAGCAACTCCGAAAATCATTACAAAAACAAATATGAATCTCCTCATATAACTCCTTTATGAAGATAGACGGGAGGCAGTGCCTCCCGTCTATCAATTGGATTCATCTGACAGATTTACGCTTTTTTCTTCGGATAAGAACGAAGATAACTGCACCCGCCGCAAGCAGGATACCGCCGCCGACCAGCAGTACGTCATCCCACTTGTCGCTGTCCAGCCCCAGCTTCACTTCCGGCGTATTGGTAACGACGAGCTCCAGCGGAGCGTCAGCAGTGTCGGTGAGCTGCAGTGTGAAATCCTGCGCAGGAGCCGGGAAGAAACCACTGGGCGTGACGGATTCGACTAGGCGGTATTTGCCCGCGGGCAGACCGCAGACATACGCCTGTGCATTGCTGTCCATCGTAATTGTCGTGATAGTTCCTGCTTCGCTGTACCAATACACTCCGTCCAACAGAACGAAAGTGAAAGGCGTCTCTGTCGAATCGGGCACGATCTGAAACGCCGCACCGCTAAGTGGCTTTAGCGTCTTTACATGGACTTTGCTGATCTTCAGCGTCAGGGGCAAGTCCTCGATTTCCACGTTAGTTACGGCAAGCGATGGATTGCCGTCTGTGGCCGCAATTGCCGTCATGCCGATTTCCACAAGCTGATCTTCGGCATATGCGAATCCCGGCAGCGCGTAGCTCTCATGGACGGTCACCTTGCCGGTGATATATCGTACCGTCGCGGTGCCGTCTTCTCCTATGGTCAATTCGTCTACCGAATTTTCCGCATCGCCAGCCGGGCGATAGGTTCCATCCTTTTCGAGTACGAGATTGATAATCGCACCGTCTTCGTCCAGCAACTGGAATCGGGTTCCCGGCAAAGCTGCTTGAGTGACGGCATTGGTTTTCGAGATGATGAGAGACGCAGGAAAGTTCTCCACCGCCATAGTCAGCGGCGATTCGGTGGAATGCGCTGATGTGATTTCAAACGTGACTCCCTCAAGCGGCGCATAGCCGAAAACCTGCTGCTCGTCCAGCGTGTAGGAACCCTGAGGCAGATACTGAACCCGGATTTTGCCAGACGAATCCGTAAACAAACAATCGGTGTATTGTTCCACGCTTTCGGCATCGGTGACGGCTGAAACGGGCCGATAGGTTTCATCCTGCATATATGCCAGCGAAACCGTCTCGCCGTCCGCATCCATGAGTGTGAATTCAACTCCGGCGATTGCAGCGTCCGTATCTGCATCGATCTTGGTCAGGATCAATTCCGTAGGACAGTTTTCGATCGATATCGCAGCAGGATTTTCTTCCGTGTTGGTGTTGCCGATCGTCACCGTAACCGGATCGTGTACGCCGTAGCCGCCAAATGGCTGCTCTACGAGCTGATAGGATCCCGCCGGGATATGCGAGATCAGCGTTTCGCCGTTTTCATCCGTTTGAAACGTATTGCTTCCGGTGGCCGTGACCTTGTATCGACCGTCTTCTTGCAGAGTGAAATGAAGTGCGGAGCCGGAACTGTCGAGCAGCTTGAAGCCGACGTTTTCGAGAGCATCGCCGCTGAACTTGTCCGTTTTCGTCAACGCTAGATACAACGGCCAGTTTTCCACGCCGATCTGTGACGGATAATCCACAGTGTTTTCCGAAGTTACAGTGAATTCCTGCGATCCCGTCGGAGCAAAGCCGGGATGCTGCTGTTCCTCCAGCGTATAAGTTCCAACAGGGATGTATAGGATACTGGCCTTGCCGTCGGCGTCAGTTTGGAAGTAATCTGCGCCGGTGTCGGTAACATAATAGATGCCGTCTTCCTGCAAAGTAAAATGCAGATAGTCCCCGTTGGCATCCGTGATTCGGAACGACACGTTCGCCAGAGGGGATTTATCGAAGGCATCGACCTTTTCCAGCAGCACTGCAAGCGGTTCGTTTTCAACCGTTACCGCCGCCGGAGAGGTGTAGGTATTGTAACTTCCGACGACAGCGGTCGTCGTTCCGGCCTTCAGCGCATAGCCGGATGCAGCCGATACTTCCTGAAGCTCATATGCACCCTGCGGCAGGCAAACGATCGTTGCGCTGCCATCGGGCGCTGCGAAATCGGTAGAACCGTCTTCGTCAACGCGATACCAACCGCTTCGCCCAACGATCGGGGAGATTGAAACGGGATTTCCACGGCTGTCGAACAGTTGAAATGTCGCGCCTCCGACAGGCTGGCTGGTAACGCTGTCGAGCTTTTGTATCGTCAGCGTAAGCGGAGCGTCGGCCATGGTAACGATCAACGGATCTTCGCTTGAATGATCTTCCGTAATGGTGCCGGACACGTCCGTAGCGGGCGCATATCCATCCGCGGCTTGTTCTTCAGAGACGGTATAAGCGCCGACGGCTAGCGGGGCGATTAGCGCCGAACCGCTGACTGTCGTGAAAGTAGCGTTGCCGTTGTCGTCCGGCGTGTATACACCATCCGAAATCATTCGGAGTTTGACGAGCGTTTCACCGCTGTATAGGCTGAACGATGCTCCGTCGACCGGGTCGCCCGTAAGCGCATCCGTCTTTGTGAAACGCAGCGCCAGCGGACTGTCCGATATGGAAACGGTAGCCGGTGAGGACGGCGAGCTGCTGTTGGACACTGTCACGGTTCGATCTTCACTTTTCGTGTAACCCTGTGGAGCCTGAACTTCGATAACGGTATATCGCCCGGCGGGAAGTCCGTAGGTCGTGGCTTCGCCGCCGCTGGTCGTGAAGGTCGATCCACCGGCATCGTCTTTGCAGTATACGCTGTCGTTTAGATTGGAAAGCAGAACTGCATCGCCGTTTTCATCCTTGATCTGGAAAATTCCTCCGTCGAGCGATTCACCGGTGACGGAGTCTGTTTTCGTAACTGTCAGCACCGTGGGTTGATTTCGGATCGAAACAGCATTGGAGCCGGTGAATGAAATGGACAGGTCGGATTGCGTGACAAAGCCGTCTATGGCTGCTTCACGGAGAGTGTAGGTACCGATGGGAAGATATGAAACGGCGACCTCCCCATCGCTGCCTGTAAGAAATGTAGTGCCCCCGCTGCTGCCGTAACGATACTGTCCGTCGGCGGTCTGTGAAACACTAACGGGATTGCCACCGTCGTCGAACAGAGTGAATGCCACGCCACTCATGGTTTTGTTTGTCAGCGCATTTGTCTTGGCGATCGTAAGTTCTGTAGGGGCGTTTGCAATCGTTATGCTGGAATCGCTCGTCAGGGAAATCGACTTGGCTGCAGCAGCAACATATGCCGTGGGCGCGGAGAGTTCGACAAGTTCGTAGCTGCCGGCAGGTAAGCTGCTAAGAATCGCAGTTCCGCCGCTGGTTGTGAATTGCGTTGCAGTCCCGCCGGAAGTATATTGACCCTCTGCCGTTTGCACCAGCCCGACTGCTGAACCGTTTTGTATGAGCTGGAACGTTGCGCCGTCGAGCGCGTTGCCGGTAACGGCGTCGGTTTTATTGACCGTAAGATCGTAGAACGATCCGGTGATTCCGATGATCTGGCTCATGCCCGTTGTACCGGTGATCATTTCAATGAACACGAGTTTTTGACGCGCGCTGTCGGTCGGCTCGTACCAGCCGAGATCCACGGTGCTTACATTGCCGACGGTCGCGGTGAAATACAAACTGACCTCGCTGCCAATGAGCGAAGTCGGCGCGGTAATGGTCAATGTGTCGCTGCGCCCGCCCGTATAGCCGCTGATGGTCACGCTGGAATCGTTTGGCGTGATGGAATACCCATAAGTCGAGGATACGCTGATCGTCGTCACGAGCTGCCCATCCACGAGCGACCATTTCGGGGCAAGCGTCGAAAGATACACGTATGCGTTGCCGCCCGTGTCCTGATTGCGGGCGTAGTTGAGCAGCTCCATGCACCAGTTCCACACGGATTCGCCGCCGGACTTGACGCGGATGCAGTTGTTGCTGAGCAGCATGAAATCATATCCCTGTCCGCAGCTTTCCTTGATCCAGAAGCGGATCGCATTGGCCGTCGCATAGAACGCATCGTCGTCGCTCAACCCTCCGCTGAAGGCTGGGTATCCGTGGTTTAGAATCGCTTGTATGCCGGTCATGGTCGTGCCGGTGAACATGGTTGCAGGATCGAACGGGGTGTAGTCGATCGATTCGCGCGGTGGCTTTGCTTCATGTTCCACGCAATAACCGATTTCTCCGTCTACTGTGTCAAGATACATGATCGTGTTCAGATCGTTCCAGGTTCCGTCCCGGTAGTACTCGAACCAGTCGTACAGATCGTGATCGGTTACGTTCAGCGCCATCGCGGTAGCAGTAATGCTCATTAGCATGACGACCAGCAGAATGCCGCCGATCAGGCGTTTTGTTTTTTCCTTCATTGCAGAACTCCTTTTTATGAATTTCGCATTTAGCAGAAACGGTTTGATCCAATAAAAAACGCTCACACGGTTGGTGTGAACGTTCTTTCGGGGGAAGTATTAAGCCGGATACGCTCTTGGCAAGCAATGCTTCCGGGCACCCGGAAGCGATGTTTTTGCTTGTTGGGACGCCGTCCCAAACCCTGAAAAGCCGACCATTCCGGTCGACGGCTGCGGCTCTGGCGAGTCTTTTCGCTATCGCTCTTTTTGTTTTTCCTGCGAAGGTCGGTCCGTGCCAAGGATCGTGTCCACATTGGCTTTTGCGGTCAAAACATCCTGCATTTCCTTTCGTGCCCGGACATATTCGCCGTATGCTTTTTTCTTTGCGGCAAGGGCTTCGCTATACTCAGCCTGCAGTTCTTTGAGCGAGGGAACTCTGTGATCAGGCAGAGCATCGAACGCGGCCTTGGCCTCTTTGTGCAGGAGAATCTCGGCTTTATGCTCCGCATAGTATTTTTTGCTGTATCCGCTTTGACGGTAAGCAATATAGACATCTCGCGTTTTCCGGTACTGGAAGATCTGCTCACGCAGTAAAGTAATCTCCCGTATCCGTGCTTCTGCGGCTTTGATCTCACCGGAAAGCGTGGCGAAGCGGGCCGTCGCTTCTGCGGCTTTCGTGGCCAGCTTTTGGTATTCAAGCAAGTCGTTTTCCGTAAGGAAGTTCAGCGTCTGCGCCATCTGCTTGATGTTGAATTTCTTCGCCCATCGCTCGTAACCAACGCCTTTGCCGGAGAGCAGCTTTTTCTGAATATCGACCAGAAGACTAATCGGTTCCGCCCGGGCGGCTTGCTTGCCGTGCTGCTGTGGTGCGTGCGCCTTTTCGCCACGTATCACAGCGCGAATCGCTTCCTCGGAGTACTCCGCCCCCAGCGAGCGCAGCCGGATAAACCGCTCGTTTCCTGCGGCGCGAAACGCGATATACTTACCTTGCTTTACTTCATATCCCTGCGACTGCATGTCGGCGAGAAACGCCTCAAATGAAGCCGGCTTTTTTGCTAGCGCGGCGTCGATCGCTCGTCGCAAACAGTCGCGCTGGGTGAGTGGCTTTTCATCGCCCAGCCACTTGCCGTAATGCTTGTGCGCTTTGGATGGATTTTCGATAATCGAAACGCCGTGCTCCAGGCAAATTTGGTCGCTGAGCCTGCGGATGGCAAAGCTGCTGCCGAAGAAGTTACGGAACTTGCGCGTGCAGTCCAGCGACGTGGAATTGAAGATGATATGGTTGTGGATATGATGCTTATCGACATGCGTGGCCACGATAAAGGCGTGGCGCTGCTTCGTAAACCGCAGCGCCAGCTCGTAGCCGATTTTGTTGGCTTCTTCAGGGGTGATTTCTCCCGGCTTGAAGGACTGCCGGAGCTGGTATGCGATGACATCGCTTTTCTGCGTCCGCCCGGTGATGGCGCTGTATTCGCGCTTGGACAGCAGGAACTCTGCATCCACCGTCGCGGGATCGCAGGCATAGCTGCTAATGAATTCGCCGCCGTTGGTTTTGCTCGGATTCGTGGCATATTCGGTTCGGTCGGCAAGGCACTGTGCGATTGTCTTCCCGCGGTTACGGTGCATGGGGATGAGCCGGGTTGTGGCCAATGTGATTTCTCCTTTACAGAGCAATAGGTTCGCCCTTCATGTGATAAAATAGCGTTAAACAAAAAGGACAGGAACTGCATTTGAGGGTGAGCATGAAGAATCTCTTTTTAATTGGCGGTACGATGGGCGTGGGAAAGACCACGACCGGCCAGATACTGAAACGCAAGCTGGACAACTGCGCTTTTCTCGACGGCGACTGGTGCTGGGACATGCATCCGTTTCAGTCACCGATGAAACCAAGCGCATGGTGATGGATAACATCTGCTTCATTCTGAACAGCTTCCTTCGGTGCTCCGCATATGAAAACATCGTTTTTTGCTGGGTTATGCACAAGCAGGCAATCATTGACGAAATCGCCGCGCGACTCGACCTGTCGGCCTGTACGTTGCACCCGATTTCCCTTATCTGCGGAGAGGATGCGCTGCAAACCCGTTTGCAGAGGGACGTGGACGCCGGGGTTCGGGGTGCAGATGTAATTTCGCGCAGCATCGAACGTATTCCGCTTTACGAACGGCTAAACACCTATAAGGTTGACGTTTCCGAAATCACGCCGGAAGACGCGGCGAATTTGATCATTCAACATTGCAACGAAGCGCCTGCAAGTAAAGGCTGAAAAACGAGCTCCCCGCAACATTTCTTGTTTTCAAATTGCTGACAGTCGGCGCAGTATGTCCGATGCCATGCGAAACAGCTCGTCATGATATTCCCGTAGCTTAAGCAGGTCCGCCTCATAGATGCTCCCCGTTTCATTTGCACGCTTGGCCATCTGGTTGAGGTTGTTGCCGTACCGCCGAATCTGCGCAATCAATTCACGAACCTCCGGCAAATCGAGTTTTACCAGATAGCCGTCGATGGCCATCTTCCGCAGATATGCTTCGAGATTTTTTGTTCCGGCTTGTTCCATTTTTCGCTCGATTTGCTTTTGCTCCGTCTCCGTTACCCGGAAGCGGAGCGAGATACTGCGCGTGCGGTGTTCCATTTCTGTTACCTCTTCCCTTTCAGACAAAATCGAATATGTGGCGCGAGCATGATTTTACTATTATCATTTCGTTAAGATGCGTTTCGCGTATTTGTGCGGGCGCTGTGGCAGTGGTATTCTGATTGATAGACCGATCCACTTGAACAGATCAATTTTACTTTTAACTCCGCCAGAGGTATCGACATGAAACGAAACGTATTTTTCCGTGCGGTTCTCAGAAGGCCGGCGCAAACGCTGCTGCTTTTGCTGCTGATCGCGCTGCTGACCGCTTTGTTTGCAGCTCGCGCGATGGAATACGCGATCGTTCAAAACGAAACGGAGCGAATCGGGGAGTACTATCAATCGGGTGGGCGTCTCGAACCGGACGACTCGGAAGAATACAACGCGGTCCTTGCCGCCGAACAGATCGAGAAAAGCGATCTGGTTGCGTTTGAAGACAAACGGCATGCCAGCGCGGCGAATCTTATCGACCTGTACAATGCCGACGTGGACGGCTGGTCCAGCGATCGCCCGGAGTCGACCTATTCCAGCGGACTGCATATCAGCGACGTGTTTCTTTACGGTGAACCTTTGCGTATCGATGCAACACAGGAAGGGCTGTATCATATTCGCTTTTCGGTCGATCAGGCGTTGGCCGCTTACCCGGAATATGCCGAAGACGGAGATATCGTCGATCTGTATTACGATGGTTCGGCAGATTCCGGCGAAAATCCGTTTCTTGACATGTCGGCAGGAAAGCATTATCTGCTCAAGGCGTATTTTAATCCGTCGTTTGATTCCGGGATTGGCTGGGACAACGCGGGCTCCTGTCTGTACCTGAAGCAATTGCAGGATAGTGGCGCTTGGTTTCTGGAAATTGAGGACGGAACGGACGTCGGACAAGCGCTCTCCGCCTATCCGGGTATCCAGGATGAAATCGATCTGCTGGATGAAAATCAGCGCGCCGTCATGGTGCTCTCGACGAAGGATATGAGCGCCATGCCGCGAACGCAGCAATCCATGCGTTACTACTATCTGGACAGCGGACGCTATCTGACGCGGGACGACGACTTGAACCGGAACTATGTTTGCGTTGTCCATAAGGAATTTGCGGTGCTGCGCGGCCTCGCGGTCGGCGATACGATTCGCCTGCGGTTTCGGAATATGACCTGCAATCTGCTCGGCTATCTTCTGGACGGAGAGGCCAGCGTCGGATGGAAAGATTTCCCCACGCAGGAGGCCGAGTTTACAATCGTCGGAACCTACGGCATGCTTGCTTCGCAGCCGGTCCAGCCGACCTCCCGCAACGTCGTGCTGTTCATTCCGGATTCGTGCATGCCGGAAGGGTACGGCGGAGACCTGGCGACGATGCTTCCGTCCGACCAATACAGCTTTGTATTAAAGTCTTCCAAGGATCAGGCCGCTTTTGTTGAAGAGAATCAGCAAGCGCTGTCGAATCTCGGGTTTACGCTGCTATTTGCCGACAGCAACTCAGAAAATTTCTGGTCGACCGTAACGCCGATGACGCGAACGCTGCTGACAAACAGCGTCGTATGGGGGCTGGCGCTTGCCGCCGCGATGGTGCTTGCCGCCGCACTCTACCTCTGGCAGCGGAGGAAGGAATATGCAATCTCCCGTGCGCTGGGAATGCCGGTAAAGCGTGCGAGCAAACAGATGCTGCTTCCGATGCTGCTGATGGGGATGATCGCAATACCGATTGGCGGCGTGCTGTCATGGCGTATTGCGATTCGGCAGGCACAGCAGATGCTTGCGCCCATACAGACGCCGGACGGCGTAACACCGACGGCAGCTATTTCACCCGTCTGGCTGATTGTGCTTTGCGCCGCTGTGTTTTGCGTTTTGCTTTGCTGCCTTTTCATTGGGACACGGATTATTGCGCACACGCCGGTGCTGAACTTGCTGCAGGGAGAGCAAGGCGTGGCCCGAAAGGCAAGCAACAAACCAGGTTTGGCGGACGCTAGTCGTTCGGTGGGGCGCGAATCCGCTGACAAAGGCGACATGCTGCAACCGGCGCTGCATGAAAACAAAAAGGCGGTGGCATCACGGGTCGCCCGTTTTATCTTCCGAAACTGCTGTCGTTCCGGCGTCAAATCTATCCTCGGCATCTGCGTTGCGTGCCTGTTCACGTGCGCGCTGCTCTGGCTTGCCATGACGATTTCGCAGAGCCGCGCGGAGATCGACCGCCTGTATGACACCACCATTGTGGAAGCGGAAATCGTGAAACAGATTCCCTCGATGACGGCGAAAGGAACCGGCGGTGGAATCATAAAGGGCGACACCGTGGATGAAATACTGGCAAGCGGCGCGATTGAGAGCGATTATCTGGAAGCCGCCGCCGAGTGGACGGGGATTGCCGCCGATGGATCGACAATGGAGGTGGACGAGTCTGGTTCCATAACGCTCCTTGCTTTCGACCAGCCGGAAGAATTCTTCGCAGATAGCGGGGCGAAAGCGAACATCGAATATGCTGATGGCTGGGACGCCTATTTATTCGCGCAAAACTGGTCGCAGGAGAGCCTTCAAACGGCTGTTCCGGTCGTGCTTTCCAGCGGAATGATGCAAGAGCTGAACAACCTATCATTGCTTGATACCGTCAAACTCTATGGCGACGACAGCGGCGAAGTCGTGATCGACGCCGTGATTGCGGGCGCGTATTCCGGCACAATCCAGACGCAGGACACCTCAGAGCCTATCCTGATGCCGTTGTCCCTGCTGGGGACGTTTGAAAATCTGCGCGGAATAGAGCTTTGCTACAGCACGGCGCGGTTTTCGATTGACCCGAAGCTGAATCGCGAACTTTCGTCGCTGACGGAGCAGATGAAATCGATCGTCGAGAGCGAAGACGCCGGATATCTGGCGCTTGATTTCGTGTGCTGGGACGAAGAGCTCACGCAGGCGATCGCACCGATGGAGAAGAATCTGCAGCTGATGGATACGCTTTATCCAGTTTCGCTGGGATTATCCGTTCTGATCGCGGTGGGATTATCCGTTCTGCTGACCCTGCTGAACAGAAAGGAAGCAGCGATTCTGCGTGTACTTGGCATGCCAAAGCGCCACGTACGAATCGTTTTGTGTGGACAGCAGCTTCTGCCCGGACTGCTCGGCACCATGCTGGGAATCCTCGTGGCCCTGCTCATCTGGAAGAGCGCGATCGCTTCATCCGGAGCGGCGGTGCTGCTCGCGGCTGGGTGTTATCTGGCCGGACTGCTGCTCGGCACGATTGTAACCGCACATATTGTTGCAAAGAAAAAACCGTTGTCGCTGCTGCAGGCCCGGGAGTGAAGCATACAGGATCAAACGAGAGCAAAAGGAGTTTGACGATGCCTGAATTAAGATTGGAAAACGTAAGCTACGGCTATAAAGGCGGAAACGGGAAAGCGCTCAGCGGCGTTTCCTGCGGGTTTTCCGGCGGCGCGGTCAGCGCGGTAATCGGACCCTCCGGGAGCGGCAAAACGACGCTGCTTTCCCTGATGGCCGGACTCGACAGGCCGTCGGGCGGGAAGATTCTGTTTAACGGAGAAGATCTGTCCACGCTGGATTTAGACCGATATCGGCGGGAGGACGTGTCGATGGTTTTCCAGGCGTTTCAGCTTTTTCCGTTACTGACGGCGCTCGAAAACGTGTGCTACCCCATGGATATGAAAGGCGCGCCGGACGCAGAAGCCAAAGCGCAGGCAAGACAGCTTCTGAATTCCATCGGCATCCGAAAGAAGCTGTACCGGCGGTATCCGGCGAATCTGTCTGGTGGGGAGCAGCAGCGGGTGGCCATCGCCCGCGCGCTGGCTACGGGTGCGCAGATGATTCTTGCCGACGAGCCGACCGGCAATCTGGACACGGAAAATGGAAAGCGCATCATGGAAATCCTGATCGATCTTGCCCATAACCATGGTTACGGCGTCGTGATCGTTACGCACGACCCGGCGATCGCGGAGGCGTCCGATTCTGTGTATCGGCTGACGGACGGTACGCTGGAACAGGCATGAGGTGCGAAGATACGATCATCGCTCCTCCATTCCAGCACATTTTTCAGCACGACATACATATGGCTGACTTGCCGAAAACGCTTTGAGGCTTTCCGAAACGGAAGTCTTTCCGTTTTGTTCTTCTTCGGCAGACAACTCGTTGCCATCCGCTTCTTCCAATGCTTCTGCCGGTTCGCCGCGTCCTTTATCGATATTCAATTCGGCATCCAACTGCGCCAACCGTGCGCATTTATCATTGAGTTCCTTTTCCTGCGAGAACGGCTGCTTGACTTCTTTTTCGGCTGCCTGTTTTTGCTGTTCAAGATCGACCAGCGTTTGCCTGGCAGTCGCCAACCGCTCCGGCATAGCGCGCAGCGTGTTGTCGATCCGCTGAATATTACCGAACAGATCATCGCCCAGTTCCACCGTGTGCGAAAGCACGCCTTTGAGTGTGAGGCGAAACGACTTTGATAATGCGTCGAAGGATAAAAAAAGATCGAAACCGCAGTAGGTTCCGATCTGCTTTGGTTCTAGCGAGGCCTGCGCTTTGCATGCCGCAAGCAACGCCGCACCTGCATCTTTCTTTTCGGCATAGACGGTTCTGCTTAACTCCATTTCTGGAAACGCATCGCCAGCATGCGCGGCGTATCGCTTTATGTCGGACAGATAGCCTGTGATTCGCTCCTGCGTGCGCCGAATCTCCTGCGGGAATCGCTTGAGCAGCGCGTCCTCCAACGCGTATTTCTGCGTCAGATAGTTGGCGCGCACGAGCTTGAGCTTCGCAACATCGACCTCCAAATCCATCTTCTCCTTAATCCGCTCGTCGCCGGTGGCCAGCGCCTTGACCTCGGCGTACGTCAGTGCCGTTTCGTCGACGTCCTCGCAGGAGCGCACGGGGCTTTTGCTGGTCATGATTTGGCCGATGAACTTCTGCTTGTTTTCCAGCGTTGCCCACATATATGCGTCAAAGGTTCCCTCGGTCACATACCGGTAGATGTGCACGGAGGGACAGGTGTTGCCCTGCCGGATCGCGCGGCCTTCGCGCTGTTCCAGATCGGCGGGCCGCCAAGGGATATCCAGATGGTGCTCGGCATATAAAAGCCGCTGCACGTTGGTGCCGCTGCCCATCTTGGCCGTCGAACCGAGTAGGATGCGCACCTGCCCGGCGCGTACTTTGGCAAACAGCTCTGCTTTCTTGGTTTCCGTGTTCGCGTCGTGGATAAATGCAATTTCCTCTGCCGGAACACCGAGTTCGAGCAGCTTCTTCTTCAGATCGTCGTATACGCTGAATTCGCGATCACCCTTTGGCGTCGACAGGTCGCAGAAGACAAGTTGCGTGAACCGCTCCTCCTGCGACTCACTCCAGATGCGGAATACGTTGCCGAGGCACGCGCCGACCTTGCCGTTCGGATCGTCCGGCAGCGCGAGATTCAGCAGTCGCTGGTCGAGCGCAAGCTTCCGCCCGTCGTTCGTGATCGTCAGCATATTGTCCACGGACGGATCGATCATCTGGTTACGCACGCGTTCCGCACGCTCGGCAAGCCCCGCGACGAGCTCCCTTTGAATCTCGCTTGGCTCGAGCCGGATATTGTGATACTCGACCTCCGGCACGGGAAGGCGAAGCATGTCCGCGGTCTTGATGTCCGCCACTTCCTTGAACATGGCGATCAGTTCCGGCAGGTTGAAGAAACGCGCAAAGCGCGTCCGCGCCCGATAGCCCGTGCCCTCGGGAGCTAGCTCGATGCTCGTTACCGTTTCACCGAACGTTGAAGCCCAGGCGTCGAAATGCTGCAATCCGTTTCTGCGCAGCGTGCCGTATTGCAGATAGCGCTGCATGGTGTAGAGTTCCGTCATGGAATTGCTCACCGGCGTGCCGGTCGCGAACACCACGCCGCGCCCGTCCGTGAGTTCGTCCATGTAGCGACATTTTAGGAACAGATCGCTGGATTTCTGTGCCTCGGTCTGTGATATGCCGGCGATGTTTCGCATCTTCGTAAAAACCGCGAGATTCTTAAAACCGTGCGCCTCATCGACGAACAGGCGGTCCACGCCGAGCTCCTCGAACGTAATCACGTCGTCCTTACGCTCGGTGCTGTTGAGTTTGTCCAACTTGAGTTTGATGGATTTTCGCGCGCGCTCCATCTGCTTGATCGTGAAGCGCTCCGCACGCGCACTCTTGGCTTCGGCGATGCCGTCGAGAACCTCGTCCAGCTGCTCCTGCAGCTGCGCGCGCTGGCGTTCGAGGGACATCGGGATCTTCTCAAACTGCGAATGCCCGATGATGATCGCGTCGTAATCGCCGGTGGCAATCCGGCTGCAAAACGTCCGGCGGCGTGTCTTCTCAAAATCGCGCCGGGTCGCAACGAGAATGTTTGCGGACGGATAGAGCTGCAAAAACTCCGCCGCCCACTGCTCTGTGAGATGGTTCGGCACGACGAACAGCGACTTCTGGCAAAGACCTAGGCGCTTTAACTCCATTGCTGCGGCAGCCATCGCGAAAGTCTTGCCAGCCCCAACGACGTGCGCCAGCAGCGCGTTGCCGCCGTAGAGCATACGTGCGACGGAATCCGCCTGATGCGGCCGCAGCTCAATCTCCGGGTTCATGCCGACGAATCGGATATGGCTTCCGTCGTATTCGCGCGGACGGGTGCTGTTGAACCGTTCGTTGTACAGCACCGTCAGTTGCTCGCGTCGGGCCACGTCCTTCCAGATCCATTGCGCGAAAGCATCTTTGATTAGTTGCTGCTTCTGCTGCGCCAACACGGTCTCTTTTTTGTTCAGCACGCGCTGTTCCTTACCGTCTGGATCGCGCACGGTATCGAAGATACGGACGTCGCGCAAATTCAGCGTGTCCTCCAGAATTCTATAGCCGCTTGCACGGGACGTGCCATATGTCACGGTCGCCAGGACGCTGCCGTAGTCGGAGGATTTGTTCGTCACCGTCCAGTTCGCGGTGTAGCCGGAAAACTGGACGTGCATCCGTGAGCGCGCCCAGCCGCCGGTTTGGAACAGCTCATACATGAATAGCTCGACGATCTCCGACGGAACCCAGGTGGAACCCAAACGCACGTCGATCTCGCTTGCCGTCAGCTCGGCGGGCTGTGCTTTTTCGAGCGCGGCGATACTGCTATCGACTTGGGAAAGCACGGACGCATCCACACCGTGACCGGACAACATTTTGCGAAGCTGGCGCACCTGCCAGAGCTTCTCGCGTACATTACCGGAAAGGTATTCGTCCGCCGTCACCATGGGGAATTGAGCCGGATCGAAGAACGCCCATGCGATGTTTGCCGGGATAAGCGCGCCGTAATCACGAAAGATCACGCCGGTCAGATCGGCGACGATTTGCTTCTCGCTCATGCCGGCCAGTTCGGTCATGTAGGGCAGATCCACGCGCGCCTTTTCGCCCATCGACACCGCCAGCGCTTCGCTGGCGGTGTCCACGTGCGTAATGTCGATCTGCTGACGGATCGTGCGCTTGGTGAACATGTCGGCCTTATGCGCAAGGTTGCCTTCCTCGTCCAGCACCTCCAAGGAACAGAGCAGGCAATAGGACGAATCGTCCGAGAACGCCATGTTGTTGCCGCGGCTGTTGATCAGGCCATATTTCTTTGCAAACGTGTCGTATAGCTCGTTCAGGCGCGCTTGCTCGACAGTGATCTCGGCGTCCGGGTGTCCGTTCAATTGAAGCTCGATCAGCCGGCGGGTGCAGTCCCGCAATTCGATCATGCCGCGAATGCGATTGGCCGCTGTAACGGACGCCTCCACCTTACTCATGCGGCTGTTCTCGCGATAGTAGATTTCGTCGCCGACAATCGTGAAGCTGAAATTCCTCACATTCGGATCGGCTGGAATCGAGCTGCTGTCGGCTTCCTCCAGATCGTCTATCGGTACAAATTCCGTGAATTCCGCATGAAGGCCGGACAGCGCGTCGTGAAGCTGGTCGGCAAGCACAGCGCCTTCGATGGGCTTTACCGTGCATTCTTGCCTGCCGTACTGCGTGCTTTCGGTCGTCAGTTCGCCCAGAATCATATCCGGATTGTCCACGAAGTACTGGTTGACCGTAAGACCGTCGGGTGTTGTGCCGAGGTGCACCCAATCCGGTTCGATTTCGATCGGCCGGTCGCGCTTTTGCAGGAACAAAATATCGGTCACGACCGTTGTTCCGGCGTTGGCAAGGAACGCGTTGTTCGGCAGCCGCACCGCACCGATCAGGTCGGCTCGCTGCGCAAGATACTTCCGAACAGCGGGATTCTTTTTATCCATAGTGCCGCTGGACGTAATGAACGCGACGATCCCACCCGGACGCACCTTATCGAGCGCCTTGGCAAAGAAGTAGTCGTGTATGAGAAAATGGTGCCGGTCGTAACGCTTGTCCGCGACGCCGTAGTCGCCGAACGGCACGTTGCCGATGGCTGCGTCGAAAAAACTGTCCGGCAGGTCTGTCTCTTCAAAGCCCTGTATCCTGATGTCGTTTTCAGGGTATAGCAGTTTGGCAATTCTGCCGGTGATACTGTCGAGCTCCACGCCGTAGAAGCGGCTGCCCGCCATGCTCTTCGGTACCAACCCGAAGAAGTTTCCGATGCCGCAGGCTGGTTCGAGAACATTCCCGGTCGTAAACCCCATGTGTTCCAGCGCCGCATAGATCGCTTTGATCACGGCCGGGCTCGTGTAATATGCATTCAGGACGGATTCACGCGCAGAGGTATACTCTTCATCCGTGAGCAAGCTTTGCAGTTCGCGGTATTCGCTTTGCCAGTTTTCTTTGGTTTCATCGAACGCGTCCGCCAGTCCCCCCCAACCAACGTAACGGGACAAGATTTCCTGTTCCTCCGGCGTAGCGAGACGTTGTTCGGATTCAATCTGCTTTAGCGCACGGATGGCGGCGATGTTCATAGCGTATTTTGCCTTGGGCCCGCCAGCGCCAAGCGCATCGTCGGTGATACGAAAATTCTTGGCTGAAATGATCGGCTCTGGAGACGGTTCACTTTCCTGTGCAGGTTCGCTTACATCTGCTGTTAGCTGCTTTTCGTGCAGGGCGGCTTTTTCCTCATCGGTCAGATACCGATCGGATTGGATCAATTCGGCAATACGCCGTTGAACCTGTGTCCAAGTCAGTGTGATGCCCGGCGCGTCACCCCATTGCCGAAAGTGAAGGCCTTTAGCGTTGTAATCGATCAGGCCGGAAGAGCCGTTTTGATAGGTGACGGAGTGGCCACCCGTACCATATTCCTGCTTCAGGAATTCAGCGGCGGCTTTTGCATCCGGGTTGCCTTGGTAGAATTCACAGATGCGCGACTTCCCGTGCGCGAACCCACTGCCGCGGCAGAGCTCATCGTCGATTTCCTGTTGGGATAAAAAAGAAGCGGCTGCGTCGTGCGCATCCGCTTCCAGCAGGCTCAGTTGTTCGGCTTCCGAAATCAGCTGTAGATCAGTTCCCGCAGCACCGCTTCTTCGGCTGCCGCTTTGAGGCTGTTCATCCGGCGAACCCACTCCATCTGGTCGGTCGCCTTCAGTTGCTCGTTCACGCCCTCCGCGGCGGCCATTCGCGCCAGCGTCGCGTCGACCTGCTCCCGAGCTTGCCGGTCGATCTCCGTCAGGTGCGCCGTCAGCCTGCCCGACAGCAAAAGCGCGCTGTACTGACCCTTGCGATTCTCCTTGAGAAAGCGCCTCCGCATCCTCGCGTATTTGCCCAGCGTTTCGCTCGGCTGTTCCTCCAGCGTCAGGTTCGGCACCCAATAATCCCCGTTCTGCCGGTATGTCAGTTCCATGTTCGTCGCTCCTTTCAGATTCAGATTGATCACCCTCAGCATCATTGTCCCTTTCTTTCATCTCGGTTGCAATGTTGTCGCGCGGCTGCCGTTCGATGGAAAGGACGCTTCGTTCGATCTGTCGCAGGATCATCTGCGAAATATCGCCGGTCGCGCAGCCGAGCTGCGAGATCACCAGCGGCGTATCGAAATACTGCACGTCGATGAAATTGCTCGCAGCCAGTACCATCCGCGGGTCGATGCCGACACGTGTGAGGACGCCGTACGCCACGCCGCCATATACCGTGTGATAGAATTTCCCATGGAGCGCTTCGTCGGTCAACCCGGACAGCTCACTGCCGTCCACGATCAGCGGCAGGACGTCCGCATAATCTCCGATATTGTCGGTAACGACATTACGCACCACCGCGAGGAGCTGCCGGGCAAAGTCGTCCTCCGGCTCGATTTCGCCGAAGCGGTTCGTCAATTCTTCGATGATCTGCTGCCGGTCTTCCGGCTGCACGTCCCACAACTGAACGGAAATATCGGAGCGCGTGTTCGTGTCCGAAACGTCGAACACATACTTCAATCGCAGCCGGTCGCCGGAATCGTCGATCAGCGCGATACCCTTCGCGCCTTTATTGACCCAGCGTTTGAACACGCTGTTCCAAAGCTCGATCGGTGCACAGGCGCGTGCGTCCGGACGCTGAGCGTAGACCAGCAGTTGATCGTAGAATGGATATTTATAGAGCCATGCGGCGGTGTCGAGATAACGCATCCAGTTTTCGCGCGAGCTGGTAATGCGCATCATGGTGGCTTCCGACAACGCCTTCATGGTTTCGAGTTTTGTGGCCAAGAAATCACCTCCAGTCTGCTAGTTTATTAACGTCGCCCTATCGCTCCAAATCGTAGCCGGAGGGCTGCTTGCCCTTACCGGAATGTGGAGGCTGAGCCTTGGTCAGCTTTTCGGGCGGCAGGTTGTTGATGATTCCGTCGATCTGATTCAGGTTCTGTTCCACAGACAGTTCGGTTGTCCGCAAGGGATTCCGTTTTACGCAGAACGACGGGATTTCCGTGAAACCCACAACATCCACATAGTATGCGCGAACGGTACTTACCCGGTCGATGGTCACCACGTCGCTTACCGACATGCTGTGGCCGCGGAAGTCCTGCGGATGATTCATGTTGAACTGGAAAAACAGCCAGTCCAGAAACTCCTGATCGGTCTGACGATCCACAGTCGGCGTCAATTGCCCGGAATACACGCAATCGTACCGTTCCGGCAGAACGGATATTTCCTTCAATTTCAAACTACGAAGAGGCATGAAAAGAAGCTTTCGGCTCTCCGGTGTGTCTTTCAGTTGGTAGATGGCGTAGGTTATATCGGTAGATTCCATATTTTCACTCATTGTTCTGAATTCCTTTCGTGTGATTCTTTTTCCAGTATTTGCAAAGTACGCCGATGCAGACGGGCCGCTTGTATCGGCACTCCTTGCACGGTTTATTGTCAGGTGCGGCGGGCGGCACCTCGTTTTCGCGCCTGGTGCGCGGGACCTCCTGCATCATGCGTTCGTAGGGACTGTCGGTAAAATACGTCATAGCACACCGTCCCATTTGCCCTTTTTCTGTACGGCCTCATTACAGACCGGCGGCTTTTCCTCTTCGATTTCTTCTTCGCCCTCGTCGTCATATTCGTAGTCGAAGTCCTCCATGCGCGGCGCGGCCTTTGACGATGCTTTTTTCTTTTTGAAGAAGACGATCGCGCCGATGCCACCGGCAATCAGCAGCGTGACCAGAATCAATGGTGTATTCGACTTACTGTCGTTTGTATCCGATGCTGAATCGGTGTCTGCCGCCGGGCGCGCAGTCGGCGTCGGCGTTGGCGTGACCTCGATTTCGTACCCAGCTTCGTCCAGAATTTCCATCAGGTCGGCTTCGTCGACCTTGTTGAGGAAGTAGACGTTTTCGCTTTCGGAAGCGCGGTCGATGATGATGTAGAAATAGTTGCCGTTCTTGGTCACGACCGTGATGAACTGCTTGTCTTCGGACGATGTGCCGGAGATGTCGTCCACCAGCGTAAGGTTGCCTTCCGGGGTCAATGTCTTGGTGACGGTTTCGGGCGTGGCGGTGGGCGTCGGGGTCGCCGCAGGTTTGCCGTTCGCCAGCGCCGAAGATGAAAAAACCGCCATGCTCAGAAGCATGACGGTCAGTAGCACCAGCGCGCCGATTGCTTTTCGTCTATTCATGAGATACTCCTCCTTTTTCCGTAAGTGAGCGCATAATCGCCGCCAGCTCGTCCGGAGTCGCGTCGATCATGTCCACCCGACCCTGTATTTTCAGATTCATGAGTTCCGTCCGTTTTCGCTCCAGCTGTTTCACGCGCCGTTGCAGGCTCCTGATTTTCGTCTTGTGCTTTTCGATTTCGGCGTCGATTCGTTCGATTCTTGGATTCATGTTGTTCCTCCTAGCTCAAGCGTCCGAAGGCGTAGAAGTGCGAGCTGTAGTATTTCGTGTTGATGCTTTTGTACTCGACGCCGTTGCCCGCGCAGTGAATCATCATGCCGTCACCGACGTAGATGCCGACGTGCGTGACGGGATGGCCAATCTCCGCGGCGCGTGCGCCCGTAAAAAAGATCAGATCGCCCGGCTTGGCCTCGCTTTTGGAAACGACCGTCGACCGCTTGTACAGGCCGCGCGCGTTCGTCCTGCCGACGCTTGCAACGCCCGAGTGATTGAGCACCCAGCAGACGAAACCGGAGCAGTCGAACCCGGTGCTCGGCTTGCTGCCGCCCCAGACATAGGAATAGCCAAGATACTTGTTCGCCTCTTCGATCAGCGCGGCAAAATCGGGATCGGACAGCGCTTCGGGCGGGATTTCGTACGCTTCCGGCGGCGTGACGTCCAGCGTGCCGATGTATGGATTGTCGGAACTCGAAAACAGCTCCGGCTTATTGCCGTACGTCTGCATGAGTACGGCGTAGGTTTCGACCTGCTCCACATCCATGTTGCCCGCCGCTGCCGTGGCAAGCCCATTGTTGGTGAGTGTAATGTCCAATATCTTGTATTCATATGGGACTTCGACGTCCTCCCAAACCAGCGTCCCTTCGCCGGTTTCCGGGTCGTACACCGGGACAAGCTGTTGCTCGGTTTCGTAGCGGATTTCAACGGTTTCCACGATGCTGAGCGCATACTGGCGATTGAACAATGCGGACAGTTCACTTTGCACGTCGGCAAGCGTGAACGACACGTATTTGGCCGTCAGATATGATATCAGGGAATAGGGATTGTGCCCGATCTCGTCGACTTCGTAGTTGTATTCGTCGTATCCGGGATAGTCGGTCTCGATGCTGTCGATCTGGCGATCCAGGCTGTTTTCCAGCTCGCAGTAGTGCGCCTCGACTTTGAGCATGTCGGCGTCTTCGGACACATAGGACGTGCCAAGGATCGCGTTCAGTCCGCCGACGCTCATTTCCGCGCAGGACGAAAAGCTGTTCAACAGCATGATCACTAACAAGCCGACGATTCCGGCAACCAGCCAGCCTTTCTTGTTTTTTGTGAATACTTCGACTACCTTCCTGGCTTTCTCCGCTGCGGAACGCGTCGCTTTTCCGGCGGCAGCTGCACCGCTGGTCGTTGATCTTCGCCCGGCTTTCGCGGCAGCATATTGCCGTTTAATCGTCTGCCGCTGTCGCCAGCGGGAGAGAGGATTACTGACTTTTTCGTTCGTATCAGTGCTTGTTTTTACGCGCGAAAAAGACACGGTTGCTTTCTTGGCTTCCTGCTTTGCTAGTGTTGCCGCCCGTGCAGATCGTGCATTTGCCGTGTGTGAACGCTCACTGGAGAGATGAAAGCCGACTTCAACTACTTGTTCCGAACGGTGTGCAGCCTCGACGCCCACGTTGTCGTCGCTCGATTTATCGACTTGGCGGTGAACCTCCGCTGCAATCACGTCCGTGGCAACATGTGTGAGTTTACTTGGCTTTTTCTTGTCGACCTCTTCAAAATGCAAACGCACCGTCTTTTTGCCGGTATCGGCGTTGACGGTGCGTGTTGGTTTTATGATTTTTCGTTTTGGGATTTTTGCCTTGACTGCGTTTAGCTTATCTGCGGCGTGTTCGGCTTTATGGATGGGTTCTTCTAGTTCCAGCGTTGCGCGGTCTTCGTCGGAAAACCGCAAGCAGGAATAATCTCTCAAATGGCATCAACTCCTTATAGGGTAAAAACGTTTGTATTTCTACAAGCGCATGAATCAAAGTGCAAGATTGCTAGCAATCATCTAGTGAGAAACCACATATCGGACATATAAACTCTTCTTTAGAATAACCACGATACTTGCATTTGGGGCAGAAAAACCCAAACAACTTTCCGCTCGTTTTCTTTTTTATCGCGCTATCAAGTTTTTCTTGGATGCAAGGGAAAACTTGTTTAATAAACTCAATATAGTCGTCTCCAACAGTTTCCCCGTGAATACCACGATTCGCAATTATAACAATCTGATCGATTAATGTAAAAGTCTCCTCATCAAGCAAATCTTCGTGTTTTAGCCATAATAACAGGGAATGAGTATTCCGGTATTTTCCTTCGTAGATGAAAGCCCGGTCAAATACAGACAATTTTGTTTCTATAATATATCGAACCTTAAATAAAAAGCTGGCTTGTTCCGGTACGTCCATTACTTCGGTGTTTATTTTGGACGAGGACTCATCTCTTCTGCTTCCTTCCTCGTTGAGAGTCTCGATTTGCTTGGCTAGAGCCCTCATTTGCTCAATACTAAGGGTGTAAAGGTTCATTGTTTGGTTCGCTGAGGAAGTAGCACTGTTAGAAACAACTTGTAGCCTCAATTCGGTTATACTGTCTTTTACTTCCTGAACTGACTTTTCTATTTCTTTTTTGACTTTTACCCCCAATATTTCAATTTCAGAGAAAAGTGGAAATAAGATCAAAATTAACCATAGAAAAAATATCAAGTCTTGAGCTTCAATTGTAGAAAAATCAATAATACTAAATCTGTAGTGCCAAACATAAATGCTGCTGATTATAAGCAGAATTACATACCACCATTTCCGCAGGCATATCGATTTTAACCAAGTCCATAATTTTTCCATGTTCGCGTCCTCATAAACTTAACTTCAAAGGAAAGATTGGAAACCATTTATAACAGTAATATATACTATTAATTGCGCAAATGCAATTATTATAAAGCGTGGTATTTAATTAATCCCTTCTCCCGGCTTCGTCGTCATCACCTGATACAACCGCGATTCCTTGTTGAAATGATCGAGGAACGGGAGGATGGTGTCGCCATACACGATCAGCCCTTCGCCCTCGCCGGAATGCGTCACGTACGACAGCTGATGTGGCGAGATATTGAGCAGTTTTGCGAGGATCGCGCGGTCACCCGGGGCCTGATTCAGCAGCAGGATGAAGTCGCTGTTTTCAAAGATGTTCTCGGCCTGCTTGGAGTTGAGCAGGTCCTTGACGTTCTGCGTGATCGCCGTCGGGATGCCGCCCCACTTGCGGAAGCGCTTCCAGATCTCCGCACTGTACGACGCTGTGATTTCGTCCTTGAGCAGCAGATGGAATTCGTCGATGTAGTAGCGCGTCGCCTTCTTCCGCGCGCGGTTGGCGGACACGCGCCCCCAGACATGATCCTGAATCACGTGCATGGCCAGCGTCTTGAGATGGGAACCGGCCTCCTTGGTGTCGAAGCAGACCAGCCGATTGCGCACGTCAACATTCGTACGATGATTGAACAGATTGAACGTGCCGTGCACATACGGGTCGATGGCCTTTGCCATGTTGTCCGCATCCTCGTCCCGATGGCCTGCTGTCGCGTCGCGAATCTCGATCAGCGCAGCGTACAGTTTCGACAGGGTCGGCATACTGTCCGGGCGTGGGTTTTCAAAGTAGCGGGTGTACACCATGCGCGCCGCTTTCTCGATGACGGACTTCTGGCCGAAGGTGAGCGCGCCGGGGCTGACGATGATCTCGAACATGGACATGAGGAAGTTGACCTTGAGCGGGATCGGATTGTCGCCGTCGCAGTAGTTGGAGTGGATGTCCATGGGGTTGACGTATTCGGTGCTGGTCGGCGAAATCCGGATCACCTGGCCGTGCAGCTCCGTCACGAGCGGCGCGTATTCGCCCTCGGGGTCGCACACGATCATGTCGTCGCCGGTCAGGATGAACACGATGAACATCTCCCGCTTGGCCGCAAACGATTTGCCGCTGCCGGGCGTGCCGAGGATCAGCCCGTTGGGGTTCTTGAGCAGCTTGCGGTCCACCATGATCAGATTGTTGCTCAGCGGGTTGACGCCGTAATAGAGCGCCTCCGGCCCGCGCTGGCAAAGCTCCTGCGACATGAACGGCACGAAGATCGCCGTCGAGCTGGTCGTCAGCGACCGCTGGATCGGTACGAGGTTATTGCCGAGCGGCAGGGACGACATCAGGCCTTGCTCCTGCTGAAAGTCCAGCCGGACGAGCGCGCAGTTGTACTTTTGCGCGATGCCCGCGGCCTGAAACGCGTCGTTCTCCAGTTGCTGTTTGGTCTCGCCGGTGTTGACGATCAGGAACGTGACGAGGAACATCCGCTCGTTCCGGCTCTGTAGTTCCTTGAGCAGGCTCTTGGCCTCGCCGCCGTAGGTCGCGAGGTCGGACGGAATGATATCCATATCGTACCCCGAGCGCACCGCCTTTTTCTGCTCCTCAATCTTCATTCGGTCGAGGTCGGTGATCTTGCGCTTGATCGTTTTGATGGCCTCGTTTTGGTCGATGGACCGGATGTGCATGCTGACGATCAGGCTGCTCTGCATGTCCAGAAAGTCCGCCAGCATGCGGTCGTTCAGCTCGGGCGCGAGGATGCTCAAAAACGAAACCGCGCCGAAGCGTTTGCCCATGCGAAACCAACGCCCGTTTCGGAATTCGAAGGACGACGGCGCGATGAAATCCTTGGTGGACAGGCCGGTAGCGGGCAGCAGTTTCCAGTCGAAACGGAATGCTTCCTCCTGACTGCCCATGCGGAAGATCGCGTGCATGAGCCGGAGCCGATCCTTGCCGGAAAGCGGCGCGGCTGCCACACCGAGCTGCTTGAAATTGTGCAGGATATCCAGTTCGATCCGCTCCAGCCGCTGTTTGGCGATCCGGTAGCTGTTGGCCTCGATGCCGAACGTGATATACCGCGTCTTTTTCAGACCGTTGTTTCCTTTGGCAAGCTGCGTCTTGAGCATCTCCGAATACTCTGCGCGGATCTCGTCGAAGGCGTCGCCACGGAGCGGAACAAGAATGCTCTGTTCCATCGCGTCGTGCCCGCCGTAGAGGTTCAGGAACGAGAACTGAAATCGGATCGATGCGTCGAAATAGTTCAAAAAGTCGCACCAGCCCTCGAAGATGGCGGTTTTGTCGTCGTTCTGGGCGAGCTGATAGTTGATGTCCTCGAAACGGACGGTCTTTGTATACAGCGTGTCGGTGACGCGGCAAACGCCGTCCGGCCACATCCGCTGGTAGGGAATGCTGTCCTGCGCCGTTGCCGGCTGCTTCCGGCCCGCGCCGTGCGCGCGTTTAACGGCTGCGTCGATTTGCTTTTTGTCTGCGCGGGTGAGCTTTACCGCGGTGGTTCTTCTGGACAATGCTTTGTACCTCCTTGTCGAGCACCGCCTGCCGATGCAGCGCGGCGTAGAAGTTGTTGGTTTGGTATGGCCGCACCGGTGGGCGGCGGAAGCGCAGTTCGACGATGTTTTTGACGATCTGTTCAAACGGCATGCCGTTCTTTTCATACATGGCGAAGAGGAAGAACGGCATCATGGCCACGATCATGACGATCGCCGCGGCGCTGATGCTGACGTGCGGTTTGAGCAGAAAGAAAATCGGCACACCCACAAGTGCGCCGAGAGAAAAGCAGATCAATTGCCGTTTGGTCAGGTTGAAGATGACTTTCGTTTTGATTTTCGTTAAGTCCTTTGGGACGGGGACGTAGGCCATTGGATCACCTCCTGTTTGGGTATAAAGAAAACGCCTGTCCTGTTCAGACAGACGCTTTCCAGAGCATCTTTTGCTTAGTTCATTTCATTTTCCCAGTCAAAGTCGCCGGATTCTTCGTAGCATGTTGGCCAATGACTGCACCATTCCGGAACCGCAGGCTTTTTTACACGGTCAAGACTCGGCGTATAAGGCTTTATATCCAGCACTGGTGAGCCGTCAAATGCCTCAATATATGCAAGACCGATCACGGCGTTTTCATAATCGACGTAGGTCACCTGAACACAATCCAGCGCAATAGGATTTGGCCGCATCGGTGAATGCGTTGCAAATGTACCCAGCACATCCGGACTGTGCTTATATGGCTTGTTTACCGTCAGTGTACTTCTGCCTTTTGGGTTGTCGCACTCGGAAAACCACCAAAGAATCTGAATGTGGCTAAACCCTTCCAATCCGTTGAGCGCAGGGGCATACGCCTTGTTCAGAACAATCCTCATATCTCCGCCGTCACAATGAATGGTTCCAATCGTATTTACTTTTAATTCTGCCATAAATTCACCATTTCCTTTTTGTTTATTTACGGCGCCGTTAATTTTAGTGTAGCAGGAGTTTAGTACACTTCAACCCCTATTTTGGTTTTTTTGAGGGACATCAATGCGCGTTAAAAATACTCTTGCTTAAACTCCCCGTCTTAAACAGCGTAAAGCACAGCAGCACCGTACACCCCATGCACGTCCAGACCGCTTTTGAAGAAAGAAAATCGCCACACCCGCAAGTGCACCGAGAGAAAAGCAGATCAGTTGTCGTTTGGTAAGGTTGAGCAGGACTTTTGTTTTGATTTTCGTTAAGTCCTTCGTAACGGGGACGTAGGCCACATGAAATCCTCCTTTATATAAGCACTTAAATGTCGGGACAATTTTGGTGGATTATGGTACTATTAACAGATACAACACTTCCGGCTTAAAACAAGAAACAGTTTTCAAAGAGCATTCGAAATCGATAAAAAAGAGGGGAAAGCGATTATGAAGAGGCTGTTTTGCGCAATGATTATGGTGCTGGCAGCGCTTGGGCTGGTGGCATGCACCGCGACGGCGACAGAGACTGCGCCCGAGACGGCAGAGATGACGATTGAACCGGCATCCGAGGTTGTGACGTTTACCGATCCGACGCTTGAGACCATGGTGCGCGGCGCGATGGGCATACCGGACGGCGACATCACTACTACGGAGGTGGAGGCGGTCACGGAGTTGAACCTGAGTTTCGAGTGGCAGCAGTATCTCCCGGATGCGGTGCAGATTCAGGACATCGGCGGATTGGAGTACTTCACAAACCTGAAGCAACTCGACCTTTCGTTCCATGCAATCAGCGATATTTCTCCTCTTGCAGGGCTGACCAGCCTCGCCTTGCTGTCGCTGAACGGGAATCCGGTTGCCGACGTGTCGCCGCTCGGTGGGCTGACAAACCTGAAGGTGCTCTCGCTTTCCGGCTGCGCGGCGGAGGATTACAGCGCGCTTTCGAACCTGACCGGTCTGGAACTGCTTGCGCTGGACAACTCTACAATTGCCGACGTGTCGCCGCTTTCCACGCTGACCGGACTGAAGTATCTGTATCTGGCGGGAAGCCCGGCCTCCGATTATTCTCCGCTGGTGGCGTTCTATCCGAATCTGGAGGAGCGGGACTTTACGATCATCTCTTCGCTTCGGGAACTGGGGTTTACCATGGATAACGACAGTAATCAGGCGTACTATGGGGACATTCAGCGCGACGGGTTGTGCGTGCACATCAACCACGCCGAGTGGGGCACTCCGGATACGGAAGATATGACGAAATGCGCAAAAATGGACTTAATGCTGGATAGCGGGTATGTCTTGACCGTCTTGTACTATCCGGAGATAAGCGCCTACTGCTTTCAAATGAACATCAATAATGAACAGATGAACTACATCTACGACGTGGCGGACGACGGTACGGTCATGATGGACTCCGACAGCAGGGAACGCTTTGAGAACATGATAACGGAGGCGCTGGACGACACGGGAGACAGGGACATACTGCTTGCGCCCATGCCCATCTTCAACGATACGATTCAGGAAACGTTCGGCATGACCGCCGACGCGCTCTATGCACTTCCGATGGAATGATGCGAATCGGCGCGTATAAAAATCGGGGTCTTTTCAGCCCATCGATGCGCTTTGCCGATGGGCTGTGGGATTCCCTTCGGGACGGGGTGTAGGCCAAGAGGGTATCTCCTATTATTAGATGTTTGGCACGAAAAAACGCCGGTGTGAAACCGACGTATATTAAAAGCTAGATAAAACAATGTTGCAGATATAGCGTCATTTTACTCTGTCAGACATAGGATGATTGTGATTGAACTGAACCAAATCCCACAAGTTGCCATATAAATCTTTGAACACAGCTACGATCCCATAGTCCTGTGTTTTAGGGTCTCTGATAAATTCGATGCCAAGCTTTTTCATCTCTTCATAATCCCTATAGAAATCATCCGTGCCAAGAAATAAGAAAACTCTTCCTCCGGCTTGATTTCCAGGCTCTACACTATAGATTGGGGTAAGTAAAAAAAGAAGAAGCATAACCGCTTCAAATCTTGTAGATTAAGGTTGTTCAAGCCACTACGAGAAAGGACGATGGTTATGCTTCAAACACATCTTATCGCAAAATTGCTGGATATGGAAGCCTATGATTTTGAAGGAGTAGAACAAGACGAAAAACAGATCGTATTAAGCGTGTGCATGAAACGTCGCACACAGGAATGTCCGGCATGCCGGACATTGACGGATGAGGTTCACGATTACCGGTTGCAACGCGTCAAGGATAGCCCTATTCAAGGGAAGCTGGTGATCTGGCAGTACCGAAAACGACGATACCGATGTCCTTGCTGCGGGAAACGATTCTACGAAGGAAATTATCTTTTGCCGAAACGTCATCGGATCACGAATCGTCTGGCCGCATTGGGGATCGACCAGTTGCGAAAGAAACAGTCTCGTAAGGAAATTGCCGGTTCACTTGGCGTCTCAGAATCGTCCGTCGGGCGCTGGCTGAATCTGCTGGAGTTCGGGAAACCCGCTCGGTTACCCAAAGTCCTTTCCATCGACGAATTCCGCGGTAACACGGAGTATGGAAAGTTCCAATGCATCCTGACCGATCCGGTGCATAAACGAATCGTAGACGTCCTGCCGACGCGCTATCATGCGCAGATTTACGGCTATTTACGGGCATTTCCAGACAGAAAGCAGGTGCAATATTTCGTGATGGATATGAATCGGGAATACCTCGATATTGCAAAAAAACTTCTGCCGAACGCGAACATTGTGATCGACCGATTCCACGTTGTGCGATACTGTACATGGGCGCTGGAGAACGTACGAAAGCGAGTTCAAAAGAAGCTGCTGCCGGAACAGCGCAAGTATTTCAAGCGCAGCAGAAAGCTGCTTCTGGCCCATATGGAAAAGCTTTCCGCCGAGAACAAGGCCGCCGTGGAACGCATGCTGCTAATGTCCCGTGATTTGAGAGAGGCTTATTTGTTGAAAGAGAAATTCTATGCCTTCATGAATTCGTCCGATTCTTTGCAGGCAAAGGAGCGCCTCCGCACCTTTCGTGCACATGCTTTCGTTGCCGATCTGCCGGAATTTTCCGCTTGTCTCACAATGCTGCAAAACTGGGAACCTTATATCCTCAACGCTTTCGACTGTCCTTACTCCAACGGGTTTACCGAGGGCGTCAACAACAAGATCAAAGCACTCAAGCGTATCGCCTTTGGATATCGCAGTTTCGAGAACTTTCGTGCTCGCATCCTCTGCACGACCAATGCTTAAGGGAGCTGTTCGCTCTCGCTCACAACTCCCTTTGTTTCTCTTAATCTACTGCTCTACCCCAACTATTGACGGAGAGCCGATTTCCAATGAACGGCTCTTGTTCCGGCTTGGAAGCTTTTGCAAGCAGAATGGTGGTTCCGTGCGATCCAGGGGGAGCAATAACCACCCATCGTTTATCCTGCTCCGGTTGGTAAGAATCGTCCAGCAATTCAAAATGAAGTTTTTTTGTATAGAAGTCAATTGCTTCGTCGTAATCCCTTACGACCAGCGCAATATGTACCACGGATTGCAACATGAAGTATAGCTCCTTTCAAACCTTGTTTACCCGACTACTTGTTATTTTATATTACATCAATTTGGAAAGCAATTTAGTGCGCGTTAAAGATGGATTTGCTCAAACTTCCCGTCTTGAACAGCGTGAAGCACAGCAGCACCGTATATCCCATGCACGTCCAGACCGCTTTCATGATGTCCTCGTCTATGGTGATGCTCTGCACCAACACTGCGTAGATGCCGACGCAAACCATGATGAGAAACGCCTGAAACCCCAGCGCAAGCAGTGACTTGAGATAGTTCTGACCGACATTGCTCCATTCGTGATTTGCCATCGTAGCCAGCGGGATCGGGCCGAGCGAAACCGTCAGATAGATTTCCACCATGCGCCCGTAGATCACGACGAAGATGCAGACGGACAGGATGCTCGTGGACAGCCCGACGATCATGCTTTGAAAATACAGGCCGATCAACTGCCCCAGCTCCATGGCTTCCAGCTTGGCGGTAAGGCTGCCGATGGTGCTGGAAATATCGATGCTCGTGTTGGTCGAAATCACCCCGGCGGCGTGGTTGACGACGCTCTGCGCCACGTCGAAAATTCCCATGATGATGTTGAAGGTGTTGGTCACGATCAGGACGGCGACGAACGTCTTGAAGATCCAACGAAAGAACATCCAGGTATCCACGTCGTGCAGGTTGTTTTTGTCGATGACCATCTGGATCAGCTCGTAGCACATGATGAACGTGAGCACCACGCCCGCGATGGGGATGATGACCGTTTCGGACAGCGTTTTGATCATGGAGAAGACGCCGCCGTTCCAAGCCGACGGCGTCGTTCCCACCTGCGTCGCAATCTCTCCGACCTTCTGATTGACCGTGTCGAACATGCCGGAGAGATTATCCGTGATCCCCTTGATGAGCAGTTCTTTGAGCCACTCCGTAATCTTTTGGATGATGGTATCCATAGTGCGTCATCATCCGATCAGCTGAAGAGGCCGGAGAGAAGCGGGACGAGCACCATGCCGACCAGCGCGATGCCACCGCCCGCCATAAGCTGTTTGATGCCCTGACTTTTCGCGCCGGGGTTGTCATTTCCGTACCCTTCGAGCAGGTTGATTGCGCCCCACACGGCGAGACCTGCGCCGATGGCGACGACGAGCGTCTGCAACACGTCGATTGCGCTGTTGAAGAATTCCATAGTTGTACCTCCATTTTTATTTTGCATATAAAAAGCCGCTGTTCAGGCGGCGAGTAGCCAGGGGAGCGCACGCAAAAAGCGCGTTGAGCACGACCGTTGCAGGTGATACAATGGTCGGGACGAATCCCCCATGGTGGCTTAGGTTTTTAGTTGCCATGACAGAGTGAATACGCTGAATTATTTATATAAAAACGGAATGAGAGATCATATGAAAATCATTGACCTGACACATTATATTTCCGAAGACATGCCTGTTTACCCGGGGACGGAGGGCCCGAAATTCACGCCCGCCAACGCCTATGACACAGACGGATTCAAAGAGACCCTAATGACGATGTATACGCACACCGGCACGCATATGGACCCGCCAGCGCACTTGTTTGCGGGCAGAACCACGCTCGACCAATTTCCCGTTGATCAATTCGTTGGAACGGCATTGGTTGTGGACTGCTCGGACTTGCAGGAAGGACAGCGGATTACTATGGACTATATCGACAAGCAAAGAGAGGATGCCGACAAAGCCGAGTTCCTTCTCTTTTGCACCGGTTGGGAACAGTATTGGGGAACAGAGAAATATTTCGGCGATTATCCTTGCATCGACGGAGCTGTAGCAGACTATCTCACAGCTAGCCATAAAAAGGGAATCGGTTTGGATACGATCGGGCTTGATCCAATTGCCGATTCCAATCTCACACTTCATAAAAGGCTGCTGAAAGAAAACGAGATCGTCATCATCGAAAACCTAATGAATCTGCATCTGCTTGGAGATAAGCTTTTCACCTTCTGTGCGTTGCCGCTTAAACATGTGGATGCGGATGGTTCGCCGATTCGCGCGATTGCGTGGGTGGAATAATTTAAAAAGCAAGTCTCTAGTTGGTGTGTATCTTGATTGCATCCCATACGGCGAGACCTGCATCAATGGCGACGACGAGCGTCTTATAATGCGTCGATTGCACTGTTGAAAAATTTCGTGCATATGACCTTCTGCTGTTAATTATGAGACAAGAAACAGGTAATGCATACCCGAAATCATTTCATTTTTATCAAAGGTGAATACATTAATTAATTTTATTTGTAATAAAGGTAACTGTGCCATATAATTAACGAAGATCACTTATTTTGAACCATTGTGGTGTTTTTGCAGATATCGACTTTATCACAGCGGAGGGAAAATATATGGCGTTAACGGTGAATGCTGCATTTTCGGAATTTATGAAAGATATTGTGAATCTTGATCCTGACGTAACAAAAAATGCGCGTGATAGTAGAGACAATTTGCTCGCGAATATTGCGGAGTTTGATGACAAAGACGATTTTTTTGATTTATGTGAATCTTTTAATATCCAATTCGGTTCTTTTGCGCGCAAAACAAAATGTCGCGAGTTAGATGATATTGACTTGATGATTGGTATTGCAGCTAATGGAGCGACCTACTGCTCAGATAACCCTTGGGATAATACAAAAATCAGTGCGAGCAAAACAAACGCTGCTCAAGTGGCTTGCACTAGCAACGATGGAACGCTGAATAGCACGCTAGTTATTAATAAGTTCAAAAAGAAACTTGAGAATGTCAGAGAATATCAAAGGTCTGAAATTAATAAACGGGGCGAGGCGGTAGTTCTCAACCTTATATCAAAGGATTGGTCTTTTGACATAGTCCCTTGTTTTCATACTGTAAAAGAGAGTGATGATAGAGATTACTATCTGATTCCCAATGGATCAGGAGGATGGAAAAAAACTGACCCAACTGTTGACCGGGATGCAGTACAAACAATAAATCAGGATCTTGATGGGAGAGTCCTAGAATTAATTCGTATTGTTAAGCGTTGGAATAAAACGAAACGAGCAAATACTATTCCATCGTATTTACTCGAAGCTATGTTGATTGATTACTGTAGAACGAAAACAGAACTGAATCAATATATTGATTTAAGATTCAGAGATGCGTTGCTCTATGTTGCAAATAATATAAGTAAGAATGTTTACGACCCCAAAAATATTCAGGGGAACATCAATACGCTTTCTGTTTATGACAAAATTGTACTACAACAAAAGGCAAGTGAAGACTATGATAAGGCCTGTGAAGCTGCAAGTTATGAAACGAAAGATAAAGATCACCAGAAATCTATAACCAAATGGGGTGAAATATTTGGACAAGACTTCCCAACATATGGATGATAGTATTTACTCGAGACAAAATCAACGAGATATTCTTTTACTGTTGAAATCACAGCGAGAAGAGTATTCGAAAGCTAAACGTCTTCAATATTTTGGTGTCTATTCGAGCATAATTGCAACTATTGTATTTGCGATTCTAACTTCGCAGATAGATAGTGACTTATTGAGAAGCCTATCGTTTTTTATGGCAATGTTAGTCTTTGCTACTTCAACGGTATGTTCGAACACATCAAAAAAAATCGTTACGGATGCAGCGAAAATACAGCAAACGATTGATACTAGGTTGTTCCACATTTCAGATTATAGTCACACATTACGCGCTTCTGAAGAAGCCGAAATTACAGCAAAGTATCAAGATTCTGAACTATCAGATTTTAAAAATTGGTATAGTGATTATTCAGGAATGAGTTTTCAAAAACAAGTCTTTTACTCTCAAAAAGAAAATATTCGATGGGATAATAGCTTAAGGAAGAAATACTATTTCATCATTATACTGATGACAATTGGATTCCCCGTTTCCTTGTTCCTCTATGCTATTTTTATGAACATTACTGTGTCAACTTTGTTTGCAGTTGGATCCTGGTTATTCCCTCTAGAACAGTTTCTAATAAAACAATGGCTTGGTATAAATGAAAGTATAAAATATCTGGACAATGTCAATCAAAGAGCCTTAAAGTTAGAGGAATCATTTGAAACACTAGATACTGATGTTATCAAATGCAATCTTTGTGGTCTTCAGATGGATATCTATGAAAACAGAAGAAAGTCAATACAAATTCCCGATTGGATGCATCGAAAAACACGTAATAAACTGCAAAGACGTGAGGATTCCATTGCAGGTATTACATGTCAAGGCGATAGCAAAACTTAATAATATATCTCGAGATTTGCGACTAGCCCATAGAGTGCATCATCATTTTGTTCATTTGCGCGGTAACTATTACTTTCACCAAAAAACTGAAGAATGGATTTCAACTTGGACTTGAAATCAATGGAGGCGATTTGATGAGATTAATAATCGTTGGTAGTTTGGTGGTATCTACTGGTGTGTGTGGGGCTTGTAGTAGCTACTATGAATGGACTGAGTGATTATGCTTAGCATATGGGGCACCCCAAGAGGTTCGAATCCTCTAGGCTCCACCAACTTGTAAAGCACCCTTAAATTCAGGGTGCTTTGCTATTCTTTATACAAGTATTGTTTGACCTCAAACCGATTCCCCTTATCCGTATCCGCCAGCAACGGATACATCGGATGCTTGGTGATGTCGTACTTTCGCGAATAAAACGGATGAACACCCTGCAACTGTAGAATGCATCGGTTGCCAGGCATGATGGCCAACTCATCGGGCGTCATGAGCGGCTTGCCAAGCTTTTGATAGTTCAGCCCGTGGCTACGCTGATTACCTCGCGTGTCGCTCTCGCTATAGGTATCGATGGTCTCGCGGCCAAGCGATTCCGAAACGCTTTTCAGCGTTGACGGCTCTTTCCCGCCGAGGAACAGAATCGACGAGCAGCAGCCGATGATCGTTTCCGCGTGATCCTTGTAAATAGCCCGCAACTGGCTTTGCGTCTGCACGATGATGTGGGCGGAGATGTTTCGACTGCGAATGACCGAGATCAGGTGCTCGAAATTCGGTATCTTCTGGTTCGCGAACTCGTCGAACAGGCAAGTCACATGAACCGGCAGCCGCCCGCCGCAGGTGAGCGCCTTGTCGCACAGCGTATTGAACATCTGCGAATACAGCATGGCCGGAATGAAATTGAACGTCGTATCCGTATCGGACACGATGCAGAATAGGGCCGTTTTCCGGTCGCCGATCTTGTCCAGCGCCATGTCGTCGTAAGCCATCATATCGCGCACCTGCTGAATATCGAACGGGGCCAATCTCGCCCCGCATGAAATGAGGATGCTCTTTAGTGTCTTGCCGGCGGCCAGCTTGAATTTTTTGTATTGCCGCACGGCAAAATGATCGGGATTTTCTTCTTCGAGTTGATCGAAGAGCATATCGACAGGGGAGCGGAAATCCTCGTCGTCCTCGCGCGCCTCGCTGGCGTTGATGAGCTGGAGCAGCGTCACAATATTCCGCTCTTCCTCGGGCGCTTCAAAGGCGATGTAGCCGATCAGCGCCTGATAGAGCAGCGCTTCCGCTTTCGTCCAGAATTCCTCGCCGGTTCGCGCGTCGGCGTCCTTCGTGTTCTCCATGATCACCGTGACCAGCTTCAAAACATCCGTTTCCGAATGGATATAAGCAAACGGGTTATAGTGCATGGATTGCGTAAAATCGATGGTGTTGAGCACGCGAATGATATAGCCGCCCTGCACCAGCATGCGGCCGCACTCTCGGATGAGCGTGCCTTTCGGGTCGGTGACGATATAGCTGGCATTCATCTGCATGAGATTCGGCTTCACATGATAACGCGTTTTGCCGGAACCGGGGCCGCCGATCACCAACACGTTCAGGTTGATGTTGCGTTTTTCCGAGTCGGCGATTCGTCCGAGGGTCAGACGTTCGGTCTGTGTAAGGATGATATTTTTGCTGAATTCTTTGTTTATGAACGGTTTGATATCGCTCGACGTTCCCCAGCGGGCGGAGCCATATTCTTCGCCTTTGCGAAACTTACGTGCGTTTTTGCTCTTGACGTAGACCGCAAGCAAAACCGCGGCAGCGCCAACTGCGCCGACCAACATATCCTGCGGATGAAAGCTGGGCGCGACATTTGAAAACGCAGCCGAGAATCCCAAGGATAGTCCAAGCACCTTTTCGCTCATATCTGTTCCCGGAGTGATCCGAAACGCCTGGCCAACCTTCGTACAGAACAGGAAAACAAAAAAGTAAGGAATGATCCTTACAACATGCTTTTTAATATTTTTCATTACAGGGAATGCTCCTGCTTTCGAGCTTTCGCTTTGCTGTGAAGAGACTGATTGATGATCTCGCGGAATCCTTGCAGCATCGCCAGAACGGATGGCTTTTCTTTACGTTTCACTGCCTTTGCCGTGAACTCCCTGAATGCCGCGGTCATGGCATCGGTATCCGGTGATTTGAAGAACACCAGATACTTCGGCGGGCGCTGTGAATTGTCTTTCTTGACGGCAAAGTCAACACCGTACTTACGTGCCATACGTTCAAACGATCCGATATTGCTATCCGTCACTTCAACATTTGCTACGCCCTTGCCCTGACCAACGAGTTGCTTCACCGTCTGTTTGCCATGCTTTACCGAATCCTTCGCTGATGTAGTTTGGTTGCGGTACTTTTTCGTCTCAAGGTATCTGCGCATGGCGTCTCGCAGCAGCCGTGCGGTTAGTTTGCTCGTGGTGATCACAAGTGTTACGGAACGATTTTCAATTTCTTCTTGCATAATGCCTCCCAATGAGTTGTTTAGTATTTTAGCAAATGTAGTTCTCGAGAGTATTGTATTTGTGAATGTTAATTAGTTAGCAGATTGCCAAGATGCTGATCAAATTGTTATGATTAATAATTATATATAATAACATTATCAAAGACAGTTGTGGTGTTGGATATATTTCCCGAATAAGTTCTTGTAATACAACATTGATAGGTGCTATTATAACTGTGATTAGTTAATCTTTGATAGAAGGAAGATTGCAATGGATCCGTCTTTATCTAGTATGATTTCTTCATACATCTCTTCAATTGACCGATTGCTTGTATGTGATGAGGCGCTAAGGGATTGTTCTCTTCAAGAAATGGCAGATAGGCTGCTTGATGCAATAAGAGATGATGGTTCTGTGTCATACTTGCTTGACAATCCTAGAAGGTACCGTACTACTCCACTTTCTAGCGTCATAGATGCTTTATTTGACGCAGATATGCTCCCGGAACAAGCTATACAAATTATGCAAAACAAGCTCTTCGATTGTCGGGATTTGTTTCAACAAGAAAACCTCGAAGAAGATGATTTTGTTACTAAACAACCTGAAGATATGGATGCATGGAGCGTGGATGAGGGACCATCAGTATGGACGACAAGTAAAGTAGTTTATACATTAGTTTCCACAGGCTTTGCCAAAAGCTGCACATTAGAGCAGCGGAAAGGCTTAGAGAAAGCTATTGTATGGCTTGATAAGCAAAAGTATCTACAAGAATCAGGCGCTTACGCATGGGGGTTTCAAAAATCACACTATTCCGATTGTGCTCCCTCAATTCCAATGACTGCTTTAGCACTAAAAGCGTTTGGAATTACATATGAACATAAAGCAGACGTACATAATGGAGACCGAAAGCGCGTTAAGCATAGTTTTTTTTCTACCTATATTCATGGTGTTCAATATTTAAAAGAGAATGTAAAATGGGTTGGAAACAAGTGTTATTGGGAGTATAAAGGGAAACCTAGTATTACTGCGACGGTATGGGCGCTTGAAGCACTTGAAACGTTAAAAAAAGACCAACGAGATGTCCAGATTATTACACAAAGTGAATTGCAAGAAATCATGCAAGCCGCTATTAACTGGGTTATTGATGACGCGTTTCCGGTTTTTTCAGATGAAAGCGATTGTTGTGAACCCTCGGAGCCTTTTTTTGAATACACTCAAACAAAATATAAGATAAAGGAAAAGAAAAGAGTCTTTTACTCGTTTGTGCCCTATTTTGCAGCATTTCTAATTAAACATGGGATATCTCCGTTTCATCCTAAAGTATGCGCATGTGTTCGTTGGTTGATAGATAATCAGGAAAAACACTGGGCCGTTAATGATTATAATGTCATTGAAGCGTGCTCTTTCTCAGCGGCAATGGCCCTAAATGTACTTGTAGTGTGGCTAAAGAGCGTTAATGATAAGACATATAAAATGTTTGCTTCACAAGTAGTTGCCGGCAGTGATTTCGCGATCATCTGTAATAACTGCGATTTACATAATCATGTTAATGCTGTCAAAACACATGATTTTGTTAATGATTACCAAGAATGCACTTATTTAAAAAAGAGAACTAACAGTCCGTCGGTTCCTAAGTTTGGCTATGCTGTATTATTTATTGCTACCGGAGCTATTATTATTGTGTCTTTGCAACTGCTTTTCAAGGATTATGTTGTCAAATGGTTATCAAATGAAGCTTTAGTGCAAGCGCTCAAGAGATGGTTGGTATTAGTTCCAACAAGTTTAGTTGCTCTGATGGTTGCAAAAGGAGTAAAAATGTATCATCACTATTTCCATAAAAAAAGCTAAGCATCATAATTAAAACTTAAGAATTTAAGGTGCTTTTTAAATGATTGATATACAATTCACTTTTCAACGGCGCTATTGGATTGATAGCTTTTCTAGCGGAGAAGCTACATAAGCGCTTGATTCTGAGCTATATTGGAGTTGTGAATATGCTAAGTACAGCGTGTAAAAAAAACAATCGGTTTAATGTTTGCTGGGATATTACTTCCAATTGTAATGAGCATTGCCATTTTTGTTATAGAAATCCGAGCGATGGCGATCTTTCAGTTGAGAAAAATTACAGAATTCTTACTAATCTAATTGATAATGGCGCTGAAAAAATTACATTTACTGGCGGTGAGCCGCTGCTTTATGTTGATCTGTTTAGATTAGTACAACAGGGAAAAAGGTATTCAGATCATATTGTATTTTCACTTATTACGAATGGTATATTGCTTGCAAACTGGGACGAAAAAACGCAAGGATTTTCAATTGATGAATCTACAATCGATGAAATTGCTACTTACTTTGATTGGATTACATTACCCCTGGATGCCCCCAACAATGTAATGCAACAAAATGTTACGCGGAATGCGCAACATTTCGAACGAACTATAACTTTAATCGATTATATTAAACTCAACTATCCCAGATTGAAAATAAAAATAAACACTCTGGTTTCTCATGTGAATTATCAATCGGTTCCTGTACTTTTCGAATTATTAAAAAGCAAGAACATTCAAAGATGGAAACTATTTAATTTTATGCCATCTAGGGGAATTGCTCTGCAAAACAAAAATCGTTTTTATATTCCCGAGAATTTGTTTGATCACGTCTGCAGCGGTTTGGATGTTGATAGTGCTCCTAATATAGAGGTCTCATTCGTTTCTTATGAACAATTTAAAAATGCCTACTTTTATGTATCCACTGATGGTTACCTAGTTAAATTTGATGGCCAAACATATAGGAAAATAGCCAACTGCCAAGAGAAATTTAACAGTTATATTCTTTCGGAAATTTATCAACTTTCGAACTATCAATCATTTAGCAAAAAATTTCCCAACATATAGCGAAATTAATATTAAGGCACAGAACTATAGATAGAAAAATTCAGGGGATAAGAGGGGATAACATGAGAGCATAGCAGCGGTGTAATCATGTTGGAGCCTTTATGCGCGCGAATATATCCGCCCGCATGCAATGCACACCAGAGGTCAACCACGTCGCGTCCGCACCAACTATGAGCACGTCATATTGTTCCTTTACACATTACCCTCAAGCAGCGCGCAGATGACACGCGAGATATCAACGGCTTCACCACCCACATCCCGTGCGCAGATGCAGCGGGTTTCATAATCAGTCAGCTGTTTTTTTTCAACGGGACATTCGTTAAGTCGCTTGATTGCGCCGACAAAATTGCCGACTGCTACGCGTCGCAGTATGCCGGGTATATCCACGTCGGATTGGCCGCAGCAGCTCGGGTGTTCGCAAAAGCGGCAGCGCATCGCCGCTCGCATGATGCTGCGCCGCGGCTCCGGCTCGTCCGCGTAGAGTTGTCCGGCGGTAAACGGAACGGGCAGTTGCCGGACATAGTTTTTTTGATTCTTTTGGTAAACAAACGGATCCAGTCCGTTTTTTTTGAGAATGGCATTAGCGGCGGAGAGCCCACTGGTCGTCACAGTCGGTGTTCCGGTTCCCATGACCGTGGATTCGCCGCAGCAAAAGAGATTGTCCCATTCCGTCCTCGTATGAAGACGCTTGAACATATGTTGCCCCAGCATCTGCTTGGGACCTGCGACCGCGCCACCGTTTTTCATGGTGTAGCGTTCGATGGTGTACGGGGTCGAAACCTCGGCATGCCGAATCGCGCCGGAAAGCCCGGGAAATCTCTGCTCCAGTACGCCGATCAGCCGTGCGCACTCCGCTTCCTTGAGGTTCTGGTATTCCGTTTCGTCTACGCCTGCCCAGTTTTGAAACGTAGGGCCGATTGCCATGATAGCGTGCGCATCTTCCGCACAGAGGGAACGATCGTCGATACTGAATAGGTATACGGTGACCTCGCTTTCGTCAATATGCTCCGGGTTGCCGACCAGCATCTCTACGGGTGCGGTATCCTCTGGGATTACGGCGCGGTCCACCTCGGCATATAGCACGACGCTGGGATAGGTCGGCACGAGACTACTTGCCCATTTCCGCTGCTCTGCGCTCGTGTGAACCTCGTCCAGTAGTTTGCCGTAGAGGTTCCAAACCGTCCCGGAATAGACGATGTCGCTTGCAGCTAGGCGCGCTCCGTCATCCAGTAGCACGCCGCAGGGCTTATTTCCATCGAAGAGAATTGATACCACTTCGTGACTAAGATACATATCCCCGCCGTGCTCCTCGATGACCTTTTCCAGCTTGCCAGGCAGAAATAGTGTTGAGCCTGCCGGATACCAACTCCCCCCGACGTGGTTGTCCACAAACATAACGGCGGCAAGTACGGCCGGCGCTTCCTCTACCGTCGCATAACAGTAAGTTGAGGTCAACTTATCGAAAAAGTTATAAATGGCAGGATCGGTAAAATATTGTGTCAAAAGAGATTTGGCACTTCTGTTGAGATAACTCAAAAATCGAATATAAGAGATCGGATGGCGCAAAATGCCGCGCAGCCCTTCCTTCGGCTCGGTTTCGTCCGCGGTGGTATAACTGGGTGATTCCACCATAATATGGCGGTAGAGCCGCGTCATGTCTCGGTAAAACCGTCGAATCTGTCGCTCCTGCGTGGGGAATACCCGCGCGAGTTCCCCGGCGAAGCGATCGGTATCCGCATAAAAACGGACGCGCTCGCCCTTGTAATTGACCACGTACAGCAACTCGTGCTTGAGCACGTCGATGGGCTCTTCCAGACAGTTAAAGACAAAACGGTGCGCGTTGAAACCCTGCTCGCCAAACCCATAGAGCATGGCGGAGCCCTGGTCGAAGGTGGTTTCTCCGCGCCGAAAGACGCCGCAGGAACCACCGGGCTGTTCGCTTTTTTCCACTACGGCGACATGCAATCCCCGCTTGGCGAGCAAGCTTGCCGCTGTTAAGCCGGATATGCCCCCGCCGACAATAACGACATCATACATCATTTTGTTTTCTGTCATGAAATCCTCCAATATTGAGAAAAATGGTATAGCTTCGTATATGTATTTAATTTTAATTTTTAGCCTGATAGTCCAAAAAATTCTATGAACGAATCCATGAAAACAGCATAATATGTTACAGAAAGTATGCGTGGCAATTGCAACCAGAAAAGACACTACATAATTGATAAAATTATAACAAATACTCAGATTTCATAAAAGAGCAAAGCTATGACTAATGAGCTTTGAGTATATAAATGGAAAATACCGGAAGTATTCAAAAGGTAACAAATATGCTAAAGTAAGCATGTGCGGTGAGAGTGATCAATACTCCTTCAATTTACTTTTGATCTTATTTTTGTAAAGCATTATCTATAGAAACAAAACACAGCTGTTCCGTTTCAATTGAACAAACCAGCTTGAAATATTTATTTTAGCAAAGCGGCTATGAAGGAAATGAAATTATGGAAACAGAAAACAAATTTAGCTTTCTCGACAAGTTTAAGGAAAAACATCCTATATCCATACAAAGGAAAGCAATCATTTTGCTGGTACTGCAGCTTGCAATGATTTTATTGCTGTTTGGGACTATGATTCTGGTTTGCCTTGTTGATACTGGACCTCGACGCGCATTTTATATGGCGCTCCTCTTAAGTCTAGCTTTTTTACTTGGATTGAGTGCATTTTATAATAACCGCGGGAAGTATATGACCGCCGCTTGGATAACGACGATTTGCATGATTGCCGGTCCGTGGATTTCGATACTTCTTGATCCGAATGTTCTAGGCGGAGATGTGATTCCTTTTGTGTATGTCGGGTTATCCATACAATTATGTGCCATTCTATTGTCCGAACGCGCCACTTTACTTCTTTCAGCAATTCAATTGCTTGGCGTTCTTGTCGCTTTGCTATTGGCTCCGAAGCTGACAAACATAAACTGGCCGAGCTTGTTTGCATTTATTGTATTTACCGCTGTTATTGGAATTTCTACAGGATATACAAATCGGAAACAGCTCGAACAGATCGATCAACAGCACCAGAGGTTACTAAGTAACGAAGCTCAACTTCGTGAATTGTCCTTGAGGGATTCTTTAACCGGATTATACAACAGACGTTACATGGAAGAATCGTTTGACCGAGAAATCGAACGCATGCGCAGAGGTAATGGCCAACTAGCCGTCATTATGACGGATGTTGACAGATTCAAGGCTATTAATGATACATATGGACATGTTATGGGGGATGCAGTTCTTGCTTTTATTGCCAATTTCTTTCTGAAAAACACGCGGAGCTCCGATATTGTTTGCCGATATGGTGGAGACGAGTTCATACTTATCTTACCGGACTGTTCTCGTGAAGAAGCAACTGAGCGGGCAGAATTCATGCGATCGTCGATTTCGGCCTCTGAAGTTAAACTGCAGGGACAAAAGGTCACTCCGCTGACACTTTCATTTGGAATAGCAGTACTTCCGGCAGACGGCGCAACGCGGCAGACCTTGATAGCATCTGCTGATGCTGCATTATATGCTGCAAAACAAGCCGGACGTAATCGTGTCGGATGATCAAGATTCAGGAAGGAGAGTGGATATACTGCGTACATTTTGCAGACAAGCGTTAAGTTGAGTAAACAGTAAAAAAGTATCACTGTAATCATGTCACAGACGTTAATGATGTTCTGCAGTAAAAACTGATTAAAGGAGGTTGACTAGAATGGAACTTTCGCTTCAGAAACTCAGGCGCTTTAATCTCATTATGGGCGCAATCCACTTAATCCAAGGCTTGATTATGCTTTTTCTGGCGACAAGCGTAATACAGAAAATTGCGGAATTCCAGCCGGCGATTACACAGAATTACCTGACTTTTAACGTGACGACCCAATCTCTTGAACCGGCAAGCAAAACGTTGTTTGAATTACCGTTTGGAATGCTGGTTGCATCGTTTTTATTTATTTCCGCTTTGGCACATGCAATCATCTATTTCAGTGGCGATACATACTTAAATGGAATTCGACACGGCATAAATAGGTTCCGGTGGTTCGAGTATGCTATTAGTTCGTCGATTATGATCGTACTCATTAGCACGTTGTTCGGTATCTATGACATTGCTTCTCTTGTTTTGATTTTTGTGGTAAATGCTTCCATGAATTTCTTTGGACTGGTGATGGAGCAATTGAATTCGGGGGCTGAAAAACAGAACGTAAAATGGGGTCCCTTTGTTTGGGGGTCCATCGCAGGAATTGCACCTTGGGCGGCAATATTGCTCTATATGTTTGGAACCGGCAATTTTGATATGGTCCCATGGTTTGTTTGGGCGATTGTAGGAACCTACTTTGTCGCGTTCAATACATTCCCAATCAATATGATTCTCCAGTACAAGCGTGTTGGAAAATGGAAAGACTATATATATGGCGAGCGAGCCTACATCATACTCAGTCTCGTGGCAAAATCCGCTTTGGCATGGCTTGTGTTATTTGGTGCAATGCAGCCGTAAGGTTTTGAATCAATTGACAAAATACGAAACGCACGGAACACCGTGCGTTTTTCGCGGTGTGCTTATACAATTGTAATGCGCTTTCTGCTATTAGCCTTACCGGCATGCAATGCAGGATCTGCTCTCTTGAGAACATCTATCAGAGCCGCTGGTTTAATATGGCAGTGTCTGTTGATCCAATAATACTGTTTGCATTTTGAAATTCTGTCCTCTACCGCACACTCAATGCTTTTTTTCAGAGTTGCGTTTATCGCGAATGATAGCCATGTGCTTTTCTTCGATCAGGACGACACCGTTCTCTTTTGCCCAGTCCACACAGCCCTGCAGGGCGGCTTTCAGAAAGACGCGCGGGACTTTTACAAGCGTTTTGCATGCGTCGTCGGTGAATTTGACAACAGGGTCGATGCGCTCCGCCGCGTAGACGACGGTTGCAAGCTCGGCTTCACGCCCGGCGGGGATGCGCTCGGAAACGGGACGGCGAAAGCGCGTGTACCAAAAATGCGTATTGTCCCGATAACCATAGTCCACGGGAACCCGTGGAAAATTCTTTGCGCTTACACCGTCTATGATGGCGCGATAGAAACGGTCTTTCATCAGTATTTTATCCACACGCAGGATGAAATGCGCGCCGAATTTGCTGGTGATGCCGTTAAAACTGCGGTATGGGGGTTCTATGCCTTCCAGCTGGCCGACTTTTGCAACGTCTTCAAAGGCGTTTTCAAGATCGCTCATCCATGTGCATTCAAACACCTGATACGCTTCCTGCACTACGAGCGGGCGCGGCTTTTCACCGCCAGCCTGTCCGGATTCCAAAGTAAAACGGCAATCCTTCATTTTTTCCTCGCAGGTTTCGCCGGGGAATCCGAGCCGCACGGCTTCTTTGAAGTTTTTACGGCTGTCTTCAATGAAATTGAGCGCACATGTTCCGCTTCTTAAAATATTCTGTGTGGTATTGCTGCTGTTTCTGCTTTCCAGCACCATGGCGTAGTAATCCTTGCCCGCCACATAATAGGGGAAACAGAGCGAGTAGGAACCGATGGACGTTTGCCCGGACTCGCTGAGCGTGGAGACGAGCACGGTCGGCATCGGGAAAAAAGCTGAAGTTTGATAAAAGTTATCAACGATACGAAGATCACGAAACGAGCTCATTGTCCGCAGACTCCTTTTCATTTTGAGTTTTTGTCTTGTTGCGCATTCTAAGAATGTTTAGGAAAATCAGACCGGCGATGATTCCAAGCTTAAGCCAGATGTTGATCGGCGCCCATATTGCGACAATCACAAACAATATACCAAGAAGAGCATGCCCCAGCAGATTTCGCCAATCGGTCAAATAAGCCTTTAATCCGATAAAAACGGATTTTATGAAAGAAGGCGGTGCGTTTGTTTCAGCTTTTGTTTGCCTATCCATGGTGTAAACAATCCTTTTCGTTTGATTTTTCCTGAAGCTGTTCACGCTGTGAGACTGCGCGATCGATCATTCTGGCTATAAACGAATCCATTTGCCGCACCTCATCATCCGACAAGCAGGCGCTTATATCTGCAAGCCAGGCATCATATATTCCGATACTTGCATTGACGCTGGCACGCCCTGCGTTCGATAGCCGAATGATATTTTCGCGACGGTTGTTCTCGTTTTGTGAGCGAATGATGGTTCCTTTGCGCTGCATTGCGCTTAATGCTTTGGCGACGGTTGTTTTATCCAGAACCAACGCGTTGGCTATGAAGTCCTGCGACACGGCGTCATGAAAACAAAGGAATGTGCATATTGCGTGTTCCGTGTCCGAAAAACCTGCGTCGCGGATTTGAGCGTGCCCGAAATCGCGCCCGAGCTTGATTAACAGATTTAATTGCTCAAAATTCATATTGAAACCTCAAACAGATGAAAGTTCAACAGTTGCTATTTCAATTATACACTTAGTTTGAAGATTATCAATTAAGAATAAAACACACCGCAATCATAAGATGCGGCGTGTCAAGAAACGGAATTATGATAAATTTATCTGCGGCTTGCCGTTTTCGGTTTGCGCCGGATGAGAACGGTCACGCCTGCGAACAGCCAGACGAGAGCGAACACAAGACCGTAGAGGATGATGGGAATCCATGTGATCTGGTGAATATCCGCCCAGCCGACGGGTGTCCCTGTAAAAAGATTCGCCAGCGCGCCGCTGTAAGTAACGAGTACGAGCGCAACATAACTTGCGATTATGCCCGCTATGGCGATACGGTTTTTGAGGATGCCGTACACCTGCGTTACGATAAACATCATCATAAACCCAAAGAAGAACATCGGCCACATGCCGTTGCCGGCTACGATGGCGACCACCGCGCCGTGCAGAGCGACAAACGCTTCCAGAAATGTCAGCCAGCCGATTTTTGTGTGCCAGTTTGTCCGCGCAAGCGAGAGCTGCCCCATCAACAGGAAGAGATAGAGGAACCCAAGCAGGTGCCCCAGCGTCCCTTCCATGGGGTGGAACCAAAAGGTAAAGACGACCGCCCAAGAAATGTAAAAACCGTGCACCCGCTGCGTCAGGTCAACGCCGGACTGTGGAAGTGGCACGCGCCGGCCAAAGAACAGCCCACGGCGGTTGTTGAGAAGGATCAGCATCATCACGAGAATGACAATGACCGAACCCTGCGAACTCATGACGGGCGTGAATTGTGCGAGAGCGTCATAGAACAATGTCGTCTGCAACAGGTGGAGCACGATGAACACCGCGTTTGCAACCAACAGGAACATGTTAAATTTGCCGATGCGACCCGCCGCCGGACGCGGTGCATTTTTCAGCCGCGCGATCAGCACCCAAACGGTGACTTGATGGGCCAAATAAAACACCCACATGCTGATGCTCGCCCAAAGCTCCGGGTGCGGCAGCTTCCAGTAGTACCAAGCCGCGCCAGTATCCGGAAGTAGCGTGTTGCGAAACGGCTCCAACAGCGGAGATATGAGCCAAGTTGCTATCACCATGAGAAACGAAAAACAAAAAACAAACCAGAGCGCGGTTTTCAGGCTGTAGCCTCGTTGCTCAGTCATTCGACGATACCTCCGTTGAATTTGTTACCATTATCTTATCAAAGGGTAAACGGGCGATCAATATGCGTGCGGCATGCGTGAAACAATGATTAATCAGCTTGCATAAATGAAAGAATCGCGATAGCAGCTTGTGACTGCTGTTCTTCGCGAGAGATCGACGCCGTGCCGTCGCCCTCCTGTACACCATAATTGCCAAACTGCGCGTGATTGCCGCCGACAATTTCGATGACATTCGAGACTCCGGTGAGCTTTGTCTTGTCGAGTTGGATATCCTCACTGCCATAAATACATAATGTTGGGAGTTGACTATCATTCACCGGGTATGCACCCAACAGAATTAACCCAGCTAAACGTTCTTCGTTCCCTTTTGAATAGCTGCTTGCCATTGCGCCGCCAAGCGAGTGACCACCGATAAACCATTGTGAGACGGAAGGCGCAATGGCATAAACCGAATCCGCCGCATTGATATTGAAAACCGCGAGGCGTAGGGGCATTTTTACGAGAACACAGGTAATACCACCCTCTCGTATACGTTCGAGCAAAGGCAGATATGCCGTTGCCTCTACTTTGCCACCTGGATAGAAGATCAACCCAACTCCGGTATCGTTTTTTGCATCTGGAGTAAGGATGGTCAGATGATCCGTCTGCTGTATAAAAGAATTATTTTCTAATAATGCCAACGCAGTTACGTCGGCATGACGGTAGTCTTGCACATAAAGAAAGCAAGCGACAGTCAAAGTAAGTATGAATGCGACAAACGCAAAGAGTATAATTTTTCTCGCGCGTTTTGGGTTTTTCTTATTATATACCACGACCGTATCCTCCTTGCATTTCGAAATATTCGATGGTTTTGTAATAGCACATATTGGGTAATAAAGGAAGCTTCTTATTCGAGCTCCATAGAGCACCGCTGTGTACCAAACGCTCAAATGCACAAGTTGATATTTGGAATAGTGTTGTGAATAAGTCAGTATTTTTTAAACAATGTGCCTATATAGCCCGACTTTGCCGTCCACCTGAATGTCGGTTTCTTCGGCGTGAAGAGCTGAATCTATTGAACTATTTTAGTATAACAAATTTGACCCGAAGGAGATATCTTCTTTGATGGGTAGAAAAACTATTTCTGCATATTAAACTGCCATATCGCAATTACGCGAGGATTCTAATTCTGCATAGGATAAATTTACGTAAAAACAGAAGTAAATGTAGACACGATGACTAGGTAAAAGCTGGGAGTAAACAATTAAGGTATTGAGATATTACACGGGAGTAGTCGCGATTGGATTTGCTGCAAATTGGGTGTTAAAGTCGATTATATTGTGCAGAGCAATCGAAATCAGTTGCTTCCATGCTAAATGCTATTGACGTTACCACAAAAGAATAGCATAGTAGCTCTACTAAAACGTCCGCTCATAACAAAAAAGATCACGGTTTAGTAGAGGGTAATAAGTGATTAGTGCAAAGCAACTGGCATTGATTTTTTCCAAGCATGGTGGGGTTATGACAACTGTACAACTCCATGATGCCAAGCTTTATTATGCGGACATACAGACACTCATGCAAAATGGAATGATCGAGAGAATTAAACGCGGCTATTATCGCTTGGTTAATGAAACTGATTATTCTGAAGCAAGCATGATTCACCAGCTGTTTCCGGAAGCGCTTCTGTGCATGGACACTGCTTTGTTTTATCATAAGTATAGCGATCGCACGCTTGCGGCCTGGCATATTGCGGTTGACAAAAACGCCAGAAAAACTCGCTACAATCTTGACTATCCCGCAATCAAACCGTATTACTGGGAAGAAAAGCTACTGCATATTGGGCAATCTATTAGCGTAATAGATGATTGTAGAACTAATAATCTTCGCATGATTTGCTTCAAACTAGAACGTATTTTACTAATGTGCAAGGAAACCATAATGCTTGATATTCTCCAATAAAAGCAGTATTATTGCTTTAGGTGGTGAAAATATGATTAAAACATCAGCCATGTTGATAGATGAATTGAAGAATTTCGCAAACCCGACATCAAAAATACGTCGCCTTGTCGAACGGGGTGAGCTGGTTCCAATTGTCAGAGGGCTATATGAGACAGATAAAAATATTCCTGGATACTACCTTGCCGGCAGTATTTACGGGCCGTCTTATTTGTCGTTTGAGTTTGCTCTGGGATATCATTCACTAATCCCGGAAGCGGTCCATCAGTTCACATCGGCATCTTTTGAAAAGAAAAAGAAAAAGCGGTATGCAACACCTTATGGTATATTCACATATCGTGACGTGCCCAGCGAAGCATATCCCTATGGAGTTGTCCTATGCGAAGAAAACGGATACGGATTTCAGATCGCATCTCCTGAAAAGGCACTTTGTGATAAGCTATATACGGTGTCGCCTATGAAAAACCGGGCAGGCCTTGAATATCTGCTATTTCAAGACTTGCGTGTTGGCAAAGATGCGTTTTGGAATCTGAACATGTCGGATCTTATGATGCTATCAAGCTATTATCACACGCAGAACCACCGCTTGCTACGTTCTTATATCAAGAAGGGAGCATCGTATGAATCCGCTAATTGAACAAATGCTAATTCCATATCAAGCGCAGACCCTATACGATAAAGAAAACGCAATCAAAGAAGTCGTGCAGGAAATCGTTTTGTGTGGGTTGAGTCGAGCCGGTTTCTTTCAATCAGCCGCCTTTTACGGTGGCACGGCACTTAGAATCTTTTATGGACTCGACCGCTTTTCCGAGGATCTGGATTTTTCGCTGAAGAGCCCTAACGCCGACTTCGAGTTCTCTTCATATTTACCGGCGTTGGAAAAAGAAGTTCGATCATATGGCCTGAACTTCAATGTCGCGACAAAAGAAAAAACCGTTGATTCGGCGGTCAAGTCTGCATTTATAAAAGGGAGCACCAAAGAGCACATATTGATGTTCTATGCCGATGAGCGTCTTGCATCGTCCATTGCACCCTCTAAGCTGATCAAAGTGAAATTCGAGGTCGACACCAATCCGCCTGAGCATGCATCTTTCGAACGAAAATATCGGCTGCTCCCGATTCCCTATGAGATAAGTTTATATGATATGCCGTCCCTGTTTGCCGGGAAAATCCATGCGGTGATTTGTCGGTCATGGAAAAACCGCGTTAAGGGCAGAGATTTGTATGATTATGTTTTCTATATTTCCAGGGGAACCAGGGTAAATCTACGTCACCTTCAAGCGAGGCTTGCACAGTCTGGGGTTATTGACGTTGACAAAGCAATCACGATTGAGAATGTCAGAAATATGCTGCATCAACGTTTTGAACAGATCGACTATAAACAGGCAAAAGAGGATGTTATGCCGTTTATCAAGGATCAGAGCACGCTCGACCTATGGAGTGCGGATTTCTTCAACGGCATAACGGAATCACTTACATAATAGCCAATAAAGATGATTACTCGCGACCTTCTTATAGCTAGAGCTTTATCGGTGATAAACATCCTATCAAAATATTTACTCAAGTAGATGTGGTACTTGCATGAATATCGAGTTTATGGGCAACCTGCTTTTGACGCACGTGACCGCGAGAGGTTGCGATAGATTGCCTGAAATATCGAAACAAAATGGATCGAGAGATTTTCAACAAGGCCATCCAAGGCTTCATCTTTGATGCTGGCAAGGACATCCCGGCACTTATGAAGTATGCAAAAATACCACGCGTTGAAAAAACGTCAAAAGATCTGTTGGGAATATGGCTGTTGCAAAACCAAACCAGAAATTGAGTTCATCCAACACTATGAAAGGCGCTCCGCCGAGCGCCTTTCCCGCATCACCTCTCCATTTCTCGTTCTCTCTTTTGCTGCCACTGTTCCAGCAATTTGAAGATCGTTTCTTCCATTTGCCTTGGCGTGTAGCTGTTGGGGAAATACCGTTTCAACTTGTCGCTGGTCAGTGTAATACGGTCGGTTTCTTTCTTCTCCTCGGACATGATAGCATCGATCACGTCCTCGGAAAGTTTGCCTTCTTGGCTGTATCGTTTCAATCGCTGTGCCTGAGAGAGGGATGGGGTGGCTTCCTGTGCTGCCATCGCGTCGAGCAGTTGTGTCTGCTCCTCGGGTTTCAAATAAGATAGTTCTACAGCAGGATTAAAAGCGACCTTTCGATCGTCGACCATTTGTAGGAGTTCAGAGATCAATCCAGTGAGACGAATGTACCGTTGAACCTGCTTGTAATTTTCTCCTGCTTGATTTGCAATAACCTCGACTGACGTTTTTGACTTCTGGACAACTTGTCCAGAAGTTAAATCAGTTCGGCTCCCTTGATGCTTCATCGCTTCCAGCTTCATTTTATAAGCAAACGCCCGCTCACTCGGAAGGATATGCTCGCGCTGCAAGTTGCTGTCGCACATCAGGATCGTGGCCGTGTCGTCGTCCATCTCGCGAACGATGAAAGGCATAGTAGAAAGGCCAGCAAGTTCGCACGCATACTTGCGTCGGTGACCGGCGACGATTTCATACCCGCCGGCGGGGGCAGGGCGCGCGATTCCCGGCGTCAGAACGCCGTATTCCTTGATGCTATCGACGGTGCGCTGCATGTCCTCGTCGTCCCGAACTTGGAACGGGTGATTTTTGAACGGGTGCAGCTCGTCGAGCGGCAGTTCCACGATACGCTCGCGCTGATCGTCCGTGCGAGTGGTGTCGTCCTTGAAGATGTCATCGTACGACGCCAGACTTAGCTTTCTCTCTTTGCTGGGCAATGCCGATCACCTCCTTGGTCAGATTTCGATACGCATCCGCGGCCTTGCCCTTCGGATCGTAGGCGTATATGCTTTTACCCTCGGCACTGATTTCTGCGGCGCGCACAGAAAGCGGGATATCCGTCGAAAACACTTTGATCTTCCCATCATAAGTATCGCGAATCAGCGCGCTGATCTCTTTTGCGTAGTTCGTCCGCTTATCGACCATGGTCAGAAGAATCCCGTCGATCTTCAGTTTCGGGTTGATCTGCCGCTTTACGCGTTGAACAGTTTTCAGCAACTGTTCCAGACCCTTTGCCGGAAGGTACTGTGCCTGAACCGGGATTACGATGCTGTCGGCTGCGGCAAGCGCGTTGATGGTCAACATGCCCAAGGAGGGCATGCAGTCGATCAGCACATAGTCGTATTGCCGTTTCACGCTGTCGAGGTACTGCTTCAATACTCGTTCACGGTTCATTGCGTTGACAAGGGATACCTCCATGCCTGATAAGCTGATGTTGGCGGGCATGAGGTCGACGCTTTCGCCGTGGTGCAGGATTCCTTCACTGGGAACGAGTTGCTTTTCGTCCAGAACCTTTTCCAAAAGATCGGAAAGGGTGGCGGGGAGTTCGTCCGGCTGTGTATATCCCAGGCTGATGGACAGCGAACCCTGCGGGTCTGCGTCGATCAACAGGACGCGCTTTCCCGCCTGTGCTAATCCGATGCCAAGGTTGGCGACGGTTGTTGTTTTACCGGTGCCGCCCTTTTGGTTGGCAACGGCGATAATGTTGGTCATTGGCTTCCTCCTTCGAATTGTGAAAAAGTAAGAGTTTCCTTGGAAAACCCTTACCCAAAATCTAATCAAGCACTAAGGATAGCTTGATAATTTGTGTGGCTTCTGAATTATAATTTGGCTGCTATTCGCTAATTTCTTGCTAATATAGACGCAAAAATCGGCGATTATCTCGTAATATGACGCAAAATGTGAAAATATGCTAACTGCTGAAAAAGCCCGTACGTAGGGGATTTTCAGCCGCTGTAAGACACCATATCAAACGTTCATTGCTTAAACCAAGGGCACTCCGACTCCAAAGGTCGAAGGTTCGAATCCTTTCGGGCACGCCAGAGAAAACCACCCTAACAGGGTGGTTTTTCTTTTATATTCGCTTAGCTTGCCTGTGGTGCATTCGGCTTTGCGGATAGGTTGCTGTAGTTCCGGTGATGCGCGGTCTTCGTCGGAAAATCGCAAACAGGAATAGTCTCTTAAACGGCATGAACTCCTTTCAGGCATAAGAAAACCCGTTTTAGTGAGGCGGGTATAGAGAATAGCCTATCCACATAAAACTTGACTTTTGAAAGTCTGTTTAGGTTTCAAATGACATTTTACTATTTTGAGTCAGCACGTAAAAAAAGTATCAAATACCAAATGACACTGATAAGCCCAACAATAAATAAACCTATATCAAGCCATTTAAACATAGAAGCATATTGATTCACGGCATAAGGCATGAGTATCATTGGGACAATAATCCCCAAAATAGAAAATAATATAAAAACAGTTATTCCTTTGGCCATTCCCTGAGGTTTTTCCAAGGCGTTCCTCCGGTGATTATAACTTTCTTTTTGTTTTATCAACCATTCGATTTCTGTTTCAGTAATTTCAAGCTCTCGATCATTCTCTCTGTAATCCACCGCACTAGAATAATCAGCCCCAGAAGAAAATGTATCAATATCAAATGGTGGGGAGAAATCATTGGCGTATGGTGAGTGAATTTTCTGACTTTTTTGAGACTTATAAACTGCCTTCCAAATATCATAAGTTAAATCATACATGTCACTAAGCTGAAAACGCGCTATGTCATCAAAGCATCTATCAAGATCACTAGGATGCTTAGAAAAATAGTCTTGCGCTGTTTGAGCTACCTTTAATGCATTGACCCAATACTGACGATATTCTTCAATATCATGTCCGCTGCTTTCAGCAGCAGTATATACATTTTCAATTGAGATTTGAGCAACGAGTTCGTCGGTTTTGTCTCTTATGAAGTCCTTGGCATCTTCTTCAAGAAGCCATCTTTCAAGCTCAGCAATGCGCTTTTCTTTATAGGATATTTCATCGTCTAAGTCAGCAATTTTAGTTCCTAGTTCTTTTCTTTCTGAATTAATTGTTAAGAGGCGGCTTGCAATAAAACCTCCTAGTATTGCTACAATGGTTGCAGAACATTGTGCTGTAGCAGAAGAAAGCCAATTGTAGTCCACGCTTATCACCTCAATTCAATTGTATAAATTGTAACATAATCCGCTATCGGTGGGATAACATAAATGCTCCGATATTTTAGAGCTATTCACTTGAATGCTGCTATACTATTCCCCCCGGTTTCATCGTCATCACCTGATACAACCGCGGTTTCTTGTTGAAATGGTCGAGGAACGGGAGGATGGGGTTCCCATTTGCAAAGATGCTGATTGATCTCTGGCACAAGACACGTTTGTGTACCGTAAGCTGTTTTTTGATTCATGTATCGCATTCCTTTCTTTGTGCATTGTAACAACCACGGCGGTGTCTTACGCTGAGAGTATACCGCCGTGGTTTCTATGAATAATACTGTCAAACGTTGTACAAAAGAACAGAAAAAAGCAAATCATTGATATATATGGATACCAGGCATGTCATTTTTGCCGTTTAAAATAGTCTTATTAGTGAGGATAGGGAATGGGAGTGTGTCTGTTGATGCGATATAAAACGTGTTTGCTGCGTGTTGATTTCCACCCGCTGTTGCAAGCGGACTCTCTTAGATACCGGTCCAGCAACGGGTATGTCAAACGATCGGTCATGCGATTTATATTGAACTTATGCGAACGTGGATATCGGCACTTTGTTATTTATGTGACCGAACCCTCAGATCTATGGGTTGCAGAGATCGTTTACTTCATTTCAATTTCCAAATCTGAATTTGATGTCACGTATTCGATTGGCCTCTGGCTGGATAATGAAAATGCGTATTCATGGATGAATCAAACCGAATTATTCTATGATGAGATACTGCAACATGCAAAACGAGTGTTCTGGCGCAGTAAAAAATGGTATGATAACTACTACAGACTGGAAAGACTCTATGTTGAAGCGTGTAATCTTTGATAATTGCATGTCATAAATGACCTTGTAAGACGTGTAATATACAGAGATGACTATGAAGCATAAGTTCTTCAAGCCGAGTTTCTGATTCACTGTAAAACAGGAGCCAGCAATGAGAAAAATGCTCTCGGATGTATTGATTCATGACTATTCGAAAATACTGTCAATCGCATTCACCATGGTCGACAATGATGCCGATGCACAGGACTTGATACAAGATTTGGCGGAAAAGATTGTTCGAAATGATGTGCCTTCATCCAACTATCAAAAACCGTTGGCATATTTTTCAAAGATCATGCGCAACAAACGACGCGATGACATAAGGATGCAAAACCGCACGCAACCGGCTCCACCCCAAACAATCGAGGAGCAAAAGGCAGTTGAAGATGTTGAAACGGTAACACGATATCATCAGCTGCAGGAGATATTTCAAAAGGAATTACTTACGCTGTCACCGGAAATGCGAGAAGCTTTTATGATGGTTTATTTTGACGGGTTTTCGCTTGAAGAAGCCGCTAAAATGATGGGAATTACAAGAAATACTCTTAGCCAACGGTTCAGAAGGTTTCGTTTAAAGCTCGGTGAACGGCTCAAATTTGAATCAATCACGATGATGATGATGGCAACTGCGTTTATGAATATTGGGTGAGAAGGATGACGGAGAGAAAATTTAAAAAAATATTGAAAGACAGGCCGTATTTGATGACGGGCCTCTTCAAGCGCTCTCGCAGTGAAGCGCGACAATTGGCGGCAGTCTCTAATTTGACGATCGAGCAGGTGATCCATGCGGCGAAAGTTCATGCGAACTTGCCTGTTGATGGATGGGTGAATGTTGACTCCGCTTTGACACAAAAGCATTTGCGCGACGTGAGGCAACAAAGGCTTGTGTCGTTTGTCAACATGCTTAGGAGCGGAATACAGGCGCATAAACGTTTGGCGATTACGGCGGCGATCATTCTGATTACATTCGTCCTCTTTGCATTGGTCCCGCGTGGACAGACCTTGGCGAAAGGTGCGTTCGACTATTTTGCCAACATATTTGAAAGCAAAATGAAAATTGAACCAACAAGCGAAGGCCCTATATATCCCGAATATGTTGCCGAGATTGAAGTAGATCCCGGGGGTACAGTAAATGAGAATGGTGATGTGATCATTGAATTTGATGATTTTGAAACTTTTTCAACCAAATATGGACTTGCGCCCGTGCAGCTTATTTCCGATGATTTTGAGCGTGTCGGCATAACACTTACCAAATATTCAACAGGTGGGATTTCCTTAAGATCTCAATATACTTCTAGTGACGGCGACGTAGTTGTCACTCAAAAATGGCTCGTACCAAACAGTCTGAGCATTGGAAGTAACGGCAGCGAGTGGATTACAGTGAAGATACTTGGTGATATTGAGCTGACCTATTGCATTGATGAAACTGATGGGATTTTTGACGGTTTTGCAACTTACGATGACACCATCCTTTGGATTTCCGCTCAACCGGAGGTTGATATTTTGAATGAATTATCTAATTTTATTGAGTAGGTAGCAGCGGACCGTTATTTCAAATAAAGCCCGGCAACATATATGTTGCCGGGCTTTATTTGCTGCATTTTGAATAGCCGTTAGGGAACGACTATTGTCCGGTTATTGCTGCTGGAAGAAGAATTGCTAGTTCCATATCCATAAACTTTGTATGTTCCCGAAGTTAGTGCTAGGAGTTTACTAGCGGTCAGAGAAGTTCCTGTTCCGCTTATACTTACGGCAGTTACATATTGCAGGCCGCTTGTAACGACCTTATATAAGGATGCCCGTGCTGTTAAACTGGAAGAAAGACTGGTTTCAGTAGTTGACCACACCTTATACTGGCTGCCGGATTTATATAGTCCACATGTAACTGAAATTGAACTTTTTGGCTGAACAACGGTACCACCGCTACTCAAAGCAAATGCGTTTCCCGTCAGGGACAGGCATAGAATCATTACAAGTACCAAAGAAATCAAACGTCGTTTCATTTTGTTCTCCTTAATAAATAATAGTGCGGCTTCTTGCCGCCTAAGTAATACACGAAGAACTAAGCATAATATGACATAACAAAAAGAAATATTTTAAATATCGTCATATATCTGGCTGTGATTTGTATTAATAAATAGACATGCTCTATCAAAGATAGCAAAGCGAGGAAATGCGCATGAAAAAGACAATCTGTATGCTGGTAATCATATTGACACCGCTATGGGTATGGGGCTGTCAACCGACGCCCGATGAAAATATCGTCGCACCCAAAGATATTAAGAAGATTGTAATGGCATCTCAGGAAAATGAAAATTCAGATGATAGAATTCAACTGCCTGATAACAGTCAGACGTTGGAATTGTTCAACGATAGAAATTTGAGCGCGAACCGAGCGTTGTAAAAGCATCGTGCTAAGTATGATGCTTATCATGTGTTTTTGTTAACCAATCGCGTATTTTGTAACGTTGCCTTCGTTTTAAAAGCGAATCGTTTGGGGGATATGGGAAATAGGAACAATGATAAAAAAATTCAATTTATGTGTCATATTAAGCGTTTTGAATCGTCTTATATAGAGAAGGACAATTCAGACCGAGTTCAAGTGAACATCTAAAGTGGCAAATAGAAACGAAAAAAGTTTTGCTGCGCTCATAGGGCGCAATATGAACGATCATGACGCTTGGGGGGATGCTTATGATTGCGCGTATATAAAAAGTCCTTGTAAACAATGAGCCGGTCAGCCCACATCACGAAAGTGATGGCGTTCACAAGGACAAAACAAATTGTACCTTTTCAAAAACAATAACACAATATATAAAGGAGAAACGCATGAAAAAAATCATAGCGACGATACTATGCTTTGTTCTGGCTTTTAGTTTCGTAACAGATGTATATGCACTTGGTAGTTTCCCCAGTACTACAGGAAGCTTGCCATACGACACGGGTACTGCGGGCCCTATCAAACAATTCTATTATACTGGCAAAAAGTGGTATCCTACCAGCACTAAGAAAATAAAAGTTACATTCTATGGGAGTAGCGGCACAAATTATATCAACTATGATATTGGCCTTGCGACTGCCCTAAATACTTTTGTCTCTTCGATGCTAACTTATATGCCCAATGCTAGCGGAAATGTAAGTACTACATACACGTGGTCTGGACTTAACCAAAATACATACTATGCCGGATATATGGGGTTAAATGCAGGATCACAGGGAACAGGGATTACCGCATATGTTCGCGGTAAATACGCAGCAGGTTAACTTCAGAAACGGTTGCTCTGCGGAATATGCCGCAGAGCAAACGTATATGAACTGTTCGAAATAGTTATTATAATCAAATAGTAGATCGGGGAGAAATCAAGATGCTTAAAAAAACTGCACTAATAATAGTTGCTATGTCGCTGATTTTTAGCCTTGTTGGCTGTAAAGAAACACCTGAAACCAACATTGTAGAGGCAAAGAATCTTAATAATATGTTGAAAATCGCGAAAGAACCAGCAAAATTAGACGTTGAAACATTACCCGCAAATTTCGAGTGTGATATTAGTAATAAGAGTATCCATGTTAATGCAAATGCTCGTATTCATGTATTAGGTGTCAATTTCCCGATTTATAGAGTAAAAGCAATAGATTTTTCTCAAAACATGATCGATAAAGTAGCGAATGTGTTCCTTAAGGATGCAGTGTTGTATGATCAACAAAGTTATGAAATGTCTAAAGATGAAGTTGCGTATGAAATTAGTTTACTCAAGCAACTTGAGACAGGGAGTGTGCTAAAATATCGGACAGCATGGTAAGAGAATATAATAGGGATTAGGAGGACGAAACCATGCTGAAACAACGAACCCAATACGACGATGAATTCAAGAAAAATGCGGTCAAACTAAGTTATGCAAGTCCAAAGCCGGTGCGAGCCGTCGCAGACGATCTGGGCATAGCAGTAAACCTGTTGTACAACTGGCGCAAGAAATATACGGCGTCAGGCGAAAAAACGCCAATGGCTACAATGGAAGAAGAACTCAAAGCGCTCCGGCTGGAAAACGCAGAATTGAAAATGGAGCGCGACATGCTAAAAAAAGCAGCGGCCTACTTTGCGAAGCTCCAGAAGTGAAATACAGCTTTATCTTTAAGCATCCCGAATACCCGAAAGCAAAGTGGGCCACGCAAATGAACGTATCGCGAAGCGGGTATTACCATTGGAAACGAACGTGGGCTCAGCGAGAGAAGCGCGAGTGCGAGTATGCCGAACGAGTTCGGCGCGTATTCATGGCGGGAGAATGGACATATGGCGCGAGTCGTATCTGCGGGAGGCTCAGAACGGAAGGATTCTCTTGCAGCTTTTACAAGGTGCGCGACTCCATGGACATGCAAGGGCTGCGCTCGATCCATCGTAAAAAACGCCGGCGATCCCTGACAGACAGCCGGAAAGCACGTGGCGACGGGTATGCAAATCTGACGAGAAACCTTCAGATAGATGCACCGTTTCAGGTTCTCTCGAGCGATATCAGCTATATACGCACGGATGAAGGATTCGACTATCTGTGCCAGATCAAAGACGTGAAGAGCGGGATTGTCCTGGCGGAGAGCATGTCTGAATGCATGAAAGCAGAGCTGGTCGTGAAAACGATCCGGAAAGCGTTACGACGTTGGGATATTCCAAATGGATGCATCTTTCACAGTGATCGTGGGAGCCAATACACATCGGAGAGCGTAATGAAATTACTGGCTAAAGAAGGCTTTCGGCAAAGCTTCTCACGCGTAGGCATGCCGGGCGATAACAGCTGGAGTGAAAGCTTCTTTGCAAACCTGAAGAAGGAAACGGTTCATTGGACCCATTTCCGAACGCGGGACGAAGCCCGGCAAAAGATATTTGCCTATATTGAAGGATTCTACAATACCAGACGAGTGCAAAAACGTCTTGGGTATTTAAGTCCTATGCAATGTCTAATGCGCTGGAATCGAGGCATTCAAGAATCTGTTGCTTAGCATCCTGTCCGAAAAAGTGTTGCATTCCCACAGCTTATGATCAGAACGATATGCATGACGAGTATGTTAGCAGTTTAGCGCAGTTGCAATCACAATATAATTCAGCACCTGAAGTAGTGATCCACAAGACGGCATCGACTGCGCTGGTTGACTATAAAGCGAATTATGGTGGGTCCGAATACAGCTATACCGGAGTGGACGTTGGAGAAAGCAGCCCTTCATTAAACAATGGGCGATGTCTATATGTCCGAAACAATTGGTCGTCATCATCGGTTAAAGGCGCAGAATTTATGTATTGCGATAATCGCAGGATCAAGGCTCCCGACAGGGGAGAGATCATTTTGAAAGATGTAACAGACATGAACTCGATTGATGCAATGGCTGTAAATAAATTGAGTTACACACCTCAAGAAGCGCAAGCCAGAGCAGAATCCTTGCTTGATCAGCTTTCGCTTCCTTACAGTGTTTTTGACGTACTACTTGTTGCGGATAGTATAAAAGAAAGCGATGGTTCTTACCCTAATACGCCTTCAGAATATTCGTATAGAGTAAGGTGCTCTAGGGATGTACATGGTACAGGGACTGTTCTTTTTTCGGTACTTTCATTAGTTTCAAACGATGATTACACTGGTTCATGGGCATATGAACAACTGAACATTACAATGGATAATAATGGAGTTTATAGAACAGATTGGGTATCTCCATATGAAGAACAAGAGATGTTAATAAAAAACGCGTCGTTGTTGCCATATGAGGATATTTTCAAAATTTTTAGTCGCGCAATTATGTACTATCAGCTTCCTGTTGATGGAGCCGCCGACGTTACTAACATTGATATAGAAATTACCGATGTATATTTAGGTGAGCAGCGGATTCTGGAACAAGAATCAATAGATTCAGGGCTTTTAGTCCCTGTGTGGTGTTTCTTTGGAACAGTACAATATGTGGCATCTGATGGTTCAGTTCAAACATTCGATACTAAAGTTCAAGCTAACCCGCTCGTAGTCATCAATGCGATCGATGGAACGATCATCGATCCTACAAAAGGATACTAGCGCCATTGTTCGCAAGTGTTTTGTGTTGTTATGCGCAGGTGAACTAACGTTTCGCATAAAGGAGGCCTCACCTTGCCCGAACTACACTCCGATCTCAACCGAGCGTTATCCAAAGCATTCGTGCTAAGCGTACTTGGCACGATGCTTTGCGTGCTGCTTAGCGCGCTTTCAGGCTGATTTCACAGCACGATAAAAAGTCTCAAATGTGTGTCATAATTTGTGTTTTGAAACGTCTTATAAGTAGAGGACAAGAAAGTTGGGGTTACGCACTGCCAAAGCAGACTGCTGGGAAGGTTTTACTGCGCTCAAAGAGCGCAATATGAACAATCAAGGCGCTAAGGAGACGATGCCTATGATTGCGCAAACGAAAAAGTCCTTGTAAACAATGAGCCGGTCAGCCCACATCACGAAAGTGATGGCGTTCACAAGGACACAACAAGTGTATCTTTAATAGCTTCTTTATACAAGATCAAAGGAGAATATCATGAAAAAAATATTTGCAACCATTATATGCTTTGTTCTAGTATTTGCCGTCGCAGGTAGTGCGATGGCGGTTGGGGTGTATAAAGTATACCAACCCGGCACGACATACACCAATCAAGCTTCTGGAACCAGGACACGCACATCGAAATTTACTGTGCAAATCAACGCTAATAGTAACTTCAATGGGAACCCAGAGACGGCAGGCATTAATTTTCGTGCTATGAGGGGAACTAGCAATGGTTCGTATACGATCACATTAAAATCCTGTCCCGGTTATAAGACACAAGACTATATATACGATTACAGTGCCAGCGCTTGCACCTATACCACAAAAGTTAATCTTACATCTAATGCGACAAATTCCATTACTTTTTCGGGCAATATATATTTCTAATGAATTCTGCTGTGCCTGGCAGTATTTGCCGGGCACAGCATTCCAGCAATTGCAAGGAGGTTCTCATGCGAAAACTTACTCCCCTTTTTTTAGTAATCTGCTTTTCAATTTTGTTTTTTGGGTGTCAAGCGACACCAGAAACTCCACCCGTTATTTATCAAGGCACCGATTATTTAGATGAGAATTCTTTAGAAGAGTCTTTCACACTGGATGTTGCGGATCATTTGGATTATTCCAAAGATATGAACGGGCTTGTGATAAACGTTGATGCGGATGTGATTGTTCCGGACATTGGAGCGTATTCGGTGGTAGAAATTGAGAAAGCCGCTTTTTCTAAAGACGATTTGCAGAGATATATTGACTATTTTGCTCCTGAGGGTGCAGAGCTTTATCAAAACAACGATTTGACAAAGAGGCAAATTGCCAAATTAATCGTCGGGCTGGAAGAAGCTGGCCCGGATCAAATAGATGAAGGGTTGGTCGAATCTGTTATAAGCGAACTCAATACGCTTTACGAAACCGCACCAGACGAGGTTTCAGAAAATAATCCTTCGTTTTCATTGGATGATATCGGTTCTGGTGAATCTTTTGCAGCGTATGCATTAGTAAATGACGATACGTATTGTCATTTTGGAGGGATAATGGATGGAAACGCTTTCTCATACCTCAGAAATAGTTATACGATTCCAACCCCTCAAAGTGTTTTTTTTGAGAATGATCCTGAATGGAATGACTTTAACGGCGAGTTCCCAATATCAGAAGATGCTGCTATAAACGCCGCAAAGCAAGTATTGATAGATCTCGGAATTTATAATATGGAATACTCATATGCCGAAAAAGCTTGTGCATATCACTATTATAAAGTCCAAACAGTCGAATCAAAAGGGTGGCGCGTGGTATTCACACGAAACAGTAATGGATTGCCTTCAATCTATATTTCTGGCGCAAGTCTATGGAATACTTCCGAAGCTCCTGCATTGGGTGCTCCATGGGATAAGGAAGTCATATTTATAACTGTCGATGAGGATGGAATCTACTGTTTCGATTGGCGTGGAGCAGGAAAGCAACAGAAAGTGCTAGTTGAAAATGCTGACCTTCTTCCGCTCGAAGACATCCTAGATCGAGCCGAAAAACAACTGATGTATCAACATTTGCCACAGAACAACAAAAAAGCCGATTATAGCATCACCGTGAACGAGATACATCTGGATAGTGCGCTGGTCAATGTTGTAAATGAAACGAATATTGGTAGAATGATCCCCGTTTGGGACTTCTATTATGACATCGTTTATGGAGATGGCGGAGCAATGGCAACCGATTCCTACGTTCTAACCCTAAACGCAATCGATGGCAGATATATTGAGCCAAGAATAACAAAGACAACGATAGATGCACAAACAAACTAGAATAACGTATGATCGCTAGCCAAAGATTAAGAATTTCATGCAAACAAGGAGACCCACCTTGCCCGAACTACACTCCGATCTCAACCGAGCGTTATCCAAAGCATTCGTGCTGAGCGTACTTGGCACGATGCTTTGCGTATTTACCGCACAGTGCGAGAAAAAACTCTAAATGAGGGTCCCATTTTTCATTGAAAAATCGTTTGTATAGTAGAGCGCAACGAAAATTCCTCTATTTTGATGTCACATTTTTGCGGGTTTAAAACGTCTTATATATAGAAGGCTGATCAAGACTGGATTCGGGTGAATATTTGTACTGGTGAATAAAAGCAAAAAAGCTTTGCTGCGCTCATAGGGCGTAATATGAACGATCATGACGCTTGGGGGGATGCTTATGATTGCGCGTATATAAAAAAGTCCTTGTAAACATTGAGCCGACCAGCCCCCATCACCGAAGTGATGGCGTTCACAAGGACAATTATTATTATAGCAGAATACTTTTTATTGTAAGGAGTATATAGATGAAAAAGAAAATTGTTTTAGCTTTAATTCTTGCTATCTGTTTAACCACGGTTGTCAGCACCGCGTTGGCGTATTCGTCCACACATTCTATGGATTCGTTTTGTTTTATCGAAAAACGAAATGTGCAAACAACCGTTCATTCTGACTCAAGTGGTAGAGTCAGAGTTTACGTCAATGCGAAAACATATGATACCGATGATTCTGATGCGATCCCGCAAACGGACAAGCCACAGTCGTTTCGAGTTGCATCAAAGGATAATCTTTCCGGCGATATAGTGAGCTTTACTTCTTTTGGTAAGGCCGTCACCTGGAGCACAACCGTGACTATACAAGGACTGAATACCAGTCGTTCCTATACTTTGCAACTGCAAAACGCTACAAGAACCCAGTATATCAGGGGCAGTGGCACGGTGTGGTATGGTCAGTAAGCAATCATTTAAATCGGATGGTGCAGCGGCAAGCCATTGTGCCATCCGATTCAGCCATGTTTGCCTGAGGGTTATATAATCATAAAAGAGAGGGTGGCTTTATGCAATTAAGTAAACAAGTTGTTTTACATTTTTTAATGCTATTCGTAATAATTTTCCTGGTTGCATGTCAGCCGAATCCAACTAGTACGGCATATAATAAATTAGCTCATATTGACACACCAAATGATACATACTCAGCCGAGGTAGATTTGACAGATGGAATCCGATTAAACTTTCATTCTGAACTTTCAGTATTGAATAGTCCAATCATATACGGTGCATTCAAGGCAGTCGAATATTCTGACGAATTGGTGCAACAAGTATATACAGCCCTTTGCAGCACCGCACAGCCATGCCAATATTGTTCAACAGCGCAGGATCTTTATAGTTATGTAGCATACGGGAAAGAATCATTAGAACTACTGAAAGCTACACTTCCAGAAGAAATTATAGAACAAGAACAAAACGAATTGAATTCACTTCTGAAAGAAGCGCAGAATGCACCAGATGAGCGGGCCGTTGCTGATTTGTCACAAATCACTGAGTATAAGCAGGGTCTTATTATGGTAAATATGGGAGGAGATACTGCCGCTCAATTCCAAGTTTTAACTTCACCTCGGTACAATATATATTATAGCAATTATCAGCTTCCAGCTGTGAATAATGAACCTTGCCCTGAACCTTTAAAAATGAGTCAGGGTGATGCTGTTTCCATCGTGAACGATATATTGCAAAAAATTGGGATAGAAAACGATTTCACGCTTGTTCGAACGCAAGAAGAAGTCGTTAACTATGCGTTTTATCAAATTTATTTTGATGACAGCACAAAGAACAAGGCGTATACATTGCTCTATCTTAGACGCGTTAATAATACCTCACAGCTAGATGATAGCAGAGTATTGCTTGGAACTGATAACCAATACGATTTGAGTTTTTTACAGGAGTACATTTTATTCAAAATAGATGATAATGGAATCCTTTCGTTTGAATGGAATACTCCCGGGGAACTAGAGATGGCGGAAGAACCGCAAAGTGTCATCACTTTTGATGATGCTGTTTCGGTTGCTACGAGTCAAATGAAGGTTAGCTTCACGAAATATACGTTCGAAGGTGCTGACCCCGAAAATATCATGGTTTGCATTAACAAGATAGCGCTTGGGTATATCTTTTGTGAAGGAACTGGTAATACGGTGGATGTAGTACCTGCATGGGAGTTTTTCGGATATATTGTCGATGAATCCAAGCCAGAAGGCGCCGATCGTTTCTATGATGTAAACACAAAGAACTGGACTGCTTCTTATGAGGATAATGTCAGTCTTTGCGTAATTAATGCTCTGGATGGCAATGTAATTGACCGAATAGGTAAGTATTGATCAAAGACCAGTAGATAGTATCACAAAGGAGCCTCACCTTGCCCGAACTACGATCCGATCTCAACCGAGCGTTATCCAAAGCATTCGTGCTGAGCGTACTTGGCACGATGCTTTGCGTACTGTTCGGTGCGTTTTCGGACGTTCTCTCAATTTACATGCTCGAAAAACCAACTGCCGCGCTGTTTGCGCACCGAAGCATTACGATCAATGCGCTGTCCGGCAATGCGATTTTGTTCGCCGCGCCGATTTTGGCAACGATCCCATATGCCGGCGCGTTCGTGGATGATTTTAGAAGCGGTTACCTTAAGCAATTTTTGCCAAGAACGACGGTCACGCGCTATATCCTCGGCAAGGAACTGGCCTGCGCAATTTCGGGTTTTCTGACGCTGACACTCGGCATTCTCGGTGGATACGTCCTCGTTTCGCTGGCCGTCATGCCGCTAGAAACGTTCGGGGAGACGGCGGTGCAATCGCAACTGCCGGAACTGATCGGCAAGATCGTCCTCTTTGGCTTTGCGGGCGCGCTTTGGGCAATGCTCGGTATGTTGCTTTCGACCGTGACCATGAACGCCTACATGGCATACTCCGCGCCGTTCATCCTCTACTATGTGCTGATCATCCTGCAGGAGCGGTACGCGCGCGACGTCTTCATGCTCAACCCACAGAACTACCTGACGCTGGAGGGTACGTGGCCGTTCGGCGGATGGAGCGCGGGTATCACGATGGCCGTCCTTCTGGCGGGCTGCATGCTTGGTTTCTACCTGATCGCGCAGGATCATCTGCGCGACGACAACGCGAGGAAGTCCATCCACACGCTGTTCCCGCAACGGCAGGCCCGGCTGGACAAACCGTTCCGTCCGTCGCGAAAGGTTCGCCTGTTCGGCGAACTACGGCAGGTGCGATCGGTCGTGCGTTATAACTTCCGCATGTGGCGCGGCAATGCGCGCGTGCTGCTGACATTCGCACTGGCGTTTATCCTTTGCTTCCTGCTCTCGGACAAGGCCGCGTCGTTTGCCTATGACATGGGTACGACCATGCAGGCGTTCGAGCCATTCGTCTGGACGTTTGGGGACGCGAATTCCGTGCTGCTGATTTCGCTGCTTCTAGTGCTGCTATTCGTCGATATGCCGTTTCTCGGCGCAGGCGTGCCATATTACCTCATCCGCATGAAACGGCGCACATGGCTCATGGGACAGGCCGTCTATGTGTCGGTCGCAACGGTGCTGTACATACTTTTCATCTTTGCCGCGACGACAATCATCTGCATGGGCAACAGCTTCATCGGCAACATGTGGTCGGAAACAGCGGCGATCCTTGGCTACTCCGGTGCTGGCAAGGCGGTCGCGCTTCCGGCGCTGGTCAAAACGCTCGAACTCAGCCGTCCGTACGAGTGCGCGGCGACGATATTGTTGCTCATGCTCCTTTACACGCTGGTGATGGTCTTTCTCATGTTGTTTGTCAATATCCGGCGTGGCAAATCCGCGGGCATTGCAACGGCGTTTGCGTTCAGCCTGTTTGGTTTCTTGCTGAACCCGCAACTGTTCAAGCAGATTTTCGAACTGCCGGACGAGCTGCTCTACAAGGCCAACGTGGCGGTCGGCTGGCTTTCGCCGCTGAATCAGGCGACATACCACATGCACAATTTCGGCTACGACCTGTTGCCGCGGCTCTGGCAAACATACGTCATCTTCGGCGCAGCAATCGTTTTGCTGTACGTACTTACGTTGCTGGCGTTGCGGACGTATAGCTTTCACTTTACGGGAGGAGATCAATGAGCGAACCAACCATCCAACTCCAAAACCTCATCAAAACCTTTGGGCAGGATACGGTGCTCAAAGGCATTACGCACGATTTCGAGCGCGGAAAAATCCACGGCATTGTTGGCAACAACGGCTCCGGAAAGACGGTCATGTTTAAGTGTATCTGCGGTTTTTTGCAGCCGACCGAAGGGAAAGTGCTGGTCGACGGCAAGCAGATCGGGCGTGACGTCGACTTCCCGGACGATATCGGGATCATTATCGAGTCGCCCGGTTTTTTACCGCAGTTTTCGGGGCTGAAGAATCTGGAAATTCTCGCCGGGTTGAAGCGTAAGATCGGGCTGAAGCAGGTAGCGGACACGATCCGGCGCGTCGGGCTCGATCCCATGATGTCCAAACCGGTCGGCAAATATTCGCTCGGCATGCGACAGCGCCTCGGCATTGCGCAGGCGATCATGGAGGAGCCGAGTTTAATGATCCTCGACGAGCCGCTGAACGGGCTGGACAAGCACGGCGTTGCGGAGATGCGTGAATTGTTCAAATCGCTCGCAAAAGGCGGGCGCACGATCCTGCTTGCAAGCCATAACGTTCAGGACATTGAGGCGCTGTGCGACACCGTTTGCGAGATGGACGCGGGCGTGCTGACGGTGGTGCGGGAACACAAAATGAAAGAAGGCGATCGATCGTGAAACGTTGGATGCTCGGTATACTGGCCCTGTTGCTCGTTATCCCAGCCGCCGCATTGGCCGATACCTCGACGGTCATACTCGGCATTGACGACGGGAATCTCTACGACGGGATGCAGATGACGTACAGCCAGGGCTATTCGCCGACCGTGGCGAACAATGTCGCGACGATCGTTTTGCCGCTGGTCACGACCGGCAGCATCTCTGGCAGCACGATCACGGCGACGCCAAATCTCGGCAGCACCGACACCGCGCCGTTTGTGTTCGGTAACTACCAAAAATCTGTACCGCTGAGCACGCAGTCGGTCAACAACGGCACCGGCACAAAAGAGTGTTACTATATCCGCTTTGACCTTGCGCTGTCCACCGACCGGAAAAACGGCGTCTATCCGGTCGTTATCACGATAGATGGACTCGACTTGAGCGGGAATACGATCTACCAGAATTTTACAACCTATGTGACGATCACGGACGGCAAATCGACCGATACGAGTTCGTCCACAGAAAGTTCTTCCTCCTCCGGAAGCAGCGGCGGCGTGACCTCTTCCAAGCCGGTCTTAGTGGTGACCGACTGCGTGGTCACGCCGGATACGCTGGAAAGCGGAGACACGCTGCACGTCGACATGACGGTGAAAAACGTCGGTCGACGGACGGCGCACAACATCCGCGTCGCCGTTACGAGCGATGATGAAAACATCATCCTGCTGAACGAGTACAGCGCGCCGTACCTGCTTGGGCTTGCGCGCACCAAGGACGCTGAATTCTCGTTCGACATGCAGGTGCTGCCAATGGCACTCGGCGGGCTGCACACCATGACGGTCACGATCTCCTACGAAAGCTCAAGCAACGTTGCGTTCACCGAAACGGCGGCTTTTCGTGTGACCGTCGATCAACCGATTCTGTTCTCCCATGACGACGTCGAACTTCCCGAAAGCGTTACCTCCGGCGAATCATTCACTCTGCCGGTCAACGTGTATAACACGGGACTTACGACGATCTACAACGTGAAATGCACGATGGACGTGCCGGGCCTGATTGCAGCCTCCGCCTACCTTGGTAATCTTGAACCGGAACAGTCGTCCGACAAAACGATGTCGATCTTCGCCACGACGATCGACAGCACGACCAAGTACGGCACGACATATGGTTCCTGCGAATTCACCTACGAAAACGCGGATGGTGAACAGTTTCAGGAGAACGTGGAGCTTAAAATAGAGATTCTTGAACCCGTCAAAGAAACGGACGAGGAAAGAGAGAAGGCCGAAGAAGAGGCCGAAGAACAAAAGACACTTTCGCAGTGGTGGGTCTCACTGCTGTTTGGACTTGCGATCATAGCGATCCTAACGTCGATCATTATCATTGGCAAATTCTCCAGAATGATGAAGATGCGGTAATTCCCGCGGAGCCGGACGTGTAGAAAACGTTCGCCAAGTTCATACGAAGCGCCGCAAACGGACTTTACCCCGCTTGCGGCGTTTTATTTGGTTGCCCGGAAATCATGGATATAGATGCCAATCGAATCCGCAGAAAAGTTTTTTGTCATTTCCGGCCTTTTAAATCGTCTTATATACGAGACGCAAAAAATCGAGTCTCCCAATATATTGCCCAAAGTATAAACCAAGACAAAATCAAACAAAACATTTTGCAAAAGGAGAATTCAATGAAAGCCTTCAAACGAATACTCAGCTTTATTCTGGTATTTACTTGTTTGTATGTTTTTTCCCTTGGCGATGGAGCTTCGGCATTGGCCGATCAGGCGCAGGAAGCAAAGCGCATCAGCGCTTATGCCGCCGAGATAACCGACACACCGACCGAAGAGGTAACGGAGTCGGCCGTGGTTGCCGAGGATACCGCCAAGCGGGAAGAAAATATCAAACACTTCATCCGTGAGGACAAAACGGAAGAAGCGTGCCTTTATCCGTTTCCCGTTCACTATCAGAAGAACGGCGAATGGGTAGATATTGACAACAGCCTTGAATTGGTAAAGGATGACGCCGGGAATCCGGTTTACCAGAACCGCGAGGGCAGCTTCACCGTTCGCTACGCTGCGGATTCGTCCGAAGAAGCGTTGGTCTCGATTGAACAGGGAGACTACTCGGTTTCCTGGCAGCTCAACGACGTGAAAACAAGCGCGGAAGCGAAAATCGTCGAACAGAAAGTCGACACGGACGATATTCGTGTATTGCCGAATTTAATGTCAACAATTACGTATGCGGACGTATATGCCAACGGAAGCCTGAGCTATATAACGGCACCGACCGGCGTTACCGAACAGATTGAGATTTCCGACGCTTCAAAAGCGGCGTCGTACTATACGGTTACCGTCACCTGCAAAGGGCTTACGCCAAAGGTGGACGAAAATGCAATCGGGCTTTTTAATGAAAAAGGCGAAGAAATTTTCCGCATTGACGCACCGTTTATGACGGACGCTGAAGGAGAAATGAGCAGCGACGTCATTTTGCAGCTTGTACCGGTAACCGACGAAGTGGAAGAAGCGGAGGAAGAAAAGGCAACCCCGGAACCAACAGAGGAGCCGGTTGTCGAAGAAGAGACGGAACCAACGGCAAAACCGACGGCAGAGCCAACAGCGGAGCCGACGGAAGAACCGATTACGGAGACGACCCCCGCGTTAAACGAAGAGTCGGCTGGGGAGACAACACCTGAACCGACGGATGAATCCGTTCCGGAGGAAACAGCAAGGCCGACGGAGGAGCCGCTATCCGAAGATACAACGGAGGCGACGGCAGAACCCGCGGCGGAAGAAACGGCGGAGCCATCCGCCGAGCCGACGGCAGAACCGACAGCGGAGCCAACCGCCGAGCCTACTGTCGAACCAACGACGGAACCAACCAAGGAGCCGGAAGATACGCCTGAACCGGATATCGCGCTGGAAGAGGAAATCATTTCCGCTGAAGCAATCGATGAAATCAGCGGCATGACGTCCGACGACGGAACGATTACTTTCACCTACCGCATGATTCCTTCAACGGACTGGCTGAATGCCAAAGAACGCGCCTACCCGGTCGTGCTTGACCCGAGCGTACAAACGTCGCTCGACTCTTCACAGGTGTACGATACGTATGCCAGTTCCGGTTCGCCGTCCAGCAATTATTACACGTCGTCCCGGCTGAAAATCGGACAGGGCACGACCAGCGGAATTACCAGAACTTTTATTCGTTTTCCAAATTTGCCGACACTCAGTGCGGGCGATATGGTAATCAGCGCTACGACAAGCCTTGCGCGCCGCAATTCGAACCAGTCGAACGACCTGCGCGTCGACTTGCATCGCGTCACGGCCAACTGGACAAGCAGTACGCTCACATGGAACAACAAACCGAGCTATGACTCCAGCAAGGTGGAAAGTATTTCGTATTCTGTGGTACCGGGGTATTACAACACCTGGGATATCACGCGAATTGTGAAAGAGTGGTACAATGGCTCGCTGAATTACGGATTTATGCTCAAGCTCAACGACGAAAGCTGGGGCTATCTGGAATATTACTCCGTTGACGCACAATACTACTACACATCGCATCCATATGCGTCGATCGTTTATGTCAACACGACCGGACTGGAAGATACCTGGACGTATCACAGCCAGAGTGTCGGTCGCGCGGGCACAGTTTCCGTCAACGACTACAACGGCAACCTGACGCTGATTCACACGGACAACAGCGTGGATAGCGGCGTGATGCCGGTCTCCGTTGCGCACGTGTTCAACAGCAACGATAAGTCCGTTGACCTGGGGTACGGTTACGGTTGGCGGATCAATTATGGGCAGACGGTCACGGCGGTTACGCTCAGTGGCGTAAATTATTATAAACACGTGGACGGCGACGGCACGGCACATTATTACAAACAATCTTCAAGTAATACGTCGCTATATGAAAATGAACTGGACAAGGACACAACCCTGACAGTCGGCAGCTCAACGAAGACCATTGAAGACAAACAGGGCAACCAACTGATCTTTGACAGCAGCGGACGGCTGACACAACTGCGGGACGCCAACGATAACACGCTGAACGTTTCGTATAACAGCGACAATACGATTGCATCCATTGTGGACGGCGCGAACAGGACCACATCGTTTAGCTATTCCAGCGGTCGGCTGTCGGGCATCGATTCTCCCGACGGACTGGACGTCAGCTATGCGTATACCAGCGGCAGGCTAACGACGATTACGTATTCAGATAACAGGACAAGCACCTACACCTACAATGCTAATGGAGATTTGACGCGGGCGCAAAACTTCGACGGCTATAAAGTCGATTATGGGTACACGACGAGCACGCCGTACCGCGTCAACAGCATTTCGGAAAGCGGCGGAAGCACGAGCGGCGGAAGTGTTTCGATTTCTTACGGCTGGAACAGCACGGTGTTTACCGACAATGCAAACCGCAAGAGCATCTATCAGTTTAACAACGCCGGTCAGACCATCGCAATTCGGGACGTCGACGGCAGCGCGCAGTATTGCGAGTTTAGCGCCGCCAGCCGCACGACGACGCAGCTGAAAAATGTTTCCAAGCTACAAAAAACATCGATCAATTTGCTGACGAACCATAATATGGAGACCACCGGGAGTTGGAGCTTTACCAGCGGCGCTTCGTTTACCAGCACTTCGGCCTATATGGGGTCAAAGAGCGTCAAGCTGACGTCTTCAAGCTCGACAACGGCGGAATATGCTTCCCAAACCGTAAGTCTTACACCCGGCAACACCTATACGCTATCCGCCTATTTTAAAGGCGCGGACGGATGCTTGGTATCGATCGTGTATGGTTCGACGGAAATTGAGAGCGACGGCGTCAGCGGCGTCGGCAGCGACTGGGGACGCGAAAGTTTGACCTTCACGTTACCGTCCGGTGCAAGTTCCAGCGTTGCGATTCGCGTTAAAATGCCTGCCGCGGTAACCGGCACGACCTACGCCGACTGCGTTATGCTTGAAGAAGCGGACGCGATGAACCGCTACAACCTGCTCGACAACGGCGATTTCATCAATTCCGGGACAAGCTGGACGCGCGGAAGCGCACTGACATCGAGCGACGCGCTTGTAACGGTGTCCGACTCGCTGCATCCGTCCTCATTGAACAGCACGGCATATAAACTTGTCGGCAGTACGACGGCGGACAAGACGGTGACGCAAACAGTCAACGTGTCCGGTTCCGCCGGGGATTGCTACACCATGGGTGGCTGGGCGCTTGTCAATACGATTCCTTCGTTTACGAAAAACGAAGGCACCAGCAACGAAGTGAACTACGGACAGCGGAAGATATCCGTCGGCTTTGTGGGATCGAGCGGCACGCAATATTATTCCGTCAGCTTCAACCCGGACTGCACGGACTGGCAGTATGTCTGCGGCGCGGCAATCGCACCATATGACTACACGTCTATCGTGTTCCGCTTTGAATACAACTACAACTGCAACGAAGCCTGGTTCGACGGAATGCAACTGTTTAAGGAAGAGTTTTCGCAGAGCTTTACCTATGACGACGACGGAAACGTTGTAACGGTTCGGGGGCTTGCGGAACAAAACAACTCGTTCGACTACAACGGCAGCAACGATCTGATTCAGGCGACGGACGCAAAAGGCAATAAGTTCAACTATACTTACGACAGTGACCACAACCTGTTGACCGCAACCAGCGAAAGCGGTATGAAGTATACCTTTACCTATGATAGCGAGGGCAACGCCCTGACGTCGAAGGCCGGCAGTGATACGGACTATATTCAAACGAGCGCAAGCTATACGTCCACGGGCAGCTTCCTTGAAAGCCTGACGGACGCGCGCGGGAACTCGGTTGAATACACTTACAACACCAACAAAGGACTCCGCACAAGCGTAACAGACGCAAACGACGTTACGTCCACCTATTCGTATGACGCTATGAAGCGACTCACGGGGCTGAGTCAGACTGTCGGCAGCGACACAGCACAGGTGACGTATGGCTACACCAACGACGACCTGACGCAGGTGACGCACAACGGGTTTAGTTACGGCATCGGCTACGATACGTTTGGCAATACCACAGGGACCAATGTCAACGGCGATGCGCTGGCAACGAACTCCTACAACTACACGCGCGGCCTTTTAACCAGCACGGCGTATGGAAACGGGCTGACGGTCAATTACACCTATGACAGTATGGATCGTGTGACGGAAGTTTCGTTTGGCAGCACGCTCATGTACGGCTATTCGTACGATGGCGACGGCAACCTCCAGCGCGTGGTGGATTATGCGCGCGATATCACGACCACTTACTACTACGATCTGACGGGTCGGCTGATTCGCTCCAGCTCCAGCGACGGCAGCGCGTATGGTTATGAGTATGACCTGAACAATAACCTAACTACGCTCAACCAGACGGCCGCCGGAAGCAGCTGGACGGCGGAATACACATACGACGAAGACAACCGCCCGGTTACGGTTCAGATCGGATCGAAGACGATCACGGACAACTACAACGCAACCGGAACGCGCGCAAGCCGTGTGTTTGGCTTTACATCGAATTACACCGTTGCGCTGACGTATCTTGCGGGCGCAAACGGCTCCAAGACGGGCATGGTGTCGAGCTATAAAAACGGCAGTGACGACGCGTATACCTACGCCTACGACGACAACGGCAACATCACGTCCATCACGAAAGGCGCGCTCTCCGCAACCTATGTGTACGACGAAATGAACCAGCTTGTCCGTGCAAACGACGGATTTGCAAACCTTACGACGACATATACGTACGACCTTGGCGGCAATATAACCGAGAAAAACGAATATGCCTACACGACCGGCACGCTTGGCACGCCGACCGATACGATTGCGTACACTTACGATGCGGACTGGAAGGATCAGCTTGCAAGCTATGACGGGCAGGCCATTACGTATGACGATATTGGCAATCCGCTGTCCTATCGCGGATATACGATGACCTGGCAGGGCAAGCGCCTTTCCACGCTCTCCGGCAACGGCACGAGCGCGAGTTACACCTACGACGAACAGGGCGTGCGCACAAGCAAGACCGTCAACAGCGTGACGACGAACTTCAGCTACAACGGCAGTCTGCTCATGGCGCAGGTGTCCGGCAGCGTCAAACAGCTCTACTCCTACGACGCCAGCGGCCAGCTCGTCTCCGTGAACTACAACGGCACGGAATACTACTACCTGCGCAACGGCCAGAACGATATCGTCGGCATTATGGACGGAAGCGGAACAAAGGTAGTAGAATATACCTACGACAGCTGGGGCAAACCCCTCACCGTCACCGGCACCTTGGCAACCACACTCGGCGCAAACAACCCCTTCCGTTATCGCGGATATTACTACGATACGGAAACCGGGCTGTATTACCTCCAGACGCGCTACTACGACCCCGAAGTCTGTCGCTTTATCTCCGCGGACGTGTATCTCTCCACGGGTCAGGGCATCGTCGGGAACAATATGTATGCGTATTGCGGGAATAATCCGGTAAGCAGAATAGACCCATCGGGTCATTTCTGGGAAGAATTGTGGTATGCTTTTACACAGGGACTAAAAACGGCTCAACCGGCGTTTGCCGCTGCGGGAGCAGCCACACAAATTGATTCTCCCGCACCTGGACCGGCGGATGTTGTTGCTGGCCTATTTGCTGTAGGCGTTGTTCTATACGTAGCAGCAACCGCAGTTTATCAGGTAGCCACTGCCCCAGCAGTCGCTGTTCCGAAAGCAGAAGTAAAAGAAAAATCGATTCCTGCGCCCCTTGATCCAGATACAGTTATATATAGGTGGGGAGGTGGAAATCCTGGAAATCTTGCGCCACGCTCTACTGACATTAATGGGCTTTCATTTTCCACAGTTCCGAAACCAGGAGCGGCTGCAACGACAATTGGGCTGATTAATTCTACAGGGGTCGTTTATGCAGTTAGAGATGGAGCAACCCACGTAAGCGTCAAACCGGTAGGCGCAACTATGCACGAGTGGATAATTCAGGGACGAAATTCAATATGGACAAAAGCAGTAAAATCTGTGATTATCCAGTTCAGAGGAGGTCCGCACAATGAAAAACATTGATGAAATCATGGAAATGCTTGACTGGAATAACAGCGTGGAAGTTCAGAAAGAGGGAATCAACAGGGCGGCACAGATAGAAGATATTTCCATCTTTTTGCAACCAATAGATGCTCGATATAACAAGAATGTTTGGGATAACTGCGCTTTCATTCTTTCTCTAAAAGATGATGAGCAACTCGAACCTTATGCTATGGAAGTTTTGTCCTGGACAAAGGATTTGAATTGGCCTGGTGCGTTAGAGATAATTGAAAGATTAAAAAAAGTTTCCCAAAGCCATGTGTTCTTAGCAGCACTAGAAAAAAGCGTAGAGGAGGCCAAGAAAGCACAGGAACTCGCTTGGCTCAGTAACTTGGCTGAACTTCTAACCAATGAGTACTTCCAATCGAATCTTTCACCAGCGATTTGTTCAGTTCTTGAAAAGTACAGAGGATTCATTTGGGATTAGAAATTAGATTTTATTCAAGCCTGTTTCCGAAAAGAAGCAGGCTTTTACTTAACAACGTAATCACAAACGCTCCTACGACGCCAACGGCCAGCTCGTCTCCGTGAACTACAACGGCACAGAATACTATTATCTGCGCAACGGCCAGAACGACATCGTCGGCATTATGGACGGAAGCGGAACAAAGGTAGTAGAATATACCTACGACAGCTGGGGCAAACCCCTAACCGTCACCGGTACCTTGGCAACCACACTCGGCGCAAACAACCCGTTCCGTTATCGCGGATACTACTACGATACGGAAACCGGACTGTATTACCTCCAGACACGTTACTACGACCCCGAAGTCTGCCGCTTTATCTCCGCGGACGTGTATCTTTCCACGGGGCAGGGTATCGTCGGGAGCAATATGTATGCGTATTGTAATAATAATCCGGCAAACATGACCGATCCTTCTGGCCATTTACCTCAATGGATAAAGACAATCTCAAAGGCAATTTCGGATGGTGTTAAAAGAATCATAACAGCAATCAGAAAGGTTATAAATTCTGTTACACTTCCCAAGGCAGTTGGCGCCGTAAAAGCATCTTCTCACGATCTAAATAGACGCCCCAATACTGGAGAACCCGGAAGTACATATAAATCCCCGAATGGCGATTCCAGAACGTATGGTCCAGATGGTTATCCAGAAGAGGATTATGATCATGACGATCATGATCAACCAAGCAAACATCCTCACGATGAAAAAGGGGGGCATACCCACAAGTGGGAAAATGGTAAAAGGGGACCGGCAAAGAGTGTTTTTGAAAATCCGCTATTAGGATTTACATTGGTTACAATATGTGCCATCGGGGCGATTTTAATTATTGCAGATGATGTGACTGGTATTGGTGCAGCAGATGATTTTCTGTTAACACCTATAAGTGCGGGTTTTGAATTTGGCATAGCAATGATTGTTGGATAAAGGAGATCAATATGATTAGAGGATTATCATTTACAGTACCTCAAGGCACAACAGATACGTTGTGGCAGATACTAAATGTAGTCGGTGTTGAACATTTTGATTGGTATAATATTGCAAGTCAGGATGAAGTATGGATTAGTGTCCCTGGAGATAATTTTTTCGAGAATGATTTCTATTCAGGTGAAGACTTTTCTACACTCATCAAACAAAAACACTTTATTATTTTTATTAAGCTTTTAGCTTTTAACAAAGGAGATGAGTTTTCAGATGTTCTCACTTTCAAAGAATTCCAAGATAGTAAATGTCAATTTATCATACTAATTAACGATTGCGAATTTGTGGAGATATATGCAAAGGATCCTTTCCTTGTAAAAAAGCTACAAGAAAACGCTATACAAAAAAGGTACAAGGATATAAGCTTTATCACTGATGCTAATGATAGTAGAACCCGTATGAGAGTACTTTAGTAGACCTATTTTGAAAGCAAAATTAGTCTTGAGTAAGTTCATTAGCATTAAGAGCGTAACCATGTATCAACCATGGTTACGCTCCCGCTTTATATACTTTGCTTCACCACGCCGTAACCGTTGCGCTGACGTATCTTGCAGGCGCAAACGGCTCCAAGACGGGCATGGTGTCGAGCTATAAAAACGGCAGTGACGACGCGTATACCTACGCCTACGACGACAACGGCAACATTACGTCCATCACGCAAGGCACACTCTCTGCAACCTATGTGTACGACGAAATGAACCAGCTTGTCCGTGCAAACGACGGATTTGCAAACCTTACGACGACATATACGTACGACCTTGGCGGCAATATAACCGAGAAAAACGAATATGCCTACACGACCGGCACGCTTGGCACGCCGACCGATACGATTGCGTACACTTACGATGCGGACTGGAAGGATCAGCTTGCAAGCTATGACGGGCAGGCCATTACGTATGACGATATTGGCAATCCGCTGTCCTATCGCGGATATACGATGACCTGGCAGGGCAAACGCCTTTCAACGCTCTCCGGCAACGGCACGAGCGCGAGCTACACATATGATGAACAGGGCGTGCGTACCAGCAAGACCGTCAACAGCGTGACGACGAACTTCAGCTACAACGGCAGTTTGCTCATGGCGCAGGTGTCCGGCAGCGTCAAACAGCTCTACTCCTACGACGCCGGCGGCCAGCTCGTCTCCGTGAACTACAACGGCGCGGAATACTACTACCTGCGCAACGGCCAGAACGACATCGTCGGCATTATGGACGGAAGCGGAACAAAGGTAGTAGAATATACCTACGACAGCTGGGGCAAACCCCTAACCGTTACCGGCACCTTGGCAACCACACTCGGCGTAGATAACCCCTTCCGTTATCGCGGATACTACGATGCGGAAACCGGGCTGTATTATCTCCAGGCACGCTACTACGACCCCGAAGTCTGCCGCTTTATCTCCGCGGACGTGTATATGACTACAGGGCAAGGCATCGTCGGGAGTAATATGTATGCGTATTGCAATAACAGCCCAGTTATTCTTGGAGACAAACAAGGAACTGAAGCTATAATTGTAATTTGCGGTGTTGCTTTTACAGCTGCTGAATTATTTGCTCTTGCAGTAATGATAACGGCAGTCATTGATGTAATTGGACGAGGCGAGGATTCTCTGCCATACAGAGTAAGTAAAGGCGTTATTGAGGGTTTACAAGAGCTAGTTGACACTATTACTGCTGTACTTGAAACAACTCCCGAACGAACGTACAAGAGCCCTGAAAACGTTCACCACATAGTTGCTCAAAATTCACCATATGCTGAACCAGCGAGAGAGGCACTTAAGAGCGTTGGTTTAACCACTGAAAACACGGAAAACTTGGTGAGTATAAAAACAAGTTTACATACGCGCTTACACACACGAGTATATTATGCCATTATAAATGCTAGTGTTACTTCAGCTGCGGCCGGGGATGGCACGGTGGCTCAAAAGAGAATTAGAGTTGTGGCTGTACTCACCGCTGCACGGGCGATTCTATCAACTGTTTCAAAATTATTAAAATGGTGATCGGAGAAATACTAAATGAAACATGATCAATTTGAAGCCGTTTATCTCCGGATACTTGCTAAGGCACAAAGGATCGTAAAAGAATATCAGGATAAATATACCGAGCTTTTAAGTGCATGTAACGCTGCTTCATTCAGAAAGGAATACGCACGCGGAGGACTCGGATTCGGACTTGGCTACTATTGTGTAAACCCCATGCAAGACCGAGTAATCGGAGGCGTCCATCGCGGACGCCTCCTTAAACGCATCAACGCTACAACCAAACCAGATTGGGAATACTTTTTTAACAAGGACGACATTCTGATTGCTGCGCGCGAAAATTTTTCAATCTATCAGGTTATGCACTTTATCCTTCGTGATATAGATGAATATACTTGGGACATATCCTTTCGAACTGACGGCAGTTTTGAAAAATTATCTGTAACATACTTTAACAATAACCGGATAGAACTAGAATTATCATTCAGTACTTACAGTTTTGGTAACGAAAATGAAATATTGCCGCATGTTATGTATGATGCTTGGCTGTTTGAGTATCTTGATGATGATCTAATAGAATTTGAATGGTTTTCCGATTTCCTTTATCCCCAAAAGGCGAAAAGATATTTGGAAGAGTATCATCTGGATTTTCGTTTAGTTCGACATGTTTATAAAAAACATCCAATTAGTACGAACGATGAAATTAAATATGATTTGTATGAATGCGATGAAAGCACTGGTGAATGCCGTTTTTTCATGACACAAACAATAAAGTCGATTTAGAAACTCGAACATTGCAAGCAAAATGATTGCAGCGCGTAGAGCAACTCTTTACCGGCACCTTGGCAGCCACACTCGGCGCAAACAACCCGTTCCGCTATCGCGGATACTACTACGATACGGAAACCGGGCTGTATTACCTCCAAACACGCTACTACGACCCCGAAGTCTGCCGCTTTATCTCCGCAGACGTGTATGTCTCCACGGGGCAGGGTATTGTCGGGAACAATATGTATGCGTATTGCGGGAACAATCCGGTAACACGCCTTGATGATGGTGGTAGGTTCTGGAATCTGGTAATCGGCGCTGTGGTTGGTGGAGTTATTGCTGGCGTGGTAACTGCTGTTACGTCATACGCGGAAACTGGATCTGTGAACTGGGGACAAGTTGCTGTGTCAACTGCGGCAGGTGCGATCACTGGAGCTATTGCTGCTTCGGGATTGGGGATATTAGCTCAAGCTGCAATTACCGCAGGCGTTAGTATGGTTGAAAACGGGACTAATCAAGTGATAGAGAACAAGGGCTTCAACAATTTTGACACAAAAGATGTGATAGTTGCTGGTGTGGTTGGAGCCGCGGCTTCAGTTGCAGGATCGCTCATTGGCCGAACAACAAGCGTTGCAAAAGCCGCGCAAAAACAAATAAATTACGCTGCACGTCGAGTTAGTCATGGAGCCGTTAAGAGAGGTGCCCAGATATTAGCAAAAGCAGCACCAATTATTAATAGGTCAAAAGGAATTACATCCTTAATCGGGACAGGAGTCTCTACACTGGCGAGCATAACCAAGAATGTTGCAAGGATGTTAGGCAGGTAATATGGGAACCAATGTAAACCATAAAATTGAAAAGAGAATACTTGTAAATTATAAGCTCATGGATTTGGAAACATGGCTGAAAGAATGCTCTACGCAAGGCTGGCAATTGGAAGAGATTACAGGCTGTAAGTTTACATTTAAATTTACAGCCCCTTGCCGAAGGGAGTACTTAGTGCTTGAAAACTACATTACAAATGAGATGCGAAAACAAATACCCATACTAATTGAATTTTATGGGCGGGAAAGTGTCCAACGAACCGGAAGCGTGGGTGCGTTTAGACGTACGATATATTGGGTCGAGCTATGTAAAATAGACGATGACGCATACATGGGAATCAGGAGAAAAAGAAATGCATTCATTCGCAAGCAAACATGGAAAGGAGTTGTTCTTGCCAGCCTGCTCATGGCAGCGTTAATGATAAGTGAATGTTTTTCGAGTAATTCATCACCATTCGAAATTGCAGCTTTTGGTTTGTTTTTTACTGTGATTGTCATTATTGAAGCGCTCACATTGCTGAAACTAAAATGAAAATCAGCCTATGAGTTGTTAAAAATGTTATTGTTAAGTAAGGAGATTAAATGAAATTTTGAGTTGTTAAGCCAATTTTCAATATGATTTTATTTACGATGCTTACTATTTGCTGCATTCCTTTGCTCTATGCCGCCATATATCAAAGCATGACATCTAGTGGCAGCTTTACAAATGAGCTTTCAAAATGGATTATATGTGCAGCAAGTGCTTTGGCAATGCTGTGCCCAATTTGGAACGAGGTGTATGGCCCGGATTCCTATCGGTTTTTTATCGATGAAACAGGCGTTACACACACAGCAAGAAAGAAAGAATTCCACATGGATTGGAACGAAGTGCGGCATATCGTAGTCAACCCGGACAGGTACGGTCGCATCACCCGCAATTGCTAGCTATGCTTCTTATCAGATGATGTACCGAGATGGATACTCGATGTCAAGGATTTTGACGAGCATAGGTTTGGCGTTCAATACAGAAAAGGAATTGTTGAAACAATCCAAACCTACACTGCTGCTCCTATTGAAGGGCTCGACCTTATTCCAGGGGCAAATCGACGGTAGCATCTGGCGAAGCGTAGCAAAACCTGCAAAACGAACCGTCGCTTAGGTCAGATCAATTAGAATTGCCCTTGCTATCAGGGGCAGTGCAAGGGAAATAATGAAAAACGAAACAAAGATAACGATGTTTAAAACATCTACAATCTTAGGATGTTCCTTTTTTGTAGTATTACCAATTTGCGTTGCGCTAAGCTTTTCTTCGCAATTCGACATCGGGTTGATTAAGAAAATATTATTCGGCAGCCTGTTTTTGACTTGCGCGTGTGGAATGGTAATCATATTGCTCATCCTTTTTGGCAAAATGGAAATGCCAAAAACCAAATTGATTAAAGCGCAATTTGAGAAAGGAGTTTATGAATCATTCTCTAGTGAGCTAGCTGAAAAACTACTACGTGAAGCATTTGAGAGACATGAGTTAGCGCCAAAGATTACCGATCTACAAATGACAGTGTTTACTCTTAAAAGCTATATGCATTGCGATGTGGTCGTTGCCGTAAAAGTTAGTGAAATGGATGCAGAAAAGAGAGATGAGATTGAAAACACTTTTACATCATTTCTTGATTCCTTCTATGAGGGACGTACAATACGCGACACATTTGAGTGGATCGGCTTCATATGCGTTGACAGAGTGACACCGCTGTTCAAAACGGTAATTATTGATAGCACCACGCAAGATCTTAAGCGTTCAAATATCGGAGTTGGCATCTCGTTTGGTTCTAATGCTTACTACATGGCGGATGTTCACGACGGGTTCGGGATACTACGCCACAAGAAACTGAAAAAAAAGACGAAACGGTTAATAGAAAGTATCTTTGCCGAACTTGCCTAATCGCTAGTAACCTAAGAACGCAATCACTTTCAAAAGTGATTGCGTTCTTAGAAGGCGGAATATACCTACGACAGCTGGGGCAAACTCCTCACCGTCACCGGTACCTTGGCAACCACACTCGGTGCAAACAACCCGTTCCGCTATCGCGGATACTACTACGATACGGAAACCAGGCTGTATTACCTCCAGACGCGCTACTACGACCCCGAAGTCTGCCGCTTTATTTCCGCGGACGTGTATCTCTCCACGGGGCAGGGCATTGTCGGGAGCAATATGTATGCGTATTGTTTGAATAACGCAATTACACGGGTAGATAGTTCTGGCAGCGCTTCTACCAGTGTTATGGTCATGCTGACCGATGGCGGTGGCAATAGTAGAATTCCCGCAAAATCGAAGTCGAGCACTTCGAAATCACAAATAAAACGGAATCAAAATGATACTGGTAACTCAAAGGAAGACAAGAAGTTTATCAGATTCAACAACTTGGCAGGGACATATTCCAGCAAAGATGAAAGCACTTCGGCAATCTTCAGTTTAGTTGCGCTGACCACTGTTGTGACCAGCTCGTTTTTCACCCTTGGACAATCCTCAATCGCAGTTGGATTGACTGGCGAATTTCTCACTGTTGGATTGTCGACGCCAGTTTCAGTTGTATTAATTACGTTTGGGTTTGCAATGTGTATGTACGCCGTATCATATGCAACCTATATGGCTTCGAATATCATCATTGCAACAACTTATGCTTCTCAGGGATTGCCATTCACGCTAACTGAAGTGTTCCCATTTGTATATACAGTGACAGGAGATTGATTAATTATGAGTGAGTATTGGATTCTAGTGGTAGTGCTTTTTATACAAGCGATTTTTCACTATTCACTATCTCAAAAGTGGCAAAAGCGAAATGTTCAGTTATCTTTGTTCTGGCAAATTCAATTTTTTATATCCCCGGTTATTTTTCTATTGGGCGTAATAATTAGAACTGTTTGGAGCGCATATCGTCGGTTATTTTGCTATAGGTGGTCTGCTCTTTGAGGTTATTTGCGCTATAATCAAGCAATGTGCTATAAAAGAAAAGCAAGAAGAACACCAACGTTTCGGGTAATGTGAATAGTGATTAAATTACCATATCTCAGTTACGCACCATCAAAAAGTCGGATGGAAGCAGAACAAAGGCAGTAGAATATACCTACGACAGCTGGGGTAAACTCCTCACTGTCACCGTTACCGTCACCGGCACCTTGGCAAGCACACTCGGCGCAAATAATCCGTTCCGTTATCGCGGATACTACGATGCGGAAACCGGGCTGTATTATCTCCAGACACGCTACTACGACCCGGGAATTTGTTACTCGGATAATATCAAGTATAGCAGAACACTATCTATGTTGAGAGGATATGGCGGATGAATACACGATTTATGGCTACGAATTCTTGGCACTATAAGTTCATGACGATTTCAGTATTGTTTCTACAAACCGCAGGTATTGTATCTGCTATACTAACTAGATGGGATACGCCTGTATTGGTGATAAATGCAATGCTAATACTGTCGGAATTACTAATTTTTGGATCAACCGGTGCATTTATTACCTCAAAGATAAAAGCCACTACTGATGGCATTGAACACACAAGTTGGTTTGGCCTTAGACACGACTTTACTCGTTGGATTGAATGCGTGGGGGATGGTTTGCTTATGACACCGCGCGTTGGTTACAACTTGCAATTCCTTTGTTTTTCCAAGGATTGGCGACAAAAAGGCATGCTCCCCAACGGAATGATTGATTGGGAGTACTGTGGACAACTTCCACAGTGTGACACTCATCCAAAAATTGGGAAAAACTTTTGTCAAATTCAATATTCAGATAAGGTCTGGCAAATACTAAAGGACGATATGCCAAAGGAAATGGTTGATGAGGTCGAACAGCAGTTAAGCATATATAAGCTTCGTTGATCCGAAGCACTGAAAAGAGGGGGGGGCACGCTTAAGATCGTTAGCCGGTGACGCTCAATCCTTGCCCGCTGTAAAGGCGTTCGTTTAACCTGCTGTGCGCACCCAAAAGCACCTACCATTTGACAGATGCTTTTTCTATATCGTTGCTGGTATCTCTATTCGTTTCTGGTATAATATGTCGCTTTTCCTTGCCCGTGCGGTGTTATAAAAGAATCTTCGACCAAGGCTCTCAGGGAGTTTTCAACCGATGTTTTGCCTATACCCGGGCATAGTTCCATGATCTCGCTCTTCGTAAACTTGCCGATCTTCATTTTGACCGCCCGCCGCACCTGTTCGACTGCGAGCAACTTTTCATCGCCCAAGTTGACTCTGTCTTCAAAATCCCTGTATGCGGAAAGAATGATGCCAAGCAAGTATTTGATCAAAGGAGTCGGGTCATTCATCTCTTCATGCCATCCCGCGGATGCCGACTGCAAGACATCGTAGTACACATCTTTGGTTTTTTCGATCTTCGCTTCCAAACTGATATATCGTCCGACTACAAAACCACTCTGATAAAGCAACAATGTCGTCAGAAGACGGCTCATTCTGCCGTTTCCATCGTTGAATGGGTGAATGCAGAGAAAATCGTCGATAAATATTGGTATCAAGATCAACGGATCTACAGCTACGTCATCAATTGCCTTATTGTAACTCGCGCAGATTTCCGCTACTGCTTCAGGGGTCTCATATGGCGTAAGGGGTGTGAAACGTGTCCATGCATTTCCGTCTGCACGAGTTTCGGTGATATAGTTCTGAACGTTTTTGAACCGACCACCGATCTCACGCCCAGAGTAGCGATAAAGCATGCCATGAAGCTGCAGAATATAGTTTGGTGCGATCGGTATGTACTCAAAGTTCTCATGAATGGTGTTTAGCGCATCGCGATATCCGCTTATCTCCTCCTCGTCTCGATTGCGGGGCAATACCTTTTCTTCACAAAGCTGCTTCAAACGCGTGCTTGTGGTCACGATTCCCTCTATTTTATTGGATGCCTCCGTACTTTGTACCTTCGCGATCTCCACCAGCTTTTTTAAGACCGCTGGTTTCTGCGCAAGAAACATTTCCTGCCTTCCTTTGCATTCGCGTATTCCAGCGATCAGCTGCAAAGTTTCACTATCCCATGTTTTCTTCGCAATCTTTTCATATTGAAACGTTCTCATTCGCCCAATTCCTTCCACTGCGCCCAATTATATGCCATAATTGGGCGTATGTCAATTTACTTGGGCGATAATACGCTCAATTAGTTCTATTTTTGGGCTAATTGTCATCTGTAATAATTGAAATGAAAGTCAATCCTGAAATACCCTTAGTGGGGATCAATGCTAGAACTTTAGCAGCAACATCTAGCGAATTCTGTGTGGAGACCAGTCCAGTCAGTTTATCGCCTTTCATATTTGCCTTGTTTTATTGGCCATACAAAATCCTATCTTGCAACGCAATATCAAAGATAGTAACACAGGGTAATTGAATATTATCTGATGTAGCTGTGAAACTTGGGTTTATATTGCATACAAAGAAGCAGCTGGAGCTGCTCTTGATGAGTGTTTAAGGAGATGTTCTATTACTCAGTAATGACTTTTTTAGATTATAAATTCGCAGCCTGTGGCCATACCTACGACCTCCGGGTTATGAGTGCGTATTTATGCGAAATATAGTCATGAATATACAATGAGAATTAAAGACAATCGCCGATCTTTGAGGATAATCAAAAATGTATTTTTGACGATTATTAATGATTATAAGCTATTATCGATGGCAATAAACATCAAATAAACATCAGGTAGTAGGTTTTGTTTCACAATAATACGTTCGCGGATGGGATCGAGGCCCTCCATCTCGACTTGCTAAACCCTCGCGAAATGATATAATCGCGTGGTTCAATGAGAGCGAGTGCAATATTGTTGAGATGGGTGCAGGTTGTTCGATTTGACAGCCGAGGTGCAAATTTCGTATGTTTAGTACTTTAGAAGTTATAAGGAAGGGCTCTTATAACGGGTTAACCTGTTCCACCTGGTTCAATGCAAAGTCGATCTGCAATCTTCTTCATACTCCCGGTTACTCATTTATCAAATACTACTATCTTTTTCATTTTACATGCGTTATGTTATATTGTGGGTGAGAAAAAAGGCTAAATAAAAGCGACAAGTGATCTTGTGGTGTTGTATGTAATTTAAGTTTGCATTGAGAATATAAGCTGAAAATTGAATGGAATTTTAGATACTCGATAGAAAAGGAAGCAAGATAATGCCATTATCTGACTTGATTGGAGCAATAAGCGCAATTGCTGGGTTATATGATTTCATAGATGGGAAATTGAAAAACGATTATCGAGCATTTGTTTCTCAAATTGAAAAGAATATTAGAGTGGCATGTAAGAATTTTGCAAATGATCTAGCCCCACAAAAATGGGCCAGCTCAATGTTAGGAAGAAGAGAAAATGAGGTGTCCCCCAAATAGTAGTCCAGGTTGAATGAGAAAAAATCGATGTTCTGAGGTGTCCCCCAAATAGTAGTCCAGGTTGAATGAGAAAAAATCGATGTTCAGACGGCTTCAGAGCCCGATTTCCGGGCAAATTCAGCCGGCGTCAAATATGTTAGTGCGCTGTGCGGACGGAACTCGTTGTAGTCCTTTCGCCAGCGCTCTATTTTGTCTTTGGCATCCTCCAGAGACATGAACCAGTTCATATTCAGGCATTCGTCCCGGAAGCTGCCATTGAAGGATTCGATGTGTGGATTGTCCGTCGGCGTGCCGGGTCGGGAATAGTCCAGCTTGACTTTGTTGAAGTATGCCCATGCATCCAGCGCCCTCGAGATGAACTCAGGCCCGTTATCGACCTTGATCCGTTGAGGCAGCCCGCGGGCTGCCTTGATTTTTTGCAGTGCCTCGCAGACCTGTTCACCCTTGATCGATTTGTCCACGTAGATGGCTAAGCTTTCCCTGCTGAACGTATCCAGCACTGTCAGCGCCCTGAATCGTTTTCCATTGTACAATTGATCCGACACGAAGTCCATACACCAGCATTCATTCACGACTGTTGCAAGGCCTTTCTCAGGAGCTCTGGACACGCTGATTTTCTTACGGCCAGTCGGTTTCCTCAGGTTTAATCCTTCTTCCTTGTACAGCCTGTAAACCCGTTTGTGATTGATTTTCCACCCTTCGCGCAATAACAGGACATGGATTCTCCGATACCCATATCGCTTCCGCACGGAGGCTATTTCCCTGATTCGCATTCGTAAAAAGGCCTGCTCGTCCCGGGTTGGCTGCCTCCGGTGCCATCCCCGGTTGATCCGCAATACCATACAGCTTCTGCGTTCGCTTGCTTTAAAACGCTCCTGCAGATATCGTACAGCTTCCCGCTTCTCGGCAGGCCCTAGAATTTTTTTGTCAGTACATCCTGCAGCATCAGCTTGTCGAGGCTCAGATCCGCTACCAGCTTCTTCAGTTTGGCATTCTCTTCCTCAAGCTGCTTGAGGCGTTTCATATCGCTTGGCAGCATCCCGCCATATTTGTTCTTCCAGCGGTAAAACGTCTGCTCTGCTATCCCGAGCTTTCGGCACACTTCCGATATCGGCGTGCCCAATTCTGCCTGCTTCAATGCAAAGGCTATCTGCTCCTCCGTGTATCTGCTTTTCTTCATTTCGTCCACCTTTTCCTTTTTCTCAGTTTATCATTTTTTCTCTTTTTATATGGACTACTTTTTCGGGGAGCAGGTCAAAGCGATTCATTTACTAACATTGCTCCTGAACCATAAAACGGGGCAGATCAGTGTCCGCAGTTTTAGGTGGTTGTTCCTGCAGAGCCGAGCACTTGTTGTATTGCGGTGGGGGATGATTGCCGCAAAAGAAAGGAACATCGTAACACGACGTTCCGTTTTGTGTTTAGGAGCAAATTCAGAAAATATGGAATTTGCGTAATCAAGGCTTGTGCTTTCGAAAATTCAACCGGTGCTCACTTGGAGCGGTTGGCACATTGACGTGTCCAATCGGCAAGGGACGTGATCGTCATCTTCTTCATGCCACGCACATACGTGTCCAAATCATCTCCGATCGGGTCCTTCCATCGTGCCGGAATCGTGTCGGCGCCATGCATGATTCCGATCGCCGTCATGATCTGCGCCGCACTGCAATCCACGTCCTGTCCGGCAAGCGCGATGATACGCATTGTTTCATCGAAATCGCCATTGCCATAGTACAGTGCAATCACCTCCGCGGCGGCGTTCGGATAAGCATGAATCCAATTATACTCCTGAAGATGCTCTTCACAGGCGGACCATGCGTCCTCCCAGCGGTCGCAATTGCAAGCTTGCCGGTATGCGAAATTCACAACGTTGAAATATTCGCTCTTTTTGGGGATCGTAGAAAGTGTCAGCTCCAAGATTTCCCGCATATCGGTTTTTACAAAGCTGAGGGATACAAGCACCGCATTGAAAACCTCGCCCAAAATACCGTTGTTATGGTGTGAAACGGAGCCGTCCATCCATGCAAGACGCGCAGCCTCTTCCGGATTTCCGGGCGCGATCATGCCGCAGATAGCGCCACGCATTTGTGCGCCGATCCACTCGCGAAACGGATTGCCGCAAAAGCCGCTGTCCGGCGGGAATATCCCGTAACGAATATTCCGCAGCGCAACTTCTTCCGCCGACCAACCCATCGGGATCAAACCGATCCATTGCAGGGCGATATCCCTTGCAGATATCGCGTCACCTTTCTCTTCATATGCTTTTAAGAACGCCAGCTCATACGTAATGTCATCGTTATACGTATTGGGCTCGCGAACATAGTCTGTTACTTCGCCGAAAGCCTTTTGTATCGCGGCAGTCGTGTATCCTTCAATCGCGGTGCCCATCGCGCCGCCGATAATCTGAGATAACCAACCGGCATAGAGTCGCTTTCCGAAGGCGGCTTCCGATTCCTGATAATCATAATTCTCAAATTGAACGTCTTTTGCGTAATCCTTAAACGTATGATAGATCTTATAATCCCAGTATGTAGCGCTTGCATCCTGAACAGGGTGTCGTACGTTGTACCATAACTCGGCGCTGATTTTATGAAGCGCAATCATGTCCTCGGTTTCGAGTGCCTGCATGCCTTCGTCGATGAGTTTTTCGGCGTTTGCAACCACACACCCCATGTTTTCCACGGATTGCACGGCAGCCGCCATAATGCACTCGGGCGCGTACGATCCGGGCACATGGCTGTACCAGAGCATCTTTAGGTGTTCGTCTTCGCCGGATTCAATGCTTCCGGCAAAATCCCAGGTTTGTTCTTCTTCCGTAAGAAGTTTTGGGACGGCTTCATCGGTGATCTTCCGGATTTTTTCCCACGCTTTCATACCAACGTCCTTTCCTGTCTTGCAAAAGACTCTCAGTAATACAATTCAAGTAACTCTTTGGCTATGCTCTCCATGTCCAGCTCGTTGACCGCAATCACCGTATCCAGCACATCTCTGTCAAAGCGTTCGATACCTGCATATGCCCCGGCGATACCGCAGGAAATCGCGCCGATCGTATCCGTGTCGCCGCCGGTGTTGACGGCGAGACGCACGCATGCGTTTGGATCGCACTTTGCATAAACTGCGATGGCCAGCGCAGCCGGAACCGTTTGAACCGTGGGCAACCCTGTGCCGACCATGTCATATACGGACTGCATGAATGTTTCGTCTGTTTCGGCGGTTTTCGCAATCTCAACTGCAAAGCGGATTCGTTTGGCCACGCTCGGACCGCAAACGTCGAATCCCTGTTCGCTTCCCAATAATGCAGCTTCAATAGCGATATCGATCATATCGTCAAGGTTTTCACCGCATCGTATCGCATAGGACACCGCGGCGGCAACGGCGCACGCGCCGCCGATCGCCTTGCTGGTGTTATGCGTCGGCAGGCAGATATCCCGTACGTTTTCCACAAGGGCAGGCAAGTTCCGATAGTCCGAAACAACACCCACCGGCAAAATGCGCATGGAAGCACCGTTGGATTCACCCATCCTCCCGGCATATTCGATTGGACGGCCGTCCTCAATTTCCTGAATGGCGCGCTTGGTGCTGGGGCCGAGGACATTTTTGCTTTTTTTGTCGCTGCTTGCCCATTGGCGAATTTTATCGATGAAATTCTGCGGATCAATTCCGTCGTTATGTTCAATCAACATACGCGATATGATCAACGTGAACTCGGTGTCGTCGGTCACTTCTCCTTCGCGAAGTCCTGCGGAGATCTCGTTTTCCGGATTACCGGGATAGAGTTTGTCGATATAACCATATGTTTCTTTGATCCTGCTCCGACTCCACATTTCACACGGCATCCCGAATGCGTCACCCATGGCGACGCCATAAAGCGCGCCAAGAACCCGGCTGTATGTTCTCTGTTTGTCCATGTCTTCCAATTACCTTCCTGCTAGAGTAACCCGAGCTGCAACTTATAGCGCATATAGATGGTCAGTCCGGTCAGCAACACTCCAGTTGTCAACACAAGATAATCCGCCGTCTTCATCTCAATGTCATTCATGCTGGTCCAGCGTTCATTTGCGCCGAATCCGCGGTTGGCCATGGAGATCGAAAGGTTCTCCGCCATCAAAATCGAGTTAATGATCAACGGAATCATAATCGGTATATACGCCTTCAGTTGACTGATAATGCCTTTATTGCTGATATTTGCTCCTCTGGAGCGCTGCGCCTGAAAGATCATATCCTTCTTTTTCATCATCGTGGGGATAAAGCTGATCGACGTCGTCACGATGATTGCAAGTTCATAGGAGGCCTTCATTTTGTTCAGCATTTCCAGCAGATCGTCCACCGGGGTGGTCATGGTGAACACGACCGTAATAAAGACCATGGTAAACATTCTAAGCAGGAAAGTAAAGCCGGTTTTGGTTCCGCCAACCGTCGCATAGATATTCGGTGTGAGCTTGAAAAGCACAGCTTTATTCGCCTCATGCAAAAGTTTTTCGGTATTTGCTGTAAAGCAGGTCAGCACAATAATGACGAGAAAAACAACGAGCAGCGGCTTTATCGTGTTCAAAATTTGCTTGATCGGAAGCTTTGCCGGAAGGATTGCCGCAAGCAACACGCCAAGCAGTACAAGCAGATACAGCGGGTCGTTAAACATAAACAGTGGAACGAGGGAGAGCATGAAAAGGATCAGCTTCGTCCTGACATCCAGTTTATGGAGATACGTTTCTTGATCCAGATAACTATTCATGGGAACCCTCCTCGCATGCTGCGACGATCGCAGTCGCCAGCTCTTCAGCGTCCATAACGATCTCCGGCAGGCCATGCTTTAATAGCTTTTGTGAAAGCTGGACGCATTGCGGCGGCGTAACAAAAGCCTCCTTGAGTACGTCCGTATTGGCAAAAACATCTCTCGTGTCGCCGTCCAGAACGACCGATCCTGCTTTCATGGCAACCGTCCGGGTCGCATATTTCGCAACAATGTCCATATCGTGCGTGATCATTACGATGGTGGTGCCGTTTTTATTCAGCGTGTCCACCAGCGACATCATCCTGTTGATTCCGGCCCAGTCCTGGCCGGTCGTCGGTTCGTCGATCACCAGTATTTCCGGCTGCATGGCGAGAATGGACGCAACCGCAATCATCTGCCGCTCGCCTTTGCCGAGAGAGAAGGGATGCTCTTCTTCCTTGCCGATGAGTCCCGTCAGCGATAGCGCCTGATCGATGCGCCTTTTGCGCTCCTCTTCATCCAAGTTGATGTTCTTCAGCCCAAACTCCAGTTCCTTGTAAACGGTATTGGAGAATATCTGGTTATCCGGGTCCTGGAAAACGTAACCGATCACTTTGGTCAGTTCGATCGGGTTCTTGCTCTTGATATCCACACCGTCAATGACGACGCTTCCGGTTGTCGGTTTCAAAATCTGGTTCAGGTGTTTTGCAAGCGTCGTTTTGCCCGCGCCGTTCTGGCCGATGATTGCGACGAATTCGCCTCGTTTAATTGTCAGATTGATGTCGTTTAATGCTTTCTTGCCGTTTTCGTATACATGCGACAGGTTCTTGATCTCGATCAAGTCACCCAATACATCCTGTACGCTGGCAGTACCAACAGGCGTGTAATCTATTTTTTTATCCTTAAGCAGAGAACAGATCATTTGATAAGCCTGCTCCACGTTAAGGGGAATGTCACTTTTATCAATCAACCCTTTGCTGTATAGCTGCCAACCGATTCGACTGACCGGCAAAGGCTTAATACCGTTGTCGCATACGAGCTTTTCATCCCGGAAGAATTCCTTCGGGTCGCCCGCCCAAACTGTCTTTCCGCCGTTGATAACGATGAGCCTCTCCGCCTTTTCACAGACTTCCTGACTGGAATGTTCAACTGCAATAATTGTGGTGTCCTTCTCTTTGTTTAAATCGTTGATCGTCGTGTAAATCTCTTCTCGTCCCATAGGGTCCAATTCCGAAGTGGGTTCATCCAGCACGATGATACCGGGCTGCATGGCAAGGATGCCCGCGATTGCGAGGCGTTGCTTTTCGCCGCCGGAAAGCTGACTGGTCTGGCGTTTTTCGTATCCCTCTAGCCGGACGCGATGCAAGGACTCCTTGATTCGACGGTGAATCTCCTCGCGCGGAACAAGATAGTTACGCGGTCCGAACGCGACGTCTTCTTCCACTGTGGAGCCGAACACCTGTGTTGATGTGTCCTGCATGACAATGCCTACATATTTTGCCAGCGTTTGTATGCGATATTTGGAAGTATCCAGGCCCGATACCTCGATATCGCCCGCCAGTTCGCCTTCATTCAGCTGCGGAATGATGCCGTTCAAGCACAGGATCGAGGTCGTTTTGCCCGCGCCTGTTTTTCCCATGATGACGGTGAACTTACTTTTTGGCGCCTCTAAATCTATCTGTTTCAGCGTTCGATCGTCGCTGTTTGGATAGGTATATGAGACGTTTTTCATTTTCACTATACTTTCCATACGATTTACCTTTCAAAAAAAGCGGGCAAACCATGCGTCGCCGCATAATCTGCCCGCCGCAATGGGTTTACTTATTGACGAGCTTCGTGTTTCTGACCGAGAAGAATGCAACGCCAGCAATGATTGCGTTGACCGCGGAAGCGACCAGCAGCGGGATGATGTTGGCGACATACAGCGCCCAGCCACCGATCGGGATCAGCAGCAGGCCCGTTACGACCGAGTTGAGCAGGGAAACGACCACGATTGCAAGCGGCAAGCCGATCTTTTTTACTTTTTTTGCAACGAGCCGGAAGATGAGCGCCCAAGCTGCCATCAAGACTGCGATGGCCAGATGCATGGGGATGCTCAGCGGGAAACCGACGACCGCTGCGGACAGCAAATGTCCGATTGCGATGACGATTGCGCCGACGCTACCTCCAAAGGCCAGCGCGCAGAAGTAGCCGGGGCAGGAGTCCAGACCAATTGAGCCGATCGGGCTGGGAATTTTGATGAGTGCGCCTACCGCGCTCAGTGCAATGAAGATTGCGATGATTGCAATTGTTTTGCCCGACATCTTTTTCTTGGCGTTTTTGTCGTAATCTGCCTGCGGCACCTCTTCCGCTATTGGGGTGTTCTTTTGTTCGTCCATTTTTTTCTCCTTCCTTTTCTGTAGAGTTGATTTTCATCCCGTCCCAGGGATTCGGAATTATAGGACGTCTTTTAACGTGGGGCAGGACCTTGCGCCCAAGCCCTCACAAGTGAACGCAGCGCAGCGCGTTGCGAATTTCATCGCTCCTTGAAGATCGTCGCCGTCGATAAAGTATTTATAGATGAAGCCACCAAGGTAAGAATCTCCCGCGCCGGTCGTATCGACGACCTTGACCGGTTTCGGTTCGACCGAAACCTTATTGTCCGCTTCGTCGAACGCAACGGAACCCTTGCCGCCGAGCGTGACTAACAGTATCTTTCCGAAGTACGGCTTCAGATACGATCTTGCCTGATCGAGGTCTTCGGTGCCGCAGATATCATAAAGTCCTTCGCGGCACGGTGCGAATACGTCGATATACTTCAGTGACTGTAAAATCGTCTCCTTATCCACCCCAAAGCCCGTCATGGTGGCTAGATTGACTTGCATATTGACGATCGTCTTCAGGCCTTTTGCTTTGGCCTGTTTCAGCCCTTCAATCGCCGCTTCGCCCGGAAGTAAATCCGTGAAAAACGCCTTTGATCCGTCCAGTATACCGTAATCCACCTGGCTCGCTTTCAGCGATAAAAACGCATCGCCCAAACTGAGAAGAATAAATTTTTCGCCCTGATCGTCCACAATGATTTCTGTGTTGATGGTCGTGCCATGTTCCATAACAACCATTGCACTCGTATCCACGTTTTCATCTTTTAGACTGTTTTTTACAACGTCGCCGACAGTATCGTCACCGATTTGCGCGATGTATGCGCACTCTCCTGTCAGGCGGCTCACCTGTGTAATAACGTTGCTTCCGCTGCCGCCCGGCAAAAAGGTCGTTTCTTTGATAACGGCAAATCCGTCCGCTACCGGCAGTTTATCGACTCTTTTGATAATATCCGCCGCAACTGTTCCTAAACCAACTACATCAAACATAACAAACCTCCCGCTTTGGTTAATTCATTCTTTTTCGCATTGTAATCATCTGGCTGTAACGATCCCCACGAATGCTCGTCTGGTTGTATTCTATGAGTCTGTCGTTTACATCGTATGCGGAGCGTTCGATAAACAAGATTGGATCGTTAACGTTGAGTTTGAGCACTTTCGCTACTTCTTTTGTGGCTTTTAGCGCCGATATGTTGTCCTCCGACACCTGGATGAAGATGTTGTAATGTTCTTCCAGTACGCGGTAAAGGGATTGAATTTCCTGAAACAGTTCAAGATTATAGTCGGGAATATATTTGCACGGTATGTATGAGTAATGGATGCTGATCGGCTCATCATCCGCCGTACGCACACGGTAGATTTCATAAACTTCCTCGTCCGGTGTGATACTCAGCTTCTCACAAACTTCAGCCGACGGTGTGGTCTTTTTCATGCTGACTTCCTGCATGCTCGTCTTCATACCCTGCTGGTTCAGCGCGTCGGTAAAGCTCATAACGTTCGACATTCTGCAGCGCAGCATCGTGGAGGTAATCTTCGTACCTTTCCCGCGCACGATGGTCATATAACCGTCCTCAACCAGACTGTTTACAGCCATTCGAACGGTTGTCCTGCTCACATTGTAAAAATCGCAGAGCTTTTGTTCGCTGGGTATGTATTCGCCATGCTTGTAGTATCCGGATTCAATTTTTTGCAGAAGATCTTTTCTGATTCGTTGATATGCAGGTTCGCCTCTATTCATTTTTATATCCCCCGAACTGTTTGAGACATCATGATGTCAATACGTCTATATTAGCGAGCGCTCCAGTTCCTGTCAAGAAAATATCAATAAAAATTTAAAGTTATTATTTGTAACGCAACGTGATGATAGAATGCCGGAAAGAGAGAGACTTGTGTTAATCTCATTATCGGCAAAAAGATTGATTTGTAATAGCTGAACCCACTTAAGATAACGTTATGGTAAACCAACGTCGCAAAATGCTACAAATGATACTTCCGAACAAACAAATGAACAGCGCCACTTTTAAACAAGTGGCGCTGTTCATCTACTGTCAATCTTAACGCATCACGGGGTAAGTAAGCGCCCGGCACGGTTATATTGGACGGGCGAACGGATTATTCCATGAAGAGCTCGATATCCGAATCAACGGCCCCGATTCCGGCAATGCCGAACTGTTCGACGAGGACGTTTGCCACGTTTGGAGAAAGGAAGCCGGGCAACGTTGGGCCGAGATGAATGTTTTTCACACCTAGATACAGGAGCGCAAGCAAAACGATAACTGCTTTCTGCTCATACCAGGCAATATTGAAAGCGATTGGCAATTTGTTGATATCGTCAAGGCCGAACACTTCCTTGAGCTTGAGTGCGATGACGGCGAGAGAATAGGAGTCGTTACACTGACCGGCGTCCAGAACTCTTGGAATTCCGCCGATATCGCCAAGATTAAGCTTGTTGTACCGATATTTTGCACAGCCCGCGGTGAGGATGATGGTGTCCTGCGGGAGTTTCCGGGCGAACTCGGTGTAATATTCGCGGGAGCGCATACGGCCATCACACCCGGCCATGACAAAGAATTTTTTAATTGCACCGGACTTCACGGCATCTACAATCTTGTCCGCAAGGGCGATGACCTGATTGTGGGCAAAGCCGCCGACGATGCTGCCGGTCTCAATTTCTTCGGGCGGCGGAAGCGTTTTTGCCAGAGCAATCACTTCGGAAAAATCTTTTTTTCCATTTTTGCTGGCCTCAATGTGTTTGCAGTCGGGAAAGCCAGCGGAACCGGTAGTAAAGATTCGATTTCGAATCTCTTCACTCCTCGGCGGAACGATACAGTTGGTTGTAAAGAGTATTGGGCCGTGGAACGGGCCAATCTCGTCGATTTGCTTCCACCAGGCGTTTCCGTAATTGCCGACGAAGTGATCGTACTTTTTAAAAGCTGGATAATAATGTGCAGGCAACATCTCGCTGTGCGTGTAGACGTCTACACCCGTTCCCGCAGTCTGTTCCAGCAGTTGCTCCAAATCAACAAGATCGTGTCCGGAAATCAGGATTGCCGGATTCTTTCTGACGCCAAGCTGCACTTGTGTAATTTCAGGATTGCCGAACCGGGACGTATTGGCTGCGTCGAGAAGAGCCATTGCTTTGACGCCGTATTCGCCCGTTTCGAGTGTCAGCGCCACAAGGTCGTTGACCGTTAGGGAATCGTCCAACGTTGCGGCCAGCGCTTTGTAGATGAACGCGCTGATTTCATGATCCTCTTTGCCAATGTTGTTTGCGTGCTCTGTGTAGGCCGCCATTCCCTTTAGTCCGTAGGTGATCATTTCGCGCAGAGAGCGCACATCTTCATCCTCCGTTGCCAGCACGCCGATGGAAGCTGCCTTTTCCAGCATAGACGTACGAGACGACACGACAAAGGTTGCGGCGTCACTGAATTTGCCGGCGTGTGCGGCAGCTTTCAGTTTGTCGCGGATTGCAGTCATCTTTGTGATCTGTTTTTCAATCGCCATGTCGTCGAAATTGGCATTTGTGATAGTCATAAACAGGCTGTTTCGAACGCCGTCATTCGCTTCGCCAAGAGTTTCGACATCGAGGCCGCCTTTCACGATGATTTCCGAAATGCCTTTCAACGTATAAATCAGCAGGTCTTGGAGGCGGGCGACTTCCTCGGTTTTTCCGCATACACCACGAATGGTGCATCCTGTCCCTTTTGCGGTTTCCTGACACTGAAAACAAAACATACTCATTTAATTTTCCTCCTTATGGTCTTCGCGTGCTGTTCCTGTATTCGTTGTTAGGGTTATTGTCTCATGTGATCATGCGTTTGTATGTTGCAATTACAACGACTATAAAAGATGAATCGGGGAGGAGAGTCAGGATTGACTTTTTAAATACACAAACAATAAAAACACCGCCTGAATCAGACGGTGTGCAAGTTTGCATGGCATGCGTAAAGGCAACAATACGCAGTATTGACCTTTGCGACTGTGGATAGCGGTTTGAACTTTTTTGTCGATACAATAATGCATAGGAATGAAAAAAGATTGTCCTTGCTTCTGGCCGACAATCGATTTGTCAACCTTAACCCACCAGTGATACGCTTGTCAATTCGAAAAATTCCGCAAGATCGCCGGATACGTTTCCTCCGAGCCGGAACAGGTCAAAAGACGTATATCCGGCGTCCAGCGCCAAAGAACGCCAGAATGCCAGCGTCTCTCCGTCGGCATACCACACTTCGTGGAACAAATCGTCCTCGTCATAATACGAAAAGTTTAGAACCGCACTATCTTCATCGCGATAAATGCTGTCGGCGGAAATGCCGTTTTCTTTTTGTATGTCGACCGCGTCGGACTGCGTCAGAGAAACAACGCTGTCGTCGTCACCCCAGTCGAATCCACCAGTTGCAAACGCAAGAGCCGGCTGACCGGGCAGTGCAAGGTTTATGCTGAAAACCTTTTGTAAAAAGCTGATGTCGGCCTTTGGACCCGGACCGCTGTGGGAGCCATAAAGGTTATAGCACATGATGGAATACTGCGGGCCCTCGGGAAAGATTGCATATCTCGCCGAATCCCAGCTGAGAATGACGCGCAGGGGGTATCCTTCCGCCTGAGTTCGTGCGTAAAGTCGTTCAATAAACGCCACAAAACGCTGCCAGAGCATCACGTTGGACTGAATGGCTTCATAATCGATCTCGAGGCCGGTCGCGCCTGTTTGGTACAGCATGGCCATCAGGTCTTCTATGTGTGTATCGATCGTTTCGTCGGTCGCGAAAAGCCGCCAAAGCAAATCCGCAGATTTATTGTCGTAGACTTCTTCTTCCAGCTCAATATCGTTTACGACCGAGAGGTAAATGGTGTGTTCACTTGAGTAAAGAATGTTTAGGCAGGTCAACGCCTCCTGCATTTCCGGCAGGAGGAACAATTTATCCTGGGTGTTAAAGATAGCGGCAAAGCAGACGACGGAGTCCAAATTCTGTCCCAGCCGGTCTACCTCGTCAATCGCCGCCGCATAATCCCAATAAGGGACCCATGCGCCGTAGGTGATCTCTTGTTCGGTTGCCGTGGCTGTTGCGGGCGGGGGCGTCGCGGTCTCCATATACTCTAAGGTAGGGGTCGGCGTGCAGGCGGGAGTAATCGATGCGGCTGCGGCTTCTGCCTGCGCGTCGCCGGGCACCGCTTCGGCGGAAGAACAACCTAAGCAGGCTAACAACAAACAGAATGCAATCAGAACCTTAACAAAGGAGTTTTTTTTCATACAGTACAGTTCCAATCAGAAGTTTTCAGAGAAAAAGGTCGCAAGCTTTTCAAAGGCGCTCTTAAAAGTGACGACAAGCTCTTCTCCGCCATTTAATCGGTAAGCGTAATAGATCTCTTCCGGATTATCCGGATTTCGCAATGTCAGATCGGTAAACACCGCGTCGTAAACGTCGTCCGCCAAATTTCGCTGGCTGTATTTTTCCTGAATCAGGGCGGAGGACTCCAGCGCGATACTCCCCCTGCGAACTGAGGATAACTGAAGGTCGCTGACGGCAACCCGACCGTCCACCTGAATGGTTAAGCTGGCACCTATGAGTGTGATTTCCAGTTTTCGGCTTCCGCGTTCGTTCGAATCAATTTCAGGAACATAGGGCTCGCTGCCGTCCTCGATACTGCTTGGAGTCTCCTGTTCCAGCTGATCCAGATCGTATTGCGCGTTTTGCATGCGAGAATAGCTGTCGTCATACTGCAAAATGGCGTTTTGTAAGGCAACGAGCCCTTCATACGCATCCTCGTCGACGCTTTTTGTCGCACCGCCGTCAAAGTCAAACAGATCGATAGAATAAATTTCTACTATATTGCCGTTGATGTATTCGCGAACCACCAAATAATTATTTTCGATGGCGACATACACACCGTTATTCATCGAGCGGTCAGCTCGCAGAAGGATTCCTTGATTACCCGCGACGTTGCCGTCCAGCGTTACGCTTAGGATGACGTCTGAATACCGAAGTGACTTCAGAGCAATACGACCATACGAATATGAGGAACTGGTTAGTGCGATGACATTGTCGCGAAACTCCGCGGCACCCTGATCGATCGTCCAGTTCGCCGCCTCTTCTTCATCGCCCAAAACAAAAATCATGTCTTGCTGCATGTCGTCTTGAATACGCATCAGCAGATGATTGGGATACCAGTAGGCCTGCGGCTGCATGCGTGTTAAATCGTAAACCGAAGAGGCTAAGCTGTTCATGCAGCTTCCTTCGCGATTGAAGTTCATGGAGAACATGCTGGTGATATAGGTTCGATTTTCGTCGCTGACCAGTGGGTCCGTACCGAATGCACCGGTGTTGGAGTGCATCAAGGCATAGAGCTGGGGTAAATAACCGATATTATCAATATAATTTTGCTGCAGCAGCTCATAATCCGTCTGAAGACGCAATTTCATTTCATCAACGGATTCCACCCGAATGCGGTCTTCGTCACGAATAAAATCCATCAGGTAATGGTTGTAGTCCCGCTTGAGGAACTGGCTAATGGAGATAAATTCGTTGGAGTTTAGATCACCATAATAGTTCCCGTACCGATCGAAAACATTGATATAACTCATCCGGTATCCGTTGGTGCCCATTTCCCAAAAGGTACTGCGTAGCATGGTTTTTAAATCTTTTGCGCTGAGGAACTTGCCGTCTTTTTCATCAAATTTATCGGCATAGGTGTTGGCGGATGCAAGATAGTTATATTTTTCCAATAGCGACTGGGCGAACACCGCCGTATCGCGGCGGCCGTCTTCAAACATCAAAAACAGTGCTTTTTCGGGCATGGAACCGCTGTAGGCATAGTAGTTTAAAACATCCTGCTGAGAAATCGTCACGTAACCGTTCAGTTTGAGCGCTTCGAGGTGTTCGTCAAGCCGTTCCTGACTGATGAGCGTGGCAGAGTCACTCTCAAACTTTTCGACACCAAAATACGATATGGCAACAAAGGCCGGTGTATCGAGATTGCTTTCGCTGGCCGTGATGTCCGTTGAAGCTTGTGAATATTCCTGATAACGGGGCGCAAAAAACAACTGGCGGACCACAAGATAAATCAGCAGTATGACCAGCACCAATTGGACAACATATTTGATGATTTTTTTAGCGTCCTTTTTAACGAGCTCCCGGTTTGTGTCGGTTCTGGAATCACTGACATGCCGGGGCTGATATTGCGCGCGCACTTGCTTTTCGTCGCGTTTTGCGTGCTTGCTTTGATAGCGATTGCCCATTAGTCTTTAGTCCTTTCCACCGAGCCGAAATCCATGCTTCCGCCGCCGGAACGGGAAGACCCTTTTGCGCTGGAATCATAAGCGGAGACGGTCGTTTTTTGCTGCTTTCTTGCATCTCGCCGCAGTCTTCGCTTTTCCTGCCGCAACTTGCGGCGGTTTTTATATTTGGTGTCCTGCGGCGTATCGCGCGTACCCCAGGTGGACACCCAGAAGGTGACCCAGGCCCAAGGCATTTGCCACAGCAGAACCGCTTCATAATACACACAGAACCAGAATCCATACAACCAGATTTTGCTCTTTTTCAGCAGAAGCTGGGCAAAGCTCATCATCAATGCCATGGCGAGCAACCCGAGCAGGAATGTGCTTGGGAAAATCCGGTTTGCAATGGGGATATAAATCAGATTGTAGATGACGATGACCGGCGCGGCGACGGGAATAACGAGACCCATGTAAAACGACAGACTCATCATGGGTTCTTTTTTCCACATAAAGCGTGCGGCCATCAGGGATTCCCGCAGCCATGAGCGCTTCCAGCGCATCTGCTGCTTCAGGAAGACCTTGTTTTTCTTTGGAACGATCGTAGAGCAGATAGCCGTATCCTGATAATAGGTACGGTTATTTTTGACGATGAAATTGGTAAGACTCCGGTCGTCGCCAAAGGTCGCCTTGTTGCCCATAAAGGTCTGGTTTACCCATTTGCCGAGAACTTTCACAACTTCCGATTTGCGGTAAGCGGACAGCGGTCCCGACAGGCACATGACCGAGTCGAAGTAAGCCTCCGCCGCCTTTAAAACGCGAAATGCAATGTAATAACGGACAGACTGGGTTTTTGTCAGCCAATTTGTGTAGGTATTGGCAACGTCCGTTCGTCCGGAAACGCCGGCAACCTTGGGGTCGACAAACGGTTGAACGAGATTAACGATAGCGTCCGGCTCCAAAAAGCTATCGGAGTCGACAAACACGACCAGGTCGCTGCGGGCGTTCAGGATGCCGAGCGCCATAGCTTCGCGCTTACCTTTGTTGGTTTTTTGAAGGAAGACGCGAATGCGCTCCTGTGTGCGAAAACGTTCGTTTTCCATGCAGAGCTGGCGGACGGTCTCCTTGATGACTTCGACGGAATTGTCCGTTGAAAAATCATCGACGATAATCAACTCCATCTTATCGACAGGATAATCCTGATCGATGCAACTTAGAATCGTACGACGAATCCATTCTTCTTCGTTATAACAGGGGATAATGATCGTTACGGTTGGCGTGAACGCCGGATCGATCGGCACCGGCTTGTAAAATGTACCGAATAAGTAACGAGACAGCAGGAACGTAGCCGCAACGATGCTGTAAAGGTAAAGTCCCTTGTTGAACTGGAAATACAGCACGCTTTCGGTACGCAACATAACGATGAACAAAGAAATGCATAACAGGAACACCATCGACATGGTGAAAAGATAGTTATCCTTCCTGCGTTGCAAATAGCGATAGAGCGGCTCGGCAAACTGGAAGCCGTATTGGTGCTTTTCTTCGTCTACGCGCATCGGCAGGGCATTGATGCGATAGCGCTTTTCCATCCCCTCGTGCATAAACCCGGACGGGATGCTGAATTTCATACGACAACTCTTGGTGTTGAGTGGAATATTTGGAAAGTCATCCTCAGAAAATTGCAAAAGAATGCCTGTTTGGGAAACGTCGATGCTCTCCCCGCGATATTGGCGGGAGCCGACGTGCACTGTTACGGGGAAATGAGAAAAATAGCGCTGTCCGGCAAACCGCGCGTACTGCGGAGGCGCCTGCTTGCGCTTGGTTTCCTCTTTTTTCTGCCTCTTTGATTCTTCGGTGGTGCCGCGGCGGTCTCGCTTTACTCGAATTTGCTCAGGATCGGGAACATGCGCAAGCAAACGCCTGTCCGGCTTTGGCCGAAGCAGAACGTCTTCCGTTTGCTTTTTTTTGCGCTTGAAAAGCATGACCGATGCTTATCCTTTCAGGTCGAAACCGTGAACACATGGTTTTGGTTCGGGTTGATTAGTCCGCCGTTGAGACGGCGTGCGTTCGTAGATAGTGTATCCAGATTTCCACTGCGGACTCATTCAGGTGCAAACCGAGATTGCTCGAGTCGGAGCATAAGGTCTCCGGCAGAGCGCCTGTATCGTCGCGCAGCGCACTGGCAACGTCGATATACGTATAGCCGTATTCGGTGCAAAGCTTTGCCAGCGCCAGATCGTAAAGGAAGATGTCCTCGTTCGTTGGAACACTCGACCGCCCGGCGGTACCGGGAGTGATAGATTGGACGCAGATGTCGACGCCCGGCATTTTGTCTTGGATCAGGTAGATCAGTGTCCGGTAGTTGTTGATGAATTCTTCTGCGTCGTAGTACTGGATGTCGTTCATACCAAGCATGATGTAGATGCGCGTAACGTCGCCCATGGCGGCAACGGCGTCTTCAACGCTCATAACGGCGCCGTTGTAGGTTGGATGCCGGGAATCGGAACTGATTTGCCACAGCGCATTGCCGACCCCCAACCCCTGGCTGGTTAAAAACCGGGCGGTTCCAAAGAAATCGGGGTCGATTTCCCGCTGAGCCTCCACATAGGTTTGCAGCCTCAGCGAAATCGAATCTCCAATGAACACTGCGCCGTCGAAATAGCTGTCCGTAACCGCGTCCGTAAGGGTTGCACCGAGCGATTCGTCCGTAAGCGGGAGTGTGTAGTTGTCGCCATTATAGAGCGCGAGTTCGCTCTCGCTCAGCGAATGCACCTTAGTGTCCTGTTGTTTGGAGCGTTCAAGCGATTTGAGGGAAACAACGTCAAACTGCTCTTCCTGCAACGCATCAAGCAGCCATTTAAAGACATTGAGGGTGTTGCTGTAGGTGTCGTCGTCGCTGAAGAGGTTTTCGTCCGTTAGCGTGGGTTCTTTGTCGATGGCGGGGCGTTCGTCCAGCTCGCTTCCCGGATCGCCATATTCATCGTCGTCCAACTCTTGGCCGAGTTTGATGGAGATGACGGAACCGCGTTGAAGCTTGCGAACATAGTTCAGGGCGTTACCGTAGCTCGAAAAGCTACGGTGGTTGAGATAGCTTGACGGTTCGACGCCTGCTTGCAGGCCGCTTGCGGCGGCGATGCTGAGCAGTTCGTCTGTGTATTCGCTGCCGTTGCAGCGAAACAGCGACGGCGTCCGCTCCGCAGCAATTTGGATTGCGTATTGCGTCTTGGAAAATGCCTTTGCATTCTGCTCAGTCGTATTGTTTTGCATGGCCTTTTCTCCGTCGAGACCATAATTGCCCAGTTCGCAGCTTTGATTGGCGATGTATTTAGCTGCATCGGGATAATCGGACGCATCCACATAACTGATGAAAAACACCACCGGCACATCATATCCGGATGCAATATCGGCAAGCGCTCGCATATTTTCTTCGCTTGTAAATCCTTCCAGAATGACGGAGACAACGCGCTTGGTCGTATAGACCTGTTCGTATAGGTCCGCAGGCTCCACGCCGGCGTCCACTTTCGCGACGATTTCTTCAACCCGAGTGTCTTCGGCATCCACGCGGGCAACGGGCGTAACCGTCTGCGTGCAGCCGCTGAGCAAAAAAGCAACCAACATCAACAGCGCAATACTGCGCAATGCAACTGATGCGGATTGAATTTTTTGCAAAAAACTACGCAATGCTGCTTCCTTCCTTGTCCTCTTCTTTCGTTTCATCGGAGGGACGGTTCGGCTCGTTTTGCATACCGGCGGTGATGCATCCTTGTGTATTGTCCGCCAGAAGCAGGGCGTTCATCGCCCGCTCAAGCTGATCTTCGAGTTCGGCGAACTGCCGCTGCAAATCCTGCCGGAACTGCAGCGCGCTGTAATAAGCGGAGCGGTTTGCGGCAGTGATGCGCGCGTGCCTCTGCTCGGTATCTTTCAGTATGGTGTTGCGTTCCATCTTTGCGCGCTCCACAATATCACGCGCCTGTTGGTCCGCAAGGCGCAGGATCGTAGAGGAATCATAGACGGAACGGTCGTGCAAATCCACGCGCTCGCGCAGTTGGCGGATTTCCTCACGTGCGTAGAGCTCGTACTTGCGGAGCCGCTCAAGTTCATCCCGTTCAGGATCGCTTAAGTGCGTCATATCCTGAATTCTGCTTTGAAGCTGATCGGCGGACTCCGAGATGTCGTCCAGAAGATCGTCTACTTCTTTGACGGGATAATATTTGTTTTGCACACAGGTTAAACGAATGTTGGCAATAGCCTCCTTGGTTAAGTCCATTCATTTCCTCCTTAGGTGGTTATAAGCGGCTGCATCAATCGTTGCCAAAAACAGTGTCCCGACCGGGCAAATTGCGCCGAACGGAATATAAAACTAAAACAGTGGGAAAATATAAAGGTTGAACCATGCGTATCCGAGGTTCCATTGCGGCAAAACCTCCATACGGATCAACAATCCGATCGACATCCAGACGAGGAGGAAGAAGAGAAGGGTGTTGATCACGCGTAGCGAGGGAGACTTCTTCTTTTTCGCAATCTTCGCATCGTACATGTAAGCCTGGCTGAAATTGGGTTGTTGGGTCGGTTCCTCAGCCGCGGTAATCGCGCTCGCAGCGGTTTGTTCATTCGCTGATAAAGATGACTCCGGCGTGCGCTGCGCGTTCGACTCAACAGCGGACAACTGCGATTTTTCCATGGACGGCGTCCAATAATCGGTATGGTCAGGGTCGAAGACCTGTCGGCTCAACGGTTGGGAAAAATCCTTTTGTATCTGCGCGTGCCGGGGGATTTGCGTTTCCGGTCTCAATGGCTCTTTTGCTGGCGTAGGGTCATCGATTGCTGTTTCGGTAATGGCCTCGGTTTCCGGTTCGTCGGAATCGTCCTCCTGAACGGAGACGTATTCCGGAGCGGACTGTTTTTCCGGTTGTCTGGCGGACCGGTCTGTATAATACTGAGACGCTGGTTGTGCGCGTCCGTCGGACTCGGATTTTGAATTTGCCGCGTTGGAGCATACGTCGTTTGCTTCGTCCCCATTGGCATAGAGCAGGTAAATGGCGGACGATAAAAACGGCATACAATTACCGGGGCAGGGCGTTGAGGAATATTTTAGAAATGCATGCTGGAACGCGCCGACAACCAGGTTGTAAGCCTGCTTTTGATTATGCGTTAGGTTGATGGCAATGTTGTATAATTGCCCCTTGTATTCATCACAGAATGCTTTTCGCGCTTCCTGCGTGTTCAGCAAGTAATCGCCGCTGTCCTGAAATGCCAAGCGTGTCCACCTCCCGTTCATACTGTTTCGCTTACATGAACAATTCCAGCGTACTTTATGTATATTATCTTACTCTATATTATAATGAACGATAACTATGATTGTCCATCGTTTTTTAGTAATACGAACGAAAATGCACGATTCGAAATGCATTGAAACAGCGAGAGGACCCGGTAAATAGGGAGTATGTGGCCCGCCAGCCGTGTCCGTGAAACTTATGCATGCCGTATCGCAATTTGGGAGCACGGTTAAAAATGTTGCGAAATTGCTTTGCAAAACAAGATTATTTACGTATAATTATAATGTATATTTATATCAATATCAGTATGTTTACTTGCATTCAGGGATTCAATCAAACGAGCGCAAAACAGGAGGCGGCGATTTGGCTAATTCAAAGAGGAAAAACGCTTATATCGAGCAAATCGTATTCATGATCGTTTTGCTGGTGCTCATCGCGCTTTGCGTTGTCGCTCTGCTTTATATACAATCGCAGAGCACATCAGACTCGTTGTCCCAGACGCGTATGGATGCGAGCGCAGATATTGAAGCCGCGCTGGAGCGCCTGACGCAGGACGGGGAGACGGAAGCGGAACTTGTTACCACAACGTCTGATGCGACGGCGCAAAAGGCGTCCCTTGTATTTGAAGGAGTTTCCAGCACCGCCGATATGCAAGAGATTATCGACCTGTTGAAAGAAAATGGCATGGACGCCACGTTTTTCTTCTCCGGGCTTGACGTTTTGAACAACCCGGACGCGATCAGTTTTCCAATGGACGAGGGATTTTCGATTGGGAACAGCGGTTACAGTTCCAACAGCAACATGGAGATGTACTCGCAGAAAACCGTCGTTTCGGAGATTTGTCGTGCCGCCGTGTTGATTGAGTCCGTAGCGGGAGATCAGCCGACGGATTTGCTTTTCCGGCAGACGACGTATTCGTCCGATATCTTAACCGCGGCTTACGCCTGCTATATCGATCGTGCCATACAACCGTATTGTTACATTGGCGCGGACACGATTCAAACACAGGAACAGGCACGGCAGTTGATCGGCCAGATTCCACGAGGGAGTATTGTCTGCATTCGCCTTTCAGGGGTTTTGAGCTCCGACGAGGAATCCATGGCGAAGAGTCTGCTGAAACTGGCGGAGGAGCAAGCTTCTGCTGAAAAGGAAGCGAGCGAAGCAGCCGACACCGCGGCGGAAGAATCCGCCGAAAATGCAGACATCCTCCAGATTACGCAATGGATCATCACCAGTCTGGAGCAGACGGACCTTGGCGCGCAGGCTGAGCAGCTCATCCAACAAAACGACGGTGATATGGAAGACAGCGCAACGCGCGCTTATACCACGGAGCATGCGGTAAGCTTTACCTTCTCGGGACTGGGTGAGAATCCGGAATTGCTTTACCTGCTCAACAAGCTTGATGATTTGAACGCTAAGGCTGTTTTCTTTGTGGATCGCGAGGAAATGAATGAAAACGCAGACCAGATCGAATTAATCTTGTCTCGGGGCCACGATCTCGGCATTGCCTTGCAACCGACTGCGGCAGAAACCGCAACCGTGATTGCAGAGGAAATACTGCTTGCAAAAGAGACACTGGACGATGAGTTTCAGTATCCGGGCGCTTTTCTGGTGCGGCAGTTACTTGGCACACCGACCGAAGGACTGATGACCGCCGCCTCCGCAACTGGAAGCGTGCTGTGCCAGCAGCAGATGTTGGCAGTTCAGGACCGGGATGAAAATACAACAGACGTCGAAGCGATTTTCAACGAACTCTTTGCAGAGGACAGTCCCGCACTGATGATGGGCGAGATCGTACATTTCCGGCTAAACTTTTTTACCGGCGGGGAAACGATATTGGGCGATCTTGTTGAAATGATTGCCGAAGAAAAAAGCCTATATTCTATCCAGTCACTGGCGGAATTGATGCAGAATACAGAGTTGACCTATACATATCCGCTGGAGGACAGTGACATTTTGGAGGAACTGCGGGATCGGATCTACCCCGGGCAGCTTGAAGGGAACGTGCTGAACGCGATTGCGCGCCGCTATATCGGTACGCCGTGGCTGTCGACGGCTATGCTGCCCGGCTTTACAAGTGATGAAATTCGCAGATTGGACAGAAAAGGATATGTTTTTAATCCGGACAACGCGGTTTTTTTGACATTTGACGACTGGGGAACGGATGCGACGATCATGGCGATCCTTAACGTCCTAAGAGAATATGACGTCAAGGCGACGTTCTTTGTTCGTACCAATAACGTCCACTACAATCCGAATCTTCTCCGCGCCATTGCCATGGAAGGCCACGCCATCGGCTGTCACACAAACACGCATTTGCCGCTTGCAATCGACGAAGCCGGAACAGGCAAGAAGTTTCGAATCCTTGACGAAACGGAGCTTGCAGCGCTTCAGGAGGATTTGGTGGAATCCTATGATATTTTGCAACATGTCGTCGGAGACGTTATGGTGAACGGGCGGCCGTCGCTGACGCTGCTGTTCCGACCGCCGACGCTTGCGGTCAGCCGGGACGGATTGGAGACCGTGCTGGACTGTGGCTTTACCTTCTCAGTCAGCGGCAATCTTTCGACGCAGGATTATAAGGCTACAAGCGCAAAGAAACTAGCCTCGACAATCAGCGCAGGCCTGCGACCCGGTTCTGTAATCGTCATGCATATGTCGGACAATAGTTTGTACACTGCCGAAGCACTGGAAATCGTATTGGCTGCAAACGCTGCAAAGCCTGAAGACAAGCAAGTTCAATTCGCACGTCTCGACGATTACCTTGTGGAAGGTTACAATATCGGCTAAATTACTGATGGACAAAGGACAAAAAAACGGTCTCGTGAATGAGACCGTTTTTTCTGATTCGTATCGCGTGTTTGGCTGATTCTTACAGGTTCCAATAGCGGTAGCCCATACGGCTTATCATTTGTTTGTCCAGAATGCTCTTGACGTCGATGATTACTTTTTGCGAATTGTCACCTTGAATAAACATTTGATCCAACGCGTCCGGTGCCATATTGCAGAACGCATCGTGCGCGACGGCAAGGATGACGCAATCGGCGTCGTGGATAGATTCATACGGGACAAGTTTGTAACCATACTCGCGCGCGGTTTCATCGGGATCGGCTTCAGGGTCCGCAATGGTTGTTTTCAATCCATATTCATCTAAACGATGAATGATGTCGACAACCTTGCTGTTGCGGATATCCGGGCAATTCTCCTTGAACGTGATGCCCAGCACGACGATTTTTGTGTCCAGCACGCACTTGCCCGCCAGCACAAGCTGCTTGATGACCGCGTCGGCAACGAAGGAACCCATCCCATCGTTGATCTTGCGTCCGGCCAAAATAATCTGACTGTGATAGCCCAGCCGTTCGGCTTCGTAAATAAAGTAATAGGGATCGACGCCGATGCAGTGCCCGCCGACCAAACCAGGACGAAATCCGAGTGCGTTCCACTTGGTATTCATGCCTTCTACGACTTCATTTGTGTCGATCCCCATTCGGTCGAATACAATGGCGAGTTCGTTCATGAAAGCGATGTTGATGTCACGCTGGCTGTTTTCCACAACCTTGATGGCCTCGGCCGTGCGGATGTTGGAGACCGAATACGTTCCTGCGTCGATAACCAGATTGTAAACGCCCGCAATTGCGCTGCAGGTGTTTTCGTCCATACCGGAAACGATCTTTTTAATGTTTTTCAGCGTGTGCACTTTGTCGCCGGGGTTAATGCGCTCCGGCGAATAACCGATCCAAAAATCTTTTCCGCATTTCAGGCCGGATTCCCGCTCCAAAATTGGCAGACAGACGTCCTCGGTTACGCCGGGATAAACGGTCGATTCAAACACCACATAGGAACCGGGCTGCAAATTGCGTCCCACAATGGTGCTTGCGCTGACAACGGGTGAAAGATCGGGCGTGTGGTCAAGATTGACCGGAGTCGGTACCGCGACAATGTGAAAGTGCGCCTGACGGAGCATCGTTTCATCGCTGGTGAACTGAATTGTTGTGTTTTTGATTGCATCGTGGCCAACCTCGCCCGTCGGGTCGATTCCATCATGATAAAGCTGTATTTTTTCGGAGTTTAAGTCAAAACCGATTACGCGCAATTGCTGTGCAAAGGCAACCGCCAGCGGCATGCCGACATAGCCGAGACCGACGACGCTAAGCGTGGCCGAACCGTTTATCAAATCTTCATAGATGCTCATATTTCACCTCAAACCTCTTTTCCACATAGTAGCATTTCGCGGGAGCGGAAACAAGCAAAACCAATTGAATAGATGATAAAACACAAAATGAGCACGTGAAATGTCGGGTAAAAAGAAGTCCTGATTATAAACGATTACAGCATCGTCAGGCGGTCTCGTCCCTGTGCTTTGGACTCATAAAGCGCTTTGTCGGCGTTGCGCATCAGGCTTTCCAGCGTCTGTCCGGGTTGGCGCCGCGTGCTTCCGCAACTTACGCTCAGGCGAATTTCATGCGAGCGATAACGGAAAATGTTGCCGCGGACCATTTCCAAAAATGCTTGCAACGTTTGCCGCACCTGATCATCGTTTTTGCCGGATTGCATAATCGCGAATTCTTCTCCACCCAGACGCGCAACCAGCGTGTCGGGACCAAAGTGCTGCTTGAGCATTCGACCAAAATCCTGTATAACCGAATCCCCGGCAGGATGCCCGTATTGATCGTTAACATTTTTGAAGTAGTCGATGTCAAACATAGAAAGACTCAGGCTCTCCCTGCTTTGCTCGGATGCGTCGACCCACTCCCTGCCAATTTGCATGAACGCGCGGCGGTTGTTCAGCATGCTCAACTCATCCGTGATCGCCTGTTTTTTCAGCTCCTCATTCAATCGGTGAATTTCCGTAATATCGCGAACCGTTTTGATCCAACCGCGCGGCACGGGGCGGTCGTCAATGCTTCTGGTTGTGATTTCAAAATAGTGCGTCCGACCATCGAGTCGCAACTGTAACAAGTTTTCCTCCTGATGCAGCATGCCTTCCAGAAATTGCGGAACGCTCTTAAGCAAAGCATTCAGATTTGTGTTGTATATGCGAATATGAAGCTGTTCGAGAAGCGACTTTGCGCTCGCATTATAATCGATCACCTTGAATTGACGGTTGATGAGGAAAACGGCGTTGCCGCTGTATTCGAACGCACGGCTGCGCGCCATCGACTTTGTTTCCAGCAGGTCAAAGCGCGCAACGGCGATAATCACGAGCAGGGCTGTTATCGGGAGACATAACACCATATAGTCGATTGTAAAACCAAACGGTTTTATCTGCGTCAACACCAAGCCGGCAACGGCGAAAACGGAAGCGGCGATTGTCAGCAGTACTTTGCCGCGCTGTTTAACGCCCGTGCGTACGCTGTCTCGGATAAACAGCGCCATAGAGACGAAGATCATAAGCATTGAGTGGATGGACTGAACATACATCCAAACGCCGGTTTCTTTCACCAGGATTAACTTACCAAATTCTTCCGTAAAGCCAACGGACGCAAAATACAGATGATGATAGTCGTTTGTATAACGCAAAATAAACGAGATCAGCGGAATAAGGAAAATTGCCACTGATAAAACGATTTTATGCTTGGAAAAATGTCCCGTATACAGAAGCGCGGTTGTTAGCCAAAGCGCAGAGACGAACGGAATGCCGATGTATTCGACGTAGTTCCAGAAGATGATCTGCGACGGCTCGGAAGAGTTTAGCTCGAGTGTATAGCCGAGCACATAAAAGCACAGCGCAAAGCACAGCATCATGCTCGCGTTTGTGAAACTTGAGCCGTTGAGAGTCTTAATGTAAGCCGCCCAGAATACTGTAATAATCGCAATAATTATCAAATATAGACTGATGATATTGAAGATATACATGCATTTACCTTCCGTGCCGGATCGCATTTATTTCATCACTATATATTATATAGCGGAATTATGATAAAGCAATTGGGTATACGTCTCCACGGGAGAAGAATTCATCAAGAATTGCACCGATTTAGCCCTTCTGTTATATAGTTCGATAACCAAGACACGACGAAAAAACACAGCCATCGCATATTGCATCTGCGATGGCTGAAATATGATGCTGACGGTCGCTTTATTTTACAACTGGGATTTCACGGCTGCCGGGCTTTTCAAGAGTGATTTTGCCTGCTTTGCAAATTGGGCATTCGCTTGCCTCGTAGGTTTGGATGTCCAGCTTGAGCGCCGCGTAAACGGGCAGGGAAAACGCACAGTCTGCGGCGCGCCGGTCTGCAATGCAGGCCGCACCGATTACAATCGCTCCCATGCTTTCGAGCACTCGCACGGTCTCCATTGTGGATTTACCGGTGGTCACGACGTCTTCTGCGATCAGGATTTTATCCTCCGGACCGACGGAAAAGCCGCGGCGCAGCTGCATTTCGCCATCCTTCCGCTCGGTAAAGATGCTCTCCACGCCGAGTTGACGGGCGAGCTCGTACGACACGATCACGCCGCCCATTGCCGGGCCACACACCTTGGTAATTTGGAGCGACTTTACCTGATCGACGACAGTTTTCAGCACCGTCGCAGCCTGATCAGGAAAGCGCAGCAGTTTTGCGCACTGGCAGTAACCGCCGCTGTGCCTGCCGGAAGACAGCAGGAAGTGTCCTTCCAGAAACGCTTCACATTCTTTCATGATGGTAAGATTGTCTTTCATAATGGTTCTCCTTAAATGATTCCGCGAACGTCCAGAACGTTCGATAGTTGTTCTTTTTTACAATACGCTTCCAGCCCGTCGACGATGTCCAGCATGGTCGTCGGCTTAGCAAACGTCATGCAGCCGACTTGAACGGCGCTGGCTCCCGCCATGATGAAGCGGAGGGCGTCCTCCGCCGTCGCGATACCGCCCATGCCGACGACCGGGATTTTGACGGCATTTGCCACCTGATGCACCATTCGCAGTGCAATCGGCAGAATCGCCGGACCGGACAAGCCCGCGTAGACATTCTCGAATACGGCGCATTTTCGTTCCACGTCGATTGCCATGCCTAAAAACGTGTTAACGAGGCTTAGCGCGTCGGCACCCGCACTTTCACAGGCGCGCGCCACTGCGACGACGTCCGGTGCGTTCGGTGAAAGTTTTACGATGAGCGGGTGATGCGATACGGCTTTCACTTTTTTTGTGACGTCGCCCGCCGTTTCCGGATTCATACCAAACGCCATGCCGCCCGCCTTTACATTCGGGCAGGAGATGTTCAGCTCCAGGAAATCGATGTCCGCGTCGTTGAGCATAAAAGCGCCTTCGAGATAGTCTTCCTCGCTGTGACCGCCAAGGTTGCAGATCACCGCCGGGCCGAGCGAGCGCATGTAGGCGGCTTCCGATTCCGCGAACTTCCGCACGCCGGGGTTTTCCAGCCCGATGCTGTTGAGCATGCCGGACGGCGTTTCGCAGATGCGCACGCCGTCGTTGCCTGCGCTGCCGTGCAGGGTCAATCCTTTGCCGCTAATGCCACCGAGCCGCGAGACGTCGAACAGCTCCGCGTATTCATGGCCGAAGCCGAACGTGCCGGAGGCGGCGATGACGGGATTTTTCAGTTCAACGCCAAGCAGATTGATTTTCAGTAGGTCAGATGGCATCGAATACCTCCTCAAAGAAGAACACCGGTCCGTCTTTGCAAACGCGCTTGTTCCCGCCGTTCGTCTTGCAGGTGCAGCCAAGGCAAGCGCCAACGCCGCAGGCCATGTGTTTTTCCAAAGAGACATACAACTTTGCGTTTGCTTCGCGTGCCGCCTGCGCAGCCGCGCGCATCATTGGCGCCGGGCCGCAGGCATAATAGGTTGCATCGAGCGAGAAATCCACGTCCTGCGTGACGAACCCGCCGACATTGACGGTTACGCTGTCCGCAACCGCCTCAAACGCTTCGGCTAGATACGCTTCTTCTTTAAAGCCGAGAAATATGTCGATTTGACGATTCGGCTCTTTAAAGCGCAATTCTTTTACCAATTGATACAGTGGCGCAATGCCGATGCCGCCGCCAATGACGACGGCGTGACCGTCCATCAACGGAAAACCGTTTCCGTATGGACCCTGCACGTCCAGCGCTTGCCCCGGCAACATGGCAGAAAACATCGTCGTTGCGCGACCCGGCGTGTGATACACAAACGTCGTTTCGCCAGAGTCGGCATCCACTTCATAAACGCTAATCGGGCGGCCTAAAAACGGGTCCAGCGCGTCCGGCCTTCGAAGCATATAAAACTGTCCCGCGCGGCCGAGTGGCGCGCCGGTAACGCGCATGCGGAAGATTCCGTTGGCAATTTGCGCGTTTTCTGCGATTACAGCCACTGCATGATGTCCTTTTTCATGTCGAGTACGGCCTTGCGGACATACTCTGTAAAGTCTACGCCTTCCGACTTGCCCTTATGTGCGGTGATGAGTCCGCGGGAGGAGTTCACAACACCGCAGATGCCGTCCTTAAAGAACCCGGCGATATCCTTGCCGGTGCCGCCCTGCGCACCGTAACCGGGGATGAGCAGGAAGGTATGCGGCAACAGTGGACGGATGCGCTCGAACTCCTGCGGGTAGGTCAGTCCGGCGACTGCGCCGATTGCGGAAAAGCCGCTGTTGCCTACGAAAGGTTTGCCCCACTCGGAAACCTTGCGCGCCATGCGCTCGTAGAGCGTTTCGCCGTCAATCAGCAAATCCTGAAAATCCTTGCCGCTCGGGTTAGACGTTTTGACCAGAACGAAGATTCCCTTGCTCTGCTCAAGGTACGGATAATAGGGGGAAACCGCGTCTTCGCCCATGAAGGCGTTCACAGTCATCAGGTCGGTTTCAAAATCGCCGCTGAAGTGTGCCTTTGCATACTGCGTGGCGGTGGAGGAGATGTCTCCGCGCTTCGCGTCGGTAATGGTGACGCAGCCCTTGCTCCTCGCATATTTCAGCGACTTGGAGAACGCCGCCATGCCGTCGAGGCCGAGCGCTTCATAGCAGGCGATCTGGAATTTGAAGCAGCCCGCTTCCTCGTATACCGCGTCTATGATGCGGCGGTTGAATTCAAATATCTTTTCGCCCTGAGACGCGTCTTTTTCTTTTAGATATTCCGGTAAAAAGGAATATTGGGTGTCCAGCCCAACGCAGACGGGGCCTTTCTTTTGCACCGATTCATACAGCCGTTCCATACTCATAACGTGTTTCTCCTCCTACAATGGTTTTTTTCACTCTGCCACGCACACGGCTGCCGCCAAACGGCGTGTTGTGCGATCTTGAGAGCATCATGCTTTGTTCAATTGTTGCGTCCTCATCCTGCGAGAGGATGGTGAAATCCGCCGGATATCCGGGTCGAAGCAGTCCGGCCGTTAGCCCAAGCCTTTGCGCAGGCGCAAAGGACGTCATCTCCGCAAGGCGTGTCAGCGGGATATTGTTTTCATAAAACACCTTCAAGTAAACCTGAATGGCATATTCGATGTTCGAAATGCCCGCCATACCCGCGGCCTTGTCGGCGGGCGTGTGCGGCGCGTGGTCGGTTGAAAGGCAGTCGATCGTGCCGTCCTTGACGCCTGCGATCAGCGCGTCGACGTCCGTTTGCGTCCGCAGCGGCGGGTTTACTTTATAGTCGCTGTCGCAGCCGAAGAGATGATGCGGCGTAACTTCGCAGGTGAGCGAAAGGCCTTCCGCCTTGGCTGCGCGCACCATGTCCACCGTTTCCGCGCGGCTGATGTGGCCGATGTGCAAATTGCCGCCCGTTTCGCGAAGCAGCGCAATGTCGCGGGCGACGATCTTGCGCTCCGGCTGACAGTGCGTGCTGACGACGAAACCGTATTTTTTGGAGTCGAGCAGCAGCTGGCGCATGAAGTCGTCCGAAAAGATCGTTTTGCCGTCGTTACTAAGCATGGCGGTGATGCGGCTCAGCGCGGCGCGGTCGGTTGGGATTTCGTCGCCAAGGTTTTCTCCGGCGGCGGCGGCCTGCGTCAACCGGCAGAGTTGCAGTTGTTCCGCCTTTTGCAGGTTTGCTTCCACAAGCGCGGGTGTGCTGATCACAGGATTGGTGTTCGCCATTGCGCAGAGGTGTGCATACCCGCCCGCAAGCGCCGCGCGCATGCCCGTCTCCATCGTCTCTTTTTCCGGATAGCCGGGGTCGCGCAGATGCGTATGCAGGTCGATAAACGCAGGCATGAGCACGCTTCCTGCTACGTCTACAATCTGGTCGGTGCGCTGCCAGCAGAGCGGACCGCAGCTTTGGATGACTCCGTCTTTGACGCAGACGTCGCCGTAACGGTCGCCTGTTGCGTCGATCAGGCGGGCGTTGCGAAACAGAATGATCATGGCGAAATTCCTTTCTTACAGGCTTGTGCGTACGTCGCAGTATTCGCAGGCGTACTGGTTCGTTTCCGGATCGACAAGGTAGAACATAACGTCCTTAATGTGCTCCTGATTTGTGATGCAGCGCGGGTTTTTGCAGGTCAGGATTCCCTTGACCGTCTCCGGTGGAGAGAGCTTGATCTTGTTGACGCGTACGCCTTCCCTGACATAGGAGATGGTCACATCCGGGTCGATTAATCCAAGTACGTCGAAGTTGAGTTCAAGATGCGTTTCAATTTTGATCAGGTCTTTGTGCCCCATCTTGGTACTGTCGACGTTGCGCATGAGTACGACGACGTCGTCCAGCTTATCCAGACCGAGCTGCTGAAAGATCTTATATCCGTGTCCGGCGCGGATATGGTCGATGACAATGCCTTCTTTGAGTTTTGATACATTAATCATATTCCGTTTTCCTCCTTTATTCGGCCTGTTTGTTTTCGGGTTCTTCGATACCGAGCAGCTTCATGATGAGCGCCATGCGCACATACATTCCGAACTTTACCTGGGCAAAGTATGCCGCCCGCGGGTCTGCGTCCACTTCGGTTGCAATTTCGTTGACGCGTGGCAGCGGGTGCATGACGATCATATCGGGCTTGGCGAGCGCCATTTTGTCCGCCGTGAGGACGAAGTAATCTTTTAAGCGGAGGTATTCTTCCTCGCTGATGAAGCGTTCGCGCTGCACGCGTGACATATACAGGACGTCCAGTTGTGATATGCAGCTTTCCAGGTTGTCCGTCTCCGTGAATGGCACGCCGTTTGCCTGAAGTTCTTCTTTGACAAACGCCGGCATGTTCAGTTCTTCCGGTGAGATGAACAAAAACCGTACGTTTTGATACCGCGCGAGGCAGGTGACAAGCGAGTGGATCGTCCGGCCGAACTTGAGGTCGCCGCACACGCCGACGGTCAGTCCGTCGAACGTGTCCTTATAGTGTCGCATCGTCAGCAGATCGGTCAGAGTTTGCGTGGGGTGGTGATGCCCGCCGTCGCCCGCATTGATGACCGGGCAATCGGCATAGCGACTCATGAGTTTTGCCGTGCCTTCCTTCGGATGGCGCACAACGATAACGTCCGCATACTGGCTTACGGTGCGCGCGCTGTCGGCTACGGTTTCACCCTTTGCCGTGCTGGATGTGTTTGGGTCGGAAAACCCCAGCACGTTGCCGCCGAGTCGGAGCATAGCCGCGTCAAACGAGAATTTCGTCCGCGTGGAAGGTTCGTAGAAAAGACTTGCGAGGATTTTGCCGTTGCAGGCGTTTGCATAGTCGGAAGGTTGCCGTACGATTCGCTCGGCGAGCGAGAGCACCTCGTCGAGTTCTTCGAGCGAAAAATCGCTTGGCGCAATCAGGTTTCGGTTTTTTAACATGAAATTGTCCCTCCTTTTCGTGTTTGTAAAAAGCTGTCCCAACCTCCGCAAAATGCGGAGCGGTGTATGTGCAAAAAAAAATACCGGTTCTAAAAACCGGTATTGTTTGAAAAAAATGAAAAATAAAAAACGAAATACGTTGTCCGTCCAGCTGATTTTCTTTTGAAATCGTGCTTCCCTCGCGGGCTCATAGGGCGGCCTCCTTACGCATTATTTTTACTCATTTTTGGTAGAATACTAAAAATGGCGCCGCTTGTCAATGATAAATTTCAATATTTTCGTCAAATCGACCACGCAGTGCTGGTGAAAGATACAGCATTATAGGCAATTCGGCTTGTCACGCGCATATGCCCGGCGGTATACTGATAACCAGAGCATAATTTACCAATGCGCAACGATAAACTGTTTGTTTACAGTCAAATTTGCGTATAAGCTAATGGATGTGCGCGCATACGTACGCATCCGGCGATTGGTTTAGGGGGAGCACGTGAAGGTCAGAGGGAACAGAACGGCAGGCTTTTTTGCGATTACCGCGATTTATGCGGGAGCCTGTCTGCTGGGAGTTTTAATATACGGGGAAATTGAAGCGCATTGGATATGGCGATTACTTGTGGCCGACGTTGCGGCGACGCTGCTGGTGTTTTTCGCCAGTCTTCCGCTGGACAACACTTCCATTTACGACCCGTATTGGTCGGTTAAGCCGATCGTTATCCTCCCGCTTTGCATCGCGCATTTTGGCGTTTGGAACGCTGGAAGCATTATGCTACTTGTTTGCATTGCCTACTGGAGCGTCAGGCTGACGGGAAACTGGGCTTATACGTTCCGGGATTTACACCATCAGGACTGGCGCTATACGCTGTTTCAACAAAAATGCGGGCCTTGGTACCCGTTGGTGAGCTTGTTTGGAATCATGCTGTTTCCAACATTGGTTGTGTTTCTTTGCCTGCTCCCGGCGCTGTTTTATATTCAAACAGGGCTGATAAACGTTGTTACGATCATTGGATTTGCCGTTTGTCTGCTTGCGGCGACGCTGCAACTCGTGGCCGATATGCAACTGCATCGTTTTCAGCAGAGCATGTGTGGACATGCGCAGATCATTCGGACGGGACTTTGGAGGCATTCACGACATCCGAATTATTTGGGGGAAATCCTGATGTGGTGGGGCGTGTGGATCATATCAATTTCGGCAAGGCCCGATCTTTGGTATCTTTGTGTGGGCGCGGTGGTCAATACGATCATGTTTGTGTTTATCAGCATTCCGATTGCGGAAAAACGACTGGCGGAATATAAAGTTGGATTTGCGGAATATAAAAAGCAGACAAACATGCTGCTGCCGTTCGCATTGCGGCGCAGCTAAACAGAAAACAGCATAAAAACTGCTATTTGTTAACCAATGGTAGCTATAAAGTAAACAAAAAGCCAAACGACTTCAAACGTTTGGCTTTCTTCGTGCAATTGGTTCGTCAGTCCGTTACAACATCGTACGGCCAGTCGATGATGCCGCCGAAATCGTAGACGTTTGTATAACCCATCGCAATTAGCTTTAGGGCTGCTTGTGCGCTTCTATTGCCGGAGCGGCAATAGATAAGGATTTCCGCATCCAAATTCGGCAGCAAGTCCGGCTGTGTGTCGGTGATCGTCTCGTTCGGCAGAAGCACCGCGCCTTCGATATGTCCGGCGTCATATTCATCTTGTGTGCGGACGTCCAGAACGATCAACTCATCTCCGCTGCCCATGCGTTCCTTTGCCTGCTCGGCGGTGATTTTGTGATATTCCGCTTCGGGCGCGCTTGTTTCGGCCGCATTTGCGGCGCAGGATGCAAGCATGAAGACGCTTAACATGACCGCAATAGAAATCAAATACTTTTTCATATCGTACATCCTCCGTTTATATTCATCTTTGTCAATTAGTTGGTTGCATCTACAACGCGGATTGCACCCATCGGGCAATAGCGAACGCATTTGCCGCATTTTATACATGCCTTCATATTCACTTTCGGGGCCAAATAACCCTTTTGCGAAAGTGCGTTAACGGGACAGACCCGAACCGAAGGACACGGATGGTTTTCCGGACATCGACGTTTATCTACAAAGACTTTCTGATCGGCTGTAATTGGCCCTTGTTTTTGCCCGCCGAATAGTTGATCAAATAAATTGTTACTCAAGTTCTCCACCTCAATCGTACTCATTTTGTACAAGAGTAACGGAAAACCCAATCGAAATCAGTAACATAGTCACTTAGCAGGTTTTTGTAATGCGTGCAAATAGAAAAGCCACTCCGGCAAAAGAGCGGCAGACAACGATTTGCCCCCGAATTCCATATGCTATCCGGTATACTCCAACGCGCCGCAATCGACCGACGCGCCGGAAAAGCGGGTGCTGCTGGAAAAATCAAAATCTCCGCACCATTCCGACACGATACCCGCGTCAATTGCCGGGGAACTGGCCGACAGGCGGAAATCATCACCTGCAGCATCGATAAAAGCCGGGTTGCCGAAACAGTTGCTCAATATATGGATACTGCCTATACTGCCTTCAATTGCTTCGTCCGAACCGAGAATGTTGTTGCAGATTTCGTTCGTTTTAAATTGGCAACGAAATTGGATAAGAATGTCGGGTGCGTTGTCGAACAGTGTATTATTATAGATTTTGATGGATTCCGCCGCGCCGCGCTGCGTGTCGTAACCGCCGAACGCAATGCCGGCAAGCGCACGGCACCCTGTTATAATGTTGTTGCGAATAATGATTTGCTCCACCGAAAAACCGAAGTGCTCACAAGCGGCTTCGATGCCAATATCACAATTTATAATACGATTTTGCTCGATTACGATGTTCTTGCCGCCGTCAACATAGATACCGCCCGCGCAGGCTACGTTGTTGTATGCGGGATTGTCGGCGGACGAAATGTTCCAGACGGTATTGCCGCGGCAGATTCCGTTACGCGCCTGATCGTTTTTGGGTGCGTTTCCTTCGAAACCAATGAAGTCGATGCCAATATTATCGTTGTCGTGCACGCGGTTGTTCGTGACGGAAAAGTTTGTTATGTTGCCGTTAAGCGCAATCGCTTCGCTGCTGCCCAGCGTATTGTCGAACACGTCGCAGTTGTCAATGACGATGCCTTCGAGCGGAGTGTTGCCGTCGGTTCCGTATACCGCGATGGCATGTGCGTTTCGCTCCTGCGTTGCTTCGGCGGAGCCGTAGAGCGTGGCAATGCCGCTTACTGAACAGCCGACAATCTCAATTCCGCTGCCGGAGCCCGAAATGAAGATGCCGCTCGGGATACGCTCGTCAAAAGAAACACACTGTTCGATGGAAAGCCCCTCGATGCGGACATAGCTAATGTTTTGCAGTACGATCAGCGCGTTCTGCGTCTCGTCATCGCCAAGCGGAAGCGATTCACCGCTCAGCACGGGTGTTTCGCCGGGATAGTTAGAAAAAGTAATGGCGGCGGATTCTGTGCCGGAGGTTTGCAGGACGAGACGTTCATGATAGGTACCGCCGCGGATATATACCACGTCGCCCGGCAAAACCACGGAGACCGTGTGTGCAAAGGTCTTCCAGGGGGAATCCTGCGTGCCGGGATTTTCGTCGCTGCCGGAAGCGGCCACATAGTATATGGCGGCAGAATGTGGAACCACTTTTTCCGCCCGACTGCTTTCGCTTTCGGAAGCGTTGCAGGCGGACAGGCCAATGAAGGAAATCGCAAATATTACGTAGAGCATAAGGCGTCGTCGCATTTTTACACCTCGTATTCATATTCACGCGGCGAGATTGGATGAATTCATTTTATCGGTGTATGGAACAAGCTGTCAATCAGGCGGAAAAGGTTATGGTTTGGATTGACGGCATGCGGCGGGTATACTAGACTGATAATCAGTTAAGAATTGGGAAACCGGCATAAAAAAGGGGTCGTTGCATATGGAACAGGAACAGAACGTAACGGAGCAAAAGAGAAGGCGAATCAAGGGAAAGCGGCTGGCGGCGCTTTGCGCAGGCGGCGTGGCGCTGCTTCTTTGCGCCGGGTATCTGTTTTTTAGTTATACGCTCGCAGCCGGCCAACTGATTTCACGCGATGCGACGATGGTTGCGATTTCCGAAGGCCGTCTTCGCTCGGCCGCGGCGCTGTCTCGGCTGAACGGACCGGAATCCATTGATCTGACAGGATGCGATGTTTCGGCGGAAATTGCGGCCGCCTTGCAAGCGGAATTTCCCGCGTGCGATATTCGATGGGACGTTCCTTTGCACAACGGTAAATATCCAAGTGATACGACGGAATTAACGCTTTCGAGTGCAACCGAAACAGACATTGCAATGCTTGTATGGTTTCCAAACTTGCAATATGTGAATGCGACGGGCAGTACCTGCTACAATGCGCTTTTGCAGGCACAAAACGAATTGCCGGAATGCACGTTTGCTTGGGCGGTTGAAATCGGCGGCGTGACGGCAGCCAATACCGACAAGGCACTTGTACCGACGGAAGCGGTAAGCGCGGACGATATAAGCAGCGCAATCGCCGCACTGCCGTCGCTTTTGCGGGTGGATTTGCGCAAGACGGGCGTCTCCACAGAGAATGTGGAAGCGTTTGCGGCTATGTATCCCGACATTCAATTTCAATGGATGATCGATGTATTGGGCGACCCGCATGATAGCGGCGAGTACACGCTGGACCTTTCTGATCGTGAAGTTTCAAACGTGGACGCGTTGACGTCGGAGCTGGCGCAGTTTCCGTATTTGACCAGCGTCGATTTGACCGGAACGAACTTGAGCGAAGAACAGATCGTCGGAATGATGCAATCGCTGCCCGATGTGGAACTGGTACACTTGGTCTCGTTTTGCGGACAGGACGTACTGAGCACGGAGACAGAATTGAACGCAAACGAATACCAGCTGACGTCGCCGGACGAGATTATGTCCGCACTGTCGCAGTTTTCGCGTTTGGAACGGGTCGACTTGAGCAACTGCGGACTGAGCAACGAGCAGATAGAGACGCTGATGGTGACATATCCCGATGTGCGGTTTGTTTGGGTTGTGCATATGGGCACACATTCGCTGCGCACGGACGCGGTCGGATTTTCAACACTGAATCCGTCCAAGGCGTACTCCGAAACTTCCACGCCGGAATATATCGAAGCGGTCAAAACCTGTGTCCGTCTTACGGACGAAGACATTCAAGTGCTGCGCTATTGCACGGATCTGGAAGCGCTTGATCTCGGACACAACGAAATTTCCGATCTTTCGGTGCTTACAAACTTAAAGAATCTCAAGATTTTGATTTTAGCGGACAACTGGATTACGGACATTTCTCCGCTGGCGGAGTTGGAGAATTTGCAGTATCTGGAATTGTTTATGAACCGCATCACGGACTTGTTGCCGCTATCCGGACTGACGAATTTGCTGGATTTGAATATTTGTTCCAACAAGCTGGAAAATCTCGACCCGCTATACGGTATGACGAGCCTGGAACGACTATGGTATTCCCGCAACAAGTACGACCGGGCGACCGCAAAAGCACTTGCCGACGCGTTGCCAACCTGCGAATGCAACTACACAACCTTTGACGAAACGGGCGACGGATGGCGCGAACACGCGCGTTACAAATGGGTGCGCGCATACTTTGGAAAATAAAAGACTTGTAGAACAAACGACCCGGAGACACATCCGGGTCGTGATTTCTTTCTTGTGCTATTGTCCGGTTTGCACGTATGAACCTGAACACATGCTCGGCTTGATTTGGAAAGCGACTGCTTCCAATAAGTAATCCGGCCATGCGCTCCGCGGGATAAAATAGGTATTTGACCAAAAACGCGATGCGCGCATCATGCGTCCCGTGTTTTCAAAAACGGCGGACATATCGTAGATGGTGTAATTGCGAAGCGACTGGAATGAATGAATGTGCAGCGTCATGCTGGGATTGATCATTTCCAGCACGAGGTAGGAATCCTCCGCGCCGTCCAGATCGGTATCCAACCGGTCGAGAATCAACATGGCGTGACCGGTTTTTGCGGTAATAATATCGCCGCCGCGACCGGCGTTGAATGCAACGGCGTTATCGTCTTCCCAGTTCAGCGAACCGTTTTTGCCGACGATTGAATCCGTAATGTTGTTGACAAGGTTGATCCCCGCTTGTTTGTAAGCCCAAACGACGATTGCCACGCAGTGCATCCCATGCACACGATAGGTTCCGTAATGATCCGTAATGGGCGTGGACAGCCGCGTTCCCCAGGCGGGACTGACGCCCCAGTCGTCTTCTCCCTGATATGTGCCGTAAAGCTGATACGGCAGCGCTAAATCCAGATCAGCAAGCGCCGTTGCAAACGAAACGGCGGCGGCGACCACTCCACTGCGGGTTTGCAATCCTGCCGTAACTGTGTGCGCGGCGACATAGCGGTTGATTTGATCAGCACTGCTGCCGTGTGCCGACAGATAATCATCAATCGGCTCGTCAAGGATTGTCAGTCCCACCGCATCCAATAAATAGTTATAATTCGAAACAACCGTTACTGTGCGCGGTTGGCCGATGCGCCCCGATTCGTCTTTAACAAAAATCCGGTATGTGCCATCGACCTTGAATATGCGAAGGTAGCCGTCCTCCATTGCTAGCCAGTCCGGCGAATCCACGTCGGGCGCCTGCGTGCCCTGCGTAAAGCAACAGGCGGCGGCGTCGCTTGTTGCCTGCAACGTAACGATTCCGTTTTGCGTGAATGCAGAGAGGATTTTTGGTGCATCAGAAGTTCCGCCGTCCGCCAGTGCGGCAGCCGGCAACACCAGTATGCATAGGGAAATCAATGCGGCAAAGATACGCTTCATGGCATTATTATAAGAAAGCGGGTCGACCCGTGTCAATGCATGCATAAAACGTATATACAGCTTGCGCATTCAAAAGCCGGAGTCAACGATTGTATCGGTGCATTGTGAAAATTTATTTGAATTTTTCAGCTTTTATGCCGAATTAATGGGGAATCAAGGTTTTGTATTTAATAAGTCAATTGCTGAAAACAATTGAAAGTCGTATGCATTGTTTGGTATAATCATTCGACACTCATACACCCAACGACCTCCGGATAAATACAAATGACTATTGCTATGAGACGTATTTTTATTATATTTTCAGCGTTCGTTTTGCTGTTTGCGCTTCCATCCGCAGCACTTGCCGAGGGGAATACTTCGCTGTGGTCGGAATGTTCCTACACTTGCTCAAATGAAACGCGTAACGGCCTGCGCAAGATTAAGGACAGTGATTCGGGGACACATTTGGTCGTCAACGGGCCGGGTTACGTTACAATATCCTGGGACGACAGTGTTCCTGCAAGCACGCTGTACGTTGAGTGGTACACCTTGCCGGAGCGATTCACAATTACGCAGTATGATGCAAACGGCTTGGTGTTGAGCAAGAATGACAGAGCTACGATTCAGATCAACCAGCTGTATTCGCTGAATGATGCAACGCGCAGCGTATGCGTAGCCGCCGATTCGGACATGGATATCAGTGCGCTGCAAATCTACGATGCGGACACGATTCCTCGTAATTATCACGCGTGGGCCGATTCACCGGAAAAACTGGACTTTCTGATTATTTCCGCGCATCCCGACGACGACGTGCTGTTCATGGGCGCAATCATGCCGATTTACGGCGTTGAGCGCGAATTAACAGGAAACATTTTGTATGTTTGCACAAAAGACCTTCGGCTGCGCTGCAGTGAGGCGCTCAACGCCGCCTGGGTGATGGGGCTAAGATACTATCCGATTCTTGCGGGGTTTGAGGATGTTGCAAACACGAAGCAGGACGAGTGGGGTCGGGATTTCACGCTGGAGAGGATCACACAGTATCTCGTGACGCAACTGCGGAAATACAAACCGGAGGTCGTCGTTACGCACGACCCGAATGGCGAATATGGCCACTGGCAGCATATTTTGATTTCCGAAGCTGCACAGCAGGCTGTCGTGCTGGCAAACGACGCGTCTTACGATCCGGATTCAGCCGCACAATACGGCGTATATCAGGTAAAAAAGCTCTATTTGCATCTTTACACGGAGAACACGATTTCGCTGGACGTGGACTCGCCACTGGCGTCGTTTGACGGTATGAGCGCGAGCGAGGTTGCAAAACTTGCATTTGAAGAGCATGCCTCACAAATTGAAAACGGATATCATCGCGTACGAAACGAAGGTGCATACAGTCTTTCGGATTTCGGGCTGTTTTATTCCGCGGTCGGCTCCGACGGCGGAGCAAACGACATGTTTAAAAACATTGACGAAACGCTGTTAAGCACATATGTTGTTCCGGAGTCAACGCCATCGCCGACGCAAACACCTGCACAAACAACGCAGACGACGACGGGCGAAGACGAGGCTGTGCAAACCGTAATCCCGGCCTCTATGTGGGCGCTGTATCTAGCGGCGGGAATTTTGTTTGGCGTGCCGCTTGTTATTCTGGGGGCGATGCATGTTGAAAAGCGATTATCGGGCAAGCGCAAGCAGACCGACGAAAACGACAACACAACTGAATGAACTTTAAATTAGCATGATTGCAATGTACGGCGACGACGGGAGATTCGCTGGAACATTGACACATGATATGTAAAATACACGATTGGATTAGGGGAGCTACCGAGTGAGAAGAATTTGCCTGTTGCTGGCCACGCTGTTCTTTGTGGAAGGAATCAACCTGTCATTTATCAAGCCCGACATCACCGTTGAAACGGCGGGGGTTGACCTTATGCTGGTCGTAACGCATCCGGGCGACGAGTATCTGTATCTTGGCGGCGTTTTGCCGTGCTATGTTTCGGAGTTGGGGTATACTGCGGTTGTCGTATACATGACCAGCGAAGACGAAACGCAACGACAGGAAGCGGCGGCGTCGCTGCGGAAGCTTGGCGTAACCGAAGAGCCGGTGTTCGGCGACTTTGAAAACGTATATTCCGACGACCTTGACGAAATGAAGGATTGCTGGTCTGAAAGGGATGTTCGGGAATTTCTTGCGGGGGTCATTCGAGCGTATCAGCCGGCGGTCGTCGTTTCGCACGATCTTGACGGCGAATACGGCAACGCGGCGCACATGATGACCGCATATGGGCTGCGAAAAGCGGTTAAAGACGCCGCAAGCGTTCGATATTTCAGCGACTCACTGGAGAAATATGGCGTTTGGCAGATCGAACGTTTGTTTTTGCACTTTTATGATGACGGGGAGGCCAGCGTCTCCTTGGACCGTGAAACCGCGTTGGACGCGTTTTCCGGCAGGACGGCGCTGGAGGTGGAAGAAGATCTTTACGAGTCTTTCTCCGAAGAGTATCGCTATCCGTTGGATGTTGGAGATAAAACGTACAGTATTGCCGATTACGGATTGTATTATTCTGATCCTGATCTGGATGTTTTGCCGCAGGACAACGACATTTTTTATGGATTGAGTACGATACAACTGAACGGGCCCGATGCACAAGGCGTCATAGCGTCCAGTACGCTCTGGCAGGATGCGGAGCTGCTTGAAGAGCCGTCGGAGGATTCCTATTTTCGTTCGGAAGACGATCCTGAAGAGGTTGTAATCGAGGACTGGGATAACGAGCACTGGGAGTACCGGACAGACACGCTTTCGATCATTGTTGACCGCATTCATACGACGAACGCCAATGACAAACCGATTACATACTGCGTGGCACATGTGCGCATGCGTGGGGAAGATGCCTTCCGCGCGGCTGTGCGCGGCGAAAATGGCGGGACAAAATCAAATGAAGTGCCGACCGACATGGCGCGGCGATATCAGGCTGTGCTGGCAATTACCGGCGACAACCTGAGCGTAAACGAGCCGGAACTCAAGGGAATCATCATCCGAAACGGGAAAGTCTACAACATGCAAAAAGCCGCGGACACCATGGCGCTTATGCCGGATCTTTCGATGAAGATTTTCTCGCCGGGCGAAACCACGGCGGACGAACTCCTCGCCATGGGTGTGATTAACGCTTACTCGTTTGGTCCAACGTTGATACGAGACGGTATCGTCAACATCAATGCGCATCGTGCAAAGATCGGCGGTCTCAATCCGCGTACCGGCGTTGGCATGATTGAACCGGGACACTTTGTTGTGATTACGGTGGATGGACGGCAGCCGCTTTACAGTTACGGCATTACGCTGAATAATTTTATGCATCTGTTTTATTCGCTCGGCTGCACGCAGGCATATAATCTGGACGGCGGAAGTTCGACGGCAATGGTGTTTATGGGAGAATATCTCAACCAGCATCGTGAGATAGAGGGCAATTCGCAGGGTCAGCGAGACCTGCCGGACATGCTGCTTTGGGGAGAATCTGATCTTGTCCCGTCCGTGGATGATCCGGTTGTTCATGATGTGTATGGAGACTGAGTCGTCAGTCTGATTTGGTGACACAAATGGTTGCAGACAACCCGACTTCTATTTTTTCTTGAAATCCTGTAAGAGTTCATCCATAATAAAACCGAGAGGTGCGTTTATGATGTTGGTTTCAACCAGGGGCCGTTATGCGCTCCGCGTGATGATTGATCTTGCGGAACACAACAGCGGCGACTATATAACACTGCGGGATATTGCCGGTCGGCAGGAGATTTCGGAAAAATATCTGGAAAGTATCATATCCATACTCGTGAAAGCGAGCTTTGTGGAAGGTATGCGGGGCAAAGGCGGCGGATACCGACTGACGCGTCCGCCGGAACGCTACACGGTCGGCAGTGTGCTCAAGTTAACCGAAGGTTCGCTGGCGCCGGTTGCCTGTTTGGACGGAAAGTCGAAGGACTGCAAACACTCCGTCGAATGTAAAACACTGCCAATGTGGGAGAAGCTAAACACACTGATAGACGACTATCTGGAAGCGATCACGATTGCCGATTTAGCCGAGATGGGCGGAAGCGATTATAATTTTGTGATATAGCGGCGCGAAAAGCGCTGCTTTTTTTACGCGAAATACCCATTGACACGATGGGTAAGTTGATTTATAATCATATTAAACCGATAGGGAAGAGGAAAGAAACCAAGTGGTGCGTGCATTTATGGAACATGTATACGCACCCATGAGGATGAACAAGCGATGATGCGTCGCCGGACGATCGTTCCAAACTTTGCAAAACCGGCTTCGGCAATGCGCATCGTTTGTTGGCTGGATTACAGGATGCTCGCGATTTTGAGAGCACAGAGGAAAGGAGCACACGGGATTATGTCTCGCATATATACATCAATTGATCAGCTGGTTGGCAAAACACCGCTGCTTGAACTGACGAATACGGAAAAGAAACTGGGACTAAAGGCGAAAATATTCGGCAAGCTGGAGCATTTCAACCCGGCAGGGAGTGTGAAGGACCGCATTGCGAAGGCAATGCTTGACGACGCTGAACAACGCGGCTTACTGGAAGCTGATTCGGTGATCATTGAACCGACATCCGGCAATACTGGTATCGGCTTGTCATCCATAGCCACGGCGCGGGGTTATCGCGTGATCATCGTTATGCCGGAGACGATGAGTGTTGAGCGCAGGACGCTGATGAAGGCATATGGCGCGGAGTTGGTGCTCACGGAAGGATCAAAAGGCATGAAAGGCGCAATAGAGAAAGCGGACGAACTGGCCAAAGAACTTCCGAACAGTTTTATTCCAGGACAGTTTTCAAACCCGGCGAACCCCGAAATTCATCGTCGAACGACTGGACCTGAAATATGGGAAGACATGGACGGAGCGGTTGATATTTTAGTGTCCGGAATTGGAACCGGCGGGACAATCACAGGGACCGGTGAATTTTTAAAGGCGAAAAATCCGAATATCAAAGCTGTTGCCGTTGAACCCGCAGGGTCGCCGATATTGTCGAACGGCAAACCCGGGCCGCATAAAATTCAGGGTATCGGTGCAGGATTTGTACCGGAAGTACTAAACACGGCAATCTATGACGAGGTCATTGCCGTAACAAACGAAGATGCGTTTGCTACCGGAAATACAATCGGCAAGACGGAAGGCGTACTTGTCGGCATTTCATCCGGCGCGGCAATTTGGGCGGCGATAGAGCTTGCCAAGCGGAGCGAAAACGCAGGTAAAAATATTGTTGTTATCCTTCCGGACACGGGAGAACGTTATCTCTCTACGCCGCTGTTTTCGGAATAACCGCAAAGCCTTTTAGCGCAAGCATAAACTCAGTTTATGCTTGCGCTTTTCTATCGCGGTATGATCGACTTGACAGGTGAGAATCATTTGACATACTCTGAACAATAGAGATGTGTATGAAGCATTGGCGTGCGTTTCTCCGGAAACAAGCGTCTGAAACGGCAAAAGCAAACAATGACGACGGAGATGAAATAGAATGAAGCTGGTTTTGCTGAGACATGGTGAAAGTGAATGGAACAGGGAAAATCTATTTACCGGATGGACGGACGTTGACCTTTCGGAAAATGGACGCACGGAAGCACATAACGCCGCGAAACTCCTGAAAGCCGAAGGATTCGATTTCGATGTTTGTTACACGTCCTATCTGAAACGCGCGATCCATACGCTCAACATCGTTTTAGAGGACATGGACCGCGAGTGGCTGCCCGTTATCAAAACATGGAAGCTGAACGAGCGGCACTATGGCGCTTTACAAGGTATGAACAAGGCCGATACGGCGGCAAAATACGGTGAGCAGCAGGTGCATATATGGCGGCGTTCATTCGATATTCGACCGCCGGAATTGACTGCGTACGATGAGCGGAATCCCGCATTACAGGAGCAATACCGTGGCGTGAATAAAGATGAACTGCCGCTTTGCGAGAGCTTAAAAGATACGTCCGCGCGCGTTTTACCGTATTTTGACAAAGAAATACTGGCAGGCATGTGCCGCGGCGAACGGATTCTGATTGCCGCGCACGGCAATTCTCTGCGCGCGCTGATCAAGCGATTCGACGCGTTAAGTGAAGAAGAAATAACCGGGATCAATATACCGACCGGCATCCCTCTTGTTTATACGTTTGACGATGACATGCATGTTTTGGACAAACGATATTTAGGCGACCCGGAAACGGTTCAAAAGAAGATGGCGGGTGTGGCAAACCAGGGGAAAGCAACTTGATTTTTTAGCATAACAGGGTAGGGTAAACAATGGTTACGATTTTGGATCCGGACTTTGACATCAAAAAGATCGCCGACAGCGGGCAATGCTTCCGGCTGAACCGCGTAACAAAGACGGACTATTTGCTTGTTGCAAACAACCATACTTTAAGGATGAAGCAAACGTTCGGCGGCGTATTGTTGGACTGCACGCAGGAAGCGTTTGAGACAATCTGGAAAACATATTTTGATCTTGATGCGGATTATGCGGCGATTCGTGATTCCATCGATCCAAACGATGCGTTTCTCACCAATGCGGGCGTATTCGGCATGGGCATCCGCATTCTCCGGCAGGACCCGTGGGAGATGCTGATTTCGTTCATCATCTCCCAGCGCAAGAACATTCCGGCAATCAAGAAGAGTGTCGAAATGCTTTGTGAACGATACGGGGAGCCGATTTGCGACGGCGTGTTTGCTTTCCCAACAGCCGAGCGGCTTGCACGGCTTGATTTGGAGTGCTTGCTGAACTGTTCGCTTGGTTACCGCGGCAAGTACATACAAGCCGCAGCGAAGATGGCTGCTTCGGGCACGATCGATTTGGATGCGATACGCAAGATGGACGACGACGCTTTACTGGAAACGCTCAAGCGCGTGCCGGGCGTCGGGGAAAAGGTTGCGAACTGTGTGATGCTGTTTGGCTATCATCGTTTGGCGCGGTTCCCGGTTGACGTTTGGATCGACCGCGTATTCACAAGAGAATATCCGGATGGATTTCCGTTTGCACGGTATCAAGCCATTGGTGGTGTTCTCCAGCAGTATATCTTTTACTATGCGCGGAACAGTGCCTATGCATGATGAAGTTTAGCGACGAACAAAAATTCCATGATGGATTTGCAAACGAAATCCCGTTGCATAGGCACAAATAAAAGCCCCTATCGTGGAAATGCTTAAGCTTGTATGAACTGACGTCGTTTTTCGAACGGCGTCAGTTTCGCTTTTGGACGAATTCACTCGTGGTTGCGGACGTGCTGTCGATGTACCGATCGTTTCGTCTTTTCATAATTTCCTGTGGCATCGTTTTATCAAATCCTTAATCGGTTCATTTCAAAAACTAAGCTTTTTCTATCGCTTTTGAGTATGTCCAGATGACTGCAACTTCAAAAACTCGTGAATGATACTCGCTCCATTTTGTTTCCCCATATGAAAACCTCCTGCCGTAATTGCTTTATTTTGCGGCAGGAGGTACTTTTTCTCAATGTCCGTTTCTCGAGGTTTAGTTCACTCTTTCAAACATGGTTTTCCTAAATGAATCAATTATGCGCACAGGCCATCAAGACGCTCCCGGATGGCGTCGATAAATGCACGGCTCGAAACGGGAGCCGGTTTTTCTCCTTCGACTAACCCAACGAGATCCTTGGTCATAACGCCATCGGACAGCGTTTGCAGGGATGCTTTTTCAAGGTTTTCGGCGAATTCGACCAGAGCAGGAAGATTGTCCAGCTCACCGCGTTTTTTCAGCGCGCCGCTCCAGGCAAAGATCGTCGCCATGGGATTCGTGCTGGTTTTCTCTCCCTTGAGATGCGCATAGTAGTGCTTGGTGACGGTTCCGTGCGCGGCTTCGTATTCGTATTGCCCGTTGGGCGAGACGAGCACGCTTGTCATCATCGCCAGCGAGCCGAACGCTGTGCTGACCATGTCGCTCATTACGTCGCCGTCATAGTTTTTGCAGGCCCAGATATAGCCGCCCTCGGAGCGGATAACACGCGCAACCGCATCGTCGATGAGCGTATAGAAATAGGTGAGTCCCTGCGCCTCGAAGTCCGCCTGATATTCTTTGGTGAACACTTCTTCGAAGATATCTTTAAACGTATGGTCGTATACCTTGCTGATGGTATCCTTTGTGGAGAACCACAGGTCTTGCTTGGTATCCAGCGCATACTGGAAGCACGAGCGCGCAAACGAGTAGATCGAGCTGTCCTTGTTGAACATTCCCTGCAAAACGCCGGGACCCTCAAAATCGTTGATGGTCTGGCGGGACGTTTCGCCGTTTTCGCTGGTGAACACCAATTCGGCTTTGCCTTTTCCAGGCACGCGGTATTCCGTCGCCTTGTATACGTCGCCGAATGCGTGACGCGCGATGGTGATCGGCTTTTTCCAGTTTTTCACAACGGGCTTGATTGAATCGATCAAGATAGGTGCACGGAAAACCGTGCCGTCAAGGATGCTGCGGATCGTTCCGTTCGGGCTCTTCCACATTTGCTTCAGCGAGTATTCTTCAACGCGCTGTGCATTGGGTGTAATGGTTGCGCACTTCACACCAACGCCAAGCCGCTTGATTGCGTTTGCGCTGGCAATCGTAATCTGGTCGTCGGTTTCGTCGCGCTTTGGTAACGCAAGGTCGTAGTATTCCGTTTTAAGGTCGACAAACGGGCAGATCAACGTGTCTTTGATCATTTGCCAGAGGATGCGTGTCATCTCGTCGCCGTCGATTTCAACGAGCGGGGTGGACATTTGAATCTTCTTCATGTGTAAAGGTTCCTTTCCCTGTTAATTCTGTTTCGCCTGCGCGGCGTAGTAGTTCATTAGGCAACCTTCGAGGAGGATGGTCTTTTCATCGTCAGTCAATCCCTTGATGTAGAGCGCGATATTCTGTTTTTTACCGTTTGCAAACAAGATGACAGCGGGGAACTCTTCGGCGCCGCTTTCAATTATGCTGCGCACATTCGGCACGAATACATAATCATCGGTTTCCGCTTCGAATGGTGCTCCGTCGGCCAGCGTAAACGGCAGGATACCCCAGTTGATGCAGTTGCTGCGATACCGTTTTGTCGCATAGGAATAGCAGATGTTGGCGAATCCACCAAGCACTTTCTGGCAGGATGCGGCCTGCTCACGCGCGCTGCCGTCGCCTGGCTTCATCGCGAACAGGCAGCTGCCGAACTGCGTGTTTTGCAGCAACGCTTCGGCGTTGCCAACGCGGGACAATACTTCTTTCAGTTCTGCGGGATGTTCGCCAGCGATACGTTGTGTTTCCAGCTGTGCCGCCGCTTTGCTGCGACCAACATATTCCGGGACGCGCCGCGAGAGCGCAAACTCTGCAAGGCGTAACGGATTCGAACGGTACGAACTGGTTTCGCCGGACGGGATGAGCTCGTCGGTCGTGGTGACCGGATCGCGAATGACCGCGGCGAGTTTCACGAGCAGGTTTTCGCCGAGCGGATACATCTTAGGCCAATCTGTGATGTTTGGTCCGAGAACAAGCTCTGTTTCCGGCTGCGGGTGTTTATAGCCGTAATAGCACCGTTTTTGATAGACGTGATTATCGAACTTGTAGGGTAGTCTTTCCGAATCATACGAGATTTCGCTTGCTGCGGTGATCACGCCGCCGTTTCTTGCGGTGGCGGCGATGGAGCGTGCGTCCATGAGCGCAACGGTCGCAATTTGCGATTCGCCGGGTTTGCTGCCTTCGCGGTTCGGGAAATTGCGCGTGGTATGTCGCAGGGAAAATCCGTTGTTGGCGGGCACGTCGCCCGCGCCGAAGCATGGACCGCAGAATGACGGCTTGATGATTGCACCCGATTCGAGCAAGCTTTCCGTCTTGCCTGCACGCGTCAGCGCAAGGCTGACCGGTACGCTCGTCGGGTAAACTGATAGCGAGAACGCACCGTTACCGGTATCTTGACCGGACAGAATGTCCGCCGCCTCTACGATGTTGTCGAACAGTCCGCCCGAACATCCGGCGATGATGCCCTGATCCGCCTGCACGCCGTCGGGCGTTATTTTGCCGCGCAGGTTCAGGTTCGCGTTCTTGAAGAGTTCGGCCGCCTTTTTCTCCACGTCTGCAAGGAGTTCTTCGGCGTTTTCGTTGAATTCTTTGATGGTAAACGCGTTACTCGGGTGGAACGGCAGCGCGATCATGCTCTCCACTTTGTCGAGTTCAATGGTGATCATAGCGTCGTAATACGCACCGTCAACGGGCTCAAGTTTTTTATAATCGTCCGGCCTGCCGTGTATCGTGTAGTAGCTTGCGATTTCCTCGTCGGTCTCCCAGATAGAGCTTAAGCAGGTGGTTTCCGTCGTCATTACGTCGATGCCGTTGCGGAAGTCGACCGGCAAGCTCGCAATCCCGGGGCCGACGAATTCGAGGACTTTGTTTTTCACATATCCGCCTGCAAAGACGGCCTTAACAAGCGCGAGCGCCACATCGTGCGGGCCGACGCCATGCTTTGGCGAGCCGGTCACGTAGCAAAGAACAACGTCCGGTCTGCTGATATCATATGTGTTACGCAATAACTGCTTAACGAGTTCGGGTCCGCCTTCGCCGACGCCCATTGTGCCGAGCGCGCCGTAGCGCGTGTGGCTGTCCGAACCAAGAATCATTTTGCCGCAGCCTGCGAGCTCTTCGCGGGCGTAGCTGTGGATGACGCTCTGATTCGCCGGAACAAAGATGCCGCCGTATTTTTTTGCCGCGGAGAGACCGAACACGTGGTCATCTTCGTTGATAGTTCCGCCGACGGCGCAGAGACTGTTGTGGCAGTTTGTCATAGCATACGGCATGGGGAATTCCTTTAATCCCGATGCGCGCGCGGTCTGGATGATTCCGACATAGGTGATGTCGTGCGATGCCAGCGCATCAAAGCGAATGCGCATCTGTTTGTCGTCGCCGGAGAGGTTGTGTGCCGCCAGAATCTGATAGGCAATCGTCTTTTTGCGAGCCTCGTCCGGGTTTCCGGAAAATGCCTGCGGTTTACCGTCCAGCAGACAAACGCCCTCGTCGTGATATGTGATCATGCAATCTCCTCCTGATACTTATATTTGTAATAACTTGCTTGCAAAGAATAACTGAGAATAAAAGAACTACCAATGAAAGTGCGCATATGATCGCGACGATGCGCGAAATGGACAACGATTTATGCATGCATAATAATACTGTCTCGCGATATAAATATCAAGTAAAAAGTGTGATTTTTCGCAAAGTATATTACCATATAAGCATGCCTGTATACAGCCATACAAGCGCACAAAACGGCATAAATGCTGAAATATGCAAGAGCTTTGCGAAAACAGCGTGTAAAAGTCCGAATTGCGTATAATAAACGCATATAATGCATAATAATACTGAGATTATCGTTTTTTATGATTGACAGGAAAAATGGTTTTACGCACCAGGATGCCCCGTGCAAAAGATTTTTCAAGAAGCATGCGAGCACAATCAGCGGATTTGCGAACGATAAAACGATCGCCATAAGGCGATCGTTTAAAGATAAGGACAGTTATTGTGTGCTGCCGGAAAGTGACTGGCTTATGGTTTTAACACCGCTATAGCGTATACCGGAAGAGAGAGTGTGCCGTCGGCAAAAGTCACCTGCGATTCGTCTACTATCATATATCCGTATAGCTCGAAAGAGTCATATGCCGTTCCGGCTAACGAAATATCGGCTGTTTCCACTCCAAGATTGTACACGATCAGGATTGCGCTGTCCTGATAGGTTTTTGTAACGGCGCAGACGGAATCCGACACAAGTGCGCCCGCGACCACGACCGTCCCGCGTGCAATTTCGGGATTTTCGTTTCGAATGCGGATGGCGCGCTTGTAGTAGTTATAAAGCGACAGCGGATCGTCGATTTGTGCGTCCAGCGCGGGGAATTTTTGCTCCACATCGTCCGCACCTGCGGGAGCCAAGGGCGTTCCGGCCAAATCCACGTCCGACCAATGCATGGGGAGACGCTTGTTTTCATCCTTTGTTCCGCTGCTGTTCATGCCGATTTCTTCGCCGTAATACACAAACGGACTGCCGTTCATGGTCAGCAAAATACCTGCCGCAAATTTCATTTTACCCAGGTCGTTGATGTAGTGCGCGCTGATTCTGGATGTGTCGTGGTTGCTTAAAAACGGCGCATTGATGAAGTCCGGATTGATTGCGCCGTAAACCGTTTCGCTTTGCGTTAAAAGCGCGGCAAGTTTTTCGCCGGTGCCTCGGTTGACGATCGACGCGATGCTTCCGGTTGACTGCGCAAGCGGAAAATCGAAAAAGCTTGCGACACCGCCTTTATAATATGTGGACAGCGTAACGGCATTGTTCTCCCAAGCCTCGCCGACAAGGTATGCGTCGGGGTTGACACTTAGCACATATTGATTGAACCAGGAAAGGATTTCAATATTGGTCGACGGGCTGCCGGAGACGTACTCTTTCACGGCGTCAAGACGGAATCCGTCCACACCCATATCCAGCCAGAAAGACGCGACCGACTCCAATTCCGAGCGGACCAGTTCGTTTTCCAATGCAAGATCGGGCATCTGGTCCCAGAACATGCCTTCATAGTACCACTCGCTGTTTCCAATTTGATACCAGCCGGTTGCACCTGCTTTTTCGGTGGAGAAGTGATAGTAGGCTGCATAGGGGCAGACGTTGTAATCGGGCTCGGTGCCCGCCTCCAGAGACTTATAATAACGTACCGCCTCCAAAAACCATGGGTGCTGCGTCGAAGTGTGATTGATCGGAAGATCGATGATGAGTTTGATCCCGCGTGCGTGGCACTCGGCAATTAGCGATTGAAAATCGTCCAGCGTTCCGTAGTCGGGGTCAATGGAGCAAAAGTCCTTAACGTCATATTTGTGATAGGTTGGCGACGGCATGATCGGCATCAGCCAGATTCCCGTGAACCCAAGATCCGAATCGGTTTTATCGTTGCCGTCATTGAGATAATCAAGCTTTTGCTCAACACCGTTCAGGTCGCCAGATCCGTCACCGTCGCTGTCGAAAAACGAGCCGACAAAAATTTCATAAAACGTGCGATAATTGTCGTCGACAAGATTAAGCTTGTGCTCATATCGGTAACCGTCCTGATTAAAAACGGAAAAAAACTCCGATAGCGGCGAATCACAGCCCGCAAGCGAGAACGAAAGAACTATGATACAGATAACAGGCAACAGCCGTTTTTGCAAAAACGTTTTCATGATTTGATTTTAGTGTAATAGAGGCAAATTGGCAAGGAAAGGAAACGAAACCGGTTTACCAAGCACACATTTGATAGTTTTGGATTTTCTCAATGGGATTATTCGTGCCAGAATGCCTGTAAGCCATCGACCATCTGCGCGGCGTTTCGCACCCGCCGGACGTTCCAGTGCTCCGGCAGGAGCTTGCGATATTCGGCATAACCATAGCGCTGGTCGATGAGCAACAATGCGCCAAGATCGGTATCGGTACGGATGATCCGCCCGGCGGCCTGGAGTACTTTGCACACACCCGGATACTGGTAAGCATACCGATAGCCCTGCGCGTATTTTTCTTCGTATGCGTCTCGTAAAACGTCCCGCTCAAGACAAAGCTGCGGCAGACCGACGCCAACGATTGCCGCACCGCAGAGACGCTCTGCAGGCAAATCAATTCCTTCGGCAAAGATACCGCCAATTACGGCCAGACCGATTGTTACGCCTGCAACGTTCGGTTGAAATTGTGAAAGAAAGTCGGCGCGTGACGCATCATCCATGCCGGGGGATTGTTCAATCAATGTCGCTTCCGGCAGTTGCTCGTGCAGCAACGGCGACAACTTGGAGAGATACGCGTGCGAAGGCACAAAGACGAGATAGTTGCCGTGCTTCCGCGCGCCGGCAAACGCAGAGATTGCGTTTGCCACGACAGGAAGTGTCGCTTCACGCGCACTGTAGCGGATGTCGACTGACAGATGGAAGACCGCCAGATGTTCGGGCGGAAACGGTGAAGGCAGGGATAAAACCGGCGTTTCATCTTGTAACCCGCAGAGGTTTTTATAGAAGGTATACGGCGTAAGCGTCGCCGAAAACAAAACCGCACTGCGGCTTTTCTTATAGCTGTCGGCAAGCTTTTCCGCCGGGTCGGCGCAAAAGAGCGAAATGCGGCGCGTCGTTTTTCCGCCTTCGTAGAGCGTCAAATAATTTTTGTCGTATTGATCGAGCAGATAGCGAAAGGTCGAAAGATCGAACACGAGTTGCCGCGCCAATCCGGGCTCCGCCTGCTGTCCGTCTTCGGAGAGATGATCAAGTGCGCTTTCCAGCGATTTTGTCAACGCGTTTGGTGCGTCCTGACATGCAATTGGCGATTCAATCTCGTCAAAACATGCTTTGACGGCGTTCTCCAGTTTTTTGAGTGATTTATATAACGGCAGTTTTCGATATTGTTTTGCAATTGAACGCCGCGTCTCGACGATCGCTTTCAGCGACAGTGCCGTGGAATACATGCTGCGGGCGCGGTCGGGCAGGTTATGCGCCTCGTCAACCAACAACGCGAACGAATTTTTTCCCATAAGGAAGAAACGCTGCAATCGCACGCGCGGGTCGAACGCGTAATTGTAATCACAGATGATCAAATCGCATGATGTGGACAGATCGAGAGAGAGTTCGAACGGGCACAGGAAGAAGCGAGTTGCATACAAGCGGATGACGTCCGGCGTGAACAGACCGTCCGTCTCGCTGAGCGCGCGAAGCGCTTCGCCGAGCCGATCATAATAACCTTCCGCACGCGGGCAGCTTCCTTCCCGGCAGATCGGTCGTTCGTGGATGCACATCTTCTCTTTCGCCGAAATGACGACGGACCGCAAATGCGGCGCATTCAGAAGTCGTACCGCAGCAACGGCTGCTTCCTGCTGAGTCGTGCGCGCCGTTAGATAAAATATACGCGAAGTGTGACCGTCGGCAAGCGCCTTGAGCGCAGGGAACAGCACCGCCATCGTTTTGCCGGTGCCGGTTGGCGCTTGCGCCATAAGCGCGGATTTTTCGCGAATTGCATAATACACCTGTGCGGCAAGTTCGTGCTGACCTTCGCGGTATGCTTCATACGGAAACGGCATGGTGGCAATATCGTTGCGAAGTGCGCAGGTGTGCTTGTATTCCGTTTCGAGTAATTGGAGATAGCGCCCGGAAATCTGGGCAAAAAAGCTATCGAGGGCGTCTTTTTCGTATGGCTCTGAGAAGGATGTGATTTCACCGGTTTGCAGATGAAAATAGGTCAGGCAAACGTCGATTGCGTCGATATCCTGCTCCTGACAAAACAAATAAGCATAGCACTTTGCCTGCGCCCAGTGCTGTGTGTTTCCGCTGCCGAGCTGTTCGCTTTCGGCATATGTCGTTTTAATTTCTTCGATTCGCTCACGGCCGTAAAGCCGGTCGATGCGTCCATATACGGTCAGCTCGATATTTTCGGAACAGACAATGCCGGAAACGCCGACCTCGTTTTGCGCGCCTTCCGCGGGGATTGCCTGAAGCGCCTGATGCCCGCGGATGCCGTCCAACATGCGCTGTGACGAAGCCATCGGCGAGATACTGCCGGACAGCAGGATTGTTTCGACCATTGTTCGAACCGCAACTCTACGTTTTTCCACACGTCCTCCGTTAACAGACTTTGAAAATAGACATGGTTGTCGCCGACATTTTCAGCCGAGACAATCGGGGACGTCTTCATCGGTGAATACCGCGATCCCGTTTTGCTTCAACAGTGCCGCCGTAACGCCGTCGCCGGGAACAATGCGACCGGAAAATGTTCCGTCGTAAATATGTCCACACCCGCAGGACGGGCTGTTTGCTTTCAAAATTGCTGTTTTACAACCAATCAATTGCGCCAGTGCAAGGGTTTCTTCCGCGCCGCGATAAAACGCCTCCGTTACGTCCGATCCGTCCTTTGCAACGACGGATTCGCCTTGGCGCTCCGAAGGAAGACGCGGTGTTGCTAACCCGCCGAGCTGCTCCGGACAGACCGGGATCAGTGTGTATGTCTCCGTGAGCGCTCGGACCCGTTCGCTTGCCTTTGGACTGCCGTCATAGCGGCAGTGTACACCCAGCAGACAGGCACTGATCAGAATCGGTCTTTTATCGTTTTCCACTATAAACGTTACCTTCCGTTGATGCGCTTTGCCGAAACGTGAAAAGCGCTTTATACTTTAGTGTTATTGTACCACAGCGATGCATTTGCTGGAACCGTATGAACGACAAGACGAAAGTGCGCCGCAACGCGAACATTGACTTTACTTGGGTTCGATTTTAGAATAAAGAAGTAATGTTCGCGTCGTTCCCTGTTTTGTTGCAGATTACAAATTTATACAGCTGAAATGCACTTGATTGCAAGCTCATAAAAAACGGGAGGGGAAGCGGTTGCCAATCATAACCATATCACGGCAGATGTACAGCCTTGGTGATGAAATTGCCGAGGCTCTTTCCCGAAAACTTGGCTGGGAGTTGTTGACACGAAACGATCTGCTGTCCCGCTTCCTCGGCGACGTCTCAACGGAACACGACCTTCATATGCTCTCGGAAAGTGCAAAATATTACTTAAAAACCAGTCGGGACGGCGGGACGTTTATAGACGTCATAACGGAAAATCTTGAAGCATATCTGGAAAATCATTCGGCAATATTGGTCGGTTTTGGCTCGCAGATGATCTTTGCGCAGTCGAAAGACGCTGTTCACCTCCGGGTGTTTGCCCCAAAGGATGTTCGCATTAACCGGGCAAAGAAGCATTACCATGTTTCCCGCGCAGAAGCGGAAAGTATTGTTGATGTTGCAGACAGACGGCATAAACGGTTTGTGACAGCCGTGTTTGAAGCCGACTTGACTAACCCGGAACACTATCATCTAAATCTGAATACTGCGTCGCTTTCGGTGGACGAGTGCGTTGCGGCTGTGATGGCGCTGCAAAAAGAACGCGAATCCCGCAGGCAGATTGAGAATGAGACGATACAGCAGCAAGTATCGAACAATCTATCGGACTATTCGGCTTTTAAGACGGAAGCGGAAGCGGAATTTGCAAAAATCCTCGATATGTATCAATTGGACTGGAAATATGAACCGAAGACATTCCCGATCGAGTGGGATGCCGAGGGCAATGTGACGATGGCGTTCAGCCCTGATTTTTATTTAACGCAATTTGACATGTACATCGAATTGACGACGATGAACCAGAAATATGTGACCCAGAAAAACAAAAAAGCAAAAAAGCTGCGGGAACTTTACCCGGGCGTCAATGTGAAAGTGGTATACAAGAAAGATTTCAACACGCTGATAGAACGTTTTAAGTAGGCGGAATAAAACTGTGGATATTACAAATATCGGAAAAATCATCATCAGCCGCGAGGAGCTGGAGAAGCGAATACTGGTGCTTGGCAAACAGATTTCGGAAGATTATGCGGGCAAGGAGCTGATTCTGCTCGGTGTGCTGAAGGGCGCTATTTACTTCTTGACCGACCTTTCGAAGGCCATCGATCTGCCACTGCAGATTGATCTGATGTCGATCGGCGTGTTTTCAAATTCAACAGGGAAATCCGGCGTTGTTCGAATCGTAAAAGATCTGGATTATGACATTACCGACAAGCACGTCATCATCGTGGAAGACGTGGTCCGTTCCGGCCTGACGTCCGGTTATTTGCTGCAAAACCTGGAAACAAGAGGCGCCGCCAGCATTAAACTGTGCGCGCTCCTATATTCGCCGGAAGAATTTTTGCTGAATTTTCCGATTGCGTATTATGGCTTTGAGATTTCAAAATCAAACTGGCTTGTCGGCTACGGACTGGATGTTGAAGAAAAAGGGCGAAACTTGCCCTATATAGCAGAAATCAAGAGGGCGTAAGCATTTGCTTACACCCTCTTGATTTATGGGGACAAAAAAGACTCCAGCGGTTCCTTATAAGTTCGTGCTCAAAACATTGACTCATTTGTGTAAAAAGTTTTCAACCTAACTTACAAACTCTGATTACTTTTTCTGATTGATCTTCCAGCGTGGCCTTCGTATCTTTCGTCAATTGCAATGGTCGCCTGTTTGTTAAATTTTGATCCGTCACACTTTCGTGTTCTCAGGATCATCCTCTTACCTTCCGCGCTCATCACGCGGCGTTTCCGTCAAGCACTTACCAATTCGGTAATCTCTGGAGTCCATCTCTAGTATAAGAAAAATATTTGCTTATGTCAATAGGAAAATAGAATAATTTCGGTAAATATAGCGAAATTATATCTAAAAACAAAAATTTTATTGTTACAGTGTAGCTTTACTTATATTACACCACAAATTTGTAACCGAAACCCCAGACGGTGACGATATACGTATCATACGGCTTGATGCTTTCGCGTAAAGTTTTAATGTGTGTGTCGATCGTCCGGTCCGAACCGGTGAAACAGTATCCCCAAATTTCGTTGAGCAGGGCTTCCCTCGAGTAGGCCTTGTTTGGATTTTGAGACAGAAAGAACAACAGGTCGTACTCTTTCGGGGTGAGTTGCACGCGACGCCCGTCGGCGCTCACTTCTCTGGAGAGCGTGTCGATAAACAGGCCGCTATATTCGATTTTTGAGGGCATGTTCTTTGCCGTGCTGCCCGTGCGATACAAAAACACCTTGACGCGGGCAAACACTTCGCGCGCGGAGAACGGTTTGCGGATGAAGTCGTCTACGCCAAGATCAAATGCACAGAGTGCTGCCGATTCGTCGCTGCGTTCACTGAGGATAAAAATCGGGACGTCGGACGACTTCCGTATCTGTCTGCAAACATTTCTGCCGTCGAGTTCCGGCAGATCGGTGTCCAATAGCACGATATCGTAATCGTTGCGGCGGAAAAGTTTAAGCGCCGTAATCCCGTCGGCAGCCTCGTCGAATGCATATCCCTGCTCAATCGCAATTTGTTTGATTTCGTTGCGTATAGCGCTGTTTTTGTCTACGATCAGCAGGCGAATGTCACTCATGCAATACCTCCGAAATGTGTACGTGAAAAGAACTGTATCATCTTATACTATAACGGTTTTCATTATGATTCAATCTTAATTATTTTGTACTGTCTTAAAATGCGGGAGCTGCAGATGACGCAGCTCCCGTCCGGTATTCGCTAAAGACTTGCGATCGGTAGATTACTTTTCGCGGCTTGCATAATCGGCGATGACGCTCTTGAAGAAGCTGGCGGTTTCCGTAATGTCCGCAAGCTCCGCTTTCAGCCGCGTGTTTTCCGATTCCAGCGCAAGGACGCGGACCGATTCGAGTTCTTCGCGTTTTCCGTCCGAAGGCGACGCCTCCGAACGAAGCGCTTGTGCTGTGGACGCATCCCGCTTCTTTTTTGCAAGCCGTATGCCGAGATCAAATCGCTCGTCCGTATACTCGTTGAACTTGCCGCGCCGCACGTAGTGTGTGTGGAGCAGTTCGTGCGATTTGTGGCTGTTGGGATATTCCAGATAATCGTTGTACAATGCGGTGATAAACGGATTTTCATGTGATTTGCGGAGCGTTTTCGCCTCGTCTTCGGTATAGAGCCCGCTTAGCCGTTTTTCGCGCACGTCCGGATCGTCGGAGCGCGGTTGCCCGCCGCCCATAATGCAGCCGCCGGGACAGCCCATGACCTCGATGAAATGATATGGGGACGCACCGCTTGCAACCTGTTCCATCAGTTTGTCCGCGCCTTTGAGCCCGCTTGTAACCGCGACGCGCACGGTGACGCCGTCGAGGTAGCCGTACTCCTCCAGAGGATGTTCGATTGTGATGGCGGCTTCCTTAACCGTCTCAAGCCCGACGATCGGCGTAACGTGCAATCCGTCAAACGGAAGTTCGCGCCCGGTCACAAGTTCATAGACCGTGCGCAGCGCCGCTTCCATAACGCCGCCTGTAAGGCCAAAGATGTCCGCCGCACCGGTGGACATACCGAGTGGATTGTCAAATTCCTCGTCCGGAAGGTTGTTGAAGTCGATACCCATCTCCTTGATCATATTCGCCAGTTCGCGTGTGGTCAGCACTGCGTCGACGTTTGGCAGGCCTTCGTTGCACATCTCCGGCCGGACGATTTCGCTTTTTTTCGCCGTACAGGGCATAACCGATACTACGAACATATCCTTAGGATCACAGTTGATCTTGCCCGCATAGTAGGATTTTGCGAGTGCACCAAGCATGGTATGTGGCGATTTGCATGTGGAAAGATGGTCGAGTGAATCCGGATACGAATGCTCGATGAATTTGATCCACCCAGGGCTGCAGCTTGTAATCATCGGCAGAGATGCACCTTCGCCGGTTAGTGCGTTTTTCACGCGATGGAGAAGTTCGGTGCCTTCTTCAAGGATCGTAAGATCGGCGGTGAAGTTTGTGTCGAACACGTCGTCAAAACCGAGCCGCCGAAGAGCTGCGGCCATCTTACCGGTAACGCGCGCGCCGGGTTCGTTTCCGAATTCTTCGCCGATTGCAACACGGACGGCCGGTGCTGTCTGTACGACGACGCGCTTGCTCTTGTCATTGATGGCGGCCCAAACCGGCTGGATTGCGTCCGTTTCCTTGAGCGCGCCGACAGGGCAAACCACCGTGCATTGTCCGCAGAATGCGCAATTGACGGTGCCGATTGGCAATTCCATTGCGGGACTGATAACGGTTTTAAAGCCCCGGTTCTGCGCGCTGATGATGCCGACCCCCTGAACGTCGTTACAAACGGTTACGCAACGCCTGCACAAGATGCACTTTGTCATATCACGCGTGATGGAATATGATGTATCGATTACGCATTCGGAGCGGCTGCCTTCAAAGCGTGTCGCTTCTACGCCAAGTTGCTTACCAAGCGCCTGGAGTTCACAGCTTTGGCTGCGTTTGCAGCTGAGGCAATCCTTGGAATGATCGGACAGTAACAACTCATAAAGCACCTTGCGCGCGCGGCGCACCCGCTCTGAATTGGTGTGTATGACCATGCCTTCCGACACCTTTGTCATGCACGACGGCACGAGCGTTTTCGCACCCTCGACCTCCACAACGCAGATTCGGCAGGAACCGAATTCGTGGACGCCTTCGAGATAGCACAAACTTGGGATGTGGACGCCCTGCTGTTTTGCGGCTTCCAGAATGGTTAAGCCGTCCTCAACGGAACATTTTTTATCATTGATTGTAATATTCGTCATGCTGATCACCTACCTCCTGTCGCAATGCAGGCAGCGCATCGCTTCGGCCATTGCCCTGAGTCTATGATAGCCCAACACCACTTCGTCAAACGAATTTTTGCGCTTGGCAAGTTCGAGTTCGTTGACCTGGAAGCGGTAGTGCTCGACAATTTCATCGTCGCTGTAATTGTCGGGGATATCAATGGGAGCGCCTTTGTTCAGCTTACCTTTGCCGCCCAGATATTTGTCGATTGAAATTGCCGCGTTCTTGCCGTCCGCAATGGCGCGAATGACGGTGTCCGGCCCGCGCACGACGTCGCCGCCGGCAAACACGCCGTCGACCGTCGTCATCATCGTATCGTCGTCGATGACGAACGTGCCCCATGGACTCACGCCGATTTCGCTTTTTTTGATAAACGGAAGATCGGAATATTGACTGACCGCCGGAATGACGGTGTCCACGTCGATTGTGAAACTGGAACCTTCAACAGGCACGGCTTTGCGCCTGCCGCTGCGATCGAAGTTGCCAAGCTCCATTTTTTGACATTCGATTTTAACGACTTTGCTGCTTCGGTTGCCGACAAAGCGTACCGGTGAGACGAGCTCAATGAGTTCGACGCCTTCGTCGATCGCATCCTTTACCTCTTGTGCGGAGGCGGGCATCGCGTCGCGTGTCCTGCGGTAAAGGATCATGACTCGCTCTGCACCAAGCCGCAGGGCTGTGCGTGCGGAGTCGATCGCCGTGTTGCCGCCGCCGATAACGGCAATGGTTTTGCCGATGTCGTTCGGCCGTTGTAAATTGACGTCCTTCAGGAAGTTGATTCCGTGCATGACGCCGCCGAGCCACTCGCCCGGGATGTTGACTTTTTCGGGAAACTGCGTGCCGGTTGCAATGTAGATTGCGTCGTATTGTGCCTGCAGTCCCTTGAAGGTCACGTCCTTGCCGACTTCGGTGTTCAGGTGGATATTGACGCCTGCCTGCGCAATCAGGTCGATTTCGTGCTGAAGCACTTTCTTGGGCAGGCGATACTCTGGAATACCAAACGCGAGTACGCCGCCGGCTACGGCTTCGGATTCAAAAACGTCCACCTCGTATCCGATTTTCACCAGATAGTATCCGCACGTTAGACCCGATGTGCCTGCGCCGATGATGGCGACACGCTTTCCGTTCTTGGGGAAAACAACTTCGTGTGTATATGGTTTTTCGTTTTTATAGGCATAGTCCGCAACGAAGCGTTTCAGTTCGCAGATGGCGACGGGCTCGTCCAGCGAACCACGGCGGCACTTTGTTTCGCAGGGATGCGTGCAGATGCGGCCACATACCGCCGGGAATGGATTCTCCTGACGAACAAGGTTGTATGCGTCGATGAACCGGCCCGCTGCGATCAGGCTCATATAACCCGGCACGTTGACGTTGGCCGGGCAGGTGTTTTCGCACGGCGAGATGAACAGGTCGCCGCAGACACTTGAACGACAGTATTTATTGCGGATATGTTCCTCATATTCGTTACGGAAATATTTGATCGTAGAGAGCACCGGGTTCGGCGCTGTCTGCCCAAGGCCGCACATCGCGGTGTCCTTGATGACTTCGCCGAGTTCTTCAAGCAGTTCGATATCGCCTTCTTCGCCTTTACCCTGGGTGATGCGCTCAAGTATTTCCAGCATGCGCGTTGTACCGATTCGGCATGCCGCACATTTTCCGCATGACTCGTCCTTGATGAAATCCATGAAGAATCGCGCGGTATCTACCATACAGGCGTCTTCATTCATGGCGATCAAACCGCCGGAGCCCATGATGGCACCGAGCACCTGGAGCGATTCATAATCCGTCGGCGTATTCAGATTATCGCGCGTAACGCAGCCGCCGGAAGGTCCGCCGATCTGCGCCGATTTGAATTTCTTGCGGTCCCGCATGCCTCCGCCTATATTGAAGAGAATGTCGCCAAGTGGTTTTCCGATCGGCACTTCGATAATGCCTGTGTTTACAACATCGCCCGCGAGCGCGAAGACCTTGGTGCCCTTGCTCTTTTCGGTGCCAAAGCCCGCATACCATTCGCCGCCTTTGAGCAGGATTTCCGGTATGCTGGCGTAGGTTTCTACGTTGTTGATGATGGTTGGCGCCTTGAACAGACCGGACTGGAACGGGAACGGCGGCTTCTGCCGCGGTTCGCCGCGGCATCCTTCGATGGACGACATCAGCGCCGTTTCTTCGCCGCAGACGAATGCGCCTGCGCCAATGCGGATTTCGAGGTCAAAATCGAACCCGCTGCCAAACACATTCTTCCCGAGGACGCCACGCTTGCGCGCATCCTCGATTGCCTTGGTCAGCCGCTCCACGGCGATCGGATATTCGGCGCGCACATATACATACCCGGTGCTTGCGCCGATGGCGTAACCACCGAGCATCATGCCCTCGATAACGGTGTGCGGGTCGCCTTCTACGATGCTCCGGTCCATAAACGCACCGGGATCGCCTTCGTCCGCGTTGCAGACGATGAATTTGCGGTCGGCTACCGCATTGTGACCCGCCTGCCATTTCACGCCGGTCGGGAAGCCCGCGCCACCGCGGCCGCGCAGGCCGGAACGCTTAACTTCATCTATGACTTTCTGCGGCGTTTTTTCATTGAGCGCCTTTGCGGCGGCGAAATACCCGTCGCGACTGATGTAGGCGTCCAAACTGTCATATTCAATCACGCCGCAGTTACGCAGTGCGATACGGACCTGCTCTTTAAAGAAGTCGATATCGTCAATATTTGGAACATGTTTTTTAAGCGAGTAATCGTAAAATGTGTGCTCAACGAGGATTTCGCCGTCTTTGATGTGCTTTTGAATGACTTTCCGCGCGATATCCGGCGTCAGCTTAGTGTAAAAAGTACGCTCCGGCAAGATCAGCATCACCGGGCCTGCGGCGCAGGTGCCCATACAACCGGTTTCCCGCAGCAGCACCTGATCGCTCATGCCAATTTTGCACAGTTCGTCGGCCACGGCGTCGCGCACTTCTCCACAGTTGGAGGAGACACAGCCAGCGCCGCTGCAAACAAGCACCTGATACTTGTATGCGGCCGTATTTTCGTTGTAATTTCTTTTGATTTGCTCAAGATCTGCAATGGATTTGATTGTCTGTTCGCTCATGATCGTCACCTCCTCAATAACGCGAAAGGATCGCGTCCAGCTTGTTGATGTTCACCTGCTTGTAGACTACGTCGTCGATCATGATCGCAGGCGCAAGTCCGCAAGCGCCGATGCACCGCGCAACTTCAAACGTGAATTTCCCGTCTTCGGTCGTGCCACCGATTTCGACGTTCAGTTTCTTTTGCAGGGCTTCCACGATTTTTTTGCCGCCGCGCACATAGCAGGCCGTGCCAAGGCAAACGCGAATGGTGTGCTCGCCCCGCGGCTTCGTCGAGAAAAAGGAATAGAACGTAACTACGCCGGAAACCTCGGATAGAGGTTTGTCCAACGCGTTTGCGATATATTCCTGTACTTCAAGCGGCAGATAACCGTAGACCTCCTGCGCAATGTGGAGGATTTGGATCAGATTGCCTTCCGTGTCCTTGTAGAGATCGATAATGTTGGCGAGTTCTTCGAATTGGTCGTTGCTGTTCTGGTCCCGACAGTTGCAATGGTCCTGGTTCATACTCATGTCACAGCCCCTTTTTTCAATTGTCCTTATGAAAGGTCGTCCCGGATGTGTTCACAGGTTCTAAAAAGAAAGAAATTATGCGGTCGTGAAAATGCGCTGTAAAAGAATGGATTAGAAAAGTAAAGACTTGATTACCAACATAGTTAGTGTATCAAACAAATGTTAGGGATTTATGAGGGCTGAAAAGGTATTTTTCCTCACTTTTGTGGTTCAGACAGGCGTTTTGCGAATTTTGGGAGAATCGTTTCACATTTTCAACACAACTGTATAAACACGCCGCCTTCAACGCAAAATACGTTGAGGGCGACGTGCCGAATATGCAAGCAACTTGTTGTCGTCAATTTCTTGCAGGTTTCTTAAAAGACGCTTTGCTAAATGCTTACTGTATATATGCTGGGCAGTATAAAAATCCTACTTTAGTATCTTTCCAACAATGTCGAGAAGCAAGACGGCGATTTTCTCCGGGTTCTCCCTGACATCCTGATTGATCCAGCTTTTTATCATGTAGAAGCCGCCATTTACAACAAACTGATACACATAATCCGCTTCATCGTTTTGATAGCCTTCGGCAAGATGGCTGCCCAGCAAATGCCGAATTTTCGGTAGTTGAAACAATCTTTCCGGAAATTCGGAATCGACTAAATTGTTGATGAGCAATCGGCATAAAGTGAGGTGAGCATTCATATAAGCCATGATTTTGGAAAGCTGACGGACGTCGTCCATAGTCTGAATGTCGTCAACCTTCAGATAATCTTCGATTTGTGACAGCACGTCGTTTTCGATATCGCGCAGCAAGTCGTACTGGCTGCCGTAATATTTGTAAAACGTAGTGCGGTTGATCTGCGCTTTTTCGCAAATTTCACGCACGGAAATTTTGTGGATACTTTTTCCCACCAGAAGGCTGATTAGTCCCTCCTGAAGTAAATGCTTTGATAGCCGTACACGTTGATTTTCTATCATGCCATATCACCTAATTCAATAAAAAATGATTTGGAATCGACACTTTGTAAGGATCTGTTGCGCCTGCAACCAACACGAGATCAACAGTTGGTTGTTGCATAAACATATTGTTACTATAGTAATACTGCAAAGAAATGTCAATGAAACGGGAGATGACCAATGGAATTAAGCAATAAGGTGATTGTTGTTACGGGGGCGGGCAACGGCGTTGGGCGGGAACTTACGCTGCAACTTTTAGCGCGCGGTGCAATGGTAGTCTGCGTTGATATAGACCGCTGTGGGTTGGATGAGACTGTACGGATGGCAGGAGAAAATTACGAGCGGGTGACAGTATTTGTTGCGGACATTACAAACCAAGAGGCGGTTGAAGCTTTGCCGACCAAAATCATTGCCCAACACGGAGCGGTGGATGCGATAATTAACAATGCCGGAATCATTCATCCGTTTTTACATGTGGAAGAGATCAAGCATACTTTGATTGAAAAAGTGATGCGCGTCAATTTTTACGGTGCGCTAAATATGACGAAGGCGTTTTTGCCGTATTTACGGCTGCGCCCGAATGGTTATATCGTAAACATCTCCAGTGCGGGCGCTCTGTCTCCAATGCCGGGAGAAACCATCTATGGGGCTTCAAAGGCGGCGGTTCGATTGATGAGCGAAGGATTGCGATATGAGCTGCGTTCGTCCGGGATACGGGTAATGACGGTTTTCCCGGGAGGAATCAATACAAACATCATTGATAATTGCGGGGTCGTAACCGCATCTTCGATTGAACGACTGCGTGCGCAATTGTCATTTTTGCTGCTGACGCCACAAAAGGTGGCAAGGAGAATTACGAACGGCATGCAGAATAATCGCGCTCGGTTGGTATTGGGTATCGATGCAAATGTGATGGATATATGCGGACGCATCAGCCCGCGATTTGCTCCACGTATCCTGTATCGGTTGATCGATGCAATTCTCACGCGGCATGTCCGCCCGCAAGGGAGTTCGATAAAAAATGAAGCCTGACCAAACGAAAGTCAGTTAAATTTATGACCAGGGCACAATGAATCTCCGCATGTCGAACTGCGGAGATTTTTTTAAATCGCTTGACTTGGAGTGAACTCTAAGTAGTAAACTAATATTAATATATCCACTGTTATGGTAGAGGAGAAGAATGATATGACAAACAAAGAGTTCCACGACATCAAACTTTCCCGGCTGGGGATGGGAAACATGCGTTTACCAGTGCAAAACGACGATCCAAACGCGCCTATCGACCGGAAACGCGCGCAGGAGATTATCGACTACGCGATGGCGAACGGGATTAATTATTATGATACGGCATATGTATACCATAACAGCGAGTCCGAGGAATTTCTCGGTGAGGCACTGGGAAAATACCCGAGGGACAGCTATTATCTTGCAACCAAATTTCTTATCCTTGCCAATCCCGATTATAAAGTTGTGTTTGAAGAGCAGCTTAAGCGGCTGAAAACGGACCGAATCGACTTTTATCTGCTACACTCGATCCTCGATCGCACAGTGGATCAGTATATTGATGACGGCTGCATTGAATATTTTATGGAACAAAAACGGCTGGGCAGAATTGGCTATCTTGGGTTTTCTTTCCATGCAAGTGAACAAACATTAAATCGTGTCGTTAACTTACGGGAATGGGACTTTGCACAGATTCAACTAAACTATTTTGACTGGCTGTTTGGAACGGCGAAGAGGGAATATGAAATTCTTGCAGAAAAGAATATTCCAATCATGGTTATGGAGCCGATTCGCGGTGGTCGCCTTGCGACGCTCTCCGCCGAACCGGAGCGTATCCTGAAAGACGCACATCCCGACTGGAGCCTTGCCGAGTGGGCGTTTCGCTGGGTTAAACGGCTGCCAAATGTGAACGTTGTGCTGAGCGGCATGTCCACGCTGGATCAAATAAAGGAAAACGTTGTGCTGTTTTCAGACGAGCGGGTCCTCTCCGACGAGGAAGAAGCGATGTTGTTTCGCGCCTGCGAAGTGTTTCACAAGGAGGTGCAGGTTCCATGTACGGCTTGCCGCTATTGCTGCGACGGCTGCCCCGCTGAGATCAACATACCCGCCGTGCTGGAGGTGTACAATCACTATAAAATCGATGGGCCCTGGGCTTTAAACGAGCTGAAGGAGATCGACTCCAAGGGCATGCCGAAGGATTGCATTTCGTGTGGCGTGTGCGCCGCGCACTGCCCGCAAAACATCGACATCACGGGGATCATGCAGGAACTGGCCGCAATAGAATAGGCTGTACAGACCATTGAGGCAACTCATGCGGCGTGGTCGTTTGGTATAATTGCCCCGAACATCATCAACCGCACCAAACCGGTATTCGCCCGAAGGAGCAGGTAATCGAGCGCGCACTGCAAAAACTGCGCGAAGCGAGAAAAAGCACAGGATTGAGCATGACGCAAAGCAGCGGTACAATCATATTGAGGTGACAAAACATGACGATTGCGGAAGTTGGGACAAAATACGACCTCACGCCGGATACGCTGCGTTATTATGAACGCGTCGGCCTGATTCCGTCCGTTGGACGCACACCGGGCGGCATACGCGACTATGGTGAATCAGACTGCCGGTGGATCGAATTTATAAAGTGCATGCGCAACGCAGGTTTAACGATCGATGTACTGGCGGAGTATGTGCGGCTGTTTCAGCTTGGCGAGCACACACACATTCAGCGAAAAGCCCTTCTGATTGAACAACGCAACACGCTGACGCAGCGGATCGAAGAAATGCAGCAAACGCTTGCACGGCTCAATCATAAAATTGATCTATATGAAAAGGCAATTGTTCCACCGGAGCGTGACCTAAGGCGAATTCGGACGGAGAAAGCAGAATAAAGCTTGCCGCGCACATATTATCGTGAAAGGAAAACCAAACGATACTTAGGTGACTGTTCGTAATAAAAGAGCACATGAAACAATATGATTTCATGTGCTCTGTGTTATGTTGCCTTATTCGAAGAAAAAACGGCTTGTGTTACCGGTTCCAGTTCAGATACAAACTCTTGGAGATATCCGAAGAAGCCTCCTTTAACGCGGGCAGATACTGCAACAATTCCGTTTTGTCGGTAACGCCGACGAAACCGCTGAACGAAAGCGCAGCGACGATAGTACCCTCGCAATCTGTAACGGGAACCGCGATGCAGCTTCCGTTTTCGGCTGATTCCTTGTCGTCAAAAGCGTAACCTTCTTTGGCAACCGCCCGCAATTCCTGCCAGAACACTTCGGGGTTGGTAATGGTGTGCGGCGTCAACGGTATCATTTCGCAGGAATGGATAATTTCATCCGCCAGATTGATTGGCAATTCGGACAGAAGGATTTTCCCACCCGCGCAGGCGTAAAACGGCAGATCGGAATATAGTGGCGGGATATAGTCCACAAGATTTTTTGTGCGTGACTGCTGAAGGATGTAGCAATGAACCCCCTCGCGAATAATCAGGTTCATGGCCTGATTGTACTTGGCGGTGGCGCGCTCCATTACAAAGGATGCGACGTCTTTCAACGCGAGATAGAGGTTGCTTTTCTCCATAACGAAACTGAGCTTCTGCCCTGCAATATAGCGGTCGTCGCTGCACTGATAGACCCAGCCGTTCACTTCCAGCGTTTTTAGTATACGAAAAGTGGTGGACGGATTAATGCAGCACTGCTTGGCGATTTCGTTTACACCAAGTCGTTTGTTCCCGATCCGCAGGGTATCCAGCACGGTTAGCGCTCGGTCGACCATTTTTATGGTTTCAACAGTTTGTCCAGTCGTATCTTCCACGTGACCCATTCCTTCTACTTTAAATTCAATATGATACTCGTCAATTCCCGTCAAAAGACGATGCGAGAAATAGCTATTCCAAAACTCATATAAACAGTGGAGTTCAACTCGTTTAATTTAGCATTTCCGCCTAAAAATGTCAATGTTTTCTCGTGCGCCATATCTTCTTTTCCCAATGATTGAAGGAATGCAGCGAAATCTTTAAGAATATGCATATTTTTTATATATATCGCCGTATGTAAAAATCCATCAATTTGTAAAACTGGAATATATATTCCGATATACCGCGATAACTTAACGTTTGAGAAGGGTCTATGCCGCCATATTCTTTCGTTACAAAACAACTTGTTGAGTAAAATGTGCATCAATATCTCGGCGCAATCCAATATATTTCCGATGACGCAGATGAAAGAAAAGCCTATAATTCAGCGTCGAAATACAGGTTTTGAAGGGTTTTTGTCAATCTAATCCAATGAAAACAGGTTATAATGGGCATGCAATGCTAAAAGAGGTCCGATTAAATCGAATATTTCTTATTGACAACAGGAGCGAAAATAGCTACACTAGATATCGGAATAGATATTCCAATAAAATTTCTCGCAACGATTTATCCAAAATAAAAAATTCGCACATCAAAGGCAAAAGGAGAAATCACAATGGCAAAAGAAAAACTCAGCGGCATCTATATCCCAGTCGTCACACCTTTTAACAAGGACGAGTCCATCAACTTCAACGGTATCAAGGAAATCACAAAGTTCCTGGCCGATAACGGTGTAACGGGCATCATCCCCTCCGGCAGCACGGGTGAAATCACCGCACTGACCAACGACGAGCAGATCGCCATCAACAAGGCCTACATCGACGCAGGCCATGCCAATGGCATCAAGGTCGTCGCCTCCACCGGCGCATACCGCACGGTCGACGTCGTGAAAATGTCCAAGGCCGCGGAATCCGACGGCGCGGATGGAATTATGGCCGTCACGCCCTGGTACATGGCGCCCAACGAAAAAGAACTGCTCGTTCACTACAAAACCATTCATGATGCAATCAAAATTCCGGTCATGCTGTATCACAACCCGTATTATTCCACATGCCTGATGAGCGACAAGTTCATGGCGAAGCTGTACAATGAAGGCTGCATCGACGCGGTCAAGGAACGTCAGGCGGACGTGTTCCGTCAACAGAACCTGCGTCATCTGACGGACGACGATTTTGCCATCTTCTATGGCTACGACGTATGCCCGGTCGAGACGCTGAGCTGTTGGACCGACGGTTGGGTCTGCGGCACGGGCAACCTCTTCCCGAAGGAGAACAGCACTGTTTACGAGCTGGCCAAGGCAAAGAAAGTTGCGGAAGCCATGAAAGCACACACCGAACTGATCCGCCCGTATCTCCATCTCTTCTCCGAAGCGGACTCCAACGGCGACGTGCTCTGGCTGCAGATCATCAAAGAAGGATTGAAGCTCCGCGGCGTCGACGCGGGCTATTGCCGCAAGCCGGTTCTTTCCGAGGTACCGGAAGAGACGATGGCACGCCTGAAGGAAACCCTCAAACATTACGGATACATCGACTAAGACTTATAAACGATTTGCATTTCATCTCCGTCCCGGCAATGATCCGCCGGGACGGTATACCGAATTTCTGTAGAGGAGTCAATTGAATATGAAGCAGAAAAAAGTTGACGTAATTGTCGCAGGCGGCGGAACAGCGGGCGTAATCGCCGGTATCGCGGCCGCGCGCAACGGTGCAAAAACGCTTATTGTGGACAAAAACCGTTGCCTTGGCGGACAGTTTACCGCGGGCATGCAGGGCGCATGGGTCGGCTTTAGCGACAAGAAGAAGCTTTGTGTAAAGGGTATCGCCTGGGAACTTCGCAATATCTTTAAAGAACGTAATGCTATTGTGGAAGACAATCCGGATACGGACGTTTGCTTCCTGTATGATACGGAAGTTGCAAAGGTCATTCTTGACGAAGTCACGGCAAAAGAACCAAATCTGGAGTCGTATCTCGATACATCCATTGCGGACGTCATTTGCGAAGGCGATACCGTCGTTGGTCTCGTTGTGCTTTCGGAATCAGACCTGATGGAGATCCGCGCCGACGCCATCATCGATTGTACCGGCGATGCACTGGTTGCTTTCAAAGCGGGCGCGCCTTACGAGATCCGCGAAAAGAAGGACATCCAGCCGATGACACTGATGGGCAGAATGTGCGGCGTGGACATGGAGCGGGTCAAGCAGTATTACGAAGAAAACCCGCCGGTGCACGACACGCATGTGCCGCCGGCATGGCACGACTTTAAAACATTCCCCGGTTTTATGCACTTTGGTTTGAACGACGAGCTGCAAAATGTTGAATTGCCCGCGGACAAAGAGTACCTCAGAAATTGGCTGGGTATCTTTACATCCACTCCAAATCCGGGTGAAGTCACCATCAACTGCTCCGGCGCGATTGAAGCACACAGTACGGAAGGTTTTGGCGCGCGCGCAGCACAGGAGAATTTTTCGCAGAGGACTCTGTACGATGTTGCAGAAGCATTCAAAAAGTATGTCCCCGGGTTTGAAAACTCCTACCTTTCGGCGGTCGCGTCCATGCTGGGCGTTCGCGAGAGCCGTCGCATCATTGGTGACTACAAAGTGACACTTGCGGACTTTGAAGCCGCACGCGAATTTGAAGACAGCATCGGTCGCGGCGCAATGCCCGCAGGCGCGCACACACCGGACGGCGTAACGATGTATGTATACGATCTGGAACCGGGCAAATCCATGACGATTCCGTATCGCTGCATGCTGCCGAAAGGCAAAGACGGCATTTTGGTCGCCGGTCGCTGCGTATCCTATGAAGCACCCGTCGCAAACTGCATCCGCTGCATGCCGCAGTGTATGGTTATGGGCGAAGCGGCAGGCACCGCCGCCGCCATTGCGGTGAAAAATGGCACGAGTGTACGCAATGTGGACATCAAACTTCTACAAGAAACACTGAAAAAACAAAACGCTATCCTATAATGCAATCTCCGGAGGACGGGCGTCCTAGTCCTCCGGGTATGAAATCTTTTTATCAAACGAGAAAACGCATCTAAATATAGAACCCGAACGCTACACATAGATTTCCGATCGAATAAACGCATCTCATCTCCGAAATAAAACAAACCGGAGAAATAATAATGACATTGCTTTTCGTCAACCGAAGTGTTGACAATTAAAAAGGAAAAGGAGAAGGTTATGAAAACAACGAAATTAGTTGCTCTCTTACTGGCGCTGTTGATGGCTCTGTCCATGTTTGCCTGCAGCAATACGCCGACGGACACGACTTCCACCGAAGAAGCCGCTTCCACAACGGAGGCCGCAACGACAACGGAAGAAACCGCAGCGCAAGAGCCGATTTCCTACGCGGGAGAGAAGCTTGTTATCTGGACAAACCTGACGGCGGACGCACAGTACGAAGTCCTCACAAAGCAGTTCAACGAGCTCGCCGAAGAACTGGGCATCGAGGTTGAAGTTGAGAAAGTTGCGTTCAATGAAATGTATGGAAAACTCGCAACCGCGGCGTCTTCCGGCGACGTTCCCGACATTATGCACACCAATTTCGGCGGCACCGCATATCTGTACGCGGCCGAAAGCATCATGCCGCTTGACGACATCATTAACACCATCGGCGCGGATGATTTCTCCGATGCGTATAAGACGGTTCTTACCGGATCGGACGGCCACATTTATGGTTTGCCGGACTGGGCAATGCATACTTCGGTATGGTATCGTAAGGATATCTTTGAAGCGAACGGAATCTCTGTTCCCACCACATGGGATGAATTGCTGACAGCGGCAGAAACGCTCAACAGCACCGAAATGTCCGGCTTTGCCGTACCGCTGGATGGCGTTCAGGTTGCAGCGCAGACGCTGTACGAAGTGATGTGTTCCGCGGGTGTATACTTCATGGACCCCGCAACAGGTGAATACTGCTTTGATCAGCAAAAAGACGAGGCCATTCAGGTGATCGACTATCTGGTCGAGCTTTATAAGAACGCGTCTCCGGCAGGTTCACTAACTTGGTCCTGGGGTGATTATCGCAACGCCCTTGCCGTAACCGGTACAGTGGCGATGACGCTCGACATGGGCGCTGTTATCGGAAATGCACAGGGGAACAATCCGGATATGGTTGAAAACCTCGGTTGCTTCGATTTCCCGGGCGTTGACGGAAGTGCGGTTTCCTCCTTTGGTTCCGGCTACTGCTTCGTCGCCTCACCGCAGGAAGACGCGGCGCGCAATGCGCTGGTTTCCGATTTCCTGGCCGCGCTTTACACGCCCGAGCGTGCTGCCGAGCGTGCGCTGTCCCGCCCGATGTTTGCTTTCCCGTCCTACATGCCGGCGTTTGAAATCTACAAAGCCAGCGAAAAAGTCGCCGACTTCCAGGCTGAAGTCGACTATATCTTCAATCAGTTCGAAAACGGCACCTGGTATTGGTATGGTATGGAAGCCGGTCTCTCGGCAATGTCTGCCTACATTGAGTCCACCAACATCTTTGGCGAGGCTCTGCAGGGTGCATGTGACGGAACCTACACTTCCGAAGAAGCCTACAATCTGATCAACGACGATCTGATGAGCTTCGCCGGAACCATGTAACTTCGTTTCACTTATTCTGCGTCTACGAAAGACGGGGAGGGACGCGATCGCCTGCGTCCATTCCAACCTTCAAAAGCGCAGGTGCTCAATCAGTGTGCCCGTGCACAGCGGGCACACTGATCTGATGTCATGAATCTTGATTAGGGAGAAGGAAGTATGAACTCTAGAACATTACTGAATAAACACAGGTTGATTACCAGTTACGAGAGGAGACATAAGTTGATAGGCTTCGCTTTTGCGATTCCTGTGATTATATTTCTGCTCGCGTTTGTACTTTATCCGGTCGTTTATAATATTTGGCTGAGTTTTACCGACGCTTCTCTGATTAAGAAGACAACGAGCTTTGTCGGCATAAAAAACTATATAAAGATTTTCAGCAACAAGCTGTTTGCAAAGTATTTTTGGAATACATGCAAATGGACATTCTGGTCGGTTTTAGGGCAGCTGGCGCTTGGACTAGGAATTGCACTTTTGATTGCGCGCCCCATGAAAGGCGGCACGGCGCTGCGCAGTTTCCTGCTGATTCCATACGTTGTGCCCGCCGTAACGCTTGCGCTGGTCTCCAAGTGGATTATGAACAGCGACTATGGCATCGTGAGCTACTGGCTGCAACAGGCGGGATGGTTGGAAGCAAGGCAGTCGCTATTGGCCATGCAGGGTCCCGCTATGTGGGTGGTCGTTATATTGAACGTGTGGCGGTCATATCCATTCCCGATGCTCATCTACTGGGCGGCGCTTAAGAGCATTGACAAGCAAATATACGAAGCCGCGACCGTAGACGGCGCCAACAAATGGCGGACATTCCTGCATATAACGCTGCCGCAGCTAAAGAACACCACGATTGTGCTGGCTGTGTTGCGTGTCATCTGGACGGCTACCTATTATGATTTAATCTTTATGGTGACGGGCGGCGGACCGTCCGGGTCGACGACGCATCTGCCCATTTTGATTTATCAGGCTTCGTTCGGCTCCTATCAGATCGGATACGCATCGGCGATTTCCATGATTCTGGGTGCGCTGATGTTTGTATGCATCATATTTTATGTGACCAAATCCGGTTTGACGGAAGACTGACGGAAAGGCTGGTGAATGAGAATGTTTAAGAGCATTAAAAATACAAAGATAATGATGGGCATTATAATCGGCCTTTTGATTGTCATTTTAATCATAATGGTCGGTTTCCCACTTGCCTGGATGGCACTGAGTTCGTTTAAACCGGGCGTAGAACTCTTTACAATTCCGCCTAAGATCATGCCTGAGAACTGGTCTTTGGAGTGGTATTTTCAGGCGTTTAGCAACGAAAATGTCATCCATTATTTTCTCAACAGTCTGCTCATTGCATCGGTCGTTATGGTTGTGGATATGCTGATTGGTACACTGACGGCCTACAGCCTGACACGATTTAAGTTTAAGGGGCGCAAAGTGATACTGATCAGTGTCCTTGCGGCATACTGCGTGCCGCCGATTATGCTCATGCTTCCGTTGTATAAGATTGTCAATACGATCGGCCTTTCAGGAAGTCATATTGGCGTCATCGTTGCGCATCTTACGGTTACGCTTCCGTTTTCAGTTTGGCTGTTGGTTTCGTTTTTCAAGAAGTTGCCCAGGGAGATTGACGAAGCGGCGGTCATGGACGGCGCAGGCGAAATGCAGGTCTTTATGAAAATCGATATGCCGCTGTGCGTTTCCGGTGTGCTGAGCACTGGAATCATGGCTTTTATCATGTCGTGGAACGAGTTTTTGCTCTCCAGCGTTTTGATTACGAAAGAATCCATGAAGACGCTGACCGTCGGACTTGCCAACTATATCAGTTCTACGCATATTGACTGGGGCATCATCATGGCGCTTGGAACCATTACTACTATTCCTGTCATTTTGCTGTTTGCGCTGGTGCAGAAATACTTTGTTGAGGGCATGACCGCCGGAGCGGTCAAAGGGTAACGATGTGGGCATAAAAATGAAATAGAGCAAAAATAACGCCAGTGGCGGATCGACATCGATCCGCCACTGGCGTTATTTTATGCGTGTAAATACGCAGACGACAGAAAACGAAATGTCAGGTGATCATGATGAACCAATTTACGATGTTACTCCAAAAGTTATGCAGATTGATCTGAAATAGCGCCAGTCTAGTCGGGACGTAGCTGTAGAGCGTCGATTCGCCGTCTGTCGTGGTGACGGTTAACTCCTGAAACACACCATCGTAAACGTCGTCATAATAGTTTCTCTGACTGTAAGCGCCGTCATGCGTCGTACAATGCGATTCGAGCAGGATACTTCCGGATGTCGGAGCCGCAATGCTTAAGTTTTCAACGGCTGTGCTGCCGTCGACCGTCACGGTCAGTTTATCCCCGGAGAGGAAGATTGACAGCACGTGGTCGCTTGCGGTGCTGAGTTCCAATGTCGGTACATAATCTTCGCCGGACTGTGTTGCGCTTACTTCCTCTTCAGAGAGAGATTCGGTAAGCTGTGAAAGGATGGTTTTGTTTTCTAGTGTCATGGAAGCATAGCGCTTTTTTGCGGTAATCGCTTCACTTAGCGAATTCTGGTAATCTTCCGATAAACTGACATATGTTACGCCTGTGACGACGTCGATCAATTCGCAGTACACTTCGGTTTCAATGCCGCCGGAAACACTGATCACGCGCAGATATCCGTCCCAGAATTCTACGGCCAGCCCGTCCGTGGCGTCGTGATTTGCGCGCATCCAGACGCGCTGTGCGCCCAGCGCGTTGCCTAGCAGACGCACGCTCAACGAAAGATCGGTAATATCATCGCTGCCGTTTAGCAAAGCAACGGCACTGCCGGATGGCAACGTCGTTAGAATTAATCGATTGTTCTTGAATTCGGAGGCGCCTTCCAGTATGCTCCACTGTGCGGCAAGATCGGTGTCGCCCGTAACAAAATCGATTGACATATCGGTATCGTCCCAAATGCGCATCAAAAGATGATTGGTCGACCAATATGACTGTGGCTGCATTCGCGTGAGATCATATTTGCTGGTTTCCGCAGTGTTGAGTGAATAGCCTTCGCGGTTAAAATTGACACGGAACAGTTCTCGCATGGCTTGTTCGTTTACGCTGCTGGCGCGGGCGTTTGTGCCAAACGCACCCGTGTTGGAGTGCATCAGTACATACAGTCCCGGAACAGCGTCAATTTCTTCTTCGTATATCTGTTTCATCAAAGCGTAGTCCAGCAACAGTCGATCGCGCATAGTCGAATAGCTCTCCAGTGGAGTGCCGGTTTCGTCCCGGATAAAATCCATCAGATAGTGGTTGTAATCGCGTTCGAGATATTGCCGCACCAATATGTATTCATCTGTTGACATCTCTCCAAAATAATTACCGTAGCGGTCGGATACGTTGATGTAGGAGAGACGATATCCGTTTGTACCCACTTCCCAATAGGTGTTTTCGATGAGTTTTTTCAGTTCGCTTGACTTCAGGTATAGATTTCTGCGGGTTGTGAGGTTTTCCGCATACGTCAGCATAGTGGCTTTCATGTTTAAATCGCGCAGAGCATTCTGCGCATACAAGGCAGTGTCGCGTCTGCCGTCCTCAAAGAGCAAAAACAGCGCACGTTCGGGCAGCGGAGTTCCGTTGTCGTAATAATCATAGAGATCCTGCTGCGTGATTGTAATAAATCCGTTATCCGCCAGCGCGGTCAGGTGCTCCTCCAGCAACGCCGACGAAATGCGCGACCGGTCGGCCGCCTGATCGACGCCAAAATAGGACAACGCAACAAAGCCGTTGTCTTCACCGGTGACGATGGTTTCGTCTGTTTTGTCATACGACACATATTGTGGATAGTTGACGATCATTGCGACAAAGAGCATTATGATCGCCGTAATGCCGAGAACCTGCGCAATGCCACGTGCTATTTTTTTTACGTTTTTCAACCGGGTCAAAGCGGGATCCGGAATATACTGATTATAGTCTACCATTGGATGTCTCCTCCAACGTGTGCGGCTGCTTTTTGTTCTTTTTTTGATTCAGTTTCTTGCTGTTTTCCGCAATGTCGGCTTCGGTCATGCGCGTACCCCATGTCGATTTCCAGAAAGTGAACCATGCAATCGGCATTTGCCAAAGCAGTACGGCTTCGTATAGTACACAAAACAGTAAACCGAACACCCAGGTGCTGCTCTTGCGAAGCAGCATTTGCGCGGCGCTCATCAATGCCGCCAATGCCAGCAGGCCGAGCAAAAAGGATGTTGGGAAAACACCATAAACCAGCGGCACATACATGAGATTATAAACGACGACTGCCGGTGCGGCGATTGGCACCAGAAGACCGATGTAGAAGAACACGGACATCAGCGGTTCTTTCAGCCACATGAACCTGCCCGCCAGCATGGATTCGCGCAACCAGGAACGCTTCCAGCGCATTTGCTGCTTAAAGAACGCATTATACTCGTTCGGTACGATGGTCGAACAAACGGCGGTGTCCTGATACGATGTGCGATGGCGGCGGAGGATGAGGTTTGTAATTGCACGGTCATCGCCAAACGTTGCCTTATGTCCAAGGAACCTCTGATTCAACCATTCGTCCAGATTTTCCAGTATCAAAGAGCGTCGATAACAGGACAGCGGCCCGGAAAGACAGGTAACCGCGTCAAAATCCGCTTCGGCAGCCTTCATAATGCGAAACGCTATATAGTAGCGGACCGACTGCATTTTGGTCAGGCTGTTGGTGTATGTGTTAGCAACGTCCGTTCGCCCGGCAACGCCGCCCATTTTTTCATCCTGAAACGGTTGGACCAGATTCCGAACTGCAAAGGGATTTAAAAAACTGTCCGAATCGACGAAAACAACAAGATCGTTTTTTGCCAGTTTCGCGCCGCGCGCCATCGCCTCGCGTTTGCCCATGTTGTGTTCCTGAACGACAAACTGTAAACGTGAAGCGATTTTGAAATGTGTTGCGCTTTGTTTAAGCTTCTCGATAGTTTGCGAAATTTTGGCGACGGAGTTATCGTTGGAGCAATCGTCAACGACGATGACCTCCAATTGCTCCAGCGGATAATCCTGATTGATGCAGCAAAGTATGGTACGCTCGATCCATTCTTCTTCGTTAAAGCAGGGGATAATGATACTCACACTCGGCGTGTAGCTGGTGTTGATCGGTACGGGGCGGTACACCGCGCCAAACAAATACCGCGTAAGCAGGAAGAGCGCTGCAACGATACTGTAGGAATACAGGATGCGATTAAAATGGAAATAGACGAGACTTTCCATGCGCATCAAGATTACCATAAACACGATGAAGATCAGCGTAACGGTAGAAACGGCGATCATATTAATATTTTTATGCCGGGTCGCATACTGCGCGAGCGTTTCCCGGAAGATCATGCCGAACAGAATTTCACCGTTTTCCGCAGGCTGTTCACGAACGACGCTCGCGGTGAGATGGACGTTCATTTCGTATCCTTCGGGCATGGAACCGGCAGTGATTTCAAAACGAAGTATGATTTTTTTTGCGCTGCGCAGAGTTTCCTGATCGTTCGGATCGGTAACGCGAAGCAGCATGCCCGTAGAGGAGATATCGATGCTGCTGCATTTAAACTTTCTCCGTCTTCCGTCATGACCGGAACAACGCACGGTAACCGGGTATTCCGCCAAATAGCGAATACCGCTCTCAACCGTCTGTTTTTCAGAAGCTTTTGTCTCGGCGGCGGACTGGATGCCGCGTCGATCCACCTGCTTTCGGACTCCGCTCGGGTCAGGAACAAAGCTTAAGACGCGGCGGTCGGCTTTTGCCTTCAGCAATATATTTTCTTTATCCGTTGTGCTCGCGGATTTTTTCAACCAATGCCAACTCATGTTAATTGCCCCTGTTTGCGTTCGTATAGGTGCCGTCGAGACTGTCGCTGAGTTTCAAGAATACGTATTGCTCGTCTTTGGGGAGTCTGCTGTTGGCGGCAAGCAGCAAATCGAGGGCCTGCGCCGTATTATCCGCTGAATCCAACATGTGCATGATGAGGATTGCGCCTTTATACAAATTGCGCTCAAGTCGAACATAAAGCGCGCGTGCCGAAGAAATATTGTAATCCGGACTTGGATAGGAGCCGCCCACGATATAATCAAACCCGAGGTCAAACACGACGTTCAGACCACCCTTGCTGACCGAAAGAGTTGGAGAGCGAAACATCTTTTGCAAAACGGGATTGCCTTCATACGACACGTCGCCGATGATCGAGACCAGCTTATCCCAGGAAGTTATGACGTCCTGCTGCAGCTCAACGAGTTGTTCATCTGTCAGAGATGCGTACACTTTTGCTTTGTCCGTCGCATTTGAGAGCGAGTAATGTTGATCGGTGTGCGAAGCAATATCATGCCCTGCGGCGGCGATTGCGCGCAGCAAGTTCGGATTGCTTTCCACATAATTTGTGCGAATAAAGAAGGTTGCCTTCACATCATATTTATCCAGAACGTCAAGCAATTCTGTTATCGCAATATCCGAGCCCCAGTCGTCAAACGTTAGATACGCGACGCGCCCACTGTTGACGTTTGAGAAAACGCGTCCTCCCTTGTCAATGCGTGCGACTTCTTCGGCGGTAAAACCGGGCATAAATCGCCAGTTATCAATATCCGGCGTGCCGATATAGTAGTTATATACCAAATCGTAGAATTGTTCGTCACTCGTTATATGTCCCGGGTAGATTGCCGTGGCCAAGTCGTCCAGAACATCGTCCGTGGCAACAGGATAGGTATAAAGACTGTCCGTATCGCTTAGCAGCGTGTAGACCGTCTCCGGCTGGTAGGTTGTTTTTTCCGATTGCAGGGCTTCGACTACACCTGCCAGCAAAGCTGGGTCGGCATATACGTTCATTGCGAAATAAACGCATTGCCCGCGTGTCAGCGCGTAGGTCTTTGTGCCGAAAATACTGTCGATCACTTCCTGCGGATCGCTAAATTCCGTTTGTGCGTCTGTAACGATGCCGGTTTGATAACTGACAAACTGCATACCTGCGGCGCTGACGGCTTCCCTTACGATGTCCGACACCGTATCGCTCAGTTGAATGACGAGGGTTGCATCTTCATAGCCGAAATCGGACGCCAATTGGTTTTTACAGAGCAAAAGTTCGGAGCAAACTGTGTAGACGTCCACTTTTGACGACGGCTGTATGGAGATGCCGATTGCGTGACCGCCCTCTATGATACGGTGAATTTCGTCGGCGTGTTCCGTCAGATCATCATGTGTGACAAAGAATGTGGATGGTGCGTCGAGGTCTTTCAGCTTTTCAAGCAGGGCTTCAAGTTCCGCATCGTTGCCGAGATTGGAGAATAGGTAACATACGTTTGGAGCAATGGTGTAGATTATAGGGGCTGATTCGGCCAATCGCCCTGCGTTGCTCTCGCATAGGTCAACGCTTTCAGGGACAAATGTAGCCTCCTGAACGGCCTGAATCAGCCATTGCGCAATGAGCTTGACTCGTCCCTCATAATCAAGAACAGACATGTCGACTTTGTCGGCGTCCGGCAGGATCGTCTGCTGCTTATCGACGGCGGGAGCGACTTCGCTCGCTGCGGGTTTATCAACGGTCGGAGAAGCCACAGCTGTTGCGGATTCATCGGCGACATATACATCATCCAAAATTCGGAAGGATATGAAGCTGCCGTATGGTTTTTCGTTGACAAAACGCAGAACGGACGAATAGGATGAAAAACTCCAGAGATCGACCGTATAGGTATTGTCGATTGCTGAATCAAGCCCTGCGGCGCTCGCGCAGCGCAGGATGTCCTCGGTATACTCTGTGTGATAACATTTAAACGTGTCCGGTTCAACACCGGATACGACCGTAATGATTTTTTGAGATTTTACGAACAAATCGATCAGTTCATCTTCGGAAAGCGAATCGAGGTTTGCAGCGCCATCCACACCGTAATTCCCGATTGCGTGACCGTCGTCCAGAATATTCAAAAGCACGTCGGATTTTTCAGTCGCATCGTTTGCGGAAACGAAAAATATCGCGGGAACACCGCTTTCATCCAACAATTGCAAAATATAATCCATGGTGCCTTGGTTGCGAAGTCCATCAAAAGAGAGTTGCACCTTATATGGACGCGAGTCGATCGTTGCTAAGACATCTGCCGTGCTGCCGCCTGCGGCGAGTTTTTCGCGCGCCAAAGCAAGCTCTGCCGTGGAAGCAAAAGGTGACTCCTCGAGCGTTTCCGGCGGGAATAAACTGTCTTTGAACACCAGAAAAACGATCACGGCGGAGAGCAATACGGCGCCGACCGTGATAAAGATGATCGTTTTTTTTGAGAAAGCGGACCAAAACTTTTTAAAATGCGTGTTTTCCATTGCGTTGTTCCTCGTGCCGCATTTGCCGTTGAAGATTGTAAACAAGAAACCAATTCGGCAGTCTAGTTATTGCGAAAACCCGTCGGTTTCGTTTGATAAAAACGGAACTGCTAGATCGAGTAATAAAACTGCAAATTTAAGTTGGTATTATATAAAGACATCATTGTAAATGACTTTAATGGCTTCGCCTAAATAGTATCTCTTTAGCACTTATAAAGCAACATCTTTGAAACAAACCGCCGTTCATTTGTCATGAAAAGTTACAAGCATGGTGTATATTGAGGCGCTTATCAAAAAGCTTGCAAAAAAAACAGAACACAAACTCGTTAAGACAAAAACAATTCGTGTTCGTTATGATGATTTTCTGATATAATAAGAAAAACAGTTTTTGGAGGTGGGGAACTACGACGCAGTCAACAGATTTGTTTCGGCGAATCCGTGCAGGCGAACAATTGGCTGTCACAGAGCTGATATCCAAATACGGCGACAATGTTTATACGAATGCGCGTGAATGCACGCAGGACAACGACCTGGCACGCGATCTTAGCAAGAGCACATTCAAAGAATTTATCGGCCTTCTGCAGGTGCAGGACAACGAAGACGACTGGGACACGCTTCTGTTCCGATTACAGGAAGGGACGTTGACCACGCGCCTGCTGAATGACGCCGATAGTAACGTAAAAAAGCGGAGAAAGCAAGACGACAGCACACTTATGCAAATGGCGGACAAAGCTCTTGCGGAGTTTTACGGCAAATCAAACGCTGAAAAATCAAAAAGCGAACTGGAGAAATCGCCGGAATTTCAAAAGTGGTATAAGCGTAGGAAAAACGGGACGATTGCACGGATCGTATTATGCGTGCTTGTATGTGTTGTCATCGTTTGGGTCATCTTCGGCCAACTACGCAGAATGGGCGTGCTGCCAAATTTGGATTTAGGCTACACTTGGTTCAATCACGCATTGTTCCGGCTTTTCTAAACTTGCATCGTTGAACGATTGGTAAAAGTCTTCTTGCATTGTTAAGAACATGACTATATAAAAAGAGCGCATCTGAATTGCTCAGTTTCGTTGCAATTCAGACACGCTCTTGTTTACTGGCTGTCAGTTCAAATCTCCGGCGGCTTTCACTTTTACGCGATTGGTGTTGCCTGGGTAGTATGCGAGCGGAACATCCTCAATGTCGATAATTTCAACGGTATCCCGCTTTGCACCGGAGGTTACGGCCAATTCAATTGCACCGTTTTTGGCTTGTTCGAGTGCTTGGTCGCGGGGGATGTCATCATAGTTGATGAGTTGCTCATATGTGCCGGACACCTTTGATATGGCGGAGCCGATTGCATTTGCGGTGCCGAAATGGTTTGGCTTACCGACCGTTTTTGCACCCTTGAGCGTTTCCGGCAATATAACGGAACCACCGCCGACAAGAATGACGTCGACATCGTCGGATGAAATCTTCATCGCGTCGATGCTGCTTTCCACAAGTTCCTTCATAACCACGAGGGCTTTTTGCGCCGTTTCATCGGGAATGTTCTCTACAAGCGACTTGTCGCCAATATCCGCCATGCCAAGCTTCACGGCGATATCGGTTGCGGTCATTGTGTTCCCGCCAAAGCACAGCGCTTTTTTCGTGATCTCAAAACCCACGGAATCCGGGCCGACGGTTATTTTTCCATCCTTTTCACGCACAATGGAACCACCGCCAAGACCGATTGAAATAACATCCGGCATGCGGAAGTTTGTTCGAACACCGCCGATGGTGACCGCAACCGAACTTTCGCGCGGAAAGCCGTTTGCGATTACGCCAAGATCCGTTGTCGTTCCACCGACGTCGATGACGATGGCGTTTTTCAATTCGCTCAAATAACTTGCACCGCGTATGGAGTTTGTGGGTCCACAGGCAATCGTCAGAATTGGATATTTTCTCGCGTACTCCATGGTCATGAGCGTCCCGTCATTTTGGGACAAATAGACGTCCGCTTCGGTGATACCCATTTCCTTCAGACTGCGCGCAAATCCATCGGTAAAACTCTCTGCAACAAGATGAAGCGCAGCGTTTAAAATGGTTGCGTTCTCTCTTTCAATCAAACCCATCGAGCCGATTTCACCGGAAACGGAAATGTGAACGTCGGGGCCCATGATCTCACGGCAAAGCGCCGCCGCTTCCGCTTCGTGTTCGTTGCGTACCGTTGAAAAACAGCAGCTGATGGCGACCGCCTTTACTTTGCCCTTCAGCTCGGTGAAGAATTCGGTCGCGGCCTGCTTGTCGAACGGCGCAATTGCTTTACCGTCATACTCATACCCACCACCGATGACAGCCGTTTTCTCGGCGATAAAGCCGAGGTCTTTGCTCCAGTCGACCATTGGGCGAATGCCGACCGTTGCCGGAGCACCCAAACGAAGAATGCCAATTTTTGCAAGCTTTTTACGCTCAACAATCGCGTTTGTGCATTGCGTCGTACCCAACATTGCCTGCTTGATATCCTTTGGATTAACGCAGGACTGTTCAAGAATCCGCTTGATTGCACTCACAATTCCGCTGTAAACATCATCGCTGGTCGCCTGCTTTAGCTCTGCAACAACATTGAGATGTTCGTCAATGAGAACGGCATCCGTATTTGTGCCACCCACATCAATTCCCAATTTATACATTTTTCAGTCCTCCTTATTTACAGCGTTCTTCGATTGCAATATAGTCCGTGTCGCAACCAAAATAGCGCGGACCGACAAGTTCAAGGCCCTTCTCCGTGCGCCACATGTCAAAGCATTTGAGGCCGACGACCATAACGCGCTTACCATACTTGAGTGCGTCCGTCGTGATGGGCGTGAATGTTTCAGTATCGACAATACAGATCAAATCGGGCGTGGTGGCAAGGATTTTATCATCAACCCTTGCCACGAGGTTTTCATTCTGGAACTCCACGTCGGCGGACTGTCCCTTAAATTCACTGATGCCGTCAAGGACGACCCTGCCGAAATTGAACGCGCCGCGCGTCTCTCTCAAAACGTCGACAATTTTGCCCTTGAAAAGCTTGTATCCTTCGGTGAAGGCAAAAAAGCTTTCTTCGGGTGTTTTGCCGGGCGCTTGCTTTACGGTTCGAATCGCCGCACCGAGCATTTCGCTTCTTGTCACGATGTCGCGCACGGCGTATTTTTTCAGCGTTGCGCCGTCGATGCAGTAGAGTGAAATAGAGACGGAACCACCGCAGCTCATGGTGACCGAGCGGGCAAGCTCCTCCGTCCATTTGTTTGTGATGGTATCAAAAATGACACTGTTTCCTTTTTCATCAACCAGCGCCATCGGCGTCGCCTGGACGCCGCCGATTGTGAAGGTAACCATTTGCAGTTCCGGGAAAGCACGACCCATGCCGTCCGCATCGATCAGCGGCAGGCCGAGCCTTGCGGCGGCCGCGATGGGAAGCATGCTGTTCACGCCGCCGGCTTCGATTGGCATGAACGCAAAGATTTCTTTGTTATAAAAACGTGTCACCATCTCATATAAGGTTTTATATTCGTTGCCGCCGACGCCTTTTTCGCTGAGTATTGTCGGTGCGCCCATCATGGCGATTGGAACGACGAGCGCATCGTCCGGCACTTCGTCCACACTGAGCATTGTTACGTCTCCGCACTCCTTGATTGCGCCGATGGCGACGAGTTTGCCGACATATGGATCACCGCCGCCGCCTGCGCCAAGCAGTGCAGCACCCAGGGCGATGTCTTCAATTTCTTTCAATCCAATTTTTCTCAATTTTTAAATCCCCTTCCATAAATGAAGTCTTGTAAAACAAGATTTCCTGAATGAATTGCCGATAAATGGGGGACGGATGACCGTCCCCCTGAAAGAAAAGCGGCTTTTCTTTTTATTCGACGACCGCAGGCGCTGTTTTTGAAGAGCGCGTTGCGAGCTTGATTGCGGTATACAGAACCATAGCAACCACGATGCCATTGATCGGCCCCACGAAGAAAACGAGCGCAGGAACATTGGCGGTGCAATAGGCCACTACTGCGCCGATTGCGAACGAGATGATTCCAACCCAGTTGAAGCCTTCCGTGATCTTGAAGTTTTCTTTTTTGCCTTTGCCGATGATCCAATAGTCGGCAATAATGACGCCAGCTACCGGCGGGATGAATGCAGTCAGTATGTTCAGGAAGCCCTGGAACTGATTCATAATGCCAACCGCTGCAAGGATCGTACCTGCCGCGCCGGCAATGCCCGTTGTAATTTTAAATTTCTTTGCACCAACGCCAAGCAGACTGGAGAATGCCAGACCACCACTGTAAGCATTGGTAACGTTCGTTGTCCACGTTGCAAGCACGAGCGCAACTAGCCCAAACGCCGGTACGCCAACAGCAGCCAGGACGGCGCTGATGTCGTATTCGCCGGTCACGATGGTCAAAATCGCACCGATGACCATCATTGCAAGACCTGCGGGAACTACGCCGAGAACGCTCGATTTGACAACGTCACCACGGTTTTTGGCATATCTTGAATAGTCGCCGCTGATAACGCCGCCGAGTGCGAAGGTTGCGACCGCAAGACTGACGCCCTGAACGAGAGTCATGGGGACGGACGGGGTATATGCGGCGACTGCCGCAATGCCGTCATTCTTTGTGATTGCCGCATACAGACCGTAGACGAGAACGGCGATCAGCGCAGGAACGGCGATGAAGTTTAGGTACTTCAGCGCTTTATATCCATACATGGCTGTCAGAAGCATAAGCGCGCCCCAGACAATGCTGGAAACCCAGGCGGGAATTACGAAACCGGTCATGGAGGCGATCATTGCCGAAAACGACGCGCCGCATACGGCGGACTGTACGCCGAACCAACCGACGCAGGCGATGGCAAGAAGTGCGCTGATAATATACTGTGCGCCTTTCGTGCCAAGCGGGCCGGAAGCCATGGAAACGGTCGGCAAGCCCGTATCGCAACTCTGCATGCCCATGAAGCACATGTACGTGCAGACAATACCGTAACCGATCAGGATGCAGGTGATAACGCCGCTGAGTTTAAATCCCATGCCGAGATATGCACCGACCATAAGGCACGGAACACAAATCATTGCGCCTATCCAAATCATGGCGAGGCTGATCCAACCCTGCCGCTGTTCGGGCTTGATTTCAAACCCTGAAAAAGTGTTTGTTTCTTTGCTAGACATAACGACCCTCCCATATAAAATGCAACTATTTTATGTTGATATAATATATATAATAAATTGGAGAGCGTTGTAATCGGTCATAAGGTAAATTTTCCACGGTCGCTTTTTGTCCTTTTGGACAAGAAACAGTAACCGGTATAAAACTATATATGATATAATCAATCGAAAATTCGTGTTATCGTTTGGTTTTTAGTCATTGAATTCGGAAGCCGGACGTATATCTATAATAGGAAGACAACGGTTGTTTTCCGAATGAGGTTAACATATGAGTGTAACGGTAAAAGATTTACTACAGCTTCCATGCCTAAAAGAATCGGAAGTTCTGGCTGGGCATGGCGGGCTTTATAAGATTGTCGCGTCCATATCCGTTTTGGAGTATGCGGACGTCAGCGCATTGCAAAACGATCTGTTTAACAACAATGAATTCCGCGGGGGCGAGATTGTTATTTCAGGCCTGGTAAACATTAAGGATAATGTTGAGGCGCAATGCGCGAATATCCGGCGACTGGCACAGGTTGGAGAAGTCGGATTAATCCTTTATTATGTCGGCATTTTTATGCCGACCGTCGACAAAAGACTCATAGATACTGCAAACGAGTTGGACTTTGTTTTAATTTGCATGCCAAGGAATCGGATGGACCTTCGATACAGCGAGGTCATATCTGAAGTGATGGAAGCAATCTTCAAAGACCAGAACGACAACATTTATTTTGTGAATGAGATACTGGAGAGGGTTTCACACTTACCCAGAGCGCAAAGGAACATTGAAACCGTTCTGAAGATGGCGAGCGATCGACTGCACATCTCTTTATTCCTGACGGATTCATCCTTTAACGTGCTCAATTTTGTCGCGTGGCCGCGCACGCTGAATTTGAATCTGGAAGAGTTGATCAAACAGATGGATTTCTCCGTATCCAGTGAACTGGTTCAAATAAAGCTGCACGAAACGAATGCGTGGCTCCATCATGCACCGCTGATATGGAATAACAAGACGCAGATGCATCTATTTATAATAAAGGAAAACTCTCCGCTCAGTGTGAACTCACTTAGGCACACGAATGAGTTGGTGAAGCTGTCGGTCAACATTTGGAACAGCAAACATTCGGAATTTGTCATGAGCGAGCTTGTAAAAGCCATTCTGAACGATGAACCGATGAACATGCGGCGGCTTGCAAATTATTTTCGTATCGACGTGGCTTCGATCAACAATATGTGGATCATTCGTCCATGCAAAAAAACGCAGTCTCCTGATGTGGACAAGCTAATACGCCAACAAATACTGGACATTGCGAAGAACACTTTGAAGAATCGGTGTCGTACCCTGATCATCGATATTTACGACGGCTCCATCGTTATCTTTATGGACAAACAATCGATGATGGAGAGCAGTGCTGCTCTGGCGAACGAGATTGAAACGATCCTTGCGCAGAATGATATAGACACGACACTCGTACTGTGTTACAACATGGAAACGACAACGGATGTACGGGAGGCATACCTATCCGTTTCAATCGGCCTTGAAAACGCCAGAAAGATTTTCACGCACAAGCGGCAGCTGACGTTACATGAGGTTTTATTTGCACAAGAGTGCAGTGATATCATCATTGCCGGAGAAGAAGCGATCAAAAGCAAATTGAAAGATATAGAACTGTTGGAATCAAACGAAGACGGCAGACATACGGATTTACAAAAGACACTGGAGGTTTTTTTGCTTGACGCGGGCAGTAACATCGCAAAAACTGCGGAATTGATGTTTCTGCACAAAAACACTATAAAATACAGGATTCGCTGCATCAATGAAAAACTTTGCTATCCGATTACAAAAATGCCCGAAGCAAACAACTTGTATCTCGCCTGCGCGATCAAGAGGATGCTGGAATGTAAATGAAGCAGCTCGCATGTATTGAGCGTTCTCGGTGTTCTATATCAGCAGCGTACGGCGCGGAGAGCTGTGCGGGAGGGTTTCACAATTCTATTTTACACACGGGACTGCCACAGAAATCGACACACTCAATTGAGACACACGAATATATATAGAAAAGAAAGCTTCTGTCAATTTGCGTTTATCTACAGCATATCTGAAAAAAATGACCAGTCGTGTTAATGAAAACTAGCAACTTAACTGAACTGTCTCTTTATGGAGACAGGGGCATTCTGTGCGCAACGAGTGAAATACTTACAAGCAGGAAGCCGCTTCTAGCGTTTTCTTAGGATGGAAATATTGTAATATTCGTTGAGCAAATAGTGCTTGTAAAGCGCGATGGCGTTGCCTATATCGTTATATAAAATTTCTTCAATAAAAACAATTTGTGTTTCGAGGGGCACGCCAAGTCGACGGCTGATATCTTCCTCGGCAATAGAGAACGTAATGCGCGAAAATGCAGTATTTGCAATTTTAAAAATCCCATCGTTCAGCAAGTCCTTGACGCTTTCGCTGTCATTCAGATCAACGCCTTCTCCGGGTAATGCTTTAACGGGAATTTCTGTAAACGAATACCCGATCGGTGTGTCGTCATGAAAGTGTGTAGCGTCCGCTATCAGGGCTATGTCGTTCGGTTCGATCTGTAGCTTTTGCTGCACGATCAATGCCGTAGGGGAAAAGCCGTATGATACGTCGCTGCTGGTACAGGGTACGGTTGAACAGCAGTATGCGGGGTGCGTGAGTTTCTCGAAACCGATCGGCCTTGGATTGGAACGGTTGCAGACAAAACTTCCTTTGCCTTGAATATTATAGATACGCCCGTCCTCGCAGAGTATCGCGAGGGCTTGGCGCAGTGTCCCGCGGCTGACGCCATAGTGTTCAGCAAGCGTTGTTTCCGGCGGCAATTGGTCGCCGGGTTTGTATTCTCCCTGCTCCAAACGTTGAAACAAATCTTCATAAATAGTAGCGAATGCGGGCGTTTTCTTGCCTTTTTTTAAGTATTTCTGGTTGATATCTTCCATATTCGACCTCGGATTAAAAATAAATATTTACAAACGTGATTGCATCATGTATAATTCAATCCACAAGTTGTTCAGACAACATGAACTATTGTTGGACAATCACTACTACAAATTGTACATCGTTTTTCGCAATCCGTCAACTTCAATTAGAAATTCAATTTCCGCATATTGAAAGCGGGATGATAAAATAATACGGGAGGTAATTGCAATGAGGGGAAGAACTATTTTAGCATTTCTAGCGGTGGTGGCATTGCTGTTTGCGTATGCCTGCGCACCTGCAACGACCGATGATGCGGCCGAATCCGATGCGGCAACAGTAAAAGTCGGTTTGGTCCTTACCGGCGCCTTGGGAGACCAGTCTGTCAACGATCAGGCTTACGAAGGTCTGATGTATGCACAGGACAACTACGGCGCTGAAGTTAAGGCGGTTGAGTGCACCGATGCATCTATGTATGCAGAAGCAGCACAGAAATTCTGCGACGAAGGATACGATCTTGTGGTTTTCAATGCATTCAATCAAGAGGAGGCGCTGCGTATGGTTGCCCCCGCGTATCCGGACGTCAACTTTATGATTCTTGATACGATTGTGGACGACATTGCAAATGTTGCGTGCTTTACCTATGCAACGCACGAGGTTTCTTTTCTGGCGGGTGTGCTTGCCGCGCATAAATCAGCGACGGGTGTGATCGGGTTTATCGGCGGAATGGAAATTCCGACCATTCAGAAATATCAGACGGGTTACGAAGAGGGCGTTGCGTATATCAATCCGGCAGCCACAGTCATTGCCAAGTATGTTGGTAACGACAACAACGCCTGGAGCGATCCCGCCACGGCGAAGTCTTTGACGCTGGACGAAATTGCCAACGGCGCGGACGTTTGTTTCCATGCGGCGGGCGGAAGCGGGCTCGGCATGATCGAAGCCTGCAATGAAAAGGGTGTATACTCGATTGGTGTGAACATCGATCAGTCGCACCTTGCGCCGGATACCGTGTTGACCAGCGCGCTGACGCGCGGTGACGTTGCAATCGAAATGTTCGTAAAGAGCTTTGTCGACGGTGCTGTTCTAACCGGACACACAACGCTGGATTGCGCAAATGGCGGTGTAGGCCTTGTGCAAAGCAGCTTTTTCACGGACGACGACAAGGCGGCGATTCAGGATGTAACCGACAAGATCATTTCCGGAGAAATCGTAGTTACCAATGTGATGGATTACTAAAAACTGTAATTTGAGCGTCCGGGGGACAATGTTCTCCGGGCGCTTATTCAAGACACATATAAAAGGATGTGAACAGACGGGATGCAAGGGATTGTCATGCGTGGCATCAGCAAGGAATTCGACGGTAAATGGGCGCTGCGCGGTATTGATTTATCGGTTGAAAAGGGAACGATACACGCAATTATCGGAGAAAACGGTGCGGGCAAGTCGACGCTGATGAATATTCTCAGCGGAGCGCTGATTCCAAACACGGGAACGATTCATCTAGACGGTGAGCCAATTGTGCTGAAAAACCCGCAAGATGCGTCGAACTGCGGCATCGGTATCGTATATCAACATTTTATGCTGATTCCAATGCTAAAGGTATGGCAAAATGCAATCCTTGGCATTGAGCCGGTTAGAAGAAACCGAAGCATCGACAAGGAAGCGGCAATGCGGATGCTCAAAAAAGCATGTGATGATTATGGCATTGCGCTGAACCTTGAACAGATCGTCGGTACGTTGACGGTCGGTGAGCAGCAGCGTGTTGAGATTCTGAAGGTCATGATTCGGAACGCCAATTTCATTATATTTGACGAGCCAACTTCTGTTTTAACGCCACAGGAAATTGAAACGTTGTTAGCCAACATAAAAACGCTCAAGCAAATGGGAAAGACGATTTTGTTTATCAGCCATAAACTTGAGGAAGTGCTGGGTATTGCCGATCGTATCACCGTTTTGCGGCAGGGAAAACTGATTGGGACGCTGGAGCGCGAAGAAGCCGATACGGAAACGTTGGTTTCGATGATGGTCGGACGCGAAGTCAATACCGGCGGCCTCCCGATGAAAGTAGAGCAGGGAGACGCGTTGCTGACGGTGGAGGATCTTTGTACTGAACGAACCCGCTATTCGGGAGGTTTGGATCACATTCGTTTTTCTCTGCATAAAGGTGAAGTGCTTGGTGTGGCGGGAGTCGATGGAAACGGTCAGTCGGAACTCGTGGAAGCGTTGCTCGGGTTATGTAAGGCAACAGGCAGCGTTCGGAAGAACGGAAGAGAGATGATCGGACTCTCCAGTGCCGGAATACGTGAAAGCGGAATCGCTGTGATACCGCCGGATCGGCAGACACAGGGATTGGTGCTGGCAAATCCGATTTTGAACAACCTGATCATGGGTTGTGAGGACAGCCGGCGAGTGGGGCGACATGGCTCGCTAAATAAAAAGAATACGACCCAAACGTCCCTCGACCTTGTGGAAGAATACGATGTTCGCATGCCGTCGCTGGAGGCGCATGCTTCGGAACTCTCCGGCGGTAACCAACAAAAGGTCATTCTTGCAAGAGAATTTGGTCTTCGCGAGTCCGACCTGATTATTGCGATGAATCCAACACGGGGTCTGGATATCGGCGCGATCGAATTTGTATATGAGCAAATTGAAAAACAGAAAGCGCAAAGAAAGGCAATTCTACTGATTTCGACGGAACTGTCCGAAATACTCCGGCTTTCGGATCGGATAGCCGTGCTATATAAAGGCCGCATAATCAGCATTGTAAACAGGGAGACGACAAGCGTCGAACAATTGGGTATGCTGATGGCGGGAATACATACCCGGGAGGTGAGCGGCGATGATAAAGAAGAATAAAAACGCGATACGCACCCGAGACTCCATTGTAATCGTAGCCGCCAGCTTTTTATTGGCGTTGCTGGTCGGCGCATTGATTCTGCTGGTGCAGGGAGAAAATCCTCTGGAAGCATATCGATATTTACTGATCGACCCGCTGATTTCCAGAAACGGATTGCTAAAGGTGCTTGGCAAAGCCACGCCGCTTATTTTTACGGGCCTTGCGGCGACGCTTGCTTTTCGCTGTAATGTGTTTAATATCGGGCTGGAAGGACAACTGTATGCGGGCGCTTTGACCGCGGCCGTTCTTGGGTATACACTGCAGGGCTTGCCTGCCTGGCTGCACCTGAGTATCTGCTTTGCAGGGGCGATGTTGGCTGGTGCACTGTGTGCGTTAATTCCTGCCTGGTTAAAGGTTAGATTTGGCGTTCATGAGGTCATTACGACGATCATGCTGAATTACATTATCTCCAACATGATATCTATGCTCGTAATCAACTATTTCCGCAACCCGGGCGAAACGGCGCGAACGCCATATGTGCTGGATACCGCGCGTTTAGCGCAGTTTAAAGCGCCGGAGCAGGTGAATACCGGTCTGATCATCGGGATCTTGCTTTGCATCGCGGCTTACTGGGTGTTTTCAAGGACGGTATTCGGTTTTCGTGTGAATTCTGCGGGCAAAAACCTTATGGCGGCACGGTATTCCGGAATCAATGCAAACAGACTGATCATTGTAACGATGATGCTCTCGGGCGCGATCGCCGCGCTTGGCGGTTTGGAACGGTCGCTGGGTGCGTTTGGCTACATGGAAGTGAATTTTTCACCCGGATTTGGATATGACGGCCTTGCCATATGCATCATTGCGCGAATGAATCCGCTGGGCGTGCTCGTCGTTGCACTGCTTATGGGACTGATGAGTTATGGCGGCTTGAACCTAAACATTATGACCGCGGTCCCAATCGAGTGGGTCAGGGTATTGACGGGGCTGATCTTTGCATTTGTCGTCATTGGCAACACCCTGCTGGAACGCAGAGGCGGCGTTCTGTTTCACGAAAAAGTACTGTTAAAGGAGGATGCGGTATGACTGTGTCGATTGCATCAATCCTGGCGCGTATGTTTGCTTCGGCAACACCCATAGCGCTTGCCGGCATCGGCGGACTGTTTGGCGAGCGGAGCGGCGTTGCCAATATCGGACTGGAAGGAACCATGTTGTTTTCCGCATTTGCGGCGGCCGTCGGCAGTTATTATTCGGGAAGTCCCTGGGTCGGTTTGATTTGCGGGGCCGCGTGTGGAATCTTTGTGTCCTTGATACATGCATTTCTCTGCATCACGGTTCGTGTGGATCAAATTGTGATTGGATTGGTTATCAACATTTTTGCAACGAATACGACGGTGTATTTGCTCAGTGCATTGTTTCAAAATAAAGGCGCGTCGCCTACCGTAAACAAGCTTCCGTATATCACGTTGCCGTGGCTGCAGGGAGCTTCCTGGATGGAAGAATTATTCTCGAACATTTCGCTTTTGACGATTTTAGCGATTGTTATCATGCTTGCAGCACAATTTTTGCTATACAAAACGCGATTCGGGCTGCACGTGCTGGCCGCCGGTCAAAACGCAAAGGCTGCGTTCGTCATGGGCGTAAAGGTAAAAAGGACACAGTATCTCGCCGTGATGATCGGTGGATTTTGTTGCGGCCTGGCCGGATCTTACCTGTCCATTTCATATTTGAATATGTTTGTAAAAGGAATGGTAAGTGGGCGAGGATTCATTGCAATCGCCGCAATTTTGATTGGCCGTTACAATCCTCTTGGAGTGTTGGCGGCGAGTCTGTTCTTCGGTGCTGCGGACGCGTCGCAAATGGCGCTTCAGGGAACGCTGAGCATACCGAACGAGCTGGTGCAGTCAATACCTTATATTTTGACGATACTGGTTGTAACAATCAGCGAATGGCGCAGCAGAAAACAATGCTCACAGCTGTCGATATAGGCGGAGCAGCAAAGGAATGGGAGAAGGAAAAAATGAAGGAAACAATGACGCCGGGCGAGCGTTTTTTAAAGGCGATATCATTTGAATCGGTCGACCGGATACCGATGATGGACTTTGGGTACTGGCGTGAGACGATCGATAATTGGCATAAACAGGGATTGCCGGATTATGTGAATTCGACAGAAGAAGTGGAAGCATATTTCGGTCTGGACCGGGGTTTTGAAACGAATCTTGTTAACTACTGGGGTGATAATGGTCCGGTTGGAATCATGTGGGGAATATGGCCGGAATGGACAAAAGTTAAGGTGCAGGAAACGGACGAAGTCATCGTATACGAAGGCGAGATCGGTCGTATTGTCGAAAGCAAAACGTCCGGAAGCATCCCTGCACATGAAAAATCACCGATCGAAAACATGGCCGATTTTGAGCGACTGGTCGTTCCGCGTATGAATGCATGGGACCCGACACGTGTTACGCCTGCGCTGGAAGGAATGATCGCACGCGGCAAAGAGCAGGGACAGGCGATCGGCACATGGATCGACGGATTTTACGCCTGGCCGAGGATTTTGATGGGGCCGACAAACCTGCTGTATGCGTTTTATGACGATCCGGACTTGCTGCACGCCATTCAACGCGAGCACACGGAGTACATCAAACAATGGATAGACATGGTGCTTACTCATGCGCAGATCGATTATGTCTATTTTTTCGAGGATATGGCCTATAACAACGGCAGTTTTATTTCGGATGAAACGTTCGATGAGTTTATGATGCCGTATTACCATGAAGTTGTCGGGTATATGCGCAGCAAAGGAATACAAAAAATGCTGGTCGACTCGGATGGAAACACCGTAAAGCTAACGGATAAATTTGTGGAGGCGGGAATGGATTGCCACTCGCCATTGGAGATTAATTCCGGTTCGCAGCCCGCGGTGATTCGCAAAAGACATCCGAAACTTGCGCTAATTGGCGGCGTAGATAAACTAACGCTGGCGGGCACGCGTGCCGATATCGACCTTGAACTGGCAAAGCTGCCCCCGATACTTGAGAAAGGCGGCTATATACCGGCGCTCGACCATCGCGTCCAGCCGGATGTGCCTATGGCAAATTACCAGTATTATATCGATCAGAAGCGCAAGATTCTTGAAAAATACTGCTATTAATGACAGCAGATAACGGAGGAAATATGGATTTACTCGAAACAATATCGTTGCAACTGCAAGCCGGCAAGGCAAAAGCGGTGAAACAGTATGTTGCGGACGCAATTGAAGAAGGCTGTAGCGCGCAGGATATTCTCCAAAATGGTTTGCTGAAAGGCATGCAGATCATAGGCGCGAAATTTAAGGCGAACGAAGTGTTCGTTCCCGAGGTTTTAGTGGCAGCCCGGGCCATGAACATGGGCGTGGAAATGCTCAAGCCGCTTCTCAAAGAAGAAGGAGTCACTTCTGCAGGAAAAGTATGCATAGGCACCGTGCAAGGCGACTTGCACGATATCGGCAAAAACCTTGTTCGCTTAATGATGGAAGGGAAAGGGCTTGAAGTGATTGATCTGGGAACAGACGTGAAGCCCGAAGCGTTTGTGGAAGCCGCGATTGATAATCATTGCCAGGTCATCTGTTGTTCGGCGCTTTTAACTACAACCATGCAGGTCATGCGAGATGTTGTCAAGGCGGCAGACAAAGCGGGCATTCATGGGAAGACGAAAATTATGGTCGGAGGTGCGCCAATCACGGAGAATTTCTGCAAGCAGATAGGCGCCGACGGATACGCGCCAGACGCGACGAGCGCGGCCATCAAAGCCGTTGAACTTTGTCAGGGTATGATGTGAAGAGCAGTATGGGAACTAGAACAAGGATTATATGCGTGAAGGCTTTGCTAAATCTAGGTTAAACAAAGCGTAAAACGTCACACTGCACGGTGCCGTCAAACATATCGGTGTCTTGATAGCATTCAGTAAATAACTTTTATCAAATGACTGTGAATAGTTTATAGCCATTCTACATCCCGCCAAACATCAAACAGACATCAGCTAGTAGTGTTTAAGCCAATTTTGTACCGAAATTAAACTCTTCAGTAGCGCAAAAACCGCCCGATTTGGGCGGTTTTTGATTTGTTGCGGGCGGGATGTGTCCAGCGGTACACAAAACTAGATGTCCCACCATCCGCTTTCGTATAATGCCCCGTTGCCGACCATGCTGAGTACTGCTGGCGTTGAGGCTGCATCATGCAACAGAATTGCAACTCGATCATCAATTTTTTTGAAAATGCTTCATTAGCATAAATTTCGACTACATAATAGCTATATCGTTCCGCGGAAGCCGTATCGGAATTTTCAGGAATAGATCGCTAATTTTAGCACCGGAATAGAACATTGTTTTAAGGAATTCAAGCAATTAATGAATTTGTTATTGCTAAAAATTTAAGCGTATACTAAAATGTAGAAAAAGAATTGAAGAAATTTTAGGATGAGGTGACAGCCTTGAGTAAAGTAAAGATGATAGATATTGCCGAGAAAGTCGGTGTTTCCATTGCAGCCGTTTCGTTTGCGTTGAATGGTAAACCCGGTGTCAGCGACGAAATACGAAAAGATATTCTGCGGGCTGCGGACGAAATGGGATACGACAGGGGCGAAAAAGGAAAAACGCATTCGCGCAGCAGCAAAGAGCATCTACTCATACTAAACTGCTCGCGGACTGCAATCACATATGATATTTTTCCGCAAACACCGTATTTCAGCGAATTGCTGCGTGCGTTTGAAGAAAAGCTGAGCAATGAACGCTATCACTTTTGGATCAAATCCATTTGTATCGATAAAAACTTTGCGCAGAATATCCGATCCCTTTTAAGCAACCAAACCGTCGACGGCGTACTGCTGGTTGCAACCGATATGGAAGAAAACGACATACGTACCGTTCAGGAGATTGAACCGCATGTCGTCATTTTGGATGCGTGTTATGACCGGCTTGTGGCCAATTGCGTGGTTATGGACAACTATCTCGGCGGCGTCCTGGCGGCGCGGCATTTTCTTGAGACCGGACATCAAAAAATTGGTTACGTACAGTCGCACGTTCGTATCTACAACTTTGAGATGCGTAAAAAAGGCTTTATGGACGAGCTTGCAAGAAACGGGGTATCGGTTTTGCCCGAAGATATCATTGAGGTGGATTCATCGATTGAGGCAAGTTATGAAACGCTGGTTCAGCAGAAATTTGCTGGACCCGACAAGCCGACCTGTTATTTCGCGGAAAATGACTATATGGCCATCGGCCTTCTGCGTGCGCTGCAAACCAACATGGTGTCCGTGCCGGAGCAGGTGGCGGTGATTGGTTTTGATAACATTGATATGGCGGAAATCGTGACGCCTTCGCTGACAAGCATCAATGTACCAAAAGGAAAGTTGGCGGAAATATGCATCTCCCAGTTGATGCATATGCTCAATCACGACCAGATTTGGGGAATCAAACAGTTTATTTCAGTCGATTTAGTCAAGAGGCAGTCCGCGTAATAGGCTGCCTTGTGTGCAAGAATAGGATGCAATTTGATTTTAGATGAAACTTATATAGTTTAAGTCATTTAAGTGTTGACAACAACTAAAATTAATATTATTATTTGCATGTCAGTTAACAAACGCATCGAGGATTCTAAATGAGCGAATATTTATTGGTCTTAAACGGAATAAGCAAACAGTTTCCCGGCGTCAAGGCGCTGAGTGAAGTGTCTTTTTCTATTCGCAAGGGCGATGTGCATTGCATTATTGGAGAAAACGGCGCGGGGAAGTCCACACTCATTAAGATTCTGAGCGGTGCGCTCCAAATGGATAAAGGGCAGATTGTTTTTGAGGATCGACCGGTCTCCATACAAAACTCGCACGAAGCGAAATCCCTTGGAATCGGAACGATCTATCAGGAAATGAGCCTGGTTCCAACGCTCAATGCCGTCGATAATATTTTTCTTGGTGAGGAAGAAACGCGCGGGTGTGTTTTAAACAAAAGCGAAATGCGAAAGCGGACGCTGCGCGCGATGGAGCAGCTGAACGTGCGTTTTGATCTGGACGTTCCCGTTAAGCATTTAAGTACGGCGCAGCAGCAGATGATTGAGATTGCACGCGGACTCGTGTTTCAGCGGAAGCTGATCATCATGGACGAGCCGACCTCGTCGCTTTCGCAAAAGGACGTTGCCGATCTGTTCCGTGTCATCGCATTGTTGAAAAGCCAGGGCGTAACCATCATCTATATATCGCATAAAATGGAAGAACTCCAGCAAATCAGCGACCGGCTGACGATCATGCGCGACGGATGCGTGGTCGACACCGTGCGGATGCAGGACACGACGATTCCACACATTATTTCCCAGATGGTAGGCCGGGACTTTGACACCGAACGCAAACCGGTTACGCGCAATATAGACGCGCCACCTGTGCTGCAGGTAAGCAATGTCAGCGATTTCAGCGGAAAGGTTAAGGATGTTTCGTTTGAGTTGCCGCAGGGAATCATACTGGGTTTTGCGGGGCTGGTCGGCGCGGGACGAACGGAACTGATGCGGATGATTTTCGGTGCGGACCCGATGCAATGCGGGGAAGTGCGTGTGAAAGGCGTACGGCAAAAAAAAATGTCCACGGAGAATTCCGTGAAAAACGGCGTCGCTTACCTAAGCGAAGACCGGAAGTACGACGGCTTGCTCCTGCGTCTCCCGATTCGGCAGAACATCAGTGTTGCAAAACTCGACCGCGTTTCGCATAGATGTGTGATCGACAAGCGGTTGGAAACGACACTGACGGAGCCGCTGAAAACGGAAGTTCGCATTGTTACGCCAAGCATGGAACGGCTTGCACTCAATCTTTCTGGCGGCAACCAGCAGAAGGTTGCGATCGCGAAATGGCTGTTCACACAGTGCGACATATTGATCTTTGACGAGCCAACGCGCGGCATCGACGTCGGCGCACGATCGGAGATTTACCAGATGATGAACCAACTGGTTGACCGCGGCAAGAGCATTATCCTTGTTTCATCGGATTTAACAGAAATTTTAGCGCTGAGCAATGTCATCATCACTATGCACGAAGGCGTGATCAGCGGAAAAATGGTGAACGACGCGTCGGTCACACAGGATCAGATTATGCAGCAAATGTTAGGAGGACTCGACCATGTCCAAGGTTAGGAAAGCTTTATCAAAACTGGGTGTCATTCCTGTTTTGGTCGTACTGTTCATCATCCTTTCGTTTGCGTCTCCGTATTTCTTACAGGTTTCCAATATCATCAATATTCTCCACCAGGTTTCCATCACGGCCATCATAGGCGTAGGCATGACGTTTGTCATTTTGACCGGTGGCATCGATCTTTCCGTCGGCTCTATCGTTGCGTTGTCGGGCCTGACGATGGCCGTTACGCATAAATACTTCACGGCAATGTCGCTTTCACCCGCGGGACAGACTTGGCTTGGCATCGTGATTCCGTTCACACTCGCTTTGCTTGCGGCAATTTCGATGGGCTTGATCAACGGCGTAATGGTTTCCATCGGCCGTGTCCCGGCGTTTATCATGACCTTTGGCATGATGAACATGGCGCGGGGCTGCGCTTACATCATTTCCAACAGCAATACGATCTCGGTTTTTCCTGACGTGATCCGCTTTATCGGCAACGGTAAAATCGGCGGCGTCATCCCGATCCCGATCGTCATCGCAATCGTACTTGTCGTCATTGCGTCCATGGTTCTGGAGTATACAAAGTTTGGGCGATATGTGTATTCGCTTGGCAGCAATCGTGAAGCGCTCCGATTGTCCGGCGTCAACGTGCAGAAAGTTGAAATTTCGGTTTACGTCATCAGTTCGCTGGTTTGCGCGATTGGTGCGATTATCCTCGTCGGCAAATTGAACGTATCACAACCGGTCGCAGGCGAAGGTTACGAAATGGACGCGATTGCGGCGGTCATTATCGGCGGAACAAGCATCTACGGCGGCGAAGGCAAAGTGTCCGGCACGTTTATCGGAGCCTTGCTGGTCGGTACCATTCGAAACGGACTGAACCTTCTCAACATTCCTTCCAGCGTACAGCCGGTCGTTATCGGCGCGGCGATTGTAGCCGCGGTGTTCTACGACAAAATTAAAAACAGAAACGGATCGCTGACCAAGAACTAAGCACCCCCAAAACACAAACACGGATTCTTTTCAACAGACGCAAAACAGCGTATGGCTTATTTCTTGCACGAATAAAAAGCCACAGGGGGCTTTTTAAATAAGAAAACAACAGGAGGCAAACATGAAAAACACATCCAAGATGAAAGCAATTGCCCTTGCATTGGCGTTCTGTCTGCTGCTCGGTGCGTGCGGCGCGCCGGCGGCGGAAGATACGACGCAAGCGGACACACAGCAGACGGAAACCGCCGTAACCGAAACGGCGGAATCCACAACGGAAGCAACGGCGACGGAAGAACCGATTAAGATCGGATTCGTCGTAAAGGTAATCAACCCGTTCTTCACCGTCATGCTGGAAGGCGCACAGGCAAAAGCCGACGAACTGGGCATCGAATTGTTGACCGGCGCCGCATCCGAACAGACGAAGACGGAAGAGCAGATCGCCATTGTTCAGGACATGGTGACAAAAGGCGTAAAAGCAATCTGCATTGCACCGATGGATTCGGAAGCTCTTCTGCCTTGCCTTGCGGAAGCACAGGAAGCCGGCGTGGTCGTCGTCAACCTGGACAACCGTCTGAACGCAGGCACTGCCGAACAGCTTGGCATGGATCCGATTCCGTTCGTGGGCGTCAGCGATGAAGACAGCGCATACCTTGCGGCAAAGGCGATATGCGAAGCGATAGGCGGTGCGGGTAATGTCGCCATTATCGAAGGCATCCAGAGTGCGGATAATGCGCAGCAGCGCAAAGCCGGTGCGGAGCGTGCGTTCAACGAATATCCGGACATCACGATCGTAGCTTCCCAGACGGCGAACTGGAACGCTGAAGAAGGTCTGACGGTCTTTACCAACATCCTTCAGGCCAACCCGGACATCACTGGCGTGTTCTGCGCAAACGACGCAATGTCGTTCGGCGTCATCCAGGCGATTGAAGCGGCGGGGAAAACCGGACAGATTTTTGTTGCAAGCATTGACGCGGAAGATGCGGCCATCGAAAACGTGAAAAACGGCATCGAGCTGGCTACGGTCTATAACAATCAGGACGCGCAGGCTGCAAAGGCAATCGAAGTTGCCGTCGATATGGTAAACGGCATTGAACCGGACAGCACGGATATCGTAGTCGAAACGATTCTGTACACCATCGACAATCTGCCGCAATAAAGATAGCGTGATAGGAAATGCATGAACAATCGTCCGATTGTGAAGGAGGGATAGAATGCAAGCAGTACAGAAACTGAAACCTGGCGTTGGCAACGTCGCGTTGGTGGAAACGGCCGAGCCAGAAATTAAAGATAACGAAGTGCTCATGAAGGTATGGGCGGCTGGAGTCTGCGGAAGCGATTTGCTGATACAAGAGGACAGACACATGTACACGGCTCCGGTCACGATCGGACACGAATATTCCGGAATCGTCGTTGACGTCGGCAAAAATGTCAAGCGCGTGAAACCGGGAGACCGAATCGTCTCGGACATTGAGACCAAGGAGGGCTGGCTCGGCGTGTCGCGCAATGGTTCCTATGCGCCGCTGATGGCCATACCGGAAGAGCAGGTCTACGTGTTCTCTTCGGGAGTGTCGCTGGATCATATGTGTCTTGCCGAACCCGTGGTCGCGACGCTGCATTCTATGCAGGAACGCAGCCGTGTAAAAGTCGGCGACTTTGTAACCGTGGTCGGTCCCGGCCCAATGGGACTGCTGGGCGTGGAGTTTGCAAAGCTCTGCGGCGCAAAGGCCGTCGCGCTCATCGGTCTGCGGGATGATGAAAAGCGACTCTCCATCGGCAAACGCGTTGGTGCGGACTACATTCTGTATTCCGACGAATCGCCGGAACAGCAGATCATGGACCTGACACATGGGCGCGGATCGGACTTTGTACTGGAATGCTCCGCATCCGAAAAAGGCGTTCAGCATGCGCTGGACTGCGCCCGAAGGTCGCCGGAAGGCTACGGCGGAAACGGTACGATATCATTCATCAGCCTCTGGGGGAAACCGATCAAAGTCAATATGGATGCGCTTTCGCTGTATCAGCTGAGTGTAAACGGCGCTTGGAGCTGGAATGGACGCGAAACATGGGAGCGCGCGGTCGACTTGATCGAGCGCGGGGTTCTGGACCTGGACAGCCTGATTACCAACCATTATAAGTTAGAGGAATGGGAGTTGGCGTTTGTCAACCTGCGGGCAAAGCAGGATGTGAAAGCCTTTATCCATCCCAACGGCAGGGATTGGGCGTAACAAACGATTTCAACCGGGCAGCGGATTATACGCCGCTGCCCGGTTGCTTTACAGAGTGTTCTAAAAGACAAGGAGCGTAGGAATATGCGACAATTGACAATCGGCATCATTGGCATGGGGTTTATCGGCGTAAGCCATATTGAGGCGGCGCGCCGGATCGGCGGCGTTTCCGTCGGCGCGGTGGCGGACGCGAATTTCGCGTTGGCAAAACAGCGCGCGGAGGAGTTCGACATTCCGCGTTGCTATGCAGATGTGGATGAGATGATTGCCGACCCGGAAATTGAGGTGATTCACAACTGCACACCGAATCATTTGCATTTTCCGATCAATGAGAAGATCATTCGTGCGGGCAAGCATGTTTTTTCAGAAAAGCCACTTGGCAGAACCAGCGCGGAGTCTGGAGCGATGTTGGAATTGCTAAAGCAACATCCGGATGTCGTGGCGGGCGTAAACTTTTGCTACCGCATGAATCCTCTGGTTCAGGATGCAAAAAATCGAATTCGCGACGGAGAAATTGGCACGCCATATCTTGTACACGGGCAATATTTACAGGATTGGCTGTTGTATGACACGGATTACAACTGGCGCGTCGAGTCTGCGTTCGGCGGGGCATCCCGCTGTGTGGCGGATATCGGTTCGCACTGGATGGACCTTGCGCAGTGCATGCTGAGCAGCCGGATTGTGGAAGTATGCGCTGCAACGCGCATCGTGCTTCCCGTTCGAAAGAAAAGTCTGCGACCGACGGAGACTTTTTCGAAGGCGGAGGACGGCCCGTATGAAGAAGTGCAGATCGATACGGAAGATTACGCGAGCGTGATGATTCGTTTTGAGAACGGAGTGACGGGTGTTTATCAATGCAGCCAGATCAGCGCCGGACGAAAGTGCAACATCGCTATTGAAATCGACGGCAGTGAATCATCACTGGCATGGCAGCATGAAACGTCCGACCGGATGTGGAAAGGTCATCGCGATCAAAACAATGAACTTGTCATGCGTAATCCCGCGTTAACGCATCCGGAGGCGCGTGCATACACGCACCTGCCCGCCGGACATCCCGAGGGATGGAACGACGCATTTAAAAACAATTTGCAGGCGTTTTACTCTTGCCTGTCGAATGGAAAACGGCTTGGCGACGCACAGTTCGATTTTGCAACGTTTGAAGACGGGCATTACCTCATGCGCGTTACCGAAGCAATCCTGAAAAGCAGCCGGGAACGCCGTTGGGTTTCGATGGACGAAATTCCTGATTAAAAAGCAATTCTACATTCGCCAACATGCAATACGGGAGGGGAATATATGGGCGTGACGCTACAGGATATGATTTCACGATGCCACGAAAATAAGTTGAAATACACTGTTATAAACGTGGGAGCCGAAATGAAATTGCTTGTGCTGGAACGTGGCGGGCGAGTCTTCGGTCCATTTATAGGAGAAAGCAAAGGCGTTTTTTGGGCAAACAATATATGGAACGATACCGAATCGTTTCGCACATTCTTGCACAAGCACGAATGGAACACAGGCGGCGACCGGATATGGATTGGACCGGAGATACAGTTTCACATCCAAAATCGGCAAGACGTCGCACATTCGGAGCAAATACCGTCTTCCACAGATCCCGGTTCCTACCGTTTGCGTGTGGACAATGATAAAGCTGTGCTGCGCCAAAAAAATCGCTTAAAGGCCTATAATATTGCACAAGGCACGATTGCTCTTGGTATCGAAAAGACTATTAGACCTGCCGCGAACCCGTTGCGAAAGCGCGCAGATGCCGAAAAGCTCCTTGATGAAGTTGAATACTGTGGATATACGCAGAAAGTTACATTGAAAATCCGACATGGCGGAAAGGTTTCCGCCGAGGCGTGGAACATAACGCAAGTTGATCCGCCGGGGGATATCTTGATCCCCGTGACGGATGCGGCGGAATATATTGACTTTTACGACCCGATTGACGACAACCACCTGCAAAACGGCACAGATGTAACACGGCTGAAGGCAACGGGCGATTGCCGCTACAAGGTTGGGCTGAAGGCTGCGCAGGTTCAGGGCGACATTCTATATTTTGGCGAACAAGATGGCAAGCCATACTTGTATGTGAAGCGGTTCTTCAGTAATCCTTCGGCTGACCATGCGGAAGAAAGCGCGGCGCTGCTGGGAGAAAACGGGTTTTCCACCTATGTCTACAACGACGATGGCAGAATCGGCGGCTTTTCCGAATTGGAATGCAACTTGCAACCGGTTGGCGGCACCGCCCGGCGGCTTCAATCGTGCGATGTGATATGCAACTGGTTTTTCTTTGGTGAAACTGAAAAACTGGATAAAATCATGAAAGCACTGACGGGAAAGTCCGGGGTGCGTTTCCATGCTGATGCTTAGCAGGAGCGTCGCATGAGTCGGGAAGTTTGGGGGAACGGTTACCGAGCGCGCTCTAAAATTTTGGCATAGAAACGCATCAAGGCTTGGTTCGTGAAATTCATTTGACACGCAAACGAACGATATTCCAAGAAAATGCAGGCAGAGTCAGACTGATCATATCGTTAGCCTTATTCCATTCAGTTCTGACTTGTGGAAAAACCGGCGAATCATCCGCGGTATTGATAGCATCAACGGGAAAATTGCAAAGGGAAACCCATTCGATAACCGAGTACTCGTGTGAATCGTCCATCGTGATGCAGCAGATTTGAGGATCTGACATGCTTCGGTTCACAAGGAACAGCGCAATTTCCGTTTCGTCTTCTGAAAGGGTTGCCGCGCAGTCGACAAACGGTATATCTCCGCCGATAGAGCAGTCGTATGTTGGGCAGTCTACCTGAACGAAGAGCGAGTTGCCGCGCCCGAAACGGGACGCATAAAGAAACGGGTAGTAAATCGTCTGTACCCATGCGCGCCCGTTTGGTTCGGTCATGATTGGCGCAATCGTATTGACGAGTTGCGCGAGGCAGGCGACTTTCACGACATCTGCATTGCGAAGCAGTGTATTGATCATGCAACCGATGAGAAGCGCGTCAGCGCCGTCATAGATCTCTTCTTCGATGACGCGTGGAAACGTCCATTTAGGCGAAGAAAAACCGCTCTTCTGAAAATGATACCACACATTCCATTCGTCAAAGGAAAGAAACACATCGTGGTCACTGTCCAGCCGGTCCTTTTCAGCGCGGCAGAAATCAGCGACTTCACGAATAAAGCGTTCCATCTCGACGCTTCGCGCCAGAAAACTCGCCACATCGCCATCGTTATTCTGATAGTATTGATGCAGTGAAAGATAATTGATATGCGGATAACAGTGCCGGAGCACTGTTTTTTCCCATGCGCCGAATGTCGGCATGTCTCGATACGAACTTCCGCATGCGACGAGCTCGATAGACGGATCGAGCCACTTCATCATTTTTGCGGTTTCACAGGCAATACGACCGTACTCGTCCGCCGTTTTTGCGCAAATCTGCCATGGCCCGTCCATTTCATTTCCAAGACACCAGAGTTTTACACCGTAAGGAGCATCGCGGCCGTTTTCGCGGCGAAGGTTGGCGAAACGTGTCGGCGTGGTTCCGTTTACATATTCCAGTAATTCACAGGCGCTCTGCGGGGTTCCTGTCCCGAGATTGACGCCCAGCATGGCGGAAGTGCCGATGCGTTCGCACCACTGCAAAAACTCATCGGTTCCAACCAGGTTGGGTTCCAGCGCGAACCAGGCTAAGTCGGGCCGTGCCGGGCGTTCTTCTTTCGGACCGACGCCGTCTCGCCAATCGTACCCGGATAGAAAGTTTCCACCGGGATAACGAATGCAGGCCAGATTCAGCGGACGGATGAGGTCAATGACATCGCTACGGAAACCGAATGTGTCGGCGGTTGCATGTTCCGGTTCATAGATGCCGGTGTAAACGGCGCGCCCCATATGCTCGATAAACGAACTGTATAGGCGGTCGTCTATTTTGCCGATTCGATCGGACAGGTCAATGTGAATGGAAACCGTCATATCGAATGTCCCGCTCCCAGAGTTGATTCGCGCTCGATAATGGTACAATCGAGCAGGATTTCATGCTCAGCCGGCAACTCTCCGCCTGTTAGCAGGTCGATCATGACATGCGCCGCCTTTTGCCCGATTTCGAACAGCGGCAGTGCGACGGTGGAAAGCTGCGGCCGGCATACTGTTGAAATTTCGCGATTATCGAATCCGATGAGAAGCAAGTCTTTTCCAACTTCGATGCCGTTTGCGTTGCAGTAGTCGATTACGCCGGTAGCCATCAGGTCGTTATGTGCAAAGATGGCGTTGGCTCCTTTTTTGATGATCTGTTCTCCGAGCGTATAACCGCAGTCTCGTCCCCAGTCACCAACAGCCGTGAGCGCGGGATTGTACGGCACACCGTGCGCAAACAGCGCCTCCTGATGCCCGCGCGTGCGGTTGCTGGAGTGGTTGCTGTCCGAAGGCCCGGTGAGCATGCCGATCGTCCGTCCGTCCTCGCGGATCAGGCGTTCCGTCGCCTCGAAAGCTGCTTTTCGGTCGTCATAAATGATAGACGGGATCGTTGTATCCTGGCTTGTACAATATGCGCAGACAAACTTAGGCTCTGAGTGGTCCGACAAAGAAACGACTACATGGCTGTGGCAACCGATATAGATGATACCGTCCACTTGTTTGCTGAGCATATCGTCGACTATCCCGTGCACCAGCTCGGTGCTCTCTTTTAGATTTTTCGGTCCGTTGCCGTAACGTTTAAAGAACCGCAGATTTCCAAGAATATAATGGTATCCGGCTTCGTCGCAAGCGGCGGCGATGCCGTCTACGATCTCCGGCGCGTTAAATACCGTCAAATCCTCGGTGATGATGCCGAGTGTTTGGCTGCGTCCACTTTTGAGATGCCGCGCGTTCAGGTTCGGGCGATAGTTCATCTCCTGCACTACTTCCATAATATGTTGGCGAGTTTCTGCGTTGACACCGCGTTTTCCGTTCAGCACCTTGCTGACGGTTGCGATGGACACGCCCGCACGTTCCGAGATCTCACGTATCGTTGCCATGTTTGCACCTGCTTCCTGCCGCTGCGTATTGAGGCGAATAATATTACGACTAATTACTATATCTAATGTTAAACGTTATCCATGAGAAAATCAAGCAATATTCGGTACAAAATGAGCTGTTCAGAGACGAATAATTTCAAAAATTAAACGATTTCCAAAAATATTTGCCAAAAAGGTATTTACAAACAGGATTTGCTTGCTGTATAGTAGTCGCGTAAGGAAAACGTTTAACATTTTACATGCATTTACGTCTAATAACACATCAATATCAGCAAAAAGAGAAAACGTTTAGCATAGCAAAGGAAGACACAGACATGGCAAATAAGTTGCGCCTTTCCAGCATTCGGCATATAGAAATCACCGATCCGTTTTTTGGAAGATATGTTTCCACGATCGCGGAATCCATTCTTCCATATCAATGGGGCGCATTAAACGGCCGCGTTGATATTTCGGACACGGATCAATGGGAGGCACTCAACGGGCGCATTACGGATGAGCGTGTTTCCAGCTGTATTGACAATTTTCGAATTGCAGCAGGAGAAATGAAGGGAAGCCATTCCGGAGCCGTATTCCAAGACACCGACGCATATAAATGGTTGGAGGCGGCGGCATACTGCATCGAGATTGGAAAAGGGGAAGCGCTGAGGGAGCGTGCGGATGAATTAATCGCTCTGATTGAGCGGTCACAGCAGTCCGACGGATATCTCAACACCTATTTTACAATAGCAGCCCCTGAAAAAAGATGGAAGAATCTTACGGAAGGACATGAACTCTATTGCGCCGGTCATTTAATCGAAGCCGCCGTTGCATATCACAATGCGACCGGCACCGACCGATTTCTTGAGGTCGCAAAAAAGTTTGCGGATCTGATTTGCAAAGTATTCGGCCCGGAGGAAGGAAAGAGCAAAGGCTACCCCGGGCATCAGGTGATTGAGCTCGCGCTGGTGAAGTTATACCGCGTGACCCGGGAAACTCGATACCTTAGCCTCGCGCAGCATTTTATCAATGAGCGCGGAAAAAACCCCAATTATCTGATCGGTGAGTTGGAGACGACAAAAGACTTTAGGCTGTTTCCGGAGTTTTCGCACTATGATGCGGAATATGCGCAGACGCACCTGCCGCTGGTGGAGCAAACGACCGCGGAAGGGCATGCGGTTCGCGCGATGTACATGTATTCCGCAATGGCGGATCTCGCGAGGGAATGCGACGACGACAGGATGAAGAGAGCCTGCAAGGCGATTTGGGAAAATGTCACGACGCGCAGAATGTATATCACGGGCGGCATTGGCTCATCTGGTTTGTTGGAGCGGTTTACGGTGGATTACGATTTGCCGAACGATCGGATGTATTGCGAATCCTGCGCTTCAATCGGACTGATGATGTTCGGCCAGCGAATGAATCTGCTTACACGCGACGCTTCATATTACGAAGTGGTGGAACGCGCGCTTTGCAATACCGTTCTGGCGGGTATCTCCGTGCACGGCGACCGGTATTTTTACGTCAATCCGCTGGAAGTTTGGCCGGACAATTGCAAGGCGTCCACTTCCATGTCACATGTGAAGCCCGTTCGTCAGGAGTGGTTCTCTTGTGCCTGCTGCCCGCCCAACATCGCGCGTACGCTGGCATCAATTGGCCAGTATATCTATTCTGAGGACGAAAAATCCGTGTTTATCAACCAGTTTATTTCGTCCCGACTGCAAACTTCGATTGCCGGAACGGACATCGCGATCAACATGAAATCCAGCTATATCCATGACGGGTGCGTGCGCATAACGGTTGAGAGCTCCTCCGCTCATCCATTTACGGTACGCGTGCGTATCCCGTATTTCATGAAAAAACCGGCTTTCCTGCTGGACGGTTCAGAGATTTCACCGGTCATCGAAAACGGATATGCTGTGCTGGCGGTTTCTCGTTGTGGAGAGCAGACATTTACGTTGAGCGGTCAGGTTGAACCGGAATTTTATGCGGCGAATGATAAGGTGCGGTCTGATTTAGGCAAACTGGCGCTCATGCTTGGACCGTATGTTTATTGTCTGGAGGAAACAGATAACGGGAAGAATCTTGCAAACGTATTTGTCCGCCCAAGTGTTTCAATCGAGAAAAGAAACCCGATAGCGGGTTTACCCGGTGAGTTACCGACGCTCAGACTTAGCGGGGAAAGACTCGTCCGGACAACGGAACAACCGGCTCCGCTATACGCGGTGCCAAAGTTTGAAAAAAACGAAGCGCAATTCACCGCAATTCCATATTGTTTATGGTGCAATCGTGAGCCGGGCGAGATGCTGGTTTGGATGAAAGCTGAAATATAAGTCCATGGATGGACACGCCGGGATGAAGAAGCGACATGATGCAATTCAGAGATTCTGCAAATCGATTTTTCACCGTGAAATCATTTCATTTGGTTTATATCAGCGGCAGGAAGTTGCTGTATAATAAATAAAATAAGGAAGGGAATTGGAAATGAAAACTAGGAAGCTATTTGCTCTGCTGCTTTGTGCCATGATGCTTTCCGCCCTGTTCGCATGCGCACAGACCGCAACACCTGCAACCGAAGAATCCGCTGCCGGGACAAACGAAGCTGCCGCAACAGAATCGAGTGAAGCAGCCCCGGCGGAGAAGATCACGATTACTTTCTCGCTGTGGGGCGATCCTGCGGAGCAGGAAACAACACAACAGGCGTTGGACGTTTACAATAACTCGCAAGACAAAGTGTATGTAAAAGCGCTGCAGATCGGGCGCGATGAATACAACGAAAAACTCCAGACCATGGCTACCGCCGGCGAAATGCCGGATTGCGGAATGGTCGCAGAAGATACCGTAATCGCGTGGGCGAGGGACGGCCTGCTTTCCAACGTGGATATCTATGCCGGTCAAGAAAATCTGCCGCTCGATTATCTGGGCTTCAAGTATAATGGCAACACGGTTGCTTATTCCTCGGCGAACGAAGTCCTCGCTCTTTGGTACAACAAAGCGATGTTCGACGCCGCCGGTTTGCCATACCCTCCCGCGACGCTTGACGAAGCCTGGACATGGGATGAGTTTATTGCGGTTGCCAAGCAGCTGACGATCGACGCCAACGGCAATCATCCGGACGATGCTGGATTTGACAAGAACAACATCGTACAGTATGGTGCGTACGTCAACCAGTATACGTGGCAACTAGAAGTCTGGGCGCTTTCCAACGGCGGCAGGTTCTACTCGGAAGACGGCAAATCGATCGTATTTGACGATGCGGCGATCGAGGCTTTGCAGAAGGTTTTTGACCTGCATTTGGTTGAAAATGTGGCGCCGCTGAACGACGGCACGCAGGACAACGGCTTCGCCAGCTCTGTGGGCGCCGGAAACGTTGCGATGTGCACCGAGGGACAGTGGGCAACAGGATTCAGGACGGGACTCGAAGGTATCGATTATGGCGTTGGCGTGCTGCCCTACATGAAGCAGAAGGCCAATATCTGCACGGGCGGCCCGACGGGCGTATTCGCAACGACGGAGTATCCGGAAGAAGCCGCGGATTTCCTGCGGTGGTATAACAGCGAAGAAAACAACATTGGCACGATTATGGCAGGATGGTGGATGCCTACCAAGATGAATTGGTATACGGATCCGGATCTGCTGAAATCCTGGGTGGACGATTGTGAATTGCGTGCGGCACTTCCGGCAGATGCTTACAAAACGGCTGTCGTTGATGTCGCGTTGGACACCGATGTTACCCATTCCACAGGCTGGTATTACACCCCGAACACGTTTGAAGTGCTTGTAAAGACGCTGCAACCGGCGCTTGTTGAAGCGATCAACGGAAGTAAAACAGCAAAAGATGTGGTCGAATCCGTTCGAGATGCGATGCAGGCCGAACTTGGCTGATTAAACAATCTGGCAATGACAAATATCGAGTGAGCAAAGGGGCGCCTGAATAATGAAACACATATACAGGCGCCCTATATAGTTTCATATCCGGGAAAGTGTGACGAAAGCCATGAGAAACAAGACGCAGAGGGCAAAGATTACAATTAAGGAACAGCGTGCGGCATATCTTTGTTTGATCCCCGCGCTATTAGGCTTGACGTTTATTACATATCTGCCGTTAATGGCTGTTTTTGGCATCAGCCTGACAGATTTGAACGTGGGCCACTTCATTAAAGGCGGTACGATGCCGCCTGTTCAATTTGTCGGGTTTGATAATTTTGTCGAAATATTTAAAAGCCCGAGCATCGACTTCCTGAACTCAATTCGGGTAACCGTCACTTTTGCGCTGCTTGCCGTTGTCAGCAGCATTATCTACTCCATGGCGATCGCGATGCTCTTGAATCGAAAGATGCCCGCACGCGGGTTTTTCCGCGCGGTTTTCTATATTCCATATATTCTGCCCGCTACAGCTGTCATGATCAGCTGGTGGTTTTTACTCAAGTATGACGGGGGCTTGATCAACTATATCCTTGTGAGTTTGGGCCTTAACAAATCGTATTTTCTCTCTGACGCGAATACGGCTATTCCATCTTTGGCTATGATTGCGGTTTGGACATCCGGCAATCTGATCGTTATTTTTCTGGCCGGCCTTCAGAATGTGCCGCGTGTGTATCACGAGGCCGCGGAGATCGACGGCGCAAATGCATGGCAGCGGTTCTGGCATATTACGATTCCCTGCATGACGCCGATCATATTTTACAATCTCCTGATGAGCCTGGTCATAAACCTTCAGGTAGTTGTACCCGCACTCGCCGTTACGAAGGGTGGACCGGGAAAGTCTACGATGTTCATGACATATTTAATGTACCAGACAGGATTTCGAGGCAGGGAACTTGGACAAGCGGGTGCGATTGCGTTTGTGTTCTTTATCGTAGCCGCGATACTTGCGTTTCTCCTGTTCGCCACGTCCAAAAGCTGGATTTTTAACGAAGGAGGAGACGATAAATAATGAATGCGACTGCGACTGGTAAAAACACTGCAAAAAAGAGAATATTCGCCTTCCATTCCATCAGAAGCAAAAAGAGAAGCCAGAAGATTGCGGACGTTATTTCAATGTTGATTGTCGTGCTCGTTGCCGCACTGGTAATGTTGCCGCTGTGGTGGATGGTGCGCTCGTCCCTCATGAAGAGCCTTGAAATATTCAAATGGCCGCCGAAGTTTTTTCCAACGGAATGGTTGTTTTCCAATTATAATATCAAACCGACAACGTTTGACTTCTGGTTGTACTTGGGAAATACGCTGGAGATTGTCGTTCCCTGCGTCGTGTTTGGAACGGCAACGGCGACTCTTTGCGGATATGCGTTCGCACGGCTGCGTTTCAAAGGAAAAAATTTCTTATTTTCGCTTTGTGTCGGATCCATGCTGCTGCCGACCATGGTAACGCTTATTCCGCTTTATATCACATGGGCGAAACTCGGGCTGACCGATACATATTGGCCGCTGATTCTTCCGTACCTTTGCGGAGGAGGCGCATTCAATATCTTTCTGATCCGGCAGTTTATTAAAACGCTTCCAAGAGAACTCGACGAATCGGCCGCGATCGATGGAGCCGGGTATTTGCGTACGCTGGTTAGTATCATTATTCCCTCGATTGGACCGGCGATCATCGTCGTTGCGCTACTGATCTTTATTACGACATGGAACGATCTGCTGCAGCAAACGATCTATATTTCATCGCGTGAAAAATACACGCTGGCGGTTGGGTTGACTACATTCATGGGTTCCTTCAAAAATGACTATGCGGGAATGTTCGCGGCTACTTGCCTTTCGTTTCTGCCGGGTGTGATCGTTTATCTTATCGGCCAGCGTTACTTCGTCGAGGGCATTGTTATGACGGGAATGAAGAACTGATGACACGTGAACATCGCGGATTGTGGGAAAGGCTGTACGAAAGAAGGTTTGCGCCCGGTAAGGGTGTAACAAAGCCGCCGCCGGATCAGGGATTGAAGCGGTTTTGGTTTGTGCTGTCAACCCATTTCTGGAAACTTATTGCGCTCAATCTGCTGTTTTTGATATTCTCTCTTCCGCTGGTGACGATACCCGCAGCATTCTGCGGCGTCAATCGGGTTTTGATCAAGCTTTATCGTGATGGTAATTGCTTCCTTTGGGAGGAATATATCAAAGAGTTCCGGACGAATCTGTGGAAAGCCATGCCCTTCGGATTACTCGGCGGGCTGTGCGCATTCGCTTCCTACTATTTTTTGAGTCTGGGGACGTCCCTGTCCCCAACCGGCGTAGAGGTGTTCACGACAGCGTTCGGAATACTATTGCTCGCGTTTGTCGTTTTATTCCTGAATTATGTGTTTGTATTTCTTCCGACGCTGGATTTGAGCAACCGCCAGGTTGCGCGCAATGCGTTAATTTTCCTCAGTACGGAATGGAGGACGAATCTACTGATCCTCGTAAGCTTCACCGTAATGGTACTGTTTTCGGTTCTGTTTTTTCCGTTTACTCTGGTTACGCTGTCGCTGATTTCACTGTCTTTTCAGCAATATGTCGTGTGCGCGGCAGTCAATGGGCCGTTGCAAAAACGAATCATCGGCCCATATGAACAGAAGCAGGAATAATCTTCAGCATTCCATAACAAAGAACAGGAGGCATTGATTCTTTGAAACAATATGAATTCTGGTTCGTAGTAGGAAGTCAGTTCCTGTACGGGCCGCAGGTGCTCGAGACGGTGGCGGGACGTGCCGCCGAGATGGCAAAGCAGATGAATGCCTCCGGCAAACTGCCGTATCGGCTGGTCTATAAGGCGACAGCGAAGACCAACCAGGAGATATCGGACGTGATCCGCGAGGCAAACTACGACGCAAACTGCGCCGGCCTGATCACATGGTGCCACACTTTCAGCCCGTCCAAGATGTGGATCAACGGGTTTACTGCGCTGCAAAAGCCCTACTGTCATCTTGCCACACAGTACAACCGCGAAATACCGCAGGACGAGATCGACATGGATTTCATGAATCTCAATCAGGCGGCGCACGGTGACCGGGAGCACGGGTTTATCGCGACGCGACTGCATATGCCGCGCAAGGTGATTGCAGGATACTGGCAGGATGCGGATGTGCAGCAACGGATCGGGTTGTGGATGCGCGCAGCTGTCGGCGCCGCGTTTTCCAGGAGCTTGAAAGTCATGCGCTTTGGCGACAATATGCGCGAGGTGGCCGTGACCGAAGGCGACAAGGTGGAGACGCAGGCAAAGCTTGGCTGGCAGGTCAATACATGGCCGGTCGGTCAGCTCGTGGAGACCATGGACACAGTTACGGATGCCGAGATCGAAGTCCTGATGGACACTTACCGCAAGACCTATACGATTGCGACAGACGATCTGCCCGCCGTACGCTATCAGGCGCGCGAAGAAATTGCCATGAAGAAGATGCTGGACGCGGAGGACTGCATGGCCTTTAGCAACACGTTTCAGGATCTGTACGGCATGCAGCAGTTGCCAGGACTGGCCACCCAGCATCTGATGGCGGGCGGTTACGGCTATGCGGGCGAGGGTGACTGGAAAACCGCCGCCATGACAGCCGTGCTCAAGGCCATGAGTGAAGGGCGTTCGGGCGGGACCTCCTTCATGGAGGACTACACCTATCATCTGGAGAAGGGCAACGAATGCAGCCTCGGCGCGCATATGCTGGAAGTCTGTCCGTCCGTCGCGATGGACAAGCCCCGCATAGAGGTGCATCCGCTTGGCATCGGGGACAGGAAAGCGCCGGCGCGTCTTGTATTCGAAGGGCATGCGGGGGCGGCAATCGTAGTGAGCCTGATCGATATGGGCGGTCGTATGCGTCTGATCTGTCAGGAGATCGAGTGCGTCAAGCCGTTTATGAAGATGCCGAATCTTCCAGTTGCGCGCGTCATGTGGAAACCCCTGCCGAACCTTTCGACCGGCGTGGAGTGCTGGATTCTGGCAGGCGGCGCGCATCACACCGTGCTGAGCTACGACGTAACCGCAGAACAAATGAAGGACTGGGCACGGATTATGGATATCGAGTTCGTGCACATCAATAAAAACACCACGGTCGATTCTCTGGAACACGATCTTTTCCTTGCTGATCTTGCCTGGAAGCTCAAGTAAAGGCAATCGATTGGAAAAGGCGCGTTGAACAAAGCGTCTGCCGGGAAAGCATGTAAAACGGGAAAGGCGAAGGATGCTGGATCAGTTAAAGCAAAGAGTATGGAAGGACAACCTTCAGCTCGTGAAGCTGGGGCTTGTACTGTTCACCTGGGGAAACGTCAGCGCGATTGATCGTGAAAGCAGTCGGATCGTGATCAAACCGAGCGGCGTGGACTATGACAGCATGCGTGCGGAGGACATGGTCGTTGTCGACATGGAAGGCCGCGTAATCGAGGGAGAATGGAATCCCTCTACCGATACACCGACGCATATCGAGCTCTACAAAGCGTTTCCGGGCATCGGCGGCGTCGTTCATGCACACAGCCAGTATGCGACGGCGTTTGCGCAAGCCGCACGGGATATCCCCGCTTACGGCACGACACATGCGGACTATTTTTACGGCGAGATTCCGTGCACACGCGCGCTGACTGCAGAAGAGGTTGCGTCTGAGTACGAGCGCAACACAGGGCTTGTGATCGCAGAGACGTTTCAAGGCAGGGAACCGGAAGCTGTGCCAGGATGTCTGATCAAAAACCACGGCCCGTTTACGTGGGGCCCGACCAGTGAAAAGGCGGTTTATTACGCCGCGGTGCTCGAATACTGCGCGAAGATGGCGTTTGTCACGGAACGGCTGAACGAAGGCACAATGCCCGCGGACTCGTATCTTCTTGACAAACACTATTTCCGCAAACATGGCGCGAATGCCTATTATGGACAGGGAAAAAGTGTGGACAGTGTTCACGAGAAATAATTGCGCATGTTGATCGCATCGCCCCGACGAAGAAACGATCCATACCAGCAACGTGTTTCAAAAAAGAGTTGGCTGGTAAGACTTTTTAGTAGTAAATAGAACCATTTAGAGTGCATGTTTTATATTGCTTAATTCTACAATATCAACAAAAGATCCGGAGGGCATATTTTGAGCGAATTAACCTCAGCCGTTGCCATCCAGTCGGGCAGAACCGCTCTCGGCATCGAGCTTGGATCCACGCGCATCAAGGCGGTACTGATTGACGAATTGCAAAGTCCTGTCGCATCCGGCAGCTTTGCTTGGGAGAATCAGCTAAAAAACGGGTTCTGGACTTACGATCTGGAGGAAGCGGTACGTGGCGTACAGGAAAGTTACCGCAATCTCTGCGAAAGCGTTCGTTCAAAATATGGTGTTGAGCTGTCCACTGTCGGCGCAGTCGGTATTTCGGGCATGATGCACGGATACCTGCCTTTTGACGCGGCGGGGAAGCAGCTTGCAGCATTCCGCACCTGGCGAAACACGAACACCAAGTATGCGGCAGCAGAACTCAGCGAAAAGCTCGATTTTAATATTCCGATCCGCTGGAGCATCTCCCATCTGTATCAGGCGATGCTGGATCACGAGGCGCATGTGGAGAACATCGCGCATATCACGACGCTTGCCGGATACATCCACTGGCGGCTCACGGGTGAACGCGTGATGGGCGTTGGGGAAGCGTCCGGTATGTTCCCGATCGACTCGCAGACAAACGACTACGACCAGCGGATGATCGCGACCTTTAACACGCTGGCGAAGCCGTATGGCTTTGCCTGGCGCTTAAAAGATTTGCTGCCCAAAGTATTGGTGGCGGGACAGTCCGCGGGAAAACTGACCGATGCGGGCGCAATGCTGCTCGATCCCAGCGGCGCACTGCGCGGCGGCGTTCCCATGGCACCGCCGGAAGGCGACGCGGGCACGGGCATGATTGCGACGGACTCGGTTGCCTTGCGCACAGGCAATGTTTCTGCGGGTACCTCTATCTTTGCTATGGTGGTGCTTGAACGACCGTTGAGCTGCATGTATCCCGAGATCGACATGGTGACCACACCCGCAGGACGCCCCGTCGCCATGGCGCACTGCAACAACTGCACTTCCGATTGGGATGCCTGGGTAAAGGTGCTCAAGGAGACCGCGTCGCTCTTTGGGGCGAATCCTTCCACGCCGGAGCTGTATGACAAACTATATGAAAAGAGCCTCGAAGGCGCTCAGGACTGCGCGGGCATTTTAACCTACAACTATCTTTCCGGCGAGCCGGTCACCGGCCTTTCCGAAGGGCGTCCGATGGTCGTGCGCCGCCCGGACGCGCAGTTTACACTGGCAAACTTTCTGCGCGCAAGCCTGTATTCCACACTTGCATCACTCCGTGTCGGAATGGAAATCCTCTTCGGCGAAGGCGTGCGGCTGGACCGTCTCATGGGACACGGCGGGTTGTTCAAGACCGAGTATGTCGGGCAGAAGTACATGGCGGACGCGATGGGTATTCCCGTTTCCGTGATGGCGACAGCAGGCGAAGGCGGACCGTTTGGTATGGCGGTGCTTGCCGGGTATCTGCTCTGGAAGCGAGCGGATGAATCGCTGGATGAATATCTGGCCGGACGTGTGTTCGTGAGTTCGAATATCAGTACAGTACATCCGGACCCAAAAGGAGCCGAGGGTTTCAATGCGTTTCTGAAGGTTTATATTTCCGGTTTGGTTGCCGAAAAAGCCGCCGTAGAGAGTATAACAAATGATATAGCGACCCGCGTTTGACGCATTATTTGACCTGCAATTCGAAAAAGAAGTCCACCCAAGAGGAGAAAGCGAAAGTAAAATAAAGAGTGGACAAATGAAAAAGAGCAGATACACGGAGGAACAGATTGCCTTTGCATTATAGCAAGCAGAATTGGGCACGCCGACAGACAACCCGCATATTGAATCATTCAACGGCAATTTTCGGATTGAATGGTGAACATGAACTCAATTCTGTCTCTGGAGGACACCGGAGACAAAATAGAGCGCTGGCGAAAGGGCTACAATGGATTGGCTGCAGGAAACTGTCCGGTTGCATTCATCAAAGAACAATGAGGCTTCTATGCCCAACCTTCTGGCCAGAAATTTCAATAATCAGGATCAACCGCTCGCTGAGCATGAAAGGTTATCCTTGCAACAATGCTGTGGGCGAATTGACCTGCAAAATGTTCAAAGCCGAATTATGAAACGTTAGAGCAGCTCCAGCCAGAGCTGCTTGATTATGTTCATTGGTTCAACAACATCCGTTTGCACGGAGCTCTTGGTCACTTTTCACCAGCAGAATTCATGAGAGACCGCACCTCGTAAATTCTGTCCGACTTACTGTTATCCATCTTGCTTGTTACATACACCATCAGACAGTAGCCCTGTGTACTCCTTTTTTGCGGATTATCTTTTGAAAACAGAGCAATTTGACGAATTATTTCGAAACAAATAATTTTACATTATTCCTTATAAATGCTAAGATTAGGGCTAGAATAAGCGACCAGAATGAATTGCACAGAACGTAATATGTTCAGTTTTCGTATATGGTTTAAATGTTGCTGAAGATTTTACCGGTTTTGTTGAAAGAAGAGGTTTATGCAGAGGAAGCTTTTGGTCATCTCCCGCGCTCTAGCCGCCTTGTTGATCCTTATCGATCTCACTTTCGTCGTGCTATCCGATGCGGCTCCCGATTATCTTTATGTTGTAGCTTTGGTTGTTCTTGAAACCGCTGCCGCCATTCTTTATATTTTCTTTTCGTGCTATAACGACGCTGAAGGCGACGAGCATACAGACGGGTATCGGGTTTTCACCTGTGGTATTGCAGTCGTACTCGCAATTGCGATTCTTTTCGGCCTGCTTTTTGCGGCTTATCGTTTCTATACTCAAATTTTACTAACAATCTCCTCAACACCAATGTTGCAATCGGTCGCGAGCCTCCTTTCCGAATTCCCTGTTCGTGCAGAACTACTCGGCGGATTGCTTCTGTTTGTCTATGGCGTGTTATGTTTACCCGGCACATACCAGGTGGTTGCGCAATTCGTCCGTGGGCCCGCAACTCAAGCCACAGCCTTTCTTGGTTCTGCCTTTATCGGATGTCTAAATGGGATAAAGTCAATTTTTGCTCATGGAAAAACTCTTTTAAAGCAACTGGCCACCTATGGATTTTGGCTTGTTATATCCGCGGCCGTTGGTTGCTTGCTGATGATTGCCGCATACAGTATCCCGACCGAGCATATGTATTCCCACGCGGTGGAATCAGCGGAGATTATGACCAGCGAAACGGCATATTTTCATGCTATACCGGGAACGGACGCGACTGCGGTGAACAACTTTACGGTTGCACGATGGCTTAACGCTGCCTCTTATTACGACGATGAGATGACCGTGTTTCAAAACGCCATGACGCTGCCGCGGGCAGAATATAGCGACGACGGCAACGCTTTTAACGATTTCATGCAGTATGCGTCTGGTGACGGTGGATTTGCGACGGTGACATATACGCGCTACTGGCAAGGATGCCAGGTGGTTTTGCGTCCATTGCTCACTTTTCTTAACATTTGGGGAATCCGCATTCTGAATGTTTTACTGCAAGCCGGATTTGTAGCGGCTGTATGCATTTTTATGAAGAAACGTAGCCTGAAACACTATATCGCGCCGTTTATTTTTTCGGCACTGGCGATTGCAACCTGCATCGCCCTGCCATTATCCATTGATTTGTGCGCTGTGTTTTATATTGCCTCTTCTGCTGTTCTGCTGATCTTGTATCCAACCGAAAAGACGGTGGGCAACTGTCACGCACGGCTGATCTTTCTTTTTTGCGGGATTGCGACCGCTTTTTTCGACACACTGACAAATCCATTGCTGACCCTTGGAATCCCCCTGCTATTTCTGGTGCTTCGTGATCATGTTTCTGCCGCACCGGGAACCAGCGAAAAGGAATACTTTTTTAGGCGGGTACTGCTTGCCTGCATCGTATGGATGATCGGCTACGCGGGAATGTGGCTGCTCAAATGGGTTGCAGGCTCCGTTGCAATGCAAACCAACTTGTTTGCAAGTGGATGGGAACAGGTTTTGTTTAGAACGTCAACATCCTCTCGGGAAAATAGTTTTACTCGCTTTGGCGTCGTTGGATTAAACATCAGCACGATGTTCCTGCGCAATATTCTCGTTTTTCCCGCGTTGATCTGGGCTACACTGCAGCTTGTCCGCAAGCATCCCAATCAGCCGCAGAATCGACTGCAAGCTGGTCAAAAAAACTATGTTTTATCTGTTTCATTCCCTGCACTGCTTCCACTGGTGTGGTACGTTTTCGCCAGTAACCATTCGTATATTCATGCTTGGTTTACATATCGTGAACTGATGATTTCCTTAATGGGCATGCTGTTTTTACTCGCGGATTATAAAAATCGGTCGAATCCCGCCGCACTTGCTACGAACGACAAATCGGAGGATTGCATAAATGAAACTCATCATCCAGATCCCATGTTTTAATGAAGAGCTCACATTGCCGCAGACTATCAAAGATCTCCCCGGGGAAATAGACGGAATTGATGAGATCGAGTATTTGATCATCAATGATGGAAGCACGGACAACACAATCTCTGTCGCGCGCGAATGCGGCGTTCAGCATATAGTATCTTTTCGCAATAACAAAGGGCTTGCCAGTGGATTCATGGCGGGGATTGATGCGTGCTTACACCTTGGCGCAGATGTGATCGTCAACACGGACGCTGACAACCAGTACTGTGGAAGTGATATTGAAAAGCTCGTCCGCCCGATACTGGACGGCAAAGCTGATATTGTTATTGGAGAGCGCCCCATTGACGATATTGAACACTGGTCAAAGAGAAAAAAAGCTTTTCAGCATATCGGAAGCTGGGTCGTTCGTGTTGCGTCAAGTTCCAATGTGCCGGACGCGCCTTCCGGTTTTCGGGCATACTCACGGGAAGCGGCCTTGCGTATGAATGTTATCAATGAATATACCTATACACTTGAAACGATTATTCAGGCGGGCCATAATAAGCTCGCGATGACATCTGTTCCGATCCACACGAATGCCGACCTGCGTCCATCCCGACTCTTTTCCAGCATCGGCAAATATATCAAACGTTCCGCGTCCGTTATTGTACGGTCCTACATGATGTATAAACCGTTGAAATTTTTCGTCATTTTCGGAAGCGTTTTATTTTTTATCGGTGTTGCAATTGGAGTCCGTTTCTTGGTCTTCCTATACTCAGGCGCAGGTGATGGCCATATCCAGTCACTCATCCTTGCGGCAGTCTTTTTGCTTATGGGATTCCAGACTATTATAATGGGGCTTCTTTCGGACGTTATCGCATCCAGCAGAAAACTAATAGAGGATGTTCAGTATCGTGTACGCAAAATTGAGAGCAGTAAAGAAGAAAAATGAAAACTTTGCATGCAGAAAACGAAACAAGCATCTGGAAAAAACTTCTGAATAAGGCTTTAAACCGCGAGACGATTCTTTATGCCGTCTTTGGCGTTGCAACGTCGGTGGAGAACATCGTACTGTTTCAAGCGTTGCTTTGGACCGGCATGGACTATAAAGTCGGGAATGTTATTACGCTTATCGTTGTGAAATTGACGGCTTATGTACTGAACAAGTTTTTCGTCTTTCGCAGCCGTTGCCAAAATTTTCATGGACTCTGCAGGGAATTTTTCCGGTTTGTGCTTGCGCGGGGCGCCACAATGCTTGTGGATTATTTCGGGTTAATCCTTCTCGTTGAGGCATTACATGTCGATAAGCTTATAGGCAAAGTAATTGTTACCACAGTGGTCATTATTTTAAATTACATTCTAGGAAAGCTTATTGTCTTTAAAGATAGCCCGGGCGCGTGAAAACGGGTCTGTAATCCCCCGCGAAGGGTCGGGTTTCCTTCTTGTTATCCTTGCCGGAAATGTTTAGTATTAAAAACAGGGGTTTGTTCTGATGGTAGAATTATGTTAGAAAAAACAAAGAGAAGTACATATGCCGCGATCCTGGTCTTTATCCTTATTTTCCTCGTAGGTTTTTTTTGTTTACAAGGACTACGGCGTCACTGTCGATGAACCGGTTCAGCGGGTACGATCGCTTGTTACATATAAATATATCATGCACACCCTGTTTGGACGCAACATACCGGCGCTGGACGCTTATCCGCTGGCCTCAGTCTATACCGGTCAGTATTATGGTGTATTCCTTCAATTGCCTATGGTTTTAATAGAAGATATTTCCGGATTCACGATGGACATGCAGTCGGTGTGGTTCATGCGACATCTGTTTATATTTCTCTATTGCTATATCGGTTATATTTTCTTTTACTTTACAGGCAGGAAAATCTTCAACAACGACTGGATCGCGCTTCTTGGAACCATGATGCTGGCTTTGTATCCGCGCTATTTTGCGGGACAGTTTGTCTATATTAAAGATATGCTGTTCGCCGCGACCGTCATGGCCTCTATGTGGGCCACTGTGATGTTTCTTGAAAAAGGAGAATCGTTCGGATGGGGAGTTGTATTCTGCGTGATTTCAGCGATCACCGCCAACCAGCGCTTTATCGGATTGATTTTCCCAGCACTACTCATAAGTTATCTTTTCCTACGCGATCTTTTTGTAAAACACGCATTTCGAAAAGGACAGCGTGGACGCTGGAAGCGGATTGGAGTATATGCCGCGCTGGGTATTGGCATCCTGCTTTGTTATCTTGCAATCAGTCCCGCTTGCTGGACGGATACGTTCATGTCGTTGGCGCGTTCTATCTATCAATTTTTATTTTTCGATATTTGGAAAGGATCGTCTGTTTTAGCTGGCAGCTTTGTTTATTGGAACGAGATGCCCTGGTATTACGCTCCATTATGGCTTGTTGTTTCGCTACCGATTCTCTATCTGCTGTTGTTCTTTATATCGCTGCCGCTCTTTATCGGGCGTACGGTACGAATCATAAAAATTTCCGTTCATGCCGACGACAATCTGGCAGAAAACGACGATACGACAGCCGCGTCTAGCGTGATCGCTAATCTGCTCGACGCGCCGTATCGCTACTGGCTATTTGCAGGGACATTGTTTTTCCTTCCACTACTTCTGGTTGCCGTCGGCCACTCTGTCATGTACAATGATTGGCGACAGATGTATTTTCTGCTGGTGCCGTTCGTCGTTTGCTGCTTGTTTGCGCTCCAATGGCTGTATCGAAAGTTGAAAAAGAAGACGCTTCGCACCGTGCTCACCGCCGTGCTGCTCACGGGGCTGGTGTTCCAGACTGGTTGGATTTTTGTCAATCATCCGTTTGAAATCGTGTATTTCAATCGAATTGCCGCGGTAAACGGTGATCAGTTCGACAGGGATACATCCCGTTCATGCGGCTACAGCGCGTTGCAGTACCTTGCCGATAATGCGCAAGAAGATACGATCGTTTTAAACAGTTCAAGCTGCGATTTTGATTATGTAATGAATAGTTTACCCTTGCTTTCCGCCGATCAGCAGGCGCGCTTTTCCGGCGGAGAAAACGGCGAATACATTATCGAAACATACCGTTATGTTGCCGGCGACGCCGTTCATGAAGGTTATGAAGAATGGTACAGCTTCCGTGTGGACGGGTTTAAAGTCGTCACAATTTTTAAAAAATGCGGCGAGTGAATCAACCATTGCCGCTGAAGGGAATATGAAAATATGAAACCTTTGCTTTCCTTTGTCGTCCCCGTTTTTAACGAAGAAGCGTCCCTAAAAGAGCTTTTCGACCGGATTGGCCAGGTCGCCGGAGCATGCATGGAGTCTGACCGCATCCGCGACTGGGAACTGTGGTTCGTCAGCGACGGATCAACGGACGGCTCCGTCGATGTCATTCAAAAGCTTTCGGAAGACAACCCGCGCATTGGCCTGATCGTCCTGCGGAAAAATTTCGGCAAGGCGACCGCGCTGCAGGCTGCATTCCGGCATGTAAACGGGGACATTATCATCACGATGGATGCGGATTTACAGGACGATCCGAAGGAGATACCACGCTTTTTGGACAAGCTGGACGAAGGCTTTGATGTGGTATCCGGGTGGAAAAAGAAGCGCTATGACCCGCTGAACAAGAGGTTACCGTCAAAGCTCTTCAACGCCGTCACGTCCCATCTTTCCGGCGTGAAGTTACACGATTTCAACTGCGGGTTCAAGGCTTATCGCAGGGCTGTTGTGGACGGCATCGATCTTTATGGGGAGTTGCATCGCTATATTCCCGTCCTTGCGGCGAGGTCGGGTTTTCGCATCGCTGAGCTCGTTGTGGAGCACCATGAACGCAAACACGGCAAATCGAAATATGGCGTGGAACGGTATCTGCGCGGTCTCTTTGACTCCATGACGACGTCATTCCTTTTAAAATATTACGACAGGCCTATGTATCTTTTTGGACGGCTCGGTTTATACTCCTTCCTGGCGGGATTTGTTATTTGCTTGATCCTGACCATTGAATGGTTTTGTGGAACATCTATCGGTGGTCGTCCGCTTCTCATGCTCGGTATCCTTTAATCTTGATCGGCGTGCAATTTTTCTCCACAGGGTTCATAGGCAACATGATTGTGGAATCAAACTTTAGGCGAAATTATTCGGAAAGCCATATCGGTTTGATCATTCCGATGCGTTGTGGTGACAAATGAAATCAGCCTGGTGATTCCGGAACAATTCGTCATAAGAGCGATATACAAGATGGCAGAGGTTTTGGAGAGTATTGTAGTTTGTAAAATAATAGAATTTTGTTACAACGCTTTATCCGAAGATGAATTTTCATCCTAAAAGCGTAAAAATTCGATGAGGAGCGAGAACCACGAAGTATCGAAGATAGCATAACAATATTCGATATGATTGACTATAAGTGATTACCCTACTACAATTAAATCAGGCGTATCCGCGATCAAATGAATATGTCTATAAAGTACGAACTACTATTATGGGAGGAGCATCCATGGAAAAAGAACATGTAGACAAGAAAGAATGCAATAAAGCAAAGGATAGGCACGCGACATCAAGTGCTTTTTACTTCTTTGGCTTTGTTGGGGCCGCAATTTACTACATTTCTACAGCGACTACGTTTTGGATCGGGGTAATCGGCTTTCTAAAGGCAATGATCTGGCCTCTGTTCCTCGTTTTCGAAGCATTGAAATTTTTAGGGGCATAATACTTGCTGGAATAGCTTTCGGGGTTTTTGTTACGGAGACGGCCTTGAGAATTGGACGAAGCAGACTACATCATGGAAACAGCAGAAATAATCGAGAGGAATTTCAGCTCCAAAAGCCTACCAGATAATATCCGAAAATCGCAAGGCTTACTTTTTGCGAACGCTGATAAGCTATACTATTGCATATAATACTTGGCGAAGAATGATTTAACCTGACGATTGTGATTTCAAAAGGTAGTAGCTTTGACAATCTCAAAGCATCTTTGGCCATCCAACATTCCAACGAACATCAACTAGTAGGTTATGAGGTATAAATATGCCTTATAATGATTCATAATAATGCAAAAAGCCGCTCAGTCTGGGCGGCTTTTAATTGGTTGCGGGGGAAGGAATAGAGTCTACGACCTCCGGGTTATGAGTGCGTGCTTATGCGAAGTTTCATCATTGTTATCCGATGATGATTTAAAATAATCGCCAATTTTTGCGTATAATCCGGAATTTATTTTTGATGATTGTTAGCGATTATAAGCCGTTTTTGATGGCAATAAGCATCAAATAAACATCAGGTGGTAGGACGCAATCCCAGATCTTGATTAACGAAATCTATACGACACCAACTTTCGCAAATGGAATGCGAATTAACAACGATATAGCTTTACAGCATTTTTCTTGACTTCTTCGTCATATTGTGTTCGCTGTTTAAACTTGGTTTTTTACTTTTGATCTTTATTTTATTGTCTTACCATGCCGTCCGAGATTTTAGCATGGTCCCACTTTTATCCTACTCTGAAATTTGGATTGTAGTGATCGAATCCGGTTCCAGCTCAAAAAGAATGAGCGAACCGTTCGTCCGCAAAAAGACCGACCGGCGCTCTGGCACATTATTCAGCACAACGACCACAACCGTCCCGCCTGGGTTAGCAAACGCCGCCGCGTCGACTTCGGGGGAAAATACGGTGGAAGCGACGTGTTTTGCGCCGGTTGCGATGAAGTGGCTGAAATGCCAGATATAATAGTAAGAAAGCCGCTTCTCGAAGATTCCCATCTGTGTGTCGCACATGATCGGTGCTTCGCAAAAATTTCCCGCGTGGTTCGGACCACCTTCGCTGTTCAGCGTGATATTCCAGTCGAAAAATGTATTCATACCCGCGTTGAAGTTGCCGATCATGTCGTGTGCATACATCCGGGCGTTTTTCAGTTGGTCATCGCGCCTGCAGCGGCTGAATTCAATGCATCCTTCCGAAAAAAGCAGCTGCAAATGGGGGTATTGACTCCTTACAAGGCGCAGGGCGTCAAAATGATCGCCACTGTACCAATGGAACGCCGCACCGGCGATCATTTGCGCGGTCGTGCCATTGACAACGCTGAGAACACGGTCAAACAGACGTTCCTTATTGTGATCCCAAATATACACGTTGAGATCGCCAAGCCCGCTTTTGAGCAGGGAAGGGTATAGGTAGTCTCGCAAGAACAGCTGCTCTTCCTCGCTGGTAAAGAGACAACTGTCCCAAAGCTGAGCTGCGTTCGGTTCGTTCTGCACGGAGAGTTTTTTTACGTTCAGACCGTACGAACGGTATGCCACAATATAGCGGCAAATGTAGTCTGCCCAGTCGGCATAGTGTTCCCGCCTGAGTTTTCCGCTGCCGCTGCGGTCGCCGTTGTCCTTCATATAGACGGGCGGCGACCATGGCGTCAGCATGACTTCGATTTTTGAAGGGCAAACCGTCTGTGCGGCCTGAATAAACGGTATGACGTAGGTTTCGTCATGCCGTAGGTCGAATGGCGCGCCGGGGCTGCTTGCCGCTTCGTACTGCGACACGGCAAAGTCACAGCTGTCAATGGACGTTCGTACCTGCGTGTAGCAAAGCCCGTCCTTCCCAAAGCATGCTTCCAGTATTTTTTTTTGCTGTGAAGGCGACATTTGCGAGAGTGTATAGCCGACCGCCTCTGTAATCGCCCCGCCAAAACCGCCGATTCTCTGATTGGTGACGTCCGTGTAAATATTAACGACGTCGCGTTCCTGTGTCCCGTTGTCGGCAAAAATCTTACAGGGAACTGTCTGCTGTATGATTTTGCCGCTAAGATTGCTTGTTGTAATTGCATTTGCCTGCATGGGATGCTCCTTACCTGTTTGTAAACGTCACGGCTGCTGCCGGATTAAAATGCTGTTGACGGACCGCGGTTCTAACGCAAAGCGCAGATTTTCATTGCCATACGTCAGCGTTAGAATGCGTTCGTCTAAAAACGGATTCATGACAGAGAGTGCGAGCGACCCGTCGGGATTTTTAAACGCCAACGTGTCCGCCGCCCATGGTCCCTTCATCTCCAAACGCACGGCTCCGCGCTGTACGATGGAGGAAACGCTTTTCATCACGTAAAAGTCGGGATTCAGGGTGAAGTCACCGGTTTGTGGATCGACGGTCAACATTGCATTTTGCGGATCGCCCCAGGTGCTGTAACCCATCGGTTCGAGCATGAAGTTCCAGTAGAGGTAGCTCTCCGCACCGTTGCCGATATAATGCTTCAGCATTGTCCATACGTATAGCGCATACTCCCACGTGTTATCGCCGAAGCCGCATTCGTTTTCGGACTGCATCAGCCGGATGCGTGGCCACCAGCTTTCGAATGTGCGCTGAATGGCGATTTTGCCACCCCATTGATAGCTTACACCGGTGATATATTGCAGGGCTTTCTCGTCCGACAGGACGACGTTCGCAAAGTAATCGTAATCTTCCGTCGCCCATTTATCGAAGATCAGGCGATCAAAATCGCAGCCGGGCGCGTTGATCGTGCCGAGCCACAGCTCGGTCTGCGGACACGTGCGCTGAAGCGCCGGGCCGAGATAATCCCGAATGAACGAACGGAGTTCTTCGCCCGTCCACATACAGGACGGAAATTTTTGGTTGGCCACCGGTTCGTTCTGCACATGCACCTGAGAAACAGTGACGCCTTCTGCAGCGTAGGCCTGCACAAAACGCACAAAGTATTCGGCGTAAGCGCGCAGGGTTTCTGGCGTTAGAATCAGCTTACCCCAATTATAAACCGGCGGGTCCTTCATCCAGGTGGGCGGACTCCAGGGCGAAGCGAACAGCGTCATATCCGGCTGATAGCGTTGCGCTTCTTTTATATATGGAATCAGGCAATGTTTGTCACGTTCGATGCTAAAGTTCGTTAGTGCATAATCACCCGGCGTTTCATCCAGACTGTACCAGTTTTCGGAATAGTCATTTGCACCGATCGGCAGGCGGCAGACGTTGAAGTTTGCCCCGCTTGGCGAAAACAGCTCGGACAACAGTGCATCTCGCTTTTGTTGCGTCAGATGCGACAGCGCGCGGTAACCAAGCTCGTTAAAGCATCCACCGAAACCTTCCATCTTCTGGAATGTCCGTTCGCCGGTTTCCAGTGTTATCGACCCACTGGAAACCGCGCATTGTTTGTCACGCCATTGGGCGTTTTCATTTGAGTAATGCCAGCTTACATGCGCCATTCAAGGCACCTCCTATTTTTCAGATCCGGCGGTCAACCCGTCGATGATATAGCGCGAGAAGAATGCAAACACGATCATGATCGGAATGACGGAAATTGTGATTGCAAGATACATTGCCCCGTAGTTCGTAACATACAGCCCCTTAATCATGGAGATCATGACCGGCATGGTATAAAACTCCTTCTTTTGCAATATGATTAGCGGCCCCATGTATGCGTTCCAGGATGCAACAAAATTAAAAATGCACATTGTCGCAACGCCCGGCATAATGCAGGGAAGCACGATGCGGTTGAAGATGCCGAATTCGGAGCAACCCTCCATGCGTGGGGCTTCGATCATGGAATCCGAAATGCTCTGCTCGATCATGCCGCGCAGAAAGAATACGCTGGTCGCGTTTGCAATACCGGGGATGATGAAAGGCCAGTAACTGTTTGTCATATGCAGTTTGAGGCAGAGTTTGTAGAAGCCGATAATGCTTAACTGCGTCGGCACCATCATGGAAGCAAGCACAAGCGCATATAAAATATTCTTATAACGAAAGTTGTACTTTGCAAAGCCGTATGCGACCATTGCGCCGAAGTAACCGGTTAGTATGGTGTACGGTATGGTGATGACGATGCTGTTGAAAAAACCGCGCCAGATATCGACGAGTGACTGCATCGTTTCGTAGTTTTCCGACAGGGAATCGCCGGGGATCAGATTGAATCCCGTGACGATATCCATACTGGAATGCGTGCTGTTGACAAACACCACCAGAAATGGGACCGCGCATAGCAGCGCAAGTAAAATCAGAAAAACACGGACACTCAGCGCGGAGAAACGGAAAGTAGTTTTTCTCATAGTTTATACATTCCGTCCTTTCTGCGCATGGCTTTATATGCAAAGGCACTCATTCCCGCGATCAAGAAAAAGAGAACGCAGGAGATCGTAGCCGAATAGCCGTAGTTAAAGTTTTTGAATCCCTGATTATAAAGGTACATGGACACGGTCAACACCGCCTTGCCGGGATCGCCAAGATTATTGGAAAGCGTCAGGGGTACGTCGAAGAGCTGCATGCCGCCGATAAACGAGGTGATCAGCAGGTAAATAAGCGTCGGCTTAATCAGGGGGACGGTGATTTTCCAGAATGTCTGCGCCTTAGATGCGCCGTCCACCATGGCGGCTTCGTACATGCTGCGGTCGACTGTTGTCGTTCCAGCAAGGATGATGACGGTCGTATAGCCGAACCACATCCACCATTGCACAAATGAGACTAGCCCGCTCGTAAGGGATTTGCTCATAAAGAAACTGATCGGTGCGCCGTTGACTCCGAGGGAAACAAGCAGTTGATTGACCGGGGAACTGTCGCCGTCCAGCAGAAGATTGAACAGCAGCCCAACCGAGGTGGCGGTGATTAAATTCGGCAGGTAAAACACCGCACGGTAAAAGTTTTTGCCGCGGATGCGATTGAAGGTAAAGATTGCGGTCAACAGCAGCGCGATGCCGAACTGTGGAATCGCATTGCCGAGCCAGATGCGGATGGTGTTCCAAAGCGAAAGGTAAAACACCTGATCGGTCAGGATGCGTGAGTAGTTTTTCAACCCAATGGAAACCGCGGGCATCAAACCGTCCCACTTTTGCGTGCTAAGATGGAAGGTGCTGATAATCGGGTACAGCCCGAACACTAAAAACACGACAAAGAAAGGTGCGATGAACAGATAGCCGTATCGATCCTTGGAAAGTCGCCCGTGCTTTTTTCGCTTTTGTGCGGTTTCGAGTGGAATTGTCTTTTGCATAATTCGTCCTTCAGGGTAAAATTTGGGGCTGCCGTATGGAACCGGCAGCCCCGGAAGTTGTGCGTTAGTCAGCGATGGTCAGATCGGGATACGCATTCAGTGCGTCTGCCTTAAACTGCTCGATCGCTTCGTCCTTGGTCAGATCGCCGGACACATAGAGCTTGATGACGGAGAGGAACGCATTGTTCAGCGTGCCGTCGTACTGCGTCATCATGTCCGCCGGAATCTTGGCCATAACGTCGTTGTAGAACGCATAGAGATTCTGTCCGCCAAGCACTGCGTCGCCATCCTCGGCAGCAAGTGATTCGTCGACGGATTTCAGAGAGACATATTCACCATATTCACCGGCGTAGGCTTTGACAGAATCTTCATTGAGCGTGCAATACTGCAGGAACAGCCATGCGAGGTCCTTGTTTTCGCTGCCGTCATAGATGCCGACCCAGGTGCCGCCCTTGACATATGGGACAGGCGCTTCGCACATTGCCCACTGACCGCTGGTTTCCACCGCCGCCGGTTTAATCAGAAACTGATATCCCCAGGTGGGAAGGATGTAGCAGAAGCAATCGTCGCTTTCGACTGCGGCATACCATTCGCCCGACCACGGGTCGCAGTTCTTATCATAACCATTATCCGCAATGGTTTTTGCCATATCCATATACTCAAGAAGGTTGGCGTCGATAGAAAGCTGTTCATCGGTCACCCAGCCGGCACTGCGGTTGGTGAACTCCATATTCATGATGTCCTGCCAGGTTGCAAACATCTTCACGCTATTTTCCGCCATGGTGGCGGCTACGTCCATCATTTTGGCGTTGCTGTTCAGCATTTCGCCGACAGCCGCGGGATCGTCCGTGCCTAGAACGGTTTTTGCAATGTCGCGGCGGTAGATGATGCCACCCGGAGATGCCTGCCAGCTCAGCGCTTTGGTTACGCCGTTGGAATCGGTGCCGATATTAAGAACATATTCCCAGATGTTGTCCTTATACGAATCAACGCTAAACTGGCTCAAATCCGTCCAATACGGGGTTTCGACCAGATACTTGACATAGTCCGACTCGCCCGTGAACATATCCGGCGCTTCGTTGCCGCTGATGGCGGTGGAAAGCTTGGTCAGAAAGTCCGCGTTCGGAACGACGGTGATTTCAACGGTGATGTTCGGGTAAATGGCGTTAAAGCCCTCCACAAACCGTGTGAGTTCCTCGCCGGACGACCAAACGGTGACCGTTCCACTCAGGGAAACAGGATCGACGGGTTCCTCCGTCGCTTCGGCAACGAGTTCTTCCGTTGCGGCGGGTGCTACGTCCGTGGAAGCGTCATTGGCGGCCGGTTCGGCTGCGCAAGCGAACATGGAACATGCCAGAGCAAGAGCCAAAAACAGTGCAAGGGTCTTCTTCATGGTTTTTTTCCTCCTTTTTCTATACTGAAATGCATTGCATTCAGTTTTCAAAGATGCTTTTGCCGCCCGCCGTCGAAATACTGTCAGTTCCGGATTGACGCTACGCTTTCGCGCAGGATGATCTCCGGATCCACGAGTGTTTTTACGCGTCTTTTACCGCCGTTTAAGCGGGCAACAAGGGTTTCCGCCAGCCGCATACCGATTTCGTAGACCGGCTGGTGTACGGTGGTCACGTTCGGGCGGACGAGTAAATCATGCCCGAGTCCGTCGAATCCGACCAACGAAAGGTCCGTCGGAATTTTTCTTCCGGCTTTAAGTACTGCGTTCGCCGCGCCGATGGCCAATGTGTCCGTTGCACAGAAGACAGCTGTACAGTTTGGGTCGTCCGCAAGGATGCGCTTCATGGCGGCATACCCGCCGTCGACATTATTTTGCGCCTTGACCTGCGGACAGGTGGACGGATCGATTCCGGCCGACTCCAGTGCGCGGGCGAATCCCAGCGCGCGATCGACGGTGTAATCCTTATCTTCGTCAACGTTGATCATCGCGATGCTGCGGTGACCGGCTTGTGTTAGAACCGCAGTGATTTTTTGTGCACCGGCGGCGTTGTCCACGTCGATGCAGTCGATATCGGGGTGATTGGTGTGCCCGAAGAGTACCAGCGGGCGGTTGCGTTCGTGTGTGTAATGATAAAGTGCGCCAACTTCGTCCTTAAGAAGACCGGTAGCGATGTACCCGTCGCAAAGATGTTCGGTTCCCAGTTCCCTGCGAATCAAAAACGAATAAACATGCTTGCTGAGCACTTCGCTTATGCCTGCGATGAAGTGCATGACAAACGGGTTTGTTAGATCGATAGAAACGGGGATGTAGACGGCTATGACGCCGATTTTGTTGGACGCCAGTGCACGCGCCACGGGATTTTGCACATAGTTGAGCTGTGCCATTGCGCGTTCGACCTTTTCGCGGGTTGCGGGTTTTACAATCTCGGGCGAATTGATAACCCGCGACACCGTAATTGTAGAAACACCGGCGAGGGATGCTACGTCTTCTAGTCTCACAATAATCAGCTTCCTTCTTTAAAATGATAGCGCTGTCATTATACCCGAAAAAGAAAAGCGTGAACAGATCAATTTGAAATGTTAGCGCTAACATTTGCGACAAAATGATAGTAACACATGTTTTTACCAAAAGCAATATACCTGGAGAATTTATTTAAACTGGATTGGATGATGACGGAGACTGCAACACGATTTTGGACAGTTTTCTAAGTAACAGATTCTTGAAGACCTTGATTCCACGCATTAGCCATGGGTTTCAACTGTTTTATAAACAATTTACTAAGCTATCTTCGCCAAGCGGTCTGTACACAATGATCAAAATATTCTCTCGGTGACAAGTAACTGAGACGTTTCTGGATTCTCGTCACATTATAAAAACAATAGATGCGCCCAAACACTGCCGCTCGGATGGCTTCCCGCTTCTCGGCAGACCCTATAAATTTTTTTGTCAATACATCCTGCAGCATCAGCTTGTCGAGGCTCAGATCCGCCACCAGCTTCTTCAGCTTGGCGTTTTCTTCCTCAAGTTGCTTGAGACGCTTCATATCGCTTGGCAACATTCCACCGTATTTGTTCTTCCAGCGGTAAAACGTCTGTTCCGCTATCCCGAGTTTCCGGCACACCTCTGATATCGGCGCGCCCAATTCTGCCTGCTTCAATGCAAAGGCAATCTGTTCCTCCGTGTACTTGCTCTTCTTCATTTCCTCGTCCACTCCTTTTTTTGATTTTACTATCTTTCTCTCTTTTTGAGTGGACTACTTTTTGTGGGAGCAGGTCAATTCAACGGCTGGGCCGTTTTGTCGGATAAAACCGCGTTGATTCTCCGGATGTATTGTTTCGGCGTGAGATGGTGAATTTTTTTAAATGTTTGGATAAAATAGGATACGTCGTCAAATCCACAGGCGCTACATACATCATTTACACATTGACCTTTACGTAGCAAGCGGCTTGCGTATTCAATGCGCACACTTGTTAAATAATCGAAATAGGTGCTACCCGTCATGGCTTTGAACCGGTTGCAGAAATAATATTTGCTGTAGCCGGCTTTTTTTGCTACGTCGTCAAGCGAGATTTTGTGCTGAAAGTTTTGCTGTGTCCAGCTGATCAGTTCACGCAGATCGGATTTTCGTAATAAGTAGGACGTGTTGGAAGGCGAACGGGAAGAATCAATATGTTTGCTGAGGGTACGGAACAATTGCATGATGCTGCCGAGACAATATAAAAAATCGCCGTCGTGCTCAATCAGCTCAGCAACCAATGAACGGACGCGGTCGTATTCGTCGCACACGTGGAGAAATTGTAAAACACTGACGCCGGAACTTTCCAGCACATGCTGTATATCCAGATAATATTTCATCTCCGGGAAACAAACCTTCACAACATACAGCGTGCCGCAGCAAATTTCAATGTTGTTGGAGTGAACGGTGAACGGCGGGACGACAAGGAGCTGCTCGCCACTGAGATTGTATCGATTATTGTCGATGACGACATCGCCTCTTAGATGATCGCACAATAAAATTTCAATGGTTTCACCATAATGCAGCGGAACGATGTCTTCCGTTTCAAATGTTTTTATGCGCACGGTATACGGCATCTGACGGGAGAAATCCAGATGTTCTTCAAAGCTAGTTGGGTTTTTAAAACCGTAATGGACGCATTTCATATCGCTATATTATAATAGAAATCGCAATATTACAATATTATTTCAAAAGATTATGCATTGATTTGATCTCGGAAATGATGCACTATAATGCTATCAGGTCAACGTACGAAACGTTACACTTCAAATGCCATATCATCAAAAGGAGGAAATTCATGAAACGATTTACAACGATTCTGTGTCTGGTCATGGCGGTTGGGCTCTTGCTGTCCGCCTGCGCGACGGCGAGCACCACGACATCCACGGAAGACACGACAACACAGGCGGCCGAGGAAACGACGCAGACGGTAGAGGAAACGACGGAAGAAGTCGAGCAAATGTGCACGGTGAACAGCAATCCGCTGTCGGACGTCCGCGTACGTCAGGCGATTGCCTATGCGATCGACATGGATACCATTGCGGAGAGCTTTTTCGGCGGGATGGTTACCATTGCGGACAGTCTTACACCGGACAACGGCCTTGGGCTCAACGCGTACAGTTATGATCCCGACAAGGCAATCGAATTGCTGGACGAAGCGGGCTGGGACGGCAGCTATGTACTGAAAGTCGTCTACACTTATACCGACCAGCAGACGGTGGATTTCCTCGCGATCATACAGCAATATCTCGCTGCTGTCGGCATTCAGATGGAAGCGACGCTGCTGGAAGGCGACACTTCTGCAATGCTCTGGACTAAGCCGGAGGACGGCGTAAACGGTCCGTCTGCAGTGGATTGGGATATCTATTACGGTGCAATCGGCGCATCGTCACAGTATGCGTTCTATGGCCGTTTCCAAACCGGTGGCTCCAACAACTCCCACACGCCAGGCAACGAAACGCTGGATGAATTGATTACGGCTGTGTATTCAACGGCCGACGCGGCAACGCAGAAAGAATTATTCGATCAAATTCAGGCTTATATGAACGAACAACTTCCGGTATTGCCGTTGTACCATATGGAAGTCTATACGATCGAAAGCGACCGGCTTAATCGGAACGGCGCGAGCTATGGCAATGAGCAATATTGCTACGATTGGCAGATCGAAACCTGGGATGTCGATGCAAACGACGACGGCGTTAAAATCCTTTACACCAACGGCGCACCCAATGAATATTTCTGGGATCCGTTCGCAAACGCCAACGGCAACCTCGCCAACAAGATGTTGTTTGACCACCTTGTCGTTGCAAATGGCGATTGTGACGAGTTCACCGGACAGCAGGCGGAATCCTACACGATCAGCGACGACGGACTATCGATCTCGTTTGTGCTCAAAGACGGTTTGAAATGGCACGACGGAAGTGATTTGACGGTCAACGACGTGAAATTCACCTGGGAGCTCGCCGCGCGCGTTTCGTCCCTGAACAACCTCTACACCGACATGGTCAAAAAGCTCGTCGGCTATCAGGAATATGTCGACGGTACCGCCGATGAGATCACGGGTATCGTGCTTGACGGCAACACGGTCACCTTCAACTTCACGGAAGTCGCACCGACCGCTATGTTGGGCTTCTCGCAGCTGCCGACGCTGCCCGAAGCGTACTTAAGCGATATCGACCCGGTCGCCGTGCAACAGGATTCGTTCTGGCAGTCGCCTGTGGGTTCCGGTCCGTTCATGATCAGCGATGTTTCAATGAACAACTACTGCATCCTGACGGCGTTTGAAGACTATCACGAAGGACGCCCGCTGATCGACGAAGTCTACATGTACCCGTCCACGGAAACCGACGCGAACCTCGTGAAGAACGTGACGGCCGGGCTGTACGATTACGCGTGGAGCAAATCACTCTCCGACGTACAGGCCTGCATGGAAGTCGACGGCTACACCGTTACGGCATACCCAATGCTCTACACCCGCCTGTTCTATTTCAATAAGTTCGAACATGCGAGCTGAAATACGGTAAAATGAAAGAGACTGCACAGTCACAAGAACTGTGGCTGTGCAGTTTCCATATCAGTAGTAACAGGAGGGAACGGCATGCTGTCCTATACGATACGGCGAATACTCATCATAGTGGCCATGCTCTTTGTCGCGTGTTTTCTGATTTATTTTTGTCTGGATATGATGCCGGGCGATCCACTTTCCTACATGGTGGATCAGGAAACATGGGGTGAGATGACCGATATACAAAAAGAGGCAATGCGTGAATCGCTTGGACTCAACGGAACGATGGTGGAGCGTTTTTTCAGTTGGTTTAAAGGAATATTACAGGGAGATTTTGGTTACAGCCTCACCAGCGGGGTTCCGATTCGCAGTATTGTTGTGGACACGCTTCCGGCGACGCTTGAGCTTTCGATCGCGGCGCTTTTGATATCGAGCATACTCGGTACCATTCTAGGCATTGTAAGCGCACTGCAAAAAGGACGCATCGCAGACAACGTTTTAACCGTTGCCGGACTGCTCGGCATGTCGATCCCGCAGTTTTTCTTTGGTCTCGTCAGTTTATTGATCTTTGCCATCAATCTTGGATGGCTTCCAATTGGCGGGCGGATGGAAGCGGGACGGGAAGCATTTTTCCAGCGTCTTCCGCATCTGGTTCTTCCGGCGCTAGTACTCGGGCTGTTTTTAACGGCGGGCATTATGCGTTATGCGCGAGCAAGTATGTTGGACGCGGCGAATAAAGATTTTTTGAAAACCGCGCGCAGCAAGGGACTGCCCGAATGGAAAGTCAATCTCGTCCACGGATTCCGGGTTGCAATGAATCCGGTCGTCGTGCTGATCGGATTGCGACTTCCGATATTGATCGGCGGTTCCGTCGTCATCGAGTCGGTGTTTCAGTGGCCGGGTATCGGCAAAATGTTTTTGACAGCGGTAAGAGGACAGAACTATCCGCTCGTTATGATGATCGCCCTGCTGATGATCCTCGCTACGATGATCTCCAGTTTTTTAATTGACCTGCTGACGGCGGCGATGGATCCGCGCGTACGGCTGGAGTAGGAGGGAGGGCCATGAATTTAGCACAGAAACGACTCAACCGGCAGATGGACGCGATCCTCGCGCGCGAAGAAGCAGGGCTTTATGCCCCGCGCAAAGGCAGCCGCACGGCAAAGAAAATATTTGGCAACAAACTTGCTGTTTTCGGCATGGCGCTGTTTGGCGCAATTCTGATTCTTTGCGTGTTTGCGCCGTTATTTACAAAATATGACCCGATTACAATGGATCTGAAAAGCATCCTGCAAGCGCCAAGCTGGGTGCATATCTTTGGAACGGACAGCATTGGGCGCGACTTGTTTGCGCGCGTGCTCTACGGCGGGCGCACATCGATCGCCATCGGATTTGGCAGTGCGCTTGGCGCAACGATACTCGGCGTAGGCCTTGGCTGCTATTCCGGCTATAAAGGCGGATGGCTGGATACGCTGCTGTGCCGTTTTTCGGAGCTGTTCAGTTTCTTTCCGCAAATTATCTTAACGCTCCTGCTCGTTGCAATGGTCGGGCAGAGCACGAAAAACCTTGTTCTGGTCTTTATCTTCACCGGCTGGTGCAGCATCTTCCGTATGATGCGCGCAAAGGTACTTTCGCTGCGTGAGGAGGAATATGTTCAGGCGCTGAAGGTGCAGGGTGTATCCGAATTAAAAATTTGTTATAAGCATGTTCTGCCGAATGCGCTCGGACCGATCATGGTCAATATCACCATCAGCACGGCGACGTTCATCCTTCAGGAAGCAGCGCTGAGTTTTATGGGCTTAGGCGTTCCGATGACGACGCCGACATGGGGCAATATTCTCAACGTTGCAAACGACCTTAGCATCCTAAAGTCCAACTGGTGGGTGTGGCTGCCCGTCGGGTGCTTTATCTCGCTGTTTGTGCTGAGCATCAATTTTATCGGCGACGGTCTGCGTGACTCGACGGACCCGTCGCAGCAGGGATAGGAGGCGCACATGGGAAAAAACGAATCGAAAACCGTATTAAAGGTTGAAAACCTGCGCACCTATTTCTACACGAACCGGCGCTGCAACAAAGTATTGAACGGACTTTCGTTTGAAGCAAAGAGCGGAAAGACGCTCTGCATCGTTGGCGAAAGCGGCTGCGGGAAAAGCGTGACCGCTGCGTCCATCATGCAGCTTTTGCCGGACCTCGCCAGGATCGAGAGCGGAACGATCACGTTTTACGATGAAGGCAAAGAGATCCGCCTTGACAGTTTGCCACGCAAAGGCCGGGAAATCAATGAAATTCGCGGTGGCAAAATTGCAATGGTGTTTCAGGATCCGATGACGGCATTAAATCCCGTATACCGCATTGGTTGGCAGATTGCCGAAAATTTGCGACAACATACGGTGTTCACCAGAAAGCAGACCAATGCCAAGGCGGTCGAATTGCTCAGGGAGATGGGAATTCCGAACGCGGAACGACGCGCAAAGGAGTACCCGCATGAGTTTTCGGGCGGCATGCGGCAGCGCGCGATGATTGCAATGGCGATGGCATGCGAACCCAAGCTGCTGATTGCCGACGAGCCGACCACCGCACTGGACGTTACCATTCAGGCGCAGATTTTTGCGCTGATGGAAAAACTCAAAACGGAACACGACACGGCGGTCATTATGATTACGCACGATATGGGTGTTGTCGCCGAAATGGCGGACGATGTGATCGTTATGTATATGGGCTACATCGTTGAGCGCGGAACGACGCGCGAAGTGTTTAAAAACCCGCAACATCCATACACCGTAGCACTATTAAATTCAATCCCGGTTGTCGGCCGCGGCAAAAAGCAGATGATTCAACCGATACGTGGCAGTACGGCAGACCCGTACAACCGCCCGAAGGGTTGCCAATTTGCACCGCGATGCGATTATTGTACGGAGGAATGCCGGACGAATATACCGGAAGAATGCCGACTGGAAGGGACGCATACCGTAAGCTGCTTCCACTGCATGGGAGGAGGTGCGGACAATGCCTGAAAAGAAGCCGATTCTTGAGATTCGCCATCTGAAAACGTATTTTCCGATCAAGGCGGGCGTATTCAAGCGCACGGTCGGATATGTGCGCGCGGTGGACGACCTGAGCCTGACGGTTTACCGTGGGGAAACGCTCGGGGTGGTCGGGGAGAGCGGCTGCGGAAAAACCTCGCTCTGTAAAACCGTCGTCATGCTCAATAAAGCGCACGCGGGCGACGTTTTATACCACGCCGAGGATGGCGATTTCATTCTACCGTCGACCGATCGGGAGATCGTTCGGAAAGCACGCCAGAAGATACAGTATGTATTTCAGGACCCGCAGTCGTCTTTAAACCCGTCGTTTACCGTATTCGGGGCAATGGACGACGCGCTCAAACTCCATGGCGTAAAGAGCAAGGCCGAACGCAGAAAAATCGTCGGGGATCTGCTGGAGGCGGTCAACATGCGCCGCGAACAGATGGACCTGTATCCGCATGAGTTTTCCGGTGGACAGCGACAGCGCATCGGCATTGCTCGGGCGCTCTGCGTCGACCCGGAGCTCGTCATCTGCGACGAAGCCGTCAGTGCGCTGGACGTCTCCATTCAGGCCCAGGTACTGCAGCTGCTGCAAAAACTAAAGGACGAACATGGCCTGACCTATATCTTCATCACGCACGACCTGTCGGTCGTCGAGTATATCAGCGATCGTATCGCGGTGATGTATCTTGGAAAGGTTGTGGAACTGGCCGATACGGACGATTTATTTGAAAACATGTTCCATCCATATACGCGCGCGCTGCGTTCCGCGGTGCCGATTGCGGATGTGGACGTGAAAAAGGAGCGGATCGTGCTGACCGGCGACGTGCCGAATCCGGCCGATCCACCGTCCGGCTGTCCGTTCCACCCACGTTGCTGGGAATGCGTGGATCGCTGCAATCAGGAGATACCGCCGTTGAAACGCTATCGCGTCAACGGGAAAGAATACTGCGTTGCGTGCCATGTGGCACACGAAAAATTGAAGGATTGTGAGATCAAGGAGGGAGAACAATGAGTAACATTCGGTTTACGGGCGTGATGCCCGCGTTGATTACGCCGTTTGACGAGGACGGACATGTGAAGCGCGACACGGTAGAGGCGCTGATGAATTGGCATTTGTCCGCGGGCATGAAGGGCTTTTATATTTGCGGAAGCACGGGTGAAGGTCCGGCGCTGATGGCGTCCACACGCATGGAGATGGCGGAAGCCGCCGTTGAAAACGCAAAGGGACGCGGCGTTGTTATCGACCATGTCGGCGCGCCGAACATCTGGGATGCAATCGCACTTACCGAACACGCGACAAAGGTCGGCGTCGACGCAATCTCCTCGCTTGCGCCCACATATTCTTTTAAATACACCGAGGATGAGCTCTACGAATACTATAAAACCATCGCCGGGCACACGGACAAACCCGTGTTGGTGTATGCGACCGCCGCAATGGGCGTTTCAAACTTTCCAAGGTTGATGGCGAAACTGATCGAGATTCCGAACGTGATCGGCGTAAAGTTTACCATTCGCGACTATTTCGAGTTGCGCAAAACTAAGGAAGTCAACGGCGGCGACATCAACCTGATTAACGGGCCGGACGAAACGCTGCTCTGCGGGCTGGTCATGGGTGCGGACGGCGGCATCGGCACAACGTACAATCTCATGCCGGAATGGTATGTTGCGCTATATGACGCGTTTGTTTCCGGGGACATCAAAACCGCACAGGCGTATCAGTATAAGGTCAACCATGTGACGGACGCGTTGATTCGTCACTCGAAGATCGGCGCGATTCGCGCAACGAAAGCCGCATTGGAACTCAAAGGCTTCGATGCGGGTGGCGCAGTGTACCCGGCGCATGCCTTTTCGGCGGCTGAGAAGAGCGCGCTGAAGCAGGAACTGGAGCAACTCGGTATCGAATTCTAAAGCAGGGCGGAAATGGCATGGAAGGAATGATCAGCGATATCCAGAAGTTTTCGCTGCATGATGGACCCGGTATACGCACGACGGTATTTTTAAAAGGTTGCAACATGTGCTGCGTGTGGTGTCACAACCCGGAAACGCTGCGAAACGGGCCGGATATTATGTTTTTTGAAAGTCGGTGTATTCATTGCGGCGCCTGCTATCAGGCGTGTAAAACCGGTGCGCTTCGCTTTGAAAACGGCAGAATATATGACGAAAAACTGTGTTTACGCTGCGGCGATTGCGCAAGTGTCTGCGCGCCGAAAGCGCTGACTATGGTCGGAAAACGCAAGTCGGTGGACGAAGTAATGCACACGATCCTATTGGATATGCCGTATTACTTCGAGTCAGGCGGCGGCGTAACGGTTTCCGGCGGAGAGCCGCTGATGCAGGCTGAATTCACCGGCGAATTGCTGATGCGCTGCAAGCAGCAAGGCATCCCGACCGCGATGGAGTCCAACCTCTCGCTGCCATACGAGCAGTTGGAGAAGGTGTTGCCGCATCTGGATCGGCTGTACTGCGACGTCAAACTCATTGACGATGCGCAGCACAAACAATATACCGGCGTTTCAAATCGGCAGACGCTGTCCAACATCCGCGCACTGCGCGGTAGCGGTATCCCGATCGTCGTACGCACACCGATGATTCCGGGCGTAACGGACACTCCGGAAAACGTTGGCGGGATTGCCGACTGGCTGAAGGAAAACGCCGCTATAGAAACATACGAACTGCTCAATTACAATCCGCTTGCGCAGCAGAAAGCAGAAGAACTTGGCCGCTGCTATGCACTCGGGAAACGAAAACGCAAAACCAAGACCGAAATGGAAGCCCTGCGTTCGCTGGCTGAACAGGCGGGGATTCCCGTTACCATCGGAGGAGACTGATCGAACATGCAAATGGGTTTGGACGAAAAAAAACGGGTGTATACGCAACGGTTGCGTCGACTGCACGACGATAAAATCGCAGAGACACAGAAAAAACTTACGCGTTTCGGGTATTCCGACGAGGACGATTATCACTATCTGGTCCCGCCGGAGGATTACAGCTGGAAACCGACGCCCAACCACACAAACGGTGATTTTCACGGCTATCGTGCATGGGCGGACAATTATGCGTCAATGGTCGATTCGTTTTCACCGGTCGTCGTGCCGTATTCGTCCATGTGCGGCAATTACTACCGCATTTTGCATAAATTCCGAAAGGTGCGCTGGAATCCGGACTATGATTTTTCGGAATTCGTCCCGGCGATCGAAACGTATGACATCGACCACGGTATCGGACAGGTGCATCATTTCAGCGGGGACGTGCGCATCGGCCTTGCAGTCGGCTGGGGCGGACTGCTGGAAAAAGTGCAAACCTATGCGAAACAGAACGTTCACGACGAGGAATCGGCGGATTTTTACTATGCCGAAGAAAAATTCATTCGGACAGTCATCGGCTGGATTCGCCGCACGTCCGAAGCGATTGAGGAGAAGTTCAGCATAGAAACCGACCCGCAGGTAAAGGAAAACCTCGCGGGTATGCTCGCGGCAAACCGCGCCGTCGAAACCGGCGTGCCGAAGACGATGCGTGAAGCGTGTCAGTTTATGTGCTGGTATAATATCGCCGGCAGAAGCTTCAACCGCGAAGGTTGCGGCGGACAGCTGGACCAGATCCTCTATCCGTATTACCGAGCCGACAAGGATGCGGGACTGATTGACGACGAAGATGCCGTGTACTATCTTGGCGGGCTTTTAATGTCCGACACTAAATATTATCAACTCGGCGGTCCGGACGAAAACGGAAACGACATGGTCAACGCGGTTTCCTGGCTGATTCTGGAGGCTGCGGACCGTCTGAACGTCACGGCGAACCTGACCATCCGCGTCCACGACTCGCTGGACGAAGCGTTTTTCCACAAGGCGGTCGATCTGCTTTTTCAGCATAAGAGCGCGTGGCCGCGCTTTTCCGGCGACAAATCGCTGGTCAGCGGGTTTATGAGCAACGGATTTTCCAGAGCACTGGCCTGCAAGCGCATTGCCGTCGGCTGTAACTGGATGGCCATTCCCGGCATTGAGTATGGACTGAACGACAGTATCAAACTAAACCTTGCCAAGGTGTTCGAGGTCGCTTTTTACGAGTTGATTGCCAAGCCGCAACCATCGGTCGACAAGCTCTGGAAACTATATCAAAAACATCTGTCCGTCGCGCTGGACGCGGTATTTCAAACGACGGATTTCCACTTAAGAACAAGCCGGTATAATTCGCCGGAGTTGTTTTTAAATCTGTTCTGTGAAGGACCGATAGAAAAAGGGCGCGATGCCTCCGATCACAGCCTTGCTTTTTACAATATTGCTGTGGATGGAGCGGGAATCGCCGTTGCGGCGGATTCGTTTGCCGCGCTTGAACAGAGGATTGAAAAGGAACAGAAAGTTACTTGGCGTCAGATTGACAACGCCATAAAAACGAATTACTCAAGTCTATCGGCACAGCGTGTGCGCGCGCTGATGCACTCGGCTGAAAAGTTCGGTAAGGAGGAGAGCCTGGGGCTTGTTTGGGCAAAGCGCATTTCGGAGAAATTTTCCGAATTGGTGACAAATGGTCATTCAACCGAAGGCGCGCGGTTTATACCGGGCCTGTTCTCTTGGTCGAAAACGATTCTATTCGGCCAGAACGTTGGCGCAACACCTGACGGACGGCTTGCCGGAACGCCGATTAACCACGGCGCAAACCCGATGCCGGGTTCTGTAAAAAGCGGCGAAATGACGACCATGTCCGAAGCGATTGCGACAATCCAGTGCCGCAGAGGAAACACCGCGCCGTTTCAGATGGAGCTTGATCCTTCGATTACCAAGGCGGAAGGCGGCGTAGAGAAAGTAATGGCGCTACTTAAGACACATCTGGATCAGGGTGGAACGCTGATTAACGCAAATATCGTCGACGCTGAAAAGATTCTTCAGGCGCATAAAGACCCATCGCTCTATCCCGATCTTGTCGTGCGGGTGACCGGGTTCACCGCATATTTCGCAAGCCTTTCGCCGGAGTTTCGGCAGCTTGTTGTCGACCGGCTGATGGAGGCACAGTGAGTTGGAAGCGATTCAGGAATGCTTAACAACACCCGTTAGGGGCGAATATGATGTGGTCGTCTGCGGCGGCGGAGTCGGCGGCGTATCCGCCGCGGTAGCTGCGGCGAGAAACGGCGCATCCGTTCTGTTGATCGAAAAAAATGTGCAGTTTGGCGGACTTGCGACAAGCGGACTGATCAGCTGGTACGAACCCCTTTGTGATGGAATGGGAAATCGGCTGATGGGTGGCATTGCGGGTGAACTGATGCGCCTTGCTCTCTGGTATGGACCGGACACGCTGGACCCTGCGTGGCAAAGCGACGCGGCACACGTTACTTGCGAAAAACGATGTTCTACGTTTTTTTCACCTTCCATTTTTACCATGGCGCTGGATTCGTTTGTTCTCGACGCCGGCGTAACTGTTTTGTTTGATACGGTTGTCGTCCGGCCGGTTATAGAAGGAAGGCATTGCACCGGCGTTGTTGTGGAAAACAAGACGGGACGCGGGTTCTACGGTGCGAAAATGGTCGTCGATGCAACAGGGGATGCAGACGTTTTGTTCCGCGCGGGAGTTCCATGCGTAAATGGAAAAAATTATTTGACGTTCATCGGATATGTCCTGGACGAGACGAGTTTGAAAAAAGCGATAGAGAGCAAAAACTTGCTCGACGCACGAAAATGGACCAAGATCGGCTCGGACCTTTGGGGAAATGGCCAACCTGCGAATGTTCCTGCAGCGACCTGTGTTACGGCGGAAGCGATCACGCAATATGTGCTCGACGGTCGTCGGATGTTTTTTGATCAAGTATGCAAGCGGGATCGCAATCTGCGTGACGTCACCGTTTTGCCCGGCATGGCGCAACTGAGAACAACGCGCAGGATTGCGGGGGCATACGAATTGACCGAAGACGATGAAGGTGCGCATTTTAACGATTCCATCGGCGTCGTGGGTGACTTTATGAAGCGCGGAAAATGCTACGAATTGCCGCTCCGGACGCTATATCACGCGGATTACCCAAACCTGCTGACTGTTGGACGGACGATTTCTTCTTCGGGCTGGGCGTGGGAAGTAACGCGCGTGATTCCCGCCGCAGCCGCAACAGGCCAAGCGGCGGGTGTAGCGGCGGCAATTTGCGTACGTCAAAACGTTTCGGCTACACGGATGAATGTCGCTGCTTTGCAGGAAGAATTGCGATCCGATGGTATCACCATTCATCTGGACTGACAATTGGAGGAGTGCGATGCGACTGCGATGCGACGTATTGATTATTGGCGGAGGCATGGCCGGTATTCGGGCCGCAATAGAAGCGCACGACCACGGCGCGGACGTTCTGCTGGTTTCCAAGAGAGCACCGGGCGCGGGAGGCGCTTCGTTTTTTCCGAACTCGCTGCCGTGGGGCATCATGACGGCCGGAGATGGGCTGGATTCTGAACATATATTTTTCACGGAAACGGTGAACGCAAGTTGCGGTTGCATTGATGAAAAGCTCACGGAAATGCTTGCCCGAAATTCCAATGCAAGGTTTGCCGATCTGCTGCAATACGGCGTGCCGTTTTATCGCCTTGCGGATACCAATCGCGTTCCATGTTTTGGAGACAAGCCGCGCGGCGCGCAGTTGTGCGACATGCGTACCCTGCGTAGCAGCATGTTGAGTCAACTTGATAAACGCTCGATTCGCTTGCTGAAAGACGTGACGATCCTTTCGTTGAATGTAATGAATCGATGCTGCTTTGGCGCAATTGCCACAGACGAAAATGGCGAAACTTTATATATCGACGCAAAAGCGGCCGTGCTGGCAACGGGCGGTGCAGAATCGCTCTGGCAATACAATGTTGTGACGCCGGACGTTGCCGGGGACGGGTACGCGATGGCGCTTCTTGCCGGAGCGCGTCTTGTTAACATGGAGTTCGTTCAGTTTATTCCGGCAACGCTCAATACGCCCGCTCCTTTGAATTTTCACACGCTGTCGTTGAAAGCGGTAGCGGATGTGAAAAATGAAGAGGGCGAATCCATTTTGCCGAAATACCTGCCTTCCAACATTGCTGTGGAGCAATGTCTGCATGCAAGGTCGACACACGGGCCGTTCAGTAACGAGGACGAATCCCGCTATTTTGACATCGCGATTTCAAAAGAAGCAAACAACGCGCAAGTTGGCGCGGAAATACAATACGGCCCCGAGTATGAAGCCGAAGGGAATTACACGTTGTGGAAAGCATTTTTACAGGAGAGAGGAATCGACGCCGCGAAGCGCGGTTTGCGAATATACCCGCACTGCCAGGGGTTTAACGGTGGGATTCGCATCGACGAACACTGTGAAACAGGGATTAGCGGATTATTTGCGTGCGGAGAGTGCGCGGGCGGTGTACACGGCGCAAACCGCATGGGCGGCAATGCAATTCTCGCAACACAGGTGTTCGGTAAAATTGCAGGCGAGCAGGCGGCACAGCATGCGAAGCTTGCATGCCTGGCATCGCCCATTCAAACAGACGCGAAACAGGTGTTGAAACGCTGCTTTGATAACGATCAAAGCAGCCTGTATACGCCGGACGAAGTAATTGTCGTCATCAAGCAGACGCTTTCTAAAAATGCAATGGTCGTTCGAACGGAATCCGGTTTAAGCGATGCGATGGGCACAATCCGCCTGATGGAGAAGAATTATAATCCATACCACCAAATCACAGAGGGCGTTTCCCCGGGAAAAAGTGTTGGAGCGTACCATGCGCTCATCAGCGCACATGCAATTTTACTTGCTATGGCGCAGCGACGGGAAAGCAGAGGTCCACATTACAGGGAAGATTGTCCTCGAAAAGATGCGCGATGCGACACCATGCGTGTAGTCGGATATGAGAATCTATTTAAACAACATAGCGGAATAGAAAACAAGGAGATATATTGAGAGGAAGCAGTAATGATTATCGATACGATAGACAATATAAGAACGTATGAATCGCTTGGAAGTAACTTTAGAACGGCGGTTCACTTTATTACGTCAACAGATTTTGAGACGCTGTCACCCGGACGCATTGAGGTTGAAGGAGATCGCGTTTATGCAATCATAACGGAAAAGCGGCTGACGGAATGGCCGGAAAACTGGGAAGTGCATGAACGTTATGCGGATATTCAGATTATTTTGGATGGAAGCGAAACCATCGGATATGTTCCGTTGAATCGTCTTGCAATGTCGGTCGAATTCCCGAAAGACAAGGACGCCGTGCTGCTGCCTGGAATGCAGGGGGTGGATATTCCTCTTGCGAAGGGTCAATTCGTTATCGCGCTGCCGCAGGACGTCCATCGCCCGAATGGCCCGGGCAAAGACGGAGATTACGCAAAAAAGGTGATTGTCAAAGTGCTGTTGGAGGGCTGAAACGATGAAACAACTTGTCGAAATATTGGAACACTCGGGTGAAGATTACAAACCGCTGGTCGACTTCAACGGCTGGCGAGTTGCAATTTTAAACGACGCGCCGAAATTCCGGCGGGAAACGACGCCGTATCTGGAGAGACACAATGAAACGGATGAAGTGTTTGTATTGCTGGAAGGAAATTGCACGCTATATATCGGCGACGGTTCGGGAAACGAGCTTGGCACGGTATCACTGTTACCAATGGAGAAGGAAAAACTTTACAACGTAAAAAAAGGCGTTTGGCATAATCTGATTGCAACGCCTGGTACGGCGCTGTTGATTGTGGAAAATGCAGATACGACGAAAGAAAATTCGGATTATTTTCCCGTAACGGCCGACATGTTGCCGAAAGTCTGAGAGGTGGAGAATCAAATGAAACGTTCGGAAATCAACAAAGCGCTACGGCAACTGGAAGAGATGGCGAAGGAGTACCACTTTAGCCTGCCACCGTTTTGCGATTTTACGCCGGAAGAGTGGCAAAACAAAGGACATGCATACGACGAGATTCGCGATAATATGCTCGGCTGGGATATTACCGACTATGGTTTGGATAACTTTGATAAGGTTGGATTTTCGCTTATCACACTGCGAAACGGCAACTTGAATATGCCGGAAAAATACAAAAAAACGTACGCCGAAAAGCTGCTGTATTTGAGTGATGGCCAGTATTCGCCGAATCACTTTCACTGGAGTAAGATGGAGGATATCATCAACCGCGGCGGCGGCAACCTCCTCATACGCGTCTACAACTCGTTCCCGGACGAGGAGATCGACAAAGTAAGCGACGTAACATTGCATCTCGACGGCGTGGATACGATCGTACCCGCCGGTACGCAAATCAAATTGGAGCCGGGCATGAGTATCTCGATCCAGCCGTATTTATACCATGATTTCGAGGTGGAACCAGGGACGGGTGCGGTGTTGATCGGCGAAGTGAGTCAGTGCAACGACGACAATACGGATAATCGATTTCATCCGCCGGTCGGGCGTTTTCCGGCGATTGAAGAAGACGAACCACCATACCGGTTGCTGTGCAATGAGTATCCGCGGGTGAAAAACATATGAACATCCTAGTCTGCATCAAACAAGTCCCCGGGACGAACAAGGTGGAAGTGGACGAAGAAACGGGCGTGCTCAAGCGTGCGGGGGTGGCGGCGAAGTTGAACCCGTACGATTTGTTCGCGCTGGAGACGGCGTTCACGCTGGCGGAGAAAACGAACGGCAGCGTGAAGACGCTGAGCATGGGTCCGCCGCAGGCGGAGGAAGCGCTGACGGAAACGCTCTGGATGGGCGCGGACGAAGGCGCTTTGCTGTGCGACCGTGCGTTTGCGGGTTCGGACGTAGCAGCCACAAGCTATGCGCTTTCGCTTGGTGTGAAGCAGAGTGGAAAATTCGATCTGATTGTATGCGGAAAACAGACGACGGACGGAGACACGGCTCAAGTCGGTCCGGAACTTGCAGAGCGCCTCGGCATCGAGCACGCGACAAACGTGGTACGGATCGACGGGGTGGACGAAAATTCGATCACGGTGACGATTGACCTTGACAGCGTGCTGCAGACGCAGAAGATGGCGTTTCCGTGTTTGCTGACCATCGACAAAGACGCAAACACGCCGAGACTTCCGTCGTACAACCGCAAGAAGGCGATCGACGCGGCGAAGCAGATCCGCGTGCTGGCCGCCTGCGACCTTCCGGACGCGGATGCGGCGAAGCTCGGTCTAAAAGGCTCGCCGACGCAGGTGGAGCGTATCTTCCCGCCGGAAAACGACGTGGAGAAGCAGACGTTCACCGGTACAGGCGCGGAATTGGCGAACGCGCTGTACGGCATCCTGCGCGAGCAGAAATTCGTTTGAGGAACCGATATGGGATTAGTTATTCATCAGGACAAGATCACACAAGAAATCGCCGAACGGCTGCAAGAAATCTGCCCGTTCGGCGCGCTGGAATATAAGGACGGAATCCTTTCCGTCAACGCCGCGTGCAAGAGCTGCAAGCTCTGCGTAAAGAATGGACCGGAGGGCGCAATCACGTGGGAGAACCAAACAAAGGCGATACTGGACAAGTCCGCATGGCGCGGCGTCGCCGTGTTCGCGGAGAAGCGGGACGACGACATCCACCCGGTCACTCTGGAGCTGCTCGGCAAGGCGGAAGAGCTCGCGAAGGTGACGAAGGAACCTGTCTGCGCCGTGCTGATCGGAAACAGTGTAAAAGAACTCGCCATCGAGCTTTTGCACTACGGCGCGGACAAAGTGTTTGTCTACGACGATCTGACTTTCGAGCGGTTCACGGTCTCGCCGTATGCTGCGGCGTTCTACGATTTCATCCGGAAGGGCAAACCGTCGTCAATTTTGGTCGGCGCTACAAGCCTCGGACGTTCGCTCGCGCCGAAGGTGGCCGCACGGTGCGGCGCCGGTCTGACGGCGGACTGTACGATCCTCGAAATGAAGGAGAACACCGACCTCGTGCAGATACGCCCCGCGTTCGGCGGGAACATCATGGCACAGATCGTGACGCCGAACACGCGCCCGCAGTTCTGCACGGCGCGGTATAAGATTTTTAACGCACCCCGGAGAAACGAAATGCCGACGGGCGAAGTGGTCGAAATGCCGGTCACAGACCAAATGCGAAAAAGCAAAACAACCGTCTTGCACATCGAAGAAAAGCCGAAGGAGATCGACATCTCGGAAGCGGACGCGATCGTCGCCTGCGGCCGGGGTTTCTCGAAAGAAGCGGACTTAGCTTTGGCAAAGGAACTCGCAGGATTACTCCACGCGCAGATGGCAGGCACGCGTCCCATGATCGAAGCCGGCTGGCTCGACCCGAAGCGACAGATCGGGCTGTCCGGCCGGACGGTGAAACCGAAGTTGATTATCGCGTTAGGAATTTCCGGCTCTGTGCAGTTCGCGGCAGGCATGAAGGGCAGCGAACGGATCGTCGCGGTCAACAAGGACCCGAACGCAAGCATCTTCGCGTTTGCGCACGTTGGGATTGTCGGCGACCTGTACGAGGTCATGCCAAAGCTGATTGAACAGATCCGGGAGGGCGCAAGGAATGTATAAGAAGATAACGGGCGAAGATATCGCGTATTTAGAAAAAGTTGCTTCCGCTAAGCGCGTGTTCACCGGCGGACAGATCGGCGAGGACTACAGCCACGACGAGCTCGGCGGGGTGTCGAGCATGCCGGAAGTGCTCGTGAAGGTCATGAGCACGGAGGAAGTCTCCGCGATCATGCGATATGCCAACAAGCAGAGCATCCCCGTGGTTGTGCGCGGCAGCGGGACTGGATTGGTCGGCGCGGGCGTTGCGCTGTACGGCGGGATTATGCTGGAGACGACGGGCATGGACAAGATTCTCGAGCTGGACGAAGAGAATCTGACCGTGACGGTGCAGCCGGGCGTCTTGCTAATGGATTTAGCCGCGTTCTGCGAAGAACACGATTTCCTGTACCCGCCGGACCCGGGCGAAAAGAGCGCGACGATCGGCGGGAACATCAGCACGAACGCGGGCGGCATGCGTGCGGTGAAGTATGGGGTCACGCGCGATTACGTGCGCGCTCTGACGGCGGTGCTGCCAAACGGAAAAATATTGCATCTTGGCGGTAAGGTGGTCAAGAACAGTACGGGTTACGCGCTGAAGGAACTGCTGATTGGCTCGGAAGGCACGTTGGCTATTATTACGGAAGCGATCTTAAAGCTCGTGCCGCTGCCAAAGATCACGGTGTCGTTATTGGTCCCGTTCCCGTCGATCAAAGAAGCGATAGAGACGGTGCCGAAGCTGATCCGGAGCAAAGCGCCGCTGACGGCGATCGAGTTCATGGAGAAGGGTACGATCCTCTTTTCGGAGGAGTATCTTGGCAAACGCTTTCCGGACACGAAGGCTCCAGCGTATCTGCTCTTAACCGCGGATGGGAACGAACGCTGCGCGGTGGACGCGCAGCTCGACGACGTGGCGGAACTTTGTCTTGAAAACGGCGCGCTGGACGCGTACTTCGTGGACACGGAAGAGAGAAAGGCGTCGGTCTGGACGGCACGTGGAGCATTCCTTGAGGCGATCAAATCGTCGACGACTGAGATGGACGAATGCGACGTCGTCGTGCCGCGCAACAAGGTTGCGGAGTTCGTGCTCTTTACGCACGAACTTTCGAAGGAACTCGAAGTACGTCTTCCTTCGTTCGGACACGCAGGTGATGGCAACCTGCACGTGTACATCTGCCGGGACGCGCTTGACGCAGCCGAATGGCAGAAAACGCTGGAAACCGCGTTCGAACGATTGTATGCGAAAGCAAACGAACTCAGCGGTCTGGTCTCCGGCGAGCACGGGATCGGCTACGCGAAGAAAACCTACATGGCGGAGGCGTTTGGCGACGTGTCGGTTGACCTTATGCGCCAAATTAAACGCGCCTTCGACCCCAACACTATTTTGAATCCCGGAAAGGTGGTATAAATGATCGGGCTGCCATGCGGACATGCGACGTAACCCATTGACAAAATAAATACGACAGTGCTTCGCTCGCACTTCGACGTGCTTTCCAGCGGCCGCGCAGGCGAAGAGCTCGTCGAAGAGGCGATGGCTCGTCCGATCGGCAGCAAACCTTGTGCGAACTGGCTAATACATAATCATAATGAATCCCAAACAGCTACTCGCCGTATTTCACACTGAAAATCGGGAACACGATATACTCTCGCGTTTCCTCGGGGGTGGGTATGCTAATATAAAATGGTTCCAAAATTAAGGAATTGTGGATGGAAAATCATCCTCTTGTGTGATGTGTCCCCCCTCTAGACCTAATGAGAAAAAATCGATGATTGAACGGCCTCCGAGTCCGATTTTCGGGCAATTCAGCCGGTGTCAGGTATGTTAGTACGCAGTGGGACGGAACTCGTTGTAGTTCCTTCGCCAGTGCCTTATTTCACGCCCTCCCGGTCAGGCCTATTTTGGAAGAAAACATGACGACCAGGGGCCATAGCCTCTTCCAACTATACGCGACTTAGAAAAGGGGTCTAGGGAAAAACTCAACATATAAGCTCCTTCGAGAAAAGCACTTAACAAACGAAAAACGCCCGAAAAAAGGGCGCTTTTCCGAGTTTTGGCGTACGAAAATTTGAGCGAGTAAATCGAGAGTATTTACGTGTTGCAAAGCTTTTTTAGAAGCTGAAAACATCGAGTAGATCGGTTGATTTTTTGGATATAGCAAGCCATATGAAAGCTATCATGAGTCACTTGGTGACAGAGTGGCTTTTGTGGCATATAAAGATTTCCAAACAGTAAATCAGAATGCCGTCAAGACTGCCCTTGACGGCATTTGTGCAAAGTCTCCATACAACTCCATTGCCTGATGTTTCGCAGCAAATATATAGAGCTCAAATCGTTCCTTGCCGCCAACACCCTTGATTGATCTTTCAAATAAATCAAGCATTGCGTGGTCGATATCGTCAAGATGATCATCTTTTCCGAAGTATTTGAGGTACTTATTAAATAAAACAAACGCAACGCATTCATCATGCAACGCGACGAGCATAGAAAATTGTTCACTGGTTATAAATGTGATACAAGCGAGCTTTCAAGACCTTTTTTGTACTTTTTTCAGTTGTTCTGCAAGCGCTTTCACACAGTATTTTAATAGCCTCTTCAGTAAGGTGCGTTTCTTTAGCAATATAAGCATCGGAGTAAGTCGGCCTATTGCGATTACCCTGGATGCGTACGCTCTCTGAAGTGTATGACTATATAAAAGAAATGGATCCAAACACGGCGATCTCAGCCAACTACGTACGATGTTTAATCGTATCCGGCAAAGTACCACGGGTGAAGTGCGGGAAGAAGTATCTGGTCGATGTTGATCTTTTTATAGATTACCTTAAAAGGCATGCGCAAGGAGAGATGACTGATTCATTTGAATAAACATCAAGAAAAAGAATTGCTTGTGGACTCTTTTGAGCGAACATGCTGACTGACAAAAGAAAGGAGGATATGCAACAATGGCAACGATACTGGAACGAAACGGCGCTTATCTGATCATGGTCAGCGACGGTTACGGCATGGATGGAAGACAGAAGCGTAAGTTGAAGACATGGCGACCGGAACCGGGCATGACAAAACGGCAGATCTAGGAAGCGCTTAATCTTGAAGCGGCACTGTTTGAGAGACGCGTTCGCTTGGGACAAGTGCTGGACGGGTGGGTGACGTTTGCTGAGTTTGTTGATCGTTGGCGACGGGATTATGCAGAACAGAATCTTGCACCTAAGACGCTTGTCCGATATGAAGAGTTGCTACGACGTATCCTCCCGGCGATTGGGAACATCCGACTGGATAAGCTTCAACCACATCACCTGATGGCGTTCTATGCCAGCTTACAGGGCGTTGAAAGACAAAGTGGAGTATCGGTCAAAGCGACGCCCCGCTTGCTTTCTGTATTCAAAAAATCGGGCATGACACGACAGGCATTGGCTGACGAAGCGGAGTGCCATGTGAACACGATTTACCGCTTGATCAAGGGCCAGGGAGTAGATATTCGCATTGCGCAAGCGGCTTGCGATATTCTTGATATCCCGTTTGAGGAAGGCGTAGAATCAACGAAATCTGTACAGCAACTGGCGGGAAAAACGATCAATCACCATCACCGACTGATATCGGCGATCCTCAACCAAGCCGTATTTTGGCAGGTGATAACCGATAATCCCGCGCGAAGAGTGAAGCCGCCGAAGTTCGAGCGCAAGGAAGCAAAGTACCTTGACGAGAAGCAGACGGCGACGCTATTACGACTACTGGACAACGAGCCACACCAAAATCAGGTGATGATCCGATTCTTTCTGTTCAGCGGGGTACGGCGCGGAGAACTGTGTGGCCTGGAGTGGAAGGATATCGACTTCAAGAATCATATGATTACGATTTGCCGGACGTCACAGTATTTGCCGGAGAAAGGGATCTTTACGAAAGGAACGAAGACCGATTCATCTGTGCGGACGATCAAGCTACCGGAGCAGGCGTTCGAGCTATTGAAGGAACATCGCAAATGGCAGCGTACGAAGCGCATTGCGATGGGGGATCGCTGGGTCGATTGTGATCGGCTGTTCACGCAGGACGACGGTACCCCGATCCACCCGGACAGCATATCGGGTTGGTTTCACAATTTCATTTCGCGGACCGATTTGCCGCAGATTTCAATTCACTCCCTGCGGCACACGAACATCACGCTGTTGCTCGCCGCGGGAATTCCGCTGCGGACGGTAAGCTATCGGGCCGGCCACGCGCAGACGTCGACCACCGCAAACATCTACTCGCACGCGATCAGAACGGCGGATGAGAAAGCGGCAGAAGTGCTGGAGGGGTTGGCTGCGTTTAAGGCCCGTAACTTTTGATTATATGAAACGATTATAAGCTATCGATCATCCCAGCAAACATCAAATAAACATCAGGTAGTAGGGCGTTATTAATCGTTCAGGCAGTTCGGATTTCAATTGGCTTTTTGCGCCGTCAATAAGAAACGGTATATACACTCGAAATTACATTTTCTGAAAGATAAGCGTAAATACCGTCCTGTCACCGCCGCCCAACCCAGTTCCTCCCGCAACAGTGGTTGTCATTGTACATAGCGTCCATCCATTAGCAGCGTACTTATTGAGCGTGTTATCGATTAATACCAGGTTTTTCGCATCATGACCAATGAATTTTTCTTTAAGGACTACCTGTTCGGTTTTGTACTGCATATTCACAACCTCCTTATACTTTTTGCATATTTTCTTTATTAAACAAGGCCTTTATAGCCTCCGTGATTACGCCACCAATATCATTCTTATTAGGATTTGCTGAGACTTGCTCAACAATTGCATTCATTGTTTCTTTCAACTTCGGAGAGAGCTTCTCTTCGATTACTTTCTGCACCCAGATAATATCTGCCACGCTCTTCTTTCCAAGGAAAACTTGTTCAAATGCAAAAATCGAACCCTCTCCTAATGCTCCTACTATACTGCCTGCAATGATCGCATTTAGTACGCTGGCGCCAAGGTTAACACCTGGTATAGCCTTTGATGCGCTAAGTAGTGTTTTTGCGACAACACCAACGGTTCCAACTTCGACGATTGAGTTGAAAAACTGCTTCGATTCTTCATTCTTGCTGATTCCGTAAATCCGGGAGAGACCATTTACCAAAGCAATTTCGATCGGTGTCAGTAAAAGTGCATCTGCAAACGGAATTGGCACAGCACCGATGACAACTGCGGCAGATGTAGATGCTCCTACTACTCCATGTGCTAATGCTCTCTTACGATTTAGATTGAATTTAGCAATATCTTCGTTGCCCGCTTGGATTCCTTCTGGCATGAGTTCATTTGTTGCATTAGTTAGTTCTGTGATGCCTTCTGGTGCCGCAAAAGCACTGTCGTTAAGCACATATGTTGAAGCAACAACAGGTATAACCTTGCGTAGGTTTTTTGCATAGCGCTTTTGGTTTGCGAAGGCGCAATTCACCATATCGATATTGAGTTGCCTATCAGGGATAGCATAAGACTTTGTAATGACGACGATCACTGGTACTGACTGCCATATTGATGTGGCATGCGAAAGGTCCTCAATAGTCTTCGGAAATAGCTTCGTAGAAGTTCCGTCAACACAGAACCAAATGACATTAATTTTGCTGTTCTCATTTCCTTGCTTGGCGCTATCGACTGACCACTTCTTCACGGCGTTGATTGCCTTCATTTCTTTAAGAAACGAAGGTTCAAAGCCGATGGTGTCAATGATACGGAACGGAATCTCGTCGCTTTCATAGATTTTTAGTGCTTGTGTTGTTCCGTGGGTTCCGAAGCTTGTCTCGGCAACATTTTCACCTAAAATGGCGTTAATTAATGTTGATTTACCAACCCCAGAATTTCCGATGACCAGCACATTTCCTCTTTCCATTGTAAGTATTCCTTTCAAATGTTTTTTGGGAAGAACTATCTTCTCCTTGATATGCTTTGCAAATTTCGCGAAAGTTATGCTTTCGGAAGGACGGCTCAGATAACTGCCAAGATGCGAAACAAAAATTTACAGTTGTATTCATATCAAAATATACTATTGAAAGGCGAAAATCGCAAGATTGATATGCAAGCTTTTTGCAAATTATATACGAGTGTAAGGGACTTCAACTTCATTATAGATAATTCGCCAAGGTAAGAACTTTTTACGATCTCAAATAATCATAAACTATCCAACATCCCGACAAACATCAAATAAACATCAGCTAGTAGGTTTTGAGCCAGTTCTGCACCAAAATACAATCTTCGAATAATGCAAAAACCGCCCGAATTGGGCGGTTTTTCAATTGGTTGCGGGGGAAGGACTTGAACCTACGACCTCCGGGTTATGCGTGCGTGTCTACGCGATAACAGTTACGAACCAGCGATTGTAATATTAAATAATAGCAGATTATCGCGAAGAATTTGGAATGTGCTTTTAACGTTCATAAACGATTATAAGGTATTGTTGACGGTAATGAACATCAAACAAACAGTAGCTGTTAGGTTTTGTGTTCTCATTACATTTGAATAATCGAGTAATTTCGGGTTCAACAAAGGGCATTGTCAAACTTGCACGAAATGATATAATCGCGCGATTGACTGTGGTTTGGTACAAATATCGGAATTGTACCTGGTGATAATTTAAGAGCAGATCTATTCGCGACAGATCATTTGCTGGTATCCGGATCGAATGTGCCAGCATCTACTTACTTTATCTGTTGTCTAATTTATGGCTCGTTGCCATTGCCCTCGCTCATCGATATAACATTTTCTTCCACAGTAGGCGACAATATTTTATCCAGAAACAGTTTTGTCTTCGGAATAATATAACCCATGACGACGCCTGTAAAAAGAATGGAGATAATAGTACCAATGCCGATTTTGCCACCAAAAATGATACCTAAGACGCCGAGCAGTGCGTCGAAAATGATCTTTGCTGTTTTATATTTAATCTTCGCAAGCCGATAAATGATATCAACGAGCGCTTCGAGGGGACCTAACCCGAAATCGACCGCGACATAGATACCCAGACCGACGCCCATCAGCAACACACCCAACACAGACACAAGGACTTTGAATACAAAAGAAATTGCGATGAGGTTCAGCGGGGCGATTACGCCGGATGCAAGATTGACGTATACACCTAACAAAAAAGTGCAGATGACAGTTCCTACGCCGATGTATTTGCGCGCCACAATGATCAGCACAAGTAGAAAGAACGCGTTGGCGATGATGTTTGCTGTCCCTTGTGGAATGTGGATTAGGTTGTGAAGACCGTCTGCAAAAGTACCCATCGGGGATGATCCAAGCTCGACCGAATACAGGAAAGCAAGACCAAAGCCGTTGATTAGTAAGCCGATATTAATGACTAGGATTTTTATTGCGTAAGTTATTAGTTGCTTTTTCAGTTTCAAAATAATTCTCCTTGGCAGAATTAAATTCTAGTAAATATCGGCAACTATTCCCCATCAAAAAAGAAGAGAAAAGGTCAAGCGAGTTAACCGATATTAAGGTTTAACGTTTTATCATGCTGTTTCGATTATAAAAACAACAAATCAAGCAAGAACATATCGGATCAGGATGATTTTAAAAGCATTCTATCAGTCAATGCAGCTTTTAGCAACAAAAAAATCGAAAAAAATTTGGATTACGCATTGACGAATCCATTTTCTGTGATATACTACCGACATCAGATAAAACGTTAAACCAATCTTTTTCATCAAAGCATCACCAGAATGCAGGGGGCAAGCACAAATGGGATCGACAATTAAAGATGTTGCAAAAAAAGCTGGCGTTTCCCCGACTACGGTTTCGCTCGTTTTCAACAACCGGGAATCGAGAGTTTCCGAAGCAACCAAAACGAAGGTAATGGAAGCCGCACGCGAACTGAACTATTACCCCAATCGTTTTGCCGCAAGCCTCGTAACAAAGCGGTCTCATATTATCGGAGTGGTTTCCGGTTCGGTCAACATCTTCTCGGCTCAGGTGATAGGCGGCATATCCAAGCAGGCGAGGTTGATGGGGTATCAGGTCATACAGGTAAACGCGTCTCAGGAAGACGCGAATGATCTGGAATACCTCAAAATCTTTTTAAACCAAGGCATTGACGGCGTTGTGTTCCCCCATTCCACGATTTCAAACCGACAAAACCTCAGAGACGGATTCCAGTCGGTCAAAAATTCAGGCATTCCGGCTATTGCAATGGACGTCGAGATCGATGGTGTCGTCTCTTGCGCAGATGGATGCGATCATGTTTACGGAGGATACCTTGCGACACGTCATCTGATTGAATACGGACACAAGAAGATCGGCGTTATATCCGGCCCGAAGGATTATATAAGCTCGGCGAAACGCCTGGACGGGTACTGCAAAGCACTTGAGGAAGCGGGTATCCCGTATGATCCGTCATTGGTATATGTTGGTAATTATAAGCTGGAGAGCGGACAGGAAGCGCTACCATATATGCTTGGCAAAGGCGTAACGGCTATCTTCGCATTTAATGACATGATCGCGCTTGGTATTTATAAGGCGATCCGTAATTACGGGATGTCAATACCCAAAGATATTTCCGTTATCGGTTACGATGATATTTTTATTTCCGATGTCCTTGAAGTGCCGCTGACAACGATTCATATCCCGATTGAAGACATTGGAAGACACGCCGCAAAGGAACTCATCGATCTAATTGAGAACAAGTCTCCGGTCGAACTGGAAACGCACGAACCGGTTTTGATGGTTCGCGCCAGCACCCGCAGGCTGTAGCCACGATGTAGATACGCACTGAAAAACTGCACAAACAAAAACAAAAAGAATGGGTTTTTTAAACCCACTGGTATTGTTGACGCAAAATTTGGGAAATCGAGCAATTTTTACTGCATAACAACGAAAAAAAGCAATCAGGATCATATCTGGGAAAGAAAATGATTGCGTTTGATACAGGAATCATTAGAGTTGCGTGCTTTTTTTAGACAATCCGGCCAAGGATATCCTGCTAAGTTTAAGGAAGGGGGTTAGGTTTAAACGGATCCGAGGGCTGGAACACGGATTTGGTTTTTCGTTTTTTCTGACGCTACGTTAACTCTTTTGTGATAAAACACCGAAAAACAAGTGGGAGGCAAAAACAAATGAGTATAAAAAAGAAATATTCAATCAAAGACGATTTTACGATGCTGGCGTTACTGACGATCCCGATCGCAGTGGCTGTTAACTTTGTCGGCTCGCAGATCCACCATGCGCTGTCGCTGCCGCTGTATCTGGACACGATCGGCACGTTCTTTGTCGCAATGCTTTGCGGCCCGTGGGTCGGCGCTTTGACCGGCCTGATTACGAACCTTGTACTTGGCATCACAAACCCCAGCGCAATCCCGTTTGCGCTGACAAGCATCGCCGTCGGTCTTACCGCAGGCTTCCTGGCACGCGGTAAAATGTTCAGCAACTGGTGGAAGATCGCCATTTCGATTTTGGTAACCTCACTGGTTTCCACAATTGTTTCCGCTCCGATCGCCGTTCTGGTATTCGGTGGCGTAACCAGCTCCGCCGATTCGCTGTTTGCCGCAACGCTCATGGCTTCCGGCGTAAACATCTGGAATGCCGTTATCAGCACGAACCTGCTGTTCACGTGCATCGACCGTGTAATCGCTATCGTCATTACATGGCTCATCATTAAGGTTATTCCAGCGAGAAGTCTGGTCAAATACAGCCTGGGTACCAACTACATCAAGCAAACCCCGAAGGCGGATTAACCCGGATTAAAAAGGAGCAGGCCTCGCTTTGTACCGCCTGGCGGAGAAAAGCGGAGCCTGCTCCCATAAGGAGTCAACCCTATGTTCAGAGAGAAGATTAACATTAAAAAATCGAATCCTCTTGCCGCGTTGTATCCCTCGGCAAAAGGATGGATCGTCGTATTATACTGCATCTGTATTGCTATTCTAGCGTCGATCCGTGTCAATGGATATGCGTTATATCTGATGGCGTCCTTTCTTGTGATTCCGATTCTGTTTGTCATAAGTGGTATATGGGAAAAGTTTCACAAGTTCTTTAAGAGCATACTCTTATTTTTAGGCCTGATATTCGTGGTGCAGACAATGGTGCTCAAGAGTGAGGTTGTTCTTTTTCAGCTTTGGTTTATCAAAATTTATGAAGCAGGGCTTCAGCATGCCATCGTACTGTGCTTTGTCATTATGAACGTGGCCGGCATCCTTCTGTGGCTGTTCCAAACGACCGAAACCAAAGAAATGACATATGCGCTGGAAAGGGCCGGGATGAGCTATAAAGCCTCGTTCGTTTTCCTGTCGACGTTTCAGATGATTGAGGTTCTGGGAAAGAGTTCCAAAACCATTATGAACGCGCAAAGAGCGCGTGGCGTAGAAACAGAAGGAAACCTGCTCGTGCGGAGCAAAGCGTTTTTCCCGATGATCGTGCCGCTTGTCGTAGGTTCGCTTATGAACACGGAGGAACGCGTGTTGACGCTTGAATGCAAAGGCTTCGATACACAGTGCCCTAAAACGCATTTGCTGGAACTGAAAAAGACTGGAAACGAGACGAAGGCGGTCACGATTGCCGCGATCATTACGGCGGGGCTGATGGTTTGGAGGGTTTTGCTGTGGATACTGTAATTGAATTTAAAAACGTAACGTATACATATCCTCTGGCTGCGAAACCGGCCATAAGGAATATGAGCTTCAAAATTGAAAAAGGCGGATTTTACGGCGTAATCGGTGAAAACGGATCCGGAAAAACAACGCTTTGTTCGCTGATTCGCGGCTTCGCTCCTTCGTTTTATAAAGGTGAACTGGAAGGCGAAGTGCTGGTCAACGGGAAAGAGACAATGGAATACGGGCCGGGTGAGCTTGCATTGGAGATCGGATACGTATTTCAGAACCCGTTCAATCAGATTAGCGGTGTAAAAGACACTGTTTTTGAGGAAGTGGCATTTGGCCTGGAAAACTTCGGCGTGGATGTCGACGAAATCGAACAGCGTGTCGTCGAAGTCATGGAGATGACGGACATTATGTCGATTGCTTTAAAAAACCCGTTCGAGTTGTCCGGCGGGCAGCAGCAGCGCGTGGCTCTGGCATCCACGATTGTGCTCAAACCGGACATTCTGGTTATAGATGAACCGACTTCCCAGCTGGACCCGGAAGGAACGGAAAGCGTATTTAAAATTATCAGCGAAATGAAACGTGAACGAAAGACCATCATACTGGTTGAACATAAAGTGGATTTGCTGGCGGAATATGCGGATGAAATACTGGTCCTGAAAGACAGCGAGCTGATTAAAACCGGATCGAAGCAGGATATCTTATCCGACATGTCCCTGGTCGAAGACCACGTGCAGCTTCCACAGATCGCAATTTTAGGCAACGAACTGAAAAAACGCGGCGTAACGCTTGACGAGATTCCGATTACGGAAAAGCAGGCTGCGGAGGCTTTGATAAAAATGTTTGCGAAAGGAGGGAACGCAAGTGGCCTTTATAACGCTTGATCATGTAAGTTACGAATACCCCGGTGGTTTTTTGGCGGTAAACGACATCAGCATGGAAATCGAAAAGGGTGAGAGCATTGCTATTATCGGACAGAATGGAGCAGGAAAAACCACCACGGTAAAAATGCTCAACGGTCTCTTGCGTCCCACGGAAGGAAACGTGATCGTCGACGGCAAAAACAGCAAAGATTACACGATTGCGCAGATGAGCCGCCTTGTCGGGTACGTATTTCAGAACCCGGACGACCAGATTTTTCATTCCACCATTTATGACGAAGTCGCGTTCGGCACAAAGGTGTTGGATAAAACGGAAGCAGAGGTTAAAGACCTGATCGATTATGCGTTGGAAATAACCGACCTGAAAGATTTGAAGAATGAAAATCCTTTTAATCTTCCATTTTCAATGCGGAAATTTATCTCCATCGCCGCTATTATTGCCATGGACACCCAGGTTATGGTGTTTGACGAACCAACGGCCGGACAGGGCTTGTCCGGGAATTTGAGACTTGCGTCCATATTGGACCACTTGAGCAAAAAAGGGAAAACCCTGATAACGATTTCGCACGATATGGAATTTGTGGTCAACAACTTCAACCGTGTAATCATAATGGCAAACAAGGAAATCGTTTCAGGCGGTTCGCCGCATGAGATTTTCTGGGATTTTGACGCGATGAAAGTATCCATGCTCAAGCAGCCGTATGTCAGTCGGCTGTGCAAAGAACTCGGCCTGCGGGAAGGGATTGTCACGATGGAGGAAGCCGTCGAAGCGATTCTTCAAGTGCTGGAGGACGGAACAGCCGTTCAACAGACGATTGGCAACTAAACACTAGACGCTTACCCTGCAATACGGACTGGAAATTGCAGCGACGAGCGATATTGAAAATTTCGAATAAGGAGAAACTAAATTGGCAGATACATTAACACATCATCTGAAGTGCGCAAAAGGCGATGTTGGCAAGTATGTCATACTTCCCGGCGATCCTGGCCGGGTAGCGAAAATTGCGGCATATTTGGATGACGCGGTGCATGTGAGCACCTATCGGGAATACGTAACATACACGGGTACTTTGGAGGGCGTGAAGGTCAGCGTTACGTCAACGGGCATCGGCGGTCCGTCCGCATCCATCGCCATGGAAGAGTTGGCTCAGATTGGTGCTGACACATTTATTCGTGTTGGGACTTGTGGTGGTATTGATAGCAGCCTTGTGCCCGGAGATCTGATTGTTCCAACAAGTGCGATTCGTATGGAAGGAACCGGCCGCGAATACGTACCGATTGAATTCCCTGCAGTTGCAAACTATACTTTGGTACGGGAATTGGACGAGGCGGCGAAACGCCTTGGAAACAATCATCATGTCGGCGTCGTGGAATGCAAGGATTCATATTACGGACAGCATGACCCCGATCGTATGCCCGTGAGTTACGAACTTCATCAAAAATGGGAGGCATGGAAACGTGCCGGTGCGCTCGGATCGGAAATGGAATCCGCGACATTGTATATCGTAGCTTCCGCCTTGCATGTAAGATGCGCCACCGTACTCCTGCTGTGCCGCAATCGTGAACGGGAAGCTCTTCAAAAAACCGGAGAGGTCAGCACCTGGGAAACGGCGCCCGCGATTGAGACCGCCGTCGAAGCGCTGCGCAGCCTGATAAGGAAAGAAAAAAAGCAGGCCTAACACGGGACGAACAAGCAGGAATAGCTGTCCACAAGCAAAGCGATGTGGCGGCTATTCTTTCGTCGCGCAGCCTTTCAAATACGGTTGCCATAACGTTTACGACTGGGGCGTAACGGGTAAATCAGCGGCAACGCACGGCAGGCGTCGCGTGGTCGGAATCGTTTGAAACAAGGAGGAATTAAAAAAATGGATCAGGTAATGGACATTGTTACAGCCGAGAATCTAACGTATTCGCAAAAACTTTTGCAGCTTGCACAGAGCGCTGAAAATTCAGTGAATCCGTTGCATGTTTCGGAAAGATTTCGATACTACTTTGAAAAAGAAGCTCTGTGCGATATGAACGAGGGGAATGCTCCATACCGGCCTCGCTACATTTTGGTCGATTTTGAGAAGTTTGTTAAAAATGGAAGTGCTTTTTTGCGGCTGGAACCGCCGAAGGATCTGGATGATTTACTGAACGCACTTTGCATTTTGTACAATCACATTCCTTCGATAACCGGGCGTCCGGTATATGCGGGCAATCTCGATAAGCTGATCGATCCATTTTTGCAGGGTGTGTCCGACGACGACGCGCTCAGCAAACTCCGGCGCTTTCTCGTCTATATCGACCGAACGATAGCGAACGGTTACTGCCACGCAAACCTCGGCCCGGAAGCCACGCGCGCAGGACGGATTCTTCTCGCGCTGGAACAGGAACTGCAAAATGCGGTGCCGAATCTAACGCTGAAGTACGATCCGGAGATTACACCGGACGATTTCGCCGAACAAGCGGTTTTAACCTCGCTTGCCTGCGCCAATCCGGCGTTTTGCAATCACCGCATTCACCGGGCGACCTACTCGGGCGAGTACGGTATCGTCAGCTGCTTTAATATTCTGCCGGTGGGCGGCGGCGGATACTGTCTTTCGCGGCTCGTACTGTCAAGACTTGCGGCGCTTGCATCCGGCATCGATCAGTTTATGGACGAACTCCTGCCGGACGCTATGCAGGCGCTGGGCGAATACATGAACGAGCGCATTCGGTTCATGGTTGAGAAATCGCATTTCTTTGATACGTCGTTCCTTGTAAAAGAAGGGCTTGTGGATCCTGATCGCTTTGTCGGCATGTTCGGCATAGCGGGACTGTGCGAATGCGTCAATATATTGCTCAAAAACAGCGGAAGCCGCTATGGCCGCGACGACGAAGCAAATGACCTTGGGGATCGCATAATGCAGCGAATCCAGACCTTTACTGAAAGCCTCCCGGCTGTTTACTCAAAAGAAGCGGGAGACCGCCTGCTTTTGCACGCACAGGCGGGACTTGCTCCGCAAGTTGGCGTTACCCCCGGCGTTCGCATTGCCGTAGGCGACGAACCGGAGAACATTTTAGAACATATTCGGCACAGCGCGCGGTTCCATCGGTTCTTCCCGACGGGCGTGACCGATATCTTCCCCGTGGAATCGACGGCACGCAACAACCCGGCGGCGATATTGGATTTAGTCAAGGGTGCGTTTGCAATGAACGATAAATATCTGAGTTTTTATATCGCGGATAGCGATTTGATTCGCATAACGGGTTATCTAGCCAAGAAAAGCGAAATGAAGAAATTCAATGACGGCGCGCCGGTATTACAGGACACGTCGCATGGCGCGACGAAAAATTACGCCAACAACCGACTTGGGGACAGAAAGGTACGCTTCTGATGGCGAGCGCTCCAGTTGGCAGAATCATTCCGTTTAGCATGGTAGACGGCCCAGGAAGCAGAAGCTCTGTTTTTTTGCAGGGGTGCAATCTGAACTGCCTTTATTGTCACAATCCGGAAACACAAACGATTTGTATGGATTGCGCAGCGTGCGTGGCCGGTTGCCCTGCAAAGGCGCTTAACTTGCGGGCGGGTAAGGTTACGTGGGATGAAGATAAATGTATTTTTTGCGACCGCTGCATACAAATCTGCCCGCACAATGCATCCCCGAGAGTTCGTATGCTTGACGCGACAGAGGTCTTTCGACGAATACAAAGAAGCATGCCGTTCATCCGCGGCATAACTGTTTCCGGTGGAGAATGTATGCTTTATTCAGCGTTTCTGTCCGAACTCTTCGTCCTTGCGAAGGAAGCGGGATTGACCACGCTGATAGACAGCAACGGAACAGTCGATTTTCGCTGCTATCCCGAACTCATGCGCGTTTGCGATGGAGTTATGATGGATGTCAAGGGGTGGGACTCGAATACTTTTCGGGCGCTTACAGGAAGCGGTAATGAAAATGTGAAGGATAACCTGCGCTATCTCGCCGATAACGGCAAGCTGGAAGAAATTCGCGTTGTCTGCCTTGATGATTTTGTGGATGCTGAAACCATCATACGTGGAACTGCAGAAATGTTGGTGGATAAAACAGCCCGACAAAGGCTGCATTTGATTCGGTTTCGCCGTTTCGGTGTACGCGGCGCGCTCGAGAATGCGCCGTCGCCGTCCGATGAGCGAATGCGGCAGTTGCGTGAGCTGGCGATCAAGAACGGGTTCCAGAATGTTTCTATTACATAACCTGAGAGAAACGACAACAAGCTGGCTTTCGTACTACTAGGGATTCGGTCTATTGTAGATTCTCGATTTAGCTGTTGACGACATCCTGTACTCCTATGGGTTTCATTGAGGAGAGGGGTAAACGTTCTTGCCTTGCAGGATGTTGCTTGTTGATTATTGAGATGTCCACTGTATAGTAGTTCCAGATTGAACAAGAACAATCGATATTCAGACGGCCTCAGAGCTCGATTCCGAGTAAATTCGGCCGACGTTAGGCATGAGCGCTGTGCGGACGGATTCTAGTAGTCCTTTCGCCAGCGCTCTATTTTGTCTCTGGCATCCTCTAGGGACAGAATTGTATTCATGTTCAGACATACATCCCGAAAGCTGCCATTGAACGATTCGATATACGGAGTGTTTGCTGGCGTTCCGGGTCGGGAGTACCGAGCTTGATTTCCCCCACCGTTTTCTTTTTCATCTTATCTTTTTTCTCTTTTCAGATGGACTACTTTTTTTAGGAGTGGGTCACGCTGATCTGTCTCCAATATATGGTCACTGGCCATTATGCAATATAACACACGAGAAATATGTTGACAACAAACGGAAACTGGATTAATCTTAATGTAATGACAAAGTTACTTGTATCATATTACAGCTAACGAAATTTTGTTACAAGGAGCGAAATTAGGTGCCGGTTTCTTTAAAAAGTATAAAAATCGATAAGACTGTTCCGATACCGTTATATTATCAGTTGAAATGCCAATTACTGGATATGATTGATAATAATACGTTCAAGACAGGTGAAATGCTTCCAGCCGAGCCAGACATGTGTGAGCAGTTAATGATTAGCCGCCCGACAATCCGGCAAGCATTATCGGAACTTGTCGACGAGGGTTATTTGGTTCGCTATAAAGGAAAAGGCACGTTCATTGCCAAACCAAAGGTTAAAGACCGATTTTTAAGTCAATTGCAGAGCTTCAATGAAGAGATGCGTTCAAAGGGCATGACTCCGCACACGAAAGTTTTGGCTTTCGAGGAAATACCCGGCATTCCGGATATTAACACGCATTTGAACATTCCACTGGATAAACATCTCATCCATTTATGCCGGCTTCGGTATGCGGACGATACACCGATGGTGTACCTCGATACGTATCTTCCGGCACAGCAGTATCAAAAGCTGCTCGATATCGACTTCACATATGCTTCGCTATATGAAGAATTGGAGCGGATCTATGATATCCGTGTAAGCAATGCGCACCGTGAAATTGAAGCCGTACCGGCAAGAAAAAAAGAAGCGGAATATTTGGAGATTCCACCACACAAACCGATTTGTTTTGTTCGAACAGTTTCGTATGCAGCCAATCATGCGAAACCGATTGAGTATTCCTTGGCGCGATACAGAGGTGATCGTACGAAATTCGAAGTAGAGACGTATCGATAAGGAAAACACAATCGATTGATAATAGAAAATATGGATAAAATCCGGTTAAGCTCTGACCCGATCAAACGGGGCAGAGTTTTTATTTCCACAAAACATCTGCGGGTTTTCGCACAGGAATCCTCATATATTCTACATTTGGATAACCGATGGCAATGGAAGTCACAATCCCGTAACCGGCGGGAATAGATAAAAAGCTTGAAAATACGGGGTCTGTCGACGCTATCTTGGGGAATATTCCATTGATGCATGTCCCGATTCTCAAGGTTTCGGCAAGGAGCACAATGTGTGCGACCGCAAGGGCACCGTCTATTTGCTTCCCGCATTGATCAAGTACGACAATGACGGCTGGTGCGGAAAAGAATAGATTGTCCTGATTGTTCTTCGCAGATTCGATTATGCGTGTGAGCACGGCCGGGCCAATCACAGATGCGTATTTTTCAGGATCCCTTATAAGTTCGCCGAAGACAAGCGCTTTTAATGCCGGAAGTGAATTTTGGAGAACAATGTATTTCAGATTCTGTCGGTTAACGCCTGTTGGGGAGTATCTTGCCGTTTCAAGCAAATAGCGTAACACGGATTCGTCCAGTGACTTGTTTTGAAACTGTCGAATACTTCTGCGCTCTGTAGACAGCCGAACAAAAGCGTCCGACGAGACCGGAGTTGCTTGCGGGCGATAAAACTCGTGAAGAGACCACGCACTTTCCTGCACGGAGATCGCGCCTGTGGGACAGACCGCTTCACAATGTCCGCACAATATGCAGGACGACTCATTCTTCACCATGATTTTACCATTTTGTTCCGCGAAAACCGAAAAAACACAATCGCGCACACAGCGCTGACAATCCACGCAAAGGTTGGAATTGATGCAAACAGGCATAGGAGTACCTCCAGGGGATCAATTTACCGCAAGAATACGTTACAATTCCAAACCTGTCAATGAGCGGATTCGGATAAACACAAATATTATGACAATTAGTGCTTGACAGATTGAATAAAGGCAATTATAATTTCACCAGAAAACAAAATGTAATGACATAACAACATCAAGACAGAATAAACATTATCATTTCACGGTTGCATTGAGAGACATCTCAAATAATATAAAAAATGGAGGAAGAGAATATGAAGAAATTGTTGGCAGTTCTACTTGTGCTATCCTTGATGATGGGCGTTGTTGCTTGTGCCGCTCCGGCTGCACAAAGCGAAGAAGCAACAACGGCCGAAAGCTCTGAAGCGGCTGCAACAGAGCAGGCGGCAGCGACGGAAAACGCCGTGACTGAAATTGATGTTATCTATATCACGCCGTCCACTGAATCGCAGTACTGGGGTGAATACATGCTTGTCGGCGTAGAAAATGCTGCCCAGGATATTGAGAGCGAATATGGCGTAAAAGTAAACGTATCGATGGTCGGCCCGGCACTTGAAGCGGAGACGGACAGCTATGTAAAGGCGTTTGAAAATGCGATTGCGAAAAAACCGGATGCGATCGTAACGGGTACGTTGATACCGGACGCTACTGCACCTCTCGTAGTGGAAGCTTACAATCAGGGCATCGTTGTCAACTTCATGAGCCTTGGCCTTTCCGACGGATATGAAGAATATTACGGAACAAAATATTTTTGCGATATGGGCGCGCAGGGTTCGGAAGCGGCAAAGGCAATGCTTGCGGCAATGGAAGCCAAGGGGATTGAACCAAAAGGCATCGTTGGTGTTCACATGAGCGTTGTTGTTCCCGCGCTGGAACCCAGAATGTCGGAGTTTGTTGCGTACATGGCGGAGAATGCACCGGAGATTCAATGCCTCGATACGTTGTATAATGAGAACGACGTCAACAATGCACAGGCGAATGCCGAAAACCAGATTTCCACGTATGGCGACCAACTGATCGGCCTCTACGGTGCGAACAACGTTTCCGGCGATGGCATTGCTCTTGCAATCAAGAACGCCGGTTTGAGCGATAAGATCGCCGCGGCTGCGATTGACTCCGACGATCTCGAAGTGGAAGCGCTTGGCAACGGAATTCTGGACGCAATCATTGTTCAGACTCCGTATCAGCAGGCGTACTCGGCCGTTATGGCAGCCTTCAATCAGATTGTAAACGGCGTAACGGATGAGAAAAACGTCAATGTAAATGCGTATACCGTAACGAAGGACAATATGGATAGCGATGAATACAAAGCGCTGCTTGATCCCATGCTGAATGAGCGTGGCTAACCGATTACGACACAATTCAATGAAAGGGCTGTGGCTGAAAAGCCACAGCCCGCAAGCATGAGGTGGTTGTTATGGCACAGACGAGTACACTCTTGAAAATCAGTCATATCGCTAAAACGTATCCGGGCGTGCAGGCCCTCTCGGATGTGACGTTCGATCTTCAATCGGGAGAAGTTCGCGCATTGGTCGGGGAAAACGGTGCGGGAAAATCGACTTTAATTCGCATGATTATGGGCGTCGAAGCGCCGGACTGCGGAAAAGTTGAGATTGACTGCGACGGTGAATGGCGCACACCGCAGAATGCAATACAGGCAAAGGAATTCGGCATGCACGCCAATTATCAGCATGTCAACATTGCCAAGGAACTAAGCGTTGGGGAAAACTATTTCCTCGGTAGCATGCCGTTGAATAAGTGCGGCATTGTTGATTGGAAAAGGGTTTGGAAGGAAAGTAAAAAAGTACTGAAGCGTTTTTCAATGGACGTTCAGCCGGACGAAAAAATTGCTGATTTACCGATTGCTATGCAGGCTATGGTGACGATCAGCAAAATATCAATGAATAAGAAAATTCGCCTTGTCATTTTTGACGAACCCACGGCACTGTTGGAAAATGATAAGGTTGAGATATTATTTGATTACATTCGGGAACTGAAGGACAAAGGCGTCAGCGTCATATATGTTTCGCATCGTATTGAAGAGATTATGGAGATCTGCGATTCAGTGACAGTACTCAAAGACGGACAATACGTCGACACAAAACCAATTGAAGAACTGAACAAAAATAAAATCATCGCCATGATGGTTGGGCGGGAGATGTCCGATATCTATAATATTCGGCACGGTGAAATTGGTGAAGCCCTGTTGAAAGTGGAAAATTTTTCGGATGAGAAGCATTTTCACAACATCAGCTTTTCCGTAAAGGCCGGTGAAATTGTAAGCTTTTTCGGCCTGATTGGCGCGGGTCGCACAGAATTAATGAAGTGCGTATACGGAGCGGAAAAAAACAAATCCGGCCGATTGTACGTGCGAAACCAAGCCGTAACCATCCGCCATCCCAGGGATGCTATGAAACGCGGTATCGGATTAGTACCCGAAGACAGAAGAAAAGAAGGGCTCGCATTAGCTCTTTCGGTCAAACAAAATATCAATATGAGCTCCTATGGAAGCATATCGAAACTTGGAATTATCAGCTTAAAGAAAGAAACGAAACGCGCGGAAATGTTTCGCAGTTCCGTCGGCATTCGAACCGCAACCGTGAGCAAAGAAGTGGGTCAGCTATCCGGAGGGAATCAGCAAAAAACAGTTGTTTCCAAGTTGCTTGCGTGTAATCCGGATGTGTTTATTTTTGACGAACCGACGATCGGAGTCGATGTAGGCGCAAAACAGGAGATTTTTCAGATCATTGAACGATTAATTCAGGAAGGAAAAGGGATTATCATTATTTCTTCGTATCTGCCGGAAGCGATGGGCCTCGCGGACCGGATGTACGTGATGGCGGACGGAGTGATAAAGGGCGAATTCTCGCGAGAGCAACTGAAGCGTATGTCGGAACACGACATTTTAGAGGTTGCTTCTCAGATAGATTAAGGAGATACGTTATGAAGAAGGCTACGACAAATTTTTTCAAGAAGACGGAGTTTTCTCTGATTCTTATCGTTGTTTTTTTGTTTGCAATCTTTACGTTTGCGACCGATACGTTTTTTTCGCAATATAACTTAACAAACGTATTGAAACAGTGCTCAATCATCGGTATTGTAGCAATTTCGGCGACGTTTGTCATTATTACGGGCGGAATCGATTTAAGCTGCGGTGCGATAACCGGTATGAGTTCGCTGATCGTTGCTTTATTAATGACGGAGGCGGGGCTTTCTATCGGTGTTTCCGTATTGTTTGCGCTGTTGGCCAGTTGTGTTCTCGGCTTGTACAATGCGGTGATCATATACGAGTTTAAGGTTCCGCCGTTTATTGCAACACTTGGCAGCATGCAGATCATTCGCGGATTGATTAAGGTGGTTGGCAAAGCCAAGACCATTGCGGGATTACCGGAGGCGTTCAGCAGCTTTTCTAATGAAACGGTTCTTGGAATCCCGAATCTGACGCTGATCTGGATCGCCGTTTTGTTGACGGGTTTCTTTATTCTTAAATTTACGCGCTTTGGCAGAAATATCTATGTCATCGGCAGCGGCATGGAAGTCGCCAAACTATCCGGCGTAAACACACGCTTGACGACCTACGGTGTATACGTATTCGCAGGCCTTGTCTGCGGGATTGCGGGTGTGCTGCTTACCTCGCGCGTCAACAGCGCTGTACCGACGGCGGGCACCGGATATGAAATGAGCGCAATCGCGGCAACCGTAATCGGCGGCGCAAGCCTGTCCGGGGCAAAGGGCGCAGTTTGGGGGACAGCACTGGGCACGGTCCTAATGATTTTAATCGACAACGGCGGAATCCAGCTCGGCATCGATCCATTTATAATGGAAGTCAGCACGGGTGTTTTAATCACCGTAGCCGTGATCATCGATATGTCCCGCAGTAAAAAACGGTAACACGAGCGAACCATGCTTGAAATGATATGCGGACGAACCAGGAGGTAACATGTTTGATTTTAGTACTGTAAAAGACCAGACAATAGCAAAAAAGGTATGGAATGAAGCGGCCGAACTTGTTGGGCATTGCCACTTCGGGCTGCAGGGTATCGACAAGACGGAGCAAGATGTGAAAGTCGTAGTTGATCGCATGCTCAAACGTGGATTTACACCGTTTGCGTTTGATACGGAGATTGTGTTTGTACCGATGCTTAAGTCGATTGTGGGCGACGACCTGCGTTTGCATTGTGCGGTATCGTACCCAATGGGACGAATGACGCTGAATAAAAAGCTGTCGGATCTTGAACGGCTGTTAAAAATTGGTGTGCGGGATGTGTGCGTTGTGCTGGATTGGCAGGCGATTTTCTCCGGAAGATATTCCGACATCGAAGTTGAAGCGGCAGCGCTGATGAAGGAATATGGAAACGCGTTTGATAAAAATGCATTCGTTATTCCGGCAACGCTTATGAGCGACACGGCGATCATCGAGACATGCAAAGCCCTTGATCAGGCAGGCGTGTATTCGGTAAAAATTAATCCGGGGGCGAAACTAAACGTTTCCTACGAAGAGGTTCAGCTCATAAAGCGCAATTTTCCGAACAGGTTCGACATTCATCCTTCCGGCGGTATTCGTTATCTTGGCGAACTGGAGCGCTATCTTGAACTAGGGTGTGAGGTAATTCATACGGCTGCGACGCTGGATATCGTAGAAGTATTTATTGACCGTCAGTTGAAACGGTACGAAGCGATATAACGGGAGATTGAGAATGAAAGATACGATTATTTTAACGAATATCACCGAATATTATGTGACAGACACGATGACGGAGAATCTGCTGTATAAGGCAAATGAGTACGGCATCGGCGAATTCTTGACCGGAGCAAGCTCCATTCCGCCGATTCGCCAAAAAGCGAAGAAATTTGGGATATCACTTTCGGTGTCAATCGCATATCCATCCGGAGCCTATTTTGCAGATGCAAAGGTTGAAGAAATTGCAGAATTGGTCGAGCGCTATCCTGAAATCGGTGCATTTTATGTAGTCATATCGCTGGGCATGTTCATTGGCCGTGGACCGGAATGGCTGCAGGATGAACTTAAGGCGATTCGAGTCGCCTCCGCCGGGCGGAAGCTGTTTGTTGTAACGGAAATCGCATCTCTGTTGAAGAACGGGAAAGCTGAAGAGTTTGTTCAGATTTGCTGCGACAACGGCGTCGATGGCGTTGTTGTTTCAACGGGTTTCACACCGTATAAAGCAAATTTCCCAAGCGAGGCGGACATTCGCGCGTTTTCTAAGATTGCAAACGGAAAACTGACGCTGGTAGGAACCGGGATTGACCAGAAGACGGCATTGAATGCCGGTTGCCAAAGGGTGTTTGCCGGTATAGACGTGGAATTGCTGATAAAAAGTTAAAAAGTGATAAGGAGGATGCAGATGAGTCAATACATGATCGGAATTGACATTGGGACACAGAGCGTGCGCGTTCAAATGTATGATCAAAATGCGAAGTGCGTGGCGAAGTATTCTGTTGCTCAATATGTTGACACGCCGAAACCCGCGTGGGCGACGGAAAAGGCGTCTTTGTGGTGGAAGGCAGCGCAGGACGGGATACGCAGTGTTGTGGCAGAATCGGGCGTAAATGCCGATGATATCGTGTCGATTGGCTGCGATGCGCTGATGCACAGCCCTGTTCCCGTTACAAAAGACGGCGTAATTCTGGATGACCAGGTTCAGATCTATTGTGACAAACGAGGCGCGGGTATTGCCGACGCGATTAATGCGTCCAGCCGGAATTCCACCGTTTATGCACTGACAGGGAATATTGCAACATCGAATTGGCAGGGCGTAAAGATTCGCTGGATCAAGGACCACATGCCGGATGTTTATGAACGCACTTATAAATTTCTCACCGGCAAGGACTATGTGAACTTCATGTTGACCGGCGAAGCGTGTATCGATTTCAGCGAAGGAACGGGCACATACTGTATGGACCGTAATACACTGGAATGGTCGGACACGTTATTGGATGCTGTCGGCATAGACCGAGAGAAGCTGCCGAGACCCTGCAAAGCGTATGACGTGATTGGCTGTGTACGTAAAGATGTTGCAGAAAAGCTGGGCGTTTCAACAAAAACGGCGGTCGTTTGTGGCGCTGGAGACATGATGGCGGCGCTTTATGTATCCGGCCTCGCAAAGAAGGGGAACGTTTCGGACTGCACCGGAACGGGATCGGTCCTTTGTTATTACAGCGATGAGCCGATCTTGGATCCGAGTGTGATGAACTTGCGTCACGCGCTCGACGGTTGGGTGCCTTTTGGATGCGTGGATTCATCCGGCGGCGCGTTGCGTTGGCTGCGGGACACGATTGCAAAGCAGGAGACCGCTATTGCAAAAGAAAAAGGGATGGATGAATATAACTATCTCAGTGATCTTGCAAAAGACTTGCCCGCGGGTGCGGACGGACTGCTCTTTTTCCCGTATTTGATGGGCGAGCGCACTATGGGGAGTGCGGATTCGAGAGGCTCGTTTATCGGGCTTAATCTGGGCACGACGATTGGCCATATGGTGCGTGCCGTTCTTGAAGGCATCGCGTTTGAACATAAGCGTACGCTTGATATATTTGAGCAGTCGGGTAAGACCATCGGCGGAGTGTTCCATACGGGTGGCGCTGCAAAAGGCGCGCTTTGGAACCAGATCAAAGCGGACGTTTACCAAAAACCGGTTTATACGCTTGAATTTGACGAGGGTGGCGTATTAGGCTCCGCGCTTCTCAGCGGCGTTGGCGCAGGGTTGTTTCCCGATCCGGAAACGGCGGCGCAGCTTGTATTGAAGGTGAAGAACGAGTACACGCCGAATGCTGCAAACGCGCGCAGGTATGCGGAACTGTATCATGCGTTCTGCGAAACGCACGATGCGCTGCAAGCACCGTTTTCAACCCTTGCGCGAGCTGCCACGATCGAATGAAACCATATCGTGCGGTCTTGTTCGACATGGATGGCACGCTGATCGATTCGTTTCGGTTTCACGCACAGGTCATCTGCGATTGCCTGCGTAGCCACGGATATGATGTGGACATTCAAAAAGTAGAAAGCCGCATCGGCAACACGATGACCTGTGTTTTGGACGGCTGCTGTATACAGAAGGAAAAGCAGCAATCCATTATATATGGGATTGATGATTATTACCTGACATCTAACCGATTGCCGGAAATCCGGTTTACAACCGGTGCGATTGAAATTCTTAAGAAGCTGAAAGAAATGGGAGTAAAGACCGGCATCCTATCCAACTCCAAGCAAGCGCTTGTTGAAGCCATCGTAAGGCAAAACGATGCGGAGTGTCTGTTCGACAAGCTCTTTGGAGCGACGTCTGATTCGATAGACAAAGAAGAACGCTGCAAACATGCAATAGTTACGATGAAGATACCAGGACAGGAAATCCTGTATGTCGGCGACACGGTGAACGATGTGCGTCTGGCCAGAAATTTTGGTCTCGATGCGTGCATTGTACAAAACGAGATCGGCTGGGAGCCCGATTACGACCGGATGATAATCGAAACGAACCCGGAGTATGTGCTAAACGAGATCGGCGGGCTTGCGGAGATTTTTGCGTAACTATTTAATTTTGCATGTAAACACAAAACAACAATAGGACAAAACATGACAATGATGAAAAAAATAAGAACCGTAACGGGCGATATAGAAGCAAGTACATTGGGGTGGTGTCAATGTCACGAGCACCTGTTCCTTTCCCGAGGCAAGAGTTGTGAGGTCAATGAAGCGCTGTGCATGGACGATGAAGCGAAGTCAACGGAAGAACTCGTTTCATTCAGGCGTGCGGGTGGCAGTGCGTATGTGGACGCTCAACCGGTTGGCGCGGGCAGGATGGCGGACGCTATGGCGCGCGCCTCGGAACAAGCCGGTGTCAAAATCATTGCCAGTACAGGCTTCCACAAGCTTTGCTTTTATGAAAATGACAGTTTTATTTTTACGGAATCGGCAGAGCAATTACATGACAGGTTTGCTCGAGAGATCAACGAAGGCATGAGCCTGTCGGATCGGCAACCGGATCGAATAGTTTCTGCGAGAGCGGGAATTGTGAAAGTGGCGGTCGATGCCGGTGGAATGTACGGCAATTCGGCATATGAAAAGCTTTTTGAGGCTGCGATTTCAGCCGCCGCTGACTGTGGCGTTGCTGTCCTCGCGCATTTTGAGAAGAATGAAGACGCTTTTCCGCTTGTGCGTTTGCTTGAACGAAACGGTTTGCCAGCAGAACGGTTATTGGCATGCCATCTAGACAGAATGCGCTCTGACATCGGCTATCACAGGGAGCTGGCTGCACAAGGCGTTTATCTGGAATACGATACGATCAATCGATTGCGGTATCACGACAACAAAACGGAAATCGACTTGATCCTGAAAATGCTTAGCGCTGGGTGCAAGGAACGACTGCTGCTGTCGCTGGATACGACAAAAAAGCGCTTACGGGCCTATGGAGCCGATATGGGCCTTGACTATATTCTCACGGACTTCTCAGCACAAATGAGGAGCAAAGGTGTTACAAACGAAGATATAGAAACAATGATGGTTAACAATCCCGTCAGAGCATTATTAATGCAATAACGGTGGGAAAGAATAGGAGAAAAAAGCATGAGCCAAAAAATCGAAGTTTACACAGCCGGTAAAGATGGATTCCACGCTCCACCGGCGACCCAACCGACGCTGTACTTTATTGGTGTAACGACGGGGAAATCATCCATTATGCGCGTATTTCCCGCATGGGCGAAAGCAATGGGACTGGATGATGCGGTCATTAAAGGGATTGATATTGCAATACATGAGGATCCGTCCGTTTACCGTTCGGTTGTGAGTTTTATCAAAAACGACCCGCTTTCATGCGGCGCTTTGGTGACGACACACAAGCTGGATCTCTGTGAAGCCTGTAAAGATATGTTTGAGTATCTTGATCCATATGCGCAGATGTTTAATGAAATGTCTTCGATCTCGAAAAAGGACGGGATGCTGTGCGGACACGCGAAAGATCCGATTTCCAGCGGACTGGCACTGTCGGACTTTGTTCCGGAATCATGGTGGAATGACCATGGCGGTGATTTCTTTGTTATGGGTGCCGGCGGCAGCGCAATTTCTATGGGTTCGTACCTGATGCGGGATGAGTTCAGCGGGAACTATCCCAAAAGAATCATCGTATCCAACCGGTCACAGCCTCGCCTGGATGCAATTAAGGACATTTTTGAGAAACTAAACCCCGGCGATATTGCGTTTGAGTTTCATCTTTGCCCGGACGCCGAGGATAACGATAACATACTAAAGACAATCAGCCCATATTCCGTGGTTGTGAACGCAACCGGCCTTGGGAAAGACAGACCCGGATCTCCCGTGACGGACGAATGCGTATTCCCGGAGAATTCATTGGTATGGGAGATCAACTATCGCGGCGAGCTGAACTTCATGCATCAGGCATTGGCACAAAAGCTGAACAGAAAACTTTTCGTGGAAGATGGCTGGCGTTACTTTATTTACGGCTGGACACAGGTCATTGCAGAAGTGTTCCACATTCCGATTGAAGGGGAATTGCTGGATAACTTGGATAACATCGCAAAAGAGTATCGGTAAAAAGAAGGAGAACGACAAATGGAAAATAAAAATTCAGAGATGTTTGATTACGAGAAAGGGTTTACATGCCCCTTTGACCTGAAATCGGGACTTTCTACAAAGGCTATATCAACAAAACGTTACCTTTCCCAGATGAAAGGTATGTTTGGCGACGACAAGGCGTATGAAGCCGCTCTGGCGGAGGGTGACCGCCTTGTGTATGAGTTTTACGAGATGGGTGCGCCTGAAGTTGAGGGCGCCCTTGCCATGGGGACGTCCATCACATACCCCGGCGACATCGGCGGTGAATATCATTTCACAAAAGGACATTTCCATTGCATTTTGGATACGGCGGAAGTGTATTACGGCCTTTCGGGAGAAGGTTACATGCTGCTTGAAAATCCAGAAGGTGATTGGTGCCTCAAGGCGCTGCGGCCCGGAGTAGCGCTGTATGTGCCGCCGCGTTATGCGCATAGAACGATCAACACCGGCACAACTCCGCTGGTTTCGTTTTTCACTTTCCGCGCAGATGCGGGGCATGATTACGGCACGATAGAGAAGAAAGGTTACCGGAAGATGCTCATAGAGAAAAAAGGCATTCCGACAGTGATCGACAACCCCAAATGGAAATAAAGTGAAATACAATTGCGGACGATTCTTTTCACGAATCGTCCGCACTGAGGTGTTGAAAAATGAAAATACTTGTTACGCCGACGTCGTTCCAAAAACCGGAAAACGACGCGGCCCGAAGCAAGCTGGAGGCGTTTGCCGATATTGTGGTATACAACGAACTCGGCCGTCCGCTTCAACCGGATGAGATTATTGCGCACGCGTCCGGTATAGACGGGTATATTGCCGGGCTGGATTATATTACCGCCGAAGCAATCGAACAACTGCCGGATTCCCTAAAAGTGATCTCGCGCTATGGTGCCGGCGTCGACCGGGTCGACAAGGGCGCGCTTGCAAAAAAGGGGATCGCTTTAACGAATACGCCGGGTACGAACTCGGTTGCCGTGTGCGAATTGGCCTTTGGAATGATGATAGCCGCGGCCCGGCAGATACCGGCGCTGGACAAGGCGATTCGAAAAGGTGAGTGGCCCAGAAGTCAAGGCGTTGAGCTCCGAGGTAAGACCCTCGGAATCATTGGACTTGGGGCGATTGGAAAGAATCTTGCCATTCGTGCAAAGGCGTTTGAAATGCAAGTGACGGCATATGACCCGTATTTTGATCAAGCGTTTGCCAAAGAACATCAAATAGCAGGCGGCTCGACGCGCGACGATTTGGATATGGCGCTTAGGGCATCGGATTTTGTCTCGCTTCATGTACCGCTCATGCCTGCGACACACCACATGATCGACGCCAAAGCGCTTTCAAAGATGAAGTCCGATGCGGTTTTGATCAACACCGCGCGTGGCGGATTAATCGACGAATATGATGTGACGCATGCGTTGAAAAGCGGAAAACTGGCGGCGCTTTGCCTGGACGCTTTCGAAAACGAACCGCCCCGTAACAGCGCGTTACTTGAGTTTTCAAATGTTATTATGACGCCGCACACAGGCGCGCACACGCGAGAAGCCGTTGCCGAGATGGGGATGGCCGCTGTCGACAATCTGATAGCGGTGTTAACTGGGCAACCATGCAAAAGCACACTATAACTTTTAACATAACAGGAGAGAGAATCGATGGATAAACGAAAAATACTGCATAGTCTGGAGGAATGCGGCGTTGTAGCAGTCGTTCGTGCCGACAACGCAGAACAGGCTGAAAAGATTGCAGATGCCTGTATTGCGGGAGGAGTTAAAGGGATAGAGATCACATATACGGTTCCCGGGGCGTCGGCTATTATCACACAGCTGACGAAACGCTATAGTCCGGATCAGATGATCGTCGGTGCAGGGACGGTTATGGATGCTGAAACGGCGCGGGCGGCGATTTTATCCGGGGCAAACTATATCGTATCGCCTTGCCTCAACATTGATACCGTGAAGCTTTGCAATCGATATCAGATCGCGTGCATGGCGGGTGCGATGACGTTAAAGGAAGCCGTTGAGTGTATGGAGGCGGGATCGGACATCGTTAAGATTTTCCCGGGTGGGCTTTTTGGCCCTAAAATCATCAAGGCGTTTCGCGGTCCGGTACCGCAGCTGAAAATGATGCCGACGGGCGGGGTCAATGCTGAGAACGCCGCGGAATGGATTCGCGCCGGAGCGGTCGCAATTGGCGCAGGCAGCGACCTAACGGCTGGTGCAAAGACGGGAGAATATGATAAGATAACGGAAGTTGCAAAAAAGATGATTGACGAAGTCAAGAAAGCGAGGGGACTCTGACATGATTCAAGGCTTGGCACATATCGGGCTGTTTATTCGCGATGTTGAGGTTTCAAAAGCGTTTTATTGCGAGAAACTCGGTTTTTCTGTCGTTTCGGAAACAGAAAATCCCGATGGAACAAAGATTTCCATGGTGCAGAACAACGACTGCATGGTGGAATTGGTATATCTTCCCGGATACGATGGATACACGGACGGCTTTGTGAATCACTTTGCTATGCTGGTTCCGGATATTGAAGTGGCAAAAAAAGAGCTTGAGGCAAAAGGAATCGTCTTTGAGATGGAAGAGCCAGTCGTCAGTAATGTTTTTAATGGCGTCAAGTTTTTGATGTTCCGCGGACCCGACGGCGAGCATTTAGAAATCGACGAGATGCTTTAGGGCATAACCTAGCACAAGATTCAAGAATCACTTAAAAAAGTCGGTTACGTGGTTGCGAAACCCGCCACTATGACCGACTTATTAATGTAGTAATTGCGAATACGAAAATCGATATTCAGACGGCCTCTGAGCTCGATTCCGAGTAAATTCGGCCAGTGTTAGGCATGAGCGCTGTGCGGACGGATTCTAGTAGTCCTTTCGCCAGCGCTCTATTTTGTCTCTGCAATTCCCCCTCGGTCATACTGATCTTGGACGAATCCCCGGCTACCAGGAGCCATAGCCTCTCTCAATTATACGCGACCTGGAAAAGGGGTCTAGGGAAAACGCAACGCATAATCTTCTTTGAGAAATGTGCTTAACAAACAAAAAGCGCCCTAATTACGGGAAATTTTGTGTTTCGATGCATAAAAAATTCGAGCGAAAAAATAAAAAGTGTTCACTGGATGCACCGTTTTTGAAGAATAAACAATTTCGTAAAAATCAGTCAATCTTTTAAAAAATATTACCAGCTATATCGAGTCATATAAAGACATAGCGAGCCATATGATGACGGAGCGGCTTTTGCAGCACTATCAGCCGACGGGCTCGTTTTTACCCAGCATGATGTCTTCCTCAAGCCCGCAAAGCTCGGCTACTTTGCGCATTATCCCATTAAGGTAGTAACTTTTGACAATTTCGAAACATCTTTGGCCATCCAACATCCCGACAAACATCAAATAAACATCAGGTAGCAGGTTATATTTCGATAGAGTTATGCTAATCGGAGAATTTTGTCAAACTAATAAAAAATCGATTTCATCCACTTATTGAAAGCACGCATGTGTCTTGTTCAGGACAGTTTAGAGGCGTTCCTTTCGTAAAATCATAAAAGACGGAGAAGACACTTCCGCTGTGCCTGCTTATAGTGACACGGACGTGCCGACTATTCGAGAGAAACGATGTCAAATGTAAATAAAATGCGTTAAAAACTCGTAGGAAATAGGTCGTTATTTTCCTTTGGGATTGAAAAGCAACGGGTGTTTATGGTATTTTATAATATATATTTCTACGTTGTAATTTTATACGCGAGCGTGTATCAAGACACGGAAAAGCAGCATTCAGGCCTAACCAGAAACAACCGACCAGCAGACCCACAAATAGTATAAAAATACAAATCAAACGAATCGATTCCCTGACAACACGCCGATATACATTGATTTAGCAGCGTTGCAGACAACCCGAGTAGTCGGCTTGCAAACAATTACCAGATGGAATTGAACCAATCAGTATATATACGCGATACAGACATGACCGGTAGGAGACACTCGATGACTGAAGTAAGCAGCGAAGCGCCCGCGGTATTGGAAAACGATCTTTCGTTGATGCGAGAAATGATGCAAGGCTTTGCGGAGTATGATTTTTCCGCGGACTTGAAAGATCGCATGAATACGGCGAAACTTTCGGCCAACGCACTTGCAGAACGCGGGATGATCTCACATACGGCTGTTGGCAAATGGCTTTCCGGCGAAGCGCGACCACAAGGTAAGGAACGCATGAAGATGCTCGGAATGGCGCTTGGCATGTCGTCCGAAGAGCTTGACGCATTCTTGTATACAAATGGATACCCAAGATTATATGCAAAAAATCCTCTGGACAACGCCTGCAATCTTCTTTTAAAAACACATCGTGCACGGGCGGACATTGTTTCGCGGTATCGTGCGTTTCTCGAACTATATCGCGTGCAGGCATACCGGCCCGCCAGCGGCAGAGCGGAGCGGAACACGGACCAGCTCGGTCGGAGTTTTGAGGCGGTAGACAGTGAAGAAGCATTTGCCGCGTGGATGGACCGCCATCGCCGTTTTTTCGGCGCAACGGCAAAGACCGTTACGGCCGGTTCCCATCTCATGCGTCGTGTTTGGCTGTACATTGGCGAAGTGCCGATCAACGACCTTTACCAAAATGCAGAGCTGCCGCTGCCGATACGAAATTTGCTATATACACTCCTTGGCGACCGCGAAATGCCAGTGAAAGGTTTGCGCAGCAAGCTGATCGTTTTTGGACTGTATGAAAACATGACGGAAGAAGAACTCGACATGCTTTTGGCGGACGCGAAACTGCGCGGCGTCTCGGAACCAAAAACGCTGCTGGATCAGCTTGTTCTCACGGCGATACGCACTGCGCACGAGCGATATCCATATTATGAATATGAAACGATGCAGAGGCTCAGAGAGCGGATTCGCACCGGAATGCTTTATGCCAAAGATGCGGCGCGAACCGAACGGTTTCAAGCAATGCTCGACACGTATCAAGAACGATATGAAAATGCGGCGCTGCGCACTGCATATTACGACACGCACAAAACAATCGAAGACGAGCGCTTTGAGGAATTGTACACCAGCCGTGCGGACCGCGGACTGCTGCATTATGTTTTAGACGTGGTCGCGCACTTTGCAACGCAAGGCGCTGTCGAACAAGTGGACGCCGCTGAACTGACCGCTCTGATGCGCGAATGATACGATTGCAACTTTCACCGTAAACGGCCCGATTGTTTACGGCTATATTTATATTAAAGAGCACGAAGCGATGTCTTTATTCAGGCACAGGAGGCCGAAAATGTCGGTAGAAGTCGTCATTAAAATCACAAAGGGCACGTCCGGTCAAACGGAATATTCTTATGATGGAAGTGAGTCCATCATCATTGGAAGACAGGCCGATTGTGGAATTATTTTACAGGAAGCTACAGTCTCACGTTATCACTGTCTGCTGGAAATTGCTGCGCCTGAGATCAAACTTCAGGATTTTGGTAGCAGAAACGGAACCTTTCGCATTCCGGCCGGAAAAAGCGCCGTTCCTTCGGAAGAAACACAGGTTCAAAAGTTTGAAACCATAACGCTTTTGGACGGAGACACTGTATTTATTGGGAAAGATTGTGCGCTGAGCGTGCACGTGCGAGAAGAAAAGGGTCGTCATCGTTGCAAAATTTGCGGAAAAGAGTTTTTTGACGAAAACGCGGAAGTTGAAATCTGCTCAACCTGCATGAAAAACGAGATGGCCGTTATGCATTACTTGCTCCGTGAGGCGGGGCCAGTTCGCAAACGCAATACGGGGCCGGACATCGGCGGGTATCAAAAAATTCGTCTGCTGGGCGCCGGCGCAACGGGAGAAGCCTGGCTGCTGGCCGACCCGGCAAACGGCAGACAGGTCGTTTGTAAGCGACTGCTGCAAGCAGAGATGCTGGGCGATCGAAAACGGCAGCGTTTTCTGCGGGAAGCGGCAATCGGCGCGCAATTGTCCCACCCGAATGTCGTCGCCCAGTTTGGAAGCGGGGAAGACGATAACGTTCCGTATATTTTGATGGAATACTGCCCCGGCGGCAGCGTTGCCGACTATATGGACCGTTGCAAAGTTACATTGGGCGCGAAGCTGAGCATTTCCATGGCGACGCATATTGTGCTGCAGGTGCTTAAGGCACTGGAATATGTACATGCGGTGCCGGTAGAGACGACCTTAGCGAACGGAGAGAAGCAAATTATGCACGGTGTCGTGCACAGGGATATTAAACCGGGAAACATCTTTATGATGGATTATTCCGAAAAAGCCGAGGTGAAGCTGGCCGACTTTGGATTTGCCAAAGCGTTTGAAGCGGCCGGAATGACAAAGTTTACCTCCACAGGAGAGCGGGCGGGCACATGGGACTTTACGCCGCGCATGCAGATCAATGATTACCGATATGCCAAGCCGGACGTAGATATTTGGTCCACTGCGGCAACATATTATTACCTGCTGACAGGATCGCCGCCGAAAGACACGCTTGGCGTGCCGAACCCGTTGCCTATTGCGCTTAATACAAACGCAACGCCGATTCAAAGGCGGAACCCGCAGATTCCGCAGCGGCTTGCAGAAGTGATTGATTTTGCACTGGGAGAACCGGAGAATAAAAGCAATATTCAGTCGGCTGCGGAATTCAGACGTATGATCGAGGCGGCATTGTGATGCGGACGAACGGATTTCAGCTTGAATATTCTTATGCGGCGAAAACCGATCGTGGCAAAGTCCGGCAGGTCAATCAGGACGCGGTCGTCTGCTGTCCCGAACAGGGACTCTTTGCGGTTATCGACGGCATGGGCGGACTGCCCGGCGGCGGAGAGACCGCGGGTATGCTGGAACAGATATTACCGGCGCTGGCAACCCGACTGAAAGAAACGCTACCGGACGATTACACGCCGCAATTGGTTGGTGAAATGCTATCGAACGCTATCGCCGGTGTGAGCGACAACCTTTATGAACGAACGAATGAAGGCGGTCGCATCGAATTTGGCGCGGCGCTATGCGTGTTGCTGCTGGTCGATCATTGTGCCGTTGTCGTCCACCTTGGCGATTGTCGCTGCTATTGGATGGAACGCGAAGCAACGGCAATTTCGCGTTTAACGACGGATCACAACGTTGCCGCCGAGATGGTTGCCGCCGGATTGCTAAAACCGGCCGACGCACGCGGGAGCACCTATAGCGCGCGGCTGACCAAATTTGCGGGGATGCGCACACCGGCAGGACCGGAGATCACCTACAAGCGCCTGAATGCAGGCGATCGGCTGATGCTTTGCAGCGACGGCCTGTATGGTGAACTGGAAGAGCAGGATATTGCCGCAAAATTGCAAACCGATCCTGTGCCGGAGAATTTTTGCGATACGATGATTGCAAACGCGAACGAGCATGGCGGACGGGACAACATCTCCCTGATAATGATTTCGCTTTAACGGAGGGGAACGATATGTGGAAAAACGACAAACTGGAATTGGATACGGGGCGGTTCAGTCCTTCACTGGGCATGCTGCTGGAAGAAACGATGGAACATGCGGTTATGGTACGGATCCGGCAGATTACGGAAACCGATCTGCTGCATACGCTTTTCACGCAGAAACCGGATACGGCACAGATTGCAGAGTTGGAAGATACGGAAAAGCAGGCGTTTTTTGACAGCGTCAATTTACTCGCAAACTATCTTGCACCTGAAGTTCGGCGCAAGAATTGCGTTGCGGCATTTTCCGCACTTGCCGTAACGGGCTCGGATACCATCAATCCGTTTTTGCACGAAAGTTTTCGTGCGCCGCTGGGAGATTGGATCGACGAACTACCCGACGGCGCTGGAATTACCGACCTGATTCAGAAAATCTTTTCCGGGCTGGACGCATTGGAAAACGGCGCGTTGCTGAAAGAGCTTTTCCGGGCGGAGGAACTGGGAACCGCGATTCAGCGGCAGGCCGATGCGGCGTCTCTGTTTGACCAGCAAACCGGGGAGCTGACCGAGAGCGCTCTGAAAGGGCGCGCACTTTATGTGGTTGAACAAGCGCTTTCACTTGCGGCGCATGCCGGCGAGGAAGTGGTTTTGCCGGTTCATATACTGGCCGCAAGTTTTACGCTGAAGGAAAGCTATGGTTATCTGCTGCTTGGTCGCGGCGGCGCGGGAGTCACCAGCGCCAAGATCGCTATTTATCTAAGAAACGCGTTTCAAACAGACCAGCCTGCGCAACGCACGCTGGCAAAAACGAAAGACAGCTTCTCCCAGGAAGCGATTGCCATCCTTTCGGAAGCGCAGGGTCGTGCGCTCGCCATTGGCGAAAGCCTCGTTGGCGAAAGGGAATTCATTTTGGAATTGCTCAATTGCAAAGACGCAAAGGTGCAATATTTCCTGACAAATGTTTTAAAGATTGATCCGGCCTATTATGCACAGATTGCCGAGGGGCTGGCCGAACCAGATGTAATTGAGCCGGTTCTGCCACTGGAGATCTGCGAGTGTAAAAATCTTACTTCGCTCCGCAAAGAGTTAGTTGTTCGAGACGACGTGCTGGAATCGATCGTAAAGGTGTTTTTCCGCAAAGCGAAACGAAACGTCCTTTTGCATGGTGACCATGGAGCGGGGCTGACCAGCATGGCGGCTTCTCTTGCGGCGGAATTGCGCAACGGTCGATATGCCTCGCTGCGGCATATTCAGGTGATCTGGTTCGATCTTTCCGGAGTGGCTGAGGAAGATTATGAGGAAGCCGCGGAAAAGCTGATGCGCTTTTTTGACGGTGAGCCGGAGCGCATCTATGTCGTCGAAGGATTTTATAAATACTTTAAGGATCATTTTTCAGCCGTGGCGCGCCGGTTGCTCAAGACCGGCTATCGGTTGTTGTTGATTACTGATACAGAAGAATACAACAGCCTTTCAGCAATGGGCGAACAGCTTGGCGCCTGCCTGGAACCGGTTTTCCTGCCGGAAGCAGGCAAGGCTGACGTTCAGAAGATGATCGAGCTTGCTTTGCCGGAAATTGAGCGGGAAAATGGCGTACAGCTTGCAAAAGGTATTTCGAAAACGGCCTATCGCATGGCGAACGATTATCTGTTGTCCAAGCGATTTCCCAAAAAAGCGATTGAACTGATTGCGCAAACCGCAGCCGATGTGGCGGCGGAAGCGGAAATGCACGGCAAAACCGAGCCGATGATGACGCAGGAACATCTCGCGGAACGGCTTGCGGTTTTGACGGGGCTTCCTGCAGAAACAATCCTCGGGACCGGCGCGGACAAAGATTATGCGTTTTTACTTTCAAGACGTCTGGTCGGTCAGGATGCGGCGGTGAACAAGGTTGCGGGTCGCCTCGATCTGATTCAAAAGGGCATGGTGGATAAAAAAGCACCCGCAGCCGTGTTTGTGTTTGCCGGGTTGTCCGGCACAGGCAAAACGGAGCTGGCGAAGCAAATCGCTCAGATATACTCTAATTCCAGAAAGTTAATCTCCTTTGAAATGGCAAACTTTGGCGAGTCGCACAGCGTTTCGCGACTGATTGGCACGCCGCCGGGCTATGTCGGCTATGAGGAAGGCGGCAAACTGATCAACGACCTCAACAACGATCCGTACTCCGTTGTATTGCTCGACGAAATTGAAAAAGCGAACCCGGCCGTCTGGGACCCGTTTTTGAACCTGTTTGACGAAGGGACGATTACGGACATGCGCGGCGTAACCGCGTCCGGCAGCAAGGCGTTCTTCGTTTTGACGTCCAACATTGGCCAGTACGATATTGCGAAAATGCTTCGCGAAGGACGCCCGCAGGAGGAAATTGAAGATGTTGTGAAAAACAAATTCAATACGGAAAAGCACTATAAAACCGGAGAACCCTGCTTCCGTCCCGAGTTTATCGGACGCATTATGCGTCGCGGCGGCATCGTGGTGTTTAACGCACTTTCACGCGAGGCGCTGGAAGGCATCGCCCGTTACATGTTTTCGAAGAAGGCGAAGGAATATAGCGAAGTGCACGAGGGCAAGCTGGTCTGTGACGACGACGTGATCGAAATGCTTGCCGGGCGTGTGTTCGAAGGCAACGAACAGGCGATTCGGCGTGGATCCGGCTATTACGGCGGCCGCGAGCTGGACATCCTCATGAACCAGTATGTCGACAACAAGATTGCTTCCCAACTGCGCCAGCTTGCGGGAGTTCCGCTTGTGCGTGTCGTAAAAAACGGGACGGACACGTCTGTTGTTCCCGTTTATAACGATGCGGACGCCGAGGCGCTGCTTGCGGAAAAACACAGGGCACTGGTGGAGCGCGTTGCGCAGCGGTTTGACAAGGTGACGATGCTCTCTTCGGACATGTTCGCAGACCTTGACGAAAGCGGCCTTGTAAAATTAAATGCGCTTCTTTCGGAAATTGACATGATCGTTTAACAGGGAGGACGTGGACGTGTTAGTATCGGAACTATCAGGCCAAACAATTGGCGATGGCCAATACCGGCTGCTTGTGCGGCTGGGCGGCGGCAATTTCGGCACGGTTTATCGCGCGGAAGAGTTGATGAACGGAGCCGTAGTACGCGAGGTCGCCATTAAGATTTATAAACCCGAAGCAACGGCACTCGGCAATGTGGAAGGCATGCTGGAGGACTGTGCTCTGCCCGCGAAAATCCTTGCGTCAAGCGCACCAATGGAGCAAAAACAGCATTTTGTGCCGATTTACTCCTTCGGCAAGCTGGAAACCCCCGCCGGTCGTTGTGCGTATGTATCCATGGAGCTGATTCGCGGTAGCGATACGCTGGAGGCGATCATTAAGCGTTGTCGTCGTGCGAAACGTTATCCGAGCGAAGAGACGATTGTTGATCTGATGCGGCAGTTTTTTACAGCACTGTCGCTGGCACACCACGAAGGTGTTCTTCACCGGGATATCAAGGGCGCGAACGTTATGATTCAGGATGGCGTTTTACGCGTTATGGACTTTGGTATGGGCGCATACGCCAACAATCCGGAAGCCGCGCTCTGCACGACGATGAGCATTTACGCACCGGAGAATTTTGAAGGCCGCTACACCGAAGCTTCGGATATCTATCAGGCCGGATTGATGTTTTACGAGCTTTACACGGGATATTCACCGTTCACAGACCGGTTTGGCGGCGGCACGGACATGCTGCGCGAACGGAAGAAACGTGTCGATTTTGAGTTTCGCGGCGGCTCATGCTTTGCCGGGACCGACCCTTCGCCCAGACTGGATGCAGTCCTTGCCCGTTGCCTGCGCTACAGCGACAAAGCGCGCTATACGAGCGCCGATTCCGTTCTCGAGGCATTGGAAGGCGCAAAGTCGACCGAAGCGCTGCGCCAGGCGCTGGCCGATAATGCGTTTGACACGGTTCTCAGCCTGTCGGAAGAAATACTCGCAGGGCCAAGATTAAAGGATGATCAGCATATCGAGTGCCTTACATTCCGCGCAAAGGCGTATGCGGGGAAAGGCGAAAACAAGCAAGCGCTTGAAGCCTATTTGGAAGCACTCAGCCTGGTTGACGAAACGAAACTCTTTTTCCATCAACCGTCAAAATATAATGAACTGATCGACGCTATCAGTATTTTATACATCAAAACCGGGCAACCGGGAAGTGCGAGATTGTTCGCAAAAAGACGACGCAAATAAATATTACTATAACGAACAACAAGCAAAAGGGGGCCATCTTATGCAGTTCGAACCACTACCGGAAAAAAGAGCAGTACCGGCATTCGTTAAGAAAAGTCCGGCTCAAAACGTTGTTTTAGAATTGATGAAGACCGACGCGAGCGAGAGGGACACGCTTCGGCAAAAGATTGAAGTCGAACAAAAACGTACCGACAGCATTGTGACGGCGTTCGCGTTGCAAGTATACCGCAAACGCGGCAGTGACGATCCTTTCGTTCGTGTGCTTGCCGATTTAATTGCGGAGTACAAGATAGAAATAGTCACCTATGAGGGTCAACCGCTGACGCTTGAACTTGAGGCGGCGGCGGATATCGTGGAATGGCTTTCGGCGGAGGACAACGACGTTGAATGCGTGGTTGAGGCCATCGAACCGGAAATTCGTTATCAGGGGCGCATTCTTCACCGGGCAAAACTCTCATGTAGGAAAGCCCCTGAGCCGGAACCCGAACCTGAACCAATTGAGCCGGTGGTATTGAACGAAGCACCGACCGAAGATACTGTGACACCGGAGACCGCCGCAGAAACTGAAAAAGTAGATGAGCCTGCGGAAACGATCGTACCGGAGGAAACACAGCCCACCGCGGCGGAGACTGAGACGGAACAGTCGAAACCGGAACGGAAGCGGTGGTTTGCCGGTTTCATAAAGAAGCTTTTTTCCAAACGGGCAAAGCCAAAGAGCCAGGAGCCGCAGCCAGCAACCGAACCCGAACCCGAACCGATGAAAACCGACGATGTAAATAACGAAAAAACAAACAGCGAGCAAGAGAAGGGAGCGGAAGGACATGAAGACAAGTAAATGCGTTGGGATCGATCTTGGTACGACAAACAGCGTCATCGCAATGATGGCGGACGACAATATAACCATAAAATGCAATGAGGACAAGGCCAAACGAAAGACGTTTCCATCGGTCATTGTTTACGATGCAAAGTCGGACTCTGTAAAAGCCGGTCAGATTGCGTTTAACAGGCGCGGGACCTCGCCGGAGCCGATCGTATCGATCAAGCGTCACATGGGTGATGCAAACTATAAAGCGACCTGCGGCCCGCTGAACTTATCGCCGGTTGAGGTGTCCGCCGAAATTTTGCGGTCAATGAAAGAAAAAATGCAGGACTACCTCAATAAAATTCCGGAGTATTCCGATTATGTAGTCGATCGTGCGGTGATTACGATACCTGCATATTTTGCTGCAAACGCCCGCGAAGCGACGACACTCGCAGGCGAGATGGCCGGCTTAAAGGTGGAATTCACACTTCAGGAGCCCACGGCGTCGGCCTTGTATTACTGCTTTAAAAACAAGATCGACAATGGAATCTTCATGGTCTACGATCTTGGCGGCGGTACGTTTGACGTATCCATTGTGCGACTGAACGAAGGCGACGCATATGTGCTTGGTATCGCCGGGAACAATTATCTCGGCGGCGACAACTTTGATGATGCGCTGGCACATCATCTGCTGGAGCTTCTTCAGGATCCGGATGAAGGGTATGATCTCGATCTGGACATCAATCACGAAGAAGAAGACCGCCTTCGCTTTACACGACTGAAACTCGAAGCCGAGATCATCAAAAAGGCGCTCACAAGCAGGGACGAGTATTATGAGAATGCGGACGGCGTTTTCAAAGACAAAGGTGGCGCAACGGTCAACCTTGCCGCAAGCATTACGCGTGCGGAATTTGAGGAAATGATCCTGCCGCTGCTCGAAACAACGATTGAAGAATGCGACAAAGCACTCAAGGAAGCGGAGGAAAAGCATGGCGTTACGCTGGATATGATTGACGGCGTGCTGCTGGTTGGCGGGAGCACACATATACCGGCCGTATCAAAGATCATCGAAGCAAGGTATACCAATCCCAGTCTTCCCAAACACACAAAGCTGCCGAAACCGCTGAAGGACGAGCCGGACATGGCGGTCGGTTACGGTGCGGCGATTGCCGCCGCGTCCTGCGGGATTGTATCCGCAGGAGCGGAGGCCGTCAGCCATAAAGGGCAATCGCTCCAAGTGACGGCTTCATTCAAGCCGGGCCGTGGATATGCGGGCATCAGCATTGTGGAAGGAAATCTTTCCGCTGTTTCCGGCACATTGCCGGACGGCATCTACGCAAAAGTTCAACGCGCGGCAGGCGGTTTCTCAAGAGAATATATGGTTAACGAGGACGGCAGCTTTATCTTTGACGAACTGATGTCCGCGGAAGAAAAAGAGCCGTACGCATGCGAATTCTATGCCGGAGACACATTGATCCTCAGCACGAGTTTTGATGCCGCGGTGCTTGCCGTAGGCGAGATGCCCGTCGTACTGTCGCGCAACTACTATATTCAGACGCTCAACGAAAACACCGGTGCGCTGCAACTTGTCAAGTTGATGGAAAAAGGAACACAGCTGCCGTGTTCCAAAGATTACGAATTTGAAGTCAACAGCAAGAATCCCTATTATGCGGAACTGCGGTTTTACGAAGAGACGGAATTTTTAAAACAGGTCAACATGACATTTGACCCACCAGTTCCGCAAGGCACGGTAATCCGACTTTCGCTTGCGTGCGACCTGTCCAGCCGGTTTACTGCGCGCGCGGAGGCTGCGGGTGTTGTTGTGGACGTTGTTTTTGAACAATCTCCGCCGCCGGAACTCCCCACACCGGACGAAGTAGATCAGCTTGTGCGCGATGTTCGAGACCGCATTGCCATGATACCCAAAGCGGGTGACCGCATTGTTGCGGAAACGATGCTGACGCGAATTGTGCGTGAAATTGAGCAGGCGATTGATGAAGACGACGCCCGCCAGGCGATTGACAAGATGACCGAGCTGCGAAAAGTTGGCGGGTTTACAACCAGCCACGCACCGTTGGTGCCAGCCAAACAGGAGTTTGACGCGCTGGTTGCGAGCGTTAAGAATCTCAACGAAACCTCTGAAAACGGCAGCGCGGAGAACGAATCTGAAATTGCCAGTGCGGCTGCTCTGGGATATCGTGCCTATGACAACGAAGATCAGGCATCACTTTCAAAGGCTGTTGATGACCTGAATGCAATCAAGAGTGCTGTCAGCGATGATAAAACGTCGCCGCAGCCGAAACCGCCGATGTGGTTGATTTGCCAGATATTTGCGAAGAAAGCGCTGGAACTCATCGACAAGGTTGAAGAGGAAAAGAAGATACCGAAAGCATTCAAGGATAAACTAATGGCGTCCGCACCGGAGGACCGTAAGGCACTGCGCGATGTGATGAGCGCAACACGCTTTATGCTCAGCGACGAAGAATGCGCGCCGCACATGAACGTTTTGCGGCAGGTATATCCCAAGTGGGAGGAAGCGGCCGAAATGTCCGGCATTCCGCATCCCGCGAAAGTGTAGGAGGGTTGAATCATGATTTGTCCAATTTGTGCAGCATCTCTGACACCCGAGCAACAAATATGTGCGAACTGCAAAAGCGATTTGACACACTTTTTAACGCTTGTCTATCAGCCCGATTTGTTGTTTAACGACGCAATCAACCGCATGAAGCGGGAGGACTACGACGGCGCAAGCGACCTGCTCTGCCGAGCGAGTGCAATGCGTCCGGACGATGTCGCAATCAAGAAACTTTGGATACAGGCCTGTTACGGGGCAGGTAATCTGAAAAAGGCACTGGGGCTTATGCTTGAATTATCGGGAACGGCGCCTTCGGAGTCGTTGAGCGCACAGTGCGAGCGGCTGATGTACGAATATGAGCGCAGTGCGTCGTCGCCGGAAACCTTGATGCGCGATCTGCTGCTGACCCAAAGCGACCGAATGGAAAGCATCATCGCACGCCTCGAACGTTTAACGGCACCCGAACCGGCCCAAACGCCACCGGAAAAGAGGAGTAACGATGAACCTGTATGAAGTGCTGGGCGCGCCGCCGACGCTGTCGTCGAAAGACATGTCGATGCACATCAAGATGATGCCGTCGACGCTTCTGTCGAAAGAAGAGCGCACGAAATACAGCGGCGAACTCCTTAACCCCCAAAAAAGACTCTACAACGAGTTGAAAACGCTGCGTTTTCCGCCGCGACCCGGCGCGGAAGAGATTAATTCGCTTTATAAAACGGTTTGTAAAAAGATATCCCATGCATCGGGGGAGCCGATTCCTTACCGATTTTTCAAAGCTGAATTTGAAAAACTGCTGAAGGATTGCAACTATACGGCGCATTCCTCGCCCGCAGAATTGACCGAAACAACGTTAAATAACGCGATCGAGCAGATAACAGACATTTGGCGTTATCAGGGTTATGCCGCGTTACTGCTGCGCATTGCCGAAAACAGCGAGGAAGGCGATCCGAAAAACGCGCACCGTGCCTGGCTGGAGGCATTGAAAGCATATCAGTGTTTCTTTGCGAAAGCCGATGTAAAGGACAGCTGCACGTATCGCGCCCAGACGGAAGAGAAATTCCGACAAGACTGCCGGGACGCCTGGGATGGATTCCTTGTAGAACTTCTGGAAGGCGTCGCTCAGCGTTTGAAACGCTATATTCAAAAAAACCAAACGGACAGCGTCGGCGCGTGCATGAAGACTTTGCAGCTTAGCGTTGTAAAAAGCATCGCTCCAGCGCTTTCGGAAAGTGTGATGCAGGACAACCTGCTCCCGTATGCAAATGCGATACGCTCGGCGCCTACGCTGACAACGGCAGGCGAAATGTACAACAACTGCCCCAAGACACTGTTGGCGCAGGACGAGCGTGGTGAATGCAAGCGCGCTATGCTTGGTGCGCTTAAAAAGGCGACGGACCAACTGGCGGCAGGCAATGCGGATATCGCAGAGATCGTCCGTTGGGCCGGCATGCTGAAAGTGACGGAGCTATATCAAAAAGGCGCTTTGCTCCTGAAAAAAGATGCCGGCGATTTCTATGAAGCGTGCGCAAAGTTTATTCGTGACGTTATTCAGGACAAAAAGTTTGACCAAGTAAAGGAGATGGAACTTCTCGTAACGATTCTTCCCGCAGATTTTGTCATCGCAAAGTCCGACAAAGACGACCTGAAGCGAGACGATATGCGGGGGTACGGCGTTCTGCTGAGCATTGACGATACATTTGAAAAAGAAGTTACTGCTTCGATGAGCACGTATGCTGCCACGGCAATAAGTAAACGTGTCTACAGGATGATTGACGATAGCATTCCGGAAGGAGACCTTGGTTACGAGAGATACGAGACGCTTGGCAAGGTCAATCGCTTTCTGATTGTGAAGTTACAAGGGAAGAGCGTTTCCCGTGAGGCGTTTTTGGCATTTATCGACATATTTCCAAACAATTGGCCAATTGATATTCCGCAAATTAGCAATTTTGGCGAATTAAAGAAAAACATGAGGGGAGACCCGCTTGTTGCGGAGGCGCTTAAACTGTTGAAAGAAGCCCGAGAGGCAAGGGCCGGGACAATCACGCACAAAGAGGCGGTGCAGGCGTTGATCGACTTTGCCTGCGACAATCCGGGGCTTGACCTTGGCCGGGAAGATTTGAAATTCAAGGAACTGGTCGACCAAACCCTGATTCAGGCGTTTGTGGGCAGTATCAATGCGTACATGGAAGCGGAAAAAGCCTACCAATCCCCCGAATCTGATGACTTCAATTTGTTTGGCCTCCGTAACTGGGACGCAATTCGTGAGCAGAGTGACGCCAAAGACGTCATAAAGCTATGCGGCAGCTTCCTACCGCGGCAAACAAAACTGCCGGCAGAAGGGAATATGAATCTGACGACAGATTCGTTGATGGAGCGCTTGAATGTCGACAAGGATATGACACTTGTCGAACGGCGGAAAAAATATGACCGCATTAAGGTTAAGAAAACGCCCAAACCAACGCCCAAACCAACACCAAAACCGTCACCAAAACCAAGGCCAACGCCCAAACCGACGCCAAAACCGACGCCGAAACCACTGAAGACATATGCGCCAAGCCGGTTTTCTAAACCGACGCATACGAAGATCAACGGTATTAAGTTCCGTGGCGGAAATGTCGCAGCCGCCATACAATATTTTCTTTGGATGCTGATCCTTCCGGCAATTGTCGTTTACGCTATTCCGCGTATGCCGATGCGCTCATATGAATCGATAATCATGCTTTTACTAACGTATCGGGCGACAATTTATGTATGGGGTGCGTTGATAGTCAGCGGTATCTTCGGGCTGATGGCAAACAGTTACAATAAAAAAACATCCGGCTTCGGGAAAGCGGCGCGGGTCGGCACTTGGATGACGGCAATATTGTTGATTTTTGCGTTTGCCGCGTTTAGGATATGGAGGGTGAACACATTTCCACGTGTTCTGCTGGCTATATGGGCGTTCACATGGCTTATAACCATGAAACAACAAATCAAAAAGAATGCGTATTATAGCTCGAACACCATCACGATTGACGCAATCACCTATAACGGCGGCGGAATCGCTGTGTTCTTCAATTACATCGTAACGATGCTGATTGTACCATGTATAATTGCTTCACTGATCTATATCTTTGAGTGGCAGCTTACACCGGGATGGGTTTTTGTATTTAAACTTTATGGCCTCGGAATGGCGATTGGAATTTTGCGTGTATTCTTTACCTGTCTTGCCGAAGCGAGAAGTGTGGAGCGGTTTGGGAAATTCATGGCCACGGAGATTTATCTGCTTTCTCTTCCGATTTGCGGCTGGTACGCCATAAACTATTTCGACGCATTTCCATTAAAGTGGTGGATCATCGTGCTGTATTCGGTCTACGGGCTGATCTTCCTGCTCGGTACGATTGCGGCGGCACAATCTAAGGACTAGAAAATGGATGCTATAACACGCGAAACCACGCTCATGGGCGTGTATCGGGTTCTGGACGGGCCGATCAGCGGCGCAATGGGCCGTGTGTTTCGCGTGCGACATTTGGAATGGGACGTCGACCTCGCCATGAAACAGCCAAACGAGCGAGCGCTCGCAATTGCGGCCTACAGGCGTTGTTTCACACATGAATGTGAAGCGTGGATCGACCTCGGCCTGCATGAGCACATCGTTTCGTGCTACTATGTTCGCGAAATCGACGGCGTGCCGTCGATTTTCGCGGAGTGGATGGACGACGGCAGCCTGCGCCGCAAAATGAAAGAGGGCGTTTTTTCAAGGGACGATGGCATAACGGCGCTTTTGCGCATCCTCGATGTGGCGATTCAAACTGCACGTGGACTAAAATATGCGCATGATTGCGGGCTGATCCACCAGGATGTAAAGCCGGACAACATTCTGCTTTCGTCGGATGGGACAGTCAAGGTAACGGATTTCGGAATATCCGGCATTTGTTATCGACAGGACAATGCAAAAGAAGATGGTGAAAAAGCAGATTCACCACGCACGCTGCAATGCCAGAGTGCGCCGGGTACGCCTGCATACTGCTCTCCGGAACAAAAGCGCGGCGGGATGGCGACCATATGGACGGATCTTTGGAGTTTTGCCGTCATGCTGCTGGAGATGCTGCTAAACGATCTCCCCTGGCGGGATGGAGAAGTTGCCGGGTTATCCTGCGAAACATATTTGATCCAAATTGGTGATTTTGCACCAGAAAGGCTTAAGACGCTCATCCGGAGATGCTTTTCCGCAGAAGAGACGCAAAGGCCGCGGGGGTTCGAAGAAGTTGAGCGGATACTTTACGACATTTATTTTGAACAAGCAGGCAGTGCGTATCCGCGCGCTTATCCCGATAACCCAACCGCGAGCGCGGGTGCGCTCAATAATCGTGCGCTGAGTTTTCTTGACCTTGGCAAACCTGAGCAAGCGGAGGCACTCTGGCAGTCTGCGTTAAAGACGTGCCCGGGGCACATGCCGTCGGTTTTCAACCAGAGTGTGTATCGCTGGCGACAAGCAAAGATTGACGACCTGGAAGCGATGCGAAACATTCAGAATTGTTTCAATGGTGACCCGTGCGCTGAAACTGCGGAGCTGTTCGCACGATTTTTAAGCGAACGCGAGACCACGCGCCCGGTCCGGCAATTGATAGAGCGATACGGACAAATTTCCGCCTCGCGTGAGATTCCGATAACGAAAACGAGTGAAGACGCCTGTGTGCGGCTATGCTCGAAAAGTGCGCGCGCGATTGCCGCCGGTACAAATGACTTATGCGTGATTGCATTTGAAGACCGGTCCCTAGAACTTTGGAGCATCAAAAAGCGAGCCTGTATAAAGGTTTTAGAACGACGCGGAGAAAAAATAAACGCACTGGATTTTGATTCGCACACGGGTATGGTTGCCGCGGCTTGTGAAGACCGAACGCTCCGGCTTTACGATGTGAACGACGGATCGACGCGGCAGTTTTCATTTGCCGAAGGCGCGGTTTTGCAGGTTCGACTATTTTCAAAGACGAACTGCGCAATCCTTTTGCTCCGCCGGACGGAAGCCGGACAGACCAAGCGGTATGTTATGCGCGTCGATCTGGAAAACGGCGATTGGCAAAGAAAGATTAAATCTCCGCTGTTTGGCCATTCTGGATTTTGTGCGCTTGCGGACGGACAACGGTTTGTAACGGATGCAGGAGACAAGTTGTTTCTTTGGGACATTGAAACAGCTGAACAATTGCAAACCTTTGAACTTCCGGCAGGCACGGTATCCTGCGCCGCGACCGACGACGCACAGGCGCGTTTGCTTGCTGGAACGAACAACGGGGACGCATTACTATTCTCGCTGGACGATGCGCGCTGTTTGCAGAGGCTTGGCGGACACAAAGGTATGGTCACTGCCGCCGCATTCCATCCGAATGGGAAACTGGCTATGACCGCAGGACAGGACGAGACCGTTCGCGTGTGGGATACTGAGTCGGGACGTTGTCTGCGCTCGTTTACCGCGCAGCATTCGCCCGTGAATTGCGCCTGTTATTGCAACGATGGATGTACGATTCTTTCTTCCGGCTGGAACAAAGCAGTACTGATGCAATATGTGCCGGAGTTTTCCTATCGTGCTGACTGGCAGATTTGCCGGATCGTTCCGCTAGCGGGACAGCAGGCGCTTCGAAACAAGTTTGAGAGTCTGCTGAACGACGCCGAGTGTGCAATAGCGACGAGTGAAACGGCGCGCGCATTATCGCTAATCTATGCGGCGGGCGATCTTCCGGGATTTGCACAGGACCCTGCTTACCTTGAGAAAAACGCAGCACTCGGAGCAAAGCTTTCGATTGCCGACGTTCGATCTGCCTGGACAAAGCACGTATTGTCGGATGCTACAGAACCGATATTAACGGTGGCGTTTTTGAAAAGCGAAGCGCACATTATGTGTGTAGGGGAAAGCGGGCGAATGCAAATCCAAAACCGAAATGATTGGAGTTGCATACGTAACGTAACATTGCCCGGAACGGTCAAATGCGCCGGAGCGAATGGCGATAAAATTGCAGTTGGGCTTGCCGATGGAACGGCGCGACTATTACGAGCGGATGATTTAACGGAAGTTTGTATATTCGGCGGTCACACAGGACCCGTGAATGCCATCTGCATGGACGAATCGGGACAAACCATCCTAACGGCCTCGTGGGATCACACGCTGCGCATATTTGTAACAAGTGGAGATTGTCGCGCGGTATTGCGCGGGCATACGTCCAGCGTATCCGCCGCCGCACTTTCGCCGGACGGCACACTCGCGTTGTCCGGCGGGTGGGATAATACCGTCCGTGTGTGGAGTTTGAAAACGGGACGATGTTTGCATGTGCTGGCACACCACAAAACAAGCGTCAGTTCCGTTGCGCTATCGCCCGACGGTTCAATCGGCGCGTCCGGCGACTGGGACGGAGCCGTTGTACTGTTTGATCCGAAGAGCGGACAAGTCCACTGTCACATAGCGGGCGCTGCTGGCGCAATTTCGGGAATGTGCTTTACAAGGGACGGGAGGTTTATCGTTTCCTGCGGTACGGATGGACTTGTACGGTTTCGACGTGTTTCCAGCGGGGCGGTGGAAACAGTGCTTGCGGGACACACAGGCGCGGTCGGTGCCGTTGCGCTTTCAAGCGACAACCGCTTTGCCGTAACAGCGGGAGCAGACGGCACTGCACGATTGATACAAATTGATTACCGATATGATGCGGATGACTCAATAGAATGAAACTGGCGGCGAGCCGTGCGACGGCTTGCGGAAGGAGGAAGACTGTGGAACTCAATCTTGCGATGCAGTTTGTGTTGCTGCGGGCATATGAGGAAGCGAAAGCATTCAGCAAAGGCGAACTGGGTACGGAGCATATTTTTTTGGGGTTGCTCAAGCTTGCCGAATTAAAGTGTGCGGATTTTGCGCCGTCACATGAAGACCAAAAACCGATTGACGAAGATATCCGGCAGGTTGCAGATGAGCTGAAAAAGAGAAATGTTCAAACCGCGGGCGGCAGGCAGCAATTGCGCCGAATACTGAAAAACGAGAGTTTGCCGCCTTCTGCGCAGGAGCAACTCAATCTGGTATTGGGCAGCGCGGCCTATCATGCCGAGAAGGACGGACAACCGGCACTCACTGCATACGGCGTGCTTGGAGCAATCCTGCGGCATCCTACGCCGATGCTGAAAAACTTGCTGAGTGGAGACGCGCAAAAAGCCGAAACGCAAGCCGAGCCCGAGGAGCAGGAAACGCCGCCGGAAGAACCGGAAGAGATTGGCCTTGCATACCTGCCGAAGCTGAACGAGCGAATCCGCGAAATGCGCTATCGACTATTGGAACGCGTTTATGGACAGGACCATGCGGTCCATGCGTTGGCTGAAGGGATGTTTTCCGCGGAAGTGCTCGCCCTGGCCGACGAAAAGCGGAAACAGCCGCGCGCGGTGTTTGCGTTTGTCGGCCCGCCGGGCGTTGGTAAAACCTATCTTGCGGAGCAGGCTGCAGACGCGCTGAAACTGCCGTTTAAGCGATTTGATATGAGCAGCTATGCCGACCATCAGGCGCATATCAATCTCATTGGCTTTGCGCCCAGCTATAAGGATGCAAAACCGGGAATGCTGACGGAGTTTGTAAAGAAACACCCACATTCGATTTTACTGTTTGATGAAATCGAGAAAGCGCACCTGAATACGATCCAACTGTTCCTTCAGATTCTGGACGCTGGTCGCCTGCACGATGATTTTTTAGACGAGGACATCTCGTTCAAGGACACGTTGATCATTTTTACCACCAACGCCGGAAGCTCTCTGTATGACAATGTACACGGCGGCGCGGGCGTTTCGCGTCAGACGATTCTTAACACTCTGGAAACGGAGATAAACCCACAGACGCACAAACCATATTTTCCGCCCGCTATCTGTTCGCGGTTGGCGACCGGCTGGCCTCTGCTGTTCAACCGACTGTCCGCACACGATCTTGAGCGGATATGTGCGAAAGAGCTGACGCGGTTCAGCCAGTTATTTGAAAAGCAATACGGCATTCGCGTGGACACCGATCAACTCCTGCCGGCGACGCTGTTGTTTGCGGAAGGCGGCCTGGCCGACGCGCGAACCGTACGCGCGCAGACGGAATTGTTTTGCAAAAACGAAATATTTAAGCTTTGCGGTCTTTGGGGAGAAAGCAGTTTTGAAAAAGCACTTGAAAACCTGACGGCAATTCATTTTCAGGTGGAAACAAGCGAGCTAAAGGACAAAGTGCGTGCGCTTTACGTCAACCCCGAAAAGCCGGAGATACTGCTGTTCGGCAATGCTGGGTTTGCCGAACGCTGCCGGGCGATGCTGCCGGATTGCGTGATATACGACACGCTGGACAATGAACAGGCATATACGATTTTCAGCGAGCACGATATTCAATTTATACTGTTGGACCTCGCCAAGGAAGCGGAGAACGCACCGGACGAAGACCCGCTTGCAACGCGCCTGTCGCTGGACGACGTGCCGCAGGGGACTGTGGCGTCGTTTGAAAATGTACCGATTGCCGCGGCATCCATCAAGACCGAATATGCATTTTTAAAAGACGTTTGCGAACGTATGCCGGGGTTGCCGATCTATCTGTTGGAATCCAACGGATTCCGCATTGACAATGAACTAATGGCGGCGTTTGTTCGTTCCGGCGCACGCGGCAAGCTGCTGAAACCGGAAGGCGACTTTGGTGTGTTCGCCGAAGAGTTATTGCGAATCGCCGCGCAGGTGTATTTGCAAAGTGCTGCGCAGTCGCTGCATTCGGAGCGGAAGATCCTCTCCTTTGAAACTGCACCGATTCTCAGCCCGGACAAGCATGTTGCAACGATTCGCCTGCGCGACCTCGCATTGCGCCGCGAGATGTCCGCAGAAGACACCGGAGAAGTGCTTGAGGAAGCGGAGCGTCCGGACGTACGTTTTTCGGATGTTATCGGTGCGGACGACGCAAAGGACGAGCTTGCGTTTTTCGTGGAGTATCTGCAATCGCCCAAGAAATTTTTGGCGCAGGGCCTGCATCCGCCCAAGGGCGTTTTGCTCTACGGCCCTCCGGGAACAGGCAAGACTATGCTTGCGCGCGCAATGGCGGGAGAATCCAATGTGGCCTTTTTGTCGGTAGCGGCAAGCGCCTTTACGACTAAATATCAGGGCAGCGGGCCGGAGTCGGTACGGGAACTGTTCCGCCGCGCACGCCGCTATGCGCCGTCTATCGTATTCATTGACGAAATCGACGCCGTTGGCCGACTGCGTGGAGCGGGCAACACGGGACATGGCGAAGAGATGGCATTAACGGCACTGCTTACGGAGATGGATGGATTCTCGGTCGATCCGCGAAGGCCGGTCTTCGTGCTGGCGGCTACCAATTTCGGCGTGGATGGCGAGCGTGGATCCGCAAACGTGATCGACCCTGCGCTTGTGCGCAGATTCGATCGTAAAATCCTTGTGGACATGCCAACGCGCGACAACCGAAAGGCCTATCTGGAGCGCATGCTGAACAAACGCAAGGACAGCGCGGTTACGGCGGAGCTGATCGACCGGCTTGCCGGACGCACGACCGGGCTGAGCCTTGCAAACCTGGAATCCGTGATAGAGCTTGCCGCACGAACCGCCAGAAAACAGAAAACAGCGATTACGAATGAATTGCTGGAAGAAGCGCTGGAACTCAGCCGTCACGGAGAGAAGAAAGACTGGGGCGTCGACTATCTGGAGCGAGTTGCGCGGCATGAAGCGGGGCACGCTTACCTATGCTATTTAACGGGTGAAACGCCCGCATACCTGACCATTGTTGCGCGCGGCGGGCACGGCGGATACATGGAACATTCAGACACGGAACAGACACCGATTCGGACGCGCGAAGAATTGCTCGGAAATATTCGAACCGCTCTTGGCGGGCGCGCGGCGGAACTGACCTATTATGGCAGAGAAGGCGGACTTTCCACGGGCGCCGCGGGGGACCTTGAGCATGCGTCGCGCACTGCGGCCGCGATGCTGATGCAATACGGCATGGGAGGCAGGCTTGGGCTTGCCGCGTTCAATCATACGGACGCGCTAAAGGGGCCGCTGTCCGAAATGATTGTGGATTATGTGTCGAATCTCCTGGAAGTAGAATTGCAAAAAGCCGTCAAAACGATTGAGGAAGGCAAACCGAAGATTGACCGGCTGGTGAAAACGCTTCTTGATAAAAACAAGCTGACACGGGAGGAAATTGAGGCGATTCTAGAGGCATAATCATGGAGGAGAAAGAATATTCACTTTGTGCGCTCGATCATTTATTCAGCAGCTATTTGAGGTGTCCCCCCAAATAGTTGTTCAGACTGAATAAGAAAAAGCCGATTTTCCAACGGCCTTGGAACCCGCTTCCAGGCAAATTCAGATGGCGTTGGGTAAGTTAGCGCGCTGTGCGGATGGAACTCGTTGTAGTTCTTTTGCTGGCGCGCTATTTTATCCCCGGGTCAGGTCGGATTTGCATGATAATCCGACGACCAGGAGCCATAGCCTCTTCCAACTATACGCGACTTAGAAAAGGGGCCAATAGAAAAACTCAACACATAAACTCCTTCAAGAAAAGTGCTTAACAAACGAAAACGCCCTAATTACGGGTGTTTTGTGTTTTGATGCACAAAAATTTGAGCGAAGGAATAAAGAATATTTACGTGCTGCAACGTTTTTAAAGAACCGGCAATTTCATGAGAATTAGTCAGTCTTTCAAAAAATATTATCAGTTATAGCGAGTCATATAAAGCCATAGCGAGCCATATGTTGACGGAGTGGCTTTTGTGGCCGTATCAACCGGCAGGCTCGTTTTTTACCCAGCATGATGTCTTTATCAAGCCCGCAAAACTCGGCTACTTTACGCATTAGCACATTAAGGTAGTAACTTTTGACAATTTCGAAGCATTCTTGACTATCTAGTAGGTTTTTGGCCTAATTTGGACAAAATATAGACCCTGGAGAAACGCAAAAACCGCCCGAATTGGGCGGTTTTTCAATTGGTTGCGGGGGAAGGACTTGAACCTACGACCTCCGGGTTATGAGTGCGTATTTATACGAAATATGGTTATTAATATACGACGATAATCAAAGATAATCGCCGATCTCTGCGGATAATTCGAAATGCATTTTTGACGATCATGAACGAATATAAGCCATTATTGATGGCGATAAACATCAAATAAACATCAGGTAGTAGGTTTCATTTTCACATAATAGTTGAGAGGACAATCGGGTTTGAGTCCAACAAAGGGAGCTGGCTAAACCCTCACGAAGTGATACAATCGCGCGATTCTATGGGGGTGGGTGCAGGTGGGTGCAAAGAAAAATTTGATCCGAACGAGCGAGATATGTAAACGCTCAGAACCATTCTGTCGCACTTTCGTTCCCAATGATAAAACGTCTGTTGCGCAAACCTGGGTTTCAGGAAAACCCCTGAAATCGGCATGCTTAGTTCGCCTGCTTCAATACTAAGGAGAGCTGCTTCTGCTTACAATTGCGCTTCCTCATTTTCCTCGTCTACTCAATTGAAATTCTATAATTTTTCTGTTTTTGAGCAGTCTGTTTTTTTAGGGAGCAGGTCATGGGATTTAGCGGTACCATCGAATAGCATGTTTTATCTCGTTGACATATTTTCACAGTTATCGCATAATAAAAGCAATAGTTTGTCAAATGCAATATTTCTCTTTGTAAAGGGATAAAAAATGGCGAGAAACGAGATGACACGCATTAGTAATTCGGCTAAAAATCTGGTGGATGTCAGAGAACTAAATTTATCTTTAATCATTAAGCTAATTCACAAAATGAAGGTATGCTCAAGGGCTCAACTTGCTGAAAAATCCGAACTCAAACAGTCTACGATAACTAATATAATTAACGAACTTATCGATTGCGAGATCGTCAAGGAGACAGGAAGCTTTATAGGGAAAAAGGGCAGAAGATCCATCGGCGTTACACTTAACAATGAGAAGTACCGGGTAATAGGCGTTCGCCTGACAAGGAACACCTACTCAGTTGGACGGTTTGATGTAAATGGGCATGCCGAAATGACTGTTAATAGACGCAGTGCTCCTGACGACTCAGTTGAAAAGATTTTAGACGATATTTGCAGTGAGATTCGCGGGCTGATGGATACTTCTCCTTATAAAGTTGTTGCTGTGGGTATAGCTGTGCCAGGCCCATATTTACAGAACAGTTCGCAAATACTGCTTATTTCTGGGGCGCACAAATGGGAAAACATCAATTTTTCTGAGCAGTTTTCTTCTAGAATAGATATCCCGTTCTACATAGAGCACGACGCAAATGCTGGTGCTATGGCAGAATGGTGGTATGGAAAAAAGAAACTTGAAATGGGGACCTATCTTTATGTTGCGGCAGGACCTGGAATCGGAGCAGGAATAATCATTGACGGTCAGGTGTTTCATGGCGCAATGGGGATAGCTGGCGAAATTGGTCATATGACAATTAATTACAATGGGCTCGTTTGCTCTTGCGGAAATATTGGATGTCTAGAAATGTATGCGTCTTCATCCGCTGTTTGCAGAAGTATTAGTGAAACAATCGCTGGAGGTACGGAAAGCACCCTTCCGGTTGGGTGTAGTTATGAACAGGTTATCGAAGCATACTTCGCGAACGATCCCGTGGCTGTAAATGCTTTCAAGAAAAGTGCTGAATTTCTCGGTATCGGTTTGGCTAACATGATTTACACTTACAATCCAAATACAATTATTATCGGTGATGATATGGCAATGGGAGGCGAACCCTATCTTACTTGGGTTTGCGAAACTGTGAGGAAACTGGTATTGCCAAAGATTTATCTGAATACTAAGATATACCTCTGTTCTTTTCAGGAGGATCCAGCATTTATTGGTGCCGCCGCATTAGCCATAGATAAAAGCTTTCAAAATCCCTCTCGTTTGCTGTCAATGCTTAACTAATCATCTTGAATTGTGATACCGCCTGTTAACTATTAACGGGCGGCATTTTTCTTGTATAACAATACTTCATCAAATGAAATAATGCTATTGACAAATACATTGAACGAATGCTACTATCTATTTGAAAACAATGTGAATTGAGCATGTCAAATGAGGACGAAAATGCATTATATTGGAATTGATATTGGAACTACTACAATAAGCGGTCTGCTTTCAGATGATTACGGCAATGAAATAAAAAGAATGACAAGGCAAAATACGGCGCTTATGCTTTCTGATGCGCCATGGCAGAAGTTGCAGTCACCGAATAATATTTACAATATTTGTATGAACCTCTTACACGATTTAGCAGCTGGTGACGAGAGCTCAGTCAGAGGCATAGGGATAACGGGTCAGATGCATGGCATAGTTTATCTTGATAAGGAAGGTAAAGCATGCAGTGAGCTTATTTCATGGCAAGACGAAAGGGGCAATGCCTCATTCAAAGGAAACCTGACCTACTGCCAACGAATTTACGAGATTACAAACTGCCATGTAGCAACTGGTTTTGGGCTTACCACCTTGTTTTATGATACGGTAAACGGGTTAGTTCCGAAGAATGCTAAGACAATTTGTACCATTACCGATTATGTAGCCATGCGGCTCTCTCAGAGAAAGGCGCCATTGGTTCACGCTTCCAACGCAGCCAGCATGGGAATGTTCTCACTTTCCAAAATGTCTTTTGATATTGAAAAGATATCTGCTTTAGGTATTGATATAAGTCTTCTGCCTGAGATAACAACAGAGGAGTGTATCATCGGTAGCACCGAATCGGGTATCGCGGTTACGTTAGCGATAGGAGACAACCAGGCTAGCTATTTGGGCTCGGTTGGTTCGGGAACGGATACATTGATTAACATAGGAACGGGAAGTCAAATCTCATGCTTGTCAGATGTCCAGTGTTCATTAGATGGACTGGAATGCAGACCCTACATAAATAATAAATTTCTACTTGTCGGGTCAAGCCTGTGCGGCGGTTCCGCTTACAATCTGTTATTGGATTTGTTTGCAGCAACTACACAACTACTTACAGGTACCACTCCCAGCGGAATTATGCAGAAAATGGATATTGCGGCAGCTGAGGCAGCACAGCAGTGTCAAAATCCACTAAAAGTTGATACCAGATTTAGAGGTACTCGTAGTAACTCTAGAATAAGAGGTGCCATCGAAAATATCAGTATTAGCAATTTTACACCTGGCAACCTATGTTACTCGTTTTTACTAGGCGTTTGTGAAGAATTACATGGATTCTACATGAAGATGAAGACCGAATTTCCGCCTGATTTCTATGCAATAAGCGGTAATGCTGTCCGGAACAGTTCGATTTTAAGGTTAATTCTCGAGGATGTATTCGGAGCTGTTGTGAGGATACCAAATAACGCAGAGGAAGCAGCTTTCGGGGCAGCGCTTCTATCCATACACGCCACAGAGGGTCGCGCATGGAACGACATTCTTGATATGGTGCGATATATCGATAACGCTGACCAGTTTGCGGATGCAAACATAAAATAAATACTGGAGGAAGAAAAATGAAGAAACTACTGTCGATTATCCTTGTAGCGATGCTAACCCTTTCCCTATTTGGCTGTACCGCCAGCGTGCAGCCGACGGCAACAAGTGAAAAGCCTGCAACAACCACCGAGCAGGCAACAGAAGCTAGCGAACAGCCAGCAGCAACTGCAGCTGTGGAAGCCAAGCCCCTCAAAATCGGCGTTGCGTTCTCAGGCTGGAACACCAACCAGAATTGGTTGCAGTTTGGCAAACTTCTGCACGATACATACGACCCGCTGGGTTATACGTTCTACGAAGTAGATCTTGCATCCGCCGAAGATGTTCCGGCTGCTGTTGAGAACTTCATTTCTGCGCAGTGTGACATTGTACTGTTGCACGGCCACTACAAAGATGCTGTTTTAGCTGTTCTGCCCGAGTTGAAAGCGGCTGGAATTGCGGTAGGAACTGTTGATAACGATTTTCAAGGCGTTGATGGGATGACCTATGGAATTCGTTGTGATGACTATGCCACGGGTCTCTTTGTCGGCGAAGCAGTTGCAAAATGGTGTAATGAAACACTAAAGGACAAAGCCATCGTTGGTATTCTGGGATACGAAGCATCTCAACCTTTTGGGAGTCGCGCTTGGGCCATTAAAGAAGCAATGGAGAAAAACATGACGAATGGCGAAGTGGTCATCGTTGGAGATGCTAGCTCGAGCGATTCGTTTATGTCAGCAGCGGAGAATATGTTGTCCGCCTATCCTGATATGAATGTTATGGTTACTATCGCCGGCGTATTTTCGACTGCATGCTACGAGGCTTGCAAGGCTGCAGGCTGGGATGAACGTCCTCAGGATAGCTGCGGTGTGTTTGGCTGGGATGCCAGCGATGATGAACTAAACATCATTCTTCAAGACAAATGCTTCAAAGCGTCTTTAGATCTTGACCTTCAACATCAGTACATGGTTATGCTAGACAAGCTCATTACCTATGTGGAAAATGGCAATCAGTATCCTGAGGGAACAGACCTAAACAATCTCCAAGAAGTTTACCCCATGACGCTTGTTTACAAAGATCGTGCTGCTGACTTCCTCGGTTCAAAATAACCGAAACGAGAAACAGTAATGGAATGGGGGGGCTTGTTCCCTCCCATTCCTGAAAAGGAGAATTTATAGTGAGCAACGACAATATTGTTTTATCATTAAAAGGGATATCCAAACAGTATCCAGGTGTATTGGCGTTGGATGCGGTTGATCTTGAAATCAAGAAAAATGAGATTCACGCCATTATAGGGGAAAACGGCGCGGGCAAGTCTACCCTGATAAAAATCCTCGCTGGTGCGATTCTACCTGACGAAGGAGTTATAACTTTTGAGGGAAGTAGTTACAAGCAACTTAATCCTACAATGGCGAAAGAGCTTGGAATATCGGTTGTCTACCAAGAATTTAATCTGATGGACAGCTTGACCATAATGGAAAATGTTTTTGTTGGCAATATTCCTAGTAAAAAAGGTCTTGTCGACTACACGAAACTAACAAACGACACGAACAAAATCCTTCGTATGATTGATGCGCCACTAGACGCGAGAGATGTGGTTATGGATCTTTCAACCGCCCATAAGCAGTTAGTGGAGATCGCAAAATCATTGTCGCGCACCACAAAACTGATGATTCTGGATGAACCTACAGCTCCCTTGACTTCAAAAGAGGTAGATATCCTCTTCAATATCATCCGGAAACTAAAAGACGAAGGTGTTACGATAATATTTATAACTCATCGACTGGATGAAATATTTCAGATCTGTGATCGAGTCACGGTTTTGCGAGACGGCAAAAAGATAATGACCAGTAGCGTGAGCGACATTGATAAGGCGACGCTGATACGCAGTATGGTAGGGCGCGAATTGAGCAACAGCTACCCCCCACGTGACAGCGTAATTGGCGAGACAGTTCTGAAAGTTAGCAATTTATGCGGGAATGGTGTCAAGGATGTTTGCTTTGAGCTTCACAAGGGTGAGATATTAGGCTTTGCCGGGTTAGTAGGCGCAGGCAGGACGGAAATCATGCGCGTGCTTTACGGCGCCGACCCAATGGACTCTGGAGAAGTTATTCTTAAAGGTAAAAAGTACGACATTACAACCCCGCAAAATTCCATAAAAAACGGTATCGTTTTGCTTCCCGAAGATCGCAAGACGCAAGGAGTACTTTTAAGACTCCCAATTTCCCAAAACATTGTGCTTGCGAGCTTGAAAAAAATTACAACATTAGGAATTCTGAATAAGAAAAAAGAGACAGGAACCTCTCGCAAACACATTTCTTCGTTGCGTATTGCTTGCTGGTCAATAAATCAGTTGGCTGCCACACTAAGTGGTGGCAACCAGCAAAAAGTCGTTCTAGCAAAATGGCTTGCTGCGGATGCGGATGTGCTCATTTTCGACGAGCCTACACGAGGAATTGATGTCGGAGCGAAATATGAATTCTACCTTCTTATGAATCAGCTTTGTAAAGAAGGTAAAGCTATTATCATGATTTCCTCCGATATGGATGAGTTATTAGGATTGGTAGATCGTGTTGTAGTCGTTTATGAAGGCAAGCAGATGGGTACATTAAATAAAACCGAATTTAATCCGGAAATAGTGCTTAGGCTCGCATCCGGAGAAATGTGAGGACAATTATAATGAAAAAGGTATTGAATTTTACAAAGAAGAATGCGTCATGGGTTATTTTGGCCGTCCTTGTAACAGCTTTTTCAATTCTAGTGCCGCAATTTCGGACATGGAACAACTTTATAACCGTTTTAAAACAGATCTCTGTCAGCGGTATTCTTGCAATCGGAGTTGCTATTGTTCTGATATCCGGACAAATAGACCTCTCCACTGGTTCCCAAATAGCTATGAGTGGAATGATCTGCTCACTATTAGTCACAAAGAGTAATCTTCCTATCATTCCTGCGATTCTGCTTTCAATGCTTATTAACACACTGATTATTGGCTTAATCAATGGACTTACCGTGAGTTTGACACGTATGCCTTCGATGATAGCGACCTTGGGTACCATGAATATTGGCGCTGGCTTAGCGTTCTGGGTAAACGATGGTAAAACGGTCTACGGATTGCCGGAATCAGCAAAAATCATTGGGCAAAAATATTTAGGGCCTATCCCAGTTTCCGTTATAATAATGTTAGGAGCGTTGCTGATTGGCGCATTTATTCTAAACAAAACCACATTTGGAAGAAAATGCTTCGCAGTAGGTTCGAATATTGAGGCGGCGCGCCTTAGCGGTATCAATGTGAAATTTATCACAATTATGGCGTTCCTGATCTGCAGTCTTTACGCAAGCCTCGCGGGAGTTGTCCTGATGTCTCGGCTAAACAGTGGTGTTGCCAATGCTGGGGCCACGCTCTTCCTGGATGTAATCATTGCATGTGTTATTGGTGGCATCTCCTCTGCCGGTGGAGAAGGACGCATCTTTGGCCTCTTGGGTGGTATTCTTGTAATGGGTGTACTTTCAAACGGTATGGGCGTTATGGGTCTCAGGGACTATATTCAGGATCTTTGCAAGGGTGCAATCCTAATAATCGCCGTTGGCACAGATGCGTATCGTCGCTTTGTTACGACTGAAAAAAAGGTCCACGTAATTCGTAGCAGTCAAAGCGCAGAGTCCAAAGTAGCTAGAGTAAAGCAAAATTAGGGGGACGAAAATGAACTCTGTTGAGCAAGTTGAAGGGCAGCGGATAAATTCTGCATATAAAAAACACAGGATCAGACGAATCCAGCCGAACATTTTTTATATACTTGACGAGGTTGAAGCATCTTTCTATGTGATCGTTGGAGAAACGAAGACCGTAGTGATTGATACAGGCATAGCGATTGGAGAACAAATACTCCCCTTAGTACGGGAGCTTGCAGGTAACGATAACCCAATCATTCTGCTTCTAACACATAGTCATTATGATCATTGCCACCACATGAACGAGTTCGAAACTGTTTACATTTGCCATAAGGAGTTTGCACTTTTCAGCACTTCTGAGATGGCTTCTGATGTGGAGACCTTGGAGAAATTCGCTAAAACTCTTGGTATGGATACAGGCACAGTTTTCGATATAGGCGGCGAAATTCTTGAAGTATTGCATGTGCCTGGCCATACACCTGGAAGTGTTGTTGTTTATGCAAAAAATGCCAACCTGCTGTTCACCGGTGATGCAATAGGAAGTGGATATGGCCCATCAATGTTTACCAAGGGCGTGTCCTTATCCTTGAGCGACTATTGTGAGAGTCTCCTTAACCTTCAAAAATGGCTCATTGAGCGCGGCGGTAGAATGCGATTTTGGGGTGGTCACCAATTACAACAATTCCAGTCGAAACTGATAACAGGTTACAATCCTGTGAATATGGGTTATCTCGGAGACCTAATAGATCTTGTGGATAAAGTGGTCTCGGAGGAAATTGTTGGGCGTGAAAGTGATTTCCCCCATGTGCTTTGCTTTGAGCCTATGCGCTATGCTTCATATGGAAGAGCTGAGCTTACCTATATGCAATCCAATCGATGAATATCCTCATCCCCCGTTGCGAAACAGGGTTGCGACGGGGGATTCTATTCGTTTAGGATAATTTACCCTCAGCACAATGCCATTCCGCTTGCTTGATTTCTGTCAACTTTGAACTCGTATATATGATCCTCTCGCAGTATGCTTATGGAAGAATGTTTGGGATAAGAAATCTACAATTTGTTGTCGCCGAATAAAGGTTGAGAAGCTTGATAATTAGAACTTTGACATTGTTAAGTAAGTGAAAATATCTTATGACAATGATACTATAAAAAGACTAATATACTAAACGAAGAACCTATAATAATCTACTGGTAAAAAAGATCAAGAAGCCGAACTACAGGATCTTGCAGCCGCTGTTTAGCGTAAGAGATGTTTGTTTTTTATTCTTACAACTTGCTTAAATTGCGCCGACTATCTTGTGCGGAACATACAATTCATCCAGATAATTAATCTCTTCGTCAGTCAATTGGATATTCAGCGCACCAGCGGCGTCCTCGAGATAGGAAACCTTAGTTGCTCCGATGATAGGGGAGGCCACACCTTTCGAAAACTGCCACGCCAAGGCAATCTGCGTCATGGTAGCGGTATGTTTCTGCGCCAGTTCGTGAACGCGAAGCACAATTTGATAGTCGGTTTGCTGTGTGCTGTCGTATTTGGAAACCGCTGTCGAATCGGTTTGGCTGCGCATGGTATCGGTTTTCCACTCCAAGCGGGACAGCCTGCCGGCGGCTAACGGGCTATAGGGTGTGCACGCAACATTTTGCTGTTTACAGATAGGAATCAGTTCGCGCTCATCCTCCCGGTAAAGCAGATTATAGTGGTTCTGCATGGATACAAATGGCGTCCACCCATTATCTCTGGCAGCAAGCTGCAAACCCGCAAACTGATAACCGTACATGGCTGATGCGCCAAGAGCCCGAACTTTGCCCGCTTTGACCAAATCATGTAGCGCCTCCATTGTTTCCTCAGCTGGGGTATCGTAGTCAAATCGGTGGATGATATAAAGGTCTAGATATTCGGTACCAAGGCGACGAAGTGTACCGTCGATTTCCCGGTGGATAGCCGCTCTCGACAGGTGTCCTTCGTTAAAATATACCTTTGAGGCCAATACCACTTTTTCGCGCGCAACATTTTTATGGATTGCGCGGCCGAGATACTCTTCGCTAGTGCCGGCTGAATATTTGTTTGCAGTGTCAAAGAAGTTGATACCCAAATCCAGCGCGTGCTTGATGACGATTTCACTTTCATCTGGGTTCAGCGTCCAGGCGTGCATCTTGCTGGCCGGATCGCCGAAGCTCATGCAACCGATGCAAAGGCGCGAAACGGTCAAGTTCGAGTTGCCAAGTTGAATATATTCCATAGAATTACCCTTTCAATTTCTGGTTTGCTTTAATCGACAAATGAAGTATACAACGTGGAGTCAGTCCCAAGTCAATAGACTTTTAACCTATTATGGAATCAGGTCAATATTTTGAAGTGCGATTGGAAATTGAGAGTTTTGAATGTTGCTCGTTCGATAAGAAGCAAACAAAAATCAGCAACCAAACACGCGAGAATTCATGAAGGTTAACAATTCGAACTTTGTTTCCAATTAATGCTGTTTTGATATCGACAATTCATTGCTAGGTAAGCGAATTACTGAAATAAATACTATAGACTTGTTCTCTTGATCATTTGGGGAATATCAGAAATATGAGTATGCAAACAAGCTTCGCTACTTTCTATAGTAGAAATATTGGGAAAAGGGAGGAGCAATTTGCTCCTCCCTCCCCATTTTATATACTATTTGTGTGATTATGGGTTAAGACACTAAATTGGATTCAAACGCTTTATTAGCTTCAGCAGCACGTTTTTTCTTCCCTCGAAATTCGGAGATTTTTCCCTGATTAGAAGAAATTGCTAGAATCAGGAGAAGGAATAGTCCGGACGTAACATCTCTGAATGTGGTAGAGAGCCCTACTGCAATAAGCCCAGCGTTTAACATCTTCATCGTGAAAGCGCCAATGAAAACGCCAAAGGCTAAATTGCAGTATTTTGTTAAGAACAGTCCGATAAATATTCCCATCATTGCATCGAATACGGTAGATATCGTAGCCATGCTACCAGTTGCCTTAACCATTCCCTTCATAGATATTAGCATGACTGCTGCCATTCCGAGGAAAATGCCACCAAAGACAAAAGAGGTGAACTTGGTTTTTGCAGGACTTAATCCCGCATTTTTCGCTATTAATTGACCATTCCCCAAGGCTCGTACGTTATGCCCAAAGGGAGTAAAGTTGAAGACGAGGTAGAAGATCCCAAACATCACTGCTAGCACCAAGAAACAATAAGGCGACGATGCAAGTTTTGTTATATCTCCAGATATTAAAGCACCGTTTCCTTCAAATATGAGAAATGTTACGGTTTCATACACCAGAACCAAACCAATGGTAAGCACCATGGATGGAACTTTCATGAGGTTGTAAAGGAAACCCGTAAAAGCGGAGAGGGCTACTGCAGTTAAAATGCATGCGGTAATTAAGCCTGGCAAACCCAAGCCAGTAATTTTAGTGAGATTGCCACCAACTATGGCGGCAATAACCACAACCGCACCTGCTGAGAAGTCCCACATTCCAACACTCATATTACAGGCTAGAGCGAAGGAAATCAGGATCGGCATAACCGATTGTCTTGCTATCACTATCATACTTGCCGCAGAACCAAATCTGCCATTTCCGATGAGTAGAAAAGCAAGATATACAACAACAGGTAAAAGAAGTGATTTTAAAGCACGCAAGCCATAGTCTTTAGCTTTTGACATTTTGAATCTCCTTATACTTTCTGAAAAACTTAATTACCCAATAATGTTTGCATGTCGAGCAACTACATCCTCAATTGAATATGTTGAATTGTACAAATTGTAAAGTTCAATACTTGCGTCCGGATTGAATGCTTTAATCAAAGCTTTAATTTCGCCACTCGTGTATGGCGGGATATCTCCTTCAACAAATTTTACATAGTTGTTATAGTCTTCTTCAGACTGCAGAGTCATAAAATTTCTATATAATGCCTTCTCTGGATTATCTAGAATTTTGTTGCCGGTAATTGCGTTGTATAGAAGTGAAAACGCAATACCTGACGTTGGAAACTGGCCTCCGCCGATCCAACCCAGGTCACCGGAAGCAAGTCGTTCACCAGTGCCTTGGCCAATGTCAATCGTAGCAAATACAACACCTCTATCAGTCAATCCTTCAGAAGTCATGATCTGATAAAATTCTTCTGTTCCACCATTTGATCCACCGGTAGCAATGATTCCGTCCATATCTGGATAGGTAACAGCAAAGCTCTGAAGTGCTTCACCCATTTTGTCACCTCGATAGTTTGCGAGCACTTTCAAGTCGGGATATTTAGCAACAGCTGTTTCTATTCCTCTTACACGACTATCGTGGTTACTTGCTGCGCCGGCAGGAATTGAAAGCCAGACAATATTGCGACATCCTCTAGCATAAAGGTCATCTACCATCGCTTCGCCACAGGCTTCATCGTTCTCATTCACCATGCCGACGAAATATTTAGAATCGGCGATCATCGTTAGCATATCCGCATCAGTAGTTTCATTACAGAACTGGCTCAAATATACTCCCGCAGTTTCACACTGCTGGATCATATCTGGGTAGATTACCAAAGACATAATGCCATCTACACCGTTTTGAATTAGATTCTCGGTTGCTGCAACTGAATCTTCGGGAAGATATGCTTCAACAAATGTAAATTCCACATTGAAATCTTTCCCCAAATATTCCAGATTTTTCTTAATCGAGCTACCAAGTTGATCACTGTAGCTATACCACATAACTCCGACTTTGTAGGGGTCTAATTCGGAAGCTGCAGGATAGTTATCCTTGTTTTCAGTTGAAGTTACTTCGTTCACAGAATCCCCTGCCGTTGTTGCCTCAGGTTGAGTTGCGTTCGCGTTGGTTTCTGCTGGCGCAACACAGCCCAGAGTACCAAACAACAAAACAAAAGCCAGGAAAAGTGCGAGAATTGCAGGTTTCTTCATTTTCAAATCCTCCATTTTTCTTTTTTATCTTTAATTAATTAAAGATCTCATTTTTCTTGCGTTCATAGCTAACCGATACGATAACTAGAAACAATATGCCTTGAATGCCATTGATGTAGTTGGGATCTACGCCCCAAATTGTGAGACCGTTCGAAAGTACTGTTACAGTAAGAGCACCAATAATTGCGGATCGAATTCTTGATTTTGCACCACCTGCTAACGGAAAGCCACCAAGTACAATTGCAGTAAGCACATCCAACATCAATCCAGAGCCTGTTTGTGCAGTAATTGCGCCAGTACGAGCGAGTGCAAAAAAGGCAATTAACCCCACAGTACCTCCCAAAATGGTGTAAGCTAAAACGACATACTTTTTTACAATTACACCACTTTGTTTGGCGGTATTCATATTTCCGCCAATAGCCTTTAAGTATTTGCCGACTTTGGTATATTCAAATACTAAGAACCCTATTACGATAATTGCAAGCAGCACACCTCCTTTAAGCAACAGATTATTCCAAGATGCGTATTGAGCATAAGGGAGGTATATATCGGAATTTGCGCAAGCTGTAGCAACAATACCAGTACATATATAGTTCACGCATAAAGAAACAACAAATGCAGGCACACCGATAAGCACATGGATGCTACCAGTACAAAATCCGCAAAACATGCCTACTAAAATACCTACCGGAAGTATTGCCCATCCCGGAAGAACACCTTTCAAGGCAACCATTGCGATAACAACTGAAACAAAACCTTGAACTGCTCCAACAGACATGTCTATCCCGCCATGCGAGTAAACAAACACAGCTGCTACTGCAACAATTATCAAGGTAAAACTTTGATTCACCAAGTTCGACAGATTTGATAATGAAACAGTACTTCCCTTCGTTACAAAAGCGAAGAAGCAAATAATAAACAACAAGCCCATAAATGGAACAATTGAGTTGAACATGTTCCTTTTCTTGTGCTTTTTCAACAATTCTAAATAGGAAATCTCATCTTGGTTATTAGCAAGCACTTCCATTTTCTCACCTCCTATATCATATGATTAATAATGTCATGCTCAGTAAGATTTTCGCTTCGAATGAATTCCTTTTGTAGTTTGCCGTCCTTGAGGATTAGTATTCGATCGCTCATTCCAATCAACTCCGGCAACTCTTCCGATATCATTATGATAGATTTTCCTTGTCTTTTTAGTTCATACATCAATGCGTACATATTTGCCTTAACGCCAACATCAATACCGCGTGTCGGGCAATCAAGTATGAAGATATCACTTTCATTAGAAAGCCACTTCGAAAAAACAACTTTTTGTTTGTTTCCCCCTGAAAGTTCTGTGCATGTTTGGTTACTCGAGTGGCATTTGATTTGCATGAATTCAATTTGCTTATTAGTCATTGTATTTTCGCTCTTTCTGGAAATGAATCCAGCATTTTCCAGAATATTCAAACTTGGGAGAACGATATTCTCCTTAATACTTGAGTTGAGGATCAGTGCCTCTTTGTCGCGGTCTTTAGATACATAGCCAATTCGATTTTTGATTGCTATTGATGGGCTACTTATAGTCATGTCTTTTTTTGTAAGCTTTACGCTGCCGGTAATCGGTTTTTCGATTCCAAATATTGTTCGACCGATTTCGTGCATGCCACAGTCCGACAAGCCGCCCAACCCTAAAATCTCACCTTTATGGAGTTGCATTGAGAAATTGATTACATTAGTACCAGTAGTAATATGTTGAACATCAACTACAACTTCATCTGAGTAACTTCCGTTAAAATCGTCACGATAATAACTGCCTTGCAAATCACGACCGACCATGAGTTTCCTGAGTTTATCTATGGTCATTTGCTCTTTTGTTAAGGTGTCAATGATGCTGCCGTCCCTTAATACCGTTATTGCGTTACATACGGACATTAATTCTTCTAAATCATGAGAGATAAAAAGGACTGCCTTATTGGCCTGGTGCATCTTATTAATTAGCGCATAAAGAAGTGTTCTTCCCTTTTGTGCCAGCGCGGTAGTTGTTTCATCAATAATTAAAACTTCCGGGCTGGAGTACATTGCACGTGCAATTTCTACGATCTTTCTATTTTCAAAATCAAGCCGGTCAATTTTCATATCTGGCTCAATTTCGGGGACACCAATTTCCGCAAGAATCTTCGTGGCCGCCTCATTCATTTTTCGGATATTTAGAATTCCACACTTGGTAAAAGTGCCTAAATTCCCAAGGAAAATATTTGATGCTACAGTTATGCCTGGAATAGTTCCCATTTCTTGTACAACCATACTGATTCCATGTTTTTGTGCATCCACCATATTTTTAGGTAAATACGGTTTGTTGTTAACAAACATTTCTCCTTTGTCAGCACATAGAGCACCTGCAATAATCGACGATAAAGTTGACTTGCCGCTTCCGTTTTCACCGATCAATCCTCTGATTTCACCGCGGTTAACGGTCAAATCCACATTAATTAAAGCTCTGGTAGGACCAAAGAACTTGTAAATACCTTTTGTCTGCAATAGACACTGATTGTTCATCCAACTTCCTCCGTATAGTATTACTCTGATTAACGAAAAAATCTGCGTTGTACGAATTTCACAAAGAGATTCTACCAGTCAATAAATCTTGGTTAGCACAACTCGTCCCGATGTAAACCTCATAATCCATATGCTCTAACTCCCAATTATTTGTTAGTGGGTTATACCATTTTATTTTTTCTACCGGGCACGAAATGGAAATGTTTCTACTATCACCTGGTTCTAATTCAACACGCAAAAAACCTCTAAGTTGCTTAATAGGTCGATCGATACTAGAATTTTTAAAACCTATATACATCTGGATAACTTCCGCACCATGAACACTACCCGTGTTTTTTACCATACAAGAAGCCGATATTTGGACATTGTCTGTTGAGAATATGGCATCGGAAACTGAAAATGTTGTATAAGAAAGTCCAAAACCATATGGCAAGAGTGGCTCGATTCCTTCCTTCTCCAATTTGGCATAACCATGGTAATAGTCGTACCACTGATAATCGGTATCCCAATCAACTTGAGGCAAGTCGGTTTCATTGTATGGAATTACATAGGGAAGTTTTCCGCTAGGGTTGACATCCCCAAAAAGAATTTCTGCAATTGCCGTACCACCTTCCATCCCTGCATAATATGACATAATAATCGCACTGACACAGTCTTTCCAATCGGTCATCATAATCATATTTCCGCCAACAAGGACTGCAATAGAATTGTTATTTACGGGACCGACCGTTTTAATCAGTTCAATTTCGTCTTTTTTTAACCCTAGAGACTTTACTCGATCACCACCAACAGCACCTGTGTATGCAGTATTCTGATCGGCAGATACGAATTCACCTTCGTCATCATGATTGTAGCCCACAACAAAAACTACAGCATCGGCATCTTTGGCAAGCTCTTTGGCATGCTCGATATTCTGACCGCCATAGAATACAACTTCTGTTGAGGGAGAGATGTTTGCTAATCCCTGCAGAGGGGAAATTACGTATTTTGGATGCACTTGACTCGAGCCATGATCACCAATGACTTCTTTGTCTGCTAATTGCCCTAGTACCGCGATTCTAATCGTTTTCTCTTTATTCAAGGGCAGCAAGTGTCCCTTGTTCTGTAGCAATGTAATACCTTTTCTCGCAGCTTCCAATGCCAGAGAAATATGTTCTTTGTTCCCGATGCAGCTGTCATCAGAATTTCTGGAGTCAGCTTCTGTAAAGGCCAATAATGTACGGATAATCCTTAAAGCTGCATCATCAATCACGTCTTCAGATACATCTCCGGCTTTAACAGCCTCTACAAGCTTATCTCCAAAATACTTTGTGCAACACATTTCAATATTTTGACCGCCATTTGCAGCTTCAACTGTGTTCTTTACACCCCATATGAAGTCGCTCATAACAAAGCCGTCGAAATTCCACTCTTCTTTTAATACTTGATTAAGCAGATAATTATGATGACCACAATGAGTTCCCTTATACAGATTGTATGAACTCATGACGCTTCCCGCGCCGGCATCTATACAATCCTTAAAATGAGGCAGAAGCACTTCTCTTTCCGTCCTCTTGTCGCAATCAACGCTAACTTTGAACCGGGATATTTCCATTTGATTGAACGCAAAATGTTTTATACAGGCGACCACATTCTTGTCCTGAACGCCACGCACCAATGCTGACCCCATTTGTCCTAGATGAAACGAATCTTCACCATAGGTTTCTTGACTTCTTCCCCAACCCGGATTGTACGGCAAATTTATACAAACTCCAGCGTAGGTGTTGCCTTTAAAGGCTCTGGTTTCCTCCCCAATTGCGCGGCCAATTCTTTCTTCGAGGTCAATATCAAAAGTCGCTCCTCTTAACATCGAAACTGGGAAACAAGTACTTTTTCCCGTTCCGCAGACGACACCCCGGGGTCCATCGACGAAGAGCATGGGCGGCACACCCTTCTCGATATTTCCGCCAGCAGGGTAAGGGGCGTAATTATAGTGGTGTTCTGGGTTTCCATTGAGGTCTTGCATTAATCGCTCAATAGACCATTCTCCACCCATAAGATTGACTTTTTCTTCCAATGTCATAGAGCTAATAATCGCTTTTGCCTTATCAGTATAGGCAAGACGATAATCCCTGGAACACTTCATAATTCATCTCTCCTCATTATTTTACGCAATAATAGTGGAAACATTAATGATAATAGAGGTATTTACGAAGCAGATCCATTGCTTCACGGGCGTTAAAGTCCATATACCCTCCAATCTTCGGATTACGTGACATATCACTTCCATGCATACGATATTCATTGGGCGTGACACCCATTTCTTTTTTAAAGCAGCGATGGAAAGTGTTTTCGTTTGTGAAACCACATTCAGCGCCGATAAAAGAAATCGATTTTTCACTAAACTTCAAGAGTTTCTTCGCTTCCTCTATTCGTGTCGCCATCAAGAGATCCTTGACTGTAAGGCCAGCGTGTCTCTTTAGAAAGCGGTAAAGTGTTTTGTCGCTCATATCAACGCATTTGCATATGCTTTCTTCAATGCAGTCATTTTGATAATTCTGTTCAATAAAATCGATAATTTTTATAAAAGTTTCCGGTACAGCTTGAAAACTGCTTGCACTAGAAAGTTGAGTAATATTATATTCGGCAAATTCAAATAAATCAGCGACGAATGTATAGATCAGTGCTTGAAGTCTATAAAAATGATGCATATCCTCACTGCATGCAGCGATACCGATTCTAGCAGCTGTTTCAGCGAAGCAAGTGTAGGGGATTTTTGTTTTAATTTTGGAGGACGCACTATCAAGATAAAAATAATAGTTTCTGTTTTTATCTTTCCAATTATCAAACATGCTCTTTTTTAGCTGTACAAATAAAATAATATTCTCGTCGTCAGTTTTCCATAAAGAATGAATAACTTTTGAGTTGAATAAAATCATGTCTCCAGCTTTGAGAATCTTCATTTCCTCGCTGCCAGATACTTGAATAGATCCTTTTAGTACAAGGAGAAATTCATAATCAAAGTGCCAGTGATAATAGGATTGGTCTATAGAAGTAATAAAAATTTTGGCTGGCATTTTTTTTTCATATTCGATGACTTCAAAAATACTCCTGCTCATACTTTACTCCATTCTTTACTTTCATCGTGCCCGTTTGAAAGTCCATAATCGTTTCAAGTAATAGTGTAAGTTTACTCTTCTTCAAAATCAAATTGTTGTCACTTCAATACAACGTTACTGCCAATTTCAGACAAATCCAAGGTTTTTTGCTTAAATTTCATGAAGCTGATCTTAATTGAATATAAACAAACAGGCCACAAGTTCGAATCAGACAATGTTTTTTGTAAAAACAATTATCCCGAAAAGATCGAACTTGCGGCTAACTACATAATATATCGAAATTCAGACAGGCAATACTTGGAGTAGGGGTCGTCATGATTTCTTAAACGTACTATTGAGCTGGGTCTTCACTTGGATCTTATTATTCGTATAATTCTAATCCTATGTTATCATCTTGGCTCTTTTTGTGGGACTCATTTTTGCGAGTAGGTCACGTGAGTTAAACACGCAATAATTTGAATTGGATTTGATTGAGAATTACTTCCTGAGCACATCTTCGGCTTATTTACAGACAGTAAAAGTGCTTCGGTTAAATTGTACCTGCATGTTACGAATGATCATACAGCCCATGAAAACGATGGCGGCATATTAAAACCATAATTATTTAAATAAAGAAACTGCAAGATTGAAGGCACTCGATCTCGATTATCAGAGCTTTTCATTTGTAATCATTGATAATGTCAGCATAAGAGCCCATTTTTTCTGTTGCAACGAACCAGAGTGATCTTCCATCATCGCTAATTTAAGCAAACGAATTCTGGATTTGCAAAGTAAATAATTAAGAAAATGGCAAGTGCGAAACATTCACCTCACCAAAACAAATATTAGCTCGAAGGTTCTATATTGAAACTATTGAGATAAAAAGTATTCGAGGAATCATTCGTAGATTTGTAGAATTACAAATTTTCTTTAATTTTTATTACTACATTGGTGTAAAAAAACTCCTGCCCTGGTTTCTGCCCGGTGGTGATGTAATTGAAGAGAATTTCGAGGGGCATACGGCCCTGATAATGTGGTTGTTGGTCTATAGTCGCCGAGATGATACCCTCAACGATCAATTTCTTTGTTGACGGTACACAATCGTAGGAAATGATAGTCATTTCTCTCCCTGATTCAATAGCTGCCTTGCATGCTCCCTGCACGCCGGCTGCCACAAGGAATAGAGCATTGATGTCATTATTAACATCAAGCATTTTTTTCGTCTCGATATAACTTTCAATGTCATCGTCATGGTTGATGGCAGTTGCTTTAATCTTCAGATTAGGAAAGGATTCTTTTATTCGTTCGGTCAACCCTGCTATGCGCTCGGTGTGACAGAGTATTTTGGGCGACCCAGTAACAATCCCGACGTTTGCTCCATGTCTACAGAAAAGATTAAACAATCCTGCTGCAGTGCGCCCAGCAAGACGATAATTGCTGCCTACATATGCAATACGGCCAGAATTCAGAATGTCAGAATTGTCAGTGACAATCGGTATACCGTTTTCTGCAAGTTCCATTAATTTTTCTGCGACGCGGTGATCGTTCACGGGGGTAATAGCAATGCCGTTATAGTTATTTTCTTTGAAAAAATCTAGCAGTTCGATTTGTTTTTGCCAATTGTCGAAATCTGAATATTTAACATCTACAAACACGCCGTACTCTTTGAGTTCAGCAGCTTTTGAGCGGATGCCTTCCTCAACACTCTCAAAAAAAGGGTTGGCATTGCTGCTTGAAAAGAGTATACAGCCAAATTTGACGTTTTTCTTTCTTATAGCCAGATTTCGACCCGCTCTGCTAGGGGAGTAGTTAAGCGAGTTCGAGATCATGAGTATGCGTTTTTCTGTTTCACCCTTGACCCCGCCGCGGTTATTAAGAACGCGGTCTACGGTTCCGCGTGAAACTCCGGCAATTTCTGCAATTTGTTTGATTGTAGACATCGTACAACTCCAAAGACAATTTTAGTAATTATAATTGAATACTGATTTTATGTCAACGTGCACGTGAACGGTATCGAGAATTGAAACCGACGCGAGAAGCAATATACATCGCTATTTATCGTCTTAAATGCTACAAATACGTGAAATATGACTGAATTCACAGAAAATCATTGACAAACAATCTGGGGAAAAGTATTATAAAAAAAACGTGCACGAGCACGGTTATATGGAGGCAACAATGAAGGATGTTTTTTGCGGAATACCGAAGATCGAATATGAGGGCGCTGACAGTGTCAACACACTTGCATTCAAGTATTTCAATCCGGACAAAGTCATCCTGAACAAAACAATGAAGGAATGGCTACCATTCGCAATGGCTTGGTGGCACAATCTCGGAGCCACAGGCGTTGATATGTTCGGCGCAGGAACAACTAATAAGAGCTTCGGAGCTGTTCCGGGGACGATGGAGCATGCAAAAGCCAAAGTCGACGCCGGATTTGAGTTCATGGGTAAACTGGGAATAGATTATTTTTGTTTTCATGATATCGATCTCGTTCCCGAATCCGATAATATTGCACAGACCAACCAATGGCTTGATGAAATAAGCGATTATATTATCGAGAAGATGCGGGGGACTGCCATAAAGTGTCTATGGGGAACAGCAAACATGTTTTCAAATTCCCGCTATGTGAATGGTGCCGGAAGTAGCAATTCTGCAGATGTTTTTTGTTTTGCAGCGGCGCAGATCAAAAAGGCACTCGAGATTACTGTAAAGCTAGGTGGGAGAGGATATGTATTCTGGGGTGGACGTGAAGGGTATGAGACGCTATTAAATACTGATGTCAAGTTTGAACAAGAGAATATAGCAAAGTTGATGCACATGGCGGTTGCGTATGGTCGCTCGATTGGATTCATGGGCGATTTCTATATCGAGCCAAAACCAAAGGAGCCTATGAAGCATCAATATGATTTTGACGCTGCTACAGCAATCGGCTTCTTGCGTCAGTATGGGCTTGATAAAGATTTCAAGCTCAATATCGAATCTAACCATGCAACTCTTGCTGGTCACACTTTTCAGCATGATCTTCGAATCTCGGCAATCAATGGCATGTTGGGCTCGATTGATGCCAACCAAGGCGATTATCTGCTCGGTTGGGACACCGATGAATTTCCCAATAATGTCTATGAATCGACAATGTGCATGTACGAAGTCATTAAGGCAGGTGGCTTAACCGGCGGGTTTAACTTTGATGCCAAGAATCGCCGCCCCAGTTATACATATGAAGATATGTTTGAAGGTTATATTCTTGGTATGGATACATTTGCACTTGGTCTCATCAAGGCAGCGGAACTTATAGAAGACGGTAGAATTGACAGCTTTGTTAAGAATCGCTATGAAAGCTATGGGAGCGGTATCGGTGCAAGAATTAGAGCAGATGAAACAAACTTAGTGGAACTTGCGCAATACGCTGAGAAACTCGGCAAGCCAGACATGCCTGGATCCGGGAAACAGGAGTATCTTGAAAGTGTTGTAAATAACGTTCTCTTTAAATGATCTGAGAGAGAAACATTTTTTACAGGAACAATTCTTGGCACTTTATCATCGAGGCGGGTTTTTGCCGAGATTGGCAATGATATAGACTCGCCGTAATCGAAACCTTTCTTTTGATTATGTCATTAACTGCTAATCAGAGCGGCGACCTAATATTATGTTTGAGTAGATGAAAGCGAGAATGTCTATTCAAACGATTAAAGAGAACGGCGGGATTACTAGAATAGACATCGGCAACCGGACAAAAGTTTTTTATAACGCGGGATGTGAAAAAGCTTTAGATTACAAGTTGTCGCATCACGAAACAACGGTTCTAATGTTGCGAGACGCAACATGTCAACGAAACAATAATCTGTGAATGACGATCGAATTATTCTGTGAACATACATTATACCATTTCAACACATCGAACCATTTGGAAGAAAACAAATGATAGGTCAATTTTTTCGATTTGAAGAAGTGCTTACATCCTAAGAAATACCATATCAATCAAATCACATAGAGTCCCCACTGTTGTCATAGAAGACTCGAAAATTTAGCTAATTGACTCTTCCGCAAGTGTTGGACACAGGAGCTGATTCAGATATAGAAAGCATGAATGCCGAAAAGTTTGCGTATAAACACAAACGATGGAGCGTTGTAGAGAGTGCTTTTTGTATAAATAAGAGAAAGGGAAACGCAAAAATGAAAAAGAGAATCATGATGACCATTGCAATGCTTCTTGCCACAATGTTGTTGCTCTCAGCTTGTGCCGTGCCAAAACCCGGCACTACCGAAGTGACAACGACAGAACCAACCGAACAACCCGTCGCAGAGGCAACCGAAGCCCCTGCGACCGAGCCGGCCAAACCGGTCGAAGCATACTTTGTCGGCATTACTGCTGGTGGCGCCGCCTGGGGAGCTGCTCAGAAGGGCTTTGAGGATGCATGCGCCGAGCTCGGATGGAATGGTTACTATGTTGCCCCAACCGTTGCGAACGATACAGCACAGATGGTTACTCTCACCGAAACAGCAATTACCAATGGCGCTCAAGTGATTATTGGAACTTACTATAGCGCAGACATATTCGGTGAATCAATTGCCAAAGCAAGAGAAAAAGGCATTTATGTGGCTTCAACCAACTGCTACATGAGTCCTGAACTTCAGGATTTCTGGATTGGAACGGTTCCCGCTGGTATGGGGTTAGCGCAGGCTAAGACTCTAGTTGAACTGGCTGGAGGCAAAGAGGTCACGGTAGTCTATATTCAGACACTGCTCACTGCAGAGACGCAGAACGCACAGTTCAAGGTTTTCTCTGAATATCTTGCTGATTATCCCAACATTACCGTATTCGGTCAGGATCAATGCAATTCCGACCCGGTTGCAGCATCCGATAAGCTGAGTGCTCTTGTTAAGGCAAACCCCGAGATCAATGCCGTTGTTTGTGCGGATAGCTACGGTGCCGTTGGAATCGCGAATTATGTTGACGAGTCCGGCATGAAGGATAGTTTTATCAGTATCGGCATTGATGATTCTGCAGAACTTCTGAGCTTCGTCAAATCTGGCGCGCTCGACTGCACGATTGCGCAGGATTTTTATGCAATGGGATATAAGAGTACGATGATGCTCAACGATGTCATGAACGGGAAGACTTATCCATTTGAGAACGATTCGGGCGTTGTTGTGATTATGCCTGCGGATGTCGATAGAGTAGCAGCTGAAAAAGGCTACACGCTTACCGACTGACAATTAGAATACAAATTAGAAGGCAGGGGCGGCAATCCGCCCCTGCCCAAGAACAATGGGAATGCTAGGAGATTAGATGATGGAAAAGACAGCGAATCAAAAGGGAAATAACGTGCTGGCGCGTTTATTTAGCAGAAATGAAGTTGGAACATTGCTTCCGCTGCTGCTATTGTGTGTGGTAGTGGGAAGTGTCAATAAGGACTTTTTTGCAGTGGGAAATTTGGCCGATATGTTGAGGACAACAAGTTTTTCATTTCTCATTGCCGCTCCTCTCACATGCCTAATGATTACCGGTGGCATTGACATGACGATAGGAGCCGTTACTAGCTTGGGCGGGGTCGTTTGTGCGTCGGCCATGGTTAACTACGGAATGCCGATCTGGGTAGCAATATTGGTGGCGATGGTCGCAGGCGCTATTGTCGGGATTATCAAAGCGTTGATCGTTGTGAAGGCAAAGCTGCCAGGTTTTATAATTACGCTTGGCCTGATGTATGTTGTCAATGGAGCAATCTTGATATATACGCAGGGTTTACCGATAACTGGTTTTGATAAAGTATTTAAGGTTTTAGGTCAGGGAAGGGTATTCGGCATTATATACTGGACTATTATTGTTTCCATACTCGTCGGTGTTGCGTTTCAGATTTTATTATCCACGACTAAATTCGGTCGTTCGCTGCATGCTGTAGGTGGAAATGAAGAGACAGCGAAACTGGCTGGTATTAACGTTGACAGAACACGGTTTGTTATGAACATCGTGGTTTCGGTATTTGCTGCACTGTGCGGGGTGTTCATGGCTTCAAGGTTTAACAGTGCTCAGCCATCGATCGGATCTGGCTCAGAGCTCACCATTATGGCGGCTGTTATTATCGGGGGTACATCGATGCTCGGTGGCACCGGGACGGTAACGGGAACATTTTTAGGTTGCCTTCTGATGGCGATAATCAACAATGGACTGATAATGATGCATGTCACATCCTTCTGGACAAGCTTTATATTTGGAACGATTCTTATCATCTCGCTGTTCATTGATAAATACCGCCACTCAAAAAACGCTGTTTCATGAACAATAATTTGAGATGAGGGAAAAATATGAGCCAAACAGTTTTGGAAATGAGAAAAGTGTCAAAGCGGTTCCCGGGTGTCCTTGCGCTTCATGATGTCAATATCGAGCTTCAGAAAGGTGAGATATTGGGAGTATGTGGAGAGAATGGGGCTGGGAAAACGACACTGATGAAGATACTCTCTGGTAGCTATAAGCACGGGGAGTATGATGGCGATATATTAATTGATGGCAAGGAGGTCATATTTAATTCCGTCGCGGATGCTCAGGCCTACGGCATTGAAATGGTGTATCAAGAAATGAATATGATGCTTGATGCGTCGGTATCCGAGAACCTATTTGTGGGCAAGCTGCCAGGGAAAGGTATTTTCGTTAATTCAAAGGAACTGCTCAGTAGAAGCAAAGAGCTATTAAGCAAAGCGAAACTCGACATTAATCCCAAGATGACCGTTCGCCCGCTCAATAGTGGACAAATGCAGCTTCTATCACTTATGCGCGCGTGCGCAAAGAACCCAAAGATTTTTGTGTTGGATGAGCCGACCTCAGCGCTGACCGATCAAGAAGTTGATACTCTCATGGAGATACTTGAGGATTTGAGAGACTCTGGAGTTTCATGCATTTACATCAGCCACAAGCTAGAGGAGTTGTTCAGGATATGCAATCGAGTTGTCGTCATGCGAGACGGCAAAGTAATCTCCTGCCGTGAAATAGGAGACGTTGAGGAACAGTTGCTTATTGAGGAGATGGTTGGACGGAAAGTTGAAACCCTTTATCCAAAGCAGCACCACGCGACTGGAGAAGAAGTTATGCGGGTTGAGAATCTGAGTGTCCCACACCCGAATATCAAGGGCAAAAACATCGTGGAAAACATTTCCTTCTCATTGCAAAAGGGGGAGATATTAGGCATTGGGGGCCTTGTCGGCGCGGGCAGGAGCGAAATACTGGGCGCGCTATTTGGCCAGTTTACCAAGGGCGTAAAAATGGCGTTGTATGTCAAAGGGAAAAAGGTAAATATTGCTAGTCCGAAGGATGCGATCAGTAACGGTTTCGGGTTTGTCACCGAAGAGCGAAAAGCCAACGGAATAATCTCTATACTTAGCATACGAGAGAACATGTCGTTAGCTAATTTGCCCAAACTACCCAGAAGATTTTTTATTGATAAGAAAGTGGAAAGAAAATGGACGCAGGGCGTTTTTGATCGGCTGGGCGTAAAGGCTCCGTCGCTGGAAACAAAGGTGAGGAACCTTTCTGGTGGAAATCAACAAAAAGTCGTTATCGGAAAATGGTTGCTTAACAATCCGGATATCTTATTAGTTGACGAACCAACTAAAGGCATAGATGTAGGAGCGAAGGCTGAGATCTATAAGTTGATGGGCGACATCACATTGCGCGGTGCGTCAATCATCATGGTAAGTTCGGATATGCCGGAGCTAATACATATGAGTGATCGTTGCATTGTTGTAAGCAATGGAAAGATAAGTGGAGAGTTTTCGGGTGTAGAGATCACGGATTCCGCTGTTATGAAAGCTGCTATAAAGTGAGAGTTATAAGGGAAGACGATATGAGTGAGATTGCCAGAATTATCAGTAAAGCAATGTATAGGTTGCCGGTTGTCGAAGGCCCAATAGCTGTGAGCGAACAGTCATATCCATTTTGTGATATGCTTCATAGCCGTGTCCCTCTGAACGTTGAAGATTATGGTTATACAGAAGAAGAATATTTTATTAGCGGAAAAGCTAATGTATATGACGAAGAATCAAATGGTGAGCTTACTTTGTATGCTTCGGATCTGGACTATAAAACGCGAATTCTTGTCAGGAAGCCTGCGGATTTAGCAAGATTTACTGGAAGAGTTTACTTTGACATCATGAATGCCACGCAAAAATATGATATTGAAGACCTGTGGCATCGTAGTTATCTTTGGTGCATGGAGAATGGGCACGCCTATGTCGGCATAACATCAAAACCTGTAAATGTACAGGCGCTTAAGAATTTTGATTATGACCGTTACAAATCTCTGGATTGGACCGGCTCAACCAGCGTACTACAGCCGGCGCCCTTTGAGAACGGTACGATACCCGGGACCGAAGAGGGACTTATCTGGGATATGCTTGGTCAGGCCGGCATGCTCATACGCTCGGGTATACTCTTTAGCGGCAGAAATGTCGATTATATCTGCTTGACGGGGCAAAGTCAAAGCGGTACGTACCTTAACACCTTCGTGCATAAGTTTGATAAATACTTACTAGATGAGAACGGAAAACATCTTTTCGATGGATACCTCAATATAGCGGGGGTTCCGATGGAAAGGGCGATTCGCCAAGAAAAGGTTGAAAGCTGGCTGAGCTGTATTCCCCGTTCGCGTTTTAACAGCTCGATACCGTTCATTATGGTATCCAGTGAGGGAGATCTGACACTCTTTGCCAGGATGGGAACGGGTGAGATACCGGAGGACAGCGATACGTCCATTAACAAATGCAGATATTACGAGGTGGCAGGTTCGCCCCATACAGATGTGGATTGTCCAATCCTCTCAACTGATTCGGAAATTTCGAAGACTGGTCGAATTCCACAAATAATGAATAACGAGATAAGGGAAACTCTGAATCCCTTTCCTCTAGCGTATTATATAAATGGATTTCTGGAGAAACTGTTTATTTGGAAAGTTAACGGTATTGCCCCAGCGTCGGCAGGCCCCATAAAGCGCGGAGAAAACGCTAAACTTGTATATGATAAGCATGGGAATGTGGTTGGAGGCTTTAGATCGCCCTATGTTGATATTCCTCGTGCGAGTTATTCAGGGTTCAATCCTTCCGGCGAAGGAATAAGTGGTATCATTGCCCGTTTTGAAACTGAAAAACTGAAGATGTTGTATGGCAATAGAGGACACTATTTGTTCCTTTTTAAAGAATATACAGACAAGCAGGTTGCAGACGGCTGGTTAAATTCTTCCGATGCAGACCGTATGTTGGATGTAGAACGGGAAACTGTTCCAGAGTTTTGAAATTTTAACGGGAAGCAGCAACTTCCATCGAAGCTGATCCTGGAAATATTCAATTGAATATCTGATATCTGGGGGATTTGATAGTTCTTTGGGATAAGTGACCATGGGTGAATTTGTGGTTTTACCATGCGGTTTCGCTTATATTTTTCTTCGAGACCATGCGGCACGTCTCGTGTGGTTGAACTGCTTTCTTACATGCAATCCAACCTGATATTCAATGCTCAACCCCCGCCGTATAACAGATTTGCGGCGGGGGTTAAATTTCGGACATCATGCAACGATAGTAAAAAAGGATAGGTACGGATATTAACAAGCTAAGTATCAGACTCAAAATACGGAAGGAATTTGTACAAGTTTAATGGATAAATCCACGTCGAGTACCGTCTTTTGGCGTTTTCTTGGCATTGCATTTTTGAATGCCCTGCTGTTTTTTTCGTCGCAATTCCATAGTACAACGTTGCCTCTCTATCTGCACAATTTAAGTGGTTCTGATACGATAGTTGGCGTTTGCACAGCGGTTGGAATAGTTGCTGCGCTGATTATACGCCCAGTTACAGGCGTTGCGGTGGATCGCATTGGCAGAGTTCCGGTACTTCTTGTCGGGTCAATACTCATGGCGCTGACATTTAGTGCGTATGCGGTGTTTCATTCGATTACAGCGGTAATTTTGATACGGTTTCTATATGGATTTACATGGGGTATTGCAACGACCGCAAGCAACACCATAGCGACGGACTTAATTCCGTCGAATCGTTTTGGTGAATGGATGGGCTATTTTACCCTATCGCAGAGTTTTTCAATGGCGATTGCGCCAAGCATCGCACTCTCTATTATGGAGAAAAATAGTTTTGGTGTTCTCATGTTGGCAGCGGCTGGTCTGGCTTGTATCGTAGTGGTGTTATCATTCTTTTTTTGGCAAAAGAGGGTCAAGCAAAAAGACGCCCGGTTGCCGTTTCAACCATATGAGAGGAGTGCACTTCGGCCGGCTATTCTCATGCTATTTGTAGGTATCGCTCTTGGATCGACATTTTCTTTTGCAATTCTGTTTGGTAAGAGCATGCAGTTTGCGCATGTTGGCGCGTACTTCACCTGCTTTGCGGGTACACTTTTTATCGGACGACCATTGGTCGGGCGCGTGATCGACAACTATGGATTTCGTGCTGTGATATTATCTGGATTTCTGGGGTTTGCCGGTTCACTTGTAATGCTTTGGCAAACAGGGAGCGAGGGTGTGTTTCTTTTAGCTGCAGCGCTACAAGGTGTTGCATATGGAGCGGTGCAAAACGGACTTCAAACTATGGCGGTCGTCTCTGCGCCGCCTGAACGGCGAGGAGCTGCAAACGCGACATATTTTTCGGGATTCGATGCCGGAATTGGCGTAGGGAGTCTACTGGCGGGAATACTCGCAGAAGCCTGCGGCTATGTTGCCATGTTTGGCATTTTTGTCCTGCCTCTACTGCTGGGAGCAGCAGTATATTTGCTGACAGAGCAGCATCATGGGAAAGGTGTGACAGCATTAGCAAACGCGGCTGCTCCGGACTTTAACGCGGAGGAATAATTCAAGCAACTGAGAGTCGACGGTGAACTCGGATGCTTCGATTTTGATCATCAAATCGCAGATTTAATGAAACTGCTCTTAGGCTATAAAACGGAGACAGATCACACGTGTAACATATGCCGTCATTTAAACCTATCCAACTAAAATCTCTATTTATTTGAAATACATTTTATTAATGCCAATAATAGTGTATAATTTCGTAATGGAGAGTAAATATGGATCAGTAACCGTGCATGAGTTACAACAAGCGAAGCGAGTTTTGTCTATGTGAATTATCTCAGTTCGGACTAGAACTTGCCATTTATCTCTCTAATTAAATATTGACATCTTCCAAAGGCATGTCTGTTGACGCATACAACTTATATAGTATTATATTTATTATAAACAAAGAGGTTATAAAAATTGGTTTCACAAAAAAAAATTGCAGAACTTGCAGGCGTTTCACGAGGTACCGTGGATCGCGTGTTAAACAATCGTTCCGACGTAAGCCCCGAGGTTCAGGAACGGGTTATGCAAATCGCTAATGCTCTTAAGTATAAGCCCAATCGTGCTGCTAAATCACTTGTTTTACAGCAAAAAAATCTCAAAATCGGATGTATTCTCGGGGAAGAAGAAAACCCATTTTATTTGCAATTAATTGAAGGTATCGAGCAAAAAGCTAAAGAACTTGAACCCTATGGTGTTCAGGTCGTAATACATCGTACTGCATATATAAATTCCAACGCAAATAGTTTTGTCAAAAAGATCGATGAACTTCTTGATTTGAACATAAACGGGTTGATTATTCAACCTTTTATGGATAGTTCAGTGATTAGTAAACTGAAATTGGTAGCCGAATCGCAGATTCCTATCGTAGCTCTTAATACTAATGAAAGTGGATTTGAGCATTGTTTCGTTGGGAACGATTTTTATATTTGCGGAAAGACTGCTGCCAATTTGCTTGATCTTATTACAGGAGGAACATGTAAAGTAGGTATAATTACGGGGTTTTTAAATGCTTCGTCGCATTCTGATCGCGTCAGAGGTATAATTGATTATGTTAGCGAAAAACCTAACATGCACATTATTGAAACTATTGAGAACCAAGATGACGATTTTATTTCTTTTAGTAAAACAGAAGAAATGTTAAGAAATCACTCAGATATAGATGCGTTACTAATTACTGCTGGAGGGGTCTATGGTTCATGTCGAGCAGTCAAAATGGTTCCAGATTATCACAAAATTCGCATAGTCTCATTCGATGATGTTCCTACAACAAAAGCGCTAATTAAAGATGGCACAATTCTAGGAACAATATGCCAACAACCCATACGCCAAGGAGCACTTGCTCTCGAAGCGCTTTTCGATTATTTTATTGATTCATCGAAATCTATCGAACGAAATATTTTTACCGATATACAGGTCAAGTTAAAGGCAAATATTGATATGTAAAGTATTTACTACTTAACAATACCCATGGCGTTGAAACAATAATGTATCTACATTATGATACCTAGATGTGTAAAAACGAAATCTTCTAAATATTGCTTTAAAGGATCCATTCTACGTACGAGTACTACGTGCAATAAAAGGAAAACTCTAATAAACTTGTTAAAATTTATGGAAAAAGACCTTCGCGGCATTCGCCACGCAGGTCTTTTGGTGATTTGGGGCATACTTTTAGGAATTCAGTGAGTTAGCACAGAGGTGTCTCGCAAACATTTGTCCTCGTAGAATGAAAAAAATAGATGGTTAAACGGCTTCATTGACTGATTTATGGGAAAATCCGACTAGCATCAGTTATGTAGGCGTGCTGATCGAACAGAATTCGTTATAGTCCCTTCGTCAGCTCTCTATTTTGTTTTTTTCCTGCAGAAAAACAGACAAGTTGTTTTCAGTCGCTTGTACTTGAACATTCATACAGATGACCTTACTATAACCTGCGAAGTTGGAGTTAGAACTTCCAGAACTGGACCGTTTTGACAAACGGACAAAACGCTTGCACACAACTGTTCAAGTAGATTTGAAGCGGAGGCCCCAATCGTTGTCAATGGGGGATTGCAAAGCTCGCCGATTCTGGTATTATCGTGTCCGATCACGCTTACGTCTTCTGGCACAGCGACCTTGAGGTCATATAAGGCTGCTAAACAAACAAATGCAACGTCATCATTAAAGGCACATATCGAAAAGGGCAGTGACTGCGTAGCAATAAGTTCTTGCATGGTTCTTCGTGCTTCCTCGCGGACTTGTGAAATTGTGACGACTCGAGGTTCAGCAAAGCCGTACCCTTCACAAGTCTGCCGTACAATATTAATTCGCGAATTGCACATGGATTGAAGCTGTACCTTGTCGGTAGCTGCAAAAACGATAGGAAGGTGCCCATATTTTGCGAGGTAATCGACCTGTAATCGCGGGCCGCTTGCGAACCAGTTATGTCCAGTTACTGTAACAATGGGGGCATTCAATTGAGCGAGACTTGTCATACTATCAGCATCGTCTTTATCTCCTAACCAAACGACTACAGCAGGCGATAGATTCGCTGCGAGCAAATCGCTTTTTGCATCAAAGCCAATCTGAAGGATCAAGCTGAAACCTTGTTTTTCAACGACGCTTGCCAATGCTTCGAGCAGCATTGAGATACCTGTTTCAATCGTGAGCTCCGGCCATACAACTAGCACGATTCTATTGATGCCCGCACGAAGTGCGCGCGCAGGCGCGAAAGGTTGATAACCCAACTCATTTGCAACACTTTTTACCCGCAAACGAGTTTCCTCGGAAATACTTTGCCGCGGATCATTGTTAAGGACAAAACTTACAGTTGACTGTGAAACACCGGCTGCTCTGGCCACATCGATACTGGTTGTTCTTCTTTGTTTATTTCTCATAATCGAAAATGATGCCTCTTTAAGTTATATTTTAAAACCATATTGACAAATAGGTATTACTTGAATATTATAATCTACAAATACGTATTAGCAACTCCCTTTTCAAAAAATTTCTTGTGAACTGTAACAAGAGAATACTATTCCGGAAATGATGTTTAACTCAGCATGTGCATTTCATTTTACCTCGATCCAACACGTCACCAGAATTTGAAAGGAGAATGATTCATGAAAACTGCATTGAAGACAAACGATTCTGCCGGAGTTCACGACATTGCATTGGAAAAGATTGGATTTTTAGAAAAACTATCTTTTTTCTTCGCAACGATGAGCAGTGGCCCAATTCTAACTCTAACAAGCGCCTTCCTGATGATCTTTTATACGGATATCATCGGCTTGAACCCGATCGCAATTGGCACCCTGTTTCTCATTTCGAGGATTGTCGACGCGGTAAACGACCCGATTATGGGTTTCTTTATCGACCATATGCCGAGAACAAAATCCGGAAAATTCCGATCTCTGCTGATGATCGGCGGTGTGATTGCAACGATCAATTTCGCCTTGATGTGGTTTGGGCCGGCATGGTCGCCTGTCGGCAAATTGGCAATCGCTTATATAACCTACTTATTGCTAGGCATAACATACGATATCTTTGATGTTGCAAAGAATAGTCTATTACCAGCGATGACGGCAAACCCGAAAGAAAGATCAAAACTCGGATCGATCGGGGCAATCGGCGGTATCGTCGGCGGAATGCTCTTCTCAATTGTGTCTCCGATTATACTGGCTGCCGGAAATTCCACTATGGGCGCCTACACGAAACTGATTCTAATCGTCTGTGCTTCCATTCTGTTTTTCACATTGTTCGGTGGACTTTTCTTAAAGGAACGCGTTATCCCGACCTCTGATGCAACCAAAACGCCTGTGAAAGAATACTTGAGAATCTTTGTTCAAAGGCCGGTACTTGCTCTGCTTGGATTCAATCTTTTGTTTGCAACAGGATACTATCTGTATCAAGGCGTTACCGCTTATTTCTTCACATATGTGATGAAAGACTTGGCGTTGATGGGAAGCGTTTCGTCGATTATGTTGCTTGGTTTACTTCCGGGAATCTTTCTCTCGGGTTTAGTTACAAGAAAACTGGGCAAAAAGGGTTCTATGCTCCTCGCAGCAGGCCTTATGGCGCTGGGGTTTGTCATGCGTTGGTTTGCGCCAACATCTGTGACGTTGATCTATCTTTCTACTATTTTAACTGGGTTCACATTTGGTCTTTGGATGCCTGTTTCCATGGTGTTAACCGCTGACGTAATCGACTATATCGAGTTTAAAATGTTCCGTCGTTCGGAACCTGCGGTCGCATCGATCAACTCTTTTATCAGTAAAGCGGGAAACGGCATTGGTGGTGCGGTTCCGGGATTTGTTCTGGGCCTGACAGGTTATATTGCTGGAAGCCAAGTGCAGCCTAACTCCGCAATTCAGGGAATCACAGCTTTGGCCATTGTTGTTCCGGTTGCATGCTTTGCACTTGCGGCGCTTATCTTCGCAATTGGCTGGAAACTCAATACGAAAGAGTTGCAAAACGTCGAGGATGTATTGGCTGAACGGCGCGCTGCAAAACAAGAACAAGCAGTCTAATATAAGAGAACGGGAATTTGGGAGAACTGAGATAAGGTTCTCCCCAAAAAGTGATACCCGAAGCAAAGTTATAATAAGCCTTATAGTGGAGAAAGATATATGAAAAACGCCAATTATAGCAACATTCCTTCGCGCATTGCTACCCTCATGATGAATATGAGCCTAAATGAAAAGATTGGGCAATTGACCGAGATTGCGGTTGCGGAGTTTTATAAGGGGCAAGATCCGAAGGAAGAAATCCGAAAAGGTGCGGTTGGCGCGATCATGTACGTCACAAACCCGAAGGAGATCAATGAATTGCAGCGAATTGCCGTTGAAGAAAGTCCTTCCGGCATTCCGATTTTATTTGCGCTGGATGTCATTCATGGTTTTCGAACGATTTTTCCAATTCCGCTCGCGTTAGCCTCATCTTGGGATCCTGAAACGGTAGAAAGGGCACAGGCAATTGCTGCCAAAGAGGCGCGCAGTGCTGGCATTCACTGGACGTTCAGTCCTATGATCGATATTTGTCGGGATCCTCGATGGGGGAGAATAAAAGAAGGTGCCGGTGAAGACCCGTACCTTGGTTCAGTGATTGCGCAGGCACATGTACGCGGATATCAAGGGGCAGGTATTGGCGCAGAAGATCACATTTTAGCATGTGCCAAGCACTTCGCTGGTTATGGCGCGACAGATGGCGGACGGGACTATGACCCGGTTTATCTGTCGGAAACGCAATTAAGAAACGATTATCTTCCACCATTTCGAGCAGCGCTCGACGCGGGCGTAGCGACCTTTATGAGCGCATATATGGATCTGAACAATGTTCCCGCTACAGCAAATCGGTTTCTGCTAAAAGAGATTTTGCGCAACGAATGGGGATTTGAAGGATTCGTTGTTAGTGACGCATCCGCTGTCAGCAATCTCGTTCTGCAAGGGTTTGCAAAGGATGGCCGTGAAGCTGCCCTTCGGGCTATTTCTGCTGGCCTCAATATGGATATGTCGAGCCGAACCTACGCGCAACATCTTGCCGGACTGGTCAGAGAAGGCGCGGTATCCGTAAAAGACATTGACGATGCAGTGCTTCCGATTTTGATGATCAAACACCGCATGGGGCTGTTTGAGCATCCGTATGCAGATGAAAAAAAGTTTGTGCAGGTTTCTGCTCTGCCGGAGCATCGCTCCGAAGCAAGACGCGCGGCGCAGCAGTCGATTGTATTGCTTAAGAACGAGGGAGGATTGCTTCCGCTGGACAAGTGTGTGAAGCGCCTTGCCGTGATCGGTCCCTTGGCGGACGCCAAAGATGTGATGGGCGGGAACGGCGTTCCGTTTGGCGACTTTAAAACGACGGCTGTGTCGGTGATAGAGGGGATTCGCGCAAAGTTGCCGGAATCAACGGTTGCGTTTATGCCGGGACCTGGCATTCGGCGTGATATACTGCCTTTCTTTGCAGATATGGTGCCGGATTTGTTTCCCGAGTTCCAGAAACCAGCGCAAACTCCCGAAGAGGCAGAAGAAGCTTTTCAAGCGGCTCTTGTGACAGCATCCGAATCTGATGTCGTTGTCATGGTGCTCGGAGAAGACGATAGCATGGCGGGAGAGTATGCGTCTCGTGCGTCTCTGGATTTACCCGGTCGCCAAGAAGAGTTGCTCGAGGCGGTCGTGGCGCTCGGAAAGCCAGTAGTTCTCGTGCTGCTGAATGGTCGGCCATTGAGCATCGTTTGGGCATCTGAGCATGTACCGGCGATTGTTGAGGCATGGGAACCCGGAAACGAGGGCGGGAATGCTGTTGCTGATATTCTATTTGGAGATGCAAACCCGGGTGGCAAACTTCCGCTGACGTTTCCACGTAAGGCTAGTCATGCACCGCTCTATTACGCACGTAACATCACGCACTTACCTGAGGCTAACCCAATGTACAGATCGCGGTACTGGGACGGACCGGTCAAACCGCTCTATCCGTTTGGATTTGGGTTGAGCTACTCCAGTTTTGTTTTCTCAAATCTTCAGGTAAGTGCTGATAAGATCACTGTCGGGCAGTCTGTTGATGTTACCGTTGAAGTATCAAATACCAGTGCAATTACCGGGGATGAAGTCGCGCAACTCTACATCCATCAGCGCTCAGGCAGCGATTCTCGCCCTATGCGGCAATTGAAGGGATTTCAGAGGATTACATTGCAACCCGGAGAAACCAGAACTCTTACATTCTGCCTTGATTCGAATACGTTGACCTACTGGAGCGCAAGTGATGGGAAGTGGGTTCAGGATGCCGCAGAATTCGATGTTTGGGTCGGGAGCGATTCCGAAGCAATGCTTGGCACAAATTTTACGGTGGTTGAATAATACTATTTCGTTCTGCATTGGCGCGTGAAATAAGCAGTGAGGAAAGAAAATGAATTATAAAAAGTACTTCACCATGAGTTTTGATGACGGTTTGGAACAAGACAAGCGTATCATTCGCATTCTGGAAAAGTATGGGATTCTAAGTACATTCAATCTCAACGCGGGATTGTTCGGAACCCAAAATAGAATCGGATATATCGGGAACATCGGATTTATCAATTATCCGGAAGGATCTCAAGGTTTGAAGACAAGATTCCGCAATCAGGATATGCACCGGATACCAGTCGATGAAATTGTTCAGGTATATGACGGGCATGAAATTGCCTCACACGGCTATCGTCACGAGGCTCTTTCGTTGATTTCAAAAGAGCAGATGGAGGAATCCATTCAAAAAGATGTTCAAACGCTTTCTGAACTGATGCATAGACCGGTTTGCGGGCATGCCTATCCGGGAGGTTCGTCTTCCGATAAAGTAATGGAATGCCTGAAACAACACGGAATACTGTATGCGCGTGAAGTGCTGTGCACTGGCGAGTTTGCTTTTCCACAAAATCCACTCAGATATCGGGCGACAGGATTGCTTTGGGACAAAAAACTCTTTGATCTTGCGGATCGGTTTATTGCTGTGCAGCCTCAAGAGTCCGATCTATTGTTTTGCATCTGGGGACACGGCTATGAACTGGATTTCGGAACTGAACTCGCAAACTGGGATCGATTTGAGAGATTCTGCGAAAAGATTAGTGGGCGCGATGATATAGTTTACTGCACCAATATACGCGCGTTTCAAGAACACAGTAATAGGATGCAATGAGGCGATTCACACCAACGGCATGACGAGTACGCACAAGAGGATATATGAAGAGAATTAATTTTAACGCCAATTGGATGTTTTATCCAATTGGAGCAGAAGCAGAAAAGCAGACAATTCATCTGCCGCATGACGCCATGATACAGAGAAATCGGATACAGCGCCTAAAAAACGGCAGCTTCACCGGTTTTTTTCCGTGTGGTGACTATATCTACCTAAAGAACCTTTTTGGTGACCCCGCATATGTCGACCAAACGGTGATGCTGGAGTTTGAAGGTGTCTATATGGATAGCATCGTATTTGTAAACGGCGAGAAAATCGGCGGACATGTTTATGGCTACAGCAATTTTCACGTCGACCTGACGGGTAAGTTGATCATTGGGCAAGAGAATGAGATCCGAGTGGAAGTTCATTGCAGCCAGGTTCCCAATGCGAGATGGTATCCCGGTAATGGGATCTATCGTCCTATTCATCTGCTGGTTGGAAATAAAGAACATGTCAAACCGGACGGCATCTTTATTAGAACTCTTTCACACGATCCGGCAATGATTGAAATTTCAGTTGACGCTGATAAAGACAAAGACACCTCCATCGAGACGGAGATTCGATATCAGGGAGCGCGCGTCGCGGCTTGTATCGGATCGATCAACCAGTTGACCGTTCCAAACGCGAACCTCTGGAGCACTGAAACACCGAATCTGTATCAGGCTGTGGTTACCTTGAAAAAGAACGGTCGTGTCATCGACGAAACAACCGAAGTTTTCGGCATTCGCAGCTTAGCCTGGAGCGCAGCGCGAGGGCTTGAGGTAAACGGTATCAACGTTAAGCTTAAAGGTGGGTGTGTGCATCATGACTACGGCATGTTAGGCGCATGCGACTTTCAGGCGGCGGCTTACCGTAGAGTTCGAATCTTGAAGGAAGCGGGTTATAATGCCATTCGTAGCGCACACAACCCGATTAGCAAACAAATGCTGCGCGCCTGCGACGAGTTGGGCATGTACGTGATGGATGAAGCCTTCGATACTTGGCGCGATAGCAACGGATTGTACGGATACACACTCTATTTTGAAGAAGAATGGCGAGACGACCTTGGCAAAATGGTGCTGAAGGATCGCAACCACCCCAGCGTAATCCTGTATTCCATCGGCAATGAAATTTCCGATACAGCGCGTCCCGACGGGGCAGAACTTGCCGGTGAAATGACATCACTTTGCCATAGTATCGATCCTTCCCGTCCCGTTACCGTTTGTCCGAATCTTTTTATGAATATTCTCTCGCAAAAAGGCGTAAAACTGAGCTTGGGCAGCGGAAACGCCCCGAGAAAGGAAGACGTGACTGACCCACTGTCGGAAGACAATGAGACACAGATGGGCGGATCGGCCATGATCAACGTACTGATGGCGACAGGGCCCATTTTGATGAAGCTGCTGCTGAAACCAAAACCTGCGGAAAGAGGATCCGGGCATACGTTTGCTAAAGTTGATATCGCCGGATATAACTATGCCGAACAGGTTTATGAAGGTCACCATAGATTGGCTCCGGATCGAATCATGGTTGGCTCAGAAACACATCCCGGTAAAATTGCCGGAAATTGGGCACTTGTGGAAAAACACCCATATCTCATCGGCGATTTCATGTGGACAGCGTGGGATTATTTAGGAGAAGTAGGCGTAGGGGTCATCGACTATGGCAAAAGCAGCGGGGCATACATCAAACCATATCCGGCAGTCTCCGCTTACACTGGCGCGATTGATTTGACCGGGCACCGTGACACCAATAGCCACCTTGCTGCGATTGTTTGGGGTGCGGAAGTGAATCCCTACATTGCAGTACAGCAGGTAAACTACTTTGGCGAGAAGAAGTATCTGTCGCACTATCGCCATACGGATGCTCTGAACAGCTGGAGTTGGCCAGGCTGCGAAAATCGAAAAACAGTCGTTGAGATCTACAGTATCGGAAGCAAAGCCGAATTGATTCAGGACGGTAAATCCCTGGGCAAAAAATCTTTGAAAGGATTTTTTTGTCAATTTTCAACCATCTTTAAGCCCGGCAGGCTGGAAGCAATCAGCTATGACAAACAGGGCAATGAAATCGGGAGATCCGTTTTGACTTCTGCAGGAAATGACACTGTGCTTTCGGTGAATGTTGAAAACGACGAAATCGAGGCTAATGGAGAGGATCTTTCGTTCATCAATGTCGAGGTGACTGATAAACAAGGCATCGTAAAAATGCTGAGTGAAAAAACAATATTTGTGAAAGTGGAAGGTGCAGGCGTACTGCAGTCGGTTGGCAGCGCAAACCCGCGTGCGGATGAGCCATACAACGGGCCGACCGGTACGACGTTTCAGGGGCGCTTGCAGATCATTGTTCGCAGCGGGACATTGCCCGGTGACATTCATGTAACGATTTCTGCAGACAAGCTGGAAGATCAGCGCGTCACGATTCATGTGGTAGCGTCCTGAAAACAATTAAAGCCTTAATAATGGCGAATGAGCGCACCAGTAACACCTTAAGAATTTCTGAGATCAATATGAAACAAAATATCAAGGTATATGAGGAGCTAAGATTATGTATCAATTTCCATATCAAGATGGTAGCCTGTCGATTCAGGAGCGTGTTGAAGACTTGATGGGGCGTATGAGCATAGAAGAGAAGGTGATGCAAATCACCTGCGCGATGGTTATGCCCAACATCGACAAAGACAAACAGGATTTAAAAAACGGGATCGGTTCGATTACGATTCTTGGCGGCGATGATATCGCCAAAGAACTCAAAGAAGCTCAAGAGTACGTCATTTCGCACTCGCGTCACGGGATTCCCGCACTGGTCCACGGCGAGGCGCTTTCAGGCCCCGTCGCGATCCCAGGCGCCAATCTCTTTCCGGCTCCGATCGGGCTTGGTGCTACATTTGAACCGGAATATGTCCGAAAAATGAGCGAGGGCACGAGAAAACAGATGTATGCATACGGATTTCGCCATGCTCTCTCCCCGGTAGCAGATCTGGCCAGAGATCTACGCTGGGGTAGAACGAACGAGGGTTATGGTAACGATCCTACACTCGCTTCCGCGATGACAGTCGCTTTTGTCAAGGGTCTTCAAGGGGAGAATCTGTTTGAAGGCGTTGCTTGCACCGGCAAGCATTTTCTTGGGTATTCTCAGTCCGAGAATGCAATGAATATGCACAAGTCGATGGCAACGCAAACGGAGCTGAGAGAACAATTTGCAAAACCGTTTGAAGCCGCCATTCGGTTGGCGGATATGAAGTGCGTGATGAACTGCTACTCCGAGGTCAACGGAGAACCCATGTGTGCAAACAAGCGAATCTTAAACGATATGCTGCGCGATGACATCGGGTTTGAAGGTGTGGTGGTTGCCGACTACAATTCCATTCGTCACCTTATTACGGAATTTAAAGTATCCGAAACCATGTTAGATGCTGCGACGCGCTGCCTGGAAGCAGGGCTTGACGTTGAACTGCCATCGAGGATGGGTTACAGTACCGAAATGATGGAAGCGGTCAAGAGTGGACTGCTGGATGAAGCGCTGGTTGACCGTGCGCTGAAGAGGGTTTTAAAGCTGAAATTTGAGTTGGGGCTCTTCGAAAATCCATTCCCACATCCGGAATTGATCCCGGAAGCGATGGATAATACCGTGAACAATCAAAACTCTTTTGAAGCGGCGTGTAAATCCATCGTCCTGATGAAAAATAACGGAATTCTTCCCATTCGGGACAAAAGCAAGAAACTGTTGGTTGTTGGGCCAACAGGCAATTGCATGCGGCTTATGTACGGCAATTATACATTTATCGCAATGATTGAAATGCTGGCCAGCTTCGCTACTCAGGGCGAAGTCCAGCCCGGTGTCGATTTCTCCAACGTAATGGGGAACGAAGAAGCGGGAAGCGACAAATCTGCTTACGATGCTATGGCGTTAATGTTGGCATCTCGGGATCTTTCGGATAAATATATCGTGGATGATGTGATCCGTAAAATTTACCCAGGAGCGATGACGATCCTAGAAGGACTTAGAGAGCAGTTTGATTGCGTCGAGTTTGTGGAGGGATGCGATTATAAGGGAAACGACGACAGTCACATTGCTGAGGCGGTGGAGGCTGCGAAACATGTGGATATTGTATTAATGGCGGTAGGCGGAAAGAACGGCTTAGGACGTACAGCAACCACCGGCGAAACGGTGGATAGTTCCAGCCTCGACCTGATGGGCATGCAGGAAAAGTTGATGCGAGAGGTATTTCAAGCAAATCCCAACATGGTTATTCTGCACACCGATTCGCGTCCTCTCTGTAGTGAGTGGGCTTATAAAAACGTTCCAGCAATCTTGGAGGGTTGGCTGCCGTCGACGTTTGGCGGCAAAGCGTTTGCGCACGTCATCAGCGGCAAAGTGAACCCTGCAGGGCGTACGCCAGTCGATGTGCCTAGAAGTGCAGGACATCTACCGCTTTATCATTATCAGAACAATGGCTCGTCTGCTGTCTATAATCGTGGGCTGATTCCGACGGGATATATCGACAGTGAGAGTTCCGCGCTTGCGCCGTTTGGCTTTGGACTCAGTTACACAAGTTTTGAATACAGCAATATCGCCTTGAATAAGAGTGAAAACGGGAAGCTCGAAGTGAGTATCACAGTTAAAAACGTCGGCGAAGAAGACGGCGATGAAGTCGTACAGTTGTACGGAAAAGATTTATTTGCAAAACTAATTCGTCCGCGGCAGGAATTGGTCGGGTTCAGGCGGATAAACCTAAAAGCGGGCGAAAGCAAGAAAGTCACGTTCAGTTTCAAAGCGGATCAACTATCCTTCCGGGATTTGGACGGCAAATGGATTCTTGAAAAGGGTGATTTCATGTTTTTCGTCGGTAGTCATAGTGACGATGTGCGCGCAGAAATCGTCTACAACCAGGCAGAATCCGAATACATCAACCAAAGAGTAAGAGGATTTTTTGCAGAGAGCAAAGAGGAACGTGCGTGAATTGCTCAAGAAGTGATAAAAACAATCCGTTGTGCGAGAGAAACATAGATATTATGATGACAGGAAAGTCTTTATCTCGGTAGAGTATAAGTTGTCGCAAAATTCTAGCGCTGTGCGAATGGGCATTTGTCGCAGTCCATCGCCAGCGCTCAATTTTGTCCTTGGCAAGTTCCAAAGATATAAGACAGTTCATGTTCAGGCATTCATCCTGAGAGCTGTTATAAGAATTATACGCAGATAAAAAATTAACATCAATTGACAAAGCCCGCTTAAGAAGCGGGTTTCTTAGTTTTTGGACATCCATAGATTAAGGTGTGTTAACTGATAAAATAATATATTTTCCAAAACAGGCAAAATCTTTGCCGGATTTTGAAAGTCAAAACGTTTTATTTAAGTAGGGGGAGAAGAAAGCAAAATGAATAACGCGCCCAAGAGACAAATCAGGAGGAATTAAGCTTGAAGACCGAGTACGAAAAAGCAGTGGCTTGCGAGATGTTCGATGCTTACTGCAAACAGATCCTGCGCAACGCGCTAGCAGACTATTTACGCAAAAAGAATTATCTCAAGGAGCACGAAATCCCGACAGCGGATATGGATTTATATATCGGTGCCGGAAACGAATTGCCCGATCGATCATGGGAGAGTGAATTGCTCATTGAATTTGAAGGACACCCTTACCCGTTGGAAAACGAAACTTTGCACAAAGCTTTGAGCATTTTATCAGAACGTCATATTGGCGTTTTGTTATTGAAATACTGGCATCGAATGAGTGATCTGGAGATTGCCTCTCATTTTCACATCAGCGAACGCACGGTCAGGTATTGGCGAAGGAGCGCTATCGGCAAAATTAAAAGGTGGTATCAGGAGAACCATATTAAACTCGACTACCCCTCACCTCAGGATTGAAAGGAGTCGCCTGTTGGCGGCAGTGATGCAATGCACGCATGAAAATAGCGTACGAAACAATTTGTAACGCAGTAAAAGGTAATCCCGAAGCGATGGAAGAAGTCCTCGCATCTTATCAGCCATATATCAATGCAATTGCCACATTCAAGCCATCGGACACTACTAACACAAGGAAACCTCGACTGGATCCGGATGCGGCGCAGGCATTACGAAAAAAACTCATAGAAGAAATACCGAAATGGAAGGAGATTTGCAAGTGACACTACTACCCGATCTATTCGAATTCGCATATGTTCCCAACTGGTTAGACCATCTCAGCGCTTTGGCTGAGATGGCGATGCCTGAATCATGGCGATTTACGCGTCCATTATTACCACCGAAGAATACTGACACGCCGATTCTCGAGAAATACATCAATTACGTTTTCAGGAAACAAATCATCGACTTCAATAATTTCAATTATGAGTCGGATCCTGAATATGCGGACAGAATCTTCAATGTCAGAAATGAAAAAGCATGTTTTAACACAAGCCTATACACAAAGAATTACAAAAGCATCTATGGATGTTTTACCCGTAATAAACGCAAAGACGCTATGCAAGACTGGTTTTTCCGCGGATTCTTTGACGATGTAGCTCCCGATATGAAGTATGTGCAGCCATTGCCGGACAAACCAGGGTTCCTGCTGCCGATAACTGGAATGACTTACTTTCCGGCTTGGGAGATTCGCGTCAATGTGAACCACATTCTATGTGATCCCGACAACTTTGCGCGCTTACCACTGGAAGTGCAGCGCGCGAAGAACTTGTCGCTTCTGCTTGAAACCGCCGTCGAACTGGCGCGGCGCAAAGCGTCGTATGAACCCGGCATCGTGGTGCCGCAAGGTTATCAGGGCAAGGTGCAGTTTCTACTGCCGCTTTGTTTGCTCGACATGGAGCACACAGACCTTGCCATGACGCTCACGCCCATGGACGGCTATTATCTCGGCCATACCTGCCTAACGCTGGAGATGGCTTATTTGAACGCGCGGCTGATTGGAAGACCGGTCGCTCCCTGGCTTCTGGAACTCGTGACCTGATTTTCCGGCTGCCGCCCTCAGGGGTTAAGGATAAAGCACAATACAACTAAATAGGGCCTGGCGAGCGGCGCTTTTTTGTGCCGCGCCGCCGGGTCCTTTTTTTCGTGCGCTCAAAAATGCGCCAATCGTCTGGCTCTGAACGAAAGGAGCCGGACAAATGGATCTGGTCAAAATCGCGTATCGCTTTGCGGATGGACATGTGGAGGAGATGGAGGTGGAACAGGAGGTCGCGGAGTCGCTGAGGGAACTCGATCGTCAGGAGTACAACAACACGCAAAAGGAGAGCCGCAGGCATGTGCTTTTGGGCAGCATGGAGTATGAGGGCAAAAGTCTTGTTGACTCGGGGCTGGATACCGAACAGATTGCAATCGGTATGATCGGCGCGGATAAATTCTGGGCGGCTTTTCGCAAGCTCAAACCGCAGCAGCAAGAGTTGCTATTTGAACTTTATCTTTCGGACTCTCCCATTTCCTCCGCAGAGTTCGCTAAACGAAATGGCTTGCGGGAAGCAAGTGTTTGGCAGAGTGCTTGGCGTGCGAAAAATTCCTTAAAAAAACTTCTGGAAAAACTGTAGAGGTTGACCCCTTCCTGTGACCTAACAGTGAAGGGGTTATTTTTCGGAACCTTGAAAACTACATATTCGGTGGTCATGAGAAGCCCGCACAGTCGAAGATAACGTCCCAGAGTGCGGCCCGGCGGGAAGCGGGGAGCAAAGAGCTGCGCAGCAAAGAAAGCTGATCATGACTACCGCCCATTCTCCGGGATAGAAGCGTCAAATAGGAGAAGCAGATCAATCCTTACCCCTTCCGAAAGGGATCATGGAAACCAAAGAAATCAACATGCCCATCCGAGCGCGTCCGTACGATCATCAACGACGCGCTTTCTCGTTCACCTGTCAGATGTTTGGATTGACGGGGCACGATCCGCCGACGAGTCGTGGTGTTGCGCTGCTCATGGAAATGGGAACTGGAAAGAGCCTGACCACGATAGCCGTCGCCGGACGGCTGTACCTCGATCAAAAGATCAAGAGGCTGCTCATCGTCGCGCCGTTGTCCATCCTCGGTGTTTGGCAAGAGGAGTTTCGCAAGTTCGCAGATTTTGAGTATTCGTTGGTCGTTCTAAACGGCAGCGAATCCAAGAAAATCGAGAAACTGCGACAAATGCCGTCGTTGGGCTTGCAGGTCGCCGTTATCAACTACGAATCCGCATGGCGGCTGGAAAAAGAGCTCGCTGTCTGGGATGCCGATCTCATCGTCTGCGACGAAGGGCACAAGATCAAGACCCATAACATTGCGGCGAGCAAATGCATCCATCGGCTTGGCGCGAAGGCGCGGTATCGGATGCTGCTGACGGGAACGATCATCACGAACAAGGCGATCGATGTGTTCAGTCCGTACAAATTCCTGAATCCGGTGGTTTTCGGCAACAGTTACTACGCCTTCCGCAACCGCTACTTCGACATGGTCGGATACGGAAATCATACGCCGGTTCTGAAATCGGACATGGCGGATGAACTGACGCGTCGGATTCACAGCATCGCGTTTCGCGCAACAAAGGCGGAGTGCCTTGACCTGCCGGAGACGACGGAGATCGTGCTTACGGTCGAGTTGGAACTGCAGGCAAAGCGGCTATATCAGCAACTGGCTCGAGAGAGTTTTGCCCAGATCGAGGACGGAGAAATCACCGCTGCCAATGTGCTGACCCGCCTGCTTCGGCTCTCGCAGCTGACCGGTGGGTTTTTACGCGGAGACGAAACCGAACGCGTGGAGCGAGTCAGTTCCGCGAAGCTGGATGCACTATCGGACATCGTGGACAGCGCAGCGCAGGAGGGCGGCAAGCTTGTGATCATCGCGCGTTTCCTGCCCGAGATCGACGCCATCACCGCTATGTTGGAGCGAAAATCGATCGGCTACTCCCTGATCACCGGCGCGGTGAAGAATCGCGACGAACAGGTTCGGCGGTTTCAGGCGGATCCCGATGTGACCGTGTTTGTCGGCCAGATTGCGACGGCAGGGTTGGGCATCACGCTCACCGCCGCCGACAAGATGGTGTTTTATTCACTCGACTACAGCATGTCGAACTTCGAACAGACAAAAGCGCGCATTCACCGTGTTGGACAGCGCAACCTCTGCACTTACCTCTACCTCATCGCGGAAAACACGATCGATGCGAAGGTGCTCAAAGCGCTGCGTGATAAGGCGGATTTAGCGAGAGTGCTAATCGACGACTGTCGCGCGGGGCATAACCCGTTCGATACACCCTGAAAGGAGTACATATGGAATCCAATGACTTGTTCGCGTTGGCAGATGAGCTGCGCGAACTGAAAGAAACAAAAAAACGACTGGAGGACGAGCTCAAAGCGGTCGGTCTCGACATTGATCGCGTTGACACTGCCCTCGCGCAGCGCATGGCGGATACCGAGACGCAGAACTTCACGCGCAACGGCACGATGTTCTGTCTGACCAGTACCATGCGCGCTTCAGCGACCGCCGGTCGCAAAGAAGAACTGTTCGATGCGCTGCGCGCGGAAGGGTACGGCGATCTCGTTTACGAAACCGTCAACGCTAACTCGCTCTCTGCATTTGTGAAGGAACAGACCACGGAGAACGGGGACGCCCTGCCGCAATGGCTGGATGGACTCGTGACCGTGTTCGAAAAAACAACTGTGGGCGTGCGCAAAGCCGCCCGATAAGAGAAAGGAAAAGGACAATATGACGCAGGAAACAGGAATCGTAACAACCAACAACGCTTTTGAGGAACTAGCAACTTTCAATCTAAGCGACGCAATGTCGCAGGAACTCGAGGGGTTAAGTCTCTCGTTTGAGCGAATTAAGATCCCCTCAGCGGGGAGCACGGTGTTCGAACTACCCGCTGTGGATGGCGGCGAGCCGGAAACGGTGAAGGAATTCACCGGTGTGATTCTCTATCATCATCCGCTGTTCGCGTATTACCGTGACAAGTATGCGGGCGGCAACGAACCGCCGGATTGCGGCAGTTTCGATGGTGTGACCGGCGAGGGCGACCCCGGAGGCTCTTGCGCAAAGTGCCGCTACAATCAATTCGGTTCGAGCGAGGGTGGTGGTAAAGCGTGTAAGAACCGCCGCCGCATCTACATTCTGCGCGAGGGCGAGGTGTTTCCGGTTTTGCTCTCGCTGCCAACCGGCTCGCTGAAGGAGTTCACCCGATATATCCAACGACTCCTGAGCCGCGGGAAGAAGTCGCTCGCCGTGGTGACGCGCTTCTCGCTCAAGAAAGCGGTCAATACGGGTGGCATCGCGTATTCGCAGGCACAGTTCAATGCTGAGCGAGCTCTGTCCGTAACAGAACTCGCAGCGGTATCGAGCCTTGCCACTCAGGTGAAGGAGTACGCGAAACATGTCGGCGGGTACTCCGTTGATCTGGATGAGTTCGTCGAAGTGCCGACGCCCTTTGATCCAGTGACGGGTGAGATCGCGGAACAGTAACAAAATATCATTCGGGGAGCGGGCAACCACTCCCCGTTCATTTGAAAGAAAGGGATCATACATGAAATGCCAATCGAGTTGAATTTTGAAGCACCTTCGGAGTCGTTGGGGCGCCCGAGGGTTTTGCTCTTGGGAAGAACAGACCGCCCGATGATCTTCGTTTGCTCCCCATTTGCAGGCTCGGTTATGGAGAACATACAGAACGCGCGCCGGTATTCGCGCTTTGCGTATATCAGCGGGTATATGCCCATCACTCCGCACCTGATGTATCCGCGATTTCTCGACGATAAGCAGGTCAAGGAGCGGCAGGACGGGATGGAAATGGGGCTTCGACTCCTGGATCTCTGCGAAGAACTCTGGGTGTTTGGCGATCACTACAGCTCGGGCATGCAAAGAGAGATTTCGCATGCGCTGGGCACGCATATGACCATTCGATTCTTCGATCGAGAGTGCAAAGAATATGTGAAGCGGGATGGATCGGATCCACGAAGGGAGGGAAAGGTTTGACAGATTTTCAACAAATCCGGCAATCCGTACGAATCGAAGAGGTTGCGAAATGGCTGGGGATAGAAGTTCGTGGAGAGAAAGCAAAGTGCCCGTTCCACAACGACCAAACGCCCTCTCTCTCGTTCAAGGACGGAAGGTTCAAGTGCTTTGGCTGCAATGAGTCCGGCGACGCGATCGATCTTACAGCAAAGATGCGGCATATCAGCACTATGGAGGCAGCGCAGCTGATCACAGATGCGTTTCATGTTCATACATCAACACCGCCGGCGCATATGAAAGCGCCAACGGATAACCGCGCGCTGATTACAGAATACATCGATCGTTGTATCGAGGCGTTCTACGTAGCGCCGGATGCGCAAATGTATCTGCAGCGTCGGGGTTTCACCGGCGAGAGTATGATGCGATTTCGGTTCGGGTATGACGCGAAGCGCAACGCAATCGTCACCCCTTACGGTGAGAAAACCGAGTATTACACCTCAAGGAGCATTTCCGACAAGCGGTTCTTCAAACCGCGCACGGAGGATGCCGGACCAGAACCGTTGTTCTATGAAGAATCCTTGGATCAGATAGAGCCGGTTTTCGTAGTTGAGAGCGCTTTTTGCGCTTTATCGGTCATGCAGGAAGACGGACATGCGGTAGCCGTTTGTGGAACAGGAATCAGAAAATTGATCGAAGCGATCAGTGCGCGGCAAAAAGTGCCGCCGCTCATCGTGTGCATGGATCGGGACAACGCGGGAGAAGATGCCGCCGGGCATCTGTCCGCGCAGCTCAAAGCACACAAAATCAACCACATATCCGTCATGACGCCGTACAGCTACAAAGACCCAAACGAGCTATTGGTTGGCGATCCGGAGTTATTCCGGTCATGGGTGGCTGAGAATATCGAACAAGCGCGGACTCTCTCGAGCTCTTCGTGGGAAAGCGAAATCGATGTTTCTTCCAAGGTAGAATCGTTGCACTTGTTTCGCCCTGAAGCAAATCCGCGTTACCCAAGTACGGATATTGGGAACAGCAGACTGTTCTCCGATTATTACAAACGGGTTGCGCGCTATATTCCAGAGCGGAAAATGTGGTTCATTTACAACGGGAAACGTTGGGAACCGGATATTGCGGGATTGGATGCCATGGAGTTGTGTAAGAAGCTCGCGGACGAACTATTGGTTTACGCTCTAAAAATTGGGGATGAACAGGTCAGAAAAGACTTTATCGACAAATGCAAGAAATGGCAGATTCGCAGGACACGCGAAACCATCCTGAAAGATGCGCAGAGTGACTATCCGATTCCCATGAAGGAGTTCGATGCGGATCCCTATCTGTTCAATTGCCAGAATGGAACTCTGCACCTGAAAAGCATGGAGTTCTTGCCGCATGATCCAGAGGATAAGCTCACTAAGATCTCGGATGTTGCGTATGATCCCGACGTTCGGTGTGAACGCTTCGACGCGTTTGTAGATGAAATCATGAGCGGTGATCAGGACAGAGCAAGGTTTTTGCAAAGGGCTTTGGGATATGCGCTGAGCGGCGATACGCGCTTTGAGTGCTTGTTTATTCTGTACGGCGCAACGACACGCAATGGGAAAGGCACGCTCATGGAGAGCGTTCTTCGGGTAATGGGCGATTATGGAAGTACCGTTCGGCCCGAGACGATCAGCATGAAGCAGAATGTCAGCAGTCAGAATCCGACAGAAGATATCGCGAGGCTCGCGGGAATCCGGTTTGCGAATATCTCAGAACCGAGCAGGGGATTATTGCTCAACGCCGCGCAGGTCAAGAACATGACGGGCAACGATACGCTGAATGCGCGATTCCTGCACGAAAACAGCTTCGACTTTAAGCCGCAGTTCAAGATTTACATGAACACGAACTACCTTCCGGTCGTTACCGATATGACGCTGTTTTCCAGCGGACGAATCATGATCATCCCGTTCGAACGCCATTTTGAAGAAAACCAGCAGGATAAGACCCTGAAGCATATCTTCAGCGAAACGGAAAGTCAAAGCGCAATCCTAAACTGGTTGCTAGATGGACATCGAACTCTAAAACGCGAAGGGCTGACCATACCGGAATCGGTACGCTTTGCGACAGAACGATACCGGCACGAGAGTGACAAGATCGGATTGTTTATCGAGGACGAGATGGAGCCGGTTCCAAATTCGGAAGAACGGACGGCGATGGTGTATGACCGGTACAAGAAATGGTGTGACTCAAATGGCTGTTTCCCGGAGAACACGCGAAATTTCAAGCAGATTCTGGCGATGTATGGGCGGGTGGAACGTAAGCGACCGTTCGTCGGCGGAAATGAAACAACGGTATTTATCGGCTTCCGGTTGCGCTTTGAAATGAGTGGATTTACCGAATACAAGGGGAGTATACCGTTTGCGTAACTCTTTGTAGCAGCTTGTAGCAGGTAAAATAGGTACTTTGTAAAAACGCTCTTCGTATAGAGAAGACCTAAAAAACCTGCTACAAACTGCTACAGAGCAAAAAAGCCCTAATCTAGGGCTTTTTCAATACCTGCACAGGGAGGAGCATGCAGCGAATATGCTGGAAAAAGATATCACCGCAGCGATCATGCGGGTTCTAAAGATGGTTCCGCGGTGTTTTGCGTGGAAGGAGCATGGCGGGATGTACGGGACGGCCGGCATCCCCGATGTGATCTGCTGTTTGGACGGACGGTTCTTTGCCTTTGAGGTGAAAACGCCGGATGGCAGCGTGACGAAGCTGCAGGAACGCACGATTCACAGGATCAAGGTCGCCGGAGGGCACGCCTACGTGGTTCGGTCGGTGGACGATGTGAAAGCCGTGCTGTGGGCATATGCGGGAATCGACATTTGAAGGGGAGGGTTTAGATGAACACGAAGGACTACCTATCGCAGGCATACCGGATTGACCAGCGGATCAACAGCAAGCTGGCACAGGTGATGTCCCTGCGTGAATTATTGGGCAAGGCGACCGGGACGCTGTCCGGTGCGCCGAAAGCGGCGACACCAAACCCGCACTCCATGGAGGATACGATCGCCAAGATGCTGGATCTGGAGAACGAGATCAACGAAGACATCGACGCGCTTGTCGATCTGAAAGCAGAGATCATGCGTCGCATCAAGCGCGTGGAGAACATGGAGTACCAGACGATACTGGAGCTTCGGTACTTGTGTTTCAAACGGTGGGAAGAGATCGCGGTTGAGATGGGATATAGCCTGCGCAGGTTATACGAACTGCACGATTGCGCTTTAGAAGAAATTTCCTAAAAGTCCGCACTAAATCGCATTGTTTCGCACTATGGAAGTTTGATATTGTTAGACTGCAAGAAGCATAGACGGAGACTTTCGCAACACGCGGGAGTCTCTGTTTGCTTTCGAAGGAGTTTAAGGTGCCGAGGAAACCCAAGCGTCCGTGCTCCTACCCCGGGTGCGGGAGGCTGACAGATGGTCAGTACTGTGACGAGCACAGGCAATCCATCGATCGTCAGTACAACCGTTACCTTCGCGATCCAAATACCAATAAACGATACGGTCGCGTGTGGAAGAAACTCCGCGCGCGATTTTTATTGCTGTATCCTTTGTGCGAACAGTGCAATAGCGAAGGAAGACTGACTGCTGCGGAAGAAGTGCATCACCTCCTGCCGCTGGTAAACGGCGGCACGAACGACGAGGGTAACCTCATGGCGCTTTGCAAGAGCTGCCATTCAAAGATTACGATCGGTAGCACCAACAAACGACTGAATTAGCACGCGGAGTGACCCGGTGAGGGCCATTTTACCTCTGTGACCTTTCCAACTGGACAACGCGGTCGGGTCACGTACAAACTTTCGCGGTTTCAAGAGGTCGAATAGGCCTCTATTTTTTTTGCAGGAGGAAACTCAGATGCCAAACGGACACGGCGGGTCGAGATTAGGTGCGGGGCAGAAGAAAAAGCCGCTCGCGGATAAGATGCTTGACGGCAACCCCGGCAAACGGAAGCTCACCGTTGTGGAGTTCCCAAACACAGCCAACCTTCAGGGCAACGATATGCCTCTGCCGAGAGAACTGCTTTCCGCGCGACAAAAGGATGGACGCAACCTTGAGGCGGCTGATATCTACGCGATCACATGGGATTGGCTCGACAAGCGCGGCGCGGCAAGGATTGTTTCACCGCAACTGCTGGAGCGGTACGCCATGAGTGCCGCACGTTGGATTCAGTGTGAGGAAGCTGTTACTGAATACGGCTTCTTGGCAAAACATCCGACGACCGGCAGCGCGATCCAGTCTCCATACGTGGCTATGAGCCAGAACTACATGGCGCAGACGAACCGGCTCTGGTATGAGATCTTCCAGATCGTCAAGGAAAACTGTGCGACCGACTATACGGGCGCGAATCCGCAGGACGATGTTATGGAACGCCTGTTGACCGCGCGCAGGGGGAAATAAACGTGGATGAGATACAAGCGTTCATTCGCACATTGAAATACCACCGTCTGACGAGCCAGCAGCGAAAGACTCTGCGGGGGCAAGCGCTCGCGGGAAACCTGCCTGCGGCGCAAGTTGGTTTACGAAAAATCGTATCGAAAGGTTACCAGCATGGTCATTCTAACGCTCCCGGTCGGTAAGCTCGTACCGGCAGATTACAATCCACGCAAAGACCTGAAACCCGGCGACCCCGAGTATGAGAAGCTGAAACGTTCACTTTCAGAGTTCGGGTATGTAGAGCCGGTCATCTGGAATCAAACCACTGGCCACGTCATCGGCGGGCACCAAAGGTTGAAAGTGCTGATCGATACCGGTGTGACTGAAGTCGAATGCGTCGTCGTGGAAATGAGCGAGGAAAAAGAGAAAGCGCTCAATGTCGCACTTAACAAGATCAGTGGCGAATGGGACAAAGAAAAGCTCTCCCTGTTGATCTCCGATCTGCAGCTTGCGGATTTCGATGTATCGCTAACAGGCTTCGACGCCCCTGAGATCGATGCGCTGTTCAAGGATGCGCAGCGCAAAGGTGTGCGGGACGACGATTTCGACGTGGACGCCGCGCTCAAGGAACCTGCGATCACAAAGCAAGGAGATCTGTGGCTGCTCGGCAAACACCGACTCGTCTGCGGAGACAGTACGAAGCGCGATGTGTTCGAGCTCCTCATGGACGGCGTTCAAGCAAACCTCGTGGTTACAGATCCCCCTTATAACGTGAACTACGAAGGCAGCGCGGGAAAGATCAAAAACGACAACATGACCGACTTAGCCTTCTATGATTTCTTGCTTGCTTCTTTTCAGAACATGGAAGCCTGCATGGCAAACGACGCGTCGATCTATGTGTTCCACGCGGACACCGAGGGTTTGAATTTTCGGAAGGCATTTTCGGAAGCGGGATTCTATCTCTCCGGTACCTGTATTTGGAAGAAGCAGTCGTTGGTTCTTGGGCGAAGTCCATATCAATGGCGCCATGAGCCGGTCTTGTTCGGTTGGAAGAAAAAAGGCCGGCACGAATGGTACGCCGACCGGAAACAAACGACCATCTGGGAGTTCGACAAACCCAAGCAGAACGCCGATCATCCGACGATGAAACCTATCGAGCTTCTGGCATACCCGATTCTGAACTCCAGCATGGCGAACTGCGTAGTGCTCGACCCGTTCGGCGGCAGCGGCAGTACCCTGATCGCTTGTGAACAGACCGATCGGATTTGCCGTATAATCGAACTGGACGAGAAGTACTGCGATGTCATCGTGAAGCGGTATATTGAGCAGGCGGGTAATTCTGGCGGGGTGATTCTCAACAGGGACGGGGTACAGATTCTTTACAAAGATATTCCCCAAACTACAGACAAATAGCTTGATATTCACACCCGAAAGAGTGATGTATGTGACTACCAAATCGGAAGGAAGGTATTCACAATGCAGATCAAGTACAACGTTACGGGGGACAGGCGAAAGGCACTAGTCTCGGTCATGCGAGACACTTTACAGGACACGACGCGCTACCTTGGCGCGCCAAGCTTCGCGTTTCAGGTAGGGGCTTACACGGTCGACAAGAACGGCACGGTGACCTGCCCGGAGGGCACGGACGAGGGGCAGATCGAAATGTTGATCCGTGAACTGGCACACGACGGCTTCATCGGCGAACGGGTCGGCGAAGCTGTAAAGCCCGCTGGACCCAAAGCGGTCGAGCCGGCTCAACTGACAAATGAAATACCTAGCACTGCCGATCCCGACCGCCTCGCAGTCGAGCTGCCGAAGGATGGCATGACGCCGACCGCCATGCAGAATTTGCGGCGCCTGGTCGCGAGCAAGGAAACCCTGCTCAAAAAGGCGCTCGGTACGGACAGCCTACCGATCACAGAACACTCTGACAGGATCGAGTTCGGGTGGTTCCGAACGACTGACGATCAGGCTGAGATCGCCGCTTACTACCAACTGGTACAGGGGCTTCGCGAACTGGCGCGCACACAAAAGCGCGTCAGCGCGACGGAACAGGAAGTCGAAAACGAGAAGTACGCCTTCCGCTGCTTCCTGCTGCGACTCGGATTTATCGGCTCGGAGTACAAGGAAGCACGAAAGATCCTGCTGAAAAATCTTTCTGGTAACGCGGCGTTTCGCACCACGCGGGAAGCGGGTGATGAAGAATGACAACGATTCATCCGGAGATGCTGAAACAGCTCAAAGAGTATTGCACACCCGGCACTCGGGTGATGCTGATTCGCATGAGAGATCCTTACACTAACCTGCGACAGGGTGATACGGGGACTGTCACGATGGTCGACGATATCGGCACGATCCACGTGAGCTGGGATTGCGGGAGTACGCTCGGAGTCGTATTCGGCGAGGATGAGTGCCGGAGAATTGAGGAAAATGAGTAATCGAGTATTTGCCGGCTACGGCGTCGGTCTGAACCGCGCCGAAATGACGAAGCATTGCCCGACCGCGAAGACAATCGGCATGACCGAGTTGAAGAACTTCAGGCTTACGTTTCGCGGTGGCAATGCTTGCGCGGTTGCGACGATTGATAAGACGAAGGGCGGAAGCGTACCCGCGCTCCTATGGGAGATAACCCCACAAGACGAGGTCGCGCTCGACCGCTGGATCGGGGTGTCAGATCTGTACCGAAAGGCAGCGGTAAAGGCGCGATGGAACGGTGCTGCGATGGATGCTTTTGTGTACATCCTTATTGGAAACAAGCCGCAGAATAAGCCGAGCGCCTTCTATTACAGTATGCTTCTGGAAGGATACAAAGCGGCTGGGTTCGATACCGAAATTTTGAAAGCGGCGGTGCAGGTCAACGGTGCGGACGTCGCGACCTCTTGATTTCGAATAACGTAACGTGGGGCATCGTCGCCGCCACTGATGCGTTTATGAAACGGATTGGGCGGTTGCCCCAAGTACGGTTGAGAAGCAAACCAAAGCGAACACGGAGGCTCACGCGGGCTTCCGTGTTTTGCTATCAACCCGCAAAACAGATGTGTTCCTTACCCAAGACTATTACAGATAATATAGAGGATTTATTACAGAATTCACTTGCTATTTAACGCCCGTAGAGTGATAGATACACATGCCGAAAGGCAAACAACAAAGCACGGAGGGCAAAGCAATGTGGATCAAAGGGACGATAGACGGGTACAGCTTTTACATCAAGCAATACGATGAAGGCTCAGAATACGGGATTGCAGGCGGACGGATTTCGAAACTTGAGATTTGGAAAGACGGACAACTTTTCGTACAGTACGACAGGGGCTGGTCAAAGAAACCGAATGGCGCGCAGGTGAAGGCGGTTTACAAGCAGATCCTGAGAGAATACAACTAAATCGCACAGGCTACCCATGAGCTTCCTGAAGGGAGGCTCTTTTTTATGCTTGTTGATTTGGAAAGAGGCGGCGGTGATTAGGAAATTGAGCAAGTACACGCCGACTCCGTTCAAAGCGAAGGACTCGGTGTATGACAAACAGGCGGCGGACAACGCCGTCTCTTTTATTGAGTGCCTTGCGCACACCAAGGGGACATGGGCTGGAAAGCCGTTCCTCCTGATCGATTGGCAGGAACAGATCATCCGCGACGTGTTTGGAACGCTGAAACCGAGCGGATATCGCCAGTTCAATACGGCATATATCGAAATACCCAAAAAGAACGGTAAGTCTGAGCTCGCCGCTGCGGTCGCATTGCTCTTGACATGTGGCGACAACGAAGAGCGCGCCGAAGTGTACGGTTGCGCAGCCGACCGACAGCAAGCTTCGATCGTATTCGAAGTCGCCAAGGACATGGTGACTATGTGCCCCGCGCTGGCGAAACGTGTGAAGATTCTCGCGTCGCAGAAGCGGCTCGTGTACCTGCCGACCGGGAGTTATTACCAAGTGCTGAGTGCGGACGTTGCCAACAAACACGGGTTCAACACGCATGGTGTCATTTTCGATGAATTGCACACCCAACCGAACCGCCGCCTCTTTGACGTTATGACCAAGGGCAGCGGCGACGCGCGAATGCAGCCGCTGTACTTTCTGATCACCACTGCTGGCGACAACACCAACTCCATCTGCTGGGAAGTGCATTCCAAAGCCAAGGATATCCTCGACGGCAGAAAGACGGACCCTACATTCTATCCTGTGATCTACGGTACCGAGGAGAATGATTCCTGGACAGACCCAAAGGTGTGGAAGAAAGCGAACCCTTCGCTCGGGATCACGGTGGGCGTTGACAAGGTCAAAGCCGCGTGCGAAAGCGCACAGCAAAACCCCGCCGAAGAGAATGCGTTCCGCCAGCTTCGCTTGAACCAATGGGTCAAGCAGGCGATTCGCTGGATGCCGATGGACGTTTGGGATAAATGCGCGTTCCCGGTTGATCAAGAGATGCTGAAAGGCCGCGTCTGCTACGGCGGCCTCGACCTTTCGTCCAGCACGGATATCACTGCATTTGTGTTAGTGTTTCCACCGCTGGATGAAACCGACAAATATGCGATACTGCCCTTTTTCTGGATCCCCGAGGACAATATCGATTTGCGCGTACGGCGCGATCATGTGAACTATGACCTTTGGCAGAAGCAGGGTTGTTTGCTCACTACGGAGGGGAACGTCGTGCATTACGGGTTCATAGAGACGTTCATTGAGCAGCTCGGCTTGAAATATAACATCCGCGAGATTGCGTTTGATCGTTGGGGCGCGGTGCAGATGGTACAGAATCTTGAAGGCATGGGGTTTACGGTCGTTCCGTTTGGTCAGGGCTTCAAGGACATGTCCCCGCCGACGAAGGAGCTCATGAAGCTGACGCTGGAACAGAAGATTGCTCATAGTGGACAGCCGGTCTTGCGCTGGATGATGGACAATATCTACATCCGCACGGATCCCGCGGGGAATATCAAGCCGGACAAAGAAAAAAGCACCGAGAAAATCGACGGTGCTGTGGCGACGATCATGGCTCTTGATCGGGCGCTGAGGCATGGCAATGGCGAGAAAGACAGCATTTATAATGGAAGAGGGTTGCTAATAATATAGGACGCTGTTAGGTGATTGATCCTTATCAGACACAGAGAATGCTGGTATAATGTTCATAAAATGTAAGGAGGTGTCTTGGTTATGCGCACGTTTAACGAAAGTAAAGATGAGTGGGTAAAGGGACTAAAAGTTGCTGCATTTATTTTTTTAATTATATCTCTTGCGTATTTAATCGTACAGATGTTTTGGGATGAAGCATCAAATATTACTTTTGTAGGCCTAGCATCTGGTTATTTTGCTAGTTATTTGGTTTATGTGTTGACTATCTGGCTACCAGGCGAGATAAAATCAACGGAGGCAGTGAAAATTGCGTCAGAAGAACTGAGGTATATACATAACAGGGGTGCCTTAACTCTGCTACTAGCATACAAGAATACTTGTACGATGGAAGAGTGGGAACATGTGAAGGGAAAAGCATCAGATGAAGCATGTTATGATGAGCAGTTCTATACTGTTATGCGCAAATTTGATGTCACCGCCGAAGCTGACTCTTTGATTGCTAGGAAGGAAGATGCGCAGACGATCAGGTGGTTTGAAAATTTAGATTATATTTTTAACGATATCAATGAGTCGCTTAAAAATATCATTACGAGATATAATCAAATACTTCCATCGAGCTATATGGAAGTGATATATGGCCTTCAAGGAAGTGCACTTTTTTGTCTGTTTACTGGTGAGCACAAGAATATGATTTTTATCGCGACAGGAAAGGATGGATATAAGTATTTCGATGATTTTCCGGCAAAACTTCTTTATGAGAGTGGAAAATATGAAACAACAATTTTTGGAGAAACCGATAAAGGTGATAACGCGGACATGCTAAGAGGTTTTATTAGCGGATTGAATGCGCTTAAAACTGAACTATCCAAACAATTGGGGACAGATTTTATTCCCAATGATTTTGCCATTGCAAAACTGAAAGCTAGCAATGCGGGGCATATACATACAGCAGCCATCAAATAGAATTGGGTATTTGATAAAGGCGACCGAGAGGTCGCCTTTTTTATACTCTGAAAGGTGATTGAATGAGTGTTTTTCGTAATCTTTTCCACTCACGCGACAAGCCGAAAGACTCTCTCAATGGCAGTCGCTACAGTTTTTTCTTTGGCGGCACGTCAAGCGGGAAACCGGTAAACGAAACGACCGCCATGCAGATGACGGCAGTATACTCATGTGTGAGGATCCTATCCGAAACCGTAGCGGGTTTGCCATTAAACGTCTATCGGTACAACGACAGCGGCGGGAAAGAGAAGGCGTTCAAGCACCCGCTCTACCGGCTGCTGCACGACGAGCCGAACCCCGAGATGACGAGCTTCGCATTTCGGGAAACGCTCATGAGCCACCTGCTGCTATGGGGCAACGCCTACGCACAGATCATCCGAAACGCCAGAGGCGAGGTGGTCGCGCTCTACCCGCTCATGCCGAACAAAATGACAGTCGACCGTGATCAAAACGGCCGGCTTTTTTATTTGTACCAGCGCGGGTCGGAGGATCCGACTACACTCGGAAAATCGACGCAGGTAACGCTATCACCATCGGATGTGCTACACATTCCAGGCCTCGGCTTCGATGGTCTGATCGGCTACAGTCCGATCGCCATGGCAAAAAACGCGGTCGGTTTGGCCATCGCAACAGAGGAATACGGCGCGAAATTCTTCGCCAATGGCGCAGCCCCAGCTGGCGTACTGGAACACCCTGGCACGATCAAAGACCCGTTGCGGGTCAAGGAAAGCTGGAACTCAGCATATCAAGGCAGCGCGAACGCGCATAAGATCGCGGTGCTTGAAGAAGGTATGAAGTACACGCCCATCGGGATCGCACCAGAACAGGCGCAGTTCTTGGAAACGCGCAAGTTCCAGATCAACGAGATTGCGCGTATCTTCCGCGTGCCGCCGCACATGCTGGCGGACTTGGAAAAATCGTCGTTCAGCAACATCGAGCAGCAGTCGTTGGAGTTTGTGAAGTACACGCTCGATCCCTGGGTCGTGCGCTGGGAACAGAGCATGTGCCGCGTACTGTTCAGCGAAAGCGAGAAGCCGACGTACTTTATTAAGTTCAACGTTGACGGTCTTCTTCGCGGTGACTACGCCTCCCGCATGAGCGGGTATGCCACAGCGCGGCAAAACGGCTGGATGAGCTCAAACGACATCCGCGAACTCGAGAATCTCGACCGCATCGCACCGGATCTTGGTGGCGATTTGTACTTGATCAACGGAGCTATGACGAAGTTGGAGGACGCGGGATTGTTCGCGGGGACACAATATAAGAAGGAGGATTCCGCTTGAATAGAAGGTTCTGGAACTGGGTGCGAAACGAGGACGGCACCCGAACATTGACACTAAACGGCACGATCGCAGAAGAGAGCTGGTTTGAAGACGACGTCACCCCGAGGATGTTCAGAGACGAACTGAGCGCCGGAGCGGGTGACGTTGTGATTTGGATCAACAGCCCGGGTGGCGATTGCGTGGCGGCGAGCCAGATCTATACCATGCTCATGGACTACAAAGGGCATATCACAGTCAAGATCGACGGTATCGCGGCTAGCGCCGCGTCGGTCATCGCCATGGCGGGTACCGAAGTGCTCATGGCCCCGACGAGCTTGCTCATGATCCACAATCCGCTGACAGTAGCGATCGGCGACAGCGAAGAAATGCAGAAAGCCATCGCCATGCTGGACGAGGTGAAAGAGAGCATCATCAACGCGTACGAGCTGAAAACGGGCATGTCCCGCGCGAAGCTCGCGCACCTCATGGACGCGGAAACGTGGATGAACGCGAATAAAGCGATTGAGCTTGGCTTTGTGGATGGTGTGCTGGCAGATGAAAAGAAGCAAGCGGCGCATGACGATGTGGTGTTCAGTTTCTCACGCCGCGCGGTCTCCAACTCGCTGCTGAATAAAGTCCAGCGAAAACAGGCGAGTAAGGCAGCTGTAACGGAAGAGACATCCGCCACTCAAACAACTGAACCGAAATACCCCGCAGAGCCGCTTTATCAGCGGCTCTCTTTGATTTCACACTGAGGAGGAAACGAATGAATACGATATTGCAACTGCGCGAGAACCGCGCGAAGAAATGGGATGCCGCAAAGGCGTTTCTGGATGTCAAGCGTGGCACGGATGGCTTGCTCTCCGCCGAAGACGCGGGCGCATACGAAAAGATGGAAGCCGAGGTCGTTGCGCTCGGTAAAGAAGTCGAGCGTCTCGAACGTCAGGCGGCGTTGGATGCGGAACTGAACAAGCCTACCGCTGATCCGCTGACCAGCAAGCCCGCGCAAACCAATACGGAGCAAAAGACGGGTCGCGCAACCGCCGAATACAAGAAGGCGTTCTGGAACGCGATTCGTTCCAAGAACCCCCGAACGGAGATCTTGAATGCGCTACAGGAGGGTACCGACAGCGAGGGCGGATACCTCGTTCCCGACGAGTTCGAGCGCACACTGTTGCAAAAGCTGACAGAAGCGAACGTGTTGCGTCCGCTCTGCCATGTAATCCAGACCAGCTATGGCGATCGGAAGATTCCCGTGGTCGCATCGAAAGGTACCGCCGACTGGGTCGACGAAGAGGGAACTTATCCGCTTTCGGATGATTCCTTCTCGCAGGTCGTACTCGGCGCGTACAAGGTAGCGACCATGATCAAGGTGTCCGAAGAACTGCTCTCTGACAGCATTTTCGACATCGAAGGGTATGTGTCGGAGCAATTCGGCAAACGCATCGGCGACAAGGAAGAGGACGCGTTCCTCAACGGCAACGGTGTGAGCAAACCCATCGGCATTCTTCACACGACCGGCGGTGCGGAAGTCGGCGTGACTACGGCGGGAGCTACCGCGATCACCGGTGACGAGCTGATCGACCTCGTGTACTCGCTTCGCGCGCCGTACCGCAAGGGCGCGGTGTTCGTGCTCAACGACACGACCGTCAAGCTGCTGCGCAAACTCAAAGATGGCGACGGTCAGTACCTCTGGCGTCCGGGCATTACGGAAAATGCGCCGGACACCATTCTTGGCCACCGAATCGTAACCAGCGAGTTCATGCCGTCCGTCGCGGCGGGGAATAAGTCGATCGCATTCGGCGACTTCTCCTACTACTGGATCGCCGATCGTCAGGGTCGCACGTTCAAGCGCCTGAATGAGCTGTACGCGACAACCGGTCAGGTCGGGTTCCTTGCTTCCCAACGCCTCGATGGCAAGCTCATTCTGCCCGAAGCGATCAAGGTCCTGCAGCAGAAGGCGTAACGGAGGAGCAATATGGAAATCATTGAGACTCCGGCGGGCGATGTCACCCGCAACTGTAAGAACTACACGACCGATGGCGGCGACAAGCTGGTGATCGGCGGTACGCTGGAGGTTCTGGATACCGCCACCGTCACCGGCCTGCAATCGGGATACGCAACCGAACAAGCAGCTGGCAGCGTGTATCAGGCAGCAAATCAAGCTTCGAGTAATGCCTCGACCATCGCCGATTTGAAGAGTGACCTCAACGCGTTACTGCAAAGGCTCAAGAACGCGGGTATCATGGCGGCGGACGAAGCGGGCGCTTCTTAATATAAGATGGCGACGCTTCTGAGTAAGGTCAAGGCAAACCTGATCCTGTCGCATGATGCTGACGATGAGTTGCTGCAACGTTTGATCGATGCCGCTGTAGCATACGCCGAAAGCTACCAGCATTTGACCGCCGGAACTTACGAAGTGGCGGGTATGCCACCAACTACCGAGGCAGCGGTGATCATGCTGACATCTCATTTCTTTGAGAGCCGGGATGGCAGCACTGGTGGATTCTTCGCGGACAATGTACAGGCCGGGCAGCAGGTATGGAACACAGTGAACACCCTGCTTCGCCTTGACCGCGATTGGAAGGTGGGCTCGTGAGCTACGGCAGAATGAACACGCCGATTTCGATCGCCCGAGAAGTCGTGACGAAGGACTCGGAGGGTTTCGCGACAAAGACCGATCAGGAGTTGGCATCAGTGTTCGCATATCGGGAAGGGCGGCACGGTTCCCAGAAATGGGTCAACCGTGCCGCTTTTTCAGAGGCGACGGATTTGTTCCGGTTTCGTATCATCCCGACCCAAAACGTAACCACGGCGCACGTAATCCTCTGCGACGATGATCGTTTTGAAATCACGTCCGTCGAAGATGTGAAGGGCAGGGGAATGTATCTTGAAGTGCTGGCAAAGAAGGTGGCACCGAATGGCTAAGGTGAAAATTGAAATGTTATGGAAAGCTTTCCATAACATTTCAAATGAAAAGCGTCCCATAATGTAAAGTCACCTCCTAAAAGTGCGTTTTGTCTTGTTTCAAGTCCGTATTTCTTTCCATAATCTTGTATAAAGGTGGTCCGAATCGACCATACTGTTTGCAAGGAGGGTTAAGCACATGGAAAGAAGTAAAACGCTAACTGAACTCATTGAAACCCTGCTCATTGAGATGGAACGACTCAAATACAGTAAGTCTCTGATACGTCATGTAAAAAAGGAATGCCGACGGTTCTTCGAGTATGTGATGGAATCCACAGGACAGAATGCATTCTCAGAAGAAATCGGCAGGCGGTACCTTGCGGAGAAATACAACTTTCCTGATTTATACCCGCACGAGACTCCAAACCTAGTACTTGAAGCTGTTCGATGTGTTCGCAGATTAGGCGAGATGAAACTGTTTGGTGCATTTCGCCGACAATGGTCGTCGCCAAAGGAGACGGATTGGTATCTTGCTGATGAGCAAAACATCAAAACATACTTGAACAGATTCCAAACCACTGACCATCGTCCGGCCGCCATGGTTAACCGTACACGGAGCATTAAGCGTTTCTATGATTTTTTGGGATTTCGAAAACTCAGCGGGATAAACGATGTATCCGCAAAGATCATTTCCGACTACGCTGCTTCATTACAGGGGTGCGCCCCAACTTCTGTGGTCGGGATGTTGTCCACGCTGAAACAATATCTTCGGTTTTTATTTAAAAGCAATCTATGCGAACGGGATTGGTCATCGTGCGTTCCAAAAGTACAGTCGCGAAAGAACATTACAGTTCCGACACTTTGGGAGCAAAGTGAAATTGAGATCTTGCTCCGCAGCATTGACCGCACCAGCGCAGTCGGCAAACGCAATTACGCCATTCTTCTCTTAGCGGTGCAACTCGGGCTCAGATGTTCAGACATCGCAGGCCTTAAGCTGGAATCGTTAAAATGGGGAAGAAATGAGCTTGATCTTGTTCAGCAAAAAACCGGTAACAGATTGATACATCCTCTTTGCGACGATATTGGTTGGGCGATTATTGACTACATCAGATATGCACGTCCTAGCATTGAAAGCGAGTTCGTTTTTTTAACCGCTAATGCGCCATATGAGAAGATGAGCTCAGTCAATGTCACCATGATATTTGAAAGATATGCAACCCGATGTGAAATCAAAAAACCACTTGGAACCACAAAGGGGTTACATTCATTGCGCCATAGCCTGGCACGCCGGCTTTTGGAACAAGGGACACCATTGTCCGAAGTTGCCGACATTATGGGGCACGTAAGTTACTCTTCGACAGAACCATATCTCAGGGTGGATGTTGAAGGGCTACGCAGATGCGCTCTTTCATTGCCGGAGGTGATGGACCATGCGTGACTTCTATGATTCCCCGCCTCTGGCATATTATGGTGTCCTTGCCCCCCTTTGTAGTGCATTCATTGCAGAAAAACGTGCTGTCGGATATGACTACCAATCCGAAGCGGAAAGGCTCAGTGAATTCTCGCGCTTCTCGGAGGACTTCACGATCCCTGTTAATACTCTTTCAGAGGAAGTGGTTAAAGCGTGGATCGCTCCTAGACCAATGGAGTCCGATAAAACTCGTTACCATCGTTTCTCAACCATGTGCCAATTCGCGGAATATATGGTTCGCGTAGGCTACCCTGCATATATCCCATCCAGCACTGAGGCGGGGAAACGCCACAAAAGCTTTGTTCCGTATATCTTTACACACGATGAGATACAGCGTTTTTTCAAGGCTGTTGATGCAATGCAGCCTACCAGACGGACAAGCGCACCGCGCAGGCACTTGGTGATGCCTGTACTATTTCGGTTACTATACTGTTGTGGCTTACGGGTTTCAGAGGCTACCGCACTGAAGGGAAATGATGTTGAACTGAGTTCTGGCATATTGACCATTCGGGACAGCAAATTTGGGAAAAGCCGCTATGTGCCTATGTCAGATGAACTTACGGCATTTTGCAGCAGGTATGCCGAAACGAGATTAGTCGGAGTACCCGACGATTGGTTTTTACCAGCGCGGGACGGAGGGTATTACGCGAACAGATCAGTCTACACCGCCTTTCGTGACTTGCTTTGGAGTGCCGGAATATCTCACGGAGGGCGCGGGAAAGGCCCACGAGTTCATGACCTTCGTCATACATTCGCCGTTCACTGTCTTCAAAGGTGGGTGGAAAACGGCGCGGATATTACAACGGCATTACCATATTTGAGGGATTATCTCGGACATGAGCATCTCAGTGCTACAGAACAGTATCTTCGGATGACGGCGGAGGCTTATCCTCATATCTCTTCGCTTATGCAGGAAAAATATGGATATATTATCCCTGCCGAGGAGGTGGTATCCAGATGAGGACTACCGACTTCGCAGAATATTTGTCGGTTTACCTGACGATGTATCTTCCTGGAGAGGCGGGACTGTCTGAGAACACGATCATGTCTTACCGAGATACCTTTAAGCTCATGCTGATGTATGCAAATGAGCAGTGTGGCTTATGTGCTGAGAAAATCACCTTGAGCGACTTTAATGCCGACTTTATTGCCAAATTCCTTTCTTGGCTCGAAACGGCGCGAGAATGTAGTGCGTCGACTCGAAATATCCGACTTTCCGCGTTACGAGCATTTGCAAAATATGCAAGCCTACGTAAACCTGAGTATATTTACGAGTACCAAAAAGTCCTTGACCTCCGCTTCAAGAAAAAAAGTGTGCCGATGCTAGCCCATTTGTCAGCAGATATGGTAAAAGCTATCCTCGACCAAACACAAATTAATGATTCATACGGTAGACGGGACAGGCTGCTTTTAAGCTTGATGTATGATTCGGGTGCGCGCGTACAAGAGATTTGTAATTTGCGCATTGAGGATATCCGATTTCAAAAGCCATACACAGTTAAACTGACGGGCAAAGGCAGAAAGACGCGCACCGTCCCGATCATGGCAGGCACAATTCAACTTCTGAATTCATACTTTACTGAGCAACACATGGATGTCTCCCGAAACGGAGATTCCCCGTTGTTCTTCAACCACCAAAGGCAAAAGCTTTCCAGAGCCGGAGTCGCATACATCTTAAAAAAGTATTGCGATGCGGCGCGCCTTTTGTACCCGGAATTACCTAAAGAAATTTCCCCACATGTTCTAAGACATTCAAAAGCGATGCATTTGTTGCAAGCAGGAGTCAATCTGATATACATTCGAGATTTCCTCGGTCATGAGCATGTCGAGACAACAGAGGTTTACGCAAAAGCGGATACCGAAATGCGGCGAAAATCCATAGAAAAGGCTCAAATACGCATTGATGCTGAACTCCCGGCTTGGACAGAGGACAAGTCGCTTATGGAGATGCTAACCAGTCTGTGCAGCAGAAATTAACCGAAACATTATGGAAAGAGTTTGAGCGATTCGCTCAGGCTCTTTTCGCATTTTAGGAGGTAACTTTACATTATGGGACGCTTTTCATTTGAAATGCCGAATGAATTCCTGAGCCAAGTCGCCGGCATGGGCAATGCGCTCGATGCGGCGATTCCCAAAGCGCTCGCGGCGGGCGGTAAGGTCGTCATGGAGAAGATGAAATCGAACCTGCAAGCGGCCATCGGTCGAGGTACGAAAACTAAATCCCGCTCGACCGGTAAACTCGCCGTATCGCTAGGTGTGTCACCCGCGAAACTGGATCGCGACAATAACCTCGACGTAAAAGTCGGATTCTCAGAAGGACGCGGAGATGTGAGCAACGCAATGCTCGCGAACTTGCTTGAATACGGCAAGCATGGTCAGCCGCCGAAGCCGTTTCTGAAGCAGACCAAGTCATCGAGCCGGAAACCGTGCATTGAGGCGATGCAGACGGCGTTGAAGGAGGAACTTGATCTCCTGTGAGTATGTTGGAAGAACTGAATACGATCGTCGAGAGCGCTGGTCTTCCTGTGGAGACCGGCGTTTTCTCTACCACCGCACCGGACGAGTACGTTGTGATCACGCCGATTTCGGAACACTTTGAGCTATTTTCGGACAATGCGCCGGGCATGAACATCGAGGAGGCGCGGCTATCACTCTTTTCGAAGGCTAACTACGGCGCGAAGAAACGACAGCTCGTTCGACTGTTGCTTTCGGCGGGATTTCTGGTATCGGAACGTCGCTACATCGGATTGGAAGAGGACACGGGCTATCACCACTTTGCCATCGATGTGGCGAAGGAGTACATGGAGGAAGAATAGATGGCAACCATCGGATTGGATAAACTCTATTACGCGAAGATCACCGAAGGCGCGAACGGCGACGAAACCTATGCCGCTCCTGTTTCGCTCGCCAAGGCGATGTCCGCTGAATTGAAGATCGATATTAACGAAGCGACGCTCTACGCCGACGATGGCGCGGCCGAGGTGGTCAAAGAGTTCAAGAGCGGCACGCTGACGCTGGGGATCGACAACATTGGGGCTGCGGTCGCGAGCGATCTGACCGGTTCGCAGATTGACGATAACAAGGTGTTGGTGTCTCAAAGTGAGAACGGCGGTCAGCCTGTCGCGATCGGATTCCGCGCGAAAAAGAGTAACGGCAAGTACCGCTACTTCTGGCTCTATCGGGTCGTGTTCGGCATTCCCGCGACGAATCTACAGACGAAGGGCGACAATATTACGTTTTCGACCCCGTCGATTGAAGGAACGATCATCCGGCGCAATAAGCTGGACGGCCAGGGGAAACATCCGTGGAAAGCGGAAGTCAACGAGGACGACACCAGCGTACCGGCGGCGACGATCACGGGCTGGTATACGCAGGTCTATGAGCCGACATTTGCGGCGGAGGGTTAACAGATGGAGAACGACAGAGGCGCTATGATCCGGATCGGCAATCGGGAGTATGAAATGCTCCTGACTACCCGCGCGACCAAAGAGATCGCGAAACGCTATGGTGGGCTGGAGCATCTAGGAGACAAGCTCATGAAAGCGGAGAACTTCGAGCTTGCGTTGGACGAGGTGGTGTGGCTGATCACTCTGCTGGCCAACCAGAGCACGCTGGTGCACAACCTGCTTGAGCCGGATGATAAACGCGAGCTGCTGACCGAAGAAGCGGTCGAACTGCTTACCACACCGTTGGATCTATCCGGCTATAAAGCCGCAATCATGGAAGCGATGGTCAAGGGAACGAAGCGCTATGTCGAGAGCGAGGAGGAACCTTCAAAAAACGTATCGGTCGGGCAAGCGACGAAGAGCTGTTTGCCCGACTGATCTTCTACGGGGTGACCCTTCTGGGACGATCGGAGCGCGAGGTTTGGCTCATGCCGCTTGGCGCTCTATTAGACCAGTGGGAGGTTTATAGGCAGATTCAAGGGGGGACTATCACTAGAAGGCAATTATTTGTTGACCAACTAGTTCCACTGGTTGACTAGAAATGATAATATTACTTTGTTCGACTAACAATTTGGGAGCATTGTATGAGCACATTGTACTTTTCGGATATTCTGAAGAAAGTCAATCTGGATGTTAAGGACGTGCTATTGATACGGCATCCACTATCTAATTTTGAATTTAAAAAGTGTATGGATTCTGGCTTTTTAATTGAGTACACTCGTGTTCAGAGACGTGATTTCGCAAAGAAGTTCCGCTATTGGGCGGTATTTGTCGGGGATCATGGATCGAACGCGCTTTATAAAGGAATATTTCGAGTAGATGGATACAGTGTTAATAGCTTGGATAAATGTCCATCTGGCTACCCATATCCTGAAATGTTTCAGAGTGATCATGCATACTATGATATTGAAGAGTTAAATGTTATGCAGGATATGAAAGACCGCTTGCTCATTGATTGGGGTAAATCGGCAAGGATGTGGCATCAACAAGCGGCGAATGATAAAGAAGTCATTGCAATTCAAAGATATCCCAAAGAAGTATTTCCAGGATATGAGAACATAGTTGTAAGCTTTTTCGATTTGAAGGAGATCGTTGAAGATCGAATTACATATTCAGATTGGTACACAGCTCTTTCTTCAATATACGCAGTGTATTTGATAACTGATGTTTCAAACGGAAAACAGTATATTGGTAGCGCTTATGGCAAAGATGGCTTATGGGGAAGATGGAAGACATATGTTGAAACTGGTCATGGGAATACAATAGAGATGATGGATATCATGCGTTGTAGCCCCATGCAATACAAGAATTTTCAATTTTCTGTTTTACAGATTTTGCCAAAGAATTTATCAAATGATGAAGTGATTAGCATTGAAAGCCAATATAAAGATAAGCTTCTCACTCGACAGTATGGAATGAATAGTAATTAGTTGCTAGATTGCGTTCTTAAAACGACCTTCGGGTCGTTTTTTTGTGCCCATTTTCTCCCAAGGAGGTGATTCATTGGCATCCGACTTCGGACTCAAGATCGGAGTTGAGGGTGAAAAAGAGTTCAAGAAAGCTCTCTCCGAGATCAACCAATCGTTTAAGGTGCTCGGGAGCGAGATGAACCTCGTCACCTCCCAGTTCGATAAACAGGATAAATCGGTCGGCGCACTGACCGCCCGAAACCAAGTCTTGCGAAGAGAGATCGACGCTCAAAAAGAAAAGGTAGAAACCCTCGAAGCCGCGTTGCAGAACGCGGCTTCTTCTTTTGGAGAGAACGATAAGCACACCCAGTCTTGGCAGGTTCAGCTCAACAACGCCAAAGCAGCTCTAAACGGGATGGAGCGCGAGCTAGGCGCGAACGAAACCGCACTGGAAAGCACTGCGAACGATCTGGACTCTGCCGGTAAGCAGGCAGATGAGTTCGGCGATGAAATCAAGCAGTCCGCCGATCAGGCGGACGATGCGGGCGGGCGCTTTGACAAGCTGGGTTCGGTCGTCAAGGGCATCGGTGTCGCGCTTGGCGCGGCCATGGTGGCGATCGGAACAGCTGCTGTGGCGGCGGGCAAAGCGCTGGTCGATATGACCGTTAACACTGCGGCATATGCCGACGAAATGTTGACCCAAAGCTCCATCACCGGCATGAGTGTCGAGCGGCTACAGGCGTATTCCTACGCGGCCGACCTTGTGGATGTTTCACTCGATACGTTGACCGGCTCAATGGCGAAGAACGTCAAGTCTATGTCCAGCGCCGCTGGGGGCAGCGAGCAGTTTGCCAAGTCATATGACCGTCTCGGCGTATCGGTCACGAACGCGGACGGAACGCTTCGAGATAGTGAAGATGTTTACTGGGATGCCATCGACGCGCTCGGACAGGTATCAAACGAAACGGAACGCGACGCTTTGGCAATGCAGCTTTTTGGCAAAAGCGCGCAGGACCTCAATCCCCTTATTGCGCAGGGCAGCGAAGGCATCGCGGCACTGACCGATGAAGCCAAGCGTATGGGCGCGGTGCTGAGCGAAGACACGATTGCGAAGTTCGGCGCGTTTGACGATTCCGTGCAGCGGCTCAAGCAAGGAGCTCAAGCAGCGCAGCGGGTTATGGGAACGGTGCTGCTCCCGCATTTGCAGACGCTCGCAGACGATGGTGTTTCGTTACTTGGGGACTTCACCTCTGGGCTTGCAGAAGCAGGCGGCGACTTTGACAAGATCACCGTCGTGCTCGGTGAAACGGTTGGTGGGATAGCAAATCTGATTCTTGGAAGCCTGCCGCAGTTTGTGCAGGTGGGTATGAGCATCGTGAGTGCGATCGGCGGCGCATTGGCTACAAACCTACCGACGCTGGTTTCCGCAGCGTCTGGCATCGTCATGACTCTGCTGCAAGGCGTGATTACCGCTCTTCCTGCATTCACAGACGGCGCGGTGCAGTTGATCACCACGCTTGCAGAGGGAATTGTTGACAACCTACCCGCATTGGTCGAAGCGGCGATCCTCATGATCGCGTCGTTGATTTCCGGTATCGGCGAGGCGCTGCCGACGCTGATTCCCGCAATCATTGAAGCGGTGCTGCTGATCTGCGAAACCCTCTTTGACAACATGGACAAGATACTGGATGCGGCGTTCTCAATCGTGAAGGGTTTAGCCGAGGGTATCATCCGCGCGCTGCCAAAGCTGATTGAAGCGCTACCGAAACTCATCACGGGAATCATAAACTTCTTCATGCAGAACCTTCCCACCCTTATGGCCATGGGCATAGAAATAACGGTTCAGCTCGCAATTGGCTTGATCAAGGCACTCCCGCAGCTGATCGCTGCTCTGCCGCAGATCGTTTCCGCAATCCTGAATGGATTCGGGCAATCAGTGTCTTCGGTAGTGGAGATTGGCAAGAACATCGTAAATGGCTTGTGGGAAGGCATCAAGAGCATGGCCTCTTGGCTGGCAAGCAAGGTTCGCGACTTCTTCTCAAATATCGTGAAAAGTGCGAAGAAAGCGCTTGGTATCGCGTCGCCTTCCAAGGTATTTGCCGGAATCGGCGAGAACATGGGGCAGGGCGTGGGCGTTGGATTTACCGATGCAATGGAGGATGTGAATAAGCAGATCCAGAGCGCAATCCCAACCAGTGTGGATGTCGGTGCAATCGATGTACTAACGAACCTACCGAACACCATCGGAATCGGCGGGACGAGCGACTTGCTGTCTCAGAAGCTGGACGTGCTGATCGGCGAAGTGAGGCGGTATCTGCCGCAGCTAGCTGGGATGCAATTGGTCGCTGACACGGGTGCGACGATCGGCTGGCTCGCGCCGGCCATGGACGATGCGCTCGGAGTGATTCGCAGACGAAAGGAGCGGCTAGTGTGAGCGATATCCGATTTGGAACCAAATGGGTGCATGCGGACTACGGTCTGATTGTCGCGCCCTACGCCATCCCCATGCCTGAACCGCAGACGAACTTCGTGGAGATCCCCGGGCGTGACGGCGTGCTCGATCTTTCGGAAGCGTTCGGTACGGTACGTTACGCCGATCGGATTATCCCGCTGACGCTGTATGTGCGCGCGCCGTTCGACACACTGATCTCTGCATTTGCAGCAGATATACACGGTCGGAGAATGAACTTGATCTTCGATCGTGACCCGACCTTTTATTATGATGCGCGGATCAAGATTGAGGACGTGGAAAAGCATGCGGGATTTTGCGAGCTATCGCTGGAATGCCGCGCGAAGCCATACAAGCTGGAGCATTTTGAAACAACGATCACGGTTCTACCCACGGGCAACGCAACAGTGACGCTTGCGAATACGCGTATGCCGTGCGTCCCGACGATCACCGTTTCCGCTGAAATGACGCTCACGTTCACGCTTTCGGGCACGAATTACTCTGTTAACCTTTCGGCGGGCACGCACGTGATTCCATCTCTGGTGCTCACGGAGGGCGACACGGAGATTGTGATAGCAGGGACGGGGGGAATCACGTTCACCTTCCGGAAAGGAGCGCTCTGATGTATCGAATACACTGCGATTCTTATGTGCTCTACGATCCGCGCTTGCCGGATTTCTTCGTTTTCGAGCCAAAACTCACACAGAAGAAGAACGAGCCGGGCGTGCTGACGTTCAAGATATCCAAGGAAAATCCGCACTATGGAGTGCTGGAGAAGCTAAAAAGTCGTATCAAGGTCTATCGGGATGACATATTGATCTGGATCGGGCGTGTAATCGAAGATGAGCGCGACCTTTACGAGAATCGAAGGGTAATCGTTGAGGGCGCTCTGGCGTTCCTGTTGGACAGTATCCTTCGCTCATTTACCATGGATGGTACAGCGGTCGATGTCTGGGCGTATATCCTAGCCCAGCACAACGCGCAGGTGAACGCGAATCAGCGGCTTAGTATAGGGAACTGCGATATAGCCGACTTGGTCAGCATTACGACAAAGGAATATCTGTCCGCGTGGCAGATTATGAAAACCAGTCTACTTGATCAGCTCGGCGGTTACATGATCGTCCGATTCGACGAGAACGAGAATCCGATTCTTGACCATCTCTCAGATGTGCCGGATACCTCGACCCAGCGGATCGAATTCGGTGAAAATCTAATTGACCTCGCCTTGAGCAAGAGCGCGTCCGAAACATACACCGCCTGCGTTCCGCTCGGTGCAACGCTGAAGGATATGGACCCGGAATCGGAGAGTGACGCGCGGTTGACGATCGAAAGCGTGAACGATGGGCAAGAATCCTTGATTGATGCGGCACTCGCGGCAGAATATGGTGTGATCTTTGCGCCGACTGGCTTAACCACGTGGGACGAGATCACCGACGCGACGATCCTCATGAACCGAGGCCGTGATTGGCTGAACGGTACCGGCGCGCGATTCAAGCAGACGATCAAGCTCTCAGCGGTCGATCTGCACAATGCCGACGCGAATGTCGATTCGTTTCACTTCTTGGATAAGGTGGTCGTTTCCTGCGGCACGCTCTGCCCGGAAGAGACATATGTGCTCTCCGAACTGACAATTCCTCTCAACAATCCCGCGAGCACTGACATTGTACTCGGAGATTCGCGCGCATCCCTGATCGGCGAAGAGATACGGCAGAATACGTCGGTGAAGAATCGTATCGAGTCAATCGAATCGGACTATACGACGCACGGCGAGATCAAAGAAATCGTGCAGGAACAGATCACCCAGAACACATCGATTCTACAATCGGCACAGCAGATCATACTGATTGCGTTGGAGGACTATGTTCGAACGCAGGACTTCGTCGCGTTGCAGAACACGATTCAAACCTCGTTCTCCATCATGGCGGGGACGATCGAGGCTAACTTCACGGAAACAGCAAGCCGTATTTCAACGCTGAACGGTGAAACCTCGCAGCAGTTTGAATCGGTGCGCAGTTTCATTCGGCTAATTTCGTCCGGCATTGTGATCGGAAAGAGCACATCCGCGATCAAGCTCAAGCTGGAGAATGATGTGCTGTATTTCTTTTCCGGCAGCGAGGACAGCGTGACCACAGATAGCGCGATTGCGTACTTTTCGTCTGGCAAGCTGTACGTCAACGATGTGCAGGTGCTTTCGTCTCTGCGCATTGGCAGTTTCGCATGGGTGCCAGAAAGCGGCAATCTGAACTTTAAAAAGATCGCGGGGTGAGATAATGGCAAATTGGCCGTACGAGTCGATTCATGATGGATACACGATCGTCAACGGTTCACTTTCTGGATCTGCGGCAAGCAAGATTTCCTGCTGGCTGGAATATAAGATCGTTTCACAGTCAGCCGCCAGCAACGCTTCAACCATTCGGTTCTATGTGTTTCTGGCGACCTCGGGAAACACTTCGCAGTACGACGTTTACTGCAACAATGTAGATTCGAATTCCCGTGGCGCGACGAGCGTATCTGTGGACGGAAGCGTGGTCTACAATCGCACGGGCAGAGGCTTCGCGATCTCGTGCGTTCCTTACCGTGACGAATACATCACGCAGTACCAGGAACCATATGACACAGCGCTGGGCTATCAGTACCTGATGATCCTGACCGACAATGCGAGCATAGAGAGCGAAGCATATGGCGAATGTACGGTCACCCACAACTCGGATGGGACAAGGCAGACAACGATTTCATTCGTCGCGAACTGTACGTATTCGTCGGCGATTGGTTCTGTCAGCGGATCGCTGAGTATCACGTTACCGGCGATTCCACGAGTCACTACTCCGAGCGTACCGAGCGTGACGCTTGGCAGCGCGGCAACGATTACGCTTACGCCAGCGTCAAGCGCGTTTCTACATACCCTGCGGGCGAAGTTTGGTTCTCGCGCCGAGACGACGATTGCTACGCAAACCTCGGCAACAAGCATTTCATGGACACCGCCGCTAGACGAAGCCAACGCTGCGCCGAATGCGACGAGCATCGCAGGGACGCTATATTGTGATACCTACTCCAACGGAGTGTTCCTTGGCACAACGCAGGTAAGCATTAATGCCGCGATCCCAGCATCTGTTGTGCCAATAGGATCGATCTGGTTCTCCGAAGTGGAGGAGGAGCTTGCGACGCAATTCGGGTGTTTTGTTCAGCGAAAGAGCAAATTGAGCGTTAGCATATCCGCTTCCGGTGCATACGGCTCATCGATCTCTTCGATCTCGACCACGGTAAACGGCGCGACGTATTCGGGCAACTCCTTCTCGACGAATGAACTGACCACCGCTGGAACGAACACGATCTACGCAACGATCACGGACAGTCGGGGACGAACTACTGTTCTGACAGGAACGTTCGAAGTCGTGGCATATGACGCGCCGTCCGTGCAGTCCGTTGCGGTCTTTCGGTGCGACGCTGCTGGTAATGCCAGTAACACAGGAGCATACGTCATGGTTGCGGTTTCCGGCGCGATCTCAGCCGTCAACAGCAAGAACACTCGCGTACTCAAGATTGGGTATAAGCGCAAGAGCGAAAGCTACTACACAGATACGACGATCGCTCTTTCTGCTTATACCATTAACGGTTCATACCGAATCGGCGGTAGCCTGTCGAACCAGTATACCTACGACATTCGCGTTACCCTCGGTGACTATTTCGGCGAAGCGTATGGGTACATCGATCTGAGCACAGCGGAGGTCATTCTCTCCGTGCGCAGCACAGGTATGGGACTGGCGGTCGGTAAGGTTGCCGAAGAGGACAGCTTTGATGTCGGCTGGTCGGCGCGATTCCGCGAAAATGTGCAGTTTGACGATAGCGTAGCCTTTACAAGTGTTCTCTGGTTGGCAAACCTCATCTTCCCGGTTGGGAGTATCAGAATGACGGTATCTGCCGCAGATGAAAGCACGTTCCTCGGCGGAACGTGGATAAGATGGGGTACTGGACGGGTACCGGTTGGCGTGAACACCTCCGACACGAACTTCAGCACCGTGGAGAAAACAGGTGGCACGAACACACACACGCTATCCGCAACAGAAATGCCGTCGCATAACCATTCGTTCAGCGGATCGGTGACAGTCAACGCAAACGGTTCGCATGCACATCAGGCGTCGTCTGGATCCTACAAGGTCGGCAGCGGTTCAGGCTCTACTTATTACTATATGACCAATGGCGGCAGTTCTAGCGGACAGACAACGGGATCCGGCGGTTCGCATGACCATACAGGCTCCGTGTCCGGCTCAGTAGGTAGTAACGGTAGCGGCTCGTCGCACAACAACCTGCAGCCCTACATCACATGCTATTTCTGGAAGAGGACGGCATAGGACAGGACAAAAAGAGGGCACTCCTTTCGGAACGCCCAAAATAGCGAAAGGCACTCAGCCGGGGGGAAGAGTGCCTTTCTAATTTGCATGGTAAATCTTGTTAGGGATTGGGACATACCGGGTAGGTAGGTTGTGTATACCATGCAAGCTTTGTTATACCTGCATCATAGCAGATTTTTCTCGGAAATACCATGAAGAAACCATGAATTTATCTGATCCGAAACGGAGGAAATAATGGAATTTACGCGCAATTTGAAGAAGGGCACGTCCGGCGAGGACGTGCTTTTTTGTAAGCAAAGGCTCTTAGAGCTTGGGTTCTACGGCGACCACATTACAACGGTCAGCAAGAAGACGTTCGGCGCGGACACGCTGGAGGCTGTGAAGCGGTTTCAGGCGCAAGCCGGGCTAACTGTCGACGGGGTCATAGGGGACGAAACGTGGGCGGCGCTGTTCGGCGACACGGCGACAGAAGCGGAGCCGATCACAAAGGACACGGTATCGGCCAAAGCAACTGCGGTCTGCACACTGGCGCTGACGCGAATCGGAGACCTATACGTTTGGGGTGCATCCGGCTTGACCGATCTATCCAATGCAAAGATCCAAGGCATGGACGAGGAGTTCGCACGCGCAATCACGTTCCGCGATAGCCAGTACAAAGTGGGGTTCGCCGACCTCATGGCGCATGACTGTTCGGGCTTTCTTTCATGGCTCATGCGCGAGACGGGGATTTGGGACGATCGCAAGAACTGCGATGGACTTTGGGCACTGTGCGACGCGGTCGCACGGAACGAGTTGATCGCGGGCGATTTTCTGTTCCGCAATAGCACTACGAACGCCGAAGATGAAACGCATGTGGGGCTCTATCTGGGACGTGGCATGGTGATTCACGCGAAAGGTCGCGATGTAGGCGTCGTTGTGGAGGGAATCAATCAAGGCGGAAGCGGTTACTGGCACAAATGCGGTCGCTGCAAGCTCTTGAATTAATAGAAGTGGGGGAACGGAGTTGAATTACATCGGGGAGATCATATCGGGTGTGTTTGCGCTGCTGGTTGTTTGGCTGGAAGTGCGCGTGGCCCGTGACCGAAAGCAGACGGATAAGCGAGCCGCCATTCGCGCTAAGGAATCAAAGCTCGCCATGAAGATGCAGGACGCCAGTTTATCGCTTTCTTTGGCAACGGCTATCGCTGTGGAACGCGGTCAGACGAACGGCGAGATGAAGACTGCACGCGACAAAGCTGAAACCGCGCAAGAGGAATATGAAGATTTTGTCCATGAGCTTGCTTCGGAGCAGGCTACATCAATCTAGGAGGAACAAACATGAAAAAGAAACTGATTCTGGTCCTGATCGCGCTCCTGATGCTCGCGCTGCCCGCCGTTGCTTTGGCGGATACGGGCGGAACAGTAGACGCTACCGTCGCCGATATCCTGATAGAGAATGCCGTGAACATTGCTGCGGCTTTTTTTATTGCACTAATCGGTGTGTTTGGCGCGTGGCTGACCGCGAAGCTTGGTAAGGCGACGCAATTGGACACTGTGAACCACGCGCAACAGGAACTGATCAAGCTCGCGCAGATCACGGTCGGCGAGCTGAAACAAACGGTTGTTGACGGCATGAAGGCCGCGCACAAGGATGGCAAATTGACCAAGGAAGAGATTGCGCAACTCGGTCAACTGCTCTACGAAAAGACCACAGCGAAGCTTTCGGCTTCGGCGATGGATGTGCTGACGGCCGCTCAAGTTGATGTCTCAGCACTCATTACGGGTACGGCGGAACAACTGATCGGCAAAATGAAGGAGGACTAGTCCATGGAGGAACATGGAGCGGTTCTCCGTTTGCCGCGGATGAGAACCTTAACGGAAGCATACGAGTGCATCAAGGAAGCGGATCCACAAACTGCGATCTCCGCAAACTATGTGCGCTATCTGATCGTTTCAGGCGCGGTTCCGCGAATGAAGTGTGGCAAGAAGTATCTGGTCGACGTTGATTTGCTCATTGAGCACCTACGAAAGGGTGCTCAGGGGAACGCCTGATATTTCTTGAGTAAACATCAAAGATAAGACTTGATAGTCGGTTCGACTAGAGCGAACATACAGACTACCTTGGAAGGGAGGATGCAACATGGCAACTATACTGGAACGAAACGGTGGTTACATGATCATGGTCAGCGAGGGGTACGGCCTCAATGGGCGGCAAAAGCGCAAAACCATGACATGGAGACCCGATCCCGGCATGACAAAGCGGCAGATCAAGGAAGAACTGAACACACAAGCGGTGCTGTTCGAACGCAGAGTGCGCACGGGTCAGGTGTTGGATGGGCATGTGACGTTTGCGGAGTTCGTGGAACGTTGGAAACGGGACTACGCCGAGCCGAATCTAGCGCCGAAGACGCTCGTCCGGTATGAAGAGCTTCTCAAGCGTATCCTCCCCGCGATCGGGTACATCCGGCTGGATAAGCTTCAGCCACATCATCTGATGGCGTTCTACGCCAGTCTACAGAATATGGAAAATCAAAGCGGGGTGTCGTTTAAAGCGACACCCCGCTTGCTTTCTGTGTTTCAAAAATCTGGCATGACGCGACAGGCTTTGGCAGATGAAGCGGAATGCCATGTGAACACGATCTACCGCCTAATTCGGGGTCAAGGTGTTGACATTCGAATTGCGCAGGAAGCCTGCGACATACTCGGGATTTCCTTCGAGGAGGGTGTGGAAACGACCAAACCGGTGCATCAACTGGCTGGAAAGACGATCAATCATCATCACCGGCTGATCTCGTCGATTCTGAACCAAGCGGTGTTTTGGCAGGTTATTTCAGATAATCCTACACGGCGTGTGAAACCGCCAAAGGTAGAGCGCAAGGAAGCGAAATACCTCGACGAACAGCAGACCGCGACGCTTCTGCGCTTGCTGGACAACGAACCATATCAGAATCAGGTGATGATTCGGTTCTTCCTGCTCAGCGGTGTTCGCCGCGGAGAACTTTGCGGCCTCGAATGGAAGGATATCGACTTCAAGAATAATATGATTACGATTTGCCGGACATCGCAATACTTGCCTGAGAAGGGCATCTTCACGAAAAGTACGAAGACGGATTCTTCCGTGCGCACGATCAAGCTGCCAGAGCAGGCGTTTGAACTGTTGAAAGAGCACCGAAAGTGGCAGAGGAAGAAGCGTATAGCTTTAGGGGATCGGTGGGTTGACAACGATAGGCTCTTCACGCAGGATGATGGCACACCTGTTCACCCGGACAGTATCACGGGTTGGTTCCACGATTTCATCTCGCGGACCGATCTACCGCAGATTTCGATTCACTCCTTGCGGCATACGAACATTACACTGCTGCTCGCGGCGGGAATTCCGTTGAAAACGGTTAGCTACCGCGCGGGGCATGCACAGACGTCGACTACCGCTAACATCTACTCGCATGCGATCAGGACGGCGGACGAGAAGGCGGCGGAGGTGCTGGAGAATCTAACATAATTCTCATGTTGAACCGTAATGCGCGATTAGGTATAGGGTTACCACTATGAAGCATCATACCCAATACACTTTGTTATTCCGAATATAAAAATGTGCGCTACAATTTGGCATCGAAATCCATATTGAAGGATGAAAGGTCGCTGTATTTCTACCATTCTGCTTATGAACTTGAACATTCCAAAATGGCATAAAATATGGGCTTAGTGAGATAGTGATCATTTGACCACATCCGCAAGGACATTTAAACCTCGCCCATGAAAACTGCCCATTCTTCCTGTACAAAGCTATTGTGCTGGAGTTCGTGTTACCAACTGGTGGCACATCATCCTTTATTTCAATTTTGCGATACCTTTTCCGCTTAGTAAACCAACGGCATATTGCTCTAGCAATCGTATCGAATTTCATACAAACCTCAAATCACCATGAAATACCAAGAAATGGATCAGTATCTCCTGCGCCCAAGGATTTGGGATCACAACAGATACATGCAGGCCTTTTGTTATCGCATATGATCCCTGCACTTGTCGTTTTTTCGGCAATAAACATATAAATAGAATGAGGAGTACTTTTCTTTTTAAAGTTCGTGATTAGGTTTATGAACTCATTAATAGCAAGCGAGGAAATCAAGGTATTATAAGAAATTGTTTGCACTTGATCATGCTTAAGTTCGGGCGCATAGCCTTCAGCTTTAAGTCTTTGATATTCATCCGATCCCATTAGTTCAGCCGCACAAAATTTCGGCATGACGACATCTCTACATAGCAAACATGAATTGTTGGGCGTAACCACATCAATTCTGCCATATATGTCGTTTATAATTCCTTGCCGGGAATCAAATTTTATACCCATGTCAATGAGCGGAATATAGTAGTATATGCATAAAGAGTTTAAGATCATTCTGGTGAAGTGAGTCTCATCTAAACAAGAAAATATGATATCACAAGATCGTAAGGCCTTAGCTGTTGTCGCGTTATCTAATTTTTGATCAACTGGAATGACTTCTGTCCCGAGATCAATTTCATCTAGCATTTCTTTCATGACTTGAACTTTTGCTTTTGAGATATCGCTTTTCTTACTTCCGTGCATTCTCGTAATACTAGTACTGTCTACGTGGTCGTGATCCACAAGCGTTAGCTTTCCAACCCCCATGCGACCAAGCTGCTCAACCAATGAAGAACCCGTTCCACCACAGCCAACGACACCAACATGGATATTCTTCAATATTGTTTGCATGTTTCTACCAAATGCAAGTATGTTTTTGACAAAAACCCTTTCATCAATTGGAGTCAGATCCATGTCACTAGAGAAATGCAGCTTAAACGAATCACCAATCACTCTAATTCTTGGCATGCTAATGAAAGATTTTGTTTCAGGATCCCAGATTCTTCCCTGAAACTGTCCGTTTCTCGTAAATACTAAACTACCATGAATTCCTCTATTCAAACGACGCTGTATAAAATCATGCATCTCATCATCTGATCGATCGTCTTCCTTGCTGAAATGAGATATATCTGATGGATGCGAATGAACAAAGAATAGCGACTCATCATTCTGACGCATAGTATGTAACACGGGTAGTATAATGTCAGTGGAATATGAAATATGATCATCACAATTCTGTATGATAAAGTTAGGTGTAACCGGGATAATGCTTCTAACTAGAAATCGCACCTCGTTTGTTGTTATAGAAAGTCTGCAAAGCAAGAACGCAGCTTGTTCACTGCGAGTGGAAAAAAGATGATCTTGCAATGCACTATAATCCTTTTCCAAGATGGTCATCGAGTATTCCAAAAAAATCACTCCTTCGCAACAAGCTCTTGCTTCACTACTAGCAGGTGATTCGCTAAAGTAAACGTTGGACTCCATTCATAATGCCTTGAGAATCGTTGCCAATTCGAACCTAAATTAGGTTCAAAACAATCAGCCTGATCCGGATACTTACCAGTATTCTTAAATTTTACGGCTGGCTGTATCCAGAACATATCTAGAGGAGTTACAGGATACCCCTTTCGAATCTTGACTAATACATCAACATGAGTTTGATCATAAACCGTTGATATCGCGAAATCTTTCAACACTAAATAAGTACAGTCATCAGCTTCATGAACATCATAATGAATACCGTGCTCGTCTAGGTAGCATTTATCTTGAGGAATTAAACTCATATGCGCATTGCTCCATTATTAATTATGGCGGGGATGGTAAAGAACTCGTCATTCTTTGAGATCGTATATATTGTTCCATCGTCAATTTTCTCGTCTGCTGCATCTTTTTGCTCACGCACCAAGTTGTATGCCGTGGAAATATTTGCGAGTTCTCTTAAGTCTTTGCCAAGGATTCTCGTTTTAACAGTGTACTTTTTCTTATCTATCGTGATTTGAACCGTGGGGTGATATTCCTCCGTAAAGAACTGCATTTTGTTTTTTAGAGGGTAGAGCGTATCATTGCTTATCTCAATATCCGGTGCGTCAGATACTTCGATAAATAAAGCGGTTGATGCAGCAATGGACGCTAAGTTCTTTAGCGCAATTCCTGACAGTTCGCTTTCCGAAACCTCATACAAAGTGGCATCAATTGAAATCTTAATCATATTTGTTTCCTCCATTAATATTTGGTTGATTATTCGTACATTTGGTGTTCCAAGAGATAGTTCATCAGTTGCTTGTGTAAACCTAGAAGAAATGAATCATCTCTCCTTATTGGCTTGGCTGAGAACACTGCCAGCAAGAGCTTTGGTTGTTTCGCTGTACCGTGGATCAGATAAAGCTTTAGAAGCAAGATCTTCTATGGCTGAGCCGCTTTGATGCGATGCATTTGCTTGACTTAGAACGCTTCCTGCTAATTTCTGCTGAATAGCAGAAGAGCTAGCGTCTTTTAGAACTTTGGCCGCTAAGCTGGTCATCTTTGGACTTGACTGTTTTTTATTCATTGCTTTCTCCGTTCTGAACAAATAAAACGACCCAGCGGCCGTTTATTGTTCGTAAATATTGATGATACTAATGAATGTTTTTAAGTTGGGAAAATATCGAGTTTCTTCTTCACAGACCAAATCCTCGGTATTTTCAGAACACCAGATTTCTGGATCTACTGACTTTCGGACGGATCTCCCAAGTTGCTTTGCCTTTTCAGCTAGACAGTTCGGGTCTATTCCTAATGAACAAATATCAAGTCTGCAATCAGGTGAGAAGCATTTCCACATAACGTTTCTTCCGTCATGAGCAACTAGTGCTGTCATACCTCCGTCTAGCCGCACAAGCCGAATTGCAGTTGCCGATAAGGATGTTCGATAGGTTTTACAAAAACCTTCTATCAACTCAAATGTCAGATTACTTTTTTTAATCGCAGCACTACATGGTATAAACGGTAGTAGCAACTCTGCAGCAAAACTATTTGCTTCACGTTCATATACATGTTTATCGCGCCAGAGATCAAAATCCGTCGCAACACATGTTGAATTTTTATGATTTAAAATTGCGTGCCCGATTTCATGAGCCAAGGTGAATCGTTTTCGAGCTTCATAAAGCAGATTAGGTGCTGTAATAATTAGCTTTCGTAATCCAAGCGCTTTGTAAGCGCCTAAAATTTCGTTCCCTTTGCTATCTACTCCAATATACTGCTCTCTGTGACGAATACCCAAGTGATTGAGAATTGCCTCTAGATCAGTTGCCTGAAATGGGTCAACAAGATGATCTGACACTAAAGAGCGGATCTCCCAATCGCTATTACTCATCCTTGAACTCCTCGTCGAAAATTCGATCTATGTTTTCCTTTGCTTCTTCTGAGGCATTTCCACTGACAGATCGAAAATTCGCAACTGCTGGGGTGTTGTCATAAATTTGGACTTTATACTGATTTAATTGATCAAAAATCCTTTGGGTTTGTTTTGCTTCCTCGTTTGATATTAGTAGATCACCAAACGATGCAAGATCGCAGAATTCCAAATAATCATCGACACTTAACTGATTTTTGAAACTTTCAACTGATGGATTTTCGCCTCTAGATAATGCATCTGTATATAAACTCAACGCCTTGTCGATACTAAGCATGATTTCACTTCTCCTTTCGTATGTTAATGTATTCATTTTAATAAATCCGTCGCGCCATTATACAAAGAGATAAACTCTTCTCTATATTTTTTTAGCGCACGACGATACATTGCATCAATGCTATCTTCGGATTGCCCTGTAATTTTGGAGACTTCTTTTACAGACACTTTGTTAAACAAACGAAAACGAATAATCTGCTGGTATTCTGACTTCAATTTTTTGAAGGCTTCTTCAAACGCTAAGATTGCTTCTTTTCTAATTAGAATTCCTAATGGGTTTTCACCCAAACCCTTGGTTGATGTCGAAATAAAAACGTTATCCTGATCAATAAGCTGCTGAATGATGGCTGGGTCTGTTGAAATCGAATGAGAGTCATTTTTCGTTGCTTGAAGAGTTTTAAATTTCGCTATCCCTATAACAAAAGTTAAAAATGAAGAAGAACCATTATAACTTGATAGTTTTTCGATACTTGTTCGAAGTGTGTTCATCAAAATGTCTTCTTTATCTGCTTGGGACAAACCACTCCCTTTTGATTGGGCGAAGATGTATTTCCTTACACGAGGGATTACCTCCGAGAACAGTTCGTTTCCAGCAGTAACATCACCACATAAATAGCGATCAACAAGATTGAAATCATTTGGGTGTTTAACGTTCATTGAGAGGTACTCCTTGACATATGATGAGTTCGGATTTGGATAAATGTTACTAGTTGACGCCTGGTTATTTTGATGCTTAGTTTTTTAGTAGTAACGACAGTTTGGTGCGATTGTTATGCTATTTTATTGGAACATAAGGATTATACAAATTGGACAATTTGGTTTGTATAAAATTCAACATGAAATATGGTTGGGTTACATACATCTCTAGACGAGGACAAACCAGTTTGTTTTTTGATCTATTTACTAATTATACTCTGACATACTAGCATAGACAACAGTTACATAAGTAATCCATATAATGACGATTGTTTTCCACATGGTGTTTTCTATAGTATATGAATTCATCATCGAAGTTGTTTATTGAGAATAATATGTTCATTGGTGCGTTGAAATACTATGATCAAAACATAAAATAAAGATTGATAATAAAAAGGATCACGCTAATTCGTTATCCTAACTAACTCAATTAATCAACAAGTAGGTTTGGGCATGTTCATTGTCAAAATCGAACCCTCAAGTAACGCGAAACCGCCCGAATTGGGCGGCTTCTTGCTGATTGTCGGGATGGACTTTTTGCCGAAGTTAAACACATTTCTTGTATGGTTTTTTTGCAGTAGGCATTCTGCTAAAGACAGTGATCTATAGGGCGGGGAATGCGAAGCCGCCGACCACCGTGAGCACCTACTCGCATGCGATCAGGATGGCGGACGAAAAAACCGCGGAGGTGCTAGAAAATGTGGTGATAAGCAGCTTACCAACAAAGTGATAGGGTTGCATTCTTTTTTGGGGGAAAGTTACTATGGTTTTGATTGGTTATTAGTGAAAGACTTCGAGCTGACCTCTTGTGATCGTACGCATAAATAAACAAAACGTACGCGAAATACATTGCAATTACATATTGACGAAACGAATCGTTCGCGATAGAATAAGATACGTACACGGGGGTGCAAAATGGATTATTCAAATGAGGTTTTAAGAATCGTCGAAGGCGCGTTAAAATCGGATAAAGCAAAAGTGGTAAGTTACACAAAACTTTTAGTTGAGAAACTGAAAGAGAACAATGAAGAACGAGTGGCTAATAGTTTTATAAAACTATTGTCAAGTAGTTCTGTTATGATGACCCAATTATCTTCATCTGATAATGTGAAGATTCCGATAGATCAAGAATCTCGGTTGCCTATGGCAGATATACTACAACCGTTGCAAGCAAGCGATGTAAAGGTTGTTCTCAATAAGTATGCCTTTGAGCAAGTTGAAAAGTTTTTCTTGTACTATGAGAACCTAAATAAACTAATTAATTCCGGAATACATGTTCCCAATGCAATTCTGCTTTATGGGCCTCCAGGCTGTGGTAAAAATAAGTTGGCCGAATTTATTTGCCAGAAGATCAAACTTCCTTTGGTTACAGTGAGACTCGATGGAATGATTTCTTCATATTTGGGAAGTACTTCAAAAAACATTCGTGCTATATTCGAATATGCACAGGCCGTGCCTTGCATTCTATTCTTGGATGAGTTCGATGCGATAGCGAAGGTTAGAGATGATAATAATGAATTAGGCGAATTAAAGCGAGTCGTAAATAGCTTGCTTCAGAATATTGACAATCTTAAGAATGGAAGCGTAATCATTGCTGCAACCAATCACGAGCATCTACTTGATCCTGCTGTGTGGAGACGTTTTGGATTCAAAATATCAATAGATAAGCCGGATTTTGAAGCGCGAAAAGCTTTGTTCGAGCTTTTCCTTGAGAATCATAGTGTCTCAGATAAGAACATTGAAATCATGTCGGTGGCTACCGAAGGGCTTTCTGGCGCGGAAATTGAAGAAATATGCAACAAATCAACTATAGATTCAATATTGCAAGGCAACCCGGTTTCATTAACGTTGATATTCTACAATATATTCGATCTGCTAAATGTCGGAAGAAACGCTGCAATAGACAATATACCAATAAAGGCGGTTCATCGGGAGTATGCAAAACACCTCAGGGTCTTGAATGAGAAAGTCTTTAGCTACTCGCAAATAGCACTTATTCTTGGAGTATCCAAATCGTATATCTCTGACTTACTAAGGGTTAAGGAGACTGATGAGAATGAATGATAATGATCGATTGCCAATACAAGTAATACTCCCAAGAGAAACTGACTACGCGGCTGTTAGTCCGGGTGGAAGTAAAAATTACCTCGTCCCATTTAGTAAGGAAATTCAAGCAAATTTAGCTGCACAATGCTTGAAAATGCAGCTATCATTACAACCTTCATTCTCACAGTTTGCTTCAACTCCGTGCGTAGGAAAAGTCGTTATGAAGGAAAAGGCCATTGCAAAATCACATAAACCTATAGCTTTATTTTCTAAGACAACCTGCCCGATTGTTGGAGCTGAGAAACTAGATGAAATACTTATAAAAGTTACACCAAGTGGGATACAACACTTAATTAACACCATTAATGCGGCTTCAAGTGAAGATGTTAAGAAGAACATGACGAAAATTCAGGAAATCAGAGAGTACTCGATCTCAGACAAAATTGAAATCGAGAATTTCGATTCTTTGAGTGCTTTTAGCCAGCCGATAAAAGTGAGACTGTTTTCGTTTGACGATGCTACTAATAACCAAGTTTATAGTCACGAGTTTGAAACCCTTGTTCAAACACTTGGGGTGAAGATGGTTCGGCTTAATTATGGCCGAAATCTTTGCGTGTATAAGCTGGAACACATTGAGAAAGCTATACTTGAAAGAATTATACAGTATCCCGGAGTTCAGAAGGTTTCGTTTTTTCCTCAGTACACATATACCTTCCCTCATATAGCAAATGCTATTGAGAAGACTATCAGTCTACCAAAGCCGATCGAAGGAGAGGATTACCCTATAGTCGGTATTATTGACTCTGGTATTAAGCCAGGCCATAAATTTCTCGAACCATGGATTTATAAAAGAGAAGTATATGTTGGTGATGAATACTTAAACTATGAACACGGGACATTTGTGGCTGGTATTATTGAATTCGGAGAAATTCTAAATCAAAATGCGGAAGGTCAGCAGCATTACCGGTTATTAGATATTACTGTAATGCCAAACAGCGACCCGCGAAAAGGGCAAGTTGATTCGTTATCGGAAGACAGCTTAGTAAATATTCTTCATGACGTTGTAGGTAGATACCATGAAGAAGTAAAAGTTTGGAATCTTTCGTTAGGAACGAATAATATATGCTGTGATACTATTTCAGACTTAGCGGCCGCGCTTGATGAAATACAAGATCTGTATAAAGTTGATATAGTAATCGCAGGTGGTAATTATTCTGATTGTCCACTAAGAAAATGGCCGCCGATCGATGATTTAAAAGATCTAGACAGAGTTACAACCCCAGCAGATTCAGTAAGAGCAATAACTGTTGGCTCAATAGCTAGTATTGGCATCGATGGGTTTGTTGACAAGGATATGCCCTCTCCGTTTTCCAGAAGGGGACCAGGCGCAAGCTTCCTTATAAAACCGGACGTTGTCCATTATGGTGGCAATTGTACTGAAACGTTATGTTCGGTTGGGACAGGGGTTGTATCTTTTAGTACGGATTCAAGTATCGTCGAAGGAATCGGAACGAGTTACTCAGCCCCTGCAATCACTGGAATATATGCAGGGTTGCGATACGGGGTCATTGAAGAGCGCACAAGGGAGTTTGCAAAAGCTTTTTTGATTCACTCTGCAAGTATTCCGGATGCGGTAAAAAACAATGTTATTGATTATAATAAATACTATGGCTACGGAATGCCTTCGCATAAGCTTGACGAGATTTTAACGTGTAGCAGATCTCAGGTAACGCTTGTTTTCTCTGGCACTTTGTACGAAAAGCAGTTTATAGAATTCAATGATTTTCCATATCCACATTCATTGTTCCGAAACGGTAAGTGCTTTGGGGAGATAAAAATGACATTAGTATACACCCCAAAACTGGATGCTTCATTTGGTCAAGAGTACTGCCGAGCGAATATTGATGTTCATTTTGGTACATATGACTATATTGATGAAGAAGGGCATGTTCAGGGGTTTGGCAGTGAAGTCCCTCTGGAAAAGAAATGGGACCAGAAATTTGAGAAATCGCAAGTCGAAAACGGATTTAAATGGAGCCCAATAAAGTCCTATGCGCGTTCAATAAAGAATGGAATTGCACAAAAACCTTGGAGATTGATGATTGATTCTGTCGCGCGTCTTGGAGACAGTTATCAAGGACAGGACTTTGTATTATTCATAACAATCTCTGATCCAAATAGAGCAGATATCTATTCGGAAGTAATACAAGCTCTCAGAGAACGCGGATACTATCATTCTAGCGTGAAACTACAAAACAATATACGGCAAAGGTTGGGTATTTAACAAAATGATTCGTGGCCATCGTTCGCGATAAAGATACAGAACTTTTCTTCATACGCAACTTCTAATGGGTATGCTAATCGTGCGTATTTGCAGAATCTGACAGATGATGTATGACGATCATTGGTTTCCAGAATCGATCATTAGCCGAAAGTGCCACAACTTCTTGCTATTGCTGACGATCGTGAATGATGCGTTATCTCAATAAACATCAAATAAACAACAACTAGTAGGTTTTAGGGCTAGTATATGTTCGATAATGATTCTCAAGAAACGCAAAAACCGCCCAATTCAGGCGGTTTCTTACTGGTTGCGGGGATTGGACTTGAACCAATGACCTCCGGGTTATGAGCCCGACGAGCTACCAACTGCTCTACCCCGCGACGGTGCCTTTCGGCGTGCAAAAAGTAATATAACACATACGAGAGGAAAAGTCAACATAAAACGAATGCGAATGATGAAGTCATTTTTTACCGATATCCGGTTGACTGAATTGAGCAAGTGTATCGAAAATAAGTTTACATTTAAATTGCGAAGAAAATGATATAAATAAACAAAGAGATATTAGCCAATTTACGGGGAAAACGACCGCAAAATATGAAGTGTTGCTATTGCCTTTTCATCAGTGATCTGGCATAATATATGCAACCAATCTTTGTATTCAGGCGCACGGTTTTTACTCCACTATTCTATTCTCCGTGACGCTGTATAAAAGGAGGGATACCCATTCCGCATGGCTTGCGGTGCGGCAGTGTGGAGACCTGTCGTAAGGCGTTCGTCACGTATGCGGGCGATCGCGAGTTGGGCGGTTAACGATTGTTGCGCCCGATAGAGCCGAAAACACATGGCAAACGTAACACTCAAGAACATCAAGAAAATCTACGACAAAAACGTGGTCGCGGTGCAAGAATTTAATCTTGGCATCGAGGACAAAGAGTTTATCGTCCTTGTCGGGCCTTCCGGCTGCGGCAAATCGACAACTCTGCGCATGATCGCCGGACTGGAAGAGATCACCGAAGGTGAACTTTACATCGGCGACCGACTCGTCAACGACGTCGCACCGAAAGACCGCGACATCGCAATGGTCTTCCAGAACTACGCGCTGTATCCGCACATGACCGTGTATGAGAACATGGCGTTCGGATTGAAACTGCGTAAAACCCCGAAGGCCGAAATCGACGAAAAGGTTAAGGAAGCGGCGGAGATCCTCGGCATCACCGAATATCTCCAGAGAAAGCCGAAAGCACTTTCCGGCGGCCAGCGTCAGCGTGTTGCCATCGGTCGTGCAATCGTCCGTAAACCGCAGGTCTTCCTCATGGATGAACCGCTGTCGAACCTTGACGCAAAACTCCGTAACCAGATGCGCGCAGAGCTCATCAAACTCCGTCAAAAAGTCAATACCACGTTCGTTTATGTTACACATGACCAAACGGAAGCTATGACGCTGGGTGATCGAATCGTCATCATGAAGGACGGTTTCATCCAGCAGATCGGTACGCCGCAGGAAGTATTCGATCATCCGTCGAATCTGTTTGTTGCGGGATTCATCGGCACACCGCAGATGAACTTCTTCGATGCAGAACTCACCCTGTCGGGTTCCAAATATGCCGTACAACTTGAGGATGCGGTCATAGAGCTACCGGACGAAATGCAGCGCACGCTGAAGGACAAAGGCGTACAACCGATGAAGGTTGCGCTTGGCATCCGTCCGGAACACGTCGTGCTGGTAGACGGCAATCACAAGGGCGCGATCCCGGCAAAGGTCGACGTCTCCGAGATGATGGGCAGCGAGCTATATGTACACGTTACGGCTTGCGGCAAGGACTGCGTACTGCGCATTGCCACGGTGGATCTGCCCGCCGAAAAACGCCTTGGCTTCAAGTTTGGCGACAAGGTGCAATTCTCGTTCGATGGCGCGCTTTCGCACCTGTTCGATCCGGAATCCGGCCTGAATCTGCTGTAATTGAATCGACAAAGAGCCTTTGCAGGAACGCAAAGGCTCTTTTTTTATGCTCCGCATCAAGAAGCATGGGTTGCAAATTCGTTATCTTCTGCTAGAATAAGGAATGAACAGCAGATAGAAAGGAATGAATTTCATGCAGATTGACGCAAAAGGCAAAGCGTGTCCGCAGCCGGTTATCCTTGCGAAAAAAGCGCTGGACGGCGGAAGTGGTGACTTAACCGTGCTGGTTGATAATCAGGCAGCGGTGGAGAACCTGACCCGACTGGGCAAATCCATGGATGTGGACGTGCAATCCGGTACGGCGGAAGGCGGATTTTATGTGCACTTCATCGGCGAAGCCAAACCGGGTGAGCCGCGGGTTGCGCCGCGCGCAGCAGGCGGGAACGGATATGCGGTTTTCATCGGCAAGGACACGGTTGGAAACGGGGAGCGCGAACTTGGCTACAATTTGCTGAAGATGGCGATTTATACGTTTGCGCAAAGCGACGACGCGCCGGCCAGCATGCTGTTTATGAACAGCGGCGTGAAACTGCCTGCCGGCGACGAAGAGCAGGTGATCGAAAACCTGCAAATTTTGATTGACAAAGGCACAGACGTTCTCGTTTGCGGAACCTGCCTGAATTACTATAAGATCGCCGAGCAACTGAAGATCGGCGTTGCGAGCAATATGTACGACATTATCAGCGCCATGCAGCGCGCAGACAAGGTGATTACTCTTTGACGCGGCGTTCGTACGGACTGTTTGCGTTCGATTCACCGCACGCGGCCATTGCCGCGCAGAGGTTATTGAAGGAAGTTGGCGCGGCCGTTATGCCGACGTTGCGTGCAATCTCGGCAAGCTGCGGCATGTCGCTGCGCATTGCCAATGAGCAGATTGAGCGCGCAAAGCAGATCATGGCGGAGTCGGACATCGATCCCGCTTTGTACAAGCTGTACGCAGTTGAACAGGACGACGACGGAATCCGCTGCACATTGCTGGAATAGTAAACATCTTGATTTTGAAGCACTCCGAGCTACGTTGCGGAGTGCTTTTTTTGTGTGAAAAAAGATTTTGGAATTTATTTCGCGATATACCTTGACAGGCGAGGTATATTGGGTTAAGATATACCCGCAAACGTGAAGGAGGTGCGCCATGTCCGTTGCATCGGAACTGATACGTGGAAACACGGAAACTATTATACTGGCGCAACTGATGAAGCACGACGGCTATGGATACATGGTCAACAAGGCGATTCTTAACATGACCGAGGGACGCTTTGAGTTAAAGGAAGCAACGTTGTATACAGCGTTTCGGAGGCTCGAAGATTCCGGGTGCATCGTCTCTTACTGGGGCGATGAAACAACAGGCGCGCGGCGCAAGTATTACTCGATTACGGACCTTGGCAGAGAATCTTATCGGTTGCGTAAAAAGGATTGGAAAACGGCGGAAGCCATTATCGACAAGCTTTTGTCGGAAGGAGAAGGGGAATCCATATGAACGAAAAATTGAGGAATTATATCGACTCGCTCTTTGAGAACGCGCCCCAAACAGTGCGCGCGGTCGAGCTCAAAGAAGAAATGTTCCAAAATCTTATGGACAAATACAACGACTTGATCAGCCAGGGTAAAAGCGAAGAGGCGGCTTATAATATTGCCGTTGCGAGCATTGGCGATGTTGACAGCTTGATTGCAGGATTAAGCGAAGGCCGGAGTGAATACAGCGATAGCGGCAGAAAGCGGAACGCTTTGTTTATTGCAATCGCAGTTTCTCTCTACATTCTGAGTCCTGTGCCGGTGATATTGCTGCAAAACACTTTGGGCGTCATGCTTCTGTTCGTGTTTGTGGCGGCCGCTACCGGACTGCTGATCTACAATGGCGTCACCCGCGAAAAATATGTAAAAACGGATGACACCATGGTTGAAGAGTTCAAGGAATGGAAGCAGAACAGCAAGCAGAAGAATAAGGCGGTAGAGGCTATCATCGGGTCCGTTTGGCTGATCGCGGTTTGTGTATATATGGTTGTGAGCTTCATGACGGGCGCATGGCATATCACATGGTTGATTTTCCTGATTACCGCTGCCGTCGTTTCGATGATCAAGGGCATTTTCATGCTCAAACAATAGGGGGGATTGCATATGCGTACAGCAGGCATCATTCGAATCATAATCGGTCTCGTCATTGCGGTTTTGCTTACGGCGATATTGTTGGCGGGTCTGTTTGGACAGAACCTGTTCCAACGTCTCGGGTGGAATAGTTATGGCATTCGAGGCTGGTTCTTCAACGATTCATCGATAGTCACGTCGTCGGGCGTGAACACCGACAGCGGCGAATCGACCGTGACGGACACGGCATCGGTTTCCGCGGCGGACGTGCGAGAGATTCAGATCGACTGGGTTTCCGGCAGCATCAACGTTCGCGTCGGCACAGGCGACGAGGTTGTCTTTTATGAAACGGCTAACCGGACACTGACCGACGAACAGAAGATGCGTTACTCGCTTTCAACGAGCGGCGTTCTGCAGATTTCGTTCCGTGAAGATGTCGACAATATCTTCAATTGGTTCAGCGTCGATTCCAACATGCCGTCGAAAGCGTTGATTGTGGAAGTCCCGGCATCACTTGCCGGACAACTCGACAACCTGGATATCGACAACGTGTCCGCACGAATCGAAGTGAACGGCGTTTATGGAATTAATACGGAGATCAATTCCGTTTCCGGTTCAATTAACTGCACAGACCTTGTGTGCAACGAGCTTGAGCTTTCTTCGACCAGCGGCAGCATTACGTGTGAAAACTGCACGGTTGACAAACTGCAGATGAACAACGTTAGCGGCAGCATGCGCGCTGAAGGTGTGTTCATGGATGTGCAAATTGAAACCGTATCCGGCAGCGCAAAGCTCGAAAGCCGCACCGCACCGGATGAAATCAACGGCGACAGCGTCAGCGGCAAAATCACGGTGATACTGCCTGAAGATTCTGGATTCACTGCAAAACTCGACACGGTAAGCGGCTCGCTAAACTGTGAGTTCCCGGGAACGCTGAGTGACAAGAAGATTGTCAGCGGCGACGGAAGCAGTGATTATCGTTTCAACAGCGTCAGCGGTGGTATCAGTATTGAAATGGGTTAACAAAAAACGTTTGCACGCCGGCGGGACACCGCCGGCGTATTTTTATGCCGGTTTACTGTACTTGTACGTTTGCCCATGGTTTGTGGCCATGTTATAATCGAAACGTTGTTTGCACCGCACGCTTTGCGGAATGAAATATTCTGTTTACCGGGAGGGGAATCATGCAAATCGTCTGGGATATCCTGATCGTCGCCGTTATGTTGGCAGGACCGCGTCTTATGGTGGCGCTTTCCAAAAGAGTGCGCTTGCTGGGTATATTGGGCCCCGTATTCCTCTGCTATGCGGGGGGATTTCTTCTGAGCCTCGCGATACCCGACACCTCGCTGGCAATGGATATTTCGGAAGTACTGATTCCTATTGCGATTCCTCTGATTCTGTTTTCAGCCGATCTTTCCAGCGTGAAACGGCTTGCAAAACCCATGTTGAATTCATTTCTCCTTGTAATTGCGGCGGTCACGCTGGTCGCCGGTGTGGCATATGTGATCTTCCGGACGCAGCTGCCGGATGCCTATAAGTACGCAGGTATGATTATCGGCCTGTACACGGGCGGGACGCCGAATCTGATGGCGATAGGCTCGGCACTGTCGGTGAGCGATTCCCACATTGTGCTGGCGAACACTGCGGACGTCGTGGTCGGCGGCATCTACTTTTTGCTGTTGATCTCCATTATGCCAAGAATTGCAAGGAGATTCTTAAAGCCGTTTGCGCTCAGCGGAGAAACTGCGGCGCCTGCCGACAGCGAAACCTATATGCACGGTCTGGAAGAAAGCTTTATTCCGGCGAAGGAGCCGTTTTCCATAAAGTCGCTGTTGCGGCGCGTACCGATCGTTCTGCTGGGCGTGCTGTCTCTGGCGGTTGCCGCCGGATTTGCGCTGCTTATCACGGGTGAACTCAACGTCGTTATCATCATGCTGGTCGTTACAAGCTGCGGCATCGGGTTTTCGTTTATCAAGAGAGTGCGTACCGCGCCCGGTTCCTATTCGGCGGGACAGTATTTAATACTGATGTTTTCGTTTGGAATCGGTCTGTCGTTTGATTTCAGCGCGATTCGGATGGAATCCATGATGTTTTTCGGCATGTTTGCACTCGCACAATTCGGTGCTATTATCGTGCACCTGATCCTGGCAAAGGTATGCAAAATCGATGCGGACACTGCGCTGATTACATCCACGGCGGGCATTTACGGCCCCGCATTTATTGCGCCGACTGCGGATGCGCTGAAGAACCGCGCGGTTGTGTTGCCCGGATTGATCTGCGGTATCCTTGGTTATGCTGTCGGTAACTATCTTGGTATCGGGATTGCCTTTGTTTTAAAAGCTCTTGGCGGATGAGCGATAAAGAAGAAATTTAGCAAAAACAGCGCCGCGGATAAAAGCCGCGGCGCTGTGTCTATACAGAAACACTATCGCAAGGTAACGGCGATAATGATAAACACAAGGATGGTTACCATCGTCTGTACCGAAAGCGACATAGAAACGTCTGCACGCTCCTGCTCGTTTGTGGCATACAAGGTCAGGATGAACGGCGCAGGCGTTAAAAAGATCAGAATGACCGCCCAGCGCATTGGATCGGACAATGTGACGACCGAGCCGATGACCCACAGCGCCAGAACACACAGGATTCCGCAAACGAGCGTGCGAAGTACCACGGAGATAACGGCTGTTGCAAGATTCTTTTTTGTAAAGATGATGCCATACCCGACCACCACAAAGATCAGACAGGAAAGCGGCGCTGCGAGGAAATCGCAAATCGACGTAATCAGCGTTGTGATGCCGGACGGCTCCAGTGCTTTGGATACGCCCGCTATGGCGAGCGCCGCGCCCGCAATCATTGCCCATGGGATTGGGTTTGGGAGCAGGCTTTTCAGCGATTCCTTCAGGCTCTGTCCGTTGCGCGCGTTGAGCGCCGTTATAAACCCGGAGAACACGAATAACACCTGGCCAAAGTCCATGACCGCCATGTAACGCAGATTTTCCGTGCCGAAAAGCAGCGCATAGAGCCCATAACCAAGAAGACCGACCTCCCAACCCGCCGTCATAAAGCGAAGCATGGGACTGCGTGCAGAAAACGGGCGGGAGAACAGGTACCCGAGTCCAAGTCCAAGATACCCCATTGCAAACATAGTAACGGCAAACAAAAGAATGCTGATGGAATATTCTGCGGTAAAAAAGAGGCCGAACAGCATGGCGGGAAGCGCAAATTTCAGCGCGAACGTCTTCATGCCGTCGATTGCTTCCGGTGACAGGATGCTCTTTTTGCGTGCGAAAAAGCCGATCCCAAGAGAGATCAGCAATGGAAGAATCGTGTTGAGGATTTCCAGCAGGTCGTGCACGGTCACTCAGCTCAACTTTCTTATATTCTATTCGTTAGCTTCATTATAGGAAGAAACGGAGGCTTTCATAGAAAGCGGGATCGCGTCGTTATGAGTGCCCGACTTCCTGAATGAGAGCTTTAATGTGCTTTGGCGTCGTTCCGCAGCAACCGCCAAGGCCCCAGATGCCACCGTCTGCAAGCAGTTTCATTTGCACTGCAAATGCTTCGGCGCCGACGAGATAGAGCGTCTTTCCGTCGCGATATTCCGGCAAGCCTGCGTTTGGTTGCATAAGAATCGGCACATGCGCACACGCGACGAAACGCGGCATTAGCGCAACAAGCTGCTCCGGGCCAACGCCGCAGTTGCAGCCGAGCGCGTCCACACCGGCTTCTTCCAGCCCGGCGACAACCGATTCCAGCGGAACGCCGGTCATGAGTCGACCGTTCGGGTCATAGGAAAGTGTGCAGATCACCGGAAGGCCGTCTCCGTATTGCTTTGCAGCACGTACGGCGCAGAGCGCTTCGGTCAGGTCTATCATGGTTTCGATCAGAATACAATCCGCGCCTTCCGAAACACCGGCTTCAATCGGCTCGCGGAACAGTTCCACCGCTTCCTCCTCGGTTAAATCGCCCATCGGCTCGATAAATTCGCCCAGAGGACCGATATCCAGCGCGGCATAGCGCGGCTGACCAAACGCCGCAATGGCTTCCTTAACGAGACGGACGCCCGCCGCGGCGAGTTCGGCCGGTTTATACGGGCCGTGTTTTTGACGCGGCGCTGTGGAACCGAACGTGTTGGTTGTGATGATGGTTGCGCCCGCTTCGAGATACGCCGCATGAATACCGCGTACAACGTCGGGATGCGTGATGTTCCACGTATCGGGCGATGTACCGGCGGGTAAACCTGCATCCTGTAGCTGTGTGCCCAATGCACCGTCAAAAAACAGGTGCGGTTGTTTCAATGTTTCTGTAAAATGCATAACGACTCCTTGCTTGGTCGATCATACCACAGATTGATTACGACGTGCAATCCGAAGCAATGAGAATTGTGACGGTTTGCGCACGAAATAATACGGGTGCTTCCTACACTCTGCACGAGTGCGCGTAATGGTTACAGCGCGGCGATGCACTCGATTTCGACAAGCGCATCTTTCGGCAGTCGGCTGACTTCAACGCAGGAGCGCGCAGGCGGATTTTCGGAGAACGTTTCCCCGTAAACGGCGTTAACGGCGCCAAATGCATTGAGGTCGGTTAAAAACACCGTGGTTTTCACGACGTTTGCGACCGAAAGCCCCTGGCTTTCCAAAAGCGCGGAAATGTTTTTCATAATCTGCTTTGCCTGCGCCGGTGCATCCGAACCGACCATTCCACCGGTTGCGGGGTCGATGGCGAGCATGCCGGAAAGATATAGAAAACCGCCCGCAGACACGGCCTGGGAATACGGGCCGATTGCGGCGGGCGCTGCTGATGTTTTTACAATATTCTTTTGCATAAAAAAGAAACCTCCAATTATAAAATTCAACGGTCGGTTGGCATAATTATATGTTACAATAAAAATAGTCAGCATGCATGAAAAAAGATTAGATCACGCATGCGACAACCGCTGCTTAAAGCGTGGTGTTGACCACTTTAGGCGGCCCTTCGAGGAGTTCGGGATTGGTGAGGTATTGCTTGAAGCGACGGAACACCGCCGCGAAGTAACTGCCTGAGCAGATACGTTCGTCCATGACGATGCCCATCGGAAGGCTGCGCTCGTGTACAATCTCCCCGCCTTTGCGGACGGGCACTTCGCGCATGTTGCCAAGTGTGATTAAAATGCTCGTCGTACCGAATTCGTACAGATGGTGGAAGATATGGTTCGTACGAATGCTGGCAAGATTGGAAATAGTCATACTGGTGTGAAACGGGCTTGCCTTGATGAGGCTCTTCGGAAGCAGGCCGAAACGATCCATAACCTTGAACAACCCGACGCCGAAGTTGGCCAGCCCGGGAACGTTGAGGAGTTTGCGGACGATGTCGTCCGTCTCGTTGGTATCGCCCTGTTCCCGGTTGTCGGACACGTAGCGATCGATGACTTCATGAACGGCGAAGATATCGTCCTCCATCTGAAAGTACATCTTATTCATCGTTCCGTCCAGTTCACCGGGTTTCAGCACGACCATGGCAACGGAAAACTCGTTGCGTTGATAGATGCGCTTATTGGCAATGAAGCGGTTCAGCAACGGAAATTCCGCCGCGGTACGCACATATGCCGCCAGCACGAGCCCGAGATGCGAAAAACGATAACCCTGCTTCCGTTTTTCGTTGAGATAGGACTGCATGGGAGAAATCGGGATGTCGATTTCAATCATGTTCATGGCGTCATATCGGTATTTTAATATGTATGGCATGACGGTATAGATCGGGTTTGCGTCTTTAACGCGTGTTCCGTCTTTTCGCATGGCGATCACCTCGCAAACGCTTAAAATTCAGCAACAAGAATATCATATTTGTATGTTATACTGCAAGTAGATTTAGAGGGGGAGAAGTGAGAATGAGACGAACAATTAAGCTGCTTTGCGCAAGCGTACTTGCGCTCATGGTGTGCATACTTACGGGTTGCAGCACGGCGCCGCTGCCGGATGGATTTGATGCGGACGAAGTAACTGCGCGTGCGGAAGAGATCATCGGCTATGCAAATGCCGGTGAATTTGATACGATTATCGACAATTTACGCGAAGACCTGAAGGATGCGGTAACAGCAGATCAGCTTTCGGAAAGCTGGGCGCCGACCTATGAACGCGTTGGTGCGTTTGAGAGTGTTAAAAAAGTCGTTCTCTCCGGCACTTCGGACAGCACGACCGGTGAAAATTATGCCGTTGTGCAGGCACTTTGCGTGCATGAAAACGGAAATGTGCTCTATACGCTCTCGTTCGACGAGAATCTTCAGCTTGTCGGACTTTACTTAAAATAATAGGTACGGAAAATGGATCAACATACAATGTGAAACAAAGGAGCAAGGAAGAAAATGCTTTCACAGGAGACGATGGAGTCTTACTGCACCATTCTGCGGGATGAACTCATCCCGGCAACGGGATGTACCGAACCGATCGCAATCGCGTATGCGGCGGCGACGATGCGGGACGCGCTCGGCGGCGTGCCGGAGCGTATGCGCGTTGAGGTCAGCGGCAACATCCTGAAAAACGCAAAGAGCGTTGTGGTGCCGGGAACCGGCGGACGAAAAGGCATTGCGGCCGCTGCCGCAGCGGGCGTTGTTGCTGGCAATGCAAGCCGCGCGCTAGAGGTCATTACACTGGTATCCGACGAACAGCGGGAGCAAATCGGTGCGTATCTAGGCGATGTGCCGATCATAGTTGCCTGCAAAGAAGATGGTTTGACGCTGGATATCACGGTCACCGGCGAGCGCGGGCAGGATAGCGCAAGCGTCCGGATTGCAGGCGCACATACCAACATCGTCCATGTGGAAAAGAACGGAAGCGCAAGCATCGAATTGCCGGTGGTCGACGCAGAAAGCGAAACCAACGCGCCGGCAATACTGAACGTCCACGATATTGTTGAGTTCGCGGATATGGTCGATCTCTCCCGTGTAGAAGACGTCATCCGGCGGCAGGTAGAGATGAACATGGCGATTGTAGAGTGCGGACTGACGACCAACTGTGGCGCAAACATTGGACGTGTGTTGCTCAGTGGAGCGGACGACTTAATCACAAAGGCACGCGCATATGCGGCGGCCGGTTCGGACGCGCGCATGAGCGGGATTGAGATGCCTGTTGCGATTGTTTCCGGTTCCGGTAATCAGGGTATTACTGCGTCGGTCCCGGTTGTTGTTTGGGCACGCGAGAAAGGATATTCCGAGGAAGAGCTGATGCGTGCGTTGATCGTCTCCGACCTTGTGACGGTGCACCAGAAGACCGGCATCGGGCGGCTTTCGGCGTTTTGCGGCGCCGTATGCGCGGGGTGCGGCGCGGGCGCGGGAATTGCCTATCTTGAGGACGGCAGCTATGATGCGGTTGCACATACGCTGGTCAATGCGCTTGCGATCATCAGCGGCATGGTTTGCGACGGGGCTAAGGCTTCCTGCGCGGCAAAGATTGCAACCGCTGTGGAAGCTGGCATTCTCGGCTATCGCATGTACACGCAAAAACAGGAGTTTTTAAGTGGCGACGGAATTGTTGTAAAAGGCGTGGATAACACAATTCGGAACGTCGGTCGACTTGCCAAGGACGGCATGCGCTGCACCGAGTCCGAGATCCTTCAAATCATGTTGGAAACAGAAACAAGCGCTTAATAGCGCGGACACAAAGAAGACAGGGGTTCACGCAAATCGGCAAAGAAGGAATATTATTCCAACCGGATAGCGTTAATCTCACTCTCTACATACTTTCTATCTTCGTCATTGGAAATTTTTGCGCATGCAGTAAGGGCCGCTTGTTTGTTCATTTCGCTCTCCTTTGCATGCCCGAGCAATGCATGAGCCCGTGCTACTGCTTCGTAGCCAAAAGCAAGATCGAAACGCCCCAAATCGTTCTCTTGGCAAAGTGAAAGGGAGCGCAGCCCGTGAAAAAGAGCGGCTTCGCCCATTCGAAGAATCGCGTATACACGGGAAATTTGCCAGTTACTGCGTGCTTCATTTGTGGCGTTTCCTCCACCTTTTAGCCAATGATAGGCAGACGCATGGGCCGTATGAATCATCTCCATAGTCTGGGCATCGGTTCGATCTTCTAAATCGATTAGATCCCAAGTCGCATTAAAGAGTTCGATGCCGAGTTTTTTATGCTCGTCCTGTGTCATGATTGTCCCTCCCTTTCGTATTTAGAACTTAAACGCACTGCCGATATAAAACTTATAAACACACGTTCAACATAACAATCAGGCGATTCAAAAGCAATATACCAAAACCGTGATGAAAAGATCTGTTTTTCTAATTTTATACTCATGCATCCGTGAAATCAACGCAAGACGAAGCATTTTGTCAAATGCTTCGTCTTGTGCCGTTTATTTTATGGTGATCAACTCATATTGCCGCGTCCCGAGCCCGAGTGCTTCAGCGTGTTTCAGCGCGGCGGACCAGTCTGTACCCGGCGCAGAATCGGCGAAGTGGTCATGGTGGCATTCTCCGTGTGCTATATGGTCGGACAGCTGGCTGTTAGGCATAACGGGTTGACGGTTGCAGGCATCAGCACAGGCTTGGTCGAGTGCAACGGGATCAAAGGAGGCGAACATGCCAACATCCGGAATAATTGGCATATCGTTTTCCGGGTGGCAATCGCAATTTGGCGAAACCTGCATGACAAGGCTGATGTGAAAATGCGGACGGCCCTGCAACACCGCAAGTGAATATTCGGTTATTTTTTCGCCGAGGATGATCCAACTGCTTCCGACTTCAGTTGAGATTGCGTCAAAGTTGCAAGCGCCGATGCAGCGGCCGCAGCCAACACAGCGGTCATGATCGATATGAGCAATGTGGTTTTCATCATACGAAATAGCGTCGTGCGCGCACTGCTTAATGCACTGTCGGCAACCGCGGCACATTTCTTCGTCGACAACGGGTTTACCGTCACAGTGCTGCTCCATCTTGCCCGCGCGCGAACCGCAGCCCATGCCGATGTTTTTCAGTGCGCCGCCGAAACCGACTTCTTCATGTCCCTTAAAGTGCGTCAACGAGATGAAGACGTCCGCGTCCATAATCGCCTGACCGATTTTTGCAACCTTGACGTGTTTGCCGCCTTCGATGGGGACGAGTGTCTCGTCGAGGCCTTTTAATCCGTCCGCGATGACGTTTTGACAGCCGGTCGACGCGGGTGAGAATCCGTTCCTTGCCGCAGTATCAAGATGGTCGATCGCGTTTTTTCGTAAACCGGGGTACAGTGTGTTGCAGTCCGTTAAAAATGGCTTTCCGCCCTGCGCACGGATGACTTCCGCGACGGCATATGCAAAGTTGGGACGGATAAACGAAAGATTGCCGGGTTCGCCGAAATGCAATTTGATTGCGGCGAAACGGTCGGTAAAATCAATCGATTCGATACCGGCTTTTTTAATCAGGTTTTGCAGTTTAAGTGTCAGAGGGTGATCAAAATCCGTACGCATGTCGGTGAAATATACTTTAGAAGGCTGCATAGAAATGAAACTCCTTTACCTATAACTTTAGTATCCATTTAAGATATCACATTTATTTATACCATACAATATGAATGTTTCAGGGTTGCATTTTTATGCGAAAACATATATGATTCCCACTTAGAGAATCATTTTAACCGACGGAACTGGAGCAAACGAGATGAACGGTGAACTGAAAACCAAACTGACTGGAATGGCGACGCTGCTTGGCGCCGCGCTGCTTTGGGGCATCGCGTTTGTTGCACAGAGCGCGGGCATGACGTATGTTGGGCCGTTTACCTTTACCGCGGTGCGGAGCGTTCTTGCTGCGATTGGCCTTGCGGTCATGTTTTTGGTGTTCGACCGCATTGGTCTCAGCTCGAAGACGACCGACCGCAAGCGGCTTTGGAAAGCGGGATTGCTGCTTGGCGTCATCATGTTTGCGGCGAGTAATTTGCAGCAAGTCGCGCTTCAATATACATCCGTCGGCAAAGCCGGATTCATTACGTCGCTGTACATTGTTTTTGTACCGATCATCGGTCTGTTCATCAAGCGAAAACCGCATCCGATGCTTTGGCCAAGCGTGCTGCTGGCGGCGGTCGGGTTATATTTTTTGTCGATCCGCGGCGATTTTACGATGGGGACGGGCGATCTGCTTACGCTCGCCTGCGCAATTGTGTTTGCGGTACACATCCTTGTAATCGATCGCTATGCAGGCTCGCTGGATGTGATTCGACTCAATTGTATCCAGTTTGCAGTAACGGCGATTTTGTCCGCGATTCCGATGGTGCTTTGGGAAAAATCAACCGTAACGGCCGTTTCGCAGGCATGGCTGCCGCTTGCGTATGCAGGGCTTGTTTCAGGATGCGTTGCATATTCGCTGCAAATGATTGCACAAAAACGTGTGGAACCGACCACGGCTTCCTTGCTGCTCAGCCCGGAGTCGGTGTTTTCCGCCTTGGCAGGCTGGGTTATTCTGGGGCAGGTGCTGACGGCGCGCGAATTATTTGGTTGTGCGCTTGTTTTTATCGCCGTCGTAGGTTCACAGTTGCCTTGGAACAAAGTGTTCCGCCCGCTTAAGCGAAGAGAAGGAGAAAGCGTGCCTGCCGCAGCCGGTAAGTAAGGCGATTCGATTAAATTTTGGCAAGGCGTAACCGCCTTGCTATTTTTATAAAAAACCGTATCATTAAGGTATATTGTGTTTACAAGCGGAGGATGTTTTTCATATGCAGCAGTCGATCCAACTCATTTCAGTCGGGCGGCACACACGCCTTGGCGACATTCTGGAGCGTGCGCTGGAAGGCGTATCGTTCCAATCAATTCACGCCGAAGATTTTGCGCAAGAGAAGCGGGAACATCAAAGATTGCTGTTTGCGGTATCGGGCGACGCACTTGGCGAAAACGAAGCGTTGTCCGCACTGACGCGTGATGTATTGAGGGGAAAATGCAAACTTTGCGGCTCGGTTTGCGCGGTGGTGGGAGACGGTGAGCAGGGCGGTGCACTGCATGCAAATATTCTACAGTTACTGCTTGCGCTCAACAGCGCTGGTTGCGCAATCATCAATCATCCCTGCGTGGAAGCGTCACGTGATTTGAAAAATCTTTCGTATCAGACCGGTGATGAAAACACACCTCCGTTTGAATTATATTGCAGGCAGGCAGGATTGCTTGCTGAACGACTGCTGGCCTTCCAACCTACTGAAACCGACGACAAGAGGATACGATTCGTTTCTGCGCTGGAGAGCGAAGGAAACGGGCGCGACTGGAAAGACGCGCTCGGCAGAGAGATGAACGCGCATGGAGTCAAGTTTGCGGAAACGGACAAACCGGCCGACGCGACGCTGCTACTCTGTGAAAACACGCGCAATATATTGGATGAGGCGACCGTCGGATTGATCGGTGACTTCGAGGAAGGCGAACTTTCGTGCATTGTTGCATCCCAGCGATTTGGTTCCGATTTATTCTGTATGCAGATATTGGAACAGGCATGCATACAGGGCGCGTATTCGCTTGCGTCGCGTGCGTTTACCGTGTTTGATGGCGCTTCTGCCGCTGAGGTGCTCGCCGTCGGCGCAATGTTTGAGAAAGCCAGACATGCGCTTGTAAGCATTATATGAATTTTGAGGGAAACAACCGGAAATCGGTTGTTTTCCGTGACTTGCTTACATTGACGGAATAAACGGGCGATACTACAATGAAAACAAGAGAACTGGAATAACAGTAGGACGTTCAAAAAATAATTCCGGAGGGAGCAGCATCATGAAGAAATTTGATCTTGCTGTCATTGGCAGCGGCGCGGGGCTTGTGGTTTTAGAAGCGGCGATGGAAGCCGGAGCCAACTGCGCAATCGTCGAGCAGGCGAAGTTCGGTGGAACATGCCTGAATAAAGGATGCATTCCGACGAAGATGCTCGCGTATCCCGCCGACTTGCTCCGGGAAATTGAGCACGCGAAAAAGACGGGCGTGTCCGTTGCGTCGGCAAGTGTGGACTGGGAGACGCTCTCCGGGCGCATGTGGAAGCAAATCGGTGTAAACCGCTTTGTAGAAAGCCATCTACAGAATGCGGAAAACGTGACCGTGTTTAAAGGAACCGGCACGTTTACAAGCCCGTCGACGATGAGCGTCACAAAGCCGGACGGTACGACAGAAGAGTTTGAAGCGGAGCGATTTGTCATTGCCGCGGGCGCACGCTCTCTGGTGCCGCCGATCCGTGGAATTGAAGAAGCCGGATATGTGGTTTCGGAATCGTTTTTTGGCGATAAATTTCCTAAAACGCCCTGGGAAAGTTTGATATTGATCGGCGGCGGTCCGATTGGCGTGGAATTTGCGCATATCTTTTCCGCGCTTGGCACAAAGGTTACGCTTGTGCAGCTGACGGACCGGCTGTTGATGCCGGAAGAAGAATCAGTCAGCGAGTTTGTGAAGCAGCAGTTTGAGCGCAACGGAATTCGCGTTTTGACCAGCGCAATGGCGATTTCGGCGGAGAAGAAGGACGGCGTGAAAGTTGTCACCGTTCGGGACACGAATACAAAAGAAGAGTTTACCGTTGAAGGCGAGGAGATTTTCCTTGCGGCGGGCGTTCGAACCAACGGTGATTCTCTCGGCCTTGATAAAGCGAATGTCGAAACGGACGCGAAAGGCTGGATTGTGACCAACGAATACCTTGAGACGTCTCAAAAAAACATCTGGGCGCTGGGTGATATCAATGGGAAATTTCAATTCCGGCACAAGGCGAATTTTGAAGCGGAAGTCCTTGCGCACAACCTGTTTCAATCCGGCGAAAAGAAGAAGGTATGCTATCAGACCGTTCCATGGGCGATATTTACGAATCCACAGGTTGCGCATGTCGGCATGACCGAGCGTGAGGCGAAAGCCGCCGGGCTGAAACATCATACCGCTATCAATCACTACTCCGATGTCGTCGGCGGGCGCAAGATGGGATTTGTGGACGGCGACACGGACGACGGATTCGTCAAGATTATTGTGGATGACGAAAAGAAGCTGCTTGGCGTGCATATCGTCGGCCCGCACGCGGCAATTCTGGTGCAGCCGTTCGTATACCTGATGAACGCCGGGTTCAAGTGCCGTCAGAGCGCGGAGCAAAAGGATAAGCACGCGGGCATCGCTGAATTGCGCATGATGTGTCCGTCGCTTGGCACATATGAGCCGATTGCCAATTCCATGGTCATCCATCCGTCGCTCAATGAGCTGACAGCGTGGGCGCTGGACAAGCTCGACATGGACTGACACTCGCGGAGTATATTGAAATGAAACAAAGCACGTTCCTGCATGAACGTGCTTTTAGTTTGCCGGATTATTTGCTAAATTTGGCGATTACGGCCAATCCCGAGTAAATTGGTGGTATACTACTCGTGATAGACTCAAACGGAGGTAGAATTTTTCATGAAAAAGAACGCCGCGCTCAAAGGCGCACTGCAACCGGCACCCAAAGTGATCGTCACCGTACGCGACAATGCGGGCAGGGACAACGCGCTTGTCGTCGCATACTGCGGAAACTGCAGTTATGATCCGCCGATGATTATGGTCGGCGTCGTGCCGAGTCGCTTTTCCTATCACATGATCAAGGAAAACGGCGCGTTTGTTGCGCATCTCGTTAAGAAAGACCAGACGGCGCTGTATGAATGCTGCGGCAGCCAGAGTGGATTTGATGGCGATAAGCTCAAGGAACTTGGTACAAAGATGAAGGACGGCGAAAAGGTCAACGCCACTATTTTGGAAGAATGCCCGGTGGCGATCGAGTGCACGGTCGTGGATTCCATTATGACCGGTTCGCATGAGATGTTTGTCGGCAAAGTGGAATGCGTCCACGCAGAAGAAGAGATTATCAACCCCGACGGCACAATTGACTTTAGCAAGCTTGATTTGATGTAATTTCGGCAGGTTGAATGTGTGCAGTAAGTGCATCACCAACTAAATCACGCGAGGAGTAAAAGCCATGGATGTTGCCCGCACAATAGAGAATCTCAAGCGCGAAGGCTTCGTCGTTTCATATTTTGAAACAGGCGGGGAAGCGGCGACGCATATCGCTGAGGGACTGGAAGGCAAAACCATCGGTATCGGCGGCAGTATGACGGTAGAGCAGACCGGATTGTATGAACTGCTGACGAAACGAAACACCGTGCATTGGCACTGGAAACAACCAAAAGCAGAAGCCAAAGCAAATGCCGCGCATGCGCAGGTGTATATTTGCTCTGCCAACGCCATTGCCGAAACGGGCGAAATCGTCAACATTGACGGCAACGGCAACCGCTTGGCCTCGATGCTGTACGGGCATGAAAAGCTGATTATCCTTGCGGGTGTGAACAAGATTGCGGAAGACTGCGAGCGCGCGCTTTACCGCGCGCGCAACGTCGCCGCTCCGCTCAACGCACGGCGGCTGAATTGTCAAACGCCCTGCGCACTGGGCAAAGAGATGAAGTGCTATGATTGCAGCAGTGCAGACCGCATCTGCAACGGCGTCGTTACGCTCCAGCGCCCGATGGGTGGGATTCAGGAGACGAAGGTCGTGTTGGTGGGAGAGAGTTTGGGGTATTGAGGATAATTTGACAAGAAAAGCCTCCCGAGGAGTAATCCGAGGGAGGCTTTGTTACGTTGAAGCATATTTTCAATATTTATTAAAATAATATTGAACAGTGTTGATTAATACTATAAAATACTAATATTAGAAGTGGGGTTATTATTAATGTTTGTTAGGAAGGCTTATAAGCAATGATAGCAATTGATTATGCGACAATTCTTGATCCAATAAGAAGACGACCAAGTTCGGGTCACCGAACAAGTGTTATAGAAGAATTTGCAAGTGACAGATCACGTATAATATTTTCGTCTTCGTTTCGTAGACTTCAACAAAAGGCCCAAGTGTTTTCGCTCGAATCAAACTCATCTGTTAGAACACGCTTAACACATTCAATTGAAGTTGCTGATATAGCTAGGATTATTGCTCAAAAGATCACTGATCAATTGTTAGCGAACAAGAAAATAACACCTACGATTCAGCAGGAAATACTACTCGTGGTTGAAAATGCCTGTTATCTACATGATATTGGCAACCCACCCTTTGGGCATTTTGGCGAAACTGCAATACAAGAATGGACGAAGGAAAACTTAAAAAAGTATGCAGATGATGCTGGTATTAATTATGAAAAAGTAGAAGGTCGATTATCAGATTTCTTTGAGTTTGATGGGAACCCACAGGGGTTAAGGATGGTAACACGACTGCATTGTGAAAACTGCGATGAGTACGGATTAAACATATCTTATCCAACACTAATGAGTTGCATAAAATATACTCGAACCACTGGGGAACCCAAAGATAAAGGTCTAAATAAAAAGGCCGCTTATTTTCAAACAGAGGAACCAATTGTTAAGGAAATGTACGAAAAGCTCAATCTTCCACTAAATACTAGGCATCCATTATCGTACATTATGGAAGCAGCTGATGATATTTCTTATTGTTTAAGTGACATTTCTGATGGAATTGAAAAGAAAATATTAACTTCGGAAGATGTAGTTAAGGCACTTTATAGAGAATGGATTAAAGAGCATCCCGAGGTAAGAAGTATTAAAAATACAACGAAATATACATTTATCCCAAATGAATTATTATTACCTAAAAGAAATATAAAATACTATAATCGTGAAATTGCAATAGAGATTTCTAAATATGCAACGAAAAAAGCTGTAGAGGCTTACTTAAAGCAAGAAGAAGAAATATGTGAGGGTAAATGTACAAGTCTTATTGATAGCGACAGCGAAGCGGGGCAACTTCTTGAAGCTATTAAAAAGATAGCTAGATCAAAATTATATCGCTCTGCAGAAGCAGAGAATATTGAACTTTCGGGTTATATGATTATTACCGGCTTACTTGAGTGTTTTAGTCGTCTAGTAAGACTGCCTAAGGCTAGTTTTTTACAGCTATATGAAGGTAAAGGTTCAAATAAACAACTAGACTATGAATGGCGTTTGCTAAATAGAATTTCACCAAGGATGAAAATGGCATATGCTAGTCAAAAATCATCGTTTGACAACTCAAAGGAAACGGAATGGTGGCTTCGCATTCATATGATCATTGACTATATTAGCGGAATGACCGATGAATATGCACTGAAGGTATATCAGATGCTTCAAGGCATTTCTATACAAACAAAGTAAAACACACCAGCCTCTCCCAATTTCTTGGAAGAGGCTGGTTTTTTGCATACAATATGTATTTGTGTTTTTCTGTTACTCCGCCAGCGCCTTGATCGCCTGATATTCCTTCAGGTCGGTGTAGAGGTCGGCCTTGTACGGGTTGCGCTTGGTCTTGACGACCTTGTAGATCATGTACACAAGCACGGCAACGTTCGCGGCGAGCGCGGCGGCGCCAAAGATCGTGTAAATCGTCGGGTTATAGGTCGAGCGCACCATCTGCATGCCCTGATCCTGAAACAGCGGGAACGTCTGGGCAAACATGCACCAGATGGACAGCGTCTGCGCACGATGCTGGAGCCACGCGCCTTTACCGAGCGTAAACGCGCAGAGCGTCGGCGCGGCCAGCAGCGCAAGACCCGCATAGAACGAGTGCGTCGGGATGCAGTTGTAGGTATAGGTGAAATTCCAGATGTCGTAGGCGATAATCCAGAACCAGAGCATGTCCGGCCAGAGCATGTCGCGGCTGGTGTCGTGCTTGCTTGGCTTGCGCAGGACGATACCGAACCATCCGGTGATCGTGATGATGCAAAGCAGGCCTGCGATGCCGTTCATAATGTTCCACGGGCCGCCGAGCACGCCGGTGACTTCGCCTTCGATTGCGCCGGAGTTGACCAGCCAGTACTGTGCGCCAACCTGGAAGTCGCGCACGCACGCTTCGAGAATGTTGATAGCAAGAATCAGCGGCGGGAAGCACAGGGCAATTTTATTGTCGGCAAGCCGCCATGTGACTTCGCCCGTGAGCTTGTCCTTTTTCTGAATGTAGCGGATCGCCCAAAAGCCGATGCAGCCCGCCGTGGAAGAATACACCTTCATCAGGTGGAACCAGTCGGTATATGTTTTTTCGCGCATCACCGTGAACCAGACGATAGACAGTACCGCGGGCAAAACGACAAAGCCCGCAAAACCAGCCCACTTCCAGCGGCGCGTGAATTCGTTGAACGCGAACAGAGCCGCGAACACGAGAAGCCAGATGCCCCAAACCGTTAAGGCGGAAACGCCTTGTTGAAACTCAAACATGTTTCCCTTTCCCAAACCGCTGCTTTACCGGCGCAGCGCAACCGAAGTTGAAAAACCGTCGCTATGGCAAATGCCGAAAGCGGCAATTTGGCGGCGGAATAACCCCATTTATCCTGTCGTCGAGTATTAGTATCGATCAAACAATACTGAATGTCAAGATATGGGACTTGGAAATTTGGAAAAAGTTAAAAAAGCCGCATAAACAGTGCTATAACCCGTCGAAAAAGTGGACGAAAAGGCTAAAAACACTTCGCTGATATGTGGTTCTGGTTGAACCAAGTCTATGAAATCACCATGGATTCCACACCAATATCGAACTTACGTGATCGGTTTGATGGTATAAGTCCTTACTTAATTCACACCGGCTTTTCTAGACATGTAATGCCGAAGGGAATCAAGTGAATGTATATGCGCCTTTCCAGCGCAATAGAGAAATTCAGATTCACCATAAGAGTTGTATTCGATATGACTATAGTAGCCACAGCAACTACAATCATCTATTACATTAGCGTATGGAATTTCTTTCCAAACGCGCAGCCTTTGAGGACAGTTCATTGCATGTAAAGCTAAACCGTGCGGCTTAAGTGTTATTTTCTGTAGCGACTTTGTGTATATTTGGCAATAAGCATCAGCGTGAGCGTTAAATATCCATCGTGAATTTGAGCATTCGTGTGTTAACAAATGAGCCAGTAATTCCTTTGAAATTTCAGAACTGACATGACTTAAGTCGATTTCTAAACACGATAACCCAAGCGATTTGATTTTCTGTTTTTTTTCTTCGTCTATTGCGTGCGTAACGTAAATTTCGACTAGTAATTCCCGTCCTTTGGAAGTAACTATAATATCAGGAATCATATTATCGATGCGCTTTTCGAGGCTTACGCTATCAATTGAAATTGCTTGTTCGGAAGAGACACGCCAATCTGGGTTTTTGTCTTTGACATAGACAGCCGGGATCATTAAACTCTTGGTTTTAGATAATATTTCTTTTGCTAAAAGGTGCAATGAGGTTTCAAATCCAAAATTGCATTCATTTGAATTATAATGTGCAAAATGATGGGCTTTACGATCTCCCTTTTTTGCTATCAAGGCCTCACCACAGAACGGACAAAAACATTTACATGCTAGTCCGGACGGAACATTTGAAACATGAACAAGGCTATCGCCTTTAATAGCATATGTCATTTTGTGCATTGGCAAATATTATCCTCCATAAATTCATATTCGTTTATCTAAGAAAACTGTAGATTAAAGCAATACTATCAAGTTTGCTCTTAATGCAACATTTCCAGAAGCTTAAGCGCATTAGCAACAGGCGCTATGTGATATAATAACCCAAACGAAAACGGAGGCTGCTATGCTGCGCGAACATACCCTGCAAACCAAAATAGATAACTGGACGAATATCACCGCCAGCGTGCGCGAAACGATTGCGCAAAGCGGCGTGCAAAACGGGCTTTGTGTTGTGCACTGTCCGCACACGACGGCGGGACTGACGATCAACGAAAACGCCGACCCGGACGTGGTGCGCGATTTAACGCTTACACTGAACAAAACGTATCCCGACCGGCCGGAGTTTCGGCATTCCGAAGGAAATAGCGCGGCGCACCTGAAAGCGTCCGTCATGGGCACCAGCGTTACGCTGATCGTTGCCGACGGAAAGCCGCTGCTCGGCATTTGGCAGGGCGTCTATTTTTGCGAGTTCGACGGCCCGCGAACGCGGAGATACTATATAACCGTATTGGAGGCAAATCAATGAGTAATGTCCGCATCACAGTGCTGAAGCGGGACTTTTACCCGGACCTTGCAGAAAAATATCTTTCGGAAGGAGCAGCCGCCGGACCTTGCCCGCTGCATTTCGAAGGCGAAAGCTATCTTTACACAGGCGGAGCGGAAAAGCCGGAAGGTCTCTGTCCGTGGGCGTGGATCGATCTTTACAGCACAATCGCAGCGCTTTCCGCCGGCGGCGATGAGAACACATGGTATCGAGACGGCGGTACGCGAATCCTATGCTGTACGGACGGCGTGCGCCCGGTCGTTTTTAAGCTGGAGATTGAACGGGAAGCTTAGCATTCTGGTTTCATTTAAAATGGAAAGCGGCAAAAGCTGGAAGCGCATCGCGCTTCCAGCTTTTCAATAGTGTTCGTGTTCAAGCGTATACGAGTCCGTAACGACGGGTTTTCCATCTTTGTCAACCAGCACGCATAATCCTCCGGAATAACCCGCCGCGTGAAAAAGGTAATTCACGCCGGTTTCACGGTCAACCCAGATTTCGTTGACGTTGGCAATACCCTTGCCGTAGAGTTTGATAAATCGATCATCCTGACGCATAACAGCCTCCTTAAAGCGCATATAATATGAAATTATACCATATTGCAATCGGCTTCGCCGCATGAACGCTGGTCTTGACCCGCTCGTAAATGTGTTCTATAGTTTTTTATAACGCAGGGAATAAGAATCTTCCAAATCGCGTCAGGAGGCCGCCTATGGTATACGAGTTTGTGGACACACTGAAACCGATTGAATTTTCGGAGATTGACGATTCCCGTCTGTGTGCAGGAATGATTTCGCTGGAAGAACTGCAACAAAACGGGGGAGATCATATCGGCTTTGGCCTGCCGTGCTATGAAGAATGCAAAAAGACCGAGTCTCGTTTTCGCTCCATCATAGAAGTTGCCGACGGGCATATATTTAGCGTAATTTCGGTGCGAAACGTAGCAAGCGTATATGGCGCACGCGATCGAATCGGCATGTTCATCCGGAAAAACCTGTTTTTGCTGATTTCGTTGCAGGATACCGACGGGAGCACGACGCGCGCATTCGAAGATTCGATCCGCCGTTTGAACCAGAAAACCGCGTCGATCGAGCGGGTGATTTGCGCCTTTTTTGAGCAGCTGGTCTATCAGGACAGCGGTGTGCTGGAAAGCTATGAAAACAAGGTCGGCAAGCTCGAAGAACAAATTGAGAACAACACGGCGGGCAAATCGTTTAACGCAGAAATTCTTGCAATGCGTAGGAAGCTTTTGATCGTGCGCCATTATTACGAGCAGATTCTGGACGTTCTGGAGACGATGATCGAAAACGACGCTGATCTTTTTTCGGACAGTAATACCCACCTCTTCCGAATTCTGCGGGATAAAATCGAACGATTATCCAACAACACGCAACTGCTGCGCGATAGTCTCGTACAGGTCCGCGAAGCCTATATGGCGGCACTGGATTACAGCGCGAACCGTATTATGAAGTTGTTCACAGTCGTAACGACGGTGTTTTTGCCGCTGACGCTGATAGTGGGATGGTATGGTATGAACTTTAAATACATGCCGGAGCTGGCGTGGCGCTTTGGCTATCTTGGCGTGATTGCATTGAGCGTTACGGTCGTGATTTTGAGCATTCTATTTTTTAAGCGGAAAAACTTGCTTTAGCTGCAAAAAAGCGTAATAAATGCGGAAAATTGTGGTTTTGGATGAAAACCACTTGCAATTTTTCCCGCATTGCTTCTATACTAATGGACGGTATTGTACGACGGACCATCCAGAATTCTGCAACGTCGTGCGGATTGCATGGATACACGGTGATAATGCAAATCGGCCTTGACCGATTGCGTGTTGGATCGACGAACGCTAAGGACCGACAGGATTGCGTATGCAAATTCAGGACGCTTGGAAAAAATGGCGGCATCTTGGGTATGATCGTGAAACATGCGAACGTTTTCGTATTGATTCCGCTCGGGTCAACCTGAGAACGTTGAAAAACATGTCTATACTGGCGCTTCTATTGTCCGGCGCAGCGAGTGTTGTCTTTGCACTTGTCATATTCGACATGGTGCGAATGATATTTTCGTTTTGCGTGTTCGGCTTTTTCATCATTATATTTCTGCACACAATATATCTCTCGTCCGAGGAACAAAAGAAGAAACAAAACAGTATAAACGGAATCATCCTGCTTGTTTCAATCGTGGCATACCTGATCGGCATATTTGTTGGAACGGTTTTGGCACACGGAGAGTTGGCCGTTCTCATCGTTTGGCTGTTTTTGCTTGTACAGATTGCCTTTGACCTGCCACCTTTGCAAAATGCGCTGACTGTACTGCCATGTGCAATTTTATTTATTATTTGCAGCTGGCTGACAAAACCCACGCCAAACAGTGTTTACGACACTATTTATTGCAGCATATCCGTTGCAATCGGATTGTTCCTTTCGCACCATCAAACGCGGCTAGCCATCGACAACATCATAGCGAAGAAATGCTTGACGCAGGCAAATTTTGCTCTCTACCATACCTGCACGACGGATGAGCTAACAGGACTGAGCAACCGACGCATGGTTTTTGAGAAGCTGGAAGAGACTTTGAAGGGCTGCGTGGAATCGGGACGAAACCTCGCTTGCATCGTGCTGGATATCGACGATTACAAGCAATATAATGATACATATGGCCATCCGGAGGGTGACGTGCTGCTCCAACGCATTGGCGAAACACTGCGCACCTATGCCGACGAGCACAAGATAGACATCGGCCGTATCGGCGGCGAAGAATTCCTTGCGGTATGGACGGAAAACTCACCCGGGACTTGCGAACATGTCGCCGAGGAATTGAGACGTGCAATCGATGAAATGAACATCCCGAACGAAGGTGCCATGGAGCACCCGAACGTGACGATCAGCGCCGGATTGTGCATATTGCCGCCGGTACTGGCTCACCGGGCGTACTTCTTTGCCGACAAGGCGCTTTACCGCGCGAAAGACGCAGGAAAAAACCGTTCCTGCCGGTATGATGTGGAAACGGGTGAATACAGGCTGGTCCATTGCCCTGCCAATGCCTGAAAAACCACCAAAACAAGCGACTTTTATAATGCATAATACAGAGATGTTTTGTTAGGTGCATACAGCGCGAATTCATCCGACGCATCTGCAACGAGAAAAATGACATAATTGAATATTTGAGAAAATGTGGTAAAATATACATAAGAAAAACCCAATCTTTCAGGCTTATATACACAAAAGTGCATTTCTAACAGCAAATTTTATGCAACGCACTTCCCCTTCGATGTCAAATTACATATTGACTTTTTACGGGTTTCTATGTTTATATATAATATAAATGCTTTACAGCAATTAGGTTAATTTATACATGGGATACCGGGTTTTGTCAGAAACCCGGAATGTTGTTTCATAGGATCGCGCTGCCGGGTGGACTTTTGGCTTTTCCCGGTGACAAGCAGCGACCGAAACAACTGTGAGGAGTGTGGAAATGACATCTTACATACTCAAGCGGATTGGCTCAGCGATTATGACTCTCTTTGTGGTTACCGCCGCTACGTTCTTCTTGATGAACGCGGTGCCCGGCAGCCCGTTTGTAACAGAGAAATCTACGCCTGAGCAAATTGCGCGCGCCGAGGCGAAGTATGGACTTGACAAACCGTTGGTCGTACAGTTTGCCAACTACCTGAAGGGATATTTTCAGGGCGACATGGGAACTTCCCTGAAAATGCAGGAAGGCACGGCCGTATCGAACATTATCTTTGAACAGGGCAAGTTGACCTTGTCTTCAAGAATCGGTTTGCTTGCACTTGGACTTGCGATCATTCTAGGAATTCCTGCAGGGTGTATTGCGGCTTATAATCGTGGAAACTGGCTTGATGGATTGCTACGCGTGATTACTACGATCGGCGTGGCAATTCCTGGTTTTGTCGTTGCTACAACAATACTGGTTTTATTTGGCGTTCAGCTAAAATGGCTCCCTGTGCTTTCGGGCAGTCTGGACACGACGAGCGCTTACATTTTGCCGGTGTTTGCCCTTGCGTTTTATCCTTCGTGTTATATTGCGAAGTTAACGCGCGCAAGCATGCTTGACGCGATTAATCAGGATTATATTCGCACCGCGCGGGCAAAGGGCCTTAAGACGGGTAAGGTCATTTTCAAACATGCACTTCGAAATTCGCTGATTCCTGTCGTCACTTATCTTGGACCGCTGACGGCATACATCATTACCGGTGGATTCGTCGTTGAAACGACATTCAGCATCCCCGGACTAGGCAAATATTTCATCTCCAGCATATTAAACCGGGACTATCCGATCATTATGGGTACGACGGTTGTGCTGGCTTCTTTAATTATTATCATGAATTTGGTGGTCGATATCGTATACAAGCTTGTTGATCCCCGGATCAGTCTGTCGAAGGGGGAAGAGTGAGCGATGGAGAAAAAGATGCCGAAGTTCAATATCTTCCACACAAAAGTCGACGACATACTTGCTGAAAATGAGTTTTGCAGTGCAGACTTTTCAGAGGCAAGTGTGGAAGAAAAAGCGTCCATGGTCGAAAAGCATAAGAGCGTTTCGTACTGGAAGGACGCCGGTCGCCGGTTCCGGCAAAACCATGTTTCCATGGTTGCATTGGCCGTCGTTTTGTTGATTACATTCTTTGCGTTCCTCGGGCCGTACTTTATTCCATATTCGTATGAAGAGCAGTATCGCGGTTCGATTAAGCTTGGGCCGTTCGAATATTCCGAAAGTGAGCAGGTTGCAAAGGACTTCCTTCAGAACGTCGATCTGGTTTATGCAACATCTATGAATGCGGGCTCGGTCACTTCGTTAAAAAAAGGAACCTACGCGTTCAAATATAGCGGCGAGTGGTACACCTTTACGCTCAAGAAAACATTGCGTTCGGGGCTGCTGGTGCTCGACACCGGCGCAGCCGATCCGCTGTATACTGTAAAGGAAGACGATTATCTCGAAGCGCAGGAAAGCGGATCGGGATATGAAACCACAGCGGTTGCCTATACGGTGAGCAGCACCCAACCGACAGAGGATCAGGCAACGGAAATCCAGTTGATTTCAGGTGTGTTTCCGCATATGTTCGGCACGGATTCTGCCGGGCGCGACATCATGGCGCGCTGCATGTACGGCGCGCGCGTATCCCTGCTGATCGGCGTCATCGCATCACTCATTGTTCTTGTTATCGGCGCGCTCTATGGATCGGTCGCCGGACTCTTCGGCGGCAAGGTCGACTTTATCATGATGCGCGTGGTAGACCTGATTTACTCAGTTCCCGACGTGCTGATTGTGCTGTTGTTACAGGTTGTATTACAACAGCCACTGCAAAGCTGGTTCGATTCGTCCAATATTGCAGTTGTGAAAGCGCTCAGTTCGCTTGGCGTCGGCATCGTGAGTATTTTTATCACGTTTGCGTTACTGTACTGGGTTGGCATGGCGCGTATCATCCGTGGACAGGTTCTCATGCTTAAAAAGCAGGAATATGTTACCGCGGCAATCGTGCTTGGCGCCTCAAACAAACGCATTATCAAGCGACATCTTCTGCCGAACAGCGTAGGCCAGCTGGTCGTTACGACTTGTTTGCAGATTCCGTCGGCAATTTTCCTCGAATCGTTCCTCTCCTTCCTTGGATTGGGTATTTCCGCGCCGATGTCGAGCCTTGGTTCCATGTGTTCGGACGCGATCGATACGATTACTGTCTATCCGTACAGGCTGCTGTTCCCCGCAATTTTGCTCAGCCTTCTCGTGCTGTCGCTGAATCTGGTTGGCGACGGTCTACGCGATGCGCTGGACCCGCGGCTGAAGAAATAGGGAGGTGTACGGAATGGACGGCAAGTTACTAGAAATTAAAGATTTGAAAGTTTCGTTCTTCACACCTGTCGGTGAAGTGAAGGCGGTCAATGGCATCAGCTATTCGCTGGGATATAACGAAGTCATGGGCATCGTTGGTGAGTCCGGCTCCGGCAAAAGCGTGGAAGCTTACGCGATTATGGGCTTGTTGCAAAGCCCTGGACGCGTTGTTGGCGGAAGCGTAACGTTTGAAAATGAAGACATTCTGGCTTATGATTCAAAACAGATGACTGATTTCCGGGGCAACAAGATCAGCATGATCTTCCAAAACCCGATGACATGTTTAAACCCGGTATATACGGTCGGCGATCAGCTTGTGGAAGCACTGACCTGTCATAACAAAGAAATTTTACATGCCGATGCAAAGCAGCGCGCGATTGAGATGTTGGACCTTGTGGGCATCAATAATGCCCAAAAGCGCTTTCAGCAGTATCCGCACGAGTTTTCCGGCGGTATGCGACAGCGCGCAATGATCGCCATGGCGCTCATTTGCAATCCCAAGCTGCTCATTGCCGACGAGCCGACAACGGCTTTAGACGTGACGATTCAGGCGCAAATCATTGAGTTGATGAAGGACCTGCAGAAGAAGACTGACATGTCCATCGTCTTTATTACGCATAACCTTGGTGTTGTTGCGGAAATTTGCGACAAGGTAACGGTTATGTACGCCGGACACGTGATGGAACAGGGAGCGGTAAACGATATTTTTTACCGCCCGCAGCACCCGTATACAAAGGGACTGCTTCGCTCCATGCCGCGGCTTGATGAAAAAGAGCACGAACGGATGGTACCGATAGAAGGAACGCCGGTCGACCTGCTAGACCCTCCGAAGGGATGCAGCTTTGGACCGCGTTGCGAACACTGCATGAAGATATGTCTCGACAATCAGCCTCCGCTTGTTGAAGTTGGCGAAGAAGGACACGTCTCCGCATGCTGGCTGCACATTAAGCAGGCCTGTGAGCAGAAGGAGGCGAAGAAATGAGCCAGGAAACCAAGAAACTTCTAGAAATTGAAAATCTTAGAAAATATTTCCCCGTAAAGACCGGATTCTTACGCAAATCGTACGTTCAGGCGGTTCAGGATGTTTCGTTGCATATTTTTCAGGGAGAAACGCTCGGAATCGTTGGCGAATCGGGTTGCGGAAAGACCACGCTTGGCAGGACAATTTTGCGGCTTTATGAGCCGACGGCAGGAAAGATCGTTTACGATGGCGAAACAATCTTTGACAGCGAGAATAAAATAGCGGTCAAAATGTTGCCGTACTGCCGTAAGATTCAATTGATTTTTCAAGACCCGTCCGCTTCGCTCGATCCGCGCATGACGGTTGGCGAGATTGTTGGCGAGGCGCTGGATATTCATAAACTCACATCCGGGAGAGCTGACCGTGCAGAGCGCATCAGCAAACTGTTAGAAGACGTCGGTCTGAACTCCGAACACTCCAACCGTTTTCCGCATGAATTTTCCGGCGGACAGCAACAGCGTATTGGTATCGCCCGTGCGCTCGCCGTTGAACCGGAATTCATCATTTGCGATGAACCCATCAGCGCGTTGGACGTTTCGATCCAATCACAGGTCATCAATATGCTGGAGGATTTGCAGCAGGAACGCGGCTTAACCTATATGTTCATAGCACACGACCTTTCGGTTGTACGGCATATATCAAACCGCATTGGCGTCATGTATCTCGGCTGTCTGGTCGAGTTGGCGGAAAGCCATGAGCTATGCAACAAGCCGATCCATCCGTACTCGCAGACGTTGCTTTCGGCGGTTCCTCTGCCGGATCCTGAGAAAAACAAGGCACGTCAACGCATTCTGCTTGAGGGAGACATCCCGAGCCCGCTGAATCCACCGAGCGGTTGCCGGTTCCACACGCGTTGTCCGTATGCAATGCCGATCTGCAGTGAGAAGGAACCGGAATTCAAAGAATATTCGCCCGGGCACTATGCGGCCTGCCACCTGCTTGAGCAGAAATAAGGCGAACTACATCGTTACAATACCGCGAATGCTGGCCGACGTTTAAACAATGCACATCGGTCAAAGCGGTTTGTAAATACACAAACTATATGAGGAGGAAACAAATGAAAAAGACCATTGCGATTTTACTCAGCCTTTTGATGGTTCTCTCAGTACTTGGCGCATGCGCCCAGACAACGACCGAAGAACCCACGGCTGAAGCTACCGAAGCTGTTGCAGAAGCAACGGAAGCACCGGTAGAAGAAGCTGCCGTCCCCATGACTTCTGGTGAAGGTGGCGGTTTTGCAGTTAACCCGATCTACTTCTACACCAATATGTATTGCCTGCATGATGGTGTTGAGAACGTGTGGTATACGCCGTTTGGCTATTACTTCTTCACAGGAGCAAGCGGAAAAGCGGACATCACCGCGTGCATCGCTTCCGAACCGGAAACCATCGACCCGAGCATTATCAGCTCTGTTGACGGTTCGACCTACACGCAGCATCAGTTCGAAAACCTGATGAAGTACACGACCACCGGTGAAACGTATCTTACCGATCCGTCGATGCTCAACACCGAGATCACGTACGGCATGGCCGAATCCTACAGCAGCACGACCAATGACGACGGCACCGTCACCTACACGTTCGTTCTTCGTGATGCGAACTGGAGCGATGGCGAACCTGTCACCGCTGCGGACTTTGTCTATTCCTGGCAGCGCCTGATTGATCCTGCAACTGCGTCGGATTATGGCTACATCCTTGATGGCATTGTTGTGAACGCCAGCGAAGTTCAGAGTGGCGAAGTTGATCCGAGCGAACTGGGTATCGTTGCTGTTGATGACAAGACCCTGCAGATCAACCTTGTTACTGAGTGCCCGTATTTCATCGAACTGTGTGCATTCGCAAGCCTGATGCCGCTGCGTCAAGACGTTGTGGAAGCCAGTGACACGTGGACCGATCCTTCGACCATCGTTGTCAACGGACCGTACATCATCACTGAGTGGGTACACGACAGCTACATCAAGCTGGCGAAGAACCCTGCTTACTATGATTCGGAAGCCCTCGCTGGCCCCGACACCATTACGTACTACCTCAGCGATAACGAAACCGCAATTCTGTCGGCTTATCAGTCCGGTGAATATGACTTCATCGACACCTTCCCGGCAGACATGATTCAGTCTCTCGTTGAAAGCGGCGACTGCTACATCAACGACTATGTAGGAACGTACTTCCTGTATCTCAGCTGCAAGAACATTCCGGATTGGCGTGTTCGTGCCGCGATCGCTCTCTCGGTTGACCGCGAGAACATCGTTGAAAACGTAACCCAGGGGGGCCAGGCTCCCGCGACGGGTCTTGTTGCCGCCGGTATCACCGACAGCGAAGGCAACAACTTTGCATCCACCGTCTCTGCGGATCTGCCGGCTATGTGGCAGTGGCTGCAGACGAATGTTGCGGATGCGCTCGATCTCGACCTGAACGAGTATGAAGATCGCTGCGAACTGGCTGAATTCCTCCTCGACCAGGCGGTTGAAGATGGTTATGACGCGGATGCAACCGTATACTATTACTACAACACCTCCGCAACGCATCAGTCGATTGCTGAAGCCGTGCAGAGCGATGTTAACGGTATCCTTGGCCTGAACATGGAACTGGCCAATCAGGATTGGAACGTTTACACCACCGGTCTTGCTGAAGACACGTTTGGTGTTGCGCGCCTTGGCTGGATCGCTGATTACAACGATCCGATCACCTACCTCGAAATGTTCGCAACCGGCAATTCGTACAACTACGGCGAATGGGTCAGCGAAGAATACACCAGCCTGATTGAAGAAGCGAAGTCCCTGCCGGCAGGTGCGGAACGTGATGCTCTGCTCTATGAAGCAGAAGTGACACTCTTTGGCGGCGCCCTGGCCGACTAACAATCAAGAGAAAATTATATGATGTTCCTTTCGAACACATATGATTGACGTATGGCAAACACCCGCGCGTTTTCGCGCGGGTGTTTGCATGTTATTTTATTACCATGCTATACTTGCGGTGATTTATTGCTTTAAGGAGAAAAAAGGATGCGATATGCCGGTTCTTTGCTCGTTGAAAAGGATATGGAGTGTTCAAAGCGATTCTATCACGATGTTCTCGGTCAAAATGTCGTAAATGATTTTGGCGCGAATGTTGTGATGGATTGCGGTTTTTCTTTGCAAACGCAGGATAGTTGGCTTGAATTGATTCAGAAAAAATCGCATGAGCTGGTCTATGGCGGGAATGACACGGAACTATATTTTGAAGAAGATCAGCTGGACGATTTTTGCGAAAAGCTTCATGCGTTCGACGTCTCATATGTACATGGACGCATCGAGCATCCGTGGGGACAACGGGCAATACGCTTTTACGACCCCGACCGGCACGTCATTGAGGTTGCAGAGAGCTTGCGGACTGTTGTGCAGCGCTTTTTACGCAGCGGACTGTCAATCGAACAGACTGCTTTGCGGATGGATATTCCAGTTGCGCTTTTGCTTTCATATGCGAATGAAAGCAAAGAAGGTTGATGCACTCGATTACATAATTTACCACACATATAGAAAGAGCGGACGGTTAACCGTCCGCTCTTTGATTGTGCGTTATAGTGTTAAGGCGCAGGCGTCGTGGTGGCCGTGTCGGTCGTCGTTGCGTCTGCAGTGGCAGGCGTCGGAGAAATCTTGGAGAGGTTGTTGGCTGCTCCGGTCGTGGCATCCATCGCGTCGGCACTATAGAGCATGGTAAGCGTTTCCTGACCGGCTTTACCATCCGCATCAAGCCCGTGGTACTCTTGGAACTTTTGTACCGCGGTAACGGTGGTAGCCCCATAGAGACCGGTTGCACTCCCGGCGGGCAGGTAACCAAGCTCAATCAGTCGAGTCTGTAAATTCGTAACGTCTTCGACCAGCTTTGTGATGACCTTGGTGCGGTCGTCGCCGTCTCCGCGCGTAAGATAATACGCCTTTGCATCTTCGCTCATTAGCAGGTTGTAAGTGCCGTTACCGATGATGCCGTCCCAGTCGTCCGAACTGTCAAAGTTCTTCATCTGGAACAGGCGGATGGCAGTTTTTGTGATAGGGCCGTATTTGTTGGTATATCCGTCTTCGGGCTCTTCCATGTATCCAAGTTCGACGAGTCGCTTTTGGATATCGGGAATTAAGTCGCTGACCGTTCCGGCATCACTAATATTTTCTTCGAGTGTAGCGGGCGACGGGGAAGGCGTGACTTCCTCGGTCGGAGCCGGGGTGTTGGTCGGCGCAATGGAAGGCGTCGGCGTAACATCAGAAATTGCGAGCTGCCCATCGTCCGCGCGTTCGGTTCTGGAACTGTTGGGAAGGAGCACGGCGAGCAGAATGATTGCCACAAGGATCATGGCGAACGAACCGCCGAAAATTACGAGTGTTTTAGCCGGCAACTGCGCAAGGTAAAGGCCAAGTGCATGCATGAATTTGGCGAACTTGCTGCGCTTTTTTCGGCTTCTGTACGGGCGCTCCGGGCGATCGTTATAAGATTCGTCGAATTCTTCAGATCCGCGTTGATCGGAATAATAACGTTCCGAGCCGCTTCTGCGCTCATAATTCAATCCGGACACATTGGTTCGCCCAGTTGCACCACGTTGCGCATACCCGTCGTCGCGCGGTCTGGCTGTGCGGCCGGTGGTATAACTTTCCGGCTCATCATAATATCGACCCGTCCTGCGGGTTGAATAGGGATCGTCGGGATTTGTGTAACCGGATGCATCATATGCTTGATTTTGCGTGCCGTCCTGCGGATCGTAAGCGCTGGCGCCATAACCGCCGTCGGAAGTATACGGTGGTTCCATCTGCTGCCCATAACCACCCGCATAAGGGGAGCCCTCCCCAGGAGCATAACCATCACCGGTTCCAAACTGGTTATCAGGACCCGCCGTATACGGATCTTGACGACCATAGTCTGTCCTCGGGTGTCGCGCCGTATAATCGCTATCGGGATAACCCGCGTCGCCGGATGCATAACCGCTGTCGTCCTGACCATAGGGATATGGTTGCTGACCGTACTGGCTCGATTCCTGACCATAAGGGGTGGGATCGTTGTTGCTGGCAGCGGAATCATCACGGTAAGAACGCGGCGCGTATGGATCCGAGCCGTTTGTATTCGGATCGTCCTCGTATGGCGGGAATCCGTATGAGTTACCATGATTTTCCATTTTCTTCACGCTCCTTGCTTTGGAAATCGGCAGACACCGGAGCATAAGCCGATGTATTTTAAACAGATATGCATATGTATCCATTCAACTGCAACTATAGTGTAACATACAAGCGGGGGGTAAATGATGGGGATTATTGTGAAGAATCTATGGATAATTTGTTAATCCTGCAAGAACAAACCATCGTTTCGTGGGGGAAAAAGCAAAGAAAAGGAGCAAAACAACTGCAATTTGGTGTTTTGCCCCTTTTTTAGTTGTAAACGACGAATTGTGAATATTTCTCTGAAATACTGAATGATTATGACTCCATAATCTTTTTTGTCGAGCTGCAGCCGATGCGCGTTGCACCGGCTGCGATCATTGCCTCGGCCTGCTCGCGTGTGCGGACGCCACCACTGGCTTTTACGCCCATATCGGGGCCGACGGTTTTGCGCATCAGTGCAATATCCGCAACCGTAGCGCCACCGGTCGAAAACCCTGTGGATGTTTTAACGAAAGCCGCACCGGCCGCTTTTGCTGCGAGACATGATTGCACCTTTTCATCATCAGTCAACAGACAGGTTTCCAAGATCACTTTTACGATCGCCGGCTTGGATGCATTGACAACCGCGGCGATATCTGCCTGCACGGCCTTCCAGTCGCCTGCTTTGACGGAGCCGACATTGATGACCATATCGACTTCATTCGCGCCGTCTCGAACGGCTATGGCGGCCTCAACGGACTTGCCAGCGGTGGACATTGCACCGAGTGGAAAACCAACGACAACGCAGGTTTTTACGCCGCTGCCTTTAAGCTGCTCGTTGACGAGCGAAGCGTAGCAAGTGTTAACGCATACGCTGGCCGTCTTATAGTGCTTTGCTTCTTTTACCACGTTTAGAATATCGTCCGGTGTAGCGTCGGCTTTCAGCAGGGTGTGATCAAGATACGTATTCATAGGATTCATAATTCCTACCTCCAATAGGGTTTGTGGTTCAATAATTTTTAAATTAGCGATTAAAACAGTATTATGAAAAATAGCGTCTTAAGAGCCCTTCAAAGCCTTTGCCGTGACGCGCTTCATCGCGCGCCATCTCATGCACCGTATCGTGGATGGCGTCAAGATTCAATTCTTTTGCGCGTTTTGCCAGGGCGGTCTTGCCCTCGGTTGCGCCGTATTCGGCGGCTGCACGCAGCTCTAGATTGCGCTTTGTCGATGTTGTGACGACTTCGCCGAGCAGTTCGGCAAATCGGGATGCGTGGTCGGCTTCTTCATATGCATATCTGCGGAAGGCTTCGGAGATTTCAGGATACCCCTCGCGGTCGGCAACGCGCGCCATAGCAAGATACATTCCGACCTCCGTGCACTCACCGGTGAAGTTCATGCGCAGCCCTTCCAGTATTTCCGGGTCCACGCCCGCGGCAACGCCGACGACATGCTCGGCGGGATACGGCTTTCGTTCTCCTTCAATCAGCACGAATTTTGCGCCCGGCGCTTTGCACTGCGGGCAAAAATCCGGCGGAGTATCGCCGGTGTGGATATAACCACAGACAGGACAGCGAAATTGTTTCATTTTGGTTCGCTCCTTTTTTATATTTTTATGTTCGGCTTATATGGCTGCAACCTTTTTAGAATAGAAATGCATACCACAATGACCTGATGTCAGTATATCCTGCATAATGTTAACAATCAATCACAAAAGCGAAAAACATCTACCCAAATATCCCCGCTTTTGCTATACTGCAAAACGATGAACACAAGATATGGGAGATAAGGATGAAACGATTCATTGGCGTTTTACTGGCTCTAGGGCTGTTGCTCACACCGGCGAGCGCACTTGCAGAGTATGATTACGAATCAATTCCGACGCCACACATGATCGTAGTGGACGGGGACAATCCGAGCGTTGTTTTTTATGAGCGCGCGGCGGACGAAAAGGTATACCCCGCCAGCACAACGAAGATCATGACATGTCTGGTCGCGCTGGAATACGGCAATCTGGACGATGAGTTCATGGTTGGAGAAGAAGTGCTTGGTACCACGATTAAATTCACGAGCTATTCGTCGCTTATGGGATTGCAGGTCGGTGAAACGGTCACGCTGCGCGATTTGATTTACGGACTGATGCTCGTCTCCGGCAACGACGCCGGTGAAGCGATTGCAAAACATGTCGGTGGGTCGATCGACGGGTTTGTAGATCTTATGAACACAAAGGCAGCCGAACTTGGAATGTCGGGTACTCATTATACGAACCCACATGGCGTACATAATGACGACCACTATACGACGGCGCGCGACATGGCGAAGCTGACGGCGTACGCGCTGCAGGACGACGACTTTTGTTCCATTACTCAAACATTGCATTATACGGTGCCGGCAAACAATGTACGCACAGAACCGCTGGAGCTGACCAATACCAATCGTCTGCTCAACGCCGTTGAGGGTGACGCTTATACGACGGTCTATCAGTACGCAATTGGCGTAAAAACCGGCGACACGGATAAAGCGGGCAAGTGTCTCGTAGCCGCGGCGGAAAAAGACGGCGCACGCGTCATCGTAGCAATGTTCGGAGATTCCGCAGAGCTTTACAATAATGATAAAGAGCTGACAAATCTGGCGCGGTTTGTCAATGCCGCAAGTATTTTTGATTATGTGTTCGAAAACGATTACAAGGTGATTACCGGCAGCGAACTCGGACTTGAAAAGTCGTTCCAGACCAGCGTTGCAAACGGTGACCCGGACGACCTTGCCGACGGACAACTGACGATGAGCGCCAGCCTTGACAGCGTAACGATCCGGGCGCTGGCCGACCGCATAGAGTTTTACAAAGCGAGTGTGGGTTCCATAACGGCAAACGTTGTATTGAATACGGATGTGCAGGCGCCGATTATCGCCGGGCAAAGCATGGGGTATGTCGCCTACAACATCGGCAGTGAAACCATATGCACGGCACCGCTGACGGCGGATTTCGCAGTCGGGGAAGTTCTGGAAGTGGAATCCATTCAGCAGCCGGAGGAAACCGCTGTCGTAACGACGTCTCCGGACAGCACACCGCTGATTACAAAGGGGCACAAGGAATGGGGAACGGCTGATGTATTGACGCTGGTGTTCATCCTTCTGATCGTCCTTTTAATTGCGCTGATTGTCGTATTTGTCATTACCGAGCGGAAGCGTCGCTATGAGCGTAAACGCCGCAGCGCACGCGCCCGCAAGCGCAACAGCAATTATCGAAAATAAATACAATCGACAAAAAGGAGCCGCCGCAGAATGCGACGGCTCTTTTGTGTACGACAGTTTCTGCTACAAAACAGTTTTCAGAAAATGTGCAACCGCGCTGTGGTTGTTGTCGACCGGTAAAACAACGTCTGCCGTTTGCTTGACCGAAGCGATTGCGTTGGCGGGTGCGCAGCCGACGTCCGCCTGGGCAATCATTTCAAGATCGTTTTCATAGTCTCCAATGGCGAGGATTGTCTTCGCGTCTTTGCAGCGGGAGCGGACGTCCGAAAGTGCCGCGCCTTTATTTACACCCTTTTTTACGAATTCAAGATATCGTTCCGAGGTGCGAAATAGTGAAAACTCGGACCGCACGTATGGCGTATTCAATAGTTTGAATAGACGCGTCAAGCGATCGGGCGACTGCGAAATCATAAATTTCATAAAAATATCCGGCACCTGTTCGATCGGCGACTTGGTGACAGGAATATGCTCGAAAACGGTTTGCGGATCGTCCAGTTGGTCGGGGTTGGTTTCGTAGATGGCGGAATCGGTAAACACCTGAACGCATGCGCTTTTTTGCGAGCGAACGGCCCTGCGCACTACGCGCGCGCATGCGCGCCGGTCGATGGGATGAATGGCAAGAAATCTCCGCTCGGTCAAATGATACAACCCGGCTCCATTATATAGAATGCACGGTGCGTTAATGTTTATTTGACGTTCAACGGCACCCAACACCCCGGGGATACGCCCGCTGGCAATGCCGAACTTGCCGCCGCGATCAATAAATGTGCGGATCGCATCAATATTCTCCGCAGAAACACGTTTTTGATCGTCCAAAAGAGTGCCGTCCAAGTCACAATACAGATAGATACCGTCGCAGGAACCCATGAAATCCTCCAAGAAACACAATTGCGTACCATTTTATATCAGTCGTACATAAATAGCAACGATACACAACAAAAACGAATCGATTGTTGGGAATTTTGGAGTTTTGTTTACAGACTTGTGAAACAGATTGTCGGCAACGCCCGTTCGCTTGAAAAAAAACGGGCGCACGAGTATACTTATGCTTGCGGTAAAGCGGCTGGCGAACACGTCTTTTTAACGCGGGACGCCACCGACCGCGAATACGGCAGGGAGACAAAACCAATGATCCAGCAGGAACGCTATGTCGCCGGAGTCGGCGCGGCCAATGTGGACGTACACGGCCGCAGTCGCAAAGCCATTGTGATGCGGGACTCCAATCCCGGTTTTTTACGAACGTCCGTTGGTGGGGTCACAAGAAACATCCTGGAAAATCTGGCGCGTCAAGGTGTTTCAACGTCGCTTTTGACGGCCGTGAGCGACGATGTGTATGGCGAAAAGATTCTGCGTGACAGCGCGGCGGCGGGGATCGACGTATCCCATGTGCATTTGAAGGAGGGCGTTACATCGTCTTGCTATATCGCAATGCTGGACGAACGCGGCGACATGCTGCTCGGCATGTCCGACATGCGCATCATTCAGAATCTGCACACGGGGTATCTGGATGAAAACCGCGCATTGCTGCAAAGTGCGGCGGCGGTCGTATGCGATGCCTGCCTGCCCTGTGACTTTCTCGATTATCTCGTGTCCGGACCGGCCAACGGCGCAAAAGTGTTCATAGATCCGGTTTCAACAGCATATGCGCAACAGATGAAGCCAGTCACGGGTAAATTCTATGGAATCAAGCCAAATGAAATGGAGCTTGCCATCCTTTCCGGCATGAAGGTTGAGTCCGAGACGGATATCGAACGCGCCTGCGAAGCACTGCTAAACCTTGGCGTCAGCCGGATTGCGGTCAGCCGTGGAGAACGCGGCTGCTATTATGCGGATGCGGACGGAAACAGGATGTTCCGCGCTTTGCGTCCGGTTGACCAGATGGTCAACGCCACCGGCGCAGGTGATGCGTTTATGGCTGGTCTCGTCCACGGACTGATCGACGAAATGCCGATCGACACCGGACTTGACTATGCACTGGCGAGCGGCATAACTGCAATCGAGAGCATGAGTACCATTAATCCTGAAATGAGCGACGTACTCGTAAAAACGAACATTGAGCGGTACCGTTTGTAATGGATTTTCTGTTTTACAACACGAACAAAAAGGAGAAGAGACTATGCAGATAAAAGACTATTTAGACGTCCTGCCGGAGATTCAGGAAGCGTTGGATAACAATAAACCCGTGGTTGCGCTGGAGAGCACCATACTCAGCCACGGCATGCCGTATCCGGAAAATGTTGATTTTGCCGCGGAGGTTGAGAAGGTTGTCCGCGCAGAAGGTGCAATTCCCGCAACGACGGCGCTGATCGACGGGCGCATCAAGGTTGGACTCAGCCCCGAAGAATTGCAGGTTATGTGCAAGGCCGAGAATGTGGGCAAAGTCAGCCGCCGCGACATGGCGACCTATCTTGCAATGAAGAAAAACGGCGCAACAACTGTTGCAACAACGATGATTTGCAGCGCGATGGCGGGCGTAAAGGTGTTTGCAACCGGCGGAATCGGCGGCGTTCACCGCCACGGTGAAGTGACGATGGACGTTTCCGCAGACCTGCAGGAACTCAAACAGACGCCGGTTGCCGTTGTCTGCGCGGGTGCAAAGCAAATTCTCGATATCGGCCGCACGCTTGAATATCTTGAAACGATGGGCGTTCCCGTTATTGGCAACGGCACGGAAGATTTCCCGGCTTTCTATTGCAGAAAGAGTGGCTATGGCGTGGACTATGCCGCCAAAGATGAAAGCGAAATCGCTTCGGTTATTAAAACCAAGTGGGACCTTGGCCTGGAAGGCGGTGTGCTGATCGCTAACCCGATTCCGCAGGAATACGCACTGGACTTCGAATATATGGAAAGCATTATCAACGAAGCGCTTGCGGAAGCCGATGCAGTCGGTGTGCATGGTAAAAACATTACGCCGTTCCTGCTCGCCAAGATCAAGGAGCTCACAAAGGGTGTTTCGTTTGCTTCCAACGTACAGCTGGCCTATAACAATGCGCGCGTAGCGGCAAAAGTTGCAAAATCGCTTTGCGAACTTTCAAAATAAGCGCGTTAATTAAGAAACAAAAAAACAGGGAAACCGGATTCGGTTTCCCTGTTTTTATTTAACAAGATAGACGTCAAGAAGATAAATGCTGTTTTATCAAAAATCCCTCAGCCAAGCGCAACGTCAAGAACCATCATGATGAGAAAACCGGCCATAACGCCGAAGGTTCCAACATTGGAATGTTCGCCAAGATGTGCTTCCGGAATGAGTTCCTCGACGACGACATACATCATGGCGCCCGCGGCGAACGAAAGCATCCATGGCATATAGGGTGCGATCAGTGCGGAAACAAGAACCGTTAGAATGCCGAAAACCGGCTCAACGGCGCCGGAGAGCATGCCGTAAACAAACGACTTGCCAGCGCCGAGACCTTCCTGCCGCAGCGGAAGCGAAATAGCGGCGCCTTCCGGGAAGTTTTGGATGCCGATGCCGAGCGCAAGCGCCATTGCCGCGGCATAGCCCGCCGTACTGACGCCGTGCTGCGCCGCAAGCGCGAATGCAAGGCCGACCGCCATGCCTTCCGGTATGTTATGCAGCGTAACAGCCATGACCAAAAGCGACGTGCGTTTCATTGAGGAAGAAAGGCCTTCTGTTTCTTTTGCGCCGGGATGCAGATGCGGAATCAGCAAATCCAGCAAATAGAGGAAAGCAATGCCGATGACAAAACCACCTGCCGCAGGAATCCATCCGATTTGACCGTTTGCAACGGCTTCGTCGATGGCAGGAATCAACAGACTCCAAACGGATGCAGCGATCATGACTCCGGCGGCAAAACCCAGAAAGATTTTTTGCATTTTTCCGCCCATGCTTTTGCGGAAGAAAAAAACCATGGCGGCGCCGAGCGTCGTCATTAAAAAAGTAAATCCTGTTCCAGCGGAAGCCAGTAACAATGCCTGTCTCATAAAAACAACTCCTTTTTCGCGCGGCATTTGGTATAAAACAATGCCTGCGTTTCCGGTTAGATTCATCTTACTTCTTGAATTGAACAACGTCAAGGCTTTTCAAGATAAGAAAAGAACAAAAGAACCGCTCCCGCTGTTTGCATCGGTCGGTCGCCCCACCTAATAACGACCGGCAGCGATCAAACAAACGGGAGCAGTCCACGGAGAGAGGATATTAGAGCCACGCTTTAGAGTTTGGTTTGAACAAACGGAGCCGATTGCAGCCCCGTTTGTATCGTTTTAATTTTCCAGCACATACTGGTTCAGGAGAGTCTCAAGGTATTCCTGCCGTCCAGAGACGTTTTGCGTAACGCCATGGACGAGCGCATAGGCTTCCAACTCTGAAAAGCCAACTCTGCCGCTCACAATATCTTTGCCGATTCCTTCGGAATAGCTTTCATATCGTTTCGCTTTGAAGTTTTCGAAAACGCCGTCTCCAAGCAGCTTTGTTGCAATGCGGAGACCTTTTGCAAAGGCGTCCATACCGGCGATATACGCCAGGAACAAGTCGTCATCCTGAAAGGAACCGCGGCGTACCTTTGCATCGAAGTTCAACCCGCCGGTTGTAAATCCACCCGCTTGCAGCACCTCATACATCGCCAGTGTAGTGTCGTACACGTTGGTCGGGAACTGGTCCGTATCCCAGCCAAGCAGGGGATCGCCGGTGTTTGCGTCCACACTGCCGAATACGCCGTTGATGCGCGCCGTGTTCAGCTCGTGCTGGAAGGTGTGCGCCGCAAGCGTCGCATGGTTGGCCTCGATATTCATCTTGAAATGATCCGTGAGGTCATATTTTCGCAGGAATGCAAGCACCGTGGCGGTATCGAAATCGTACTGGTGTTTCGTCGGCTCCTTTGGTTTGGGTTCGATAAGGAATTGCCCGGTAAAGCCGATTTTTTTTGCGTAGTCGGCGGCCATTTGAAGCAATCTTGCGAGGTTGTCGAGTTCCAGCTCCATATTGGTATTGAGCAGAGTTTCATAGCCCTCGCGACCACCCCAGAAAACATAATTTTCGCCGCCAAGCTCCTGCGTAATTTCAATTGCCTTTTTGATTTGTGCCGCTGCATAGGCAAAGACACTGGCGTTGCAGGACGTCGCGGCGCCGTGTACAAACTTTGCGTCGCCAAAGCAATTTGACGTACCCCATAGACATTTGATTCCAGTGCGTGTCGTTTCATTTTTGATGACGGTGACAACCTCGTCGAGAATGCGGTTTGTGTCCAGTAGATTGTCTCGTCGCGGCGCAAGGTCCGCATCGTGGAAACAAAAGTAACCGATTTGCATCTTCTCCATAAATTCAAACGCCGCATGGACGCGCTCTTTAGCGCGCGCAACGTCGTCGGACGTATCGTCCCATGGGCGAAAGATGGTCACACCGCCGAAAGGATCGATTCCACGGAACGTAAACGTGTGCCACCAGGACATCGCGAAACGCAGATGTTCCTTCATCGGTTTACCGGAGATGATTTCGTCCGGATTGTAGTAACGGAAAGAGTACGGGTTCGTACTTTTTGGACCCTCGTATTGAATTGGTTTTATTTCATCAAAATATGCCATGATGCCTGTTGCTCCTGTTGTGTAAATAGCATGACCGAAAGTTACAAAAGGTGAAACGGCGTGTTTATGCCGCGGCTTTAATTGCCTTGCGCTTGGAAACGACGTCGAAGATAACCGCCGCAAGAAGCACAAGTCCCTTGACGACTTTCTGGAAGTTGGAGTCGACGCCGATGATGTTCATTCCAAGGTTCAAAACGCCCATCAATACCGCGCCGATGACCGCGCCGCTGACGGTGCCAATGCCGCCATAAGCGGATGCGCCGCCGATGAAGCAGGCGCCGATGGCGTCAAGCTCATAGTTCGTGCCGGCTGCGGGGTTTGCGGAGGTAAAGCGTGCCGCAACGACCAGCGCCGCCAGTCCGCTCAAGAAGGATACGTTCACATATGCCGAGAAATAGATGCGGTTTGTATTGATGCCGCTGAGCTTGGTGGCTTTTTCGTTTCCGCCGAGGGCATAGAAGTGGCGGCCGAATGTAGTCTTAGCGGTGATGTATGCATAGATTGAAACGATACCAATCAGCCAGAGCAGGATGTACGGGATGCCTTTGTACAGCGAAAGTTTATACATCAGCAGCATGACGATGGCGCAGATGATAATCAGTTTTGCATACATGGAAATGCGATTTTCAACGGTATACCCCTTGCGTTTTTTGTTAATATTACCGAATATAGTGGCAACCGCGAAAATGGCACAGCAGATGACACCGAATATAATGGCGGAATAGTGGACCGCGCCGCTGTCGAGCGTGGGGATATAGACGTAATTGTTGAAGATCGACAGGAAAGAATCCGGGAAACCGGAAATGGTAAGGCCGCCGAGGATCGCCTGCGCAAGACCGCGGAACAAAAGCATGCCCGCGAGCGTAACGATAAATGGCGGGACGCGCACATACGCGATCCAGAATCCCTGCCAGAGCCCGATTGCAAGACCGGCCAGCAGGCAGATCAGCATTGTCAGATAAGGATTCATATGCATGTTGACCATCAGAACGCCGCAAATAGCGCCGACAAGACAAACGGTGGCTCCGACGGAAAGGTCGATGTTGCCGCCCGTCAGGATGCAAAGCAGCATGCCGACGGCGATAATGACCACGTAAGAGTTCTGCATGATGAGGTTGTTGACGTTCTGCGGAAGGAACATACGTCCCTGCGACTTGATGATGAAGAACAAATAGACCAAAACCAATGCGATGACCATGGTGTTTTTCAGTAAAAAGGCTTTTGTCTTGCTCCAGAGTGCGGATTGTTTGCTGCTCATTGTTTACGCTCCTTTGTTTACAGAGAGAATACTGGACATAATGCGTTCCTGCGTTGCGTGAACGGCGTCCATTTCACCGACCATACGACCCTCGCTCATGACATAAATCCGGTCGCACATGCCAAGGACTTCCGGCATTTCAGACGAGATCATAACAACAGATTTGCCCTGCGAAACCAGGTCGTTGATGATGCAGTATATTTCGTATTTGGCGCCGACGTCGATGCCGCGCGTCGGTTCGTCGAGCAGGAGGATATCCGGCTCGGCAAACATCCATTTTGCCAACAGTACTTTCTGTTGGTTTCCTCCGGAGAGGTTTCCGACGTCCTGTTCGACTGAAGGGCATTTTATACCAAGCAAGTCCTTCATGGATACGGCCATATTGTACTCTTTGTCGAGGTCAATCACTTTTCTGCGACTGACTTTATCCAGCCGGGCAAGCGTGGTATTGACACGGATAGGGGTGCTTAAAATCAAACCGTTGCCTTTACGGTCTTCCGTTACGTAAGCAAGCCCGTGAAGGATTGCTTCGCGCTCACTGTTGAGCGTGACTTGATTGCCATGAATTTTCAGTGTTCCATGTACACTGGAGCCGTAGCTTTTTCCGAAAATACTCATGGCAAGTTCGGTACGACCTGCGCCCATAAGGCCCGCAATGCCGACGACCTCGCCTTTTTTAACATTGAATGTAACGTCGTCGACGACCGTCATGTCGGAATACTGCTCGTGATGGACCGACCAGTGCTCCACTTCCAGAACGACTTCGTCTTGAACGTTGTGCTCTCGCGCGGGGAAGCGATTTGTGATTTCGCGGCCGACCATGCCGCGGATGATGCGCGCTTCGTCAACGTTGCCTTCAGACATGTCGAGCGTTTCGATCACCATACCGTCGCGGATGATAGTGATGCGGTCCGCCACATATGCGATCTCGTTGAGCTTGTGTGAGATCATGATGGACGTAACACCCTTCTTTTGAAATTCTTTTAGAAGATCCAGTAGTTTTTTGGAATCGCTTTCGTTTAGCGACGCGGTCGGTTCGTCGAGAATCAGCAGTTTTACATTTTTAGAGAGAGCCTTTGCAATTTCGACCAGCTGCTGTTTGCCAACGCCGATATCCTTAATCAGCGTATGGGACGACTCCTTCAGACCAACCACTGCAAGCAGTTCGTCCGCTTTGGCATACGTTTCATCCCAGTCAATGCTAAAGGAACGGCCGCACTCGTTGCCGAGGAACATATTTTCTGCAATAGAAAGATAGGGTACAAGCGCAAGTTCCTGATGAATGATGACGATCCCAAGCTCTTCGCTGTCACGGATTTTTGAAAAACAGCAGGGTTTCCCGTTGAAAAAAATTTCGCCGTCGTAGCTTCCGTGTGGATAAATACCAGAGAGTACGTTCATAAGCGTGGATTTGCCTGCACCGTTCTCTCCGACAACGGCGTGAATTTCTCCCTGGAGTACGTTCAGGCTGACGTCGTCAAGCGCCTTTACGCCCGGGAACTCCTTTGTGATGTGTTTCATTTCCAGAATGTTGTCCGACATAATGATCCTCCAAGTGGTTTCGGCGTACAGTCCGCCGGATGAGACGAGGAACGATGGGGGTGCCCCTCGATATCCCCGCAATATTTGTGCGGGCATTTCGCTGTACCAAACACTGCTTGATATACCGAAACAACCGTGATAAAAATAAGCAGGCGGGCGGGATCCCGTCCGCCTGCAAGGCTTGGTCTTACCGAAGTATAACTAGCTGAGCTGATCAGCAGTGTAGTAACCGGAATCGATCAGCAGTTCCTGATAGTTGTTGATGTCCGCAAACACCGGTGCGCAGAGGTAGGTCGGGATGATGCCCGTGCCATTGTCGTACGAAGAGGTGTCGTTCACTTCCGGCGTTTCGCCCGCCATGATGGCGTTGACCATCGTAACGGTCTGTGCCGCCAGCGTACGAGTGTCCTTAAAGATAGACATGGACTGTTTGCCGGCGATGATGTCCTTGGTGTTGACGATGTCGCAGTCCTGACCGGTGACGATCGGATATGCGCCGGTGTAGGAGCTTGCCAGCGCGTTGGTCACGCCCTTGGCCGTGGAGTCGTTGGAGCAGAGGCAAGCATCAAGCTGCGTACCGTCGGCATAGAAGGACGCAAGGATCGCTTCCATACGGGACTGGGACGTTTCGGTGCTCCACGCCGGTGTCGCGACTTCTTCAAAGCTGGTCTGGCCGGAAACGACCGTGATGACTCCGCTGTCGATGTACGGCTGGAGGACGTCGATTGCGCCCTGATAGAAGTACAATGCGTTGTTGTCGGCCGGGTCGCCCGCGGTGATTTCCATGTTGTAGCTGCCGCCTGCATCGAGATCAAGCTGATCCTTGATGTATTGGCCCTGAATCGTGCCGACCATGTAGTTATCGAACGTGCAGTAATAGCTGACGGCGTCCGTGTTCATGATCAGGCGGTCATAGGCGATCGTGGCGATGCCGGCTTCTTTGGCCGTCTCAAGAACCGCACCCAGCGTCGAACCGTCGATCGCGGCGATAACGAGGACCTTTGCGCCGTTTGCAATCATGTTCTCAATCTGGCTGACCTGCGTGGCGACTTCGTTGTTTGCATACTGCAGTTCAACGGTGTAGCCGGCGGCTTCGAACTGTTCTTTCATGTTCGCGCCGTCCTGATTCCAACGCTGGAGGTCCTGCGTCGGCATCGAAATACCGACCAGATTGTCAGTCTTCGATCCGCCGCCTGCGCATGCCGCCATGGTGAACAGCAACGCAACGATCAAGAGTACGCTTAGAAACTTTTTCATGTGTGTTTCTCCTCCTTAAGAATAGATAAGATGTGTTTGATGTGCCGACTTGGCTGTACTTAAACGCTATCACAGACAATTTCAATGATAAATAGGACATATCTGTGAATTTCTGCTTAAAATTGGCTTATTTTTTCATGATTTGTTAACTACCAGTAAAATATTGTTATCGAAAAATCAAGTAGTGACAAATTTATCCAGAAGCGCAAAAAAATGCTAAAAACAGCAAAAAAAGCGTCCCGCAATACTGTCGGGACACTTTAAACCACAGCTTAATCTGTTATTTTGACGAACTCCGTCAGTCCATATTCAAATAAACCTGTTCACGGCGGTGGAATCCGCCGTCGATGATGATTTCGTCTATGTTTTCCCGTGTCACCATAATCGGGACCAACTGCTCATACGGCACATAATAACTACCGTCGAATATCACGGTGGAAGGTTGCTCCTTTTCACCTTTGATCATGCGAATGGTGAATTCGGCGGCTTCTTTTGCCAGCTTTTCAACCGGTTTATAAACAGTCATAACCTGCGTGCCCTCCACAATGCGCTGACAGGCGGCAAGGTCGGCGTCCTGACCGACCAGGCAAACATCGCTGGCCAAGCGGTGTTCCGAAAGCGCAAGGAATGCCTGGCTGGCGAGATCGTCGTTGCCGCAGCGGACGCCGTCAAACGTCAGCCCGTCCGCAATGGCCTGGTTAACAACGTTGTAGGCCGTTTCCGCAAGCCAGTTCGGAGCGTATTCCTGTACGACGACATTCAGGTCGCTCTGCGCAATCACTGCGTCGAACCCATCCTGCGCCTGTGCGACGTTTTGATCTGTCGGGGAACCGGCGATGCTGATGATGTTGCCGCCGGACGGCATATTGGCCACCAGTGCTTCCGCCATCATGGTTCCGACCATTTCGTTGTCGAAGGAAATGTAGAGATCGACATTGGCGTTCATAACGAGCCGATCGTACGATACAACATAGATACCAGCGTCATGGGCTTTTTGCACCACGTCCGAAAGCCCGTAGCAGTCGACGGCGACGACAACGATTGCATCTACATCCTTTTGAATGAAGTATTCGATCTGTGAAACCTGTTCTTCCGAACTGCCGTTTGCAATCTGTACGTTGACCTCCGCGCCGAGCTCACTCGCCGTGGATACAAAAACGTCTCGGTCGCGTTGCCAGCGTTCGATCAGAAATGAGTCGAACGATATACCGATCAGCGGCTTGTCCTCACTTCTTATACCATCCTCCGCTTCGGTCGACGCCTGCTCGCAACCAAGAAGAAAAGGGCAGGCGAAAAGCAATGCCAGCGCAAAGCATATGAGCTTTTGCCGAAAAATCTTTGTACGCCGGATGTTTTTCATATGGACGCCTCCTTTGTAACCTGATCGCGGTACTCCGTCGGCGTCATTCCCTCAAAGCGTTTGAACAAACGCGAGAAATAATTGGGATCGTTATAACCGACTTCGTTGCAGATGCTTTTGACGTTCAAACGTCCGTCGCGAAGCAACTGCTTGGCGGTTTCGATACGGCGCATGGTCAAATAGTTGATATAGTTTTCACCCGATTGCTCTTTAAAGAGCTTGCTGAAATAGTAAGGACTGACGTGCACTTCCCGGGAAACTTCTTCCAGCGTCAGCTCACGGTTAAAGTTACGGTCGATAAAAGCCTTGGCCTTGGAGATGATGTGGTTGGCTTTTTCGTCCGCCTTGGTGGATACGTTACGTGTGCTTTCGCCGATTTTTCGTATAAACCAATTTTTCAGTTCTTCATAGCTGCTTGCGGCAAGCACCGTTTGCAGGTAATCGTCCCTGTCCAAAAAATGATATTTTGTGCCGCCTTCATGAAACACGCGGTATTCCGCGCGCATGACGAATTCGAGAACCTTAAGCCGGATCGCCATGTCGTGCTCGGGGTAGCGTTCCGTCATCCACTGGAAAAAAGACTCGGCATCCGCGGTTGCTGCGGATACGTCTCCTTTGATGATCATCTTTTCCAGATGCGTTTCGCGCTCGGCCGGATATCCGCTTTCATAATCGGGCACGATTGGCAAATCGTTGAAGTGCGAAACGATCCCTTTGCAGTGCTTTACCGCTTTTACCGCCTGACCGTATGACTCGCAAAGCTTGTCCAACAACATCGTTGTGCCGATGCCAAGCTTACACTCAACACCGGTTTTGTCTTCCACTCGGTGCGCAAGCGCGCGACCTTGCTCGATGAGGACAAGTCGTTCATAATACTCGTTTTCCGGCTTTTCCGCCGGGCGGACGACAATGATGCGGCTGGCCATTGCCGGGCCGACAATGCAGGGAAATGATTCCTTGGCAAGCATAAGAATGGCGGAATAAACTTCCGAAGCCTTGATATCAAGGTCCAGAATATCGCCGCCGAGCATTTTGGTCAGCTCCAATACAAGAACCGTTGCATACGGCGAATCGAAGCCGAATATTTCCCAAAGGCGCTTATATGCGGCAATGTCTTCGTTTTGCATTAAGAGCATATAAATAAAACTGCTTTCCAGCACGGGCAGCATATTTTCCATACGCTCGCGTGCCTTGAGCGCGTTGGTGCGCGCTTTTCGTTCGACATCGACTTTGTTCATAGCGCGCTTCATCGCGTCCGCAAAGACCATCCGATTGACGGGCTTTGTTAAAAACTCGAACACGCAAAGGCTGATGGCCTCTTTTGCATACTCAAATTTGTCATACGCAGTCAAAACGATGAAGACGATTCCGGGCGAGATCGCGCGGATTGCCGCTATGGCTTCCATGCCGTTGATCCCGGGCATGCGGATGTCCATCACCGCAATATCCGGGCGGAATTGCTCGGCAAGTTCGACCGCGTCGCAACCGGTCTTTGCAGTCTCAATGCTGCATTGCCCTGTAAAATTCTTTTCCAGGATGAAACGAAGCGCGTCAAGCTCGATGCCTTCGTCGTCCGCCAATAAGATTTTATACATTGTGCTCACTCCATTTAGGGATGATGATACTGACCAAGGTACCTTTGCCCGGCCCGTCGCTGTTGATTTCAAACACGTCGTGGATACCATAGTAGATTCGCAAACGTTCAATGACGTTTTTCAGTCCTGTTCCGCGGTGCGGCTGGCCGTCCGGCTCAATGGAAACCGGCTGACCAACGAGAACGGCTTTAATTTCCTCCTGCGTCATACCTTTGCCGTTGTCGGCGACAGTGATGACGATGCGTTCGTCTTCTTCATGCGTGGAAAGCGTGATCTGCTTGCCCCACTTCACATCGCGCAGTCCGTGGTTGATTGCGTTTTCAACGATCGGCTGAAGGATGACGCCCGGCAGGACGATTCGATCGATTGATCCGGAGATCGATTTGACATAGTGAATTTCACCCGAAAAACGGACGTTGATGATATGAAGATAGGTTTCCACCTGGCTGATTTCATCGGCAAGGCTGCTTGTTTGCCCAGTATGTTTGACACTGTAACGGAAGAAATCTGCCAGATTCTCGACGAACAGGCAGGTTTTCTCCGCGCCTTCCATCATTGCAAGCTGCGCGCCGGCGTTGAGCGTGTTATAAAGAAAGTGCGGGTTAATCTGGCTTTGCAGGAATATCAGCTGACTCTCTTTGAGGCTGCTCTCCATGCGGAGCTGACTTTCCTTCAACCTGCTTTCTTCCTTCATACGTACTTTAATCTGCGTGACGTATTCGTTTAGACTTTCGATCATTTTGTTGAACGCGTCGGCAAGGACGCCGACTTCGTCGCCTGATTCCACTTTAATGAAATCAATATCAAAATCGCCCTGACCAACCTGTTCCGCCTGTTTTGCAAGCTTTGTCAGCGGCTTTGTGATGGTACTGGAAAGCAGGAGCAGCACGAACATGTTGCCAAGAATGGCGACAAAAAGGATAACCGTGCTGAATGTTTGCATGTAGCCAAGCGAAGTGCGAAGCGTGTCATAACTTTCCGCGTTTGTTTTAAAGCGCGCGTTGTTCAGCTCGTTGATATAGGTGTCCAGATAACTGTAGAGTGTACCTGCGTCTTCGTAAAGCGAACGATATTGCTCGACATCCCTGCCGCGCTTTGCGGCGACCGCGCTCGCGGCGAGCTCAAGATATTCTTCTGATATGCTGCGGATATTTTTTTCCATCAGCTTCAACGCGTTGTCGGTCGGCTGACTGTTCAAGCTTTCGATCTGTTCACTGTATGATTGTTCGCTGAGGTAATAGTCGTTCAAAGCCGAGGTGCTCTTTGTGTTGAGATAGCGGAACATATTGTCTTGAACGTCGTCTAGTGTATCCATCAATTGATTCAAACTGACATTGCTCGCGTAGACTTTATCAATTGTGCTGACAACACGGTTGATGCTGATATGCATATAAATATTGACGAAACCAACCATGATCATCGTTGCAGTGAAAACCAGGACGAGTTTGGTCCTAAGCGGCAGATTGACGAATTTACCGTGTATGGCACTTAATCGATTCATTCGCCCTCCTGCTCTGTGGCGGCCAGTTGCCGGTATTCTTCCACATTGTCCGCGGTGACGACCGTCAGGGTAACGGGAGTAAAGTCGCTGGTCCGCTCGAAGTTCAGATATTCCATCAGTGCGTCTACGCATGTTGCGCCAACGCGGTTTGCGTCTACGGCGACGGTCGCCTGAATGATTCGCTTTTCAACGGCGGTGAGAATTTCTTCGGAGTCATAATAACCTAATATCTGGATTTCTCCGACTTTATTGTGATCGACGACCGCTTGATACGCGCAAATGGTATTAGTTGCATTCAGGCAAATCAGGATATTCGGCGCGGTGCCGTCCGTCGGGGTTGAAGGATCGCCGCTGATCGATTCCGCAGCAGAAGGAGAAACCACAAGCTCGCGAATGGCTTCCTCGGCGGAGAATACATTGGTATTGTCTATCATCATAACGTCGACTGTGACGTTTTGTCCTTCCAGACTTTCCATTAAGCTGGAATAGATGATGTTTTGTGTGTTTTCCGTTATATCGTTGCTAAAAAGCAGCACTGCGCGGCTTGCGTTGTGAGATTGTGAGATCGCGGTTCGCACCTGCTGGCCGTACAGCTGCCCGAGATCATAGCTGTTGTAGCCGACAAATCCCTGACGGTTACTTCCGGCGGAGTCCGACATGACCGTGATAACCGGAATGCCGTCCTCGATTGCCTGCTGGATCAACTGCTTCATCTTGTCGGAACCGTCCGGCTGCACAAGGATTCCGTCCACCTGTGCGGCAATCGCCATCTCCATCAAATCTGTAAGCGGATATTGCTCGGTAAGCGAATTACCGATCCATTCGACGCAAGCGTCCATACCTGCTGCCTCTTCGCTTGCCGCAAGCCAAACATTATTCCAAAACGGGTCTTCGTTCGGTTCGGCTACCATTGCAAAATGGTAGGTATAAAATGCGTTGCCCGTTGCGTCGATCTGGAAGGTATTGTTGATCAACCGACGATAAACAAACACACTCGCAAGCGTGATGACCGCCATAACGACAACCGCGAGTATGGAAAGATTCGTTTTGTAGATGTTGGACTTTTTTTTATGCATATTGTTTTGTCCTGTCGACGCATGATACGGTCGCAATGATAGCGCATTGCCTTCAGAAAAGTGTGTGTTGTAATTTACAAAGATGATAGCACATATGAAATAAGTTTGCACGGGCAAGTCGCGATAGAACAATTGTGATTGCGTAATACGGAAAGAAGGATGTACTCGTTCATCGGATGAAAGAACGGATGTAAAGAACCTCAAATAAGGAAAATCAATTGAACTTTATTGCTTTTTCTTTCACGCGTTTTATGATATTCTTCAAAGAAAGGATTTTTGGAGTCACACATGAGAAAAGCCGCACGCGAAATCACGAATTTTGGAGAAATTGTCGATTTAATTGAACGGTGCGATACAATTCGAATTGGCATTGCGGACGACAACGCTCCGTATGTCGTACCGGTTTCGTTTGGATATGAAGTTTGCGACGGGACCGTCGTTGTTTATTTTCATGGTGCGATGGAAGGCCGGAAGGTCGACCTTCTACAAAAGCATCCGCGCGTTTGCGTGGAGGCCGATCTCTGCCATCGTTTTGTAGAAAACGGAAGTGGCGGAATCACCTGCGACTATGAAAGCATCATTGGCTACGGAACCGCCGAACCGGTATATGGTAAGGAAGCCGAAAAAGGAATCCGACTGCTTGTGGAGCACTGTGGTTTTCCAGAGTACAAATGTACACAAGCTGTGATGAATATCACGGCGGTATATAAAGTGAAGCTTAACGAAATAACAGGCAAGCACAGAAAACTTGATAATCCCAATGCCCGGTAAAACAGGCTGTATTAAAAGCAAGCAATCTATTCACAACAAAGAAAGGCGGAATGTGTATGTTTCTTGTTTTGCCGTCGTTGGCGGTCATCATTATTTATATTCTTGCGGCGATTCTGCCCGCGCTGTTTCTAATGCGATATATTTACCGGAAGGACACGATTGAGAAAGAACCTCCGCAGATGCTGATATCGCTGGTGTTCCTTGGTGTCGCCGCCGCGTTGGTTGCAATCGTGCTGGAATCGATCGGCAAGGGAATCCTTGCGGCGTTTATCGCCAAGGACAGCCCGGCTTATACGATTACAATGGCATTTTTAGTTGTTGCCGCGGTGGAAGAAGGCGCGAAGTTCTTTTTCCTGAAGCGGCGAACATGGCGTGACCCGAATTTTAACTATCGCTTTGACGGCATCGTTTATGCGGTGTTTATTTCACTGGGATTTGCCGCCTTTGAAAACATCAGCTATGTGCTGGGCTACGGTCTTTCGACCGCGTTGATCCGCGCGGTGCTGGCGATTCCCGGACATATGGGCTTTGCGGTGTTCATGGGATTGTTTTATAGCCGCGCAAAGCTTTGCGCGGACACGGGAAACAAAGCGAGGGAGAAACTAAATCTTTGGGCGGCGTATCTGTCCGCAGTACTGCTTCACGGATTTTATGACGCCTGCGCCATGATTGGCGACGTAATTGCGACGATGCTGTTTATCATATTTGTTATTGTGATGTATATCGTCGTCATCCGTCTCGTCAAAAAGGAATCACTGAGCGACCAGCCTGTATAGCGTATAGATTTATTAAAATAGAAGGCTTCTTTTGTTAAAAAAGAGGCCTTTTTAGGTTTTGTAATAAGTTTATATTGAAAATGCTCAAAATCTACTGAAAATTCCACCAAAATCATCTTGACGTACGGTTCAATCGGTGTTATGTTTATGTTGTCAGCAAGAAAAACGTTTTTCTTGCGTTTTACGCAAATCTACCGGCTTTCTAATGAATTAATCACAAACAAACAGAGTTCAGGACACGAAAATCACTGCAAAAGAAAAACGTTTTTCTCAATTTGAAAGGAGGAAACCATATGGAAAAGAAAAAGTGGCTGCTAACCGAAGACCCCGCCATCATCTTTGAGGATACGGCGGTTGGACGCATGAAAAAAGAAGTTTGGGACATGACGGAGGAACAGCTCGACAAAGAGCTGGAAGCATACGGCATTCCTTCGCCGTCCGAATTGGGCGTTGCGGGAACCTACATTCAGAACACGCCGCGCGCCGATCAGATCAGAAAACGCCGTAACAACGACATTGTGTTCGTTCCAATCGGCTGTACGGAAAATCACGGCATGCATGCAAACACCGGACTGGATACCTTCATGTGCACGCAGATTTTGGAAGGCGTGCGTCGCTACACAAAAAAGCAGGGTCGTGAAATCAACCTTGCGTTCACGCCGCTGAACTACGGCGGGCATCCGTACCATCACATCGGTATGCCGGGCACGGTCATCATGCCGCAGGAAGCCGTGCAGGAAATGCTGATCTACACGATGCTCGGCCTGTGGAATGACGGATATCGCAAGATTATCCTCCTGAACAACCACGGGCATCTTTGGATGCTGGAAAGTGCGATTCAGGAATTCTGCAAACGCTATCAGCTGCCCGGTATCTTCCGCGTCATCGAGTGGCATCGTGCAGTGCGTGAATTCTTTTATCCCATCGACAGCGAACTGGGCCTTGGCACACACTTTGTGCACGCCGACGAAGCGGAAACGTCTGTTGCGCTTTTGATGTTCAAAGAGATGATCAACATGGCGGAAGTACAGGATTCCTGGGGCGAATCGCTGCTGCCGGATGGACATTTCGACAAATCTGTCGATCCATTCCGCCGCCCGAACCGCTGGAGCGAAGGCGAAGGACAAAACGCCATCGAGCGTGCGGCAACACCGGAAGGCGTGGTCGGCGCACCGTCGACATCCGACGCGCGCAAAGCGAAACGTCCGATCGTTGCGATTCTGAAGTATCTGACACTGCTCAACGACGAGATTCTGGATACTTACCCTGCAGGCAAGGTTCCGCCGGTTGAGAAGATTACGCTGCGCAAGGAAGATGAAATGGCTCCATTCCTGAAAGAGCCGATGAGCGAAGGCTGGAAATCGATCGACGAACTGCCGCGCGTAGGGATATTCGAGCATCTGTAAGGAACCACGGAAACCTATTAAAATATTGAAAGGGAAAAGAGTATGAAAGCAAAGATCGCGTTTTTACATAAGCCGTTTGACCTGCGCGTTGAGGAAGTGGAAGTTCCCGCGCTCAAAGAAAATCAGGTTCTTGTTCAGGTTGGCGCCTGCGGCATCTGTGGCTCCGACGTGGAGTGCTTTGAAGGAAAGAGCAAGGAAGGCCGTTATGACATCGCGCCGTATACGCCCGGCCATGAATGGGGTGGTCGTATTGTTGACGTCGGAAGCTGTGTTGCCACGCTGAAAGCAGGCGACAAAGTAACGGGTGACTGCGTCATGGCCTGTGGCGTTTGCCGCAATTGCAAGGACGGACTGATGCCGTCGGCCTGTCTGAACATGCGCGAGGCGGGCTTCCGCCCGGATTCTCCCGGCGGTATGGGCGAATACATGGTGATTGAAGAGCAGTACGTGCACAAGATTCCGGACGACTGGACCTATGCCGACGGCGCGTGGGTTGAGACGTTTTCGATCGGCTATTTCGGCATCTGGGGTAACGGCGGCTACATTGATGCTTCGGACATCGCAATCATCATGGGATGCGGCCCGGTCGGCGTTTCCGCCGTTATGACCGCAAAGACCAGCGGGGCAAAGGTTATTGTTGTGGAACCGTTCGAAAAACGCCGCGAAATCGCGCTGAAATACGGCGCGGACTATGTTGTCGATCCGACAAAGGTAAACCTGGTGGAAGAGATTAAGCGGCTGACCGACGGGCGCATGGGCACCATTGTCGTGGAAGCCTCCGGCAACGACAAGGCGATTGCATCGCTGTTTGAAGTTGCGGGTCACAGCGCGCGCGTCCGGTTGATCGGGCACTCCATTGGCCGCAAAGTGCCGGTCGAAATCGGCAGGACGATCTGGAGCACACTCTCCATCAGCGGCTCCGGCGGTACAAAGAACTTTGCGCAGCGCACAATCCGCTTTATGAGTGCGATTAAAAGCAAATACGACTTTGCAGCGCTCAACACGCACTATTATCCGTTTGAGCAGCTGAACGAAGCGATGGACGTCGCATGCAAACTCAAGGCTGATGCGTTCAAGGTCATGCTGACCTTCGACGTTGACGAATAACCTCCTAACCTCCTTTATTCTGCGCGCGGGCGGCCAAACAGGGAAGGCCGCCCGCGCCGGTTGCACTTATCGACAATCCGCCTGCGTTCGACGCAAAGCGGCCATTCAATCAAAACGAGGGGGATAAAAAGATGTTTCGTCCCAAATTATGTATGACCGTTGTGAAGCAGCGCGGTTACGGCGCACCGTTTCTTTACGGAGGGAATCTATCCGAAGGGATTGCCGCGGCGCAAGATTTTGGCTATGATTGTGTTGAACTGCATGTGCGCGCGCCGGAGGAACTGGAACTGCAAACCCTTCGAAAGGCGCTGAACCAAAACGGAATGACAGTCAGCGCACTCGGCACGGGGCGCGTCTATGTGGACGACGGGCTGTCACTGATCGATCCGGAGACGCGCGAACAAGCGCTCCGCAGACTCTCCGGATTTATCGATGCGGCGGCGGTACTCGGCGCAAAAGTCATCATCGGCTGTATGCGTGGGAATGTGCCGTCCCCGGAAAAAGACGAAGAAAGCCTGATGATGCTTGGTGAAGCGATGCTGCGGGCGGACGAATATGCCGCAGGTAAAGGCGTTACACTCTTGCTGGAGGCAATCAACCGCTATGAGAACAACTATCTTTGCAGTGTGTATGACATCGCGGACTTCATTCGGGCAAACGAACTGACCAACACGGGGATCCTAGCCGATCTGTTTCATATGAACATTGAAGAACGCGATATGATTGCGGCGATTCGCGACAATATCGATTTGATCCAATATGTGCATGCGGCCGATTCCAATCGTTTATATCCCGGTGGTGGACATACGGACGTTCCCGTCGTACTTGCCGCGCTGAAAGCGGGCGGGTTTAAAGGTGAGATCAGCGCGGAATGCCTGCCGATTCCAAATGATGAAACAGCATCTGCGCTGTGGATTGAAAACATGAAAGGGTATCTTTCCGAGTTATGACGAAGCGAACAAAAACCGCACCGGAACACACCGTCAGCATCAAAGACGTAGCAGCGCATGCCGGCGTGTCCATCTCCACGGTTTCCAATGTGTTAAACGGTACAAAGAGTGTCAGCGATGAACTCTGCCGCCGTGTGTTGGAAGCCGTTGAAGACCTGCACTATCACGCAAACACACTTGCAAAGGGGCTTAAAAGTGGAAAAACGAACACGCTTTGTGTTATCGTTCCGTCCATTGTGAGCGTCTTCTTCCCAAAGGTGCTGCGCGGCATGCAGACGGCTGCGGCTAAAAACGGCTTCTCACTCACGATTTTTGAAACGGGCGACGATTTCCAAAAAGAACGCGAAACAATCAATATACTCCGTCGGCAGTATGTGGACGGCGTGCTGTTATCGACCTGTTGCGATCCCAAAGAGAGCGCGGCATACATTGAGGAACTGCGGCATCTGCACATCGGCGATAAGCGCGTGCCTGTTGTGTTCTATGAGGAAGCGCCGGACGACGGCGTGGATGCAGTCGTTGTGGACAATAAAAAAGCCTCGTATAATGCGACGGCGCATCTTCTGGAAATCGGGTGCAAGCGGATTGCTTATATCGCGGGACCGCAGCATCGCTTTATGATGGGTAAAAAACGATATGAAGGTTATCTATCCGCACTGCGTGAAGCCGGACTGAAGCCGGACGAAACACTGCTGCGTGAAGGCGACTATACGCCAATCAGCGGATATGAACAAACGCGTGCGCTGCTGCTGGACGGCGGTGAAATGGACGCCGTTATGTGCGGAAATGACCAGATGGCAATCGGCGCAATTCGCGCACTTCGTGAGGCAGGATTGCGCGTGCCGGAAGATGTGGCTGTCATGGGCTTTGACAACAACTTCCCGGGTACGCTGATCAGTCCGTCGCTTTCAACGATGTCCGTGCCGAAACAGCGCATGGGGCAGGAGGCGGTGGAGCTGCTGCTTTGGCGCATTCAACAAGGAGAAAGCGCACCGACACGCATGATTGAACTGGACGCAAACCTCATCGTGCGACAGTCTACGGATACAAAGAGCGAAAGCGCCTGGGACCTTTACGACTGGTAAGGGTTTAGAAGCGTAGAATTAATCATTCTGCCGTTAGGCGTAAAGGCTGGCGGCTTTTTCTGGTATACACATAAAATCATATATTATCAGCACTCTAACAAGACGAGTGCTAAAGTTTACATTTGCATTACAATTTCTCTATTTTTTTGTAAAAATGATTTCGTAAGATACAAGTGTTCCGAAAAGGAAGCGCCCTTTACAAGCGGCGAATCCTGGTACTCGCGCAGCGGAACAGCGCAATATTTTATCAATCATTTTTCCAAAGGAGGAATAGATTATGTTTGAACTCGTACCGTATGGCAGAAAGCGTAACTTGACCTGGTATAACCCGTTTGAAGACTTGGATGACATGCAGCGTCGCCTCTTTGGGGAAACCGCAATTACCGACTTTAAAACGGACATTCGCGACAATGGTGAAAACTATCTGCTGGAGGCCGACCTGCCCGGCTTTAAGAAAGAAGACATTGCTGTCGAAATCGAAGGCGATACTCTGACGATTCGTGCAGAGCGTTCCGAGGAGAAGGAAGAAAAGGACGGCAAAGGCAATTTTGTGAAACGCGAACGCAGCTACGGCAGCTTCAGCCGCTCTTTCGATATGACCGGCATCCGCACCGAGGATGTTTCGGCCGCATATGAAGACGGTGTGCTCAAGCTGACATTGCCGAAGAAGCAGGAAACGCTTCCCACCTCCCGCAAACTGGACATTGCATAAGCGAACATAACGGAGAATGCCCCATGGTTACGAGGCCACCTGTTTAGCAGGTGGCCTTGACCGACCCCAAACGGCGATATTGTGCCACCGGTGAAATACGATTGACAATGGTGCATGATTTATAACAATATGATAGTAACGAAGAGAAAGGAGACGAACAAAAAATGACAGTGTACGATTTTACGGTAAAAGACATGTCCGGCAACGACGTGTCGTTGTCACAATACAAAGGTAAGGTTCTCCTGATCGTAAATACGGCAACCGGATGCGGATTTACGCCGCAGTATGAAGGACTGCAGAAACTCTATGACGCGCATAAGGACAAAGGACTGGAGATTCTCGATTTTCCCTGCAACCAGTTTGCGAACCAGGCGCCGGGAACGATTGACGAAATCAACAGCTTCTGCACGCTCAACTATGGCACGACGTTCCCGCGATTTGCAAAGGTCGATGTGAACGGGTCAAGCGAAAGCCCTCTGTATAAATACCTGAAAAAGCAGAAGAAAGGAACGCTCGGCGCGCGGATCAAATGGAATTTTACAAAATTTTTGATTGATCGCGAAGGCAATGTCGTTCAACGCTATGCACCGGCGGATACACCGGAGAGCATTGAAAAGGACATCGTTGCGCTGCTGTAGTTTCCTCGAATGATAAAGACGAATAGCAATCAAGCGCCCGCTCGGTTACTGAGCGGGCGCTTTTATGTTCGTTTTCAAGTTAGTCGAGGATCTCACCGTCGGTGCCGATTGTTACAACCTGCCAGGGAATCATTTTTCCGCTGTTGATCAATGCGGTCTTGACCGCGTGTTCCATGCCGCCGCAGCAGGGAACTTCCATACGCACCACCGTAACGCTCTTGATATCGTTTTTGCGGAAAATCTCTGTGAGCTTTTCGGAATAGTCCGTCATATCCAGCTTCGGACATCCAATCAACGTTACGTGGTTTTTAATGAACCGTTCGTGGAAATCGCCGCGTGCATAGGCGGTGCAGTCCGCCGCGATCAACAGTTTTGCATCGTTGAAATACGGCGCGTTGACCGGAGCCAGCTTGATTTGAACCGGCCATTGACTCAAGCGTGACGGCGACTCATGTGAAGAGCAATTGCAGCTTTCCTGATGTGGTGCGTCTTCGCGCTCAATGCGGCGGGAGTGCGTGCCGGGACATCCGCAAGCCAACGTTTCGCATCCACTCGCATTTGCCTTGCTTGCCTGAACGGCCGCTTCGTCGTAAGCGGCGGCTTCGCGCTCGACAAACGTGATTGCGCCGGTCGGACACGTCGGCAGGCAGTCGCCAAGGCCGTCGCAGTAGTCGTCGCGCAGCAACGTTGCTTTGCCGTTGACCATGACGATTGCGCCTTCGTGGCAGGCGGAAGCGCATGCGCCGCAGCCGTTGCATTTTTCTTCGTCGATTTGAATGATTTTCCGGATCATATTATTATTTTCCTTTCGGTTTGTTTTGTTTGACTTTATGGGTCCATTATAATATGTTATAAATAACAAATCCGTTGGATTTGCAACGATGCTTACAGGAATTCAAGAGAAGGATGCGAAAATGAATCCGTCATACAGTTTTTTACGAAAGACATTACTGTTTCGCGGAACAACGGAGGATGAGCTGCCGCAGCTGCTGGACTGCCTTGCGCCGGCGTATCGCGACTTTAAAAAGAATGAAATGATCTTGCGTCAGGGCGAAGATGTTTCGGCGGTAGGGCTTGTGCTGTCCGGCAGGGTGCAGATCATTGAGGAAGACTTTTGGGGAAACCGAAGCATTCTTGCGGATGCGTGGCCGGGCGACATGTTTGCCGAGGCGTATGCGTTTTTGCCGGGTGAATTGTTGCGCGTCAGCGTCGTCGCAGACGAGCCGAGCAGCGTTATGATGCTTGACGGCAGGCGCATGCTGGAGGTCTGCTCGTCCGCGTGCCGTTTCCACACGCGGCTTGTGCAAAACATATTGGCGGAAAGCGCACGAAAAAACCTTGCGCTGACGCGAAAGGTCTCCCACATGTCCAAAAGGACAACGCGAAACAAACTCCTTTCCTATCTCTCCAGTCAATCAATTGCGGCGGGGAGCGATTCGTTCAATATCCCGTTCAATCGTCAGCAGCTGGCGGACTATCTTGGCGTAGATAGAAGCGCAATGAGTAACGAGCTCTGCAAAATGCGGGACGACGGCCTAGTGGAATTTGAGCGTCACCATTTTCATTTGAAAAGTGAGATTTCGATTTGAAACAAGTGAGTAAACATATAGAATATCGAACGCTGCGCATGGAAGAAATTGATCCAGCGCTGTTTGATGCGTTTGAGCGACATCAGAACGTCACGCGATGCTGGCGAAAGGAAAACGGCGAATGGTGCATTCGCGATATTGCATTCGTGGAACACTGGGGAAGTGCGGAATATGAAGTGCTCTGTCTGCATTTGGAAAGAACAATCCAAACCGGCGGCGTGGTATTTGGTGCGTTAATCGATGGAGAGTTAAAAGGCTTTGCTGCGGTGACTGCCGGACTGTTCGGGAAAAATAAAGAGTACATCGACATGCCGGCTCTGCACGTTTCTGAAGAATCGCGCGGCATGAGCATCGGGAAAACGCTGTTTCTGCTTGTCGCAGACTGGGCGAAAAAACAGGGCACAAAAAAACTCTATATCTCCAGCCATTCCGCCGTGGAAACGCAGGCATTTTATCGTGCGGTGGGGTGTGTAGAGGCTACCGAGTACAGCGAAAAGCACGTTGCGGCGGAGCCTTGCGATTGTCAGCTGGAATATATTTTGTAATCAAAAAAGCCTTGTGCAATTTCACTTTGCACAAGGCTTTTTAATATGTCGTTACATCGTATATAGGTAGATTGAAATAAACTGTAAAACACTGCCGACGAGCACAAACACGTGGAACATGCAATGGAACCAACGCTTTTTTGAGCCGATTCCGTATAGAATCGCGCCGATGGTATAAGCAAGTCCACCGGAAAGCAACAGCCAGAAACCTGCGGGCGTCAACGCGCGAATTGCATAGGGGAAGACAAACACGATGCCCCAACCCATCAGGATATAACAAACCATCGAGAAGGTGCGAAACTCCTTGAGGTCGATTGCAGTGAGCGTTACGGCCAGCGCGGTAAGCGCCCACTCTACGCCGAAGAAAACCCAGGCCAGAATGGGATAGAGCGGACGGATGGCGCAAAGCAAAATCGGCGTATAGGTACCGGCGATCATAAAGTAAATGGAACAGTGATCGAGCACTTGTAAAACTTTTTTACCGAGCGACGGCCTAAGTCCGTGATAGATGCTCGACATGCAGTATAATACGACCATCGTGACCCCGTAGATTGCGCCGGTCACAATTCCCCATACATTACCGGAGATTGCGGCTTTGATAACGCAGAGCGCCAGTGCGATGACGGCAAACGCACCGCCTGCGATATGCGAAATCATGTTGAAGATCTCTTCGCCTCTCGTATAGTTCGGCAGTTCCCGGTCGGCAAGCTTAATACGCATAGGGTTCTCACTTTCTCCGTTTGGTTCAAACGTGAATCAGTATACCGCACTTTGCATTCCCTGGCAACGATACAACAACCACAAAACACACCCAAAAGCAATCTTCGGGTGTGTTTTGATGGTGTTTTGAAATTAGCTTTTCGCGCACATTTTGCGCACTTCATCCTCATGGCCAAAGAGTGCGCATGCGCCGTCGTGATGCTCTTTTAACAATTCACTTGCGCGCAAACGAACAAAAAGAGGCGAGTTCAGCGCATCGAGAAGTGAAACGTCCTGAATGCTGGTGTCCGACACCGGGGAAAACGGGCAAGGCTCCGCACCGCCGTATGGATTGATGTGGAAAAAGCCGCGCCCTGCGGCGAGGCATCCACCCGCAAACTGCTCGTCGCCCGGAAACGAAACGTAAACCATTCCGTCCTGCTTCGCGCGCAATTCGGCCAGCCGACCTGCAAGAAACGTCTGATCGACTTCGCCGGGCGCGAGGGACTCCGTGCCCGGATCGGCGGGTACATAGTCTACGTAAAAAGCGATTTTGCAGCCGTTTTCTTTTAGCGCACTTAAAAACTCGTCGCTTGTGACCGTTTTGAGATTAGCCGTGGTCAGCGTTATAGATGCGCCGAAAAAGATTCCGCGCTGCTTTAGCGCATGCATGCTTTTGTGAAGCGCGGCATACGTGCCGTCCCCGCGGCGGGCGTCTGTCTGATTTTGATCGCCTTCAATGCTGACGATTGGCACGAGGTTGCGGTTTTGATCGAGCAGCTCGACGAGCTCCTCGCCCAACACGGTGCCGTTTGTAAAGATCGGGAACAGGATATTCCGATGTACTGTCGCGCGCTCAAGTACACCGCGGCGCAACATTGGTTCACCACCTGCGAGCAGCACGAAGGAAACGCCGATCCCGGCCGCCTGCGAAAAAATATCGTCCCATTGGTCGTCGGTCAACTGGCCGTTGTCACCGGAATCGTTGCAGAGATGGTTTGCGCGTGCATAACAGCCCGCGCAATGCAAATTGCAGCGATTGGTGATGCTGGCGATCAAAAAAGAAGGCACGTGCCGTCCTTCTGCTGCGTGCTGCTCGCGTTTTTTTGCGGAACGCTTTGCATACGCCGCATATTGCAGCAAAAATGCGGATTCTTTAGGGTTCTTCAGGGCGGCTTTCATAGCGTCGGAGACGATGCTCTCCACTCCGTCGGTTAAATATTGGTCAAGATTGAAGTCGCTGTTCATATTCATATCTCCCGTACACATGCATAACAAGCTAAAACGGATACTATCAGAACGCCCCTCAAAATACAAGCGTCGACCGGTAGACATTAAAAAAGTTATGTAAACCTATGGTTGAATATTGACTGGAGTACAAAATCATGCTATAGTCAATTTTGAACTCAAATCCATATTAGAATACAATAATCATCCTACAAGTTCAAAAAAAAGGAGTTGGCGAAATGCAAACGCAGAAAAAAGAAGAAGCGGTACGCGTCGTAAAATTCGTGCTGTTCTCCGCCTCGGCAGGGATTATTGAGGCACTTACGTTTACATTGCTAAACGAGATTATCGGGTGGCCATATTGGCCTTGCTACTTAATTGCGCTGATACTCAGCGTTATTTGGAACTTTACGCTCAACCGTGAATTTACGTTTAAGTCTGCGAACAATGTGCCGATTGCAATGCTTAAAGTCGTCGGTTATTATGCTGTGTTCGCTCCGTTATCAACCCTGTGGGGGAATGCGCTGACCAACATCGGCTGGAATGAATATATCGTGCTGTTTGGTACAATGCTGATCAACTTAACGACGGAATTTTTGTTTGACCGGCTTGTTGTGTTCCGCGACAGCATCGATTCGAATGCGAGAGCACAGCGAAATGCGTTCGCTGCCGAAGAAGACGAAATGCAAAAGGAGGAAATTTCGTGAGCGAACGAAAGAGAATGAAAACGCGCAAGGCAATTTTACATGCTGCCAAGGGGTTGTATGAAAAACACGGCGTGGGCAACGTGCCGTTTGATGATATCGCGCTGGCGGCGGGCGTTTGCAGAACGACTGTGTTTAACCATTTTGCCGACGCAGGTGAATTGCAAACGGCGATTGCGGTGGCGGAAATCGGCGAGCTGATCGATTTTTGCGAACACTCGGAGTTAAAGGGCTTAAAATTGATCGTTTCGCTGTGCGACCAACTGATTGCCGATACGGTGAACTATCCGCGCGTTATGGTTCGGCTGACCAACGCCACCATCCTTGGAGGCGAGGGTGGACGTGTCGGCGAAATCGAGCGATTGATTGCGCGACATTACAGCATTGAATTTGGCACGTTTGCGGCAGACGCACCGGTTTCGGCGGAACTGCTTGCGCAGATGACCATGGGGCTGTACTACGGTCAGGTCAACCATCTGCTTGCACACGGCCTGCAGTTTGACGCGGAAAGTATGCGCAGCGACATGCATGCAATGCTGAAGCATCTGCTTCGGCTGGAGACGCTGCCGGAATAGACACAAACCGATAAAAGAGATAAACGCGACATGGGGAAAATTCATGCCGTATCAATACATGCAAAATGGAGGACAACCACATGACAAATTGCGGAATCAGCCGTTGGGACGATCCGAAAGAGATCAACGACAGGCTGAAAAAACTGACGGATACAACAATTTACGAAATCTCCAGCGAATATTATGAAAACAGCGTTTTGAAGTACTTTGACGAACAGTGCAAGCAGTCGCACGCAGTTTTTGAAGAGGCAAAGGACTTCATTCCCGGCGGCGTTCAGCATAACCTTGCGTTTAACAAACCGTTCCCGATTTGCATCAAGGCGGCGAACGGTGCGTATCTTTACGACGCCGACGATAATCGGTATATCGACTTTTTACAGGCGGGCGGCCCGACGATTCTCGGCAGCAACTATGAAGCAGTGAGAACCGCCGTGATCGAGCTGCTCAACAGCTGTGGTCCCGTTACAGGACTTCTGCACGAGGCGGAACTTTTAATTGCAAAAGAGATTCATAAGCATATGCCTGCGGTCGAGATGTTCCGTATGCTCGGCAGCGGCACGGAGGCCGTCATGGCGTCGTTGCGCATTGCGCGCATCGCGACCGGCAAAAAGCGGATCATCAAGATTGGCGGCGCATACCACGGCTGGTCGGATCAGATGGTATATGGCCTGAAGATTCCAGGCAGTCGTGCCCTCCTGGAATCACATGGAATTCCGAAAGCCTGCTATGCACAAACCGACGAAGTTCGTCCGAACGATCTTGAGATGCTGGAGCGTATGCTCCGGCGAAATCGTCTCAAAGGCGGTACGGCGGCGATCATCGTCGAGCCCGTCGGCCCGGAGAGCGGAACGCGTCCCGTGGCGCAGGAGTACAACGCGAATGTGCGCGCGCTCTGCGACAAATACGGCGCGCTGTTGATCTTTGACGAAGTCGTTACCGGATTCCGAGTCGCACTCGGCGGTGCACAGGGTTATTTCGGCATCGTGCCGGATTTGACCGTGTTTGGCAAAATTGTTGCGGGCGGTTATCCGGCGGCGGGCGGCGTCGGCGGCAAACGCGAATATGCGTCGCTCATGGCGGCGGGCGTAGCAACCGGCAAACACCGCGCATATGTCGGCGGCACATTGGCTGCCAACCCGCTCTCTTCACTGGCCGGCTATACGGCTATCCGCGAAATCGAACGCACGAACGCCTGCGAAATCGCCGGCAAACAAGGCGACAAACTGACCGACGGACTAAAGAACCTCATTGAGCAATACGACCTCCCGTTTGTGGCTTACAATCAGGGATCGATCGTCCATCTTGAGTGCACGGGTGCGATGAGCTTCGACTATTCGTCCATGAGTTTCGTTAAATCCGCAATTGGATTGCTGCGCAACAAAGACATGATGACGCGCAGAAAAGAATCCATGGAGCGCATGGGCTCGGCATACATGGCAAACGGCATTGTTACGCTTGCGGGCAGTCGCCTTTACACTTCGTTGGCGGATACCGACGAGGTGATTGCCGACGCACTGGAGCGTTTTGAAACCGTGTTTAAGCAGGTTAAGGACACCGGCAACAGATAAAAAACAGGAGGATGGCAGATGGACCGCTATATTCTTGCGCACGATATTGGAACCAGCTCCGACAAAGCGGTACTAGTCCGCTTTGACGGCAGCATCCGCGCCACGGCGAGCGCGCCGTACCCGACGCATTATCCCAACCCGGCCTGGGTCGAACAAGATCCGGCTGATTACTGGAAAGCCGTTTGCGAAACGAGCCGCCGTGTTATGGAAGACAACGCAATCCCGCCGGAAAGCATCGCAGGTATTGTGTTTTCCACACAGGCGCAGGGCGTCATTCCCGTCGACAGTGCCGGAAAGGTTCTCTACCCGAACATCACCTGGGTGGACGGGCGCGCGGAGAAGCAGGCGCAGGATATCATGAAAAAACTTGGCGGCAAGCAGATTTTTACAATGGTTGCCGGGACGCCGATCATGGGGAAGGACTGCATTGCCAAGATTATTTGGCTCAAGCAGGAACGCCCGGAGGTCTATCAAAACGCACGCTATATCCTTGACGTAAACGGATATCTCAAATTTCGCTGCACAGGCAGAATGGTCGCTGAACTCTCCGGTGCGTCCGGGTATGGATTCGACCTGAAAAAGAAAACATGGCTAAGCGTTCTGCCTATGGCGGGGATCGATATGGAGAAACTCCCGCCGCTTGTGAAGAGCACCGAAAACGTCGGCGGACTGACGGCGCAGGCGGCAAAAGAGACGGGACTTCTCGCCGGCACTCCGGTATTCGGCGGATGCGACGATGTGCAGGCCGCGACGGTCGGCTCCGGCCAGCAAGGTGATGGGGACGTGCACGTATATCTCGGCACGTCTGCCTGGGTGGCGGCTTCCACCCGGACGCATGATAAGTTTAAGCATGGCGCGGCGGCAATTCAAAGCGCCGACCCGGAGATGAACTTGATTGCGGGTATTACGGAATCCGCAGGAGCGAATATCGAATGGATTCGCGACCAGTTTTTCCGTCATGAGAAAGAACAATACGGCAACGGCGTGTTCAACTATATGGACGACGTGATTGCAACGATTCCGCCGGGAAGTGACGGACTGATCTGTACGCCGTGGATGCTCGGCGAGCGTTGCCCGGTTTCCAGCACAACCACGCGGGCCACGCTGTTTAACATCACAATGGTGCACACACGCGAGCATCTGATGCGTGCTGTTTACGAAGGCATTGCCTATAATATCCGCTGGATTTTGCAAAATTTTCGCTCGGATTACGGATTTACCTGCGAAGATATTCGTATCATCGGCGGCGGCGCACTGGACAAAGGTTGGATGCAGATTTTATCCGACATAACGGGATGCGTCATCCATGTTGTAGAAAACCCGCGTAATGCTGGAGCGGTCGGCGCGGCGGTCGTTGCACTGATCGGCATTGGAGAATTGCCGGATTTCGCGTCGGCCAAGAGCTTTGTGCGTGTGAACGCAACGTTCCGCCCAAATGAGGAAAACAAAGCCATCTATAACGAGCTGTTCGGACAGTATCAGCAGCTCTACCGTTCGCTGTCCGGCGTTTATAAATCCGCGAACGGGAAACGCTTTACCGAGGAGGCAACCCAGAAATGATGAAAGCAAGCGCAGCAAAAACATTTGTTGACATCGCCGCGCAGCTGCGGCATGAAGGACTGCTTGGCGCGGGTGACGAAACGGTTGCCGTGGCGCTCCGCGCAGACGACACGATCTATTATTATGCGGAACTTAAGGGCAGTGCCGACGCAAACGATATATTGGCGCAGGAGCGTGCGATCAGCATGGAGAAAGATCCGATGTCGGCTGTGTTTCTGCGCAAGCCGGACGTCACGACAGTTTTGATTCTGCCGGGCGTTTATGCATTGGAAGCATCCAAAACATTAAAAAAATTGACCGCAGAGCTGGACGATATGGCGCAGATCGTTGGCTTGACGGCACGCGTGGCAAAAGACGATTCACCACTTGAGTTAAAAAAAAGCCTGCATGGCCGCAACAGCTGTTTTGTGAGAGGTCGCGGCATGCTGACGACCGGTCGCTCGGTTGCGGAAGCGATTACGGGCGCGATCCTGCTAGAAAAGGCTGCGATGACGCATTTACTGGCAAAAAGGATCGGCGGAGCAAAGCGTGTACCGCTCTTTTCTGCCGCGCTGATGCACTTTGTCTACCAAAAGAAGTATTCCAAGATCAGTCTTGATGAAGAAACGTCACGTGGTCTTGCGGATACACCGAAGAAATCAGACGCCGCAGATTGGTCTGAACGCGAGAAGGATCTACGGCAGCAGATCATAGATTATGGCAAGCGTCTGATGGACGAAGGGCTTTTGCAGGGTACTTGGGGAAACCTCGCCGTTCGGCTGGATGAAACGTACATGTTAGTTACGCCCAGCGGGCTGGATTATCGAACGCTCATGCCAACCGATATTGTAAAAGTCAAACTGGAAACACTGGAATATGGAGATCAGCGCAAACCCACCAGCGAAAAACGTATGCATCGTGATTTATTTGCGGCGAGACCGGATGTCGGCGCGGCGATCCACACGCACGCGCGAAACTGCGGCGTATTTGCCGCCGCAAGAGAATCCATCTGCTGCGTTTCGGATGGGTTGAAACAAATATTGGGCGACGAGATACGCTGTGCGCCGCATGCGCTGCCATCAACAAAGAAACTGTCCAAGGTCTCGCTCAAAGCGCTTGGTGATCGCAATGCGTGTCTTTTGATGAACCATGGCGTCATTTGCTGCGGGAAAGATTTGCAGCAGGCGTATGAGGCGTGCAAAGCTTCCGAACAGGCAGCCAAAGAACAGCTTGATTTGTAAGCCGCATAATTCCGAATATGAACGTGTATTGTTGATAATAAAAGGGCTTCGGTGAAATCATCGAAGCCCTTTGCAGTGGCGTTTGGCGTATGTTATTTAAGGTTTTTTGCTTCTTCGGCGGTGCAGCCGAGCACGACCGGTGTAGAGCGATATCCGACACCCATGCGGTCGATGCCCATATCGATTAACTGGAAGAAGTGCTCGCGTGCGCGGATGCCGCCGGAACCTTTGACCTTGCAGCGACCGTCGACACGCTTCAGCATAGCTTCGATCAGTTCGGGCGTTGCGCCCACGGACGTTCCGCCCGTATAGAATCCGGTGGAAGTCTTTACAAAGTCTGCACCGGCTTCAATAGCGACGTCGCAGGCCTTCAGGACCTCTTCAAGCTGGAGTGCGTCGGTTTCAAAGATGACTTTGACCGTGGTGCCGTATTTATGGCAAACGTCACATACGGCCTTGATGTCCGCGCCGACATCCGTCCACTTGCCGCTGCGGATCCAGCCGTAGTTGGAGACGATGTCCAACTCATAAATGTCGCCGCGCTTGCAGTATGCTTCCGCCTGCAAAACCTTGCTTTCTGTGGTGGAAAGGCCAAAGGGAAAATCGCAGACGACACAAATTTTTGTATCGGTGCCTTTGCAGAGATCCGCCGCAATGTCCAGGGAAGCAGGGTTGATGCAGACCGTTGCGCAGCCGAAATCAATGCCTTCCTGAATGTACTTTCTGATGTCCGCCTGCGTAAACTCCGGCTTGAGGACGGACTGGTCGATATAGCGCGCCAATTCGCGGACGCTCATTTCACAGGCTTTTTTTGTTGGTTTCATAATTTGCCTCCGGTTTCTATAGATTTCAGATTTTGAATATTGATCCGTTTATGATCTACTCCAGATCTCCCGCATCCCACCGCTTTAAAAAGTTGCGGACTTCTTCAAGATTCGGGCTGTGGCAGGCGCGCACATAATATCCCGACGTGGCGGTGCCAAGCAATAGACATTGCTCCGGCGTCAGGTTTTGCAGATAGCCGTAAATAAACCCGGCGTTGAAATTATCGCCGGCGCCGGTCGTTAATTTCGGGTTTGCACAATAGGGACCCTTTACCGTAAAATAGATGTTGTCAACTACGCACGCGGCACAGTCCACGGGGTGGATGACAAGGCAGTCGACCGAGAGCGCGCCATACAGGAAACCGGCAAGCTCTTCAAGCGGATGATCGCGATAACTTTGTATCGGGCTTCCAAGCGCTTCCGCAATTTCGCAGGCTTCCTTTTTATTCAACCCGAGAATCGTGTGGAATCCGTACGCGTGGAACGCTTTGATTTTGTCCAGTGCCTCAAGCAGATCTTCGTGCGTGCGCTTTTCCGGATCGGCGAGGTCGAAAAAAAGTACTTTGCCGCGTTTGTCCTGTGTTTTCATTGCGGGTACGGCCGCGGATAAAATGCCGTTCCAAAGCGCGGTCATATGCGGCAGCATGGTCCAGTTGTTAAAGCTGATGAGATCGGCATTGTCCATGTAGTCCACAAATGCGTCAAGGCCAACGCGCTCCAGCACAGAGTTCCAGCTGACGTCATTGAGCGCAAAGAGTTTGGAGCGGATGATCTTTCCGTCCGAAAACTCCATTGCGTCCGTTCTGCCGGGGTCGGCAATCCCGATGACGGTACTGCCATCCGCAAGCGCGGAAAACACCGGATCGATTGCATCTTTACCGACGCTGCCGATATATGTAATTTTCGCGCCGAAATGCTTGAGGGCATTTGCAAAGATCGGCCCGTTGCCACCGAGTTTTTTATCGACGGTGACGATCTCGATATTGATGCTCAATCCGGATCCGTCGGCAATGCGCTTGCCATATTCCGTCAGGGTTGCAATGCGCGAATAGTGATCCACGTCAAAACGCCGGTCGACCGTATGCACGACTTCATCGACAAAACCGTCAAATCCGCAAAAGCACGAGACCTGCCGGACACGAGAAAGTACGTCCGCCAACTGATTTTTCATTGCAGAATACCTCAAATCGTGTATAATAATATGGTTAGGCGATACGCCGGTCCAAACGATGATTCATAGGGGCGGGCGCGTTCAAGAAATTGTATGATACAATTATAAAATGCATCTAGGAACTTGTCAAGCGGACTGCGAACACAATCGCTGTTCGACACATCGGGGGAAGCTTATGAACTGGAATGATTTGGAAATTATATGGAGCGACGACGCGCCCGTATATCTGCAGCTGGCGAATTATTTTGGTGCGATGATTTCCAACGGAGAGCTGAAGGAAGGCGACGCGCTCCCGACGGAAACTGCGCTTTGCAAAATACTCGGCATCAGCCGGTCGACTGTGCGTCAGGCGTTTCAACTGCTGGAGGACGAAGGTGTAATCGTTCGAAAAAAAAGGGTCGGTACGCATGTTTGCAAACCCAAACTGAAACGCAGCCTTAACAATCTTTATAACTTCACGACCGAAATGCATGCGCTTGGCCTTGCGCCGAGTTCCCGCATCCTTTCGTTTTCCACCATGCATCCACCGACAAAGATCGCCGAAACGCTGAACCTCACACAGGGGGAGACGGTGTTTCGAATTGAACGGCTCCGTTTAGCCGACGGCGAGCCACTGTTGCTGGAAACGGCATACATCCCGACGAACATCTGTCCGGGATTGGTACGCGAGCAGCTCAATGATTCGCTCTACGCCACAATCAGCGAGTGCTCCGGAGCGTCGCCGATGGAAGCGATTGAAACCTATGAGGCGATTACGCTGATGAAGCGCGAAGCGGAATTGATGAATGTGCGTGCGGGAGAACCTGCGCTGCGGATTCAACGTATTTCGAAAAACACGGCCGGACAAATTTTTGAGTACTGTATTGAGCTGGCGCGTGGTGATCGCAATAAGTATCAGATCGTACTGAAAAACTCCGGAATCCAGTATTCACGCGTTCTTTAGTACAAAACCCAGTAAAATGACATGGTTTTCCGCAGGGACTTATCCTGCGGATTTTTCTTTTTCCGAAAACGTTTTTCACGCATATTTTATGCAAGAGTCCCCGGTTCACATAAAATTCACATTCCAGAGCACGGAAAGCCATGAAATGGAAGAATCGTTACAGAAAAGGCCACTATAATGTTTGATACATATGCAAATAGGCGGTATAATACCAGCGAAGAAAGGAGGTAGAGAAAGATGCTGAAAATGAACGTATGTAATTTGGACCGCTTCTTTGAAGTAGTCAATCAGTGCGAAAATCCGGTGAAGCTGGTCGTACCCGACGGGAATTCCGAAGAGCTTCGCGGTAACGTATTTGTTCAGGACTTACTGATCGAGATGCGGAACGGAATCACACAGCTGTCCATCGAAGCCGATCCCGGCGACGATACGATGAGACTGATTCAGTTCATGATGGAAGACGGGAAGGACCTCGGTGAATGCCATGGCTCTTCGCTTTTAGATGTGGCGTAAAGGAAACACGATGTTTTGCAAGTTTTTTGCGCCACCGTGTAAACCGGACTTCCAATTGAGCCAGACATCGTAAAGACGAAAGAGCCTGCGCATAAACCGCAGGCTTTTTTCTTTTTTGGCATTTTTGGATTACCGAATCATCCGCCGATCTGCACGTCAAGTCCCGCCCGGCGCAAAACCTCTGCAAACTCGCTTACGTCTTCGTCGTGCATTTGTGCGACGCCGTCGAACGCATACGGAAGATTGAACCGGTCATATTTGCTTTCGCCGAGTTGGTGGAACGGAAGCAGCTGTACCTGATTTGCACCGAGATTTACCAGCGTATCCGCAAAACCCTGATAATCGTTTGCGCTGTTATTGAAACCGGGGATGACCGGAATGCGGATTACGACCGGAGTCTTTGACTTGGTCGCCGCGGCAATGTTTTTTAAAATCAGCGCATTTCCGACGCCGGTTCCGGCGCGATGTTTTGTATCGTTATAGTGTTTTAAATCAATGTATGCAAAATCGACTCGTTCCAACACACGCAAAAACACATCCTCCGGCACACACGCGGCTGTCTCAATTGCCACGTTTATACCCTCTTTGTGCAGAGCGTCGGTGAGCGCAAGCACGAATTCCGGCTGAAGCAGCGCTTCTCCACCGGTTAGGGTAACGCCACCACCGCTGGTGTCGTAAAACGGCTTGTCTTTTACGAGCTCGGCGACAAGTTCATCAACCGTATATGCGCGCGTCGTTTCGCCCGGGAGCGATTCCATCGGCTGGGATTCCGGGTTGGAGCACCATTTACATCGCAAATTGCAACCCTGAAAAAACACGTCCGTACGGATACCCGCACCGTCGTGTATTGAAAATTTTTGAATGTTAAACACCAAGGCAGTCGACATAATTTAGTTTACTCCTCTCAGTTCGCGTTTATTATAGAAGAAAATCACTCAAAAGTAAATATATTACTTACAAAAGAAAGTAAAAGAGGTTGCGTTAATAATTTGCACATTGACAAGCATAGATTCACTTTCTAAAATGAGGTGAAAGCAGATTATGATGTATTCCAACAAACGGAGGGAAACATACCATGGATCAACCGCTAAGAATCGGGATTATCGGAACTAGTTTTGTCAGCGACTGGATGTGCGAAGCGGCGCGGAGCACGGACGCCTGCGAAATCGCCGCCGTCTTCTCCCGCGATGAGTCACGCGGAAAGGCGTTTGCCGAAAAACAGGAAATTCCGGTTTGGTACAGTGACGAAGCCGCGTTTCTGGACAGTGCGGAGATTGACGCCGTGTATATTGCAAGCCCGAACTCGGCACATTACCGGCAGGCGATGAATGCGCTTGACCACGGCAAGCACGTTTTGTGTGAAAAGCCGATGGCGATTACCGCAAAACAGGCCGAGCGGATGATTGCGCGCGCACGGGAAAAGCGCCTGACGCTGCTGGAGGCGATCCGCCCGGTGTACGATCCGTTTTTGCAGGTTGTCAAAGAAAATCTGCCGCGCGTCGGGCGCATTCGCAGGGCTTCGTTTGAGTTTTGTCAGTATTCTTCGCGCTATGACCGATTTAAAGCAGGCGAGCGACCGAACGTGTTTTGTGCGGAACTTGGTAACGCGGCGCTGATGGATCTTGCCGTTTATTGTATGCATTGCTGCGTAGCACTATTCGGTATGCCGATTTCCCTGCATGCAGGCGCGTCGTTTTTGCCGAATGGTACGGAAGCGGCGGGAACGATCCTGCTGGACTATGGTGATATGCAATCGACGGTGACTTATTCCAAGGTGACGGATTCAATTTGCCCGAGTCTGATTCAAGGCGAGGACGGCACGCTGGTGTTCGACACGCTCAATCAACCGAGCTATGTGAAATTGCACCATCACGATAAGCATGTTGAGCAACTTCCATTTGTTCCCGTGAAAAACAACATGGTGCATGAACTGAAAGAATTCGCTCGTGTCGTTCGCACCGGCGAATCGACCGTAAAGCACGACGAACAGAGCCTGCGCGTCATGCAGCTATTGGATGCGGCGCGGAAACAGACGGGCATCGATTTCGGTCAATGCGAATTGCTTGACTAACATTTGCCAAACAAAAAAGCGCTCATCCGAGCGCTTTTTTAGTGCAATGCATTTTATTCGTAATCCGCAAACAGAACCGCCGTTGCGGAATCGCAGGGTGTGCGTTCGACCTCCGTGAGCTTGCCGTTATCCTGGTCAATATTATAGAGGATCAGCTCGTTGGAATCCTGAAATCCACAGAGCAGAGATTTTCCGTCCGGTGTGATGTTGAAGTCGCGCGGGGTGCGTCCGCCCGCCGGTTGGATGGAAAGCGGCGTGAGCATGCCGTCGCTGTGAACGCGATAGCTTGCAATGCTGTCGTGTCCGCGATTGGAAGCATAAAGCAGTTTCCCGTTTGGATGCAGTTTGATGCAGGCGGCGATGGTGTTCACAACGCATTCGTTCGGCAGGGTCGGCAGGGTTTGCAGCAGTTTTGCTCGGCCTGTTTCGCCGTCATAAGAAAAAACGCTGACCGTATTACCCAGTTCGGTGACGAGATAGAGAAATTTTCCGCTTTTGTCAAAGACGAACTGACGCGGTCCGTCGCCTGGGGAAAGCTCAATTGCCGGTGCGGCATCCGGCGTCAGGCATCCGGTTTGCCAGTTGATGCCGTATACGAAGATTTTATCCAGGCCGAGATCGGCGACGAGCACGTGTTTGTTTTGCGGGTCCGGCGTTACCTGGTGGACGTGTGGGGCCTCCTGGCGTTCAAGGTTCGCGCCATGGCCGTAATGCTGAATGAAGCACGACGGCGTAGATAGACTGCCGTCCGGTAAAATGGGTAGGATGGAAAGGCTGCCGCCGGAGTAATTTGCGACCAGCAGGTGTTTCCCTTCTGAACTGATGCATAGATAGCAAGCGTTCGCGCCGCCGGTCATGCGGCGGCTTAAAGGAGTCAGTTCGCCGCTTTCAGGGTCGACCCGATAGGCCGAAACCGCGGCGGACGACTCGTCGTGATATTCTGTGATTTCGTTGACGGAATAAAGATATCGTTTGTCCGCGCTGAGCGCAAGGTAAGTCGGGTTCGGTTTTCCCGCCGAAGACAAGCGGGTCAGATGCCCGGCTTCGTCCATGCGAAAGACCGTAATACCGTCTCCACTTCCGGGTACGGTTTCCCCGGTGCCGAGGACGATGGGCTGAGAATAACTGCCAACAAATACCAAACGATTCTGTTTCATGCGCTTCACCTGACCATTTCTTTAGATTTTATTGTGAAAACCCTATTGAATTGTGTTTAGAATTCGCTCGATCGCCCAAACTGCTCCGTCGGAATTGTTATCCGGCGCTACCAGCATTGCACTTTTTTGCACGTGTGGGTTTGCGTTTCCCATGGCGATGGATAATCCTGCGGATTGAAACAAGGGGATATCGGCAAAGCCGTCACCAACGGCCGCCGTTTCCGCCTGCGAAACGCCGAGGTAGTCGCACAGCGCCCGGAGGCCCGTGCCTTTTTCAACACCGCGCTGGTTGACTTCCAGTCCGTTTTGAATGGACACGACCAGATCGACGGGGAGTTTGCCGCAGAATGTACGTAGCCTGTCCAGATCGGACGGATCGTGAAACGAGATGTATAGCTTTTCAATATCGCTTTGCCGCTCATCTAAAAACACATGCACGTCGTCGATCGGCGTTCGACCGGCACTCAGTGACGGGTGTTGTAAAAACGAAGCGTCGTAAAATGCACTGTTTTCCCAACAATGCTTTGGGACATAGACAGTGCCGTCTGCGTATGCTTCCAGCATGACCTGCATGTTCAAGGTTTCTTTTGCAACAGTCTTCGCAACGGAAAGCGGGAGCATATTTTGATAAAAATCTCTTCCAGTGACGGTATCGTATCCGCGTGCGCCGTTGCTGACGACGAAATACCGGATCTGTGGGAAAGTGGAACAGATTTCCTTCAGTTCATTTGTCGTGCGTCCTGTGACGATGGCGACGGTTACGCCCGCATCCATCAGCGAGCGCACGGCGTCATCAACACGCTTTGTAACGGTCATATCCGAACGCACTAGCGTGCCGTCCACGTCCAGTGCTGCGAGTTTAATCGATGCCATTGATTCATCCTTTGCTGCTTGAGTATGCGCACACGGGCGGTCGGCGCGTTGCATTTCCCTGCATTGCGTACTAGCTTTGTGCGCGTTCTTATCATACAGGAACGCATAAGGATTTGCAATTACCACATTTACTTTCAAATGAAAGAAAAACATTTATAAAAATAAGAAATATGATTGACATCGCAGATTTTCACTACTATACTGAATCTGACGATAAATGATATGGCGCAGCGATTTCGTCTTGCGCAAAAGGAATAAAAAATGCAGGAAAAACACGTAATCGGCATCGACGCCGGCGGAACAAAGGTTGCCTATGGACTCTTTGACCCGGAGGGAAAACTTGTCGACCGGACGCAGCACCCGACGGACGTCTGTGCTATAGGCGCAATGTTTTCCGACACACTGGTGGAAAATATCCGCGCGATGCTGGAACGAAACAGCCTGACAGACGAAGAAATCGGTGGCGTTGGCATATGCATGCCGTCGTTTATCCTGTTTGACGAAGGCACGATCCTAATGACGTCCGCCATGCCGGGCATCAAACGCTTTCCTATGCGTGATTATCTTTCCGAGCGTATCCATACGCGCATTGTGCTGGACAACGACAGCAACGCGGGTGCGTTGGCAGAGTATCGACGCGGCGCAGGACGTGGCAGCCGTCACATGGTGTACGTAACGTCGGGCACGGGCTTAGGCAGTGGTATCGTCATCGACGGGAAACTCTTTCGCGGGAGCTACGGCTGGGCGGGTGAGTGCGGACATATGCTGGCAACACCGGATGAAGGGTTGATGTGCGGCTGCGAAAATCGCGGATGCTTCATGTCCTATGCCTCCGGGCGGAGCATCACGGCGCGGGTTCGCGGGCAGATGAGCTATTGCAACACCACGAGCCTTACGCCGGAAACTGCGGACGGCGAACATGTCCTCGCTGCCTATCACGAAGGCGATCCGCTCGCGCTGGAAATGATTGAAACAACCGCGCACTACCTTGGGGTTTGCGTGTTTAATATTTACCAACTGCTCAATATCAACCGCTTTGTGTTCGGCGGCGGACTGACCCACTTCGGGGACGTGCTGTTCGACCGCGTAAAAGCAGAGTTTGACAAATACAACCACATTCCGTTGCCGGTGGAGTTCCGCATGGCGGAGCTCGGGGACGATATGGGTCTCGTCGGCGCGGCGGAATTCGTCAGAGGAGAATAGAACTATGGAAGCACTGAATCAAAATAATGTGAAATTAAGCCCGAAGGAATACTTTGGTGAACTTGGCGAGCGCACCGCGCGCATCCGTGAGCGATTGCTGAATACCCAGCCGTCGGTCGATACCGAGCGCGCCCTGCTGACGACGGAATCCTACCGCGCGCACGAGCAGGATCAAGTCGTGCTCAAGCGCGCATATATGCTTGACAACGTTCTGCGGAATATGAGCATATACATCGATCCGGACGCGTTGTTGGTTGGCAACCAGGCAAGCGGCGACCGCGCCGCACCGATTTTCCCTGAATACGCCATGGATTGGGTCGTAGACGAACTGGATAAATTCGACAAGCGCGACGGCGATCGTTTTACTATCACGGAAGAGAACAAAACAATTTTGCGTGATATCTATCCATATTGGAAAGGCCGTACATTGCAGGACAAAGGCTATGCGGCGTTTCCGGAGCATGCACGACTGTTTTATGACCTTGGTATCATCAAAACGGAAGGTAACATTACCTCTGGCGACGCGCATATTGCGGTCGACTACGGCAGAGTGCTGCGCGAAGGATTGCAAAGTTATCGCGAACGTGTTATTGAACAGCAAAACGGGCTGGAGCTTGCCAACTTTGAGGATCTGAAAAAAAGTTACTTTTATCGGTCGATTTTAATCGTTCTCGACGCGGTGGAAGCTTATGCGCTGCGCTTTGCGGCGTTGGCCGAAGAGCAGGCGAAGTCTGCCGCGCCGGAACGCGCGAAAGAACTGACTGAGATTGCGCGCATCTGCCGCAAGGTGCCGATGCAGCCCGCCGATAGCTTCCATGAAGCGCTGCAGAGCGTGTGGATGATGCATGTCATCCTTCAGATCGAATCCAACGGGCATTCACTGTCCTATGGACGGCTTGACCAGTATGTATACCCATACTATGAGACGAGCCGCAAGGACGGCATGAGCGAAGAACAGGCGAGCGAATTGCTGGAAAATCTCTGGCTTCGCACCTTCACGGTCAACAAGATCCGCAGTTGGTCACACACGCGCTTTTCCGCGGGCAGCCCGCTGTATCAAAACGTCACCGTCGGTGGACAGACTGTTGACGGAAAAGACGCGGTCAATTCGCTCAGCTATCAAATTTTGCGTTCGGTCGCGCGTTGCCATCTACCGCAGCCGAACCTGACCGTTCGCTATCACAAAGGATTGAGCGACGAATTTATGCAGGAATGCATTCAGGTCATTCGCTGTGGATTCGGCATGCCCGCATTCAACAGCGACGAGATCATCATCCCGTCGTTGCTCGATATCGGCGTAAAAAAAGAAGACGCATACAACTACAGTGCCATCGGCTGCGTCGAAGTCGCCGTTCCAGGCAAATGGGGCTACCGCTGCACGGGCATGAGTTTCCTCAACTTCCCGAAGACGCTCATGATCGCGCTCAACAACGGCATCGATATCGACAGCGGGAAACGCGTGTTCGGCGGCGTTGGACACTTCCTGAACATGGAATCGTTTGACGATGTGATGCATGCCTGGGACGTGTTTGTACGCGAGTTTGCAAAACAGGCGGTCATTCTCGACTCCAGTGCGGATATGGTGCTGGAGCAGGAAACGCCGGACATCCTGTGCTCGGCGTTGACGGAGGACTGTATTGCACGCGGCAAACACCTAAAAGAAGGCGGCGCGGTGTATGATTTCATCAGCGATTTGCAGGTTGGCATCGCAAACCTCGGCGATTCGCTTGCGGCAATTAAAAAATGCGTTTATGAGGACAAGAGCGTAACGCGCGAAGAACTCTGGAACGCACTGCTGAACGATTTTGCCAGTGAACGCGGGGAAGAGATTCGACAATTGCTTTTAGCCGCGCCGAAATACGGCAACGACGAGGATTATGTCGATTCGCTCGTGGTCAAAGGGTACGATAGCTATATCGACGAGATTTCGAAATATAAGAACACGCGTTTCGGGCGCGGACCGATCGGCGGAACATACTATGCGGGCACGTCGTCCATTTCGGCGAATGTTCCGCAGGGCGCGGGAACCTGTGCCACACCGGACGGCAGACACAAAGGCGATCCGCTTGCCGAAGGCTGTTCGCCGACGCACGCGGCGGACGTCAACGGCCCGACCAGCGTATTCAAGAGTGTAAGCAAGCTAAAAACGGACAAAATCACTGGCGGTGTGCTGCTCAACCAAAAGGTATCTCCAAGTATGCTTGAAAAACCGCGGGACCGGCAGAAACTGCTGCTGCTGTTACGCACGTTCTTCAATGTTTTGCATGGTTTCCATGTGCAATACAACGTCGTTTCCAGAGAGACGCTGCTGGACGCGCAGGCACACCCGGAAAATCACAAGGATTTGATTGTACGCGTCGCCGGATATTCTGCGTTCTTCAACGTGCTCTCGCGTCAAACGCAGGACGACATCATTGCCCGGACGGAGCAGGTGCTATAAAGTTCGGAGCCAAAAGGCGGTTTAGAATCCCGGAACATTCTTCCGTCAAACGTTGCGGCGCTTGAAGTGCGGTCGAGAACATAAAACAAGTTCACGATAGGACACAACCGGACAACCAAAACGATGCAAAAATTGGTATAATAAAAAGCAATTGGCGGGCGGCCGCATTTGGCCGCCTGTCAAAAGAATAAAAAACGGAATGGTGCAATATTATGAACCAACGATGCCTTACGATTCTTGAACTGCTGAACCAGGAAGAAACGCTGGACGTCAATGACCTTGCGCAGCGGCTGAATGTGTCCTCCGTTACGGTGCGAAAAGACCTTGCTACGCTGGAGAACAAAGGCCTGCTGCACCGGCAGCACGGCGCGGCGGTGCGCGTTTCACCAAACGACGTCGGCTATCGTATGACGTTTGATTATGAGGTAAAGCGTCGCATCGCTAAGAAGGCGTCAGAGCTGGTTGCAAGCGGCGAGGCGGTTATGATCGAGTCCGGATCAACCTGCGCGATGCTTGCCGAAGAACTGGTGAGAACCAAGCGGGACGTTACAATCATTACGAATTCCGCGTTTATTGCTGGCTATGTCCATTCGATTCCCGGCGCGCGGGTTGTTTTACTTGGCGGTTCTTACGACCCGGATGCACAGGTGATGAGCGGGCCGCTGGTCGGAAAATGTGCCGAAGAGTTCTATGTGGACAAATTCTTCATTGGAACCGACGGGTATGACCCCAAGCAGGGTTTTTCTAATGTGGACATGCTGCGCGCCGAAGCCGTCCGCGCCATGGCGGCACGTGCGGACAAGCGCATTATCCTGACGGATTCTTCCAAGTTTAACAAGCGCGGTGTGGTGCAGCTTATGCCGGTCAGTCAGGTGACGCATGTGATTACCGACGGCGTGCCGGATAACTGCCGCGAGTCGCTCGAAGCTAGCGGCGTTGAGATACTGATTACATAACACATAAAAAATAAAGCATTTCTATCAAAATTGAAAGCATAACGAAAGCAATCGATCATGAACAAATCTGGCGGTACTGGAGCGATGCGGAATGGATTTTTTGGCAAACGGATATAAGGGATTCTGCGAAGCACTGGAGGCGACGGATACTCCCGTGCTGTTTTGCGAGCGCTTTGACGAGCAGAGCAATATTTGGAATTTTAAGAAACATAAGCACGACTGCATCGAACTGCTGTACTTTTTGTATGGCAACGCACGGGTGATTTCGGGCGAAACTTCGGTGCAGGCGTCTTTTTATGACACCGTGATTTACCCCAAAGGCATGTATCACACGGAGTGCTTACAGTTTGATCATCATCAGGAGATCATCTGCGTCTGGGTGGATATTCCGGGCCTTGAAATTCGCGATATCATCCGCATACAGGACAAGGATGCGCACCTGAAATGGCTGCTTGAAAACCTCCATGCCGAATATAAAAGTAAAAATCCATGCATATCGCTGATGGAGCACTACTCGAAAAGCATTGCTCTGCTGATTGCGCGGCATTGCTTTGAAGAGCACGATGAAAATGACATGATCAGCCGTGTCATCGTATATATGCACGACCACATGACCGAAAAAATAAGCGTTCAGCAGCTTGCCGATATGGTGTATGTGAGCAAGTCTTACCTAAGCAGAGAATTTAAAAAGAAAATGGGCGTAACGCTCATGGAATACCTAAACGCCCTGCGTATGGAGACAGCAAAAGCGATGCTCGTTGCCTCCGCAATGAACACCGAGGAGATTGCGTATCAGACCGGGTATCACTCGCCAAAGTTCTTTTACAGGGCTTTTCGGGCATATACGGGCATGTCGACACGCGAATATCGCAACAAAGAAGCTGCGGACAGGGCAGTCGGTTCATAATAGTATACCTTTTGGCCACGCTAAATGGTTTTCCTCCGGCAATCTTCATGATAGAATTCTTACATTCTTAAAGAGTATCGTTCCATTTGAAAGTACATCTATTTCTTACAGAATTCACAATTGACCAGAGGACAACCCGAAATGAAAACGACAATCGATCAGCTGCCGCTGCGGCTTCGTGTTCAAAAATTGAAGGATGAAATGTTTGCCGAAGAGCGGTTTATGTCGATCGAGCAGGCGAAGATTGTTACGGACGTCTATCGCGACAACTCCGCTTTACCGCGCAACATTCTGCGTGCTCTGGCGCTAAAAGAGTCCCTTTCCAAAATTGAAATTCGCATAACCCCTGGCGAACTGATCGTCGGCAACCGCACCACTGGAGTACGCGGCGGTGTAATTTTTCCGGAGTCCGGCTTAAGCTGGGTCGACCGCGAGATTGAAACGCTTCCGACGCGTCCGCAGGATAAATTTCAGGTGCGCGGCGAAGACGTGGAAGCATTCAAAAACGATATTTTCCCGTTCTGGACGGGGAAGACGCTTGAAGACAAGCTCGACGAACGCATTGGCGACGAAATGCGCGCCATCGGCAAGGTCGCAAAGATCAACCAGACCGACCACGCGCAGGGGCACATCTGCCCGGATACGGCACGCTGGCTGAAATACGGCCCGGCGGGACTGATGGAAATTGCGAAGCAGACGCAGGCGACGCATCCTGAGAACAAAGATTTTTACGAAGGTCTGATCATCGCACTTGAGGGCGCAAGGCTGTTCATGCGGCGCTATGCCGAGCTGGCGCGCGATATGGCGGGCGATTCGGAGAATCCGCAGGAGCTATCGGAAATTGCACGCATTTGCGAGAAGCTGGCGGATAATCCGCCGGAGACATACCGTGAAGCGGTGCAGGCCAGTTGGTTTTTATATGTCATCTTGCAGATGGAGAGCAACGCATCCTCGTTTTCACCGGGACGCATGGACCAATATCTGTATCCGTTTTACAAGAAGGATGTTGAATCCGGCGCAATCAACGAAGAAGACGCGCTGGAAATCACCGAATGCCTGTTTTTGAAGTTTAACCAGATCGTATATTTGCGCAGCTCCAGCAGCGCAAAGTATTTTGCGGGATTTCCGATCGGCTTCAATGTCGCCGTCGGCGGACAGGACGTAAACGGCGAAAATGCTGAAAACGATCTTTCATTTTTATTCCTCCGTGCGCAAGAACACCTGCTGCTTCCGCAGCCGAACCTTTCGGCACGCGTGTTCGAAGGCTCCGGCGAGCATTTCTTGACACGCTGTGCACAGGTAATTGGCAAAGGCAGCGGCATGCCGCAGATTTTCAATGACGAGGCGGTTATCCCTGCGCTGCAGAAAAAAGGCATCTCGGAAGAGGATGCGCGCAACTATGCGATCGTCGGCTGTGTGGAACTCACCACCATGGGGAACAACCTTGGCTGGAGCGACGCGGCGATGTTCAACCTCGTCAAAGCGCTTGAACTTGCGCTTAATGACGGAAAATGCACCCTGAGTGGCAAGCAGATGGGCGCACACACGGGAACCATTGAAGATTTTGAAACGTATGAAGACGTTTTAGGCGCACTCGACAAGCAGGTGGATTTCTTCTTTGAGCGGATGATCCTCTGCTGCGAGGTGGTGGAAAAAGCGCATGCCGAGTTGCTCCCGTCCCCGTTTTTATCCTGCGTCATTGACGACTGCATGGAGCGTGGCGTCGACGTGACCGCGGGCGGCGCACACTATAACCTCTCCGGCATTCAGGCAATCCAGTGCGCAAACGTGGCAGACAGCCTCGCCGCGCTGAAGACGCTGGTCTACGACGAAAAAATTGTCGACCGCAGAGAACTGCACAAAGCGCTGGCCGATAACTTTGAAAATGCAGAACTTCTTCGGTTGCGACTTTTAAACAAAGCACCCAAATACGGCAACGATGTAGAGTGGGTGGACACCATTGCCTTCGACTGGGCAAAGAAATTCGCCGACAGACTTTCGCAATATACGAACATCCGCGGCGGCCCGTATCAGATGGGGCTTTACACCGTGTCCGCACACGTACCGATGGGACAAAATGTCGGTGCGACGCCGGACGGACGCAAAGCAAAAGAACCGCTTGCCGACGGCGGCATGTCTCCGGTTTACGGGAGGGACAGTCGCGGACCGACCGCAGTGCTCAAGAGCGTTGCGCGGGTCAAGAGTGAATACGGCAGCAACGGGACGCTGCTGAACATGAAGTTTTTACCGTCGCTGTTTAAAAACGAAATCGGCGTGCGAAAGTTTGTCCGGTTGATCAAGGCGTTTATCCGTCTCAAAATTATCCATGTGCAGTTCAATGTTGTGAACAGGGAAGACCTGATCGCCGCACAGAAACACCCGGAGCTTTATCGAAGCCTTACCATCCGCGTTGCCGGCTATACGGCGTATTTTACCGAGTTGGCACCGGATTTGCAGCGGGAAATCATTGAGCGGACGGAATATGCAGACGTATGATTTCCGCAAATGTGTTTGATGTAAAGCGTTTCGCAATCAATGACGGCCACGGCATTCGGACGGTACTGTTTGTCAAAGGGTGCCCGCTTCGGTGCAAATGGTGCCAGAATCCGGAAGGCATTTTCCCCGATGTCCGCGTTTGGTACGCAAAGGGCATGTGTGTCGATTGCAAAAGCTGCGTGGCCGCCTGCAAACCCGGCGCGATCAGCTGGGACGAACGCGGTGCACTGATTGATCAGGAAAAATGCACTCGTTGTGGCGATTGTACCGTTGCCTGCCCAACAGGCGCAATTCGGTTTGACGGAATGCGAATGAGTGTTGAAGAAGCGTTGAGCGAGATTGAGAAGGACAGAGATTTTTATGAAAAAGATGGCGGCGTGACGCTCTCCGGCGGAGAATGCATAGCCAGCCCGGAATTTTCACTGGCAGTGCTGAAAGGCTGCAAGGAGCGCGGTATTGGCACCAGCATTGAAACAAGCCTGTACGCAAAGCCGGAAACGGTGGACGCTTTTGCAGAACTGACCGACCGCATGATTGCGGACATCAAGCTGATTGACCCGGCACGGCACAAGGCGTTGACCGGCGTTGACAACGGATTGATTTTAAGTAATATCAGACGACTGTCGGAGCGAAAAACAAATCTACTGCTTCGCACACCGTTGATCCCCGGTTTTACGGACGATGTGGAAAACATTACGGGCATTGCGGAGTTTGTCGCCTCGCTAAATGCGGACATACCGGTGGAACTGTTGAACTTTAACCCCATGTGCAGGGACAAATACGAATCCCTGCGGATACCCTATCAATTTGATTCGAATCAGCGCGAAATTCCTGAAAACGAAGTGCAAGCGCTGAAGCAAATCTTAACCAACCATGGTTTAAGAGCACTGTAGAGGGATGGAGAGCGATGATTCAAAAATTCTTGGCCTTAGCTGAACGCGGCGAAAATGTCTTCATTTCGGATGTTTTTCAGGCATTTTCGGAAGAAAAAACACGTATTTGCTGTGAACTTGAGTTGGGAGTCGGCGGTAAAAAAAGCTGGGAAATCCGCCTTCCGGAAACAAACGCCGCGGACGAACTTTCCTTTGTACAAGAGTATTTTTACGCAAACATTTACAACTTGATTTCAACTTTTGGCGGAAAAGCGATGACGCTTTATATCCAGCCCGGTGATGCGTTTTCCGAAACGCTTTGCGGTACGTTGGACGAAACCTTTCAGATCGGACTGGCGAAAAACGCCAGGACGGGCTACGGCAAGTGCCTGAATGTGACCGACCGCATCAACGCGGCCGTAGGCGCAGAGCCGTTTTCGTTTCGGATTGTACAATCCGATTGGCCCGCAGCGGCGAAGCAGCCGCATCCGTCAGCCGACGCGGTCTCCTCCTTTTTATCAGCGGTGAACAAGGCACGCGGCGCGGCGCTCTGCGGGATCGATATTGGCGGGACGGACATTAAGGTCGTCGGCATCAAGGACGGCCGGATTGTCGCCGTAAAGGAATATGACTGGAACCCGGCTTCGATGACACGTGTTGAGCAGATCATAGGTCCGGTGGTGTTGATGGCAAACATCATGCGTGCGGCGCTGTCGTTGCCGCAAACACCGGAAGCGGAACGACTGAAGACCGAGATGCTGCAAAAAGGCGCTTCCGACGAGGCGATGCAGTCTGTTATAAACACCGTCGCCGCCGCATATGGCGAACCGGTTTTATTCGATGGAATCGGCGTATGCTTTCCGGACGTTGTGATCGACGACATGATCGTCGGCGGCGAAACCTACAAAACGCGCGGTATTCGCGAACATTCGCCGGACTACGACAAAGAATTCCCGAAGCTTGCAGAGCTAAAGAACCTGCTGATGAAGCAGTGCCGCAAAGACGGCGTGGTGCATATCTCCAACGATGGATCGCTTGCCGCGTATACAGCGGCGATAGAACTTGCACACTCGGACCGGGCGGTCTCGGTTGCCGACGGAGTGTTTGCACACACGCTCGGCACGGAACTCGGCACCGGATGGATCGATGAAACAGGAGAGATTCCTCAGATACCGTTGGAAGTGTATAACTGCGTCATCGACCTTGGAAACAGACCCGCACGCGCTTATCATGTGCTCGACGTGCGCAGTGTGAATAACTTTAACTCCGGACTTCCCGGAACACTGCAAAAGTATTGCAGTCAGAGTGGCGCTTACAGACTGGCAATGCGGATGTTCGAAGGAAAAGCGCCAGAGTTGTTCAAGAGCTTGTACGAAAAAGGATTTCTTGAAAATCGGGACGGCGGCGTCTATGTAACGCTCGATCCGGTGGACATGCGAAAACCGCTCCTGGAATACCTGATGAAGCTTGCGGACGACGGTGAACCCGTTGCAGAGGAAATTTTCCGCGAGATCGGCGAATACCTTGCCGTCACGTTTGAAGAGACGGAACGTATGCTCAACCCGAAGACCAAGTCGCGCGTGCTGTTCGGACGCTTTGTCAAGCGGAAGCGCTGTTTCGATCTTATGCAGGAAGGCGCGGCGAGACGCTCTACGGTTCAATTCACGGCGGGTGACGGCAACCTTGCGTTCACACCACTGATGCGTGATCTCAACGCCGATCCTATACATACGGTTGCACAGTTCGGCCAGGCGGTCGGCGCGGCATATTTTGCAGCATCCGTTCTATAAAACAACTTTGGAGGGAAAACATGAAAGAGCAGAACTATCTGGATTGTCTTGTTGGCGTGTTCGGACATCCCGCGGCGGAAAACCCCGGTGTGGTAATTCAGGAAGCGGCCTTTCGGGACATGGGACTTGACTTGTGGCGGTTTCTGACGATTGATGTGGACCCAGATAAACTCGAAGACGCGATTAACGGGCTGAAAGCCTTTAAAATGCGCGGCATCAACTGCACCATTCCACACAAAATCAATGTCATCCAGTATCTCGATGAACTTTCCGAAAGCGCAAGCCTGATTGGTGCTGTCAACATGATTGTCAATGACGACGGCAAGCTGTTTGGCGAAAATACGGACGGCAAAGGCTTTATGGAATCGCTCAGCGATAACGGCGTCGACCCGAAAGGGAAGAAGATCGTCATCCTTGGCGCGGGCGGCGCTGCGCGCGCTGTCAGCGTGGAGCTTTCGCTTGCGGGAGCGGGCAGTATCACCATCGTCAACCGGCCTGAAGACGCGGCTCTGGCGACGAGCCTGATGGACCTACTGCAGAGTATTTCCAAAGAATGCACATTTGTAACATGGGATCATACCTATGCTGTTCCCGCAGACACGGATATCCTCGTTAATGCAACACCGATCGGCCTGTATCCCAATGTGGATGAAATACCGAATATTGATCTCGATACGATTTTGCCAAGCATGTTCGTTCAGGACGTGATTCCAAATCCGGCGATCACTCCGTTTTTACGGGCAGCGGAAGCGCGCGGCGCACGCTGGAACACCGGCACGGGCATGCTGATCAACCAGGCTGCGATTAACATTGAAATGTGGACGGGGAAAAAGCCAAACAAGGACATTATGCTCAAGGCGCTGCAGGAAGCGCTGAGCTAAACAAATAAATATCATGTACGGCCTGCCTCAATGCTTCTCAAATGATTTAACCGAATGAGCCTACAACCAGGCAAACGCGCTGAAAAGCGCCTTACAACGAAATAAGCGGGGGACGTTAAAGGGATTCAGGGGAACGGAGCCTGCTTAAATAAAAAGGAGGAAAACACAATGACCAAGAAAATTCTCGTAATGCTCCTAGCACTGGCTATGGTAGTCGGCATCTTTGGCTGCGCCGCCAAAACGACGGAGGAAGTGGCAACAACCGAAGAAAGCGCAATGCCCTACAAGGCTGCGTTCATCACGCAGGCACTGTCCAACGAATCGCAGGCCTATTCCTGGAAACAGTTGCAGCAGTATTGCGGCGATTACGGTTTTGAGATGGACGTATTTGAAGGCCAGAACGACGTGCAGAACGAGGCGAAGGCCGTCAGCACCTGTATTGCACAGGATTACGATGCGATCTTCATCAATCCCAGTGACATCAACGCAATCGTTCCGAGCCTGATGGAAGCCAAGGAAGCTGGCATCATCGTCGGCATGTTCTCTTCGGATCTGCCAGCAGAATCCCAGCAGTACCGTGACTTCTTCTGTGGCGTCGATGATACGATGGCAGGCCAAACGGCGGGTCAGGCGTTTGTCGATCACTTCACGGATGGCGCGACCATTGTTGAAGTCGGCGGTCAGGCCGGCCATGATGCGCAGATCAAACGTCACGACGGTTTCATGGAAGTCATTGATGGCACCAACATCACCCTGCTCGACTCGCAGAACTGCAGTGGCTGGGTAACCGCGGACGCCATGGCCATCATGGAAGACTTCATCGTCAAGTACGGCGATCAGATCGACGGTGTGTTCTGCCATTGGGATAACGGCGCAACCGGCGTCATCGAAGCGCTGAAGAATGCCGGCATGGACGATGTGTATGTAGTCGCCGTTGACGGCTGCCGCGCAGGTTATGATCAGGTTAAGGATGGCACGCAGGCTGTCTGCATCGGCCAGAGCTTCACGAACATGGCTATTAAGAGCCTTGAAAACGCGAAAGCAATGCTGACCGGCGGCACCTATGAAGCGATTAACTTCATCCCGCTTGACGTTGTTACAGCCGACAACATCGATACCTTCCCGTATCCGGAATGGTAAGGCTCCACTAAAACAAAATTGATGGGCCTGCCCGGCACATAAATGCCGGGCGGCCCTCCAATGTTGCTTGCAGAAAGAATTGAAAGGGGAAAAGTGGGCGTGGAAAAGAAGGAACAGGGAATCATTCTTTCCATCAAAGACGTAAATAAATCGTTCCCCGGCGTCAAGGCGCTGGACGACGTCTCGATCGAGATATCGCGGGGCATTGTCCATGGGATCGTTGGTGAAAACGGCGCCGGAAAATCGACGTTGATGAAGATACTGTCGGGCGTATACACGAAGGATTCGGGGGCAGTGGTATTTGACGGTGAAAAGATTGAACACACGACGCCGGTCGAGTCTTTGAATCGGGGTTTAAGCATCATCTATCAGGAGTTCAACCTGGTAAACACGATGAGCGTGGGCGAGAATATCTTTCTCGGTCGTTTTAGCGAAATGCACGGCATGCGGGGCACGCATGTCGAAGCAAGAAAGCTGCTGGACAGCATCGGCTGCAACATCGACACGCATACGCTGGTCGGCGAACTGAGCGCGGCGGAAAAGCAAATGGTGGAGATCACCAAAGCGCTGTCGTTTAACTCAAAGCTGATCATCATGGACGAGCCGAGCAGCAGCTTGACGAGCGACGAACTCAAACAGCTGTTTGAGATCATCGGAGATTTACGCGCAAAAGGCGTTTCCATCATCTATATCAGCCATAAACTGGACGAAATTTTTGAATTGTGCGATATCGTAACGGTCATGCGTGACGGACACGTGATCGATACGCAGCCGGTCGGGAACCTGACCCGTGCGGACATGATCGCAAAGATGGTTGGTCGCTCGATTGAACACGAATATCCCGAGCGCCCTCATTGTGTTGGAGACACGCTCATGGAGGTTCGCTCGATCAATACGCATAAGCTGCACGATATATCCTTTGAATTGAAAAAAGGCGAAATCCTCGGCCTTGTCGGCCTGGTTGGTGCGGGCAGGACTGAGATTGTGCGCGCCATCTGTGGTGCGGACAAAGCCAAGGGTCACCAGGTATTAATTGAAGGCAAACCGGTACGGATCAAAAAGCCGGCGCATGCAAAGAAGCTCGGCATCGGCCTCCTGCCAGAAGACCGGAAGCTGCAAGGCCTTGTATTGCGCTTTTCGGTTCAATCCAACATTGTTATGGCAAGTCTGGACCGGATGACGAAATTTGGCTTTTTGGATTCTTCAAAGGAAAAGGATATTGCCGATCGCCAGATTAAGAACCTTGGCATCAAAACGCCAAGCGCGCAAACAACGGTGCTCAGCCTTTCCGGCGGAAATCAACAGAAGTGCGTCGTCGGGCGTTGGCTGGAGATCAATCCGCAGATCATGATTATGGACGAACCGACACGCGGCATCGACGTTGGCGCGAAATATGAAATTTACGTGCTGATGAAGCAGGTTGTAGAAAACGGCGGATCGATCATCATGATATCGTCCGAATTGCCGGAAGTGCTGAACATGAGCAACCGAGTCCTGACCATCTGCGAAGGGCGGATCACCGGGGAATTCAACCCCGAGGAAGTTTCCGCGCAGACGATCATGGACAGCGCGATAGGTTGACGGGAGGAAGCGGTATGACAAAACGATTCGATATCAAAAAGTTCCTGATGAACTATCTGGTGCTCGTCGCCATCGTGCTGCTGGTCATCATCACAATCATCGTGGAACCAAAGTTTTTAAGCAGCGACAACCTGACCAACATCATGCGGCAGTTCGGCCCGCTGAGCTTTGTATCGCTTGGCATGACGTTCGTCATAATCGGCGGGTTTATCGACCTTTCCGTCGGCGGTCTGATCTCACTTGTTGCGGTCGTCACGGTCTCGCTGATCGACCCGATCGGACAGGTCAACGCTCTGATCATTGGTGTGATGCTCGGCGCATTCCTCGGCTTTTTAAACAGCATGGTCCTGGTTTCGGCGGGTGCGCTGACCCAGGCGGAAGCACTGTTTATCACCTACGGCATGAGCGCTGTTTACAGCGCAATCGCGCTGATCTACACGGGCGGTTCAACACAGCACATGAGCTGGCTGACGACGCCGCAGACGGTGTTTACGGCAATCGGAAGCGGAACAGTCGGCATTTTCTCGGTGTCATTCATCCTGTTCCTCTTCTGCCTGGCGGCGCTGTGGGTGTTTCATAACAAGACTTACAGCGGCCGGTCGATCAGTTACACTGGCGGCAACAAGGTTGCCGCGGAGCTGAGCGGCATTCCGATTAAGCGCAGTGTCATTTTGATCTATACGATTTGCGGATTGATGTCCGCAATCGGCGCGATCGTGCTGTTTTCGAGAATCACGACCGCGGCGCCGATCATCGGCAAAAACTATGAGACCAACGCCATTCTTTCGGTCGTCGTCGGCGGCACGACACTCAAAGGCGGCAAGGGCAGCGTGCTACGCACCGTTCTCGGCGTGCTATTGATCACGCTGATGTCCAACTGCATGAACCTGCTGGGCGTATCGGCGTATATGCAGGTCGTGCTCAAGGGCGCAATCCTTGTTCTGGCCATCTGGCTCGACAACCGGAAAGAACAGTAGGGGGTAAGCGGTATGCAGACAACGATGTTAAGTTTCGGCAAGCGGACATTGCGTGCCATTACCAAACAGAAGGCGGTCATTGCGATCATGGTAATGCTGATCGGGATGCTGTTCTTCAAAACAAATTTCTACACGTCCTACAATCTGCTCAACGTGCTCAAGGACGCGGCGGTCAACGAAATCATCGCGTTCGGCGTAACACTGACGGTTATCGCCGCGGGCTGCGATCTTTCGGTCGGTGGTGTGATGTGCCTCTCCGGCATCACCGCGATTCAGATGATGAACGGCGGCATGAATATGTGGCTGGCGATCATTTTCTCGGTGATTATCGGCGCGGCGGTCGGCTTCATCAACGGGTTCTTCGTTGTGCAGCAGAAGACGGAAGCGTTCATCATTACGCTCGGTACGGGCATGCTGATCAAGGGCGTTTGTCAGCAATTGACCGACGCACACCCGGTATCCTGCACGAATATGGAGTTCATGAAGATCGCCAATGGCAAAATCGGCGGCGTGATTCCGAACCTCGCAGTGATTATGATCGTATTCGGCGTGTTGATTTACGCACTGCTGCGATTCACAAGCTATGGCAGAAACCTGTATGCACTTGGCGGAGATTATGAAGTAGCCAAGTATTCCGGCATCAACGTTGTCACGACCAAGTGGTTGGCGTTCGTGCTCAGCGGTGCAATGGCGGCGGTTGCGGGCGTGCTGCTTTCCAGCAAGCTCAACACCGGCTCAAGCATCTATGGCGACGATACGGCCCTGATGGTCAACTGCGGCGTCGTCGTCGGCGGCACAAGTTTTGCAGGCGGCGTCGGTGGTATCGTGCAAAGCTTTGTCGGCCTAATGGTCCTTCAACTGCTAACCAACTGTATGAACATGCTCGGCATTGCGCCGTATCTGCAGCAGGTTGCGCAGGGCGTTGTAATCGTCGGTATCATTTGGCTCGACTGCTTCGGCAGAAAGCGCAAACGCGAAGACGTTTAATCGTATCCATAAACACAGGGTCGCCCATGGGCGACCCTGTGTTGTCGTTTGTCCATGCATAAGCATAGTTATTCACAGAAGGTTTACCGATGAAGGACTGTTGCGTCTGCACGATTAGATACGGCATGTGGTATACTGAAATATATGTTATAAACAATTGGGGTAGAGGCATGATTTATTATTTCTCCGGTACGGGAAATTCGGAATGGGTCGCCAAAAAACTGGCGAACTTGACCGACGATATGGTGGGGAGTATTCCTGCACTTATGAAAGACGGGCCAACTGCCGTCGTTGCCACGGCCGAATCGAAGATAGGACTTGTTTTTCCCATCTATGCATGGGGCGTACCGGAGATGGTCGAACGGTTTGCAAAAGGTATTTCCATTCAAGGTAACGTGTATGCATATGCCGTTTGCACGTGTGGAGACGAAGCGGGGAATGCGGTCAAGAAGCTGCATTCCGTGTTCCCGTATACAAGCGCGTGGTCGGTTGTCATGCCAAACAACTATATTCCGATGTTTGACGTCGACAGCGACCAACTTGCGCAGGAAAAAGTTAAGAATGCAGGTGAACAACTGACTCAAATTGCAGACCACATTATTAAGAAGCAAACTATTTATGACGTAAATGCAGGAGGCGCGGCGTGGCTGAAGAGTGCAGTGGCATGCCCCGCATTCAATTCTTTTGCAATGAGGACGAAGCCGTTTTATTCAACCGATGCCTGCAACGGCTGCTGCTTATGTGAGAAGAATTGTCCTGTCGATGCGATTCGAATTGAAAACGGCAGACCAACGTGGATTAAGAAAAACTGTACGCAGTGTCTATCCTGTATCAACCGATGCCCGCAGCGTGCAATTGAGTACGGCAAAGGCACACGAAACAAAGGCCGCTACTATTTTCAGGAAGGTCGCTAGACCATATGAATCCGCACGAATCGATGCAACCGCAGCTGCAATAATTTGCGTGGAACAAGGCAGAGACAGACAAATTTAAGTTGATGAGTAAAGCAAAAAGCAATTGGGAGATGAACACAATTGTGCGCCTGTGCTATGTGCTTTAATTCACAGCGTTTTCCTTGCGCTGATAAATATGAAGCGATATAATGAATAAGGATAGCAAAAATTCGAGTAAAAACACAGGAAAATCAATCTGGATGGGGTAAGGAAAAGTATGGATGCAATGAATGGAACCGCAGCTGACTGGCAATCTCTGATTTCAAAACTGAACGGCGTTTACGCCGCTCATGTTGTGTTTTCCGAAGAACAGGAACCGATTGAGATTCATGTTCTGGCAAGCAACCAGCGAAACGGAAAGGCTCTGGTGCGCGACGTTCAGTCTGCGATTTCCGCACGTTATGGGGTTGAGATCGACTACCATATCATCAGCATTGCGCAGGTAGCCGCGGACATGCTGACCGGCATCCGATACAGACTGAATTACTCCGGAATTCAGATGCATTCGTCCGACAATGGCGTTGAGGTTACCGTAACGCTTTCGCGGGACGAAGAACGATTCAGCGGCACGGCAATTGGCAGCAAACTTTTGTTTTCCAGAATGCGCTGTATTGCGCAGGCAACACTGGACGCGGTGAAAAAATGCACCAATGATACGTGTTTTTTTGAACTCGCCAGTACGGAGCTTGTTCGCTCCAACGGGCGGGCTATCGTTATGACGCAGATCTATTGTATTCCGGAGTTTACGCCGTTAATCGGCTGCGTATATGCGGAGCCGGATACGGACGCTGCGGTCGTACAGAGCGTTATGGATGCAATCAACCGAAAACTTGAGATTTACACACAGGAGTGTTAATCATAGATATTTGAAAACTTAACAGGTCCGGTCAAGCGTAGCGGATATAGCCTGTTCGATTAGCGGAGAACAGAGACCTAAAAAAGGAGGCTATATCCTAATGAAGAAGATCATCATGGCTCTCGCTTCCCTTGCGGCTCTGGTTTTAGCAAGTGGTGCGTACTTCTATGTCAGATAAGACAAGTTGAACGAAAAAGCAAATTCATTTTGAACTCTGCCGGACCTGTTAATTGTCTTCCTGTTATGCAGGATATTCAGCACGAGGGCATATACGAATGAAAAAACAGCAATTGTACATGGCGTTAATAAGTCTGTGCGGCATTGCGGTCTTTGGAGTGAGCGTTTATCAGTCCACCGCATTGTTTGCAGACCCTCAAACGCTTTTGGAGACAATTCTGTACTGCGCCGTCATGCTGGTAATTTTACTGGTTTGTCATATGCTGCCGATCTATATTACCGCGGATAAGACGATGGAGATCAGCTTTGTCCCGGTAGTTGCCTGCATTGTGACAAAGGGTGTTCCACTTTCAATTGTGCTTTATGCACTATCGTCACTATTGGTTGTTTTGTTGGACCCAAACACGCACAAATATTATTCACCTTGGGCTCGCGCGCCGCAAAAGGAGCTATTTAACGTTTCAAACGTGCTGGTTTCCAACTGGATCGGTGGACTTGCGTACGAGCTCATCGTTTCCAATCCCGGGGGACAGCTATTTACCTGGCGTGTCGTTATCGGCGCCGTAGTCTTCTCTTGCATTGCGATTTTTCTGAATTTGATCCTTTTCATTCTGTATTTCCAATCAAGTGACCAAGGACGCTTTTTTACACTTCTGCGCGATAACATCGGTGGCATCATTCCGAACATTATAGCGACGATTCCGCTCGGCCTTTTAATCGGTTACATACTGGTGCAGACCAATGCATACCTGTGGCTTATCCTGTTTATGGGACCGCTTATGCTAGCAAGATATTCGTTTAAGATCTATCTGGACAGTCATACGATACTGCTGCGCACAATTGCATCGCTGGTTGAAGCCATTGAAGCCAAAGACCCATACACGCATGGGCATTCGCAGCGCGTTGCATACATCAGCAGTGAGATTTGCAAGGCGCTTGGCTGTACGCGGCGCTTTACGGATGAAGTGAAGATTGCAGCACTGCTGCATGACACCGGTAAGATCGGCGTTGACGATGCAGTTTTACGCAAGCCGGGTCCTCTGACAAAAGAGGAATACGATGTTATTAAACAGCATCCCGTCGTGGGGCGCCGTATCATCGAAAGCATCAACCTTTCCAGCGTTGTCAACGACGCCGTGCTGTATCACCATAGACGGTATGACGGAAAAGGATACCCGCAGGAAGGCCTGGAAAAAGGCGAATTACCACTCTCGGCGGCTATTCTGGCGGTTGCGGATTGTTATGATGCCATGATTACAGACAGGCCGTATCGTAAAGGAATGACAAAAGTACGCGCAAGGGAGATCATCCAGGAAGTATCCGGCACGCAGCTCGATCCCAAAGTTGTGAAGGTATTCTTGGAGATTGAACCGAACCTTAGACCCGAGGATGCAGAGAAGCTGCTGCTTTATACGATATGATACTTTTAACGTTTGCAATTATTGGCATTGTTTTGGGCTTGCTCTTTGGCGGACGTTTTAGCTGCTGCGCGCTATATCAGCTAAAAGGGTTAGTATTACCGATTGGTGCGCTCGTGATAAAGAGCGGCGCTTCCTATTTACTTCATCCGCAAACTGGAGCAGTTCTTGTGAGTATCATTCAATATGCGTTGATCTTCGGGTTCCTGCTGATGAATATCAAGCATATTGGATGGACTTCACTGGTTTTTTCCGGCTCCTTTCTCAATTTTCTTGTTATTTTGCTCAACGGCGGATGCATGCCGGTCTCAGAGTCTCTTCTAATCGCCGGATCTACCCGTGCGCAAGAGCTCGCTGCCGGCAGTATTTATGCCTATACGCAAATCACGCCACAAACGGCTCTGCCATTTTTAGGAGACGTGATTCGTATTGGCCCGCGTGGCGTTCCGTTCGGCTTTGCAAGCATTGGAGATATTCTGCTGGGAGTTGGTGTCGCGTTGCTATTCTTCCAGATGCTGCGATACAATATAAAAGGTAAGGACAGGCAATATATGTCATAAAATACCGCACAGGGTAGACGAATCACAAGGCACCCTGCATGGTAACTTGCAAAATAGAGAACAACAGCGGACGAGCGAAGCACCGAAAAGACCGACTCTCGGAATCAGAATATGGCCGAAAGAATATGCTGCGTTTGATACCCGGCCGACAGTTGGCGGACGCTTCTGAATGTGCACAGTTTTTTGCGGATTAATACCGTAGAGGCACAATATGATGAAAAATCCGTATTGCCTATGGACGCTGCAAAGGTACGGCTCGATTCAAACAATTGAACGATCAACTAGACAGGTGGTTCGATTTGGTGAAAACTGAATCCGGCCTGCACACCGAAACCGAGCAAAATATTCACTTGGTTTACGACCAGTACAGGCTCCAGAATTCAAAAAAATATATTCGAATTATTGCGATCATCGCATGTGTACTGAATATTATTCTAGTGATTCCCGACTGGAAGCTGATTGAAGAGACACCATATAGGCTTCTTGTGGTGAGTGTGCGGATAATATTTGCACTTTCCATGATCGGTGTCATTCTTTGTATTCCAAAGCTGAAGAAATTCAATCAAATAGCCGCTATCGTAACTGTCGGCGAGATTGTAGCTCTGGCGATTTACCTTTTGGTTATGCCGCTTTATGGCAATTTTAACTATATGATTCAGGCGATGGGGATCATCGCGTTTATTTTGATTATTTTTTTAATTCCCAACCGGACAATCAATGTCATCATGTTGGCAGTTTTTGGACCGATTGGCTTTTTTATATGCGCGTGCGCGGCGGCAGAAGGGATCGATCCTAATGAATTCTGGGCGTCGCTGGTTTACATCCTTCTTTCCATTGTACTGTGTGCAGTTTTTGCAACCAGTACACAGCGCCACCAATATCGCGAATATATAGCGAAAAACAAGCTGGAACGCCTCAGTTCGACGGATTTCTTGACGGACACAGCGAATCGATTCCGTCTGGAACAAGAAGCTGTTCGCTGGATGGAATTTTGTCGCAGACATGAAATGCCGCTTTCGTTGGCATTTATTGATGTCGATAACTTAAAGCGCATTAACGATCGCTATGGTCATGCGGCCGGAGACACGGTTCTCGTCGATCTTGCGCGGGCATTTCAACGCCAGATGCGCAGTTCCGATACGCTGGCTCGATGGGGCGGGGACGAGTTTGTGTTACTTTTACCGAATACATCGCTGGAAAATGCCGTTTTGTTTTTACAGCGAATCAAAAGCTGCACAGAAGAGGAAGAAGAGACGACACAAATCCCGATCACGTGGAGCTGCGGCATTGTTGGAATGCGGCCGGGCGCGGGTTTTCATACATTGCTGAGTGAGGCGGACGCGTTGATGTATAATGGCAAGCACAAAGGGAAAGATTCCATATGCTGCGAGAACAGCGAGTTGCTTGAAAATATTGCGCAACATCCACGGAAAAAATAGAATTACAAATTGCTACAATGTAACAATTTATCGCCAGCTTAATAAATTCCTGTAGCAATTCGAATTTTGGATTAGCAAAAAAAAGATGTGGGCGGAAACGTCAGGCATAGCAAACAACAATTCATATGAAACCAGTATGAAAATGAATAGAGCCGCGCTCTGGCTGCATTATGCAGACCGGATGGTGCATAACGAGCGAAAAAACGCGGAAATTCATTGAAAAACCCGCATATCTTCGAAGAAAGTTCATAAAAATCCATTTACATTTATACATTTATAACGTTATACTGGAACAAGAACACTGGGAGTATCTGTATACGCCCACACGTTCTTGACCTACTTTTTTGTATGTATTCAAACGTAAACACTACATTGGACGACAAATTTGAAAATGAAGATTGTTGCACGCTTGAATGATTATTGGCAAAAAAAAGAAACAATTACAACTTAACAACCGGCCGGACGCAAGATCAGCCGTAATAAGCAGTACGGTTGACGCTATGTTTAGTAACAGTTAAACAGAATTCATCCGGCAATCAATGTAACAGATGGGGGAAACAGCATATGCTGGCAAATGTTTCATGGAAGCTGAAAAGTATCGGGAAACGGACACTTCAAATTTTATTGTGCGTTTTACTCCTGCTTCAGACGGCTTGGCTACCCGGATCTGCATCCGCTGAGAGCACATTCTATTTCAGAGGATACGACAGCGAGAACGTAACGACCAATACGTTTGCGTATGCTACGTCGGGCGCTTCACTGGACGGCACGACGGTCACTATGACAAGCGTTACGACTGGCATGGCCGTCGGGTACATTTCGCTGAATGAGGACGGCCACGACATTTCCACCTCCGTTGACCTCGGCAGTCTGGAAATAGACTTTTCTACGGTATCAACCGTTGCCGCAGAAGGCACCGACGGTTCTGAAAACGATATTCCTTCCGTTACAATCGATTTTTGCACAACTTCCGACATCGGGAGTTCTTTCTCCCAGATTACCCTGACAAAAAGTGATAACACCGTTTCCGGCGACGTCGCGCTTTCCTCCGGCGCTTCGATCCCCGCTAACACGCGTGGTATTTTCATTACGCTTTCCGGTGAAAATGTTTCAGGCGACAATACCGTCGTGTTCTCCGGAACGAGCTTTGTGATTCATGACGCAGCCGCTCCGAGCTGCGAAATTTCATATGATTCAAGCTGGACGAACGGTTCTGTTACGGTGACCATCTCCGCGGCAGACAGTGACAGCGGCCTTGAAGGTATCTATTTTAACGATGCTAAGGTAACAACGACTTCTCCTTACACATTTACGGTTTCCGAATCGGGGACGAGCTTCACGGCATACAGCAAGGATTATGCCGGAAAAACATCTGAAACGCAAAGCGCTACCGTAAATAATATAGACACGGTCACGCCCGACGCTCCTTCGTCTGTTCCACTCTCGGCAACCGAATGGACAAATGAAGATGTACAGGTGCTCATGCCGGAACTCGGCGCAAGTACGGGCGCACCGGAATCTTATGTTTATCAAATCGGCGCATCTGCATGGCAGACCCTGCCAAGTGACTTTGTGTTTGCGGAGAGTGGGCTCTTCACCATACGGGTTGCCGTTCAGGATGAAGCGGGAAATAGGTCGACCTCTGCGGAATCGACGGCGCGTATTGATAAGATTGCGCCGACGATCGATAGTCTGACGCAAACATCCGGCAGTGGGTACAGCCGCGTCGACATCACTTACAGCGACGGCGGCCTGAGCGGAATCAACACAGTGCGGTATGCCGAAGGCGAGCAGACAGCCGATTATTTTGCGGAAAATGGAACGGATATTGCCGACGGTACTTTCACCGTCGCATCCGGTGGAACCTATACGGTTTGCGTGAGTGACGGCGCGGGCAACACGGCCCTGCAAACCATCATGCTCAGCACCGCGCCGACGCTTGGCGATATTGCCGACACCTCTATGGGTGAAGATGATACGCTGAACATTCCGCTGAGTGCGTCCGATGCGGAGACGCCGCTCGACCAACTGATAATCAGCGCATCCGCGTCTGATACGGATTTGATTCCGTCTATCACGGTCAAGCAGACAGCGGAAGCAGCAAGCATCGATATCACCCCGGCGGCAAACGCGTTCGGCGGGCCGGTTACGATTACGGTTCAAGTTCAGGATGAAGCCGGACTGACCGCGAGCGATACATTTACACTGACAGTCAATTCGGTCAACGATCTTCCGGTGGCGGTTGACGACACGGGCATTACGGTCGATGAAGACTCTTTTGTTAAAGTCGACGTTCTTGCGAATGACTATGATACGGCGGACGGCGACACCTTGACGATTGATTCCTGTGGAACGCCGGAACACGGCATCGCGGTTGTCGTCCTTGGTGAAGTGAAATATACGCCGGAAGAAAACTATACCGGAGACGACAGTTTCACCTATACGATTTCCGACGGCAACGGCGGAGAAGCCACGGCAACGGTCAGCGTGACGGTAAGCAACGTAAACGATGCACCGGTTGCAGTTGACGATAATGAGAAAGCCTCGGAAGATGGCGACGTGCTCATTGACGTTCTTGCAAACGACACGGACGCCGATCTCGGCATCGCACCGGGTGAAACCCTGTCTCTTGCTTCTGTTACGAACGGCACGCATGGAACGGCCGCCATCGAAGACGGCAAAGTACGTTACACACCATCGGCCAACTATAATGGAGAAGACGCGTTCACTTATACCATACAGGACGCCGAAGGCTCGACGTCTACGGCGAGTGTGTATGTGGACATTTCACCCATGCCGGACGATCCATGGTTTGAGGACGTTGCCGAAGAGTATACAATTTACGAAGACTGTGTAGAAGAACCGATCACGTTCTCCATTTATGATGTGGAAACATCCGCCGACAGCCTGATGTTGCAGGCGGCACTTCCGGACGAAACGCTGATTTCTGCAAACAATCTCGTCATCTCCGGCCTGGGAGACTCTGACCCGGCAATCTCGTTGCTGCTGACCCCGCGCAGCAACCTCAGCGGTGACGTAACGATCAATCTTGCGCTCAGCGACGGGTTTGTAACCAAGACAACGTCCATTCTTGTTCATATTCTGCCTGTTAACGACGCACCGAGCGCCGCAGAAGACACGATCACCTACGACGAAGATACGGAATATGTCGATATTCCGATCAGTCAGTTGATCAGTAACGATACGGATGCCGACGGCGATTCGCTGAGTTTTGCCGGGATTGCTACATTCACCACCGTTGGCGAACTGGTTCAACTTGACGAGACAACATTACGCTATACACCGCTTGCCAACTATGAAGGCGACGATAGCTTTACCTATACCGTTTCTGACGGAACGCTGGAATCGACGGGCACCTGCAAACTAAGCGTCACCCCGGCAAACGATGCGCCGACGATTACACTGTCGACTTCGAGTTACTCGACAGAAGAAGATGTAACGATCACCGGGATCACGTTCAGTATTTACGATGAAGAGACGGCCGCCGCGGACCTCGTGCTTGTGGGCGGAAGCAGCGATACGGATCTGATCCCGACGGACGGGATTTCGATTATAAACAATGGCGACGGCACCTGCACGCTGAGCATTACTCCCGCGCCGGACGCCAATGGCACGGCAACGGTTACGATCACCGTCAGCGACGGCAGCCTCAAGGATGCAAAGCCGATCACACTTACAATTACCGCAACGCAGGATGCGCCAATTGCGGTTGAAGATTATGTGTATGTACCGATCTCCGGCAAGCGCGTATTCAGCGTGCTGGAAAACGACCACGATATCGATGGCGATGCTTTGAGCGTTACGGGATACGACGATTCGACGCTGCCCGGTACATTGTTCTTTAATTCAGAAACGCAGCAGTTTACCTATTATGCCGCATCTGGTGAAAACACGGTCAGCACGTTCACCTATACGATTTCCGACGAGATAGATACCGCAACCGGTACGGTTACGCTGGACGTGAACAGCATAATGCATGCACCGGTTATTTCCACGATCTTTAACCAGTATATTACGGAAGATTCATCCATAAGCGGTATCAGCTTCAACGTTACGGACGAGGATTACGGCGATACGGCGACCATCAGCGTTTCGTCCAGTAATGAAAGCATCCTGCCGGTTGATGGAACGCATGTGGTTGTGACTGACAACGGCAGCGGCAGCTATTCGCTCGCATTGACGCCACTGGCGGATAAGTCCGGTTCTGTCACCGTCACCGTTACGGCGACGGATAGCTCTGATCTTTCCGACAGCACATCGTTTACGCTGAGCGTAGCGGCACAGAACGACGCGCCGATTGCCGTTGCAGATACAATTGAGACGAACGAAGACACTTCGGTTACGCTCAACATGCTCGACAACGACAGCGACCCGGACGGCGACTCCGTTTGGGTGCGCTATATCGACTGGCCTTCGCACGGCACGCTTTCACGCACAAGCGGAGTTTACACCTATACCCCGTATGGTAACTGGAATGGAACGGAGACGATTGGCTACACCTTGACCGATGGAAGCCTGACGTCGACGACAACGATAACCATCGTTGTCAATCCTGTCAACGACGCACCGGTCACATGGTCGGATTATTGCGAACTGCCGAACACAATCGGGCAGACTGCCGGCATCTCCGTTATGAATAACGATTACGACCCGGACGGCGACACGATTCACGTATATGAAATCGTTACGCAGCCGAGTTTTGGTACGGTTGAAATTTTACCCGATGGTAAAATTCGCTATACGCGCACGGCAGAATCTACAAACAGCAATGGATTGGACACGTTTGTATATCAAATTATCGACCGCGATACGGCAACGGGTGATTATTTGACGCGTAATGGTACCGTTTATGTAGGCATCGATTTTATTGATTCGCTCTACACCTACGGCAGGAGCGTCCATTGCATGGAAGACGCCGATGCGTTTACGTTTGATCTTTCCATCTCCAATCCGAACAGCGTAACGTATGAGCTGACGGTTGACGAAACGACCGATCTCGGAACGTTTGAAGTTATCGACAACAACACCGTTCGCTTTACGCCCGCTGCCAATGCAAATGGATATCAGGCGATCCAGTACACCGTTGCGGAAGTCGGCGGCGGTGAATCGGACACGGGAACCATCTGGCTGACGGTGTACTCCGTCAACGACGCGCCGGTTCTTAGCGGTGTGCCGGCGGAAGTTTCGTTTGATGAGGATTCGTCCGGCGTTCAGTTCGCTGTAACCGCCGAAGATGTGGACAACGACATCAGCGATCTGTATTTCTCCTGCTACACGCAAAGCGTAACCAGCAACACCGCTGCTGTTATGTTTGATCTGGATTATTCAATTACAAAAACCGAAACTGGCGCAATCATCACCATCTATCCGGACGATAACGTCAGCGGCACCGCAACCGTAGTTGTCAGGGTCAGCGACGGCATGGCCTCGGATAGCGATTCGACTGCGGTTACTGTCAATGCGGTAGACGATGCACCAGCGCTCGAAGATTTTTCGGTAAGTACATATGAAGATATCGTCATTACATTTGGCGTTATTGGACCGGACAACGAAGTTGACGGGGACGACACGGTATTCGCCGTTCTCGAAGGGAATGAACCTGCCAACGGTTCTGTAACGGTTAATGCAAACAATACGCTGACCTATACGCCCGACGCAGATTTCTTTGGAACGGATACATTCCAATACACAATGACGGATCAGACGACGGCGGCGCTGAGCACGACCAAGACCGCGACGGTCACGGTCACGCCCATCAACGACCAGCCCGAAATCTTTGACCTCGATTATTATCAGACGACACTGGAAGATACGACGAAGGACGTCACGCTTACAGTGCACGACGTTGACAACGATCTTACGGGCGCTTCAAGCTATACCATCACGTCCGACAATACGGACCTGATTCCAAACGAAAACATCTCCATCTCAAACGTCGAAGGCGAACAGATGAAGATTACGGTCATACCGGTTGAAAACGCGTCCGGCACGGCGGTCATCTCTATCATTGCCAGCGACGGGACCCTGACGGCGCGCGCTGCGTTCCAAATCAAAGTCATTCCTGTCAACGACGTACCCGTGGCTGTTGACGACGCTACGGAAGTGAACGAAAATGTTTCCGCGACCGGCGGCGACGACAACAAAACAACGGCGACGCTGAACCTTACGGCGAATGATTCGGACATTGAAGACAGCACACTGAAGATTATATCGATCTATGATATTCAAAACGGCACCGTCGTCAACACAAGCGGCGGCGACGTCACCGTGTATGCCGATGGTGATTTTAGCGGCGATGTAACGTTTAGCTATACCATTATGGATTCGAACGGCGCGACCGCGGATGCGAACGTAACGGTTACAATCGTTGCACAAAACGATCCGCCGCGTGCGTCGGACGACAGTCTGACGATCAATGAGGATGAAACGATAGCGATTTCCGTACTAGACAACGATACGGATGTGGAAGGCGACACACTGACAATCGATTCGGTGACGACGCCTGAAAACGGCTCGGTCGAATTTACTTCAGACACCGTGACCTATACGCCGACGAAGGATTATTATGGACCGGACTCGTTCCAATACACCGTGTCCGACGGCAACGGCGGAACAGCCACGGCGACGGTCACGATTACAATCAATCCGCTTAACGACGCGCCGGTCATAGCAAAGCATAGCAGCAATCTGGGCACATGGACGATGGAAGAAGACGGGACTGCGTCCTTCAACTTCGTCGTAAGTGATGCGGAGGCCGCGACGGAGAACCTGCTAATCACTATCGACTCGCAGGACGAGACGCTGCTGCTTACATCCGAAATCGCTTTGAGCGCGAATGCTGACGGATATAAGACCATTACCGTCCATTCCGAAAAAGACATGTACGGAACAGTCCCGGTTCGCTTTATAGTCAGCGACGGGCTTCTCACCACGACGGAGACATATGACATCGTCATTTCTCCCGTTAACGACCGACCGGTTGTTGACAGCGCACATTATGAAATTCCGGAAGACTCCGTTCTGAATGAAACGATTACAGCTTCGGATCTTGAGGGCAACTCCCTGACGTTCGCCAAACAGACCGATCCGTCCAACGGTACGGTCACAGTTAATGAAGACGGAACCTTTACTTATACGCCGGACAGCGACTTCACAGGATCGGACAGCTTCTCCGTGATTGCGGACGATGGACAGAGCGTCAACAATATCGGCTACGGCATCATAACGATAACCGTTACGCCGGAGTTTGACGCGCCGGTCGCGGTGGACGATCCGGTTGAAACGAATGAGGACGTTGCACTCGATATTTACGTGCTGGACAACGATACGGACGAAGACATTCCGTACGGCGATAGCATGGTGCTTGTCTCCGTTACGACGCCGTCTCACGGCAGCGCAACCGTGACCGACAACTATGTCGTATACACGCCGGATGAAAACTATAACGGCTCGGATGCGTTCACGTACCTCGTTTCCGATCAGGACGGCAACACCGCGACGGCAAACGTCATGATTACTGTTACCCCTGTGAACGACCAGCCGTCGGACGGCGATGATACGGCAGAGACGACGGAGGATCACGCTGTTACGATTCCCGCCACGGATAATGATGATATCGACGAGACGACGAACCCCGACCTCGAGGATTTGACGATTATTTCTGTCGCCGATCCCGCAAACGGCACGGCTGCAATTTCCAGCGATAAAAAGAGCATCACTTACACGCCGGATGAGAACTTCTATACGACTGAAGGCAATCCCGAAGTCTTTACCTACACGGTTGAAGACAGCGGCGGCCTGCAGAACACCTTCAACATCAGCGTAACGGTCGAACCGATCAACGATGTACCGGAGATTCGGGTTGAAGAACCGCTGACCGAACTACCCGATGTTGAAATTTCCGAAGATACGACAAGTGGCGCGGTTGCGTTTACGGTTTTCGACGTTGAAGACGCGGAAGACACGCTGGACGTTGCCATTACACACAATAATTCATCGCTGCTGCCGACGCTTTCGGTTACGCCGGATGCATCGGGCAACTGCTCGTTTACAATTACACCCAAAGCAAATAAAGTCGGGACTGCGACGATCACCGTTACCGTTACCGACTCCAAGGGCGCGACGGACACGGATTCCTTTGTGCTGACGGTCAACGCGGTAAATGACGTCCCGGTGGCGGTCGACGACGCGGCAACAACGAACGAAAACACCGCGGCGACGATCAATGTTTTGCAAAACGACGATGTCGACCTCTACAACGGCGGCGACACGCTGTCAATCCTGACGGTTAACGATCCGCAGTATGGCACGTATGCAATCAGCAACAATCAGGTGATCTACACGCCGGATGCAGACCATTCCTCGAAGGTCAATTATACGGATACCTTCGGGTACACGATGAAGGATGCTTCCGGAGCGGAAAGCTCGGCGAACATCACGGTCACGATCACACCGGTGAACGATGCACCGACGATTTCTGCAATTGACGATGTAACCGGAGTGCAGGAAGATACCCCGACGGACGATATCTCCTTTACCGTGACGGATGAAGAGGACGACGACGATACGCTGCAAATCTATGTTGCCAGCAGCAATGAAACACTTTTCCCGCTTGCCAATATCGTCGTAACAAACATTGCGGAAGGCGAAGACGCAACCGGAACGATGCGAACGGTACAGGTAACGCCGGCAGAAGACCAGTTTGGAACGGCAACGATCACACTGACCGTTAAGGACGCGGAGGGTAAATCCGCGAGTGAAAGTTTCTCTGTAACGGTCGAATCCGTGAACGACGTACCGATAGATGGCAACGACAACTACGTTGACGTTGTATATGAGGATGTGGAGACACAGCTGTTCGTCTTGACGAACGACGACCCGGACGATCCGTCCTACCTGACGGTAACGGCGATCCCGACCGCGCCGGTGCACGGAACAGTGCGAATTGCGGATGACAATAAATCGGTATACTACACCACCGATCTTAACAGTAACGAAAACGATTCGTTCACCTATACGGTGCACGATTCCTATGGTAACGCGGACTACACGTTTACCGTTACGTTGAACGTCGTCCCGGTGAACGATGCACCTGTAATTACGTATAATGGCGATGCAAGCTATACGGTCAATGAGACCGTGGCGGAAAATGGAATCCCGTTTACTGTAACGGACATCGACAACAACACAGACCTTAACAATGGTGAAGATTTGGGCGTTGTTGTAACAGCCAAGAGCTCCAACAGCCTGCTGTTAAAAGACGGTATTACAATTGTTGGAACCACAGGCGACAACAGAGAATTGAACCTGCAGCCGTATGCGAAATGGAACGGTTCGACAACGGTTACAATTACGGTAACCGATAACGATGGACTGACCGACACTGCGAGCTTTACGTTCATTGTTAACAGCGTCAACGACGCGCCGGTGGCATACGACGACACATATGCTGTGAATGAGGATGCTCTGACGACCCTCAACGTGATGTTTAACGACCGCGATGAGGAACTGATGACGAACCCCGATGAAGAAGTAATCCTCGTCAATGAAATATTCGACGACGATCCAAACGCGGTTATTACGGCGAGCGCCGACAACAAGACAATATTGATCCAGCCGAATGCGAACTATAATGGGCCGGTTTCGTTCTCTTACAACATTCATGACGCGCTTAATGCCGTGAGTAATACCGCCACTGTTACGGTTACAGTATTGCAGGTGAACGACGCGCCGGAACCGGACGGCGAGAGCGTGACGCTGGCGGAAGACGGCACGATCACGATCGACGTACTCGACGGAGATACGGACGTCGACCAGCAGGCGGGCCTGAACGCCGATCCGACGGCGGAAGTACTGCACACGTCGATTGACGAAAGCGATTTGCTCGACCCGCAGCATGGCACGATCGAGCTGGACGGCGACAGCATCAAATACACGCCGGTAACGGACTACAACGGACCGGATTCGTTTGAATACTATTGCGACGACGGCGAAACGCAGGTCAAAGCGACGGTGAGCGTGACGGTCACGCAGGTGAACGACAACCCGGCCGCGGTCAGCGACAGCGCGACGACGCCGGAAGACACGCAGATTACGATCGACGCGCTTTCAAACGACACGGACGTCGACACGAATACGAACCTTAACAAGGGAACGCCTGTTCTTGTAAACACGCTGAGCATCACAGGCGCGACGCTGGTAAACAGCGAACACGGCACGGTCACGATCACGGACAACAAGATCGTGTACGACCCGGCGGCGAACTGGTTCGGCAGCGAAACGATCACGTACACGATCGCGGACGGCGACGGCGGGACGGCGACGGGCACCGTGAGCGTCACGGTAACGAGTGTGAACGACCTGCCGGAATTCACGCTGGAACCGTCGAACCTGAGCTTTGACGAAGACGGATCGGACGCGACGAGCGTCACGGTGACGGACGTTGAAACGGCGGACAGCGAACTTGCGGTCACGTTTGTGAGCAGCACGAACGAGAGCCTGATCGACGGAAGCTGCGTGAGCATCACGGCGGGAACCGGCGGAGACCGGACGATCACCGTTACGCCGAAAGGCGACCAGAACGGAACGGCGACGATTACGATCAAGGTGACCGACGGGAACAACGCGGACAACGACGGGACGATTACGTTCACGGTCACGGTGGCGTCGATCAACGACGACCCGGTGGCGCAGAACACATCGTTTACGATTGCGGAAGACAGCGGCGCGAAGACCGTGACGGGCACGAACGTTACGAGCGACGTCGACATTGCGACCAACAGCGACACACTGACGCTGACGATTACGACCGCGCCGACGCACGGCACGGCGGAAGTGACCGACGGGAACCTGGTCTACACGCCGGACGAAAACTTCAACGGCACGGACAGCTACGGCTACACCGTGACGGACAGTCATGACGCGACGGACACTGCGACGGTGAGCATCACGGTCACGCAGGTGAACGACGCGCCGGAACCGGACGGCGAGAGCGTGACGCTGGCGGAAGACGGCACGATCACGATCGACGTACTCGACGGGGATACGGACGTCGACCAGCAGGCGGGTCTGAACGCCGATCCGACGGCGGAAGTACTGCACACGTCGATTGACGAAAGCGATTTGCTCGACCCGCAGCACGGCACGATCGAGCTGGACGGCGACAGCATCAAATACACGCCGGTAACGGACTACAACGGACCGGATTCGTTTGAATACTATTGCGACGACGGCGAAACGCAGGTCAAAGCAACGGTGAGCGTGACGGTCACGCAGGTGAACGACAACCCGGCCGCGGTGAGCGACAGCGCGACGACGCCGGAGGACACGCAGATTACGATCGACGCGCTTTCAAACGACACGGACGTCGACACGAATACGAACCTTAACAAAGGAACGCCTGTTCTTGTAAACACGCTGAGCATCACGGGCGCGACGCTGGCAAACAGCGAACACGGCACGGTCACGATCACGGACAACAAGATCGTGTACGACCCGGCGGCGAACTGGTTCGGCAGCGAAACGATCACGTACACGATCGCGGACGGCGACGGCGGGACGGCGACGGGCACCGTGAGCGTCACGGTAACGAGTGTGAACGACCTGCCGGAATTCACGCTGGAACCGTCGAACCTGAGCTTTGACGAAGACGGATCGGACGCGACGAGCGTCACGGTGACGGACGTTGAAACGGCGGACAGCGAACTTGCGGTCACGTTTGTGAGCAGCACGAACGAGAGCCTGATCGACGGAAGCTGCGTGAGCATCACGGCGGGAACCGGCGGAGACCGGACGATCACCGTTACGCCGAAAGGCGACCAGAACGGAACGGCGACGATTACGATCAAGGTGACCGACGGGAACAACGCGGACAACGACGGGACGATTACGTTCACGGTCACGGTGGCGTCGATCAACGACGACCCGGTGGCGCAGAACACATCGTTTACGATTGCGGAAGACAGCGGCGCGAAGACCGTGACGGGCACGAACGTTACGAGCGACGTCGACATTGCGACCAACAGCGACACACTGACGCTGACGATTACGACCGCGCCGACGCACGGCACGGCGGAAGTGACCGACGGGAACCTGGTCTACACGCCGGACGAAAACTTCAACGGCACGGACAGCTACGGCTACACCGTGACGGACAGTCATGACGCGACGGACACTGCGACGGTGAGCATCACGGTCACGCAGGTGAACGACGCGCCGGAACCGGACGGCGAGAGCGTGACGCTGGCGGAAGACGGCACGATCACGATCGACGTACTCGACGGGGATACGGACGTCGACCAGCAGGCGGGTCTGAACGCCGATCCGACGGCGGAAGTACTGCACACGTCGATTGACGAAAGCGATTTGCTCGACCCGCAGCACGGCACGATCGAGCTGGACGGCGACAGCATCAAATACACGCCGGTAACGGACTACAACGGACCGGATTCGTTTGAATACTATTGCGACGACGGCGAAACGCAGGTCAAAGCAACGGTGAGCGTGACGGTCACGCAGGTGAACGACAACCCGGCCGCGGTGAGCGACAGCGCGACGACGCCGGAGGACACGCAGATTACGATCGACGCGCTTTCAAACGACACGGACGTCGACACGAATACGAACCTTAACAAAGGAACGCCTGTTCTTGTAAACACGCTGAGCATCACGGGCGCGACGCTGGCAAACAGCGAACACGGCACGGTCACGATCACGGACAACAAGATCGTGTACGACCCGGCGGCGAACTGGTTCGGCAGCGAAACGATCACGTACACGATCGCGGACGGCGACGGCGGGACGGCGACGGGCACCGTGAGCGTCACGGTAACGAGTGTGAACGACCTGCCGGAATTCACGCTGGAACCGTCGAACCTGAGCTTTGACGAAGACGGATCGGACGCGACGAGCGTCACGGTGACGGACGTTGAAACGGCGGACAGCGAACTTGCGGTCACGTTTGTGAGCAGCACGAACGAGAGCCTGATCGACGGAAGCTGCGTGAGCATCACGGCGGGAACCGGCGGAGACCGGACGATCACCGTTACGCCGAAAGGCGACCAGAACGGAACGGCGACGATTACGATCAAGGTGACCGACGGGAACAACGCGGACAACGACGGGACGATTACGTTCACGGTCACGGTGGCGTCGATCAACGACGACCCGGTGGCGCAGAACACATCGTTTACGATTGCGGAAGACAGCGGCGCGAAGACCGTGACGGGCACGAACGTTACGAGCGACGTCGACATTGCGACCAACAGCGACACACTGACGCTGACGATCACGACCGCGCCGACGCACGGCACGGCGGAAGTGACCGACGGGAATCTGGTGTATACGCCGGATGAAAACTTCAACGGCACGGACAGCTACGGCTACACCGTGACGGACAGTCATGATGCGACGGACACTGCGACGGTGAGCATCACGGTCACGCAGGTGAACGACGCGCCGGAACCGGATGGCGAGAGCGTGACGCTGGCGGAAGACGGCACGATCACGATCGACGTACTCGACGGAGATACGGACGTCGACCAGCAGGCGGGCCTGAACGCCGATCCGACGGCGGAAGTACTGCACACGTCGATTGACGAAAGCGATTTGCTCGACCCGCAGCATGGCACGATCGAGCTGGACGGCGACAGCATCAAATACACGCCGGTAACGGACTACAACGGACCGGATTCGTTTGAATACTATTGCGACGACGGCGAAACGCAGGTCAAAGCGACGGTGAGCGTGACGGTCACGCAGGTGAACGACAACCCGGCCGCGGTGAGCGACAGTGCGACGACGCCGGATGAAATACCGGTTAGCGTTAATGTTCTGGAAAACGATACGGATGTCGACACGGGCGATACGTTGAATAAGGACGTGCAATATGACAGACTGTTCAGCATAACAGATTATTACTTCACAGACGGATCGCATGGGACCTTATCCGAAGAAAACGGAGTGATAACCTATACGCCTTCGCTCAACTTTACGGGAACGCAGAAGATTACGTATGTTATGAGTGATGGATACGGTGGATCCGCGACCGGAACGCTTACTGTATTGGTCAATGTTGAAAACGACGCACCGGTGGCATACGACGATACGCTGGATACGGCCGAGGATACGCCGAAGACCATTAACGTGCTGACCAACGATACGGATCAAGATCCAGGCGATACATTGTCGTTTGTTGCGATCATTACGGAGACGTCCGGATTGCCGGGTAGCTTTGGAACCAGCACCAACGGGGACGTTACCTTTACGCCGGATGCAAATTATCACGGCACGTTTACGGTTACGTACCAGATGCGCGATGCGGCGGGATTACTCGATACCGCGACGATTAGCATCAGCGTCTCAGCGGTCAATGACACACCGCAGGCGAATACCGGGGAAGCTGCAACGCAGGAAGATACGGCAAAAGCGATCAACGTGAGCGGACTGATCAGCGACGCGGATATCGCGACGGACGGCGACGCTTTGAGCGTATCCGTAGGGGAAGCGGACGAACCGGAACACGGCACACTCGCTATTGAAGGTACCGTCATCACCTATACGCCGGACGCCAACTGGAACGGAACCGACAGCTTCTATTACACCGCGACCGATAAAGAAGGCGCGAGTGCAAGAGCGCTTATAAGTATTGCCGTTTTACAGGTGAATGATTCGCCTGTTGCAGTTGCGGACAGCGTGGAAACCAAGGAAGATACCGGTACAACGCTGAATCCTGTAACGAATGATACGGACGTGGATACGGATGCAGACCTCAATGCCGTACCCATGAGCACGCCTGTGCTTGTCTCGGTGAGCACGCCTGAACACGGCACGGCAACAAAGGACGGCAATCAGGTTACTTATACGCCGAACGAAAACTTCAACGGCGCGGATTCGTTTACCTATACGATCAGCGATGGCACTGTGAGCGTGACTGGAGCAATCAGCGTGCTCGTTACGCAGGTCAACGATCAGGTTCAGCCGGTCGATGATGAAGCGACCACGACAGATGAAGACGCGATTACAATTGACGTACTGGCGAACGATCTCGATGTGGACACCAACGCTACGTTCAATCTCGGAACCCTGCATTATACGAGCGATTACTCGATTGTGCTTGTCGGTGCCGCTTCGCACGGGTCAACTGAAATTAAGGATGGTAAGATCGTTTACACGCCGGAAGATACGTTTAACGGCACAGACGGCTTTACCTATACGATGTCCGACGGACACGGCTCTACCGCTTCGGCAACGGTTTCCGTAACGGTTCTTTCGGTAAACGATCCACCGGAAACGCCGATTGTGAGTTCGCCTGCCGAAGGCGACCGGGCCGGAGGAGATTCCATTGTGCATGTTGTCTGGAGCTGCTTCGATATCGACGGCGACGTGCTGACATATACGCTTGAGTACTACTACGATGGAACATGGACCGTTGTTGACAGCGCCCTGACCGCAACGGAGTATGATTTTGCGATTCCGTCGTCGGTTGGAACGACGGACGGACTGAAGTTCCGCGTAAAGGCGTCCGACGCTGAATTCACGACCGACTACGGCTATTCCGGGGCGATGAGCGTTGATCGCGACGCGCCACTGAGCGTGACCGTCTCGATGACAAAGGCTGACGGGAGTGCTTACGTGGAAGGAACATGGACAAACCAGAGCGTAACGGTTACCGCCACCGGCGCGGACGATGCAAACCCCGTTACATTCCAATATGCCATGGACGGAGACGCTTACAGCGATGTTCCGAATATGACGGTGGAGACCGGGGAGCACAGCGTATACATCCTGGCGACGGACGTATTCTCCAACAGTGCGGAGTTTGGTGGATATCTGGCGAAAGTCGACAAGCAGGCACCCGCCGTTCCGACGATCAGCGAGCAAACGAGCGATGGAAGCATCATAATTTCCTTCAAGCTGAAAACCGACCCGGGTGGCAGCGGAAACGACAGGCTCGTACTGCCGAACGGCAAAACACTGAGCGCTACGGCAACGCTTCGCTACTCCGTTACGAGAAACGGTACCTATACGTTCTTGCTTTATGACGCCGCAGGCAACAAAACGACGTTTAGCTATACGGTGTCAAGTGTGGATACATCCCAGCCGGTAATTACCGCACGCTATGGGACCTATCGCATCGGGGAGACAACACAGGACGACATTACCGTTCAGCTGACGTTTACAGACGGCGAATCGGAGATTACGGCACGCGGGTACGAACTCGGCACAAGCGTTGTACCGAGTGGTATATACCGTGATTACGCAAGCGCAATCACTATCAGCGGCGTAGGGACATATTACGTCCACGCATATGCGATGAACGCCTTCGGACTGACGACATATGAAACGTTTGGGCCGTTCATCATCGAAGCCGCACCGGTTGTGGCTGCCGAAGAAGCGACCGTAACGCCGACGCCGAAGCCGACGACGGAGCCGGAATATGGCGATGTTGAAATTACAACCGAGGATATTGAAGGCATTGAAGGCGAAACGGTCTATATCCGCCTGCCGGGCGAAGAGTGGGGCGAGACGCTGACGCTTGAAAACGTGTCGCCAGGTGAATACTACATCGAAGCCATGGACGACAGCGGAAACATCCACACGGTGAAGGTGCACGTTACGATGCGTGATATCATTGCGCGTTCACTTCGTAATGCAAGGGACAGCTTCGGCGCCGCCGCAATTGCGGGAGCAAGCCTCGCCGCCGCAGCACTGGTTCTGATCATCCTGCTGCTGGCCGGGTATAACATCACGGTTTCAGTATATGGGTTTGTTCTAAGTCAGGAAAAACGCGTGCATCTCATGCGCCGTGTTATGTTCCGCAAAGAGGTGCTGGTGGTGAAGCTGAAAGCCAAGCATGTCCGCGGTGGCAAGTATGCGGTGATACGCCTTGCCAAGATTTTAACGAAACGTATGCGTAACCGCACGATCGTGGTTGAAATCGAAGGGCGCGAAGTTCTTCGCGAATTGATTCCGGAAGACATGGACAAAGCCTTCAAACGGAAGATTCCGCTTGGCGAATAACGAACGAACAAACAAAAAAGAAGCGGAGCGCATTAATACGCTCCGCTTTTATGTTACTCATTAGAAAACTTTTTTATTTTCTCTTGACAAACATATGACACGTTGAAGATAATTTGAAGAATGCGTGGTACGATTTAAGTGCTCAATCCAGATGGACTGCGAACCGGCAGACCGGATCGCCTTTTAGAACGGACTGGAGCAATTCAACGCGTAACGGGCGTTCAAACAGCACCTCAAAAGGATGTTTGGCAAACCCGCCGCTGCAGTAGCACCAGTTTGGTGAAATATCCGGTGAGCCCGCTTTGATCGCTTCGCGTGCAAATGGGCAGTGGCAGGCAAAGTAGCGCTTCATCTTAGGATCGTTTTCCGCCAGATATTTTTCCGGATCGTACGGAATTTTGGTTATATAGAGCGTATCCCCGTCTTTTACGGCGGACAGGATTTCCTGATTAGCGGCGACGAAATCTACGACGTCCTGCGTAATGGTTTGCTCGAACCAAACCGTATGGTTGTCACAATGCTGCTGGAGTTCGAAAGCGTTCCGCTTATGGCGACCGCGCAGGTATTCTTCCAGCGAAGGTGCATTTTCGAAATGTTCCTTCTCCGCAGCAAACGCGGAAACCGGGATTTGGTGGTTGTTGCCCGCGAGCACGCGCTGCACTGTGTTCAACGGCAGCTCCGCTTCCAGTCGCTCCATCAGCCGCTTTGTGAACGCAGGGAAGTCAGTTGGATCGGAACCCAACGGCGGCCTTGCAGCGCTACCTAAAAGGCGCTCGGCGGTGTCTGTGTCCGTAGCGTCCGCCAGTCGCACTGCAATGCTCTCAATCACGCCGTCGCCACCGAGCAGCGATGTGAAGTAAATGTAGGTTTCGTTGCAGCCGGTCAGATAGAAATATCGCGCCATAGCAAGAAGCGCTTCCATGGTATTGCGCTTTTCATCGATCAGAAGGCGAATGTAACTGCGGATGAGCTTCGGCATGACGGTTTCGAGCGTGACATTCTTGGTGGACAGCCAATTTTCCAGTGCGTGCACCGCGGCAACTGCTTCAGCGGCCTGTTCGGTGGAAAATTCGCGCTTTTGATAATAATCTTTCAGGATTGTTTCGTTCATGGTTTTCCTCCGTTAAGAGTTTTTTTGAAAACGTGGCGAAGAGATGATGAGACCGGACTGTTGACAATCTTTATTATATACGAACAGTTGTTTTGCTTGCAACGGATCAAGCAAAATCAACACAAACAAAGGCGAAAAACGATCGTTTTCATAAAGAATTCGTAAAAGTGTCGATAAATTGTCGGTTTTTCGTTATAGCCGCGTAACAATCCATCCGTAAGATGGTATACATAGAAAGCGAGGCAAAATCCATATGAAACGCGTTTATATCATTACGGGAATCGGGGGGCATCTTGGGAACACGGTTGCCAGGGAATTGCTGGCAGACGGTGAGATAGTGCGTGGCTTTGCGCAACCCAACGAAGACGTCACCATGCTATATGGCGACCAAGTGTCCATCGTTCGCGGGGATGTGCGCGAAAGGACGTCGCTGGAGCCGTTGTTTTTTGGCTTGAAAGACGATGATGAAGTGTATGTGATCCATTGCGCAGGCATTGTATCCGTTGCGTCGAAATATGATCAGCGCGTCGTTGACGTCAACGTAAAAGGCACGGAGAACATCGTAAACCTGTGCAAAGAGCACAACGCAAAAAAACTCGTCTACATCAGCTCTGTTCACGCTCTTCCGGAATTGCCGCAGGGGAAGGTCATGCATGAAATCGTTGATGGTTTCCAACCTGATGCGGTCATTGGGCTTTATGCAAAGACGAAAGCCGCGGCGACACAGATCGTGCTCGACGCCGCAAAGGACGGACTGGACGCGACGGTAATCCATCCTTCCGGCATTATCGGACCAAACGATTACGGGCATGGACACCTGACGCAAATGATTATTAATTATCTTAACGGAACGCTGACAGCATGTGTGGAAGGCGGATATGATTTCGTCGATGTGCGGGATGTTGCGGAGGGCGTAATCGCCGCAACGGAAAAAGGCAAAAAGGGCGAGTGCTACATCCTCTCCAACCGCTATATTCCGGTGAGAGAACTGTTGAACACTCTTTCGCGTGTAACCGGCGGGAAGACGATTAAAACCGTGCTTCCGCTGTGGTTTGCTAAGCTAACGGCACCGCTTGCGGAACTTTATTACAAGATTCGCCATGAATCGCCGCTATTTACGCGCTACACGCTCTACACGCTGACCAGCAACGCGCGCTTTACATATGAAAAGGCCCGAAATGATCTTGGGTATAAACCGCGCGACATCAGTACGACTATTAAGGACACGGTATCATTCTTGAAAGTGGAGCGCAAAAATCTGTTTCGAAAGCGCCGCACACCGCGTACCATACCGGCCATGTAACAAAAAACCGTGCAGCAACAGCTGCACGGTTTTTATATAGCTAAGCGTTCGGCTTTATTTTATCGTAAATCACATACGGATGATCCAGATGATACCCAAGCTTTTCCGCCAGCGCAACCGAGCGCAAATCATATGCATCCCAACTGGGGTAGAGACCTCTTTTCAGACTTTCAAGTATGAGCTGTGCTCCGCAGGCGGTTGCAAACCCACGCTGACGGAATTCCGGCTTTGTATCGATTTCGATCTCAATGCCGCCATCAAAGATGAGATAGGAACTGGCTCCTGCAACCGGTCGCCCCTGATGCAAAACAGCAACGCCCAGGCCACGGGCAACGAAGTCCGACGGACCGCGAAACAACGAACAAAAATCGCGCGACCAGGATTCCTCGTTTGCCATGCGACAAATCGCCTCATCGAACAGCGCAAGTGAAAATCCGTTCGGAAGCGATTGCGCATAGGCGGCGAGCTTCGCATGGTCAAAAACGTCGCCTTCTTTTTTGATAGCATAGCGAAAGCGCTGTTTTACTTTATCGTTCAGCACGCGTTCTATGGCGCGGCACCAGGCTTCGTTTTGCGGGACGATTTCCTGTGCGGCGGCTTGTTCAATCAACGCGTCGTTCGGCGCACCTGCAAAAAAACATATATCGCCTGTCACGATTTGCGCGCTCAGCGGGTTTGCTTCGTCATCGACCATTGCATAACCCATGTGTCCTTGCAGGTATGACCAGATCATTGTTTCGCTCCAACCCGCAAACAACGGGGCAAGTTTGTTTCGGTCAATCATATTGTGTATCCTCCATAAAAGACAAACGCCGCTGCCTGAGCAAGCGGCGTATAATGCTGAAAAAAGTGCTATTTCATCCGGCGGATGATTTTGTTGGCCTGCGCGTAGATGCGTTCCGGGTCGTCCCCGATAAAGAACTCGCCGTTTTCATAAAGTATCTTGCCGGCAATCATGGTCATCGCCACGTTTTGCTTACTGCCGCTGTAAACGATATTTTTTTCAATATTGTTGAGCGGTTGCATGTTCGGCTGATGCAGATCGATCATGATTATATCCGCCTGTTTACCGACGGCAAGGCAATCGCAATCTTCAAATCCGCAGGCATATGCGCCGTTGCGACAGGCCATGTTCAACACGTCCAGCGCGTCCACAGCTTCCGCGCCATGCTGGAGTTTTTGCAATCCGGTCACGAGGAACATTTCGCGGAACATGTCGAGGCAGTTGTTGCTGGCCGGCCCGTCGGTACCGATGGCGACAGGTATACCGCGCTGGAGATATTCAAAAACGGGTGCAACGCCGCTTGCGAGCTTTGTGTTGGAACCGGGACACGTCACGACGGTCATATTCCGTTCCTTTAAAATTTCCATTTCGCGCTCAGAAACATGTACGCAATGGTATCCGCCGCCTCCGAAATCGAACATGCCGAACGAATCCAGATATTCGATCGGGTGCATGCCACTGTGCGCAACACAGGAATCCACCTCGGCCTGCGTTTCGCATAGGTGTGTGTAAAAGGGCTGTTTTAGCAATTGCACCATGTCCGCCAAATCTTTTAGCAGCGGGTATGATGTTGTGTATTCCGCGTGGAAGCCAAGCCGATAAGTGATAAGAGGATCGAACCTTGAGAAATGTTCATACTCATCAATGACCTGCTGTGCCGTTCCACCGAAGTCGTTGGCACAACCGACAAGCGCGGTACGGAAACCTGCGTCGATAGAAGCCTGCACAATGCTGTCACGCGCATAATACATATCAAACATCATCGTAACGCCGCTTGTGAGATATTCCAAAATAGCGAGCTTCGTCAACGCATACACGTCGTCCGGCGTAAGCTGCGCTTCTTTTGGAAACACTTGCTCGGTTAGCCAGCTTTGCAGCGGAAGATCGTCTGCCAAAGAGCGCAAAAACGTCATTGCCGAATGCGTATGTGCGTTTTTAAAACCCGACATGAGCAAATTGCCGTGACAATTGATCTCGCGGTCAAACGGGCCGAAAGTCGAGCCGTCCTCGCCAAGATAGGAAATGGTGCTGTCATTTGTGACAAGCTCGCCTGAAAAAAGTGGCGTGCGTTCGTCAAGCGGGAGAATCCTTGCGTTAAAAAATCGTATTTTCATGCGTCCATTTTAGCATATGAATACGGTGTTGACTACTATAGATGGTGGAACTTGCAAAATCTTGTTCAAGTGCTATGATGAGAGCGATGGTGCGAACGGAGCGAAATGAAATTCGACCCGTTTGCGCCTGTAATTCTATTATTAAACGGTGAAAGCAACATGGAAGAAGCATTATCCGAACAGATTTTGAAGCTCAGGGAAATATTGGACAAATCGAAGCGTACGGTGTTTTTTGGCGGGGCGGGGACGTCCACCGAAAGCGGCATACCGGACTTTCGTTCCGGCGACGGTGTATTCCAGGCGATCAAGCAGTTCGGATACGAACCGGAAGTGCTCATCAGCCATGGTTTTTTCCTGCGGCATACGGAAACGTTCTACGATTACTATAAAAAGTTCCTGCTGTTTCCAAATGCCGAGCCGAACGATGCGCATCGCGCACTGGCAAGGCTTGAACAGCGCGGATCGTTGACGGCGGTGATTACACAGAACATCGATAATCTGCACCAAAAGGCGGGGAGCAAGAACGTTCTGGAATTGCACGGCAGTGTGTATCGCAATTACTGTATGCGCTGTCATAAATCCTATTCACTGGATGAAATACTTGCGCAAAGCGGCGTGCCGAAGTGTATCTGCGGCGGTACCATAAAACCGGACATCGTTCTTTACGGTGAAGGATTGAACGAACATGTCGTCGGTGAGTCTGTTCGGCAGATATCGCATGCGGATACGCTCGTCATCGGCGGGACGTCGCTGGTTGTTTATCCTGCCGCCGGTCTTGCGGATTATTTTAACGGAGACAATCTTATTGTGATCAACATGAGCCGAACCAGCCGGGATGCGGGCGCGACACTCGCTATTTCTGCACCGATCGGAGAGGTTTTAAAAGCCGCCGCACCATGATATTGGTGGAGTGTTGCAACAATTTACGGAGAATAGCAAAGCATGAACAAGCCGCAATCAACGGCTTGTTCATCTGCCGTTCACACTTTGTTTGGTTGTCCGGCAATGCTTTGCATGATAAAATCAATTGATATTATAGGCTTTATATGTCCGATTGATTTTCGGAAGGCGGGTTAGGAAATGGGTTTATTTGACACCTCAGACATCGGGATCGACCTTGGTACTTCGTCGACCCTGGTATACGTAAAAAATAAGGGCATTGTGCTCAAAGAGCCGTCCGTTGTTGCGGTGGAGCGTATTACCGGGCGCATTGTCGCCATCGGTGAAGAAGCACGCAAGATGATGGGGCGTGCCCCGGCCAACATCATCGTGATCCGACCGCTGCGGGACGGCGTTATTTCGAATTTTGACGTTACCGCACGTATGCTTCGTTACTTCTTTCGAAAAGTTGTCGGCACACGGCTGCTTTACAGGCCGCGCGCCGTAGTTTGCGTGCCGTCCGGCGTTACGGAAGCGGAAAAGCGTTATGTCATCGAAGCGTCCGATGAAGCGGGCGCAAGGTATAGCTACCTGATTGAAGAACCGATCGCGGCGGCAATCGGCGCGGGCATCGACATCAACGAACCCAAAGGGCACATGGTGCTCGATATTGGAGGCGGCACAACGGATATTGCGGTGATCGCATACGGCGCAATTGTGTTGTCCGACTCGATCAAGATGGCGGGCGATAAGTTTAACGAAGCGCTGCGCCGCTATATGAAGCGCAAACACAGCTTGTATATCGGCGAGCGAAACGCCGAGGATATTAAGATTGCATATGGGCGTGCGCATATTGAAAAAGAACAGCGTATCATCGAAGTGCGCGGCAGAAACCTGACGTCCGGTCTGCCGGAGGCTGTGCCGATCGGCACCAACGAAATGGTCGATGCGCTTTCCGAACCGCTTTCCGCCATCATGGAACGCGTACGCGGACTGTTCGAACGCACACCGCCGGAGCTTGCGACGGACATTGCCGAAACTGGCATTGTGGTTACGGGCGGCGGCGCGCTATTGACCGGGCTTGACCGCTATGTTACGGAGCGCACGAACGTACCCTGTCGCATTGCGGAGGACCCGATCTCCTGTGTCGCACTCGGTACGGGTAAAGTTCTGGAAGATTTTAAGAAATATAACGCCGCGATCTTCGATTATCGGCGCGGTGAGTATTACGACGGTTGAATGGTGCACCCTGATGCACTGAGTCGTTATCGATTCGTTTAAAAAATGTTCAATCCAATGTCATGATTCGTTGCTATAATCTGCAAGAGGAATTGACTTGGATATCAGGCGAAGGATAGGTGTATCATTTGCCGAAAGGAGTCGGAACGTGGCGACAGGACATTACTATACGCAACACACGACGCATAGCAAAACCGCATACAGCCATGCAAACAGCGGTGCGTCATCGCAGGGACAAGGACAACGCCCGCGTACTACGGGCGGTAAAAAGAAGTCGAAGTTCAAGCGCTTTTGGAGGAAATTTATAAAAGTTGTCCGGCAGGATGTGCAGGACCTTCGAAATACGCGGCAAACGTCACAAAACACAGGCGACGGGAAACCGCCCGTCTCGTTTAAGCAATTTTGGGATAAAACGAAAAAGGCGGTTGTTTCCGCTGCGCGGATTGCCGCGCGCGGGATCTATCTTGGTGTGCGCTCTGCTTACACGTACTTAATGAAGCTGCCACGGCGTACGCTGCTCATTGGAAGCAGCGCGCTCGGCGTGCTTTTGATTACCGTAATTATTCTGGCAATCGCGTTGCCGGGAAAGGAATCCACCGCGGACGCCACGGAAATGCTTGCGGCATATGCCACGGAGCAGGAGGCGGTCTTTGACAGCAATGGAACGACCGATTCCAGCGGAGACGACGGAACGAACGAAGAAGCCACCGTTACGATTGAGACAACGGAAACCACTACGAACGAAAGCACGGAAGCCGAGCCGACGGAAAACGTTGTTTTTACCGGTGAATTGGAAGAAGGCGACGACGGAGCGATCATCGCAGCTATTCAGGCGCGGCTGATGGAGCTCGGCTACATGGACTCCGACGAGCCGACCGAACACTTTGGCCCGCTGACCGAGGATGCGATTAAGCGGTTTCAGCGACATAACGGCCTTGACGACGACGGAATTTGTGGTGAAACGACTTATAACGCGCTGATGAGCGACGACGCAAAGATTTATGTTATGCAAAACGGCGACTCCGGCGAGGACGTCAAGGGCGTTCAACAGAGACTCTATGAGCTTGGCTATTTTGATAACAAGGCGAATATTGAAGGTTACTTCGGAGATAAAACTGAAGAGACTGTTGTAACGTTTCAAAAGAAGAATGACCTTACGGCTGACGGAAAAGTCGGGGTCAAAACGTTGGAAATGCTATATGGCGAAGACGTTGTGAGCAACGCCTACACGCTTGGCGATGAAAATCAGGTCATCAAAGACTGCCAGACTGCGTTGAAAAAACTTGGCTACATCACATTCAAGCCGGACGGCATCATGGGGCGTGCAACTGTTTCGGCAGTCAAGGCGTTCCAGCAGGCAAACGGCCTGACGCGCGACGGTTGTCTTGGTCCTGTCACGCGAGACTTGCTTCTTTCCGGCGAAGCACAGTCCATGGTGATTCAGCTTGGCGACTATGGTACCGCGGTGAAGAACATTCAAAAACGTTTAGCCGAGTTGAACTATATGACCAGCGCGAACGCAACGGGGTATTTCGGTGAAATTACCGAAGATGCGGTAAAGGCTTTCCAGAAGCGGAGTGGTTTAACGCAGGACGGAAAGGTCGGCGCCGTAACGCTGACGATGCTCAACTCCTCCAGCGCGAAGAAATCGACGACAACACCTTCGAGTTCCAAAGAGTCTTCGTCGAGCAGCAGCTCCTCGTCAAGCAGCAGTAGTTCTTCGAGCAGCAGCTCTTCGAGCAGCTCGTCGAGCGTGTCGAATAAAACCGGTGTGGAAAAACTCATCGCACTGGCGCAGAGCAAACTCGGCAGCAAGTATGTCCGCGGAGGCAAGGGGCCGAACACCTTCGACTGCTCCGGCTTCGTGTACTGGTGCATTAAGAACTCCGGCGTAAGTATGAGCTATATGACGTCGATTGCGTGGAGAACGACCTCGCGGTTCCAGAAGATATCCAGCATGAGTTCGATCGAACGCGGGGACATCCTGGTGTTCTCGGGAAGCACATCGTCCACCGGACACGTCGGCATCTACATCGGAAGCGGCAAGATGATCGATGCGAGTTCTTCGGAAGGCAAGGTGCGGACTTCGTCCACGGTGCTTAAGAGTGGCGGTTATTGGTCACAGCACTTCATCTGTGCCTACCGCATCTTCTAGTTTGAAACAATCATACGGGTGTGATGTTGAATCACGCCCGTATGTGTATTTTGGAGAGGGGGATTTCCGGTGCGTCGAATCGGTGTTCTTGTGCTTGCCGCAGTTTTTTTTGCGGCCGCTCTGCTTGCGCCTGTAAATGCACGCGCTATGGATGAGTTGAAGAACGACGACCCCGATAAGTATTATATTCTTCTGGATTTACGCAATCACATTGTTACTGTTTTCGAACGGGACGAAAATGGCGAATATACAAAGGTTGTCAGGCGTTTCCTTTGTGCTTCCGGCCGGACTGAAGTGGACGAAGACGACCCTGAGGACGAAGCAACACCGACGCCGCGCGGCATCTGGAAAATCGGCGGGCGCGAACGCTTTGGCAAATTTGCCGATTTCGACGGGGAATACGCGCGCTACTGGGTTCAGATTGTTGGAAGCATCTTTTTTCACTCAATCATGTACAGCAAACGCTCGGTAAGTGCGCTCAAGCGCTCGCCGTATTACGACATGGGGCAGAGCGTTTCCCACGGTTGTGTGCGGTTGTATGTTGAGGACGCCAAGTGGCTTTACTATTATGCATGTCCGGGAACAAAGATTGAAATCAGCACAAACGAACCGCGCGACAATACGCTGCGGCGTGCGCTGAAGAGCAAATTGTCGTTCAACGAATACAATGCGTTTCAAAAGACGATTGTCGATGACAATGATGAATTGCCGAATCCCAAGGCATGGGTCACGGTGGAAGGTGCGCGTATACGGAAAGGATGTGGTTCATCCTTTGATTCGGTAAAACGGCTGAGCACGGGCGACGAACTGGAAGTTTTGCTGGAAGGCGAAGTCTGGGTCAAGGTTCGGTATGGAAAGCGCGAAGGGTACATTCGGCGCGGCTATATATCCTTTGTGGAAGGGAAGATGGATACCAGCGAGGATGCAACGCTTTTGCGCTCCACACAATGGCTCTATAAGGAACCGGATACGGAGTCTGAACAGATATGTAAAATACCCGCACGCGTATCGATAAAAGTGCTGGAATCGACGGAGGACGGCTGGACAAAGCTGCAATATCAAAACGAGATCGGTTATGTCCGATCCAACCGGCTGACCACCGGCTGGGGCGTGATTCAGAATTAAAGAACTGAAATAGGACAACAAAAGAGACGCTGCATAGCGTCTCTTTTGTTGTCTGTTGAAACGCACAGCAGTTATGATTCCGGGGAATACTGAAGGAGCACCGGCAGCAGACTGCCGCTCTTGGCTTCCTCACCGTTCAGGAGCGCTTCTGCACCCGCACAGCAGAGTTCTCCTGCCCGATACAGATCGGCGCCGGTGACGGCCACCAGCACGGGTGAGAGCGCGCAATCGGCGTTCGCGTCCGTTGAGACCGAAAAGACTTCCAGATCGTTTCGCTCGAGGCCATACAGCACTTCTGTGGAGGCAACGGCAAACGCACCGGTTTCGGCATAGACTGCGTCCAGCATGCCGGGATAAAACGCGCCGAACTGTTCATTGAGCCAGTCGGCTAACGGCACGTTGGACTTGTTTTCTATAAACTCTGCCTTCGCAAAGACGCGGCCTGCATCAACGGCGCGGCTCCAGACGGAATATGCCCGGCTGGTCTTGCTGGTAAATAAACCGATCATGCGAACCGGCGTTTCATGCGGTGGATATGCAATCGCCAAATTCAGCGTGTCGATTGCGGCGTTGAGGTCTCCATAGGTCAGGTGCTTGATGCTGGATGAAACGTTTTGTCCGTCGGCGGCATATACGTACATGGGGATTTCCGTTTCCGGCAATGCAATATCGGAGTCCCTAAAATAGACGATGGCTGCCGCGGCACCGTCCGGACAATACTGCGAAAGCACTTTAATATCACCGGGAACGAACTCCAGCATATACGGCTTGCCGTCGGAATAATCCGATGCGCCAGTGGCAAAGGATAGCGAAGAATCTGCGCCAAACACCGCAATGACCGGCATCGGCGTTGGAATTGGCGTCGGGGATGGTGTAGGCGACGGCGTAGGCATCGGGGTTGGTGTTGCGGACAGGCTAAAAACACCGGAGGTGCAACCGGAAAGCAGGAGAAAGAAAAGAATAACCGTGGCATAAATGCGATTGTTCCAGTATCGTCTCATGAGTACAAGTATACCATGTGCACTTGTCTTTTTCACGGGGCTTAAGGATTCTTGACACAAAAAACCGCCTCGCGTTTGCAAGGCGGTTTGCGCAATCACATTTGGATCAATTACCGGAGTCGGTTGCCTCCGGTTCGGGCGTTTCTTCCGCACCATAGAGAAGCTCGTTAAGTGCGGTTGCGGCCTTTTTGAGATTAAACTCAAGCTGGTCGGTTTTTTCGCCGGTATCTTCGTCGACATAATAGTTATAGCTGCCCTCGGCAGGAATGCTGGTCGTTACAAATTCCATATCCTTAGATAGCAGAATGCTGGCCAGATTGGTCATCGTGTCAAACTGCATATTGGTCGTAATGTAGTTCGATGCGAAGGAGATGAGAGCGTACACGCTGGTAGCGTCCATTTCGGATGTAATTTTATCGTATACCAGCTGGATGATCTCCTGCTGACGACTGACACGGTCGTAATCATTGCCGTCTCCACCGTCAAAACCGGTGTGGCGGTTGCGCGCATAGATCAGGCACTGTGCACCGTCCAGATGGACAACGCCGGGGTCCGCCGTTACACGATTGGCATTCTTAACGATATCGGGTTCCAGCTCATGGTCGCCGGTAATGCGGTCGTTAATAAAGTTGATCTCAGCTTGATCCAGATTAACGTCAAGTCCGCCTATCTGATCGATCAGAGCAGCAAAACCGTCGAATCCAATCGCGACGTATTCCTGAATATCAAGGTCAAAGTTGTAGTTGATCGTGTTGATCAGTTCACCGGCTCCGCCACCGCCGTAACCGCCGCGGTATGCACCGTTGAGACGATTATAGAAGGTGAACCTTCCGCTGGAACCGATGCGCTTGACGCGTGCGTCGCGCATGAAGGAAACCAGTGTAACCGTGCCGTCTTTCTTGTTTAGAGAAGCGAGGATCATCGTATCCGACCGACCTTCGGAGTTCTCGGATTCGTCGGCATTGCGCGAATCCGTGCCAATCAGCAGGATGTTGACGACGTTGTCTTCCTGTGATTCTTCTTCATAGATCGGCATTGGCGTCGGCGAAGGGGTCGGGTCTCCAGCATCGACGGTAACGATGGTCGTCTCTTCTTCAATGACGTCCGTCGCTTCCAAATCCGGCTTTGCAACAGTATCGACCGCGTCGGAGCGCACGCTGTTGAGCATATACCAGAAAAAACCGCCGATGGCTACAACCAGCACGACCACAACGATCAGTATAATCTTCATTACTTTGCTCATATAAAAGTAATTTTCCTTCCTGCTATACATGTTTCGTTCAAAGTTTAAACAAACACATGATAACATAACCGGGCCGTTGTTTCAATTTGGAAAAAAAAACTCACAACTTGTTTACAACTGAAAACAGCCGCACGCAATCGGGTGTTTTGCTGCTGCGCCGATTATAGCGCGCCGGCAAACTGCGGAAGGAACATTGCGACCGGCGAATCCACATATCGAACGTCTGTTTCGAGTGCCACAGGAAAGATCGGGCAGGGCAGATTGCGCCGCAACGCGGTTATCTTTCGCGCTACCTGTGCCTGAATGCGGGATGAAACACCGGAGGCGGCGGTAAGCACGTAAAACAGGCAGCCACAGCGGCTGAGTGCGCTCAGGCGCTCAAATGACACGTCCCAATCGGCAGAAGCATCGTTGTAAGCTGCGAATGCACCATAGAGCGAACCCTTTCGTGGCAGCTTGCCGTCCAGCAACTCCTGAAAGGGAACCAGACGCATGGCGTTGAATGGAAGATCGTCGGCAAACGTATGCTGCGTATCGAACACGAGGAACGCGCATTCGCGATACTTGCGCATAACGCCGCAAAGAGCCGTCGCATCGCCGTCTTCGGCAGGGTATACGATGTAGGTGCCCGTTCCGAACGGATACAGCGACGACACGGAATCTTCGAGTGTTGCCGCGGTTGCACCCCGAACGAACGCGGCAAAGGAAACGACGTGTTGTCCGCTCTGTACGGCGGCGAGCCGCTTTGACGCACCGCGACTCAAACTGTGATACCCAAATGCCATTCCAAAGGTTCGCAGCGCACCGGCGTCAACGCTTGTGCACAATGTTTTCAGCAGCGTGTAATATGCGCTGGAACGATTTTTCAGAATATCTTCCGCCTGATGAAAAAAGCGGCGCTGTTTTGCGCCGGTGGAAAACACTCCGCCAAGTTCGACAAGACGACGAGCGGTTCGCTGTGTGTCATACTGCATGTCTCGAATCCAAATATCGGCGGATACGCCGAGAAGCGCGGACGCCATATGTTCGTTCATATTGTTTCCTCCATAATATCAAATTCAAGCCGCGGTAAAAAACAAGCGACTCCGGCACGGGCTATGTGCGTGTAAAAAATGTATCTGCTTTTAGGCGACGGTCTAAGCGTAAGCGCATTATTGATTTGCACCTATGGCCAAAGCGAAAGACGCGGGTAAAAACTGCACACTCGCACAAGATTGTCTAAAAAAGTAACACTCTGGATTGAATACGTGAAAACTACACAGCATGTGATTTCTGTTCGCAGACAGCGCCGAATTGCAGGGATATTATGATAAAAAAGCCGGAAGGGAAGGACATATATTATGAGCAGGACCATTGGAGAAAGCATAAAAGCGTTCGCCTATCGGCAGGTGCTGAACTATTTAAGCAGCGATCCGGTAAAGAACGTACCCAAAGTGCTGGATTGGCTGGAAAAGCACGACACGAGTGATTCCGTTACGAAGCAATCGCAAGCGATACGCAAGGTGTTTGAGGATAAGGACAGCAACTGGTATAAGCTGATCATGAGCCTCTGGACGGACATTGACGACGGCGTACGGGAGAAGTTGTTTGAAACCGTAGCAATCAACGACTCACTGGTCGGTTCGGCAAGACAGAAGAAGAACAGGGAGAAGTACGGCTGTAATATTCCATGGGCGATACTGATGGACCCGACCAGCGCATGCAACCTCAAGTGCACGGGTTGCTGGGCGGCGGAATACGGGCATAAGCTGAATCTTTCGCTGGACGAACTGGAGGGCATCATCCGACAGGGAGAAGAACTGGGCAACTATCTCTTTATCTACTCCGGCGGCGAACCGTTGGTCCGCAAAAAGGATATTATCACCCTTTGTGAACGGCACCCGGAGTCCGCGTTCCTTGCGTTTACGAACGGGACACTCATCGACGAAGCGTTTGCGGACGATATGCTGCGGGTAAAAAACTTTGTGCCCGCAATCAGCGTTGAAGGCTTTGAAGAGGACACCGATTTTCGGCGCGGCAAGGGAACGTTCGCCGCGGTGCAGAACGCAATGAAGATTCTGCGTGAAAAGAAGTTGCTGTTCGGCGTGTCCTGCTGTTATACAAGTAAGAACGTCGATATGATTGGCAGCGAAGAATATTTTGACGCGATGGTTGACTGGGGCGCAAAGTTTGCATGGTTCTTTACCTACATACCGGTTGGCAAAGGCGCCGTACCGGAACTGATGGCGACTGCGGAGCAGAGGAAGTTTATGTATGACCGCCTGCGCACTTTCCGCAAGACGAAACCGCTGTTTACGATCGACTTCTGGAACGACGGCGAGTTTGTCGGCGGATGCATTGCCGGCGGACGGCGTTATCTGCATATCAACGCAGGCGGTGATATCGAACCTTGTGCGTTTATCCACTATTCGGATAGTAATATCCGGGAAAAAACGCTGCTCGAAGCACTGCAATCTCCGCTGTTCATGCAATATCACGATAACCAGCCGTTCAACGACAACATGCTCCGCCCGTGTCCTGTGCTGGACAACACGGGTAAGCTGGCCGAGATGGTAGAAACGAGCGGTGCGCACTCGACCGAGATGCTCGCGCCGGAAGAAGCGAAAGATTACTGCGGCAAGTGCGCAGAGCGTGCCAGAGAATGGACGCCGGTAGCCGATGAACTTTGGCATTGTTCGCACCCGTGCGGCGGATGTGACCGCTGATTTGCTCTGCCGAACGGTCAATAAAGCCGAGCGTATGCCGTAATTGCGCTTAAACCGTGTACAGACGTTGGAAGCAAACGCCCGCTTCGATGCAGACCGAAGCGGGCGTTAAATGATACCTGTAGAGTGCTGGATCGGAAAGGTTACAGCCCCAGTTCCTCAATAACGTGGCGAACTGCTTTTTCTACCGCACCGTCTTCAAACGGGATGTCCAGCCCGGCGAGCTTCAATAATTCGAAATAGCCTTTGCTGCCTCCCGCTTTGCAGAGCGCGAGGTAGGAGTCCCATGCGCTCTTCTGATCCTGTTTCATGCGGCCGTAGAATGCAAACGCACAGACCTGTGCGAGCGCATAATCCACATAATAGAACGGATAAAGGAAGATATGCTGTTTTTGCATCCAGAATCCGCCTTCCTCAAGGAATGAAACACCGTCGTAATCACGCCAGGGCAAATAGGTTTGTTCAATTTCATGCCACACGGCACGGCGTTCTTTTGCCGTCATGTCCGGCCTTGCGTAAACGCGATGCTGGAATTCATCTACGCTGACAAGATACGGAATCGTGGAAAGGCAGCCGGAGAGATGCGAAAACTTTGCCTTCTCCACTTTGTCCTCGCCGAAGAAGCCCTTCAAATAAGGGTAGGCGAAGTGCTCCATAGTCATGGAGTGGATTTCGTTGACTTCGCTCGTGGAACTCATATAGTCCATCAGCGGCTGGCTGCGCATTGCCGTAAAGCCCGCGAATGCATGCCCGGCTTCGTGGGTCAGCACGTCGACGTCCGCCGAAGTGCCGTTGAAATTTGAAAAGATAAACGGCGCTTTATAGTCCGGCATGTAGGTGCAATATCCGCCGATATGCTTGCCGGGGCGCGTCTCAAGATCGAACAGCTTATATTCACACATAAAGTCGAAGAATTCTCCCGTTTCCGGTGAAATTTCGCGATACATTTGTTGTGCGATTGGTACGAGGACATCCTGCCCGCCGATGGGATCGGCGTTGCCGTCCGGGAAAATGCAGGTTTCGTCATAATACTTAAGCTTCTCAACACCAAGTCGCTTCGCCTGTTCCTCGCGGAGTTTGGCAACGGCGGGTACGATGATATCTTTAACCTGTTCACGGAATTTTTCAACTTCCGCAGGACCGTAATCCGCACGATGCATGTTGAGATAACCGAGCGTTGTGAAATTCGGAAGGCCAAGTTTCTTCGCCATACGGATGCGGAGCTTTATGAGTTTGTCGAACTGCTTGTCGAGTTTTCCGGAGACGTCTTCATAGAGCTTTGCCCAGGCCAGGTATGCTTCCTTGCGCTCTTCGCGGTCGGAGCTCTCCATGTGCTTGAGCAAACCGTAGAAATTGACTTCTTCACCACGGAAGGTCGTTTTGCAAGCGGCGGCCGTCTTTTTATAGGCGTTTTCAATGCTGCCCTGGCGAATCAAATCGAGAATTACTTTTTTGCTCTGCGTCTTGCGCTCCATTTCGGCGAGTGAGAACAATTGCTTGCCGAATTCTTCTTCAAACTGCTTGCGGTACGGCGTTTTCAAAAGCGTTTCCGTCATCTGTTTGCTCAACGGCATCAGCATGGCGATTGCGCGGTTGAAAAACTCCATTTCGCCATCGTAAAACTTATCTTTGGTGTCCAGCGTGTTACGGATATGCGCAATAACATAGCTGGTCATGATATGTCCGGACGCTTCCTGCGAAGCAAGATAAGCGGCGCGTGCCTCTTCGTAAGAAGTAGCATTTTTTAAGCGCTTGAGCTGTTGTTTGGCGGTCTTTTTAAATGCGCCCATGTCGGGTCGCGTATACTTGAGCTTTGAGAATTGTTCCATGTTTTGCCCCCATTTCCGTTCGTTAAAAATCGCGGCTTGATCGGTTTCAACGCTGCATATACGTATTTTATATTCATTTTTATCGCTTGGCAACCTTTCGGAGGATACAAATCGGCTCGTTTGTTTACGCGCGTATGACGTAAGGTTTACATTTCACCAAACGGCGGGGTATAATAATGCAAAATCACGCCGTGCGGCGGGAGCTTTTTTTCGCTGCGCACACTTGGAAACGGAGAACGCCCGCGTGTTTGGTGACCTCTTTAAGAAAATTTTGATTGCTTTGGCCGTCGTCGCGCTTGTTGCCGGGGCGGCGCTTGGCGTTTGGCTTGGTCTGCCACATATCAAGATCGATTTGCACCGTGCAACGCCCGAGCCGATCGTGACGCCGACGCCAAATATAACGCCGGCACCGAGCGCAACGCCGAGTGCAACGCCGACGGCGGAAACCATTCCGCAGACGACTGAAGAATGGGTTGACGCATATATGACCAACATGCCGATGGACGAAAAGCTGGGTCAACTGATTATGTTCGGCTTTTCCGGCACAAGCGATTTTACCGGCACATATAAACAGGTTGTTCAGTCCTACCATGTCGGCAACCTGATTCTTTACGGGGCGAACATCAAGCGCACGAACAGCGACGGCGGGTTTGCACTCTGTAAAAAACTGACGAGTGCGGTCACAGACCAACTGACCACGGACATTCCTCCGCTGATTTCAATAGACGTTGAAGGCGGAAGCGTTACCCGCTTTAACTGGGGCTCTCAGCCGGTCTCCGCGCGGTCGCTCGGCAGGCGACGCGATGCGGACTATGCCTTCGAGCAGTTTGCGGCCATTGGCGCACAGCTGATTTCCGTTGGAATCAATCTTGATCTTGCGCCCGTGCTGGACGTTTCGGAAAATCCGATGGATACGTTCCTTGAAACGCGCATCATCAGCGAGGACGCGACCATTACCGCGGCAATTGGCGCGTCCATAATAGACGGTCTGCATTCGGTCAATTGTCTTTCTGCGGCCAAGCATTTTCCCGGTCACGGCGGAACGACGGAAGATTCCCATGACACGACTCCTGTAATCGACCGGACGCTTGAAGAACTGGAAAACTACGACCTGCTGCCGTATTATGCGGCGATTGAAAGCGATGTGGACGCGATTATGCTGGCGCATGTGCGTTACACTGCACTGGACGAGACCGACATTGCCTCCATGTCGGAGTCGATCATCACGGGGTTATTGCGCGAACAGCTTGGCTTTGACGGACTGGTGCTCAGCGACGATTTCCGCATGGACGGACTCACAAACCTCTACAGCGTCGCGGATGCGGCGGTCCAGTTTATCCTTGCCGGCGGCGATATCATCGTTTGCGGCGCGGATGTGGACCGGCAGAGCGCGATTATAGAGAGCCTTCATACCGCGGCTGAAGACGGAAGGCTGAGTGAAGAACGCATTGATGAAAGCGTGAAGCGCGTTTTAATGAAAAAGGCTGAAATGTGCGGCTGGGACGTTGAAGCGGCAGTGCAAAACCAGCAGTTGGAACAGGGCGGCTGATGAGACATGCGCTGCAAGCAAACCATGCTTAAGCGTAGTTTATAGTAACGAATTATAAGAAAGTTATTGCGAAAATGGCATCATTCAGGCAGCGTATATCAAGCAAACGTTCCTTGACCGATTGTCCTGTGCGCATTAAAATGGTGTCATGGAAAATAGTAGTCTGAAGCAGGAAAACGCACAACGCCGCGTTTGGCTTATATTGGCAATTTCCGCCGCGGCGGGTCTGATTACGATTTGGATTCCCGCCGGGTTCATTATCGTTCCGGCGTTATGGGCTTATGCCGGAGTTCGTACAAAACCCGCCTGGATGGCGTTGCCTGCTGTTATTTATGCGGTCGGCGTGTTTTCTTTCTATACGACGATAGCGGCAATCGGAATGATCGTCTGTGTTATTGGTGCGGCGGCCGTGCTCTATTACATGCAGACAAAGCGAGTCAGCAACACGTACACCGCGCTGGCCCTTGCGGGCGTATTCCTGGTGGGATTGTATATCAGCGTTGCATTGCCGGGCGTTATGTCAGGCGACGGCGCGTTTGCGGCCATCGTGTCGGCGCTGGACGAAATGATTGACTTCTACCGGCAGGCATTGTCGCAAGCCGGCGCCGCAAATGCGGAATACGTTGCGCTGGCGAATGCATATTTGGATGCATTCTCGGAGGCGGTGCCGAATTATATCGTGCCTGCGCTCTGCATTTTTGCCGGATTACTGGGACTGGGCAACCTGCTGTTTTTCAGGCTGTTTTGCAAAAAGAGCCCGGATATTTCACTTGCGCCGATGCGTGCGTTCCGTTACTGGTCGTTGCCGCGCAGCATGATGCTTGGGCTGTTGCTGCTGCTGGTTGGCTCACTGGTACTGGAGTGGAACGGATGGGCGTTTGCCGACAGTTTCGGCAATACGGTCAATGTACTTGTCGGAATGCCGCTTTTGCTGCAGGGACTTTGCGTGATTGATTTTCTGATTGTACGCGCCAAGAAAAATATAACGACGCGGCGGGCGATCGTTTATACCACGATCGGCGTTTTGTTCAGCCTTGCACAGATGCCGCTGATTTTAATCGGCTGTTTCGAGCAAATTTTCCATTTTCGCATCCGTGTGCAGACTATGCCGCCGCGTACGATGTAACTTTAAAGCTATAAACTCTTAAGAAAACATTTTAAATACTGACCGGACAAGCGGGTATGGGCGTCCGGATAAAGGTTTTTATACACGGTAGGAAAGGAGACACCGGATGAAGAAAACAAGGACTTGTTTGTTGCCGATTGCAGTGCTGCTGGTGCTGCTTTGCTTCGCCTTGTTCTTGTCCGGCCTGTTTACGCAGTATCGTTTGATTGTCGCGCTTACTGCGCTTGGCGTTTCCATCATCATGCTGCTTGTTTGTCGCGCCGTTGAGAAACGATGGGCGCTGGAACAGCAGGATATCATGGACGACGTGTTTACGGAGAACAACTCCATCGCCGCGCGGCTGATCAACCAGGTTGCGATTCCATGCGTGTTGATTGAAGAAGGCGGCCGTATCGTATGGCGCAACGAGAGCCTGAAAAAAGTGTTTGACGAGTTGGACGTTAAGCTGGTTCAACCAAACTTTGATATCAACGCGCCGCTTGTCGCAACGCCGATGGAGATTTCCGGATACACGTATCAGGTAATGAGCATTCCTGTGCATCGCAACAAGGACGCGCGGGCGATGGTCTTCCAGTATTGGGTGGATCGCACGGAAGCGGCGCATTATCAGCGACTGTTTGAAGAGCAGATGCCGTATGTTGCGCTGATCTACATCGATAACTACGAAGAGCTTTCGGCGGACGTGCAGTTCCACCGCACCAGCGTGTTTGGCGAGGTAGAGCGGCTTGTTGCAGATATGGTGAAGAACGTGGACGGCATCTATCGCCGTTATGAAAACGGACGTTTCTTTATCATATTCGAGGCCAAACATCTTGCGCGTATAGAAGAGCAACGCTTCCCGCTGCTGGAACAGGCGCACAATATCGACACGGGAACCAACATGACGGTATCTCTTTCCATTGCCGTCGGCGCTTCCGACCGTGTTGCGCATTCCGATGAAAGCGCACGTCAGGCTATGGAGCTTGCACTCGGTCGCGGCGGCGACCAGGCCGTCATTAAAAAAGGCGGCGGATATGTTTTCTACGGCGGCAAACGCCAACCGGAGGCGATGCAATCACGCGTGAAGATGCGATTGTTCAGCAAAGCGCTCCGGCAACTGTTTGAAAACACCGGCGACGTCTTTATCACGGGGCACAGGCGCCCGGATATGGACTGCATCGGCGCGGCGCTTGGCGTGGCCACCTGCGCAAAGCAGGCGGGCTCCCGCGCCTATATTATACTTGACGAAGAGAACGCAATGATCGAGCACGCGATCGATTTGATCAAGCAAAATCATACCTACAGCGGCATGCTGATTACGCCGGAGCAAGCGGAGCGCATCATGCACCCAAGTAGCGTACTCGTCGTGGTGGATACACAGCGCGTCGGTTCGGTCATTGCGCCGAAGCTGCTGGAATTTGCCGGACGTGTGGTCGTGATTGATCATCACAGGCGCGGCGCCGATCACATCGATAATCCGACGCTGCACTTCCTGGAGGCGCGTGCGTCGTCAACAAGCGAGCTGGTGACCGAGATGCTGCAATATTTCGATGGAAACCTGCGACCGCCCGCATTTGTCTGTGGGACGCTGCTTGCGGGTATTACGATTGATACAAAACATTTTGCGTTCAATGTCGGTTCGCGTACGTTTGAGGCGGCGGGCTACCTGCGCCGAAACGGCGCGGACATCGGCATGGTCAAGCAGATGTTTCAGGACGATATGGAAAGCTTTGGCGACGTTGCAAACGCCGTGCGCAGCGCGGACATCCTAGCCGGTGGTGTTGCGATTGCAATCGTTGGCGAGGACGTGAAAAATGCGCCGCTGATTGCAGCGAAAGCGGCCGACGAACTCATCGGCATCCGCGGCATTGAAGCCGCGTTCGTACTGGGAAAAGAAAATGGCGACGTCAGCGTCAGCGGGCGCTCGCTCGGCAACGTCAACGTTCAGCTCGTCTGCGAAAAGATGGGCGGAGGCGGACACTTGACGATGGCCGGCGCACAACTTGGAAACATGGATCTTGAAGAGGCGGAAGTGCTCGTGCGCGGCTACGTTGAACAATATATGCAGGAGGTTGGAGAAGCAACATGAAAGTATTGTTGGAACAGGATGTAAAGGGAACAGGCAAAAAAGGCGAAATCATCGAAGTATCGGATGGTTATGCGCGCAACTACCTACTCCCGCGTAAGCTGGCAACCCCCGCGGACGCACAGGCGATCAATGCATCGAAGATTCAGAAAAGCGCCGCGGCGCACAGGAAATTTCAGGCCGGAATGGCCGCGCGCGAAATGGCAAAGCAGCTTGAAGGCGCAGCGGTGACCGTCCGCGCAAAAGTTGGCGAAAACGGAAGACTCTTCGGCGCGATCACCGGCAAAGAAATTGCCGCCGCACTCAAAGAGCAAAAACAGATCGAGATCGACAAAAAGAAAATCGCTCTGTCGGAACCGATTCGCGCGCTTGGCGAATATACCGCACGTGTGAGTTTGTTTGAAAACACGTTTGCCAGCGTAAAAGTCGTCGTGGAAAAAGCGTAAGACATAACATCACCAATACTTCGGCATTGACCGGAGTAACACCGTCCGTCCAGGAGAACGATATGGAAGACTACCAACCGGCGCAGTCCATGCCGACCCTTCCGCATGCAAGCGACGCCGAGCGTTCTGTGCTCGGCAGCATGCTGATCGACGCGAACGCGTTGGAAATGTGCCTCGAGCAACTGCGAGAGGAAGATTTTTATGTACCCGCAAACGCGGCGGTGTTCGCCGCGATGCGGGATATTCGTTCGTCCGGCGATGCGGTCGACCTCGTTACACTCACAAATGAACTGGAACGCCATGGAAAGCTGGAGCAGGCGGGCGGGTTGGCTTATATTACCGATCTTGTTACGTTTGTGCCTACGGCGGCCAACGCGCAGAATTATGTTGTTCTGGTTGAAACCAAGAGCGTTCAGCGGCAGCTGATACATGCTGGAAACGAGATCGTCCACGACGGCATGGACGACGAGCGTGAGCTTGAAGAGACGCTTAACGCCGCCGAACGACGCATCTACGATATATCGATGCGAAAAACCCAGGGGACGCTGGTGCCGCTTGAAGAGATTGTGCCGGAAGCATACAATCTCATTGGCGAGCTTGCACAGCGCCACGGAAAGATCACGGGCATTGCCAGCGGATTTACGGAACTCGACCGCATGACAAACGGCTTTCAAAAGAGTGACCTCATCATCGTTGCAAGTCGCCCCGCCATGGGTAAATCGAGCTTTGCAATGAATATTGCGCAACATGCCGCACTGCACGACAACCGCACGGTGGTCGTTTTCAGTCTTGAAATGAGCAGCGAGCAGCTTGTCATGCGCATGCTCTGCACGGAAGCTTCGGTCGATTCCCAGCGCATCAAGGAAGGTCTGATTGGCAACACGGAGATGGGCAAGCTCATGGAGGTCATGGATCCGATGAGCCGCGCTAAGATCTTCCTCGACGATACGAGCGACGCGTCGGTTCCGGTCATTCGAAGCAAATGCCGCAGGCTTGCCGCACGTGCGGGACTGGACATGATCGTCATCGATTACCTGCAGCTCATGCAATCTTCCGGCGGACGAAAGAGCGACAACCGCATGCAGGAGATATCCGACATGACGCGGCAGCTGAAACTGCTTGCGCGCGAATTGGACGTGCCGATTGTGTTGTTATGTCAGCTCAACCGCGGTCCGGATACGCGTACCGATCACCGACCGGTCATTTCGGACTTGCGTGAGAGCGGATCGATCGAGCAGGATGCCGATATGGTTATTCTGCTGTACCGACCGGCGGCATACATTGACACGCAGGAATACGAAATGGGCGACAACACAAGCCAGATTATCATTGCGAAACACAGGCACGGTTCAACGGGCGTTGTCAAGCTGCTTTGGCAGGGCGAATATACGCGCTTCCGTTCGATCGCGCATGATGAACAAGCATAAAGACAACGGGGGAGAAACGGATGAAAAACAAGGATATGTTCAGCGAGCTTTCCGCCACTCTAGCGGGACAGCTGTTTATAGAGACGGAATACCCTTGGGAAATATTGCCGAAGATCAAGGCCTTTGTGTCCGAACTCGGCCCGACGCTTGACCCGGCGGAATATGACCACCCGGCGGACGACGTATGGATACACAAGAGCGTTAAACTCTTCCCGAATGTAAACATCTACGGCCCGACAGTTATTTGCGCGGGCACCGAAATCCGTCCCGGTGCTTTTATCCGCGGCAGCGTATTGGTAGGAGAGGGATGCGTCGTTGGAAACTCGACGGAACTGAAAAACTGCATCCTTTTTGATCATGTACAGGTGCCGCATTACAATTACGTCGGTGACAGCATCCTAGGCTGCTATGCACATATGGGCGCAGGGTCGATTTGCTCCAATGTGAAGAGCGACAAAACGCTTGTGGCGGTTCGGGGCGATCAGACGATACAAACCGGATTAAAAAAATTCGGGGCGATCCTTGGCGACCATGTAGAGATTGGGTGCAACAGTGTGTTGAATCCCGGCACTGTGCTGGAACCGTATGCGTCCGTATATCCGCTCTCGCGTGTTCGTGGCGTCGTGAAGCGCGGGCATATCTTTAAGGCGCAAAACGATATTGTACAACGGATTTAACGTAGAGCAAACCGCTTGCAATCCCGAAGGGCAACCACAGGGAAACGCATGCGGTTTTGTTTGATTTTTTAATACCACAAAAGTACGAATACGGCTGGTTTTCCACGATGTCAAAAGAAATGTGAACAGCTGGCAACATTCCGTACAAATTCATTTTCAGCCGTATTCCATCGGCTATAATAGGCTTATGATTGCATTCAGACATCATTCGCGTTACCTCTCTTACCGCAAGCCGCAGGGTGCGGTTCCGTGCGGAACACAGATTCGCATCGAAGCGGACTGCGGGGAAGCAAACGCAGACGTAAAACTCAGACTTTACACACAGGACGGCAAAGAGAACTTTCTTGATATGCCCGTTCAAAATGGACGCGCGCAAACGACGGCAACGATGCCGGATCATGCCGGACTTGTGTGGTATTATTTTGTGATTAAAACCCAGGACGGGCAGACGCACTATTACGGCGCGGAAAGCGGCGAAGGTGAGCTCCATTCGCATGAGCCGCGCGCATATCAAATCACTGTTTACGACGGCGCGTTTTCAACACCCGCACAGTGGCGCGAAGGAATCGTTTATCAGATTTTTCCGGATCGATTCAGGCGTAGCAGCTGGGAAGACTTTTATGCCCGTGCACAGTATCACATTGAAAAAGGACGGTTTATCCGCATCCACGATCGTTGGTCGGAAGAGGTCTGTTACGCGCCTTCACCCGGACAGGAAGAATATGACCCGGACGATTTTTTCGGCGGGGACATCAACGGGATTCGCGAAAAACTTCCGTATCTCAAGGAACTCGGTGTAACGACAATCTATCTCAACCCGGTCTTTGAGTCGGCGAGTAACCACCGCTACGACACGGCGGACTATAATCGCATCGATCCGATTTTCGGCAACGAGGACGAATTCCGCGCGCTCTGTGCGGAAGCCGGAGAGATGGGCATGCGTGTCATGCTGGACGGTGTATTTTCGCACACCGGCGCGGACAGCCGCTACTTTGATAAGTTTTCGCGATATGACGATGTTGGCGCTTATGAAGATGAAAACTCGCCGTATCGCAAATGGTATACATTCCATGGCGACCACGACCACTACGACAGCTGGTGGGGGTTCCCATCGCTTCCAAATGTTGACGAATTGGAAGCGAGCTATACGGACTTTATTACAGGAGACAACGGCGTACTACGGCACTGGGCAAACGATGGCGCGGCCGACTGGCGGTTGGATGTTGCGGACGAGCTGCCGGACGAATTCATTCGCTTTTTGAGAAAACGCGTCAAACAGGACGACCCGAACGGCGTTTTGCTGGGTGAAGTTTGGGAAGATTGTTCAAACAAATTCGGCCCGGAAGGACGGCGCGGTTACGTCAACGGCGACGAACTGGACAGCGCAATGAACTATCCGTTTACGGAGGCCGTGATTTCGTTTTTAACGGGTAAAACGGATGCTTATGCGCTGAACCATGTGCTGCAGAAGCAACGCGAATATTATCCCAAGCCGTTTTACGACGCCTGTTTGAATTTGCTTTCGTCACACGATATCATTCGCGCGGCAACCGCACTCTCCGGTGCTCCGGACCGCAACAGCATTTCGAGAAGACGACAAGCCTCCTATAAACCAAAGGAAGCGGACGCAAAGAAAGGATTATCGCGATTGGTTTTAGCGACCGCGATTCAAATGACGATGCCGGGCGTGCCGTGTGTGTACTATGGCGACGAAGCCGGCATGACGGGAATGGCGGACCCGTTCAACCGGAAAACGTATCCATGGGGAGACGAAAACCCTGAGACGATGCAGGCGTTCACCGCGCTAATGCATACGCGGCGGGACACCGAAGCATTAAAACGCGGTCTATGCCGTATGGGCGCGCTGTCGCCAGAGGTGTTTGCCGCACTGCGATATCTGCCGGAAGGCGGAACGGCCGCTTTGCTCATTGTCAACCGCAACGATCACGAACAAAGCGTTTTATTGAAAATCGACGACGCCGGGGAAGGCCCGGACGGCAAAACCGCCTATGCACTGCCGCAGACGTTGACGGACGTGCTTAGCGGTGAAACCATCCGAACGGAAAACGGGGAACTGAATATTACGATGCCTCCGCTGACCGCGCGGCTCATGCTCGGCTGACACGGAGGACAATCAGGCATTATTCGCCGGGAAGCGGCGACGAAAACGAGGGAATATACATGTTTCAACGGCAACAAAGATATTTAGACGACCTTAACCGCGCGATTTTGATTACCGCGCTGGTGCTGACGATTATCGGCATGTTCTTTTTCCAGTATGGCAGCGTTGTTCGCTACGTCATCAACGGCACAGCCACGATACTGCTTGTGCTGCTGGTCGTGCGCATGTTCAGCAAGGACCAAAGCAAGCGCTACAGGGAAAACATGAAGTTTTTATCGATCGTTACGGCGGTACGCAGTTGGTTTAAACAGACTTTTAAATCAAACGGCGCACCACGCGCAAAGACTCCGCGCACAAAGACGCACCGCGCGCGAAAGGCAAAAAAGAATCCAACCTGGAGTGAGATCCGGCAATATAAATATCTTATTTGTCCGCAGTGCACGCAGCGCTTGCGCGTTCCCCGTGGAAAAGGGCGCATCCGCGTGACATGTACACGATGTGGAAACGTTTTTGAAACAAAAAGCTGAAAATTGTTGATTTTTGCGGAAATTATGATATACTACTGAAACAGTAGGATTTAATCCGAGTGAAGATAAAGAAAATGACGGAGGAAGATACCAATGCAGGCAACCAAAGATATGCTCATCCAGCAAGTGATTGAGCTTGACGAAGGCACCGCCGATATTCTCATGAACGCCGGCATGCATTGTCTCGGCTGCGCCATGGCGCATGGCGAATCCATTGAGCAGGCATGTGCCGTGCACGGGATTGAGGTCGATTCGCTAATCAGCGAAATCAACACATACCTGGCGGGCAAATAAACAAAAATCGACAACCAGCAAGGCGACCGCAGCTAGTTTTGCGGTCGCTTTTTGCGTTTGTTTAGCGGTGTTGTCACATTCGTTCACATAAAACGTCTGAAATTGGGATGGTATCATCGTCCGTATCATGGTAAAATACAGGCAATAGTGCAGTGAATGGAGGATGCATGTTCGGGTATATACGACCGCTTGAATGTGAATTAAAGGTGCGCGAGCAGCAGGAATACCGCGCGCACTATTGCGGCGTATGCAAGACCATCGGAAAACGTTACGGGCAGATTGACCGATTGACGTTGAGTTATGACTGCGCTTTCCTTGCGGCGTTTCTTTCTGCGCTAAGTGGAAAAACATCGTTTTCCCGCGGCAATTGTGGCCCGCGTTGCTATCGCGGAAAGCGACCGATTGCCGAGTCATCGCCCGCGCAGGATTATGCTGCGGACGTCAACGTGCTATTGGCATGGTATAAAGCGGACGACGACTTGCTGGATGAAAAGAAAATTTCATCTATTGCGACGCGCGCTGCTTTTCGCCCGGCTTATAAAAAAGCGGCGAGTAGAAACCCTGAGCTCGACAAGGCTTTGAACGAAAGTATGGAGCGACTGCACGAAATTGAAAAGTCGAAGGTTTCGTCCACCGATGAACCAAGCGATACGTTTGGTCAGTTTCTTCAGGCGGTGATTCGTTTTGCACCGGCGCTACCGGAAAATGACCGGCGTGCCTGTGAATGGATGTTTTACAATCTCGGCAAATGGGTCTATCTTATAGACGCATGGGACGACCGTGAAAAGGATGAAAAAGACGGCTCATACAATCCGTTCTTGCTATCCGGCATGCAGCAGGACGACGCCGAATTCTTATTGAATATCACACTGGCGGAAGCCGAAAAAGCGTATGATCTGATTTCGATCGATCCGCAAAGCGGACTGATTGAAAACATCATGCGGCTTGGATTACGAAACGTCCAGCGGCGCGTACTGATGCAGGAAGGCTGCTGTAATGCCGGAAAGACGCCGTCAACGGATAAAGGAGACATTAGATGAACCCCTACAAAGTCCTGGGTGTGAGCGAAAATGCCACGCAGGAGGAAATTCGTGCAGCTTATCTGGAACTGGTAAAGAAGTATCATCCGGATAAGTACACGGACAACCCATTAAAAGAATTGGCCGGAGAGAAGCTTAAAGAGATCAATCAGGCCTACGAAATGCTGACTAAAAAGCAGTCTTCGACCGGAACTTCCGGCGCATACGGCTCAACAGGCGGTTATTCCGGAACGTATAATTCCGGCAATTACTCGCGCACGAACGGCTCGGCATACAGCGGGCCGAATGCGGCGGAGTTTGCGCGTGCACGCTCCTACATCAATCAAAACAATCTTAACGCCGCACGGACAATATTGGATGGAGCAAACGTTGTACATAATGCCGAGTGGAATTATCTTTACGGCGTGATCTACCTGCGTCAGGGTTGGTATGAGAAGGCATATGAATGCATCAGCAAGGCCTATGAAATGAACCCGAACAATCCGGATTACCGAAACGCCTACGTTTCGCTCAACAACTCCGGGCGGGCATATTCACGCGGGAATAACGGTAATTTTGACACTTCTCCTTGCTGCGATATTTGCTCGGCGCTGATGTGCCTGAATTGTTGCTGTGGCGGCGATTGCTGCTAAATTATAATTTTAAGAGTGAGCACCCGTTTTGGGTGCTTTTTTTATTGAGAAACACTGAAATGACAAAAAAGTAGTGCAAAAAGTAAAAAATACATGACATAATGTATGCAATGATTTATATTATGTAGTGTAAAGAATACATGACAATAAGGAGCGAAATAAGATGTCATATCAGGAGAAAAGAACGATTGTAATGATGACTACCAGCGCGCTGCTGCTTGTGGCCTATTGCGTTTATGCCTTTAGTCGCGTGCAGTCGGGACTGGCCATGGCAACCGATATAAAATTCTGGGCGGGTACGATGCTGATTTTTGTTGGCATCAGCATCGTTGCAAACATCATCACTCAGATTGTGTTCCACATTTTAATGGCGGTTTCATATAGCGTTAAGCAACACAAAGAGACCGACGATTGCGATGAAGCGTCGATTGACAAGCATTTTCAGACGGAGACGACGGAAGATGAAATGGACAAGATGATCGCGCTCAAATCTTCGCGTGTCGCGTTTATCATCGCGGGCGTTGGATTTGGCGCGGGACTGGCGATGGTAATGTTTGGCGCCTCGGCGGCTGTACTGATCAACGCCGTGTACGTTGGATTTAGTATCGGTATGATTGCCGAAGGGATTGCACAGTTGCATTTTTACAGAAAGGGAGTTTGAGAAGATGGCAAAAAGAGACGCCACCTCCCGAGGCGGCGAGAAACTTGAAATTAAAAACAACATTCGCACACTCCGCTTTTTTGCAGACGAGATGACACAACAAAAGCTTGCGGAAATAACGGGCGTTTCCCGGCAAACGATCATTGCCGTTGAAGCGGGGAAGTATTCGCCGTCGCTTGAGCTAGCGTTTAAAATTGCGGACGCGTTTGGGGTGTCGATTACGGACGTGTTTGAACATACGCCAAAGGCAAACCCGAGCGAAAATGAATCGGAAAAAGAATAGTACAGACACAATAAAACGCCTTGCGCGTGATACGCAAGGCGTTTTGTAATTATGCTACCGCTGGGTTGAGGTGACGATGAAATCGCAACCCGACTCGATATCAAGTGAATTAAAGTATTTATTTTCCAGCGGAATCCATCGCTCCGTAAACATTTTCAACATTTTTTCGCCGTTTCGTGCACGAATACGCTCGATCTGAAGCGCGGAATCGACACGATAGAAAATTCGGATATCGTAATACTGCGCAAGCAGCGGGTGCATGCTGTATGCGCCCTCTATAATGTTCACCGCACGCGGCGCAACTTTAACGGGCTCCATCAAACGATCGAGCTGGCAGTCATATTTTACGATGCGTGCCGCTTTACCATTTGCCGCAGGATCGAGAATGTCATCTAAGAATCGCTCGGCATCCACGTTTCCGCCGGGTTGCGAAAGCCGCTCCGGCGTGCGCATGTGCGGCTGGAGAAAGTAGTCGTCCATATGGAAAACGTTTGCTTGAAGGAGCGTTCCGAGCGCTTCTGCCGCGGTCGTCTTACCAGCGCAACTGTTCCCATCGATCGCAATCAATACGCACGGTTGCGTCTTCAGCAGCGCTTGCACGCGTTTTGACACGGCGTCATCCGCACTGTCGGTAAAATATTGCGGGGATTGTTTGTCGTTTAACGTTTCATTCACTTTGGTCTGCATAAATCGTTACTGTTTCATCCTTGCTGTTCAAGTTTATTAAGAAAATACGCACAGGCAAGCAAATCTGCCGATCCACCAGGACTAGCCTGCCACATGCGGCACTTTTCGTCAAGCGCACGGATTGATTCCAGCATTGTCGGGCCGCCGGAAGGATACCGATTTGCGATATTGCGGGCGCTGCTTCTGAGCTCGCGGGCGATGCTTTCACCGCAGCGCGCCAGCACGTTTGCGTCGTCCACATGCTCAATCAAACGCAGCAATGAGAGTAGCCAGGCATCCCATTCACTGGCGTTTTTTGCGATTGCCTCGCGGTAAGCGGGGAGCGCGACGGTCAGCACGAGCGGATACCCGCCTTCTGCTTCGCCGCGCGCGCCGGTCGCGCCATAGCGCTTGTAGGCGCGGCCCGCTCCGCGTTCAAGTTCTTTTGATACGCCGTGGCAAATCAACGCCGCTTCGGCGGCGATTGGCAGCGGCTTTAGCACGTCGTCATGCATACTGCGACGCTCTGCAGCATAGCAAAGAATACCGAGCAGAAAGATTGCGCCCTTGTGCGTGTTCACGCTGTTTGTTGCAAGGAACATCGCCTTTTCCGCCTCGACGCCGTCCGCGCGGATGGCGGACAGTTTTCCGGATGGCGGGTCATTTGCGTCCTGCATGCCTTGCACGGCGAAGCGCGTAAAATATGGTTGAAGCGTCGCTGCGCTCTTAAGCAACAGCGTAAGGTCCATGTCTGCGTGCGCGCCGTTGTTTTCCGCGTCCACCAAGCCGGGTTTTGGTGTGAGTCGTGCTTCAAATTCCAATGCTTCAAAGGCATATTGTCCGATTAATTCGGGCGTTAAATTCATAATCAATTCTCCAGAACATCGCTTATCATTTCAAAACACGCAAATGACTTCGATGCGTGTTTCCACTATGATCTTAACTCATTTTCCATAATGTAATCCAGCGTTGTTTGCGGCACAAGCGGGCGAATCGCATCATAGTCGCCTTTTTTCCAGAGTGCACGCACGCGCGAAGCAGAAATCGGCTCACCGTCGTTCGTTTTGCGTCGGATAACGCGTACATCCACATCGTTTGCCGGCAGAATGGACAGCATTGCTTCGTTATAAGCCGCGGTCATGGGGTCGATCGGTTCTTCACCGACATAGCGAACCCGAATACCACAGGCGGGTGCAATCTGCTGGGCAAACAACGTCGCGTCCATCCGTGCGTGCGCAATCGCGGCGTCCGTTTTGTTCTTAAAAAAGTAGTCGGGGAACGTCGCGCTGTTGATTACATAATCACCACCCGGTGCAACAAACACGTTGGGAAGGTGCGAACAGCCCTCCTGCACCAACCGAAAACGGACGTCTGCGGGGACGTGCGCCGCATCCTTGGACAGCACGAGTACAAGCAAGCGACCGCAATGTTTTGCGGCGGTTTCCACAAGATACAGATGCCCGTTTGTGAACGGGTCGGCATTCATGATGATAGCGGCTTCTGCTTTCGGCAGCGCATCTAAATAGGAGGACAGCCCGTCGCGACGGCTTTCCAGCAGAGCCGCGTCCATAGTGCGCACACGTTCGTAAAAACAAAGCGAGGAGAACAGCGGCGCATATTTCGGTTTGGTAACAACGAAAACGTTCGGCACGCCTTCGTCACGCAGCTTTTGATACAGATGCGTAACCAACATTGGCAACAGGCCTTCACCGCGGGACATGTCGCTCACTGCAAGCGAGCGGATTGCATTGCCGGCGATACCGCCAAGCGCAAGCAGCGTTTCATCCTCGTAAACACCGGCAAGGTATGTGATCGACGTATCCAAACGAATACCCTCGCGCGCATAAAACGCGACGATTGCGGCGCGGTCCAGTGAAAGAGACATCATTCGAATTTCCATGTGTATTCCCTCCATCAATCGGGCAGTGTATCCACCAGTTCCTGGACGGCAGCCTGTACGTCTTCCATTGTGTGCAAACGACGGGAAGCACAGGCTCGTCCCGCCTTGCCGCAGACGATGCAGCCGCGCGGTTCGAATCCAACGCGCTCACGCTCAATCAATACGCCGTCAGGACCAATCACGTCCATGTCCCACAGTCGCCCATACGGCGCGGATTCCTCCAACTTGCAAAGTTCCATCTTAAGAAAGTACGGGTCGGTTTTCACCGCGAGGTATGCTTCGTTACCGGTCGGATACTCGTGGGCTTCAAACAGTAACGGTGTTAACTCGTAGCGCTGCACGATGTGGACGATCGATTGTATGCCTGCTTCGAATAGGCGAAGACTCTCCGGCGTTTGTTTATCGGCACCGGGCGTGACGACCGTAAACACGGCGAGGCACGCGCCTTTATAGCGCGCGAGCAACTGTTTTTGATAAGCCGAGCGCCGGTCGCGTGCGGCGAGTACGTCCGTAAGCGTAATATCCATATCGGCATTATAACACATGCTACGGGAAACATGCGGCACATGTGTCGGAAATGCGCCAGTCATGCAAAATAAGTATAAATATACCAAACATAGAAGAAATATGCAAATTTTACGCAAACAACGTAAAAATTGAGGCCGTGGCATGAAAGTACGCAGAAAACCAAGGATTGTGTGGGTGTATACAACGATACAAGCATGCTTGGATGGCAATATACTTGTCGGAATTTACACTTTTTGTCTTGTAATATGCATTGCTAGAAGGTATTATTATGCATGGAAAAACAAGTACAGTTCGGAGGCGAAGCAAATCATGCAAATCAAATCTTCAGCAGCCGCGGGAACGATGGAGTCCGGCGACATACTGATTGAAATCGAACCAAGCGAAAAGCAGGAAGTGGAAGTTATATTAAAAAGCTCCGTTGCAAATGAATTCGGCAAGCAAATCGTAAAGACGATCCGCGGCGCCGTGGACGAATACGGACTGGAATACGCAACTGTAAACGCAGTGGATAAGGGTGCTCTGGATTGCACAATCCGCGCTCGTGTGGTTGCGGCATGTCAGCGTGCAACCGGTTCGGACGTGTTTGAATGGAGGCGGGAAGCATGAGCAGGCTGAGACGAAGCATGCTGTTTGTGCCGGGCAATAACCCTGGCATGATGAGTGACGCCCATATCTATGGCAGCGATGCGCTGATGTTTGATCTTGAGGACTCGGTCGCAATGCGTGAAAAAGACGCGGCGCGCCTTCTGGTTTATCACGCGTTGAAGACGATTCACTACGGCGAGTGCGAAAAGGTCGTCCGCGTGAACCCGCTGAACACACCCTACGGCAAAGCGGATATTGAGGCGATGGTCGCAGCGGGTGCGGAAGTCATTCGTCTGCCGAAGACGGAGACGGCGCAGGATATCTGCGATACGGAATACGAGATTGAGCGTGCCGAAAAGAAACTCGGTGTACCGATTGGGCAGACGCGCATGATGGCCGCAATCGAAGGCGCGTTGGGCGTGATCAACGCCTATGCAATCGCCACCGCGAGCAAACGGCTCATCGGCATTGCGCTTGGCGCGGAAGACTACTGTGCAAATATGAAGACGAACCGTTCACGCGAAGGCAGTGAATTGTTTTATGCGCGTTCGACAATCGTCGTTGCGGCGCGCGCCGCCGGCGTTGACGCGCTGGACACGGTGTTTTCAGATGTGAACGACGAAGAGCAGCTCGTTTGTGAAACGCAGGCGATCAAACAACTTGGTTTCGACGGCAAGTCCGTGATCAACCCGCGCCAGATCAAACCGGTGCACCGTGTGTTTACGCCGACGAAAACAGAAATTCAAAAAGCGCTGCGTATCCTTGGCGCAAGCAAGGAAGCGGAAAAAAGAGGAAGCGGTGTCGTTTCGCTCAACGGCAAGATGGTCGACAGACCGGTCGTACTCCGTGCGGAGCGTTGCATCGAACTGGCGAAAGCTTCGCGCGTTGTGTTTGAGGGGGAAGAGCTATGAAATTTGCATCTGATTACAGCGAGCAGCTGACCGCACTCGGCAAAAAACCGTATGTGCCGGGTGAAAACCCGCGGCTGTACGACAAGGAGACTGCGCCGCTAAAAGAGCGCATGGCCAACGAAAATAAGATCGTGGAGAGTCTTGAAAAGGCGATTGAACTTGTCGGTTTGAGAGACGGCATGACGATTTCCTTTCATCATCATTTCCGCAACGGCGACCAGATTGTAAACATGGTAATTGATACGTTGGCAAGAATGGGATTTAGAGACCTTAAACTTGCAGCGTCCAGCCTGGCGGTGGTGCATGCGCCACTGATCGAACACATAAAAAATGGCGTCGTAACGCACATTGAGACGTCCGGCTGCCGCGGGGAGCTTGCGGAGGCGATTTCGCACGGATTGATGGACGATCCGATGGTGTTCCGTTCGCACGGCGGGCGTGCGGCGGCGATTGCCGAGGACGAAATCCATATCGACGTGGCGTTCCTCGGTGCGTCGAGTTGTGATCCGTTTGGCAACGCAAACGGATACTCGCGCGAAAGCGAAGGCAAATCCATGTGCGGTTCACTCGGTTATGCCCGCGTAGACGCGCAGTATGCCGACAACGTGATCGTCCTGACCGACAACATTGTAAGCTATCCGAACGTGCCGTTTGGCATTTCGCAGCGGGTCGTAGATTACGTCGTTCGCGTAAATGAAGTCGGCGATGCGGCAAAGATTATGACCGGGGCGACGCGCTTTACGAAAAACCCGCATGATTTGATGATTGCGGAGACGACAGCAAACATCATCGTCCATTCCGGGTTTTTCTATGACGGTTTCTCGCTGCAAACCGGTTCAGGCGGCGCATCGCTGGCGGTAACGCGGTTTTTACGCGAAGCGATGATTGAGCAGGATGTGAAGGCGAGCTTTGCGCTTGGCGGAATTACTGGCGCGATGGTGAAACTGCACGAAGAAGGGCTGATCCGGCGGCTGCTGGATGTGCAGTCTTTCGACCTCGACGCGGCACAGTCGTTGAAAAACAACCGGTTTCACCAGCAGATCGACGCGAACTATTACGCGAACCCGTACCGGCGCGGCGCGGCGGTCAACCAGTTGGACGTGGTTGTGTTGTCGGCGCTGGAGGTGGATACGGATTTTAACGTCAACGTGCTGACAGGTTCGGACGGCGTGATTCGCGGTGCGATCGGCGGGCATCCGGACACGGCGGCAGGCGCTGCGCTTTCCATTGTGGTATGTCCGCTCATGCGTGGTCGCATGCCGAGCGTGCGCAGACGGGTCAACACCATTGTGACCCCGGGTACGACCGTGGACGTGCTGGTCACCGATCAAGGTGTCGCAGTCAATCCTCGCAGGCCGGAGGTGGCGGAGCGGCTTTCCCGCGCGCACTTCCACCTTGTGCCGATTGAGGAACTGGCGCGACGTGCGGAGCGTATTACCGGCAAACCGGAGCCACTGCCGTTTGGAAACAGGATTGTTGGTCTTTCGACCTATCGCGACGGCAGTGTCATCGACGTGATCCGGGAGATCAAAGACTGATTGTTCAAAAGAGAAACAAATAAAAACATGGCGCAAGGCAAACGAATGCTTTGTGCCGTGTTTTTATAGGCAGGAATCAACCGAGAACGACCATGAGCGCGTTGAAAAATTGACAATTTTTGTGCGTATCGGTATACTTTCTTATGAATCTGTAAAGGTTTATTAGGAATACCGCGGAAAGCAACAGTACCGGTGGCCATGCGCAAAGCCAAACAAGTAAATTTTTCAAGAGCATAATTTGCCTCTGATAAATCGAGGGTACAGGTTGTGCTTTTTCTATTTTTGTCCGCAATGGTCCAATAGAAATAAGCAGAGAAAGCGCACCGCTTTTACGGATGTACCGCAACTAAAATATAAGTGGATTTCAATCTGGATGGAGCATCTAAATGAAAAACGACCCGTTAATATGGCAATTGATTTTACAGGCGATTTTGATATCGCTCAACGCGATATTTGCGTGCGCAGAGATTGCCACGCTTACGATCAGCGATGCAAAATTGGCAAAACTCGTCTCCAGAGGAGACAAACGCGCAGTGAAGCTAGCGCGGCTGACGAGTAAGCCGGCACGCTTCCTTGCGACGATACAGGTCGCTATAACGTTGTCCGGATTTATGGGCAGTGCCTTTGCGGCGAATAATTTCGCAAAGCGTATTACCGAGGCTCTCTCGCAAAGCCTGACAACGATTTCAGTGCAGACGATTAACACGATCTCGGTCGTGCTCATTACACTTATACTCACGTTTATTACACTTGTCTTCGGCGAACTGGTGCCCAAGCGTGTCGCCATGAAAAACGCGGAGAAGATTTCTCTTGGTATGGCGGGGATGATCAGTGGAGTGGCAAAGATATTTGCGCCGCTGGTTTGGTTGCTTACCATTTCGACCAACGGCATCCTGCGCCTGATGGGAATTGATCCCACTGCGGACGACAACCAAGTCACCGAAGAGGAGATCCGCATGATGGTCGACGTTGGTTCTGAGAAAGGGAAAATAGAAACCAGCGAAAGAGAAATGATCCACAATGTGTTCGAGTTTGACAACGTTTCAGCCGAGGAAATACTCACGCATCGAACGCGAGTGGATATCCTTTGGCTTGACGAGAGCGACACGGACTGGGCGAAGACCATACATGATACCCGCCATTCATTTTATCCCATCTGTGGCGACAGCTCAGATGACGTAGTCGGCATTCTGGATGTTAAAACGTATTTCCGTTTGGATGATCACTCGCGCGAGAATGTATTGGCGCAGGCGGTGCAAGCTGCGCGTTTTGTGCCCGAAACAATCAAGGCGGACGACTTGTTCTTTGACATGAAACATAGCAAAAACCACTTTGCGGTGGTGCTGGACGAATATGGCGGCATGTGCGGCATCGTGACCATGAATGATCTCATTGAGGTGATCGTTGGTGATATCGACGAAGAAGCCGACGACGGAGAACCAATGCTGACAATAATTTCGGACGGCGTTTGGCGTATGCACGGGTCTGTGCCGGTGGAGGCCGTTTCCAAGGCGACTGGACATAAGCTGCCAAGAGGCGATTTCGATACGCTCAATGGGCTTGTATTCAGCGTTATAAAAGAGATACCCAAAGACGGAACGAAGTTTGCCGTGGATGTCGGCGGCTTGCATATAGACGTGCAGAAGATGAAAAATTATGGTATCGAGCAGGCGGAAATTTCGCTTTTACAGCAACCATGGGAGGAACAGCCTAAATAAACAGACGTTGAGGCGGATCGATAAAAGTAATATGCAAAACATGCACGGCGCAGGGTCAAGATGCCTTGCGCCGTATTTTGCTATTCGTGAGTATCTTCGGTATAATCAAATTTGCTAATGATCGGATGGTGAAGGGGTTTTATGATTCTAGAAACGCAGCGGCTGCTTTTGCGCAGGATGGAGCAGGACGATTATGATGATCTCGCGGAGATTTTACAGGACCCGGACGTCATGTATGCATATGCGCATGCGTTTGAAGACGCCGAGGTACAAACCTGGCTGGACAGACAGCAGGAACGATACCAAACGGACGGTTATGGCCTTTGGGCGGTGATCCTAAAGGAGACGGGTGAGATGATCGGACAATGCGGGTTGACGCAGCAGGATTGGAACGGCACGTCTGTCCTTGAAATCGGTTATTTGTTTAAAAAGAAATTTTGGCATCAAGGCTATGCTGCGGAGGCGGCGCAAGGATGCAAAGCGTATGCGTTTGACAAGCTTGGTGCAAAAGAAGTGTGCTCTATAATACGGGACACGAACTTTGCCTCCATGAATGTTGCTATCCGAAACGGCATGCTGGTGCGTGGACGTTTTATCAAGCATTATTACAACATAGACATGCCGCACTATGTGTTTTCGGTGAAAAAGCGGAAACTTAAAGTGCCCTAGGAGAAGTGATTATGACTTATGGGACGACGATTATCGCACGGAAATTTCGCGCACAAAAGCCGCCTTCGGGCGGCTTTGTTTTTACCTTAAAATAGCGGACTTTCCAGATGGTTTCGTATGCGTACCCAGCGCACTGCGCCTTCAACCGGCTCTTTATCGTTGATGTGTGTTTGAAACGTATCGCCGCGTCGGCGCATCAGCTCGTAATCGATCATCCTTCTATAGGTCGGCGACGCAACCGCCGTCATGATAGACCCCGACAATGCGACGCTGACCGGAGATTCCAACGACAGACCACTTGCCACGGCGATGATGCAGTCCGCCGCATGCGACGCTGCCTTTGCCGCATAGCGGGAGGCGATTTCGTCGCCGGTTTCAACGGCGGTAAAGAATAGCCCAATCAATAAACGCGCTGCTTCTTCATTTTGGATGCGCGCTGCGGATGTAAGAAAATCCTGAGGAGAGTGCAAATCAAAAAGTGTAAAATATCCGTCTTTTAGCGCGGTTCGCTTTTTGTTGAAAAACAATTGCCGATAGATGGAACGATACACGAAAGCGGCGATGTCGTAGCCGCCGCCGACGTCCCCGGAAAGCAACCCGATTCCGCCAAACTGGATACGCCTCCCAATTAGATTCATTCCCGCACAGGTTATGCCGCTGCCAGCGGAGTAACAGACGCCGATACCGTTTTCGATCCCGGCCATAACGCCGAGATACCCATCGTTGCAGACAAGGCAGCATTTTAAACCTCGCGCCTGGAGTCGCCCAGCGAGTGCAACGCTCTGCGCGTCGTGATCGGCTCCCGCAAGTCCGAGTACGGCGTCGGCAACGTTGTCCAGCGCATAGCCGTGCGCGCTGAGCATTTTGTTGCAGTTCTCAAGCAAGATGGCCGCGGCTTCATCGAACCCACCGGACATAGTCTCGTGATTGGTACCGCCCGCCCGATGCGCGGCGATGACCGCGCCGGATGCATCCAGCAAACGATATTCGGTCTTGGAGTTTCCTCCGTCTACTGCAAGGTAGCAGGTTTTCTGTTCCATACGGTGCGCGTTCCTCTATTTCTTCCCGAAAGCATGGCGGCTTAGCGGAGTAGTCTGGCTGTATGGTTGTGGGAAATTCTTACTGATCGGCAGGGAAAAAGCGTGAAAGCAGGGGGCGGTTTTGATGCAGCATTTCGGCAAGGCACGGCGCGGCCTTGTCAAGGTCGGCAGTGATTGGGTTGCAGGCGAGCGCTTGCAAAGTGATAGCGCGATCACCGGAGAGCGCCGCTTCGACGGCCAGCTTTTCATAGGCTTTTACGCTGGAAACAAGCGTTTTGAGAACCGCGTTCGGCTTTGTCCGTACCGTTTCACGCTTGATCGTTCCGTGATCGACAAAGCAGCCGGTTTCAATGACACTACTTTCGTCCAGAAAGTCCAGCGTTCCCTGATTCTGCACATCGACAACGTGATATCCCGGCGCTGCGCCGCTTAGGGATGCGATCAGCGCGATTGCCGCCTCGGAATAAAGATGTCCGCCGCGCTCAGCTAATATGTCCGGCGTGGTGATGTTGCGCAAGTCGGCATAATAGGAAAGCAGCCGTGTTTCGATATCGATGCAGGCTTCTCCGCGCGTCTGCTCGGCGGCGAGGAATTCCTGAAGTTTGCGGTCGCGATAAAAATAATATTGCAGATAGTCGTTGGGAATAGCGCCGAGCAGCTCGATGATCGGCCGATAGAGTCGCACCCATTCGTCTTTTGTTTCGGCGGCGTCCAGCGATTCCGGCGCGAGGAGCTTCGGTAAAACGTCGCGTCCGTCCATATAAACGCCTGTGATCGCTCCGCAATGGTTGAGCGAAACGGTTTCGAGCCGGATGCTGTTCATCGGGACGTTCAGCAATTTTGCAATACGTTCCTGCGCGCCAATGGGCAGGTTGCAAAGGCCGACAGCTTTGACGTGTGTATGGTTAAGCAGGTATTCCGTAATGATTCCGGATGGATTTGTGAAGTTGACAAGCCAGGCGTCCGGGGCGTATTTTTCAACGGTTTCTGCAATACACGCGATTTGCGGAATGGTGCGCAGCGCGTTTGTAAAGCCGCCGATGCCGGTCGTTTCCTGCCCGACAAGACCAAATGTGAGCGGTATCTTCTCGTCACGTATGCGTGCTTCAAGTTTTCCTGCGCGAATCTGGGTGACAACATAGTCTGTGCCGTCTACTGCGCGCTCCAAATCCGTGCTGCGCAGGATGCGCGGCTCCATGCCGTTTTCCAGGAGGACACGTTCGCAAAAATCACCGACGATATTCAGCCGTGATTCATCAATATCGGTCAAACGCAGTTCGTCGACCGAAAGCAACTCTTTTCGATTGATGAGGCCCTGCATCAATTCCGGGCAATATGTGCTGCCAGCACCGACAATCGTTAATTTGATGCCCATGGCGAAACAACCTCCCGTTCACAACTAGACTTGATCCTGTGGGCCGCACGCAAAGAAGTATTTTAGCAACTGACAAAGCGACCGGTTGTGCATAAAAAGCAAAACGAACTTGTATATTTGCCGCAAAAAAAGCGTATGCGAAAATACAAAAGCAACGAATGCAATGGTTAATAATCATAGAGTATTGCTACGAAAGAAGCTGGTTTTTATACCGCAATCGAGATACGGCGTAAACCTTTATTGCAAGTATAACACATTTTATGCAAAACGATATTAAAAATTACGTAAAATACAAGCGGTGACCTGAAGAAGAAGCCGTCGCTGATAATGAGGATCGTAAGGATGTTAAACATACCGACTGCGTATGGGGTAGGCTTGATTTTATACTGCTTTCGAACCGTTCGTTACGACAACGAAAACGTCGTATGGCTCCAACCGCGCAATGGATCGGTCACGGGGGCGATGGACACGTCTGCTGCGGCGGGAACCGACATTGCTTTTGTCCATGGCGCCGAGCACGACAGGAACAGCAAGTATGCGCACGCTAAATTGTTAAATTGGGCGACGGGCGCATAATGATGGTGTCACGGGCTGCCGTCGTTTTGCCCGAATAACAGGAAGCGCACGCAAAGCGATGCGGCGCCTCGACCCTGAACGAATGCCGTAAAACACATGTCACACGTTGGAAACAAGTGCGATAAATGATAATAATCGCCTGTAAACGTCAAATCCCGGGAGAATGCACGAAATTTCAGAAATGCGTGACATTGTGAATTTCTGCAGAAATTATCGAAAAAAGTTGTAATTTTGCGTCTCTGGCTCTTTCTTTCCGTCCACAAGTAGTGTACAATAAGGCGTGCAGTTCACCAATGAGTGTGCTTTACGCATGATCTCAGGCTTTTTAGCCCGGTTGACACTTGCCCGCTACAGTTGCGTTCACAGTTGAAATGCGCGCGTAAACTGTTGTGATATGTTCGGAGGAGAAGAAACATGGATATTGGAGCAAGCATCAAAAGACTCAGAAAATCTCACGGGGAGACTCAGCAACAGTTGGGAGCGGCGGTAGGCGTCGTTCAACAGTCGGTCGCCGCTTGGGAATCGAATCGTTGCATGCCGGACATCGCATCTCTTGTTGCGATTGCCACCCACTACGGCACGTCGACGGACAGCATTCTCGGACTGACGGAAGAACCCAGCTATTTGCTAGACACCGAAGGAATGCAATCCTATCGCAACGACGTTGCGTTGGCGGATCGCCTGCCTGCTGAGATTCGTGAGGGAGTTTTGGCCCTGATCCGGCTCGAACGTGCGAAGTACGGGAGATAAGAAGCACCCGACTGCTTATCAAACATACCTTTGCTCAGATCAAGGATCGGTGAAACGCATAAAAACTTGAAAAACCACCTGTAAAACGAGTGAACAATCTGTTTTCCATGAAAACCGCGTGGGCTTGTTTTGTTGCACCTCAAATCTTCAATCCTCCTTTGCATGCGGGGGTTGTCAAACGGTGCAGGATTCATATATAATACTTGCGAACGGACACATCACCGTTATGGATGCAAGTCTTTATTATGAGGTGAAGTATGGATTACAAAGCCATAGCCGAGCAGGCGGGGCCGCGTGTTGGCGCCACGCAGGAGTGGATTTTTCACGTACTGCGCGAAGGTATCATCAGCGGGCAGCTTCCCGGTGGCATGCAGCTTAAACAAGATGAAATTTCCGCAGCACTCAACGTTAGTCACATTCCCGTAAGAGAAGCGCTCCGCAGGCTGGAAGCCCAGGGTCTGGTGCGTATTCATCCCAACCGCGGTGCATCGGTCACGCAGCTTACGCGCGATGAATTGCTGGACATGATGGAAGTGCGTGCAACGCTCTCGGTCATGATGCTGAAAAACAGCGCGCCGCTTTTGACGCAGGACGATTTTGACAAGCTCGAAACGATTGTAAAAGAGCAGCGTGAAACCAACGATGAGGATATTGTGCGCTCTGAGGAGCTCAACTATAGGTTCCACGACATATTAACTTCGCGCGCCGAGAATTCCATGGCAAACCTCTTGCTTGAGCTTGTGCATGCGAATATCGACCGCTATCTGCGCGCCAGTTTTTACGGCACGACGCAGTCGAGAGATGTCTCGATTGATCAGCACGAAGCGATTGCGCAAGCCTGCCGCGAAGGCGATTTTGAAAAAGCCGGCGTGTTGTTGCGCAATCACATCCTCGATGCAAAGGAATTTATTCCGGCTTCATTGAAGTAAAAAGCAGAATATAACGATTGAAACAAAGGTTCTCCGACTTTCGGAGAACCTTTGTTGCTTTTCGAAACCCAATACTGGTGAGTCGATCAGGGTTGGGCGAAGGATGTGTAATTCTAGAAAGAATAAAAGAGTCCGAGCAGGCTTCTCTGTACAGAAGCCTGCTTTTTTAGCGGAGCAGTTTGCGGCAAGGTTTCGCAGAAGAGATTTTGGCAACTATGAGTGAAAGATTGAAATTTGCGCTTGACAAACACTAGTAAAATGCTAATATATAAGCAATCACTTATATAAAGGAGCATTTATGGACAATGCGGCACGATATCCGCTTTGCGGTGAAGACCATATTGATAAACTACACGAGCAGAAGCTTTTGACATATCTGCCCGGTGAAGACGCAGCCGCAGACGCCGCGGCTTTGTTTTCCTATCTGTCCGACTCAACACGCTTGCGTCTACTTTCGATGCTGTCCGCATCCGAGATGTGTGTTTGCGAAATGGCGGACATTCTGCATATGAGTCAACCGGCGATATCGCATCATCTGCGCGTCCTGCGCCAGTGTGATGTTGTGAGTTTCCGCAAGCATGGTCAACGCGCGCTTTATTCGCTTAATAATAATGAAACGGGGGAGACGATCCGGCGACTGCTTGCAATCACCGTCGGAAATGAGGATAGGGGAGCATGAAGGATTTGAAACGGTTTATCAACGGAAAATGCCGCTATTGCGGTTTGGATGAGAAACATTGCAGCTGCGGGATTGCGGAAGGCGAAAGCTGTCAGGTTGGTTGCGGCGAAGGATGCTCCTGTGCGCAATCGCATTCGCATGAACATGAGTCGTTCGAGTGGAAAGAGTTTATACCGGTCGCAATTGCAGCCGCGCTTTTGATCGGCAGCATCTTCTTATCCGGCACGCTGCAGATGGTCGTGCGGTTGGCGGCATATCTGCTTGCAGGGTATGAAGTACTGATCCGGGCAGCGACTGGCTTTGCAAAGGGACGCTTTTTTGACGAAAACGTACTGATGGCTGTTGCGACCATTGGCGCAATCGTGCTGGGTGACTATGCCGAGGCGGCGGCGGTCATGATTTTTTATGGCGTTGGCGAAGGCTTGCAGGAAGCGGCGGTGCGCAGCAGCCGCAAGCGGATTACGGATGCGGTAGAACTTCACCCGGATACGGCGCGCCGCATTTCGGACAATGGGAAACAAAGCGTTGTAAAACCGGAAGAGATTGCCGTTGGTGAGATCATTCTGGTCAAGCCCGGCGAACGTGTGCCGCTGGACGGAACGGTGGTCGCGGGGGAGAGTCTGCTGGACGTCTCCATGCTCAACGGAGAACCCAAACCGCAGCTGGCGAAAGCCGACAGCGCGATACAGGCAGGCGCGGTCAATACAAACGGGCCACTAACGATTCGGGTAACGAGCATTGCTTCCGAATCTTCAACAAGTCGTTTGCTGCGCGCGGTTGAAGACGCAACCACACACAAACCCGCAATCGAGCGCTTTATCACCCGCTTTTCCCGCGCTTACACACCTGCTGTCATCGGCGCGGCTTTGCTGCTTGCGGTGCTGCCGCCGCTGTTCGGACTTGGCAGCTGGAGCGAGTGGATCGGCAGAGCATTGATCTTTCTGGTGATATCGTGCCCGTGCGCGCTGGTGCTGAGTATTCCGTTGACGTTTTTTGCGGGTCTGGCGATAACGTCGAAGCATGGCGTTCTGTTTAAGGGTGCGGATGCATTGGAGCAACTACCGAAAACAAAGGCGGTCGTGCTGGACAAAACGGGCACACTGACTGAAGGCGAATTTAACGTACAGCACGTTGAAAGCGAAGAGCTGTCGACCGACGAGCTGCTGGCGCTGGCGGCGGCAGCGGAACAAAACAGCCTGCATCCTGTTGCGGCGGCCATTGCACGGGCGGATACGCGCGGCTATGTTGCGCAGAGTGTACAAGAATTTGCAGGCAAAGGCGTTGTTGCGCATATAGACGGCCGTCGCATTGCGGTAGGGAATCGTGCGCTGATGAAGCTGGAAGGAACACAGACGAATTCCGGTGCGAGCGTATTGATTGCAATCGATGGACGCTATGCCGGTGCAATCTATGTAGGCGATCGTGTTCGCACAAGCGCAAAAGCAGCAGTTGGTGAACTCAATGCACTTGTCGGCTATACTGCAATCCTGACAGGAGACGCCAGAGAACCGGCGGAGACGGTCGGAGGAGAGCTTGGCGTGAAGGGTGTGTTTGCTTCGCTGCAGCCGGAAGACAAACTCACGCGTATGCGGGAGATACGCTCCCGCGTCGGTCGGACGCTGTTTGTCGGCGACGGCATCAACGACGCGCCTGTGTTGGCGGGCGCGGATATCGGCATCGCGATCGGTAACGGCACGGACATGGCAGCGGAAGCGGCGGACGCATTGTTGCTTACAAACGACCTGACACGTTTGCCATATGCGATGCGCACCGCAAAGAAGACCGTGCGCACGGCAAAGCAGAACATCGGCATCGCCCTTGGCATAAAAACCATTGCGCTGATTCTAGGTGCGCTTGGGCTTGCCGGGATGTGGGTTGCGGTCGTTGCGGACGTTGGCGCGGCAATCATTTGCGTGCTACATACGCTGATGTTGTTCTACACAACGCGGGAAAAGTGAAGACGTTACCTATATATATGTAGATAAGCAGAAAAGCATTTGCAAGATGAGAAGTGTGCCGCAGCAAAAAAACTGCGGCACGTTTATTTCATTTGTGTTACAATAATCAAGTTGTGGTTTCTTATTCGAAGAGTCGTTTTCGGTATGCAATCAGCCGCAAAGCCGCTTAAAATCGCGTAAATATCAGCTTTTTCACGCTTTTTTGCCGAAAAACAGAAAAAAGCTGAAAAAACAGCTGGTTTTCTGAAAAATACTCTTGCAATTGTGTATTCCATCGTGTAAAATCTAAACGTTCGCGTCGCAATGGCGAAAGCTTTTGTGTGCGCAGGGATGAACGGGAGGTTGCCGGTACTGCCATCCGGGTAATTTCCGCTCAGACCCCAACACTCGTTAGCTACGGGTGAGGGTGAGAAAGCAAAGCGTAATCGTGCAGTCCCGAACGAACATGGCACAGCCGAGAGGCTGCGCATGCCTTATGAAGAAGGAAACACACGGCTTTGTGTATTGCCCAAGATTAAAAGGAGGACAGTAATAATATGGCAAACAGAATTCGAATTAAACTCAAGGCGTACGAAAGCTCTCTGATTGATCAGAGCGCGGAGAAGATCGTTGAAACCGCCAAGAGAACCGGCGCGCAGGTCAGTGGCCCGATCCCCCTGCCCACAGAAACGGAAATCGTTACCATTCTGCGTGCGACGCACAAGTACAAAGATTCGCGTGAACAATTCGAGATGCGCACCCACAAGCGTCTGATCGACATCTTGCAGCCGTCGTCCAAAACTGTCGACGCGTTGATGAAGCTCGATCTGCCCGCGGGCGTTGACATCGAGATCAAACTGTAACCAGCGGAGGTAAACCATGAAGAAAGCCATTTTGGGCAAAAAGATCGGTATGACGCAGATGTTCCGCACTGACGGTACCATGATCCCAGTGACAGTCATTGAAGCCGGTCCCTGCCCCGTAGTCCAGAAGAAAACCGTCGGGACCGACGGATACGACGCCGTTCAGGTTGGATACGGCGAGCTGCGCGAAAAGCTCTCCAACAAGCCGAAGACGGGACACTGTGCCAAGGCGGGCGTGAAACCCCTCCGTTATATGAGAGAGTTCAAGCTCGACGACACTGCTTCCTATGAAGTGGGTCAGGTCATCAAGGCCGACACCTTTGCCGAGGGCGACAAAGTCGACGTCCGCGCAAAGAGCAAAGGTAAAGGCTTCCAGGGCGTTATCAAGCGTCACAACCAGCACCGTAGCAAAATGACGCACGGTTCGCATTACCATCGCGGCGTTGGCTCGCTGAGCGCATGCTCCAGCCCGTCCCGCGTATTCAAGTCAAAGAACCTGCCCGGTCACATGGGCAGCGAGAACGTCACCGTGCAGAATCTTGAGATCGTGCGTGTGGACGTGGAACGGAACCTCTTGCTCGTCAAGGGCGCGGTTCCCGGCCCCAAGGGCGGCCTTGTCGCTCTCACGAGCACTGTGAAGTAAGGAGGAGCAAGAGTATGCCTAAAGTAGCAATAGTCGATATTACCGGCAAGCAGGTCGGCGAATACGAGCTCTCCGAAAACACTTTTGGACAGCCGGTCAACAAGTTTGTTCTCCACGAGGTCGTAAGGGCGCACCTTGCAAACTGCCGTCAGGGCACGCAGAGCGCACTGACCCGTGCAGAAGTTCGCGGCGGCGGCATCAAGCCTTGGCGCCAAAAGGGTACCGGTCGTGCCCGTCAGGGTTCAACCCGCTCACCGCAGTGGCGTCACGGCGGCGTGGTGTTCGCACCGAAGCCCCGCGACTACAGCATTCGCGTCAACAAGAAAGTGAAGCGCGTTGCGATGAAGTCCGCCCTCTCCGGCAAGGTTGCCGATGGCGAACTGATCCTGTTTAATGAGCTGAGCATTTCAGCGCCGAAGACCAAGGAAATGGTCAAGGTCCTCGAAGCCGTCAAGGCTGACAAAGCGCTGATCGTTCTGCCGGAATCCAACGCGGACGTAGAACGCGCCGCGCGCAACATTCCGGGCGTCAAGACCACGTTGGTCGGCACCCTGAGTGCGTACGAGATTCTCAAGTATGACAAGCTGATCCTCACCGAGGCGTCGGCAAAGAAGATCGAGGAGGTGTACGCCTGATGAAAAGCCCCTATGACATCATCAAAAAGCCGGTGCTGACCGAAAAGAGTTACGATCAGTTTTCCGAGCGGACCTACACGTTTGAAGTAGACAAACACGCCAACAAGATCGAAATCAAGAAGGCGGTTGAAGAAATTTTCGACGTTGAGGTGGCGAGCGTACACACGATTAACTCCGACGGCAAAGTTCGCCGTCAGGGCGCATCCGTCGGTCGCACATCGTCGAGCAAAAAGGCCTATGTGAAGCTGAAAGAAGACTCCAAGGGTATTGAGTTCTTCGACAGCATCTCACAGTAAGGAGGACGAACCATGGGAATCCGCAAGATCAACCCGACAACGCCGGGTCAACGCTTTATGACGGTTTCCTCGTTTGAGGAAATCACGAAGAAAAAGCCTGAGCGTTCTCTCGTAGAAGATAAGAAAAAGAACGCCGGCCGCAACAACAGCGGCAAGATCACCGTCCGTCATCAGGGCGGCGGCGCGCGCCAGAAGTACCGCATCATTGACTTCAAGCGCAACAAGGACGGCGTCCCGGCGAAGGTTTTCTCGATCGAGTATGACCCGAACCGTTCGGCGAATATCGCACTTCTGCACTATGCAGACGGCGAAAAGCGCTACATCATCGCTCCGCTCGGCCTGACGGTCGGCGAAACGGTCGTCTCCGGCGAAGGCGCCGACATCAAGGTCGGCAACGCGCTTCAGATTACCAACATTCCGGTCGGCACGATGATTCATTGCATCGAACTCAAACCCGGAAAGGGCGCACAGCTCGTCCGCTCCGCCGGCAACGCCGCGCAGCTGATGGCAAAAGAAGGCGCCTATGCGCAGGTCCGCCTGCCCAGCGGCGAAGTTCGACTGATCCCGATCAACGCGAAAGCGACCATCGGTCAGGTCGGCAATATCGACCACAGCAACATCCAACTCGGCAAAGCAGGCCGCAAACGCCACATGGGCGTCCGCCCGACAGTCCGAGGCAGCGTCATGAACCCCTGCGACCACCCGCACGGCGGCGGCGAGGGCAAAAGCCCCGTTGGACGTCCCGGCCCGGTCACTCCCTGGGGCAAACCCGCGCTCGGGTACAAGACGCGTAAGAAGAAGAACCCGACCAGCAAGTACATCGTGCGCCGTGCGCGCGGCAATTAATGGGAAGAGGAAGGAGATAAGCAATGAGCAGATCGGTTAAAAAAGGCCCGTTTATCAGCGAACGCCTCTTAGGGCGTATTCAGGCGATGAACACCAGCGGCAAAAAGACCGTCGTCAAGACATGGTCTCGCGCCTCTACCATCTTCCCTGAGATGGTTGGACATACCATCGCGGTCCACGACGGAAGGAAGCATGTGCCCGTGTACATCACGGAGGAAATGGTCGGCCATAAGCTGGGCGAATTTGCGCCAACGCGCACGTTCAGAGGACACAAGGGCTCCGAGAAGTCCTCGTCGGCTAGGTAAGGGAGGAACGAAGCAATATGGCAACCAGAGTGAGAGAAAAGTCGGCCAAGCGTCATGAAAGCGCAGACAAGCGCCCGCACGCGACCGCTAAATACATCCGGATCTCTTCGCGCAAGGTCAAGGCCGTTATCGACCTGATCCGCGGCAAGAGCGTTAAGGAAGCCGAAGCCATCCTGCAGTACACGCCGAAATCGGCGACTGAACCGGTGGCAAAGCTCCTCAAGAGCGTTATTGCAAACGCGGAAAACAACCTTGACATGAACCGCGAAGAGCTCTACGTCGCCGAGATCTATGCAAACCAGGGGCCGACGCTGAAACGGTACCGCCCGAGAGCGCATGGACGCGCTTCAAGCATCCGTAAGCGTACGAGCCACATCACTATCGTGCTGGATCAGGCGAAGTAAGGAGGAAAAAGAGTAATGGGTCAGAAAGTAAATCCGAACGGCTTCCGCGTTGGCGTTATCAAAGATTGGAACACCCGTTGGTATGCCTCCAAGAAGGACTTCGCCGATTTCCTCGTAGAGGATCATAAGATCCGCGAGTTTGTCAAACAGAAGTATTACCATGCCAGCATTTCGCGCATCGAGATCGACCGCGCAGCAGGCAAGATCACGGTGAGCATCTTTACTGCACGCCCGGGCCTTTTAATCGGCAAAGGCGGCGCAGGCATTGAAGCCATCAAGAATGACATCAGAACCGCCTGTGGCAAAGACGTCAACGTCAACATCATGGAGATCCGTGATTCAGACGCCGACGCACAGCTGGTGGCTGAAAACGTCGCGTCCCAGTTGGAACGCCGCATCAGCTTCCGTCGCGCAATGAAGCAGGCCATGGGCCGCGCGATGCAGAAGAACAGCGTCAAGGGCATTAAGCTCATGTGCTCCGGCCGCCTCGGCGGTGCAGAAATTGCACGTAGCGAAGGCTATCACGACGGTTCAATCCCGCTGCAGACCATGCGCGCGGACATCCAGTACGGCTTTGCGGAAGCGAAAACCACTTACGGCCGCATCGGCTGCAAGGTTTGGATCTACAAAGGCGAGCTGCTCGGCAAGCGTGGTGCTGCCGATAAGCGCGAGGAAGGGGGCAAATAACCATGTTGATGCCGAAGAGAGTCAAGCGGCGCAGAGTTTTCCGCGGCCGCATGAAGGGCAAAGCCCTGCGCGGCAATACGATCACCTATGGTGAATACGGACTTGTTGCAATGGAACCCGCCTGGATCACCAGCCAACAGATTGAAGCGGCGCGTGTTGCTATGACGCGTTACATCAAGCGTGGCGGCCAGGTTTGGATCAAGATTTTCCCGGACAAACCGGTTACGGAAAAGCCTGCTGAAACCCGAATGGGCAGCGGTAAAGGTTCCCCTGAGTATTGGGTAGCCGTGGTAAAACCGGGCAGAGTCCTGTTTGAGATTGCCGGTGTTGATCAGGAGACAGCAACCGAGGCGCTTCGCCTTGCTACGCACAAACTCCCGCTCAAGGCCAAAGTAGTCAAGAAGGAAACCGAAAAGGGTGGTGAAACCGATGAAGGCAAATAAGTTTCGCGATATGGCGGACGACGCGCTCGCCGCTCAGGAAAAAGAGCTGAAGAGCGAGCTGTTCAACCTCCGCTTTCAGTCGGCAACCGGTCAGCTCTCCAATCCCCAGCGGATTCGCGAGTGCAAGAAAGATATCGCCAGAGTGAAAACGATCATCCGCGAGCGCGAGCTCGCGCAGGTCGCCGAATAACGGGAAGGAGGACAAAGCAAAATGGAAACAAGAGGCTACAGAAAGACCCGTATCGGCGTGGTCGTCAGCGATAAAATGGACAAAACGGCTGTCGTCGCCACCAAGACCAAGGTCCGCCACCCGTTGTACGGCAAAATGGTCAACCGCACGCGCAAGTTCAAGGTTCACGATGAAGAGAATCAGTGCGGCATCGGCGATACCGTAAAGATCATGGAAACGCGCCCCATCAGCAAGGACAAGCGGTGGCGCCTTGTGGAGATCGTCGAAAAGGCGAAGTAACGAATTGGAGGAACTGGAAAGATGATTCAACCGCAAACCAGATTGAAGGTCGCGGACAACAGCGGCGCGAAAGAAATCATGTGCATTCGCGTGCTGGGCGGTTCCTACCGTAAGTCCGCTAATATCGGCGATGTGATCGTGGCCAGCGTCAAGTCCGCATCCCCGGGCGGCGCGGTCAAGAAAAAGGACGTCGTCCGCGCGGTTGTCGTGCGTACGGTGTCCGGCGTACAGCGTCCGGACGGTAGTTACATCCGTTTCGACGACAACGCCGCCGTCATTATAAACGACCAAAAGCAGCCCCGCGGCACCCGTATCTTCGGGCCTGTGGCGCGCGAACTCCGTGAGAAGGACTACATGAAGATCGTGTCCCTCGCACCGGAAGTATTATAAAGGAGGAGAATGACATGAACAGCATGAACGTCAAAAAAGGCGACACCGTCGTTGTCATCTCCGGCAAAGACAAAGGCAAAAAGGGCAAAGTCCTGATTGCGCATCCCGCGGACAACCGCGTGGTCGTAAAGGACGTCAATATGGTAGTTCGCCATATTAAGCCCCGCAAGCAGGGTGAACCCGGCGGCCGCATTGATAAAGAAGGCACGATCGACGCTTCCAACGTGATGCTCGTTTGCCCGAAGTGCGACAAGCCCACCCGCGTTGCCCACAAGATGAAGGAAGTCGAAATCTCGGGCAAGAAAACGCAAAAGAGTGTCCGCGTTTGCAAAAAATGCGGCAAAGTAATGGATTAAGGCGGAAGGAGGAACTGACAAGTGGCAACGAAAAAAGATGTTGAAACCGTTGTTGAAGCCGTTGAAGCAGCAGCCGAAACGGTGGAAAAAGAAGTGAAGAAAGCCGCGAAGAAGGCAGCTCCGAAGGCCGCCGAAGCAGCCGAAAAAGCGGAAGCGACCGTGAAAAAAGCTGCCAAAACGACTGCGAAGAAAGCCGCCGACACGGCCGAAAAAGCGAAGGAGACCGTAAAGAAGACTGCTAAAAAAGCCGCGGACTCCGCCACTGAAGCAGCCGCAGAAACTGTAGCGAAAGCCGCCAAGAAGGTGGAAGAATCCGCCGACAAGGCAGCCGAAACGGTCAAGAAAGCGGCCAAGAAAGTAGAAAAAAAAGCTGAAGCAGCTAAACCTGCCGCAAAGAAAGCAAAAGCGGCCCCGGCAAAGCCCGCAAGTCAGCCCCGGCTGAAGAAGCGCTATCAGGATGAGATTGCGCCAGCTATGCGTGAAAAGTTCGGATATCAAAACGTGATGCAGACGCCGTACCTTGAAAAGGTCATCATTAATATGGGCCTCGGCGCGGAGAAAGAGAATCCCAAGGGAATTGAGACCGCCGTCAAGGAGCTCAGCATCATCGCTGGCCAGCATGCCGTGGTAACCCGCGCCAAGAAGAGCGTTGCGAACTTTAAAGTCCGCGAAGGCATGAGCATTGGCGCAAAGGTCACTCTCCGCGGCGACCAGATGTACTATTTTGTCGACAAGCTGATGAACATCGTGCTGCCGCGCGTACGCGACTTCCGCGGTGTTTCGGACAAGGCATTCGACGGACGCGGCAATTACGCGCTCGGTTTGAAAGAACAGCTGATCTTCCCGGAGATCAACTATGACGACGTCGATAAAGTGCGCGGCATGAACATCGTGTTCGTTACAAGCGCTAAGACGGACGAAGAGTGCAAGGAACTGCTTACGCAGCTCGGCATGCCGTTTGTACAGGGCTGATAGGAGGATAGCAAAATGGCAAAGACAAGCATGAAATTAAAGCAGGCTCGCGAACCGAAGTACAGCACGCGTGCTTACACGCGCTGCCGCATCTGCGGTAGACCGCACTCGGTTCTGCGCAAGTATGGCATCTGCCGCATTTGCTTCCGCGAACTGGCGTACAAGGGCGAGATCCCCGGCGTACGCAAGGCAAGCTGGTAAAGGAGGAAACGATCATGACAGATACCATTGCCGATATGCTCACACGTATCCGCAACGCACTGATTGCCAAGCATGACTCCGTTGATATTCCCGCATCCACGATCAAGAAGGCCATTGCGGAAATTCTTGTTCAGGAAGGCTATATCAAGAGCTTTGAGGTGATTCAGGATTCCGTGAACGCGGAGAAGAAGACGATCCGTATTCAACTGAAATACGGCCCGAACAAGCAGCGCGTTATCGTCGGCATCAAGCGCATCTCCCGTCCCGGCCTGCGTGTTTACGCCCGCAAGGACCAGATGCCCAAAGTGCTCGGCGGCCTCGGCGTCGCGATTGTTTCCACGTCCCGCGGTGTTATGACCGACCGGGAAGCGCGTAAACAGGGCGTTGGCGGCGAAGTGCTGGCTTACGTTTGGTAAGAGTGCAAAATCGGGCTGACGCGTCGTACTTTTCGGCAAAGCGGGAGATTCCTCTTTGGCAAACGGCGAGCGTCGACCCTTTCGCGACAGTATATTAAAGGAGAAACAATCATGTCTCGTATCGGAAAACTTCCGGTCAGCATTCCTGACGGAGTGACAATCACGGTCGAAGACGGCAACGTCGTCACCGTGAAAGGTCCCAAGGGAACGCTCACCGAAAAGCTCTCTTCGGAGATGCAGATTGAACAGGACGCAGGTGTTCTCACTGTTAAGCGTCCGAGTGACGACAAACGCCACCGTGCACTGCACGGCCTGACCCGCTCGCTGATCAACAATATGGTGGTCGGCACGACCAAGGGCTATGAAAAGAAGCTCGAGATCGTCGGCGTTGGTTACAAGGCGCAGTTGCAGGGTACGCAACTGGTACTCAATGTCGGTTATTCCCACCCGGTCAATTTCCCGGCACCCGAGGGCATCAATTTTGAAGTCCCCGCGCCGACGAAAATCACCATCAAGGGAATCGACAAACAGAAGGTCGGCCAAATTGCCGCCGACGTCCGCGCGGTACGTCCGCCAGAACCCTATAAGGGCAAAGGCATTCGTTATGAGAACGAGTACGTTCGCCGCAAGGAAGGCAAGACCGGCAAGTAAAGCAGGAAGGAGTGACGAGAGATGTTTAAAAAGATCGATAAAAATGCGATCCGCACAGCGCGTCATTACCGCCAGCGCAAGAATATCGTGGGAACGCCAGAGCGTCCGCGCCTGAACGTTTATCGCAGCACGAGCCATATCTATGCGCAGGTAATCGACGATACCGTAGGAAACACCTTGGTCGCAGCTTCCACGCTGGATGCCGAAATCAAGGCCAAAGTAGAGGGCAAGAGCAAGGTCGAGCAGGCCGCGCTCGTCGGCGAGCTCCTCGGCTCGCGCGCCAAGGACAAAGGCGTGACCAAAGTCGTTTTCGACCGCGGCGGATACCTCTACACCGGACGGGTGGCTGCCCTAGCAGACGGCGCACGCAAAGCCGGGCTGGACTTCTAAGGAGGAACAAGACATGCAAAACAGGAGATATGACAGAGAGCCCTCGGAATTCAAGGAGCGCCTGGTTTCCATCAACCGTGTTGCAAAGGTCGTTAAGGGCGGTAAGAACTTCCGCTTTACGGCACTGATGGTCGTTGGAAATGAAAAAGGTAAAGTCGGCGTCGGCCTTGGAAAAGCTGCGGAAATTCCCGAAGCTGTCCGTAAGGGCGTTGAAGACGCAAAGCGTCATATGATCGAAGTTCCGATCGTCGGCACATCAATTCCCCACGCTGTGGAAGGAAAGTTCGGCAAAGGCCATGTCCGCATGCTCCCTGCTGAAGAAGGTGCCGGTGTTATCGCAGGCGGACCCGCCCGTGCGGTGCTTGAGATGGCCGGAATTCGCGACATCCGTACCAAGTCGTACGGTTCCAACAACCCCGGCAACTGCGTTAAGGCCACGATCAACGGGCTTTCCCAGCTTCGCACAGCGGAGCAGATTGCAAAGCTTCGCGGCAAGAGCGTAGAAGAGATCCTGGGATAAGGAGGACAGCAAAATGGCAAAAGCAGCAAAAAGCGCTAAGCAACTCAAGATCACGCTCGTTAAGAGCACGATCGGCTGTCTGAAAGATCAGCAGGCGACCATCGTCGCGTTGGGATTGAAGAAACTCAACAGCAGCGTTATCCAGCCGGACAACGCATGTACACGCGGCAAGATCTTCAAAGTGAAACACCTTGTCACGGTGGAAGAAGTTTAAGGCAGGAGGACGTGCATCATGAAACTGCATGAATTACAGCCCGCCCCTGGTTCGGTTACGTCGAAAAAGCGCGTCGGTCGAGGCACCGGCAGCGGCCTTGGCAAAACCGCAACAAAGGGACATAAGGGTCAGAAAGCGCGCAGCGGAAGCAAAAAGAACGGCTTTGAAGGCGGCCAGATGCCGCTGGCACGCCGTCTGCCGAAGCGTGGCTTTACAAACATCTTTGCAAAAGAATATACGACTATCAACGTTTCCGACCTCAACGGGTTGGAGAACGGTACCGTAGTGACGGCTGAAATGCTTAAAAAACAGGGCATTATCAGCAAGATCGAAAAGGACGGCCTGAAGGTTTTGGGTGGCGGCGAGCTGACGAAGAAACTGGACGTTAAAGCGGCAAAGTTCTCTCAATCTGCACAGACCGCGATCAAAGCCGCGGGCGGAAGTGTTGAGGTGATCGGCTGATGTTCCAAACATTCATTAACGCGTTCAAGATCAAGGATATCAGGAAGAAGATTTTAATTACCCTCGTTCTGATCGTGGTCTACCGGCTGGGTTGTTTTATCCCGATTCCGGGCGTTAACACGGAATTGTTGAAATCAGCGGTGTCGCAGTACGACATTCTTGGGTTCCTCGACCTGCTGACCGGTAGTTCGTTCAGCCAGTTTACGATCTTCGCGATGGGCATTTCCCCCTACATCAACGCGTCCATTATCCTGCAGCTGCTCACCATCGCGATTCCCGCGTTGGAGCGCATGAACAAGGAAGAGGATGGCCGCAAGAAGATCGAACGCATCACGCGTTACACCGGTGTCGGGCTGGCGATGGTTCAGTCGATCGGTATCTTCATCGGACTCGGCGATCAGTACGTTGTCAACCCGGGTTTCTGGACGTATGCGACCATCGGCATCTGCGCGACGGCCGGTACTGCGTTCCTTATGTGGCTTGGCGAGAGAATCACCGAAGATGGTATCGGAAACGGCATTTCAATGCTGATTTTCGCTTCCATCGTATCGCGTGTTCCGAGCACTGCCATCAGCTGGGGACAGCAACTTGCCGTTGGAACGATGAAATGGTGGGCGTTTGCGCTGCTGATGATCGTGGTTATCGGTCTTATCACGCTGGTAACGCACGTAGATCAGGCTCAGCGCCGCATCCCGGTTCAGTACGCCAAGCGCGTTGTTGGACGCAAAATGTACGGTGGACAGAGCACGTATCTGCCGATCAAAGCGAACGCCAATGGCGTTCTGCCGCTGATCTTCGCGATGACGTTCATCCAGTTCCCGGGCATGATTGCTCAGTTCTGGCCGACAAAGGGATTCTACCAGTTCTATACGACGTATCTGGGGTCTTCTACCGCGATTTACTTCCTTGTCTACGCGCTGTTGATTGTTGGGTTCGGATTCTTTTATTCGAGCATCACGTTCAACCCGATCGAGATGAGCAAGAACTTGCAGCAGAACGGCGGCTTTATCACCGGCATTCGTCCGGGCAAGCCGACAAGCGACTATCTGGCGAAGATTTCCGGACGTCTGACGATGTTTGGTTCACTCTTCCTGGCAACGGTTGCGATTTTACCGACACTCGCGCTCGGCATTCTCGGTCAAACGAGTGCGTTCGGCGCGACGAGCGTCCTGATTATGGTCAGTGTTGCGCTTGAGACAACGTCCCAGTTGGAGAGCCAGATGCTCATGCGGCATTACAAAGGCTTCCTCAACTAAACGCATAAAATGTGATATAATCGTCTGAAAAGGCGCACAAATTCTCAGCGGCGCATGGCGTTCGGAATTTTCCGGACGCCGGGCCCGCAGGAAAACAAGCCTGATAACGACGATGGGATTTATGAAAGCAAAGCGATCTCCGAATGGAATCGGAAACCGCCAAGACCGGAAGGAATCGCTATGAAATTGATCTTTTTAGGCCCGCCGGGGGCGGGAAAAGGCACACAAGCCGTTAAGATTGCCGAACGATATGGCATTGCCCATATTTCTACCGGCGATATGCTCCGCGCGGAAATGCGCGAAGGAACGGAACTCGGCAAAGCCGCCAAGGACCTGATCGACCGCGGCGAATTGGTGCCGGACGACGTGATACTGGGTATGGTAAAGAACCGCATCCAGCAGGACGACTGTAAGAACGGGTTTCTATTCGATGGTTTCCCTCGGACGATTGCCCAAGCGGAAGCGCTGGAGAAGATCAGCAAGATCGACTTCGTCATCAATCTGGACGTGCCAACTGAGAGGCTGATCAGCCGCATTGGTGGGCGGCGTCTGTGCCCGGAATGCGGTGCGGCATACCACACGTCCAAGCATCCTGACCCGAAGTGTGACTGCGGGGCGACGCTGTACCAGCGCGACGACGACAAGGAAGAAACGGTTCGCAACCGCCTTGTGGTTTATGAGCGCTCGACCAAACCTCTGATTGATTATTACATCAAAAAAGGTTTGCTCCACACGGTAAACGGCGACGCAGATGTGGATGTGGTGGACGGCAAAATTGTCGAGGTGCTGGAGAAATGAGCGGAATTACGATCAAATCCGCAGCCGACATTGAGAAAATGGACGTTGCGGGGCGCATCGTAGAGGATACGCTCAATCTGCTGGCAAAAAGTGTTTGTGTCGGTATGCGCACAAGTGAGCTGGATGAGATTGCCGCGGAGCACATCAAGAGTCGCGGAGCAACAGCCTCCTTCCTGCACTACAATGGTTATCCGAAGAGCATCTGCACTTCGGTGAACGAACAGGTTGTGCATGGGATACCCGGTAAATACCGGATTAAGGATGGCGATATCGTCTCGTTCGACGTGGGCGCCTACATCGGCGGTTTTCATGGGGACGCAGCGCGCACGGTGCTTGTCGGTAATGTACCGGAGGATGTTCGCGAACTGGTGAAGGTAACAAAGGAGTGCTTTTTTGAGGGCATTCGTTTTGCCAAGCCGGGTTATCGAATCTCCGACATTGCAAAGGCTATTCAGGCGTACGCCGAAAGCCACGGTTATGGCGTTGTGCGTGAAATGATCGGCCACGGCATCGGCAGGGACATGCACGAGGATCCGGAAGTTCCCAACTACTGGGACGACACGCGTTTCGGACGCGGACCACGACTGGAAGCGGGTATGACCATCGCCATTGAGCCGATGATCAACCGCGGTTCACGCTACATCCACCAGCTGGACGACGGCTGGACGGTTGTAACGGCGGACGGTAAACCCTCGGCGCATTATGAAAACACCATTGCCATTACAGACGGCGAACCAAGGATTTTAACACTGCACGAGGAGAGCTGATTAACATGAACGAACCCGCAATCGGCGCAATCTGCACTTCCAGGGCAGGCCACGACAAAGGACGGGCGTTTGTGATCATCGGCGTGTGCGATGAAAACCATGTGCTGCTTTGCGACGGCAAAACGCGTAAGTTGAGCCGCCCGAAGAAGAAGAAACTGATGCACCTGCACATCGAACCGCAAAAGGCGGAGGAAATTGGCCGGCGCATGACTGAAGGAAAACCATTGCTGGACGCGGATGTGCGCAAAGCGCTCGGCGCGCTCGGTTACAACGTTGATTCGATCTAATTAGGAGGGATAGCTTGTCTAAACAGGACGTCATTGAAGTAGAAGGTGTCGTTTCAGATTCGTTCCCGAACGCAATGTTTGAGGTACAGCTTCAAAACGGACACAAGATACTAGCAACGATTTCGGGGAAATTACGGATGAACTTCATACGTATCCTGCCGGGTGACAAGGTCACCGTTGAGCTTTCCCCGTATGATTTGACCCGCGGACGCATTACTTGGCGCGGCAAGAATTAACAGATTTTTCGATACAGAGCGAAAGGAGAACCACCATGAAAGTAAGACCGAGTGTGAAACCTATGTGTGAAAAATGCAAGATCATCAAACGCAAAGGCCGCGTCATGGTCATCTGCACGAATCCAAAGCATAAGCAGAAGCAGGGCTGACGTGAAAACAAAACCATCGGAGCGGCTGCGCAGCGCAAACACCGTACTGCGTTATCCGGTGGATGGAATATAGATTCAAGACCATTTTATACGACTATTACGGAGGTAAAGCAACGATATGGCACGTATTTCTGGCGTAGACCTTCCCAGGGACAAACGGATCGAGATCGGTTTGACCTACATTTTTGGGATCGGACGCAAGACCGCTACGGAAATATTGGACGCGACCGGTGTTGACCCGGCAATCCGCGTTCGTGATCTTTCCGAAAGCGACGTATCCAAACTTAGAGACTACATCGATCACAATGTCCGGGTGGAAGGCGATCTTCGCCGTGAAACATCGATGAACATCAAGCGGCTGATCGAGATTGGCTGCTACCGTGGCGTCCGTCACCGCAGGGGACTGCCCGTCCGCGGACAGAGCACCAAGCAGAACGCCAGGACCCGTAAGGGACCGAAGCGTACGCAGGGCGGAAAGAGAAGATAAGGAGGAAAGCGAAAAATGGCAAGACAGATGAAAAAGACCGCTACTTCGCGGAAACGCCGTGAGCGCAAGAACATCGAGCGCGGCGCGGTGCACATTCGTTCCTCCTTTAACAACACCCTTGTGACCATCACCGACCTGCAGGGCAATGCCATCAGCTGGTCGAGCGCAGGTTCGCTCGGGTTCCGCGGATCCAAGAAGTCCACACCGTTTGCATCGCAGATGGCGTCCGAAACAGCGGCACGCGCCGCCATGGAGCATGGACTCAAGACCGTGGAAGTGTATGTAAAAGGCCCCGGTTCCGGCCGTGAAGCCGCGATTCGCGCGCTCCAGACCGCTGGACTGGAAGTGAACATGATTAAGGACGTGACGCCCATCCCGCACAACGGATGCCGCCCGCCCAAGCGCAGAAGAGTTTAAGGAGGGAATGCTAAATGGCTAGATATACAGGTTCCGTCTGCAGACAGTGCCGCAGGGAAGGCACGAAACTCTTCCTTAAGGGTGACCGCTGCTATTCCGAAAAGTGCGCGATCAATAAGCGCCACACCCCTCCGGGAATGCACGGACAGGGAAGACGGAAGCAGAGCGAGTACGGCCTTCAGCTGCGTGAAAAGCAGAAGGTTCGCCGTGCATACGGCGTGCTCGAATCGCAGTTTAGGAAGTATTATGACAAGGCGACCAACATGCGCGGCGTCACCGGCGAAAACATGCTTTCGCTGCTCGAACGTCGGCTGGATAACGTTTGCTACCGCCTCGGCTTTGGCGAATCGCGTCCGATGGCGCGTCAGCTCGTAACGCACGGCCATATCCGTGTTAACGACCACAAGGTTGACATTGCGTCGTTCCAGGTGAAGGATGGCGATGTAATCACCATTCGCGAAAAGAGCGCGGGCAATGAATACTTCAAAACGCTCAAAGAACAGGGTGCCGCACGGACCGTGCCGAAATGGCTCGATCTTGACGCCGAAAAACTGACCGGTAAGGTCGTCGCACTCCCGACGCGCGACGATATCGACTTGACGATTGAAGAGCATCTCATCGTTGAGTACTACTCCAGGTAAGCCAAGCTAATTTGGCGGACCGCAACAGACAAACCGAAGGAGGGTATGCAATGATAGAGATCGAAAAGCCCAAACTCGAATGTGTTGAACTGACGGAAGATTACGGCAAATTCGTCGTCGAGCCGTTGGAGCGCGGATTCGGCACCACGCTTGGCAATTCCATGCGCCGCGTGCTGCTCTCCAGCCTGCCGGGCGTGGCGGTTACGAGCGTACGTATCGACGGTGTGCTTCATGAGTTCTCGATCATCGAGGGCGTGAAGGAAGACGTTACCGAGATCATTCTCAACCTTAAAGCACTGTGCTGCAAGATGTACAGCGACGGGCCGAAGAAAGTGATCATCGATGCGGCGGGCGAGTGTGAAGTCAAGGCGAAGGACATCCTTCCGGATTCCGACGTCGTGATCATCAACCCCGAACTGCACATCGCAACACTGGATAAGGGTGCAAAGCTCCATATGGAGATCATGCTTGAGCACGGCCGCGGATACGTTCCGGTCGAGCGCAACAAGAAGCAGGATATGCCCATTGGCGAGATCGCGGTCGATTCCATCTTTACGCCGATCACGAAGGTGAATTTCACCGTAGAGAATACGCGCGTAGGTCAGATCACAGACTTCGACAAGCTTACGCTTGAAGTTTGGACGAACGGCAGCATCAAACCGGACGAGGCGGCAAGCCTTGCGGCAAAGATCCTGACCGAGCATCTCACGCTCTTTATCAACCTGACCGATCATGTGGTTGGCGTTGAGATCCTTGTTGAGAAGGAAGAGAGCAAGAAGGAACGGATTTTGGAGATGAACATCGAAGACCTCGATCTCTCCGTCCGCTCTTACAACTGCCTCAAGCGCGCGGGTATCAACACGGTTGAAGAACTCGTGCAGCGTGACGAGGAAGAGATGATGAAAGTTCGTAATCTCGGCCGCAAGTCGCTCGAGGAAGTTCAGGCAAAACTGAGTGCGCTGGGTCTGGCTCTTCGCGCACACGATGAATAAGGAGGAAGGACAATGGCGAACCGCAAACTGGGTAAGCCCTCTGATCAGCGCATCGCGTTGCTGAGAAATCAGACCACGGCGCTCATTTGGAACGGTAAAATTATCACGACCGAAGCGCGCGCCAAGGAGATTCGCTCGATCGCTGAAAAACTCATTACGCTGGCAGTCAAGGAATATGACAACAGCGAGGTCGTAGAAAAGGAATCCATCAACGAGAAGTCGCAGATCGTGAAGCGTGAAGTGACCAACGACAAGCCGAGCAAGCTCGCTGCGCGTCGTAAGCTGATGGCGTATCTTTACGATGTTCCTGAAGCAAAAGCGAAGGACGAGTCCAAGAGCGACTACCGCGAGCGCACAGAAGACCGTGCACATCCCGCGGTGGAAAAGCTCTTCCGCGATATCGCACCGAAGTTCGCAAAGCGTGCTGAGGAAGGCAAAAAGGGTGGTTATACCCGCATGTACAAGCTCGGACCCCGTCGTGGCGACGCTGCGGAAATGGTCGTTCTCGAGCTGGTCGACTAATCGACACATTCATAAGCTAAATCAACAAGCCCCGACAGGAACCTGTCGGAGCTTTTGATTTTTTGGGATTTTTCCATATAAAAAATACGGGATTCTAGGGGCGCAAAGCCCTGGCGAGAGTTTGAGGATAGAACCTTCAAAGAAAATCTTTATGCTTCCATTTCTTCGATTGGATCGATCCCTCGATTACGGAAGGCGAAAATTTCGGGATCAAGCACTTTGCCGTTTCGGATTGCAACGGCGGCTTCCAGTGATGGTCTGTATTGCCCTGTGGCAAGATCATCCACATACGGAGCGAACTGTCGGCTGATGATCTCGCTGACCGTTCGGTACGCCATTGCGGGCGTATTGTCGACCGCATAATGTAAGACACCGTCCACACTGTATACTGGGTCGTCAATCGTCGTCGGGTGCGACGTTTCGATTTCTAAATTGGGGTCGCAGCTAACGTCGACAATCATCGAGCCGCGTTTGAGACGCTTGAGGTCGTTTCGATAGATAATGCGGTCGGTACGCCGCGTATCCCACATGATGCAGTTGACCAGCACGTCGTAATCCTGCATGCGTTCTTTGAAAAGCACTTCCAGTTTTCGCGGGTAGATGTCCACCTTTGCGCCGAGGCCGCATAGCATCCGGTGGGCACCGTGCGCGGTCATGCCGTTGCCAAGGATTGCCACGCGACAATCATACGGCATTCGTCCGTAGCGCGTAAACGCCTGAAGAACTGCTGTTTCACCGGCAAGTTCGCGGTTGCGATAAAAGATATAGCGTCCTTTTTCATTCATGTCTTCCCATGCAATCACTGTATGCCGGTCTGCGATGGCGGCGTCAGTAAAATCCGTTTTTTGTACAATATGCGCCCAACCGACAAGCGTTTTTCCGGGAGCGATTTTATGAAGATAATCGGCGTCACCTAGCTTGACGTCGACCAATACATCACAGCTAAGCACAGCGTTGCGATCGGCAACGGACGCGCCGGCGGAATGATACTCCATGTCGGAATATCCCAAGGCATCTCCGTATCCGCTCTCGATGACAAGCTGTTTCCGGTGGTGAATTGCATACAAATCCTGTGGCAGCAACGCACGCCGTCTTTCGTTGTTTTTATGGCTGATTAAATAACCGATGCGCTTCATGAAAGCCTCCTTCGATAGACAAGCTCCTCCAAAAAAGTGTAAAATAATAAAGATGTGGGAAAAGAGAGGAAATTATTTCTATAATATATTACAATAATATTTTACCGTATTACGTGTGTTTTCGTCAAATGCGCAGACCCCTTAAATTGCAACTTTTTTGCAACATACAACCCGGCGCTGACAAGACGGTATATATGGATTGGATTGTAACTTTTTCTGAAACTCATTCGGCGTTTCACCAAATGACGTGGCGCTATGATATAATACCCACTGCATGAACATTTATCGCTTTTGCGGTAGCTTGGTTTCATGATTCCCGCGTGAGGAATTTTTATATAATGCGTGTGAAAACCATTCGGCTTAGTCTTATCGTGATCTTGTGTGTGGCGCTTTCAGCAATTGCAGGCGCCTGTTCCGCCGTGTCCGAAAGTTCCGGTTCGAGTGGATCGCTCATGGTCAGTGAAATCGTATCCAGCAACAAACGCTCGCTGGTGGACGATGAATTGGGAACGCCGGACTGGATCGAACTTTATAACTCCGGTGATGAAGCGCTGGACATCTCCGGGTACGGCATATCGGACAATTTAAAAAAGCTCCATAAATATGTTGTGCCGGATGGTACGGTTATTGGCGCGGGTGAATATCTGGTGCTGTATGCGACCAGCTCAAGCGACGATATGGATAACGGCGCCTACTGCATGGGGTTTGGCCTGAGTAAAAGCGGCGATTTCGTGTTTGTAACGGACAGCTATTATGGCATCGTCGCGCAAATTGAACTTCCCGCGCTTTACACGGATGTTTCTTACGCGATGATGAGCGACGGAACATACGGCTATTGCGCCGTGCCGACGCCGGGCGCAACCAATACGGAAGAGATTTTTTCAACACTGGACGAAGTGTTCGCCGCACAGAACCTGGAATCGTTGGTCATCAGCGAAGTGATGCCGAACGAGGACAAGAGCGGTTATAAATGGGTTGAATTTTACAACAGCGGAACTTCCGCAATACAACTGGAAAACTATTGCCTCAGCGACGATGCGAATGAACCGCTGAAGTGGCAGTTTTCTTCCGGTACGGTCGGCGCGGGCGAATATGTTTGTGTTTATCTTTCCGGTCTCGCCACCGAAGCAGGAGACGGCATGCACACGAGTTTTAAACTCAGCAAAGAAGATACGACTTTAATTTTGAGTGATTTGCAGGGCAATGTAATGGACCGCATTGCATGGACCGCCCCTGTGCCCGAAGGCATTTCTGTCGTCAAGGATGCGTCCGGCGCGGCGGTGTACACCGCGTTTCCAACGTTTGAGGCGGCAAACAGCGAGCATACGTTTACCGAATTATCGATGCGTGTGATGGATACCACCGATCCGGTGCACATCAATGAAGCACTGAAGGGAAACACACTCTCTCTTTCGGATCAAGACGGCGAACGAAATGACTGGGTCGAACTCAAGAATTTTTCGAATGAACCGGTTTCACTGCTTGGATATTTCCTTTCGGACGACGCGGACGACCTCTATAAATGGGCGTTACCGGACGTAACGATTGATGCGGGAGGATATCTTGTCGTCTTTCTCGATGGGAAAGATCGGACGGCCGGCGAACTGCATGCGTCGTTTGGGCTAAGCGATGAGGAAACGGAGCTTTTCTTTACGTCAATCGACGGTATGCGCTCAGAGAGTATCTCGTTTGCAGGCATTGAAAAGGATAACATCTCCGTTGGACTGGATGAAAACTGGAACATACGATATTACGCCGCGCCAACGCCGGGATATGAGAATGCGTATGGATTTGAAACAGCCGATCAAATCGGCTGTTTCGACAATACGGGTGTTTTTATCAGTGAAGTTTCCGCAGTTTCGGAAGTAAAGAGCGACGAAAACGACTGGATCGAATTGTGTAACGGTTCCGACGAGGATATCGACCTGACCGGATGGATCATCAGCGACGATCCGGACGAACCTGCGAAATACACCTTTACGGACAGGACGATTGAAGCGGGCGGCTATCTTGTCATTGAATGTACATCTCATACGACACGACAAACGGAACTGACCGCGCCATTCGGAATCTCACCTTCGGGCGAGACGATCGTTTTATATAATGCTTCCGGTATTCTTGTCGACGCATTTGAAACAGGCGCGCTTTCGCTGGACGTTACCAGCGGACGCATCGAAAGCGACATAAGCGTTGAGCGAGTCTTTTTTGAGAGCGCAACGCGCGGGAAGCAAAACGACGAAGACGTCAACGTCGGCAAATCGCCGCAACCCGTCCTTTCGGAGACCGGGCTGTACCATGCGGAAAGCTTTACCGTCACTATCACATGTTCCGACCCAAATGCGGTGGTTTACTATACGACCGACGGCGAAGAACCGAACACGCGTGACAACGCATATACCGGTCCGATTACAATATCCAAAAACACACCGCTGCGCGCGGTTTCCTATGTGTCCGGCAAGCTTAAGAGCGATGTAACGACGGCGAATTATTTATTTGAGGACCCGCATACCGTTCCGGTCGTGTGTATTACGGGCGATCCGGACGATATCAACGAGGTGCTCAGCGTCACAAACAAATGGGAAAAAGTAGAGCGCGAAGCCTACATCTCCTATTACGAAGAAAACGGATCGCTTGGCACGTCCTTTCCCGCCGGAATCAAACCAAAAGGCGCGGGCACGCTTGTTTATGCGCAAAAGTCACTCAGTATCAATTTACGCGCGGCATACGGGCAGAGCAGCGTGACCTACCCGTTTTGGGACGATTATGAATTCGACACGTTTGCCTCGCTTGTCGTGCGCAACGGCGGACAGGACTGGGCGACGGCGCGCATACGCGACTCGTTTGCTTCCGCTCTGGTCGAAGGTATGCATATCGATAACGCCGCAACGCGACCGGTTGCAGTCTACATCAACGGTGAATACAATGGTCTGTATGACCTGAACGAAGACCAGAACTCCGAGTTTTTGGTGACACATTACGGTGTGGATGGCGACACGGCGAATATCATACGCCGCAACAGCGGAGAAATTAAAGGTGACAACGATGATTTCAAGCGCGTGCGTGCGTTTGCCGAAAATAAAAATCTCAGTGACGAGGAACTGTTTGAAGAATTCAGCCAGTGGGTCGATGTTGAATACTTCACGGACTACTTCATCGCGGAAACGTACATGTGCAATTCTGACATGTTCAACCAGAAGTACTGGCGTACGACGGATTATACTGTGAAATGGCGGCCGATCTTCTATGACCTGGATTTTGCGTTCAAAAGCTATACACGTGATATCGTCGGGCATTTTTTCAGTGCCGACGGCGTGCCTTCGGCAGACGGATCGCTGACATATTTTGAGATTTATATTGGACTTCGCAAAAACGCAGCATGGCGCGAATATTGTGTGGAGCGGTATGTTGAGGTCGTGGAAACCTACTTCAACCCGGAGCGTGCGACCGCCATTCTCGATGAGATGGCTGCGGCGCTTCGACCGGAGATGGAGCGGCAGATTGCAAAATGGCATAAGCCGAGCTCCATGTCCGCATGGGAGGAAGAGATCGAACGGCTGCGTACTTATGTGCAGCAGCGCCCGGAATATGCGCTTGAGAATCTGCGTAAAAACTTCGGGCTGACGCAGGAAGAGATGGACGCGCTGATTGCCAAGTACTCGAATGGTACAACGAACTAAGTAGAGCTGCTTGCAAAAAAAAGCCGCGGTGTTTTCCGTGGCTTTTTGTGCGCAGGAGCGGCGTGATTTCAATGAAAGCAAGTCTGACGCGCGTATGCTTTTTTCTCATTCGTGGCAGTTTTGAATGAACCATAAAACAATGTGGACGCAAGAGCGCTTTCATTTACAGAAAGCCGCTTTCATGCTAAAATAATATGAATATATATGAGTTGGTGAACGCATGCGAATCCTTGGGATCGACCCTGGTTATGCAATTCTCGGATACGGGGTGGTCGACACCGAAGGCACGAAACTTTCGGTCGTCGACTATGGTGTAATTGAAACCACGCCGGACGAAGCGCTGCCGGAGAGGCTGAATCGTCTTTATGATGGAATGCAGGCGCTTATTGAACGGTTTCAACCCGGCATGGCGGTTTTTGAGGAGTTATTTTTCTATCGCAACACAACGACGGCGCTCGCCGTCGGCGCCGGACGTGGCGTAGCAATCCTTGCGGCACAGCAGGCGGGCATACCGCTGTACGAATACACGCCGATGCAAATCAAACTTGCGGTGACGGGCAACGGACATGCGGACAAACGCGCCGTACAGCAGATGGTTAAGATTCTGCTGTCGTTGAGGAGCGAACCCAAGCCGGACGATGCTGCGGATGCTCTTGCAGCGGCAATCTGCCACGGATGCACCATCGGCCCGGCCGCCGAAGATTTCCGCATCCGTTAATCGGCAACTACTTTGTGGAGGAACAAACGTGTACGCATACATCAGCGGCGTTATAGACGAAATACGGACCGACCGTGCTATTTTGGAAGCAGGTGGTGTTGGATACGAGCTCTTTTGCAGCGCGATGACGCTCAAACGCCTGAAAGAAGGCGAAAACACGCGGCTTTACACACACCTGCACCTTGCCGACGGGGTTATGGCACTGTACGGATTTTATGATACGGACGAGAAGGAGATGTTTCGCAGGCTGCTCTCCGTTACGCGCGTCGGCCCGAAGCTTGCGCTTTCCGTACTGTCCATATTAACGCCCAGCGACGTTGCCGGTGCAGTTGTAACCAATAATGCCGCTGCATTCGACCGGGTGTCCGGCATGGGTAGAAAGACGGCACAACGTGTGTTGCTTGAACTCAAGGAGCGTGTGGAAGCCACCGAGATGCTGGCTGGCAACGCAAACGGCGATCAGCCTGATATCCGCGCGGAAGCGGTCGCGGCGCTTGTTTCGCTCGGTTACGACGGGCTTGCCGCCGGCAAAGCGGTTGCGGCCGTCAAGCAGGCGGACAGTGTTGAGTCGGTGATCACCGCCGCATTGCGCGCGCTTGCAAAATAACAACATCGGTTTTTTTGACTACACGGTTTGAAAGACCATATTGGATAAGGACGGATAATGGACGAACGACTCATCAGTTCCTCGATGCGCGAGGATGAAGCGAAAGCGGAATATTCCCTTCGACCGCATTATTTGGACGAATACATCGGCCAACATGCGGTAAAAGAGCATATGCGTATCTATATTGAGGCGGCGAAAAAACGCGGCGAGTCACTTGATCATGCGCTTTTTTACGGCCCGCCGGGTCTTGGCAAGACTACGCTTGCGGGCATTGTTGCAAACGAGATGGGCGTTTCGCTCCGCGTGACCAGCGGCCCGGCGATTTCACACGCGGGCGACCTTGCTGCGATTTTGACAAACCTTGCGCCAGGCGACGTACTGTTTATCGATGAAATCCACCGACTGAACGCGAATGTTGAAGAAGTGCTGTACCCCGCGATGGAGGACTTTGCGCTGGACATTATCATTGGCAAAGGACCGTCTGCGCGCAGCATCCGGCTGGATTTGCCGCACTTTACGCTGGTTGGTGCGACGACGCGTATGGGATTGTTAACATCGCCGCTGCGGGACCGCTTCGGCATTAAAGAACAACTCGCTATGTATGACGACGAATCGCTAAAGGAAATTATATTGCGCAGCGCGGATATCCTTGGCATATCGATTACGGACGACGGCGCGGTCGAGATTGGTTCCCGTGCACGCGGGACTCCACGGGTTGCAAACCGATTGCTTCGCCGTGTGCGCGACTATGCGGAAGTCCGCATGGACGGCAGCATCGATATATGTGCGGCGAGAGAAGGACTTGATATGCTCGGCGTCGACGTACTTGGGCTGGACGAAGTGGACAGGAAAGTACTTGACACCATGATTTCAAAGTTTGGCGGCAGACCCGTTGGACTGGACACCATCGCCGCGGCAACGGGCGAGGACGCAACAACGATTGAAGACGTTTATGAACCATATCTGCTCAGACTTGGGTTTATCGCGCGGACGCCGCGCGGAAGAATCGTAATGCCGGCGGGTTGTGCGCACCTTGGATATCCTGCCGAAACACAGCAGTTGAGACTGGAGGTTGACGAATGAGACGCAAGGAGATGAAGCAGCTGCTCGAGGAGCGTATCGAGCGCATTTCGCTGCTGGAGACGCGGATCGACACCATGGAGCAACTTGTTGACGGATACCGCGCGCGAGAACAGTCGATTATAGACACGCTGCATGCCGCAAAGGAAACTGCAACGACGACCGTTGAGGACGGCAAAATGCGCGCCGAAACGATGCTGTCCGAAGCGAAACGACATGCGGATTCTGCGCTTGCCGACGCTCGGATGCAGGCAACAGCCATGGTTGAAGAAGCAAACCGCCGCGCTGAAGAACTCCTTTCATCCGCACGAAACGAAAGCGAGCGGATGCTGGAAAGCGCGGAATCGACCAAACGTGAATATGAACAGATGGTCGTGACATTCAACACCATGCTGGAGCAAAATGCGGTGGAGGCGGCGCAAAGTGCGTCGCGTTATGCAGAGTTTATCAAGGGACGCATTATAACGACACCGCAGGGTACGGCGGGTGAAGAAGCCGCATATCAGCCGGAGACCGGTGCGCAGGATAAAACATTACCCGATCCCGAGGGAGATCCCGCTCGATTGATGCAGAATATCTATCAACTACAGAACCGTCCGCTTCCGGAAGGGGTGCAGCCGGAGCAAAACACACAAGCGGATACGCCTGTGAAGGAGACGACGCCGGTCGAATCGCTGTTTGAAGCGGACGAACCGCGTCCGAGACACGCAAGAACAAGTGAACCGGAATTGGACGACACGAAACAAGCCGACGAAGGGTTTATGTTTGACCAAACCGTCGCAGAACCCGAAAACCCGATGCAATATCGCGAGACATTCGATTCGCAGATAAATGAAGAACCCGAACCGTTCTCGGAAAACGCATGGGGAAGCGAGGCGCACCAAAGCCCCAGCGAACCGCAGGCTGAGTTTACCACCGCGTTTGATACGGACTATCCGCAGACGGATTTTTCACTTATGCCTGACCCAGAGTGTGCCGTAAATGGTACAGAGCCGGAAAAGGCTGCGGAACCGGCACAAACCGAGCCGGAACCCTTTTCGGAGGAGGCTTGGAACCATGCGGCGGAAAGCCCAAGCGAACCGCAGGCGGAATTTGCACCGGCGTTCACGATGCCGGATGAAGCACCGGCGACGACGGAGAGCGATTTTAACGTAGAAGAAACCGCAGATTTCGCGGCAAACTACGAAGCTAACTTTGAAGCGGCGGTCGCCGCTACGGACGACGAACCGCAAGAATGGGAACCGGAAGATGAACCCGACATGAATGAAGTACCGAGTGTTGGCGACTTGCTGCCGGACGGTAATCAAACAAGCGATGATGATATTTCTCTGGACGAACTGCTGGATGAAATTATCAAAGCGGGCGAATAACGCAGGATTTACGCGAACCCGATTACTCTATCTGGAGGCGCACAAATGAACTGGAAAAACATTGACAAACGACAGCTGATCACCATCCTTTCCTGCTTGGCCGGAACGATTTTGATCACCGCCCTGATTCGTGTGGATATGCCGTTTACCTACACGCTCGGCAAGGAGCAGGTCAACGCTGGCGTTTACGCAACACTGGGCGATATTTGCATTTATGTTTCGGTATTGCTGCTCGGCGCGCCGTGGGGTGTGATCGTCTCCGCGGTCGGCGCGGCGCTTGCCGATCTTTTTGTCGGCAGCAAGCTTTTCATCATAGGAAGCTTAATTATCAAGAGCCTTATGGCGCTGTTTGTTGCGGCGTTTGCCGCAAAGTGCGACGACTGGAAAAAATGTTTGGTTGTGGCGGGAATGACTGAAGCGATCATGTTGCTTGGATATTTTGTCTACGACCTGCTGATCGTGCGAGAGTTTGCCGTTGCAGGCCTGGCGTTTTTAACCGACATTGCACAGGGTGTCGTTTGCGGTGCAATCGGTGCGGTGATCCTGCGCTACCTGCCGCCGATGCAACCGGACAAACTGCTTGAAATTCGGCGTCCTTCACAGGAAGAGGAGCTTTAGAGAATGTATTTGACTGTTCTTGGCCGCTACGGACCGTACCCGAGAGCGAGCGGCGCATGTTCCGGCTATCTGATTGAGGATGTTGAGACGCGTGTGCTGGTCGACTGCGGAGCGGGTGTGTTTGCGCGGCTGTGCGAATACATGCGCGCGGACGAACTGGACGCAATCGTACTTTCACACATGCATTTCGACCACTGCTCGGATTTGCTTGTGATGCGCTATGCGCTGGATCAGCAAACAGTGCCGCCCGATGGTTCCAAGAAACGGATTCCACTTTATACGCCGTCCGAACCGCGCGCCACGGCGGAGATGCTGATAAAGGGCTCTTTGTTCGACCACAGAACGGTACAGGGCGGCGATAAAATCACGATCGGTTCGCTGACGTTCGAGTTTTATCCAATGGCGCACCCCGTGCCGACCAACGGAATGCGTATAACGGGGGAGGATGGGCACGCGCTCTTCTTTACGGGAGACACGAAGGAGTTTCCCGGACTGGCCGATCACGCGAAAAATGTGGATGCGTTGCTGGCGGATACGTGCTTTGTCGATGCGTCACAAAACGGTCCGCACATGAATGTAAAGCAGGTGTGTGATCTGGCGAGAGAGGCAAATGTCGCCACTCTTTACTGCACGCATCTATGGGGAAAAGTAGATACTGAAGAATCGATTAAAAAAGAGATTGACTTTTCACATGCTTTTGTGGTACAAGAACGTGGGCGGTATACTATTTAACGCCTCAAAAGCGCACGGAATTAGACTGCGTAACGATAATAACGACGGCATTAAATGAATTCATTCTTACTATAACAACACTGGAGGACATAACAAATGGCAAAAAAGACCATTCAGGACGTAGACGTAACCGGTAAAAAAGTACTTGTACGTGTAGACTTCAACGTACCGTTGGCGGAAGACGGCAGCGTTTCCGACGACAAGCGTATTGTCGCCGCACTGCCCACGATTCAGTATCTGCTCGACCATAAGGCACAGGTCATCCTTTGCTCGCATTTGGGTCGCCCGAAGGGACAGGTCAACCCGAAATTCTCTCTCGCGCCGGTAGGCAAGCGCCTCAGCGAACTGCTGCCCGACGTGCGCATTTGGATGGCGGAGGATGTCGTCGGTGAATCGGCGAAATCCGCGATTGCCGATATGAAGGACGGCGAGATCGTTCTGCTGGAGAATGTTCGTTTCCGTCCGGAAGAGGAAAAGAACGACCCTGCCTTTGCAAAAGAACTTGCAAGCCTTGCGGAACTCTATGTTTCCGATGCGTTTGGCACGGTTCACCGCGCGCATGCGTCCACTGCCGGCGTCGCCTCATATCTGCCTGCTGTCGCAGGCTTTTTAATCGGCAAAGAACTCGGCGTTATGGGCAAAGCACTGGACGATCCGGAGCGCCCGTTTGTTGCGATTCTTGGCGGCGCAAAGGTTGCCGACAAAATCGGCGTTATCACGAACCTGCTTGACAAGTGCGACGCGCTGATTATCGGCGGTGGCATGGCATATACTTTCATCAAAGCGGAAGGATACGAAATCGGAACTTCTCTGCTGGATGCGGACAGTCTGGAACTTGCAAAAGAACTCATGGTCAAGGCGAAAGAAAAAGGCGTTTCCATGCTTCTGCCCGTAGATACGGTCGTTGCGACCGAGTTCAAGGCGGACGCAGAGCATAAGATCGTAGATGCCGACAAAATTCCCTCGGACTGGATGGGCCTCGATATCGGACCGAAAACTGTAGCGCTCTTTAAAGACGTAATTATCAAGGCCAAGACGGTCGTTTGGAACGGACCGATGGGCGTATTTGAAATGCCCGCGTTTGCCGAAGGCACGAAGGCGATTGCAGCAGCCTGCGCAGAATGCGAAGGAACGACTATCATCGGCGGCGGCGACTCCGCATCCGCAGTAAAAAAACTGGGCTATGCCGACAAGATGACGCACATTTCGACCGGCGGTGGCGCATCCCTCGAATTCCTCGAAGGAAAGACGCTTCCCGGCATTGCCGTACTCAACGATAAATAATCGCGCACACTATGATTGCGACCGAACAGCCGCATTATAAAAGCATGCGGCTGTTCGTTTGAAAAACCGTGTCGTATTGCGCAATTTAAGTTTTAAATTAAACCCAAGCAATGGAAAGGAAAAAGATCATGAGAAAACCGATTATCGCAGGAAACTGGAAGATGAATAAAACGCCCGCGGAAGCCGAGCAGCTTGTAACCGAGCTCATCCCGCTGGTGAAGGACGCAAAGTGCGACGTGGTCGTTTGCCCGCCGTATGTCGACCTCGCGGTCGTTGCAAACCTGCTCTCCGGCACCAACATCAAGTTGGGTGCACAAAACATCCACTGGGCGCCGAAGGGTGCGTTCACGGGTGAAGTCAGCGCGGACATGCTGCTGGCTATGGGCGTTAGCTACGCCATCGTCGGACACAGCGAACGCCGCCAGTATTTCGGCGAGACGAACGAAACCGTCAATAAGCGCGCAAAGGCTGCGTTGGAAGCGAACATTACGCCCATCATCTGCGTCGGTGAAACACTGGACCAGCGTGAAAAAGGGGTGACCGACACCATCGTGAGCAAGCAGACGGTTGCCGCGCTGGCCGGCATCGAAGCCGACGAAGTCGTGAAGGTCGTCATTGCTTACGAACCCATCTGGGCAATCGGCACGGGCAAGACCGCGACCGCCGACGACGCGAACACGACCATCAAGGTCATCCGCGACGCAATTGAAGGCGTATACGGCAAAAAGATTGCCGAAGAAATCCGTATTCAGTACGGCGGAAGCATGAAGCCCTCCAACGTTGCGGAGCTTATGGCAATGCCGGAAATCGACGGCGGGCTCATCGGCGGCGCAAGCCTCAAGAGCGACGATTTTTCCAAGGTGGTCAACTACTAATATGACAAAGCCGATCACCGCATTGATCATCATGGACGGCTTCGGCTGCTCCACGGATGAACATTTTAACGCAATCAAAGCCGACGGCGCACATAACGTGTCCCGGCTTTGGGAAAACTATCCGCACACAACCATCGCCGCAAGCGGTATGGACGTCGGCTTGCCGGAAGGACAGATGGGCAACAGCGAAGTCGGCCATCTCAACATCGGCGCAGGCAGGATCGTTTACCAGGAATTTACGCGGATTTCCAAGTGCATCAAGGAAGGCAATTTCTTTAAGAATCCTGCTTTCCTCGGCGCGATTGAAAACTGCAAAAAGAATGATAGCGCGCTGCACCTAATGGGGCTTTGCTCCGATGGCGGTGTGCACTCGCACAACACGCACCTTTATGCGCTACTTCAGCTTGCGCACGACAACGGCCTGAAAAAGGTGTATGTCCACTGCTTTATGGACGGACGCGATGTGCCGCCGAGCAGCGGCAAGGGATATGTTGAACAGCTCGACGAAAAACTCAAGGAGATCGGCACCGGCAAGATTGCTACCGTTATGGGGCGCTATTACGCAATGGACCGCGACAATCGCTTTGAGCGTGTGGAGAAGGCGTATGCCGCGCTGGCCTATGGCGAGGGCGAAACGGCCGCATCCGGCGAGAAAGCCATGCAGCAGAGCTATGACAAAGGCGAAACGGATGAGTTCGTGATGCCGACGGTCGTGTTGACCGACGGGAAACCGACCGGCATGATTTCCGCAAACGACAGTGTCATTTTCTTCAATTTCCGTCCCGACCGCGCGCGTGAAATCACCCGTAGCTTCGTGTTTGACGACTTTGACGGGTTTGAGCGCAAGAACGGATTCTTCCCGCTCTATTACGTTTGCATGACGCAATACGACAAGACGTTTGGCGACCGCGTGCATGTGGCCTTCAGACCGGAATCGCTGAACAATACGCTTGGCGCATACCTGGCGGAACAAGGCAAAACGCAACTGCGCATCGCCGAAACGGAAAAATATGCGCACGTAACATTCTTCTTCAATGGCGGCGTGGAAGCGCCGAACCCGAATGAAGACCGCGCGTTGATTCCGTCGCCAAAGGTTGCGACCTATGATCTCAAGCCGGAAATGAGCGCATATGAAGTTGCAGACGAAGCTGTCAAGCGCATTGAAAGCGGCAAGTACGACGTGATGGTCCTGAACTTTGCCAATCCCGACATGGTTGGGCATACCGGTGTGATGGAAGCGGCGACCGCCGCCGTCCATGCGGTCGACACGTGCGTCGACAAGGTTGTAAAAGCAATCCTCAAAACGGGTGGACGCTGCGTCATTACCGCAGATCACGGCAACTGTGAAAAGATGTGGGACGAGGCTGAAAACGCTCCGTTTACCGCGCATACGACAAACCCTGTGCCGTGTATCCTCGTCGACGACATGCGTAAAAGCGTCACCTTGAGAGAGGGTGGGCGGCTGTCTGATCTGGCGCCGACGCTGCTGGATTTAATGGGCCTGCCGGTGCCGGCGGAGATGACCGGAAAATCGCTGATAAAAGGCTGATTTCCGGTGGCTTTTGCTTGCATTCAAATGTAGTGCGTGGTATAATCACAAAACGTGGGCACCACCGGGCCTGACAGGCGCATTTTCCACAGAGAAACGTTGGCAAATGCGATGCTTCGCCGAGGCAATGCGGTTTTCACGCAAAGTAGCGTGCTCATTTTAAAAAGCAGACATCCCCGGCGGCGAACCTCGCCGTCCGGCGATCTAAAAAGTGGAGGAATCATCAATGGAAACTGTGGCGACCATCATTAAGATTGCACTTGTCGCAATCTCGCTCCTGCTCATCGTCGTCGTATTGGTACAGAAGACGAAAAGTTCCGGTATGGGCGCTGCGTTCGGCGGCGAGACCCAGTCTTTTACCAACAAAGGTAAAGCGGCGGGCCGTGAGGCTAAACTTCAGAAACTGACGATCATCCTCGCGGTTATTGTTGGTGTGCTCGCGCTGGTTCTTACAATCTTCCAATAAGTTGGAGAAATGATGACTGGCGGCGCGTCCCGACAAGGACGCGCCGCTTTTTCTCGCGAAATGCTGCATAGCGCACAAGTGTACGCATACGAGCCGAAAACAGCAAAAAACAGTGAATCTGACGATTTTACGTGTTTGACTGTTCGAAGGTTTCCGGCTATCATGTAACGGGAAAAAGATATATTATTTTACAATTGATGATCGTCTGCAAAGCTGCAGACATAACCCTGCAAGAGAAAGGACGAGACATATGCCCGTTAGGCGCGGCACAAAGCTGCTGGTACAAAACAAAAAAGCACGGCATGATTACTTCATCGAAGACACGCTCGAGTGCGGCATTGAACTTTTCGGCACTGAAGTCAAATCCCTTCGAAATGGGCAGTGCAACCTGAAGGACAGTTACGCGCAGGTAAAAAACGGCGAGCTGTTCCTTGTTGGCATGCATATCAGCCCATATGAACAGGGAAACATTTATAACCGGGACCCGTTCCGCACACGCAAACTGCTTGCGCATAAAAGCGAGATCAAACGACTTGGCGCACGGCAGCAGCAGGACGGCATGAGCCTTGTTCCGTTACGCGTTTATCTGAAGGACGGAAAAGTGAAGGTTGAAGTTGCGGTTGCAAAGGGCAAAAAATTATATGATAAACGCCATACGATCGCCGCGCGCGACGCGGGACGCGAGATGGAACGGCGGATGAAGGAGGAACGAACATGAGACGCTTGCCATTCAATAAGGAACAACTTGAGGCGATTGCTGCGGAATACCCGACGCCGTTTCACATTTACGATGAGGCTGCAATTCGGGAAAACGTGAACAGGCTGAAGGATGCATTTGACTGGAACGAAGGATTTAAAGAGTATTTTGCAGTCAAAGCGCTGCCGAACCCCGCCATCATGAAAATTCTGCATGAAGAAGGCTGTGGCATGGACTGCTCGTCCTATACGGAACTGCTGCTTTCACAAGCGGTTGGCATCACCGGCCACGACATCATGTTTTCGTCCAACGACACGCCCGCAAAAGAATTCCGCCTTGCCAGTGAAATGGGCGTGCTTATTAATCTGGACGATATTACGCACATTCCGTTCTTGGCAGAAAATGGCGGCATCCCGAAGACGATCAGCTGTCGGTTCAATCCGGGTGGAGAATTCCTGCTTGGCAATACAATCATGGGAAACCCCGGAGAAGCCAAATATGGCATGACGCGTGAGCAATTGAGTAAAGGGTTCCAGATGCTGCTGGACGCCGGCGCAGAGGAGTTTGGGCTACACGCATTCCTTGTGAGCAACACGACGGACGATGATTATTATCCCGCGTTGGCCAGAAAGCTCTTTAAAACGGCTGTAGAGCTCCATGAAGAGACTGGCGCGAACATTACGTTCATCAACCTGTCCGGTGGCATCGGCATCCCGTATCGCCCCTGCGACAAGGAGACGGACATCCATTATATCGGCGATGAGGTTCGCCGTGCATACGAGGAAATTGTGGAACCGTCCGGACTGAAGATTCGTATTTTCACCGAACTGGGGCGCTATATCACAGGCCCTTATGGATATTTGGTGACGCGTGCGATCCACCGCAAGGATACGTATAAAAAGTATATTGGCGTGGATGCCTGCGCCTGCAATCTGATGCGACCCGCTATGTATGGCGCGTATCATCACATAACGGTCATGGGGAAAGAAGACGCACCGCTGACGAACGTGTACGATATTGTTGGAGCGCTTTGTGAAAACAATGATAAATTTGCCGTCGATCGGCCGCTGCCGAAGATCGAGGCCGGAGATTTGCTGGTTCTACACGACACCGGCGCACACGGATTTTCCATGGGGTATAACTACAACGGCAAACTCCGCAGTGCGGAATTGCTGCTGGAGCCAAATGGTGGGGTAGAGATGATCCGCCGCGCGGAAACGCCCGCCGATTATTTTGCAACACTGGATGTGTTGGGGTTGAACCTGTAAAAGTATGCTGATTTTAAGCCGCAGCGTGAACGAAACGAAACATTCTTTCGTATCTGCTTGACGCTAAAGCCATGGTTGGCTACAATAGTACTGCGCATGAGAATTGATTGTGCGCAGTTCATCCATGGGGGCGAATCCGGTTTCGACGGGGATCGCCGATGTTGGATAAGCGAGCCGAAGCCCCGTGCTTCGTTAAAAACGGGAACAGTATTAAAGTAACTGACAATAACAATACTTTAGCTGTCGCTGCGTAAAGCACGCGACCGTTCGCCCGCAAAAACTTACCGTTGCGGATCCGGGCGTCATTTAGGGTAGGGAACGAACCCGCTTAAGCTTTGCAGCGGGCCGGATTTATGAAGCTACTAAAACCGGTATCCTGCCGTCGGGAGGCCGGTAGAGGGAATGTAAAAACAGCGGCTACGCTCGTAGAAGGTCCGGCGGACGGGTTTTCGGACGGGAGTTCGACTCTCCCCGCCTCCACCAAATCAAAGGACACCATACCAGGTGTCCTTTCTCATACGAGCCTTTCGTAACTATAGATTGCAGTGCAGGTTATTCTTCTTTAAGTTAGATGGCAGCAATACCTTTTTCGTAATAAAAATCGCCCGGAAAAATGCGCAAACCAAGCATGATCTTATTGAGGGAAGATTCCTTCAAGAGGCCAGGTTTCCATTTTGTAGTACATGTCGCGCCATTGCAGCAGCTCATAATTGCAGCCGATTGCAAAGATTTCCAATAAACGACGCAGCTCGCGGTCGTTTTTATTTTCACAGAGCCTGTTGATTGTTTCGGTCTCTCGCGTACATTTAGCACGATAGGCAGGAAGCGTATAAAACTCGATCCACTTGTAAAACATATTGTCTTTTGGAAGCGTGCATTGCGGCAAAAGATCATTTCCAAGATGCATATACAGTACATTGCAGGGGAACAGTCCCATCATGCATGAAGCGAGATCGCCTTCGAAAGCGCGCGCCAACTCATGCGACGTATAGCTTCGCTTTTTTTCCGCCATGATGGTGCTTTCCAATTCATCGGTGGTTATACCGATCTGCTCCGCCCAATAGGTTCGGTTGATCGCTACCGTATCCTCAAACGTGGACTTCACAATGGAATACCACTGCTGCATTTCCTCGAATCCCTGCGCTTTGGAAAAGCCGACAGCCCAACATTTTGTGTATTCGAGCAAGTATTTGTAATTCTGCTGAATTTGCCAGCGAAAGCGCTCCATCGGCATAGTACCATGCAAAATTTCCTGCATCTGGGGCGTGCTCTCCAACGCGGTGCAAGTCGTTCGAATCATGGGAAGCAAATGCTCTTCATAGATGTTCATAAGGCGATCCTTTCAAAGTATGGTATGAGGTTAGTTGTCGGCGCTGCCGGAATCTGCTACAATCTGAGACAAAGGTCATTCGACCGTACAATTAAGCGAGGGATGAAAAATGCAAAAGGTTGTGTTTGTTGCACACTGTATTTTGAATACGGCTTCAAAAGTTGTTATGTACAATGACGCCGAAATGGCGGCGGAAGAGGCGCTCCGCAGGGAATTCCTGCAAAAAGCATTGGAAGACGGTGTTCAAATCGTTCAACTGCCGTGTCCCGAGTTTTTGCTTTATGGCAGTCGTCGTTGGGGACACGTTTCCAATCAATTCGACACGCCGTATTTCCGCAAGGAATGCCGCAGGATGCTCGCCGAAATACTCCTGCAGCTCAAGGAATATCGCTCCAATGATTCCCGCTTTAAGGTGATGGGCATCATAGGTATCGACGGCAGCCCAAGCTGCGGGGTAGACTACACTTGCCGCGGCGAATGGGGCGGAAACCTCAGCGACCGGGACGATCTGCAAAAAGCGATTTCAAGTGCGCGTCTTGTCGAAGGCATGGGTATCATGATGGACGAGTTGCGAGCCATGCTCGGCGAAGAAGGAATCGATCTGCCGCTCACCGGACTCTTTGCCGAAGAGCCGGACAAGGTTATGGCTCTGCTTAAGCAATAAGTGGCGGCTTTACGAAACACTTTACGCGCCGAGCATACGGAAGATGTAGTCTTTATAGACATCGCTTTTCAGGCGCGAACAGATATAGGCGTTCGGCTGCTTTCCGGAGAAGCCATAGACGTCGACCAGTATCGCTCCACTGCTGATTCCGGTGCTTGTGTCCGCCTCACAGTAATACGCGTCACACACGTCAATGCATTCGGGGTGTAGAGCAGCGGCCATGGCGGCCGGATCGGCCATATCAAGGCAGTTATAACCGAATCGTCCCGCATTCATCTCCATTAGACAGCGGTTGCAGTCTATCGCAAAGCGACCGAGCGAGCCGCTGTTTCGGATGCGCTCGATTTCATCCGGGTTGAGCATCGCCTCTTCAAGACAAGCGTCCCAGCCGACAAACATGAGCGGCAGTCCCGATTCGAGAACGATTTTCGCAGCTTCCGGATCCTGCCAAATGTTGAATTCCGATGCGGGCGTCACGTTGCCCGTGCCGAGGCCTGCGCTTCCCATGATTGAGATGCGCTTCACGCGTTTCATCGCGTCAAGGTTCAGCCGAATGGCAAGAGCAATGTTTGTCAGCGGCCCGAGTGCGATAATTTCAATCTCACCGGGAGCGTTTTGCTCAAGTGCTTCAAGCGTTTTCAGGATGCCGTTTCCTGGTGTGCGTTTCAGCCTGGCAGGCACCAGACCGATATCGCCCATCCCGTCGTTGCCATGCGTTTCGTGCGCAAAGGCGAGCGGTTTCACCAGCGGAAGCGATGAACCAAGGTAGACGGGAGGCTCATAGGCACCGGCATATTCGATGGTAGTCAGGGTGTTGGTGACCGCTTGATCGGCACACACGTTACCGGAGCAAGCGGAGAAAAAAAGCACTTCATACCGCTCGTCACGCAACGCCATAGCGATTGCCATTGCGTCGTCCGAGCCGCAGTCCGTATCGATGATAATTTTTTGACGATTCATACTATCATTCCCCCGGTGAATTGTTGATTCAGAGATTAACATAGAATTCTTACAAACGCAACGCCTGCATATACTGTTTATTATAGTGAATTAACAGTCAAGTTGCATATTGATTTTTCAAAATCGAGATGCTACCATGAATTTAACTTACATTTGGAGCTAATACTACGTGCGTTGCAAAAAAGCAGACATTTCAATCGTGACTCAATTTTAATTTTTGCCTTGATGGGCTGTTTCTTCGCGGCCAATCAAAACCTTGTCAACAACATAGCGGCTTCGCTGGGCGCAAGCCAATCGCAGATGGGCAACATGATCAGTGCGCTTTACCTTGGGTGCGTGATCGCGGTGCTCTTTTTTGGTGAACTAGCTCAGCGAAAAGGAAAACGCTTTGCGGCGATCATTACTGCGTTCATCGTATCGGCAGGCGCTTTAATCATTACGCTTGTGAACAGCATAAACGCCGTTACGATCGGATTTCTCGTGTACGGCATCGGCAGCGCGGGCTATGAAAGCTGCGCAATGGCGCTTGTGTCCGAGCACAACGGTGAAAATGCAAACTCCTCGCTTAATCTTACGCAGGCGGTTTTCAGCATAGGTGCGGTCATCACTCCCGTGTTGTTATCGTTGCTGTTAAGCCAAACGGAATATCGCCCGGCATATGCAATTATTTCTATTTGCTATACGGGATTTGCCCTCTATTGGCTGCTATCTCGCGGAATTGGCGAACCGCAGCCGCAGGACGGACAAAAGCAGGGAACGGCAATACTACGATTACTGCGCAGCCCATATATGGTCCTTTACATGCTTGTAATGATGATTTTTGTCGGCTCTGAAACCGCCGTAACATACTGGATCGGCAGCTATTTTACAGGACAAGGCATCGGGGCATACGGCGCGTTTGCGCTGTCCGCCTATTGGTTTGCCAGTATATTCGGGCGTTTGCTTGGAAGCTTGGTACGTTCTCCCGGGTTTGTCATGCCGTACTATTTCGCGCTGGCCGCGCTCGGCTGCCTGCTATTGACGCTGCTGCCCGGTGCAGTGTTTAAAATCTCAGCGGTCATATTGATCGGCCTTGCGTTTGCACCGGTTTACGGAAGCATTGCCTATCTTGCCGCTCAGCGGTTTTCCGATGCTTCCGCCGCATCATTTTCACTGATTGTATTCTCTTCAGGTGTCGGCGGCATGGTTTTCCAGCCGGCGATTAGCTACTATCTCTCAATTGGTGAAACACGCAGTCTCTATTTTATGATTGCCGGAATTAGTTTTATTGCGGCCTTAATCATGGCAGTCATGCGCCGTTTAGATCACATACGTACCGCTTAATACAAATTAGAACCAAAAACGACATTTCTCAACCTGTCTCTTGCTCTCACAACGGGTATCCAACATGATGCGTCATGTTGTATATAAAAAGGATGGAGGTACAACACTACATGGAAACTAAGAAGAAGTATACCCTGAAAAACGACTTCAGTATGGTTGCACTGCTGCTGATCCCGATTGCTGTTGCAATCAATTTCGTCGGCGGACAGCTGGCTTCCCTGCTGAAACTCCCCTTCTATCTTGATACGATCGGAACGATTCTCGCCGGTATGCTCGCCGGTCCGTGGGTCGGCGCGGTCGCAGGTGCCTTGACGAACGTTGTCACCGGCATAGCAAACCCCGTCAACTTTTACTTCATTCCCGTTAACGTAATCGTTGGTCTCGTAACAGGCTTCCTCTCCAGAGGAAACATGTTCAACAAATGGTGGAAATGGATTATCTCCATGGTTCTCATGGCACTGGCGTCCATCATCTCCGCCGCTCCGATCGTCGTGCTGGTATTCGGCGGCATCACCGGCGGTGGAACGTCGCTTCTGACCGCTACGCTCATGGCTTCCGGCAAGAGCATCTGGCAGTCCGTCATCAGCGTCGAACTGGTCTTTACCGTTATCGACCGCATCATCTCGTACGTCATCTGCTGGCTGATCATCATGGTCATTCCTGCAAGAACGCTTGTTAAGTACAGCTGCGGCGAGTTCTACATTTCGAAGAAAGCGCGCGCGGCCGCTGAAGCTGCCGGCGAAGAAGACGAGTCCGAAGACGAATAACAGCCCAAACTGAAACACATGAACCCGAACGGGTGCGGGTTGAATGCCCGCACCCGTTTATTTAAACGCACCGGGAGTTGATGGAACAATGTATATTGAACAGATACAGGTCAAAAAAACGAATCCGATTGCTTCGCTGTATCCGATCACCAAACTGTGGATCGTGCTGATCTTTTCCGTAATGTCGGGTATTATCGCATCGATCCGGTTTAACGGGTACGCCTATCTGCTATTCGTTTGGTTTCTAGCGGTTCCGACGCTTGCTTTTACAAGCGGAATACCGTTTAAAAAGTTTTGGAAGGCGTTTTCAAAGGTGCTGATCGTAGCATCTATGATTATCGTTCTTCAAATGTTCCTCGTGCAAACCGCAGGGGAAGGACATAGCATTGTCGAACTGGTGCGTTGGCATATCACCGACCGACCGTTTGTAATTGCGCCGACGATCTATGAATACGGTCTGCAAAACGGGCTGGAACTTTCAATGAATATTCTTAACGTCGCCGGCATCTTCGTATGGATGTTCCAAACGACGGAGAATAAGGAATTGTCCCGCGCGCTGGAAAAGAGCGGGATGCACTATAAATCCACCTATGTTTTTATCTCATCGCTGCAGATGATCGAAGTGCTGGGCAAAAACAGCAAAACGATCATGAATGCACAGCGCGCGCGCGGCGTGGAGACGGAAGGCAACGTTTTTGTACGCATGAAGGCATTTTTTCCGTCCATCGTGCCGCTTGTCCTCAGCGCCGTGACCAATACGGAAGAGCGCGTGCTGACGCTCGAATCCAAAGGATTCGATACGTCCTGCAAAAAAACAAGAATTTTTGAAGTCAATAAAAACGGACATGAAAGACTTGCACTCGGTATTGCGATTGCGTTGTCGCTGGTGTTCGTGGTCTGGAAGGTGCTGCTATGGGTACGGTAATAGAATTTGCCAACGTTACATATAATTACCCGCTGACTAAGCGCCCCGCAATAAAGAACCTCAATTTGAAGATTGAGGAAGGAAAGTTTTACGGGGTTATCGGTGCAAACGGATCGGGTAAAACCACCTTGTGCGCGTTAATCCGCGGGTTTGCTCCAAGCTTCTATCAGGGCAAACTGGAAGGTCAGGTTCTGGTGGACGGTAAACCGACGATAGAATACGCCCCGGGTGAGCTTGCGCTCCGCATTGGGTACGCGTTCCAGAATCCGTTTAATCAAATCAGCGGCGTAAAGGATACGGTTTTTGAGGAGATCGCGTTCGGACTTGAAAATTTCGGCGTGCCATACGAAGAAATTGAGGATCGCGTGGTCGACGTTATGCGGCTGACCAAAATTGAACAGCTTGCAATGAAAAATCCATTTGAAATGTCCGGCGGACAGCAACAGCGCCTTGCGTTGGCTTCTGTGCTGGCGCTAAATCCGGGAATCTTCGTGATCGACGAACCAACGTCGCAGCTCGACCCCGAGGGAACGGAGAGCGTGTTCGAAATTATCGAGATGCTAAAGGCGCAAAAGCGGACAGTTGTGCTTGTTGAGCACAAGGTAGACTTGCTTGCTGAGTTTGCCGATGAAATGATTGTGCTAAAAGGCGGGGAATTGATTCGCTTTGGCGACAAACAGGAAATACTTTCCGACATATCGCTGGAAGAAAAAGGTGTTCAATTGCCGCAGTACGCTATCCTTGGCAACAAGCTGATGAACAAAGGGATTGCGCTTGATTATATCCCGATCACGGAAAAGCAGGCGGTTGAGGTAATTGGCAAAGCCGTTCAGCAAGGAGGCGTAGACTGATGTCGTATATCGAATTAAAAGATGTAAGGTTTGCGTATCCCGGTGGCTTTTTGGCGGTGGACGGTGTGTCGTTTTCAATTGAAAAAGGTGAAAACGTTGCAATTGTCGGCCAAAACGGTGCCGGCAAAACGACGACCGTCAAACTGCTCAACGCATTGCATTACCCAACGGACGGCGATGTTGTAATCGACGGCAAAAGTACCAAAGGACGCACGACCGCGCAGGTTTCACGAACGGTCGGTTACGTCTTTCAGAATCCGGACGATCAGATTTTCCACTCGACGGTATATTCCGAGGTGGAGTTTGGCCCCCGTATGATGAAACTGCCGGAAAAGCAGGTGAAAGAGCAGGTTGAATATGCGCTGAAGATTACGGGTATGAAACGGTTCCGCGAGGAGAACCCGTATAATCTGCCGCTGTCCGTTCGCAAGTTTGTTACGATTGCCGCGATAATCGCAATGGATTGTGACGTCATGATTTTTGACGAACCGACAGCAGGGCAGGACTTTAATGGCAACAAGCGGCTTTCCCGTATAATTACCGAATTGAGCGAGCGTGGAAAGACGTTGATTACCATTTCACACGATATGGTCTTTGTGGCGGACAATTTTTCGCGCGTGATTGTCATGTCCAACAAAAAAGTCGTTTGGGACGGCAAACCGGAAGAAGTATTCTGGAATATGCCGGTATTGGAAGAGGCCATGCTAAAGCAGCCGTATGTCAGCCGTATTTGCAACGTGCTCGGCCTTTCCGGAAGCATAACGCAAATGGACGACGCTGTGGAAATCATTGCCAAAGCGTGTGGTAAAAATAAGAGTGAAAACCAGGAGGCATAAGGATGAATTGCGCAGAATGTTTGAATGACAACAATCAACAATACCATATTTGCTGCAAACCGGGCGACGTTGGACGGTATGTTTTGCTTCCGGGCGATCCGTTCCGAACGGACCTGATCGCAGAACGTTTTGATAATCCCGTCCTGGTGTCACACAACCGCGAACATAAAACCTGGACTGGGACGCTCGACGGCGTGAAGGTGTCCGTCACGTCCACCGGTATGGGCTGCCCGTCCGCAGCGATTGCGGTGGAAGAGTTGATCCACTGCGGCGCGGATACGTTTATCCGCATCGGGACGGCCGGAAGGGTTTCCGACGAGTCGATGGACGAAGCACTCCAGGGCGTTGTTGTGACCGGATCGGTTCGCGATGAAGGTACGACGCTGCATTATATTCCAATTGAGTATCCCGCAATTGCGAATCGCCACGTCGTTGCAGCGCTTGCGGATGCAGCGAAAAATCGCGGCTTCTACTATAAAGAAGGAATCGTTCAGTGTAAGGATGCGTTCTATGGACAGATGGATCCGGACGGCCTCCCGAATGGAGCGCGACTGAAAGAACGCTGGCAGGCATGGAGAGACGGCAACGTTTTAGCTTCGGAAATGGAGACGGCCGCATTATTTGTGGTCTCGTCCATTCGCAAGTGCAGAGCGGGCGCGGTCATGTCGTTCCAGAGTATGGAGCAGACCATCACCATAGCCGTGGATGCACTTCGCACGCTCATTCAGGCGGATGCGGCACAATCATAATCGTTACTCTGACAAACTGGAGAAAGGATTGAACCGATGGAAGAATTAAAAGTGCTGTTCCTCATGGGACCCGCCGATTGTAACGACGCATATATCCCAACTTACAGCGATCATTTTCTTAAGAGCCTCAGCGCGGAACTGGGCGTCCGTGTGAGCAACGGTACGCTTGAAGAGGTTGCCGCACAGGAACTTCCGGTCTTTTTCATTGCATCCGGTGGTGCAGAACCGGGATTTCTGAGGGATCATAAAGCTGTAAAACCGCCATACATCCTCCTGACGACGCCTGCGTATAATTCGCTTGCGGCGGCGATGGAGATCCTCGGTTATCTGGATGAGCAGGGCAAGCCCGGAGAGATCCTCCACGGCAGCATTGAAACGATTGCAAAGCGCCTCGGTGTGTTGCTGCGCGCGGCACAAGCGAAACGCAAGATCGCCGGCATGCGGCTCGGCGCAATCGGCAAGCCTTCCGGACTGATTTCCAGTGAAGCGGACGCGGAAAAACTGAAAACCGCCAGTGGCATGGAAATCGTCGATTTAACGCTGGACGAACTGGTCGAGGAATATCATAAAGGTGGATATCCGGAGAATGAATGGACGAAAGAACTCAAATCCGCGGGATATGACTCGGATGAAGTTGAAAAGGCACTAAACGTATACGGCGCAACCTGCCGGATGCTCGAACGACACAACCTGCAGGCGGTTACGATTCGCTGCTTTGAGCTGCTTAGCTTAATTCATACCACAGGGTGTCTTGCGCTGGCGATATTGAACGCGCAAGGGATACCCGCCGCATGCGAAGGCGACACGAAGAGCCTTGCGAGCATGGTTATTCTGAACGCGATTACTGGACAGTCGTCCTTCATGGCAAATCCCAGCTGTATGGACGACCAAACGATGGAAATCGTCTTTGCGCACTGCACACTGCCGATCGATATGCCGGATCGCTACCGCCTGACCACGCATTTTGAATCTGGAATCGGCGTTGCGGTCGCAGGCGACGTGTCTTTGGGCAAGGTGACGGTGTTTAAATGCAACGACACGCTGACACGGCATTACGCGGGTCGCGCGGAATTGTTGGAGTGCCCGAATCGTGAGGATTTGTGCCGCACGCAGATGCGATTGAAGATGCTCGACGGTGTAGACTATTTTGCACACGGGCCAATCAGCAATCATCATATGATTGTAAAAGGCGACTGGGTAGACGAAATCAACGAATTTTTCCTATAAGCCGTGGCACAGTCTCTCTAAACCCGCACAGCAGCACAACAGTGTTTACATTCGGGTGAAAACGCACAACTAAAAACCATCTATTTAATGAACCATATCTCGTTAAATAGATGGTTTTGTTATAGATTAAATGATTAATAGCAAGACAACCTCTTGAAACGCTTGCTTTGTTTATTTAAATTACGTGGACCGTCGGGAAGAATATAGCTACGGACGATAACATCCTTGGTGGAAGACAAGCGCGTTTTGTACGTGGCCTTATTGCGGATATGCGTCGCGTATACTATACTATTTGTAACACAAATGGAGATTAAAGGATGATATATAAACTTTTTGAAATACCGTTTAGCTTGGGATGGGTTTTCACCAGCATACTTGTAGCTTTTTTACTGACGCTTCTCGCAATCAAACTTGGGATGCCGCTGCTGCCGAAAGACGTGGGCCGGGCATTCGCGTTTGAAGGTGAACGCACCAGGGGGAAAGCGCGGGGAAGCGGTTTGATTTTCTGCATTGTCGCTGTGTCGGTCTTTTTACTCTTTGTTCCGCTCACTTTGGAGTATGTGATTTACTATGTGCTTTTTTTGCTTGCAATGTTGTTTGGATTTTTGGACGACAAAAGCAAAATATCCTGGCGGGAATTGAAAAAAGGGCTTTTGGATCTGGCGCTGTGTATGGTTGCTGCCGGTGTGTTCATGATTTTTAACGACTCATATCAAATTGCTTGCTTTGGATTCACATGCACGTTGCCCTGGTGGCTGTTTTTCTTGATTGCAACTTCTTTGCTTTGGGTGTCGATTAATTTTACAAACTGTACGGACGGCGTGGACGGACTTCTCGGCACGCTTGCCAGCGTGTCGTTTGCAACGTTTGCCGCCGTTTTCATGATTGCCGTAAAGGATCAGGCGATGATGCAGATCAATCTGATTATGATCGCCGCTATGCTGGCGTATCTTGCGTTTAACACGTCGCCAAGCCTTGCGATTATGGGGGATGCGGGTTCGCGGGCGATCGGCATTCTGTTTGGCATGATGGCGCTCAAGAGCGGCAACCTGCTGCTTTATATTCCGGCGGCATTAGTCATTATTCTGGATGGCGGAATCGGCCTGTTGAAACTTGTCGTTATCCGCATAACAAAGAAGAAGGCATTCCTCCAGTCGATTCGAACGCCGCTGCACGATCACGCACGGTATAAATGGAAATGGTCGGATGCGCAGGTCGTCAATCGTTTCGCGACCATTCAGATGATAGCAAGCGGGATTTTGATCGCATTAGCGATTTTAAACGGTTAAACAGAAGTTACAATCGTCAAAATAAGAGCCCGTAAGGGCTCTTTGCATGTCCAATATATTAAAAGACTGGTCTCTAGACACCGGAATAATAAGTGTAAGCGAAAAACGAAAGTATCAGTATGGTGAATGTTATTTTCCAAAAGAGGCTCATTCTCGGGGCACGCCAGATTGCAACAAAAATCATGATTGGGAAAAAGAAGAACCAGAGCAGAACAACGCCGACCGGGCATCGTTTTTTGGGAGGAGTGGTATCGACCTGTTCGCGGTGGATGACGACCGTTTGGTGCTGGCTTCGTTCAGCCGCATCGCGCGCGGGCGAATAGCCACAGCGCGGACAGGCTGCGGAAAAATACTTTGCGCCGCAGTCCGGACAGACGGAGGGCTGCGCTCCGGCTTTCACACCGCAATTCGGGCAGTAGCTGGAAGAGAATGTCGTTCCGCAGTTGTTGCACTTGTTGGAGAACGTTGAAGCCCCGCACGATGCGCACTTTACGGCGGAGTCTATGTTTTCCAAGCCGCAGTAGTTGCAAACTTTCATAAATCAAAAAATTCCTTGTTGCATCCGAATATTGGGTTTGGCCTTTGTAACATCCGAAGAAAGTTGTAAATTCTTGTGTAGTATATCATATTTTCAAGCACATGAGCAGTAAAAATACAAAGACAACCGAGCATATTTTGACAAGAAACCAATGTTGTTGCAGGGTAAAATGCGCTTTGCGTTTTCGGGATGAGCGTGTACAATATCGAGAAGCAACTTAATTTATACAACTGGAATTGGGAGGCGAGGATTCATGGGCGACATCGGTCTAGTGACGCAGGCGATGATTCAATATTATGGCGGCGACGTCAGGCGGAGCAATCACTTTCTGAAGGTGCATGGATTTGCCGCCGCGATTGGTGAACTGGAGGGATTGGATGAACGCACGCAGCATATTTTGGAGATCGCGGCGCTGACGCATGACATCGGCATTAAAAACAGCGAACGGAAATTCGGCAGTTCGGCAGGTGCACATCAACAGACCGAAGGTCCGCCGGAAGCGCGCATTATGCTGAGCACGCTCGGAATAGAATCGGAAACAGTCGAGCGCGTTTGTTGGCTGATTGCGCATCATCACACGTATACGAATATAAAGGAAGTAGATTATCAAATCCTCATTGAGGCGGACTTTCTTGTCAATGCGTTTGAGGACGGCATGAGCAAAGAAGCGATCGCTAGGGTGCGAGACAGAATTTTCCGCACAAAGTCGGGAATCGATTTTCTGGATGCTCTTTATAAGCAGTAACCACAAAGAGGTGCACAAAAAGGAACCGGTCAGGTTCCTTTTTGTTTGTCGAGAGTGATCGTACATTTACAGTTTATGGCAGCGGGATAGAAATTTCTGCCAACGGGATTGTCTCTGTTTCGGCATCGAATTGAACGTTGCTGTCGGTAAACACATCACCTGCGATCTGGTCGGTGCCGTTGAGCATCGTGAAATACGAATACAGCAACTGCACTGTCACATCGCCAGTCGAGGCGTATTCCTCGGGAAAAATCGGAAGGAGATAGCTGAGCGGGTAATCTTCAAGCCTATCCGACCACGGTGCTTCAGTGACAAACTCGCCGTCAATATAGAGGTCTGCACAGGTTCCGGACCCTTCGAATGTGTTGAAAGTAGTGCGTCCGTTTTGCATCTGCAGCCCGCTTATCATATCCTGCGTCCAGTCGTCGGGTGCGTCTTCGACCCGCGCATACACATGAATGCCGGTGGCAAGATATTCGACGTGTATACCGAGCGAAACACCGTCAAGCGATACTTTCTGTGTATCAATTTTGTAACTGAGCAAGCTGCCGTCGTCCGCCAACTCCTTGTGGCTGGCGGAGAGATAGGTTTCGCCGGAGAGCGCAACGGTAAGATCGACAGACTCGGCAGACGGCGTGTTACCGGCGGTCGTGTCGAAGGTGAACGTATGCGTAATCCGCGCAACGGTAGTTACGGAACTCATTGCGTCATCCTCGGTAATGCGAATCGTTTGCGTGATGGTGAGTAAACCATCCGGAAGTGGCTGATCGTCTGGCAAATAAAAGTCGGAATACAGCACTACATGGTCGGCACTCGCGCGCTCTGCGTCGTCGAAAATTGGCGTGAGACCTCCGCCGGTATCAATCAGCTCGTATACGGTCGGATCACCCTCGACGGTATAGGTAGCCGCCTCCAGCATCGCATCGGCTCTTTGATCCGTTGTAAGACCGGGGATATAGCCATTCATAAACGATTGTACGTGCGCGTTTGTCGTATAGATGTTCGTATTCCAGATTAATGAGCTTCCGTCATAGAGCACCTCGGCAATTTCAGGGCGAATCTCCTTGACCCACGACCAGTCGTCTGCGGAAAATGGTTCGAGGCCGAGCTCTTCGCGATAGCCTGCGAAGTCTGGTGCGCCGTCCAACTCCGAAAGGAGCGAAATCGAGTAATCTCCGTCGGACGGAGACGCAGCGTCGAGCGCTTCCTCGACAGACGGGATGGGTGTGCGGGACGAAGGAAGCTCACCCATGTAGCGACTCGGTGTGTAGTTCAAGCCGAGAAATGACGCGATGGCCTGAGCGGCCTGCGGAAAGCACGCAAAAACGAGCGTGATCGCAACGAGGCACGCGGCAATGGGTACAAGGACTCGCATCGTTGCTTTGCGGCGCAAACGCTTTGGCACAGCCGCTTTTTCAACTTTTCGACGGATACGGCGCGCTGTGGAAGCATCAACAGGAGATGCATCAATTCCGGAAAGCAAAGCATCCGTCTGTTCGACTGTCAATGCATTCAAGACGCGGTTCATCTCATTCTGCATGACTAACACCTCCTTTCTCTATGGTCGTTCTGAGTTTGGAAAGCGCGCGCCGAAGCCTTTGGTCAACCGTGTTTTCTTTTAGGCCAACCTTCTTTGCGATCTGCTTTGTGCGCATATTGAAATAATAACGACAGACGATGATCGTGCTGTCCGGTTCGCCAAGCGCCAGAATACGTTCTACTAATGCGTCGCCTTCAATATTTGCAAGCGCGGTGGCTTCCGTTCTCTCTGGGGAAGGTGCATACTCGTCCAGTGGAACAATCTTTGCCCGACCGCGCTTTTTCAGGTGGTCGATTGCAAGATTGCGCACCGTTACACAAAGATAAGCCTTCACGGAACCCCGGGAAAAATCCAGCGTCGCACGGTTTTTGTAAACGACGAGAAATGCGTCGTTTACGCATTCCTCAACTTCTTCGCGGGCATTGTCTCCAAGTACGGCGGCAGCGGCGCGATAGACTAGCCCTGTGTACGCCGTGAGCATTTTGGAGAGCGCCCGCTCTGGATCACGCCGGAGCAGAGCGGTGATTTCATCCATTGGCAGTAACCTCCTTGGTGAAAACTGAGATATCTCACCCTATATAACCATAATACGATGCAAAATCTGACAGATGAACAGGATTTTTTTAAATTACGGAAGCTTATGATAAACTGATTTTACAAATAGCAACAGCTGCTTCAATGAAAATGTTTTAAATAAAACATGAGGGAATGGAGGTTCACATGAAAAAAGCAAAGCGAATTACGTATTGGATGTTGGTGCTAGCACTCTGCATAGTGTCGACTTTAGTCGGCTGCAAAAAGCGGGCGTCCGTACCGATACCGCAGACAACGGCAACGGCAGAGCCGACACCAACGGCGATGGCAACGGCGGAGCCGGAAGCGAGCCTGGAAGAGCAGATTGTCAACATTATGTGCACCAAGCAAACGGCGATTGAAGAACAGAATTACGATCTGTACCTTTCAACAGTGACAAATAACGACGACTATTATTATAACGAGCAGGCGCGCTGGTATTCGGAAATGATCAAGCCGGTCATAAGTGACGTTTCCTTTTATGTTGAATCCGTGACTATGCTTGATGATAATTCACTTGAGGCGGTGATCCGCCAAACACACACCGGGAATGGAGAGGCGTTCGACTTTACATATCCACTTCTCTTTATGCTGGAAGGCGACGAGTGGAAGGACTGTGGTTACCATTATGAAAGTATCGTAACGCCGCGATATACGCTAAAATATATGTCGGGCGAAACCAGAGTGGAAGCGTTTTCCAAAATGATCGATACGGCATATGACAACCTTGAAACAGTGTTTGCAGAGAAAGCCGACGATCACTTTGAGATTAAATTATTTTGGGACCGCGAAATGCTGCGCCAGCGGACGATCCCATCTATTTCTTGGCTGTTCACCGGCTGGGGAGAACCGAATGAATCGCTAAAGCTCTACACGGGTCATCCGGACATTCTTGGTTATCAAGGGACGATTCAACATGAACTCGTTCACCATATTACGATCAAAATTTGCAATAATAATCTTGTGGACTGGGTACTGGAAGGGACCGCGGTCTATTATGGCAACGCATATTACGATTATTCGCTGACAAATGCGCTTGCAAACATGAAAAAAGAGAGCCTGAAGCAAACGATCGATCAACTAGAGAATACGGACCTCTATAATCCGAGCAGTCAACAAGAGGTTTGGGACTGGTATAATACGTCGTTTGGGTATGTTGCGTACCTGATTGAAACATATGGTCAGGAACAGTTTATGGAGCTTTATAGTACGGCCGGTGAAAAGCCTTTTAACGACAGCGTGACAAATGCGAACTTTAAGGCAGACAATATTGCCACAACGCATGAAGCGTTTATTACAGTGCTGGGGATTACACCGGAGCAGCTGTCACAGGATTACATGCTTTGGCTGGAAACGACCGATTTCTTCGATTCGGCGAAATAGGGGAAGAATAAAAGGAGATGGAAAAACCATCCTGTTCAACAGGATGGTTTTCTTGATCACAATATGCTCATTCTGAGACGTTAACCAATAACAACCGGTGTTGCCGTCGGCACTGGAGTCGCGGTCGGCACGGGTGTCGCCGTCACAATTGCGTCGGCGCCCGGCTGGCTGGTGGTATGCGGTTCTACGGACTCTCGTAAAAACTCGGCTCCTTGCTCAAGCAAACCCGCCGCGTCCTCGGAAATGCCGGAGTCGTCCATAAAATAGCGAATCTCGACCCAGGCTTCCTGCCCGAGCACACGAAGCGAACCAATCAGCCGCTCCAACTTTCCACTGAGCAGATCCTTGCTGTCAAGATAGGACAGCACTGCCATCAGCAGAATCAGCAGCACCACAAGGATGCCAATCAATCGAAAGATAAACTTCATAGGAATACATCTCCTCCAAAGATAACAAAACCATGGCGTCAGGGCGATTACCACGTACCTGCATTATACCATGGTGGATGTTATGTCGCTGTGAATCTTGTGTGAACTCGGATGAGCTTATTCGACGGTCAATACTTCCGCTGTCTCGATTGCCTTTTCAACCATAGGCGCAAAATCTACAAGCGCTTCACTATTGCGGATTGCGTCCAATTTCGGCTTGGTGACCGGATGCTGCGGCACAAACACCGTGCAGCAGTCCTCGAAAGGTAAAATCGACGTATCGAACGAACCGATCTGCTTTGCACGGTCGATAATCTCTTCTTTGTCAAACCCGATCAACGGACGGAAGACGGGAAGCGTTACCGCATCGTTGGTAACGGTCAGGCTTTCGATGGTTTGACTGGCAACCTGGCCAATGGCTTCGCCGGTGACCAGCGCCTGTGCGCCGCAGCCGACCGCGATCTTTTCGGATATCTGCATCATCAGCCGCCGCATGAGCACGGTGGTTTCGCTCTGCGGGCATTTTTCATAAATGGCGAGCTGAATGTCTGTGAACGGGACAAGATACAGCGTGATCGGCCCGGTAAAACTCGTAAGGATACGGGTGAGATCAACGACCTTGTCGCGTGCACGCTCGCTTGTGTAAGGATAGCTGTAAAAATGTACGGCGGAGATGCGTACGCCGCGTTTTGCAATCATATACCCTGCCACGGGACTATCGATGCCGCCGGAAATGAGCAGCATAGCATGCCCGTTGCAGCCGACCGGCATGCCGCCGACACCGGCGATTTCCTCGGCATAGACGAAGGCCTGGTTCTGGCGGATTTCAACGCCGACATACATATCGGGCTTGTGGACGTCCACGGACAGCTGCGGAAATTTTTCCAGTAACAGACCGCCGAGCGTGCGGCAGATATCTTCGGAACGCATTGGAAAGCGCTTGTCAGATCGACGCGATAATACTTTGAATGTCATGTGCTCTACGCCGTCCAGTCGCGATCCAACGAGTACATAGGCCGCCTCCACGATATCCTCCCAAACTTTTTCGGAAGAAACCGCCGGGCTGACGGAATGGATGCCGAATACGCGCGTGAGCCTGTCCGCGGCGGCGGCAAGCTGCTCTTGCGGTATACCGTAGACGAAGATACGTCCTTGCTCACGCACGACGTTTGCTTTCATCGGGCGCAGTGCAAGTTCGATGCGGCGAACGAGGCTCTTCTCAAAAAACGGGCGATTGAGACCCTTTAGATGAATTTCCGCATAGCGGACCAATAAGACCGGTTCCATAAGGTGATAACTCCAATTCGTTTTACATTAGTAGGTCGTTTTCAGCGACGCTGAAAACGACGCAGGAACGCAACCTGCTCGGCGAGTGCCGTTGCGGCCGTGTCCATTTCTTCAAGCGTGTTAAACGGGCAAAGGCTGAAGCGAATAGCGCCTTCCGCGCGGGCGGCGGTAACACCCAGTGCTTCGAGCACCCGGTTCTTTCCTTTTTTATGCGCCGAGCATGCCGATCCGGTCGAAATATAGATATCCCGCTCGGACAGGGCGTTGAGCAGTACTTCGCCGCGCACGCCGGGGAAGGAGACATTGAGCACGTGCGGCGCGCCGTCCTCGACGGACGGGCCGTTGACGAGTGCGTCCGGAATGACCGTAAGATTGCTCGCCAGCCGTCGTTTGCATTCGCGCAGATTCGACACCCAAGATTGCTGATGCTCGCGATATTGTGTTAGCGCCGCATCCAGCCCGAGGATACCGGGCACGTTGGTCGTGCCGGAGCGCATCTTGTTCTCCTGACCGCCGCCGATCAATCCACCGGCGAACTTGACGCTGTTTTTGACATACAGCGCGCCGACACCCTTTGGCGCATGCACCTTGTGCGCGCTGACACTGTACAGATCGCAGGGGACATTGCCGAACGGCAACTTACAGAACGCCTGCACACCGTCGACATGGAAAACGGCGTTTGGTGACAGTCGGCGAATCAGTGTCTGTGCGCCGGAAATGTCGTTGAGCGCGCCTGTTTCATTGTTGACATGCATTAAGGATACCAATGCCGTATCTTCCGTCAACGCGGTTTCCAGTTCGCTCAGCGATGCCGTGCCGTCGCGATTGCAGCCGATGAATACGACTTCGGTGTTGGGATCATCTTTCAGTGAACGAACGGTTTTAAACACGGACGGATGCTCGCTGAGACAGGTGATCACACGGCGCTTTCCGCGGACGGGCTGCAATGTGCCAAAGATCGCCATGTTGTTGGATTCCGTTCCGCCGGAGGTGTAGATGATTTCACCTTCGCCGCAACCGAGCGCATCCGCAAGGTGTGCTCGCGCGGCGTTGACCGCGCGTTCCGTTGCGACGGCGGCTTTGTAAGCGCTTGACGGATTATAAAACTGTTCGGTCATCGCGCGGTATGCCGCATCCGCCGCTTCCGGCAGGACGCGCGTCGTTGCGCTGTTGTCCAGATAGATCATTTGCAATATTTACTCCAGAATACATTGTGCTTATGCCGTTATAGGGCAAAATCGCACGTTGGCAGTATAGCACATTTTTGTGTGTAAAAACAGAGCCGGATGCATATGAATCCGGCTCCGGGAAATCCACTATACGGAGAAACAACAATTATTCTTCGAACTTGTTCTTCATGTAGGCATAACCCTCTTCTTCTAGCGTTTCGTAGGGGATGAATCGCAGTGCGGCGCTGTTGATGCAGTAGCGAACGCCGCTCGGTGATTCCGGATCGCCTTCGAACACATGGCCAAGGTGCGAATCACCCGCACGCGAACGGACTTCCGTTCGAATCATACCGTGGGAGCGATCGTCGCGCTCGATGACGACACTGTCTTCAACAGGCTTGGAAAAGGCAGGCCAACCGCATGCGGAGGCGTATTTGTCGTTGGAGGTAAAGAGCGGCTCGCCAGTAACAACATCCACATACAATCCTTTTTCATGATGCCCGAAAAATTCGTTTTGAAACGGGCGCTCCGTCGCCGCACGCTGCGTGACGGCAAGCTGCTCGGGCGTGAGTTTCTTTTCTATCTCATCATCGGCCGGACGGGCATATTTGCCTGCGTCGACAATCGCTTTTTTGATGCGTTCGATTTCCGCAAACGGGATGTGACAATATCCGCCGGGGTTTTTATTCAGATAGTCCTGGTGATACTCTTCCGCTGGAAAGAAGTTTTTTAGAGGTTCGATCTCGATGAAAAACTGCTCGGACCTATGCCGCTCGACGGCGGCGACGCGCTCGACAATCTGCCGTGCTGCATCGTCGGTATAATAGATGCCCGCTTGATATTGCGTGCCGACATCATGTCCCTGACGATTGCGAACGGAGGGATCGACGACGGCAAAGTACGCAAACAAAAGCTGGTCCAAACTGACTTTCGCCGGATCGTAATCCACACGCACCGTTTCGCGAAAACCGGTTTTTCCAGAACAGACCGTTTCATACGTTGCGTCCGCTTCACAGGTGCCGTTTGCGTAGCCGCTGACTGCGTCGACAACACCGGGTATCGCCTGCATAAGCTTTTCAACGCCCCAGAAGCATCCGCCTGCAAAATAGATGACCCTTGTTTCCATTGACATACTCCCTCCTTGCAATATAGCAATGATACATCAACTGGAGACTGCCTGAGTGGTATAATGTTTCGCTTTAGTCAACAGCCGATCGATCAGGACAAACACGTAACCCAGTGTAATGAAGAATGCCGTCATCAGCGCGACCGTAACGAGCACGCGCTGCAACCCCTGCGTTGCAACATTCATAAAAGGATACGGATAAAACGGCGTTGCCGAAGTAAATGCGGCAAGCAGCATGACAACTACAAAATAGGCGAGCGGGAATGTTGCCCAAAGCAAAGGAGACGTGGCGCCCATGCGCCCCTTCCCATCAAACAACAGCCAGTCGAGAATGGTCATGATAGGAACCACATAATGCACCAATCTGATAGAAACGCGCATGCTGGCGCCCATATTGAAATCGCCAAGCATAAAATGCGCAACAAGCCAGGTGACGGTGATCCCCATCATGGCAATGCCTTTTAGCGGGAAACACCAGCTCTTTGAACCGTCGTTATCGCGCCAGGCGACCAAATAGATTGCATCGATCAAAAAATACAACATACAGAGCAGATTGCTCAAATTGGTGAAGTAACGTAGACTCGATACGTTCATTTCCCCGCGAAAGATACCGATTTGCAACCCGACGCCGATAAAGGCGCAAACGACGATTGCACTTTTCCAAAGTAGGCCGAGGGCTTTGCTCTTGATATACATCTATCCTATTTACTCTCTTTTCTATGACAATATCAGACTGTATTGTCAGCATACCATTCCATCGGCGCGCTGTCGAGGACTTGTTTCTCATTTTGCCAAAACGGACAATCCGCCCAATTATAGGCGGATTGTCCAGCAATGGAAATGGGTTGTCGAAGGATCGCCAAAGATTGACGTAACTTCTTTTGTTGGGTTTTGGATTTAAGAATAATGCGTATTCATGAGTGATACCGTTCCCAAAGAGAGAGGACAAACAATGTGCTTATGCGCCGCTATATGGAATGGCGCAAAGGAACGGTATAGAAGCAACAGTTATTTTGTCTTGTAGAAGAGTTTCGAGCCGAAATAATAGATCAGGCAGGCGACGACCATTGCGTTGATCGCTGCGATGCCCCAGGTGACAAAGTTACCGACGAGTGCGCCTGCAACGACACCTGCGATTGCTGTCCAATTGACCTTGCGGGCCTCAACCTCTTCCTTGGCATAGTCGGCCTTGTGGAGGAAGTAGTCCAGCATGATGATTGCACCGATCGGCGGCAGGGTTGCATTCAGGAAGCTCAGCCAGCCGATGAAATGATTGTACAGCCAGATGGCGGTGATGGTACCGACGACGCCGGCGATCAAAACCATTGGGCGTTTGCGAATCTTTGTAATGTTGGACAGACCGAGACCGGACGTGTACAATGCGTTGTCATTGGTGGTCCAGATATTGGCGCCCAATACGATGAGTGCGGGAATTGCAAGGCCCTGTGCGATCATGACATAGAAGATGTCATCTTTCCCCGTGAATGCGCCGCCGACTGCGCCAAAGGCGAACATCAGCGTGTTGCCGAGGAAGAATGCGACGATTGTCGTGATGACCGCGATGAGTGTATTCTTGGAGAATCGTACAAAGTTTGGCGTTGCCGTGCCGCCGGATACAAACGAACCGATGACCATGCCTACCGCGGCAAACAGGGTCACGCTGCCGGCCGACTGCGAGAAGATTGCGACCAATCCGCCACCTGCATTGGTTGCGGTAACCATGGAATAAATACCAAGGATAGCAATCAGCGGAACAGAGATGTAACTGATAATTTCAAGACCCTTGATGCCGAAATAAGCGGACGCCGTCATACATGCGCCGGCAATTACGACAAGAATCCAGGGGCTGATGCCAAGCAACTCGGCCGCGGGGATAGCGAACATTGCAACACCGACGCCGAACCAGCCGATTTGTGTGAAGCTGATCAGAGCGGACGGCAGAAACGAACCGAACGTGCCGAACGAGCGGTGCGCCAGCAGATCAAGGCCTAATCCGGTCTTGCTGCCGATATAGGCCAGCACGCCCGTATATGCGCCGAGAATTGCGCCGCCGATGAGAATTGCCCAAATAAAGCCGGACAGATCCAGACCGTTTGCCATCTTGGCTCCGACACTCATACTTGCCGAGAAGAATGTGAATCCGAGCATGATGACGAACATCGCCCAAAAACCCTTGCGTGCCGTAGTCGGGACCGCCTCCAGGGAGTAATCGATATCGACATGCTGTTGTTTTGGTTTCTCCATGGGATTACCTCCAATTTTTGATATTAGATGTAACTGATTACATCCATTAGCTATAATTTAATCTTTTCTAACAGGGTTTGTCAATAAATATGACGGAAATATGTAGAAATAATTCAAAATAGAGCCAAAATCGGCGTTACATCAGAAAATAATAACGAAAAATGATGGATGGTAACTGAAAATCCGGCAGAAACCGATTACACCGAGATGCTCTTGTGGGAGAAAACCTCTCCATGTTATAATATTGAAAAAGATTGAACGAACCGATGAACGGGAGTAAACATGAACATTCGCAAGGTTGCGGAAATGGCGGGAGTATCCGTCGCCACCATATCGCGCGTGCTGAACCATCCGGAGCAAGTTCTGCCGGAAACGCGTGAGCATGTGCTCGCCGTTATGAAGGAGCAGAACTATACGCCGAACTGGTTTGCGCGCGGGTTGAACCTTGGAACGACACATACCATAGCGCTGCTCATCCCGAATATCGAGTCCGAAACGAACCAGCGGATTATCTCCGGCATAGAGACCATTGCGCGCAGCAAGGGATATGCCGTGTTTTTCTGCAATACGCACGGTGACCAGGCAATAGAGGAAGAAAGCTTGGCCATGTGCGAAAACAGACGCGTTGACGGGGTTGCGTTTGTTTCGCTGAATTTGCCGGAGGAACGCGTTCAACAGGCGCGCGAAAACGGTATCCCATGCGTGCATGTTGGCAAAAACAGATCGAGTGGTTGCGACACACTGTGTTATATCGACTTTGAAGAAGGCGCATACCGGCTAACACGACATCTAATTTCGCTTGGACACGAGGAAATCGGGTTGTTGTTCGATTCTTCAGAAGGACATAAAAGTGCACAGATCGAATCCGGCTTTTTAGGCGCGGTGCGCGAAAGCGGCAAAAAGATACGAACAAAACAAATATCCGGCGAGGCTGGCGTGCAAAACGGTTACTTTGCCGCACAGCGTATGATTAAGCGCAACGAGCTGCCGCGTGCTTTGATTGCTGCGGGCGACGGTCAGGCGCTTGGTGTTATAAAAGCTGCGCAGGACCTCGGCGTCACCGTGCCGGACGAGCTTGCACTTGCCAGCATGACGGATTCTCCGATGTGCTCGATCGTCAATCCGCCGATCACGGCGCTGGAACTGCCCGCAAACAAACTGGGCATGGCGGCGGCTCGTTTGCTGTTCGACAGCATTGAAAACAAAGAACTTGAGCTTGGCGTTCCGCAGGAAATGATTCTGCAACCCAAGCTGAAAATCCGCAAATCCTGCGGTAATACAAAATACATCTACGAACTTTTTGACTGACCGGTTTTTTGTCGAATTTTTTACACACACCACGGAACTCAACTGAAAGACGAAACACTCAGAACAAAACAACGCTCAACAATTACAAATCCGTAATCGATTCTACGATAGAGTAAGCTGTATAAAGGAACTGAGGGGTTGCAAACATGTCTAAACCAATCGAACTGATGGGACTGCATCTAAAAAATCCCGTCATTACTGCGGCGGGACCCTGGGCGCGTGACGGAAAGTCGATCCAACGTTGCATTGACGCAGGCGCCGCGGCCGTGATCACCGAAACAATCACACTGGAAGCCAAGCCGCGTATCAGTCCGCGATTGTTTGTGGACGGATACCGCATGTTCAATACCATGCTGTATTCCGATCTGCATCTGGAACAATGGGAATCCGAACTGGAGATTGTAAAAAAGCGGGACTGCAAACTCATCTGCAGTATTTGGGGATCGTCCGCAACGGAGATTGCATATCTTGCCTCAAAGGTGGAGCGCATGGGCGCGGACGCGGTGGAGATCAGCATTTCCGCACCGATCGGAACACGGAACGAGAGCGTCTGCAACCATTCGTCCGATATCTATGCGTTTGTCCATGCCGCTGTGGAAGCGGTTGAAATCCCAGTTATGGTCAAGCTTTCATATGAAGCGGCGGTTTCGCCGGCGTTTTTGCGGGCGATTCAGCAGGCAGGCGCAAAGGCGGTCAGTGCGATAGACGCCATCAAAGGGCTGCGCGGGGTCGACATTGAAACGCAAAAGGCGGAGATGGTGACCTACGGCGGGTATACCGGGCGCAACATTCGCCCGATTTCGCTCGCCACAACGGCACAGCTTTGCCAATACACACCGATGCAGATTTGTTCCGCCGGTGGGATTACGAGTTTTGAGCACGCGCTGGAGTTTATCATGCTGGGCGCAACGGCAATTCAGCTTGCGTCTGCCATTCAACTGCAAGGATACGGCGTCATCACAAAAGTGCTTGCCGATATCGACGCTTGGCTGACCGCACATGGATACTCCGATATTTCCGAAGTTCGGGGTGCAGCGCTCCCGTCGCTGCGAGCGTTTGAGGATATCAAACCGCAGGTTCTGAAAGCGACGCTTCTCCAACCTTGCGATATCGACTGTAATATCTGCATCAACGGATGCCTGTATGACGCCATTTCGCGCGAAGATGGGAAGATCGTCATCCATGCGAAGCGTTGCGAAGGGTGCGGGCTCTGCGCCGCGTGCTGTCCGCGTGAAATTATTGAACTTGGATGGGATTAACCTTCTACTAATCGATAAACAAAAGAACAAAGCAACAAAAAACAGGGGAGTGAACCCCTGCTTTTATGTTTTCGTTTGTTTAGATGGCGAGATCGGTCGTTACCGTCGTCTTTGCAACGACCTTGCCTTCGCGGATGACATAAAGGCGTTCCGGCGTGAGACGGATGGCGTCCCGCGCGTCCTTTGCGTTTACAATGACGAGATTCGCCTTTTTCCCAACGTCCAGACCGTAATCTTCCAGCTTGATAATTTCGGCCGCGGTCGTGGTGACCATATCATAAACCGCTTCGATCTCCGGCGGGAGACTCATCTGTGCTGCGTGCGCGGTAACGTTCGCAACCTGCAGCATGTCCGCGCTGCCGTAAGGATAGAAGGTATCCTTGACGCAATCCTGACCAAAGCTGACGAGTAGGCCCGCTTCCATCAATTCCTTGACGCGTGTAATGCCGCGGCGAATGGGCTGTTTGTCCAGTCGGCCTTGCAGCAGGAGGTTCGTGACCGGGTTTGTGATGAATCGAACCTGCGCTTTTGCACATTTATCAATGATATACTTTGCATAATGGTCGTCATATGCGGCCAGCGCGCAGGTGTGTCCTGCGGTAACGCGGCCGATCCAGCCGCGCTTCAGCGCTTCGTCGGCGATCATTTCCAGCGTGCGGTAAAACGGATCGTCTGTCTCGTCCACGTGCATATCGATGTCCGCGTCGAACTTTTCTGCGATATCGAAACAAATGCGAACATGTTCACGGCTGTCGTCAGGACTGTTTTCGTTGGCGGGCATGCCGCCGACAACATCCGCGCCCTGGCGCATGGCTTCCCACATCAGCTCTTCGCAACCGGGGTCTTTTATAATTCCCTCCTGCGGGAATGCGACAAGCTGCAAATCCATAACATGTTTATACTTGTCGCGAAGCGCTTTCACGCCTTCGAGAGGTTTCAGGCCGCCAATGGTGTCTACGTCCACGTGTGAGCGCATGGCAAGCGTACCGTTTTTCAGAGCTTTAAGCAGTACGTCCTCGCTGCGTTCCAGGATATCCTCCGTCGTGTAGACGCGCTTTTTGTCCCAAATGATTTCAATTGCTTCCTTTAGTGTGCCGGATACGTTTTTGCGTACAACATCAAAAATGTTGACTTTGTCCAGATGGATGTGCGGGTCAACAAAGCTTGGCGTAACCAGCGCGCCGTTTGCGTCGATTACTTCGTCGGCATGCGCAGATATCTTGTCTGATATTTCAATAATTTTACCGTTATCGACGGCGATGTCGACCAATGTGTCACGGTCTCGCAGTTTTGCGTTTTTCACGATGAGTTGCATAAGAAGAGCCTCCTGAAAATGATTTGTAAACGGTTACGAGAAAAGGTTGAACAATTCCAAGTTCAACCGTATTCTATCACAGCAAAATCGGCATATCAAGCGCATTGCACAACGAATAACGGCGATTCTGACGCGAAAAACACGAAAATAGCGACATCAGCCGAAAATATTATGGACAATAGCCATGAAAGTAGTTACAATAAAGTAAGAGGACAAAGGAAATGTGTATCGAATAACGGTTTTGGATCATGTTCAGACAAGGAGGAACCCGATATGGAAACTCAACCGATCGGCAAGGCGCTTGAGCGAATCGACGCACGCGCCAAGGTGACCGGGCGCGCCGAGTATGGTGCGGACGTCCGCCTGCCGGATATGGTTTATTGCAAGGGGGTCTATGCGGCGCACCCGCACGCAAGGCTGATCAAGGTAAACAAAGAACAGGCGGAGCAGGCCGACGGCGTTGTTTGCGTCGTAACGGGCGCGGACATTCCAGGCGAAAAGATGTTTGGAGAGATCTATGTAGATCAGTATGCGTTGGTTTGCGACAAGACGCGATATCTTGGCGACGTGATCGCCGTTGTTGCCGCGGAAACACAAACGCAGGCAGACGCCGCGGCGGAACTTGTATCCGCGGAATATGAAGAACTTGAAATTTTAGCATCACCCAAACAGGCGATGCACGCAAGCGTTGCGGTCAATCCGGAATATCCGGACAATATCTGCGGCAATGTGCACGTACGAAAAGGAGACGCGAAGAGCGCGCTGGAAACGGCCGACGTAACGATATCGACCGATTATAAAACCGGTTTTGTTGAGCATGCGTATCTGGAGCCGGAATCCGTAACCGCAATCCCCGACAGGATGCGCAGAGAAGTGACTGTGCTGGGTTCGCTACAAGCGCCGTACAATGTGCGCATTTCCATTTCGCGCATGTTGAACGTCCCGATGGCGCAGGTCATCATTAAGCCTGCCGTTATCGGCGGCTCGTTTGGCGGCAAGATTGAATCCGCTGAATCGATTGCGGTGCGTGCCGCGCTGGTCGCGCTGAAAACCGGACGTCCCGCGCAGTATACCCTGACGCGCGAGGATTCCATCCGGGAAAGCTACAAACGGCATCCGATTGAATTTGAAATCAAACTCGGCGCCGGAAAAGACGGCACGCTGACCGCAATGCAGGTGGAAGCTCTGGGCGACGCCGGAGCATACATTAATATGTCACCACCGGTCATGTTTAAAACGGCGACGCTCGGACCGGGACCGTACCGGTTGGGCAACGTCGACTATAACGCAACAAGCGTGATGACGAATAACGTGCACACGGGGTCGATGCGTGGATTTGGCACACCGCAGGCGATATTTGCCATGGAAAATGCAATGGACGAGCTGGCGGAAAAGCTTGGTATGTCGCCGACGGAATTCCGGCGGAAGAACTTGCTGAAAAACGGCGACACCAGCGCCTGCGGACACCTGCTGGACTTCCACGAAGTCAGTATTCGTTCCGTCATGGATAAGACTGCGGAAGAGCTGGACTTTGATCGCAAATTTGCGCTATACAGCGAGCAGAACAAGGACGGACGACGCGTTCGTCGCGGCGTCGGCATCGCGGTGAGCATGCGTGGCGCTAGCATCGGCGCGGACGGCAACGGCTTTGACGTTGCGCGCGCCTACGTAGAAGTGCTGGAAGACGGCAGTATCAACGTCGATCTGGGATTGACGGAGCTTGGACAGGGTCTTCGTACTTGCCAGTCGCAGATGATTGCCGAAGGTATGGGCGTTGCGTTTGAGCGTATCTGCCTTGGGCACACGGACACGGCACGTTCGCCGGTCACCGGTGCGTGCATTGCATCCAGAAGTACATTGCTCGGTGGCGGTGCGCTCAAGGACGCAAGCGTTAAGGTGCATGCTATCATGGCGGAAGGTCTTGGCCGCTATTATGATAAGCCGACGGACGGTATTGAATTTAAAAACGACCGCGTAAAGTTTGCGGATGTCGACATCTCGTTTGCCGAGGCGGCGCGCGCTTGTTACCATCTCTGCATCACGCCGATTGCGGTCGGCACCTATGTTGTGCCGAAAATCCCCTGGGATGAAGAGAAAGGCTGCGGCGAACCGTTTTATACCTATACATATTCCTGCCACGCCGCAGAGGTTGAGGTCGACCTCGACACCGGTAAGGTGGATGTTCTTAAGATGGTCGGTTGCCATGATATGGGCCGCGCAATCAACCCGGCTATGGCAAAGGGTCAGATTTACGGTGGACTCACGATGGCGCAGGGCATGGCGTTGACGGAAAACGTCGGGCTGAATAGAAAGACAACAGCGCTGAAAAACCTCAATCTGGAAGACTATCTTGTGCCGACAATACTGGACGTCCCGGACGACAACGAAGCGCTGCTGGATGAACACTATGACCCGCGGAGTGCATTCGGCGGTCGCTCACTCGGTGAACCTGCAACCGAACCCGGTGCGGGCGCGGTGATTGCCGCGGTGAACCACGCGCTTGGAAAAGCCGGGCTGATACGCGAACTGCCGGCCGACCTGGACCGTGTGTTTGCAGCGGCACAGTCGCTGGAAGGGAGGTAAGCACATGGAGTTTCAATCGTATCAGAAAGTGCGCAGTGTTGAAGAATGTGTTTCTGTTCTTAAACAAATCCAGGGGGATGTTGCACTCCTCGCGGGCGGAACGGACGTGCTGGTGAATGCGCGTGAAGGACACCGCTATGCGGACAAGCATGTTGTGGACATCTATGGAATCCCTGAATTATGCGGCATATCCGAAACGGAGACGGAGCTGATCATCGGTGCAGGAGTCACGCACACGCAGATTGCCGACTCGGCGCTGGTTCGCTGGAAAGCCGGGGTCCTTGCAGACGCTTGCCGGACGGTCGGCTCGCTACAGATTCGTAACCATGCGACCATCGGCGGCAACATTGCGAACGCGTCGCCCGCGGCGGACTCGCTTGCTGCGCTGGCCGTTCTGGAAGCGGAAGTCGAGATCAACCATCTTGGCGACGTTCGGCGGATGCCACTTGCCGACGTGATCGAACGGCCGTACCGTACCACGTTGAACGACCGCGATTTGATCACGCGAGTCATCATCAAGAAGATTCCACATGGTAGCAAGTGCAATTTTTACAAACTTGGTCGTCGAAATGCATTGTCCATTTCACGCATGACGATCGCAACACTGCTGAACACCGACGAAACAGGCAAAGTGACGGCGTTTCACATGACCATGGGCGCGACATTCCCAAAACCGATGCTGTTTGACGACGTCGACCAAATGTTGATCGGCAAGATTCCGACACCGGAAGATATCGACGCGGTTGCGGAGGCACTCTCAAACAAGATTCCGCAGATCGCCGGTATCCGTCCGTCAACGGTGTATAAGCAACCCGTATGCCGTAAGATGGTCAAGCGGATTTTAACGCAACTGCTGGGAGGGAACGATCATGAGTAAGATACCGCTGCATTTTCGTCTGAATAAAAAGGACGTATCCATAGAAGTCGACCCGGGACGGCGCATGCTGGACGTGCTGCGTGAAGACCTTGGCCTGACTGGCACAAAGGAAGGCTGCGCGGTCGGCGAATGCGGCGCATGTACCGTTGTGCTCAATGGTGAAGCGGTTGCAAGCTGTCTAGTGCTTGCCGGACAGATGGACGGCGCGGAGATCTATACGATCGAAGGAATGAGCGAGACACAGATCGGACGTATTTTGCAGGATTGCTTTGTAGAAGGCGACGCGGTGCAGTGCGGCTTTTGTACGCCGGGATTCATTATGAGCGCTTATGCGCTGCTACAGAAGAATCCACACCCGACGCGCGAACAGATTCGCGACGCCGTAGCAGGCAATCTTTGCCGCTGTACGGGATATGTGCCAATTGTCAACGCAATTGAGCAGGCGGGACAGAAACTGGACGACTGAAACAGAACGATAAAACAAATAAACCGCCGGATTCTGTTTTGTGAGAATCCGGCGGTTTTGATTTATATGTAGATGACTTATGACTCTGGCGAAGTTTGTGTGTCGAGATTCGGTGCGGCTTGCTTCTTTGGAAACAATTTTCTAAGAAGTCTGACAGAAAGAATATTCAACCGAATGGCACAAAAAACGTAAGCCAGAATACTGAGCAACGCGAAGATTAGTTTAGAGATATTAATCATGGAGATATCAGTAGCGTATGCTAACGAGCCGGCGAAGAATACCACAATGCTTGGGAACACTACCATAACAAGCAACGTCCATCCAATCCGGCGATGGAGTGTGGATGTTAGCTTGGCACCGACAAACAACGATAATCCGCCAAGCGTATAAAACACCTGCATATATGCGAACACGTAAAAGTAGATCAGAAAAGGTTGCGGTTCCCCGCGAAGTGTCATAAAAATAATGTATCCGAGGGTGAATGCGATAGGGAACCACACGAGTAACGTGCCGATTATTGCAAATACACGTCCCGTTCTTGCTCGTCTTTCAGCTTTTTTTTCAAGATGCACCGGGTCTTCCGCGTTGTACGGAAATGCCGTTTCCTGTGGCGTCAAGTTCGGGCGGCGGCCAAGGTAAGGGCAACGTTTTACGGTTATTTTTGTCGACATGGTTCTGTTTTCGTCCTCCGGCGATTGCCGGGCCTTTCGTTGTTAGTCCCTATTCTTCCGTTTTAAGATTCTCTGCGGGGAGTTCCTTTTTTGCGTAGAGCTGCTTGATTAGCAGGATACCGAGAATGCCGATACCGATGACCAAGAGGTTGTACAGTACAATCATCCCGATGACAACGCCGAAGATGAATCCAGACGGCTCACGATCGCCGTGCGCAAGTCCACTGACAACGGCAATCAGTTGTGTCGCGGCAAGCGAAAGCACCGCTGCTGCTGAAGACCAGACGAACCATTTTGCAAGCGTTTTTGAAAGGATTCCGGCAGCAAGGAGCAAGACGGCGCCGGCGAGCACGATAAAAAACAGTTCGGCAAGCATCAGATAATCAAACAGGAGCATTCCCCGGGAAATGGAACCTATAATGGCCGTCAGGAACATGAACAGCACCGGCAGCCAAACAAGCGCGGTTCCGGAAATTGCAAACACTTTTGACAATGTCGATTTCGTTTTTGCGTTCATAATGGAACCTCCTTTCCATCATGTCGAGCGGGTAATGAAAACATTTGTCGTTGAAAGGGAGGCAGTCGTCAGGTTGGAGAAATGATTGCTTCCTTGCTACACTCAGTATACAAGAGTTTTACGCAAATGACCAGTTGCTGAGCAAAATATGCGAACAAACATACGCAAAACGAAAAAGTTCGACAGATACCGATTTGCGGCACAGATTTCGATTGAGTTGACGGTTGGGTTTGTTATAATGAGAAGGATAACACGAAAGGCGGTGCGCAAATTATGACGGCGGACGAACGGGGCGCAATGTGGGACTGTCGCGACCGGTTTGTTGCGGAATTGCGCGGGGGCAATTTATTACCGGAACGGACGCTTTACATGCAAAGGCAGGACGGCGGCGCATTTGCCATCGGCAGCCTGCCCAAAGGTACGCGTGCGCTTGCGATTGACTGGCATACTGACGCTTGCAGCTTTACCATTGTAAACAAACCGCGGCTTTTGATAAGTTCCTGCGAACAGGAAGCGGACGGGTTCGGCGGAATGTTTGGTTTCGGCGAAAAAGGCGGAAGCGGTTGGCTATTGCATCTGCTGGATGGCGATACACTCCTTTGGGAAGCGCCGCTGCTGCCGGGAATCACGGCAATTGCAGATCTTTTATATTCCGAGGATCGTTTTTTGAATGGGAGACGGAAAAAGCGTGACGTTCCGCTTTGGCAGTTGCGACCGGAGAACGCGCAAACCTGCGAACAGATTCTTTCGGTTTGGGAAAAGATTTTAAATGCGAAAACAGCAGAATAGTATTCAATAGATCGGGGTAATGTTTTATGAGAAAGCTTTTGCGAATCGTCTTAATTGTGATCTTGGCACTGGCGTTGCTCGTTGGTGCATTTGCCGCCGTGCAGCGATTTGTTTACAAACGCAGTGTGCTGTCCGGCATTGCAGACGCGTATATTACACTTGCCGGAAACAAGGAAAAGTTTAAAACAGCCGAAGCCGCGGACGCGTTTATGCGGGAGCAGGGCGAAAAATGGTGGGATGGCTATACCATGCCGGACAATGTGTCGTTCGACTGTACGGTGTTGGAGGAGCGGACCGCAGACATGCAGGTGTTTCGTCTCAACAGCGACGCAAATGAACTCGGCACGGCTGTGCTGTATCTGCATGGCGGAGGGTATGTCAATCCACCGCAAAAGGTGCAGTGGGATACGTGCAACACGATCGCCACGCAGGCAAACTGCGAAGTGATCCTGCCGGTTTATTTCACCGCGCCGAATTTTACTTTTGACGAATGCTACGACGCGTTGCTGGAGCTTTACGATTCTATGCTGACAACATATGCGCCGTCCGATATTGTAATCATGGGCGATTCTGCGGGCGGCGGACTTGCGATTGGGCTGGCCATGTGGCTCGATGAGCTTGGCTACGAACAACCGCGGCTGATTGTGACGTATTCGCCAGAGATGGATATTGCGATGTCCAATCCGGATTTGAAAGCGTATGAAAAGCTGGACGCAATGCTTGCAATCGACGGGATTGTCGAGATGGGACGCGTTTGGGCGGGCGGTGCCGATCCGATGGATTATCGGCTCAGCCCGATTTACGGGGATGCATCCAACCTTGCGCCGATCATCCTGTTTGCTGGCACGCGGGAGTTGCTTTACCCCGATGAAATCAAGTTTGTCGAACAGGCGACGGAGCAGGGCGCGGACGTGACCTATTATGAAGGCGAAAACCTCGGCCACTGCTGGCCGCTCTATCCAACGCCGGAAGGCGCGGCGGCGCTGAAGACCGTATCGGATGCGATAGCGGGAAAATAGCGGCACAAACAAAAAAACAGCAGGCTCAGGCCTGCTGCTTTTGTATGCGTGTTCGCAACCTGCCGCCAAGCCAAAATGCAACGAACAAGAGCAAAAAAGCCGTAATGTACACTGCGGACATGGTAGACGAAAAAAACGTGATGATGCCGGAGATATAAACCAACGGCAGAAAGAAAAATTGTGTTGCTAAGCTGATTGCATTCAGCCAGTATTGACCAAGAATCCATTCCTGATACAAAAGCAGTGCGAGGACGATGAGCGCCGGGATATGCGCGATTACGGCAGATTTGAACGCTGTGCCACCAAGCGGGCGGGAGAGTATGCCGAGACCAAACCAGACAACAAGCATGACAACGCCAATCCAGCCGTATGGCAAGGCCGTGTCATAATACGCGCCAAGCATCAGTGTATTTAGACCATATCCGACAGCAAAAGGAATAAAGCCGATCAGGAGTAGAAGTAGTTTTTTCATAAAAAAGTCCTTTGTTTACTTATGTTTGAATGAACGATTTAAATAATGCGCTTTCTATCGGAAGATGATCAAAACAACGACAGCTGTTTGCTCGTCGGCTTCGGTTTTGGCGGACGAGTGTCGCCGGTGATCAGCAAATCCTGCGGCAGGTCGCCTAAAAACGGCGAACCGGCAGGTGAGGTTAACAGCACGAGCTCGTCTTTTGCGCGCGTCATGCCGACAAAGAACAGCCGCCGCTCTTCGCCGAGGTCGCATTCGTTGGAATGATTGTGGAATGGAATCAACCCGTCCGACACGCCGCAGAGGAACACGACGGGATATTCCAAACCCTTGGCGGCGTGCAGTGTCATCAGCGAAACGGCGTCCGGCGAATATTCACGCTTACCACTGCGTGTAACATCGCGTTCGCGCCCAAGCGTGAGACTGTTCAAAAAAGCCGCCATGGTGTCATAGGTAACGGACGTATTGATCAACAGCTCCATTTCGCGCGAACCTTCCAGTCCGCTGTCTTTCATAAATTTTTCAATCAGCTCGCCGGGCGCGGTTTTCCTAACTGCATGTGCGTATTCCGTGAGTCGGTCACCCGAAACAGGCAGCGCGGATACAAGATCCGGCGCGGCGTTCGCCAAAGCCACGGACAGGTTGGACAGTGATTTTTTAGACGCGGCAAAATTGTTTAAAATTGCCTCGACCGTCGCATTTTGGCTTATGCAACTTTTTAAGTATGCCTTAAGCGAAACAACATCGTCCGGATGCAACAAATACCGGAAGAATGCGAGTGTCTTTTTGACCTCTGAGTCGGAAAGAAAATCGTGTCGCCCGGCCACGACATAGGGGATGTCCTCTTGCAGAAGGCAGTGCTCCAGCGCGCTTGCCTGATGGTTGGTGCGGTATAGCACGGCAATATCGCCAAATCCCCACTTGGTTACGGCCGCTCCGGATGCCGGAGAAGCATGCGCCTGCAGCATGTCCATGCCGCCAACCATGCGGTTGATCTCCTTGGCGATAAAGATTGCCTCGGAAAACGAGTCCTGCGCCGTCAGCAGACGGATTTTTTCGCCGCTTGATTTTGCCGCTCGCAATTCGCGTGACGCGGAGTCGTTTGCTGAAAGGACCGACTGCGCACCGGCCAGTATCTCCGGCGTGGAGCGATAATTTGTGGTCAATTGTATCCGCCTTGCATCTGCATAATCGGCAAAGAAATTGTCAAAGCATCGCGGGTCGGTGCCGCGAAAACCATAGATGGACTGATCCGGATCGCCGATGACGAACACATCCTTGCTGGTTTTGCTCCACGCGCGAATCAAACGGTACTGCACGGGATTGACGTCCTGAAATTCATCGACCAGTATGTGCGTAAAATTCGGTTCGGCATCTCCGCCTTCGGCTTCTGCATACTCCAATGCGCGAAGCAGAATGTCGTCGAAATCAAGCGCACCGGACGCTTCCAGCGCGGCGTTGTATTGCTCCAACAAGCTTAGCGGGAGTCCGGCTTCTTCTTCCGTGCGTGCTCCGCTTTTTGCGAGCGATACGGCGCGGAGCATCTCGCGAGGGGATTCCTTTTTACCGAGCTGCTGTAACACGCCGCGCATGGCTTCCAGCGCCGTTTGATCATCGACCACTGAAAGATGAGTTTGCTTGCTTTGCAGACCGTCCAGACAGAGCGCGTGGAACGTCCCGATGTGCATATTTTTCACGACGCGCTTATCAGATAGTTACTGCGCGAGCCGTTCGCGCATTTCGCCCGCGGCCTTGTTGGTAAAGGTGACGGCTGTGATTTGATTCGCCGGAACGCCGCAATGTTCGATTAAATACGCAATACGGCTGACAAGCGTGCGCGTTTTGCCCGTGCCCGGTCCGGCGATGACCGCGACGGCTGGTTCTTCTGCGGAGACGGCGTCCCACTGCGCGTCGTTCAATCCGTACGGATGTTCGCTGATCGGCATGTTTTCGGTTTCAGCTTCTGCGTTCGCTTGATCTTTGATTGCTTGTTCAGTTGCTTGCTTAGTCTTTGGATTCGCTTTGCTTGCATTTGTCTTTATTGTCGATGCGGCAAACAGACGAAGCTCACTTTGCTCGAAGATTTTGATCTTGCCGTATTCGCCGTCGAATCCCGGCTCGATCTGCACGTTCCCTTCGCGTAATCTTCGTATACCTTCCGCAACGAGCGGCCCGGCGGCACGCGAAATATCATCCAGCGGAACGTCACGCAGAATGGAGAATTCCGAGCCGAGCGAATGGAGCATATTGAAATACTGCGCCGTTACACGCTTACTTGCCGAAGAAACGCCGGACGAGCATGCGATGACCTCAGGGAGCGGCACAATACTTTCAAACGGCTTTGCCGACGCTGGGACAAAACCTTCTTCCCGGTCGGCGAGCTCTTCCACACGGTGCAAAACGCCTGTCGTGATTCGTCTGCCGCAGACGGGGCAGATGCCGTTGGTCGCAACCGTTACGGACGGCTTTTGGCACACGCTGCACTTGCGGTGACCGTCGAAGTGATACTTTCCTTCTTCCGGAAAGAATTCAATCGTCCCCTTAAATCCGTCCGAGCGTCCGTTGAGCGCACGTGCAATCTCAAAGTAGGACGGCACTATATCGAAAAGATTGGCTTCACGCGCCAGCTTTGCGGGTGAGTGCGCGTCCGAATTGGAAACGAGCGTGTAATTATCCAGCGCAGAAATGCGCCAGTTCATCGACGGATCGGACGAAAGCCCGGTTTCCAGCGCATGGATGTGGTCCGTCAAATCCTCATAACACTCGTGAATGTCGTCAAACCCCGAATACGCGCCAAACAGCGAAAAATGCGGCGTCCAGATGTGCGCGGGGATAAAGATTGCGTCCGGAACCATCTCCAGTGTGATTTCCAGCAGGTCATGGCAGTCGAGCCCGAGAATCGGCCTGCCGTCGGAGTGCAGATTGCCGATGGTTTCCAGCCGAAGCGAAAGACGCTCGGCTGCTTCCAGACTTGGCAGGAGGATGAGGTTGTGAACCTTACGCACCTTGCCGTTCTTTTTATAGATGGAGCTGATTTCACCGGAAAGAATAAATCGTGGACCGCCACCAAGCCCTGTTAATTCGTCGGCAAGGCGATATTCGTCCTTGAGCGCATAGAGACCGTCTTCCGCGGGAACAAGTTTCTCCGCCAGTTCCTCGCGCCAGCGTGCGTGCGTGAAGTCGCCCGTGCCGATGACGTCGAGTCCTTTGCGCCGCGCCCAGAGATCGAGCATCTCCGGCACACAGTCCTTGCTCGTGGCGCGCGAGTATTTTGAATGAATGTGAAAATCGGCAATCAACATAAGAAATACCTTACCGTGTAATAAATTTCAACGATCCTATCATATCACAAAGAAGGACTGCAACCCAAAAAGAAAGCCGTTCCCGAAAGGAACGGAATATTAGGATTGTTTTTCACTTAAGCCATCGGTAGAAAGGGTCATTGAGCCACATTATGAAACAAGCCGACAATCATGTCAACGGTCAGCGTTTTTGTGGTTTTCCATTCGGTTTCTGCCTGCGGTCGCTGAATATAATCGTGGCAAACGTGCTCGATGATAGCATAACTGATTCGAAGTTTCTCAAGCAGATGCTCTTTCGAAAATCCGGCGTCCAACATAACCTTATAGAGCCTTTGCAACACATCGTTTTCAAAATCATTGAAAAAAACATGGATGTCGTTTTCAAGCAGCGACAATGCTAAAAACTCGTTATGCGCTTCCATATTCATTTGGTGTGAAGCAATAAATACGGCAATAAGCCGTTCTATCATGGCAGGCAGATCGTCTTTGTCGATCGAAGTGGACAGCAGGGGCTGAAACTGTTCGGAAAGGGAAGCAATATAGAACTGAACCACTTCGAACAGAATATCTTTTTTGTTTTGAAAATAGCTGTACACGATACCCGTGGAAACACCGGCTTCTTTTGCAATTTCCACAGTGTTGGTTTTATAATACCCCTTTTCACTAAAGAGCTTAAAACTCGCCTGTGCGATCGCCTGCTTTTTTGCAATTGCCCGGTTCTGCGTCGGTATACGGATTTCCTGTTTTGTCATCATAATTGATACCCATATTGTTTTATATAGTCATTTTAATGCTGAACTGTTGAGAAATCAATAGAACATGAAAAAAGATTCATATTTTATTGACAACCGTGGGTTGGAATTGTAAATTTATAACATGAAAGATATTTCATATTTGGAGGAGGAATGATATGGAAGAGAAGAAAGAGTATTGCATGATAAGGCATTACAGGGCTTATTTGATATTTATGCTGATTGCCTGTGGCGGAGCGTTTATCTGGCAGTTTTTATTACCGAATATGAGTGGTCGGTTTGCAAGCTGGCAAACCAGCATTGGATGGCAGCGTGAAATTGCCCTTTGGAATATCGGCATTATTGGCGCAATTATTGTCGCTTTGGCAAGGCAAAACGTTGCGTATATGAAGATACTGACGCTGCAATCGACGATGCTGTGTTTGCTGTTGGGAATCAATCATCTGATTTCGTTAATAATGGATTTTTCGTCGGGCTATATTCTTCATATTATGGGCGTTTTCGAAGTACTGCTCCTGGGCGGCGCATGGGGAACGATCCTGCTGTACAAGTACCGAAAAAGAGGGAATAGCAGTTTTATTAAAGAAGAGTCGGATTCAACGAAACAAACAAAACTAGGCCTGCTGTGAATGTTCAAGAACCCGCAAACACAAGTACGTCAGATATGGTGAAGGCGCTTTCTTTTGACCAAAGTCCCAACCCTTCATTTTCATATAGATCGACTCGGGAGTGAAAAAACCGTTTTCATCCTGCTTGCTTTTAATCACGTCAAGCATCTGCTGAAATCCCGGGTCGCTTACGGCACTTGTGTACCGGCTCAAAACACCGCTCACGCTTACGATATCATACCAGCAGGGTGGGGCTTTCAGCTTTCGGAAGGTCGTACCCATATAGAACATATACGGGTGCTGATCAATGCTGTTTTCCCAAAGGGACAAGAGCGCCGTAACGGACGCATTTGCCGCAAAGGAATCCTTGTATTCGGGCAAATACGACAGCAAATCGGCCATAATCAGCGTGGCATACGGACAGCAATCATCCTTTCGCCCCGGACCGCGGAAGTTTCCGAGTTCGGGAGAGGACGCACACGGAAATCCATTGTCCCGGCAAAGCGAAACCAAGTAATCAACGCCGGGTTTGATGTTGGTTTCAATATCCACGCCCGCTTTCAGCAAGGCAAGCAGCAATCGCGGCGCGTCGCACAGGCACCAACTGAACACATCCGTACCGGAACCGCCGAAGTGTTTGGGGATATTGGTCTTCGATTGATAGACGCCGCGCTCGTCGTGATGTTTTAAAATCTCCTCGATCGCGGTTTGAATCTGCGGAATATCCGTGCCGAACCCGAGGTCGAGCAAAAACAGCAGTTTGTTGACAGGCAGTCCGGGATTTTTATGATTGGTCACCAGAGTTTCGTGGAACTGTTCAACATCGTTAAGGAAACCCTGTATTCGGCAGTCCGCCAACGCCGCTGTCTTAAGTTGCGCCAATTCACCATCCGTCTTGTGGAGCCTGTGAACGGCGATTGCGTACTTCAACCAGTCGTCACTGCATTCAAATAACTTTTGATACATATTTGATGGTTCCTTTCTGTGGCCGGTCGGAAGAGTCATCTTTTTTTTCGGAGCGTATGATACGGTGGAAAGGAATGTAATATGGTCTGGTTGTTATTTGTTCGGGTATGTTGAACTTATTCTGAATGGAGCATCTCGCTGATTCTTTGCAGGGTATTCAGATTGCGCGCCGTCAACCCGGCTTCAGGCTTGGAGAGCGCCGCCGCCAATTTCGAATCGCGTATGCTTTTGCGGCAGAACAGGTAAAATTCCCGTTTCCCGGCGGAAAGAATATCGCTGCCGGCGTAGGATGATAGCAGTGCTTCAACGGCAACAGGATCGACACGATCTTTTGACAGGAACACATATACATGTGCAACGCCCGGCGAAGCGGATTCTGCCTGTGCAAGTTCGTCTTCTGAAAACGGGAGTTTTGTGAGCATTTCAAAGAATTCATGATCGGTACGCAAGATAACAGGACTTTGAAAACCAAAGCGCCCCGAAAATGACCTGGATATCATATCAGACAGCACAGCTTCATCTAAATCGGATTCCAAAAGCACGTTCCCGCTCTGGATATATGTTTTTACAAAGTTAAATCCACAGTCGATAAAGAGACTGCGCAAATCCGCCATTTTCACCTTGTTTTTCCCGCCGACATTGATGCCGCGGAAGAATGCAACATATTTCATGGGATGATTGTAACATGAGCGAAGGCGAAGCTACAAACGAGGAGACGAAACACCCGGGACAGAGAATAAAACATGCTCTCGATACAAACGGCAAGCTGAAATTCATCCCCGAACGAAGCGAATGCTTTGCGCGTCGGCATCCACTATCGCCGGTACTCCAAAGGGAATAATGCACCTTGGCGTGGCATGTCCGACATTCAGATTCCAAAGGATTGGCAGAACCGGATTAGCAATGGTTTCGACAAGGATTTTTTTATATTCCTCAGCATATTTTTCACCCATCGGTTTGCCCACAAGTATGCCGGAAAGCACGTCGTAAATACCCGTGTTGCCGAGTACCGTCAGCATTTTGCGAAACATTTCCGGGGGTGGCTGTTCCTCACTGGTTTCGAGCAGAAGAATTTTACCAGTCCAATCTTCCTGCGTTGGAAACAGCTCATATTTCCGGCACATATCAGCGGAATCCGCATATCGACCGGCGTTGAGAATGTCGTAGATCGAGTCGATGCACCCGCCGAGGATATCGCCCGAAAACTTGGCCGTTCCCTGTAAAAGCTCAAATCCCTGATTTAAATGTGCGGGCATACCGGTTCCGACAGCGGACACATCGAAATTGGTCCGCTCATCATACCAAATGTCGCTGGGGCGAATTTCACGGATCGTGCCGGTGTGGATCAGTTCTTCAAAGTAATGCTTTGTGTAGGGCAGCATATCCGTGTCCAACTCGCAAACATCCGGCAGGAACGCCTGACCGTAAAACGTATTCAACCCTACATTGTGCAGCATCAGATGGTTGATTGTAGTATCCGAAAAACCGAGGAAAATTTTCTTTGTGACGGCACTTTGCAGTTCTTCGTGATCGAAAAGATATGGCAACAGACGGTAGGTATCATCCCCGCCGATGGCGCAAAGGATCATATCTACGTCCGGGTCGCGAAAAGCCTGCAGCCAGTCCGACGCCCGCGCTTCGGGGTGCGCGTTCAGATAATCGCGCCCGCGCAACGCGTTTTTCGTATATTTGATGTTCAAGCCGTAGTTTTTTAGCCGATTCAAGCCGATTTCCAGTTCGTGTTTCATAAATGGCTCGCCGAGACTGCCGCTTGACAGACTAACAATTGCAATAGTTTTTACCATAGGGATACCTCTTATAAAATTTGAATCTATAATATCATGTTATGTTAAATAAAAGAAAGAGAACCACCCTGTGGGCGATTCTCTTTCTTTGGTGCCGGAAGTGGGACTTGAAACCATGGAAAAATGTTTTTGCACGTAAACTTGAAATCTATTGGTGCTAATAAACCCGCATAAAGTCTGCGTATTTTGCCAATATTAGTAATCTATATAAATTTGCAGTTTTTGACTATTTGCAATCAAGTGGGTTTGGAAGTGGGTTTGAAAATAGTGTCAAACCTTTGCTTTACATAATCTGCGGCTTGTTCTTCTTCTCCGGCTATTGCGTGCCCATATATGCCCTCTGTGTCCATGTTTATCGAGTGGCCAACACGCCGACGCTTGAGGCCTTCCGGCATGTCGTTGTTTATCGAGATAAAGGTGTGCCGCCACCCATAAGGCGTTACGCCGGGCGTGATCCCGTTGTTTTTCGAGTATAGTTTCCAACTCTCATATATATTGACTTGGTATGCGTGCGTACCGTATCTCGACGGGAAGACCCATGGCGAAATTACGTGTCGCTTGTTTAGGGACTTGCGTTGCGCATCAAGCACCGTGAGCTCATAATCGCCCAGCCAAATAACACGTTGTGCGTTTTCATTTTTTCCATCGGTGATGTTGCCTTTGAAATTGACTGATCGCGATACGAAAAGCCGGTTGTCCTTGATATCGCTCCATTGCAACCCTAGCAGCTCGCCTGGCCTTAGGCCGGTGAGAATTGCGAGCTTAAACAAGTTCGAATACATCGTATCCTTTGCTTGCCAAATCTTGCGGATATCATCCGGCTGCAATATAATCTTTTTCGCTTTGGGAGCATTTTTCGGGATCGTCAAATCCTCGGTCGAAATTGATGTGTAATTATTTTTCCTCGACCATTTTATAAATGCGGTAAGCGTCGCGCGCATGTTTGCAAGAGTTTTTTTCGCGAGGCCCTTCTTTGCCGCTGAATCAACAACCGATTGCAAGTCTCCAACGTTGAGTTTTCCTATTTGCTTTTTGCCAATGGGATAAAAATGGTTTTTCCAAAATGAGTTGGCTTTATAAAGCGCGTCTTCGCTTACAACTGATGCGATCCATTTTTCCCATACAACAGACGTCGGAACGCTTGAATCAACCAGTTCAGAGGCAAGCCATTCGTCGGCTTTACGGTTAGCCTCTGCCTTGCCAGCACGACCAGGGGTCGAACTCGAAAAGGTTTTACGAACGCCGTTTGCCTGCACTTTGATTTGCCAGCGTTTTTGATTTTTAAGCCACTTGGCATCTGTTGTTCGTGTCGGCATGTTTTCTCCTTAAAATTCTGTCAGCCATTCTACGGTCGTTTTAAACCTGTTTGCAAGCGCCTCTAGCTCGTCTTTTGATAGCAAAGCACCATTGTCCTTCACGATGTATCCGCGCCTTATGTGGAGCTCCTTCTCAAGCTTCTCAATCGACGTTCCGTAGATGTAGGCAAAGTATTCGATTTTGTCTTTTGTTGTGTCCATCTATCGTTCTCCGATAAGACGCACGAATTCATCTTCATTAATAATAATGATCTTGTGTCCTTTAGCCTTCATGGCTTCGGCTTTTATGTGCTTACTGCTGCGATTCTCGCGGTTGAACTTTGTTAAGTCGTATCTTCCGACGACTAGCACGTCGGTCTCTTTAGTGACGCCAGATTGAATCGTCCCGCCTAAGTCCTCGATTAAGTGCTCGGCATCTTTTCTAAACATAGTTGTAAGTTCTCCAGTTATAACTACGTATTTTCCGTCAAATGATTCACAATAATCGCTTTTAAACAGTGGGGAAATCAGGTTCTTCGGAGCCTTCGCTTTTGACGGCTTCATCGCTCGCTTTATAATATGACCGGATCGCTCCATTAGCCCGGGTATGCTATCGGCATTTGCAAGCTCACACAGTTTAATGGCTATAAGCGCACAAGCTGTAGCATCGGCCTCCGAATCATGATGCGATACAAGGTCTATACTTAAGGCTTTGCAAACGTTTGGAAGAGAGTAGCTTTTCAACTCTCCGTACAAAAGCGTTCTGGCTGCGCAAAGAGTGCATCCGTGCATAATGCTAAAATTATCAATGCCTTCTCGAATCGCAGCTTTGTTGATTGCTGAAATATCAAACGATGCATTATGAGCAACCACAATATTACCTTCGAGCAGCGGACGAATTACGTCTTCGACCTGCCCAAAAGCGGGTGCGTCAACCACGGCTTCTTTGTCTATTCCGTGAATTCCGACGCAGAAAGGGTCGAAATCGCACAGCGGATTAATCAGCGACGAGAAAGCAGTACTTAAGGTGCGCCCGTCATACTTCACAATCGAAAGTTGACAAATACTTCCATTGTCTCTACGACTAGCGGTCTCAACGTCCAATGCTACAAACGGTTTCATACTGTGTCCCTTTCGGTTCTAATCAGAAAGCCTATTGAAGGATTTAAATTCTGTCTTATGATATGTTAACATTCCGACATCGCCGACTGTAAAAAGTAAGTTCCCGTACACATCAATTGTGATTCGTTTTTTGTCCTCTGTCTCAAAAAGCACTGTATGAAAAGCCCAGCGCTTTGTAATACTGACCACTTTTACTTTTATTGGTTCGTCGTCTGAAATTTTGGCAGCCGTGCTCCTTGTTGCAACAACTATTATTGCAATAAATAAGCACAAGCCAAGAAAGAATAACAAAAAAGCCATATGAATCCTCCTGCATGATCGATTAACGTTTTGCGAGCCGCTCGACAAGACATATTGTGGCGTTATTGTAAAAATCATTATTGCGTATATGCCGCATCTCGTGCGAGTAGGCGCGATACAAGTCCCCCCTCCTTGCGTTTAAGTAAACATTATAGTCTCCGTTCTCATCAACAACAGTCACTCCGCCAACTGTTTCTGGCATATCAATAATCCGTACAATTACATCTTCCATTTTTCAATCATTTGCGCAACGGCAACGATTTGTTCGGCCGTTGCTCCTTTCGATGCATCAAATAACATTTTCATTTCTGGTCTCCTGCGCAGTTGCTCCCTGATGACCATCACATCGTTCATTTCGTCATTTGATCTCCCGAGTAAATAATCGACTGATACGTCAAAAAACTCCGCTACGATTGCGAGTTTGTCTGCGGACGGCGCGGCCTTATCCCATTTCCCAATTGTTCCATTTCCAAATCCAAGTTCGCTTTCAAGTTTGGGAAGGCCCATTCCGCGAGCCTCGGAAAGAGTCTTAATTCTGTCTTTTACTGTGTCCATGATAAAACTCAATCGAACATGAAAATTTTCTCGCCAGAACTATTGACACGAGACAACTATCATGTTAAATTAATGACAGCGAGAAAATAATCTCGTGAACAAGGTGAAAGCGAGAGCGAATATTCGATTGTCCTGCAAGCCAATATTAGAATATTTTCTCTCGCTTGTCAAGACTATTTAGGAGGTGATCTATTGATCTTTGCAAACATCCAGCGCAAATGCGGAGAGAGGGGAATATCGATTAATGCGTTGGAAAGAGCGCTTAGGTTCGGCAACGGAACGATCCATAGCTGGCGCGAATCGTCACCGTCAATCGTGAAACTCAAGGCAGTATCCGATTACTTTGGTTGTACTGTAGACGACCTACTGAAAGAGGAAGGGAAGGAGGGCAGAAATGAAGAAGAAAAAACCTCGTCCGGCGACTCTTGAAGAGTTTTACGAGGCAGGCTATACAGGTGAAGACCTTTTCAGGAACGAGGTCAGGCACTGGGAGCATGTCGAATACAAGATGACAATTGCCGCTGGAATCATCGTTGCGATATGCTTCGTAATCACTGTGGTCGTGGCCATCCTAAGACTATTGCAGCTGTAGCAACAATGGCCCCATAGACGGAAATGACCAACGTTACTATCGAGAGCGATTTCTTTTCTTTTCTGAACTCGTAGTAGCGCGAACCGAACTTTGTTAGTCGGTATTCACCATCAAAGATTGGCGTGCCGTCTTCATCGGTGCTATCCCTCGCCGGACTAATAAGCCCGAGATGAAATAAAGGGATAAGCTCTGTGGACAAACAAGATTTCGACTTTCCACGTTTTACGCGAGTAAGTATTCTGAACTCTCGGTTTGTAACAACGGTATTTTCATAATCGTGTCCCAAGGTTACACCGCCTTTCAACGGCAATTATATCACGAAAGGAGCAAATATGAAGAGATTATACCTTGACCTGCGAGGACTCATGACATCGCAGGACGTGACCATTAAGCAGCTTGCACGAGGCGTAGGCGTGTCAACGGCTCATATCAACGACATCTTAGCACAGCGCACCTACCCGAAGATCGACCTTTGCTATGACATCCTCGCCTTTCTCGATGCCGACAAGTCAAAAGTGTTCAAGTATTTCCCGCCGAAGGGAGAGCGCATCGAGGAGCCGATTGTATTCACCAACCCAAGGGCTCAAACGGTAACGAGGGTGGGCAGGATGGCGGCGGGTCAATGAACTACAACAATTCAAAAAGGAGGAATGCAAGTCAATGAAAAGCGCACGTTACAAGAGATACGAAAAACAGATGGATTCTGACGCGTTCCACACGGACAGGAGCCACGGAGCAAAGGCGTTTAAGCGGAGGAAGGCAGCACGCAAAGCCGCTTACGTCAACCGGAAGATGAACAGGAGGCATGCATGAAAAAGATCATTGCATACTTCTTCTCCATAGTGATTTCGCGTTTATTCATCGATCCGTGGTGGGAAATCAAATGGGAGTGGTCGCATCGGTGGGAGAAGAACAACCGCGCGAAGCGGAAGCGCAAGGCACGCGACCGTGCTCATGTATTACATGTAGCGCAGCTGAAACGGGAGGGACGTTTATGAGCAAGGAAGAATTCGTCCGGCGTGCGACCCGCGATCTTGGAATAACGCCGCAGCAAAAGAGCAGCCGTGAATACAAGGCATACAGGCAGACCAAGAAAACGAGTTACTTGAAATGGCGGAAAAGGCAGGCGTGCCGATGAAAGGAGGGATACCGTGGAAGCAATTAAAAAAGAGGACGCCCCGTTGCAGCAGGACGACCCTCAAACCAAATTACCTATCGACACTATATCCAGTCAGAAACAAATTGTCAAGCCCGACGCAACAACATGGATTGCAGACATGCGCAGAGAACTCGGCCTGAAAGTCAAAGATGTTCTGCCGGTTATTCGTGTACGGCATCCGAAGTATGACGCAGCGCTTCATTCAAAGGTTGAGAGACCGGAAGACAACGGTGTCATGCTCGTTCCCTCGACGGCAAAAGCAGTCAAAGACGCGTTTGGGTGGAAACCGCCTAAGAGACCGCGTAAGAGCGAAAACAGGACGCACCCTTGCCGTGTACAGGGTCGGTTAACGGAAAGCGAATACGCGCGTTTGCAAATGGCTTTAAAAGCAAAGGGCATCGAGCATATCCAAGACTGGGTACACGGATGCGCTATGCGGGAAATCGATGAATACGAAAGGACGGTCGGAAGATGATTGTCATTATTCGCAAGGGCAGGCTTATTGCGCTTTGGGATTTCGGAAGTTTCAAGAAGCAACTGAGGAATTTCAACTGTTTGGTCAGCACAACGCAACGCCGTGCGGCTGATATGAGCGCGATCGCAGCTGATACGCTGCAGGCCGATACAAGGCTAATCGCTTACAACCGCGTCTTGCAAGGCGAACTCAAAAATGCAAAGCGATCATTGAGCATCGCCGATAAACAACTTAAGGGAAGGAAAGCGGAAATGACCGCTCAAGGTAAAAAGTCATGACAGAAGAACAAGAGAAAAAGTTAGTCCAAGCGCATGCAGATGTATCAGCTATGCTTGTTGACGCGCGCGCGGAAGCTGACATGTATAAGCGCTGGTGGCTGGCGGGAAACAAGGAAGTAGCACGGTTGGAAGAAGATAACGCTAAGCTCACCGAAGAACTCAACAACCTGCGTGACACCGGAACAATTGTTGTGAAGCCCGTGAACGGCCAGCCGGTTAAAACATGTGATGGATGCGACTTTAAAGATGCACCCGACAATCAAAGCCCGTGTGCGGCGTGCGTGCTCGGAGGGCATGGAAGTGATGTCAACTTCTTTAAACCCATTGCTAATTCCGGTGAACCTGTCCAAGCGGCAGTAGTCAAGCTGCCAGTGTTCGGTGACGAATCAATCGATGAGATTTGCAACGAAGCGGATCGGCTTCTTGAAGAAACAGGCTTGCGCGCTATTTTCGATAAGGTAAGCAAAGAAAACGTTTATATCCGTTGCGACATTGACGGAGTGATAGCGTCGCATTGCATTGGTCAAGAGACTGTTTTCGTCGGGAACGCAAAGGAAAAATATGCGAAGGATGAGACGCGCGGGTTTTTAGAACTGGCTCGGATTGCTCTCGACAAGTTGATCGCAAACGAGGATGGGAATTGATCATGAACGAAGAGAAGATCATCGGCGTTCGATTCAAGAACAACTCCAACGGCACATGGTTCCAGAAGGTCTACTTCTACAAGTGTGTGTTTGATGCCAAGGAGAACGATATCGTTCGTGTGCCAATGACGTTCACACCTTACTACGCGGATGTAAAGGTTGTTATAACTGATGTTCCGAAAGCACAGATCGCGCCCGTCATTTTAAGCCTGATGAAGAGTGTGATTGAAATTGTCGGGAGCGAGAACCATTGAATGAGGAAAACAAGATGGTCATAGATTGCCTATGGCCTGCACAAAACCCGATCCTGCTTGCAGGGGAGGAAGACGAAGAAGAGGAGGAAGACACATGCAAATCATCGGCGTGAATTTCAAATACCGTGATTCCGACGATTTCCAGACGAAGGTCTATAGCTACTACTGTTCCATCGAAGATGTGAAGGTGGGCGACCTTGTAAACGCTCCGACGCGAGATGGTGAATCGATTGTCCGGGTCTGCGATGTAGGCGTTGACCCTGCAACCATTGACAAGCACATCCTTGCGATTTTGAAGACAATCGAGACCCGAGCTGACGATGTTGTAGAGGTTGTTGACAGTGTGCCGGCAGGTGAAGGAACCGAACTCATCAGCATCGTTCAATTGCCGATTATCACCGAAGAGCTTCACAGCATAAAGGCGCAAGTGACGGCGAAGGTCGATGCGATTCTCGCAATGCCGTGCACAGAAGACACGGTCAAAGAGATCAAGAGAATGCGCGCTGACCTCAACAAAGATTTCAAAGAGCTTGACGACAAGCGGAAGCTCGTAAAGCGCGAAGTCCTTCGCCCGTTTGAAGCATTCGAAAGCATTTTCAAAGAATGCGTATCTGACCCGTTCGCTAAAGCGGAAGCAGAGCTGAAAACAAAAATCTTCGAAGTCGAAGACGGCATGAAAGGACAAAAACGCGAAACGATCTCGGCTTACTATGGCGAGTGCCTTGCGGCTCATGAGCTGGATTTCCCGTCGTTTGCTAAGGCTGGTATAAAGATCGGCCTGAGTGATTCAGAGAGCAAGCTCAAGAAGCAGGTTGACAGTTTCATTGAAGGTATCGCCGGTGATGTCGCTATGATCCGCACGTTGCCGCACGCCGATGAAATCATGGTTGAATACCGTGCGTCGCTGAACACATCGCATGCAATCATGACAGTCAACAACCGGCATAAGGCAATCGAAGAGGAGCGCGCACGCAACGAACAGCCTGAGCCGCAAGCACCGACAGTTGCACCGGAGCCGCAGCCTGTCGTTCCGATTCCTGAACCGGAAGTGCCGCACGTCATCGTGAAATCAGCGTCTGACGAAGAAAAGACCATGACGATCAAAGTCACTGGCAATCAGCGCCAGATCGACAGACTCATGCAGTACCTCGATGAGAGCTGGTACACGTACACGGTATTGGAGGTATAAGCATGGAAAACATGGATTTATACAGTCGATTCAAGGATGTACCAGAAGAGGCGCGTAAACCAATCGAGGCCGGGCGGCTTAAAGGATTTACCGACATAAATCCCATGTGGCGGATCAAGATGCTGACCGAAGCTTTCGGCCCATGCGGTGTTGGTTGGATTGCAAAGCCAATCGATATGCGAACCGTTCAGGATAACGGAAAAGGTGAAGTCGCACTTTTTATTGACATCGAGCTGACCTATAAAATCCCTGGCACTGAAACATGGAGTCAGCCTATATTTGGCACTGGTGGATCGAAGCTTTTGTCGATGGAAAGAAATGGCCTTTACTTTGATGACGAGGCATACAAAAAGGCGTATACCGACGCAATCAGCGTAGCTTGTAAGGCTCTCGGCATTGGGGCTGATGTGTACTGGAACTGCGACAGCGACAAATACATCGACCCGAAGAAAGACAATGCTATACAGTCGAGCGCGAACACGAAGACCAGTAGCGATCCGCACGCGGACATGAAAAAAGTCATCATTAATCTTGCAAAGAAGATTGGCCTTGACGAAAACGAATTGCGGACAAAAGCAGAGTCATACATAGAACTTCGCGATGGTGTATTTACATCATTCGATGAAATGAACGCGGAGCAACTTTCAGCGGTGAAGCTCAAAGTCGCAACCATGCCAAGGAGCAACTAATGATTGGGCGATTAAAAGACCTCACGTTCGGGATAGACGGGAAGCAAATCGTGTCAGTCGTGCTGGATGATGACTTTCGACCTCAATATGACGGGCTCAAGGACAAAGAGCTTGACGTAACCATCGAAGTACACCGAGAGCGCCGGAGCAAGGATGCAAACGCTTATTTCCATGTGCTGGTCAACAAGATCGCGCGGCTTCAATCCTTAGACGAAGACCTTGTAAAACAGATGCTCGTGACCTCTTATGGGGCACTGGCGACGGACGGGGCGGGCGATGCAATAGGCTTCGCCCTTCCCGCAACCTTCAAGGCCGAGACCCTTTATAAGTACATCAAGATCATCGGAGAGCGCGAGAAGAACGGAAAGCTGTTTTATGTGTATCAAGTCTACAAAGAGACACACAAGCTGGACACAGCTGAAATGTCAAAGCTGATTGAAGGAACGATCTACGAAGCGCGGCAGCTAGGCATTGAAACAGAAACTCCGCAGGAGATACGGCAGCTTATGGAGGCTTACGAGAAACGATATGGCAAAGCACCGGCAGACGAAGAAAACGGACATACCGAAGGAAGTCAAGGCGCGCGTGCTTGAGCGTGACCACGGGGAATGCATTCTTTGCAGAAGTTGCTACGGCCTACCGAACGCCCATTACATCCCCCGGTCACACGGCGGGCTAGGGATAGAGGAGAACATCGTAACGCTCTGCCCGACCTGTCATTACAGATACGACAACACGGCAGAGCGGGCGGAGTTGAAACTGAGGATTGCGAATCACCTTCGGTCGAAATACAAGAACTGGAACGAAAAAGACCTGTACTACAGGAAGTACAGATTTGGAGACGGTTGAACATGGCTAACAGGAGCACGCTTGCTGCTTGCAAGCTTGATGATTTTAAGCGGTGGCTCGTTCAAAACGGTTGGACAGTAGAGCCATGCAAAGGGGATTTCGAAGTCTTAAGAGCTCGAAAATTAGGCAGAAATAGACCTCTTTTAGTTTACAAGAGATTGGACGAGCCGATGCATTTGACTATTTATGACATTGACGTTCCGATAATCAGGAATTTTATCAGAGATACGAGGAGGAAGAAATGAACAAAATCACACTCATAGGAAACCTGACGCACGATCCCGATGTCAGATCAACACCGAATGGCATTACCGTGTGTTCATTCACAATAGCAGTTGACCGCAGATTCAAGGACGCAAACGGTGAAAAGAAAACAGACTTTTTCCGAATCAACGCATGGCGGCAGCTGGGAGAGAATTGCGGGAGATATCTTGCAAAAGGCCGTAAGGTGGCCGTGGTCGGCGAGATGCAGGCGCGCACCTATGAAGCAAAGGACGGAACAACGCGCATGTCACTTGATGTTCAGGCAGACGAGATCGAATTTCTTTCGCCGAAGCAGAAAGACGACAGCGGATATCAGGCGGACCCGCCGAGTAACGAAGGATTCACGGACGTTAACCCTGACGACATACCTTTTTGAGGTGAAACATGGATTATTCATTCAACGTTCAGCTAGCAGAACAATACGGAGTCGAAGAGGCGGTTTTACTGAATAACATGTACTTCTGGATTCAGCATAACGCGGCGAATAAAAGCAACTTTCATGACGGTCAATATTGGACGTATAACAGTGCGCAAGCGTTCGCCGAAATATTCCCATTCTGGAGCCGCCAGAAGATAGACCGTATGATTCAAAAGCTGAAAGAAAAAGGCGCTTTAATCATCGGGAATTACAACGAGAAAAGCGGGGATAGAACACGATGGTTTGCTCTTCCGGATGGCATCACAGCGGTCATAGAAGGGCGGGCAGACCATTGCTCAGAATTGAGCAACCCATTGCTCAAAAGTGAGCAACCATTACCAGATAATAAACCAGATATAAACACAGATACTAATATTACTCTTGCGCATTTCGATGATTTCTGGGCTTGTTACCCGAAGAAGAAATCAAAGGAGTCGGCGAGAAAGGCGTTCATGAAACTGATCCGCAACAAGTCAGCGCCAACCATCGAACGGCTGATCGAGTCAGTGAAGGAACACATGAAAACGCCTGACTGGGAAAAGCAGGACGGCCAGTTCATCCCGTACCCGGCAACGTACCTCAACGGCGGGATGTACGACGACGAGATCACGAAGCCATTAAACCCACGTCCGGGAGGGGGAGGACGAACGATTCAGTTTGATGAAAACGGGATGGTGATTCCATGAACCCTGAAACAGCAGTGCTTGGCGCTGCGATCATCGACGCGGCATGCGTCCCGATAGTTTGCGGAGAGTTGACCGTCGAAGACTTCACGACAATATCCAACATCGAAGTTTTCAGTGCCATTCAAGACCTTTTCAAGGCAGGGCGCGCGGTTGATCTCGTCACCATCGTTGCGGAACTAGAATCGCGGAACGCGCTTGAAACAACCGGAGGGACAACCTACATCGCCGAGATTGCTACAGAGGTTCCAACGTCGGCGAACGTCCGGTACTACATCGAGCTGATGCAAGAAGAGCGGCAGCGCAGGATGTTCGTTCACGGGATGACAAAGGCTCTATCATCTGCTGAAAACGGCGATGATGATTTTCTCGACATTGCACGGGCGACGGTAGATTCAGCAAGCGCAGTGGGTTCGTCTGGAACGCCGAAGATAGGCGACTTTCTGCCGGAAGTGATTTACAACCTCGGAGACACGACGAAGGGGAAGTTGACAGGGTTCAAGAACATCGACGCTTTAACGGGTGGTTTTCGAGAAGGTCACTTGGTTGTCATTGCCGCAAGACCAGGCATCGGCAAAACCGCTCTTGCGTGCAACATTGCCGCGAACATGTGCCGGGCTGGCAAGTCGGTTGTGTACTACTCCATCGAGATGAGTGCACAAGAAATCACAGAGCGGGTCAACCTGTCCGAAGCGATGATAAGCAAGTATGCGGCGAAGCGACAGGAGGACGGAGCGTTTGACGCGATCATGGCAGCACAAAGCAAGATAAGCGGCTGGAAAATGGTCATTGACGACCGAGGAAGTATATCAGCTGGGAACATTGTTGCAAGTGCTTACAAGGTCAAACAATCCGTTGGGAAAATCGACTGCATGTTTGTCGACTACTTGCAACTTATCCGCAGGCCGAACCGCAAGAACGGAACATTGAGCCAAGAGGTCGGCGAGATATCGAGAGCCTTAAAGATTCTGTCGAAAGAAATCAAATGCCCTGTCGTGGCACTTTCGCAGCTAAACAGGCAGAGCGTAAACCGTAGACCGACAATTGCAGACCTTCGGGACAGCGGAGCAATCGAGCAGGATGCAGACCTCATTTTGCTACTACATCGCGACGACGAGAACGAGAAGAACAGAGAAACAACGTTGATCGTCGGGAAGAACCGGCACGGGCAAACGGGCGACCTGTCGCTTGTCTGGCATCCCGAATACACACGATTCACAGAAGAGGCGTTCCGCGACGTGCAAATGTCGCTGGGAGTCTTTGACGAGGAGGGCTAATGAAAAACGCTGGGAAGGTGATGGAACAGCAGTTCCGCAAGTCGGCAAAAAAAGTGCCGGGGTTGTTCTTCTACCGACTGCGCGACGGAACGGCGAGTTTCTACGGTGGAGCACAAGATAACCGTATACGGTTTCAGCAGCGCAACATCGCCGATGTGGTCATGTTTCAAACTCCGGTGATGTACTTGCTCGAACTCAAGACGCACAATGGCGCAAGTCTGCCATTAACGGCGATCCGAGAGAATAACCTCAAGGACCTTGCAGACGCGGCGCAATATTCAAACATGGTTTCCGGATTGATTGTTGACTTCCCAGAGCGGGGCCGGGCGTATTTCGCGGATGCAAGAGCCGTGCAGAGGTTCATGAGATCACAGGAGCGTAAGTCAATACCGATTCTCTGGTTTGACCTTAACGGGATACTGATTGAATCACGGACGCTACAGGTAAACAGGGTCTACGACGTTCGCGGATTCGTAGACCAGATGAACAAAAAATCAATTTAACAGGAGGAGCACATGGAAACTAAAAAGACCAACTTGTTACCGCTTTCGATTCAGACCGATACGTTCAATGCTTTTAAGACGGATTTTGATTCCGTCCTCCGTGCTCTCATCGGAATGATGATCGCAAAGGGTAGCGAAGATGCAAAGATCAACGTGGTTATGAAAATCTCGCTTGCCAAGGACACAGCGCCGGACGCGCAGATTACGGAATACGACGCGCAACGCGATGTTGTCCTGCCGAAGTTCGACCACAAAATCACAAGCCAGATCAACATCAAGGACGTGCGAGACGGGTTCCTCGGAGGTGAAAACTACGAACTTGTGTTTGACGAGGCCACGGGGTACGCACTTCGTCCGGTAAAGGACATGGACAACAAACTTTTCGACCCAGACGACATGGACAGCATGGGCGATGAGCCGGAAGAAGATTACACCTGCCCGCAGCGTGCAGACCTGTCGTGTGACATCGCAATCGAGTGCGGGAAGTGCTGCGCCGATTGTGAGAAAGTCGATGTATGCGCGAACGTCTGCGACAGAGTGAACGACAAGTAAAGGAGCGGACTTATGGGAAACGAAGTAACAAACACCTTTGACGTTAAAATCATGGATCGATTCGATGCTTCGACGGCTATTGAAAAGATCAAGGTCACTACAACCGGCATCTACTTCATCGACACAAAGAGTTTCAACGTCGGCGACGAATACGCCGTTTATGTATCAAAGAACGGGAGCGTCGTTCTATTCGCAAAAGAAAAAGGCGGGTACGAGATCAAAGCGACAGGACGCGGCGGTGCGGGACGGTTTATCTCATGCAAGCCTGTGATTCGCGAACTTGAGCTCCGTGGCGTTCAGATTCCGCAGGAGGCAGAACTCTTAAAAGACGATGACGGAAGACGATACGCACGGCTTGCAAACGCTTAAAAGGGCATCGTAGGGATGGGCGGGTACAAACGCCCGCCCGGATCGGGCAGGAGGAAGCAATCATGAAGTATGTGAAAGTTATCAACGCATACACGGAGTACAGCGGCGCTGAGGCGGCGAAGGAGGGAACGCATTGATAGCGGAAGGAGAAATGTTGACCCGGTTACTTTTCACTCCTCGGAGGCTCCTTGGACAAACTCTGAATTACAACACGAAATTGCTGCGAAGAATCGACGTGTTTTCCCTTTAAAAACTGTTCCATTTCGTCGATCTCCTTTGCACTTTCAGGAGAAACGTATAAGTGTATTTCGTGAAAATGAGCAGTCTGTTTATAGATATACCCTCCATAGCCGTGCACCGGGTTGCATATTTCGTAGACTGCCCTTTCAACCGATGCTATATATTCTTCGATGATCTTCGCACGGTATTCACTATAATTTTTACGACGATACATTCGACTCTCGCGGCAACTGTTTATAAATGCCACGGCCACTGGGCTTAGGACGGAAATTACAACCGCACAGAGGGCGATAATGAGTTCCCAGTTAATAGGGTTAGTTGATCCGTTCATACAAGCACCGCCTTTCATAGGCGATTATACCACAACGAAGAGTAAACGAATATGTAAGAACATCCTGCGCTACGGAAGCGCTGGAAAGGAGCAAGTAATGTTTGTATTTAGAGGGAAAAATGACGGCACCGGTTGGGTGAACGGTTCGCTGGTGAAATGTTCAGAGACGCATTCTTTCATTGTCGGGCATTTCAACAGGGGAGATTACGACGCAAACGAAGACATATATAAAAACGGTCAGTCGGTTGCGCACAAGGTGAAAAATGAAACTGTTGGGATGAAATCTCCGTTCAAGGACATCAAGGGCAACGAGATTTATCAGCACGACATTATTCAGATGAACGGAAACCCGAAAGACCTTGGCGTCGTGCGGTACTGCGACTTCGTTGTCATCGACATGGACAGCGAAGCACCAATCGAGCATGTCTTCGGATGGAACTATGCGCCAATTTACACCGACGAACTATCTGCGTGCGCGCCGTTCTGCTATCCAATGACAATTACGGATTTTTGGGTGCAGGATAGCGCAATGGAGGTAATCGGAAACACGACCGACAACCCGGAATACAAAATTGTCAGTGAAGCGCTGGAAAGGAGCGACACATGAACGAAAATCAAATACGATGCTGGTCCCTGTGGCAGCCATACGCCGGTGGCTGTGTCCGCGGAGAGAAGCGGATCGAAACACGTGGGCGGAACGTCAATATTCGCGGAACGGTTTATATTCATTCGACGATGAGGGGCGGCGCGTTTTCATCCGTTTATCGGGCGATAGATGCGGGATTAGGCTACCCGTCAAAGAACTACAAAAACAATCCATATGCTTTTACGGCTAATCCGTCCGGTGTAAGCGGATGCATCCTCGGAAGCGCTGAGATCATCGACTGCGTGCCCATTGAACAACTTTACGGCACAGAATATGACACACCGCTCGAACGCGCATACGGTGATTGGGCGCCTGGACGTTATGGCATTATCCTTGCGAATCCGAAGCAGCTGAAAAAACCGGTGCCGGCGAAAGGACATCAGGGATTCTGGTTTTTTGACAAGAACGAACTGACGGAGATCTGACCATGCACAAGAAGATTGAGCCGGTGGAGTGTCCGCGATGTGGGAATATAACTTAAATCGGGAGGAAAATATGTTATTCAGAGATTGTAAAAATGCACCAATGGAAGTCAGAAATGAAAAACCGAACGAACCATATGTTGACGGAATGAAGCACTGCGGGTTTTGCGGGAGCCTCGATCCTGTCGAGCTCGCGGAAGCTATCGCAAATGGAAAAGCAACTATGCACGGCACCGACTGGAAATACGGTTATCCGCATAAATTCTATGTGGACGTGCCGAATCTCGTTGCTGGTCAAATCGTGAGACTTGGCGGAACATCGCGCACAAACGAAAAAGGTGAACGCGTTGATGAACCGTTTATGGAGCCTGCACCGGAAACCTGCAGATGCAAGTTTTATGTTAATCATCTAGCGCTGCTCGATGATGAGACATTTGAAAAGGTTGCACCGATTATCAACGCGGAGTGCGGGGTGACGTTTTACAAGGTCGATGGGAAACTGCGTTATGACGCGCCAGAATATAACTATCAAAAAGATTAGGTTGCGTTGGAACCGCTGGGCGCGGGAGGAAGCGCGCAAATTGAAAGGAGCAGCGAATAATGCCACAACATGAAGGAATTTTATACAGTTCAGATTTTATTAGGCAGACGCAAGAGCAAAACGGAAAAAAGTATGAACTTGCAGAATGCCCGCATTGCGGTGGAAGCGTAAAGCTAATGGGTATTGCAGGGAGTCCACTAGCACCGACATACGAGGTTGATCTGAAAACGGTAACGCCGCAATCAGACGATGTCTGTTTCGTTTTGTGCGAGGCGTGCGGTGCTCATTGGTTTAAAAGCATACGTGCGGATTCGTTTCCGGCAGAAACGATTGAAGCATGGAACAAACGACGTTGACGAAAGGAGAAATCAAGTGAGCGATAAGGAGTACATCGATCGCGGGGCGCTGTTAAGCAGGTTCAACGTTGACGACATGGAGAACATAAACGGTTGTTTCCCGGCGTCAATAGCCAGACAAACAATCAAGGACTTTCCCGCCGACGACGTTGTGAAGGTCGTGCGGTGCAAGGACTGCGTGAACGGAAAGCCAACCAAAAACGGACTCATTGATTGCTTGTTTTCGACCGCATTCCGCAAGCCTGATTTTTATTGCAAACGAGGACGCGCGCGTGCGACCGAGTGACAAACAATTCCAAGCCTTCGGGGTAATACTTTTCATAATTTGGGCGGGGGCTTGGGTTTTACTGGTATTTGCTTGAAAGGAGCGATGAGATGAAACAATATGAAATCATTTACACAGACCCACCTTGGCCGCAGAAAAAGGGAAACGCACGCAAGTGCCGACCGAATCAAGGAAAAGAACTTGATTATAGCACTATGACTCTTGACGATATAAAAGAATTTCATAAGCCATACTTAGAAAACACAGCGGATAAGCACAATGTATTTATGTGGACGATTGATAAGTACTTGCATGAAACCGAAAAAATGATGGACTCACTTGGATATCGATTACACGCGAGGTTTATCTGGGATAAAGAAAACGGGGTTGCTCCAGCGTTTACAGTAAGATTTTCGCACGAGTATCTGCTTTGGTTTTATAAAAAAGGATTTATGCTTATGCCCAGACATGAGACGCGCGGAAAATACATGACCGTATTGCGAGAGAGATCAACGTCTCACAGCACAAAGCCGGAATGCGGTTTTTTGATGATTGAAGACATGTTTCCGGAAGCAAAAAAAATTGAACTATTTGCGCGAAAGCGGCGTACAGGATGGGATGCGGTAGGAGACCAACTTGACTTGAAAGAAGCCGGAGGAGCGCTGGAAAGGAGCGACACATGAAATTAGGAAAAGCACCTGCGAGCATGATAGCACCGGAATTCGTCGAATTTTTGAAACCGAGATTCAACCCGGATAGTCCCGCAATGAGCATGGCAATGTCAATTATTACGGAAGCGTTAAACGAGCCTGCACCGAATCCTTTTACGGAGGATCAGTTGGCGTGGATGTGGATTGAATATGTGTACAGAAACGTGAGATACGCGGTTATGTCATTGGGTGGCGACGTCTTGTTTTTCCGTGATAAGCCGACAAAAGCAAGCGACGGAACGTGGCAGTCAAATACGGCGTGTACAAACGCGATCCTCGGGAAGTATACGTTCTTGGGCCAGATTTTATCGCACGATGATCAAGAGCCTTTATGCCTCGCGGATTATGTGAATCGGAGGTCTAACCATGTGCAAGAAGATTGAGCCGGAGCCGTGCCCGAGATGCAAAAACATTCCTGATCCATGCAGCCCGCACGATGGAACTAACAGATCACTCGTCGGATGCAAGATACACAAAGCGTTTATCGCAAGGACTAAAAACCAAGCAATCCGCCGCTGGAACCGCTGGGCGCGGAAGGAAGCGAGAAGGAGGAGCAATGAGCACACACGCGATTGAAACGTTATGCGAAGCTGGAGCGTATTTTCTAATTATGGCGGGCGTTGCGTTAATTATTTGGGCACGAAGAAGCTGAAAGGAGCAAGTAAGTGATCAAGCCTAAAAGCGATACTATTCCGTGCCCATTCTGCGGAGGAACGGCGCACTTGATCAGATCAATTCAGCAGTCTGGACGAGATCGACAAGGAGGCAACAAGGCGCAGGTTCAACGACGTTAAAGGAATCATCTTGAGAGCAATCGACTCCATTCCCGCCTCTGACGTTGAGCCGGTCGTACATGCGCATTGGAGAGACGGGGAATGCACGAACTGCGGCTGTCGTGGAGTTCCACGATTTGATGGAAGCAATGAGTATACGATAAGATGCCCGAATTGCGGTGCACACATGGACGAGAGGAGCGAGGAAGAATGAGCAAAAAGCTTGTAATGACAAACGGGGTTTGTGCTATGGCAAGCACCGAATTTTGTGAAAGCCAAGTAGATTGCTGTCAATGCTCGCACGGTCAAAAAATCAGATCGATGTTAGCCGACTATGAATCACTTGACATTGACTTCGACCGTCTGCGCGAGATCGCGGAAGATGAGGTAAAAGGTCGAAGCACCGGATTCCCAGACCGTAACGGAAAGATCATCCGAGAGCATGACATCGTGCGAGTCACTTTTCTTGACAGGTATTCGGGTAAAGAGTACCTCCGTGAAGAATGCGAAGTAATCTTTGACAAGGGAGCTTTCGGAATAATGTGGGGAAAAGGAAACCATAAAGAATTCTGTGTCCTTTGCTCGTTCTGCGTTGGAACGACAGTATTCTATGAAATCATTGGGCACGCTGGTTCGGACGAGAAAAAGGGGGAAGCCAATGGATAAGTATTTAAATTCGCTTGCGTTAATAAACGATATTGCTATCGGGTTCGAGGAAGACGGCCCCTATGGCGAGGATGCAGACAAGCGTGCGCTTGAAGCGATGCGAAAGATTGAAGAGCTGTCAGAAGAAGGGGCATGTGCATTCGGGAGAAACGAAGAGAAAGCCAGGCTGTATTCACGGATCGAAGAACGCGTTGAGGTTCTTGAAGCGTTGCAGGAAAATCACGCGATTCCAGAAAGGCAGGCCATAATTGATTTGTGCAGATCAGCGCTGCTGTTACTTAAACCAGATGAAAGGGAATAAGCTTATGAGCCATGAACAAGTGACAATGTACATTTGCGACCCGGCCAAGAACAAGGAATGTTCAAAAGAGAACTGCGCGTTTCAAGAGTCGGGAGACGAACAACATGAGTGCTTCTGTACTGCTGACCGTGAGTGTGCGCTTCTTGGAAAAAACGGAATGCCTGTTGAATACTTCGGGCAAAAAGAGGATGTTCTCAAGCTGGCTGCAAAAGAAGGCGCGAAAGCTGGACTCGAACGATATAAAACGGAACAGAAGCGGCAACGGCGCATTCGAATAAGTACGCAGCTACACAATACAAAAAAGCTAATGCGTCATTTCAGAGAAATCGAACTGAATGCCGCAAATGCGATAGCCTCAATTAGGGACGCGCAGACGGAAGACTTTGATTTTTATAAAGCAGTTATGGAGGATGACGCGCGCGTTGACATACAGGCGATCTTGCAAGCAAAGGCTCGGTCTGCATTGATCATAGAGCACATCAAAACGATGCTTGCAGTGTACGGACAGATAGCAGGCCAGTCGGGCGACCCGACAGAGATTCGGAGATATCGGGTGCTGATGGACATGTACGTCAAAGAGCCAAGAAAGAGTGTTCAGGATATCGCAGAGCGCGAAGCCATCGACCAGCGCACCGTATACCGCGATTACGACGCGGCGTGTGAACGGCTTTCGGCGTTGCTGTATGGCGTGCAGGGTGTAATTGACGATCTGGGGTTACAGGCTTCGCAAGGAGACGACGAGGAGTGAAGGCAGCATTGACACGATTCACGGCAGAGCAAATAGAGAATATGCGTTCTGCTTATGATAGCGGCGTGCGGTTTATGGTGGCTCATCCTACGACATGGGGGATATCTCCAACGATGCACAGAACAAAGGAGCAAGGCGAAGATCATGTGCGAGACGGTGGAATGCTAATCGACATCGGAGAGTTGCTCGGAATAAAATGAAATGGAGGAAGAACATGAAAAAGACGGTATATACCTGTGATCGATGCGGTCATGAGATGGGGAGCTATGAAACGGCATTCTTTGTTTCACTTACGGCGGAGGCTGTTGATGATCATGCTCGCGAATGCGGAAAGACAACTTTGGTCGCGGCTTCAACGAACCTTGCAAACGCGCTCGCGCCACATTCCATGTTGTGCGCAAGATGCAAGGTTGAGTTTAGCGGATTTATGAAAGGGGATCAGTAAATGGACAAAGTAACATTAATAGCGCTTGCTGTTTTATTCTCTGCTTTTTGTGTTGGTTTCTTTATTGGTGAGATGGTAGGGGTTGCTATTGGGCAAAACAAGAGGAAAGATTGAATCAATGTCAAAAAGCCGCCATTGACTTGTCATAAGCACTAAAGTATCATGTAAGTGTCAAATTTCAGAACGAAAAGCCGTCCGAGCTGGGCGGCTTTTTTGTTACCCGCACATCTGCGAATCAGACCAACGACAGGATTGCAACGTAAGATTCGCCAAGAATGCGTTTGCAAATCCGCCTGAATAGCCGCGGGATCGTGGACAAGGCAGATGCGTTTAAGAACAACGCGAAACATGCGGGCTGTAAGAGGCTGTCGAGAGACGGTCTTTTTATTATGCCGGAACGCGACGGCGGGATGTGTCCCTGCGCAGACATAGCGCACAGGGCGCATCCACTCCGGCATCTATAAGCCAGTGTGTAGAAGAGGCTGGCTTCGGGCGTGCTGATACGTTGGCACGCCCTATCTATTTGAGAGGTAAGGAGATATGGAGCGTGACATCAGATGCTTATGCTATCGCTGTAGATCAGACTACATTGACGCAGGCTATACCGTCACGCCCATCTATCCGATCAAGAGCGATCTGTGCGACAAGTGTGAACGCGTCGGATGCGTCGTAGAGATCAGCGAGGGAAAGCCGAGGCGCAGGAAGCGAGGCAAGAGGAAGCGTGCAAAGAAGAAGCGACCGAGAGCCAACGCTTAAGGAACAAGGGTTCTACCGTAAAGCGGCATGGAGGAAATGCAGACAGCTCGCACTACACCGTGATCATTATCTATGCCAAGACTGCCTAGAGCAGGGGAGATTCACACCAGCAAGAGAGGTACACCACATTATCCCATTGGAGGAACGACCTGACCTTGCTCTTGAGCTAACGAACCTAAGATGTCTATGCCATGCATGCCATGATGCAACAAAGCATAGAGAGCAGAGAGCAGAGCCACCCAAGATGAGAGTAATCAAGATAGATTAGAGGGAACCGAGGGATACCCCCCTCCCCTTGAAAGTCTTTAATGACCGCCCGTGAACCGCGCGTCCTTATTCGTTCGCATCGCGACACGTGCGGAAGTGTTTTTTGGAAACGGAGGAGGAGCAATGCCAAGCAAGAAGATGAGCGTCAGCGCTGAAACAATCACTGTTGACCTCGACAAACAAGCAAGAGAGATTCTTGAAAAAGCTAAAGAGCGGGGTGTCGAATACAGCTATTTGTTTATTACGACATTCCATAAGTATCAAGAGCTTACAAAACGCCTCAAGGAGTTGCAGGCGGCAATCGAGGAAGACGGGGCCACCATTACAAAGGAATATGTGAAGGGACGCGCCAACCTATATGTGCATCCTGCGGTAGCAGCGTATAACACAACATCGCGTGCCGCAGACAGCGCGGCGGCGTTACTTTTGAAATACATCGAAACACCGCTTGCCGGAGGGGGCGAAACGGGCGATGCGTTCGACAGCTTCAAGGGGAATGAATAATGCCGCTGCCGCAAGTGTCTCAGGAGATCACGGGATCGCTTGCGTTCCAGTTTGCCGCCGATGTTACGAGCGGAAAAATAGTATCAGGAAAACGCAGGATACAGTGCTGTCAAAGATTCCTTGATGATCTTGAAAAGTCGAAAGATGCAAACTATCCATGGGAGTTTGATATTGACAAGGCGTATTACCCGATCAACTTCATGGAAAGGTTCATGGTCCCGACAAAAGGCGCTTATAGCAAGATGGAGTTGCAGCCGTGGCAACATTTTGTTGAAGCGAACTTGTACGGGTGGGTAAGCAAGAAAACAAAACTCAGGCGATTTCGAGAAGGACTAGTTATTGTCGGAGCTGGTAACGGGAAGTCAACCATGGTTGGCGGGAATGCTAATTATGCGATGTCGAAAGATGGCGAACGCGGCGCAGAGGTTTACTGCCTTGCGAACTCACGCGACCAGGCGAAGATCATATTTGACGAATGTGGAGCTCAGATCGCCGCAAGTCCTGCGCTGTCGAAACATTTTCGCGTAACAAAGAACGCGATTCGATATGAGAAAACGGGAAGCATATTAAAACCGCTTGCATCGGACGCGCGGACATTGGCAGGCCTCAACGTTCACATGGCCGTATTCGACGAGGTGCAAGACTTTAACACATGGAAACTGATAAACGCGATTAAGGCAAAAGGCAAAAAACGGCGACAGCCGCTTTTTTTATATATTACGACGCTAGGAACAGTACTCGACGGACCGCTTGCGGATCTGTATATGCTGGGCTGCAGCATCCTAGATGGAGCGGCGGCAATCGCGCTGCGCGCGGCAGATCGCTTCTTTGCGTACATTGACGAGATTGACGAGGGCGACGAGCCGGACAATCCGGAATGCTGGGGAAAGGCAAACCCTTCGCTTGGCGTTCTGTTACAGCTGGACGACTTGATCGACGAATGGGAGCGATGCAAAGCCATCCCGGCAGAACGGTCGAACTTCATAAATCAGCAGCTTAATGTATTCACGAATATTGATGAGCTTTCATTGCTTGATATGCCAACCATCAAGAAGAACAATAGGGAGTTGCCGGTAGACGAGTTCTCCGGGTGCCCATGTTACGGCGGATTCGATTTTGCAGAATCGGAAGACTTTGTGTCTGCTAACCTTGAGTTTCCGTTAAGCAAGAGCGAGATATTCGTACTAGAGCATACATGGGTTCCTGAAAAGAAAATGAAACTGGACAACGAGAAACTTGATTGGCGAGACCTTGAGCGTGAGGGTCTGCTTACGATTGTACCGGGTGAGTATGTGCGCGGCGAGTACGTTTTTGATTGGTTTAAACAGATGAGCGAACTCTATCAAATACTTTGCATCGGATACGACCCGGCGAAAGCGTATGGGCTTGTGCGTGATCTCGAAGAAAACGGGTTTGCGCTTGATGCTGTTCGGCAGGGCGAATTGACATTGACTGCGCCACTCGACGACCTCAAGGAGCGTTTTCTTGATGGAAACGTTATTCATAACAACAACAGACTATTCAACTGGTATCTGCGAAACGTAAAGCTAACGAAGCGGTCGGCAGGCGGAACATACTTGCCAACAAAGCGGAACAGATATCGAAAGATTGATGGATTTGCCTGCCTTCTCAATTCGCATACAACGTACCTACGAAAGGCAGCAACACAAATTCCGTCTGGCAAGGCGGTATCGACCGTTATAACGGTCACTTAGGAGGTGTTCTACTTGGGCTTTTTTGCCAACCTGTTCAAGCCGGAAGGGCGTGAAAAGGATGTTAATAAGTCGACCGAGAAAACGAACGTCGAAAAATCTTCGACAACTATTCTCACGCGAAGTTCTCGCGTATTGAGTTCGTTTTTGCCAAGGTGGTTACGCGGGGATTATTCGCTGTCAAACAGTGAACTTGTATTCTCGGCGGTTTCGAGGATTTCCAATGCCTTGAGCGCGATGCCTATGCGGCATTACAAGGGATCGACACCGGTAGACGATGATCTGGACGATCTTGTCAATTTCGAACCGAACCCAACAATGCCAGCATGCATCTTCTTTCAAACATTGGAGGCGTGCAGACTGACATACGGCAACGGGTATGCGTTAAAAGTATTCACGCCGGAGCGTACAGAACCATACCTTTACATCCTTGATCCTGACAGGGTGAGGCCGATTATCGAAAAAGGCAGCAGGGAGCTTTGGTACCGGATCACACCGGACGAAGGCGAGGCCTATTACATCCACAACTACTATGTGATTCACTTGCCGTTCATTTCTGCAAACGGATACAAGGGCGTGAGTCCGATTTCTGTGTTGCAAAGGACGCTGAGCTTTCAAAGCAACATAGAAGAGTTCAGCGCGGCGCAACTTGAAAAGGGTGTGAACGCGCAAGTCGTCCTCGAAGCACCGGCGAATCTTAGCGAACCGCAGAAAGAAAAGATGATTGCCGACTTCCAGTCAACTTACAAGCTGACTGGCGGGAACATATTACTTCTTGAGTCCGGCGTGACGGCGAAATCGTTGAGTCTGTCCCCGGTCGACGCGAAACTGTTTGAGATCGAGAAGATGAGCCGAAGCCGTGTGGCGATGGTGTACAACATACCACCGCACATGATGGGCGATTACTCTGAAACATCGTACTCATCGCAAGAGCAGCAAACGCTCGAATTCCTTTCGTTGACGATGACTTCGGTGGTAACGCTCTACGAACAGGTGTTTACGAGAGCGCTTATTTCGAGAGAAAAGCGAAAGCAAGGTGAAAAATTCAAAATTGATATCACTGCAATTTTGAGGGCAGACAAGAAGACGATGGCAGAAGTTCACATGAAGGGTGTGCGCGGTGGATGGGTGCTCATAAATGAAGCACGCCGTCACGATGGCCGTCCTGACATTCCAGAGGGCAATGAACCGCTTGTATCCAAAGACCTTGTTCCGCTCAAGGAACTTTTAAAAGGGAAAACCAACGACCCAAACAATTCAGAATAGGAGGAGAAAATGGCTAAAAAAATTATCACACTGTACGAGGTATTCGAAAAACACGTAAAAGCCGGGACAAACGGTTTTAAAGACTGGTGCGCATTCGTAGCATGGAAGAAAAAGACAAGTCCCGACATGGAATTGCTTGCCGGCCTCGAAGAACTTTCTGACAAATCCTATAAAGCAGCGGTCAGCAAGACCAAAGCAAAAGGTTCAGGAAAGAGCGGGAAAGACGAATCCGATAGCAATGCCCCCGAGAAGAAGGGGGAATAGCAGATGCTCATCAACAGACAAACCTTAAGCGCGGAAACGGTAACCGAGTTTGCGTTTGAGAAATTCGAATCTCCTTCGGTAGTCATAAAGAACATGACTGACGGGGAGATTTTGTTTTGCGACATGCCATTCGACGCTTCAAAAGCATTGCATGTTCCCGCGCATTCGTGGCAAGCGGTCGCTGTATCGATGCCGATTGGACAGACTCCGTCTTTTTATATAAAGGCCGATTCTGCTGGTGAAGTGGAGGTTGACTTTGGTTCGGCTGGCATGGGCGGCCTTGATGCGATGGAGTTGCTTGACAAGGCCGGGATGTTTCCGCACTCAATCGCGATCACAGCAGGCGACGGAACTACGCTGACGGCAGAGATCGTGCGTAAGCATGATGAAAACGTGGACTTGGACACGCCGATTGAAATTACTTCGAGTGCAACGCTGTTCATTGGCGACACCGTGAAGTTTACGGCGGCGTGTTCTGTCGAAAACCATCATGCTGTTCTCACGGTTAACGGGACAGAGCGAACGCTTGAAAGCGGGACATTCACGTTGACCGTCGACGGCGACACAACGGCTTCTACGGAAGCTGTCGCTGACTAAGACGAAACGAGGTGATTACCATGGATCAGACTGTGAAATTCAAGTCATTCAGTAAAGGCAATGCTGATGCAGCCGCAGATATTGATCTCATCAATCAATTCAGCAAAGCGACCCTCAAGCCGGAAGACGTGTACTGCTTTAGCATGATTATTTGCGACAACGACATCGACAGAGATGTCGAGCAATTCACCGATGAAACGCTTGCGAAGGCAGCTCCAATGTTTGTCGGAAAAACCATGCTGACAGACCATTGGAGATCGGCAAAGAACCAGATCGCGAGAATTTACCGAGCTGAGCGTGTAGACCTCAACGGTAAAAACACAATTGGTCAGCCATACAAAGGCATTCGGGCCGATGCTTATATGCCGATCAACGACTCGACGCAGCCAATCATTGATGCTATCGATTCAGGCATCATGAAAGAAGTTTCGGTGTCAATGGCAACCGACGAGCGGAATTGCTCGATTTGTGGGGAAGCGCTCAAGTTCAATTGGAACTCATGGCAATGGAGTTGCGACAAAGGTCATGTGAAGGGCGAGAAGTACAACGGGAAGCTTTGCTATGGGAAGCTTGAAAAGCCGACCGATGCGCGTGAAGTTTCGTTTGTTGCGGTTCCGGCACAACGAAGGGCAGGCGTTACAAAAGGCGCAGAAGACGACGGCGAACAGAAGGTAGCGGAGGCATTCCGCATCATCGGTGCTGTTGATCTGAAAAAATATCCAAACGAAGTGGCACACTTCATGAACTCGGTTAAATCCTCGTGCTTGTCGAATGATGAGCAGGAAAAGAGAGCCAAGATTGCCGAAGAGGCAAAAGCGAAATTATCGAAAGGAGCCAATTGATTATGGCTACACTGTTTGAACTGAAAGAAAAAATGCACACCGTAAAGACCGAACTCGACGCAAAAAACGAGTGGCTTGCGCAGAAAGCCGCCGACCCCTCGGTAGCGATGGAAGATATCGAGAAAAAGCAGAAAGAGGTTTCAGACCTTGAAACCCGGCTCTCGATTATCAGCAAACAGCATGACGACCTTGAAAAGTCGCAAGCTGAAGCGGTCCGCAGACAGAACCCCGCGCCCGCCGCAAACGAAAAGGAAGCGATGGTAAACAGCAAAGGTGCTTACTATCGTTCCGTCGCGTTGAAAGACAAGGAAGGGATTGAAAAATCCTATGTTGGCCTTGGCGCTATCCCCGCGGGCGATTCTGATCTTGGTAGCGGTTCCGCTCTGCTCCCGACGACGCTGTCGTCCGAAATCACGACCGAACCCTACGAAGAGAACTCTCTGCGCAAGGTTGAGCAGACCACGCAGATTGCGGGACTCGAGGAGCCGCGTATCGCGTTTGACATTGACGATGAAGACCTTCTCGAGGATGTCATCGACGCGGAAACCGCAAAGGAAATCGAAGTCTCTTCCGACACCGTTGCGTATGGCCGCTACAAGACCAAAGTAAGAATCAAGGTTGCTGATACCGTCGTGCTTGGTGCGCCGGCAACTCTGGTAACCGAGGTAGAGAACGGCCTGCGTGCCGCGCTGGCACGAAAAGAAAAACTGCGTGCGTTTGCGAAGTCTGCTGACGACGACCATAAGCACATGTCCTTCTACATGGTGGGCATCAAGGGCGTGACTGGTACGACAATCGTTAAGGCGATCATGGCGTGCCTGGGTGACCTTCCGGACGCGTTCCGCTCGAGCGCGAAAGTCCTAATGCGGTCTGCTGATTGGTATTCGTACATCGATACCATGGCAAATGGCGCAGAGTCTCTCTACGGCAAAAAGCCCGAGGACATCATCGGCGTTCCGGTCGAATTTAACGACAAGGCGGTCATCCCGATTGTCGGCGACTTCAAGTACGCGAAGCAGAACTATGACCCGATGGCGACGCTTGATTCCGACAAGGACATCGACACGGGCATGTACAAGTACGTGCTGACTGCATGGGGCGATCACCAGATCAAGCTAAAGAGTGCATTCCGTCTTGCTATCGTTGCCGTTGTTATCATCGGCGGCGTAGCAAAGAGCGCGACGACCTCGCAGCTGGCGGGTGAAAAGCTGACGGCTACGGCGATCTTCAACACCGACTCCGACAACACGCCGACCTCCGGTATTACGTACCTCTGGCAGGCAGAAGTTGACGGAACGTGGACGGACCTCACGAGCGCGTATACCGGCTACAATACCGCCGAACTGACGACGGTGAACGAGCAGGATGAAGGCTTGAAGTTCCGCTGCAAGATCACCTATGGTGGAACCAGCGTTTACACCAACACGCTTACCATGGCGTAAGCAAAATGAGGTCGGACTATGGCTATAACAGCAACCGACCTCGCTGCTCATCTTCGCCTTAACCCAGACTCAACAGACGATGTGGCCGTGTACTTGGCTGCTGCGCAATCAAAAGCGCGGACAGCGGGTATACGGCCATTTGCGAGTAATGCGCAGTACGACATGTTCATCTTGCAGTTGGCCAGTTATCTATTTGACAACCGCGCATTCACAAACCGAGATACAGCTGATGGTGCACAGCAGATCATCAATTCTTTTGTCCTTGAACTGCGATACGCGGAAGAGGATGTGGAGGAGAGTGAGTCCTAATGAGCAAAAAGGCTGACCCGGGCGAACTTAGGACGCGGTGTTACTTCAAGTCGATTTCAAGGAACTCCGATGCATCAGGCAAGATCACAAACCCTGAAACGAATGTGTTTGGTGTTGACGACGAAGGAATCGACCGCTATGCAATGGTTAAATGGGTAAACGCGCATGGAACGGAAGCGATTACAGCGTTGCAATTGAAACTGAAAGAAGTTGCAACACTCACGATGCGCTATTCGCCGCTTATCAAAGAAGACTTGATTGTTTATTGCGGCGACGATCCAAAACCTTATGAGATTAAAAGCGTGGACAACGTTGAGATGAAAAACGAATGGCTTGAATTAAAAGTGCAGCGCAAGGTTGCGGCGAGATAGGCAGAAAGGGGCCGAAATGAAGAAAGTAAAACTCATCAAAGGAACGCGCGGTGGAACCGGAAACATGAAGCCGGGAACCGTGATAGAGGTCTCTGACTCCGAGGCTAAGCTTTTGATTCAGACCGGAACGGCTGTAGCAATCCCCACGAGGAGAAAAAAGAAGAGGTGATTGCATGAGTGTTATTTCGGACGTGAAAAGCATACTCGAAAAACACGGTTATCCCGTTGAAGCAGATGAATATGGCGGCGATGAAGAGAGATACTTCGTCATCATGGTCGATACACGACCTGCCAATTTTGCCGATAACGCGCCGCAAAACGAAGTGCATTCCGTCATGTTGCATTTTGTCGCTCCAAAGACGGACGACATAAGCGACGTTGTCACACAGATAAAACGCGATTTATTTGACGGCGGGTTTACGTGGCCGTCTGTCGTGCCTGCGGGAGATTCGGAGCACTGGCGCGAGGTATTCGAGTTCAAGACAGCAAGGAGTGTTTGACGTGGCAGTTTTTTCCATGTCAGAGCGGGCGCGCTATTCGGCAGAAGACTATGCGTCCGCGTCCATTGAAACACAAGACAAGATTCTACGACGACAAGCCGCGATCATCATTCCCGCTCAAGAAAAAAACGCGCGGTCTTTACTGAACGAGCGAGGACAGAGCGTAGGGATTACAAGCCGGTCAATTGTCGCAAAGAATCCAACAACAGCATCTGGCGGCTTTCGCGTTTTGTCTATAACTTTTCGCGGAACACGTCCGAACGGAAGCAAGCGCAAGCGCACAGCTGAGGTTGCTTTTTTGAATGAATTTGGCGTTGCAAGCAAAGGTATGAACAGCAGGCGATTTATTGAAAAATCGAATGAAGAAAGCGCGGATGAATGCGCAGAATTAGCTGCTGATCTCTTTGTTGAATACGTCGACAGTTTACTAGAAATATAGGAGGGCACTTATGGGTAAATCTGTAGTAGGGTGCGAATATCTTGTAGCCGCGCCAATTGCGACGGATGTCGCGGGCGCGCTGCCGACTTATGGCGCGGGATTCAAAATCGCATCGATGGCATCAGCCAATGAAAACATCACGGTAGCATCCGGCGAGTCATGGCTTGACAATGCAAGAAAGTATTACAAGTCCAAATTCGCAAGCGGAGAGTTTACGCCGACGATTGACGAATTGACAGCCGCCGCCGCCGTTGCGCTGCTCGGCTGTTCGATGAACGGAACTAAGCTCATGTACAACGAAGGCGACAATCCGCCGTACATCGGCGTTGCCTACTTCGAAGAGCTTGAAGAGGAAGAAACCGGCGCGACGAGTTACCGGTGTACGGCCTACTTGCGAGCGAAGGCAAAGCTTTCGAACAAGTCCGTGAAGACGAAAGACAACAACATTACTTTCCAGACGCGGGAACTCCCGCTTGTGCTGTTTGCGACGGCAAACAAGGATTGGAAATGCGAGGAGTCGTTCGATACCTACGCGGCGGCAAAGGCATGGTGCGACGCGTTGCTCAACGTTTCGACCATCTACACCGTGAATGTCATGGTGCAGGGCGACGACATCAGCGCCGACAAGGACGGCATCAACTTTGTTGCGTCTGGCGACGACCTGACGATCACCGTAACCGGCACGCCGACCGTGATGATCGACAACGGCGTTGCGTTCACGCTCACCGATGGAGCGTACACGATCAGCGGCGTTGCTGCGGATCATGAAATCTTCATCGGAACAAGCTCGTAAGACAACTGAACATGGGGAGGGTACGCCCTCCCTTTTTTATTTGGAGGGAATGCCATGAATCGGATTTTTGAAGGAACTTTATTCGGAGAACCGTGCAGATTCTTGTTTTCGGCAGGCGTGCTTTTTGACGCAAGAGACAAGTACGAAATGCCGATTGAAGAAATTATGGCACTTAAAGGGCGTGAAAAACTCGAAGCGCTTTGCTATCTGGCAACTGAAATGAGCAAAGAGGCCGGGAGCGACAGGGTCTATAATCCGGACGCTGAAAACGGGGTTAGCTGGCAAGAGGCAGTGGCGCTTGAAACGGCTGTGTTGCTTGCGATCAACCAGGGGACGTTCCGCGAGGTCAAGGATACAAAGCCCAGAAGCAAAACGCTTGAAAAGATACAAAAAAAAACGGAACCGGACAAACGCGGGCGCACTTTCTTATCGCGGCTGTTTCGCGGCTTGGGTTCACTCAAGAATCGGCCTACCACACCGCCCCCGGCGTGATCTGGGACATGATCGCAATCGTAAACGAAGGGAGCAAGGACGATAATGCCTGACGTACAACGTACCGTATCAACGCTGTTGAAGATCGACGGCGAGGCGCAGTATAAATCTGCGATTACAAACATCAACCGCGAACTGCGCACGATGCGTGAAAACGTCAAATTGGCAAACGAGCAGTTCCGCGGGCAGGCAAATACGACAGCAGCACTCGAATCGAAATTGAAGATGCTATCTGCTCAGCAGCAGAAGATGTCTGAAAAGGTCGGCCTGTCAAAAGATGCTCTCTCAAAGGCTCAATCAAAGGTAAAGGAGTACACCGCTGAGATCGAGCGCCTAAGGACGAAGATAGCGTCCGAGGGCGACGCGGAGGGAAAGTATGCCAAGCAGCTTGAAACCGCTGAGATCAATTTGCAAAAGGCTCAAAACGCAACAGAAAAGTACAGTGGTGATGTTGCAAAGTCAGAGACCGAACTAACCAAAGTAAACAACGCAATCAAGGATCACACCAAGTACCTTGATGAAGCGACAAACTCAACCAATGGCACGGCGACGTCCATTGATAAATATGGAAAAGAAGTTAAAACGGCAAGCTCTGAAACAGAAGAATTCGGAACGACCGGAAAAGAAGCTTTTGATAAATTGGCCAGTGCGCTTATAGCGGCTGGCCTTATTAAATCCGCAAAAGAACTTGTTGATATTTTCAAGCAAGCAGCCGAAGCGTCGATTGAGTTTGAGACGGCGATCACGGGCGTTTACAAGACCGTCGAAGGAACGAATGAGCAACTTGCCGCCGTCACCGACGAAATCAAGCGGATGGCGACAGAAATACCGCTGACCACGACAGAGCTTGCGGCAATTGCAGAAGCGGCTGGGCAGTTGGGTATTGCGACCGACGACGTTACCGCATTTGCAACTGTTATGGCGGCGTTGGGAGTTTCGACAAACCTTGCATCGACCGAAGCGGCAACACAGCTTGCGCGGTTTGCAAAGATCACAGGGCTTACGGCGGATAAGTATGACGAGCTCGGTTCAACCATTGTTGAGCTTGGCAACAAGTCGGCAACAACAGAATCTGAAATCGTTGACATGGCAACGAACATTGCGTCTGCCGGTACGACGCTCGGATGGACACAGGCTCAAATCATGGGCGTGTCTGCGGCGCTGTCCAGCGTTGGGCTTGAATCTCAGGCAGGAGGCACAGCGATATCCAAGCTCATGATTAACATGGCGACGGCTGTTGCTTCCGGCTCTGATGAACTCGCGCAGTTTGCCGACGCTGCAGGCATGACATCCGAACAGTTTGCGGCATTGTTCAATAGCAATTCTGTGGATGCTCTGTCAGCGTTCTTTGACGGACTTGGCAGCGGGAGCGAAAGCGCGATCCTGATGCTCAACGAAATGGGCATCACTGAAACGCGGTTGCGTGATACCATCCTACGTTTAACCAACGCCCAAGGGATTCTCACAACGTCCGTTGCTACCGCCAACGCTGCGTTTGCTGAAAACACTGCGCTTACTACGGAGTCTGAAAAGTTCTATGCAACGACCGAAAGCAAGGTGCAGTTGCTAAAAAACTCTGTGCAGGCTCTCGGCGTTACCATTGGAGATCGATATAATCCAGCGTTGCGCGAGGCGCTTGATCTTGGGACGGATGCGACCGACGCGATCAACGACTTTTTGCAGGAAAACCCAGCGGCTGTACAGGCGGTCACGGGGTTTGCGGCGGCAATAGCTGCGATGGCTATTGCGCTGTCCGGAGCATTAGTTCTTGTTAATGTTTTGATTCCCGCTATTCGAACCTTAGGGATTGCGTTGAAAACTACAGGCGGAACCGTTGGGATCGTAGTGACGGTTCTTGCATCACTTGCGGCAGGTCTTGCCGCTGCTTCGATGGCATCGGACGAAACGAGCGAAGCGTTTGATGAAGCGATGGATGCAAGCGAAAGCTTGCGAGAATCGATAGACTCCGCGCGAGAAGCATTCGAGGAAGAAACGCAAGCAATAGAATCCCAGCAGTCTGTTGTGAGTGGGCTGATAAATAAACTCGACGTACTTATGGGATCACAGGCTGACAACAAAGATAACTCGGTAGAGATCAAAAACGTCGTAGATCAGCTGAATTCTGCTGTTTCTGATCTTGGTCTAACCTACGATGAAACGACCGGGTCTCTTAACATGACGACAGCGGCGATAAGGGTTCAAACACAAGCAATGTATGCGGCAAAGCTTGCGACTGCGTATGTTGACCAACAAGTAGCGGCAGAGGTTGCGCTTGACAGCATGCAAAAAAAGCGCGCGGCCGATCAAGATGAATTGGACGCTGCGACTGCAAGATACAACGGCTCGTTACGTCATGTCACTACTTATCTAAACGGAGTTAAAACATCGTATGATGCACCGACTGCCAAAACCGCAAAATACAAAAAAGAAGTAGACGAGGCTACGGAGGCTGTAGCGGCTGACAGTGAAGAGATTGAACAGCTCACAGAAGATCTAGAATACTACGAAGAAAAAGTGACTTCGGCAGGGAGTGCAACTTCCAATGCGGCTGACGAACTCAGCACGGCAGCTGATGAATTTGAATCGGCAAAAGGTTCAGTCGAATCGTTGAGCGAGGCGCTTGATTCTGCATACGAGTCCGCGAAAAACGCAGTCGAGCAAACGTCCGGATTATTCAACGATTTGGATGGTAAAGGCAAAAAAACTATATCCAACCTAACAAAAACAACCGACAAGCAAACGGAGTTTTGGGACAACTATACGTCGAATCTTGAAAAAGCCAAAGAAGCCGGGTTGAACGAAGACTTGCTTGGGCAGTTGGCAGACGGAACCGAAGAAAGCGCACAGTATTTAGATTCGATTGTTAAGGGAACATCTGGAAGCATCGAAGAACTCAATGCGGCTTATGAATCGAATAAAGCCGCGCAGGAAGCGTTCCAACTTAAATCGGCAGAGGTTCAAGAACAGGTCGGGCAATTGTTCGATGACATGACTCAAGACATTGAAGACTTTGTTATGAACTCGGATAGATCATCCGACACGTATGATGCAGGCGTTGAAACAATAAAGGGATTGATTGCTGGACTGCTTGCAAACTATCCGGGATTTAAAAACGCCGTTGACCAGTATTTGGCATATCTCAGCAACCTGAGCGGCGTTGACATATCCGTCACCGGAGATTGGGGGTCTACGACTTCTCAGGGGTCAGGAAACATAAAGGCGCAAAAATTCGCAACCGGCCTTGACCGCGTGCCTTACGACGAGTTTCCCGCGATTTTGCACAAGGACGAAGCGGTGCTTACGGCTCAAGAGGCGCTGACGTGGCGGTCGTTAAAAGCACGGATTAGCGAGCGCATGCCGACAGGCGAACAGATGACGGGCAATTATCAACAATCAACATCTGCTCGATCTTCTGGGGACGACGGTTCAAACGGGTCAACGGTTAATAACTATCACTATGAAGTGTCGCAATCGTTCCAGTCGAACACCATGACTCCTTCACAGGTCGGCAGAGAGACCAGACGCGAACTAAGGAGGTTGTCGCGCTCATGAGAGACGATGAAAAACTTACCTATATAGATGACGTTACGGGAGGCGAGGCAGAATATTCCTCGTCTTCCCCTTATTTTTGGGCTAATGCTGACGGGATTTCGCGAATTGCAAACGATATCCACACGATACAAGGGATTGGGCAGCATGGCGTACAGGCTACGGGCATGCAGCTTGCCGCCCGCGAGATCAGCGTCAAAGTGCAGATTATGGCTGACGACGTAGAGGCGGCACAGCACGAGCTAACCACTGTTCTTAATCCGACACATACCGGGCGGCTCGTTTACCAGAGCGCAACCGTGACGAGGTATATACGATGCCGAATCCAAAAGACACCGGATTTTGATGATCAAGTTTTTCCAGAAGCAGAGATTGACTTTTTCTGCGAATCTCCATTTTGGAAAGAGGGAGACGGATCGAGCAGTGCGGTTGCAAACATTGCCCGGTGGATCGGAAATCTCGAATGGCCGCTTGAAATCACGGAAGAAGGGTATGAACTTGAATATCGTTCGCCGTCGCTCGTTACAAACATCGTGAACACTGGTGACGTTGACGCGGCGTTAACAATCGAGTTTTACGCAGACCTTGATGTTTCCAACCCGAAAATCACAAATATTCAGACTCAAGAATATTTCAGCATGGGCATTGACATGCTTGCGGGTGATTGTATCCGAATTACTACGGGATACGGCGTGAAGGCAGCAGTGCTTATTCGCGGCGGGGTAGAGACAAGCGTTTTCGACTACATCAATGACGGAAGTTCGTGGTTACAGCTTGCGGTTGGAAACAACTATCTTCGTGCCGAAGCTTCGGTCGATGACAACCTGTCAGTAAAAATCCTCTACGACTTTATGTATAACGGGGTGTAGCCTATGTTGCTTGATCTTTATACTCCGGTGCTTTCCCGCTACGGAGTGATTGAAAACATGTCTTCGCTTCAATGGACGCGCAAATGGCAAGAGCCGGGGGCATTTGAACTGCATGTACCGATGCGAACCGACATTGAAGCAGATCACTTAATTGTAAAAGCAACAGAAGCCGGAATCGTCCACGGGATACAAAAAGCAAAAACAACAGAAGGTGACGAGCTCGTTCTTACGGGCTCGTTGCTTTCTGATTACATCCGAAGGCGTCTTGTATGGGGAACGCAGACGATCACCGGCGATCCCGAAGCCGTTATGAAAACGCTTGTTGACAACAACATGGTGAACAGCACGATCACAGAAAGGAACTTCGACAATCTTACCGTTGAAGCGGACCAGGGACTTTCGGGCGACTCGCTCGACTATCAAAACACGGATGTCCCGCTTGTTGATGAGCTGACGGCGTTGTCCGAAGATTCTGGGCTCGGGTACGACATACAGTTCAATAAAACGTCCATGACGTTTCGCGTACTCGAAGGGCTTGATAGGACAACGAGTCAAAGCACAAACATGCGGGCGATATTCTCTGTAAAGTCCGAAAACATTCTAAGCGGCGAGTTTGAGTATGACAATCAGAAGTACACAAACGTTGCGAAGCTGAATACCGACTTGTATGAGGAGGTTGTCGGCGACGCAGAAGGGTACGAGCGACGCGAAGTCTACGTCAAGCCAAACAGCGTTGAGAAGGACGAGGACGGCGTTGAAAATGACGAGACAACCCAACGGGCGTTGATGCAGCAGCAGGGCGCGCAGAAGCTCACCGCGGCTGATGTCATTGTATCCGTCAAGGTCAATCCTTACGGAAACATTGTTTATAAAACCGGGTACGACCTTGGCGATCTGTGCACGTGTCGAATCGAAGATTGGGGCGTGTCCATGGACGCAAGGCTCGTTGAAATCAGAGAAATATACGAAGGTGACGGATTCAGCCTTGAGCTTGTGTTCGGGACCGGAACAGTGACCTTTGAAAAAATTGTAAGGAGGAGTGCGAATGTCTGAAATATCAGAAACTTCGTTTCCATATAGGTCGATAAATGGCGACAGAAAATATACGGCGGACGTATGGGCTGATTTTTTCAAAGCTTTATTTACAAATGGAGTAGTGCCTGACGGAGAAGAGCTTATAGTTTCAGCGGCTGGAGGCATGGTTATCACTCTCGGAACTGGTCGAGCAATGATCGAAGGGCATGTGTACCGAAATAAGAACGACATAAGTATAACGCTTGACCCCGCGGATGGTGCTTTATCGCGAATTGATAGCATAGTTTTGCGGCATAGCCCCGACAATCGTCTTTCTGACGCGCAGTACGTTGCCGGGACACCGTCTGAATCGCCTGTAGCTCCAACGTTAACCCAAGACGAGCTAGGCACGTTTGAACTTGCAAGGGTTGATATTGCTGTCGGTGCTGGCGTGACAGAAATCACGGATGAAGATATCACAGACAATATGGCAGACGAGACGCGGTGCGGCGTAATGTCGGCGCGGTTCGACCTTGATTTTACTGTATGGCAGGCACAGATGGCGGCGCTTATCGCGCATCTTGAACAAGAGATAGGAGATGCAGAGGGTGGGTCGCTTTACGAGCTTAAGCGGCTCGTTTTTGACAATACCGTAGTTCCGATAGCCGACTTCACGGCGTTTGAAAAGACGGACGGGGAGAATTGGTTTGACGGATATTTTGAACAGGGAACGCTCGGCGACTCGGACGGCGCAGAATCCGCAAGCGATTATTATGTTCGTTCCGTGAACGATATAGCCGTAACGGCAGGCGACATTTATTCGTATTCTGACTCCATTGGCAATGGCGCTCGGTTGTTTTGGTATTCCGACAGCGCGTTTATTTCTTATAGCGACGTTGCTGACGGTAGCAATGCGACAGCGCCGACAGGGGCGACGAAGCTGCGGATTAGATTATACGATGCGGCGGGAATCGAGCCCGTAGATGTTGAATGGTGCATGGTCAACTACGGGTCGACGGCGCTTGATTTCATGGATTATATCGATGCGGAAGTGTATCCGTATCAAGCAAAGCGCGCGCTTTCAGGCGTGCTGTCCAATATGCATTCACTTGTTCAGTTCGGCCCTGACGCAACTCAAATATCAGCCCCTGTTGCTAACACATATACAGGCGGCATAAAGCTATATGTTTCGGAGATTCCCGCAAAAACTATTGTTATCCCGACAATTATGTGTTGGAAGGCGGTGTAAACATGTTAAGTCAAAAATACCATCCAACGTACGGGCGGAAGGTAAAGTCGATTAAATATAAACGCAAAAGAATAGTTCTGAACAGCGCGATTTTTGCGTTGACAGCAACGGCAGCTTTGATTTGTCACGGCTTTGTTGATTACTCGCTTGAAATGCAGCCCGGCGTATCGATATCGGCGAAAAACCAATCTATAGTGCTTGCATATGACCAGTCCGACGAATTGCAAGCTCAAATTGACGCGATTAAAAAAACGGCTTTTTTGCCATTGTTTACCGGGAGGCTAGGCAGTACAAACGCCGGAACAGCGTCCACTACAATTCCAGAGTTCTCATATACCGGAACATACACGCTGATTGACGACGGCGGCGGGGATTGGAGAATCAAGTTCCTGACGAGCGGAACCTTTACGCCGGAGACAAATATCACAGTTGATGTATTTCTCGTTGGCGGCGGAGGCTCTGGCGGATATGGTGCATCCACTAACTATGGTAGCGGTGGCGGAAGCGGATACACGACTACGTCGAGCGGAATAGTTCTAGAGGCGGGCGTATCTTATGATATTACAATTGGAGCAGGCGGGTCTACTCCGTCATCTGGGAGTGACGGAAACACTGGAGGAACAACCACGCTTGCGATTTCAGGATCACCTATTGCGCAGGCGGCAGGCGGTTATGGCGGAACCAAAAACGGAAATCCGACTTATCCGAGAAGCGCGGGCGCAAGCGGCGGCGCGGCGAACAGTACGACCAGTGTTGGAGGATATGTTGGCGGTTCAGATGGGTCTACGCCAACTAACGGAGGAACCGGACAAGGCACAACAACGCGTGAGTTTGGAGAAGTGGCCGGCACGCTATACGCCGCTGGTGGAGGCGCGTGCGAATACAACGAAGCGCAACAGTACGGCGGTGACATTGGAGGCGGCAACGGAGCAGTCACCGCATCATCGCTTCCGTCTACTGCGGGTACAGCAAATACTGGAAGTGGCGGTGGTGGAGCCGGAAGCGGGAACCTGTTCGGAGGGTCTACGGCTGGCGGTTCTGGCATCGTTGTCTTTCGCAATCATCGAACATAACAAGGAGGCAATATGAATATCGCAATAGTCGCTAACGGGGTTGTGGTTAACATCATCGTTGGTCCGTTACCGGACGATATGAGCGGGGTTGCTTTGGGTGATCGACCCGTTGCAATCGGCGACAGCTACGCTGACGGTGTGTTCACGCGAAGCGGCGAAGTCGTGATGACTCCTGCCGAGAAAATCGCGGCGCTTGAGGCGCGAATAGCCGAGCTTGAGGCATAAAGCCGCTGGGAAAACATAGAGCCTTCTGGCTCTTTTTTATTGTTCTTTAAGCTGCACGGCAGCAGAAAGGTAAAGGCATGAACGAAGCATTACAGGTGGCAAGCGTCGTATTGGGGTTCGTCGGTTTCGGCGGGATCGTGTCCGGGCTAACGATCAGAGCTATCGGGAAGAAGATCGATAAAAATGAGGCGCGGCGAGAAGAGCGCGAGAACGCACAAATCGAGGAAACGATCCTCATGCGCGAGGGAATTTGCGCTGTTGGTCATTTGGCTGAAGCCACTGCTTTAGCGCAACGCGACGGTAAGACCAACGGAACAATGACAACGGCGCTTCGGTACTACCAAGGTTTCAAAGACAAGGAAGATGAGTTTTTGAACCGACAGGCTGCCCGGCACGTCCACGGAGGCGGTTGATATGGCACGCATAGTACACGCAATAGGCGATGAAAACGGTAATGCCAGAGGAGGGCTCGCGGGCGATCAAACAGGGCGCGAGATACGCATTCAGGATTGGTATAACCGTGATGGCGGTTGGGGCGTTTGCCTCGTGCCAACGGACACGCGGATCGCGGCGCTTGCAGTTGCGTTTGCTATCCAGATTGCGAACGATGATTCCTTTGGTTACGACCAGGACGAGCGATGGACTGGCTTAACGGCAATTCAGGACGCGGGAGATATCGCGAGTGCAGAAGATTCCGAAATGGATTGTTCAAGCCTCATAGACGTTATCTATCTGCTCGCAGGTCTTGACGTTGATCGAGGGTACACCGGCAACCTTGAGCGCCGCTACCTTGCTACGGGGCTGTTTGTTGCGCATCGTGAAGCTGAATACTTGAACAGCCCTGATTACGCGCCGAAAGGGAGCATATACCTGACTGCCGGCAAGCATGTTGCGATCTTGATTGATGACGGTTCGGAGTCACCTATGACCACCGAGGAGATTTTTGAGTCAGGCGAGGGCGGTTCAGACACTGAAGCTCCATATGTGAAGATTATCGATAGTGTAAACGTGAGAAACCTGCCCGGCAAAGTCATGAATGATGACGGGGGACTAGAACCGCGCGGAAAGGTGATTTATACGGCGCGTGACGAAAATCTTCAATATTTCGGAAAGGACTTCCGGACCGGGTGGTTTCGCGTCAAGTGCGCAAAAGGTGTTGGGTTCGTGTCGAACAAAATACCAAGATACGCAAAACTTGTGGAGGAGTGAGAATTGTGCGTAAACATCGAACGCCGGAAGAGATCAACGAGCGGCACTCAAAACGATCACGGTTCTTGAGCCGATTTGTAGATGAGTTTAAGAAGATCGCCTTTATCGCTTTGTTCTTCGTTGGCGTAGGCGGTCTAGTCTGGTGTCTCATTCTGTACAGCAAAGAAGTAACCGTACCGTCCGCTGTTCCGGTCGCTTTGATTACCGCAATGTTCGGGAGCTACTTTTCGTACTGCATCGCGGCATCAAAGGATAAGGACAGCTTAAACAAAGCCGGGCTCATTAAAAACAGCAGCGGCGTTATAACAAAAATTGTGAATTCAGTTGCGGACGGGCTTGGCTCGGATGCAAAGGGATAAATAAAAGGAGGGTTATTAAACCATGGAACTTACTGATCTGATTCTCATTGCCTTGTTTGTTGAGGCAATCGTACAAACTCTGAAACCGCTTTGGGACAAGTCGGCAGGAAGCATCACGGTCGCAGAAGTCGTGAGCATGTGCATCGGCGTAGCAATCGCCGTCATCGCGAAGATCAACTTTCTTGCCGGGCTTGTTGACATCACCGAACCGGTGCTACTGTATGTGCTTTATGTGCTCACCGGCGTTGCACTTGGTCGCGGTCCGTCGTTCGTTCATGATCTTTGGATCAAAATACGCGACTCGATCAGCTCTTAACATCCCGTCTTTTCCTCCACGGGGCTTATCGTTACCCCCTCCGTTTCATGGCGACGGAGGGGGTCTTTTTTTATTTTTTTTCAAGCAAGTGGGTTTGGAAGTGGGTTTTTAGAAAATAAAAAAGAGCCGAAAACCTAATGATTACGGCTCTTTTTATGGTGCCGGAAGTGGGACTTGAACCCACACGGGTTTAACCCCAACGGATTTTGAGTCCGTCACGTCTGCCAATTCCATCATTCCGGCTCAGCGTGACTATTCTAGCATAGCGCGAGTGCGTTTGCAAGCATGTGTTGACAGGAAAAAAGACGAAAATACCCGGAACGGCAAACTGACAAATGCAGTGCACACCAAACATTGAAACCGCATCCCTGCGATGATATACTTAGCAAAACACCTATTTATATGAAAAATGCACTCCGTATACGGCGCACTTAACGTCGACACGCATATCACAGTGCATTTCGGAGGTTAAAATGATCAATCATACAACGGAACAAACCCCGCAGAACAAAGAAGAACAGCGCGGATCTGAAGCGGAACAGAAACCTGCGAGCATCGACTGGGAAAAGATAGACCAGGCAACACAAAACACACCACCACCGGAAGAGGAAGAGGAACTGGACGATCTGCAACAGCGCGTCCGTGATTTTCCGGATAAAAAATGGAATATCATTCAGTATATTTCCGGTACCGCCGTTGGTTTTTTATGTGGCGCGCTCGTTACCTATTTTCCAAGGTTTGAATCGATCGGCTCTTATGGCACGATAGCCGCGCTTGTCATTGCAATCTTTGCGCCCAGGCTGGTTGAAAAACGCGTGAAGCGTTCCGTCCAAAAAGGTCGCGTTTCGATGCTGATTTCGCTGGCCGTGTGGATTGCTGTTACTGCCTTGATCATGTTTGCGCAAGGCGTTCCGTTTTTTGCGTAAGCTAACACGAAGCGATAATACGTAAGGAGAACCGCGATGGATCATAAGCCTTTGGTAACCATTGTATGCGCCTGCTACAACGAAGAGCAAATGCTGCCACTTTATTATGACGCAATGCAGAAGCAGGTGTTTGATAAACTCTCCGAATACGATTTCGAATTGGTTTTTATCAATGACGGTTCAAAAGATAAAACTCTTTCGATTTTTCGCGAGTTTGCCGAACAAGATTCAAGAGTGAAATACATTTCATTTTCGAGAAACTTTGGCAAGGAAGCGGCGATGTACGCTGGGATGAAGCATGCAAGAGGCGAATTTGTGTGTGTGATGGACTGCGATCTTCAGGATCCGCCGAAAATGATCGAGTCCATGCTGCAAAAGCTGGAGGAAAGCGACTGCGATTGCGTTGCGACCCGCCGCGTGACACGAAAAGGTGAACCAAAACTGCGCAGCGCGTTTTCGCGGGCGTTTTACCGTGTTATCAATCGCATTTCGGATACGGATTTTGTGGACGGAGCACGCGACTTTCGCATGATTCGGCGCTGTGTTGTGGACGCTGTGCTGGAGCTTAGCGAATATCATCGCTTTTCAAAAGGGTTGTTCATGTGGGTCGGATTTGAAACTGTATGGCTCGAATATGAAAATATTGAACGTGCCGCGGGAGAGACGAAGTGGTCGTTTTGGAAATTGCTGGCTTACGCGGTCGAAGGAATTGTCTCGTTTTCGACCGTGCCGTTGCGGATTGCAACGGTTATAGGCAGTTTTGCATCGGCTCTTGCCTTGGTTTATATGGTTGTCCGCGTGGTTATTGCGCTGATTTGGGGGAATCCTGTTGCGGGCTATCCATCCCTGTTGGCAATCATGCTTTGTTTGGGCGGTTTCATACTGCTTGCACTCGGGATTATTGGCGAATATGTTGCAAGGACGTATATGCAGGTAAAAAACAGGCCGATCTATATTCAAAAAGAAACAAATATAAAAGATTAATTATTTGCAAATGCAATTTATTTAACAAGAGCCGTTCAAGTTTAGTTTGAACGACTCTTGTTCTTTCGTTGTTACTCTGCGTTGACAACCATGAGGTCATGTTCTTCAATGGAACGTGGTTTTTTCTTGATCAGCGAATCATAGAGGATCGGCACGATGAACAGCGTCATAAACGTCGCATAAACGAGGCCGCCGATGCTGACGATCGCAACCGGTTGAATCAACCCGCCGCCGATACCGAGACCGAAGGCCAGCGGCAGCAAACCGAGAATCGTTGTCAATGCGGTCATAAGCACGGGGCGCATGCGGAGCGCACTCGCCGTCAAAACTGCGTCGCGCCGATCCATGCCGTCGTTGCGCAGTTTGTTCATCGAGTCGATCAACACGATGCCGTTGTTGACGATGATGCCGACAAGCATGATAAAGCCGATCATCGCCACAATGGAAATCTCCATGTCGCAGATTAACAGCGCGAGCAAACCGCCTGTAAATGCCAACGGGATGGTCACCATGACGATAAACGGAGAAAGCAGCGATTGGAATTGTGCCACCATTATGAGATAAACGATCAGAACGCCCAGCAACATCATTGTAGCAAGATCCTTGAGCGAATTCATGATGGTTTCATTTTCACCGGTGAATTCCATGGTGACGCCGTCCGGCGCGGTATAATCCTTCAGCGCGTTTTCCGCCGCGCTTGTTACAAGCGTAACGTTATAGCCGTCTGCAATTTCGGAAGAAACTGTAACATATCTGCGCTGGTCGTCGCGTGTGATGGATTGCAGAGTCGTGCCTTCTTCAAACGATGCGATATCCTTAAGCGCAACGTGTTTGTAGGTTCCGTCGGTTGCCTGGAAGGTGATGATATAGTTTTCAAGGTCACTTACGGTCGCGTCGCTGCCCGGCATTTGGACGACAACGTCCTGATCGGCGGCTTCGATGTTTGTAATGGTCGCATCGGACGTAAGCCGAAGCGCAATGCTCTGGTATACCTGCGCAGTGGTCAGCCCTTCAAGCGAGGCTTTCTCCTTATCGACGGAGATGCGCAGAGCGGGCATGGAGTTTTCAATACCGTCGCTTATATTCTTCGTTCCGTCTACCTTGCCCAGTATATCGGCAACCTCTACCGCGGCCTGCTGCAGATCGTCGAGATCGTTGCCGTAGAGGTTAATCGTAACACCACTGCCGCTCATTTCGGAGAGATACTCGCTCATATTGCCGGAACTGGATGCGGTGACTTCACAATCCAAATCGGCGCAGGCGTCTTCAATTACACTGCCAAGTTCGGTGCTGCTGCGTTGCTTTTCCCCGATCGGGATAACGCCGAGGAACGCTTCCTGCGTTTTCAGCACAAGGTAAAGCATGGTTTCAGTCGTGTCTTCGCTGCCGGACGACATGCCGAACATGCTTGTCAACCCGGTAGAGAAGATGGAACCGCAGGTTTCAACTTCCGGAATCTGCATTACGCGATCAGCAACTTCATCCGTCATAGCCGTTGCGTCACTAAAGCTGGTATCCTCTGGCATTGTGATCGTAACGGACATTTGCGGACTGTCCATATCCGGGAAGTAAATGAATCCCTTGTTGATCGCTGCATATGCGCTTACGACCAGCAACAACAGTGCAAGCACGAGGATGGCGCCTTTTTTACGGAGCGCGGAGTCCAGCATTTTACGATAGATGTTTTGAAGGATTTGCTTGCTTTCGCGCTTTTTCTTTTTCGGGCGTGCAAGCAGACCGGACGCCATTGCAGGAACAAGCGTCAGCGCGACGACGAGGCTTGCAAGCAGGGAATATGCGATGGTAAGCGCCATGTCGGCAAACAGCTGGCGTGTTAATCCTTCTACAAATACGATAGGGAAGAACACGCATACCGTCGTTAATGTGGAAGCCGTGATGGCGCCAGCCATCTGTTTTGCACCAGTGACCGCCGCTTTTAGTGTGCTCATGCCGTTCATGCGCAAGCGATAGGTGTTTTCAATCACCACAATGGAGTTGTCAACCAGCATTCCGACGCCGACGGCAAGCCCGGCCATGGAGATGATGTTCATCGTCACCCCGGAAAAGTACATTAACACGATGGCGAATGTAACGCTGATCGGGATAGAGCATGAGATGATCAGCGTTGGGCGGATGTCTCTGAGGAAAAGGAAGAGGATGACGATCGCCAACAGCGCGCCGAGAACGATGTTTTGCAATACACTGCCGATGACGAGACGAATATAGTCGCCCTGATCCATCAGAGTTGAAAAATGCAGCCCGGAATATTCATCCTCCAGCGCGTTCATTTCTTCAATAAGGCTGGTTGAAACCGTTGCTGTCGCATAGTTGCTTTGCTTATTCAGCGTTAACAGGATGCCGCTGTCGCCGTTGATCTTAGCATATGTGCTGTCGGCGTTGTTGCTGACGTACACATCTGCAACGTCGGACAGGCGAATCGGATCAAGTCCGTCAAGACCAAGATCAAAGAGGATCAGGTTTTGCAATTCGTCCGCACTTTCATACGCGTCGCCAACATAGACCAGCCATTCATTCCCACCGTCGTTGCCTTCGGCATAGCCTGCGGGCATTTCAAAGTTCTGTGCACCTAAAATCATTCCGACCGTTTCCAGCGAGAGCAGGTTGTCCAGATCTGCGCTGTCATATGCGTTCAGCTTTGCATCGCTTAGGGATTCCTTGCTTTCGTCCAGCGTTTCCTGTGCGTCGTCGAGTTCAGCGCGGCTTTCATCAAGCGCGTCTTCGCCTTTGTTGAGCTGGGAGCGACCGGAAGAAATCTGGTCGCGCGCGCTTGCTGCCGAACTATCGATTTGCGAATACCCGGCGTTGATCTGATCGAGACCATCGTCGATGGCGGCGATTGCCGCGTCGATTCCCGCAATGTCCGATATGCCGGCGGAGGCGGTAAAGGCTGCCCAGGCGTCTGCCTGCTGGGTTTCCAGCGCGGCTTTTTGCGATTCAAGCGCCGCCTTTTGTGCAACAAGATCGTCGCGCTGCGCAATCAACGCATCTTTTTCCGCGCCGTCCGGCAGCGCGTCGATCGAAGCGTTCAGCGCGGCGATGGATGTTTCCAGCGCGCTGATGTTGGTTTCCAGCTCGGAAATGCCGCTTGCGAGCGCTTCAAAATTCGATTTTGCACTCGCGAGCTGACTGCGCTGTGATTCCAAATCGGCCTTTTGCGCGTCCAGTTCACTGCGCGCTGCGGAAATTTCCGCGTTCAGGTCGGACGCTGCATTGTTGAGTTGTGAACGTCCGCTTGCAATTTTGCGTTCACCGGTTGCAATCTGGTCGTAACCGTCGTCAATTTCGGTCTGTGCGTCGGAAAGCTGTGTTTCGCTGTCGGCAAACTCCCCGTCCACCGCGGCGCGAATCAGAACATTCATTTCGTCCATCTTGTCCTGCCGCAACACAATGTTGACCTGCTCGGAAATCAAGCCGCTTGACGTAACGCTTGCAATGCCTTCCACCCCTTCAAGCCGCGGAAGCACGGTTTCCTCATAAAACTGTGTCATTTCCGTTGAATTGTAGCCGTCGCGCTCCAGCGCAATGGCGGCAAGCGGCAGCATATTTGGATTTATATTCATGATGGACGAAGTACCAACGCCATCGTCCCAGTCCGCGCTCAGTGTGTCTAGCTTTTCGCGAATGTTCATGGTTGTTGCGTCCATGTTCGCGTCGGACGAAAACTCCAGCAGGACGATAGAATAGTTTTCGCTGGATTTCGAGGAAATGCTGTCGATATTGTCGAGCGTCGCCATCTCCTGTTCAATCGGCTTTGTAACGACCTTTTCAACCTCCTCCGGCGTGGCGCCGGCGTAACTGGTAAACACGACGACGTAGGGGAGGTCGATGTTCGGAAGCAGGTCGGGCGTCATGCTGGTAAACGCTACGACGCCGAGCACGATGACAAGAATGACCGCAACAAAAACGGTATACGGGCGCTTTACGGAAAATTTGGCTAGCATGCGCTCACACCTCCCTTGTCGTCGGTACGAACCATGCCGCGTTTCAAAATTTCCAGTTTGCAAATCAGGCGCGCGCGCAGCGCGGCTGCGTTCTGCGGATTGCAAAACAGCTCCGCAAGCGTAAACGCCAGCAGAGAGAACAGGATTTCAAGCGTCGCAAGCAAATCCTCGCGACCGGAGCAGTTCAGTGAACTTGCATCGATTAGATCGATATTGCTCGTGAGAATCGTCATATTGGAAAATGGATCTTTCCCGTTGACGGGCTTGGCAGGCGAGCGGTAATCAAATAGATGTCGCATGATGAGTAGATTTGCTTCATCCATGGCAAACGCAACGGATTCGTCAAAGCCGGAAAGAACGGTTGAAAATACGTCTCCGTTTTGTTCGCGGAGCGTGCGAACGGCGCTTTCCTGCATCCGCGCACGATATTCCGTCAACAGAAAATCGTACAGATCGTCCCGATCGATAAAGTATTGATAATAGCTGCCGCGCGGGATTCCCGCCGCATGTATGATGCGGTTGATGGAAACATCGTTGAAGGAAACGCGCGTCAGTTCATCTCGAATTGCACTGACGAGACGTGCGCGCTTTTCCTGCGGCAAGTTGAAAAAGGTTTCTGTGGGCATATGAAGGCTCCTTTATGGTTGTCGCACGCTCATGCGGTCATGGTTTTGCTTGGTAGAAATATTTCGCCGCCATGATAGCGACAGCTTGTCATGTGACACCTTGTCATATGATAGATAAATAATACGGCCGCGTCAATATAACGCAGCCGAAGTTCACAGTTTTTCCCAATTGTTATTCAATCATATCATTCAATTCGCTCCATCCAGCTGATGACGGATTCTGAAATCGTCATGCCGAGTTTTTTCTGGAGCGCGATCGAGGGTGTGTTATCGACGGACACCTGGCAAAACGCGCGCCGGTCATGCTGCATGAGGTGGTTGATCATATGCGCTTCCAGTGCGAAAGCAAGGCCGCGCTTTCGATAGTCCGGCAGGATTTCCAGCATGCCGATGGAGCGTTCATCATGGGTGCCGATGAAACCGACAAGAATTTCACCGTAAAACACGCCGAACATTCCAGCCTCAATACGCTCGCGGATATAACCGATGTCGTCTACCGTGTGATAATGCTTATGAACAAAATCAAGGTGACGCATGTCGAGCTGCCGGATGACGGCGCCTTTCGGCAAAACATATGAAACGGGATCGGTGCGTTCATACAGGCATTGATAGCAGTCCATGAAGGAGCCGAACCCGCGTTCCATCATAAGCGGGGCCTTCAACTCCGGACTATGCAGCACGACATAACAACCGCCGTTCTCCGGCAGATGCGAAAGCAGACGTTGTAAAAACGCATCCTCGGCGCCGGGGACAAAGGCCACGGAGAACATCATGTCGTTGTATAGCAAAACGCCGTCGTTTCCTTCGTAAAGGATGGTCGACTCGGGTATTTCAAGCAGTTCGAGCATATCGACGTGCCTGAGAAAATCACGCTTTAAGAAATCCGTTACCTTTGTATTCATGGCGGCAGTTTATCATAAAAAAGCCTGGCTGACAACGTGGCAAATCGCCGCCGACGCAAGTTGTAAAACTTACGTGAAGAAACGCGCGCACACCCGCCGCGTGTTTGACATAGGATAGGTCAAATGGTACACTACGATAGGTAAATTGTAGTGTAAAAAAGGGCGGTCTCGCCCTGAGTTTTCAAAGGGGAAAAGACGCAATGGCGGACGTGACGGCGATTGTTTTAACGCTGAACGAAGAAGCGAATATTGAAGCGTGCCTGCAGTCGGTCAAAGATTTCTGCAAACGCGTTGTCGTGATTGACAGCGGCAGCACGGACCGTACCGTTGAAATTGCAAAACAATACGGTGCGGATGTTTTTTTTCATGAATTTTCGTACTATGCCGCGCAGTATAACTGGGGTGTGGATAACGCAAATATCGATACAAAATGGACGCTCCGGCTCGACGCGGACGAACGCTTTACACCGGAAGTTTGCGCACATAGCGAGAAACTGATGGCGGAACATGACGAAGACGACGTAAACGGCATTGTTATGGAAAGCGATTTTTTCTTTCTGGGCAGGCAGATGAAGCACGGTGGCAGCAAAAAACGGAAAATCATGCTGTTTAAAACGGGCAAAGGGCGCATTGAGGACCGCAAGCGCGACGCGCATACGATTTTGAATGAAGGACATACTCTCGCGATCAAGGAACGGTATCTACATTATGATTTTAAGGATTTAACCAGCTACATCGCCCGTTACAACTGGTATGCCATCCGCGAATTGCAGGATTACATAGCCTACGAAAAAGGTGCATCATTTGATGCAAACACCGACGAACAACTTAGAAAACATCGCAAAAAGAAGTTTACGATTTACTATCGTGCGCCCATGTTTTTACGCGCATGGCTGTGGTTCGTTTATAATTACTATTTTCGGCTTGGTTTTCTCGACGGCCGGGAAGGATATCTTTACCATTACTTTGAGAGCTATTGGTATCGCTTTTTAGTCGACGCCAAGATTTATGAATACCGAAAAACCGGCCGCGCGGACGAATCGCTGCGCGCTCTCGGAAAGTGAGGCGCGTATGCTGGAAACGCCCGTAAGAGTACTGGAAGTTTTGACCGTGCCGTTCGGAAAAAACGGTATTACAAAGTGCGTGATGAATTACATCACCCGCTTTGACCCGTCGCATGTGCGCTGCGATCTGGCTGTGCAAAACATGCCGGACGCGGAATCGATTCGTTTGATTGAGCGCGCGGGCGGACAGGTTTTCGTGCTGGGACAGAGAAACAGCGACCCGATTGCTTATTTGCATCGCCTGGAGATCGTTGTGAATGAGCGCGATGAGCAGATTGTGCATGCCCACGGCAACAGCGCAACGCTGTATGTGGAGATGCTTGCGGCAAAACGCGGCGGCGCGACTGTCCGTATTCCGCATTCGCACAATACCACCTGCAAGATGAAACTGGCGGACAAGCTCCTGCGAAAACCGTTTGAAGCCAGCTTTACGCACGCGGCGGCCTGCGGCGAAGCGGCGGGCAAGTGGCTGTTCGGCGACGCTCCTTTTTTAGTGCTTAACAATGCCGTACCTGCGGAGCATTTTCATTATGACGTGGATAAGCGCGAAGAAACACGCACGACGTTGGGAATTCCGAGGGACGCGTTTACGGTTTGCCACGTTGGTTCGTTCAACGAACAGAAGAATCAGGCGTTTTTGGTTGAAGCGTTTGCCGAACTGCTGAAAGCTCGGCCGGACGCGAGACTATTGCTCATTGGCGACGGAAAAATGAAGAACGACTGTGTTCAGCGCGCAAAAACGCTCAATGTGAGCGATAAAACCATCTTTGCCGGTGTGATGGAAGACATTGCGGGCGCGCTTTGTGCCGCGGACGTTTTCGCGTTGCCTTCGCTGCACGAAGGATTGCCGTTAACACTGATTGAGGCGCAGTGCGCCGGGCTTTACTGCATTGCGTCGGATAAAGTTACGCGTGAGGCGGCTTTGACGGAACTTGTATCATTTAGCGGTATTTCTGATGCAAAAACGTTTGCACAGGCGCTGTTAAAAACACCCGCGCAAGACCGCGAGACCGTATCCGAGGACGCAATCGAGTGCGTCCGCCAGGCTGGATACGATGTGAGCGCAAACGCGGGGACGCTTTCACAATGGTATGAAACTTTAACGACCGGGGCGAAGGAATGAAGAAACTACTGATCGTAACGCATAAGATGAGCGGTGGCGGCTGCGAGCGCGTGATTGCGCAGCTGTTGAATTGTTTTGCGAACGACGGGATCGAGTGCATCCTTGCCACGGAGTGTGGAGTGCCTTCTTTTTATGATCTGCCGGTGAACGTTCGACAGATCTATCTGGATTTTGACGAGACGTTGAAACCAAGCAAAATTCCGCATGCATATAAAAAATTGCGTAAATTGGTGAAAAAGGAACAGCCGGACGTTGTGCTCGCCCTGCCGGAAAAGGTAAACGTTTGGACCGTGCTGTTTTTACTCGGAACGGGTGTGCCCGTCGTGGTCAGTGAACGCAACGACCCGCATCGGCACCCGGAAAACAAGATTAAACGTATGCTGCGCTGGCTGGTTTACCCCTTTGCAAAAGGGTTTATTTTTCAAACGCGGGAAGCGGCAAACTTTTTCCCGAAAGGGATTCGTTCGCGCGGAGTAGTCCTCGACAACCCCCTTGATACAGGCAGGATTCCTGCGCCGCACGAAGGCGCACGCAGGCCGGTCATCGCGGCTGCGGGACGACTGCACGAACAGAAAAATTTTGCTATGCTGATTCGTGCTTTCGCACAGTTTTACAAAACGCACCATGCGTATTCGCTTGTAATCTACGGCGAGGGACCGGGGCGCAAGGAGTTGACGCGTGTTGCAAGCATGCTTGGCGTGGCGCGCTCTGTCGATTTGCCGGGACAATCGAAAACACTGTTGAAAGAGATCAACGACTGTACAATGTTTGTGCTGAGTTCGGATTATGAAGGCATGCCGAACGTATTGATCGAAGCGATGGCATGCGGGCTTCCCTGTATCGCAACGGATTGCCCGATCGGCGGCGTTCATTCTTTGATTGAGGACGGCGAAAACGGACTGCTTGTCCGCACGGGCAGCGAAAAGCGCATGGTTGCGGCAATGTGCGCTGTTGCGGACAATCCGGAGATTGCAAAACGGCTTGGGAAGAACGCGGCAAAAATCCAGCAGAGGCTGGATGAAGCGGTTGTCGCCGCGGAATGGAGGCGTTATCTTGAACAGATCGCCAAATGAAAAACGATTGTTTCCGTTTGCGCTGCTGGCTGATGCGGCGCTGTTTATCTATCTTTTCAGTGAAGTTGCGTTTGAGCATTCCATGGTGTCAAGGCTCGGCATGCTACTCTTCATCGGTGCCGTGTTTGCGCTGATGTTTGTAAAGAAAAAGGTTTTCTTCTCCTGGTGGATGGCGGCGTATGCGCTGGTTATCCTCTGGAGCACCGTCGTAACATTCGCTTGGGCAATCGGCCGGCCGGAATCGCTCGATATGCTAGAGACGCTCGTGATCAATGCAGTCTTCTTTTTCTTCTTATTCCAGTATCTTGTGCTGCGAGCGGATATGCGCCGGTATATGGCCATGTTCGTTTTTGCCGTGACGGCGCTTACCGCCTACGCGTTTGTTTTCGAGTTGTCGTCTGGCTTTGTCGATGTTCGCTTCGGGTTGGCCGTCGGCATCAATCCAAACTGGATGGGTATGCTTGCGGCGATTGCGTTTGGCTTGAGCCTCGTGCTGGCAAAGCAGAAGAGCTGGTTTTGGCTGCTGCCGAATTTATTGTTGTTACCGGCTGTTCTTTTCAGCAAATCGGCAAAGGCAGCCTCTTTGTGCGCGCTGTTGTTTGTTGCAATATATTTAATTCTCTATCCAAAACGATGGGGGTTGAAGCTGATTGCACTGGGCGCACTTGGGACACTTGCGCTTTATCTGATTGTTTGGCGCGACAATTTTTTGAGCAACAATATGCTGCATCGCCTGCATACGATGCTGCACTACATCATTGATGGAACAGGTCGGGCGGAGTCGATTAAGGATCGAAATTCGCTTACCCATATTGCGATGGAAGCTTTCAACAACCGTCCATTTACGGGTTGGGGGCTGGACTGCTTTAGATTACTTGATGGTGCGGAGAGTACCTATTCGCATTGCAATTATACGGAGCTTCTTGTTTCCGGCGGCGTTCCGCTGCTGGGACTGTATTATATTCCGCAACTGGCTGCACTAGGATTTGCCGGACGCTCGGTTCGGCGCGCGAAAAAAGCCGCCTGTGCAGACGAATGCAAGCGGGATGGAACGCTTGTCGGTGTGTTCATGGTACTGCTTGCGGCGCAAATCGTAATGGATGCAGGTATGGTCTCTTATCATGACCGTACGGCGGCGGTGTTCTTTGTTTTGCTGGTCGCGGCGATTCGTATCTGGCAAAACAAACCGGGTGACGGTGAGAAATTTGTTGAATTTGTAAAAAATCCACGCAAAGTTCTCTCCGTTTTAGCAAAACACGGTTGGTTTTCGCATATGAACGACGAAACCTATCTGGAAAAGCTCTACCGCGCCCGCCTTGGCAAAAAACTGAACCTTAATCCGCCGGTCACAATCAATGAAAAGATACAGTGGCTCAAGCTGCATGATCGCGACCCAAAGCATGTGCAGTTGGTGGATAAGGCGGCGGTGCGTGACTTTGTAGCGGAGACGGTAGGCGGCAAATATCTGGTTCCATTACTGGGTAAGTGGGAAAATCCGGATGACATTGACTTCGAAAAATTACCCGAACGGTTTGTGCTGAAGTGCACGCATAATTCCGGCGGCGTGATTTTGTGTGCCGACAAGCGGTGCTTTGATATTGCATCGGCAAAAAAGAAGCTGAGAAAATTACTGAAACAAGATTATTATAGATTATATAGAGAGTGGCTTTACAAGGATGTTCCGCGGCGCGTCTTGGCCGAGGAATACATTGGCGCGGCTGACGGTACGCCGCCGGACGACTATAAGTTTTTCTGCTTTGACGGTATTGTGCGTGCAATCTGTGTTTGCACAAACCGGTCTGGCAAACACGCGGACTACTATTTTTTCACACCGGATTTTGAACCGCTGCCCGTAAACGAAGCGACCGCAAACATGCCAAAGGACGCAAAGGTCAACAAACCGGAACGGCTGGACGAAATGATTGCGCTGTCCGAAAAGCTGTCCGCGGGGATGAAGCATGTGCGCGTCGATCTGTATGATACGGCGGACGGCGTGCGCTTCGGCGAACTGACATTCTTCGACCAGAGCGGTTTTGCCGACGACTATGTCGGCGATGGAGACCGGATTATGGGCGAGTTTATAACACTGGAGGAACAGGCATGAGCTTGGAGATTTTAATTGGCGCGGACGTTGCGCCGACCGATTCCAACAGGGATGAATTTCAGAAAGAACAACCGCAGCTGCTGTTCGACGGCCTTGAGGAGACATGGCAAGGCGCGGACGCACGGCTGATCAACCTTGAGTCGCCTTTGGCGGACTGCGAAACAAAGCAGGAAAAGTGCGGCCCGAACATGGTCGCAACATCTCTTTGCGCGCGTGGCGTTGCCGCATTGAAACCGGACGTGGTGTCACTTTGCAACAATCACATTCTGGACTATGGCGAAGAAGGCCTTCGTTCAACCATTGCCGCGCTCAAAGCAGCAGACATCGCGTATTTTGGCGCGGGCGACGATCTGGATGAGGCCGACCGACCGCACTATTTTGTGAAGAATGGTGTACATATCGGCGTATACGCCGTCTGTGAACATGAGTTTTCCTATGCAACGGAACGCAAGGCGGGCGCAAATCCGTTGAATCTGCTGGAGCTTGGCGATCGCATTCGAGACATCCGCAGCAGCTGCGACCGTTTGATTGTTTTATACCACGGCGGAAACGAGCATTATCCATACCCTTCGCCAAAGGTGCAGGCCGCTTGCCGAAAGATGGCCGAGTGCGGCGCGTCGCTTGTGCTCTGCCAGCACAGCCATTGCGTCGGCTGTTATGAAAAGTGGGAAAATGCAACCATCGTTTACGGGCAGGGCAACTTCATTTTTGATGTTGAAGCCGGGGAAGCTTGCTTTGATTCAGGTTTGCTGGTTCGCTATAGTGTCGGCAAATTTGGTGTGGACAAGGTTTCGTTTATACCGGTCGTTCGCAAAAAAGGCGGAGCGGCTTTGGCAGACGAAGTCAAAGCAAAGGAAATTCTGGATGCATTCGAGACGCGTTCCAAGCGCATTCGCGTGCAGGGATTTGTGGAAGCTCGTTTTCAGGCATATGCCGAAGAAAAGAAGGATGTTTTGCTAAAGACGTTCATCGGCGATAGCGTTGCACTGCGCGGACTGAACGTGCTGCACGGTCGCAAAACGACGAAGATGTTTTCGAAAGAAAGTAAGTTGCAGATGCTCGATTACCTGATGTGCGAGTCGATTCACGAACTGCTGACGGAAGGGCTCTATAACGATGTTTTTTAGCATTCTCGTACCGGTTTATAACGCCGAACCATATTTGCGGGATTGTCTGGATTCCGTTTTGCGCCAGAACGAGCAGGATTTCGAGCTGGTGCTGGTAAACGACGGTTCCGTCGATAACGGCGGCATGATCTGCGACCGGTACCGTGCGCTGCATCCGGACCGCGTAAAAGTGCTGCATCAACCCAATAAAGGTCTGATCCTTGCAAGGCGCGCGGCAATCCATGCGGCGGACGGAGAATATTGTATCTTTCTGGATGCAGACGATTCGCTGGAACCGGGCGCGCTTGATACCATCCGTGGCATCATCGAAAAGGAACATGCGGATATTGTCATTTTCAATTTTTATAATCGTTACGAGCCGGAGTTTACGACTGCTGTTGCCGAAAGTGTGTTTGCCGACGGCTCTGTTTTTTCCGGCGAAGGAAAGCAGACGGTTTATAACGAAATGATCGTCTCCTGGCGACTCAACAACCTCTGCACAAAAGCGATTAAGACGTCGCTGGTAAAAGAGGACGATACGCCTTACGGCGATTATGCGGACAATCCGCATACTGAAGATTTACTCCAGTCACTTTATCCCGTGACGCACGCAGAAAAGATCGTCTATTGTTCGGCTCCGCTTTACAACTATCGACGGATCAACGACAGCATATCGACGCGTGTTTTGCCAGGGAAAATCGACAGACAGTTTAACGACGCAGTCATGAACCAACTCAGGAAATATATGACGATCTGGGGACTTGACACGGCGGAGAATCTGGAACGATTCCACGCGCGCAAGCTCAACGGGCTGATCACGCTCTTTTGGCAGCATTATCGCGCGGCGGAGACCGAGGGACAGAAGCGCGAAGTGATCGAATACCCCTGGGGTGAACACATCGATGTCGAAGATCGTCGCTATATCGGCAGTAAAACACTTACACGCATGCGCCGCATGCAGTTGAAGGCCATTCTAAAAAAGAACCGCCGTCGGCTGGATACGATTGAGCGTCTCGGAGAGATAAAAATGAGGGCTTCGCATGGAGAATAACGAGCCGCTGGTTTCAATCGTATGCGATACTTATAATCAGGCGCCGTATATCCGCGACGCGCTGGACGGTTTTTTGTGCCAGAAAACGGATTTTTCGTTTGAGATCATTGTACACGACGACGCATCCAACGATGAAACCGCAGATATTGTACGCGAATACGAAGCCAAATATCCGGATTTATTTCGCTGCGTTTATCGCAGTGAAAACATGTATTCGCACGACCCCAAAATTTTGGAGCACTATGTGTTTCCGCTTGCTCGCGGCAAATACATTGCCATTTGCGAAGGCGACGATTACTGGACGAGTCCGGACAAGCTTCAAAAGCAGATTGCATACATGGAAGCGAACCCGGACTGCACGCTTTGCGTTTGTGCCGCCGACATCGTAGATCCTGACGGAAACCAGGTTGGGCTGGTCACACCGTATGAATCGGACGGAGAAGTCTCGATGAACGACATGATCCGCGGCGGCGGCGGGTTTGTTCCAACCGCGTCGATCGTCGCGCCGACGCGTCTTGCGCAGAATCGCGCACCGTTTTGCGACATGACGGACGTTGACGATGCGGTTTTACAGCTATGGTTTGGCGCAAACGGAAAAGCACATTATTTCAACGAACGCATGTGTGCTTACCGCACGGCGGTTCCCGGGTCATGGACGGAAACGTTCTTGACCGCCAACAAAGACGCGCGGATACGGCACCACGAAAACATGGTGCGCGCTCTGGAAGCCTTTGACGAGGAGACCGGCAGCCGTTGGCACGCAGCCGTGCAGGATGCGATCGTCCATCATCATACGTTTGAAATACTATGCCTGACGAGCCGAGTCGACCAGCTAAGAAAGCCGGAGCACCGCGCGCAGTATAAGTCGCTTTCAGCAAAGCGCAGATTCAGGCTTAATTTGGAGTACATTGCTCCGAAGTTCACCGCGCGCATGATAAAGAGCGCGCGGAGATTAAGGAAACAATAACCGTATGGACCATTCGTTCCGAAATAAAACCATATCCGGGGTCATATGGAAAACCATGGAAAACGGCGGCAATCAGCTGGTCCGTTTTGTGATTTCCATCGTGATTGCACGTATTCTTGACCCGGCGAGCTACAAAACGCTGGCGTTGCTACTGGTCTTTATCAACATTGCAGACGTATTCGTTAAGCGTGGTTTTTCAACCGCACTGATTCAGCGAAAAGATGCCGACAACGTTGACTTTTCATCTGTATTATGGGCGGGACTTGCAATTGCAACGATTCTGTATATCGTTTTGTTTATTACCGCACCGTGGATTTCCACGTTCTTTGAACAGGCGGACTTTGCCAATTCGCTGCGCGTTATGTCGTTGGTTCTGATCCTCGGCGCAGTCAACTCCGTGCAAAGCGCAATCATTACACGCAAGTTAGAATTTCGAAAACTTTGCATGGCGACGTTGGGCGCAACGCTGGTTTCGGGTGTGCTTGGTATTTATCTTGCGTATACCGGCGCCGGTGTTTGGGCACTGGTCGTTCAGCAGCTGCTTGGTGCGGTGGCAACGGTTGTGCTGCTCTGGTTGCTTGACCGCTGGAAACCCGCGTTCATATTCTCCTGGGAACGAATCAAAATCCTGTTTGGATTTGGTTGGAAATTACTTGTATCCAGTTTGATGGATACGGGATATTCGGAGTTGTCTTCGCTTGTAGTCGGCAAACGATATATAGACGATTCACTTGCGTTTTATACGACCGGGCGACGTTACCCGGAAATGATCGGTACGAACCTTACGAACGTTGCGCTTTCGGTTTTGTTTCCCGCATATGCGGCTAACCAGGACAACAAGGCGCGCGTTCGTGAGATGGTGCGCAAAACGAATCGCTCCACCGCGCTGATGGTATTCCCGATGATGGCTGGAATGGCTGCGGTAGCAATACTTTTATTGCGGGTACTGTTAACGGAAAAGTGGGTACCGGCCGCTCCATACATGCAGATTATGTGCATTATTTATGCGCTCTATCCGATCGAGGCGACCGATTTGCAGGCCATCAATGCACTTGGTCGGAGCGATTTGTACCTAAAAACCGAGATTGTTAAAAAGATATTTGGAATCTTAGCGCTGGTTGCGTCGGTGTTTCTTTTTTCAACGCCGCTCGCCATTGCTGCAGCGGTCGCGATTACCGCTGTGTTTTCGCTTTTTGTGACCATGGTCGTCATGAAGCGATTGTTTGAGTACCGTTATCGAGACCAGATGTGGGACTTGATGCCACCGCTGCTGCTTTCAGGCGTGATGGCAGGCGCCGTGTTGGCCGTGTCGCTCATACCCATGCCGAATTTGCTTTCCTTAATCGCACAAATCGTCTGCGGTGTTGCGGTTTACCTTGGTTTAGCAGTATTATTAAAACTACAGAGTTTTGATTATTTATGGCGGTCTATCAAGGGTTATTTGAATAAAAATAAAAACGAAACAACAGAAAAACCGGAATAAACAAACGCGCGTTTAATAGTTGCCGTCGGCACAATGGATGCGGCGTTAGGAGGTTGTGAATACATGAAACTGGCGGTTGCCGGAACAGGCTATGTCGGACTGGTCGCGGGCGTATGCTTTGCGGAAAAAGGTCACACGGTCACGTGCGTGGATGTGGACGAACAAAAGGTTGAACGCATGCGCGCGGGCGTGTCTCCCATCTACGAAGAAAACTTGGAAGAACTGCTGAAAAAGAATCTCTCCGCAGGACGACTCTTTTTTACAACCGATTATAAGCTGGCTTATGCCGACGCGGACGCGATCTTCATTGGCGTTGGAACGCCGGAACTCCCTGACGGCAGCGCAAACCTTTCGTATATTGCAACTGTTTGCCGCGAAATTGCCGAAAGCGTGAAGCGAGACTGTCTCGTTGTGGTCAAGTCTACCGTTCCCGTCGGCACAAACGACAAGGTGGAACAATACATTCACGACAATCTCACCGAAGAGGTAACTGTCCGCGTGGCGAGCAACCCGGAATTTCTTGCGCAGGGCAAGGCGGTTCACGATACGCTGCACGCAACGCGCATTATCATCGGAACCGAAGACGATGTTGCGGAAAATATGCTGCAGGAAATCTATGCGCCGTTTGAACTTCCGATTGTTTCGGTTTCGCGGCGGTCCGCCGAGATGATCAAATACGCCTGCAACAACTTCCTTGCGCTCAAAATTTCGTATATGAACGATATTGCAAACCTCTGCGAACTGGTTGGCGCAAGCGTGGACGATGTTGCCGAGGGCATGCGTTACGACCCGCGCATCGGTGCAAAGTTTTTAAACGCCGGCGTCGGTTACGGCGGGAGCTGTTTCCCCAAAGACACCAAAGCGCTGCGTTATCTTGCAAAGCAAAACAATTACGAACTCCGCACGGTGGATGCGGCGGTCGAAATCAATGCTGCGCAAAAAATTCGATTGTTTGAAAAAGCGAGAAAGCGCTTTATGACGTTTGAGGGTATGAAGGTTGCCGTTCTCGGCCTTGCGTTTAAGCCCGGTACGGACGATTTGCGCGAAGCACCGTCCGTAGATAATATCAAACTTTTAATCGAACACGGCGCAAAGGTCACGTGCTACGACCCGGTCGCGGCTGCCAATTTCAGCAGTCGCTATCCGGATGTACCGCTTGCGGACACACCGGAGGAAGCACTGAAAGGTGCGTTCTGTTGCTTTGTGTTTACGGAGTGGGATGAAGTCAAACGACTGAAACCGGAAGATTTTAAGAAAAACATGCATATTCCGCTTGTCTATGACGGTCGGAACATCTTTAAACCCGACGACATGAAGCACGCGGGTGTCGAATACCATTCCATCGGCAGGTAAAGCAAGGGCACATATGGAAAAACAAATTAACAAAAGAATACTTGTTACCGGCGCCGCCGGCTTCATCGGGTACCACCTCTGCAAACATTTGCTGGAGAGCGGCTATACCGTTTTTGGCGTGGACAATCTGAACGACTATTACGATCCGGCGCTTAAGCAAGCCCGCCTGAGCGAGCTGCGCGCATTTGCGGCGTTTTCCTTTACAAAGGGCGATATCTCCGACCAACAAACGGTGGAAACGCTTTTTGAAACCGTTACACCGCAAATTGTTGTCAATCTGGCTGCGCAGGCTGGAGTTCGCTACAGCATTGATCACCCGCGTGCGTATATTGAGAGCAATATCATCGGCTTTTTCAATATTCTGGAAGCTGCGCGCTTTCACCCGGTGGAGCACTTACTGTACGCGTCCAGTTCGTCCGTATATGGAAACCGTGACAAAACACCGTTTTCAGTTGAGGATCGTGTCGATCGCCCGATTTCACTCTATGCGGCGACCAAAAAGAGCGACGAACTGTTTGCGTATACTTATGCGCATCTTTATGGGATCCCGACGACCGGACTGCGGCTTTTCACCGTATACGGTCCGTTCGGACGACCCGACATGGCTTACTACAAGTTTACGAAAGCAATTTTTGAAGGCGAGACGATAGACGTTTATAACAACGGTGACATGCTGCGGGATTTCACTTACGTCGACGACGTGACCGCGTGTGTTGAAAGCATGCTCCATACGCCGCCGCAGGCGGATGCAAACGGTGATTGCTATGCGTTGTATAATATTGGCAACAATCAACCGGTGCCGTTGTCTGAATTTATTGAAACGCTGGAAAAAGCCGTAGGTAAATCCGCAAACAAACGATATTTGCCAATGCAGGCGGGCGACGTAAAGAAAACGTATGCCGACATTTCGGAAACTGCGCGTGATTTTAACTTTTCACCAACAACGCCGATTTCGGAAGGCCTGCCGAAATTCGTTGAATGGTATCGCTCGTTTTATCAAATTGGATAAACTGACGAATACATCATATTGATATTTGAATATGAAACGGAATGGGATTAGGATGATAGGGTTTTACAATTATACGGTTATTCTAACGTATGTCGGCGTTGCGAGTGCCGTAATCGGAATGGGACTTGCCATGTATGGCCGCACGTCGATGGCGATTGTCTGCCTGATGATTTCGGGATTTTGTGATCTTTTTGACGGAACGATAGCCAGGCATAGAAAGCGCAGCGAGCAGGAAAAGAAATTTGGGATTCAGATCGATTCGCTTGCCGATTTGGTGGCGTTCGGTGTTCTGCCTGCGATGATCGGTTTTTCGATTGGACTGACACACTGGTATGAAACAGTCGCTCTGGTTTTGTATGTTCTTGCCGCGCTGATCCGGCTGGCGTATTACAACGTGACCGAAGACGAGCTGCAATTTTCCGAAAATACACCACGCAAGTATTACGACGGGCTCCCCGTAACGACCGTTGCGTTGATCACTCCACTGATCTATGCGTTTCGTCCGGTTATGAAAAGCGGATTTTTATTGTTGTATTCGCTCAGCCTACTCGGCGTTGCGGTTGCGTTTTTATCAAAGGTTAAGGTGCGCAAACTCGGCATGAAGGGCATGATCGCCGCGGCTTGCTGCGGGGCAATCGTACTGGTCTGTCTGATCATTGGCTGGAACAGCCCGTGCATCATGTGAGTGTGTAAGAAAACAGAACAAAAGAGTTTTAGCGAAGTATCGCCATCATAAAAGCGTCCGACAATTTTGCCGGACGCTTTCTTGCGAAATTTCATGAAAGCATATTATGAGGAAAATACATTGTTAAACAAAATGGAAAGATAGCTGAACGCTTTTGCTTTCAATTGTTCATACTCCAGTAGCGCATCCGCCGGAATCGCGTTTCGAACGCTGGTTACGATGGCGTAAATCGTCGGATGATTCGGATCGCTTGCATACGGTGTGCAATCAAGCACGATCAGCGCCATCAGAACGACGACGGCAAGAATGAGCAGCGTGCCGATGAAGTGGAACAGTCCGCCCGTAACGCCGTGGATGCCACTGCTGCGCCGACCAACGCCGTATTCGGCACCGCAATACGGGCAGTATTGGCTGCGAAAACGGGTTTTGCACTGCTTGCAGGTATGCCATTTTTTTCGTGTTGACTGTGCCATTTTCTAAACCGTTTAATCGACGTTCTTTTTTGCGGCGGCTTTGAGCAGCTCCAACGCATCCTTTTTGCGGATGACATGGCAGGCCGGATTTTGGAACTCGTTTTCCGGACAATAGCCAAGGGTCACGCAGCTTGGGCCTGCGTCGGCGAAGAGCGCTGGGGAGGCTTCTTTGCAAAGCCGCATCATCTTGTTCGCAAGGTCGCGTATCTCGGTCTGTGCGTTCATGCAGCAGCGAATTTTAAACCAGTCGAGTAATGCATGCGCATTCATGCCGATGAGCGCCTTGAATTCGGTCGCCTGCGGCTTGAGGTAGCGCAGTTCCTCTTCCTTATAACCCGCTTCAACACCGGCGTCATACCACTCTTCCAGCATGTTGAGGAGGTCTGTAGCACCAAGGCTGACTTTCGAGCCGTCCGGGAGTGTACATTCAGTCGTATGATCCAAAATGGAATCCGGCAGGACGACGTCGTATGCGCGTTTGCCGCGTTTGTCCACGCGTCCACTTTTGATGAGGTAACTTGCAAGGCGCTTGCGCACCAGCTGTACTTCCGTAACGCGCGAATAACCTTCCACGCCAAACAGGAAGTAATCGAACTCCGTAGCGGCGAGATGCCCTTTTTCGATGATGCTGCGCACAAGGTTTGCGTTATAGGGCGAAGCGACGATTTCGTCCAGACTGCGCTCGCTGCGCGTAAAGCGCGCCGCTACGTCCGTATAAACTTTTCCGCCGCCCGCAAGGAGTACGACGGTACCGTCGCCGACCCGCATTTGATTCATAGATTGACTTCCCCCTGACGATTGATGACCTTTTCGATTCCTGCGTTTTTGATGAGCCGCGTGCACATTAGGCACGGCGTTGGATTTTCGATTGGATGATCAAGCCCTTCAAAACCCGAGAGGTAGAGCGTGCTGCCAATCATTTCATGGCGGCTTGCGCTGATAATCGCGTTTGCTTCTGCATGGACGGCTACGCATTTTTCATATTGCTCTCCGTGCGGTATGCCGTGCCGCTCGCGCCAGCAGGAGCCGACGTCACAGCAGTTTTCGTCGCCGCGTGGCGCTCCGTTATACCCGGTTGCAACGATTTCGTCGTTCTTTACAATGACTGCGCCGTATTGCCGGCGCAGGCAAGTGGAGCGCTTTGCAACCTCCGCCGCGATGGAAAGATAATAGTCCTGTTTTCCAATTCGTTCCATTTTGCTCACCTCTTTTTAGAAGTATTTTCGCATAGTTGTGAATCGCGCGTCAAGTGCAGCAGCGCAAAGAAAAGCGCCGCGGTTGAATGCGGCGCTATGTTTAAACCATTCTGCTGCTAAATGCCCGCATCGACATCCGGAACGGACACAGCCGCGTCCGTGGGTTGGAGCGTGCGGATACGCTGATTGTAGACATACGAGAAGATCAAAAGGCTGATAATGATCGTAAAGACCTCCGCAATCGGGAATGCCCACCACACGGCGGAAATTTCCCCCACAAAGCGAGCGATCAACCAGGCAGTCGGAACAAGAACGATCAACTGGCGCGCCAGTGAGATATACATGCTGTATGAACCCTTGCCGATCGCTTGGAACAGTGTGGAGCAGCAAATGCTAACGGAAGCGACCACAAGCCCAAGCGGGATTATGGTGAATGCCGGTTTGCCGATGGCGAGCATATCCTCGGACGCGTTAAAGATACTCAATATCTGATTTGGTATGAGCAGGAACAAGGCGGTCATAATCGTCATTAAAACGAGTCCGACGACAATGGTGAGTTTCAATGTTCGCATAATTCGCTTTTTGTCGCCTGCGCCGTAATTATACGCCATGATGCTGAGCGAAGCGTTGGTTAACCCGAACAGCGGCATAAACGCAACCGACTGAACCCTGAAATATGCGCCAAAGACGGCGACGGCCGTTTCGGTAAAGGAAATAAGGATGCCGTTCATAATTAACGTCATGACCGTTCCGATGGCCTGCATGATAATCGTTGGGAAGCCGACCTCGTATATACCGCGAATGGTGGGTCGATCGGGGCGGAATCCTTTCAGCCGCACGCGAACTTCGTTCTGTTTGCCCAGAATGATAAACAGGGAGAAAAACATGGCGGTGAACTGACCGCCGACAGTCGCGATCGCCGCGCCTGCGATACCGAGCTTTGGAAAGCCGAACAACCCGAAAATAAGGATCGGGTCAAATACAATATTTACGATTGCGCCGACCAACTGCATGAGCATGGCGTAAAAATTTTTGCCCTGGGATTGCATGATGCGTTCGCAAAAAACCTGCATAAACAGACCGGAACAAAACGTACAGATGATGGTGAGGTAAGTTGCCCCATATTCTGCGGTCTCCGGTACATTTGTATACGCATGGATGAAAGGTTTTGCGCCGAAAATGCCGAACAACACGAAAACGAGCGAGGAAACCAGCAACACGAAAAAGCCGTTGCTGGCCGCAAGTTCCGCTTCAGCATGCCGATGCGCGCCGAGACGGCGTGAAATGAGAGAGTTAACGCCAACGCCGGTGCCGACTGCAACGGAGATCATCAAAATGAAGATTGGGAATGCAAGCGTGACTGCGGTCAGCGCACTTTCGCCAAGATAGGAGACAAAAACGCTGTCGACGATGTTGTATAGCGCCTGCGTAAGCATGGACAATGCCAACGGCACGCCCATTGAAAAAAGAAGCTTACCTTCCGGCATGACGCCCATCTTATTTGGTTGAACGGGTCCGCCCGTCATTTTACTGTTATTTTCCATAGTGATACGGATTGTAACACGAATAAAAATGTTGCGCAACCGAAACCGTGGGCACGAATGAAAATTCTATACAAAAGCGTCTTTGTTTGCACAAGGATGCTTAGTGGTCAAATGATTTCAGACTCTCGAAGGGCAAGATTATCGACCGGAACACCCTGTTCCATTGCGTAATTCACCGTATATAGCGTACCGCCGCGCATCCGCTTTAAATATGCGATACAACCGGATGAATTGTCGACAAGATAGCGGTTACGCTTACGCATGGAAGAGGGACTGCAACACTCCGCGGAATAATAGACGCGCCCATCTGCAGCGGCCATAATTGCGTTGTAACGCGCAAGGTCGTGTTCGCTCCAGCCTTCGGTTTGGTCGTAACCCGGCAATGAAAGATAAAGGCGGATTTCCGAATTACCCTTTGACAGTTTCAGCACTGTTTCGGCCGCCATGGTGTCAAAACCCAACGCACCGCCTGCGAGAAACGAGGTGAAACCGTCGTCAAGTGCGCGAACGACGGCACGCTCCAACAGCATGTTTAATCGAAGCATGCCGAAGCTGTCTTCCGCTCCATTGGACGGCAATGCTTCCGGGCGGTGTCCGGTAAAGCAGAGCGCGTGCGCACGGTCAAAATTTATATCATGTTCAATCAGAAACGGGTCTTGCATCCATCCTCCGTGAGCCGATTAACTTAAGCGCTGCATCGGCATCGTCGCCGTGCATCGCGGCATATGCGGCGTTCAGTAACGCGGGCGCTTCTTTGCAGGCCGCGTCAAACAAATCGACAAACGATTCCGTTCGGGTCTGTTCCGGTTTCCATGGCGCGGCCCATGCGCCGTGGTTTAAATTCAGCCGGTCGTCCGGATCGGGATGGCGCGCAACGATAAATCCCGTGATCTTACCGGGAATATTAAAACATGTTTCAATGCGCGAAAAGAACCGGAAACTACGGTTGTCCGGATCATAAGACAGCGTGTTGATGAAGATCCACTTGCGAAACCCGCGAGCAAACGCACCAAGCGTTTGCATGTCGAAAAGCTCTTGTACAAGGTTTGCGTGCAGTTTATCCAGCGTGGTCAGCTTATGCGTACGATAAAATACTTTTGGCGGAGCGGGCACATCGGGCAAGGCTATACGATCGGTCATCATCAGGTCAAACTTGATTTCTGCGGGCGTATGTGCTTTTCCTGAAAAACGCGCTTCAATATACGGATGCGCGGTCGTATCCAATATAAAGTGGCATAGGAAGCCGAGCGTATACGCCGCTAAAACGTCGTTGTTTTGAGACAATGAGAACATTGTGCCAAATACTTTGCGTGCGTCTAGCGAATGCAGCCTGTCCGCGAGTTCTTCCCGACAGGGCACAAACAACGGCTTCGGTCGGGAGTCGCCAAAATATGGATCGGGTCCCATCGTGCCGATTAGAAATTCGCCGCGGTGCGCATTGATCAGCGCACGTACCGGGGAATTCACTTTTTTAAGCGCGGTCAGACCGACCAGCGCATGTGTAAAATTATATGGCATAAACTTATTATATGTGCACGAGCATAAAAGGTTCAAGTAAATAGAAAAAACAGTTTTTCTTGACACAAACAAATATATATTTTGACAAAAAAAGCACAAATTACCCCGCGATTATACATCGTGGCGCGTTTGATCCCTGTTAAGCAATTGTGAAAAGATACTAAACTATGCCGCCAAGTCGTACGACGGCTGTAAAAACCGGGCAAATTCAGATTTCCGGAAAAAAAGAGCTGTTATGCGCTTAAATGCTTGCTCAAGATCGTTTGTGCAAAGTGGCAATACAAAAAGAGATGAATTTTTTCTAACGAAAACGTGTAAATTTTGAAAATCTTATGTTTTCCTATGGTACATTGTCAGACGCACGTGTTACAATACCAATGATAGCATGACTGAGGTGGAGAGCATGAAAAAGATTGTTAAGCGCAGGAGAACGTTTCGTATTAATAACCCACTCGCATTCGGAATTCTATGCGCTATGATCCTTGTTTTGCTCATTGGTGTAACCTATGCATTGGTTGCCGGCGTTATTTCACCTGCTATCGTGAATTATAAAATTGCAAATGCTACACCGTCGCCGTCACCGACGGTCGCACCCGTGACGGCTACGCCGTCGCCAACGCTTGACCCAGATTCGCCAACACCTTCGCCAACGCTGGAACCGGGCACGACGCCGACGCCGACGCCCGAACCGGACGGTAAGCTGGAAGGGCTTATCATCGGTATCGATCCGGCGCGCGGCTATAGCTCCCAGATACGCGGTGTGTCCACAAAGATATATGCCAACCGGCTGAATTACGCCGTTGCAACGCTGGTTAAGGACAAATTGGAAGCGGAAGGCGCAATTGTCGTCTTTACACTCGACGACGTGAAGGACGATAAGACTTCGACGGAGCGCGCGACAATCTTTAACAATGCAAACGTTGAATTTGCGCTTCGCATCGAATGCAACTATGTCAATGCGGAAGATACCCGTGGTGCGATGGCCTGGGTGCCGGAGACGCACGATGAGAAGGCCAACTGCGACAAACTTGCCAGCGCTGTATTGAATGCATATGTGGAAGCGACCGGCTTGCCGACACGCGAGGTAAACGGGGAGTCGATTATAGAAAAGTCCAACGAAACACTATTTACCAAGACGAACGCGCCGGTTTGCACACTGTTCCTTGGGCACATCAGCAACCCGACCGAGGATAAAAAGATCAATGACGAGGACTTCCAGGATACCATGGCAACCGGAATCGTCAACGGCATCTATGCGTATCTTGGGATAAATTAAACACTTTTAACTGATTAGTTTATTAACGAACCATCCAATCGGATGGTTCGTTTTCTCATGTTTTTGTATATTTTTTTCGCAAAAAGCAGGTTTAATGCGCGTTAACTGTCGGAATGACCTGTACATTCTGAGGAATTTGCCGTATACTGACACATGGTGTTTACCGGGCGTAACGCACATCTGTGCGCCCGATTCTTTTAAGGCAGGTGGAATGGATTGAAGAAGACGTTTCGAGGCGGTGTACACCCGCTTCGCCATATTGGCGAAGGGAAACCGCTGACCAACGCATGCCCTGTGCGTCCGCTGATACCGGACGTGGTCGTAATCCCGATGGGGATGCACTTAGGTGCGCCAAGCGCGCCCTGTGTGGAGAAAGGGCAGCATGTGAAGATGGGCGAGGTCATCGCCACACCCGTCGGAGGGCTGGGGTTGCCCGTACACGCGAGCGTTTCGGGTGAGGTACTTTTTGTGGAGTCGCGTCAAGAGCTTCGCGCGGCACCGGAACTTTGTATCGGTATCCAGAATGACAAGCAAGACGAATGGGTAGAATTGCACCCGGCCGGCAGCGTTGAAAGCGCAACGCCGGAACAGATCATCAACGCCGTCAAGACCGCCGGAATCTGCGGTATGGGCGGCGCGTCGTTTCCTACGCACATAAAGCTTTCGATTCCTGAAGGCAAAAGCGCGGACACGGCGATACTCAACGGTGCAGAATGCGAACCCTACCTTACGGCAGATCACCGGCTGATGCTGGAATCGCCACAGCGCATCATTGACGGCCTCCGGATGATTATGCGCGCAACGGGCGTGGAGCGCGGCGTCATCGCCGTTGAAAAGAACAAGCCGGATGCGATTAAGAGCCTCCAGAACGCGGTGAAGGACGTCGATGGAATTGAAGTTTTTCCGCTGACGACCAAGTATCCGCAAGGTTCCGAAAAGCAGTTAATCCACGTTGTGACCGGGCGCGAAGTGCCGCGCGGCAAACTGCCGATCGACGCACAGGCTCTGGTGTTCAACGTCAGCACGGCCGCTGCTATTTGCGACGCGGTCACGCTGGGCAAGCCGCTGGTCGAGCGTATTACGACCGTGACCGGCTGTGTCAAGGAACCAAGCAATTTACTTTTGCGTGTCGGCACGACTTACGATCAGGCATTTGCAGCCTGCGGAGGATTGCCGGAAAACACAAAGAAGATATTTGCCGGTGGCCCGATGACCGGGCTTTGTGCGTTCGACACGAGCATATCCACGACCAAGGCGACAAACGGAATCGTAGCGTTTGACGAAGACCAGGCAAAAGAGTTTGATGAAACAGCCTGCATCCGCTGTGCACGCTGCGTCAACATTTGCCCGATCGGCTTATATCCGTACCTGATGCGTACGGACATCGACAAAAACGACCTTGACAGCGCCAAGAAACACGGACTTCTGGATTGCGTGCTCTGCGGCGCGTGTTCCTACATTTGCCCCGCGCGACGGTATCTGACTTCGTCGTTTAAAGCGGCGCGCGAAGAATTGTCCGCAAAGGCAAGGAGGAAGTGAGCGCTATGGAAACGAAAAAAAGATTTGCCGTATCCGGCGCACCGCACATCCACGCAAAGGACACCACCGCGGTGCTGATGCTGGACGTGATCACCGCGCTGATGCCAACCGTGATTGCAGGCGTTTGGCTCTTTGGCTGGAACGCTGCACGTGTGATTATCATCAGCGTCGTATCCTGTGTCGGATTCGAATTCCTCTGGGAAGTATTACTGAAAAAGCCAATCACCATAAACGATCTTTCCGCGGTCGTGACCGGCGTCATCCTTGCGATGAACCTGCCGTCTACAGCGCCGTGGTGGCTGATTTTTATCGGCAGTGCCGTTGCAATTTTGCTGGTCAAGCAACTTTTCGGCGGCCTTGGCGATAACTTTGTCAATCCCGCGATTGCCGCGCGCGCCGTGCTGCTTGCCAGCTGGCCTGCGCTGATGAGCGGGAGCAGCGCGTATGTTACGCCGTTCGACGCGGTTTCGACCGCGACGCCTCTTGCAACGCTTGCGGAAGGCGCGACGGCAAACTATTCGATGATTGATATGCTGATCGGTCGGATTCCCGGGTGCATCGGCGAGGTGAGCAAGATTGCGATTCTGCTCGGTCTTGCATACCTGCTGATTCGAAAGACGATATCCTGGCACATTCCGGTGACCATGCTTGCTTCCTTTATGCTCTTCACCTGGGCGTTTGGCGGCGATCCTGTAACGGGTGTACTCATGGGCAGCGTGCTCTTCGGCGCGGTTTTCATGGCGACGGATTACGTCACCTGCCCGATGACGATCACCGGCAAGCTGATCTATGCGGGCGGCGCAGGTCTGATCCTTGCGCTAATCCGCGCATACGGCGGATATCCGGAAGGCACGACATATGCAATCCTACTGATGAACGTCGTAACGCCGCTGATCGACAGGGCGACGCGACGCAGAATCTACGGGGAGGTGAAGTCCCGTGCGTAAGATTTTTATTCTCGGCGTCAAGCTGTTTGCAATCGCCGCGGTCGCGGGGCTTGCGCTGGGCGCAACCAACGCGTTGACGGAAGCGCCGATCAAACAGCAGGAAGTTATTGCTGCGGACGGAGCGCGCAGAAGCGTATTGCCAGACGCAGAAACTTTTGTTGCGGTCGATGTGCCGGAAGGATTAAGTGAAGCGCACGCCGGTTACGATGCGAACGGGAGCCTGGTCGGCAAAACCGGCAAAATCGTGACCAAAGGCTATGGCGGCGAAATCGAAGTGACGGTCGGCGTAGATAACGACGGTGTGATCACCGGCGTGTTTGTCGGTGGGTCGAACTTTGCGGAGACCGCAGGCCTCGGCGCGCGTACCAAGGAAGCGTGGTTCGGCGGACAGTATAAAGGTAAAAAAGCACCCGTTTCGCTGAAAAAAGACGGCGGCGATATCGACGCCGTGACATCGGCAACCATCAGCTCCAGAGCGGTGACTAAGGCGGTCGACAAGGCTGCAGGTCTGCTCGCGGCGCTGGACGTGCCGACGGAGGGTTAACACTATGGGAAAATCATCATTGAAAAGTGTATTTCTAAACGGCGTCATCACGGAAAACCCGACGTTCAGGCTGGTGCTTGGCACCTGCCCGACGATGGCTGTGACCACGAGTGCGATCAACGGCATCGGCATGGGTGCGGCGGCAACGTTCGTGCTCATCGGCTCAAACGTCGTGATCTCACTGCTCCGGAATTTTATTCCGGACAAGGTCCGTATTCCGTCGTTCATTGTCGTCATCTGTACGTTTGTGACCATGGTGCAGATGTTTATGCACGCGTTTTTGCCGTCGCTGTATGAAAGCCTCGGCATCTTCCTGCCGCTGATCGTTGTCAACTGCATCATCCTTGCGCGCGCAGAAGCGTTTGCAAGCAAGAATACGGTTGCGCGCAGTGCAATGGACGGCATCGGCATGGGCATCGGTTTTACGCTGGCGCTGACGCTGATCGGCAGCATTCGCGAAATCTTTGGCAACGGCACGATCTTTGGGCTGAGCGTATTCGGCGCGAACTTCCAGCCGATGCTGCTGCTGATCCTGCCTGCGGGCGGGTTCATCGTCTATGGACTGTTGTTGGCGGCCTTTAATATTATCGGCATCAAGGCCGGTAAGCGGAAGGAGGCGGCGAACGAATGAATCCGATCGTAAAAATATTGCTGTTTATGTTCAGCTGCGTGCTGACGAATAACTACATCTTCTCGCGCTTCCTTGGTGTATGCCCGTTCCTCGGCGTATCCGGCAAGGTGGAAACAGCGTTTGGCATGGGTCTGGCGGTTACATTCGTCATGTCGCTGGCAAGCCTGTTCACCTATTTTGTCTACTACTACGTTCTGGTCAAACTTGGTCTGGAATATTTGAGCACCATTGCGTTCATTCTGGTCATTGCGTCGCTGGTACAGGTGGTGGAGATGTTCCTGAAAAAAGCATCCCCGTCGCTCTATGGCGCACTCGGCATCTATCTGCCGCTGATTACGACCAACTGTGCGGTACTCGGCGTAACGCTGTTGAACATAACCGAAGAATACAACCTGCTCTATTCCGTGCTCAACGGTGCGTTTGGCGCACTGGGCTTTTTGCTGGCAATCGTGCTGATGGCGGGCGTTCGCGAACGTCTGGAATCGGCAAATATTCCCGCGCCGCTCAAGGGCTTCCCGATCTCGCTTGTGATTGCGGGATTGATGAGCATTGCGTTTATGGGCTTTTCCAACATGTTCGCGGGGGTGATGTAATATGGAGACATGGTTGAAAATTCTCTATGCAGCCGTCGCGCTTGGCGGACTGGGCATCCTCTTTGGAATCGTCCTCGGCTTTGTTGGCAAAAAATTTGCCGTAAAGGTTGACGAGCGCGTGCAGGCTGTACGTGACGCGGTTGCCGGGGCAAATTGCGGTGCCTGCGGATATGCGGGCTGCGATGCGTTTGCTGAAGCGGTCGTAAAAGGCGAGGCGGACCCGAATGGCTGCACACCGGGCGGCGCAAAGACCGCCAAAGAAATCGCTGCGATCATGGGTGTGGACGCAAAGAGTGCCGAACCGATGGTGGCGCGCGTGCGCTGCCAGGGGACATGCGAGAATGTTACCCCCAGATATGAGTACAGCGGCATTCCGTCCTGCAGGGCGGCAAGTTCCATGTCCGGCGGACCGAGTGCCTGTGAATTCGGCTGTGTCGGTCTTGGCGACTGCGTTGCCCGTTGCCCGTTTGACGCGATAAAGATCGAGGACGGCGTTGCGGTTATTGACGAAGACAAATGCACCGGCTGCGGCGTCTGCGTCGACACATGTCCGCGCAGCATCATCAACCTGTTGCCGCGGGATCAGACGGTCGTTGTGATGTGCCGCAATAAGGCAATCGGGCGTATCGCAAGGCTCCAGTGCAAAACCGCCTGCGTCGGCTGCAAGCGCTGTGAAAAACAGTGTCCGTCCGACTCGATTCATGTTGTAGACGGCGTTGCGATCATTGATGAAACGACTTGCACCCGTTGCGGCGCGTGCATTCAGGTTTGCCCGATGCACTGCATCGTGAACTTCTATGAACGCGGAGACGCGGCAAGCCAGACGGAAGTCTGACGAAAACGGATAACACAAAAGTCAAAAGGAGCCGTTCGGAAATTCGGACGGCTCTTTATCTTATCTCAATTTTTTATGCTTTATGCAGATTAATGCTTTACAATACTCCCCAAAATAGATGCAACGGAGAAATGATAAAGAATAGAATCGTACCGACGATCACTACTTTTAACATCTGTCTGGGTGAGACGTATAGCACAAAACAGGTTGCAGCCAGTAGAATTGCTTCCAAAGCATAAGAGACATCGAAATACCAAAAACCGAATGAAAAGGCTTGCGATGCAATGCACGCAAACATAACGCCCGCAAAAATGACGGAAATAGGATGTTCGCTTTTTGCATACCAGCAAATATACCCCATAAACGGGGAGATGAAAGCGACTAGGAACCAGATCATCATATACGTTCTTGGGAAAAAACCTGCTACTAATACGGTGTAGAGATAGTAACTGCCTACCATCCCGACAAAGAAAAACAGGGCGTTTATGGCGGCGCGAAGTGGTGTTTTGCTATTAACGGACAGCACGACACCACAAAAAGCCCATATGCCGATGCGGGAAAAGAAATTGCGCAAATCAAGCGCTTGAAGAAAAGCGGGAAGCGCGTTCGAAACTGTCTCATCCAGTGCTTTGGCAAGAATGCCAAGAGCAATACCGGCAAAAAGGATTAAAAACGGATTTAAGACCCTTTTGATTGGGGAGACGGCTCGCGGTGTTCGAATTGCGTTTAATAATTCTTTCATAAGCTCTAATTATAAAGCGGAATGAAAGAGATTTCCAGCATGATATGCAATGCAATGAAAAAGGATACTGTTTTCACAACGCGAAAACAGTATCTTTTATGCTATGTTTGAATCATTTGTATATATGTGAGTTAATCCTTCGTCGTGCCGCCATCAGGTTGCTCATCGCTGAGCTTTGGATCCGGCTCGTCGAATTCAGGCGGTTCGGTGACCGCTGTATTGGCCGGTACGTCGGGAGCGTGACGCTTCTTCTTTTTCACGATCAGAACGACCAGCACGACAAGAGCACCAACGAGCAAAACAAGTAGAATTAATATCTTCACCGCGTTGTAAATTGCCGTCGTGGTGCTGAAATAATAACGCAGCGGACCATAGGAGATTGCCGTGTTGTAATCGCTGTAGCGTACATGGATGGTTTCATAGTCCCGAACGCAATGCTCGGTAAAGCGGAACAGGCGCACGCCGCGGACGTCCTTGTCGCCATAGCTCGTATAGCTGCTGCCCGGGGCGTTGGCGAGGTCGATGCCGTGGAGATTGCCGATGAACGAATTGATATGATCGTGTCCGTTGACTGCAAGGAAGACGTCGCCGTTGTCTAAAAACGCATTAAACAGGCCGTTGTTCTCGCTGGATGGACAGGGCGATTCGTTGACGTTGCCCGTCCAGAGCATGTCGTAATTTGGCAGGTAATATTTGCCTTTACCGACGCCAACACCTTCGAACGCACCGTCGGTGCCTTTATCAACTTCTGTAAACAGGTCGTATACTTCCGGCAGGGGAATGTGGAAAAACGCAACGGACGGCAGTGCCTGACCATCGTTTTCTTCATGCAGCGCAGCACTTTGTTCGTTATACCAGTCGACCTGTTTACTCGAAACCGTATCGTAATCACCGTTTACAAGATAGGACCCGGAATCGAAAAAATACAGCTCAAGTGCTTTTTTAGTGCCATCACTCGAATAGATGGGCAGGGAGAATGCACCGCACTCCGGTTCGGTTTCGCCAAAACTGACGCCAATGCACGTGTCGTAGGACTCATAGATTGCAACTTGCTGCTCAACTGAAATCGGCGCTTCATAATCATGATTTCCGAATACGACGGCAAACGGGATTCCGCTGTCGACGATCGGCTTAAGCAGTGCGTCGAGGGTATTGATGCAGTTTTGCTCACCGTTGCCGATGCGGAGCACCGGGCTGGAACCCTCCAGTTGATCGCCGAGCAAGACGATCAGGTCGGCCGGGTAGTCGCTCAAGACGTTTGTTTCGCCGCTGAGTACGAGGCCGGTCGTATACTGTGTCTCCTGCAAATCGCTCAGCAGCAGCACGGTGAACGTGCCGTCGCTGCCAAACTGTAGATCGTCGGAAGCGCTTGCTTCCGCTTCGGCCAGAGCGAACGGCTGGAACGAAACAAGGAAAGCGAAAGCGGCAAGGATGCAAAGCAATCCGGTAAAGAAATTCTTTTTCATTTATACAGCGTAAGTCAAATGTTCTGAATATGTCAAGAGAACATTTTGTATATATTAACTTTCTGAGCCGCGGGTGAAACACGGTGCAAAAAAACGAAAGTATACATTGTTGTAATGCGCGCGCGTGTGATATAAAATATAATGCACTATGGGGGGCGGACGGACAGCCGAAATGCTGGAGCACCGCTAAAGATTGGGATGGGAAGTATGCAGTTTTTTCGGGATATGATTCAAAACCATGTATTGGTTGCGGCAATGGTCGCATGGGCGATTGCTCAGCTAGCAAAGGTGATACTCTATACGGTTGTCAACAAGGAGTTCAAGTTTGAACGTCTGGTTGGTAGCGGCGGCATGCCGAGCTCGCACGCGGCAACGGTCTGCGCGTTAATGGTTTCCGCAGCCAAACAATTCGGGGCCGGATCGTTCGAATTTGCAATATCGTTTGTGCTGGCTGCCGTCGTGTTATACGATGCACGCGGCGTCCGCCTTGAAACCGGCAAGCAGGCGGTCACCATCACGGCGATCATCGATCATTTTTTAAAGGAAGGCACGATCATCGAACTGCCGGAGCTCGAATTGAAGGAGTTGATCGGCCACACTCCGTTTCAAGTCCTGATTGGCGGCGTGATGGGCATCGGCATCGGACTCTGGCTCGGCTAAAAAGAGAGGAGTTTCACCATGTGCGGACGATTTTACACGGACGACGACGATGCGCTGTATCATCAGGTGTTGGCTCTGCTTTACCAGAACAATCCTGATGAAGCGGCGCTTTTGATGCGAAAAACCGGTGAAATCTTTCCGACGGACAACGTTCCCGTTGTAGACGCCGACGGCCCGCGCATAATGGAATGGGGCTTCACCCGATTCGATGGTAAAGGTCGTGTAATCAACGCGCGAAGCGAAACCGCCGCGGGCAAAAATATGTTTCGGGAGCCGATGCGTTCCGGACGTTGTCTGATTCCTGCGACAAGCTATTTTGAGTGGGAAAAACAGGGTTCAAAAAAGATCAAGTATCAATTGCGCCCCAATAAGGACGGAATGTTCTATTTTGCGGGGTTGTATCGCGCGGAGGCGGGGAAGAACGTTCCGCTGTTTGTGATCCTGACCGCTCCTGCCGCGGAAAATATTTCTTTTATACATGGTCGCATGCCGGTAATGCTGCCGGACGATGCAAGCAAGGACTGGCTCCACAACGGTAGCCGTGCAGCAAGCCTGCTCGGCGGAGGATATCGTGATATTCTATATAAACCTTGTCCTACGGATGCACAAAGTCATAAAGAAAAAGACAGGAGCGAACAGCTGAGACTTTGGTGATGCAATGGTGGATGGCGGCCTTCGGCTGGTTTGACAATCACGTTTCACGCATGCTACAATCGTTCCGGCGGCGGTTGTTAATATGGCGGCATTTTATGCAACGATGAAGCTGCCGCAAAGCGGCGCAGAACGCCCGCCTGACGGAGTGCGTATGCGTCGATTTTTTCCGACGAAAGAGGAACGCAGGGTGTCGAATTTATCACCGAGACGCTTCAAAGGCTCGTTAATTTTATTGTGTAAACTGGCGATTACGGCCCTTACGGCCGGCGCCTTTTTGTATTTGGCGGTCAATTACTATCCGGAGATTGACCTCTGGTTTAAAGGCTTCATTGTATTTCTATTTTTGTATTTGGTCGTCTTTCTCGCGTTCGCTACGACGTACCGCAGCTTCAACATCGGTACAATGCGGTATCGCGAACTCATCTTTACCTATATATTGGCAACGTTCTTAACCAATTTTATTTTTTACTTTGTCCTCTCTCTGACGGCTAAGCAACTCTTGTCAGTCTCGCCAATATTGGTGATGACGCTTTTCCAGTGGGGATTCGCGCTGATTCTTTACGCGGGCGCCGACAGATTGTATTATCTGCTGTACCCTGCGAGACAGTCGATTGTGATCAGCTCAAAAGACAAACACGAACTGGCAACCTTTAAAAAGATCGATTCCATGAAGGAGCGCCACCAGATTTGCGCGTTGGTAACGGAAGCGGAGGACGTCGATTCGATCAAGCGCTGTATTGAACCGTATTCAACCGTGTTCATGGGCGATATTTCGCGTGACCTGCGTCTGGAAATAACGGAATATTGCTTTGAACATAACAAGCGTCTGTTCGTTTTGCCGACGGTTGAAGATATCATTTTCCACAACGCGCATGAGAACATTATTGGCGATTCGCTGGTGTATCAGTGTAAAAACCATACGTTCTCAATTGAGCAGCTTGTCATTAAGCGTCTTATGGACATCTCACTGTCGTTGCTGGGTTTAATTGTAACAAGCCCGATCATGCTGGCCACGGCCATTATTATAAAACTGCAGGACGGCGGACCCGTTCTGTTTAAACAGGAACGTTACACAAGGAATTACGCGCGCTTTACGCTGTATAAATTCCGCAGTATGATTGTGGACGCCGAAAAGGACGGCGCGCTTTTAACGCGTCCGAATGATGAGCGAATTACACCGTTTGGCAAATTTATACGCGCTACCCGCATCGACGAACTGCCGCAGTTTTTCAACATTTTGCATGGCGAAATGTCTTTGGTCGGCCCGCGCGCAGAGCGCACGGAAAACGTTGAGTTCTATTGCGAGCGCATGCCGGAGTTTCGCTACCGCATGAAGGTGAAAGCGGGGCTGACGGGCTATGCGCAGATTTACGGGAAATACAACACAAATTTTGAAGACAAGCTGAAGCTGGACATGCTTTACATAGAGAATTGCTCTCTCGTGCATGACCTCCAGTTGCTGTTTATGACGCTAAAAGTGATTTTTATGCCGGAAAGCACCGAAGGATTCGATGTTTCCAACCTTGATGAGCTTGGCGGAAAATGCGGCGCATGCGAAGACGCGCCGAACGAAATAGAAGTGCAGCAGCCGACAGAAGGCGATGAAAAGGCAAACAGCGCATCGCGAATCGTCAGCGAACCTAATTCGGTTCAGAAAGGATATCACATGAAAGGCATCATTCTTGCAGGCGGGAGAGGAACCCGACTTTACCCGAGTACCAAAGCGGTCAGCAAGCAACTCCTGCCAATCTATGATAAACCGTTGATCTACTATCCGCTGTCGGTATTGATGCTCGCTTCCATCAAGGATGTTTTAATCATTTCGACGCCGGAGGATACGCCGGTCTATGAACGCCTGCTTGGCACAGGTGAGCGCCTCGGCATGCATTTTTCCTATAAGGTGCAGGAGACGCCGCGCGGACTGGCCGACGCATTTATCCTTGGCGAAGAGTTCATTGGCAACGATCCGGTGTGCCTGATCTTAGGCGACAATGTGTTTTACGGACAGGATCTGACCGCGACGCTGCGAGCAGCCATAAGCCGCGAAAAAGGCGCAACGATCTTTGGCTATCCGGTGAAGGACGCGCGTGCGTTTGGCGTTGTGGAATTCAACGACGACAAACGTGTCGTTTCCATCGAAGAAAAACCGGAGCATCCGAAATCAAATTATGCTGTTCCGGGACTGTATTTTTATGATAACCGCGTTGTGGAGATTGCAAAACATGTACGCCCGTCATGGCGCGGCGAAATCGAAATTACGTCGGTCAACAACACATATCTGGAGTCCGGCGAATTACATGTAGAGCTGTTGGGACGTGGTATGGCATGGCTGGATACGGGATCTCCGGAAGGCATGCTGAAAGCCGCAGAATACGTGGAAGCCGTCCAGTCCAGACAAGGATTCTACATCTCTTGTATAGAGGAAATTGCCTGGCGGCGCGGGTTCATCACGACCAAACAGCTTGAAGAGCTCGGCCAGGAGCTGAAGATGACCGAATACGGTCAATATCTGCTTGCGCTGGCAAGCGAAGGTAAATAGGGAGGACGAACGATGAACATTCTCGTCACCGGCGGTGCCGGTTTTATCGGCAGTAATTTCATCCGATGGATGCAGAAGAAAGCACCGGAGCACCGGATTGTCAATGTCGACGCCCTAACTTATGCGGGAAATCTGGAAAACCTCAGCGACGTACCGGAGAGCGAATGTTACACTTTTGTGCGTGCGGATATACGAGACCGTGCGGCAATGGACGAACTCTTTTCGAAACACGACATAACGCACGTGGTTAACTTTGCCGCGGAGTCGCATGTCGACCGCAGTATCGTCGACCCGGAAGTGTTTTTAACGACAAACGTAATCGGAACACAGGTTCTGCTGGATACGGCCAGAAAGCACTGGAAAACCGCACCGGATGACAAGTATAGCAGGGAATTCCGTGATGGCGTGAAATTTTTGCAGGTGTCCACGGATGAAGTATACGGCGCCCTTGGGAAAGACGGCATGTTCACGGAAACGACGCCGCTGTCCCCAAACAGCCCGTATTCCGCCGCAAAAGCGAGCGCGGACCTTGTTTGCCGCGCATATCACGAAACATTCGGCATGCCGCTCAATATCACGCGGTGTTCCAATAACTACGGACCGTATCAATTCCCGGAAAAGTTGATCCCCCTGATGATCCATAACTGTATGATTGGCAAGCCTTTGCCGGTGTATGGAGACGGCATGCAGATTCGCGATTGGCTGCATGTGTCCGATCATTGCGGTGCAATCTTTACCGTTCTTGAAAAGGGTGAATCTGGAGAGGTTTATAACATCGGTGGCAATAACGAACGCGCAAACATTGACATCGTAAAAAAAATACTGTGCGCGCTTGGTCGTGACGAATCGCTTATCACCTATGTAAAGGACAGGCCCGGACACGATCGCCGCTATGCGATTGACAACACAAAGATCACTACAACTCTTGGCTGGTCGCCCGAATATACATTTGAACAGGGCATGGACGAAACAATTGACTGGTATCAAACACATATGGATTGGATGGAGCATGTGCTGACCGGCGAATATACAGCTTATTACGAAAAAATGTATAAACAATAGTAACAAGTTAATAGGGAACGCAACAAGAACGCAGCATATGCTGCGTTCTTGTTACATTTATAGAAACAAAGTTAGGTAAAAATCTAATAAAATATTACTATTATCGACAAACGACGACCTAAAAACAGCTCTTTTTTACATTGCATATGCTTTCAGGTTACATGATTTTTAAAATCCGCATGAATAGTTGAAATAATCTAACTGGTAGTGTAAGATGTATAAGAATGTAAATTTGTAACTAATGGAGAGCGCGCAGGCCGTGAAGGACATCATCGTTTTTGAATATTTTTCCTGCGTATTACTTGCGATCATTTATGTATACGCTTTGATGGATCGCAATCGCCCATCGCTGAAGCAATCGGTTTTTCGCATCAGCGTCGGCGTTTCTTTGGTTGCAATCGCAATTACAATTTTTACATTTCATTTTGCCGAAGTTTTTCATCTATATCCGCGTTGGATGGGCGTGACGGTTGCCTCTATGCTCTATATTGCAGAGGCGTTCATGATCTCGGCAATCACCGGTGCGATGGTAATCACCATGTTTGATAAACGCTACGAATCGCCGCGGCTAAAAGCAGCGGGCATTGTAGTCGTGGCGTTCTGCGCTGTGCAAATCTTAATGGTTGGGGCTAATTATGCGACCGGTTGGCTCTTTTATATCGACGAACAAAACAACCTTATCACTGGTCCGCTCAATAGAATTGATTTGGTTTTCATGGTCGTTGCATTCAGCATCATTTATTTTTTCTATCGACTGGAGCGAAAACGCGTTAAAAAATCATTCCGCTTGATCATCTACACCTTGCCGGTGTTGATGGTGATTATGGGGGCGTATCAGGTTTATTATTTACATACGGTCCTGACGGGTACGATTACCAGTCTTGCGTTGCTTGTATTGTTTATTTACGGCCAACAGCAAAGAATACACGTTGATCAATTGACGGAGATCGGTGATCGTGAAGCGTTTTTTTATACGCTGGAGCGGTTGGTATCGCGCAGGCAGGTTTTTCGGGTTGTAATCGTAGGCCTCAATAAGTATAAGCTGGTCAACAACCAACTTGGACAGAGAGCGGGCGATGATTTTTTACGTTTAGTCGGTAGCTTTTTCACTTCGCTGGACGGGCGTATCGCAGCCTATCGATTTTCCGGTGTTGAGTTTGCACTGGTTGTAACGAAAATGTGTGATTCCGAGTACGAGGAGATCTTTTCAAAAATCGTCGACCGTTTTGAAGAACCTTGGATGATCGATGCGCAAACAGTGCGGCTAAACGCTGTGTTTGCGGACATTCTGTACCCGGAGCACGCCTCGGGAGTGGACGAGTTGGTTGACTCGCTGGAATATGCCACGAGGTTGGCAAAAAGTTCCGTGCCAAAGGCTCCAGTGCGGTTCAGCAGCGCACTGCGGAATGAATTTGGAAGACGGAACTTTGTTATCAACCAAATGGAATCAGCGTTGCGGGAAGATCGGTTTTTCTTGTATATCCAGCCGGTGTATGACTGCGAACAAAAACGATTTACAGGCGGCGAGGTTCTGCTCCGGCTGAACGAGAGCAATGGACGGCCGATTTCACCGGGAGAATTTATTCCGATTGCTATCGAATACGGAATTGCAACCGAACTCGGCTGGATGGTGCTTGAAAAAACATGCCGCTTTTTGAGCGAAAACAGCGACGCCGACATCGGTTGGTTATCGGTCAATATTTCGGCGCAGCAGTATGAGTTTGATGAGACGGCTCGAAGGTTGGAACAACTCCTGAGCAAGTACAACGTGTCGGCGCAGCGTATCAAGCTGGAGATTACCGAGCGGGTGTTGCTGGACGATTTGAAAAAAGCACGACAGACAATGAATGAACTGCGCCAAAGCGGCGTCGGCGTTTACCTTGACGATTTTGGCACGGGGTATTCAAACCTGGTCAATGTGATGTCGCTTCCGTTTGAGTGCGTGAAAATCGACAAAGGACTTGTGCGCGGTATTTCACAGAACCCAAAATCGTACGGGCTGCTCAAAACGGTTGTAAATGGCTTACGATCCATGAGTGTGGTCATCTTGGCGGAAGGCGTCGAGACCCGGGAAGAAAACGAGATCGTTCAGCAACTTGGTATCGATAAGATACAGGGATTCTACTATGCGCGACCGATGCCAGGAGAGGAGTTTGTGTATCTGGCGAAACAAACGCATGTCGAACAACCCGATTCAAAGGAAAAAACGACCCAAAACTAAAAACACGACAGGTGAACCTGCCGTGTTTTTGTTTGCCTTGTTATGTGCGCGTCACAATGTTTCCGTGATTTCGTTGAAGAGCTCTTTGCGAAGATCAAGAATCGCGTCTAGCGCCTCAACGACGGGAACTTGCTTCTTTACGCGTTTGTCGCGTGTGGTCAGTTCGACCATGCCGTCCTTGAGGTTGCGAGGGCTAACTGTAACACGAACCGGCGCACCGATGAGATCGGCTTCCGAAAAGATGACGCCTGCGCTGACGAGACGGTCGTCCATGATCACGTCTACGCCTGCTTTGCCCAAAGCTTCGTAAAGTTCAGTACCTATGCGATTCGGCTCTTCCTGATCGGCGCGCAGGATGCAGACCTGCACTTCCCAGGGCGCGATAGAGATCGGCCAGATCGGGCCGTAATCGTCGTGACTTTCTTCGCAAACGGAAGCGGCAAGGCGGCCAACGCCGATGCCGTAGCAACCCATGATTGGATGGTGCAATTCGCCGTTTTCATCGAGATACTGCATATCCATGGATTTTGTATACTTAGTACCGAGTTGGAAAATATTGCCAACCTCAATACCGTTGCTGATTTTCAGCGTGCGCTTGCCACAGACGGGGCAAATGCCGCCTTCCAAGGCCTTGGCAATGTCGATATACTCGACTTTGCCGTAATCGCGCTCTATATTGAACCCGGTATAGTGATGGTCGATCTTGTTTGCACCGCATACCAGCGCGCCAATGCCTTCCAGCGAACGGTCGAACACGACGGTGATCTTCTTTGTATCCAGACCCATCGGACCGATGAACCCAGCGACAATGCCGCTTTCCGGTGTGACTGCCCCGGCATGCACTTCCTCACAAAGAAAATTGCGCAGCTTGGTTTCGTTGACCTCAAGATCTCCGCGGATAAAGACGATGACAAAACTATCGTCCGAATTTTTTTGATAGACGACGGCTTTGCAGGTTGCGTTATGCGGCTTTTTCAAAAAGCTCGCGACTTCCTCAATGGTCGCCATATCCGGTGTAGGCACGAGCGTAAGGGGCTCGATTGCGGACAGCGCGGAATTATCGACAATGTTGTCGGCGGCTTCGAGGTTTGCTTTAAAGTCGCAATTGTCACAGATGACCAGCGTATCCTCGCCGATATCGGTGAGGAGCATGAATTCATGCGAAATGCTGCCGCCCATCATGCCGGAGTCAGACAGAACGGCGATGACGTTTTTGCAACCCGCGCGTTTGAAAATACGCTCATACGCTTCGTAACAGCGATCGTAATACGCTTCCAGATCCTCCTGCGAAGTATGGAAGGAATATGCGTCCTTCATTGTGAATTCACGGACGCGAATCAGTCCGCCGCGAGCGCGCGGTTCGTCACGGAACTTGGTTTGAATCTGGTAGATCATAAACGGATATTTGGCATAGCTCTTGGCTGCGTCGCGCGCGAGATGTACGGCGGCCTCCTCATGCGTCATGCCGAGCACCATATCCGCGCCCATGCGGTCTTTCAGACGGACAAGCTCTTTACCAACGCTGGTAAAACGACCGGATTCCTTCCAGAGATCGGCCGGCAGAACGACGGGGAAGAGTACCTCCTGACCGTCGATACGGTCCATCTCCTCGCGGATGATGCGCTCGATTTTTTGCGTGATGCGGCGCGCAGGCGGCAACAGTGTGTATACGCCGGTGTTGACCTGCTTGATGTAACCGCCGCGCACCATCAGCGCGTGACTTTCAATCGTGCAGTCGGCGGGTTTTTCCTTGTAGCGCTCGCCGATCAATGCGGACATTTTCATAAGACCCAATCTCCCCTTAGCATTCCTGATAATAATAAACACCTTATTATCACCCAGATTGCCGGATTTGACAAGGGGTATGAACGAAGGCGCGGTTGTTACGATTGTTAAAAAGTGGAAAACAGGCTTGACAAACAACCGACGCATACATAAACTTGTATTAATAGCAAAAGCGTTGATCGGGAAAGAGTAAGCGCAGTTGCACTTGCCATTAGAGAGGATCGGTCACCGGCTGAAAGCCGATCCGGGCAGCAGTACGCCGAAGTGCCTCCCGAGAGCCGCCGCCGATAAAGAAGCGTGATTGAGCGTCTTTTAGTACCGGCGGACGTGACCGCCGCGTTAAGGCGTTGAGCGGGGGAGAACTTGCATTTTTCCCCAAGTAAAGTGGGACCGCGAACGCATTTCGTCTTTATGGATGGGATGTGTTTTTTGTTTTTTAGCTGGTATTTGCGGCTCGATTGAAGTGCCCGGGGCATGATAACTAAACGCGCTTCAAATGTTTACATAAAACGCTCGGCTGATGGAGAACGGAAGCGAACGTGCGCAGGCCATATTCTGCGCGAAAGGATGAGACGAATATGTTTAAAACGCTGAGGAGCGATATTCAGGCGGTGCTTGACCGCGACCCGGCCGCAACGGGCGCATTTGAGGTGCTGTGCTGCTATCCCGGTTTCCGGGCGGTCCGCATGCACAGGCGCGCGCACTATTGCTACACGCACGGCATGAAGCTGCTGGCGCGTATCATTTCGGAATGGTGCCGTTTTCGCACGGGTGTGGACATCCACCCCGCGGCGGTCATCGGCAAGCGATTGTTTATTGACCACGGTCTTGGTGTCGTCATCGGCGAAACCGCGGTCATAGGCGACGACGTGACGCTGTATCAGGGCGCGACACTCGGCGGAACCGGCAAGGACGTCGGCAAGCGCCATCCGACCATCGGCGATCATGTGACCATTGCCGCCGGCGCAAGCGTACTCGGTCCGCTCAATATCGGGCGGCATGCAAAGATTGGCGCTGGCGCCGTCGTGCTGAAGGATGTCCCGCCGTTTTCAACGGTCGTCGGCGTGCCGGGGCACGTTGTGCGGCTCTACGGCTGCAAAGTCCCGTGCGACCACGTCGGCCAGTGCAGCGACGACTGCGAGTGTAAGGACACCGAACGTTGCGTGAAGTACATGACCGATGTGAGTGGCGAAGAAGGCGTCGATCTCGATCAGGTGCACCTGCCCGACCCGGTGGAACAGCAGCTGGAAGCGCTGCTGAAGCGTGTGGAAGCGCTTGAGAACCAAAATAATACTGATTCGGACGCTAATTGAACAAAAGACGAAAAATGTACACATTTTTTGCAAGATTATAGTATAGTAATAAGAACAGTGGAGGGGTAACCATGCAAATCTATAACACGATGACGCGCAAGAAGGAAGAACTTGTACCGATCATACCCGGGCAAATCTCCATGTACGCCTGCGGACCGACGGTATACAATTATTTCCATATCGGCAATGCGCGCCCGTTTATCGTGTTCGACACACTGCGCCGCTATCTCGAATATCGCGGCTATCAGGTGCGCTTTGTCCAGAATTTTACGGATATCGACGACAAGATGATTTGCCGCGCAAATGAAGAGGATACGACAGTCAAGGAACTCGGTGAACGCTTTATAAAAGAATACTATCAGGACGCGGATGCGCTTGGAGTTGTCCGGGCGACGGCGAACCCGCGCGCGACCGAACACATACAGGAGATCATCGATCTTGTCAGCACGCTGGTTGAAAAAGGACACGCCTACGTGACACCCGGCGGAGACGTTTATTTCTCGGTTCGGAGTTTCAACGGCTACGGCAAACTCTCCGGGCAGAATATCGATGATCTTGAAAACGGTGCACGCGTCGATCCCGGAGATGATAAGCACGACCCGTTGGATTTTGCACTATGGAAGGCGGAAAAGCCAGGTGAACCCAGTTGGGATTCACCCTGGGGAAAAGGCAGGCCCGGCTGGCATATCGAGTGCTCGGCGATGAGCATGTCCATTCTGGGGCAAACGTTCGATATCCACGCGGGCGGACAGGATTTAATCTTTCCGCACCATGAGAACGAAATTGCGCAGAGTGAGGCGGCGACGGGCAAACCGTTTGCACATTACTGGATGCACAATGGCTACATCAACGTTGACAATCAGAAGATGTCCAAGTCTGCCGGTAACTTTTTCACCGTGAGAGACATTGCCAAGGAGTTTGATCTGGAAGCGGTACGCATGTTCATGCTGAGCGTGCAGTATAGAAACCCGGTCAACTTCTCAAGGGAACTGATTCAGCAGGCGGAGAGCGGCCTTGAGAGGCTCCGCACAGCGCGTGAACGCATCAAGGACGCGCCGATTGCCAGTGATGGCTCCGATGAAGACGAAGCGTTCCTTGCCTCGCTGGACGATTTTAAGACGCGCTTTTGCAACGCGATGGACGACGACCTCAACACAGCGGATGCGCTGGGTGTGCTCTTTGAGCTTGCACGCGCAGCCAACACATTTGTCAGCCAGCCGCGCGGGCAGGGCGCCTTGGACACAACGCGCGCACTCTTTGACGAATTGACCGGTGTGCTTGGCCTGCTGTGCCACAAAAAAGAGGAAGCCTTCCCGCAGGAAGCGATCGACATGCTCGAAGAGCGCCAACAGGCGCGAAAGGCGAAGAACTTTAAGCGCGCGGACGAGCTTCGCGATGCGCTGAAAGATATGGGGTATGCCGTGGAGGACACGGCGAACGGTCCAAAGCTGAAAAAGCTATCATAACCGTAAAATAACGAAAAACTGTAAGGAGATATTACAATGACCGATTCATTCTCGCTGTTCGATATGCTGCTGCTTGCGATTTCCGTCTACGTTCTGTATGCGGGCGTTACGGGCAAAGGCCGTCTCTACAACGTTGAAAACATTAAAGAGGGCAAAGAAGAAGAGTTTAAAAACTATATGCGAAAGCTCTACAACTGGCTCGGTATCGCTATGGTCATCAACAGCGGCGCGTCCCTTCTCAAAGGCACGTTTTACACCTATCAGGAAACCGTTGCGGCAACCGACACGACCGCTGGCGTTTACGAATGGGTGATGACAAAGGAACTTGGCGCATTCTCGTTTATGAGTGCGAAGGTATTCGACATTATTTCGTATACTGCACTTATCATAACGATTGCGCTGATTGTATTCCTCGTTATCAAGATGCGCAAATATACAGATAAGGCGAAAGAAGCGGAGCGTAAGAGCGGCGGAGCGTCCGGAGCTTCATGCTCCCGTAACGGCGGTTGTGTCCTCCCGTCCTCAGCGTTTGAGTTTGACGAAAACGATAAAACGACCGATTCCGGGAAGTAACGAAGGATATAAAGAAGGATATTGAAACCCTTGAACCGAAAGAAGCTGTTTGCGGTCACGCAAACAGCTTCTTTTTCGATATCGTGAATCGTAAAACACATGTGCCTTGTGAAGTGAAAAACGATGTGATATGCTTTTTGAGATGTCTTATGCGGTGGAAAAAACGCACTCAATTTGTGATCATGAACAACCGTTATATGCTCTGACGGCATTGAGAATGATTTTACAGGGGAGAATCGTATGAAGAAAAGCGCCTTTCTTGTTATGCTGGTAATTATTACGGCGGCGTTGCTTTGTGCTTGCGGCGGCGACACGAAAACCTCGGCTGAACCCGAAAACCAAACGGACACGACACAGCAGCGATTGCTCTCTGCTCTTGTTACGGAGCCGCAAGTGGTCTTTGAAGAAAGCACGGAATCGCTTCTCGCTAACAGCGGCGAAAACATTGCAACCGACACTGCGAAGGAAACGACAAACGACGGCATATCGTTCACGGCGGACGAAGGGGAGAATCCGTTTTTGACGTTTACAAAAACACAGGGCGGTGTTCCGGAAAACCGGGCGATATATATTCAGTTTAAACCGTCGGCAAAGGATTTTGGTTTTATGCTGTTTTCCGAATCGAGCATGGGACTGACCATCGGAGAAGAAAACGAACCAATTGTATTCCTTCTTGAGGGAAACTATTTCCAGCCTGTTGATACGGACCTGCGGATTGAACCCGGCAATTGGTATTATGTGGTGTTTGCGGTCGATACGGAAGGAATGATGTACGGAATATTGTGTAGGGACGGGTATGAAGAGAATGCGGCGTATTTTAGCCTGAATGCAGCCGAACTTGTTCAGGACGACTATGCGGCGTGTACGTGGCAGTTCAGCATAGGGTTTCTCGGCGAAGCACAATTTGTGGTAAAGAGCTATGGCATATATACGTTTGACGAATTTGTCGCGGACGCCAGTTAAGCCGATACACGTTTGACGATGAAAAAAGCCTCTCGCAGCAGCCGGATTTCGGTTGCGTGCGAAAGGCTTTTTTGTTGATTCGGGGGAAAGTGCGTTTGACTTTACGACAGTTCGAACATACCCATGTAGAGCTGGTAGTACTTACCCTTTTGCTCCAACAGGTTGTCGTGGTCGCCGCGTTCGATGATCTGACCGTTTTCAAGCACGAGGATCGCGTTGCTGTTGCGGACCGTAGACAGCCTGTGCGCAATGACGAACACCGTTCGGCCTTTCATAAGGTGATCCATACCTTTTTCAATCAGCGCTTCGGTGCGCGTATCGATGGAGCTTGTTGCCTCGTCCAGAATCAGCACCGGCGGGTTGGCGACAGCCGCACGCGCAATGGCGAGCAACTGGCGCTGGCCTTGCGAGAGGTTTGCGCCATCGGCGGTCAGCACTGTATCGTAACCCTGCGGCAGGTGATGGATAAACGTGTCCGCATTGGCCAGCACGGCGGCCTGCTCAATCTCTTCGTCCGTCGCATCCAGCCGGCCGTAGCGAATGTTATCGCGCACGGTGCCAGTGAACAGATGCGTATCCTGCAGAACCATGGACAATGAACGGCGCAGATCGTCCTTGCGGATTTGCTTCACGTCGATGCCGTCGTAGGTAATCGTACCCTGCTGCACGTCGTAGAAGCGGTTGATCAGATTGGTGACGGTCGTTTTACCGGCACCGGTCGAACCGACAAACGCGATCTTTTGACCCGGCTTGGCAAACAGATTGACGTTTTTCAGCACGTCGACCTTGCCGTCGTAGCTGAATGTTACGTTTTCAAAGCGAACGTCGCCGCGTAGCTCAACATATTCGAAGCCGTTTTCAACCGGGCGTTTCCATGCCCACATGTTTGTGCAGCATTCGACCTCGGTGAGTTCACCGTTTTCGCCTTTTTGAACGTTAACAAGCGTTACGTCGCCTTCGTCGATTTCCGGCTCGGAGTCGATGAGCGCAAAAATGCGTTCCGCACCGGCAAGCGCGCTGATGAAGCCGTTGAACAACTGAGAAGCTTGCGTCAGCGGCTGGCTGAACGAGCGCGTATACTGCAAAAATGCAGCGAGCGTACCGATGTCCGCACGACCGATGATGGCGAGCGCAGCACCTGCGGCGGCCGCTGCGGCATAGAGCGCATAGCTCAGGTTGCCCATAATCGGCATAAGGATCATGGCGTAGGTCATTGCGGAGGTGGAAGACTCCCGCAACTCTTCATTTTTCTTTTCAAATTCTTCTGCAACATAATCCTCACGGCAGAAGACCTTGACCTCACGCTGGCCTTCGATCATTTCTTCAATATAACCGTTGACCGTTGCCAGCGATTTTTGACGCTTGCTGAAATAAAACGCGGATTTTCCACCGAGTCCCTTAACGATAAACAGCATCAGTACGAATACAGCGAGCACAAGCAGCGTCAGAAGCGGCGAGAGCACAAACATCATGACCAGCACGCCAACGACGGTGATGCCGCTTGTAATCAACATCGGCAATCCTTGTCGGAGCATGTCGCGCAGCGCGTCCGTATCGTTTGAGAAACGGCTCATGATTTCGCCGTGCGTCTGAGAATCAAAGTATTTCAGCGGTAGCTTTTCAAGCTTTGTAAACATATCGACGCGAACTTCTTCCAGCACCGATGTAGACACATTAACGATCAAACGGTTTGCAATATAGTTTAGCAATGCGCCGATAAGATAGACGGCTCCAAGAACCACCAAATACGAGATAAACTGCGTAAGGTCGGTTGATTGCCCTTTAAGCATTTCGCTGATGTTGTTGATGATCGGCTTGAGCATATAGGTTCCGGCAACGCCGGCACCGGCCGAGGCAAGCAAGCCGAAGACGATGATAATAAGCTGAATCGGGTAACGCTTTAAGTAGCCTAACAGCCTGCCGAACGTTTTACCGACGTTCTTTGGTTTTTGAGATGCGCCGCGTCCGTGCGGGCCACCCATTGGTCCGGGCATGTTACGCCACCCCTTTCTGCTGTGAAGTATAGACTTCACGATAAATTTCGTTGGAATCAAGCAGCTCTTCGTGCGTTCCGACGCCGTCGATCTTTCCGTCGTTCATAACGACGATGCGGTCGGCATCCATAACGGACGTGATGCGTTGGGCGATGATAAGCGTTGTTGTGTTTCCGTGTTGTTCAGTAAACGCACTTCGTATTGCGGCGTCTGTCGCCGTGTCGACTGCAGACGTTGAGTCGTCCAGAATTAATATCTTCGGGTCCTTCACCAGCGCACGCGCGATACACAGGCGCTGTTTTTGCCCGCCGGAGACATTTACGCCGCCCTGACCGAGCTCGGTCTCATATCCGTCCGGGAAAGAACGGATGAAACCGTCCGCCTGAGCCGCGACGCACGCAGCGACGATTTGCTCGTCGGTCGCGTTCGGATTACCCCAGCGCAGGTTGTCTTTGATGGTGCCGGAAAAGAGCACGTTCTTTTGCAATACCATACCAATGCTTTCACGCAGTGATTCAACGGGGTAGTTTTTAATATTCTGCCCGCCTACTGTAATTTCACCGGAAAGTATGTCGTAAAGCCGGGGAATCAACTGGACAAGCGTGGATTTCGCCGAACCGGAACCACCGATGATTCCGACGGTTTCTCCGGAACGAATGGAAAGATCGATGTGCGAAAGCGCAAGATTTTCCGGATCGTCGGCATAGCTGAAACACACGTTCTTAAACTCGATGCTGCCGTCTTTCACGGCAAGTGTGTCGGTTGCTTCGCTGTCATTGATAGCGGGAACCTCTTCGAGCACCTCGATGATGCGCTTGGCGGACGCACTAGAGAGTACTAGGTTGACAAACACCATCATGATCATTATAAGCGACATCAAAATCTGCGTAATATAACTGATGAAACTCATCAATTCACCGGTCATCAATCTGCCGCCGAGGATGTCGTTTCCACCGACCCAGAGCACAAGCAGAATACATGCGTACATGGTCAGCTGCATGACTGGCATTGCGAAAACTAACACTTTTTCCGCTTTTTTCTGCGCATTTTTCAGCGCGGCTGCGGCATCCTTGAATTTGACGGACTCATAATCGCCGCGAACAAACGCCTTGACAACGCGAATTGCAACAAGGTTTTCCTGCGTGCGTGCGTTCATGCTGTCGTATTTCTTCAGCATCGCTTCAAAGCGTGGGAACGCAGCCTTGGTTAAAAAGAACATGACCAGTGCAAGCAGGGGAATTGCGCATAAAATGACAAGTGACAACCGTGTGCTGATGCGCAGCGCCATAAGCGTCGCCATAATGAGCATGAACGGTGCACGAGCAAGCATGCGGATGACCATCATGAATGCGTTTTGAATGTTCGTGATGTCATTGGTCAGACGGGTGATCAGCGACGGCGTTGTGAACCGGTCGGTGTTTTTAAACGAGAACGATTCAATCTGTTCAAACAGTCCCTTACGCAAATTCTTTGCAAGGCCGTTTGAAGCGACAACCGAATATCGCGCGCAAAGCGCGCCGAAGAACAGTGCGCCAATGGCCATGACGACCATCAGGCCGCCTGTTTTAAAAATGTAGGCGTAATCGTTGTTCGGAATGCCGATGTCAACGATGCGCCCCATCAGTAACGGTATAAAAACCTCCAGCACCACCTCGAACAATACGAGAATCGGTGCAAGGATGGCATATGTTTTATACTTGCCGACAAACTTAGAAAGTTTTTTTATCATGCAGTTTCATATCCTCCTCAAACCAGTTAAATGCGGAATCGCCGTCTTCCGAAAGATTGGCGGCCATCCGGTCCAGCATGCTCTTGATGAGGTCCAGCTCATCATCGCTGAATCCTTTGAGCATCTGCTTATCAACGCTGGAAAACACCTTTTGAAACGAACTGACGATTTTCAGTCCTGCGTCGGTCACGTGCAGACGGTTACAGCGAAGATTCTCTGGATCGGCACGCTTTTCCAGCAAGCCCGCCTTTTGCAGGCGCTTTGTAGACTGCGCAACAGACGCCGGGGAAACATGCATAGCCGCCGCCATGTCCTGTTGTGTAGTTCCGGGGTTGGCAACAAGGTAATTCAGCAGGGGATATTGTCCGGGCTGAAGTGTGCTGTCTAAACAATGGTGGTGACAATGGTTATGCGTGTACTTCCTGCGGAGCATGTGCAGAAAAATCATGCGTTTTCCGATTTGATCCGGCAGCAATATGATTCCTCCTTTAAAATTGAGTTAACCGCTTAACAATTAAGCGGTTAACAATATAACAAATTCAGATTTGATTGTCAATACCAAAATTGAATGATATGATTGTTACGGTTCAAATATGCGCCGAATGATTGGGAAAAAGGGAATTGTGAAGAAAAGGCAACATCTCGCAATATTCCACAGAACCAGTCTATTGCGCAGGACGAATGAATAAGAACAGGAACTGTAAAAAGAAGAATGAAAAAAGAAATTCATGGCAATACGTCGGGCATTCGGGATGTCGTTCTGACCGAAATGCTCGGCTTATATGATTTATCGATGTCTGCGGACGAATTTCTGTCGAATGAAGTCTGCGACCGTCTTGTGTATTTCACCTCGCTGATCAATAGGGAAGTACTTGTTTATGTATCCCGCGCGGGTTCGATTGAGGATGTTCGCGTTGGCGACGATCACTCCGTGCATATGGAGGAGATGCGGCTTGTGCGCAACATCGACCGCCTCAGCGGCGTGCGCTGCATCCACACACACCCGAACGAAACCGGCTATCTTTCGGACGTTGACCTTGGTTCGCTCAACGCGCTTCGGCTGGACGCCATGTGCGCCATCGGCGTAAAAGACGGTCGGGCGAGCAGTGTTTATGCCGCGTTTATCGGCGACATGGAAGATGAGGAACGCATACCGGTCTGGTTCGGGCCGATGCGTGCACATCATCTGCCGCAAAAGCAGCTGATGGACGCGATACTGGAAGCGGACAAGCGACTGTTAACCGATACATACAATATTGTTGAGATTAAGCCGGACCGCGCAGTTCTGGCGGGCATCGAATCAACGGACGGATATGACACGCTCTCCGAGCTGGCGGAACTTTGTGAAACGGCGGGAATCAAGGTTGTTGCAAAGGAACAGCAGCGCAGGCGCGCGGTGGACGCTTCCACTTATATTGGTTCCGGAAAAGCGGAAGAACTTGCGCTGACGGCGTCCGCCTGCGAAGCGGACATCTTTGTGTTTGACGACGAACTCAGCGCAATACAGCTGCGCAATCTGGAGCGCATACTCGGCTTGCCGATCATAGATCGCACAATGTTGATTTTGGACATCTTTGCCCAACGCGCACAATCCCGGGAAGGTAAACTTCAGGTCGAACTTGCGCAATTGAAATATCGCCTGCCGCGACTACTCGGCATGGGACGTGTTCTGTCCAGACAGGGTTCCTCCGGCGTCGGCATGCGCGGACCCGGTGAAAAAAAGCTGGAGATCGATCGTCGCCGTATCCGCAGGCGCGTTTTTGAGCTGGAACAGGAACTTGGTGAAATTGAAAAACAGCGCGGACTGCGCCGTTCGCGCCGTTCCACAAACCCGATCCCCGTGGTTGCGCTGGTCGGTTATACCAATGCGGGCAAATCAACCTTGCTAAACCTGCTCTCCGGCAGCGACGCATTGGCCGAGGATAAACTCTTTGCAACGCTCGATCCGATCGTGCGTAAAATCACACTGCCGAACGGTACGGAGTGTTTGCTTTCCGATACGGTCGGGTTTATCAATAAACTCCCGCACGATCTTGTCAACGCGTTTCAATCCACGCTGGACGAGGTTTGCGAAGCGGACTTAATCCTGCATGTGGTCGACTGTTCGAGCGACTATTACGAGGTGCAGATGCATGTCGTTGAGGATGTGCTTGGTTCACTTGGCGCACTTGACACGCCGCGCATCGAGGTTTATAACAAAATCGATAAGCCCGAGGCAAAACCACGCTCCGGCGGCATTGGCATCAGCGCGCTGAATGCAACGGGCGTTGACGAGCTGAAAACCGTCATTGCCGACGCACTCAGCAAGACTCAGGTGGAGATCGACGTTGTCGTGCCATACGAAAAATATGACGCGATGCGGCTGATCCGCCAAACGGGTACCGTGCTGAGTGAAACGCATGAAGCGGATGGCACGCATGTTACCGTCCGTTTGAACGAAAGCGAACTTTGGCGCGTAAAAAAAGCGCTCTCATAACCCAAGCAATCAAGACATTGGCAAGCAAACTGCTTTTTGGTAACGAATGCCGGGCGACCGGTTTTTTCGGCGAACCCGGACCGCTGCTCATTCGGCTGTTTCAGCTTCCGGGCGGCTATTGAAAAAAGTTCTTCAATTTAGCAGCAGAAATCGTATATAATAAAAGGATAGTGGCATTGAGGTCGCAGGAGTATCGGAAAATTATTCAGGCATTTATTATAGACAAGTAATAAACTTTTTTATTGTTCGTTTTGGGAAAGGAGTCGGCCATGTTCGCGTTATTCATGTTTTTGTGGATCGTTTTCAACGGCCGGATCACGCTTGAAATTCTGATCATCGGCGCTGTCGTGTCGTTCCTTCTGGTGCTTTTGACCCGGCGGATGTCCGGCGAGAAATTTCGCGACGTTTTGCTTGGCAAATGGGAAATATACCATTACATTGGGTACCTGTTCCGATTGGTCGGCGAAATCGCAAAGAGCTCCTGGCATGTGATCGTCCTTGTGCTGCACCCGAATCGCGAAGTGAAACCGAAGATGTTTTATTTTGAACCGGATATCGAGCGCGAAGGCATCCGCGTGCTGCTAGCCAATTCTATTACGCTTACGCCGGGCACGATTACGGTCGGTCTGCGCGGGCGTGTGTTGCATGTTCATTCGCTCGACTCTTCGTTTTCGGACGGGATTGAAACAAGCGACATGGTTAAAACGCTGGAACGCATCGACCACAGGTGCACCGAACGGGAGGGATGCGGGGAATGACGAACAGCGTTTTCGTGAACACATATCTGCTCGGCGCGTGTATCGTTTTGGCGGCACTGATTCTACTAAGCATCGTGCGCGCCATTCGCGGGTCGCGCTTTACCGATCGTATCGTTGGCGTAAACCTTGTTGGAACGATGACGATCATTATCATGTGCATCCTTTCGGTCTATTTTCAGCAGGCTTTTTTGGTTGATATTGCCATTTTGTATGCGATGCTGAGCTTTATCGCGATCGTCGTGTTAACGCGGCTTGTCATCGTCCGACGGCGCGGCCAGGAAGAACGCGAACGGGCGGAAGCCGCCGAACGTGAAGCGGCTGAAAAAGCGGGCAAGGAGGAGAGCGTACAATGATACAGACAATCATCGGACTCGTACTCCTAACGCTGGGTATTTTCGTTGCCTGTATTGCAGTCGTCGGAACATTCCGCTTTCACTATGTGCTCAACCGCATGCATGCGACTGCGCTTTGCGATACGCTTGGGCTGCTGCTGTCGCTTGCGGGATTGATCGTGCTGCTTGGCTTTACATGGCAGTCGGCAAAGATGGTTTTGATCGTGGTGTTCATGTGGCTTGCAAGCCCAGTGATGACACACATGATTGCACGTGCGGAAGTTTTGACGCACGCACATATAGAAGATGAATGCGAGGTGATCCCGTTTGAGCGTCGTGTTTGAGTGTCTATTGTTACTTTCCCTGATTCTTTGTGCAATCTTTGCGCTCACGCAGAAGCGCCTTTTGATGGTCGCCATCATTTACATGGCTTACAGCCTTGTTATGACCGTTATCTGGGCCATGCTGCAAAGCCCGGACCTTGCAATTACGGAAGCCGCCGTCGGCGCAGGCGTCACGAGTATTCTTTTCTTTGTAACACTGAAAAAGATCCATGCCCTGAAGGGAACGAAAGACGAATAAGAACAGAAGTGATTTGCTTTCGCTTCCAACGAAGAAAACGAAGGACGAACCGCGTTTATGGAGAAGAAATTTCTCGCAAAATTGAAAGACTGGATTGACGGTGAAGAGATGCCGATGCGTGAGCGGCATGTGCGTTCGCTGCGCCACAAAAAGCATGTGCAGGTGGAGCCTCTGCCGGAAGACGTGCGCATCAACCGTTTTATCCACCTGTATCACGTCAGCGCGGGGCTGGTTGCAATCTGCCTTGTCGGCGTGCTGTTGTACACGGTTTTCCATCTGCCGCTGTTCGGCTCGGCAAATAATCCTGCCAGCAACGAAGTTGCCCAGCGCTATATCGAAGAAGGCCTTTCTGAAACAGGCGCCGTCAATACCGTTGCGGGCATGATTCTTGATTACCGCGCGTTCGACACGTTTGGCGAAAGCAGTGTGCTGTTCATTGCCGTTTGCAGCGTCATCGTGCTTTTGCTGCGCGATCACAACAACATCGTTGTAGAAGAGGACGTGCAGGAAAAACACGAACGTGAAATTGAAAAAGTCAACGAAGACATCATACTAAAACGCATTGCGTTTCTTATCGTACCATGTATTTTGCTATTCGGCATGTACGTTGTGCTAAACGGACACCTTTCGCCCGGCGGGGGCTTTTCCGGCGGGGCCATCATGGGTGGCGGATTGATTCTGTTTGCCGCCAGTTACGGCGCGGCGCACGTCAAACTCTTTTTCAATATGCGCACGTTCCGAACGATTACTACGATTGCCCTGCTTTGTTATGCGCTTAGCAAGGCATATTCGTTTTTCACCGGTGCAAACGGATTGGAATCCTACATTCCGCTTGGCACACCGGGCGCAATTTTGAGTGCAGGGCTGATATTGATTCTGGATATCTGCGTCGGGTTTGTGGTTGCGTGCACTATGTATGGATTTTACGCATTGATTAGCAGAGGCGAGTTGTGATGAGAGAATTTTTGCATACAGTAATCGCATATCGTTACGAAACCGCTGCAATGATTCTGTTCGGCATCGGTTTTATCAACCTGCTATTGCAAAAGAATCTGCTGCGCAAGGTCATGGCGTTCAACGTTATGGATTCGTCCGTGTTTTTGTTCCTTGCGGCGCAGGGTTATATTGAAGGACGAATTGCGCCGATCATCGTCAACAACGATCTATCGGCGACAAGCTATATCAACCCGATTCCGAGCGGGCTCGTGCTCACCGGTATCGTGGTGTCCGTCAGCGTCTCCGCGTTCTTCCTCGCGCTCATATTGAGGCTGTACAAAAAATATCACACTGTGGAGTTCGACGAGATCATGACGCTGGCGAAAAAGGAGGCGGAATGATGCATTTTTCGCTTTCAATTGGTTCTGTGCTTTTATTTTCAGAGACAGCCACCGCGGGCGGCATGCTGCCATGGTATCAAAACATCCCGTTTTTCAGTATCTTTTTATTGATGATCGCGGGTATTCTCATGCCGCTGTTCCGAAAAGGGAAAAAAGGATTTTACCTTGCTGTGGGCGTGAGCTTGCTTGTCGCGGTATTCAGCGCGATTTTGCTGGTAAAACTTTCTGCAAATGCAGAGCGCTTCACCTACAAAATGGGGCATTATCCCGCTCCCTGGGGCAATGAGATCGCCGCCGGACCGCTGGAGGCACTGCTCGCGCTGATGTTTTCGCTCATCGAAGCGCTTGCGTTGCTGGGCGGTCGAAAAGATGCCGCGGCGGACATTTTGGAACCCAAGCAAAGCCTGTTTTATCTGATGATGTGCGAACTGCAGGCGGCGATGCTGGTGATGACCTACACCAACGATATCTTTACGGCATATGTGTTTATCGAAATCAGCACACTTGCGGCTTGCTCCATTGTAATGGCGCGCGACACGGCAAAGACTATCGTCGCGACCATCCGTTATCTGGTAATCAGTCTGCTTGGCTCCGGCCTGTTTTTGATCGGCGTGGTCATGCTCTATTGCATCACAGGACACTTATTGATTCCACAGCTTGGCGAAAAGATTGCCGAACTGGTTGCAACGGGGACGTATACCGAGCCGCTGACCATCGTTGCAGGATTGTTGTTCATCGGCGTTGCAATCAAGTGCGCACTGTTCCCGTTTTATGCCTGGCTGCCGTTTGCGCATGGCGGCGCAACCACGTCGTCGAGCGCGGTGCTGTCCGGGCTGGTGCTCAAAGGTTACATCATTTTGCTGGTCAAGCTGTTTTATGAGGTTTTCACAATTGCGCTCATTCGCTCGCTGAAGGTTACGAACATCATGTTCGTCTTCGGCATCGCGGGAATGCTCGTCGGTTCATGGCGAGCCATTGGCGAGGAGCACATCAAGCGCATGCTGGCGTATTCGTCCGTGGCGCAGATTGGTTACGTATTCATGGGCCTTGGCCTCGGCACAAACCTTGGTGTTGCCGCGGCGTTTTATCAAATACTGGTGCATGCGGCGACAAAACCGCTGCTGTTTATCAGCGCGGGCAGATTAATACGCGTGCAGGGGCACGAGAAGAGCCTGTATCGGCTGCGCGGCGCGGCGCGGAGTGATCCGCTCGCCGGCGTGTTGTTCACACTTGGGGCGCTGTCCATGGTCGGCATACCTCTTCTGGCGGGATTCGTGGTCAAATTCAGTCTTGCCAGCGCTTCGCTGTTGAATCCGAATCGGATGTGGATTGCGTTGATTGCACTGGCGCTCAGCACGGTGTTAAACGCACTGTACTATGTGCCTGCCGTCATTGCCATATGGACGCCGTCCGGATTTATGCAGCGCAAAAAGCACGAACCGGACTGGATGTTTGGCGTGTCCGGCGCCGTACTTGGCGCGCTGGTCGTGTTTTTAGGGGTCGGCTGCATTGGCGTGATCGGCGTCATTCAAAACGGGCTGTCGCTCTGGTCGTAGGAGTTACAACAGATGATACTACTGCTGCTTTCCATCCTGTTTCCTCTTGTTTTCGGCGTGTTCGTCCTATCGCGGCGCGGTCGACGCGTCGTCACGCTCGCGCTTGCCAGCGGCGTTGTTTCGCTTTTGATCAACATTGCCGCGGTTTTATTTGCGCATGGCGGCGTTTCGGTGTATGTCGGCACATTTCTGTTTTCGCTGGAACTGGACAGCCTGCCGCGGATGCTGATGGTACTTGTACCCGTGTTGTTTTTACTGACATTCGTTTTCCTTATGGATACCGATCAAAACGACTCGAAGCGCGCACGGCTCTTCGGCTTTTTCTTTCTGACGCTGGGTGCGCTGAATGCTGTGTATGCTTCGGCAAACCTTTTGACGTTTTACATGTTTTTCGAGATCGTATCGCTGCTGTCGTTCCCGCTTGTACTGCATGAAGGCACGGAGCGCGCACGACGGGCGGCGTTGATTTATATCGGCTTTTCTTTTACGGGTACGGCGCTTGTGCTCGGCGGCATGAAGCTCGCCGGGATGGAGTCGATTGAAGCGTTTACCGCGGGCGGCGTGGCTTTAAGCGAGCCGCATAACCAGCTTGCGTTCCTGCTGCTCGTGCTTGGTTTTGGCTGCAAGGCAGGTTTGTATCCGCTTTCGGCCTGGATGGTTCCGGCAAGCAACGAAGCACCGGTTTCGGTCGGCGCGCTGCTCTCCGGCGTGGTCGCGGTCATGGGCGTGCTCGGTATCGTTCGGGTGTCCTATCAGGTGTTTGGTATTTTGCTGCTTTCCGGCGGCTGGGCGCAAACAGTCTCCATTGCGCTTGCGTGCCTGACTGCGCTGATTGGCGCAATGCTAGCCTACAAGGAACCTGTGCTCAAAAAGCGGCTGGCGTATTCGAGTATTTCACAACTTTCTTATGCGTTAATCGGGTTTTTAACATTTACCGAGCTCGGCTTTATCGGCGGCGTTCTGCAGGTGTTTTTCCATGCGTGCGCAAAATCCGGTCTGTTTTTCAGCGCCGGGGCGGTACAGGAACAAACGGGCTTTTTGCGCGTTTCGGATTACAAGGGCGTCGGCCGCGACATGCCGCTGACGATGGGGTGCTTTACGTTATTGTCGCTTTCCATCATAGGCCTGCCGCCGCTTGGCGGATTCGCTGCACTTTGGGAGCTTAGTCGTGGTGCATTTGCGTTTGGCGGTATGCTCGGGAGTCTATGCGTCGCCGTCATGCTGCTCTCTGCGCTTTTGTCCGCCGGTGCATTTTTACCTATTGCTGCAAATGCGTTTTTCCCTGGGAAGGATTTCTTTGCCTGCGTAAAAGGGCCGCGTGTGATCGGCTGGTGCGTGTTGGTCCCGGTTTTAATCCTGTCTGCCGCAGTGGTCGTACTCGGCGTATTTCCGGGTGTATTCAGCGGCTTGGGTGAACAACTCTTTGAGACGGTCAGCGGAGGTATATCATGATGAAAATTTTCATGCTGGCCGCCGTTTTACTTCCGCTTCTCAGCGCACCGCTGTTTGTGTTGCGACGTTTTCGCAGCACGTGTGCGCTCAAGGCGCTGACCTATACCGTTGTGCTGGCTACGAGTGCAATGGTGCTTGCATTATGCGCGCTTTATAGTGGTAAGATGTGGAATCTTGCACATATAACAGGGCTTTTAACCATCGGACTGAATGTTGACGGCATGTCGCGCGTGTTCGGCTGCATTGTTGCAATTCTCTGGCCGATCACAACGCTGTATGCGTTTGATTACATGAAGGAAGACCACAAAAAGCAGCGATTCTTCTCGTTCTTCGTGCTTTCCTATGGTGCGGCTGTCGGTATTGCCTTTGCCGGAAATCTTATTACGATGTACCTGTTTTACGAACTGCTGACGTTTGCAACGCTGCCGCTGGTCATGCATAAGATGGACGACCGGGCAAGGTATGCGGGGAAGCGGTATATGATCTATTCAATCGGTGGTGCATCGCTTGGGTTTATCGCCGTCGTGTTTACGGCCAACTTCGGCGGCGCAAACGCGGCGTTCACGCTCGAAGGTGTACTGCATGAGACGTTGATTGCCGGTCACGAACAACTGCTTCGCACGGTATTTACGCTTGCGTTCTTCGGGTTTGGCGTAAAGGCCGCGATTATGCCGGTAAGCGGCTGGCTGCCGACGGCGTCCGTTGCGCCGACGCCGGTAACGGCGCTGCTGCATGCTGTCGCGGTGGTCAAAGCCGGCGCGTTTGCATGCATACGATTGACGTATTACACGTTTGGAACGGACCTGTTACGCGGGACGTTCGCACAATATATCCCAATGGCGGCGGCGCTGTTTACCATCGTCTACGGCTCCGCGCGCGCGCTTCGTTCCAACCATCTCAAACGCCGGTTTGCATATTCGACCGTAAGCAATCTATCCTACATCCTGCTTGGGGTAACGATGATGAGCGCGACCGGACTGATGGCCAGTGCGCAGCATATCATCAGCCATGCGTTTGTAAAGATTGCGCTGTTTTTCTGCATCGGCGCCGTACTTGAAAAGGAACACAAGGAGTACCTTGATGAAATTGAAGGCATCGGTCGCCGCATGCCGGTCACGTTTGCCTGCTTCAGTGTTGCGTCGCTGGCGCTGGTCGGTATGCCGCCGCTTCCAATTTTCTTTTCAAAATGGGGGATCGGTGAAGCCGCAATTGAGCTTGCAACCGGCTGGGGGTATGTTTCCGTTGCCGCGCTGTTGGTTTCAACGGTATTGACCGCGCTCTACACGCTCGGTATTATTACCCGTGCGTTTTTCCCGCTGGGCAATCCACAGGTTTCGTCGCGCAAGCGCACCGAGACGCGCAGCATGACCATTGCGATCCTGCTGGTCACCGTTATGATGATACTGCTGGGGCTATTTTCGGGTACGATTCATACAACGCTTGCAAAATGGCTGATTGGAGGTGCTGCATGATGACAAGTACCATCCTGATCTTTGTGTTGATCTTTTTGCCGATTCTTGCCGCGCCGGCTGCCGGGCTCTGGAATCGCCGCGAAAGCACACGGTATATGATTGTCGGCGCGATTACGCTTGTTTGCATGGCGGCTGCTGCAATTATCGCCGCTTTTCCGGCAACGATCACGCTGCTGGCGGATGGGATATACAAGGTTTCGTTCACTTCCGAAGGGATGCACGGCGTGCTGGCAACGGCTTGCTGCGGCGTTTTCTTCTTTTCGTCCATTGCAACGCGAACGTCAATTGCAGGCGAACCACGGCAGGGTCGTTATCAGGCGATATTCCTGATCATGCTGGGCTGTGCAAACGGTATGTTTCTTTCCAGAGATTTGCTGACGGCGGGCATGTTGTTTATCGTTTTTGCGCTCAGCGTCTGCGCCATGCTGTTCCACCCGGAGACGCAGAAGGCGAAGGACACGGCGAATCTGTTTTTGACGTTTATTTTAATCGGCAGTGCGGTCATGATCTATGGCCTGATCGATTTGTATGCGCAACTCGGCTCGCTGTCGGTTGCGGTGCTTCGAATCGCTTCCGCCAACCTCAGCGCGCGTATGTTTGCGGACGGGATTTGCATTTTGCTTGGTTACGCGGTGCTTGCGGGGCTTTATCCCCTGCATGTTTGGATGCCGAAGGTATACACAAAGGTACCTGCGTCGGTTCTGCCGCTGCTTTGCGGCGTTGTGTGCGTCGCGGGGCTGTTTGGAATCGTCATGCTTTCCACAAGTCTGTTTTCCGGCAGCGTAGCGTTTGCGGTGGTGCTGTTCGTAATTGGCACGGCGACCCTGCTTCTTGGCGCGGTGTTCTCGCTGGTTTCGTCAAACTTACTGCGGGTGCTGTCCTACATCGCACTGTCGCAAATCGGCATGATCGTGGTGAGTTTGTCGGTTGCCGTTGCACAGGGATCGGTTTCCTTTGCGACAGGCGGCGCGCTGATGCATATTGTCAATCTTACGTTTGGCATGAGTGTGCTTCTTCTTGCGGGGGGGATTTTCCTGCATGTGCGCGGGGACGCAACACTCAACAAGCTCCGTGGATCGGGTCGGGGAAACATTGCGCTGGGTGTTTGTTTCGTTCTCGGCGCGCTGACGGTCAGTGGAATCCCGTTATCGGCGGGGTATCTTTCAATCAGCATGCTGCATCAAGGCGTTGCCGAAGGGATGACGATGATAAGCGGCGGGTTTGCAAAAATACTGCCGCTGACCAGATGGCTGATCATCGGCGTCGGCGCGTTTACGTTTGCAAATATGATGAAATTGTTCCTTTGGCTGTTTATCGATCCGCCGATTGAAGAGGACACGCCGCGCGTATGCTGCAGCAAGCAGTCGCTTTCGGCTGTCGCACTGCCTTTAATACCGCTTATCCTGATCGGTTTTGCACCAAAGAAAGCAGCCGTGCAAATTCTGAATCACATGATTGCCGGGCTTGGCGGCAACGCGGTTGCCATGACGTTCTTTACACCTGAATTGCTGAAAAACGCAATGGTTTCGGCTATCATCGGTGCGGCCATTTATGTTGCAATCGGTTGGTGGTTGATGACGAACCGTCAAGGATTTTTCCACGAGTTGACCCACACGGTTACGCTTGAAAAGCATGTATATCGACCCGTATTCCGGTTTCTCATACTTCTGGGTACACTGATTTTGCGGTTGTTATACTCGCTTCCGGAGTGGTTTGTTGCCGCGTGTGAATATGTGTTGAATTTTGGCACGACAAAACGTACGCACTTTGGTCAGGACGACCACTTTGCGCTGTATTCGAAAAAATATTTTCGCGTCAACCCAATCCGGCAGATGCTTGCTTACGAACTGCTGCTCTTCGGGCTTGGCGTTGTCGTTGCGCTGTTATATCTTTTGATGGGCTAGTTCGTGAAAAAGCTCAGGAACTTATATTGCCGTAATGCCGTTTTATTATTCGCATTGCGCGAAGGGTGAGCCACTTGCTTGGCTCGCCTTTTTGTTCGGCCGGAATCAGCAGGCGACTTGTATTTTGCACGTTTTCCATGTTCCATCGGCCAATATCGTTCTGCTTGGATACGACGCGGTTCAGCGCGTCATCCATTCGCTTGTCCTTAACGTCGAGAGCGGTTAAAATATCCAGAATTTCAAGCGCGTCGGTTTGATACATCAACGGAAAGCTGAATTTTAGCCAGCCGGGTTTTGAAACGCGGCTAAGGTCATGGCTGCGCTTGTAAATATGGTGTATCAGAATAAATTCGACGGCTTTTTCAATTGTGTCGTTTACAGCATCGGTTCGCCGGTCCTGCGGTATGGCGCTCAGCGCCTTGAGCGCTTTTACGATGCCCATATGGCAGGTGTGTTTGCCCCAGCAGACTTCGTATCGGTCGTATGGCGCGGCTTGCGGATCTGTTTCCACGCCGTCGTTAAAGCGCATATAAGTCGTGATCCAGTCAATGCCTTTTTGCAGGCGCGGATCATCCAGATAGCCAAAGCGAATCAGACTCCAAACCATGTTGCCACTCAGGCAGGGGATTACCTCGCTGATTCTGCCGCCGCCCGTCTTTGCGGCTGTGTGCATGGCAAATCCACCGTCGGTTGTCTCCTGCGAAGCGTTGAGCAGATATTCGCATTGCGCCTTTATTTCGGGCGTCGCTTCTGCGCCAAGTTCCGCAAGCACGATCAGCGACCAAACCAGTCCCTTATACTTACTCGTATAAAATTTTGGATAATCGTTTTTATAGTCAGGGTTGCTTTGCGCTTTCAAAACAGCGGGAACCATACCGGTTTCCATTATACTGCGCTTTGCCGAAAGCACGTCGTCATCGTCCTGTGCCCGGTCAAGAATGTCTAGAAGCGTGAAATAACGCACGGACGGGTTTTCTTCTTCCAGCAGCCAGCCTGTCGGGTCGGCATTCAGCAGTGATCTCCAATCGCTCATATGCATTCTCCTTCAAAACGGACGATGGTTTGTAAAGACGTAAATTGTATTATTGTAATTATAAACGTGCTATATCAAATTATATCATGAATCGAAAAGCAAAATAAAACCGCCCGTAATTGGACGGTTTTGAAACAACTGTTTAACTGAATGCGTGCGGCTGCGCGTCGCTCGGCATACGCCAATCTCCGCGAGGAGAGAGCGCAACATTGCCGATGCGCGGGCCGTCCGGCAGGCAGGAGCGCTTGAACTGCTGTGAGAAGAAGCGGCGGATGAACAGGGCGTACCAGCGGGAGATTGTATCCTCGCTGTAATCTCCACCGAACGCATAGCATGCAAGGCGGAGAATTTTATCCTTGGTTGCACCGCGGCGCAGCAGATGATAGAGGAAGAAATCGTGCAGCTCGTAAGGTCCAATCAAATCCTCGGTCACCTGCGAAATCTCGCCGTCCTTGGTGGGCAAAAGTTCCGGACTGACCGGCGTTGCGACGATGTCGATCAAAACGTCGCGCAGTATAGGCTCGGACTGATCGGCGATGTAACGGAGGATAGCGCGGATCGCGGTTTTCGGTACGTCCGCATTCACGCCGTACATGGACATATGGTCGCCGTTGTAGGTTGCAAAACCCAGCGCAAGCTCGCTTAAATCGCCGGTGCCGATGACCATGCCGCCGTGCATATTCGCAAGATCCATGAGTACCTGCGTGCGTTCGCGTGCCTGCGCGTTTTCATAGGCCGCGTCGAGAGCGCTGCCGGAGTGTCCGATATCGGAAAGGTGTTGATTGACGCTGTCGCCGATGTTGATGGTTGTTAAAGGTACGCCGAGCGCTTCGCAAAGGATTTCCGCGTTGCCGCGCGTCCGGTTGGACGTTCCGAAACACGGCATGGTTACAGCGAGGATATCGCTCGCCGGGCGGTCAAGCAATTCAAGCGAACGTTTGCAGATGATCAGCGCGAGCGTGGAATCCACACCGCCGGAGATGCCGAGGATAAGTCGTTTTGCATTGATATGCTTCACACGCTGCCGCAGGCCGTTGCTCTGTATGGCAAGCACCTGCTCAAAGCGTTCCGTGCAGAGTGCGGCGTCGTCCGGAACGAACGGCGTTTTCCAGACGGTGCGTGTAAGTTCGGTTTTTTCAATCTTCATGGAAAACGGAACGCGCAGGATGCCTTCGTTGGAGAAGAGCTTCCTTGCAAAGCGGCGTCGCTCGCGTGAGAGAAACTCGATGTCCACTTCGCTGGAGCAATACCCGCTCGCAAACGGCTTTGCTTCCGCAAGGAACACACCGTTTTCGCAGACCATATCGTGTCCGGAAAAGACCACGTCGGTCGTGCTTTCGCCGTCTCCGGCGCTGCAGAAGACGTATGCGGAGTTGGTGCGCGCGCTTTGCGACTGCACCAGCATGCGACGGTATGCGCTCTTGTTAACGGCTTCGTCGCTGGCGCTGAGGTTGCAGATGATGCTTGCGCCACAGTCTGCAAGCCGCGTGGACGGCGGCTCGGCAGCCCAGAGGTCTTCGCAGATCTCAATGCCGACGGCCAGCTTTGGCATCTCTTTGCAGCAGAAGATCATCTTTGTGCCGAACGGAACCGTTTGCCCGAACAGATCAAGCGTCTCCATGGTTTCCATGGCGGGCGTATAGGTGCGCTTTTCATAAAATTCGCTGTAGTTGGTGAGGTGTGTTTTGGGGACGACGCCCAGCACGCAGCCGTTTTGCAGCATTGCCGCACAGTTATACAAAAGATGACCGAATACAATCGGTACGCCGACGGCGACGAGCATGTCGCTGTCTTTTGTGGCGGCGGTGACGCGCTCCAGCGCACGCAGTGCGGCGTCCGTAAGCGCGGAGCTCAGGATCAAGTCGCCGCAGGTGTAGCCCGCAATGGTAAGCTCAGGCAGGACAAGCACCTTTACGCCTTCCGCATTTGCGCGCTGAATCACAGTGATGATCGCATCCGCATTGTATTCGCAGTTGGCGACCTGTATGGAAGGCGTTCCAGCCGCAACCTTGATAAATCCGTCTTTCATAATAAAACGTTCTTCTCCGATCATTTCATTCAATCTCTGTCTGCACTCATTTTATGCAATGCTGCATGTTCTGTCAATTCTGCGCGGCGGCAAGCAACAGCACAAGAATGTTCGTTAATTCCGATGCTTTGTGTGCTATAATGACGAAAAATGCCATTGAGCGAAAGTTTTTTCGCGGTGCGGCAACAACGCAAGGAGAACAACATGCTCACGATCGAACATCTGGTCAAATCGTACGGTGGAAACGTCAAAGCGGTGGACGATCTGTCCATACACGTATGCCCCGGCGATATTTATGGATTCATCGGACACAATGGAGCGGGAAAAACAACGACGCTGCGTGCCGTCGCGGGAATTCTGTCATTTGACAGCGGAAACATTCGTATTAACGGGCGGAGCATCACAGACGATCCGATCGGCTGCAAGAAGGAGATGGCATATATTCCGGACAATCCCGATCTTTACGAACATCTGACCGGGATTCAGTATCTCAACTTCGTTGCGGATATCTACGGTGTGAGCGGAACCGACCGCGACGCGCGCATCAAGCGCTATGCGGACGCGTTTGAAATGACGCCGCGACTCAACGATCTGATCGGCTCATGTTCGCACGGCATGAAGCAGAAGATCGCCGTCATTTCCGCGCTCATCCATGCGCCGAAGCTGTTGCTTCTGGACGAGCCGTTCGTCGGATTGGACCCAAAAGCCGCGCACACGCTGAAAGGATTTATGAAGGAGCTTTGCGAGAAGGGCAGTGCGATTTTCTTTTCTACCCACGTGCTGGAAGTGGCGGAAAAGCTCTGTAACAAAATTGCCATCATCAAACAGGGCAAATTGATCGCCGCGGGCGACATGGATACCGTAAAGGGCGACGAGTCCCTTGAGACGCTGTTTTTGGAGTTGACCGACAATGCGTGAATACTGGATTTTGTCAAAATTGCAGCTTAGCTCGCTGTTCGGCATCAATAAAATTCTGCATATGAAGAATTCGCCGGACAAAAAGCAGGCGAAACGCAGCGCATACAGCCTGTTGATCATGGCGTTTGCGCTTGGGTATATTTCCGTTTTTTATAGCCTGACAATGGCGAGCGCGTTTGCGCAGATTGGTATGCTTCCGACTCTTTTGGGACTGATGGCCTTTGCTTGTACGGCACTTCTGCTCATGTTTTCGATCTTTGAAACCAAGGGCGTGCTGTTTGGCTTTGGGGACTACGACATCGTGATGAGCTGGCCTGTGAGCGTGCGTGCCGTTACCGCAAGCCGCGTGACCAGCATGTATGCATATAATTTTGTCTACGCGGCGCTGCTGCTGATTCCGGCGGGGGTGATTTATGCCGTGATGGCACATCCGGCCTGGTGGTATTATCCGCTGTTTATGCTGATGACGTTGTTGATTCCCGCACTGCCGACCATTATTGGCGCCATACTGGGAACAATATTGACCGTTACGACAGCCAGAATGAAAAAGCGCAATCTCGTGAACATTATCGGGCAGATGGCACTGGTGCTTTTGATCATGGTCGTTTCGTTTCGCATGAACACGACCATGACCGATGCTTCGAGCATTCAGGGAAGCGCAAACGCCATGCAGGCGTTGGTCGAACAGGCGTATCCGCCCGCGGCTTGGTTCCAAAACGCACTGACCACCGGTTCGTTGGTGGATGCACTCGGCATGATCGTACTATTTGCAGTGTCAATCACACTGCTTATGCTGTTCATTGGCAAAAACTTTGTTGCGATCAATTCCAGAATCAAGAGCACGCCGACCGGCGAGACGTTCGTCATGCGTTCGCAAGTGCGATCAAGCAGGGTGAAGGCACTGTTTCGCAATGAGGCGAAACGGTACTTTGGGTCAAGCTTGTATGTTGTGAATACGGCGTTCAGCTATGTCATGCTGCTTGCCGCCGGCGTTTTTTGCCTTGTAAAGCCGGATATAATTGCAGAAGCGCTCAACACGCCGGAGCTTGATTTTGCGCGTTCGCTGATTCCGTTTGCGCTTGGGTGGATCGTATCCATGGGCACGACGACGGCCAGCTCGATCTCCATGGAAGGAAAGACGCTTTGGATTATTAAGAGTATGCCGGTGTCCACGCGGGACTGGGTGACGGGGAAGCTCATGGTCAGCCTTTCGCTGGCAGTTCCCAGTATACTAATCGGCAGCACGATGGTATCCATCGGCACAGGATCAAGCGCGGCGGAGTGGTTTTGGATGTTTGCCGTCCCGCTGTCTTACGCAGTTGCGTTCGGCGTATTCGGCTTATGGCTCAACATTCGCATGCCAAAGCTGGATTGGCAAGGTGAAGCCGAGGTTGTTAAGCAGAGTGCGGCAACGATGATTTGTGTGTTTACCGGCATGGGCGCGGCCTTAGCGCCAGCTATAGTGGCCGGGTTTACACACAGCGCATGGGTGCAGGCGATAACGGTGACTGTTCTGCTTGCGCTGTCGCTTATTATGTGGCGCTCGCTCACCAAAAACGGAGAGCATAGACTGCTGCAATTGAATTAATCGAAAGCAAATAGCCAAAAGACCCGCGAAAGCGGGTCTTTTGGCTATTTGAATCTTATTCGCGCTCCCATTCGTCGCTGATTGCTTCCAGCTGACTTGTGACGCTGCGGATTTCGCGGTTGCTGCGCCCTTTGCTGCCCTTGATGAGATTTGAGAGCCGCTCCAGCGCTTCGAGCAGTTTGCCATACGGCGAAACCTTCTCCGCGGCGACAGGCTTTTCACCTTTGCGGATTTCGACCGGCTGCTTTTCAACAACGTATTCGTTGGCAATCAGGTCGTAAACCGAACCGCTGTACGGTGATGTGGCGGGAAGGCCTAATTCGTTTTTGAGTCGCTCGGTAAACAAATCGCACACTTCACTTTCGCCGTGGTTAACGAACACACGTCGTGGTTTGGGTGAAAAATGCGTTGCCCACTTAATGAGCAGGTTTGAATCGCCATGTCCGCTGATGCCCGGCAGTTGCTTGATCTCGGCTTTAACACGGATGGTTTCACCGAAGAGTTTTACCTTTTCGGCGCCTTCGATCAACGCGCGGCCAAGCGTACCGTAAGCCTGGAAGCCGACGAAGAGAATCGTGTTGTTCTCGTTCCAAAGTCCATGCTTGAGATGATGCTTGATGCGACCGGCCGTGCACATGCCACTGGCGGAAAGAATGACCTTGCTGCGCTTGTCAAAGTTGATCGCCTTTGAGTCCTCGCTGGTTTCCGAAATCACGAGACCGTCGAAAGAAAGCGGGTTGATCCCGGCTTCCACAAAGGATTTTGCCTCTGCATCGTAACAGAAATCCTCGTTTTCAACATAGATCCGCGTCGCCGCGTTTGCAAGCGGACTGTCGACGAAGACTGGGAAGCCGTCATGCCCGTGGACGAGCCCTTCGGCCTTGATGCGGCGTAAGAAATAGAGCATCTCTTGCGTACGCCCGACGGCGAACGAAGGAACGATGACGCTGCCACCGCGGTCAAACGTGCGCTGGAGGACGTCCGCAAGCGCCGTTGCATAGTCCGGCGGCGCATCATGGACGCGATCGCCATAGGTGGACTCGATCATGAAATAATCCGCCTCGTCTATCATGGAAGGATCACGAATCAACGGCTGATTGATATTACCGAGATCGCCGGAGAAGACCATCTTGCGGGACTCTCCGCCTTCCGTCATCCAAACTTCGATGGACGACGAACCGAGCAAATGGCCCGCGTCCGCAAACTGCACGTCGATGCCGTCGAACAGAGTAAAACGCTCGCTGTAGCGATGCGGGACAAACTGCTTGAGGACGTTTTCGGCGTCCTTCATGGAGTATACCGGCTCAAAAGGATCGTCGCCGCGGCGTTTGCCTTTGCGGTTGCGCCATTCCGCCTCAAACTCCTGAATGTGTGCGCTGTCGCGCAGCATGATATCGCAAAGGTTGCAGGTTGCTTTGGTTGCGTGCACTTCACCACGGAACCCGTTTTTATATAGCAGCGGCATCAAACCGGAATGATCGATGTGCGCGTGTGTCAGCAATACGGCGTCGATTTCGGATGGCGAAATCGGCAAATCGACATTTACATAAAAGTTTTTACCCTGTTCCATGCCGTAGTCGACTAAAATGTGTTTTCCGCAGGCTTCCAGATAGCTGCAGCTTCCCGTTACTTCGTGATCGGCGCCAATAAAGGTCAGTTTCATTTCGTTATGCGTTCTCCGTTCTGTGGTTTTTGTTATTTTATCACAACTTATGCCTTTGGATTATGCGGCACTTTAATTCATCGGGTACGCTTCGGCCGCAAGCAAAATTCCATCATGAATATAGGTGTTTTCATATTCTCCGGTGAAGAATTCCTGGCCTACGCCCAGCGCAAACACCGGAACGTCCAGCGCGCTGTGCGATCCGGAACCAAACACCAACCCGGCGCGCTGCGCAACCAAATTTGCACACGCGCTGGTCATAGGTTCGTAAACGCCATATTCTTCATCGGCTTTGCTGGCGGAGAGGTCACCCTTCAGCGTGTGCCGGTAAGCTGTTTCAAGATAAGCCGTTTCCTCTTGGGTCAATGCGTCGAGCCCGAATGCATCGGCGAACAAAGGTAGCGCTTCTTCAAACGGCGTTTGATACGAGATGCACTCCGCAACAAGCGTATCGTCGCACTCGTCGCAGGAGATCGTCTGCTTCAACAAAGCGGAACGGTCCCCGTCTGTAAACGTAACTTTGCCGGTTTCGTGATCGCCGGTTACGAGGATCAGCGTTTCGAAGGGATGCGCTTCATAAAAGGCAATTGCCACTGAAACGGCTTGATCAAAATCGAGCAACTCGGCGACAAACGAAGCCGCGTCGTTATAGTGGCAGAAGTAATCGATTCGCCCACCTTCAACCATCATGAAAAAACCGTTTTCCTGGGTGAGACTATCGATGGCGAGAGAGGTGCAGTCTGCCAGCCAGTTCGTGCGTTCTCCGCCGTCGATAGCGGGTAAAACGCCATAGTCACCAAAGATCAAGTCGGACGAGATGATCAGCCGTGCGTTCGTATTAATGGCAACGTCGTTTGGTGAATGTACCAGCGTATAACCGTTTTCAAGCGCAAGCTCGTCCGTGTTCGGTGTGTCGTGGAATCCGCCGCCCGCGAAAAAGTCGAATCCGCTGGCAAACAGGTCGTCCGCAATGAGCGCATAACTCCGGCGGGAATTTACATGCGCATAGAATCCGGCGGGCGTTGCATGATCGAGCGAAACAGTCGTCAAAATGCCGATCTTGCGACCTTCGTCGCGAAATTCTTCAGCAAAGGTTGTCAAACGATTTGCATTTTCATCCAAGCAAAGATAGCCATTTTCAGTTTTTTGGCCGCATGAAAATGCCGTCACAGCGGCGGCGGAGTCGGTCACGTCTCCGTCAATATTGTTCGTGTGTGCGAATCCGCAAACCGGGAAATCCACAAAGCTGAGCGATTCGCGGCCTGTGGCGGCGAGCGCCTCGCTTGCCGCCCGTATTTGCGGCGTGCTCATGCCGTCGCCAATCAACAAAAAAATGTAACGCAACTGCGGCTCGGGTTCCGGCGTTGCCGTCGGCTCAATTGTCGGCGCTGCGGTTGCCGCGGCAATGACAAAAGGTTCCGGCGAATTGGAGACAGTAGCGGTAGTATCCGCTTTTGGGGCGCACCCGAACACTACGGCGACAATCAACGCCAAAAGCAGACAGCAGATTCTATTGAGAGAATTTTTTCTCAACATAAGTCATTCTAGCACGATTTCATGGTGCATACAACTGGACGCAAACGCAATGCAATGGTAAGATATTGCCAACCAGACAGACGATTCCGGCGATGAAACGCCGGTCGTAGGAAGGGTAAAAGCTGACAGTTATGACACGAAAACGACCGTTTATTCTTGCAACTATCGCCATTTTACTGATTTTGGCGCTATGCACAAGCGCGTGCGTAACCCTTGCGGCCAGCCTGCCGGCGGCGCCAACTGTCGAAACAACAGCAGCGCCAACACAGACCGCAACCCCTGAACCGACGGCAACGCCGCTTCCAACCCCGACGGCGACGCCGGAACTAACGCCGTTTTCCGTTGCATGGATGACGGATACGCAGGAATATGCGGCGAATCATAATGACATTTTTTGTTCCATGACGCAATGGATTGCGGACACCGCAGACGAACGCAATACGATATTGACGATTCATACGGGCGACATTATACGCAGCATCGATTATGCATACCAGATTAACAACATGATCGAGGCGTTTTCAAACCTTCCCGAGGACATGATGGTCGTCACCGTTGCGGGCAATCACGACCACGTGGCATACGGAAACGAATTTACGCCGTATTTATGGAGCCGACCGGACACGAATGTTGAAAAGGAAAATTCGCTCTACGACGGATTTGTTTACTATATGACGTTTGAGGCGGCGGACGTGCGATTTTTGGTCATTTCCGTCTCGTATGGTTTCGAGCTGCTGTCCCGGGACTGGGTTAATCAAATTTGTGCAGAATACAGCGACTATTATGCGATACTTTGTCTGCACAGTTATCTGACAAAGAGTGATTATTCGACGGTGGGTGCACGTTATATAACAGACGTGGTTGAGCCGTCGCAAAATATCCGGCTTGTGCTCTGCGGACATATCCACGGGGTTGCATATATGCCTGCGATCATTGACGACGATGGCGACGGCCTGCCGGACCGCACTGTGCACCAGATGCTCTTTAACATGCAGGAGGAGTCGGACGACGGTCTTGGATTTATGCGAATGTTGAAGCTTGACACGCAGGCCGATACGATCGACGTATATACCTATTCGCCTTATTTGGATGTGGAAGGGTACGATGGCAAATCGAACGACGACTTCGGCGCAAATCACACGATAGAAAACGCCGGGCTGAGCGAATTTCGCATACATCCCAATGAATAAAAGAGTCTCTTTAAAACAAACAGATTAATCACATGGAGGAGCCCTATATGAGTTCATCAAACAGGCCGGGTGGCCGAACAAAACGCACCGTCAGCGGCGGAGGAAACGCAAACCGGCGCGGAAGCGGCCTTGGAACGGGAAGCGTCGGCGGCGGACCGCGCGGCGGTTCTTCTTCCGGCGGATCGACCGGCGGAACACGAGGTTCGTCCGGCGGCGGACTGATTGCGATTCTGCTTGCGCTGCTGATCGGCGGCGCAAACAACAATGGCTCCAACAAGCGCGGCTGCCTTGGCCGGCTTTTGATCCTTGCGTTGATCGTCGTTGGCGTCGTACTGATGCTGAATTACTGTTCCGGCACGACGGCCGGCGATCTGCTTGGCGATTTAGCGAGCGATTATACGACCGTCGGAAGCCAGTCCGGCACGGAGGACATGGATACGTCCGACTCCATGAGTTCCACTCTGGAATCTTTGCTGGGTTCATATGGCTCGACCAGCGGACAGATCAGCGCGGTTTCGGGTACGGATGCGGTCTATTCCGCGCACGAACCGGACCGCACTGTGGATTCCGCCGCGCGCGATAAATACGTAAACACGGAAGACGCAGAGACCGTGACCATCATGGTGTACATTTGCGGGGCCGATCTGGAATCCAAGAGCGGCATGGCAACAAAGGACCTTGAGGAAATGGTCAGCGCATCCCTAAACGACAACATTCGCGTGATCGTTGAGACCGGCGGCGCTTCCTATTGGCAGAACAGCATTGTCAAGAGTGGCACAAACCAACGCTTCCGCGTAAAGCAGGGTGGATTGCAAACGCTCGACAGCGACGTCGGCAAACGCTCCATGGTAGAGCCGGACACGCTGTCCGACTTTATTCAATACTGCAAGTCAAATTTCCCGGCGGACCGCTATATGCTCGTCATGTGGGATCACGGCGGCGGCTCGCTGACGGGTTACGGCTACGACGAACTGTATCCAAACGGCTCGATGAGTCTGGATGAATTTGACGAAGCGCTTAAGGACGGCGGATGCACGTTTGACTTCATCGGCTTTGACGCGTGTCTCATGGCGACTATGGAGACCGCACTCGTATCCGAGCAGTATGCGGATTATCTGATTGCGTCCGAGGCGACGGAGCCCGGAACCGGTTGGTACTATACGAACTGGCTGTCAGAATTGTCCGCCGACCCGTCGTTGTCGACACTTGACGTTGGCAAAACGTTGATCGATGATTTTGTGAAATACAGCGGATCTTCCAGCCAGACGACGCTTTCACTGATTGACCTCGCGGAGCTTTCCGGCACTGTGCCGTCTGCGTTTACGTCGTTTGCAACGTCCACAAGCAAGCTGATTGAAAACGACGAATATTCGGAAGTCGCGAGCGCGCGCAGCAGTTCGCGGGACTTTTCGTCGAGCACGAAGATCAATCAGATCGACCTGATTCACTTTGCCGAAAATCTGGACACGACAGAGTCGAACGCGCTGGCCGACGCGCTGCGCAGCTGCGTGAAATACAACCGAAATTCGTCGAACATTTCGCACGCAAACGGCGTTTCGATCTATTTCCCGTATCAATCGCTGAGTAAAGTGAGTTCGGCAATCAAGACCTACGATGCAATCGGGATGGACGAAAGCTATTCGAAGTGCATTAAGAGCTTTGCGTCCGTTGCCGCGGGCGGACAGGTGACAAGCGGATCGAGCCAGAACGCGCTCGGTACACTGCTTGGCGACAACAGCGGCAGCCTGCTTGGCACGTTGCTTGGCGGCACGACGTCCAGTGCCGACACTGCAAGCGCTACGACGGAGACGGTGACGGAACTGCTTGACCTGTTCTTAAGTAACCGCAGCGTTGTGACCGGCGATAGAGATTCCAGTTGGGTGGACGAATCGCTCGTCCGCGAATTTACGGATGCATATCAGTCGACAAACGCGGGCTTTTCCAACCTGATGATCACCTATAAGGGCGACACGCCGACACTTGTGATGAGTGAGGAACAGTGGAGCGCGGCGGTCACATTGGAGCAAAACGTGTATGTTGACGACGGGGAAGGATATATCGATCTCGGGCTGGACAACGTCGCCGACTATGACGCGGACAACGATCTCATCATGGACTACGACGGCACATGGCTTTCGCTCAACGGGCAAATTGTTGCGTATTATTTGGTAAGCGAAGATCAGGTAGACGATGCGTATACCATCGTGGGTCGCGTCCCCGCAATGCTCAACGGCGAACGAGTGAATATTATACTCGTATTCACGAGCGACGACCCGTATGGATATGTCGCGGGTGCGCAGGCCGATTATGAGGCGACGACCGACATGATCATGAAAGGTCTCGTCGAAATCAAGGCGGGCGACACAATTGACTTTTTGTGCGACTACTACAACTACGACGGAACGTACTCCGATACGTATTATATAGGCGAACAGATGACCGCAACGGACGAATGGGTGATCGGCAATGCGCCGCTCGGCGATGGAGTCAACTGGCAGATGTGCTATCGCATCACCGATTTGTACAGCGGCCAGTATTGGACACCGACGGTGAGTAATTATTAACACTTCAGTATAAAGTACAGTAATAAAGCAAAAAACGATCGCCGAAAACGGTGATCGCTTTTTGTTTCGCAAATGACTAAAAACAAGAACAACGTTTTGAAATATGCTTTTGTAACAAAAGCACATATAAAACAGGCATATGTGATATAATAACAAACAAAGGAGGTTGAAAATGATGGAACATTCGCTTCAAAGACTCAGGCGCTTTAATCTCATTATGGGCGCATTCCATTTGATTCAGGGCGTGATTATGCTGTTTCTGGCCACAAGCGTCATCCAGACGATTGCAGAATTTCAGCCGACGATTACGCAGAACTACTTGACATTTAACATAGCGAAGCAATCCCTTGAATCTGCAAGCAAGCCGCTGTTTCAACTACCGTTCGGAATACTTGTTGCTTCATTTCTGCTTATCTCCGCTTTGGCGCACGCAGTTATCTATTTTAGCGGGGAAACGTATTTGGATGGAATCCGAAAGGGAATCAACAAGTTTCGCTGGTTTGAGTATGCAATCAGCTCATCGATCATGATCGTGCTGATCAGCACGTTGTTCGGCATTTATGACATTGCATCGCTCGTTTTGATATTTGTGGTCAATGCTTCCATGAACTTCTTTGGACTCGTTATGGAACAACTAAATACGGGAGCGGAAAAGAAAAACGTGAAGTGGGGTCCGTTTGTTTGGGGCTCTATTGCAGGACTCGCTCCATGGGCGGCAATTTTACTGTATATGTTTGGCACGGGTAAATTCGACATGGTTCCCTGGTTTGTCTGGGCGATTGTCGGAACGTACTTCTTTGCGTTCAACACGTTCCCGATCAATATGATCCTTCAGTATAAGCGTATTGGAAAGTGGCAGGATTATGTGCATGGCGAGCGCACCTACATTGTGCTCAGTCTTGTTGCAAAATCCGTATTGGCCTGGCTGGTGCTGTTTGGTGCAATGCAGCCGTAACTTATGATGATTTCCCATTTAAAAGAGCCGCCAAATGGCGGCTCTTTTATCTGTTGAGAAAAGCTTTCACTGGTTGATAATAGTTGCCATTTGGCGATTTCCCCAAACGATGTTTATGTTATAATGATTTCATCTCTGATTCAAAGCGTGTCCATATGGCGGGCATCTTTTGGCGAACGAATACAGACAGTGCGTTTACCCTGGTGTTGTCGCTTGCATCGCGGAGGTCTTCGAGTATCTTGCCATACCAGCAGGACTGCGCCTCCGGTGTAAGCGAATCGTAACGCTGTACGATCAGCTTGTTTTCACGTTCGCGTGCGAGGAACCAGGCGTACAAATCCTCGATTTCCTCCGTGCGCGCGACAGGGACTGCGACCGAAGAAAGACGCGCGTTCGGGTTGGAAGGAAAACGAAGCAGCGTTTCCTCCGGCAACTCACATGTATAGAGGTAACCGCGCTTGCCCGCGTACGCTTCTTCAAACGCACCGGTATAGAGTTCCGTATAAATAATCTTTCCGGTGGGATCGTATCCGTAAGGGTACCAGTAATACGGGCGTTCAACGATTTTTGCGGCATGGAAACATGCGGCGGTTTCATTTGTGGAAAAGTAAACGTACGGCTTGCCGTGATCGGCGACAAAAGGTTGCAGTGTTTGCAGGTTGCCGATGGAAGAACCGTGGTACAAAAGCATCCGATCTGTCCTCCCTGTTGAAATGAAAAATATGATTCCTGTGTGTAATTTTGACAAAGAACAGAAAAATCCCCAACACATTTATTTTACCACGCATTGATCGGATGATGAAGGGAATTGCACATTTTCACGCAAAAAGTCCGCTATTTTGCCGCATTTCGGGTGCCTTTCAATGGTTTTTGACTGTTTGGGGAAGTGGAATTTCAAAAGCCGGTAACAAACGTAATCTTGCTACGAAAAATTCAAATTTTGACTGCTGTATACAGATTGGTATATGCTATAATAAGATCAATAGGCATGAGAGGATTTATGAAGACAAAAGTACGAAAACTGGACGGTCTGCCGATCGAAGGACCGGTTTTGGACGATGAAGGACGGCGCAAACAGCGTGAGCTGTCCGAACTCGCCGTAAAAGCGTACGAAGAGTCCGGTAAATTAACCGGCGGCACGTTAAATGAAAAAGTCATAGCGTATGAAACCGACATTGCCGACCATGTAATCGATGAGTAGACGGTCGTTTTACCGCGGTTTCAATACGTTTATTTTGTTTATGATCTTATCTCGTCCAATACCAACGGCGTGACAAGAGCGAAGTAGAAAGGAGATCCGAAGGTTTGTCATATAACAGTATTACGAGAGCGCTTGCAAGCGGCCTTTCGCAGATCTCCATTTTGGATTTACTGGACATTGCGATTATCGCAATCCTGATCTACAAACTCATCGTTTGGACAAAAGAAACCCGTGCATATGAAGTTTTAAAGGGCATCGGGCTGTTGTTTTTGTGCTCAATCGTAAGTCAGCTTCTTTCTTTGACGACGCTGAGCTGGCTGCTGGACTCCATCTTAACGTCCGGCTCGATTATTATCGTAATCTTCATCCTGTTCCAGCCGGAAATTCGCCGGGTGTTGGAAAAACTCGGACGCAGCGGCAAACGGCTTGGCAAAGCATGGTTTGACGCTTCTACGATGAAGAGCAACGCACTTGTGCACGACATGCATGTGACGATCCTGTCGCTGTCCCATCGACGGGTCGGCGCGCTGATCGTGTTTGAACAAAAGACCGGCCTCGGCGACATCATTGCAACCGGTACGCGCATTGACGGCATTCTTTCCGGTGCGCTGGTTGAAAACATTTTTGAACCGAACACACCGCTGCACGACGGCGCGGTGATTGTTCGCGGAGCGACACTGATTGCCGCGGGATGCTTTTTGCCGCTGTCGGACGATCTTTCCGTTTCCCGCGAGCTTGGCACACGACACCGCGCGGCGCTTGGCGTTTCCTCGGTTTCGGATAGCGTGACCATCATCGTTTCGGAGGAGACGGGCGCCATCTCCATTGCGCGGGATGGTAAACTTGTTCGCTATATCGACTCCAAGGCGCTGCATAATACGCTGGAGAGTTTATTCTTACAACCCGGCGCGGCGAGCGCGTTCAGCTGGGTAAAACGCAAACCGACGGAGGGATCGCATGAGAATTCCTAAAGCAAACAAGGCCGCGATCCTTGCGAGACTAAAAAACTTTTTCACAAAAAACCTTGCGCTGAAAATTATAGCGCTGGTTTTTGCCATGTTGCTTTGGGGATATGTTCTGACCGATCAAAAGCCGGTGCGAACGAAAATTGTCCCGGAAGTTTCTACGAGTTTTGACGGTGAGGCCGAATTGATTGCACAGGGGTTCTGCGTTCGCGGCGATCGAGAAGAAATTTTGCAGGACGTTTCCGTTACCGTAAGCGCACAGATCACAAACTACGCGTATATCAGTGCAAGTTCTATCAGCGCAGCCATCAGCCTGAAAAACATCAGTGAAGCACGTGAATATGAGATCCCGATTCAGGCGACGGTCAGCTCGGCGCTTGGTGTTGTGCAGTCCGTTTCGCCGTCCACGGTGACGGTTGAAATCGACTCGCTTGTTACGAAGACCATTCCGGTCACAACTTCGTTTACCGGTGAACTGCCGGATGGCTACTGGGCGGACATGGACGCCATAACAACGACGACCCGGCTGGATATCACCGGACCCAAAACGGATATTTCCACGATTACGCATGGAGAATGCGTGGTCGATTTAACGGACAAAACGTCAACGATATACAGCACCTTTGACGTTACCTTCTACGACAAGGACAATCAAATCGTATCGTCGGACATCATTGTTGGAACGTTACCGTCTTCAACGGTGCGGCTGCCGATCTATTCGCTGAAAGACGTGTCTGTCGATGTGACCGGGTCGCTTGTCGGCGCCGACAATCTTGCGGCGAATCACGAGATCGTCAGTGCCGTCTCAACGCCGTCTACTGTACGGCTGGTTGGTGACAAGGCGACCCTGGACGAGATCGACAGCATTCAGCTTGCGCCAATTGCCGTCAACGGCATGAGCACCACGACGACGGTCGAGAGCGAACTTATCGTTCCGGACGGTGTGCGATTGCTGGATGACGAAACGGTGTCAGTGCTCATTGAAGTGCGGGAAATTGAATCCAACCAGACGTTCGAACAGCTGGAGATCAAGGTCGTTGGCCAACCGTCCAAGTCGGATGTGTCGATGGACATCACAACGGTCGATCTTACCGTTGAGGGACGATATAGCCTCGTCAGCGTACTGATGCGCGGCGATATCACCGTGCAGGTGGATGTAACGGGCCTGACGCCGGGCGTTTACAAACTGCCGCTTTATGTGCAGGTTAGAAATGAAGAAACGACGGTTGAGTTGACTACCACGCTTTCGGTAGAAGAGGTTACGGTAACAATCGACCAGCCATAACAACGATACAATGGAACGAAACAATCCGGCGGAGCGAAAAAATGCTCCGCCGTTACTTTAGAAACAGGGAGAACGACCAACATGCGTCTTGTTATACAAAACCTAGTCCAACCGCTGGAAGTCGGCGATGAACAATTGGGCAGCCTGATTTCGGCGCAGTACGGCTTTGACCGGACGGCGATTCGTAGCGTGCGGGTATTGCGCCGTTCGCTTGACGCGCGCAGAAAGCAGCAGATTCATTTTCTGTTACATGTTGTCGCCGACGTTGATGACGTGACGGCGAAGCGCCTTTTGAAGAAAAACGATAAAAGAATCGAAGCGTTTGAAGAGACGCGTCCGGAGCCGCTGAACCCCGGCACACAGCCGCAGACAGGCCGCGTTGTCGTAGTAGGGCTTGGCCCGGCGGGATTGTTTGCGGCGCATCTGCTGGCGCTAAACGGCTATCGTCCGCTGGTCATCGAACGCGGCGAACCCGTTGAACGACGGACGGAGAAAGTCGCGCGCTATTGGCTTTGCGGGGAGTTGGACGAAACGTCCAACGTGATGTTCGGCGAAGGCGGCGCAGGAACGTTTTCCGACGGTAAACTGACGTCCCGCAGCAAGGACTTTCGAACGGGGGCTGTTTTGGATACGCTTGTGCGCTTTGGTGCGCCGGACGAAATAGCCGTTGCGGCAAAGCCGCACATCGGAACGGACCGACTGCGTAACGTTGTTTCCGCAATGCGGAGAGATATTGAAGCGCTTGGCGGTGAGGTACACTTCCAAACGCGCTTGGACGGCGTTGAAATGAAAGATGGTCAAATCGCCGCAGTCAAGTTGAAATTCGGCGACAGAGATGAAAGCGTTTCATGCTCAACTCTTGTGCTCGCAACCGGACAAGGAGCGCGGGATACGTATCAAATGCTATTCGACGCGGGTATGATGATGGCGAAAAAGCCGTTTGCAGTCGGTGTGCGGATTGAGCATCCGCAAAAAATGATTGACGAGGTGCAGTATGGGGCGTTTGCGGGGCATCCGCGGCTTGGCGCAGCGGAATATCGCTTGACGGGAAAAAGCGGCACACGCGGTGTGTACACGTTCTGTATGTGCCCGGGCGGCAAAGTGATTGCGAGTGCGTCGGCGAAAGACGAGGTGGTCGTCAACGGAATGAGCGACTATGCGCGCGACGGAGAAAACGCCAACGCCGCGGTCGTCGTTCAGGTTCGGGCGGACGATCTTCCCGACGAACCGCTCGCTGGATTGCGTTTTCAAAAACAAATGGAACAGGCTGCGTTTCGCGCAGGCGGAAGCTGTGCGATTGCGCCCGCTTCCACGGCCGGGGCGTTTTTAAGAAAGCAGGCGCCGTCCGGGTTTGGCGATGTCAAGCCGTCATACCTGCCTGGTGTGGCGAAAGCGAACCTTTGGGACGTACTTCCGCCGTTTGTAGCGCAGGGCGTTCACGACGGTGTGATTGCGTTTGGGCGACAACTGAAAGGATTTGACCGTGACGACGCTGTGCTGACCGGCGTAGAGACACGCACAAGCGCACCGCTGCGGATTCTGCGTGACGAGCGAATGGAGAGTATTTCGGCTCGAAATGTCTATCCTGTCGGCGAAGGCGCAGGATATGCGGGCGGTATCGTGTCTGCCGCAATAGACGGATTGAAGGCTGCGGAAAAAATAATCGAACGATTTGCGCTGCCGAGCACGGAAGTTTAGAAGAAACAGAAGCCACCGAATCAATTCGGTGGCTTCTGTTATTTGTCAAAAAGAGCATCAACTGCAATATTGTTGATTTATTCTTTCGATTTCTTACTCAATAGTGCATGGAGCTTTTTTGCGCCACCTTTGCCGGAACCGGTCGCGTCTGCCGATTTTTCCGGTTCGGGTTCCACTTTGTAAAGATGGATAACGCCCTCGCGATTCAAACTATGGATCAGAGCAAGCGCAATGGGAAGGCCAAGCAAACCGATCCCGCCGAAGATATACGTGCCGAGTACCATGGCAAGCAGTGTAACGATCGGGTGCAGCCCGACGCGATCGCCGACGATTTTCGGTTCAATAATATTGCGAACGACGATTACGACGACATAGAGGATGCCGAGACCGAGAGCGCGAGGGTAGTTGCCGGAGATGAGCATGATAATGGTCCAGGGAAGCAAGACCATGCCGCTGCCCACAACGGGAAGGATATCGAACACGGCAATCAGTGCCGCAACAGCAAAGGCGCTGTTTACGCCGATGATCTTCAGCCCGATAGATATTTCGGCGAACGTGATAAACATGATCAGCGCATAGGAACGGATGTATCTGCCAAGCGTGCGCCCAAGCTGAACATTGATGCTGTGCAGCAGGTTGCGATTCTTCTCGGAAAGTTGACGGACAATGAACGCGCGAATTTTTGGGAAATCGATGGAAAGAAACAGCGTCGCGATGATTGTGATAATCAGCTTAAGGAGAAAGCCCGGTGTTTTCAGTGTGATATTGGTGACTCCCGTAACGACTTGCTTTGAAACATTAATGACCGTTTCGCCCAGTGATGTGGTCAGATTTGTTGCAAGGACGTTAAAAGCCGACGCAACATCCGGGTCTAGCTTAGTGGTAAATGTTTCAAGCGAGATAAATGTATCCTGCACCCAGGGCACGATTGCATTTGAATAAATCGACGGTAGTCGAATAAAGAATGACTTGAGGGTGGCAAAAATTTGCGCACCAAGGATGATGAGCAAAAAGCCAATCAGCGCATAAAACAGCAAAACGACAAATATACCGGCAAAACCCTTGTGCAAATGCACCTTCTCACGCAAAAACTGCACGAGCGGCCTCAGTAACAGCGAGACGATCAGTGCGATTAAAAACGGTGTTAGCACACCGAGAGCATATCGTGTTAAAAAAATTATAGCGCCTAAAATGATTGCAAAATAAAGGAAATTTATAATGAATTGCCTGCGTTTTTCGTTCGCCATTTGTACACCCCCACAATATAAATAATCTATCATGTTGTAGAACAGGTTGTAAAGGAAACTTATTTTGATTATAATATGGCGCATGAGATCACATTTGGAATTGATGCAACTACAGGAATTGCTCGATGCAAACGACTGCGCGGTCACGACGTTTGCCAATGCAAGTGCATTTCTTTATGAGTGTCTCGACGACGTCAACTGGGTTGGCTTCTACCTGCTGCATGACGGCGCGCTTGTTCTTGGGCCGTTCCAGGGCAAACCCGCCTGTACACGGATTTCGAATGGAAGCGGTGTATGCGGGACCGCGTTTGCGCAAAAAAAGACCCTTCGCGTCGACGATGTGCATATGTTCGACGGACACATTGCCTGCGATTCCGCGTCCAACAGCGAGATTGTCGTTGTATTACTGGACGCTTTTGGAGAAGCATTCGGCGTGCTGGATGTGGACAGCCCGAGCCTTGCACGTTTCAGCGTGCAGGATCAGGAATTTTTGGAATGCGCGGCGGAGATTATTACCCGCGCCGTTTCCAAACAAGATTGGAAAGAGACAGGATTGAATGACATTTACTGAGCTATTACTTACTGCGGTTGCGCTTTCCATGGACGCCTTTGCGGTATCCACCTGCAAGGGGCTGAACATGCGCCAGCTCAACTGGAAAAACGCTGTGATCATCGGGTTGTTCTTCGGTGGTTTTCAGGCGGCGATGCCGTTGATCGGCTGGCTGCTTGGCAAACAGTTCGAAAGCCTGATAACAAGCGTAGACCATTGGATCGTGTTCGGCTTGCTGGCGTTTATCGGCGGAAAGATGATGTATGACGCGCTGAAAGGCGGGGAAGACGACGCCTGCACAGTGGAAGAAACACTGGATTACAGGCAGCTTGTGATGCTATCCTTTGCCACCAGCATCGACGCGCTTGCCGTCGGCATTTCGTTTGCATTTTTGCAGGTCTCGGTACTGCCGTCGGTCGGGTTGATTGGAATCACGACGTTTTTGTTATCGATTCTCGGTGTTGTGATCGGCCAGCGTTTCGGCTCAAAATATCAAAACAAGGCGACGCTGCTTGGTGGCGTTGTGCTGATCGGGATCGGGCTGAAAATCCTACTGGAGCACCTAAATATAATCGGCTGACATGAAATTCACAATACAAAACGGCGCATCATAACGATGCGTCTTTTTTTGTTAATCAATTGACAACACAATGAAAATATTGTATAAAGGATGAGAAAAAAGAAAAGTATGAAAAGTTATACAAATAGCACGAAATGAGGATTATATGAAAGCACCAAAGGGTAAACATATTTTTGGAACGGTCCGGGTCGGTGAAAAAGGCCAGATTGTTATTCCGAAGGATGCGCGAAAAATTTTCGACATTCAACCGGGAGACAGTCTTGTCGTTTTGGGCGATGAAGCCAGCGGTATTGCAATTATGAAAAGCGACGCGTTTATGGCGCAGGTTTCGGATGCGATCTTTCATCGGAAAAGCCCTTCTAAGAGTGAGGCGCAGGATTCGGATACGGAAGGTACATATGAGGATATCTTACATGCCGTACAGCGCGATATAGCAGACGAGGAAGAATAAGGAGACAAAATGAAAAACGCAATAGAAGCGCTAAAACTAACAAAAAAATTCGGAAGAAAGGTTGCGGTTGACAACCTTGAACTTTCGGTTGTCGAAGGCGAACTGTTTGCACTGCTAGGAGTCAACGGAGCGGGGAAGACGACGACGATCAAGATGCTTTCCGGCTTATCTTTGCCGACAAGTGGTGATGCGCTGCTGCTTGGCGACAGCATTGTGAAGGAACCACAGAAGGTTAAGGCAAGCAACGGGGTTTCTCCACAGGAAACGGCGGTTGCAAGAAACCTAAGCGTTATGGAAAACCTTGAGCTCATGGCGCGCATTTACGGGGCGAACAAAACGGACGCACATGCCAAAGCGCAAACGATGATTGAGCGACTTTCCCTGGGGAGCGTTGCGAATAGCCGGGCAAAGACGCTTTCCGGTGGCATGCAGCGGCGACTGAGCATCGGCATGGCGCTGATCAGCGAACCGAGGATTTTGTTTTTGGATGAGCCGACACTGGGACTTGATGTGCTTGCGCGGCGTGAGCTTTGGAATGTTGTAAAAAAGTTAAAAGGCAACGTCACGATTTTGCTGACGACGCACTATCTCGAAGAAGTCGAAGCGCTGTCCGACCGGGTCGGCGTGATGAACAACGGCGCGCTCGTCGCCGTGGGTACGGTGGATGAATTGATGGCACAAACAGGCGCAAGCACATTCGAGGATGCGTTTGTGACGCTTGCTACCGAACAGGAGGCGATTGCATGAACAGAACACAAGCTTTCTCGCAAAGGAACGTAAAAGAACTTCTGCGCGACCCGCTGAATCTGGCGTTCGGTCTAGGGTTCCCGATTGTCCTTCTTCTGCTGCTGACCGCGATTCAGTCCAACATTCCGGTGAATTTGTTCGAGCTGGACTATCTGACGCCCGGCATTGCGGTATTCGGTCTGTCGTTTTTATCACTATTTTCAGCAACGCTTATTAGCAAAGACCGGACAACGTCGTTCCTTATGCGCTTGTTTGCATCGCCTCTGGACGCACAGAATTTTATCCTCGGTTATACAATACCGCTGATTCCGATGGCTATTTGCCAAACGATACTCTGCTATGCGTGCGCAGCGGTGCTTGGTATGCAGATTACGCTGAACGTGTTGCTTGCGGTTGTGGTGTCGCTGCCCGCGGCGCTGATGTTTATTGGCGTTGGACTTCTGTGTGGAAGTGTGTTTACCGATAAGCAGGTTGGCGGCATTTGCGGCGCGCTGCTGACGAACCTCAGCGCATGGCTGAGCGGAACATGGTTTGATCTGGACTTGGTTGGCGGTGCGTTTAAAAAGATTGCCTACGCGCTGCCGTTTGCACACGCCGTCGATGCAGGACGCGCCGCCGTTGCCGGAGAGTATGCAAAGATCATGCCGCATCTTTGGTGGGTGATCGGGTACGCCGCCGTTGTTTTGACCGTCGCGATTCTCATATTCCGCAAGAAGATGCACCGCGACAACGTTTAAATTGAAGGAAATAGCAAAAAGGCGCGATTTTTCGCGCCTTTTTGCTACTTTGTTGCGGGGATCAATCCGATAAACGTCCTCTGTCTAGCTGGCGTTTTTACAATACACGGCGATTGCATCGCTCATGAGCTTTGCGGTGCCCGCGCCGAATGTGTCGATATTCTGCAAAAATCGTTCGTCCGCAACGTACATTTGGCCAAGTCCGGCAAGGATCTCGTTCGTGCAGTTGTAGTAGTGGTTGCTGATGAACGCTTGCCAGCGCTGTACAAGCGACTGTACACGTGCATCGGAAGCGCTTTCTCCGACCAGTGCGGCAAATGCGCGGAAAATGCCCTCGGACTCCTTTTGTATCGTGTCGTGGTCGGATTCCGTTCGGCCAGCTTCCCGACGGGCGCTTTGCTTATATGCGTCGCTCTCGCCCCAGCGTGCTTTGGCTTCCGCGGCATATTGCTCGCGCAATTCGTCAATTTTTGACGTATCGAATGGTTGAAATTCCATGTTCTGTTCTCCTTTCAATGCATTGGAAACAAGCTCGATAAGACCGTCCAATCGTTCGCGTTTCTGCAAAAGCAGCGTTCGGTGTTCTTCCAGCGCGTGCACTTTATCAAAATCCGGCGACGACAGGATTGCGCCGATGTCGCGCAACGGGAATTCCAATTCACGATAGAAAAGGATTTGCCAAAGACGTTCGACGGCTGCCTCGTCATAATAACGATAACCGGATTCGGCGACCTCACTCGGATGCAGAAGTCCGATTTGATCGTAATAGTGCAGTGTGCGGACGGAAACGCCCGAAAGACTGCTTAACGTTCCGATGGAATGTTTCATTCACGCTCACCTCCGTACATTATGCTAAACCATGACGTAACGTCAGAGTCAAGTGTAATTTATTTTATCACGAAAATTGTTTGCAGGCGTTTTCTAATAAATTAATTTGTGGTATGATCGAACACATGAAGCAGAGAGAATTATTGGACTTTTTATCGGCACTTGAATGCCTGAAAACCAATGGAAGGCACAGCGTAACATGCGGCGGCGTAACAGAGACGGTTGCGGCGCACTCGTGGCGTCTTTGCGTTATGGCACTACTGCTCTTGCCGGAGTTCCCTGATATCGACGGGGACAAACTGATCAAGATGTGTTTGATCCACGATTTTGGCGAAGCAATCACCGGCGACATTCCTTCCTTCTTAAAGACGGATGAGAATGAATCTACGGAAGTTGACGCTGTCGGATCGCTTGTCGATACGCTTCCGGAGCCGCAGAGAGGAATGCTGCACGCACTGTTTAGCGAGATGGACGCCATGCAGACCCGGGAAGCGCGTCTGTACAAAGTGCTCGACAAAATGGAAGCCGTCATTCAACATAACGAGAGCGATATATCAACTTGGATTCCACTTGAGTACGAGTTGAACCTCACCTATGCCGTGGACAATGCTGCGGAGTTTCCATATTTAAAGGAACTGCGCGCTTTGATGGCGGAGGACACGAAACAAAAAATAGAAAAGGCGAAGGAGAATAAACGAGATGAGTGACTATTTCGAGCTGATCAACAAACGCGAAAGTTGCCGCGATTTTGACATGCGCCCGGTGGAAAAGGACAAGCTGGAGCGTTGCGTAGAGGCTGCGCGGCTCGCGCCGTCCGCATGCAACAGCCAGCCTTGGAAATATCTTGTGGTGACGAATCCGGAGATGGTCGAAAAACTGCGTCCGATGATGCAGGACCTCGGCATGAACAAGTTCGTCAATGCCTGCCCTGCGTTTGCAATTGTGCTTGAAGAAACGGCAAAGTTGAAGGTCACGGTGTCGCAGCGTTTTAAGGATCAGGACTTCGCGCCGATCGATCTGGCATTTTCCGCTTCACAGTTTTGTTATGCCGCAACCGAGCAGAGCCTTTCAACCTGCATCATCGGCTGGCACAATGAACCGAAGATCAAAGAAATGTTCAGCTTAAAAAAACACGAGCGCGTTCGCTTGATTCTGGCTGTCGGCTATGCAAAAACCGATAAACTCCGCGAAAAAAAGCGTAAACCGATCGAAGACATCTCGGTATTCTATGAATAAGTTATAGATTAGCAAAAAAAGCGCTGAAAGCGCTTTTTTTATATCTTAAGATGTACCTTTGAGTGTAATGATAACAAGTTCCGCGGGATTGAATATTCTAGGTATGATGTAGGGCTTTTTCGAAAGCCCGCGACTGATGATGAGCGTTTGTTCGCCGAAATCGTATCGCCCACCGCCGTATTTGGGAAAGACACCCTGACCGGGTGCGTATAATCCATTCAATATGCCCGGTATGCGAAATTGCCCGCCATGCGTATGCCCGCAGAGCGTCAGGTCAAACCCGTATTGTAAGTAGGATTCGATGTCGTTGGGCACATGGATGGCCATGATAGAAAACACATCGTCGCTGCGCGCGTCTGCCGCGTCTGCTATTTGCTGGAGCTGCTTTTTCTTGCCGCCCCAACCGTCGTCAATCCCAAACAGTTCGACGATGGTGTCACCGGACTTGATTGTAATCGAATCTCCGGAAAGAATCGGGATTCCGGCCGAAAGGACTTCGGCAGTCACTTCCTGAATGTCGTTGGATTTATATTCGTGGTTGCCGAAAATAAAATAGCAGTCATAGCTGGCGGAGATTGCATTGAGCAGGATGACAGTGTTTTCATTTTTGCCATGCATATCGAACAAATCGCCGTCGAGGACGACTATGTCTGGTTTTTTATCAGCAATGGCATCGAGTAAGTCGCTTTGTCCGTCACCCCAGAGAGAGGAGTGTAAATCCGAAACAAGAGCAATGCGGATCTCATCATGAATGCGTGCATCCTCGATTTCGTATTGCTGAACAATAAAATTCCGTTTTCCGAGCCAGTCGATCATAAGATGCACCCCGATAAAAATCATTAAAATGTAAAGGAGACAACGTTTTCCTGAATGCCGCCTGAATGAAGAAGCTTTGCAGAGATTTTCGGCCGTCGAATTGGAAGACCGTTCCGTTCTTTTCTTGCTCATATTAAAAAAGTATAACAAACTGAGCAGCAGCAGAACAGACGGTTTACCCGAATGCTACGAAAACGTCATATTGTCTACGAAATCATGACTTTAGACACAACGAAGCCACCCTTGCAGGCGGCTTCGTTGTGTATTGACAGGATGTGTATCGAACTAGCTAAGGGAGACGAACGTTCCGTAGATGTATCCGATGGTCGTGGAGGTGTACTGAACTTTATACCAGTCACCCTCAACACCGAGATAGGTGTACGTTGCGCCTAGCTTTGCTTTACCGATGCGATCGTTTGTCGTGCTCGGTCCGGAACGCACATTGACCGCATAGAGACAATTCGTAATGGTTACGGTTGTCGGCGTTGTGGTCGTCGTGCTGCCGGAAGAAGAGCTGGAACCGCTTGAAGAAGTCACAGCCGTGTAACCGGTCGACGTCTTGGAAGCGTTGAGGTAGTTCGCCCAGATATAAGCCTTTGTTGTGTTGTTGTACTGGATGTAATACCAGTTGCCCGTTTTGCCAAGGATTCTAAACGTATCGCCAAGGTAGGCATAACCAACGAGTTTGCTCAGGCCGCTGGCGGACGTGCGGACGTTGACCCTGCGTCTGAAGTTCGCGGCGACACCGTAGTTATACTCGGAATTCGTAACGGTAACGGTCATGGTAACCGACTTGCCGTCTGCGGTTGCCGTAATGGTCGTTTCGCCAAGCGCAACGCTTGTGAGCAGACCGTTAGAATCAATGGTTGCGACGCTGGTGTTGGAAGACGACCAGGTAACATCGGGATTCGTCGCTGTGGACGGAAGCACGGTTGCTATCAGCGTGGTGGCATCACCCAAGAGCAGGTCGAGCGACGTACCGTAGTTGAGCGTGAGGCCCGTTACTGCAACTTTCGCTTTTGCAATTACGACGCACTCGGCAAATTTGCCGCTGCCGTCGGTTGCAGACGCCGTAATGATAGCATAACCGGTGACGTTGCGAGCCGTGACTTTGCCGGTGGAATCAACAGTTGCGACGCTGGTGTTGGAACTCGACCACTGAAGTGTCGGTGTGGTTGCGTTGCTCGGGTAAACCGTGGCACTCAGCGTTGCGCTGTTTCCTTCAACAAGACTCAGAGAAGTTGAGCTTAACGAGACAATCAACACGTTAACGGTGCTGACGCTGATGTTACAGGTGGCCGAAAGGCCGCTGCCGTCGGTCGCCGCAACTTTGATAACGGTGCTGCCGGCGGTCTTGGCTTCCACAACGCCGGAAGAACTAACGGTCGCAACCGAAGGATTGGTGCTCGTCCAGGACAGTGTCGGGTTGGTCGCGGAGGACGGAACCGTCGAGGTTGTCAGTGTCAGTGTATCGCCAACGCTCATGGAAGCGCTGATCTTACTCAGGTTCAGCTCGGTCAGCTGTGTCGGCTGCTTGATCGTGATCGTGCAGGTGGAGACATGTGAACCGGCAGTCGCGGTGATTTGCACCGTGTAAGGATAAGCGGTCGAAGGAAGAGCGCTGTTGTAGATGGTCGTAACTTTGCCGTCAACGACCGTCGCTTTGGTTGCATCGCTTGTGCCCCAGGTAATGGTGGGGTTGGATGCATTCAGCGGAAGCACGTAAGCGTCCAGCGTAAGCGTACTGCCAGCATAAAGCGTCGCGGTTTCCTGCGAAATAGTGATGCTGTCAACATAGATTTCGATGACGGTCACTTCGCAGGTGGCGGTCAGCGTGTTGTCGTCGTCGGACGTGGCGGTGATAGTCGTCGTGCCGGCGGCTACGCCGGTGATGTTGCCGTCTTCATCGACCGTTGCAACAGTCGGATCGCTGCTGTCCCAGGTGATGCCCGTCAGCGTCGTGTTGGACGGAGTAAAGGTGACGGAAAGCTCATCCGTGGAACCGACGCCGATGGTTGATTCGGTTTTGTTCAGCGCGATGTGCGTTGGATGGATTTCATTGTCCTTTACCGTAACGGCACAGATCGCCTGCAGGTTGCTGCCGCGGGTGGTCGCCGTGATGATGACCGAACCGGGTGCGACGGCGGTGACGTTACCGCTTTCGTCCACAGTTGCAACTTCAGGGTTGCTGCTGCCCCAGGTTACGCCTGCGGCGACCGGGTTTGTCGTGCAGGTGATGGGCTGTGACGTGCCGATATCGGTGTAAAGGAAATCAATTGAAACAGGCGCAAGCGTAATCGTTGATGCAGCGGCTTCAACCGTAATCGGTATAGTGGCGCTGTATGTCAACGTCTGCGAAGCATACGCCTTCGAATAGGTGATTGTGATTTCGGTATCGGTGGTTTGCAGAAGATACGCATCGGTGGGCGAAATGGTGCAATCGCTCAGCGCAAGGTCGGGATTGCCGCCCGTGCTGTAATCAGCTTGCAGCGTTAAGCCGGTGAGGTCGATACTTTCGCCCGCATAGTAAACCAGGGTGTCCGGCTGTGTCACAACGGTGATGCCGGTGAGATAACCGACGTCGGCCGCTACAACGGTGACCGTAAAGGTCGTTGTCGGCTTTTCAGCAACCGTGTGACCCGCGGGGATACCGGCGTTGTAAGTTACGGTAATGGTCTTGGTGCCGACATCTTCGGCTTTAAACGTATAGCCGTTTGCAATGCTGGTCATAAATTCGCCGGTCGCGGGATTGGTTGCAACGTAATTGGTCATATCGACCGCGGTGCCGGGTTGGGTCACGCCGTCATAATACGTAATCACCAAACCGGTAAGGTCAAGGGCTTCACCGGCAGCGTAAACACGCTTGGTAGCCGGCGTACCGACCTCGATGCTAAGAGGTTGGATTTCTTCTGCCTTTGCGTTATTGACCGTTGGAAGCAAGGTCAACACAAACAGCAGTGTTAACACCAGTGCAATGGTGCGTTTCATTCGGTACACATCCTTTCTTGTATGAAAGACATTCTGTCGAAAAAATTATACATGAGGGGTATATATATGTAAACAGCGCCGGTAAAGATGTTACGGATATTTCACACATCGCGGGTGAAATTCAGCCTCTTTTGCCATAACGCGGCTAAAGAATACCATGTTTTGCCATATAAGGCACGGCTTTTCACAATTCGTTTGATTTTGATTGACATTTTCCAACCGTTTTTTCAAGCCTGAAAGCCCCAAAATATCGATTGTTAGCATATAATCATTCCATTTGTGGTGATAGTACCGCCGGGATTTTTCTGAATGAAAATGCGAAATCATATATGATATCGGAATAAATATGCGGAACAAAAATGCATACGACAAGCGCCACCGTGCAAAATTATAGGCGGCCCGGTCAAACGTGCCGCCTATATCGGAGCCTTTGCATTTTTTACCAGTGGTTAATTGCATGTTCGGCAAAGCCGGTGACATTTTCAAAAACAACCGGAGCCCCGTTGTCAGCGATGAATTGACCGGAAAACGTTCCGAACATCTGATGGCAGCGGTTGTTGACGATCAGCAGTTTCGTGATGGAGTCCCTGTCGTATCGCGGAGTTAGCACCGCCTTGAACCGTCCGTCGTCCGAGGTCAGATGCCAGGGAAGCATCGGGTCGTCTTTTGTTTCAAAGTGCATCCGATTGAGTTTGATAACGGAGTCGCCATAGTAAACGATGTTTTCCGTGCCTCGTGTTTTTGTGTCGTCCCCGAAGCCGCAGCCGAGGTTAAAACCGAATGGACGATCATTGAGCAGCGTACTGGCGCTGCTCCAATACCATTCGTGCGTATACGGCCAAACACCGCGCCCCCAATCCATAAGGGAGAACGTTTTGTCCGGATCAAACGCATATTTCGTATCGCCGACGCGAACGGAGACGTCCGCTTTGAGCAAATTGATTTTGTCGTTGAAATAGAACTCGCGTCGTTTTTGAAACGGCGTGCAGACTAACGCGCTGTTTTTGACGGTGGGTGTGAGTGTTACGTCGCAGGAGAATTCGCCGAAAGAAGCCTGGAGTCTTCGAATGCCGTTACGCGTTTCAAACGACACCTTGGCGCCGTCCCGGTCAAACGTAAGAAGCGAATCTGCATGCGCACTCTGCGGCATATGCATGCTGCCAAACGGGAATGCCGTGACGACCCCGCGCTCAAAAATGACGGCGCCTGCGGCATGGTTAAAGAGTGCAATGTTGCAGTTGCCCGCGTAAGAAACGTGCCCGATGACCAACTGCAAGCAAAGATTGTCGTCGGAAATCTGATAAAAGTCCCATTCCTTGAGGCGCCACGGTGCGGTGCGTATGCGGGAGCGATCATACACCGCGTCGCCGTTGAGCGTGTAGCCGGGCACCGGAATACCGCGACGGTCGAGCATGTATTCACCCGGCGCGTATACGTGTGGCTCAAAGTCAATTGACTTTTGCGTGCAGGATTGATCCATAGCGTTCAAATATCCTTTCAAACGTTGGTGTGCGAGTGCAAGAGAAACACAACTAAGTTACTTATATGGTTTTATTAAGAATAAAGCAAAACAAAAGCTATAGATAATGAAAATGACGGTATATTAAAGAAAAAATTGAATCACGCGAAAACAAGAAAGATTGCTTTGCACTCATTATAGACCAACAACTATTCCAAAGCAACGTGCGCGACCGACTCGGCTCCGCATAGAGTGGAAGCACGCCAGCGTTTTTAACCCGGCATGCTCGACCGCCGGCAGGCGAGTGTGATATAATCACAGAATCCATCCGGTATGTTTCGTATGATCGAACAAAGACCCGTTATACAGTGGCAAGGATTACGTTTCAAAACATTTGGAATGGGCGAATCAAAAGTGTCGGGCCGCATCTATGCGGGAATGAAAGGATGAATGATTGACGATGAAAAATGCAGCATTGCGTGGAATACCAAAGAAAATTGCACTGATTTTGATGAGTATTTTTGCACTTACTGTCGTGTTAGGTGCATGTACAGTTGTGCAGAATACGCAGGAAGAAGCGGACGTAACCGCGACTGCAGAAGCGACAGCCGAACCGGAGGCAACGGCGGCTGTGACGGAAACTGCCGAGGACAAAGGGCTTTCGTTTTCGCTTACAACACTGACGGATGAAACGGTTGACGATTCGATCATCAGCGAAAACAAGCTGACCATGGTCAACTTCTGGGCAACATGGTGCGGGCCCTGCGTAAGCGAAATTCCCGATTTACAGATTATCAGCGAGGAATATGCGGACAAAGACTTTGCGCTCATTGGCGTGCTGTTTGGCGATGACGACGTTTCCGGTGCAAAGGATTTTATTACCGAGCAAGGATTGACGTATCCGATCATCCTGCCGGAAGGCCCATTTTTTGATATGTCCATGAACATCTATGCGATTCCGACCACCATGTTCTTTGATTCCAACGGCGAACAGGTCGGCGATACGGTTGTCGGCGCAAAGAGCTATGAAGACTGGACGGGTTTGATTGAGCTGTTGCTGGAGCAGGTATCATGAAGCGGGCGCTGCCCTACATCCTGATGGCAGTCGGGGTTATAATGATCGTTATCGGCGTGTGGGGCGGCGAAGTAGCCACAGTGCTATCGCGGTCCACACATATCTGCTTGGAGTGTATCGGAATTGGCTAAAAAGTATATTCGAAACAAAATCAGGCACTATATTCAAGGCGCATGGACCGTTATTTCAAATGGTTACCTGATCGGCTTTGTCAAAGGACGCATCTGGCAGGGAGACACAAAGGCCGTCTGCGTACCCGGGCTGAATTGCTATTCCTGCCCGGGCGCGCTTGGCGCATGCCCGATCGGCTCCTTGCAGGCGGAGCTTGCGTCGCGCAGTATTAAGTTCCCGTTTTATGTAACGGGCTTTTTGCTTGCCACAGGCGCGCTGTTCGGTCGATTTGTCTGTGGCTTTTTGTGCCCGTTCGGTTGGGTGCAGGATTTGCTGTACAAGATCAAAACGCCGAAGATTAAGACCTTTAAGGGCGACCGTGCGTTGCGCTACCTCAAGTATGTCGTGCTGGTCGTCATGGTCATCCTGCTGCCGTCGCTGATTCGAAACGACGCAGGAACGGGGACGCCATGGTTCTGCAAATGGATTTGTCCGTCGGGCACGCTCTTTGCGGGAATTCCGCTTTTATCGCTAAATGTGGATCTGCGCTCGCTTGCAGGATTCATCTTTAACTGGAAGGTCGGCGTGCTGGTCGTGATCCTCACGTTGTCGGTGTTCTTATACCGGCCGTTTTGCAAGTACCTGTGTCCGCTTGGCGCGGCATACGCGCTGTTCAACAAGGCGTCGTTTTACCGGCTTAAGCTGGACGAGAGCGCCTGCACACACTGCGGCACCTGCGCACGGGTTTGCCGAATGGGTGTCGATCCTTCGAAAAAGCCGGACGATATGGAGTGTATCCGTTGCGGCGACTGCGTGAAGAACTGCCCGACAAACGCTCTGCATGCGGGATTTACTGTGTGCGGTACATGTAAGGCAAAACCTGCTGAATCAACGGAGTCAACCGCCCCGGACGAGGCGGAATAAGGAGAAAAGCAAACCGGTCCGCGAATCATTCGCGGGCCGGTTTGTTGTTTGCACAAGATTACTATTGATGCAGTGTGCTGATTTCTGCGCCAAGCGGGGAATAGACGATGACGGTATTTTCTTTCTTTTTGCTGAAAGGTTTCTTTTCGTCGGAGAAGCGAAGATCGCCGTCCCCTTCGGAACCGGAGATTGTAAGCGTGGCATCCGGAGCGAGCAGTGTTCCGTCCGGAATCCGCAGCACCGCACCAGAGCGCTCGGAATACAGAATGCACCCGGAAAGATCGACCGGTGTGTCTCCGTAATTGAGAAGGGTCAGAAGCTGGCTGTCCGGTTCGAGCGCAAACAGCGCAACCTGAAGGCTATCCTCCGGTTGTATGGGATTGGTTATGATTGGGTTCGCGTTGTCATCAAGTGTCAGCAATACTCCAAGTGGAAAATCCTCCGTAACGTATACATTCGCGCTGGAAAGTAAAGCGCGGACACGACTGTTGGCGGAATCAGTATCGACCGACGTATCGGTTGAAATGACCGCGAGCGAAGGGGAGACGGTGGCGGCAAACAGCTTGCCCGTCGCGTCCGGGTTGCCGTGGTTGCCAACCTTCAGCACGTCTGCGGAAAGATCGGCGTCTGCGGCAAGCAATGTGTCCTCTTCGGCAAACTGCATGTCGCCCGCAAACAGGAACGTCGTATTTTGAACGGTAAAGCGCAGTACAAGCGAATTGTCGTTGTCGTCATCTTCATTCAACTCTACCGGGCCGAGAACGGAAAATGAAACATCGTCCGTGACGGCGACAGATTCACCAGCTATCAGTGCTTTGTGCGGAAGCGATAGCTTTTCGCAGCGTTTTACGATCTTGCCTTCGCCGTCCTTTGTCTGCTCGGAAAAGAACGGCGAATAGACCATCGACACGGCATAATTCGCGTTGATTGCATCCAGACCGCCGATATGGTCGGAATGGCTGTGCGTTAAAAACAGCGCGTCGATTTTGCTTACACCAAGCAGGTTGAGCCCTGCAATCAGCTGTGGCGCGGACTCCTCACTGCCGGTGTCGATCAACACGGTGACGTCACCGAACCGCAGGATCGTCGCGTCCGCCCGACCGACGTTACCGAACAGCACGGAGAACTCGCTGACGTCTGGCAATGCATTCTGCTTCGCACTGCCGGCAATCGGTTGATCCGCATTGACAGAGACGTCTTGCGGGTCATCAACCGCCTGTCCACAACCGGAAAAGAGAGTAAGGCAAAACAACAGCGTTGCAACCAACGTGTGAGACATCAATTTTTTTAAACCGAAAACTTTCTGCTTCATGGCTTGATTATAAAGGACGGGTCAAAGTAAATGCAATCCAAGTCCATACAACCATGTGACCCCGACGTAGACCCGTTGTGAACAAATCGCGTTCAGAAACATGCACAACATGGCGGGTGATATGACTGAAAATGTGCTATACTGCACTATTAGAGACGTTATGATCCGGCAGTCATTGCCGGCGAAACATCGGAGGAACGACATGCAGTACAACTTTATGAACGACTATAACGAATGTGCGCACGAGAGCATTCTTGCGGCGATTGCGAAAGCCAACCGCAAGCAAGACCTTGCCTACGGTATGGATGCGACCTGCGAACACGCAAAGGATTGTATCCGCGCGGAGCTCGGCTGCGCGGATAGCAGTGTGCATTTTCTCGTCGGCGGCACGCAGACAAACCTGACAATCATCGCCGCGGCAATCAAGCCGTATCAGGGTGTCGTCGCGCCTGTTTCCGGGCACATCAACGTACATGAATCTGGCGCGATCGAAGCGACGGGGCACAAGGTGCTTTCGATTCCTTCGGCGGACGGTAAGATTTCTGCAGAAGCGGTGCGGCAACATGTCGCCGCGCACTATGCGGACGAAACGGCGGAGCACATGGTGCAGCCGGGCATGGCGTACATCTCCCAGCCGACGGAGGTTGGGACGATCTATCACAAAGACGAGCTGATTGCACTGCACGAAGTTTGCAAAGAATATGGCATGCCGTTGTATGTGGACGGCGCTCGACTGGGATGCGCGCTTGCGGCAGCGGATGCGGACATTACGTTGGCCGACCTTGCGCAATTTACCAGCGCGTTTTCCATCGGCGGAACCAAGATGGGCGCGCTGTTTGGCGAGGCGCTGGTCATCAACGATCCCGCGCTAAATAAAGATTTTCGTTATCTCATCAAACAGCGCGGCGGCATGCTTGCAAAAGGCCGATTGCTCGGCATTCAGTTTGAAACGTTGTTTACGGACGGGCTGTACTTCAAAATTGGAGAGCACGCGGTTCACGAAGCACAACGGCTGGCCGCGGGCATACAGGAACGCGGATACAAACTTTTTGCGGATTCGCCGACCAACCAGATATTCCCGATCCTGCCAAAAGCATTACTGGAAAAGATATCCAAATCGTTTGGATATGCCTTCTGGCAGAACTACGATGCGGGAAACGACGTCGTACGGTTTTGCACGTCCTGGGCAACGCCGCCAGAGCAGATCGATGCGCTGTTGGATATGATACCAAAGAAAGCGTAACATACAAAACGCCGCACACTGTGCGGTGTTTTTTCTGCTATCAGTACTATCATGCTGTGGCGGGAACTGGACGAGGTTTCCGCTTTCCGTAAATGCGCCAACTCAACAGAATCAGCAAAAACAACCCAACGGCAAGCTTGATTGCAAGACTGATTGGTTGATAATCGTCCCAAAAGATACGCAGTACAGCGTCGGCGGCGGCAAGAACGAGCGACCCGGCAGACAGCAGGATGATGTTGCGCTTTGTTAAAAAATCCTTCAGTTTTTTATTTGGAAAGAGCAGTTTGTAACCACCTGCAAAAAGACCGAAGATCAAAAGAGCGTTGAGCAGTACGCCGAGTGCGGCCTGCCAAACGGGAGACAGCGCGCCGAAGAGTGCGGAAAGCAATAAGATTAGCAGTTTTCCGACCGTCCAGAAGGGGAGCAGGATCAACCCGCGCGCAACGGAAGATTGCGCGAAAAATATGCCACGCAGACGCACGCGGAGTCGCTCCCAAGCGCTCGGCTTCGGATTCGCCGTCTTTAGCAGACGTTCGTCCGAAAGCGCAACTTGCTGCGTTTCGGCGACGACCGACGCGCCGAACAGATCGGACGGCGAACTCGTCAGTGAAGCGACCGCAATGGAGCACGCGGCAAACACACCCGCCGTGGTGGCGACGGCTTTGCGTTTCAATTTCGATTTTTTACTATGCTTGTTTTGCATGCACGGATTATAGCACCAACCGCTAAGCAAAAGCAAATCATGAACGAGCTGTATAAGAAAAAGCCCCGCCGAAAAAGCGGGGCTTGATTTGCAAGATGTAAAAGCAAATTATCTCTTGCTGAACTGGGGCGCTCTACGGGCTGCGTGCAGACCGTACTTTTTACGCTCCTTCATACGCGGGTCACGCGTGAGGTAACCGGCCTTTTTGAGAGCCGGACGAAGGGCGGGTTCAGCAATGAGCAGCGCGCGGGCGATTCCGTGACGGATTGCGCCTGCCTGGCCGGTCGTGCCGCCGCCGTAAACATTGACGGATACGTCAAATTTCGTAAGCGTATTGGTAAGGACCAACGGTGCGCGAACGATCATCTTCAGTGTTTCGAGACCAAAGTAATCGTCGAGCTCGCGTTTGTTGATCATGATTTTGCCGCTGCCGGGGAGCAACCGAACGCGGGCAATCGACTTTTTCCGTCTACCGGTACCAAGATATTGGGTAGTTGCCATGTTCTGTTCTCCTTTCAATATTTCAGCTCAAGCGGCTGAGGCTTCTGAGCGGCGTTCTGGTGCTCGGGGCCGGCATAGATGCGGACCTTTTTGAGCATTTTGTCGCCGAGCGGGCCTTTCGGCATCATGCGGCGAATCGACTCGTAAACGGCAAACTCCGGCTTGGTGGCCAGCAGTGTGCGATAATCGACTTCGCGGATACCACCCGGGTAACCGGTGTGGTGGATGTGCTTCTTCTGATCAAGCTTTTTGCCCGTCAGGCGCACCTTGGCGGCGTTGATGATAATCACGTGGTCGCCGGTGTCGACATGCGGGGTGTATATGGGCTTATGCTTACCTCTGAGAATGGCTGCTACCTGGGATGAAAGGCGGCCGAGGACCATACCTTCCGCATCCACAACGTACCAGTTGTGCTCAACGGTTTCGCCCTTTGCCATATAGGATTTCATGGCGATTCCTCCAATTATTAGTTTCAAATCTGGCGTGTTATTGAGCGCTCACTCCCGGGGCTGTGGCAGTTCTCGACCCAATGGCACAACGAATAGTTTAACAAACGCTCAGGGTGGTGTCAATCCCCAAAACTCCAGATTGTCTGCGGAATTTCCGTCAACAACGGGTCATTTGAGCGTTTGAGAGCTAATTTTTTGATTAAACAGCAAAACAGGCATGAATACAACGTTAAAAACGAACTCCGGAGCGCTATGCAAAACTTAACAAAGTCAAACCATAATATATTTTAGGTAAAAACTGACATGAAACGTACAAACGACTGGAAATATGATATAGTGAATTTATCATACTAAGGAGGGGATTTTGAAGATGCTTCGTAAACTAACCGTTTTCCTATTGGTGTTGCTGCTTGCGTTCTCGTTTGCATGCAAACCGAAAGCCGAAGAAGTAGCCGTTGCCGATATTACGCCAACACCAGAACCAACTCCCGTTGCCGCGTCGCTGGATAAGGACCTTGCAATTCTGTATACCAACGACGTGCATTGCGCTGTGGACGAAGGGATCGGATATGCCGGAGTCGCCGCGCTGAAACAACAGCTTTTAGATGAGGACTGCTATGTCGCGCTCGTCGACGCGGGCGACGCCGTGCAGGGTGACGCCATCGGCACACTTTCGAAAGGTTCTTACCTGATTGACATCATGAACGCGGTCGGCTACGATGTGGCGACTCCGGGCAACCATGAGTTCGATTATGGTATGGATCGTTTCCTGGAGCTTGTCGATATGGCGGATTTTCCATATGTATCAGCCAACTTCATCGATCTTGCGACAGGGGATGCGGTGCTGGAGCCGTATACGATTTTGACCTATAACGGGGTCAATGTTGCTTTTGTAGGTGTAAGCACCCCAATGACCATTTCAACCTCAACGCCCGCTTATTTCCAGGATGCGGAAGGAAACTTTATTTACGGATTCGGCCAGACGGATGGCGCGGATGCATTCTATGCAATCGTGCAGGATGCTGTTGACGCCGCGATTGCCGACGGTGCGGACTATGTCGTTGCATTGGTGCACCTTGGCATCGACGCATCGACGTCGCCCTATACGTCGAGCGAAATGATTGAGAGCACAACGGGAATCGATGTTGTCATCGACGGACATTCCCACAGCACGATTGAATGCGAGCGCGTTAAAAACAAGACCGGCGAACGCGTTCTGCTGACGCAGACGGGCTCCAAGCTCAGCAGCGTCGGCCTGCTCTATATCACCAAGGACGGGAGTGTCTCCACCGGCTTGATCAATGATTATGCTGAGAAGGACGCCACGACCGAAGCCTATATTGCGCAGATTCAGGCACAGTTTGAAGAGCTGCTCAATGAGGTTGTTGCAACAACGGACGTCGATCTTGTGATCTACGAGCCGGGTACTGATCCCGCCGTGCGTATTGTGCGTAACAGCGAGACCAACCTCGGCGACCTCTGTGCGGATGCGTATCGCTACATCTCCGGCGCGGACATTGCGTTTGTAAACGGCGGCGGCGTGCGCACGAACATTGACGCGGGCGACATAACCTACGGCGGCATCATCAAGGTGCATCCGTTTGGCAATGAGCTTTGCATGGTGGAAGCGACCGGTCAGGAAGTTTTGGACGCCCTTGAAATGGGTTGCCGTGTAACGCCGGAAGAAAGTGGCGGTTTCCTGCAGGTATCAGGCCTGACCTATGAAATCCACACCTACATCCCCTCTTCCGTCACGTTGGACGAAAACGGCATGTTTGTAAGCGTGGACGGTGAATACCGCGTGAAGAACGTGATGGTTGGCGACGAAGCGCTCGACCTGACCAAGACATACACGCTGGCTTGCCACGACTACCTGCTCAAGAACGCCGGTGACGGTTACACGATGTTCCAGGACAACACATTCCTGCTTGAGTCGTTCATGATCGACAACCAGGTTCTCATCAACTACATCGTCGATGGACTTGACGGTGTGGTCGGGCAGGATTATGCCGACCCGCACGGACAGGGACGCATCATTGCGGTTGAAACGCAGCCGTAACAAAGCAATTAAACAAATAAAAAACGGCCGGTTCAACCGGCCGTTTTTGCTTGTTTTGAATCTAAAGCGTCTTGAGATAATCGAGGAATTCTTCAAACGGACAGACGACGCGTTCCACAGAAGGATGGTGATAGAATACGCAAAAGCCGCTCGTTCCGTCGAACGGTGCGCTGGATTCCGACCAAAGAAGGATGCGCTTGTTCGCGCTTGTGGCGATGGAAACGCCAAGCTCCGCGTGCGTACCGAACCGCCCCGGGAGAAGCAGCACAACAAGGTCCGCGCCCGCAACGGCCTGCATTTCGTTCGCGGCAACGACCTGCTTGCGCGCCTGTGGCTCGCCGGAGACGTCTCCGTGCTTCGTCCAGTCATAGGTGCGTTCATGTCCGCGTTCTTCAAGCACATGCGCAGCCAGATTCACTTTTTCGGCGTTGGGCACGCCGCTTGCAACATAAAACTTCATTCGTCTTCCACTTCCGGCGGGCTGGCGCATACGCCGGGAACCGCACCTTTTTCGAGATCTTCCGCGCGCAGTCCGGGACCGGGATCGCCGGTCATCCAGTGTTTGCGGCAGAGGCCGATGTATTTGTCGCTGGCGCCAAGCACGACCTGTTCGCCGACCTTGGTTATGCCGCCTTTGCCGTCGAGACGGGCGTTGTTTGTCGCCTTTTTCCCACACCAACAGATGGTTTTGACTTCTTCAATTGTGTCCGCGCGCGCAAGAAGACGCGCGCTGCCGGGGAAGAATTCCCCGCGAAAATCGGTCTTTAGACCATAGCAGATGACAGGGATACCATAATCGTCCACGATGGGGATCAGCATATCGACCTGCTCCGATGATAAAAACTGCGCTTCGTCGATGATCAGACAGTCGTATTTTTTTGCGCGGACTTCGTCCCAGTCGATCTGATCAAACAGGATGCATTCCGCCGCAAGCCCGCTGCGGGAGCGGATGGAATATGTGCCGTCACGCGTGTCAACGCCGGGCTTGATTAAAAGAGCGCTTTTGCAGCGTTCCCTATAGTTGTACCAGACCATGATCGCATTTGCTGTTTTGCTGGAACCCATTGCACCATAGCGGAAGTAGAGCTTTGCCATGAAAACCTCCGGTGAATTGCTTTTAGTAGCTGGATTTTAGAAAGACGACGGCGCTGCGGCGGATTGACTGCCGCAGCGCCGGGATAAGAAGAACAACGGTATATTACTTATGAAACGTTGAATGTTGTTGGCAAACGAATTAGCGACGGCCTTTGTCGTAGGGAATACCTTCCGACTTCGGCGCACGCGATTTTTTGCTTGTGAGAACCAAAACAACCATGGTTACAATATAAGGCAGCATGAGGTAAATATATTCGCTTGCCTTAATGTTTTCAAATTTCGGCAAGAACGGTATACTGCCGCTGTAGGAACCGAGAATCTTAAACAGCGCAAAGAACAAAGATGCGCCAAGAATGTTCCATGGCTTCCAGTTACCAAAGATCATAACAGCCAGTGCAAGGAAGCCGTAACCGGACACGGTCGACTGGAACGCACTGCCCGCGGCCAGCGTGTATGCAAGGCCACCGATGCCGCCGAGGAAACCGGAGATCGCCACGCCCGCATACCGCATGCGATAAACGTTGATGCCGACCGAATCGGCCGCCTGCGGATGCTCGCCGCAGGAACGGAGGCGCAGACCGAAGCGCGTGCGGTAGAGGATGACGACTGCGATCAACAACAATACGATCGACCAAAGCGTAGTTTGGTAAAAGCTCTTAAAAATGAGATTTTGCAGGAACGTGTCCTTTTCCACAATGCCGAGTGTTTCCTGCGTGATGCGCGACCAGGTCGGGATGAGGATCGTCGTTTGTCCCTGACCCTGGATGGCCCAGGTCAGGACGATTGCGAACGCGGGTGCAAACATGTTCAGCGCCGTGCCGCCGATGGTCTGGTCTGCTTTCAGATTGACCGAAGCAAACGCCAGCAGCAGTGCAAACAATGCGCCGCTGCCCGCGGCAACCAGAATTGCGTACAGCATGGAAAGCTGTGGATGCATTGCGCCGAAGCCGCTGTCGTCCAGCGTGCGCAAAAACAGGCACGAGCAGAGCGCGCCGATGATCATGATGCCCTCGAGTGCAATGTTGATGACGCCGCTTCGTTCAGAGAACATACCGCCGAGTGCGACCATTAGCAGCGGGACCGCAAAGAGAATTGTTGCGCTGATGATATCCGCTAAAATATTCATGAATTGCTCACCTCTTCTTTCTCCTCGGGTGCGGCGGGCAAGGCGTCGGCCGCGCTGTTTTCTTCCTGCTGACGGAGCATCTGTCTGCGCGTGAGCAATTCGCGCGTCAATAGCGCAAATGCCGCAAGGTAGATGATGACCGAAATGATGATGTCGATAATTTCACGGACAAAATCGGGCTGCATCGCATCGCCGCCGACTTGAATGTAGGAAACGAACAACGCCGAGAAGATGATGCCGATCGGGTTGGACGACGCAAGCAGAGCAACCGGGATGCCGTTGAAGCCGGCGGTCAACAATTGCTTGACCAGCGTATATTGTCCGTTGCCTGCGAGGAAATATAACCCGCCGCCAACACCGGCGAATGCACCGGAGATCACCATGGAAAGAATGATGTTCCGCTTTGCATTGATACCCGCGTACAAGCTGGCGTTGCGGTTGAATCCGCAGGCCTTGAGTTCGTAGCCAAATGTGGTTTTACTCAAAATGACCCAGGCAATGACGGCAAACACGATGGCGATGAAAATGCCGGTGTTCATATAGTTGCTGTTCATCAGCGTGTCGAGACCGAGACGCGGAATCAACGCGTTTGGATTTGCCTGCGCAAGGTTTGCCGTTCGATCCATCTGCGCGCCGCCCCAGTATTTGGCAAGCATCATCGGCAGATTGTTGATGGTCAGGTTCACGGCGAACATGCCGATCCAGTTAAACATAATGGAAGTAATAACTTCGTTTACGTTGAACAGCGCCTTGAACAGGCCGGGGAAGATGCCCCAGAATGCGCCGCCGATCAATGCGAGCAGCAGGCAAACATACCAGGGAAGCTGAAATTGAATAGCGCCAATGAGTGCAAGCGCCGCTCCGACAGTGTATTGCCCTGTTGCGCCGATGTTGAACAGACCGGTTTTAAACGCAAACCCGACGGAAAGACCGGTCATGATCAACGGAGCCGCCTGATAGAGCACCTTTGCTAATTTATCGCTGGAGCGGAAGCCTGTGGTTACAAGGCTTATAAAAGCGCCGCCCGCCGCTGACGGGTTGAGCACGAACAGCAGGACTAGACCAAAGATCAATCCGATGCCGATGGAGATCAGCGAAGCGAGAATACTGGTGGATCCCGGGAAATTAAGACTACGTTTTTTCTTTTCAGGCATCGGTATTCGCCGTCCTTTCCTTGGAGGAATTGGCGCTTTGTCGCTTTGCGCCCGCCATGAATAGACCAAGTTCCTGTACGGTCGTCTTCTTCGGATCGAACTCGCCGACAATTTCGCCTTCATACATCACGAGGATGCGATCGGAAACGTTCATGACCTCGTCGAGTTCGAGAGAAACGAGCAGTACCGCTTTTCCATTGTCACGTGCAGCGACGAGCTGCTTGTGAATGTACTCGATCGCGCCGACATCAAGACCGCGTGTCGGTTGAACGGCAACGAGCAATTCTGGCTCCTTATCCATTTCGCGCGCAACGATGGCCTTCTGCTGGTTACCGCCGGACATACTGCGCACGGTCGTTACGGGACCCTGACCGCTTCGAATGTCGTATTGCTTAATCAGCTTTTCAGCGTATTTGCGAACGTCGGTCTTTTTAATAAATCCTTTATCCTGAAACTCAGGCTGCCAGTACCGCTGCAAAACCAAATTCTCTTCCAGTGTGTAATCCAGAACAAGGCCGTACTTTTGGCGGTCTTCCGGAATGTGGCTCATGCCGAGTTTGCTGCGCTGTCGAACGGAAATGTTGACTTGCTTTTCTTTGTGTTTTTTGGTGCGCGGTGCAAGCTGTAAAATCTTCTCTTTTTTCAACGTGATCGTACCGGCGGACGGCTTTTCAAGTCCGGTGAGCGCATAGACAAACTCTGTTTGACCATTGCCCTCGATTCCCGCCAGACATACGATTTCTCCGGCGCACACGTGAAACGAAACATCCTTGACCGCGTTGTTTTTGTGCAGCTTGCTGGGTACGGTCAGGTGATCGATCTCCAGAACGGTTTGTCCCGGCTCCGCTTCGCCTTTGCTGACGACGAACTCCACGTCGCGGCCGACCATCATGTGGCTGAGCTCCTGCTTGGACGTGTCTTTCGCGTCCACCGTTCCGATGCATTTACCCTTCCGAAGAACGGTACAGCGATCGGCCACGGCCATGATCTCGTTGAGCTTATGCGTGATAAACAGAATCGACTTGCCTTCCTTGGCGAACGAACGCATGATGTCCATGAGCTCCTCGATCTCCTGCGGTGTCAGCACGGCGGTCGGTTCGTCGAAAATCAGGATGTCGTTATCTCGATAGAGCATTTTTAATATTTCAACGCGCTGCTGCATGCCGACCGAGATGTCCTCGATGAGTGCATCGGGGTCGACCTTCAGTCCATAACGATCGCTGAGTTCAACGACCTTTTTGCGCGCCTCGTTTTCTTGAATAAAGCCCATCTTGTTCGGCTCTACGCCGAGGATGATGTTTTCCAGCACGGTGAAGACTTCGACAAGCTTGAAGTGCTGGTGCACCATGCCGATATGCAGAGCGTTCGCATCGTTCGGGTCCTTGATGCGGACGACCTTTCCGTCTTTCTTAATAGTGCCTTTTTCGGGCTGATATAGGCCGAACAGCACACTCATCAGCGTGGATTTTCCCGCGCCGTTTTCGCCGAGCAAGGCGTGAATTTCGCCGCGTCTGAGCCGAAGCGTTATATCGTCGTTGGCTCGGATGCCGGGAAACTCCTTTGTGATGTTCAGCATTTCGATTACATGATCGTTCATAAAGCGGTATCCCTTCCCATATAATAAGAAACAGGGGTCATGCGGATGAATTATTTGAAAAGGGACCGGGCTTTGCGCCCAGCCCCCTTTGCCGATGGTTTAATTAGGTACCTGTTGGTTGTTAGTTCTGATAGTCGACGGCGATGCTCACGGTCGGTGCAACGTCGATTGCGTCGGAGATTACATATGCACCGCTCTTTACCTGCTCGAACAGAGTGTTGTACTCGTCGAGGGTGAAGGTGGAGAATCTCCAGGAGTTCGCATCGGTGGGCAGGCCAACGCAGTCCTGCGTGGCGCCGAGCTTGTTCTCAACACCCGCATAGGCTTCGGACCATACGCCGCCGTTTGCCAGCAGATCGTCCAATGCAACCCGAACGGAGTTTTCGAGCTCTTTCTTTGCGGAGGTGATGATCAGATCGGAGACGCTTGCCTGGTCGACGTCGACGCCGATCAGTTTTCCGTCAGCTTCTTCAGCGGATGCGATTGCGGAATACAGGATGCCGCCGCCGCAGGCGAAGATGATCTCTGTGCCTTCAGTGTACCAACCGGCGGTCTTGGTTTTGATTTCGTCGGTGGGAGCGAAGGAACCGGAATACCAGTACTTGATGGAAACATCAGCTGTGTTGCCAAGTTCGGCTGCCGCAACGTCGGCACCCTGGACGAAGCCAAAGCCGTAACGAACGACCGCGGGGACGTCGATGCCGCCGAGGAACGCAAGCTTGGTGTAGCCGTCTTTAACAGCCGCATAACCGGCAAGGAAGCCGGACTGCTCTTCCTGGTAGGTGATCAACGCGGTATTGGCCAGCGGTTCCGGCACATCGCCGATTCCGAGGTCGATTCCGAGGAACATCACGTCGGGATACTGCTGCGGCAGCTGCTGATAGGTAGCGCCGAAGAGGTATCCAGGGCAGACGATGACGTTTGCGCCTTTGTCGATAGCCGTTTTGATGGTTTCAATACGGGCTTCATCACTGTCTTCGGAAGGACGGTAATAATTCGCGGTCATACCGTTTTCTTCGGCCCAGTTTTTGCAGCCCATCCAAGTGAATTCGTTGAAAGATTTGTCATCAATGTTACCGACGTCGGTAACCATAGCGATGTCGAGAACCACAGCCTCTTCAACGGGCTCTTCGACTACTTCTTCAGCAGGTTCTTCCGTTGCTTCGGCAGCCGCGGGCTCTTCAGCTGTCACTGGTTCTTCCGTTGATTTGCACGCAGCAAACGAAAGGATCATGACCAATGCCAAAAGGATCGCAATGATTTTTTTCATGAGTTTTCCTCCCTAGTATATTTGCGCTGCGAAAGCGCATAATCTATTGACAGTATAACATAGCCAAAGGAACGACACAATGAAATAAGGTCATTCCGGGAATATATTTTCGATGTGGTTTTGATGAAAAAACCTGTTGACTTCGACCTATTACTCGCTTATAATGACTTTTAGCGTCTTCTTGATGAAGGAAGAGTCGTATAAGAGGGGAGGGAAGAAAATGGAAATTCGCGTAGGTGAAAACGAGTCCCTGGAAAGCGCTCTGAAACGATTCAAACGCAAATGCGCACGCAGTGGCGTGTTGGCAGAGGTCCGTCGCCGCGAGCACTATGAAAAGCCCAGTGTGAAGCGTAAGAAGAAAGCCGAAGCCGCCAGAAAGCGCAAGTATTAATCGATCAATTGATGAAAACAAAGACGAACCGTTATGCGGTTCGTCTTTTGCTATCGTGAAATGTGTTTTTTATTGGAAGTGTTTTACAATCCATAGAGAAAACAGATACTCGCTTGCCTTTCCGGGGCGCTGCACCGTGTGGACAGATAAGTATGGTATTTCTACCATATATATGGTAGTATATATCATATCCAAGCACCAAATAAGGAGCTGCCCGTCATGAAATGCAGATATTGCGCAAGCACAGACAGCAGAGTCATCGATTCGCGCCCAACCGAAGACGGTAGCGCCATACGGCGCAGGCGCGAGTGCATCAACTGCGGCAAACGATTCACAACGTATGAAAAAATCGAAGAAATCCCCATTATGGTTGTCAAGCGGGACGGACGGCGTGAACCGTTCGACTCGGAAAAAATCAGAAACGGGATTCGCAAAGCCTGTGAAAAGCGCCCGATTCCGGCGGACATACAGGATAAAGTTGTGGACGATGTTTCGCGTGAAGTGTTCAATACGCTTGCTTCCGAGGTGACGACGCGCGACGTCGGAGAAATCGTCATGAAAAAGCTGAAGGATGTAGACGAAGTCGCCTATGTCCGGTTCGCTTCGGTTTACCGCGAGTTTAAAGACACACAGACCTTTATGAAGGAGCTGCAGCGCCTGCTGGACGAGAAATGACATTGGATCAAGCATTTACGAAGCAGTTTGAGGCGGTAAAACGCGCCTCAAGACTGCGGTTTGTCAACGGAATTGGAATTTATACAAGCCCCGCGCTATCTGCGCTCGACGGGTTCGACCATGGCTTTTCGGCCAGGACCGGCGGCGTTAGCAAGGGCTTTTTTGCGTCCCTGAATCTCAGCTTTACGCGACCGGAAAACCGGGAAAACGTAACGGAAAACTATCGACTGTTCAGCAAAGCGGCTGCGTTTCCGTTTGAGCGCATGGTAATGGACAACTATGCCCATGAAACGACCGTGTTGAAAGTGGATGCATCTGACGCAGGCAAAGGGTATCTGGCCGACCCGCTGCCGAGCTGCGACGGGCTGGTGACCAACGATCCGTCAATCACACTGATTACGGGACATGCCGATTGCATGGCTTTCTACTGCGTTGATCCACACAAACGCTGTATCGGACTTGCGCATGCCGGCTGGCGCGGTGCGCTCGGCCGGATTGGAGCGAATCTGGTCAACAAGATGCAGGAATATTATGGAACGAATCCGGCTGACGTATATGTAAGCGTCGGGCCGTCCATATGCGAGGATTGTTTCGAGGTCGGCAAAAATGTTGCCGAGCAGTTCGAGGAAGCGTTTTCCGATATTCAGTGTGTTATAAACCGGGAAGGTGAAAAAGCTCACGTCGATTTATGGATGGTTGCCTGCAAACAGTTTGTCGAGACAGGCGTTCCGGCAGAGCACATCTCGCTGTTCAACGTATGCACAATGGAAACACCGCTTTTATATTCACACCGCCGGGACAAAGGAAAAACCGGTGGAATGGCCGCATATTTGAGAATATTAGATTAAAATTCTTGCGCTATAGTCACAACGCTTTTTTGCTTGTAAAAATTCAGATAAGGTAACGGGGGTTTCTTTATATGGGCAAATTTTGGCTAAAACGAACAGAATTACGACTTTCCGATTATTTGCAGCGGCTTCTTTCGCCGCTTGATTGCTACTCGGCGGTAACGTTATTAATGCCGATAGCCATTGAACTAAAAAACAAACACGACTCGGGCAGCGTTTGCTTACGATTATTCCCGGCGTGCATCCTCGTAACGGAAAACGGGTGCAAATTGATCGATTCCAGCGAGCAACCGTCCGACTTGTTTATTGCCCCGGAGCAGAAGAACGGCGGCTTTGCCGGCATAGCTGCCGATGTATATGCGGTTTGCGCAGTTTTGCGGTATATGTTGACACTTAACCTGCCCGCGAAAAATGACAAGAATAATGATGAAGCATCAACCGAGTTGGATGGAATTATAAACAAAGGCATGAGCGAATTGCCAAACGAGAGATTTTCCACCATGCAGGACCTGATACATGCCCTCGCCCCGTTTAACACAGGCGTTTCAGAGGCCGCATTGGTACCTTTTGTGAAACGTAGAGAAGAGAAAAAGAGTATAGAGGCATTGAACATTTTTGACGCGACAACTGCGCTTAATACAAACGAAGCGCGAGCGCTTACGGATGACTCGAAGCTGAACGTGCTCGAATCAGAGATAAATTTACAATCAACGGATCAACCAACGACTCCCAATGAAGTAAATTCGATTGCGGTTGTAAACGAGGATACGAAAACGAACAGCCAAAAAAGAACGCTGAGACGTTGGATGCTTGGTGCTGCGGTGGTTTGTGTAGCTTTGGTGATTGCGACCGGCTTTACTTGGCGATATCTGAATAATTGTTGTGAACAGGCAATGGAAGATATGGACAAATTTTTGTTTGCCGAAGCAGTTGGAGAATTCGAAGAAATTCCTTACGGTGAAAAATTATTTCCTGAAGAGTCGCTCTATATATATGCGGGCTCTTTGATGGCAGCTGAAGAATATGCAGCGGCCGAGACGGCCTTCAGCGATCTAAACGAATACAGAGAAGCGGAGGCTGCGGCTAAGGAAGCAAAGTATCAAAAAGCCAAATACTATCTTGAAACAAAACAGTTTATATCTGCGCAAGCAACATTTCTGAGCCTTGTGGACTACAAAGATTCAAATGAACTGGAAAAAGAAGCGCAATATCTATATGCAAAGAAACTAATTGCAGAGGGTGATTCAGATTTAGCCGAGCCGTTTCTTCGCTCACTTGATGTCGAAGGATATGCTTCCTCGCACGAACTGCTTTTAAATATATGCAAACAAAAAGCGGCAGACAAAGCTTCCCAAAAGGACTATTACGAAGCTTTTACAATTCTGGAGGAATTTAGCGGGGAAGAAGGAATTGATGCGCTTATATCAGACTATAAAGATAAAGCTTACAAGGATGCTGTCAGTGTCTATAACAAAGGCTCTTATTGGACAGCGTACTCAATGTTTAAAAAAGTCGAGGGTTACAAGCATACATCCGACTACCTCACTTTGATTGAGGCTCACACGGAAACATATCGTGGTGTCGACGATGCGAAAGCAAAAGAAATGGTTCGCCAGCTGAAATCGTTGCTTGGCTTTGCTGATGCTTCGGAACTTATTGTAAGAGACAGAATATTCGGACACACATTTCTCGTGGGAAACTGGACTGGAAGCGGGAAATATTTTACGATGAATAGCGAAGGGCAGATTAGTTATAATCTTCCGTATTTTAGATATGGCGATTATTATACGATTCAAGATGGTGCTATTGTCTTATTCCCGGAGGATGATGAAGACGCAACGAAACCTTTGTTTTTTATTACGGTTTACACAGAGGATTGTATAGAAGTTTTTTGTTATAAAAACTGCGAATCCTACATGCTCTATCGACAGTAAAAATCACTGACCATTGGGCTTTTGTCAAGATTGTTCACGACGTGTTTCATTGACAAGCCAAACAAGCGAGAGTATAATTCACTCGTTTCAACCTATTGATTTTATCGATTTGGATCACAACACTGCAAAGGGAGACAGATGTTCATGATGAAGAAGAAACTGGTCGCGGTATTGCTGGTTTGCGTATTGGCATTTTCCGTGATTTTGAGCGGATGCGGAAGCAGCAAAGTGCTTGCAGCTACGGTCGGTGACCGTGAAGTTACGGTATCACAGCTGGAAAACGCATACAGCAACAGCGAAAGCTATGCTTCCTACTACGGCTTTTCTCTGGATACCGACGAAGGTATTACCGAGTTTGTCGACTACTTGCTGGACGGCTTGATTGCCAGCGAAATGAGAGTTTATCAGGCAAAGCTTGCGGGCATCACCCTGACGGACGAAGAACAGGCGTCCGCCGAGGAGACGGCACAAAGCAACTATGACGATACGTATCAAACGTTCCTCGATCAGGCGGAAAGTGCCGGTTCGAGCAACGTGGAAGCATACGCGAAATCGCTCTTTACCGACGCGCTGGTACAGAATCATACGACGGTTAGAAAGCTGCAGGATGCAATGCTGGAAGACGCTGTAAACGACATTTTAATTGCGAACCACAAAGCGCAGCTGCTCGAAGACGTCGAGATGACGGACGAAGAGTTGGAGCAGGCATATGAAGACGAACTGGCTGCGCAGACAGAACTGTTCACATCCGATCCTGCGCAGTACTTCACCTATGAAGCCTACTCTTCGTATGGCTATTATGCACCGCCGCTCTATGTGCCGGACGGATTCTTCCGCGTACGTCAGATTCTTGTTGACGACGAGGAAACGGCGCTGCTTATCAAAGAAAAGCTGGATGCCGGTGAAGATTTTGAAACGCTGTTGGCGGAATACAATACGGACCCCGGCATGGAGAGCGAAGATCTTGCCGAAGGTTACATGGTTGGCGACGGCGCAAATTATGTAGAAGAATTCCTCAATGCGGCGCTTGCGCTTGAAAACGACGGCGATGTTTCCGACCCGGTACAATCCGATTATGGCTGGCATATCATCAAGCGCGTTTCCACAGAAAGCGCGCACGAGATACCGTACGTTGAAGTAAAAGACGTGTTGGACAATTACCTGCAAACGAATTATCAGGAAGAGTATTATGCGGACCTCGTCGATTCATGGGTCGCTGATGATACGCTGGTAACGCGTTATGATGAAAACTATGCGTCCATTGGGCGCGATTAACGGAGGTGCATGCATATGAGCAAAGGTTTGCGGATTTTAGCGATCATTATCGCGGCTATGATGCTGCTCGGTACGGTGGTTACAATCTTTGCCGCTATGCTGTAAAGCCAATGAACACTGCGGGGCCGACTTTGTCGGTCCTGTTTTTTTTGACGAAAAACGAATACTTATTTTGGTTGTGCGTCTAATATGTGTATAATGTATCGTATAACACATATAAAATTGACCATTCACTTTGATAAAGATATAATATTGCATCGAGTAATACTGATATCGATGGTTGTTTTCGCGTTGCTTTTATAATCTAGTGAAATTATTAGGCAGAAGAGCGGCATGTTTTGGGGATGTGGAATTCAACGGAGGGAATCGGCATGATTAAACGGAGCGCCCGCATCATCATGACGCTTGTTGTGCCGTTAACGCTGGTTGCGGTCACAGTGCTTATGTTGTTGCTGCTTTCCGCGCAGTCTTCAAAGCGCACGCACGAACTGACGAATGAAATCCTCCAGACGATCGGGGCGCAACAGCGCGACTTGCTGGACGCCAAATTGAGCGGTGAATTCATGGTACTGGACGTAATATCCGGCGTTGTCGGATCGGCGGAAGTGCGGCACTCCGAACAAATGCTGGAACACATCCAGGCCATCGCGCTGAGATCAGATTTTACTGACGTTTACATCCTGGGGACAGACGGCTACGGCTTTGCCATACAGGACAAGGATGTGTACTTTGGCGATTGCTTATACTTTCAGAATACGCTCGACGGCGAGCAGTCGATTGCGCGCGTGAAAGCCAGCCGCACAGGTTTGGACGAAGAATGCTTTATCCTCATGGTGCCGGTGACAACGGACGGCGAGACCACGGGCGTGGTCTCCGGCGTGCTGACGACGAACGGGATCAGTGAACTACTTCGCATGAAAAACTATCCCGGGAGTGAAACGTTCATCAGCGACAGCGCGGGTAATATCATTGCAGGAAGCGAATCTCTTAACGAGTTACTGCACAATGACGGTTTATTCACGGTGTTTTCAGATGCGAAGTTTGATTCGCCCTACAGTGCCCTTAATACGGTGAAAGACATTCATGCGCAACAGGAAGGCTTCGTTTCCTATTCTATTGAAGGAAAACATTGGTATCTTTCCTATCTGCCGATCGAGATCAACGACTGGGCGATCTGCACTGCGATTCCCGGGGAGATGGTTGACACAGCACTTAACGCGGACATGGTGGACGGATACTTGGTGATCGGCGTTGCGATGACCAGCGCCGCGTTGCTTGTACTGTTCGTGGTTGTGATCTATACCGCCGCAAGCAAGCGGACGCATAAGGAGCAGGAACAGTTGCTGATCGCAAGGGAAGAATACCGTATTTCTGCGCGGCAAAGCGGCGTAATGATCCTGCGCTATGACATCCGTTCGCAAAGACTGATTCCGAATGAAATCATGTTGGAGCGTTATGGCTTGCCGAAAGACGCGCATTACAGCGAAGAATCCGTATTCCTCGACGGGTTGATTGCCGATGAGAGCATCGCGGAATACAAAGCACTTTGGGCTTCAATGCAAAGTGGTGAACCAAGTGGCCGCATCGAATGCCGCATGAAAAACGCGGAAGGCGATTATGGCTGGTATTCCTTTGAATTCACGGCAATTCGAGATGAAAAAGGCAACAGCATCCAGGCGATCATCACCCTACGCAATGTGACCCAGCAGCATGAAAAAGCAGCCGCCTACGAGCGCTGGCGAAACATGATGTCCGCGCTGGTCGGTACGAGTTTGGCCTATTTAGAAGCGAACCTGACAACGGGAGAATGCGAGGTCGTCGAAGGCGAGTTTCAAGCGGAACAAATAGAACACGAAACGAACGATACCACCACGATTTTACTTGCGTTTGAACAAAACGCCGTCGATCCCGGCGATCGACTGAAATTCAGAACGTTTTTCAACCGCGAGCGACTGCACATGCTGTTTCAGAGCGGCGTTATAAAGGACAGCAGCGAAATCCGGTTAAAACGGGCCGATGGAAGTATGCGGCTGGGCGAAGCCACCGTTCAGATGACCGGATATCCGGATTCCAGCGATATCAAGGCGGTCATAGCGGTAACGGACCTTGGCGACGGCACCAGCAATATGGAACGATTGAGCGACCTTGCTTTTCGGGACGATCTCAGCGGACTGCTGAACCGCACCGCTGCGCATGCGGCAATCGAGGAAACGCTCCGCTTTGGCGAAAGCGAGCTGATTGCGCTGTTTATGATCGACATCGACAACTTTAAGCAGGTAAACGATACGCTTGGCCACCAGACTGGCGACGAGGCGCTTGTCCGAATCAGCGATACGATTAAAAACATGTTCCGCGCTTCGGACGTGATTGCACGGATCGGCGGAGACGAATTTTTCGTTTTCTTGCCGGATGTAACGTCGCTTAGTGTCGTTCAGACAAAAGCGGAATCGCTCTGCGACGCGCTGCGCTTTACCTTTTCAAACGGCGTGCAGAACGCGACGATTTCCTCCAGCATCGGCGTTATCGTTGCAAAGCGAAACCAAATGGATTATGAAACGCTGTACAGTGAAGCGGATTATGCACTCTATGAAGCGAAAAACGCGGGCAAAAATCGTTTTTGCATTCGTCGGCAGGATACTCCGGCAGAAGCCGAACGCATGCGCATAGGTGAATCCGGATACTCCATCCAACTATATGCGCTACTCAAGCATATTGACGGCGGTGTAAACATTCTGGAAGTTGGAGAGTCGATTCGCTCGCTCTATTCCAGCAAGGACGGCGCCTGTTCGCTTTGCGGAGAAGTATTCAATGAAGACCGCATCCACCCGGACGACAGGCAGTATGTCGTTTCAAGTGCGAAGCAACGCGCAATCGATGGATTGATGCTGGAAATTGCCTACAGGAGCAGAGGTGACGACGGCGAATACGGCTGGCGGCACTTGCAGGCGATCCGCATACCGTATTCCGGCAGCAATTTACCGGTTATGATTGCATCCATAACCGACATTACCGAGCTGAAACGCTCCGTGTCGCAGCTGGACCCCGTTGCGGCAAAGACTTCTATGGGGATTCTGATTTTGCGCTTTGGAGAACGGATGGAAGCGACGTTCTTCAACGATGCGTTTTTGCAGATTCTCAACATGAACTACGATCAGTTCAAGTTGGTTTCTCGCGATTGTGCGTCCTTGTTCCGCCCGGTGGATGCACAAAAACTGCGCGATAATGTTCGCACGGTGCAATCAAGCGGAGAACCACTTGAATTCTCATTTTTGACAATGAATCAGAGATATCCGAGGCTCCACCGGGTGCTTGCGCGCGGAACGAAGATTGACGAACAAAACGGCGTCCCCGCATACCTGCTGATATTGTCGGACGAAGGCGAAATGAACAGGGAAGAGGTGTCCGACCTGCGGCTCTTCTAGCAGATAGCAGCTCAATAATAAGCTTAAACCATAGCTGAATTAAATCTATCATTCGAAATGTCGCCAAGTGGGAAAACAAGTTGTGTTTTCCCACTTTTGTTTTTACAAAAAGCAGATGCATATCAAGGATATATATGTTTTAAAGAAAAGTCGGTCTTTTATGTGGAATCGGCTTGCGCAAGATCGGTACGATAGGTATAATGAGTTGTTAAAATATCGAAGGAGGAAGAGAAATTTGTCACACAAGTACGTATATCTGTTTCGCGAAGGGAGCGCAGATATGCGCGCTTTGCTTGGCGGCAAAGGCGCGAATCTCGCGGAAATGACGGCGCTCGGTTTACCCGTGCCGTTCGGTTTCACCGTAACGACAGAGGCATGCACGAAATATTATGAGGACAAAAAAACTATAGCGTCGGAGATTACTGATCAGATCAACGAGGCGCTCGCCGTTGTCGAAGAACAGGCCGGAAAGAAATTCGGCGATCCCGCAAACCCGTATCTGGTTTCCGTCCGCAGTGGCGCGCGCGCGTCCATGCCGGGCATGATGGACACCATTTTAAACCTTGGTCTTAACGATCAGACGGTTATGGGCATGGCAAAACTGACAAACAATGAACGTTTCGCGTTCGATAGTTATCGCCGGTTTATCCAGATGTTTTCGGACGTCGTTATGGAAGTTGAGAAGGCTAAGTTTGACGAAATCTTTGATGATATTAAGCGCAAGAACAACTGCAAGCTGGACACGGAACTGACCGCAGACAATTTGAAAACTGTTGTCGATCGTTATAAAAAGATGTACCTTGAAGAGAAGGGCGTGGAGTTCCCGCAGGATCCCCGCATTCAGCTCATGGAGGCCATCAAGGCGGTTTTCCGCAGCTGGGACAACCCGCGCGCGATCGTATACCGCCGCAAGAACGACATTCCGTCCAGCTGGGGCACCGCCGTTACTGTGCAGAGCATGGTGTTCGGCAACATGGGCAACGACAGTGGCACGGGCGTTGCGTTCACGCGTAATCCTTCGACCGGCGAAAGCAAACTCTACGGCGAGTTCCTGATGAACGCGCAGGGCGAAGACGTTGTTGCGGGCATCCGTACGCCGTCTCCGATCGACGAGCTACGCTCGACTTTGCCGGATGTGTACAAACAGTTCGTTACCATTGCAAACACACTTGAAACGCATTATCGCGATATGCAGGACATGGAGTTCACGATTGAACGCGGACGCCTGTTCATGCTTCAAACGCGTAACGGCAAGCGCACCGCGGCTGCGGCGCTGCAGATTGCCGTCGATCTCGTTGCGGAAAAAATGATCACAAAAGAAGAAGCGCTCATGAAGATCGAGCCCAAGGCGCTGGACGCGCTGCTCCACCCGACCTTTGAGCCGAACGCGCTGAAGAAAGCCGAACCCATTGCGACCGGCTTGCCGGCATCTCCTGGTGCGGCTTGCGGACGCGTATATTTCTCCGCCGAGGAAGCGATTGAGGCTTCCAAGCATGGCGAAAAAGTCATTCTGGTCCGTACCGAAACGTCGCCGGAAGACATTGAAGGCATGTATGCCGCAGAAGGCGTTTTGACTGCGCGCGGCGGCATGACCTCCCATGCGGCGGTCGTTGCCCGCGGCATGGGCACCTGCTGTGTCGCAGGCTGCTCGGATGTTATGATCATTGAGAAGAGCCACACGTTTACGACGGCTTCCGGCCACGTATTCAACGAGGGCGACTGGCTCTCGCTGGACGGTTCGACCGGCAATGTTTACGGAGAAGCACTGCCGACCATCGACGCGCAGATTTCCGGTAACTTTGAAACCATCATGCAGTGGGCGGACGAAGTTCGCACGCTGAAAGTTCGCACCAACGCCGACAATCCGCACGACGCGGAAGTCGCCGTCAAGTTCGGCGCGGAAGGCATCGGATTGTGCCGCACGGAACACATGTTCTTTGAAGAAAGCCGCATTCCCGCCATGCGCGAAATGATCGTCAGCAAAGACGAAAGCAGCCGCCGCAGGGCGCTTGCAAAGCTGCTTCCCATGCAGCGCAGCGACTTTAAGGGCATCTACAAGGCGATGGGCAGTCGACCGGTTACGATTCGCTTCCTGGATCCACCGCTGCATGAGTTCCTGCCGAGCGACGATGACGATATCCGTTCACTCGCAAAGGAAATGGGACTTTCGTTTGAAGAGCTCAAACTCACGGTTGCAAACCTGCACGAGTTCAACCCGATGCTGGGTCACCGCGGCTGCCGTCTGGCGGTCACGTATCCGGAAATTGCCGAAATGCAGACCCGCGCGGTCATCGAAGCGGCGATTGAAACCCGCGAAGAGACCGGCATCCATATTATTCCGGAGATCATGATTCCGCTGGTTGGCGAAGTGAAAGAACTTGCATATGTCAAGACAATCGTCGACGCCACGGCCAAGGAAGTCATGAAGGAGCGCAACATCGAGATCCCGTATCTCGTCGGCACGATGATAGAGGTTCCGCGCGCGGCGCTGACCGCCGACAAGATTGCCGAGCAGGCGCAGTTCTTCAGCTTCGGCACCAACGACCTCAGCCAGATGACGTTCGGCTTCAGCCGCGACGACGCGGGCAAGTTCCTCGAAGACTATTACAAGAAGAAGATCTTCGAGTCCGATCCGTTCGCGAGAATCGACCAGGAAGGCGTCGGCAAACTCGTCAAGATGGCGGCCGACCTTGGACGCAGCACGCGCGCCGACATCAAACTCGGCATCTGCGGCGAACACGGCGGCGATCCTTCGAGCATCGAGTTCTGCCACTCGGTTGGCCTGAACTATGTTTCCTGCTCGCCGTTCCGCGTACCGATCGCTCGCCTTGCCTCGGCACAGGCAAAGATCAAGTCCGACGCAGAATAAACAATACTTATCAGTTCAACAGACACAAAAGCCCGCCGTGTAAACGGCGGGCTTTTTACGAACCAAAAGGTTGAAGGCTTCACTTGCTGCTCAGCATAGAAACAATCTGCTCGCATGCATCCGCCGCACTTTGGACGCCGGTTTGAATACAAAGATCGTGCGGAGTATCGTCGAACATGCCGTGTTTGCGCTCCAGCATTGCCGCAACCGGCGGCGGGAGTTTGCCGCCCATTCGCGAGGCGAAGCGTTCCTTGATGACGGACAGTTCCGCTGTTACAAGGATGCGCAGACTGCAATCGGGAAGCAGCGCTAGCTGCTCCGGCTCGGCAACAACATATATTACCGTTTGATCGTTCGCGATTTGATCGGCAAGCATTGCGAAAAACGCTTTTTTCGCCTCCGGTTCACTCTTTGCAAAGCGTAAATAGTCTTTTCCATTATAGATGTCCGCGGTCAGCCGCTCTTTCAATCGATTGGCAATTACGGATTTCCCCGTGCAGTTTTCACCAAATATGCAGATGACCATTGTTATGTCTCCTTGTTTGGATGTGCTTTTCTGTATTCAAACATCTTGAGCAAGCCTTCGCTTCCACACTATATTTTTTCAAAAAAAGATTATAAAAAGCTCACTCATAGCTTTCACAATATTCATAGACTTTACGCAGCCCTTCGTTCCCGTCATGACTGATACGAATGTTGTCGGTCAGCGTAAAGTGCATCGCGTCGCTCGTCGACACATAATAATGTCCCCACTGGAAGCCGGCGCGATAGAACGCAAGCTCGTACAAAATATAGTTGATGACGCTTTCCGGTATGTTTTTGTAAACCCAGAGCGAGTAATCGCCGGAATATGTATAGTCATAATACGATACGCCGTCTTCTTCTTTTATGCCGTTATAGGTCAGGAAGTTTCCGACCTCGTCGTTGATGAGCGCGATGTTGTCTTTTGTATTGTCGTTTGCCGCCATGCCGCCGTTGAGATCGGTCGCCGTTCCGAATGCGTGATGACTGATGGATTTCAAACTGGACGTAAAGCGCGAACAGTAGCTGCCGTTGTAGGTGTCAATCAAGTCGCTAAGCTTCAGCACGCTGGAATCGCCGATTGTGCCGGAAACGCGCACATGCACGTTGTTGAGGTAGTATGAAGCTTCCTCATAATACGGCAGCGCGGCTTTGTTAATTTTCCATGGTTCGCGTCCTTCGAGGCAATCGAACGAAACGATGTGTTCGTTTTCCCAATCCGGATCGGCAACGATGTAGCGCGCGAAAACCCACTGGTAGTCATAAAGAAACGCGTCTTTATCTTTAAAAAAGCTGAGCGCTGTGGAATAACTGTCGTTGCTGAAATCAGACTTTTTAATAGTGTTCCAGCTATCGGAAAGAACGTAGAACTTTGTCCGGAACAGTTCAATAGGCATGTTTTGACCAGTGCTGCTTGCGGTGATGGACAGAGTATGGATTCCGGCACCGAGCAGCGAAAACTGCACAAGGGAGTCCAGCGAAGCACCATCCATCGTCAGATCGTCGTCCAGCGGGTAGGAGTAGACACTTTTCCCGGGATCGAACATGACCGTTTGTGTATAAGGATAGAACAGGTCTTCGCTGTAGGCACAGGTAATTGTGACGGTGACCGAAAGAAGGGGATAGTTAGACTGTACCGTTCCGCGCAGTTTATAGGATTTGCCGAGGGTCAGCCGCTCATATTCTTCCGGCATGGGATCGTCCACGTTCTCGTCAAAGGTCAGAACGGATTCCGGCGACGGAACGGGCGTTGGAGACGGCACAACAGTTGGAGCGGGCGTTGGAGACGGCACAACAGTTGGAGCGGGCGTTACCAATGCGACGGTCGCCGTTTCTTCTTTGTTACGACGATTGGCGCGGACGGGTAAAACGATCGCAAGAAACAAAAGACATGCGGCGCTGACGCTTGCGAGCGCGATGATAGCCGCGCCGCGCATGCCTACGCCGCGTGTCTTTTTTGAATCAGTTCGGTTCTGTTGTTTTTTTTGCACATCGGTCTTCTTTCGTGACATAAATTCATTTTAGCACACGCGGGCAAATTGGCACGACGAAAAAAAGAAATATCACAACGTATTTTCAATCAATACCGGAATCAATCAACGGCGATTAATCTTGGCAACAGAAGATGGTAAAAACGTTGCGAATCTTTTGACAGCCAATGTGCGCAATGTTAAAATATGCGAAGAAGGATTGGCTGTTGTCCGCCGTAAAACACGCGGCTTTTTATCGGAATATTTCGGAACAAATTATAAACCAAACCACAAGAAAAGAGGGGCTCTTCATGTCCATATTGATGGCTGCGATTGTTCCGCATCCGCCGCTCATCCTGCCGGAAATTGGAAAAGGTCAGGAATGGGAGATTCGAAAAACAGGCGAAGCATATCGGGAAGCGGCCCGGCGAATTCGACAGGCGAATCCGGAAACGATCGTGATATTGTCTCCCCACACGACCTGTTATGCGGACTACTTCCACATATCGCCCGGCGCAAAAGCGCGCGGCGACTTTGGCAGATTCGGGGCAAAGAGCGTTGGCGTAAGCGTGTTTTATGATGAGGAATTTGTTAGCGCTCTGGAGACGGCGGCAAAACGTGCGGGTATCCCCGCGGGAACGCGCGGCGAGCGGGACAAAACACTAGACCACGGCACGATGGTGCCGCTGATCTTTTTGGCCGAGCCGGAGCTTCCCTGCGAAATTGTACGGATCGGCCTTTCCGGTCTGGGTGCCGTTGCACATTACCGGCTTGGCAAATGCATCAAAAAAGTTGCCGAAGAGCTCGACCGTGACGTCGTCATTGTTGCAAGCGGCGACCTTTCGCATAAACTTACGGAAAGCGGACCGTATGGCTTTTCCAGCGAAGGCCCTGTGTTTGACGAAAAGGTAACGAAGGCGATGGCGGAAGGTGACTTCCTTTCGATGATGACGTTTGAACCGCAGCTTTGCGAGTCTGCCGCAGAATGCGGACTGGGATCGTTCCGCATTATGGCCGGCGCATTTGACCGGCTGGCGGTGAAGAGTGAATTGCTTTCCTATGAAGGGCCGTTCGGCGTCGGGTATGCAGTCGCCTCCTTTGAACCGGACGGAGCCGACGAATCACGCGCGTTTGACGTTCGTTGTCAGCAGGAGGAACGCAAGCGCATGAGTGAAATTCGCGGACAGGAAGATGCGTATGTGCGTCTTGCCAGGAGTACGGTTGAAACGTTTGTAAAGACGCACGACACGCCCGCACTGCCGGACGATCTGCCGGAGGAGATGACGAGTAACCGTGCCGGCGTGTTTGTTTCCATGAAAATCCGCGGAAAACTGCGCGGGTGCATCGGTACTATCTCTGCAGTGACCGACAGTATTGCAAACGAAATCATTCGAAACGCCGTCTCAGCATGCAGCGAAGATCCGCGTTTTTCGCCGGTAAGTGCTGGAGAGCTTGACAGCATCGACTACAGTGTCGACATCCTCGGTCCGGCTGGAAGAATTGACTCGATTGAAGCCCTGGACGCCAAGAAATACGGCGTGATCGTTACGTCCGGCTACCGCAAGGGGCTGTTACTGCCAAATTTGGACGGCGTCGATACGGTGGAAGAGCAACTGCGTATTGCAAAGCAAAAAGCGGGCATACCGGAAAGCGAGCGCTGCCGCATTGAGCGTTTTGAGGTGGTGCGGCACAAATGATGAAACAGGTCTGCGGCATCTGCCCGCGACATTGCGCGCTGGAAGACGGACAGACCGGGTTTTGCCGAGCGCGCGTCAACAGAGACGGGAAAATTGAGTGCGGGAACTATGCGCGCGTGACCGCGCTTGCGCTCGATCCAATAGAGAAGAAGCCGCTTGCGCGATTTCACCCGGGATCGAACATTCTTTCCGTCGGCAGTTACGGCTGCAATTTGCGCTGCCCGTTTTGCCAGAACCACGAGATTTCCATGGCGGGCGAAAAGGAGATTGCATATCGAACGATTTTGCCCAAGGAGCTTGTTGCGTTCGCAAACGCACGCAAAAGCGAAGGCAACATCGGCATTGCATTTACCTATAACGAACCGTTGATCGGCTACGAATACGTGCGTGATTGTGCCGCGCTGGCAAAACAGGACGGACTTGCCACCGTGCTGGTCACAAACGGCATGATCTGCGATGAACCATGGCGGGAGCTTTTACCGTTGATTGACGCGGCGAAAATAGACCTAAAGGGTTTTTCAAATGAATGTTACGAAGCTGTTGGCGGCAATTTTGAAACGGTAAAGCAGGCTATTGCGATTGCCGCGGGACACATTCATGTGGAAGTGACGACATTGGTCGTTCCAGGATTGAACGACGATACAGACATGATGCATGAGCAGGCGAAATGGCTCGCCGGGCTTGATTGCGACATAACACTGCATATTACACGGTTTTTCCCAATGTACCGGATGCGGGATCGTGCGCCGACGGCGGTTGAAATGATTGACCGGCTGGTGAACATTGCAAGCGAATATTTACCGCATGTGTACAAGGGGAATTGTTAAGCCTTATATTGAGTGAAAAAACAATAAATTCGAGTGGCGGTATCGCCACCGAAAGGAGAAAACATGATTAAAACGGCAGGACAACAGACCGTCCGCGTGGCGGAAAACTTACGCGGCGGCGACGGAGCAGTCACATTTCAGGAATTCTTATCCGCAAGTGAATCTTTTGGAACGGGGCGATTGTTTTCAAAAAGCGTACTCCCGTCCGGCGCGTCGATCGGCGCACACAGCCACGATGGAGAGTTTGAAGTATATTATGTGCTCTCCGGCGTCGCGGATGTGAACGATGACGGGAAGGTTTACCATTTACAAGCGGGAGATATGCACCTTTGCCCAAGTGGGCACTCTCATTCTATTAAAAACAACACGCCCGAAGACCTTGAAGTCATCATGCTGATCCTCTATGAAAACCCCGCGCATATGTAAAAACATTACATTGACGGAACGTTTTTGCCACGCTGATGCACGGATGCATTTTCATGTCTTGAAGCGCTTCGGCAAGCATGCTATCATGTACGCATGGGATTAGAAATGAACAAAAATAAAAGAGTCGGTGCATGGACGCTGATCTGCGTGCTTGCGCTGGCTATTTTGCTGTTGCTGTTGATTTGGCGCGTACCGTTTGGGTATGATTGGACGGATGAAGAATACTATTCTGCAATCATCTATCGGCTGCTCAGCGGCGACCGTCTGCTGGTGGATACATGGGAAGTGCACCAGTTTTCCGCGGTGCTTGCAGCGCCGGTGTTGGGCGCTTATCTCGCGCTGAATGGCGGCAGCACAGACGGATGTATTTTGTTCATGCGATATTTTTATGTTTCGCTTCAGTTCCTTATCAGTGTTTATGCGTTTTTTACACTAAGGAAGCAAAGCGGGAACCTTGCGGCGTTGATTGCCGCAGCAATGTTGCTCGGGTACACGCATTTTGCGATCAACAGTTTTTATTATGATTCGATGGCTCTGTTGTTCAGTGTCTTATCAGTTTTGTTGATATTTGACTACTTTGGGAGGAGTTCAAAAGGCGGCTGGTTGGCTGCGGTGAGCGGTGCGACCTATGCTGCGTCCGTCATGGCTTTTCCGCATTTCATTTTGTCACTTCCGGTTTATATTGGCTATTGGTGGGTGCGGATTAAAAAAGGCAACCTGAGAAAACAAAGCATCCATGGTGCGCTGTGTTTTCTTGGCGGCGGCGTGGTGGTTGCGGGCGCGGTTGCTACCCTTGTTTTTGCAAAAGCTTCGCTTGCCGACATTGCAAGCGGTGTTTCCGGCATGCTTTCCGACCCGGATCACCAGTCGATCAGCGTTATCCGTGTACTCGGTAGCTATCTGAACGCAATTCGCGTGATTTACGGGCCGGTCAGTTATGGCGCAGCGGGTTTGCTCATGCTTGGAGTGTGGTTTTCGTATATAAAACGCCAAAGAGTAAAGCAAGGCTTGCGATGGATTGGAGCAATTGCGGTGATTTTGCTTTTGCTGGGCGTAACGTTACACACGTATACCTATGACATGGATGGATATCACCGTATCAATCTTTTGGCAGCCGGGCTTGCTTTGCTTGCACCGGGGCTTTACTTCCTGTCGGGTAAAGAACCTGACAGAGTGGTCTTTCTGTATTTTGCTGGTTGCGCACTTTCAATTTCCACACAGATCGGCAGTAATACGCGAATATTGGCCGCGTCGGGAATGCTGCTTCCCGCGTCTGTCGCGACGGTATTATATCTGTTTGACCACAAAGAGACGTTGTTCCACTTTGAATTAACAAAAAAGCAGGCGCAAATTTTGAAGAATGGAAGCGTCCGGACGTTCCAGACGGTGGCGGTGATAGGCTGCGCAATGTTTGTTGCTGCGCTATTTATATTTCGCTTAACGTCGGTATATCGAGATGCGACGATTGCAAATTTAGACACAATGATAGAAACTGGTGCAGCAAAAGGGATTTATACGACGCAGCAAAGCGCAAATACGCATGACCAGCTTGTTTCGGATATTCGTGCAAGCGCACCCGAAGAAGGCAGCATATTGATTGTAGACTTGTTTCCGGAGGGATACATGCTGACAAACCTTGCCGCGGCCACGCCGTCGGTGTACAGGATGCATATGGATTCCGAATGGCTGGAAATGTACTATGAAGAAAATCCGAAAAGACGTCCATCCGTTGTATTTACGCTCAATCAAGACATGGGTTTCATTGGTGATACCATGAGCGGAAGTGAACTGTATAAAGACAACCTGGATTATAAAGAGACGATTTTTTCAAGTGGAACAGCGTATACGCTCATTTGGGATTGACACAAATGGAGAGCAGCAAATACAATAAAAAGAAGTATAAATAGAACGACCATACAGAAAGGGAGAAACATGAGCGCTACAAAACAATTGATTAGCACGCTGCTTGGCGGCGACACCGTAGGCACGCTGAGCAGAACCAGCGGCGCAAAGAAAGCCGATGTGGAATCGTTAATTGGTGCGGCACTGCCGCTGATGGTTTCCAGCATGCAAAAATCCGCGGGAACGAAGAAAGGGGAGGCTTCTTTGGAAAAAGCGCTTTCCGATCACGCGGGTGACGACGTTTCGGACGTGAAATCGTTCTTAAAGAATGTTGACGCGCAGGACGGCGCAAAGATACTCGAACATCTCTTTGGAGACGACACGAAGAAGACCGTGTCCTCGCTTTCGAAAAAAGCGGGCACGACGAAATCGCAGACAACGGCGATCCTCGTTCAGCTTGCGCCATTGCTGCTGTCCCTGCTTGGGCAGCAGAATCAGAGCTCGTCAAGCAGTATTGGCTCCATCCTTGGCACGCTGCTTGGCGGTTCGTCCGGAGATGGCGATGATTCGCTGCTCTCCGCGTTGCTTGGCAGCGGGACGAGCGACGCGGCAGGTTCGCTGATTGGCAATCTGCTCGGCTCAAACTCCTCGTCTGGCTCCAGTGTTGCAGGCACGTTGCTCTCGGCCTTGATGGACGACGATGATGACGACGACGATGACGATGACGACAGCCTGCTTGGAAACCTCCTTGGCGGCGGCGGTTCCAGCGTTGCGGGGAGCCTGCTTGGTTCGCTTTTTGGTGACGATTCACAAAACTAACATATAAGCGCACAAAAGCGGCGACCACACGGTCGCCGCTTTTGTATACTGAACTTATTGATTTTGCTCACTGAAAAGCAAGCGAAACTTCTTTTTTGACTTTGCATCGAGAATGCCGCCGGACAGTGCCCGCAGGATAAAAGTTTCGATCTCTTCATCCCGGTTTGTTTCCCGAAAGGTCAGCAACACTTCCAGAATGTCCGTTAAAACCAACTTGCGCATCGATTGCCGGATTGCTTCCAAGTCGAGTGAAGTTAAGCTCTTCACAATATCGGAACCCAAATCGGGTTGCGCGATGACGATTTTTTTCAGGTTCTGCACGCACTGACGCACCGTGATCGGCTTTTCATCTTCCAGAAGCGCAAGGTAGTCCGTCAATATTACTTTGGTTTTACCGGTCGTGTCCCAGCGAGCGTTTTCCGCAAGCAACGTCAGCGCGATAATCCGCTGATATGCGTTTTTATCGGAGAGTCTTTGAACGAATTTTCCCCAGTACGGGAACACGTCGTCAGTCATCATTGAGCGCTGCTGTAGCAGTAAAAGCGATGGATAACGAACGGCGTCTTCCTTTACGGAAAGGTACAAAACGAGAATCTCCAAATCGGCGGAATCAAGCGCCGCTGCTGTAACAGGAATTGTTGTTTTATCGATTGAACGCAAAAAATCTTTGGTAATCATGCGTTTATCCTTGCGTGTCAACAACTGCGGAATTGTCGCGCAAATATTTCATCGGGATATAACGTATGCCGTCGGACAATTGCTCGTCACTGATGGCGGTGAATCCAAGTTTTTCATAAATTGTTTTCGCATATGGTGAAGAGTGCACCGTGATGACGCCTGAAGACGCGTTATCACGAACCAACTCAAATAAACTGCGTCCAACGCCGTGTCCCTGAAAGTGTTCGTCAACAAAAAATAGCGAAATATGGTTGCTTGAACGCATTGCGAGCATGCCGACAAGAGCATTGTTTTCGAACGCGCCATAGAATGTCAGCGCGCTTAGCGTGGTTTCATTTTCAACATAGGAGCGAAAAGTCTCCACGCCTTGTTCAGAGTAGTCAGGCGCGACAAACTGCATAAAAACATGCAGCGCAAGATTGAGCGCCAAAACCCGCTCGTGTGGTTCAAGCAAGCGAATTTCCATACAGCGAACTCCCTTCATGCAGAAATCCTGCAGATGTTTGTCGGTCAAATTGATGCGCTGTTTTCATGCACGCCGTTGTGCAAGATGTATTTGCTAGTCAGTCCGTCTTGCTTTTGGCTGATAAACGCAAGCGGCGTTTCGAAGTTCTTTTGCCTCATAAAGCGCCTGATCGGCGTGAATGAATAAACGCGCTGTGTTGTCCGTTTGTGTAAAAGATGAAAGGCCGAAACTTGCGGTAGGTTTGAGATCCGGATGCCCTTCGAAAACAAGCGAGCGCATCGCATTTTGTACGCTTTTGCAGGCATTGACCGCAGATTGCATGTCGGCATCGAAGAAGAGCAGGCAGAATTCATCGCCGCCATAGCGGTAAACGGCGGACGCGCCGCTATGCCGTACCAGCATTTTGGTAAATTCGACCAGACATAGATCGCCGACATGATGCCCGTAGTGATCATTGACATACTTGAAATTATCAATATCCGCAATGCTGAAAATGACGGAATGCGCCGTGTGGTCCGAGTCGATATCGCGCATTGCATCGTGCAACGATTTACGGTTAAAAACGCCTGTGAGTTCGTCCATCTGTAGCTTGCGCTTCAGCATTTCACGCTCGATCTCTTTATGGATGCCGGTTTCGTTTTTCTTTTGCTCGTAACTGATCGTCACCATGCATACGATGCCGCAGCCGATCAGAATGGATACTGCGATCAGAAAATCGATGAGCCGTTGCGAACTTTCAAATATACTGATTTTATCCAAATCCCAACCGATAAACAATTCAGCGATGACGAGCAGGACAAGACTGACGAACGCAGTTACGCCAGTAAGTTTGAAGCTTGCGTAAAACGTTGTTAAGATCATTGCCACAGCAAAGATGTAAAACGTTGAAATAAACGCGCTGTGAACTGCAAACAGGACGAAGCAGATCAGTGAAAAGAACAGGGAAACCACGTAGGTCTTCTGTATTTGTGTGATCCGTGACGACCGGATGATAATGGATTCTATGGTGATAATGATCGCGTTCAAACCGCTTGGAATGAGAATGTATTTCCATATATATCGGCCAATTGTCGTCGTTAGTATTTCAGTGTTAATAACAAGCGTACCCATGAGGCACTCTACAATCAACGCAAATACAACAAGTATGATGGAGATTTTATGATGCAGAAGAAGCCAATCGCTGTCGATTCGCTTGTATTCTTTCCGAATTTCTTCAATATGAAGGTTGCTTTGTTCTGCAGAAACCATAAAACCTCTTTTGATCGATTAATCCATATATTTTATATGAAAAGCAAGAAACATGCAACAAACCAGGGAGCGCGTGAAAAGTCAACACGAAAGCAAAAGAGTTTTTAAATCAAAAGGACTGTGGAGCAAACGCGATAGAATTGCTAAAAAATGCGATATCATTGATTGAGATTTACACTGATAAATGAGATTTGAAACAAACAATAGGACAGCGGTCAATAAAGTACGTCGTTATTCGTGAAATAGTTCCATGTAGTTTTCCGGATGCTCCAGGGTTTGAAAGCCAAAACGGCTGTAAAACGACTGCGCAGTGCTGGTTAGCAGGCTAATGCGTCGAAGTCTCTGAAGATCGGGATGCTTCAGTATACAGGAGATCAGCCAGGTTCCGAGATCTTTTCCGCGGTATTCCGGCGCAATGATGACGTCGCACAAGTATGCGTGCGTCGCATAGTCCGTAACCACACGCGCGAGGCCGATTTGATGCGTCCAGTCAAAAAGCGAGAAGCAGAGCGAATTCTTCAGCGAGCGGACAATGACGGAGCGGGGACGGTTCTTTGCCCAATGTGTTTCATGCAGCAGTGCGCAGACGGCGTCTACGTTGAGCTTCTCAGGATCGGTAGTGATGGTGTACTGCTCTTTCTCATATAAAACCGGCTTCATCATGACACCCTCCCAAATCTTATAAACCGAGTCGGTTCCCGAATGCTTATGACCAGCTTTGCAATTCCAGAATGTTTCCCTCAGGATCTTTTGCGTAAACAAAAGTCGCTTTTCGACCGTCGTCATAATCGGCGTGGACAACCTCGCCAACGATACCGCCACCGCCGGCAATCACCAGTTCCAACGTCTTTTGAACATCCTCCACTTCAAATGCGAGATGCGCAATACCAAAGGCATTGATCGCGTGATCCTGTCCGCCGGTCATCTGATCGTAGGAAAAGATCTCCAGCGTTGGATGATCTTCGCTATAACCGGGAAGTACAAGATGCTCGCCTGTGATATGCGCGTTTGTCAATCCGGTCAACCGGTCCAACCAGTCGCCACGAAGGTCGCGTGACTCACCGCAGCTGCGGCAGCCAAGTGCTTCTTTATAAAATGCAATCAGACGCGCTGCGTCTTTGGCGATAATATTGGTGTGTACGTAGCGCATGATATCGTTGCTGTCCTCTCTGGGTTCTATCTGTTTGTTACAAGTTTTCACGGATGACCTTCAGGTCTTTTTTTATTTCGCGTTTGTTTGCATACATCTTTTCGTCGGCGGCATTGACCGCATCGTCAATAGAGCGGCTGGCGCCCGGGGTAAGGGTTTCGACGCCGCAGCTTACACTGATGACGTACGCACGATTTTCGGTTTCGTTGATTTGTGTAAATTCCGCGACGATGCGCGACCAAATGCGCACAGCGCTGTCTTCATCCGTATCCCAGAAGACGATCAGAAATTCATCGCCGCCAAGACGGGCCACCACATCGTTGCTGCGCACGGTCGCTTTAATCCCGTTTGCAACGCTGACAATCAGTTCATCGCCGACGTCATGACCAAGTGTGTCGTTGACTTGTTTCAATCCATTGATGTCCAGAAAACAAATGGTGATCGTTTTGGACGAATTCCGTGCTTTGCTAGATAGTTTACTAAGATTGTAAAAACCTGCGCGTCGATTTAAAACGCCTGTGAGGCCGTCATACTCTGAAAAATACTGGATCTCCTCACGTTTGGACTTGGTGACCCCGACAAAAAGCCCAAGCATTACGGATAGTGCGAGGAACAGCAGATAGACAAGCGCGTTGTCTTTTAGAATGCCCGCATACACGGTAAGCCAAGTATAATAGAATAGCGAACCGACCTCCGAATTGGCAGGCAAATATGAGACAAGATAGAAGTCGCCGTCGCTTAGTATTGCGGAATAATCAAGGTCGCTTTTAGAATATGCGTCGCTTAAAAATACGTCCGAATAAACGAAGACGCCACTCTCCGCAACAACATAACCGTTACTCCCTGAGTTCATAGCGCTCCATGCATTCGGATACTCTGCTGCAAACGTTACGTCCTTCATGTCCTCGTACATGAAACCCCATTCTTTTTCCGGATATTCACTGTTAATAATCCAATAGCCGTCAGAATTGAGCACAAAGGCGTGACCAAAATTGTTTTGCGCAGTTGTGACTAGTTCGCTTAGCGCATCATCGGCAAAATAGTTTATAACTATTATGCCAGCCAGACTGCCGTCTTTGGCGTAGCAGGGCGTGCTCAGTCGAATAGCCGGATTGAGCGGCTGTTCGATTTGCCCGTTGTCAATATTCAAGTCCAGTCTGGACACATAGACTTCGTGGTCAGACAAAGAAATCGTATTGACGAAATAGTACCGGTCTTTTTGGTTTTGCAGATCGCGTTCGTCTACAAGATAGGAGCCGTCGACGGAATAATTAATTCGGATTCGCTCATTGCCGTCGACGTCAATAAAGCGAATTTGATCAAATATCTTGATGCGATTTGAGAACGAAAGCCATTCCAACTCCAAATCGGAGAAATCCGCGTGATCCGCCAGGTGGATGTTGTATGTGTCCAACAGGAATAGGATATCGGACACTAAACGATTCGCCTTGTTATTGATGGTAGTTGCCTGAATATCCAAATTTGCGCTTTCATGTTGGATGATCGCTTCCTGCTGCGCGTCAAGTGTCTGCATCTCAATTGACAATTTGATACTGGAATAAATGGCACTGAAGACTAGAAACGCAATCAGCGCATACAGCATGACAATATAAGATTTTATGGTGCGAAATCTGTTTAGCATAATGGCCACCCAATCAAAGTCTGCTTACTTACAAAATAATGCCGTAAAGCTCGCTTAGGTTTTGAATTTCGTAATCAGGCTTAATCTCAGTCGATTCCGTCTTGTTGGGGTTGTACCAGCACGTTTTAATCCCTGCATTGATGCCGCCGCGGATATCGGAACTCAACGAATCCCCGACCATCAGCACGGAAGACGTGTCGTGAATTCCACAGAGGTCGAACGCATATTCAAAGAAACGGGCGTCCGGTTTTTGATAGCCCGTATCCTCCGAAACGACGACGCGGGTGATGTACGGCGTCAACCCGGAATTTTCCAGTCTACGTTGCTGCACGCGTGAGATGCCGTTCGTTGCGATCACGAGCGAACATTGCTCCGAAAGTTTTGCACAAACGTCCGCAGCGCCATCGATCAGGCAGCCGCTTTCGGCGAAAATGCCAAGATAGTGTGTGTTAAACGCTGCGGCGTCGGCGTTATTGTTATACGCCTCCAACAGCTTTTGAAACCGCGTCGTTTGCAAGGTGGCTTTGTCGATTTTTCCGTTTTCAAAATCTTGCCACACCTGGCGGTTGATCTCCCGGTAGGTTTGCCGAACATTGCTGCCGTAGGCAAAGCCAAAGTGTAAAAAAGTTTGTTCAAGCGCGGTTGCTTCTGCGCGGTCATAGTCGAACAAGGTGTTGTCTGCGTCAAGAAAGATCCATTGGTAGCGTGGGGGCATGTTTCTGCGTCTCCAATTTCATATTATTATCCGTGAAGAACGGATTGTTCTCTATAACTAAATGATCCGGCATTGCGGGTGGATTGTCAAGGATCGGATGCGATAAATCCATTATTCCCCGATAATTTTTATCAACAGCCGCTTGTTACGCATGCCGTCGAACTCCCCGTAAAAGATCTGTTCCCACGGGCCGAAGTCAAGCCTGCCGTTCGTTATGGCAACAACGACCTCGCGTCCCATAATCTGGCGCTTCATGTGCGCGTCTGCGTTGTCTTCAAACCCGTTATGCGCATACTGGCTGTGCGGCTTTTCCGGCGCGAGGCGCTCCAGCCATTTTTCATAATCCTGATGCAGACCACTTTCGTCATCATTGATAAACACGCTCGCGGTAATGTGCATCGCGTTAACAAGGCAAAGCCCTTCGATAACGCCGCTTTCTATTAATGCGGACATGACCTGCGGGGTGATGTTGATAAATTCCCTGCGCCGGTTTGTGTGCATCATGAGCTCTTTGCGATAGCTTTTCATTTCTATTCTCCTTATAACTGACGGGTAGAGATTTTTTTCGGCAATCATATGGTTGAAGCATCATGCCGGTTTATAACGATAAATACATTATATCGTTAATGTATCAAAACATTGCGTCGATTTTTATATGCGACAAAAACCGCAGGGATAAGGCTACCATGTAATCGGTCGATTCCTGCATATCGTTTCGTATCCAGCGCTTAACAATCGATAAATAACCGTCCTTTACAAAAGCACAGTAATACTCCAGTTCATCCGGCTGATATGGTGGGTCATTTTTCCATCTGACGAAGTTATTGATATAGCACTCTTGCAGTTCGTTACCCAGTTTATCCCAAAAGTCGTTTGAAGCGCTTTGATGAAGCAATGCTTTCGACAACTCAAAATTATCATAAATGCATTGATATACAGTGGAGAAAAAGGCTTCGGGATCGTTGCGCGCATTGCTTTTATAGGATGCCATGATCGTATCGAATAATTGGTTTTCCAGCGAAACCAACAAAGCATAGGGGCTATCGTAATGAAGATAAAAAGTCGCCCTGTTGATATCGGCGCGTTCCGACAGTTCCCGGACGGAAATAGCATCGATCCGTTTTTCGTTCAGCAATTCAATTAGCGCAGACCTTAAGTTTCGTTGTGTTCGCTTATAGCGCATATCCTGCTGTTTTTCTCTCATTTTTTCCGCCTTTAATCTACAAAAACTATGCATATGACAAATAATTGATAAATTGCATATAAATGGCATATTGTTATTCGCGTCAATTGCATTAAAATAACAGTAGCAAAATAATAAACGAATGTCAAATAAAAGGAAGAGAGGATTGTATTGTGAGAAGCCTAACCAGTATCTTCATTACACAATTGCTTGTTATAACGCAAAGAAAGAAAAAGCTCGCCGATCCCGCAGTATTTGATAAACGAGTGCAGGATTTACTTGCGCGGGGCGAGGAGCCGTATCTTCTCGATTATAAAAAGTTTACGGTCGATGTTGAAAAATCGTCCCTGAACGGTATGGATTACTACATACTGCGTTCGCGCAAGAAGCACAATGCGAATAAAATGATGTATTTTCACGGCGGCGGGTTCATTAGCCAGCCGATTGAACAGCATTGGAAGCTTTTAAACAAAATCGTGGAAGATACCGGAACGGAAACCTGGGTACCCGTCTATCCAAAGATTCCGTTTCATGATGCGACGTATGCATATCCGCTTTTGATTGCATTGTATAAAGTATTAGCCGAATCGACAGGTGATGGAAGGATTGCATTCATGGGTGATTCCGCCGGCGGCGGCATTGTTCTTGGGATGGCGGAGCAAATAAAGGCGCTTGCAATCAAGCAACCGTCGGAATTGATTATGATTTCGCCGTTTCTGGATGCGGCCATGACTTCCCCGGAAACGAAGGAGATTGAGCCGAAGGATGCTATGCTTGGAATCTATGGCACGCAGCGGTGCGGAGAGCTTTGGGCGGGAGATATAGACCTGAAAGACCCCTTGATCAGCCCGCTGTACGGGGACATCACCGGCCTTGGGAATATGACGATTTTTACGGGGACATACGATTTGATCAATCCGGACACCCACAGGTTGCTGGAAAAATCGAAAGAGCTTCAAATTCCGATAGATTTCAACGAGATTGAGGGAATGCAACATGTATATCCGCTGCTGCCTATTCCAGAGGCAAAGAAAGCGATACAAAAGATGGAAACGATTTTGACCAGAGGATAACGGAGAAAAAACAATCATAAAGGCCATCAGCATTCCGGCTGACGGCCTTTGAAGCGCAAGCAAACGGCAATCGCACTATTTCCATTCGACGCAGCAGTTACCCGCCTTGTCCTTGGCCATGTACATTGCCTTATCGGCACATTTTAACATCTCTTCCTCGGAGTTTGCGGTATCATTGTCGCAAATTCCGATGCTGAGCCTTAGCTGAATGCCGGTTTCGTCACCGATTTGAACGACCTTGCTGTTGGCGGCCTTCAAAATGCGATTGGCGATGATCGTGGCTTCTTTCCGGCTTGCACCGGGAAGGACGGCCTCGAATTCGTCGCCGCCAATGCGCGCGATTGCGTCCTCATGGCGCAGCACCTCTCGCAAGACGTCCGCAAACGCCTTTAGGACCCGGTCGCCGACATCGTGTCCATAGGTGTCGTTGATGCTTTTGAATTTATCCAAGTCCATCATCAGTACCGAGACTTGCCCGCCGGTTAACGCGGATTCCGTCAGGCGCCGCGTAAACGACTCCATAAAGCTATCGCGGTTCATCAACCCGGTGAGACTGTCTGTTTCGGCTTTCGTTTTCAGGGCGACCTCCTGCATGCGAAGGATGGTAACGTCCTGCATAATCGTTACCGAGCCGACAGCTATGCCGCGGTGCGATTTTAACGGATAGACCCGAATATGTATGAAGCAAGGCTCAGGACTCGTCAGTTTTAGTTCCAGTTCGCCGGTTACGCAATTTTGCGTCAGATTCAACCAGTCGGGGAAGGATTCAAATACTTCCGCCATTTTTTTGCCCGACGGTCGCTCATGAATACCAAAATTGCAATCCAAAATTTTTGCGGCGCACGGGTTCATGTCCGTAATCGTCCCGGCGCTGTCCGAAACGACGATACCCATCTCAATCACGTCGAAAACCGTATCCCTAGCGATTGGAGATACGCGGAAGAATTTATTTTTATAAAGATTGTAAAACAGGATCAACGCGCTCGGCAGGTAAATCGTTACGGTTGGGAGGTTGACGCGCGTACCCTCCAAGAACGCGGTTTTAAAGAAGGCGAGAACAAAGACGAGCCCCATAGCGAAGAAAACAAGCATGACTTGCCTTCTTAAATTTCGGGCGACTTGTCTGGAAAAGACGACTAAAATCGATAAGGCGGCGAAAACAAGCGTATAGTTATACGCGACAAAAGCTTTCCCGATATCCGTTTGCTGGACGGATAATGCTTTGCCGAAAAACGGACTGTGGCTGACTGTATAGCCAACACGCATGATATGCGTTGATTCATCTGTGAAAATCAGTATTATAGCAATTACCGGTATAATCAATAGCAACGGGAGGAATTTTTTCAACCGGTCATAGCGTGCGTAATCCAATGAAAAATAGACGCAGGCAACAGGGAGGAGGAAAATGCCGATTTGTTCGATATTTCTCCATACAAGCATACCTTGCTCCGTTGGCGAAATCATCTCGAAAAGAGAGCCGATGGACCAAATGGACACAAATATAATTTGCAGCAAATAAGGGATCGATCCGGCAATATTTCGATTTTTTAGCGCATAGATTGAAATAGCAGACAAGATTACCAGCGAGGCACCAACTATGAATATATAAGTAAGCTCCACAAATTGCGTATCTCCTTCCGGGCGGATTACTCGTAAAGTGAATCGAAAAGTAAATGATATATACAGTTTATATTAATATAAACACGTATGCATGGCAATGCTTTAGGTGGAAGATACGCAAAAAGAGGACGATATATGTCTTCGTAGAAGCAAATTTATGGAGATGCGCTTGAACAGGTTGATTGAATCTTGTTCGCTATTCCCATATGGGAAAGGAGAATCCCTTAAGAGTTGGGATGAAGTCCTTTTGCCATTACCCGCGCGCCTACGTCAACCAAATCCTGATTATACTGTTGTATCAAGGCTTCCAAGTGCGGTTGGGGCGTATTGATACCTTTCGAGTTTTTGGAAGCTTTTACAATCATCATAAATAACATAGGGGGGGATTCTCCTTTTTTGGTGGGGGAGGATGAAAGCCGCAAAAGTTTAAACGTGGTTATGTCGCAAACGTAGGAAGTGGAGGGCTTCAAAAGCAAAGTTCATAACATTTTGTATATGCCTTATCTAGTAGGAACGCGGGAAAGTGGCAATGTTGGGGAGATGACAGAGTTCATTTCAGGAAATACCTAACTATGGATTAGTTTAGAAGTTGAATACAAATCTTTTGCTAAAGAGCTATCAGAAATTGCATTTAATTCATCAAACGTGGAAACTTGATTTCCGTCAAGATAATTTGCTGTTCTAACTGTTGCCCGTGCAGTGGCTTTTAAGGAAGATTCTACATCCTTCAGATCCATGTTTACATCAGCAAGCACCTTGGTGTCGTAAACCTTTGAGAATGTAATTGTACGGGTATATTGAACTTTTGTTTTTGTTCCATATATATAGTAAGAAACATTTATTGTGATCTTTGGGTATAACGTGCCTGTCGCAATATTTTCGCCGGATATAGCTACCATAGCTTGAATTGTTTCATTTGGATACAATTCATATTCCTGAGAAAATAAAGCATCTAGCATCAGATCGTTCGCCCCATTATTTTCTAAGGATTTAACAGCTATAGTAATGTTTTCGGCTGCAGTTCGTCCGGTGTTTTGAACTAGTAAATAAAGCTTATTATCATACTTATCCAATCGCATACTTAGTTGTGGTTCAAGACTTTTCTTATACTGCTTTTGTGTCCTTGCATTATAGAATAGCGCAATGACTACAGCGATTGCTGAAATTAGTGTTGAGATGCTGGCTACAATAATAGAAAGTCCCGTATTATTGTTTAGTATTTCAATCAAATTGATGCCCTTGATCATTTAAATTTTTCTCCTGAATCGGTTGCTTTTTTACTAGTCGCACCACCCGCTCCGCCTGCCTCATCTGCGAAAACATGTCCGCCGCGCCGAGCGTAGCCGGTTTGCATGAAACATACATAACTGTGTTTTGCACCGGCTTCACACGAACCTCAGCGGCCGTTTGCGTTGATAAAGTCACAAATTGCAGCTACCGTAATGTTTTGCTGCGCTTCGGCGGTAATGGTAGCATCTGGGTCACCTTTTTGCTTGCCGTAATTGCCAAACTGTGCGTGATTGCCGCCTTCGATTTTTACAATGTTCTCCGTGTAGTCGATATTTTTCTCAAGATTGTCATTGAATGTGCCGTAAATGGTAAGCGCCTTCTCCGGCGGATAATCCCCGTAGATATAGGCGCCCATCAGTATCAGCCCACTTACTTTTTCTGGATTCTTCGATGCGTAATCGCTCGCCATCGCACCGCCCATAGAATGCCCCGCTATGTACCAGTTTGAGATTTGAGGCAGCCTCTCGAAAACGTCATCAGCCGCATTCACATCAAAAATCGCCATATTAAAAGGCATTTTTACAAGTACGCAGGCATACCCCTGATTTGACAGCTTTTTAAGGATAGGCAAATAAGCAACAGCTTCAACTTTTGCTCCCGGGTAAAAAATAATCCCCGTATCGGTTGAATTGTCCGGCGAGAGGATCGTTAAATTATCGATCATTTCGGCCCGCGAGTCGCTGTTCATGACGGCAAGGGCCGCATCATCTGCATGATAGTAATCGTTTGCCCATAATAAGAAACCGCCGACCAAAAGCACGCAAACCAACAGAAGGATCAGGCCTGCTATCTTTAGTTTTTTGAATGAATGTTTCTTCACAGCATGACATCCTTTCGTTTTGTCCGGAACGGTTCATTATTGTATCTGTAAATTTTAGAAAACCGTGCACAACTAACGACTGAACGCTTAAAATTATTTGCGATCCATTTCCATAACGCACTCTACGTGGCTCAAATCCCTCGTATTGATGTCTTATGAATATTTTTCTTTTCGTGCACGGAACATGTCTACAGTAAATTTCTTATTTAATCCGTTCAAGGAAACATTTCTTCTTATTCCATATTCCCTTTGCCTAAATTACACTTTGAACATAGCGTTTGCAAATTATCAATGACGGTTTCCCCGCCCTTTGACCATGGAATGATATGGTCAACATGCAACTCGACCTTTGGGTCTTTTGCCGGCGAAGCACCGCAAGCACAGCATTTGAAATTATCACGTTACATTACTCTGAATCGTAGTCTTAGATTTACATCTCGTTTTGTTATATGTGAAGGCAGACAATCACCTGTACTAATTTCGTCTACATCATTCTGGTTAATGTAATTCGCAAATGTTTTTAACGCTTCAGACCATTTACCATACTTTCTTAGATATGCGCCATTAGAAATGTTGGAAATCCGTTTGTTGTCCATATCTCGGCGCACTGGTTGACAACCCTTTTTAATCCAAACATTTTCAAGGTTGTCAAAAAGCTCTTGTTCAGTCCAAGCTCGGTTTTTTATTTCTATGTTTGCCAACCGAAGAGCATTATTCCATGTTCCAAATCGCCTAATAATCGTAGAACAATCAAATTGTCCATATTGCGCATAATCATTCATTGACATAGAATCAAGTTTATTTTCTAATGCTACTCCTTTTAAGTCATCTAGCAATTCTTCGTCTGAAGCTTTTTTATGATATTCTGTATATTCGAATTTCAAACTACGACCTCCCAACATTGCAAGATCTATTCTATATTCACTCCCTACCGAAGTCATCTATCCTATCCACTCAACCTTACTTACAATTTGTTTTGTTTTGATATGTTCCCGCAAACACAAAAACACATTTTAGGTCGAGTATTCAATTTAGATGTCACTCGAAAACACAGTATTTTCAAGGGGTGCAGCGAGACATCAATACTACCGTCTCCACATGACACGTCTGCGGGAACATGTCCACCGGGCGGACGGCGGCGAGTGAAAACCCATGCGCGGCAAGAATCTTGCAGTCACGCGCGAGCGTTGCCGGATTGCAGGAAACATACACCACGCGATTTGCACCGCTCCTTGCAATCGCATTCAACGCGGCAATGTCGCAGCCCTTGCGCGGCGGATCGAGCACGACTGCATTGATCGTATCCCCGGCGGCGACCATCTTTGGAAGCACGTCCTCAACATTGCCGCAGACGAACGAAGCGTTCGTTATGCCGTTTTCCTCCGCGTTTCGCTTTGCGTCATCAATTGCGGGCGCAACCTGCTCGATGCCGACGACGCGTTTGCAATCCTCTGCAACAAACAGCGAGATGGTGCCGACGCCGCAGTATGCGTCCACGACGGTTTCGTCCGGCTCAGCGGAAAGGAACTCCTTTGCGGTTTCATACAATGCCTGCGTCTGAATGCGGTTGACCTGCAAAAATGACTGCGGGCTGACGGAAAACCGCTTGCCGCCGATGGTTTCGGTCAGCGCGGGTTTGCCGGAAAGCAGGGTAAAACGTTCCCCAAAGACGACGTTGGTGTCCTTCGGGTTTTCGTTGTGCCAAACACTGTCGAAATCTTCCAGATAGGCGAGCAGATCGTCCCGGTGCTTGAGCCCGCCGCGGGTTACGACGACCGCCATGCGCTCGCCGTCCGCGCTCGTGCGTGCAACGACATGCCGAAGTTGACCTTTGCCGGTGGCTTCATTATAAACGGGTACGTTGAAATCGTTCGCCCAGGCGGCGACGCGGCGTGCCGCTTCCACAATAGATTCCTCCTGAATCGGACAATCGGAAAACGGGACGAGCCGATGACTGCGCGGTGCGTAAAAGCCGAATACGGCGGCATTGCCGAGTATGCCGAACGGGAAACTGCCTTTGTTGCGGTAACGCATCGGTTCTTCCATGCCGACGATCGGCTGCATTGGAACGCTTTGAAACCCGCCGAGCCGCGTCAACGCGTCCAAAACCCACTGCTGCTTTTGCTTGAGCTGCGCGGCATAGTCAAGGTGCCAAAGCGTGCACCCGCCGCATTGTGCAAACACAGGACAGCCCGGCTGAACGCGGTCTGGCGAAGGCGTAAGAATTTCAATTGTTTTGGCAACCGCATAGGACGGCGTGACCTTGATGACGTGTGCGTTGACTGTTTCGTTCGCGAGTGCTCCGATGACGAACACTGTGTATCCGTCCACGCGCGCAACGCCCTGACCTTCGTTGGACAGGGCGGTCACTTCGAGCGTAAGATCCTCGTTTTTCTTAACGGGGGGGCGTGGGGAAGGCGACATAAATTTTTATCCTTTCCGCGCGAATGTAGCGCGCGACGATGTTATTTTATGACGACGGCATCCGTGCCGAAACGTTCCATCGCTTCTTCGCGGAACATACCGTCAAGGTCGATATAATATTCCTTTGGCACGCCTTTTGCAATCTTTTTCGACGCGTCGTACAAAATAACCGGCGTTTGCCCGTGGAATCGCTTTAAAAACGAACAGGCACGGCGCATTGTGTCGTCGTCAAGCGTGCCGAACTTGATATACACGCTGCGTCCGGCGTCCCGAAGCGGCGTGAGATTGTCAATCAGAAGGGAATTCGCGCGGTCTTCGCGGATGTTTAGTTTACCCTTGACCAGCACCGGCGTGTCGTCGAAAAACAGTTCGCCGATTTGCTGGAGCGTGCGCGGGAAAACGACCACTTCGACGCTGCCGGTCACGCCTTCGAGCGTGGCGTATCCCATAATGCCGTTGCCGGAGCGCGTCGGGCGCTGTTTGCACAATGTAAGCATGCCGCCGACGGTGATCTGCATTTCGTCCTTGATCTCGGTCGTGCCGTCCGCTTCCATGAGATCTGCAATGGTATACGGCAATTTTTTAAGCTGCTTTTCAAAGTTGTCCAACGGGTGACCGGAAAGATACAACCCGGTAGACTCGCGTTCTTTGGCAAGGATGATCTGGTGGCTCCACTCCGGCATGGCGGGCAGCGGGATCTCAACGGTCTCAAGCGATTCGCCACCAAGGTCCATATCGAACAGTGAAAGCTGCCCTGCGCCGCGTGCTTTCCTTGCGGCGGCGGAAGCGTCCAGCGCGCGTTCGTAAACCGCCATATACTGCGCGCGTTTGCCTTCCATGGAGTCGAAACATCCGGCATAGATCAAACCTTCGAGCATGCGTTTGTTCAAACTTTCGACGCGGTCGCAGAAGTTGAAAAAGCTGGTGAACGGCCCGTTCTCCGTGCGCTCGGTAACCATTGCTTCCATTGCGGCGGTGCCGACGTTTTTGACGGCGGACAGACCGAAACGGATTGCACCGTTTTCCGTTGAGAAGCGCGCGCGGGAGTTGTTCACATCCGGCGGGAGCACCGAAATGCCGTGCCGTCGTGCGGAATAGACATACTCCGCGACTTTGTCGGAAGAGCTTAAAAAGCTGTTGATCAGCGCGGTTAAAAATTCCACCGGATAGTAGTACTTGAGATACGCCGTCCGGTAGGCGAGCACGGCGTAGGCCGCGGCGTGCGACTTGTTGAACGCATAGGATGCAAAGTCCATCATTTCGTCGAATATCTGGTTTGCAACCTGCTCCGGCACGCCGTTCTTCACCGCGCCGACAACGCCTTCCGTACCGTGAATAAAGTATTCGCGCTCCTGCGCCATGACGGCGTGTTTCTTCTTTGACATGGCGCGCCGCACAAGGTCGCTGCGTCCATAGGAATATCCCGCAAGCGTGCGGACAATCTCCATAACCTGCTCCTGATAGACCATGCAGCCGTAAGTCGTCTGCAAAATGGGCTCCAAAAGCGGATGCGCGTAAGCGACGCTGCCCGGATTGTGCTTACCTTTGACATAGCGCGGGATTTGATCCATCGGGCCGGGTCGGTAGAGCGAGATGCCTGCGATGAGGTCTTCAAAACAGTCCGGCTTCAGTTTTTGCAAAAACTGCCGCATTCCGGTAGATTCAAGCTGGAATACGCCGTCCGTATCGCCGGAGGCGATCATGTTATACACCGCCGGGTCGTCGAACGGAAGTTTTTGAAAATCGGGCGGCGTTTGACCGTCTTCCTCAATAAACGTGAGCGTATCGCGAATGACCGTGAGAGTCCGCAAACCGAGAAAATCCATTTTAAGCAGGCCGAGTTCTTCCAGTGTGGTCATCGGGAACTGCGTGGTCACGACGGAATCGTTCATTTGCAGCGGAACGACGTCCGTGATCGGCACGCTGGAGATGACGACGCCCGCGGCGTGTGTCGAGCTGTGACGGGGGAGACCTTCCAGCTTGAGGCACAAGTCGATGATTCTTTTTGTATCCGGGTTCGATTCGTAAGCGTTACGGAGATCGGGTGAAATTTTCAGCGCGCGTTCAAGCGTCATGTTCAGCTCGGCGGGCACCATCTTGGAAAGTCGGTCGACGTCGGCATACGGCACGCGAAGAACGCGGCCGACATCGCGGATGACCGCGCGCGCCGCCATGGTACCAAACGTGATGATTTGGCTGACGTGACCTTCGCCGTATTTTTCCGTTACGTAGTCGATGACTTCCTGTCGACGCTCATAACAAAAGTCGACGTCGAAGTCCGGCATGCTGATACGTTCGGGATTCAAAAACCGCTCGAACAGCAGATTATATTTGAGCGGATCAACGTCCGTGATGTCGAGACAGTATGCCGCGAGGCTGCCTGCGCCGCTGCCGCGTCCCGGACCGACCTGAATGCCGCGTGTCTTGGCAAAATGAATGAAATCCCAGACGATCAGAAAATAATCGACAAAGCCCATCTGCTCGACGATACCGAGTTCGTATTCCAGACGCTCGCGAACGGTTTCGCCCGCGTTCGGAAGTTTCTTGTGCAAACCTTCGTCGCAGAGTTTGCGCAGATACGCCGTATTGTCCATATTGTCCGGGGCAACGAACGCAGGCATCCTGCGGATGCCGAATTCGATTTCGAGGTTGCATTTGCCCGCAACTTCGGCAGTGTTATTCAACGCATCCGCGTCGTCCGGAAGTGCCTTTGCCATCTCTTCTTCGGACTTGAGGTAGAATTGGTGTCCCTGCATTTTCATGCGGTCGGGTTCGTCCACAAAGCGCTGCGTCTGGATGCAGAGCAGCACATCCTGTGCTTCCGCATCGTCCGGACCGACATAGTGGATGTCGTTGGTCGCGACGCATTTTGCGCCAATTTCATTTGCAATTTTCCTTAAACCCGGCAACACTTGCAACTGCTCCGGAATGCCGTGGTTTTGCAATTCGATATAGAAATCTTCTCCGAACATACCTTGCAGTCGCTTTGCGATTGCAAGCGCGGCTTCGTATCGACCGGCGAGCAGCGCCTGTGGAATATCGCCCGCCAGGCACGCCGACATGCAGACAAGACCCTCTGAATGTTTGCTCAACAGGTCGTAATCGATACGCGGACGATAGTAAAACCCGTGCAAAAAAGCCTCGCTGGAAAGATACATCAGGTTTTCGTAACCCGTTTGGTTTTTGCATAACAAGATGAGGTGACCGAGGTCGCGGTCCTGAGAACCCTCGCGGTCGGTCATGGCGCGGGGCGCTATATAGGTTTCCATTCCGATGATCGGTTTTACGCCTTCCTTTTTGCAGGCCTTATAAAAATCGACCACGCCATACATCACGCCATGATCTGTGATGGCAAGCGACGTTTGACCGAGCGATTTTGCGCGCATGATCAAGTCTGAAATGCGCGCCGCTCCATCAAGCAGACTGTATTGTGTGTGTACGTGCAGATGTGTAAAATCAGCCATTTCGAATCTCCCTTGCGATGCGGATCAAACGTGTTAAGCGGTGGTTCATGCCGCTTTTGCCGATCTCCGCCAGATCGGCGAGTTCCTGTAATGTTGCATCCGGATGGTTCATGCGGAGCATTGCCGCTTCATAGAGCGTTGCGGGCAGTCGGTTCAACCCCATATGCTCCTCTATGATTTCAATCGCCTGGCGCTGAAGCGCGGATGCGTTGACTGTTTTCCCGATATTTGCGGTATCGCAATTGTTCGTGCGGTTGACATAGTTACGAAAATCACGCTCGGCGCGAACGTTTTCAAACTTCAGCGCGGAACCTGATGCACCGATGAGCGCGAGGAATCCGGAGACCTCATCCCCTTTGAGATACACCACGAATCGATCTTTGCGAACCATGGTCTTTGCGTCCAGACCGAATTTTTCGATCAGACCCTGCACTTGCGCTGCGAACGCGGCGGAGCGTGCAACGATTTCTAAATGATAGCCGCGGTACGGATTGGCGCAGGAGCCGCTGCCTAAAAAGGCGCCACGCAAAAATGCACGCTGGGATTCTTCATCGACGAGAAGCTGCTCCGGCGCGACTTCACCAAAGCCGGTGCCGTCGTCCTTCGCAAAAAGCAGACCGGTTTCGTAGAGAAGCGTTTCCGCCTGATCGCCAAGCAGCGTAACGACCGTCAGCGGGCGGCGGTGTTCGCGCTCACTCAGCTCAATGACGGACTCCAACTGAAACAGCGAAGACGCAAGCGAAAGGATGTATTTTCCGACGGCGAGCGTTTCGGTTGAGTACACCACACCGCGGCCGCGACCGACGTACAGCGCACCGCAAGTATGCGTTAATCCCGCAAGCTGCGCAAGCCGTTGCGAACGCGGCTTTACGCGAATCTTTACCAGGTTTTCTTTTGCGCTGCTGGAAAACGACATTGTCCGCTCCAATCCTGCCGCAAAACAAAACATGCGGCATTGTCCGCCGGGTATCGGCGCATTCTTAATCTATTATAAACGATTTTGAAACCTGCGTCAGTGGCATTTTTATGAATTACATGTTGCGCTGCAAACAGGCGCAAAAAAATGCGCCGTATAACGGCGCGGAATGGATGAAGTATACTTCCAATGGTCAGGCGTTTTCAAAGCGCGCTTTGATGTCCGCCGCCTCGGAATCGAGATCGCGATGATAGACCCGCACGCGCATGCCACGCTTTTCAAAGCGCTTTGCAAGCTCTTCCGCCGCGGCGACGGAACGATGCCGACCACCGGTACAACCAAAACACACGCGCAAAATGTGCTTGTCCTGATCCATATAGAGTGGGATCATGGCTTCGAGCATGTGTTCGATGCCGTCGAAAAATTCCGGCACGAATTTTTGCGAATAGACAAACTCCTGCACGGGTTTGTCCATGCCGGAAAGCGGCCGATACTCGGAATAATAAAACGGATTCGGCATAAAGCGCATGTCGAGCACGAAGTCCGCGTCGACCGGAACGCCGCGTTTGTAGCCGAAGCTGCAAAACAGCAAGGTCAAATCTTTGCTCTCGTATTCGGGCAGAACTTTGGCGATTAAGCAGGGAAAGTCGCGTGGCTTAACGTCGCTTGTGTCCAAAATATAGTTTGCGCGGTTGCGCAGCGGTTGCAAAAAGATGCGCTCCCGCTTGACGCCGGTCTCCGCGTCGCCAGCTTCACCGAGCGGATGGCGGCGGCGCACTTCGTTGTAGCGCTTTCTTAAAACATCGTCCCGCGCGTCGAGAAACAGAATCTCATGCGGTGTGTCCAACGAATCGAACGCCTCTGCAATGATAGCCGAGCTGCGCGAAAGCAGGCTCTCACGACTGTCGATCGTTACGGCGGCTTTCTTGATTGCCGGATCCGCGTTTTTGCAGAGCTGCACGAATTCATTCAACATGGAAGACGGAAGATTGTCGACACAAAAATAGCCCTGCTCTTCCAAACAGCGAAGAGCGAGCGATTTTCCCGCGCCGGACAATCCCGTTACGATTAGAAGATACATTTGAGAAAACCTCTTTTTACAACTCGGACATCAGTTTGAGTTCGCGTTCCAGACGGACGCCGGTTTCATCGAACACGCGCTGTTGAATGATGGAAACGAGTTCCAACACGTCACGCTCCGTAGCATTGCCGTTGTTGACAATGAAGCCCGCGTGCTTTGGACTGACCTGTGCATCGCCAACGGAGAAACCCTTGAGTCCACAATTTTCAACAAGTGCGCCGGCGAAACGACCCTTGGGACGTTTGAAAACGCTGCCTGCGCTCGGCAAGGTCAGCGGTTGCTTTGCCTTACGCTGGCGTGTCGTATCGAGCATGCGCTTTTTTGCGCCGCCGTCGTCATGCTCCAGCTGGAATGTCGCAGAAAGGACGATGACGCCCGGCGCCGAATATTTGCTGGTGCGGTTGCCAAAGTCGGATTTATTTGTGTCGATGTCCAGTACCCGGCCGTTTTGCAAAATACGGACGCTCTTAATGATATGGCGAATCTCCGCGCCATATGCACCGGCGTTCATTGCGACCGCGCCGCCAACCGTCCCCGGAATGCCGGAAAGTGACTCCATGCCCATCAGTCCGCAGTTGACGCTTTCGCGAGCAAGGACAGACAGCGACGTTCCGGCTGCGCATGTCACGCTTGTGTCCACAAACAGCGGCGTTGTCAACGGCGTATCGATACGGATCACGACGCCCGGATAACCAGCGTCCGGTGCGAGAATGTTGGTTCCGTTGCCAAGCACGCAAAACGGGCAGCCAAACTGACTGCAGGCCTGAATGGTGCGGCGGATATCTTCGGCGCCATGCGGACGCAAAACAATTGCGGCAGGACCGCCGATGCGGAAGCTGGTCAGCGTGGAAAGTGGTATATTGCATTTGACATCGAGCCCCTTGAGGGCAAGGAAGACACGATCAAGCATACTTTTCATGATGCTATCATAACAAATTGTTCATATTTAGACAACCGAAAAAAGATCGATTTTACCAAGGCCTGATAATTTTTATAAATTTTGTTGCAGATTTATGCATCGGCTGTACACATTGTTTTATTCGCCAAGCAACGCCGCGCGATATGCCTTTTCCAGATCGTCCGGCGAGAACCGCGCGTTTGCGGCGCTTGGTGACGGCAAAACTTCACAGGGAATACCGCTCGACGACTCGACGAGCCCGGCATAGAACCGGGCGGCGGTTTTACCGGTGCAGAGCACGCGTGCAATCTTTGTTTTTTTGACAAGCCCCGCAATATCATTCGGAACAGGATTTCTAATGCTTGCGTCGCTCGCGCCAATGATATCGCAACTGTTCAGCACGTCCCACAGCGCCAGACGATGCGAACGAATGAACGCGGATTTTTCATCGATCGTTTTTGGCAGCGGCGCGCCGTATACGCGCGACAGCACCGGCCAAAATCGATTCTGCGGGTGCGCATAATAAAATGCCGCCTCGCGCGATTTTGGCGAGGGCATCGTGCCAAGAATCAAAATTTCGCTTTCCGGTGAAAAGACCGGCGGGATTGTGTGATACACGCGTTCCATAGCAATTAGCGTACTCCAAATCGTTATATTTTTCAAACACGGATCGGCAGAGATGCTTCCACACGTATCGAACAATTAAAAATCCGCATAAACAAGGCAATAATTGGCGGTTTTGCTGATTTATCAACGGGCTTTCAGACAAAACGTGACGCCTCTGGCGGTTGATTCCACGCATGGGTTCTGTTAATATGTGAGCATGAGTAAGGTGAAACGATTTCTATTATATTACAAGCCGCACAAGGCGCTTTTAATCCTTGATTTAAGCTGCGCGTTTATGGTTGCGGCCATCGATATTGCCTATCCATTGCTGACGCAATACATCCTGCGGACGCTTCTGCCGGGTATGGCTGTCGACTCAACGCTTGTGCGCGTATTCGTCTACCTGATTGCGGGGGCGTTTTTGGCATACGTCGTTCGTGCGCTGCTATTGTACATCATCAACTACTGGGGACATTTGCTCGGCGTTCGTATGGAAGCCGACATCCGCAGGGACATCTTTTCGCATATTCAGGAACTGCAGTTCAGCTTTTACGACAAAGTGCGCACCGGCAAACTGATGTCGCGCGTGACGACCGATCTGTTTGACATTACGGAACTTGCGCATCACGGGCCGGAGGATGTGCTGATTTCAGGTACGACCGTTATAGGCGCGTTTATCTGCATGGCGTTTATCGAGTGGCGGTTGGCGCTTGCGCTTTTATGCATCGTGCCGGTGGCGATCTATTACGTTATGCGCATACGTGTGCAGATGCGAAAAGCGTCGCTGACGGTCAAGCAGCGTGTTGCGGAAATCAACGCGAGTATCGAGTCGTCCATCTCCGGCGCGCGCGTTGCAAAAGCCTTTACAAACGAAGACCACGAGCGTGAAAAATTTGACGAAGGCAACGCGAAGTTCGTCCACGCAAAAGATCATTTCTACAAATACATGGCTTACTTCAACAGCGGCATGGAATTTTTTGTGGCGATGTTCAACCTGATCGTGCTCGCCGTCGGCGGTTATCTGATCTACAAGAGCAGTCTCGACCCGATCGTACTGGTCACGTTCACGCTGTACATTGCGGCGTTTGTTTCTCCCATCAAGCGGCTTGCGGCGTTTGCCGAATTGTACATCCTCGGCATGGCTGGCTTTACACGGTTTTGCGAAATCATGGACATTGAACCGGACATCAAGGATTCACCGAATGCTAAACCGCTGAAAAACGTAAAAGGCGACATTCGTTTTCACGACGTGTCGTTTGCCTATGAAGCGGGGCGATGTGTGCTCAGCCATATCAACCTCGACATTCCCGCGGGGAAGACGCTTGCGCTGGTTGGGCCGTCCGGCGGCGGCAAAACGACGCTTTGCCACTTGATTCCACGGTTTTACGAGTTGCGCTCTGGATCGATCACCATCGACGACACCGACATTCGGGACGTGACGCTGCGTTCGCTTCGTCGCAACGTCGGCATCGTTCAGCAAGATGTATTCCTCTTTGCCGGAAGTGTGATGGAAAACATCCGCTACGGACGAATTGACGCAAGCGACGAGGAAGTCGTCGAAGCCGCGAAGCATGCGCATATCCACGACGAGATCATGAAATTCCCGAACGGATATCAAACCGAAGTCGGTGAACGCGGATTGATGCTTTCCGGCGGACAAAAACAGCGCGTATCCATTGCGCGGCTGTTCCTGAAGAACCCGCGCATCCTGATTCTCGACGAAGCGACCAGCGCGCTGGACACAGTGACCGAACACGACATTCAGCATGCGTTTGAAGAACTATCCGTCGGGCGCACGACGCTTGTGATCGCGCATCGGCTCTCCACGGTAAAGCATGCGGACGAGATCGTCGTGCTGGACGAACAGGGCATCCGCGAACGCGGCACGCACGACGAATTGCTGCAAAGTGGCGGACTGTACGCCGAACTGTACCACGCGACCATGATTGAATAACGCAGGGAGGACGAAACGATGAAGAAACGGACGCTTGCAATTATCCTGACCATCGTCCTTGCACTGGCGGGACTATGGCTGGCGCGAGAGCAGACCGCGCAGGAAACGATTACAATCGACGAACCGCAGGTGACGAGCTGCCTGATTGCGCTGGACGAAGTGCAGCAGGCAAACGCGGCGCAAGCCGAAGCCGAAACCGACGAAGCACTGCCGGAAGCGATTACCGCGGCGCAGGACGAAACCGTGCCGGACGAAGACGGCGCCTATACGACAAAGGACGATATCGCCGCATACATTGCCGCATACGGCACGCTGCCGAACAACTTTATGACCAAAGGCGAAGCGCGTGATCTCGGCTGGAGCGGCGGCGGGCTGGACGACTATTCCTACGGCATGTGCATCGGCGGCGACCGGTTCGGTAACTATGAAGGTCTTTTACCGGAGGCAAGCGGGCGGCAATATTACGAATGCGACGTGGATACATTGCATTCCGATGATCGTGGCGCGGAACGGATCGTCTTTTCCAACGACGGGTTGATCTACTATACGGACGATCATTACGAATCGTTTACTCTGCTGTACGGCACGCCGTAACGGAGACAGCTTTCCATGTTTGGAAACATATGGCTAAGAAGCAGGAAAGTATTGGTATTGGTTGAGAAGGTACGGTAATATGCCGAAAAAACGAAAAATTACACTTAATGGAAAGCGAATGGACACGCGCGAACATGCGCACGCGCATATCAAGCGGCGAATGAAACTGCCGGACTGGTACGGCGGTAATCTGGACGCGCTTTGCGACTGCCTTGGTGAAATCAATGAGCCGACGGTCATATTACTGCGCCATGCCGATCGCTTGAAATGCAGCCTTGGCGACTACGGCGCGCGGCTGATCACGGTTCTATCCGCGATGACGGGAGAAAATAAAAATATCGAGCTGGTAATTCATAACAGGTTCTAAAGAACGGCACGCAAAAGCGCGTGCTGTTTTCTCTTTCATATGTATTGAAGTTCACAGTAAGAACACAATTCGGTTGACCTCTTATGTTCCAACATCGTATACTATTTTCAGATTCGAACGACCCGCCGCGAGCAGAAAGACAGGCGCAATCAATTTTGAAAAACTCTCCAGATAAGATAGACAGGAGCATCTCTTGTAATATAATGAAATACGGTATCGTGATCGGCTTATTGCTGTTGAGTGCGATTTTCTTTGCATGCAGTAAAACGGCGGAATCGACGCCGACCGCCGCGCCGACCGCGACGAGTACGCCGGAGCCAACCGCAACGCCGACGCCTTCGTCTACGCCGACGCCCGCCGGGCCGCTGACGATCGTTGAAGAAAAATCGTTCCTCCTGCGAGACGAATCAGGCGATTATGAACCGTTTTTCGTTAAGGGCGTGAATATTGGCGCGGCAAAGCCCGGATACTGGCCGGGCGAATTCGGAATTGAGGAGTCGGACTACCTGCGTTGGTTCCAGTGGATCGGCGAGATGAACGCAAACACAATTCGCGTCTATGTGGCGCAGATGCCTTGCTTTTACGACGCGCTGCTTGTTTACAATCAATCCGTCGACGAGCCGCTGTATCTGATGCAGGGTATTTATATGAATGAAGACCTCATCGTTACGTATGCGGACGCATACTGCAACGACGGCGAACTTGAAGCGATATTCCACAGGGATTTGACGAACGCAATCGACGTGATCCACGGCAATGCGGAGATCGAAAAACTGCCCGGCAACGCGGGCGGAACGTATACAAGCGATGTATCGCAGTATGTAATCGGCTATCTGCCGGGTATTGAATTTAGCGCGGATTTCATAATCGGCACCAACGAAAAGAACCCGGAGAAGACGTCGCTTTCCGGTGAGTATGTGTACACGGAGGATGCGTCCCCGTTTGAAGTGTTCCTTGCCGAGGCACAGGAACTCATGATCTCCTATGAAACGGAGCATTACGGAATTCAGCGGCCAATTGCCATAACAAACTGGATTACGGCTGACCCGCTCAGCCATCCCGGCGAACCGAATCCTTCTATGGAGGACGCGGTCAGTCTGGACGTTGAGCACATTAAGGCGACGGACGCATACGAATGCGGCTTCTTTGCATCGTACCATGTATATCCATATTATCCCGATATGATGAGCTATGAATCGGAATACATTGACGCGGAAAACCCGAACACCTATCTTGCATATCTAAACGACCTGAACGCGTACCACACCATGCCGGTGCTGGTTGCGGAATTCGGCATACCGACTTCGCGTGGAAAAACGCATGTAAACGCGATATCCGGTTTTGACCAGGGGAATATAGAAGAGACCGCCCAGGGCGAAATGCTTGTTTCTATGATGAGCGACATTCAGACGGCGGACTGCATGGGCGGACTCGTTTTCTCCTGGCAGGACGAATGGTTTAAGCGCACATGGAATACGACCGATCAGGAGGAAGCAGAGCGCAGACCGTACTGGTTTAGTGTTGAAAGTCCGGAGAAGACATTCGGACTGCTTTCGTTCGATCCCGGCGAGACGACGGCGGTACTGCTCGACGGTGACGACGGCGAATGGAACGACGATGATCTTGTTACGACAAACGACGGCATGCAATTGTCTGTAAAAAGCGACGAGGCGTATGTATACTTCCTGATAGAAACAGGTGGACGCTCGCTAGGCGACGGAGTGCTGTATATTGCCGCGAACACGATCGGCGACCAGGGGAACACAGCCTACGAGGGGCGGGAATTTGCGCAGGCCGCTGACTTTTTGATTTGTATTGACGGCGAAGACAACAGCGTGATGCTGACCGACCCGTATTACGATGTGTTTCAGTATCAGTATTCCGTTTTAAATTCATTAGTTGAACCGATTGAGAACCAATTTTTGAAGGATTCCGGTACGTTTGTGCCGATCTGCTCGGCGATGAGTCGGGAGCTCGTTTTACCGGAGACGGGTGAGGTGATTCCGTTTTCCAAGTTTGCCGCGGGGGATTTGCATTACGGCATTTCCGACCCGGACGATGCGGCTTTTGATTCGCTTTCGGACTTCTACGCGGGCGACGGGTTTATTGAAATACGAATCCCGTGGCTGCTGTTCAACGTGCGCGACCCGGGCACAAAAAACATCATTGCCGACTGGAACATAACTGGCGCGATCACCGGCGAGACGATTGAAAGCGTTTACTTTGGCGTGTTTGCCGAAGACGGGAGCGACGCCGTGCCGTTCGGCGGTTACAGTTGGGACGCATGGGACCTGCCGACATATCATGAGCGGCTGAAAAAGAGTTACTATATCGTTGCACAATGCTTTGCCGGCATTGACTGAGTGACGAGGGATATTATCACGGATGTGTTAAAGGAGGACGATGCTGCTTGGTTATCGTTCAAATTGTTGTCAACTGGCTGATTGTTGTTATGGCGGCGTTTCTGGCGCTGTTTACACTGCTTTTGCTTGTTTTGCATTTTACGGGTGCGACGAAGGGGAGACGCATCAAAAAGATGCGCGAACAGCTGCTCAGCCTGATTTCCGGAGAGGTTCAGGCCAGCCGAATCAAAAACAAGATTTATGAAATGGTACGGCCCGACGGCGAGATCGATTCGATTTCCGCTATATCCGGCATTCGCTCGTTGCGCGGATTGCAGGTAATTTCCGAAACGGCGGACGAACTGAAAGGCGAACCCTGGAACATACTCAGCCGCGAAGTCGGGGGAGAGTGGTTCGGAAAATTCCTGCAAAAACAGCTGAACGGCAGGAACATGGATTCCATCATACTGGTCGTAAAACTGATTGGAACGCTGAAACTGACACGGTATACGACGGAAGTCATCGCACAGGTCTACTGCTACCGCTCCACAACGCAGATGCAGCACATCGGTATGCTTTCGCTTTGTTTGCTGGGCGCGGAGAAAGAACTTGTGGCCATCTGTCGGGATGAGACGATCGCTTCGTTGTTGTCGTTTCGCACGTTGGAAGAGCTTTTTCGAACATATTCCGGCGACCGCGAAAAGATATGCGGAATACTGATCGACACCGCGGCGGACCTTTACATACGCCGCACCTGCATCAAGGCGATCGGCGAATACATGTACACAAATCTGGCCGAGAAGGTCGTGCCGTATCTGGAAAGCAAGCAGCTCAACGCGCGCATCGACGCGATACGTACGCTCGGACAACTCAAGTATCAACCCGCGCTCAAACAGATTCGGGCATTTGCCGGTGACGAGCGTTGGGAAACGCGTGTTGTTTCCGCAACGGCACTCGGCGCATTTGGCGCGGAGAGCAATATTGACCTGCTGATTAAGTTGCTTTGTGATCGCGAATGGTGGGTGCGCTACCGCGCGGCGGAGGCGCTCGTCCAGTATCCCGACCATGCGGCACTTTTAAAACGAGTGGAACAGACGAACGATAAGTTCGCTCAGGAAATGATGCAGTTTGCGCTTGATAAGGATGCGCTGATGAGAGGGGAGGTGGCGTAATGCACACGGTGTTATATGATATTGCCATCGCGATCAACTATTTTTCACTTGTATACGTCCTCGCCGTCAGCACGATCTACTTGATTCAGCTGCTCTCCGCATCCGTTGGTTTACGCAAGTATGTCCGCTCGCTTCGCTATATCGACTACAAGCGGTTTTTGGATTCGGAGCACATGGTTCCGATTTCGCTTCTGGTTCCGGCATACAATGAGTCCGCAACCATTATCGACTCGGTTAAAAACCTGCTTTCGCTGGACTTTCCGGAATATGAGGTCATCGTCGTCAACGACGGCTCCAAGGACGAAACGCTGCAACTGCTGATCGACGAATTCAAACTGCTGCCGTTTCACCAACCGTATAAAAAATCGCTGGTAACGGAAGAAATAAAAACGGTCTACCGCTCTGCAAAGGATTTCCGATTGATCGTTCTGGACAAGGCCAACGGCGGCAAGGCGGACGCGCTCAACGCGGGTGTGAACGTTTCGTCGTACCCGATTGTGGTGACGATTGACGCGGACTCTATCCTTGAAAAAAGTTCGCTGATAAAAATCATCTATTCCTTCGTCAGCGACCCGAACTGCATCGCCGTCGGCGGTATAGTCCGCATCGGCAGTGGCTGCGAAATCGTCGACGGACAACTGACCGAAGTCGACCTGTCGAAAAAACCGATCGTTGCGCTGCAAACCACAGAATATCTGCGCGCGTTTTTAACCGGACGACTCGGCTTCGACGTCATGGGGATGCTTTTGATCATTTCCGGCGCATTCGGTGCGTTTAACAAGGCGTCGCTGATTGAAGCCGGTGGTTATTCGCGCAACTGCATTGGCGAGGACATGGAGCTGGTCATCAAGCTGCACGAATTGATGCACCGGAAGAAGCGTAAATACAGCGTGCGCTTCCTGCCGGACCCGATTTGCTGGACACAGCCACCGGAACGGCTTAGCGACCTCAAAAAACAGAGAAAGCGCTGGCACATCGGACTGATCGACAGCCTGCTGCGGCATAAAAGCATGCTGTTTAATCCGCGGTACGGCCGCATTGGTCTCGTATGCATCCCGTATTACTGGATTTTCGAATTGATCGGCCCGGTGATTGAAACCGTCGGTTTCCTGTTTGTTCCGGTTTCCTGGGCGCTCGGCATCGTCAACCTCCACTTTATGCTGTCGTTCTTTGCCGTGGCCGTATTGTACGGAACGATTCTGTCCGTCGGCGCGCTGCTGTTGGAGGAAAACACGTTTAAAAAGTATCCTGATTTGAGCCAACTGTTGCGACTGTTTTTCTATTCGCTGGTGGACAATTTTGGATACAGACAGCTCAACACCATATACAAGGTAGAGGCGATGTTTGGCTTTAAAAAGAATAAAAGCCGATGGGGAGAACTCAAGCGCAAGGGCTTTTCCGAAAAGAGCAAAACATAGAATATGATATCGAAAAACAACAGCGATATGACCAAAAGGCCGGAGACAATGATTCCGGCCTTTTGCATTGCAAAAAAAACATAAAAAAACGGTTGGCTATGGACGAAAAAGAAGGTATACTGTATTTGGTGGGATTTGCATGATACAATTTCTACATGTCATCTACTCATGACGCAAGGCTGCGCCAAACGAAAAAGTAACGAGGAACAACGAATGATTCGATTGCAGAAATATATGGCGGAGGCGGGCATTGCTTCCCGGCGTGCCAGTGAGGCGCTGATTGCCGAAGGACGCGTGCGCGTCAACGGCGAAGTTGCCGCAGTCGGAGTGAGCGTCGACCCTGAAAAAGATGAAGTAACGTTTGACGGAAAACCGATTCAGGCGGCTGAGCCGCTTGTGACGGTTATGCTGTACAAACCCAAAGGCGTTGTCAGCACAAGCGACGACCCGCAGGGAAGAAAGACCGTGCAGGAATATGTCAAGGACATTCCGGCGCGGCTGTACAACGTCGGGCGGCTGGATATCAACTCCGAAGGATTGCTGCTGATGACAAACGACGGGGAACTGGCCTATCACATGACGCACCCGAAGTTTTCGGTTGAGAAGACGTATTACACAGTATGCGACGGCAAACTCACCGCATCCGAAATTGCAAAGCTGGTCAACGGCGTGATGCTGGACGACGGTATGACTGCGCCCGCAAAGGTCGAGTTTGTGCGCAAAACAAAGGCGGGTGACACGTCGTTTTTGATCACAATTCACGAAGGACGCAACCGTCAGGTGCGCCGCATGCTTGAAGCGGTCGGCCACCGGACGCTACGGCTCAAGCGCGAACGCTTTGGGCCGCTTATCATTGGAGAAATGAAACCCGGCGAAGTCAGACGGCTGAGCGAAAGCGAGACGGCCGAACTGAAACGACGGCTGGGGTTTTAAAAAACTTTCGGCACGATTCTAAAACGAATGCTGGATTTTTTTACAAGTATGACGAAAAATTGCCGACAAGATAAAGGCATGTGGACAAACGATAAACAATTTTCTAATTTTTGTAAAAATTTTAGCAGGAACACAAGGGATTGTGTCGAATATAAAGAACAAGGGATAGGATGAGGATATTCATTCTATCCACAAGTAAGATTACGGAGGTATGTTTGTTATGGCTGGTATGCCGGTATGGCTTAGTACGATGTTGCTTGGCATAGGCACGGTTTTTGTCGGGCTTATCGTTCTAATTTTTATCACAAAACTTTCAAGCGCCATTATCATTGCAATTGAAAAGAAGAAGAGCGCGGCTGCTCCGGCGGCAGCGGCGGTGGACGAACAGGAAGCGGCAATCCCGAATCGCGGGACTCTGGTAGCCGTGGTTGCGGCATGTGTGGCCGAGGTTATGGGTAAGGATATTTCCGGACTCAGAATCGTTTCGCTAAAGCGCGTCGATTAAACGCGCTGTTTCTATTTGGAAAAAAATACATTTACATATAGGAAAAAATCGGAGGTAATTATGCGTAATTTTCTAGTTAATGTTAACGGTACCAGCTATCAAGTAGCCGTCGAAGAGATCGACGGAAAAGCCGCTCCGGCCGCGAAACCCGCAGCTGAAGCACCCAAAGCCGCGCCGGCACCCGCAGCAGCGGCGTCTGTGGGCGGCACAAAGGTAACCTGCCCGATGCCGGGAACGATCCTTGAAGTAAAAGTCAAGGACGGCGACGTTGTGAAAGCCGGTCAGCCCGTCTTCGTACTCGAAGCAATGAAGATGGAGAGCGACATCCCCGCACCTGTTGCAGGAACCATTCGCGGCGTAGCCGTGGAAAAGGGTGCTTCCGTGGAGACCGGCAGCGTGCTTTGCTCCATCGAGTAAGGGAGAAATGCCATGACGGAGTTCTTACAATCAACCGGATTTTACCAGATTTTCGACTCACCGTTGAATCTGGTCATGATCCTGATTGCATGCGTACTGTTGTACCTTGCAATCGTGAAAAAATACGAACCTTTGTTGCTGCTGCCGATCGCGTTCGGCATGCTGCTGACAAACCTGCCGGGAGCCGGATTGTTCCACGAGGAATTCTTTAAGAAGGAAGTCGTGGACGCTGCGGGGCATATGTCCTACGGCATCGACTGGGCTATGCTTGGCGACCCCAAGCAGGCGGGCCTGATCGACTATCTCTACCTTGGCGTTAAGCTCGGCATCTATCCGTGCCTGATCTTCATGGGCGTCGGCGCAATGACGGACTTTGGTCCGTTGATTGCCAACCCGAAGAGCCTGATCTACGGCGCGGCCGCACAGGTCGGCATCTACATTGCCTTTATCCTTGCGCTGTTGATCGGCCAGTGGGACTGGGCAAGCCAGGTGCTTGGCATCAACTTCTCGGCAAATGCAGCCGCTTCCATCGGTATTATCGGCGGTGCGGACGGACCTACGGCAATTCTTGTCACCAGTAAGCTGGCGCCGGAACTGCTTGGACCGATTGCCGTTGCCGCATACTCGTATATGGCGTTGGTCCCGGTCATTCAGCCGCCGATTATGAAGGCGCTGACCACCAAGAAAGAACGCCAGATCCACATGACGCAGCTGCGCAGCGTCAGCAAGACCGAGAAGATCATCTTCCCGATCGTGTCGACTGCTTTCGTAATTTTCCTGCTGCCGTCCGCGGCGCCTTTGATCGGTTCGCTGATGCTTGGCAACCTGTTTAAGGAAAGCGGCGTTGTGGACCGCCTGAGCAAGACGACCCAGAACGAGCTGATCAACATCGTAACGATCTTCCTCGGCGTTTCCGTCGGTGCGACGGCGACGGCAGGTACGTTCCTGCGCTGGAACACCATTGCGATTATGCTCCTTGGTGTGCTTGCCTTTGCATGCGGCACAGCCGGCGGCGTATTGCTGGTGAAGTTCACGAACCTGTTTACAAAGAACAAACTCAACCCGCTGATCGGCAGTGCCGGCGTTTCCGCCGTGCCGATGGCTGCGCGTGTTTCGCAGTCCGTGGGGAGCGAAGAAGACCCGACCAACTTCCTGCTCATGCATGCCATGGGCCCGAACGTTGCGGGTGTTATCGGCAGCGCGATTGCGGCCGGTGTGTTCCTCTCGCTGTTTGGTTGATGACATCTTGACGACGTGCGCGCTTGAAATACAGCGCGCTGCGCCGTCGAAAGGAGTATGAGTGTATGAGCAAACTAAACATTACCGATACCATTCTGCGCGATGCGCACCAGTCTCTGGCTGCAACGCGCATGCGCACCGAGGACATGCTTCCCGCCTGCGAGATTCTCGATTCCATGGGTTACTGGTCACTGGAAGTATGGGGCGGAGCTACATTTGATTCCTGCCTGCGGTTTTTAAACGAGGACCCCTGGGGGCGTTTGAGAACACTGAGAAAGGCACTGCCGAACACCAAATTGCAGATGCTTTTCCGCGGACAGAACATCCTCGGATACAAGCATTATGCGGACGACGTGGTTGAGCAGTTCTGCCGCAAGGCCATTGAAAACGGCATCGACGTCATTCGTATTTTCGACGCGCTGAACGATCCGCGCAATCTGGAGGCCGCGATCCGCTTTACCAAGAAGTACGGCGGAATCTGCGAACCGGCCATCAGCTATACGGTTTCTCCCGTGCACGACGAGGATTACTTCGTTAAGCTGGCAAAGGAACTCGTACAGATGGGTGCGGACACGATCTGCATCAAGGACATGGCGAACCTGCTTCTGCCGTACGACGCCTACCGCCTCGTAACCCGGCTGAAGAAGGAAATTGACGTGCCGATTCACCTGCACACGCACAACACCACCGGCACCGGCGACATGGTTTACCTCATGGCCGCGCAGGCGGGCGTCGATATCGTCGATTGTGCGCTGTCGCCTTTCGGCAACGGTACGGCACAACCTGCGACCGAACCGCTTGTTGCGACGCTGCAGGGGACCGAGCGCGACACCGGCATGGACCTCAAGAAGCTTTCCGAAGCCGCGGCGATTATGCGTCCGGTGGCAGAGCGTATGCTTAAGGAAGGCATCATGAACACCAAATCCCTGCGCGTTGACATCAATACTCTGCTCTATCAGGTTCCCGGCGGCATGCTGTCCAACCTGATCAACCAGCTTAAACAGGCGCACGCGGAAGATAAATACTACGACGTGCTGGCAGAAGTACCGCGCGTCCGCAAGGACTTCGGGTATCCGCCGCTTGTCACTCCGACGAGCCAGATCGTCGGAACGCAGGCTGTTTTGAACATTCTCAACGGCGAACGCTACAAGGTCTTCACCAAGGAGTCCAAGGCGCTTCTGCGCGGCGAGTATGGTCTGCTGCCAGGCCCGGTAAACGAGGAAGTCCGCAAAAAGGCGATTGGCGACGACGAAGTCATCACCTGCCGCCCGGCCGACCTGCTCACGCCGGAGCTCGACAAGTACCGCGAAGAGATCAAGGATCATATCCGTCAGGAAGAGGATGTACTCAGCTACGCGCTGTTCCCGCAGGTTGCGCTCAAATTTTTTGAAGCGCGCGAAGCTGCGGAGAAAAAGGCCGCCGAACCGGAAGACACCGGCGTACGTTCGCTGTACGTCGAGGATGTGGGGGCATAAATGCGACATTTGCCGAACATTCTATCCGGTTTACGGATTGTTCTTGTCGGCGTATTTGTGTGGCTTTTTAGGGCAGGCAGCTATCTGCCTGCCCTTTCCGTTTTCGTGTTTGCCTTTTTTACGGACGTTCTGGACGGGCAGCTCGCCCGTGCAAACGGCTGGGTAACGAACCTGGGCAAGCTGCTTGATCCGCTTGCGGACAAGTTAATGACGCTTGCGGCGCTGATTTGCATTTACCTCGGCAAACAAAAGCCGGTTTATCTGGTTTTGTTTCTGCTCATGATGGCAAAAGAAACCCTTATGGTGATCGGCGGCCTATTCATGGCAAAGCGGAACGTGGTTGCAATGGCGGACTGGCCGGGTAAAATCGCTACGGGAATGTTTGCAGTCGGCGTCATGCTATCGCTCCTGTCGTTCCTGTCGCTGGCGGTGGAACCCTGGAACCTCTACATTCTGGGCGGGGCAACCGCAATGTCCTATTTTGCGCTGTTTTTCTACGCGGCGACGCAGCTAAAAAAAGCGTTCCCCAAAGGAGACGATCAGGCGAACGAATAAACGAAAGGGCAAATGCGTCCGAAGTACGGGAATTAACACTTGCAATACGACTGCAGGAATGCTATACTACGAACGTTGGATGTGTGAACTTGAAGCGGAGAGTGGGCAAAACCCACTCTTTCGTTTTGAAGGGTGCTTTTTTTCACGTTTGGAGATTTTCAAAAGATGTGAATTGTCCCGGCATTTGCTTGCCGGGCTGTTGTTTGGAGGATTTTGATTGAAAACGACGCAGCGAGTCGAAGAGTTGGTAAAAGATACCGTTGAAACGCTCGGTTTTGAGCTTTGTGACGTGGAGTTCCAAAAAGAGTATGGGAACTGGGTACTGACGCTCTATATCGACAAGCCGGACGGCGTTAGCATTGACGACTGCGAACAAGTCAGCAGGGCCGTCGATCCGGTGCTTGACGAAGCGGACCCGATCGAACAGGCATACTATCTGTCCGTTTCCTCGCTCGGGCTGGACCACCCGCTGAAAAAAGACAGGGATTATGAACGAAACATCGGTAAGCGCGTCGAAGTCAAGCTCTTTGCACCGGTCAACGGGCAAAAGGAGTTTGCCGGCGAGCTGCTTTCATTTGACGGCGATACGGTTCATATTCAAAGCGAAGATGGCGAAGTCACGCTGGAGCGCAAGAGCATTGCACTGGCAAAACCGGAATTAAAGTTTTAGCGCGGCAGTTGAAACCGAAAGACAACGTATAAAAAGACGGGAATATAATTTTTTAAGGAGTACAGATAGATGAACATCGAGTTTGTCGAAGCATTAAACGCACTGGAGAAAGAACGCGGCATCAGCAAGGAAGTCCTGATCATGGCGATCGAGGCTGCGCTTACGTCCGCTTATAAGCGCAACTACGGCGCAAACGCGAACGTCCGCGCGGAAGTCGACCCGGAGACCGGTGAATTCAGGATTTACGCTTCGAAGACGGTCGTTGAAGAGATTGAAAATCCCATCAACGAGATTTTGCTTGAAGAGGCAAAGCATGTCAACGCGCTTTACGAAGTTGGCGACGTCCTCGAAGAGGAAATAAAGACGCGTGATTTTTCGCGCATTGCGGCGCAGACGGCCAAGCAGGTTGTCGTGCAGCGCATCCGCGAAGCAGAGCGTGGCGTTATTTATGAAGAGTACGTTGAAAAAGAAAACGAAGTACTCACTGCCATCGTTCAGCGTGTGGAAAAAGGCAATGTTTATGTCGAGCTCGGCAAAACCGACGGCATTTTGACCCCGAACGAAATGATTCCCGGCGAAACCTATGAAAACAACGACCGCATCAAGGTTTATGTTCTCGAAGTACGCAAGGACAGCAAAGGCCCGCAGGTGCTTGTTTCCCGCACGCATCCCGGTCTTGTGAAGCGCCTGTTTGAGCTGGAAGTGCCAGAAATTCAGAACGGCGTCGTTCAGATCAAGTCCATCGCGCGCGAGGCGGGCTTCCGCACCAAGGTTGCCGTACACTCGACCGATATGCAGGTGGACGCAGTCGGTGCATGCGTGGGTCAGCGCGGTGCACGCGTGGAACGCATTGTAAACGAGCTCCACAACGAGAAAATCGATATCATCGAATGGGATTCCGACTCGGCGGTCTATATTGCAAAAGCACTGAGCCCGGCGAAAGTCCTCATGGTTTATATTAATGAAGAAGAGAAGGCCGCAAAGGTCGTCGTTCCGGATTCTCAGCTGTCTCTTGCAATCGGAAAAGAAGGCCAAAACGCGCGGCTTGCCGCGAAACTGACCGGCTGGAAGATCGACATCAAGAGCCAGACGCAGGCCGAAGAAGTGATGGATTCCATTTACGAGGAAGACTATCCCGCCGAAAACGAAGATTACCCTGCTGAAAGCGAGGAATAAGGATTGGCGAAAAAGGTTCCGATGCGCATGTGCGTGTCCTGCCGCGAAATGCGGCCGAAAAAGGAATTGACGCGGGTTGTGCGAACGCCCGACGGCGAGGTGCTGATCGATCCGACAGGCCGCGCAAACGGCCGGGGTGCATATCTGTGCCTGAAAACCGCGTGCCTTGACAAGGCCGTCAAGTCGCGCGCACTGGAGCGTGCGCTGGAGGTCGGAATTTCAAAGGAGACCTACGAAGCCCTCCGAAAGGACTGTCAGGATGCCGAAGCAGAGCAAGTTAACTAGCGCAATCGGCTTTGCGATGAAGGCAGGCCGACTGAAATCCGGCGATTTCGTTGTGGAAAAGCTTGTTCGCGCAAACAAAGCGCGGATGGTGTTGATTGACAAAACCGCATCGGAGAATACGAAGGAAAAATACCGTGCGCTCTGTACAGGGCACCGCACGGAACAGTTGGAAGTAATGGAACTCGGAAGCTGGATTGGAAAACCGGGACGCATGATTGCGGCGGTGACTGACGAAGGCTTTGCAAATATGATCAAACGCGCCTCGGCGGAAGAAGAAACCGCACAAGGCGAATAACGCGGGGGTAACGACGCATATGGCAAAAGCGAAATTTTTAGTAACAGCAAAGGAAATGCAAAGCGGAACGAAGGAGTTGCTTGATCGGCTGACGACGACACAGTCGGCCGTGGGTGAACTGCTTGTTTCGGTGCGCCATTCTGAAAGCGAAATGCTTGAAAAGGAAGATCAGGAGCGGAAAGCCCGTGAAGAACGCGAGCGCATGGAGCGCCTGCGCGAAGTGCTGGAATCCGATCAGGACCTGGCCGTCCATATCGGCGGAACGGACGACGACGAGCTGGAAGCCGAGGAAGCTCCCGTGAAGCAGGAAGCCGCCGAAGAGCCGAAACCGGCGAAGGCAGAACCGAAGCAGGAAGCCGTGGCGGAAAAAGAAACTGAAAAAGAGACGGAAAAAGAAGCGGAGGAGCCGAAGAGCAAACCCGCGGAAAAACCGAAGGCGGAACCGGCCAAAAAGCAAACGAGCAGCGGCTATGAAGCACGGCCTATCTCCCCGCGTGAAGAACGGCGCACCCCGCAGCAGCCGAATCGCGCGCCCAGACAGGATGGGTATACCCCGAGACCGCAGCAGAGAAGCGGCGGACAGACCGGGAGCACAACGGCAAGGCCGCAGAGCGGCACGAACGCCCCGCGCACGCCGCGCGCCGCAGGCAACACAAGCGCCACTGGGCCGACCGCATCAGTCTCCGGAGCAAAAGAACGCGTCAGCAATTACGATCCCAAGAAGGGGACGTATGCGCGTTCGTTTACCAACAATAGCAATAATAACAACAATAATGCAAACAATAGAAGAAAAAATAAGAAAGCGATTGCGCGTGATGCTGGACCTACCGCTAAGAATTGGGAAGACGACGGACGTTTCCGCCGCAAATCCAAACGCGGCGGCAAGCAGCAGCCTGCTCACCGGCCGGAACCTGTCGTGATCGAGAAAGCGGTGATCACTACGGAAACCATAACGGTAAAGGACCTCAGCGAAAAAATCGGCAAGCCCGCTGCGGAAATCATCAAAAAGCTGTTTATGCTCGGAATCGTTACAACCATCAACCAGGAGATCGATTTCGACACTTGTGAACTGATTGCATCCGACTTTGGTATTGAGCTTGAGCATAAGGTTGCAAAGACATACGAAGAAGTACTCTCCGACAGCGCGGCCGACGAAACGGACGATCCCAAATTGCTGCAGCCGCGGCCACCGGTCGTCACCATCATGGGGCATGTCGACCACGGCAAAACCTCACTGCTGGACGCGATTCGCAACAGCAGCGTGACCGAAGGCGAAGCAGGCGGCATTACGCAGCACATTGGCGCATACACGGTATCCTGCAAGGAACAGCAGATTACGTTTATCGACACACCGGGCCACGAGGCGTTTACTTCCATGCGTGCGCGCGGCGCGCAGGTGACGGATATCGTCATTCTGGTCGTCGCGGCGGACGACGGTATTATGCCGCAGACGATTGAGGCGATCAATCACGCGAAAGCCGCGGGCGTACCGATCGTAGTTGCCGTCAACAAGATGGACAAACCTGATGCGAATCCCGACCGCGTCAAGCAACAGCTCACCGAATACGAACTGGTTTCGGAAGAATGGGGCGGCGATACAATTGTCGTTCCCGTATCGGCCAAGACGCAGATGGGTCTCGACAACCTGCTTGAGATGGTCCTGCTGCAAGCGGACGTCCTCGAACTAAAAGCGAACCCGGAACGCATGGCGCGCGGCACGATCATCGAAGCCAAGCTGGACAAGGGTCGCGGACCCGTTGCAACCGTGCTCGTGCAAAACGGCACGCTGCACCGCGGTGATACGATTATTGCCGGAACGGCATACGGCAAAGTGCGAGCCATGGTGGACGACCGCGGTCGCGCGGTCCAGGAAGCCGGTCCATCCGTGCCGGTTGAGGTACTCGGATTCAGCGAAGTTCCGGCGGCGGGCGATATACTGAACGTTGCCGAGGCGGACAAGCTTTCCCGCCAGGTTGCGGAAGAGCGCAGGGACAAGATCAAGGCCGCGCAGCTGAAGAATAAGAGCCGCGTTTCGCTGGACGAACTTTTCACGCAGATGGCGGAGGACGAGCTCAAGGAACTCAACATCATCGTCAAAGCGGACGTGCAGGGTTCTGTCGAGGCCGTCAAACAGGCACTTGAAAAGCTCAGCAACGAAGAAGTACGTGTCCGCTGCATCCACGGCGGCGTCGGCGCGATCACCGGAACGGACGTTATGTTTGCTTCCGCTTCCAACGCCATCGTCATCGGCTTCAACGTCCGCCCGGATTCCGGCGCAAGGACAATGGCTGAAAAGGAGAATGTTGACCTTCGTACCTACCGCGTCATTTACAACGCGATCGACGACGTGAAAAGCGCTATGCAGGGCATGTTCAAGCCGGTCTTCCAGGAGACGGAGCTTGGCCGCGCGACCATCCGCGATATCTTCAAGGTCTCCGGCGTGGGAACCATTGCGGGCGCATATGTCAATGAAGGCAAGATCACGCGCAGTGCGCAGGTTCGTATTGTGCGTGACGGCGTGGTCATCCACGAAGGAAAGATTGCATCGCTCAAGCGCTTTAAGGACGACACCAAGGAAGTTCTGACCGGGTTTGAATGCGGCATCGGCATTGAAAACTATAACGACTTGAACGTGGACGACGTGATTGAAGCGTTCGTCGTCGAAGAAGTCAAGCGCACATAACAAAAGGATCGCCGCGAGAGCCCGCCGCCATGGCGCGCGCCGCGGCGAAGGAGGATAACATCGTGGCAACGTTCCGTTCGGACAGAATGAACGAAGAGGTCAAAAAGACGATCAGCGAAATCATACGTGAAATGAAGGACCCCAGAATTTCCGAAATAACCGCGCTGACCGGCGTTGAAGTGACCAAAGACCTCAAATACGCGAAGATCAAGGTCTCCGTTTATGACAAAAATGAATCCAGGCGGCAAGGTAGCGTGGACGCGCTGAACCATGCCGCCGGGTTTATCGCGCGCGAACTTGGCATGCGGATGCGCATCCGTGCAGTGCCAAGCCTGAAATTCACGCTGGACAATTCCATTGAATACAGTGTGCGCATTTCGGAAATCCTCAAGGATTTACACGACGAGGACGGGAAGGAGTGACGCGCTTTTGCTGAAGGACGCAGTCAAGTTTATAAACGATTATAACGATATTCTGCTGATTGCGCATATGTCGCCGGACGGCGACACGCTCGGCAGTTGTTTTGCACTCTATAGCGCGTTGAGCACCAACGGAAAGCACGTGCAGGTCGTCTGCGAAGACCCCGTTCCAAGTTTATATGCTTTTCTGCCGTTTTCAGAAACGCTGACCCCGCCCGAGCAGGCACTGCCCGCCGAGGCGGTTATTTGCGTGGATTGTGCGGACATTGCTCGAACGGGACGCTGCGAACCTCTGTTTCGCGCGGCGAAAGCGACGCTCAATATAGATCACCACGGCACAAACGACAATTATGCGGACTTTAACTATGTAAAGCAAGCGGCTGCGACAGGCGAGCTGATCTATCGTGTAATAACGGAGTTGCAGCTTCCTATAAGCAAAAGGATTGCAAGCTGCCTGTATGCCGCAATCGCGGCGGATACTGGAAATTTTGCATACAGCAACACAACGCCGGATACGTTTCGCATTACGGCGGAGCTGTTGGATGCGGGGCTCGATTTACCCGATCTTAACAGACGGTTGTTCCGCACCGTGCCGTTCCAAAAACTTAAACTCCAGGCGCTTACTATTGATAAGACGAACCTTTATGAGGACGGGCGTATCGGTCTTGCGTGCCTGACGCTGGATGAAATCGCGTCCTGCGGTGCGAAAGCCGAGGATACGGAAGGCATTATCGAAATGATTCGCGATATTGCCAGCGTTGAAATTGCGATGCTCCTGCGCGAAAGCGAAGGAGACGCGGTTCGCGTCAGTTTACGCGGAAAAACCTGCGCAGACGTCAGCAAAATTGCGACGCAGTACCAGGGCGGCGGACACAAATTTGCCGCAGGCTGCACGCTGAACATGCCGATCGAGCAGGCGGCGGAACAAGTGCTTGCCACGGCAAAAAAACAGCTGCACGAGGACTGCTGCTGATATGGACGGCGTCGTCGTTCTGCTCAAGCCGCCGGGCATGACGTCCAGCAACGCGGTATATGACGTGCGCAGGATATTCGGCGAAAAACGCGTCGGGCATCTCGGCACGCTTGATCCCGCGGCGGCGGGCGTGCTGCCGGTTTGCATCGGGCGTGCCACGAAACTGTTCGACCTGCTGGTCGATAAGGACAAGGAATATGTATTTGAAATCGCGTTCGGGCTGAAGACCGACACGCAGGATGCATACGGCGCGGTGCTTGAAACAGACATGCGCGTTGTCGAACGACAAGAATTGCTGTCCGTACTGCCAACTTTAACCGGCGAGCAGATGCAAGCGGCGTCTATCTATTCCGCGCTGAAAGTGGACGGAAAAAAGATGTGCGACCTTGCGCGTGCGGGCGAAAAAGTGGAGCCAAAAAAGCGGCGCGTTGTGATCGATACGCTTGAACTGCTGACGCAGACGGGCGAAAACCGCTTTTTGTTAAAGACGGTGTGCTCCCGCGGGACGTATGTGCGCTCACTTTGCGAAAGCATTGCAGAAGCACTCGGCACGATTGCTTATATGCCGTTTTTGCTCAGAACGCGCAGCGGCCCGTTCGTCATTGACGGCGCGCGGACGGTGGACGACCTTCAGACGGCAAAGGAACAGGGTACACTGCAAACGGCGGTCATCTCCTGCGAAGACACGGTTTCGCACCTGCCGCAACTGCGGTTGCCGGAAGATCGACGCACACCGACAAAGAATGGACTGGAAACCCACGTTCGAGAACAGACAAGCGGAAATGTGCGCCTGTATGCGGGCGGCGAATTCCTTGGCATCGGGGACGTTGCAAACGAGCGCGTAAAGCTCGCGATTCATCTGTATTGAGGTTGACTATGGCAAAACGAACTCCAGCCGTCGTTGCACTCGGCATGTTTGACGGCGTTCACACAGGACACAGGGCCCTCTTGAAAAAGACGGTGGACACGGCATATGCTATGCATGCCGTTCCGGCGGTCTATACGTTTTCCAACCACCCGATGGACGTGCTTGGCGACGGCGTTCGATTGCTTTCCGAAATGCGCGAAAGAAACGCAATGATCCGCCTGCTCGGCATTGAAGAATTGGTGAGTGAACCGTTTACTGCGGAGGTTGCGTCGCTTTCGACGGAAGCGTATATCGACGCGCTTTGCGAACGCTGGGACGTGCGCGAGCTCATCGTTGGTTACAACTACACCTGCGGTGCAATGGGCGCGGGTACGCCGGAAACGCTTGAAGAAATCGGAAAGTCGCGCGGATTTGGCGTCAGCGTTGTTCAACCGGTGATGTATGAAAGCGCGCCGGTATCCAGCACGCGCATCCGTATGGCGGTCGAGCGCGGAGAAATGGAACTTGCCGCCGCAATGCTTGGGCGTAAATATGCATTCTCCGGCCGCGTTGTGAAAAACAAGCGTATCGGTCGCAGAATTGGATTCCCGACGGCAAACATTGAAGCCGACCCGACGCGCGTTATGCCGCCTGACGGCGTATACGCAACGTCGGCATACGTGGAAGGCACGGCTTACCGCGCGGTCACCAACATCGGCAACAATCCGACGGTCAACGGCGACAAGCGGACCATTGAAACGCACATTATCGACTTTGACGCGGACATTTACGGGCGTGAGCTGACCGTTTCGTTCCGGTTTATGATTCGCGGGGAAATTACGTTCAACGGCGTAGAAGAACTCAAGGAGCAGATTGCAAAAGACGTTGCGATTGCTTCCTCCAGACGCAAGACGTCCGGGAGTGAAGAGGACGGCTCCTTATAAATAAGATATAATCCCCATTCAGGTTTACAAGATTCTTGGAATGTGGTATAGTATAACAGTATTTGGCCCGCTTACCGGGGGAAGCGACACTCCGACGTTCTATCTCAGTTTGCGGCGAAAAGAGAAAAGGAGAATATTTTAAAATGGACAAGCAAAACACAATTGAAAAATACGCATTGCACGAAGGCGATACCGGGTCTCCGGAGGTTCAGATCGCACTGCTGACAGAGCGGATCAACCACCTGAACGAGCACCTGAAGCTGCACCCGAAAGACCATCACTCCCGTCGCGGACTGCTCAAGATGGTCGGTCAGCGCAGAGGATTGCTCAACTACCTCAAGGAGAAGGATATCGAGCGTTACAGAACGATCGCTGCAAGCCTGAACATCCGTATCAAATAACAATAAGGAGGCGGGGCTATTCCCGCCTTTCTTTTTATGCGGCGAATCATTGAATTTCGTCGACACGCCGCAATGGCAACGCGCGCCGGAGTTTCCGGATATTTGAAAAGGCGTCACAATCTTTTCGCGCGGCGGCACTGAATTAAGGTTATAATAAAAAAGAGATAAAGAGAAAAAGGAGCAAACAAAAAACATGGAAAGAATCTTCCAAATGGAGCTTGGCGGTCGGACGCTCGTCGTCGAAACCGGCAAGTACGCCGAACAGGCGGGCGGAAGCTGTCTCGTCCGCATGGGCGATACGGCGGTGCTGGTATGCGCAACGGTGGCGAAAGCCCCGCGCGACGGCGTTGATTTTCTGCCGCTGTCGGTAGAGTTTCAGGAAAAACTATACTCGGTCGGCAAGATCCCCGGCGGGTTTATTAAGAGAGAAGGCCGCCCGACGGACCGTTCAATTCTGACGTGCCGTCTGATCGACCGTCCTCTGCGTCCTCTGTTCCCGAAAGGGTTCTACAATGACGTGCAGGTCGTCGCGACCGTTCTTTCGGTCGAGCAGGACGTTCAGCCGGACGTTCTCGGTATGATCGGTTCGTCCATCGCTTTGTCTATCAGCAATGCGCCGTTCGCGGGCCCGACGGGCTCCGTTGCGGTCGGCCTTGTCGACGGCGAATACATCCTTAACCCCGATTGTGAACAGCGCGACAAGAGCAGCCTGTCGCTGACGGTTGCGGGAACCAAAGACGCCGTCATGATGGTTGAAGCCGGTGCAAACGAGATCAGCGAAGAAGAAATGCTTGGCGCGATCCTCTTTGCACACGAAGAAATCAAAAAGCTTGTTGCGTTCATCTCCGAAATCCAGGCCGAAGTCGGCAAGGAAAAGATGGAAGTCAACATTTACAAGCCGGACGAAGCGTTCACGGAAAAAGTGCGTGCGTTTGCGTTCGACAAAGTCGTCTGGTCGCTGGATACCTTTGAGCGCAAAGAGCGCGAAGTCCGCAGCGAACAGGTAAAGAGCGAAACGATGGAAGCGTTTGCGGACGAATATCCGGATTCCGCAAAGGACATCGGCTCGATTTTGTACGCAATCACCAAGGAAGTCGTCCGTGACAAGATCATCAATAAGAAGATCCGTCCGGACGGACGCGCGCAGGATGAGATTCGTCCCATCTGGTGCGAAGTCGGCCTCCTCCCGCGTGTTCACGGCAGCGCAGTCTTCACCCGCGGGCAGACGCAGGTTATGACCATTGCCACGCTGGGCACCATCGGCGAATCGCAGACACTCGACGGGCTGACGCTTGAAGAGAGCAAACGCTATATGCATCAGTACAATATGCCGCCGTACAGCGTCGGTGAAACCCGCCCTGTGCGCGGACCCGGACGCCGAGAAATCGGCCACGGTGCGCTGGCGGAGCGTGCGCTCATGCCGGTACTGCCGAGCGAAGCGGAATTCCCGTATGCAATGCGCCTTGTCAGCGAAGTCATCAGCTCCAACGGCTCGACCTCGCAGGCTTCCATCTGCGCCAGCACACTGTCGCTGCTGGATGCGGGCGTACCGATTAAAAAGTCCGTTGCTGGCGTAGCCATGGGCCTCATTAAGGACGACGAAACCGGCAACATCGCGATCCTCACCGACATCCAGGGTCTCGAGGACTTCCTCGGCGACATGGACTTCAAGGTAGCGGGCACGTATGACGGCATCACTGCCATCCAAATGGACATCAAAATCAAGGGCATCAACCGCGAGATTTTGACCCGTGCGCTGGAACAGGCAAGAAAAGGCCGCCTGTTTATCCTCGATAAAATGGCCGAGACCCTGCGCGAGCCCCGCGCCGAGCTTTCAGCTTATGCGCCTCGCATCATCAGCTTCTCGATCAACCCGGATAAGATCCGCGAAGTCATTGGAAGCGGCGGCAAGACGATCAACAAGATCATTGCAGATACCGGCGTCAAGATTGACATTCAGGACGACGGCATGGTGTTTATCGCGTCTCCCGATTCGGCTGCGGCGGCGGAAGCCAAGAAAATCATCGACGGCATCGTCAAGGAAATCGAGATTGGCGATGTATACCTCGGCACCGTCGTCGGCATCAAGGACTTCGGCGCGTTCATCAATCTCAAGCCCGGCACGGACGGACTGCTCCACATCTCGCGCATTGCCAACAAGCGCGTTGAGAAGGTGGAAGACGTTCTTTCCATGGGTGAGCAGGTGCTCGTCCGCGTTATTGACATTGACCCGAAATCCGGCAAGATCAGCCTGACCCGCAAGGACATGCTGCCTTCCGAAAAATAAGAAATAAACAAAAGTAAAACGGGAGGGCGCAGCGGAGACGCTGCGCCCCCGGTTCGTAAAGACGACTATTCGTAATATGCCAAAAAAGTTTTGGGATTGTTACGGATCGCAATCCTTAACCCGTAAATTTCGGCTGTGCCGGTTCATCCGGCGCGACGGATCGTTCGTTTCGGGCGGATTCCCTGCACGTTTTGCCGCACGGGAGTCCGAAGGACGAAAGGCAAAACGTGGTTGTCCGTCAAAAAACATGTTTTTGGGCGGTCGCATTACAATATTGTAATCGCTTGTTGAGACGGCATGTGGTACAATAAGAAACCGGCGAAAGCCGACAGGCATTTTAACCCGAAGGGGATACGAATAATACATGATTCAACAAAAAATTCTGCCGAACGGGATTCGGCTGATCTATGAAAAGATGGAGCACGTCCGCTCCTGTTCCATGGGCGTTTGGGTGGACACCGGCTCCGTTCGCGAAACGAACGAGACGGCGGGCGCATCGCACCTGATCGAGCACATGGTGTTTAAAGGGACCGAGCGCAGGAGCGCGGAAGACGTTGCCGTTGAGATGGACGCCGTCGGCGGGAACCTCAATGCGTTTACGAGCAAGGAATGCACCTGCTTTTATGCAAAGGTGCTGGATGAGCATCTTTCGCTTGCGGCGGATATCCTTTCGGACATTGTGTTCCACAGCGTGTTCGACCCGGAGGAGCTGAAAAAAGAGCAGGGCGTTGTGGTCGAGGAAATCCTCATGAACGAGGACAATCCGGAGGACGTATCGGCCGAAGCGTCCAACATGGCATTTTTCGGCGACGAACCGCTGGCAAGTCCGATTCTTGGCACAAAGGAAAGCGTCCGGGCGTTTACGCGCGAGTCGCTGCTTGCCTATAAAAACGAACATTACCTGCCGCGCAACATCGTTGTTTCGTGCGCGGGTCATTTTGACGAACAGGAGCTCATTGAAACGGTAGTACGTTTCTTCGATATTCCAGCGAAAAACGGTGGAGCAAAACAGCTGGATGTATCATACCCTGGCGGACGGCGGTCGAAATTCGTTGAAAAGGACGTCGAACAGGTGCATCTTTGCGTGACGCTGCCCGGCTTCCCGCGGGATACGAAAGAGCAGTTTTCGCTTGCAGTTCTGTCCAATGTGATTGGCGGGAGCATGAGCTCGCGGCTGTTTCAGACCATCCGCGAAAAACTCGGTCTTGCGTACGCCGTGTACTCGTTTCCGCAGAGTTTTACGACGACCGGCACGTTTACGCTTTATGCCGGAACAGGCGAAAAGCAAGCCCTCGAAGTGCTTGGGCGTATGATGGACGAAATTGCAAACGTACGCAAAAACGGCATCACAAAGCAAGAGCTGGAGCGCTGCCGCGAACAGCTCAAGGGCAACTATCTGCTGGGCATGGAATCGTCCGGTTCACATATGAACGCGCTGGGCAAGACACTCCTGTTACAAAAACGTGAATATAATGAGGCGGAAATGCTCCGCCGGATCGAATGTGTTACAATGGATGACGTGGAGCGGATTTTACCCGTGTGCCTGGATTGGGAGAACGCTTGCGTCGCGCTCGCAGGGCGCGTGAACAAAAAGAAGAAGACGCTTTTAGAACGGATTGGATGAACAAACGGATTTCGCCCTGCGAACCGGTTTTTTATGGAGGACGACATGGACGACAAGCTTGATGTGATCTTTAAAATGCAGAAGTCGCTGGACGACGACATTGTTGAGCGGCGCAATCTTTCCTATCCGAAGGAAGTTTGGATGCAGAAGGAAGTGCTCGCCATGATTTCCGAATTGTCCGAGGTTCTTGACGAGGTCAATTTCAAGTGGTGGAAAAATTCGAAGCCGATCGACGACGCGGCGCTGAAAGGCGAGCTGGTCGACGTGCTGCACTTTTTTGTGAGCATGTGCCTAAAGAGCGGCATGGATGCGGATGAGCTTTTCGAGCTTTACCGCGCGAAGAATCAGGAAAATTTCGATCGTCAGTACGGGCGGAGCGAAAAGCAGGGCTATGAAGTCGGTGGTGAAGTGAATGGCTAGATCCAGAGTACGTATCCGCGGCCGATTTTTCCTTGTCATACTTGGATTTGTTGGATTTATTGCGCTGATCGTTGTGATATTAAACGCAACGAAAAAGACGGGCGAGATTGAATTCGGCACACTTGGCGCCGACTTTGAAGCGTCCGCCGCGATCATCCGTGACGAAACGACCATCATGACCGAACCCTACGAAAAGATCACGTTTAACGTGACCGAAGGGGAAACGATCAGTAACGACCAGATCATTGCGCAGGTATACAAACGCGGCTATCAGGATGAAACGCTCGTAACGCTATTGAACCTGCAAAAGCAGATATACAACTATCAGCTGCAACTGCTTGGAGGGCAGGAGCCCGCAGAGCTTTCGGAGCTGAACGCGAACCTTACGACCGTTGAATCGCAAATTCGCGCCGTATCCCGTGGTGAGAGCAATTTGGACATGCTCGATTTGGAACAGACGCTTAAGGATTTGCAGAATCAGCGCGTTACGCTTATGCAGAGCATCGTGACGCCGGACGCAACGCTTACGGGGCTTTACAGCCAGCTGCAAAGCCAGGAAAGCACGATTTCCGGCTGGAAGCGGGACATTAAGAACACCTCCGGCACGGGCATCGTCAGCTTTTATTTTGACGGTTACGAGCAGGTGCTCAACGTCAACAAGCTTTCAACCATCAATTCCGCGCTGGTCAAGAGCGTCGTTCGAGGCGGCAACACGGCCAACACGAGCGAATCGACGAGTGAGATGCCGCTGTACCGCATCATTGACAACACGCATTGGTTCATCACGTTTGTAACGGACGCCGACGATCCGATGCGACTTGCCGAGGGCGAACAATACAGCGTGGTCTTCACCGACTATTCCGAGGGGGCATACACCGCGACTGCGCGGGAAAGTATCGTTTCAGAAAAGTCGGTTGTCAACGTGCTTGAATTCAATACGGACATTGGAAAACTGATCGGCACGCGCACTGTAACGGCAACGATATCTAAATCCGCCCAGGGGCTCGTCGTGCCGCTGAAAGCAATTGAAATGGTCGACGGCGTGCCGGGTATCAACATCAGCTATGGAGATACGGTGCTTCGCGTTGAGGTGGAAATCCTTGCGCAAAATGAGAAAAAAGCGGTCATCCGCGCGAAAAACGATTCCAACACGCTGACCGCAGGACAGAAGTATGTGAAGCCATGAGTATGAGTATTGCGGAAAATTTAGAACAGGTGCAAGAAGAAATTGCACAGGCCTGTATGCGCGCTGGACGCAAAACGGACGAGGTGACACTTGTTGCCGTGTCCAAATATATGGGCATCGACAAGATTGCGCAGGCCGTTGACGCGGGACAGCGGGTTTTCGGGGAAAATCACGCGCAAGAATTGACTGAAAAGAAAACTTTTTTTGAACAGCGCGGCTGTCTTGTGCATTTTATTGGACATCTGCAGACGAATAAGATAAAATATGTCTGCGGTTTTGCGGATATGATCGAATCGGTCGACCGGCAAAGCCTGGCGGGTCTCCTGCAAAAGAAGGCGGAGGCGCGTGATGTGAAACAAGACATTCTCATCCAGGTCAACATCGGTGAAGAAGAGCAAAAAGGCGGCGTCACGGATGGGGACTTGGATTGTTTCGCGGAATCATTTAAGGACTATCCAAATCTGCGCGTGCGCGGACTGATGTGCGTGCCGCCCGCGGTGGAAGCGGAACAGGCGAGATTGTATTTTAGTAAGATGCGCGAGCTTTATGAGGCGATGCGCGGCAAAGACACGTTCGAACATTTCGACACGCTGTCGATGGGCATGAGCCACGATTTTGCGGTTGCAATTGAAGAAGGCGCAACCGAAGTCCGCGTCGGCACTCGTATATTCGGGGCGCGGGACAAAAAATAACCAGAATGGAATGGAACGCCGCGCAGCGCGGCTGATGGTTTTTCGGAGGAAAACGGATGGCAAGCTTGTATACAAAATTCCTGGATTTTATCGGCATCGAGGAAAGCGACGAGCTGGAGGACGAACGCAGAGACGACGGTTATTACCGTGACGATGCGGACGACCGGCAAGGCAATGTCGTAAGCTTTAACAACAACCGGAGCACGGCGGCTCCGCACCGCCGCAACGAGCGCGTGTCGAATTCGACGGGCGCAAATTTGCCGATCTCCGGCGGAATGAAGATGATCGTGTATCATCCGGTGAGTTATGAGGACACCCAGAGTATCATTGACAATCTCAAAAACCGCAAGCCGGTGATTGTGAACATGGAGGAACTCGAACTCGATACGGCCCAGCGCATTTTGGACTTCCTGTCCGGTGCGGTCTACGCGCTGAACGGGACGATGTGCAAGATTTCCCGCGGAATCTTTGTCGTTGCGCCGAACAATTACGACGTCGTCGGCAACGGCGAGGACGATTACGGCGACCTGATTTAAGGCCGCGAAAAACGAACAAAACTGGTTCTTTGACGGCACATCAGCAAAATGGTGTGCCTGTTTTTACAAGGAGGGACGCGGCATGCGCACGCAAGACATCATTGGTAAAGTATTTACGCGCTCGTTCATGGGCTACGATATTGAAGAAGTGGACCGTTTTCTGGACGAGGTGATCGACTGCATCGAGCAGTACGAAGCGGAAAAGAAGGAAATGATGACCGCGATGGAATACCTGCTGCAAAAGCTTGAAAACGGCACGCAGCTGCCTGCCGCGGAAATACGCGAGGCCATTGACACTGACAAACCCGCAAAAAAACGCGCCGTACTCCCGGAAAAAACGAAGGATGTTCGCATACCGGCAAAGAAGGCTGGCAAGAGCGCAGCAAAGCACCAGAAAGAAAAGCAGGACGCCCCCGAAGCGAAAGCGACCGCGCGCTCAATTACGCGCGGCGGCGGCAACGGAGCACCGAAACCGGTGCGCGCACCGAAGGTGAGCCGCGTTGCGGCGCCGCAGTCCCAGACTGAGACAAAAGCCGAAGAACTGGCAAGCCCGCAGGCAACTGAAGGCGAAAACTGGCTGGACGAACTGCTGGACAATCTTTCCGAACGCGATAAAAAAGGTTACACGACAACGCCGGAACAGACAGCCGCACGAACGTTGACCACAACACAAGAGAGCGCTCAGCCGCCCAAGCAGCAGACGACGGCGACGCAAATGACCGACCAGCCGCATCGGGTGCAAATCGAACCGGAAACACCCAAAGCGCAGCCTGTAACGGAGCGGCCGAAAGCAAGCGCGTCTCCCGCACCGACAGAAATGGAAACGACGCCGCAGACGGCGAAACCGCAACCGGCGGCGCAGGCTAACGGCGAACAAAAGGAACCGCCGATGGGACCGCAACAGGCGGAGCCGACGACGGAAGAAGCGCTCCGCTCGTTTGAAGAGACATTGCGTACGCTTGGTGGAAGTGCTCGCACGGAACCGTCAAAACCGGACGAAAATCAGGTTACACAGAACGACACAGCCGGAACATTTGAGCATAAGCCGAAACATGCGGCGGTAAGTGAAGACGAAAAACAATGAAACCCAACAAAACAGGACAGTTTCCGCCAATTTCACGCGCAGAACTTGATGCGCGCGGGATCGACAGGCCGGATTTTATATTTGTAACAGGCGATGCATATATCGACCACCCGAGCTTTGGCGCGGCTATCATCACGCGCCTGCTGGAAAGCCACGGGTACAGCGTCGCGCTGATCGTTCAGCCGGACTGGCACAGCGCGGCTGATTTTACCGCGCTTGGCAAACCCAGACTGGCGTTTTTAGTCTCGTCCGGCAACATCGACTCCATGGTCAATCATTATTCCGTATCCGGTACACGCAGAAAGACCGACTCCTACTCGGAAAACGGCGAGTCGGGCAAGCGGCCCGACCGGGCGACGATTGTTTATGCAAACCGATGCAGGGAAGCCTTTTCCGACGTACCGCTGATTCTTGGCGGCATTGAAGCGAGCCTGCGCCGTTTTGCGCACTACGACTATTGGGACAATCGCGTGCGGCATTCGATCCTATACGACGCATGCGCGGACATCCTCGTTTACGGCATGGGTGAACGCGCACTTGTTGAGATTGCGGACGGACTGAACGCGGGGAAGACCATAAACGAAATGAACGACATCAAGGGGACTTGCGTGCGCGTATCTTCGATAGCTGACGCAAAGGACGCGATCGTTCTGGCAAGCTACAATGAAGTCGCCAAAGATAAAAAGAAATATTGCCAGGCGTTTTTGACGCAGGCGCGGGAACAGGACGCTGTGCGCGGCAAGCGATTGCTTCAACCGCACGAAAAAGGTGCGCTGCTCTGCAATCCGCCGACAAATCCACTGGGCACACGCGAACTGGACGAAATCTACGCGCTGCCGTATACGCGCAGGCCGCACCCGATGCACACAGCGCACATTCCCGCCATCGACGAAGTTTCGTTTTCCATCACGTCCGCGCGCGGGTGTTTTGGCAACTGCAATTTCTGCGCACTGACGTTTCATCAGGGACGGGTCGTAACGTCCCGCTCGCACGGGTCGATTCTGGATGAAGCGACACGATTGACGAAAGATCCGGGTTTCAAGGGATACATTCACGACGTTGGCGGCCCAACTGCAAATTTTCGACACCCGGCCTGTGACAAGCAACTCAAAAGCGGTGTCTGCGCGGACAAACAATGCCTTGGATTCTCGGCGTGCAAAAATATCAACGCGTCTCAGGCGGACTATACGCGGCTGCTGCGTGAACTGCGCGAGATTCCGCGCGTGAAAAAGGTATTTGTACGCAGCGGCGTGCGGTATGATTACGCGCTGCTTGACCGCGACGATACGTTTTTGCGTGAGCTGATCGCCCATCATATCAGCGGGCAGCTCAAGGTCGCGCCGGAACATGTTTCCGATCGCGTGCTGAAGTATATGAACAAGCCGCCGCACGCCGTTTACGAACGATTCGTGCAAAAGTTTGACGCGCTGAACAAGAGCCTCGGTATGAATCAATACCTCGTGCCGTACCTGATCAGCTCACATCCGGGCGCAACGCTGAACGACGCAATCGAACTTGCGCAATATCTCAAAAAGACTGGACACCGGCCGGAACAGGTGCAGGATTTTTACCCGACGCCGGGCACGATGAGTACCTGCATGTACTATACGGGACTCGACCCGACGACGATGAAGCCGGTGTATGCAGCAAAAACACGCGAAGAAAAAGCGATGCAGCGCGCGCTGATGCAATGCCACATTCGAAAGAACTGGCCGCTGATACGAAAGGCGCTTCGACAAGCCGACCGCGACGATTTGATTGGAAACGGCAAAGGCTGTCTTGTACCGCCGGATTTTCGAGAGGGACAGTCCGCATCGTATGGTGCAAAGCGGACAAACACAAAACGCTCCGGCAGCGCGCAATCTAATAGGAACAACGCCCGCGGCGGCACGCGCAACATGCCGGCCAAGAAAAACGGCAGAAAGAACGGCGGCAAAAGAAACGGTGGAACGGGTCGCGTTTAGACGAAGCCTTTTGCCCGACAACCGGATAAAAGCGGAAAAAACACGACTTCGGGTCGCATTTTCAGACCGAATACATCCGCTTTCGTATTGACAAATGGCGCAGTTATCGATAAAATATCTAAGGTTGCGTGGAAACGCGCGGTAGCTTTTTGCGCGCTGGCAATCGTACGCGCCGATTTCCTCGGCGGACAGGCGGTGGGAATCATGCGAATTCGAGCAGCGAACGCGATCCGGCAGGTTGGCGAACCGTTCCCGTTTGAAATCAGCGAGGCGGTGAAACCGCAAACCTACGGCGAGCGGACGATTACGTTCAGTGAACCGCTGAAGGTAACGGGCAATTACGTTTACGACGGAAAGGCCTTTACGGTAAGCGGACAGCTCGACGCGGCGATCAACGCCAACTGTGCACGCTGTACAAAAGCGTTTGTCGAGCGGATTTCGGTTCCTTTTTCGGAACGCTTCGTCAAAGACGCGGACGAGCTCAGCGACTACGAAACGTATCCCTACACCGGCGAGGAGCTGGAAATCGACAAAGCCGTTCTGGACAATCTTTTTCTGCAACTGCCGATTGCAAGTATTTGCAGGGAGAACTGCAAGGGACTGTGTCCCGTTTGCGGCGCGGACCGCAACGTAACCAAGTGTCAATGCAAACAAACCGATGCATCCTGGAAGAGTATTCTGCGTGATGCGATATCTGAAGAAGAATAGGAGGGATTATCATGGCAGTACCCAAGAGAAAAACGTCAAAAGCAAGACGTGATTCGCGTAGAGCAGGCAACTTCAACCTGAAAGCGCCGCAGCTCGGCGAGTGCCCGCAGTGCCACTCGTTCGTACCGTCCCACACGGTTTGCAAAACGTGCGGGTATTACGACGGCAAGCTGGTCGTCGACATGGAGAAGAAGGAAAAAGCAAACGCCTGACGATCCATCCTTCGACGGAAGCCGAATCATATTCGGCGAACATACCGTATACAGCGGAAGACTTTCCGAAGCGGGCGACCGCGCCGGAAGGTCTTTTTTGCGTTGCATACCCTTTGGATATCTCGTATAATAAAGAATCGGCGGCGCCGCACGCCGAAGCGAAATGATGATTTTATATATTGTGAACGCGGCGAACGGGATGGGACTGTTTAATTGTTGCGGCGGCGTGTTTTTTATGCCGACGCGGACGGGAGTGATGGTATTTTGAAAATTGCGATTGACGCGATGGGCGGCGACTATGCGCCGCTGGCGGTTCTGGAAGGTATTAAGCTCGTTTTACCGGAATTGCCGAAGGATGCTGAACTGATCCTCTATGGGGACGAAAAGCAAATCAACGATGGACTCGCCGCGATCGAACTGAACGACGCGCGTATCAACGTGACCGCGACCACGCAGGTGATTGGCTGCGACGAACAGCCGACGATGGCGATCCGAAAAAAGAAGGATTCCTCAATGGTGCGGGCGATTGAAGCCGTTGCCAAAGGCGAAGCAGACTGCGTGCTATCCGCCGGAAGCACGGGCGCGCTGCTCACGGGCGGCACGCTGATTATCAAGCGCTTAAAGGGAGTCAAACGTCCGGCGCTGGCGACGGTGCTGCCGACAATGGACGGCTGCGTGCTGCTGCTCGACTGCGGGGCAAACACGGATTGCAAGAGCGATTACCTCGTGCAGTTTGCGCTTATGGGTTCAGCCTACATGAAATCCGTCGTCGGCGTGAAAAATCCGCGCATCGGTCTTTTAAGCAACGGCGCGGAAGAAGAAAAAGGCAACGAGCTGACCAAGGAAACGCATAAGCTACTCAAAACCGCGCCGGTCAACTTCACCGGCAACTGCGAAGCACGCGATGTGTTTGGCGGCGAATTCGACGTTGTGGTTTGCGACGGGTTCGACGGCAACGTGGTACTCAAGAGCACGGAAGGCACGGCATCGCTTATGATGGCGCTGCTCAAAGAAAACCTGACTTCGAGTTTTATTTCCAAAGTCGGTGCGCTTTTGAGCAAAAAAGCGTTTAAGGCGCTGAAAAAGAAGCTCGACTACACAGAGTATGGCGGTGCGCCGCTGCTCGGTGTAAACGGCGGCGTGATCAAGGCGCACGGCAGCTCCAACGCGAAGGCGTTCCGTTCTGCAATCCTGCAGGCGGTGCGGCTCGTTTCCAGCGACGTGACCGGACTTGTTGGCGCAGAAATCGCCGCAATGGGCGTTGAAGAATAGGCACGCGGACTGGTTTAGGATTGACAGATTGACCCGCGTACTATAGAATACTACCCGAACGAGATGCGGCGGAACGCATCGAAAAGGAGTTTGAATCATGCATTTTGACAAAGTTAGAGATATTATCGCAAAGCAGCTGGATATCGACGCCGGCATCATTAAAATGGAAAGCCGCCTGATCGACGACCTGAAGGCCGACTCGCTGGACATTGTTGAGTTGATCATGGACCTCGAACAGGAATTCAACATTGAAATTCCGGACGAAGAGCTGCCGAAGGTACAGACCGTGGCGGACATCGTCGGCTACCTGGAGCAGAACTAAGTCGAACACTGTAAAAGAATACCCGCATCCAATGGCGAGAAAAAGGGTGCGGGTTTTTTTGTGAACTGGCGAAGGCCGAACGACTGTCAATTTTGAAGAAAAAGACCGATAGAACAAAGGACGAACACATGCCGTCTGTTGAGAACGCACTTTCCACGCTGGAAACAAACCTGCAATATACGTTTCAAAACCGTTCCCTGCTGGAAACGGCGGTTACGCATACCTCGTTTGTAAAAGGCGACGGGAAAAAGCGGACGCACAACGAACGGCTTGAATTTTTGGGCGACGCGGTGCTGGAGCTCTGTGTCAGCGAGTACCTGTATCGCGAAAATCCGAAGATGCAGGAAGGCGCGATGACGCGCCACCGTGCGCGACTGGTCTGTGAAAAGGCACTGTTTTCCGCCGCGGTCACGCTCAAAGTGCCGGACTGCCTCCGCCTTGGCAACGGCGAGGAAGTCACCGGCGGGCGAAGCAAACCGTCCGTCGTTTCCGACGCGATGGAAGCCATCATCGGCGCGATCTATCTCGACGGCGGGCTGGAACCCGCACGCCATGTGATCATCGACGTGGTGATCCGTCTTCTGGAAGATGCGCGCGTAGACGAGATGGACAAGGACTATAAAACGCGCCTGCAGGAGCACATTCAAAAAGGACACATCGGCAAGCTGACGTATGAATGCAAGGATACGTCCGGCCCGGAACACGAAAAGAACTTTACCATCTGTGCCATGCTCTCCGGTGAACCCATCGGCGAAGGCACGGGCAAAAGCAAACAGAGCGCGGGTCAGGCGGCGGCACACGCTGCGCTGATCAAGCTCGGAGTTTTGGAGGACGACGCATGCGTTTAACAAAGCTCGAACTCAACGGATTTAAATCGTTCGCCAGACGGACGGAGATTCGCTTTGGCGACGGCATCACCGCCATCATCGGCCCGAACGGCAGCGGAAAGAGCAATATTTCCGACGCGGTGCGCTGGGTGCTTGGCGAACAGAGCGCAAAAGCACTGCGCGGCACGAAGATGGAAGACGTCATCTTCAATGGCACGCAACTGAGAAAAGCACTGGCTTACAGCGAAGTAACGCTGACGTTTGACAACACCGACGGACTGCTTGACATGCCGTTCACGGAGATTGCGGTCACACGGCGCGTCTATCGTTCCGGCGAGAGCGAATATTGTCTGAACAAAAACAACTGTCGCCTGCGCGACATTCAGGAACTATTCCGCGACACAGGCATCGGCAAGGACGGTTATTCCATCATCAGCCAGGGCAAGGTGGAGGAGATCCTCGCCAACAAGTCCGGCGACCGTCGCGCCGCGCTGGAAGAAGCCGCGGGCGTGATGCGCTACCGCGTGCGCAAGGAAGAAGCCGAGCGCAAGCTGGAACGGACCGATAAAAACCTTGAACGTATTGAGGACATTCTGGAAGAACTGGCGGACCGTCTCGGCCCGCTGGAAGAGCAGAGTGCGTCCGCGCGTGCGTATCTGCGTCTGCGCGACGAACTGCGCGATCTGGAAGTGAACCTCTTTTTATACCAATATGAACGCGCCCACGAAAAGCTTGAGACTATTGCAGAGACGACCAAGCAGATGCTTGCCGAGCGCGACGCCGCGTCGGAAAGCGAAAGCGAACTGGTCGAAGCCTGCGCCAAGCTGGAAGAACAGCTCCGCACGCTGGACGGTGCGATATCCGCACGGCAGGAAAAGTTGGTCGGCATGGTGTCCGAGGCGGAGAACCGCGTTGGCACGAGCCATGTTTTAAGCGAACGGCGCGAACACGCGTTTGAACAGAAAAAACGCATTGAAACCGAGCGCGAAACCGGAAAAATGCGGCTTGGCGAGTTGGATGCGGCCATCAACGGCATGCAGGCCGACGAAAGCGGCAAGGCGGCGCTGGAGCTGCTTGAAAAAGAAATTGAAACGTCGCAAACTCGCGTGGAAACGCTCGATGCGGACGTGATACATCGCGAAGAAGCGCTCGAAACGATGAAAAACAGCATCATCGAGCGGATGAACCGCATGTCGGACTATAAGTCCAGTTTATCGCGCTACGACACGATGCGCGCATCCATTCAGGAGCGTCTGGGCGTGATCGACACCGAAGCACAGAAACGCAAGGACGAAACCACCCGACTCGAAGAAGAACTCGAACACGCAAAAGAAACCAAATTGGCGGAAACGGAAAAGCTGGAGCAGGCGAAAAAAGACCTGGACGGCTCCGTTGAAAACCGCCGCCGCACGCTGGACGGGTACACGGCGCTGCGCGAAGAGCTGCAACGGGATGAGCAGGGGATTTCCTCGCTGCAATCCCGATTGAAAGTGCTGGAAGAGATGCAGCGCTCCCGCGAAGGATATTTTGCGAGTGTTAAGAACATTCTGCGGGACGCGCCGAACGACTCTCGCTTGTCGCACGCTATAGTCGGCGTGGTTGCGGAGCTCATCCGCGTGCCGAAAGAATATGAAACCGCCGTGACCATGGCGATGGGTTCCACGCTGCAAAACATTGTGACGCCGACCGCCGAGGACGCGAAATACGTCATCGAATACCTGCGCGCACACGACTACGGCCGGGCGACGCTGCTGCCGAAGGCACTTTTAAACCCGACGCTGCCGACGCGCGAAGAACGCGAAAAATTGAACATGCCGGGATGCTTCGGGGTGGCAAGCGAGCTGGTCTCCTGCGATGACGATGTGCGCAGCGTGATCGACTATCTGCTTTGCCGCACGATCATCGTAAAAGACCTCGACGTTGGCATCGCGCTGAAAAAACGCACGCGCGGCGCATTCCACATTGCAACGCTGGACGGCGATATCATCAGCACAGGCGGCTCAATGAGCGGCGGCAGCATGAAGAAACAAAGCCACTCGCTCCTCGGGCGCGAACGCGAAATCAAGGAATTGCGCGAAAAGCTGAAAAAGGCCGACGCTGCGTTGGAAGAAAAAAAGCAGAGCGTCCGCACAAAGGAACAACACCTGCTCCAGTGCGACATTCAGGTCGACTCCTTCCGCGACGCGGTACATGCCTGCGAACTGGAAGCGGCGAAACAGGCCGAACAACTGGATATCATTCTGCGCGATGTGGAAAACAGCCGCGAACGTGAGGCGGAGCTGGAAAGCGAACGTACGCAACTGACGGAGAACCTCTCCGATATCGAAGTGGAGCGCGTGGACGCGGACAAACAGCAGACCGATATGGAGCAGGACAACGAAGCGACGCGCGACGACGTTGCAAAGGCGCAAGCCGAGCTTGGCGAAGTGCGCAAGGAACGCGAGCGCGTGGCGACGGAACTTTCCGAACAGAAGATTCGCCGCATGGCGTTGACCAAGGAGCGCGACGCGGTGTTTGCCGAGCAGCGGCGATTGGTTGAGGAACACAGAAATCTCAGCATCCGTCTGCAAAATCTGGAACAGGAAGCGACAGACAACCAGGCCGCTATCGAAGCAATCGACGCACAGATCAGCGGCATGCAATCCGCGATTGAAACCGACAAGGAAGCGACCGAAGCCGAAAAGCAGGCGCAAAAGAAACTGGAAGAAGAGCGGCAGACGGTGTCCGCGGCGCTCTCTGAACAGCGCAAACGGCGCGAAGAATTGATCTCCGGCGCGCGCGACCTTGCGGAACGCCTCCACAAGCAGGAGCTCACACAGAGCCGTCTCGAGATGGAGCTTGCAAGCATGCAAGACCACATCTGGGACGAATATGAACTCACCTACGAAAACGCTGCGGCGCTGCGGCACGAGATCGCAATCGGTGCGACCGGCTCCCGCATCTCCGCCATCAAGCGCGAAATCAAGGAGCTTGGCGATATCAACCTTGGCGCAATTGAGGATTACAAGTCCGTAAGCGAACGTCACACCGCGCTGAATACGCAGTGTGAAGACCTCAACAAGGCAAAAGCAGACCTTGAGACATTGATTGTCGAACTGACAACCACGATGGAAAACGTGTTCCTCAAGCAGTTTGCGCAGATACAGGAAAACTTTACGGACGTGTTTGCGGAACTATTTGGCGGCGGGCACGCAGAACTGCGCCTTGCCGACAAGGAAGACATCCTTGGCTGCGACATTGACATTATCGCGCAGCCGCCGGGAAAGAAACTCCAGCTGCTGACGCTGCTTTCCGGCGGCGAACGCACACTGACCGCGATTGCACTGCTGTTTGCAATGCTCAAGCTCAAACCGCCCGCGTTCTGTATGCTCGACGAAATCGAGTCCGCGCTGGACGAGGCAAACGTTTCCCGCTTTGCCGACTATGTCAAGCGTTATGCCGACGGCACGCAGTTCATACTGATTACACATCGCAAAGGCAGCATGGAAGTCTGCGACACGCTGTATGGTGTATCGATGGAAGAAAAGGGCGTGAGCAAGGTCGTCTCCGCGCGCTTTGGTGAGGATGGCAAGATTGCGCAGGCATAATTCATAACGACAGAAAACAACCGAATTGGTGATAGATAAACAATGGAAAAGAAACCGATATTCAACAAATGGAAAACCGGACTCGGCAAAACGCGCACGAGCTTTTTGTCGCGCCTGTTTAGCGGCAAAGAGAGCGTAAACGAAGAATTCTATGAAGAACTCGAAGAGGCGCTCATCCTTGCGGACGTTGGCGCCATGCCGACAGAGGAACTGCTGGACGAACTGCAGGATACGCTGAAAGAAAAAAAGATCACCGACCGCGAAGAAGCGCGCAAAGTGCTGATCAACCTGATTGCCGACGCGGTGGAGACAAGCAAGCCGTTTTCCGCGGACAGCGGGGAAGCAGTGCTGCTCATCGTCGGCGTCAATGGCGTAGGCAAAACGACAAGCATCGGCAAGATCGCCGCAAGTTATACAGAGAAAGGCCGCAAGGTCATGCTTGCCGCGGCGGACACCTTCCGCGCGGCGGCGGCGGAGCAGCTTGGCGAATGGGCAGCTCGTTCCAACGTACCGATGGTGCGGCACAACGAAGGCGCGGACCCGGCGGCGGTCGTGTTCGACGCAATTGCCTCCTACAAGGCGAAAAACTGCGACCTGCTGCTTTGCGACACGGCGGGGCGACTGCACAACAAGGCGAACCTGATGAACGAGCTCGGAAAAATTCGCCGGGTCATTTCACGCGAACTGCCGGACACACCCTGCGAAACGCTGCTTGTATTGGACGCAGTGACGGGGCAAAACGCAGTGATGCAGGCCAAGGCGTTTGCGGAGGTTTGCGATCTCGACGGCGTGATCCTCACTAAACTGGACGGCACGGCAAAAGGCGGCGTTGTGGTATCGATTTGCAAGACGCTGGACGTGCCGGTGCGCTTCGTCGGCGTCGGCGAAGGCATCGACGACTTGCAGCCGTTCGACGCAAACATGTTTGCGACCGCACTGCTTTCGACGGACTGAGTTTTGACAGCCGAGATCGCGCTTTTGGGTAAAAGTTGCCTTACACGGTATGAGAAGAGCCGTTTTTGAATCAAAATCGAATCAAACTTGAATTTCTTCTTGACAAATTCGCACACCACCGTATAATAGTCAAGGTGTAAAGCCGTTCAGCTTTACAGGTGCGAACGTATGGATCGATTGATCGAACTTGGACAATTGATGGACTGGTATGGCGAATTCCTGACGGAGCGTCAGCGTTCGCTTGTGCGCCAATATGCGTTTGAAGACTGTTCGCTCAGCGAAATTGCCGAGCGCGAAGGAATTTCGCGGCAGGCGGTGCGCGACGCGATTGCAACGGCGGAAAACGAGCTGAAGAATATGGAAGCAAAGCTCGGATTGATACAGAAGGAAGCCCGCGCGAAAGAACTTCTTGACGCGCTGGCACAAACAGAGCTGACCGACCGGCAAAAGTCGATTGTGGACGCGCTGGCAAAGATAACTTCGGAGGACGACGATGGCGTTTGAAGGCGTCTCACAAAAACTGCAGGCGATATTTAAAAAGCTGAACGCGCGTGGCAAGCTGAACGAAAACGACGTGAAGGAAGCCATGCGTGAGATCAAACTCGCACTGCTGGAAGCGGACGTCAACTTCCTCGTGGTCAAGCAATTCGTCAAAACAGTGAGCGAACGCGCTGTCGGCAGCGAAGTGCTCGAAAGCCTGACTCCCGGACAGCAGGTCATCAAGATTGTCAACGAAGAGCTGACCCGTTTGATGGGCGGCGAAAACGCAAAACTCGAATTCGGCACCGACAAGCCCGCCGTCATCCTGATGGCCGGTTTGCAGGGCGCGGGCAAGACCACCATGTGCGGCAAGCTCGGCGCATATATTAAGAAGCAATACGGTAAGCAACCCTTGCTGGTTGCGTGCGACATCTACCGGCCCGCGGCAATCAAGCAATTGCAGGTCGTCGGCGAAAAGCTGGAACTGCCCGTGTACGAACACGGGACGCAGGACCCGGTGGAAACGGCAAAAGAAGCGATTGAAGAAGCCAAGCGGCGTTTTCTGGACGTTGTGATCGTTGATACGGCGGGCAGACTGCATATCGACGCGGACATGATGGACGAACTCAAGCGCATCCGCGACGCAATCGACCCCGTGGAAATACTGCTGGTCGTGGACGCGATGACCGGTCAGGACGCGGTGAACGTAGCAAAGAATTTCCACGAGACCATCGAACTTACCGGCGTGATCCTCACCAAGCTCGACGGCGACACCCGCGGCGGCGCGGCGCTGTCGGTTCGTCAGGTGACGGGCAAGCCGATCAAGTTCTCCGGCATCGGCGAAAAACTCACCGATATCGAGCCGTTTTATCCCGACCGCATGGCCAACCGCATCCTCGGCATGGGCGACGTTTTAACGCTCATTGAAAAAGCGCAAAGCGCGTTCGACGAGAAAAAGGCCGCCGAGATGGCCGAGAAGATGAAGACCAACAGCTTCACGCTCGACGACTTTCTCGACCAGATGGAGCAGATGAGCTCCATGGGCTCCATGGAGGATATCCTCAAGATGATCCCCGGCATGGACGCAGGGAAGATGAAAGGCGCGCAGATCGACGAAAAGCAGATGGCGCGCACAAAGGCGATCATTCAGAGCATGACCAGGCAGGAACGCGCAAATCCCGAATTGCTCAACGCCAGCCGCAGAAAGCGCATCGCGCGCGGCAGCGGCACAAGCATTCAGGAAGTCAACCGCCTCATGAACCAGTTTAACGCTTCCAGGCAGATGATGAAGCAGATGAGTGGACGCATGAAAAAAGGCAAGCGCGGCGGAATGCCGTTCGGGTTTTAATTTCCGGCGGTACAACGATTTGGCGAATCACGTTTTATTGCGTATTCGATATAAACAAAACTTTTTATATTTATTGGAGGAAGCAGACAATGCTTAAAATCAGACTGCGCCGCATGGGCGCAAAGAAGGCACCTTTCTATCGTATCGTAGTGGCGGATTCCCGCGCACCGCGCGACGGCGCGTTCGTTGAGGAACTCGGCTACTACAATCCGTTGTCCAACCCCGTTGAGCTGAAGGTCAATAACGAGCATGCCGCGGAGTGGATTAAGAAGGGCGCACAGCCGACAGAAACCGTTCGCGCATTGCTCAAAAAGAGCGGCGCCATCGAGTGAGGATGGGACAAATGGAGGAACTGGTACGCTTTATCGCTAAAAACCTGGTCGACACGCCGGACGAAGTGACGGTGGAGTCGCGCGAGGACGGAGACACGGTCGTGATCTCTCTTTCCGTCGCGCCCGACGACATGGGCAAGGTCATTGGCAGACAAGGGCGCATCGCTAAGGCGATCCGCACGGTCGTGAAAGCTGCGAGCGTCCGCGAAGACAAGAAATATATGGTCGATATCGTTGAGAAATGAGTTTCTGCGCATCGGTCAGGTCGTCCGCACGCACGGTGTGCACGGAGACGTGAAGCTGATTCTGCTGACGGACGATCCGGCCAGATTTCGCGCGCTGAAAACCGCATATCTCGAACAGGCAGGCGCGTATGCGCCTGTTGGCATAGACAACGTTCGTATCCAGCCGGACGCTGTTTTGATGCACATTCAAGGCTACGACACGGTGGAACAGGCACAGTCATTGCGAAACACCTACCTCTGTGTAAACCGCGAAAACGCCGTCCAACTGAAAAAGGACACGTATTTTGTCGTTGACTTGATTGGTTGTGAAACGTTCGACACAAACGGCAAGGCCTACGGCAAGGTGACGGACGTGCTGGAGACCGGCGCGAACGACGTATACGAAATCGACGGCGGCAAGCTCCTTGTGCCTGCGCTCAAGCGTGTGCTGCACGAGGTGGACATTGATAGCGCGCGCATCACGTTTGAAGCGGACGTACTTGAGGAGGTCGGCTGTTTTGCGGATTGACGTACTGACGATTTTCCCGGAGATGTTTTCCGGCGTGTTCGGCGCAAGCATGCTTGGCCGCGCACAGGAAAACGGCCTGCTTGAACTGCACGTGCATAACATCCGCGATTACACCGACAACAAGCACAAAAAGACGGACGACTATCCGTTTGGAGGCGGCGCAGGCATGGTGATGATGGCGCAACCCATCTTTGACTGCGTGGATTCGGTGCTGGAAGGACAAAAAGCCAGACGGATTTTACTTTCCCCGCGCGGAAAGACGCTCGATCAAAAGCTTGCGAAAGAGCTTGCGGGCGAAGAACGACTGCTGCTGCTTTGCGGGCATTACGAAGGTGTGGATGAGCGGGTCATGTCGATCATGGACGAGGAAATCTCCATCGGCGACTATGTGCTCACCGGCGGCGAACTGCCCGCTATGGTGCTTGTCGATTGCCTGAGCCGCTTTATACCCGGCGTGCTCGGCAGTGAAGAAAGCGCGGAGGATGAATCGTTTGCCGACGGTTTGCTCGAATACCCGCAGTATACGCGGCCTGCCGACTTTCGCGGTATGAAGGTACCGGAAGTGCTGCTCAACGGCCACCATGCGAAGATTCAGCAGTGGCGGCTGGAACAGGCGCGGCTGAAGACCGCGCTGAACCGCCCCGATCTTTTAGCCGAGCAGGAAGGCGACGGCGATGCGATGGAAGCGCCGGACGACGCCTGGCTATAACCGCTAAAGATTTTATTTTAGCGAATCAAATAGTACAGTGACGTAATGATTTATCAGGAGTGCGGGGGCTATGCCCTCGTGATTTTTTCGCTATGAAGGATACGACAAAAGGCATAATCGCCATGCTGATCACCGCGCTGTTATGGAGCGCAGGCGGGCTGTTTATCAAAATGGTCCCATGGAATCCGCTTGCCATTACAGGCGCGCGCGGGCTGCTTGCCGCGGGTGTGGTTTTTCTCTACCTGAGCGCCAAGCACATAAAACTGCACATCAGTAAGCAAACGCTGACTATCGCCGTATGCCTTGCGGGCGTATGCGCAACGTTTGTGACCGCAAACAAGCTCACGACCGCGGCAAACGCAATCGTCATTCAGTATTGCGCGCCGGTTTATGTGCTGCTTTACGTCGCGTTTGTGCAGAAAAAGAAGCTCCGTCCGCTGGACATCGCGGTGGTGCCGATCACGATCTTCGGTGTGGCGCTGTGCTTTATCAGTCAGATTGGCCGCGGCGGATGGATCGGCGACGTGGTTGCCGTGATTTCCGGCATGTTCTTTGCGGGTATGTTCATCGCCAGCGAAAACGTAAGCGAGCAGACGCGCGTCAACGGCATTATGCAAGGTCAGCTCTTAACCGCGTTGATCGGATTGCCGGTGCTTGCGCTTACGCATCCCGTCTTTACTGCGCAGGCAGTCGGCGGCATCGTCGTGTTGGGATTGTTTCAGGTCGGGCTTGCGTATGTGTTTTACGCCGTTGCGCTGAGAAGCGCGCCGCTACTGACCTGCTCTCTGCTGGCGGTACTGGAACCGCTGCTCAACCCGGTTTGGGTGTTTCTCTTCAACGGCGAGAATCCCGGTGTGTGGTCGCTGGTCGGCGGTGTGATCGTCGTGTTCACCATCACGCTGTGGTACATGCACGACGCGCGGTCGGCAAAGAAGGCCAATGCGTGAAAAGCCGCATAACCATGCGAAAAACGACTTGCAATCGGAACGCGGCTGTGTTATAATCGCGTTCGTGACATCGGGCGGTCCTCTGTTCGGCATTCGGATATGAACGCTTGCGAAATGAAAGGAGAAATTTTCAATGTCGAACATTATTCAGGAACTGGAAAAAGAGCAGCTTCGCACAGATTTGCCGAAGCTGGAAGTTGGCGATACCGTCCGCGTATTCGTCAAGGTTATTGAAGGCAACCGCGAGCGTCTGCAGAACTTTGAAGGCGTCGTGATCAAGATTCAGGGCGGCGGCGTCCGCAAATCTTTCACCGTTCGTCGTATTTCCTACGGCGTCGGCGTAGAGCGTACGTTCCCGTACAACAGCCCCCGCATCGGCCGCATCGAGGTGGTCCGCCACGGTGTCGTCCGCCGCGCGAAGCTCTTCTATCTGCGTGAGCGTTCCGGTAAGTCCGCGAAGATCCGCGAGCGCATCGTCGATAAGAACAAGAAGAAGTAAAACACACGAAACCAAAATGGACCCCTGCCGAACCATTGGCGGGGGTTCTTTTCTCTCTTTGTTTATAGGAGGAGCTGCCTCCAAACCACCGCCAAAGGGAATCCTCCCTTTGGAATCTCAATGTTTAGATAAAGAGGCTTTTGAACAAGATGTAAATTCCTTTGCTTACTTTCCTTTTAAGGAAAGTAAAGGGTTTTGCGAAAGCGTGGGAATCGTTTATAATAAGCAAAGAAATCAGAAGACACAGCGACCGAAAGGAAAACATATGCCGGCAATCAACTGGTACCCCGGGCACATGGCGAAGACGCGCCGCATGCTCGTTGAAAACTTACGAATGATCGACGTGGTGGTGGAGCTTGTGGATGCACGCGCACCGCTTGCCTCCCGCAATCCCGACTTTGACGACCTGTTTGCCGGGCGGGCGCGCGTTGTGTTGCTCAACAAGAGCGACCTCGCCGACCCGCAGACGACCAAGCAGTGGATCGCATATTTCAACAAGCTCGGTTTTCAGGCCGCGGGTGTGAGCGCGACGGGCGGATCGGCAAAAAAGATTGCGACCTCGCTTATCGAACGCGCGGCAAAGCCGAAGGTTGAGGCCATGAAGCAAAAGGGCGTCAACAAGGTCGTGCGCTGCATGATGGTTGGCATTCCGAATGTCGGCAAATCTACGCTGATCAACCGGATTGCGGGCGTGAGCCGCGCGGAAGTTGGCGACAGGCCGGGCGTTACGCGCGGCAAACAGTGGGTCAAGATCACACCGTATCTGGAACTCATGGACACGCCGGGCATGCTTTGGCCAAAGCTGGAAGACCAGCAGATGGCCGAACACCTCGCGTTTCTGGGTTCGATTAAGGACGAAATTATGGACGCGGAGACGCTTGCAACCGACCTGCTGGACTATCTAAGGCAGGTCAAGCCGCAGGCGCTGCTGGAACGCTATAAAAAAGTGACGGCGGACGTGCCGAAAGGCGAACTGCTGGAAGCGGTTTGCAAAAGCCGCGGATTTTTGCTCAAGGGCGGCGCGCTCGACACAGACCGCGCGGCAAGGATCGTGCTGGACGAATTCCGCGCGGGCAAAGTGGCACGCATCACGCTGGAACAGCCGGAGAGCGACGCATGACGCGCCTGCCGGAGCCGGAGCGGCTGAAGAAACTCTGCGAGCCGGACATGCTGTTTTGGGAAACGAACGGCGCAGTTGTTGCGGGCATGGACGAAGTCGGCAGAGGTCCGCTGGCCGGGCCGGTCGTCGCCGGATGTGCCGCGATGCCGCCGGAGCCGATCCTTGCGCACGTCAACGACTCCAAAAAAGTGACCGAAAAGCGCAGGGAAGCGCTCTATCCTGTTTTGACAGAGACGGCGCTCGGGTATGCGCACGGCTGGGTTTGGCCGGAGACGATTGACGAGATCAACATTTTGCAGGCGACCAAGCGCGCCTTTGCGATGGCGTTTGCCGATATGCCGATAACCGTGACGGACGTGCTGATCGACGCCATGCATGGACTCGATATTTCGGCTAAGCAGCACCCGATCATTCACGGCGACGCGCTGAGCTATAACATTGCGTGCGCGTCGATTATCGCAAAGGTTGCGCGTGACCGTTACATGATCGAGCAGGACGCGCTGTATCCGCAGTATGGCTTTGCACGAAACAAAGGCTACGGCACAAAAGAGCACATTGCGGCGCTGAAAGAATACGGCCCGTGCCCGATTCACAGGCGGTCGTTCATCGGTAAATTTGTATGAGTACGACAAGCGTCGGGCGGCGCGGCGAGGAGACGGCAAAACGCGCGCTGGAGCAAAAGGGATATGTGCCACTTGCGCAGAATTTTCGCGACGGCCCGCGCGAGATTGACCTTGTTATGAAAGACGGCGAAACCATCGTCTTTGTGGAGGTCAAGGCGCGCTCGTCAATTGCCTACGGTACGCCCGGCGAATTCGTTACGAAAAGCAAACAACGGCAGTTGACGCTTGCAGCACAGCGTTATCTAATGCAAAACGGACTGCTCGATTGTCCCGCGCGGTTCGACGTTGTAGAAATCTACCTACAGGATAAAAAACTGCGACACATCCCGAACGCTTTCTTCGCGGCGAACTGACACACACAATCGAACGAAACGCACACAAATGAATTGTGTCCTAACCGTAAACGATTGGGTAACGGCAGGCGGCGCAAATTGTCTGCCATGCCGCGGCGTGCTATAATACACCAGACAGACCGGCTTGAAAAAAAGCGCGGCATACTGTTTCAGATTTTTTTACCAACGGGGGATGGAGAAAGGATACGTTTGTGCGTAAACTGCTTGCAATCCTGCTTTTCATAAGCTTACTGGCGGTTCCCGCCGCGGCGCTTGCCGACAGGGACACGACCGAAGGAGACGACCTGATCTATAACGGCGATTTTTCCGTATTCGCCGAAAGTGCCGACCTTCCGGCCGGATGGGAATTGTCCGCCTATTACAGCGACGCCGAGAGCGTGCTGGCAACATTTGAAACCGGAGACGACGGCGTAACGGCCGTCGTTCTGACGAACCTTGTGGCAAACGATTCACGTGCATGCCAGACGGCCGCCGTGGAAGCAAACACATGCTACCGGCTGAGCGCGGAGATTCGCGTCACGTCGGTTGAATACGGTACCGGCGCAAATCTTTCTATCGATAATTACGCAATCGACGGCACATATTGCTATTCCGAGAATTTGTTTGGCACGGAAACGTGGCAAACTGTTTCGCTGTACTTTCAAACGGGTGCTGAGCAGACGAGCGTCAATGTAGCATTGCGTCTGGGTGGTTACGGCACGACCGCGACCGGCACGGCGGAATATCGCAATGTGACGCTCTATAAATGCACGTCTACCGACGCCGTCGTCGTCGACCTTGCAACCGAAAACGGAATGATCTCCAACGCGAACGGACGCGCGGAATCCGCCGCGGAAGCGGAGACGACGTCCGCAAACAGCGTGCTGTACCTTGCGCTGTTTGTTACGATTGCGTTTGCGCTCGGTTATATTTATATTTACCACAAACACCTGCGTTATGACGGCGAATTGCTGGATACCTATGAGCGCCCGCACTTTGTGCTCATCATCATGCTTGTTGCCGCGTTTATTGCAAGACTGTTGCTTTCGCTGATCTTTTTTGGACATCCGACGGACATCCAATGCTTTATGGCCTGGGGGAACATGGTGCTAAACGACGGCACGCGTGCATTCTATACCTCCGGTGCGTTTGCGGACTATCCGCCGGGATATATGTATGTCTGCGCGGCGCTTTCCTGGGTTTCCAGAGTGTTTGGAATCTCTTACGGAACGGACGGCATGGCGTTCCTCTTTAAACTGCCCGCGATGATTGCCGATCTGCTCGGCGCCTATTTCATCTACAAACTTGCAAAGAACAATGCCGCAAACGAAAAGAGCGCGCTGGCGCTGACAGGCGTGTTCCTGTTTGCGCCGGTACTGATGTTTGTTTCCGGTGCGTGGGGACAGATCGACTCCGTACTGGCGTTTTTGCTTGTGCTTTGCATCTATCTGTTCCAAAATGACAAACGCATCGCCGCCGGTGCGCTGTACGGGCTTGCAATTTTGATCAAGCCGCAGGCGCTCATGCTCGGGCCACTGCTTGCGGCGGCATATATCATCGATATTATCGACGCAAAGCAGGACTGGAAGAAACACCTCCTGGAAACGGTGCTTGCTGTACTTTCCGCAATTGCCGTGCTGTATGTGCTTGCGCTGCCGTTCCAGGGGACGCAGCCGTGGTACTGGCTTGCGCAAAAGTACGCGTCCACGGCTTCATCGTATCACTACATGTCCATTGAGGCGTTCAACCTTGGCTCTCTGCTTGGCGGTAACTGGAAGACGGCGGACACGCTGGCGTTCGGCGTGCCGTTCTATATCGTCGGCATGATCGGCATCGTTCTTTCGGTCGCGTTTTCCATCGTGCTGTATGTTTTCGGAAGAAAACGCGGCAAAGGCGCGCTGTATCTTTGCGGCGCGTTGCTAACGCTTTTGATTTTTACACTTGGGCACTACATGCACGAGCGTTATATGATTCCGGCGCTGATGCTTTTGTTGATGGCGTATCTCTATTTCAAGGACAGGCGGCTGCTGATTGCGTTCGGAGGCATCAGCATGACGGCGCTGCTAAATGTTACCTGCGCCATGTACGTGGTCAACCATCAGGCGGCGCGCGGTACGCTCTACAACGTCATCACGTTCATCGGCTCACTTTCAACGATTGTGTTCGCGGCGTATCTTTGCTATGTTGCGGTGAATATTCTGATTCAGGGCAATATCAAATCCGCGCTCGCGCCGGAGTCTTTAGAGTCGGAAACCGAGGACGATGGAGAGCAGACGGAGAAAAAGCGCAAGAAGGAACGAGCCGAAATTTTACCGAAACTACCGACGGACAATAAGCTGCACTACAACAAGCGCGACATCATCTATGTGCTTGCCATCACGTTTATTTACGGCATCGTGGCGCTGACAAACCTCGGCTCAATGAAAGCACCGCAGAACTACTGGTACAGCGAGACGCCGGGCGAGACCATCACCGTGCAGTTCGATCAAACGCAGCATGTGACCGCTTACAGTGTTTACGGTAACATCGACCGGGATGGAACGCTGCTGATCAGCGCGGACGGTAATTTTGAAGAGACGTTTGAGCAGACCTATGACGACATGTTCCGCTGGAAGAAGGTGAATACCGACTTTACGGCGGACGAAGTGACGTTGTCGCTCTATTCCGGCACACTCAAGCTCAACGAGATTGCGTTCTTTAACGAAGATGGTGAACAGATTCCCGTTACGGTAGTGGGCGCGAACGGCACGCAGGCGAATTTGTTTGACGAGCAGGACGTTGTGGAATACACGCCAAGCTATTACAACGGCATGTATTTTGACGAACTGTACCACGGGCGCACGGCCTATGAGCACCTGAACAATCTCACACCATACGAAAATTCGCATCCGCCGCTCGGCAAGCTTTTTATCATGATTGGCGTCTGGATTTTCGGCATGGTCCCGTTTGGCTGGCGTGTGGTCGGTGCGCTGTTCGGCATCGGCATGCTGCCGATTCTGTATGCGTTCGGCAAGCGTATCTTTAAAAACTCCAATTACGCGCTGGTTTTAACGGCGCTGTTTGCGTTTGACTTTATGCACTTTACGCAAACGCGCATTGCGACCATCGACGTGTATTCCGTGTTCTTCATCTTGTTGATGTATTACTACATGTACCAATACATCACGATGAATATCTTTGTGGACGGGCTGAAAAAGACGCTGAAACCGCTTGCGCTTTCGGGACTGTTTTTCGGCATCGGCGCGGCTTGCAAATGGACGAGCATCTACGCGGGTGCAGGTCTTGCGGTGCTGCTGTTCGGCTCGCTGATTGCACGGTATTTCGACTATTTACAAATCAAGGCCGAAGGAACGGCGGCAGAAAAAGCAAAGGCAAAGGACTTTTGGCAAATCACGGGTAAAACGCTTCTGTGGTGCTGTCTGTTCTTCGTTGCGGTCCCGGTCGTGATCTACTTTGTGTCCTACACGCCATATTATATCTACGCGGCGGGACAGCAGCCGAATTACGGCTTTCAGGACATGCTGGATACGTTCTGGAATTACCAGAACTTTATGTACACCTATCATTCGACGCTGAACGCGACGCACCCGTATCAGTCCAGCTGGTATTCCTGGCCGTTTACGATCAAGCCGATGTGGTATTACTACAACAGCTATATTTCCGGCACGGGCGAGGTTTCCACGCTCAGCGCGTCCGGCAATCCCGCGGTGTGGTGGGTTTCGTCCATCGGCGCGGTGGTGCTGCTTGGGCTGCGCCTGAAAAAAAAGATCAAGCCCGACCGCGCGCTGCAGATATTCTTTGTGGGCGTAATGGCGAACTATCTGCCCTGGGTGCTGGTGTCGCGCTGCACGTTCATCTACCATTTCTTTGCGACCGTGCCGTTTATACTGATGGCGACGGTGTATCTGCTGCAAAAGCTGGAACAGAAGTACGGCAAGGACGCCGCCTTTATCAAGTGGGTTTGGGTCGGTTTTGCTCTGCTGTTCTTTATCCTGCTGTATCCCGGACTGTCCGGGTTTGCGGTTTCAAGTGATTGGGCCGCGTTCATCGCAAAATTGCCTGGAGGAAAGTTGATGTATGGAGCGTAAAGCGGAAGTTAAGAAGACATTTTGGCAGCTGGTCAAGTTTGCAATCGTCGGCGTGCTCAACACGCTGGTCGATTTTGCAGTGTTTCAAACGCTGAATCTACTGCTTGGCTGGGTGTACGTAGCGCAGATTTTCGGCTACACCTGTGGCATTGTTAACAGCTATCTATGGAACAGCAACTGGACGTTCCGCGAACAGCGGACGCGCTCACTGCGAGAAATGCTGCTGTTTCTCGTAGTCAATATCGTTTCTCTCGGCGTTTCGCTTGGCGTTATCTGGCTTTGCCGCGAGGTGTTCGGTGTGACGAATGAGTGGGCCGCAACCTGGATGCCGGATCTGCTTTCCGGCTTTGTAAAGGGCGACACGATTGCCAAGCTGATTGCCACGTGCGTCGCCATCGTCGTCAACTTCGTCGGCAACCGGCTGTTCGTGTTCAACGGAAAAGAGAAGCTGGAGGCAAAGGCACTCTAGCAAAACAAATATCGACCGGCAACACATTGGATAAAGAGAATCGCGCATCGTTTTGTGCGGGGCGCGGTTCTTTTCTTTCGGCATAAGCAAAATATAAAACTGGGGGACGCAGCAAACATGCTTTCACGCGTGAAGAGCCATGGACTCAGCGGAATCGGCGGATTCGGCGTACAGGTGGAAACGGACATCGCAAACGGATTACCGGCGTTCGAAATCGTCGGCCTGCCGGATGCGGCGGTGCGGGAATCGCGGGAGCGTGTGCGCGCGGCGATCAAGAATGCGGGTTATATCTTTCCGGCGGCACGGATCACGGTCAATCTTGCTCCGGCCGACATGCGCAAGGAAGGCGCTGTGTACGATCTGCCCGTAGCGCTTTCTATCCTCGGTGCGTCCGGCCAGCTTGGCGTCGATCCGGCGCTGGATTTTGTCGCGTTCGGCGAACTCGGGCTGGATGGAAGCGTCCGCGCGATTGCGGGCGTACTGCCGATGGTGATCGACGCGTTTTCCGGCGGCGAAACGATGTTCGCCGTGCCGGAAGGCAACGCGGGCGAAGCCGCCTGCGTGGAAGGCGTGTCCGTTTTACCGGTCAACTCGCTGGAAAACCTTTGCGCGCATATCCGCGGGGACGGCAAAATAGCGCCGCACCCGACGGAAAACTGGCAGGGCAGCGAAACGCGGTATGCCACCGATTTTTACGAAATCAAAGGACAGCAGGGCGCAAAACGTGCGGCGGAGATCGCCGTTGCGGGCGGACATAACATTCTGCTCATCGGTACACCCGGCGCGGGTAAAACCATGCTGGCAAGGGCGATTCCGTCCATTTTGCCGCGGTTGACCTATGAAGAAGCCCTCGAAATAACAAAAATTCACTCCATAACGGGCGCAACCAAAGGAATCGGCATGATTCGGGAGCGTCCGTTTCGTGCGCCGCACCACGGTGCGTCGAGCGCGGCGCTGGTCGGCGGCGGCACACGCGCCATGCCGGGCGAAATCAGCCTTGCACATTACGGCGTGTTGTTTCTCGACGAACTGCCGGAGTTTCGGCACGATGTGCTCGAAGCACTCCGCCAGCCGCTGGAGGACGGGTTTATCACCGTCAGCCGCGCGGCGGCAAGCGCAACATACCCCGCGGAATTCGTGCTGGTCGCGGCGATGAATCCCTGCCCTTGTGGGAACTACGGTTCGCGTATCCACGAGTGCCGGTGCGCTCGTTCACAGATCGAGCGCTACCGCGGGCGCATCAGCGGGCCGCTGCTCGACCGAATTGACATTCAAATAGAAATGCCGGAGGTCGGCTTTGCCGAACTTTCCGAAAAGTCAGGCGGGGAACCGTCTGCGGCGATTCGGGAGCGTGTTGAAAAAGCGCGGGCAATTCAGCGCAGGCGCTTTGAAAACGACGGCATATTGCTCAACGCGCAGATGAACACAAAGCTGATCAAGAAGTATTGCTCGCCCGATGCAAACGCAGAAAAACTGCTGCAGCGCGCATACGCAGAACTCAAGCTGTCGGCACGCGCGTATCAGCGCATATTGAAGGTCGCGCGCACCATTGCGGACGTGGAAGGCGAAGAAACGATCCAGCTTTCGCATTATGCCGAGGCGATTCAGTATCGCAGCCTCGACCAATCCCGAAAGGACGCGTAAAAAAATGCGAACGGTAACAAGCGAGGAGCAGGCAAGGCTTTGGCTGAACTACGCCGTGGAGTACAATGTGCGTCTGTTCAACCGGATTGCCGCGCGGTTTAATTCGCTTGCCGACGCAAAACAAGCATGTGAAGCCGGAGACGCGCTATATTCCAAGCTGACCGAGCGCGTGACGGCGCGACTGAGCGAAGCGGCAAAGCCGGGCTATATCGAACACTTTTTGGAAAAACTCGAAAAAAACCAGATCGAATTCACATATCCCGGAGAGCAAAGCTACCCCGTACTGCTTGCCGAGCTGAGCGACGCACCGAGCGTGCTGTATTACAAAGGCACGCTGGAACCCGAGCCGGAGGTTTCCATTGCGGTGGTCGGCTCACGCCGCCCGACGACATATGGCACGGACACGGCGAAGCGCTTTGCGTTCTCGCTTGCGGAGGCGGGCGCGCTGATCGTCTCCGGCATGGCGGAGGGAATCGACGCGGCGGCGGCGCGCGGCGCACTGGAAAGCACGACAAACCGTTGCAGGACCGTTGCAGTGCTCGGCTGCGGGGTGGACGTGATCTACCCGCAGTCCAACGCAAAACTCTATCGTGAGATTATCGAACACGGCGCAGTGGTTTCGGAATTTTTGCCGGGCAGTCACGCCAACCGCTTTCATTTTCCAATTCGCAACCGCGTGATGAGCGGCCTTGCGAACGGCACGCTGGTGGTCGAGGCGGCGCAGCGCAGCGGAACGTCCATCACGGCGGGGTGGGCGCACGACCAGGGACGCGACGTTTTCGCCGTGCCCGGCCGAATCGGCGACGCGATGAGCGCGGGTCCGAACGGCATGATTGCGCGCGGGGAAGCAAAGGCCGTGCTTTCGCCGGAGGACATTCTCGCCGAATACAGCTGTTTGCATGTGCCTGCGCAGACTTATCCGGACGCTGAGATCGTTTCGCTTTCCACACTGCCGGAGGCGCAGCGCAAGGTTTGCCGGTTACTCAAGCGCGGGGAATTGAGCTTTGATGAAATTTGCGATGCGTTGGATATGCCGATTGGCCCGCTGAATGCATGCCTGACCGAGCTGCAGTTTTCCGGCGTGATTCTTTGTCTGCCCGGACGGCGGTACGCCGTTGATACGGAGCGGGTCGTCATTAAAGAAGGCTGAAATCAGTTGTTATGCAAAATCTAACCACCGTTGCATTTTATAAAACAAATAAAAGCAGTAAAAAGCGCAAAAGCAGCATTGCCATACTTGAACGGGAATCCTGTGCAAACCGAACGCCGGGCATAACACACGGCGCAGGCATAACGCAGAAACCATACGACCGATTATACATATAGAAGAAACCCATATATTTACCTGACGACGCAATGCAAAGTAATGAAAAATGCATGCGCCGTTTTACATTTCTTTTGTAATTTCAACGGATGTATGTTATAATTTGCGACCTGTGCAGGCAATTCATGCTTGACAGAATGAAAGATTTTCGGAATAATGAAGCAGTTACCGGATGAATAATACGCACCGGATACGTAAGAAACCAATGATTTCGACACTTAACCGGCGAAGGGAGAAACATATGTCGGATACTCTGGTGATCGTGGAGTCGCCCGCAAAGGCAAAAACGATCGGAAAATTTTTAGGAACGAAATACAAGGTCGTAGCCTCAAACGGCCACGTGCGCGATCTGCCGAAAAGTCAGATCGGCGTGAACGTTGAGAAAGGCTTCGAGCCGAAATATATTACGCTGCGCGGACGCGGCGACGTGCTGGAAAAAATTCGCAAGGAAGCGAAGAACGCGAATAAAGTCATCCTCGCGACCGACCCTGACCGCGAGGGAGAAGCCATCAGCTGGCACTTGGCGCAGGTACTCAAGCTTGACGAAACGAGCAAGTGCCGCATCGTGTTCAACGAAATCACGTCAACGGCGGTGAAAAACTCTATTAAAAATGTCCGCGCAATCGACATGCGGCTGGTCAACGCGCAGCAGGCGCGCAGAATCCTCGACCGGCTGGTCGGTTACGAAATCAGCCCGATCCTTTGGCGCAAGGTACGAAAAGGATTGTCCGCTGGCCGTGTGCAGAGCGTTGCAACGCGCATCATCTGCGACCGCGAGACCGAGATATTGAACTTTGTGCCGGAAGAATTCTGGAGCATTACGGCAAAGCTGAAGGAACCCACGGGCAAAAAGACGTTTGAAGCCAAGTATTACGGCGAAGACGGAAAGAAGCGCGAACTGCGCACCGAAGACGAGACAAAGGAAGTACTCGGCCGCATCGACGGGAAACCGTTCATCATCAGCGAGGTAAAAAACGGCCAGAAGACGCGGCATCCCGTTCCGCCGTTTACGACCAGCAGTCTCCAGCAGGAGGCCTCCCGCAAACTCGGCTTTACGACAAAGCGCACCATGATGATCGCCCAGCAGCTCTACGAAGGCATTGAACTCGGCGGCAAAGGCGCGGTCGGCTTGATTTCCTATATCCGTACCGATTCCGTGCGCGTGGCGACCGAAGCGCAGCAAGCGACGCTTGCATACATTGAAAACCGCTTTGGCGAAAAATATGTTCCCCCGAAACCGAACTTTTATAAAGGACGTAAAAACGCACAGGACGCGCACGAAGCCATCCGCCCGACGAGCATTGAAAACGAACCCACGGCGATTAAGCAGTATCTTTCGAGCGAGCAGTTCCGTCTGTACAAGCTGATTTACGAACGCTTCCTTGCAAGCCAGATGAGCGACGCACTGTTTGCAACCAGCACCGTCACGCTTGGCTGCGAGGGCGCGACCTTCCGTGCAACGGGCATCCGTACGCTGTTTGACGGTTTTACAATCGTTTACACTGAAGGCCGCGACGAAAAGGAAGAAAAAGAAAAGGCACTGCCGGAGCTCTCCGTAGACGAACAGTGCAAAGTGGACAAACTCGGCAGCGAACAGCGCTTTACGCAGCCGCCACCGCACTATACGGAAGCGACGCTGGTCAAGGCGCTGGAAGAAAAGGGGATTGGACGGCCGAGCACCTACTCGCCAACGATTTCCACGATTGTCGACCGCGGGTACATCTCGCGTGAGAAAAAACAGCTGATACCGACCGAGCTTGGTTACGTTGTCAATCGTTTTATGATGGACAACTTTACCGACATTGTCGACGTGCAGTTTACTGCGGGCATGGAGTCCCAACTGGACGACGTCGAAGAAGACAACGTCAGCTGGGTCGACGTTTTAGAAAAATTCTACAGCCCGTTCCACAAAAAGGTGGAAATCGCAATTGAAAAAGCACCGCCGGAAAAGATACCGGACGAGGTTTCGGACGTTATCTGCGAGAAATGCGGCGCAAACATGGTCATCAAGATGGGGCGTTACGGCAAGTTCCTTGCCTGCCCGAACTTTCCGGAATGCCGGAACACGAAGGCCATCGTTGAGAAAATTGACGTACCGTGCCCGAAGTGCGGCGCTTCGATCATCAAACGCAAGAGCAAAAAAGGCAAGGTGTTTTACGGCTGCGAGCGTTATCCCGAATGCGACTTCGTATCCTGGGACAAGCCGACCAAGATGAACTGCCCGGAATGCGGCAGCATGATGGTGCAGAAGATGGGGCAAAACGGCAGCTATATCACCTGCACGAATAAAGAATGCGGACACATCCACCGCAACACGAAAAAAGACAAAACGGCACAAGAAGGCGAAAATTGATGGAAGCTGCGCGCGTCAGCGTGATCGGCGCGGGCCTTGCCGGGTGCGAGGCGGCGTTTCAACTTGCCGAGCGCAACATTGCGGTCGATCTCTACGAGATGAAACCAAAAAGAAAATCGCCCGCACACCAAAGCGACGCATTTTGCGAGCTGGTGTGCAGCAACTCCCTGCGCTCCGACCGGATTGAAAACGCGGTCGGCCTGCTCAAGGCGGAGATGCGCCTTTTAAATTCGCTTGTTCTGCGCATTGCGGACGAAACCCGCGTACCCGCCGGCGGCGCGCTTGCGGTCGATCGCGAAGGGTTTGCCGCGCGCGTGACGGAAATGATCAACAACCACCCGAACATCACGGTGCACAGCGAGGAAATCACGAAGATTCCCGAAGCGCCCGCAATCATTGCGACGGGTCCGCTGACGGACGGCGCACTGGCGGACGAAATCGGCAAACTTGCCGGCGGGTCGCTGCACTTCTTCGATGCGGCGGCGCCGATTGTTGCCTATGACTCGCTTGACCTATCGAAAGTTTACCGCGCGTCCCGCTATGGACGCGGCGACGATTATCTCAACTGCCCGTTTACAAGAGACGAATATTTTGCGTTTTACCGCGCGCTGGTCACGGCGGAAACCGCCGAGTTGCATTCCTTTGAAACACCGCGCGTGTTTGAAGGCTGCATGCCGGTGGAGGTCATGGCAAAGCGCGGCGAGATGACGCTTTGCTACGGTCCGCTCAAACCGGTCGGGTTGGAGATGGAAGGCAGGAAGCCATTCGCCGTGGTGCAGCTGCGCCAGGACGACAAGGACGGCAACCTCTGGAACATCGTCGGTTTTCAAACGAACCTTAAGTTCGGCGAACAAAAGCGCGTGTTCGGCATGATACCGGGACTTGAGCACGCGGAGTTCGTGCGCTACGGCGTGATGCACCGCAATACGTTTTTGCCTTCGCCAAAGCTGTTAAATTTCGACTACTCACTGCGATCGAATCCAATGCTGTATTTTGCCGGACAGATCACCGGCGTGGAGGGCTATGTAGAGTCCGCGTCCAGCGGGCTTGTCGCCGCAATTTCTCTCGCCAAACGGCTGAAAAACGAAACGCCGATCGACTTTTCGGATCAAACGGCCATCGGCGCGCTGGGACATTATGTGTCCGGCTACTGCGGCGGCGATTTCCAGCCGATGAACGTAACTTTCGGCATTATGGAGGGCTTGTCCGAGCGGATTCGCAACAAAAAAGAACGCTATGGCAAAATAGCGGAGCGTGCGCTCAAAATCGTGAAAGAATTGCAAACGAATTGTTGAAAGCGGGCGAATTTGCCCGCTTTGTGCTACTATGATAAAAGGCAATATGACTGGCTCGCGGCGCGTAAAGCCAAACACCGCACGGTGCGCGCGGCGGGCGCTTTTAATAAAAGGAGGATACCCGCTTGGAACTCAGGGGTACGACGATTATCGCCGTCAAAAAGGACGGGCAATGCGCCGTTGCAGGCGACGGACAGGTGACGATGAGCCAAACCGTCATCATGAAAGCCACGGCGAAAAAAGTACGGCGGCTGTATCACGATCAGGTCGTGGTCGGCTTTGCCGGATCGGTCGCGGACGCGTTTTCGCTCTGCGAGCGGTTTGAAAAGAAACTGGAACAATACGGCGGGAACCTTTCCCGCTCGGCGGTGTCGCTTGCGCAGGACTGGCGCAACGACAAGATTATGCGCAAACTTGAAGCGCTTTTAATCGTTGCAAACAAAGAGGAGCTTTTGATCGTGTCCGGCACGGGCGAAGTGATCGACCCGGACGACGGCATTGCGGCCATCGGCTCCGGCGGCATGTATGCGCTTGCGGCGGCAAAAGCGCTGAAAGCAAACACGGACATGCAGGCCAAGGATATCGCGGAAAAAGCGCTTCGCATCGCGGGCGAAATCTGCGTCTTCACAAACGGCAACATCGTCGTTGAGGAGGTTTGAACGCTATGATTTTGACGCCGAGAGAGATTGTTGAAGCACTGGACAAATACATTATTGGACAGGACAAGGCAAAGCGCGCGGTCGCCGTTGCGCTGAGAAACCGTTACCGCAGGAGCTGCCTTTCGGACGAACTGCGCGAGGAAATCACGCCGAAAAACATCGTTATGATCGGACCGACGGGCGTCGGCAAAACCGAGATTGCAAGACGACTTGCAAAACTCGTAGACGCACCGTTTGTGAAGGTGGAAGCAACCAAATATACCGAGGTCGGCTATGTCGGGCGCGACGTGGAGTCCATGATTCGCGATCTTGTTGACGCGGCAATCCGCATCAGCATGAACCGCAAGATGGAAGAAGTGAAACTCATTGCGGAAGCCGCCGCGGAGCAGCGGCTGATCGACTTGCTGATGCCGGGCGCGAAAAAGCGCGAGCGCAAACAGTCACAAAACCCACTGCAGATGCTGCTCGGCGCCGGCCAACCGCAGCCGAGCGAACCGGAACCGAGTGAAGAAGAGAAGGCAAGACGCTACTCCGAACGCGAACGCGTGACTGCGGAACTGCGCGCGGGCAAGCTGGAAAGCGAACTTGTTGAAGTTGAGGTGGAAGAGCAGAGCGGCACGAACGACGCAATGTTCGCCGCAGGCATCGATCTCAACATCGGCGAAATGTTCGGCGACCTGCTGCCGAAAAAGACAAAGATGCGCAAACTGCCCGTGCGGGAAGCGCGCCGCATCATCATTCAGCAGGAATCCGAGAAGCGGATCGACATGGACGACGTCCACCGCGAAGCGCTCCAGCGCGCGGAGCAGGACGGTATCATCTTTATCGACGAGATCGACAAGATTGCGGGCCAGGACCGCATGGGCGGGCCGGACGTTTCCCGCGAGGGCGTCCAGCGCGACATTCTTCCCATCGTGGAAGGTTCCGTGGTCAGCACAAAATATGGCCCGGTGAAGACGGACTACATCCTCTTCATTGCGGCGGGCGCATTCCACACCGCGAAGGTCAGCGACCTGATTCCCGAATTGCAGGGACGCTTCCCGATTCGCGTAAAGCTGGACGATTTGACGCAGGAAGACTTTGAAAAGATCCTTACGCAGCCGGAAAACGCCGTGACCAAACAGTATACGGCGCTGCTTTCGGCGGACAAGGTGAAACTAAGCTTTACCGCGGACGCGCTTCACGAGATTGCAAAATATGCGTTTGTAGCCAACGAAAACACCGAAAACATCGGCGCGCGGCGGCTGCACACCGTTATGGAAGTTTTGCTGGACGATATTTCGTTTAACGCAAACGGACAACACCCGGAGATTGAACTCAACATCGACGCGGCGTATGTGGACGAGCATATCGGCGGTGAATACCACGAGGACGACATCCACAAATATATCCTGTAAGGGAACGCAAGTACGGGAGGAAACCACCGCGGCGTGACATGCACAAGAGCTGAAAAAAGCGAAAACGCGCCGCCGGAAAGGAAACGACCGGATTATTGAAACGACGAACGAAAAACGCCGTGATCGGCTGCATACTGGCCATGTTTTGCGCAGTCGCATTCGGCTGCGACCAAACCCCGGTGGAAACGGTTATGATGGGGCTTGCAACACCGACGCCGACGCCGGAAATGATTGTGATCGGCGACGTGCCGCTTGAGGACGCATACTCCATTTCCGTCGTTACGCCGGAGGACGAACAGAGCGCGACCGCCGTTACCAGCGAAACGCAGGTGTATGGTGTGATCGCAACGTCCGTGCCGACCGCTACGCCGGTGCTGACGCCGACCGCCGTGCCGACCGTGCCGCCGACACCGACGCCGACACCTACACCCGCGCCGACCGCAACGCCGAAAGCGACGGCGACCCCAAAGGTCACGGCAACGCCGAAAGTGACCGCGACGCCAACACCCAAGGTAACGGCAACCCCGACCCCGAAGCCCACGGCGACGCCGACCCCGAAACCGACGGAAACCCCGACGGCAACACCGACAGCTACGCCGGTGCAAACGTCTTCGCAGGAGCTGCCGAACGTTTCCAGCGGCGCATACGATGCCGAGGACATCCTGCTTGCCGCACGGGTTGCATACTTTGAAGCGGGCAGAACGGAGGAAGGCTACCGCGCGGTGCTGTGCGTCATCCTCAATCGCGTTGAAGCCAGTAAATGGCCGGACACGGTTTATGATGTTGTGTACCAAAAATACCAGTTCACCGTAGTGGGGCGGAGTGACTTTTTGACGAAGACCATTCCGGACGACGTGATCGGCTATGCCGACGACGTATTCAACGGCGGGAACCGGCTGCTGCCGACCAGCGTCATGTCGTTTCGCAGCGAGCGCACGGACAAAGTTTGGGGAGAGCGCACGTTCTACGGAACATACGGCGGCAACGACTTTTACAGTTGACGCGACTACCGCGGCAGAAAGCGAACGAGCATGTCTGCCGACGTTATACGGCACGGTGAAAACCGCGCGAAATGCTAGAATGAAATGCTGAGGCAAAGAAGCCGCAAGCAAACAGATACACAGAAAAAATATAAGAAAGAGTCAGATACTGAAATTGAGCATATGCGGAAAATGGGAATTTCCGCTTTTGGGATAGGACGAAACTGATATTGGAGAAAAAAAGAATATGGCGAATAAACTGAAAATCATCCCTCTCGGAGGATTGGGAACGATTGGGAAGAACATGACCGTGCTGGAATATGGCAATGACATCATTGTCATCGACTGCGGATTGATCTTTCCGGACGAAGACATGCCCGGCATCGACGTTGTCATACCGGACATGGAATACTTGCGCGAAAACAAGAAAAAGCTGCGCGGATTTTTGATTACACACGGTCATGAGGACCACATCGGCGCACTGCCGTATGCGCTTAAGGAGTTTAACGTGCCCGTTTACGGTACACGCTTTACCATGGCGCTGGTCGAACATAAGCTGGACGAAGCGCGCGTGTCCGGCAAGACACTTGTGAGCATCAACCCCGGCGACAAGATCGACCTCGGCTGCTTTAAGATCGAGTTCATCAAAACCGGACACTCGATTGCGGGCGCGGTCGCGCTTGCGGTCATTACGCCGATTGGCACCGTGATTCATACAGGTGACTTTAAGGTCGACTTTACGCCCATCGACGGCGAACCGATCGATATAAACCGCTTTGCCTATTACGGTTCGCGCGGAGTGCTTGCGCTGATGAGCGACAGCACGAACATTGAAAGCCCGGGATATACGCAGAGCGAACGTGAAATCGGCCCGACGTTTGAGCATTATTTCGACGTTGCGGGCGGGCGCGTCATCGTCGCGTCCTTTGCGTCCAACGTATACCGCATCCAGCAGGTTGCGGATTATGCCGTTGCGCACGGACGGGTCTTGTGCTTCCAGGGGCGCAGCATGGAACACATCGTGCGCGTTGCAATGAAGCTTGGTTACCTGAAAATTCCGGCGGAGAGCATTGTGCGCGTTGAACAGCTGAAAAACTATCCGGACGATCAGATTTGCGTGATTACGACCGGCAGTCAGGGCGAACCGATGAGCGGACTGTTCCGCATGGCGACGTCGACGCACAAACTCAACATTGGAAAAGGCGACATGGTCATCATCTCCGCGTCGGCAATCCCGGGAAACGAGCGGGGCGTTGCACGCGTGATCAATCAGCTCTATCAAAAAGGCGCGGTCGTGGTTTACAACCGCATGGCGGACGTTCACGTCTCCGGTCACGCCTGCCGCGAAGAACTGCGGCTGATGATGGAACTTGTGAAACCGAAATACTTCATCCCCGTACACGGGGAATATCGCCACCTGTTCATGCACGGACAGCTTGCCGAGGAGATGGGCATTAAACCCGAAAACGTATTTGTTGCGGAGTGCGGCGACGTAATCGAACTCACCGTGCGCAAAGGCCGCATGGAAGAAAGCGTGCAGGCCGGCAGCGTAATGGTGGACGGCATCGGCGGCATCGACGACATCGTACTCAAAGACCGCAAAACGCTTTCGCAGGACGGCCTTGTCGTTGCGGTGCTGACAATCGACTGTGAAACCGGGCGCATGCTCGCCGCACCGGAGATTGTCTCCCGCGGGTTTGTGTACATGCGCGATTCCGAGGAGCTCATCGCCGAGACGCGGGCGTTCCTCATCAAAGAAACGCGAAAATTCGAAGGCGCGGAGCGCGGCGACTATGCGGCGATCAAGAGCAGCATTCGCACGGCGCTAAAGTCGTTTTTGAAGAGCAAGACCAAGCGTACCCCGATGATCATGCCGATCATCATCGAAATCTAAGGAGGCACGCATGGTTTACGACACGGCAAAGCAGCTCGCCGGGGAACTTCAGGCGAGCGAGGAATACCGCGCATATATGACCGCAAAGGAACGCGCGATGGAGAGCAGCACGACCCGCTCGCTCATTGAAGAATACAACAAGCTGCAGATTCGCGCACAGGCGGCAATCATTGCGGGCGAAACCGACGGAGTGACCATATCGAAGCTGCAAAAGGTTGGCGAACTGCTTCAGTTTGACAAGGATGCGTCCGCTTACTTGATGGAGGAATTCCGCCTCAAACGCATGCTTGGCGACGTATACAAAATCCTCGCCGAAGCGGTTGAAATCGACCTGAGCCCGCTGGAAGCATAACGCGGGCGAACAAAACAAGGAACGATAGCGCGGCATAATTATTAAGCCGCGGAGCAGAGAAAAAATGCCTATGGATACGAGAGCAGATAAACGAAAAGCAAAACAGCGCAAACGACTGCGTCGCATGTGGCTTGCGGTTCGACCGGCGGTCGTACTTGGCGTCAGCCTTGTGATCGTGTTTATGATTGCGCGGACGACCGTGAACTACGTGCTTTCCAACTACATCATGCCCGTTGATTCAAACGACGCGACGCCGATCGAGGTGGTCATCCCGTCGTCCTCGTCGGCAAGCAGCATTGCGCGCATATTATACAACGCCTGTGGGTATGACGAAGAGGGATTGATCCCCAGTACCGCCGCGTTTAAGGTATACGTGGACTTTGTCGGCAAGGCGAACAGCCTGAAGGCAGGGACATATGTGCTCAGCAAAAACATGAGCATCAAGCAGATCGTAGAGGTGCTTTGCGAGGGAAATCCACCCAAGCAGACGGTCACCTTTACCGTGCCGGAAGGCTACACCGTGTCCGGCATTGCGGAAGTTCTCTTTGAAGAAGGATTGATTTCGGGTACAAGCGAATTGATCGACGCGGTGAAGACGGGCGAGGACTTTACGAACTTTGCGTTTATTGACGACGCGGCGCAGAGTGAAAATTCGGTATACCGCACCTACATGCTGGAAGGCTATCTCTTCCCGGACACGTATGAAGTCTATGCCGACGCAAGCGTGGACACCATCCTCATCAAGATGCTCAACCGCTTTAACGAAGTGTTTACGGACGAGTATTTGACCCGCGCGGACGCGCTGGGCATGACGATGGACCAGGTGGTGACGCTGGCTTCGCTGATTGAGCGCGAGGCACAAGCTCCGGATGACTTTGCGAAGGTTTCCGCCGTGTTCCACAACCGCCTTGCACAAGACATGCCGTTGCAATCCTGCGCGAGTTTGTCGTATGTGCTGGGGGTGACCAAATACACCTTTACGGAAGCGGAACGCGACAGCGAATCGCTCTACAACACCTATAAATACGAGGGACTCCCGGTTGGACCGGTTTGCAACCCGGGCAAAGCCGCCATTGAAGCCGCGCTTTATCCGAATGAGGATTATCTGGAAGGCGGATATCTCTACTTCTGCAACCAGAACCCGAGTGAGACGAACGAGCTGATCTTCGCCAAGACCTATGAAGAGCATCAGGCGAATGTCCGCAAGTATCAAGAGTATTGGGGATAAGCCGGCCGTTAAAAAGCTCGCTTTTTAATGGGACAACCACGTTTTGCCTCTCGTCCTTCGGACTCGCGGGCGGCAAAACGCACAGGGAAAACGTCCGAAATGGGCTATCCGTTGCGCCGGATGAACCGGCGCAGCCGGAAGATATGGGTTAAGGGTTGCGACCCTTAACAATCCCGAAGTTTAGACAATCGGTTCCGGCTCTTTTTCACAGGGGCCGGAGCTTTTTTGCGGCAAAATGCAGGGCGGACAAGAAGTCGCCCGCGGGAGACTGATTGTAGTTGAACAGCAACTTGTTCTGTGATAAAATAACTCCGTATGAAACAGAGATTAGAAGCATTGCGCGAAAATATGCGCAAAGACGGACTTGATGCGGCGCTGGTGACCAGCGGCGTCAATATCCGCTATTATTCCGGGTTTACAAGCTCGGACGGCGTCCTGCTTGTCACACACAAGGACGCGTATCTCGTAACCGACTTTCGTTACACCATTCAGGCAAAGGCACAGACGAACGGCTGCGCAAAGGTTGTTGAATCGACCTATGCAGAGCAGCTGAACAAACTCAAGGGGTTTCTTGCAAACGACGGCTGCAAACGCTGCGGCTTTGAGCAGGACAACCTCAGCGTCGGTGCGTTCAAGGCGTATTCGGAATTTCCGGTTGAGTGGGTTCCGTTCCACGAGACGATCACACTGCCGCGGCTGTACAAGTCGGAGGACGAAATCGAATCCCTCCAGCAGGCGCAGCGCATCGCTGACAAGTCTTACGCCGAATGGCTGACGCGCATCCACGCAGGCATGACCGAACTGGAAGCGACGGCGGAATTGAACTACGTCTGCGCGAAAAACGGGAGCGAAGGCCCGTCGTTCGACCCGATTATTGCGGGCGGTCCGAACGGAGCCATGTGCCACGCGGTGCCGGGAGAACGCAAACTGCAAAACGGCGATCTCGTCGTTGTGGATTTTGGGTGCATCAAAAACGGATATCATTCCGACATGACGCGCACGTTCGGCATCGGCAAGATCGACGACAAGTCGAAAGAGATTTACGAAATCGTTAGAACCGCGCAGCAAAAAGCGCTGGACGCGCTGACAAACGGCGTCTCCGGCAAAGCGCTGGACGCCGCGGCACGCGACTATATAACAAGCAAAGGCTACGGCGACGCCTTTGGGCACGGTCTTGGCCACGGCTTTGGCATTGAAATCCACGAACCGCCGAGAGCGGCGATGTCCAGCGTGGACACGCTGACGGCGGGCATGACGATTACCGTTGAGCCGGGCATTTATGTGGAAGGATTGTGCGGGGTTCGCATTGAAGACTGCTGCGTCGTGACGGAAAGCGGGCACCTGAACCTCGTGTCGTCGCCCAAGGAACTTTTGTGCATCTAAAAGCGCATTATTTTCAGTAATAAACAATTATTGCTGATTGAAATGGAAATACGAACAGTAAAACGATAGCATCAAACGTATCGAATTGATTAACGGAGGAAACAGATTATGATCAGTGCAGGCGAATTCAGAAAAGGCATGACCGTTGAGATTGACGGGCAGGTCTGGTCGATCGCAGACTTCCAGCATGTCAAGCCGGGCAAAGGCGCGGCTTTTGTGCGTACTCGCCTCAAAAACGTGATGACCGGCGCGGTGCTGGAGCGGACCTTCAACCCGACGGACAAATACCCGCCGGCCCGCATCGAGACCAAGGAGATGCAGTACCTCTACGAAGACGGCGGACTGTATTACTTCATGGACGTCGAATCCTATGAGCAGATCCCGCTCAACCACGATCAGGTTGAGGAAGCAATCAACTTCATCGTTGAGAACGAATCCGTCAAGGTGCGTTTCTACAAGGAACAGCCCTTCTCCGTGGAAGCACCGAACTTTGTTGAACTGACCATCATCAAGTCCGATCCGGGCGTGCGCGGCGACACCGCGACCGGCACGACCAAGCCCGCGACGCTGGAAACCGGCTACACGCTCAACGTGCCGCTGTTCGTCAACGAAGGCGACCGCATCCGCGTGGACACCCGCTCCGGCGAGTACATGGAACGCTGCTAACAAAAAAAGCGCCGAACGAATAAAAGGGGGGTATCAACCCATGAGTTATATTTCTGAAAAAGTTGCGTATCTCGACGGACTGGCCGACGGCCTTTCCCTTAAGGACGAAGGCACCGACAAGGTGCTGCGCGGCGTGATCGACACGCTCGGCGCAATTGCCGAAGCCCTGGAAGAGCAGGACGAGAGCATCGAAGACCTGAGCGACTGCGTGGATGGCATCTACGACGAGCTCGACGACATTGAAGAAATTCTGGACGTCGACGAGGACATGTTCGATGAAGACGATTTCATCGAGGTGGAATGCCCGCACTGTGGTGAAACGGTCTACTTTGACGAAGACATGATCGACAGCGACGACGGGTTGATTTGCCCGTATTGCAACGAGACCATTGAATTCGACCTTACAGACTGCGAATGCGGCTGTGGATGCGATTGCGACTGCGACTGCGAAGAAGAGTAAACCGCAAACAAAACAAAGACGTAAAACCTGCCTGTGCTGCAACGCGCAGGCGGGTTTTTTGTCGTAATTTCGGCCAAAACAAGGAATTTGGCGATCAGCGGCGAATACATACCGAGAGAACGGAGGGTGAACGTATGCCTGCAGAAAACGCACGGACTTATTATGAACGGGTACAGGCGGAGACGCTTTCGCCGTTTGCTACGCTTTCGCAAAACACGCGCGGGCGCGAACAGGAGATACCGAAATGCGAAATCCGCACGGATTTTATCCGCGACCGGGACCGCATCCTCCATTGCAAATCATTTAGGCGGCTCAAGCACAAAACACAGGTGTTTTTATCGCCGCAGGGCGACCACTACCGCACGCGGCTGACGCACACGCTGGAGGTTTCGCAGATTGCGCGGACGATTTCCCGTGCGCTGCGGCTCAACGAAGACCTGACGGAAGCAATCGCCATGGGGCACGACCTCGGACACACGCCGTTCGGACACTCCGGCGAAGACGTGCTAAACAGTTTACTGCCGGATGGATTCGAGCATAACGTGCAGAGCCTGCGTGTTGTGGAAAAACTTGAAAACGACGGGCAGGGACTCAACCTCACCTATGAAGTGCGCGACGGGATACTCAACCACAAAAAGGATGGCAACGCATGCACGCTGGAAGGACGCGTGGTGTCGCTTGCCGACCGGATCGCCTATATCAACCACGACATCGACGACGCGATACGCGCGGATGTGCTTTCCGAAAGCGACCTGCCCGAAAGCTGCATAAAAGTGCTTGGCGACAGCCACGGGCGACGCATCAACAACATGATTCTTGACGTTGTGAAGCAGAGCTTTGACAAGCCGGAGATCCGAATGTCGGAGCCGATTGAGGAGCAATTTGAAGCGCTGCGCGACTTCATGTTTTCAAATGTTTATCATAATCCGGTGGCCAAAAGTGAAGAGCAAAAGGCCAAACGCGTTGTGGAAGAGCTTTTTTCTTATTATTTGACGCATACGGACCGGCTTGCTGACGAATATAGCAAGTATTTGGAAATCGACGGCGAGGAGCGCGCCGTTGCGGACTACATTGCCGGAATGACGGACAATTATGCCATTCGCGACTATATGCGTTTGTTCGTACCGAAATCATGGATGGACACCAGCAGTCCTGCCGATATCGACCCCTGCAAATAAAATGCAGGAAAATTTCAACAAAAATGCAATTTCAGGCAGGAAACCGGCAAGTAGGGTCGAATATTAATTAGGCGGTTTGAAAAAGGCAAAGGCTTTGATAATACAAACCGGAGACAATGCGTACTTATGAAAACGTTCGGGGCGACGCGATCATCGACCGGCATTTGAAGAATCTTTATCGTGCCGCCGCCGTATCAAACATGGAAAGGAAGATCGGATGGCATATCCGGAAAGCTGGCTCAACGAGCTGCTGAGCAAAAACGATATCGTGTCCGTCGTCTCTTCCTATGTCGATTTAAAACCGAAAGGGAGACGGCTTTGGGGGCTTTGCCCCGTGCACGGCGAAAAGACGCCGTCATTCTCCGTTTCACCGGACAAACAGCTGTACTATTGCTTTGGCTGCCATATCGGCGGGAGCGTGATCCAGTTTGTTATGGACGTTGAGCACATGACGTTCCCTGAGGCGGTGGAGTTTTTAGCCAACCGCGCTGGTATGGCGATGCCGGAAGAGGTAAACGACGCGGAAATGCAGCGCGCGCGTGCCAAGCGCGAACGCCTCGCGGAGGCTTGCAGGATGGCGGCTCGTTTTTTTATGGAGACGCTGCTTGGCGAGCAAGGCGCAGCGGGCCGCGCATACTTAAAAAAACGCGGTATCACGAGTGACTCCGTCCGGCGTTTCGGCATCGGCTATGCGCCGCCGGAATGGGACGCGCTGAAAAACTATCTCGGTGAAAAAGGTTTTGCGCCGGAGGAACTCGTTGAAGCGGGACTTCTTGTAAAAAACGCAAACTCGGGACGGATGTACGACGCGTACCGCGGGCGGGTGATCTTTCCGATCATCGCGACCAACGGCCGTGTGATCGGCTTTGGCGCGCGGGTGCTCAACAACGATGAAAAACCGAAATACATCAACACCGGCGACACACCGCTGTATAACAAGCGCAACAATCTTTACGGGCTAAACCTGCAAAAAGGCGGGAAACTCTCCGACATTGTGATCGTGGAAGGTTACACGGACGTGATCGGACTGTATGAAGCGGGCGTCACAAACGCCGTAGCGAGCCTTGGAACGGCGCTGACCCAACAACAGGCGAGATTGCTCAAACGCTATGTAAGCACCGTGTACATCGCCTACGACGGCGACGCGGCGGGACAGAACGCGACCATCCGCGGATTGGACATCCTCTCCGCCGAAGGGCTGACGGTGCGGGTCGTCGTATTCCCGAATCAGCAGGACCCGGACGAGTTTATACGCCAAAACGGCAAGGAAGCGTTCGACACGCTAAAGGACCAGGCGCTTGCGCTCAATGCCTTTAAGCTGGAGAGCATGGCGCGTGATTTCGCGCTGGACCGTGAAAACGGGCGTGAGCAATATGCGATGAAAGCCTGCCGGTTTATCGCCGAGCTTTCGCCGGTCGAACGGGAGCGGTATTATCAGCAGCTTTCGAAAAAGACCGGCTACACGCTGGAGACGCTGAAGGCGCAGGGCAAGACCGCCCGGCCGATCGACGGTGAACACGGGGAACCTCCGCCGGTGAAAAAGCGCGAAGTGCGCAGGCAAAACCCGCGCACGGACAACGAACGAACGCGCGCGGAGTCCGCGCTGATCTGCCTGATGATCGGCTCGCCGGAGGCGGCGAAGCTTGTTGCAAACCAGGGCGACAAACAACCGTTTGCCGACACGGGACTAAAAGCGTTTGCCGAGGCGCTGACAAAAGCGCACGAACGCGGCGAACCGCCGAACGTGCCGCTTCTGGTTGCTGGTCTAGAAAAAGACGCCGCCGAGCGCATCACCGCGATACTGCGCGAGGACATGGAGTGCGCAGAAGCGGAAAAAGGCGCGCAGGACTGTCTCAACCGCATTGAACGGTGCGACATTTCCTGCCGAATTGAAACCATCAAACAACAGCTCGCCGAGCCGTCGATGACGGCGGACGAGCGTGCGGAAAAATTACGCGAAATGCAGACGCTCAACCTCCGTATGCGGGGGCTTTGAGGAAAGGAGAGGGAATCTTGGACGTAAAAGAAACGCGCAAACAAAAAATTAACGACCTCTTTGAAACGGGCAAACAGAAGGGCGTTTTGACCTACAAGGAGATCATGGACGCGCTGGAGGAGCTCGAACTCGATCAGGAGCAGGTCGAAAAAGTTTACGACCGGCTGGAAGAGCTCAACATCGACGTTGTGGAAGACATTGAGGTTGAGAAGGATATCAACGAGGAGATCAAGAAAATCGAGACGGCGATTGCGTCGGCCGAGGGCATCAACATTGACGACCCGGTGCGCATGTACCTCAAGGAAATCGGCAAAGTCCCGCTTTTGACCGCCGAGCAGGAGGTTGAAATTGCGCAGCGCATGGCCGCCGGAGACCCGGACGCGAAGCAGGAACTCGCCGAGGCGAATTTGCGTCTTGTCGTTTCGATTGCAAAGCGTTATGTTGGGCGCGGCATGCTTTTCCTCGACTTGATTCAGGAAGGCAACCTCGGCCTGATCAAGGCCGTTGAAAAATTCGACTACACCAAGGGCTATAAATTCTCCACGTATGCAACCTGGTGGATTCGCCAGGCGATTACGCGCGCGATTGCCGATCAGGCGCGCACCATCCGCATCCCCGTGCACATGGTGGAAACCATCAACAAGCTCATCCGCGTCAACCGCCAGCTCGTGCAGGAATACGGACGCGACCCGCGACCGGAAGAGATTGCAAAAGAGATGGGCATTACGGAAGAAAAGGTGCGAGAGATCATCAAGATTGCGCAGGAACCGGTTTCGCTGGAGACGCCGATCGGTGAGGAGGACGATTCCCACCTTGGCGACTTCATTCCGGACGACGACGCACCCGCGCCCGCGGAAGCGGTTGCCGTTACGCTGCTGAAAGAGCAGCTGATGGACGTTCTGGATTCGCTGACGCCGAGAGAAGCAAAGGTGCTGAGATTGCGCTATGGCCTGGACGACGGCAAGGCGCGCACGCTGGAAGAAGTTGGCAGGGAGTTCAATGTTACCAGAGAGCGCATCCGGCAGATTGAAGCCAAGGCGCTTCGTAAGCTTCGCCATCCGAGCCGGAGCAAGCGGCTGAAAGACTTCTTAGAATAAGAATATTCCGTCAAAAAACAAATTTTTTGACGGGCAACCACGTTTTGCCTCTCGTCCTTTGGACTCGCGGACGGCAAAACGTACGGGGAAAACGCCCTTGGCAGGACGATCCGTTGCATCGGGTGAACCGATGCAGCCGGAATGTACACGTTAAGGGCTGCGGCCCTTAACAATACCATGGGTCTATTTGGAATCAAGCGCCCGCCCGCAAAAAGACGGGCGTTTTCCTGTAAAGAATGCAAATGGCTAAGACGGAGGCGAGCGTGAAAATCGCAATCATCGGCTACAGCGGCTCCGGCAAGTCCACGCTGGCAAAACGGCTTGCAAACCACATCGGCTGTGAACCGCTCTATCTCGATACGGTCAACTTTCTGCCAAACTGGCAGGAGCGCGACCGCGATGAAGCGCGCGCAATCGTCCGGAAAACGCTTGAAAAGCCGGACTGGGTGATCGACGGCAACTACCGCGCGCTGCTGCGCGACGAACGACTGGACGACGCGGACGAGATCGTCTGGCTGCGGTACAGCCGGCCGGTTTGTGCATGCCGCGCGCTGATGCGACACGCGAAGAACCGCGGTAAATCGCGCGAGAGCATGGCCAACGGCTGCATTGAAAAGATGGACTGGGAATTCTTTTGGTGGGTTGTTTACAAAGGACGCACCAGAAGACGCGTTCAAGGCTATCTTGACACGACAAAGCGCTATGCCGGCAAGTCTGTGGTGATCAAAAGCAATCGACAATTGCGTATGTATCTGGCGGGAAAAGGAATAAAAGAAGACGGGGGAATGCAAAATGGCGAAGAATAAATGGACGTTTAAGCAGCGGCCGGTTTCGACAAAACGGATGAAGCTGACGCCGATGAGCGCGGACGAGTTGCAAGAGCTGATCGACACCGAAACCGATCCGCACATGAAAAAAGCATATACCGAAATGCGTGACGGCGTATTGAACCACCCCGGACAGGAGGTTTGGTATACCGCGTGGCGCATGACGCTGAAGAGCACCGGCGAGATGATTGGAGACATTGGCTTTAAAGGCGAACCGGACGACAAGACCGTTGAAATCGGCTACGGCGTGCCGGACAGATACCGCGGGCAGGGTTACACGACGGAAGCGGTCAAGGCGCTCTGCGAATGGGTGTTTTCCAAGGAAGGCGTGTATTTCGTGCGCGCAATCACGGAAACTGGCAACGCTGCTTCCGAACGCGTGCTGGAAAAAAACAAGTTCAACCGCATCGACGGCGCAGAGGAAGGACAAACCCTGTGGGAACTGGAAAAGCCCGCCTCGTCCTGGTTTGCGATCTATATGTGCCTTGGGTTAAGTGTTGGGATGTCGCTCGGCACGACGGTGTTCGACAACAGCGGAATGGGTTTGTCGATTGGACTTGCGATCGGTTTGGCGCTCGGTTTTGCGCTGGACGCGCAGGACAAGAAGAATCGCGTGCGTAAAGGCGACAAGGCAGATGACGGAGAATCCAAGTAATATTTTGTGAAATCGAGCAATAAAAAAGAACGGTGAAAGCCGTTCTTTTTGTAATGCTTGCTTTTTGGCGGCATATGCAGTCAGGCGCCGGGCTGCGGATAACGATACCGCTTGCCCTCATAGTTTTCGAGTACGACTTCGCTGTCGTCCTTCGAAATCACGTATTCATACCCGACCGGAATTTTTCCGCCGCCGCCCGGTGCGTCGATGACGTATTTTGGCAGGGCATAACCGGAGATGTTGCCGGTCAGCGCGTGCATGATGTCCACGCCGGTTTCCACGCGTGTGCGAAAATGTCCGATGCCGCAGCTCAAATCACACTGGTAGAGGTAATACGGGCGAACGCGCATTTTGACCAGCCCGAGCAGGAGCTGTTTCATCGTCTCAGCGTCGTCATTGATCCCCTTGAGCAGCACGGTCTGGTTGCCGAGCGGGATGCCCTCGTCGACAATTGCCGCGCAGGCACGCGCCGATTCCACGGTCAGTTCCTTCGGGTGGTTAAAGTGCGTGTTAATCCAGATCGGCTGGTATTGTTTGAGCATGTCGGTCAGTTCCTGCGTGATGCGCATGGGCATGACCACGGGCACGCGCGTGCCGATGCGGATGATTTCCACATGATCGATTGCGCGCAGCAATGAGACGATATGCTCCAGCTTAGCCGTGCTCATGGTCAGCGGGTCGCCGCCGGAGATGAGCACGTCGCGAATCTGCTCATGTGAGCGGACGTAGGCGACTGCCTTTTGCAGCGCGGCTTCCGTGATGACGCGGTCTTCTTCGCCGACGACGCGGCGGCGCGTGCAATGGCGGCAATACATGGAACACTGCAGCGTGACCAACAGCAGCACACGGTCGGGATAACGATGCACAACGTGCGGCACCGGACTGTCCGCCTGTTCGCCGAGCGGGTCAAGTAGGTCGTTCGGATCGGGCCGGGTTTCTAGAATGGACGGCACGGATTGCATGCGAATCGGGTCGTTCGGGTCGGTTGGATCGATCAAGGACGCATAGTACGGCGTGATCGCCATGCGAAACGCGCCGAGGCAGGTTTCGATATCACTTTGCTCCTGCAATGATAGCGGGAGCACCTTTTTGAGCTGATCCACCGACGTGATGCGATGGGAATATTGCCATTTCCAGTCGTTCCAGCGCTCGTTCACTTTGCATCCGCACTCCTTTCAAGGGAGACGCCGCTGCGCTCGGCACCGGCGCGGAGAACGGAAGAGACCAGCTCGTCATACGACGTGCCGCAGAATTCCGCGAGCATGGGATAGTCGCTGTAGCCCGGCGCAAGACCGGGAAGCGGATTGATTTCGATGAAATACACGCGGTTATCGTCGTCAAGGCGGAAATCGATCCGCGCGAAATCGCGGCAGCCGAGCGCGGAGAAAATTTTACGCGAAAGGCGCTTCATCTCCGCTTCCAGCAGTGGCGGGATGTCCGCGGGACAGCGGTATTCCACGAACTCCGTATAGCTCTGCTTGACGGTGTAGTTATACACGTTGTAGCCGCCGACCGGCGTTTTGTGATAGACGATCTCCATCGGCGAAAAGACGTGCGGGTTCGCGCCGTTGCCGAGAACGCCGACGGTGAACTCACGCCCGCCGATGAATTCTTCGACCAGTACGCTGCCGCCGTAGAGTTTGAAATTTTTCTCAACCAGCGCTTTCATCTCCTGCGCGTTTTCCGCGACGCAAACGTCCGGAATTCCTTTGCTGGAGCCTTCGGCGTTGGGTTTTACGATAACGGGATAGCGCAGCGATGGCGCGCGGACGGCGTCCCCGGGAGAAAACGCACGGTAACGCGGCGTCGGGATACGATAAGTGGAGAGCAGACGCTTGGTCAGCGCCTTGTCCAGCGCGATGCAAAGCGTTGTTTCGTCCGACCCGGTAAACGGTATATGCAAAAGGTTGAGCAGCGCGGGCACCTGCGCTTCGCGCGCACGGCCGCCGCGACCCTCGGCAATGTTGAAAACAATGTCCGGGCGCGTTTCGTCCAGCCGCTGCAAAAGGTGCTCGTCCGCTTCCATCAGTACTGTCTGACAGCCCTGCTTTTGAATCGCCCGCTCGATGGCGAGCACGGTGTCGAGGCTGTCGTATTCGGCCTGTCCGTCAGGCGCGGCATCGACGACGTCGGCGTGCTTGAGGTTGAACACTACGCCGACTTTGATTGGCCCGAGAGGGATGTCTTCCGACTGTTTCTCCATAAAAACTCACTTCGCTTTCGCTAAAAAAATTGCAAAAAAATATACAGCTTGCACGCATGTTGTAACGCAAAAAATCACGCGTGTCAATATGCCGAATTGTGACTTTTTTCGGCGGTTGAATGCCGCGCAAAACGCACGCCGCACGCCATGTTTTGCGGCAGCGAAAAAAGCGAGAAAACATGCGGATTTTGCAGCAAAAAAGCACGCCCTGCTTTGAAAGGCGTGCTTGATTTTGCGGGATTGTTTTTATGCTTTTTCCGACCCGGTTTCCTGCGCCATGGCGGGGAAGGTGATTGTGACCACTGTGCCTTTGTCGATGCTGCTTTCAAGCTTCATGGTAGCGCCGTGGGTTTCGACCGAGTGCTTGACGATGGATAAACCCAGCCCGGTGCCGCCGATTTGTTTGGAACGGCTGCGATCGACCCGGTAGAACCGCTCGAACACCCTGGAAAGATGCTCTTCCGGGATGCCGATGCCTGTATCGGCGACGCGCAGCATGGCGCGGCCTTCGGTTTCGCTGAGAGTGAGCGTGACGCTCCCGTTCCTGCGGTTGTATTTGATGGCGTTGTCCACGAGGTTGCGCACGATTTCCTCAAGGATCTTTGGTATACCGCGTACGCTTACGTCCTGACAGCCGACATTCAATGTGACGTTCGCGTTGTCCGCCTGCGGCTTCAACCGCGCGCAGACGTCCTCACAAACGGCCTTTAGATCGACCGAAACGAATTCCGGGAGAGACTCCCGTTCGTCCAGCTGGGACAATCGGATGATATCGTCGATAAGCGACATGAGCTGCGCCGACTCGTTGAAAATCTTTGCCGCAAAGCGCTTGGTGTCTTCCGGCTTGGCCACGCCGTCGCGCATGATTTCCGCATAGCCGGAAATCGACGTCAGCGGTGTTTTCAGTTCGTGCGAAACATTGGCGGAAAACTCCCGGCGAATCTGCTCCGCGGCAACCTTGTCCGTGATGTCCAGAATCAGGATGACGGTGCCGACGGCCGTTCCGGTGTCGCGCACTTCACTGGCGAGCACCTGATAGGTTTTTGCGCCTTTGATGAGCGTTGCGTCGCCCGCGCCGGCGGCCTTTGCGTTCTCCAGCGCTTGCTGGAGTGCGACGCTGCGGTTGAGCATGAGCACGTGACTGCCGGTGATCGTCTTGCCGTCCGCGCCGAAGATGCGCGCGGCGCTGCCGTTGATGGTGAGGATGCGGTCGTCGGAATCGAGCAAAATCAACCCTTCGCGCATGTTCTCCGTAACGGCGGTAAACTCGCGCTGCTTTTCGGAGAGCGCGGCCATGCGGTTTGCGATCTCGCGGCGCTGTTTTTCCATCTTGGTCAAAAGCGGGGCCAGCTCGTCATAGGTCACGTTGCCGAGCGGGTTTGCCAAATCCAGCGCGTTGATGGGAGAGACGATGGTCCTTGCCGCGTAACGCGCGAACACGAAAGACAAAATAAGGATCATCACGATAACGCCAAACAGCGGCGGCACCAATGAGCCGACGATGCCGAGCACGCTCTTTTGCGACGTTGCGATGCGCAGCACACGCCCGTCGGGCAGCAGCTTTGCATAATAAAAATTCTGAATCAACTGCGTATCGGAAAAGCGGGAACTGCTGCCGGTGCCGTTTTCAAGCGCTTCCACGACTTCCGGACGTGTTCCGTGGTTGTCGAGTGACTCCAAGTCCGAAACGGAGTCGAATGCGACGGCGCCGTCCGGCTGAATCAGCGTGATGCGGCTGCCGGTGGTCAGGCTGTTTAGATATTCGGTTTCATCCGCGGCCTGGGTTAGACCCGCCTCAACATAAGAACTTTCCGAAGCAAGCTCGGAAAAAATGCGGTCTTCAAAAATGTGATACTGTGCAACAAGGACAAGGCTGCCGGTCAGGACTGCGGTGATGAGTGATGCGAGGAAAATGTTTCTAAAAATACGTTTTATCATGTTGTATCAATCCCCAAAGCGGTAGCCGACGCCGCGGACGGTTTCGATGCGCTTTCCGCTTTTGCCGAGTTTTGTGCGCAGCGTTTGCACATGTACGTCCACCGTACGCGTGCCGCCTTCGTAATCATATCCCCAGACGGTTTCAAGCAGCTGTTCGCGCGTGAACGCGCGGCCTGAGTTTTCCATGAGGCAGGCAAGCAGCGAAAACTCCTTGAACGTCAGCGCGACTTCTTCGCCGTCGACCGTTACGACATGCTTTTTCAAATCCACGGCGAGCTCTTCGCACTGCATGCGGTCGGCGCTGGCCTTTGTGCCGCTGCGGCGCAGCAATGCCTTGACGCGCGCAACGAGTTCCGCCATGCCGAACGGCTTTGCGATGTAGTCGTCCGCGCCGAGATCGAGCCCGGCCACCTTGTCGTATTCCGCGCTTTTTGCCGTGATCATAATGATCGGCAGTTCCGCCGTTGCGGTGGATGCGCGCAGTTTTTTGAGAATGGAGATGCCGTCGTCGCCGGGCAGCATGATGTCCAGCAGCGCGAGCGTCGGTTTTTCCGCCTGCAAGGCGGCGAAAAACGAAGCGGAATCCGAAAAGCCGCGCGTCTCCAGTCCCGTTTGATTGAGCGTGTAAACGACCAGCTCGCGAATGTTGGAGTCGTCTTCAACGTAATAAATCATAGTGTGGCTCCTTTTTGTGTGTTAGCTGTTTCCGGCTCCATGGGTATCCATCAAAGCTCGGCGCCTTTGTGCACGCCGGTGATGGCGTATTCCGCCCACTCCGCAATGTTTTGCGCGTGGTCGCCGATGCGCTCGAAATACTTTGCAATCATGATCAGATCGACCGCCTGTTCGCCGTTTGCCGGGTCTTTGTGGATCAAATCGATCAGCTCGCCCTTGATGGTGTCGAACAGATCGTCGACGATGTCGTCCATATCGATGACGCTGCGCGCAAGCGAAAGGTCTTTTTTGACAAACGCGTCGACACTGCCGGATACCATGCGCACGGCGGCTTCCGCCATCTGCGGCAGGTGCTCCAGCGACTTAATGTACGGCTTGCCCGCAAGATAGATGACGATGCCGGAGATGTCGGACGCCTGGTCACCGATGCGCTCCATGTCCGTGATCATCTTCAGCGCGGCGGAGATGAGCCGCAAATCCCGCGCAACCGGCTGCTGCTGCAGTAAGAGCTTGAGGCAGAGCGTTTCAATTTCACGCTCCTTCTGGTCGACCTCGCGGTCGAAGGCGATTGCGTTGTTGGCGGCCTCAACGTCCTGACGGATCAGCGCCTCGCTGGCCGCCTGAATAGCATGCTCGATCAGCGCGCCCATTTCGAGCAGCTCTGTGTTGAGCAGGCGCAGTTGTTCCTCAAATGTGATTCTCATTAACCGAACCTCCCCGTAATATATTCTTCTGTTCGTTTATCTTTTGGAACGTTAAACAATTGTTCCGTGTCCCCGTACTCAATGATTTCACCAAGAAGGAAGAAGGCTGTATTATCGGAAATGCGCGCGGCCTGCTGCATATTATGCGTTACGATAATTATAGTATACTTCTCCCGCAGTGTCACCAAAAGGTCTTCGATGTGGCTGGTGGAAATCGGGTCCAGTGCGCTCGTCGGTTCGTCCAGCAAGATGACCTCCGGCTCGACCGCAAGCGCACGGGCGATGCACAGCCGCTGCTGCTGTCCGCCGCTTAAACCCAGCGCGTCCTTTTTCAGCCTGTCCTTGAGCTCGTCCCAGATGGAAGCGTCCCGAAGCGACTGCTCCACAATGTCGTCGAGCCTGGCCTTGCCGCGGACGCCGTGGGTACGCGGACCGTAGACGATGTTGTCGTAGACGCTCATCGGGAATGGGTTCGGCTTTTGAAACACCATGCCGACGCGTTTTCGAAGGATTGTCGTGTCCAGTCCGCCTTTGTAGATGTCCTGCCCATCGAGCATCACACTGCCCGTGATGCGACAGCCTTCCACAAGGTCGTTCATACGGTTGAGCGTGCGCAAAAACGTGCTTTTACCGCAACCGCTCGGCCCGATCAGCGCGGTGATGCGCCGCTCCTCAATAGAAGCGGCGATATTTTTGAGCGCCTGCATCGAACCATAATACAGATTCAGATTTTCAATTTCGTACTTATTCATATTCTCCTAACCGGCCTTGCGGCCGTAAGAACGTTGGTTGCCGCAGACCTTCCTGGTTAAAACCGCCGCGGACAGTGTTTTTCCTTTTTATTCACACGCTTAGTTTAGCCGACCAATGTTTTAGTTCAATAAGGCGAATATCAAAACTATGTAAATTTATAAGAGCGGATTCGGAAAATGTAAAATGCCGTGCATGCGGCCTGAACTTGCAATAAAACGTGCTTTTCGTTATAATACGTTGGTTGTCGCGCGAGAAGATTGCTATAATAAGGATACGCGGGCAAAATTGAATCCGCACTGCTGAAAAAAGCGCGGTGAAAAAGAGACGAAACAATGCACACAAGCGATTTTTATTACGATTTGCCAAAAGAACTCATTGCGCAGACGCCGATACCGGAGCGTGCGTCCAGCCGATTGCTGGTTTACGACCGCGCGGACGGTTCCATTCAGGACCGTGTGTTTTCCGACATTATGGAGTTTATACGCCCGGAGGATGTGCTGGTTCGCAACAACACGCGCGTCATCCCCGCAAGACTGTTTGCAAAGCGGAAGGACACCGGCGGCTCCATGGAGTTCCTGCTGCTCAAACGCACGGGCGAAAAGACATGGGAATGCCTTGCGCGGCCTGCGCGCCGCGCGGCGAAAGACCGCGAGTATGAAGTCAACGAAGAACTCGGCATTCGCGTGCTCGGCGACACAAGCGCCGACGGCGGAAAGCTGATTGAATTGGTTTACGACGGGATATTTGAAGAGGTGCTCGACCGCGCGGGACAGATGCCGCTGCCGCCGTACATCACGACCCGGCTGGAAGACAAGACCCGCTACCAGACCGTGTATGCACGCACGAACGGCTCGGCCGCAGCGCCGACCGCGGGACTGCACTTTACAAAGGAACTGCTGGAGCGCATTCATGCCAACGGAACGGATGTTGTGGACGTGCTGCTGCATGTCGGCCTCGGAACCTTCCGACCCGTAAGTGAAGAAAACGTTGAAGACCATGTGATGCACCGCGAATATTATGAAGTAACCGACGACGCGGCAAAGCGCATCAACGCCGCGCGAAAAAACGGCGGGCGCATCGTCGCCGTTGGAACAACGTCCACACGTACGCTGGAAAGCACCGCCGACGAAACAGGAATCGTCCACGCATACAAGGATTGGACGGGCATCTACATTACGCCGGGCTACACTTTTAAGGCCGTGGACGCGCTGATTACGAATTTCCACCTGCCGGAATCCACGCTGTTGATGCTGGTTTCCGCGCTGACGGGACGCGAGGAAGCGCTGCGCTGCTATGAACACGCAATCAAAGAACGCTATCGCTTTTTCAGCTTTGGCGACGCGATGCTGATCCTATAAAATACGGACGACAACGAACCGCAACGACCGGGAGAACCGCAAACAATGGAAAAACCGTTTCAATACGAACTGATTCACACCTGCAAACAGACCGGCGCAAGGCTGGGTGTTTTGCATACGCCGCACGGCGATATCGACACGCCCTGCTACATGCCCGTGGGCACACAGGCGACGGTGAAGGCGATGACCCCGCGCGATTTGCGGGACGTGAACGCAAACATCATCCTCGCCAACACGTATCATCTTTATCTGCGGCCCGGCCACAAGCTGGTCGAGGAAGCGGGCGGGCTGCACGAATTCATGCAGTGGGAACGTCCGATCCTCACCGACAGCGGCGGGTTTCAGGTGTTTTCGCTGGCGAAGATCAACGACATCCACGAAGACGGCGTGATGTTCCGCTCCCACATTGACGGCAGCAAGCATTTCTTTACGCCGGAATCCGTTATGGAGATCGAGCAGTCGCTCGGCGCGGACATTGCCATGGCGTTTGACGAGTGCGCGCCGTATCCGTCCGACCGGAAGTATACCATCGCCGCGATGGAACGTACGCACCGCTGGGCACAGCGCTGCAAAAATGCGCATACGCGACCCGATCAGGCACTCTTTGGCATCGTGCAGGGCGGCATGTTCGGAGACTTGCGCATTCAGAGCGCAAAGACGATCACGGACATGGACTTTCCGGGTTACGGCATCGGCGGCCTAAGCGTCGGTGAACCGAAACCCATGATGTACGACATGCTGGAAACCATGATGCCCTATATGCCGGAAGACAAACCGCGTTACCTCATGGGCGTCGGCAGCGCGGACTGCCTGCTGGAAGGTGTGCTGCGCGGGGTGGATATGTTCGACTGCGTTTTGCAAACGCGCGCGGGCAGAAACGGCATGGCGCTGACCCGGCACGGCAAGATGACGCTGAAAAACGCGAAGTACGAGCGCGACTTTACGCCGCTTGAGGAAGGCTGCGATTGCTATTGCTGCCAAAACTTTACGCGCGCATATCTGCGACACTTGTTTAAGGAAAAAGAGATCCTCGGCGCACAGCTGCTTACCATGCACAACCTGAGATTTTCACTCAAGCTTATGGAGGACGTGCGGCAGGCCATCCGCGAAGACCGCTTTGGCGATTTTTCGCGCGAACTGCTGGAGCAGGGTATTTATTAAGGAACGAAACCGGAGTGTACGACGCAACGTGAAGACGCTGAAAAGCAAAACCGAACAGGACACTGAGGTGCTCGGCGCGCGGCTTGTTTCCGCGTTAACGGCGCCTGCGTTTGTCGCGCTGTACGGCGACCTTGGCGCGGGCAAGACCGCGCTGGTGCGCGGCATGGGCAAGTCCCTCGGCACAAGCGAAGTGCGCTCGCCCACGTTTACCATCGTGCACGAATACGAAACCGACCCGCGGCTGATCCACTTTGACGCATACCGCCTGGAAGACGGGGACGAACTGTTTGCCATCGGATTTGACGACTATCTTGCGCAAAACGCGCTGATCGTGCTTGAATGGGCGGAGCGTGTGCCGGAAGCACTGCCGGAGGAGCGTCTGGAACTGCACCTGTGCGGCAGCGGCGACGACGAGCGGACGATTGAACTGATTCCCTACGGGAAACGATATGAAAGCGTGGTGGATGCGCTGTGAAACTGCTTGCGGCCGACACGACCGCCGCGGTTGCGACCGTGGCGCTGTTTGACGGGGAAAACTGCATACTGGAACTGGAAGCGGACGGCGAAAAGAAACACGCGGAGACGCTTGCGCCGATGATTGACCAACTGCTGAGCCAAACGGGCACGCGCACCGACGAAATCGACATGTTTGCCGTGGATATTGGCCCCGGTTCGTTCACGGGCGTGCGCATCGGCGTGAGCCTGATCAACGCCATGGCGTTTGCGCTGAAAAAACAAGTGGTGCCGGTCGACGCGCTGTACGCCTTGTACACCGCCTGCGGCGAGCCGTCTCGTCCCGTGTGCGCAATGATCGACGCGCGCAACGGCAACGCCTATGCCGCGCTCTATCAAGCCGGAGAGACGCTCACAGCGCCTTGTGCGGTGGAGATCGAATCCTTTTTAAAAACACTTCCGCCGGACACGGCGTTTTACGGCGACGCGAATACGGACACGCCCGCATACCCGCGCGCAAAGGCGGTCGGGATTGCGGCGCTGAAACAATTGCAAACTGCGCAGGACGCGGTTGAGCCGACCTACCTGCGCGCATCCCAGGCGGAGCGCCTGAAAAAGCAGAATAACGGAAAGGCGTAAACAGGATATGGGCGGGGAAGTGATTCGTCCGATGACGCGGAGAGACGTTCCGCGGGTGCATGAAGTCGAGGTTGCGTGTTTTCGTTCGCCATGGTCGAAGAATGCGCTCTTTGGCGAGCTGCGAAACGAAGTTGCGAACTATCTTGTGATGGAAGTGGACGGCGTGATTTGCGGCTACGGCGGCATGTGGGTGCTCTTTGAAGAAGCACACATAACGAACGTCGCCATCATGAAAGACTACCGGCAGCGGGGCAGAGGCCGTCGGCTGATGATCGCCATGATGGAGCTTGCCGTGCAGCTTGGCGCGGAGAAGATGACCCTTGAGGTGCGCGAAGGCAACCTTGTTGCCCAGCACCTCTACAAAACACTGGATTTCGAGCAGAACGGGCGCCGCCCGCGGTATTATTCCGACACGGGCGAGGACGCGTTGCTGCTTTGGAATATGAATATCAAAGAAACGATCAAGATGGAGAAACAATATGAAACCGTATGAAGCATGGACCAAGTTGGTAGAGACCGAGCGCAGCCAGAGCGAGCACGATACGTTTTGGGACGCATACTTTGCAAAAGAGACCGAAGCGTATAAGAAAATCCTGTCTGAAGGCACGGGCAAGCTGACTGGCAAGCAGGCCGAGCTGGCCGCGTCGTTTGACATGAGCACGACGGAGTTTGCGGGCTTTATCGACGGCATCAACACGAGCCTGACAAAAGAAGTCAACCTCGACAAGCTCAAGGAAGACACCGCGTTGGATTTGAGCGTCGATTTTGAAAAATTGTATTACAACATGCACAAGGCCAAAGCAAGCTGGCTTTACACCCTCAAGGAATGGGAACCCATCCTCACGGAAGAGAAGCGCCAGGAGATTGCCAAGGCTTACCGCACCAGCGGAATTTACGTCCGCAAGGAAGCGCGCGTCGGCCGCAACGAACCCTGCCCCTGCGGCAGTGGAAAAAAGTATAAAAACTGCTGCGGCAAAAACGCCTGACGCGACGCGGCTTTTCGGATTATTCGGGGCAATGTCGTTGAAAAGCATTTGATCTTTTTCTGGTTTGCCATTGACATTGCACCCGACCGCCGCTATAATATTGATTCGGAACTCGCTGTCCTGCGCCTGTAGCTCAGCTGGATAGAGCAACGGCCTTCTAAGCCGTAGGTCCCGGGTTCGAATCCCTGCAGGCGCGCCAAGTTGCACGGCACCCCGGCGCGTATGCGGTGCGGGTGCCGGACACTCAGTTCGGCGGCAGGATACAGCGGCAGGCTCCGGTTTTTTCATGCATGGTGGGTATAGCTCAGTTGGTTAGAGTGCCTGGTTGTGGCCCAGGAGGTCGTGGGTTCAAATCCCACTACTCACCCCATTTAGAAAACCTGCGGACTGTGGGGTGTAGCCAAGCGGTAAGGCACCAGACTTTGACTCTGGCATTCGTAGGTTCAAATCCTGCCACCCCAGCCATTTTTTGACCCGTTAGCTCAGTTGGTAGAGCACCTGACTTTTAATCAGGGTGTCCGGAGTTCGAGTCTCCGACGGGTCACCATTTTTTCCAAGAAACGGCAGCGACCGGAACGTGCGGGCGTGGCGGAATTGGCAGACGCGCCAGATTTAGGTTCTGGTGCCGCACAGGCGTATGAGTTCAAGTCTCTTCGCCCGCACCAGAATTTTTGCCTTCTGCGGGAATAGCTCATTTGGTAGAGCGCAGCCTTGCCAAGGCTGAGGTGGCGGGTTCGAGCCCCGTTTCCCGCTCCATTTATAAAGGGCTCATGCAATGAACCCTTTATAAATGGCCGGTAATTCAGGACGGCTCGAAGCTCCGTTAGTTAAACGCAGCGCCACAACAACAAAACCGAATAAGCAGGTATAGTGTAGCGGTAACACATTAGCCTTCCAAGCTGAGATCACGGGTTCGAGTCCCGTTACCTGCTCCAAAACGTATGCAACCCGCCGTTTGGCGGGTTTTTCGTGTGTTTATTAAGGTTATGTGCGAAAAGGCAACTGCATACCGTATCGTTTTAAACATGCAATGTATAATTCGTTGCATTTATCTTAATTATTATATGCTGGACCATTCACGAGAACCAATGCAATGTGTTATTATCGAAGAATAAGGAGCATATATTATGGAATATTCATTAAGAGCTGATGGGAATCGAGTCGTACTGGATGTTATAGCATGCGCCGACAAGTCTTTAATTGGGCTTACTCTGGGGGATAGTACTTTTATGTCCATTTCTGTTGATGAGCTATATTCCATTATAAAAAAGGTATCGGGTGAAAGGGAATTTAATCTTTTAACTCGAAAACTTATTGATAATGGATTGGTGTCTGAAGCTAAAAAAGAAATAATTATTATGGAAACAGCTGGAAGTTGTGCGGAAAATCAATGTTTGCGGCATCACATTTTGCAATTACTTAGATTATACAAACCCTTCGATATCTACTCATGCTATATGACGTGCTATAGGTATGATGGTAAAGACTTGAAATATGGTGGTAATATAAAAATTGCAAAGCATGAACACGCCTCATATAACTTTTATATGAAATCTTATAATTTGACAAAAGAGGAATTTGAGGAATTTCCAAGATGGGTAAGAGCACACTATGTGTTTGGCGAGCAAAGGAACAATAATAGATTATTTTTACAAATAATTCAACTATATGATGAAGCTTTCTTAGTAGGGTTTACTGAGTTAGAATTTATTATGCTATTTACGATTCTGGAAATGATATTTGGATCAGGGCGCACAGAGAATACTTATCAAATTTCACGAGGGACAGCCTTGATTTTATCAAAAACGAAAAACGAAATGCAGGCGGTTTACACGAGTATGAAAAAGCTTTACTCTATTAGATCGCAATATGTGCATAAAGGGAAGACTATAAAAAGGGAGGATTTAGACGAACTTAGAAACTATGTTCGATTAGTAATACTAAAATTAATAGAATTTGAGTATTATAATGCGGATAGATCTTTTGAAGAATTAATCGAAAAGATCACTTTTACCGGTTATGGTATGTTTGTTCTATAAATTCTAATGCACAAAAAGGTTTTTGAAGAAACAAATAGATCTACAATTACAAAGTTGCTTAATAAAGAAAAAAGCAAGAATTCCAGGAAATAAGCAATATATCAATTCAATAATAGCTTAATACGTAAACAATATGAACAGCATACTAATTAGCCTCCACCACAAAACCCGCTGCTTTCACAGCGGGTTTTGTTGAGCCCCCCAGTTAGGTTAATATCCAACGACGATGTAGACGCCGGACGTGTTGTTCGTGTCGTCCAATTCCAGAATGTAATTGTCGCAGTCGACCACGAATTCGATATAGTAGGTGCCCGGATCGAACGCCCACCAAAGATAGCTGTTGTCTTCCGTCATGTCCGTTCCGGCCGGCACGATGCTATGCGAGCCGTAGCCAACCTGATAACCGTTGATGTACCATTTAACATTAAATGTCTGCTCGGGGTCGGCCGTGCCGCTGTTGGTTATGCCTGTGTCAAAGAGAATCCAGGAATTGGGTTCATAAACGATTGCGGCGTTCACGCCATAATAGTTTGGGGATTCCAATCCATTGACAGTGATTGCGTCCGCTACGAGATCAGGTCGTGACTCGGAATACAGGTTCACGCTGAGGTCTTTCAAGTCCGTCCCGTCGGTAAAGTTCCACCGGGACACGCCGAAGAGGTAGCTTGGCTCGCTGCTGACGAGATATTCAAACCCGAGCGTCGGCTCCTGATCGAGCAAATAGATTTCGCCAACGTCTTCGCCCGCGAGGATGGTGTCGCCGACGGCAAACGTGTACATAGTGGAGTTACTGCCGTAGATTTGCAGCTCGTAGAGATCGCCGTCGCCGGTCTGTACATCCAAATGCCATGGCGAGCTTTCCAGCACGGTGCCGCCGGCCGGCGCGATCAACGGCAGGTAATAACTCAGCATGGAATCGAACACGATGTACATGCTGTGCCAATAGCCGTTGTAGAGGCCTTCTCCGGCGCGGACAGACACCTTTGATCGGACGTCGGTAACGTTGGAATCTTCGATAACGGCGCTGCTCAGGGAAGTGTGCGCCAACTCGTCCCAAGGCAACACCCAGCTTTCCGTATCGGCATGCGCGGTGGAAAAGCTTGAGAGCAAAACGAGCGCTGCTATGAGCATTGTAGCTAAAATTTTGCGTGTTACAGAGCTTCTCAAAGAAAACACTCCTTTCAGGCGTAAATGTTCAAAAATAGACAATAAAGGATAGATGTGTTGAATATATTAGCTACAATTTCACTATATAGCGTGTTTATGGAATTGTCAAATGTGCTGAAGAACCTTGCGGTGTAGACAAAACCAGCCTGTTTATCGCCGTTTCATTTCGCGCGATACCATTTTGTTCCACTTGCGGGCGACGGGGTTGCAAGAAGCGCCATATAAGCAGATATGTAATTGCATGCCTATTCCCGTTATAGGTTGTATTTACACAAACATAAATGATATATTGGACACGATAACAAAAAAGCGGGGGATGAATGATGAAAGCGAAATTGGCAATTGCACTGTGTATGATGATTGCGCTTACGGGCGTTCTTGCGGGGTGCGCAAAACCGACGGAGAAGGACATTCAGATTACTTCCATCATCGTGTCGACCAACGGCCTGACAGGCTTTAACGCGGAGACGGAAGACGGCGAAGCGTACGTGATCAGCCTCGTGGTTTACGGGAGCGAATATATGGACGCGAGGTTTCAAAATGCGGCTGATGTAGAATTTTATATGACGGAAGGCGGAAATATTGTCTTTGAAAACGTGGACGATGAAACAGGCGTACCGATGTCGATGAAGCTTTCCAGTGTTGAGGGGTCAAACCTTGTGCAAATCATTGCGGCGCTGGGTTTCACGGAATTCGAGGTGACGCATCCCGATTATGAAGAGCAAATTCCGATGACGATGAACGACGAAGGGCAGCTGGCGCTGCCGGACGGCACGCAAATACACATGAAATATGCCGGGGTTGAGCGCGACTTTGTCGTAGGCCAGAACATAAAGATTTATATGAACAGCGACGAAGAGTGGCAGCTCGATCCTGTAGAAGAAGAGTGAATGTGGCGAAGCCACCATCCACCTTGCGGTCAAAATTTCGATTCGGGAGTATCTGTTTATGGGTAAAATTGAGCGGCTCGTAGAGAAAATGAAGAGCGAGTGGTGTTATTGATTTTTGGGCATTTGCATTATTAAAAAAACATTTACAATGCTTGCAAGTAATGACAGCTACCATAACAGTATATATCGGAGAGGAACATATGAAAAATCAAAGCGCTGCATTCCGTGAAGAGAAGATAGAATTACAGACCTACTTGTATGATGCAAAAACGACTATTGCAGAGAATAAAAACAAACTCAGAGAGCATATTATTCCGTCACCCGAGTCATTTGATACGGATGCTGTCTCTCAAGAAATGCCGCAAGCCTATAAAGATGAGCGGAATCTATATGAAAAAAATGCAGAAATTGAAATTACCCTGGATGCACCATATTTTAAAAGGTTCGATGTGAGTGGTGAAGGGGAAAATACAACCTTTTATGTGGGTGAGCACGAGGCGGAATTCCCGCCCCATGTTGTATACCAATGGCAAGAAGCAGGCGAGAGACCTTTGTTGGATTTCTTAATGCAAGGATCCGGCGATCAGTATTTTACTGATGATTATGGAACTGTGCACGAACGTTTGCTCGACAGGAGCATAGCGATTCAAAACGGGAAACTCATGAATGTCAGAGACGTGTACCGTTCGGACTCCTCATATGCGCAACTGGGGATAAACGATCCATTTTTAATAGACGTTATTAGGCGACGCCGAAAAGAAGGATTGGACATTGCTAACATCATCAGTACTGTACAACGCAAACAATATGAGATAATCCGATATCCGGATGAATCGTTTGTTGTGCAAGGATGTGCTGGATCTGGCAAAACATATATCATGATGAATCGCCTTTCGTATCTGCTTTTCAATTATAATACATTCCACCTTTCTCCTGATAACGTGATAATAATTTCTCCGAACCCGAGAATCCAATTCCAGCTTGCCAATGTAATTCTAGACTTGAATATTGAGGCTGTACATCAAACTACGATCGAGAAGTGGTATATTAATTTGTTACAGCAGTATTCTTTACGTTTTGATAATAGTATTATTGAGCTAGAATCTTCTTTACCCAGGAGTTATGAAAATGAAGTCTTCAGTCCATCCTTTCTAAAAAAAATATATGCTTCGATTAATCGTGAACGTGTTGGGATTTATTCACAAGCGCATGCTTTAATGAATGACTCGACAATACGGTCATGGGCGCAAATCCGATCTATTGTTCCAACCAGTAGCGACAAACTCAGCGAGATGATTGCATTTATACGAACGATAGATAAGGAAGCGCGCCGCATTGAGAGAGATTTTCATAGCTATTGTGAAAGCAATAGTGTCTCCGAGTATGAGCTTGAAAATTTGATTCTTGACGATAGTGCGTTAGAAGCGCAACGTCAGGAAATATCCAGCATCGATGCAGAGATGTCAGAGATTTTACGTTATAATCCTCTATTCGAAGAGTACCGGGCAGCTCTTGAACTACTTACCGAAGAAAATGAAACGTACAATAGGCATAAAGAAGAAGTTAAGTCAAAATTGCAAAGCAGTCTTCGCAAGATTCGTGATATTGATAACATGGCACCAGAAGAGAGGACAGCAATTCTTACAAAACATTTACATCTTGAGGCAGATAACGCCTCCTTCGAAGATGGTGGAACAAACACGATGATTCATTTAGATCATGTCAATGATTGCAAGTCGATGATGAGTGAAGCATGGGATGGAATAGTTACGAAGCTACCGGCGAGATATCAAACAAACGCAGAGGACGCACAAAATGCAATGAGGGATGAATGTGACGCTTTGCTGCGGCGAAAGACAGAACTGGAAGAGACTATTTCGAAAAATATTTTCCGAACGAGCCAGCACCGAATGCGCCAGAAACGCGCATCTGAACTTCATTCTGCAATGATGCCGCAAGAAAAGATGAAGCTACTTACGGAGTTTGCGCGGGATGCCGGAAACCTGCCATTGCGTGCGCGCGATATTGCAGCCAGAATATTGAAGGAGCTCAAACAAAAGCATGCAATACCGCTCATTATTGACAATTCGGATGAGAAAAACACAACCGGTACGAATTCTAAAAAGCGTATACTATACCGAAGTGATTTATTTATATTCCTGCTAGCCGTAACAAAGATGAGTGATGAGAATTTTAAGCATTCGTGGAAATTGATATGCTTTGACGAAGCTCAGGATGTGTCACGTTTTGAATATGCTTTGATACAGGAACTGTTCGGAAAAAACACAAAGCTGAATATATTTGGCGATATCCGGCAAGGGCGTAAAGACTGCGAAAGCAGTATACATGACTGGAGTGTAGCATTCCCATCGTTTGAAGTTTTACAACTGAACGAAAACTATAGAAACGCTCGGCAAATTACGGAACGAATGAACAAGCATTTCTCAACAAAAATGTTAGCGATTGGTATAGATGGGAAAGTAATAGAGGCGCGTCAAGAGGAGCGCAAGAAGCTTCTTCAGAGTTACATTAATGGCAAGTCCGCGGGATGGATTATTGTTCACAATCGAGATATATTCAATTCCTTTATAGCAAGTCAGAATATTACTGTTAGTTCATCTCGGCTTTCGTTTGATATTGAAGACGGAGGAAGTTTAATTGTTGTGCTGACAATCGATAAGATTAAAGGACTGGAGTTTCCCAGGGTACTTGTTATCACGGATCATATGGATGATAATCAGAAGTATATAGCAATGACACGGGCGCTTTCGGAGCTGTACATTATTTAGTCTAAGGCAAAAGTCATTATAAATAACAAGAACAGAGTCATTGCAACTTCAATATCACACGACACCCCGCAACCCCGCATAAACAGGCAATTCTAAGGGCCCGCGAATCTCGTTGCCTACGATCGATAAATTTGGTTATAGCATTATGAGTGTAAAACAAACGCGCCGCCATCTCTGGCGGCGCTTTGTGCGTCTAACAATATAGGCTTTGCTTACAGGCCGCATTATCCTATTTTGAGGGGTAGGGAAAGCTAAAGTGGTTGCACTTGCTAGCTTAAATCCTTATGACTGTGCGTGTGATTTTGGTCTTTTACAAAGTGCGTGTGGGTATGGGAATGTTCTATCGTCTTCACGCCGGTGCATTCGCCGTGCGCGCACGATATGGAGTGGACGTGTAAATGCGTGTGGGTAACGAGCAACGTGTCAACAACAACCAGCGCAGACCCGGCCAGCATGATAACCAGCGCGAGAACATAATAACTGCTGATCCGTTCCCCCAGAATTACAAACGAAAGCAAAGCCCCGACAAACGGCGCAATTGCATAATAGGCGCTCGTTTTAGCGGCGCCAAGCGCTTTCTGCGCCCGAACATACAGGAAAATACTGAGGCCGTATGCGATAAAACCTAACAGCAGGGTGGACGCTATAAACGAAACTTGCGGAAAATTTTCTTTCTCTATCAACGCAACGAGGAAGGAACCAAGCCCGGAAAACATGCCTTTGAGTATGACGATCTGGAAGGTGCTTTTGGATGAAATTTTCCGGGTGCAGTTGTTTTCAAATCCCCAGCACACGGCGGCGGCAAGAATGAAAATGGAGCCGTACGAAAACTGCAAACTGGAAATGTTTTCAAACGACAATAGCATACTCGAAAGTGTGATCAGAACGATTGCCACCCATAGGCGCGCGGAAATCACTTCTTTAAACACCGCTAAAGCGATAATGGAAGTGGCCACGATTTCAAAATTGTTCAAAAGGGAAGCGTTCGCTGAAGATGCGCTTGTCAGGCCGACCATCAGAAGGATCGGCGCGGCGATATCCAACATGATCATACCGATCGTAAACGGAAGTTCTTTTTTTGTAAGCCGCTCCTCGGCTGTCTTGCGATGTTTCCTGCCGAACAGGTAGATCGCGCCAATTCCGATACCCGCGCCAAAGTATAGGAATGATGCCATGAACGCCGGCCCGACGTGTTTTAGCAGCAATTTGGAAAACGGCATATTAAAGGCGTAAAAGATCGCCGCCAACACGGCATAAACGATCGCCCTGATTTTTTTGTTATTCATAAGCACTCCTGCGATTATTTTATCGTTACCACAGGGTGAACACAATGGCTTCTACGACATTTCCGCCTGAAGGCGAAGGATTACTTGCAAGAGCTTGTTTAACACCACTAATTGTGATATATTTGTTTGCGGAACATCAAAACCGTGCAAGATATAGTGTGTGTCCAAATTTCAATTAAAGACGCATGTTGTATCAATATCAAATACAGTCAGGTGTATTCATTCATGAATCGACGCATAATCAAATTACTTGTCTTATTAGTCTGCCTGGCTTTGACCGGTATTTTTTTTGTCGTTTCAATCAGAGATGAACGACACTGTGACGTTCAATTTGTCGATTCGGAGACGTTTGATTTGTTTTGCGCGTCGCTTACGCAAACGGATGTGCCAATCACCGGCGGCAGCTTGATGATCGAAGGATACGCCGCGCCCTATTCCAAGGATGACGGCTGTTACTATATCCCGCAGTCGCTTTCCACGGATGGCGTTGACGGAACGTTGACTTGGTCGAATGCCAGCGAAACGGCGATTTTTGACATGGATACGTCCTTCACGGAAAAAGCAGAGTCGATTCGTGCGGGCAGGGCATATCGGATCATGATCCAAAGCGATTCCGAATATTACATTGTGCAGGCGGTGTTTACCGGCGTACCCGCAATATCGATTCAAATGGAGTCCGATAATTCAACCTTTGAATGGGACAGCACGGCAATCGCATCCGTTGCGATATTCGATCCCGACCGGGATGGAACTGGCGGATACGGTGTTGACGTTGCGCAGGCAGAGATGATGCTTCGCGGGACGTCCAGCATTAATTATGAGAAAAAATCGTATAACATAACACTGTACGATGATCAGGGTACGCGCAACGGACTCTCTTTGCTGGGGATGGAAAAAAGCGATAGATGGATCCTCAAAAGCCTTACTATGGACCCGCTGCGCACACGGGAATGCGTATCATCCGGCATATGGAATTCGATCTGTGCGGACAACCCGGGAGCGGACATTGAAACGTCCGACTTTCAGTATACCGAAGTATTTCTGGATGATGCATATTATGGCCTGTTTGGGTTGATGACGAAGATCGATTACGAAGACTGCGTCGTCGATGCAGAAAACGACGTGGCATTTAAGGCGCAGTCCTACGATTTTTTATACTATAAGGAAGAAGATTTTCAGCTGCCGCTGTTTGCGCAAAGCGGTATCCGGTTCCCGGCCATATGGCGCGAAGGCGTGTACGATCCGATATTTTGGTATGTAGACGCAATCCACCTTCGAGAGCCGGAAATCACCTATGAAGAGATAAAGGCGCATATGGAGATGGACAATATCATCGATTACGCGCTGTTTTTTATGCTTGTTTCTGCGCGGGACAACAACTATACAAATACGATCTATCTGTTTCTTTCAGACGGGGACGGTTTTAAAACGACGCTCATCCCCTGGGACATGGACATGACGTTCGGCAACAGCTGGAATACGGTCTGGACCGGCGCGCCGCTCTCGCTTACGGAAACGGAAACCGTTTTGCTGCCGCTGGAGATCCGCGCGATGAGTTCCCTCAACGAAAGCGAAATGAACGCGCTACTTTCGGCACGCTGGTTCGAGCTGCGAGAAAGCGTGCTTTCGGACGATGCGTTGATTGCGCGGATTAAGGATGCATTTTCCCTGCTGGAATCAAGCGGGGCAATTTCACGTGAGGAAGCACGCTGGACGCAGCCACAGGTGCAGCGTGACGAGGCGTATATGCTCGAATACATCCGGCAGCGGGCGGCGTTTATGGACCAGTATTTCGCATAAGTTTGGAAGGCGGAGAATGGATTACAGACACGAAAAAAAATATATCTGCTCGGAAGCGCAGCTGACCGTGCTGAAGGCGCGGCTTCGCCCGATCATGCAGCCGGACTCGCACGACACGGACGGACTGGGATATCTCGTCCGTACGCTGTACTTCGACGACGTTGACGACAGGTTTTTAAAGGACAACCTTTACGGATTTGACGACCGCGTAAAATATAGGATACGAACCTATAACCGCTCGGAACAGCTGATCCGCCTTGAGACGAAGACGAAAAAACACGGTCTTGGAAAAAAAGAATCGTGTCCGCTGTCGAAGGACGAATTTTTCGATCTGTTGAGCGGAGAAGCCCTTGAGTTTCGCGCGGACATGGAAAAACCGTTGCGCAGGCTGACCGTCGAAATGCAAGCTGCGATGTGCCGCCCGAGAATCATTGTGGAGTATGAGCGTTTGGCGTTTGTGTTGCCGATTGGCAACGTTCGGATTACATTCGACAGGAACATCGTTTGCTCAGGAGAGTTATCACGCTTTTTTGAGGACGATCTGGTACGCGTACCGGTATTGCCGGCTGGACAGCATGTTCTTGAGGTCAAGTACGACGAGCTTTTGCCGTCGTATCTGCTCAGAGCAATGGACATCGGCGAATTGATGCAAAACACATTTTCCAAGTATGTTATGAGCCGTTTGGCATTATCAGAATAAAGGAATATTAAAAAATGGATAAACTTGAGAAGTTCTTTGAACAGTTGATCGATGCGCTTTCGGAAGCCGCAAATCATGCAGAACTGCGCACCAGCACGGTCGTTGTTGCGATCGCCATTTCGACGGTGTTAGCCGCCTATGTCTTTTTCATCTATCGGCTGTGCAACCGCACTGGTTTCTATTCGAAGGGATTCAATAAAACGCTTGCGCTGATGTCGATCGTCACGACGGGAATCGTTCTTTCTATGCAAACAAGCGTGTTTGTTTCGCTCGGTATGGTCGGTGCACTGTCCATCGTCCGTTTTCGAAACGTAGTGAAGGACCCGCTGGATTTGTTTTTCCTGTTCTGGTCGATCAGCGTTGGAATCATATGCGGAACGGGTCTCTTTAAAGTAGCAGTTTTCCTGTGTTTGATCGTGACTGCGGCACTCATGTTATTGGACCTTGTTGAAGTACCACGTTCACCGTATCTTTTAATTATCAACGCGTCGGATGCGGCAATCGTTGAAAGCCTGACAAAAGTCTTAAATAAATATACGAAACGGTACCGGATCAAATCCAGAACCGTAACCAGCCGGGGCATTGACCTGATTATCGAACTGCATACAAAACAAGAAACGGAGTTGATTACGGATTGCTCGAAAATCGAGGGCGTATCATCTGTTTCGCTGATGGCGCACGACGGAGAATTGCGGGCTTAGCACACGAAACCTCTGCGCATGGCTGTAACAAAAGGACGCAATTTTTTATTTTAAACGAAGCGCGACATGGATTGCGCAGACCAAAAGCGCCGCCATCTCTGGCGGCGCTTTGTGCGTATAGTGATATAAGGCTTTGCTTACAGGCCCATTTCCTGTTTCAGCTGGGCGAGTTCGTCGTCCACGGACGGCGTGCTTTGCGCATACTTGGCTTCCAGTTTGCGCGCTTCGTCCACGGCGGTGTTGGTGTTGAGGTCGGTCATGGCGTTTGCGCGGTCGAGCATGTTGTCGGCCTTTTCTTCCATGCGCTCAAAGGCTTCCATCGCGCCGTCCGCCTTGGAAGCGGAGGACGAGAGGTCGTTGATCTTCTCCTGCGTCTTGGCGACGGCGACCTTTGCCTTGATGCTCTGGCGGCGGGATTTGAGGGTCTCGATGTCGCTTGCGAGCTTGTCGTGCATGGCGCGCATCTTGACGGCGTTTTCATGCGCGGCGGCATAGGCGGTTTTCAGCCCTGCGCCCGCGGCTTCAAGCTCCTGCTTTTTCGAGATGAACACACGCGCGTCGCCTTCGTTGCCCGCGGCGATCGCTTTTCTGGCCAGCGCGTCGTATTTGTCGACCTGCGCCTGGTTGTCGTCCGCAAGGCGCTTTGTGCGCGTTTCCTCGGCCATCACGCCGGCGGTCTCCTGGCGAACCTCCGCCAAATCCTTGGTCATGTCGAGCAGATATTGGTCTATCATCTTCGAGGGGTCTTCGGCCTTGTCAAGCAGGGCGTTGATGTTTGCCTTCACGATGTCGTTGAATCTTGATAAGATACTCATTCTGGTATTCCTTTCGTTTTATAATTTTCTTATATTGTTTGCTGCGCGCCGCGACGACGCGCATTTGGTCGCTATAAAAGGTTGATTGCGTTACTCTGTCGTGTCCTCATACTTTTCGGCAAGGTCCTCAACGTCCGAATCGCCGAATTTTTGCAATGGCGTATTGAGGATTTCTTCGGTCTGCTTGGCCTCCAGATTCTTCTGCTCCTTGCGCTTTTTCCACCAAACCAGCAGGATGACGAGGATGGCGATGACGCCGAGGACGATCAGCACATACGGCCATGCCGACGTTTCCACATGCATGATGCGTTCGCCCGCGTCCGCAAACGCGTTTGAAATGAACTGCTCGTTACTCAGCGACATATCGTAATAATACGCGCTGATATAGTCCGTGAGGATGGCGTACGCTTCGTCGTCGATGACGGTCTTGGCCGAAACGCCGATGACGATGTAACCATCGAAACTGTCGCCGTCGGCCAAATCGACATACACAAACAGCAGGTGTCCTTCGTCCGTAAACAATCCGTCGTACAGCGTGTTTGCAAACGAGGCGAGCGTTTCGCCGTCCGGCGCATAATCTCCGTTAACATTGTCGGTTATGTAGACATACGGCTGGACGCCGGTGAGATTATAAAAGGTCTTCAGCCCGCTTGTCAGCTGTGAAGCCGACGAGATAAAATCGCCCGTTTCGTCGGTATAGTACCCGGTTTCGTTTACAAGCGACGCGGAAAGCTTTTCGCGCTCCACCGTGGACGTGGTGATGTCGCCGGTGTTCGAACCGCTTGAGGTAAAGCTGGTGGACGCGCAGGTGGGAAGCCCGCCGGCCATAATAATAAGGAAGACCAGCACGATGGCGATGATGATGACGGTCGTACCGCAGCCGCAGCCGCTGTTTGCGCCACCGCCGCCGGTATGGACCGGACCGCCGACCGGCCGCCTGCTGCTGCCAAAGTATGTGCCCGACGGTCGATATCCGCCGGACGGCCTGCTGCCGCCGAACGAACTGCCGCGACTGCTGCCGCCGAATGAACCGCCGCGACTTCCGCCGAACGATCCGCCGCCACGGCTTCCACCGCCGAATGATCCGCCGCCGCGACTGCCGCCGCCGAACGATCCGCCGCCGCGACTGCCGCCAGAGCCCCCTCTTGCCATATGTTACTCCTCTGTATTCGAATTCAAGAATCGATTGATTTTATACTATTATATAGAATGATTTTGACATCAAAGTGACGTTCTGTCAACGTATCCCGCACGGGAGACGGCTGTACGAAAGGAATTTTATATTTATCACACACGCTCGCTCCGTTTTGCCGAGCGCGCGTAATTTTTCGATAGCCTGACGTTTGCAAAAACAATAAAAACAGGGTGCGGACATGGTGTGTGCCACGCGTTCCGCACCCCAAGCGTTTGGTTTACCGTGTTGGCTTATATGTTGCTATACCTTCCAGCGATTACCGCAGTTTTGGCAAACCGCAAAGGAAGCGTTTTTAATTCTGGTTTTTTCCTTTGATTTTCCAACAAGGAGCCACAAACCCAATGTGCATATAATCAGCATAAGTCTACCGAATTGCCAAAGGCACCCACGCTTGGATGTTGTTGATTTTGTGTTGACGATTTGTACGTTGACGTTTTCACTTCCACATTTTGGACACTTCATCTGTTAAGATTCCTCCGCTGTTATCTTTTATCTACCACCCGGTTGGGGATGATGTTGTTATAAGCCGTCGGTGTTGGTTTACAGACAAACCGGACGGTGCGCCTTGCGTTTATTGCGGATTTGAACTTTCTCCGGAAACGGACGGTTCTCCGCCCGAAAGCTTTGCGCCGCAGTGCAGACAGGATTCCGATTCCACAGGTGACGGCTTCTTGCAGGCGGGGCAAGCGGTTTGCTTTTTGTCATAGACGCCCCTGCAAATGAAGAACGTAATAAGAGACCACAAAAGAGCGGCGGTCGTATTTCCGACGCCTTGACCGCTGGAATAATTGAGTGCGCTAAATAAAATGAACACGACGATCGCATTTATGATAATGACGCGCGTATAGCGAACATACTGCTTCTTTTTGTAGATCAAAGCGCTGATGATCAGCGGGATGGCCAGATAGAAGAAAACGGTTAAACCGAGCGAGAGAAAAATGGATGCAAAGTTGATGCTGTAGCTCATAGATACCCCCAAAAAAGATTCAGTTTGCTTGCTTGCGTGTTTTTTTATTTTCAGCCGCGCAGTTCGCCGTCGTGCGCAAGCAGCGTGACGGACGTTACGCCGGGCAGCTCGCCGCACTCGGCCAGGAGCCCCGCTTCGTTTGCCGCGCGGACTTCAACGATGATATCCAGCCCGCCGGACTGAAGCGTGCGCGACTTGACGCGGGATTTTTTGGAGTAACGCCCGACGAGCGCAAGCAGCGCCGATTCCACGGAAGCGTCCGCGGAATTGACGATCAACAGCGCGGGCGCTTTCGGCAGCATCACCAGCTCCAACAGCAGCAAAACGACGCTGACCACGGCGGCAAGCACGAACGCGATTTTGTACAGCTGCGTCCCGCAGATGATGCCGGTGCTAATCGCCCAGAACAAGAAGAGCAGGTCGAACGGGTCCTTTACCACGTTTCGAAAGCGAATGATGGAGAGCGCGCCGACCATGCCGAGCGAGATGAACACATTCGTCTGCATGGCCAAAACAATGCCGCAGGTAATCACGCCCATACCCGCGAGCGTCTTGTTGAAATTCTTGGAATAAAAGCCGGTCTTGTTGCTGAAGCGATAGAAGAAAAAGATATAAACGTTTAAAACGACTGCGAAAAACAGCGACAATACGACGGTGCTCGTCAGGATTTCACCGGACGAACCCGCGGTAAGCTGCGCAAAGATTTCTTCAAAGAACTTGGCGAGTTTGCTCATGTTGATCAGCGCTCCTTATGAATAAATAGAATATTTATAGGAATATTGAGTGAATATTTTTCAGGAAACCTATAAGGGCATGCGGCCGTAGACATATTTGGAAAACGGCGTTTGCATCAAATCGCCAATGTCCATCGCCTGCATGAGATAATCCGGAATCAGCGTGTCGTATTTGACTTCGAGCACGTGCGTGTTTGGCGGCAGCGACGGCGTCATCGGGCAGTCCGACTCGAAAAATCGGCCGACATACGCACTTGAAGAAATGTTACGATCGAACGTTACGCGGACGTTGCCGCTGCGGCAGACGAATGCTTCGCGTACGTAGTCCACGACGACGGCGGGACACAGCGTGGACGTTGCGGCCTCCAGACACAGCCGCCGAAGCGGTTTCGGCTGGCTTGCGTTCGGCATTGGCACACGCCCCGAGAGCAGGGCTTCGCACTCCGATCGGGTCAGCAGGCACTGTTCCTTTTGCGAAAGGTTGTTTTGCTTAAACTTGGTTTGCAGGCAGATATAATCGTCGTCGAGATTGTAGGCGCGGATGCGATATTTGACGCGCGCGTCCAATCCTTCGAGATTTTCATTGAAGAAGCGCTTTGCGTCGTCGTCAAAATAAACCGAGCGGACGCGATAGCCGCCGTTTCCATTCTGGTGCACGTCCTTTTGCATCAGCGGGAGGATACGCGCGCGCAGCAGAACAAAGTCCCGTTCGCATACGAGGTACTTTAATTCGTGCCGAAAGTCCAGCACGGGCCAGGGCGCATATCGCGAATTGAATTTGTTCATTTGGATTCATCCTCCGTCAGCCCCGCAAAGTAACCGTCGAGATAATTGAGCCGCGCATGTATAAACGAGAACAGTTCGCTAAGATCGGAATCGACCGGCGAGCCCGGCCAGCAGTCCGCCTCGCGCAGGTACGCGCCGGAGGCAAGCAGGTCGGCCTGTGTGCCGGTAAACGCGCCGACAATTGCGTCCTCCGAAAGGACGCCGCCACGCAGTTCCGCCCAGCGTGACGCAAGCAGGGGAGCGGTATACTCCGGCTCCGCAGCAAGCAGCGCCGCGACGTCCAGCGCGGCAAGGTCACTGTCGTACCGTTCCGGATAAAACGCGGAGCGGGTCGTCGCTTCACGATAAAAATAATTGCCGAATGAAAGATCAAGGTCCCAGGGGATGCGTGTCACGCGGTTGACGCCGTCGGACTCCGGACGCCAGAGTAAAAAGAAGTTCTTATTGGTGTTGTCGGCTAAATTGCAACAGCTGATAAACAGCGAATAGTCTACGGCGTTGGAAAGATTGAAAAACTGCGTGTAGGATTCTTTGGTCGGCGTTTCGCCGCCGTAGACCCGGGCGATATAGTCGCGCGCAATATCCCACGCGGGATCGTTTGTATCCGAAATATCCTGCGGATAGTTCAACTCAAACATGATAGCAATGTCGGTGGGATCAAGCGCATACGATTCCAGCAGATCGGCCGTGATCAGCCGCGGCGCTTTATAAAGCAGCGTGTCTGCGGCGGATTCGATTTGAAGCGACGTTTCGTCGACGTGACTCATCAACCCGTACACCCCGCAGTATGCTCCGTCCAGAACGACTTCGCAAAACTCCATGCTGGAGCCGGGCTCGTCGTTTTGCGGATTGGTTGCGGCAAGGTCGTTCCAGAGATCGATGGTGACCTTGTTGCGCAGGCGCGACGGATCCGAATAGAGCGAAACGAGGTTCCATTCGTCGCTTTCGCGCATGCCAAGCAGCGCACGGCTGCATTTGCGCGAGGCGGTGTTGTACAGCGAAACATGATAGGACAGCTTGTCGAACACGGTTGAAATGGAACCGCGCACATGATAGCTGCAATAGGCGTCCACGCTTTCGTATTCCGGCGAAACGAGCGTGATGCTCGACCAGGATTCGACGTCGCTGACGCAGGACGCCGTAATGTTGACGACGGGCAGCGTTGTAAAAACGACGCTTTCAACGAAATACTGTTTTCCATTGGAAACGACAAGATCGAACATATGCCCGCCCGCAACGGCCTGCGCAAAATTGGAAAACGCATTGTCCGGCGCAAAGGCGGCCTGATAACGCCCGCCGCGAAACCCGACGCAAGCAAGCGCGGACTCCGCGTCTGCGCTTACGCTGATGTAATACCGGCCGTCTGCGTAGGCAGCGGCGACGCCGTTATGATACAGCGTGCCTGTTTGTTCGCTCCGGTCGATTTTTGTTTCATTCGACACGATCGCATCATACGCCTGCTGCGAAAGTACGTTTAGCGGTGCGGACGAATCGGACTCATATTGAATTGCGGCAATAAAAACGCCGGTTAGCAGTATGACCAGCGCAAAAAGAAAAACCGCTTTGATTCTGTGATTCATCCGATTATAGGTGGCTTTCTTAATAGATTTACATAATTTTAGCATGATTATGCTACGCACCACAACATAATTTGACAAATAAGCACGATAAAAGTGACGGTGTAACAAGAACCAATCACCGGATGCAACATAACAAAAAATCGTTTGCGGAGGCATACGGTGAATGCGCGCGATGACAAGACGGACCAACACACAAAAAAAGCTTTGCCATCCTTGCGGGGATGGCGTTTCCGCATACAGCCCCTAGGCGTAACAATGTACAATAATATGCCATATGGCCTTGAAATAATGGCGTGAAATGCGCCCATAATATATGTGTGTATCCATAGGCACATTTCTTCGAGCGGGCAAGCCCGTTGAGCAGGAATAAAAATCGAACAACGCCTTAAAAACTCAATAATTGACAGAAAGAAAACGCAAATGGTCGATACGGGATAGGATTGACGGATATTAGGGGGAGGACGTAGACTTTGGAGAAAAGAATTTTGCGCACCGTTACAATATGCCTTGCGCTGTTGCTCTGTTTTGTGCCGCTCCGCACTGGCTTGGCGGCGGGACCGCAGACGGCAACCTCGGTTTGCTTCATTGGAACGGATTATTTCGACAGCATCAACGAAGCGGTAACGTTTGCAAGCGACGGCGACACGATTCATTTAATAAAGGACACCGTACTCGGCTCGGTGGTTGTTGTTACAAAAAACATTACAATCGTCGGCGAAACGAGCGGGCTTGTCATTTCGCGTGCGAGCTCAATTGAGATGTTTGCGCTAAACGGTTCTTCGGCCAGCCTAACGCTGCAAAATGTTATTATCGACGGCGGCGCTGTATGGAGTAATACGACGCCGAGTGCAGCTGCGGCGCAAACGCGCACAAACAGCGCCCTGACTGTGGACAGACAAACGATGATCAGCGGCCTGAACGGTTCGACCCTGAATCTTGAGGCGGGATCGGTTTTGCGAAATGCGGATTCATTGCTTACAACAAGCCCTTCCGTGGCATTTGGCGCTGCGGTCAATCTTTGGAGCTCAAACATCAATATGCGCGGCGGCGCGGTGATTGAAAACATGACGGGGTCGACCAACAACGTCGGCGGAAACTATGCCGCCGGGGTCTGCATGAATAACGGCGGGACCTTCAATATGTATGACGGCGTGATCCGCGGCTGCTATGCGAAGGACACCAACAGCAACTGCGGCGCGGCGGTGTTCATGCGCTCCGACAGCACGGCGGTTGCCGGAACGTTCAATATGTACGACGGCGCAAGAATCGAGGGAAACATCAACAACACGTATGGCGCGGTTACAATTCGCGCTTCCAACTTGAATATGTACGGCACTTCGCTGATTGAACACAATCAGGGGTACTACGCCGGCGGTGTGCTTGCCTACACCTACGCAACCATGCAGATGCATGATTCGTCCTCGGTATCCTACAATCAATCGACGAATACTGCCGGCGGGGTCTACATCAGCTCCAACACCGGCGATGCGACGTCCTACTCTTCGCTGACGATGAGCGATCAGTCAAAAATTTCGCACAACATGGCGGCTGGCAATGGCGGCGGATGTTTTATCGTGGCGGGAACCATCACGATGGCTGGAGATTCGGAAATATCCAGCAATTCTGCGTTGAGGGGCGGCGGATTGTACATGCCTACGTTTACAGGGACCGGGCGCGAAGTTGCAAACCTCCTCGGAGGAAAGATCGTGAACAACAGCGTGAGCGACGTCGGTGCGGCAATCTTCCACGGCGGGACGGCGCTGAACCTGAACGCAGCGGATTTTGAGATTGACAACGAAATCTTTTTATGGGGAGACGGAACCAATGCAAACGCGAAAGTCGTCAGCCTGATCGGTGCGCCGTCCGCCAACAGCTTTTTGCTGGATACAAGCACAGGCGACACGTTTGCGGGGCGAGACGTCGTGCGTCCCGCGTCGATTACCCTTGGGGGAACGAACTATCAAACAATCGACGCCGCCGGTTACGAGAGCAGTTTTACACATACTTCGATGTATGTGGTCAAAGGCGCGGACCATTACGGCGCGGCCGACACGAGCCACGACACCTATCTGGTGCTGCATACGCAGCCGCCGGTGCCGACGCCGACGCCAAACGTGACGCCAACGCCCGTGCCAAGCGCGGATATCCCCGTGACCGGCGATACACGCTCTATCATGCCGCTGGTGGTGGCGATGCTGTCGAGCCTTGGATTGCTGTTTGCGGCAAGTTATGTTTGGAATAGAAAACGGCGCTGATCATCGCAGCGCAAATAAAAACCCGCCAGACGGCGGGTTTTTTGACGGTGTTATTCGACAATTGAGACATTTACGAAAGTTTCGACAATACTGTTTCCACTACCCGTTCAACTTTAAAACAAATTGTTTTGCTTCCGCTAAGTTCATATATGCATATACAAACGCACCGTCTATACATTTTGCCGCAATGAAGCAACAGTTTTGCGTATTAACTTTCTGCATTAGAAATACAAAGTTTGTCTGGTTGTTTCCGTCTATCCCAAGATGGAAAACCTCATAATCAGGGCTGCCAGACTCTGTTAATTCCTTGGCAAACTTCCAGATGCCCATATCCAGCATTGTTGTTTCATCAGCATGAACGCCGTCAGGAAGATATGCGTGCAGTATTTCCAAAGCGACGGATTTTTCTATGGGATGAATCAAGCTGCTTTCAGCATGTTGGTTTACTTTTTCTCTGTTGACGATCCCGCCGCTATCCAAGTCATCGGGACCGACGGCACCATATGCGGCGTTAGGATATTTCCCGCTTGCAGTTTGTGTCAGTTTTAAGCCTGTGCATTGCTTCTTTTCATCCTTCATCGTTTCGATAATCGCCTTAGCCGAACACCGTATCAAATCGCATCTGTCTGTTAGCATGCCTTTTAGCAATTTTTCGACATTTTCGCCGCTTCCCAGATACTGAGCGGCATTTACAGCAGTCAATCGGACATGCATAGAAGGATGACTTAAGCTCTTTATGAGTTTTCTGGTTGCTTCATCGGGCAATGTCTGCCCGGCCTTCAACAAGTCAGTCAATCTTGTTACTGCGGTTTCCGCCACATAATACTGGTCGTCGAGTGCTTGGGTAAAGATGTTTAGAACTTGAGGATCATGGGTTAAATGCCCCATGAGCATGAGCGAAATTTTCCTAATAAGGGGAGAGGGGTCGGATGCGCATTCCTTTAATTCTGTTACGAATTCCGGGGGAGGATTATTCACAAACATATTGTTTAAATGCAGCGAGGCAATTGCCTTTGTCCCGCCGGGCAAATCCGATAGCAGAAGCTGCATTAGAATTCTAATTACTTTTTTGTTAGTACTGCTCGCCAGATAAACAACGAGTGCCTCCTCACAGAATATGGGACTGGATAAAAATGCCATATCATCATAAATCCTATCTATGGCTTCATCATCGCCCCGCTTCAACAAAGCAGCCAGAGCATATGGATATAGTTTCTTATTGCTCAATTGAGCTTTCATAAGATTTAGGCCGGTTTCATCGTTGTACTTTGCCAGGCTTAAGAGTATTTTGCCTTGCAAGTCAATGTTTTGATCCCCGAATATTTTTAACAGGAAATCTTTGATCGTGTCATCTTGCATCAGGCACAGGCATTCAACCGCCAGACTTCGATCCTTTCCCTTTTTAGAGTTAAACATTTCAGTGTAGGTCGCCACCATGGCCGGATCGTTCAACCTTGCTAACGTTAAGAATACCTCATTTTGGTATTTCTTTAGATTGACGTGGTTTTTAACAGCCTCGATTCCGCGTTTGTCATCTATTGCACCGATTGCCTCGATTAATATTCTTGTTTCCTTCTTGCCGGCGTTTGCCAACTGTTCAATTATTCGTTCAATTGCATATCCTGTGTTTACTACATAAGTAAGAGCATTCAAATACCTGTCTTTATGCTCCGATCCAGAGTATCCGATCATATTCATGATGGTTTGAGCTATCACCGGTTCACTATCAATTTTAATAGGAATACTATATGCACGGCCCGCTATGAAATTTTCGACGGCTTCAGACTGAATGGATTCAGCATCTTCTTTGCTCGATACGCTTGATTCTTCGTCCTGACATGCCAGCAGATGAACCTTCTCCACGTCATATCCCGTGCTGCTTATTTTTTGGAGCATAGCGTTGGATTGATCCGTGTTGAACTGTTTCATCAAACTGATTAACAAATCTATCGGGCTGTGAACTTGCAGCGTGGAATGCAATGATAAATTATAAAGCACATTATCATTCAAAAAACCCAAAGGCTTATTGATTTCACCCAGCATTCCATTGGCAATATGTATAACTTCGTTTTCCCACTTTTGATCCACTTCTTTGCGAAGTAGTATACTGACTGCGAGCCTGCTGACAAACATGTTTTTGTGCGTTAAGTATTGAAGCGACTTTCCAATTATGATATCGCTGTTGTAGCTGTTTAGAATTGCTAGCCGTATTCCGGCAAATCTTTCTGCAACATGCTCGATATTGTTTACTACTACATTTTTAGGGGTATAGGTAAACAATTTATCAATGAGTTCTACGTCTTGCAAAAGTGCCAATAACTTGACATTGGCAAGATGACAATCCCAACTAAACTCGTCAAAAATATCGGCAGCTGCGCCTTGTTGCAGATATTGACTTAATTCACCTGTTAATAGAATTAGCATGTCCTCCGCATCATCTGCTTTGGTAGAATGAAGTTGAAGGATTGCGTTTTTGGCTTTCCGTTTGATATTGGTGCAAGAAATGGTGTCTTTAACAGCTTTGTTATAATCTCTTTGATTCATGTTTTCCCTCGTTTCATAGATTTGCAAGTTAAGAATCGTACACTGTTAATGATTGTATCAAACAATTTAAGTCATATCAACACGGAAAAGGCATGTATAATTGCGAAACACTAAAACAGGTTGTATAATATATAATGTTTGAGTGTGTCCGCCCGAACGGACGGCGGCATATTGAAAAAACAGCAGGACATGTGTGCAAAAAAATGAAAGGAGGATGCAAGCGGAACTACAAATCTCGAAACGTTGACATTGCGTAAAAATACACCCCGGCGAAATGGAGCTCGCTTGAAAAGAGTGAGAAAATACTGGCTATATTTCAATTTTTACTGCAACATTCGGGAGGTAGATGAAAATGAACGAATATCGTAAAGATATGCAACACCTTCTTCTTGCATATGTGCTCCTTTTCCTTTTGCTTTGCACCGGCACACTAAACCCTATGCCGGAGGCACAAGAAAAAACGCTATTTACTATTGTGGTTGACCTCTTCAAAGACGCCGCGCTCGCAGGCGTTATTTCGCTGCTTGTCTTTATTCTGGATTCGGTGATCGGCAGCCGCCTGAAGAACAAACTGACGGGGCTTTTTGTGATACCGAGGACGGGTTACGTCATATTCAGCAAAATCAGCGCAGGAAAGTGCATTGACGACCGGTTCACCACGCAGGACGCGATTGAAAAATACAAGACCATCATCGATAACCTGCCGCGCGACAAGAAAGAGCGGCAGGAATATGAAAACAAAGAGTGGTACAAGATATACTACGATTATCAAGAGAAGGCTCCGATCGTTCAGGCGCAGAAAGAATACCTGCTTTGCAGGGACATGTTCGTAGCGACGGTCATGTTCATCGTGCTGTATTTGTTATCGATCGCGATTTTTCAAAAGTGGACGTATTTTTCGTATCAATACCTTGTGATTTTGTGCGTGATTGCGGTTCTATCGAATATCGCCACGCACAGAAAGATGCAGCGCTTTGTCTATGGCGTGATTGCCCGCGATGTTGCGGACGACGGGATACCATAAGGCAGGAGCGTAAGATGACGCTGACAAGCATAACGCAAATAAAAACCCGCCAGACGGCGGGTTTTGTTGACTTGAAATGTAGCTTTGCGGCATATCACACAAACACCGCCTGCACGAGAAACATATACACAAACGTGCCGACGCCGATGCTTAACAGCACGTTGTTTCGCCACTTGTGCACGACGACGATCACGAGGATGCCGATGAGCTCCGGCAGGCCGTGGGGCGATTCCACAAGAGAGATATTGCGCAGGCAAAACGTGACCAGCAAGCCCATCATGGCGGGCGGGAGCACGCGGCCGAGATAGGTGACGACCTCCGGCGGTTTCTTATGCTCCGGAAAGAGCAAAAACGGCGTGAAGCGCGTGATCATTGCGCCGAGCGTGACGGCAAGGATCGTGATGACGATCTGTACGGGAGTCAGGGTCAGTTCCATAACCGTTTCCTCCCCGCAAGCAGTGTGGTCAGGATGATCGCCATGGACGGCAGCACGACATTGTCCGCGCCGAACACGAACAGTCCGATCACCGTGCCGACGATGCCGATCAGCCCGAAGGCGCGATTCTCCGGCTGCTTCATCTGCTCCATAAACAGCACGACGAACAGCGCGGTGAGCACAAAGTCGAGGCCTTGCGTGCTGAACTTGATAAAGTTGCCGAGCAGGCCGCCTAAGAACGTGCCCGTGATCCAGTAAAGATAGTGCAAAAACGAGATGAAGAAGTAAAACGGCGTGCGCTCAACGCCGTCCGGCGGATTGACGGACGAGACGATGGAGAACGTTTCATCGCAGAGTGTGTAGATTAAAAAGCCTTTGATTTTACCCGCGCCTTTATATTTATCCAGCATGGACAGGCCGTAAAACAGATGCCGCGCGTTGACCATGACGCTCAGCAGCAGCGCCTGCACCGGGTGAAAGGCTGTCGTCAGCAGCGTGATCGCCACAAACTGCATGCTGCCGCAGAACGCGACCGCACTCATGAGCACCGACCACTGCACGCCATAGCCTTTTTGCTGCATCAGCACGCCGTATGCCATGCCCAGTACCAAAAAGCCCGTCAGCACGGGTATGGTGTTTGGGAACGCCGCCTTCAGCGCGCGAAGATATGTGCCTTTGCGATTTGTTTCCATTTGCCCCAACGTCCTGCATCCATATTGAACAACATTGATGAATACTTATTCAATCATAATATTGTTCCTATCTTATGATCCGTCGGGGCGTTTGTCAAGGCGGGCATATAAAAAGCGCGATACGCTTTTCACGCAACGCGCTTTTTCATAATTCGTGAGCATTTAGTCGAAGAAACTTTCGTCCAGATCCGCGCCGTTGCTGTAGCCGAAGCCTTCCCAGTAGCCCTTGTAGCTTGCGTCGTTGGAAAGCTCGATTTCGTTGACCCAGCGCGCCCACTTATAACCCCACTTGTCCTCGGCGACGAAGATGAACGGATAGCCCATCTCCGGTGGCAGCGCGATGCCGTTTGCGTTGTATCCAAGCATCAGGTCGTTTTCGAGGATTTCCGACAGCGGAAGCGAGGTCGTGTAGCCGTCGGTCGCGTGGAAAATCACGGTGTTCGCGTCCGCTTGCGGACTGACGGACTCCAGCAGTGTGCGCATCAAAACGCCTTCCCAGAGGATGGTCGCGTCCCAGCCCTCCACGCAGTAGAGCGTGATCAGCCGCTGTTCGCTTTCCATGGCGAGCACGTCTTCATAGGTGTACTCCGCGGGTGCGTCGGCCAGACCGTCGACGGTGAGCCGATAGGTCGTCATGTCCACATTTTGCACGCCCGCGATGGAATTGTCCCGCGGGCCGACCGCCGGGTCGAGGCGGGTTCCTTCAAATTCCTGCAGTTCGCCTTCGCGGTAGCGCGCCAGTGTTGCGGCGCTGACCGCGTCCAGCTCGACGGCCGCGGTTTGCGTTGCGGGCGCGTCGGGTTCGGTTGTTGTTTCCGTTTCGGCCGGAACGTTTGCCGCGCAGCCGAACAGCATTGCCGATAGCATCAGAATACAAATAAGCCGTTTCATCGCGTGTCCCTCCGGTTTGTGGTATATAAATCAGTATAGCATAGGGGTGGGGAAAGCGCGATTGAGCAAAGAGCGGGGGATGGGAAAAGAAGCGAAACCACAACAAAAAAAGCCCCCGAAACAACGGGAGCTTTGATGCGCGCATCGCTTCAATCGTCGATATATGCGTAATTGTAACCGACGAACGAATTGACAAGATATCTTGATATATTGAGCGTGTTGTCGAGTATGCTTGTTTCATCGCCGCTTTGGTATTGCTCCGGAATGCGGACCGCACTGAGGACGCTGGCTTGCAGCTCCGCCTGCTCCGCATCAAAGTTATCGGGATCGAAGAAATCTTCGTCCCCGTCGTGAGGCCCGTGATCACCCTGCAGCACGATGACCGCGTCGGGGTCTTGCGCGAGGATTTGGTCGACCATGGCGAGCAGCGTCTTCGTGGAATAGAGATGGGTGCCGCCATACATGTGCATATCGGAGGTTGCGACGTCCAGCAAATTTCCGTCCGCGTCATAATCGTAGCGCATATGCGCCATGTTGAACATGATGATTGAAAACTGCGGACTGGAAACATTCTCCAGCAAATAGTAAAATTCATTGCCCACATCCAAATCGAACGGCCTGTTGTCTGTGCGGAGTCCAAGCGCTGCAATCTCGTCGTCCGTAATCTCCCGCTGAAGCAGGTAATAGTCGTTATCCGACAGGTCGTAGATCGTGTCGTATCCAATCTGATCCAGCGCGAAGTAAAGGGGATATGTAAACTTAATGAGGAAGGCTTCCAGCTGGCTGCGGTCGTAGATCTGCTCGGACAGAATTTCAAAATAATTGACGGATGCATCCTGCTGTTCATCTTCAGAGTGATTGAAAACATATACGCCGTTCAACCCGGAGTTGTACTTGAGATTGATATAATTACTGCACAGGTACAGATCGGAATCGAGATTGAAAATTCCCGGATAGCCGCTCAGCACCGCGGTGGAATAGCCTTTTGCCTCAAAGGCATAAAACAACTCGTTGTTGTCCCGCGCGGTTCGCAGCGCCGCAGACGACATCAGAACGGACGGATCGTCCGCATAATCGCCGGTGCTCAACACATCTTTCAGATAATTGTCGTAAAAATGCGGGCACATCAACGACGGAACCGAAGAACATGTGATTTGCTTATAGGGGAGCATTGCGTCCGTATTGACATAAAACCCGCGGCTCTCCAGCGCGCTTAAAAACTCCGCCTGATCGTCGCCAAAGTATTTCTCAAACGCGGCAAAGTTAGTCATCGTATCGCAATGGAACCAGTATACGTTGGGCGACGGCGTATCGTCGCTGGTTGCAAAGTCATGCAGATACACATCGGAATCGGACGACGGCTCCGTCAAGCCCAGCGTTGTTTGCAAATCGGCGTCCGGTACTGCGGATTCGCCTCCCTTGATCAGCTGCGTGGCGACCGAGACGATGTTGAGCAACAGCAAGACGCCGAAAATAACCGACAGCAGAACTGTAAAAATGTATCCGCCGGCTTTGATTTTGCGCGTCAGCATGCCCGCGATGAAAAACAGGATCAAAGCGAAAGCGCCTATAGCCGCAATGACATACGTGCGCGCAAGATGAAAACCAAGCAGGTTCGACAACACAACTTGCAGGTTGTCGATACCGACGGATTTTACACTGAAAACGAAAACCCAAAAAATAGCGCTGATGAGAATTGCGGAATAGCTGGATTGAAAGACAAGGCGACCGAACAGATAAACGAGAGCGGAAACAACCACCAGAAACGCGCAATACAGCAAAAATCCTTTGAACGGGACAAGTGCGTAGTTCTGCGCATAAAAATGGAGGATAACGGGTAAAGGAAACAGGACGCCGATTGCGAACAAGGACGCCCGAATGCGTTTTGTCATAATAAAAAAATCCTCTTTAATCCTGTGGGATACGTTTCTTTAACAAATACAGCGTCCGCTCGGAGTCCGAAACCGGCTCCTTGCGCGCAATAGAGAAATACGCGGAGAATGCCGCCTCAAACCCGTCTTCCGTGTATTCGGGGAAGATATCGTCCCGCGTTTTCAGCAGAAGCGCAACCTGAGAGTCCGCCTTTGGCACAAACTCGATGATGAGCGTGTCCGTCATGGAAGCCAGCCAGGCGGCGATCATCGGCAGCGGCAGGTTATTGGAAATGGCAAGATGGTGGATGACCGCCAGCGCAAGGATGCAATCCGGCTTTTGGCGATCGAAGATCGACGTTCGCTCGGCGCAGGCAAAGCCGATTGCCGGGCTTGGATTCGTAAGGTCGCACAATAGCGGAAGCAGCGGCTTTTTAGCGCGCTTGACCCAAAGGTAACCGCTCTCTACTGCAAGCGGATCGACATCGAGCGCCACGACGGATGCGCCGCATTCCAGCGCCAGCCGCGAAAATCGTCCGTCGTTTGCGCCGACGTCCCACGCCGTTTTTGGCGCGCACTGCTCTAAAAATTCCGAAACGAGCGATTGCTTTTTTGCCGCCGCCTGCTCCGAATAATTTGTGTTTTCGTAATAATCGCCCCACTCGGTTTGCACGTTTGCAAGGCTGAGCCGTTCGACGCCGCGCATCATGCTTTCAATCATCGCGATTTGCGACGCAAGCGGCAGCTTTACGGTGCGCGACGAAGTTTGCTTTTTGCCGTCCTCGTCGTGCTTTTGAACGGCTTTTGCATGCCATGCGATATGCTGCTTTGCAAACAGGCCGCCTTTTCCGCCGAGCAATTTTGCCGCGAGGTCAAGGGGGATTCCGTCGATCCAATCGCGCAGCAACAGATTCAAACGGATATCGACGTTCGCCATTAAAAGCAGCGGAGCGAGGAAGTGCCTGCAGAATTGTCCGTAAGCAATCCAGGGCTGGCCTTCCGCGTAAAAATCGAACGACAGCGTGTCGATCAAAGTCGCGCGGCCTTCCACAAACTGGATATTGTAGGCGCTTGCGTCCTTTAGGATCATGCCTTTATCCAGAGCGGCGCGATGCACGCGCAACGTTGCGATTGCGGCGTCTTTGAGCATGCCGAACGACCACTCGTATGGATATGAAATCATTGCGACGCGCTGCGGGCGTATCATGCGATACATTTCTCCCGACAGCGGCGCTTCGTCCACTTCCGTGTGCGAAATCAGATCGCCCGCCTTCGTCAGTTCGCCGTATAAACCGGATTGCATAAGCGCATCGTACTGCTTTTGATAGCAGGTGTTGACCTGACGAAACAAAGTTCCCTCACGCTGAAATACGGTGCCGCTGGGGTCGCGAAAAGAACTGAACTCACGCTGTGTGTCGCTCATTTTTCGGTTTCCTTTTGCTCCTGTTCGGCGTCGTCTTGCACAACGGCTTCCGCCACGTCGCCTTCGGACGCGTCGGCAGACTTGGGACCTTTTTTAAACCAAACGGACAGTTTGTTTCGCATAACGATCAACGCCGCGCCGACCGTCGCCAGTGACGCCACGATGATTTGGATAATCATACTACCAATACCGGGATCTAAATACATTGCTTATTCCTCCTGGTGTGGGGCCGGCTGTAATTGTGACGCACCTGCCCTTTTACAAATATTTGACTTTTGATTATAATATCACAAAAACCGAAAACAATTGTAAATAATACAAAAAAATATATGCCAAGTTTTTCATTTGCAGCGCACGAATGCGTTCCGCCCGTGCAACACACACAACAGGCGCCCGTTTCCGGGCGCCTGCTTGCGTTCGGTTGCTGCTTCCGTTTCGGCCGGAACGTTTGCCGCGCAGCCGAACAGCATTGTCGATAGCATCAGAATACAAATAAGCCGTTTCATCGCGTGTCCCTCCGGTTTGTGGTATATAAATCAGTATAGCATAGGGGTGGGGAAAGCGTGATTGAGTAGAGTTACATCTGGAATGCTGTCATCTGGAGGCTTGCGCTGTAGGCCTTCTTATTCTTTTATTGCTCCATTCGGTTCGGGCAGTTTGGACTGATCGATGCCGTGAATTTCGCAAAAGTGATTGAAAAAATTCTGCGCTGATTTCGCGTTGCCCGTTTTTTTCTTGACGTCGACAATTGCCCTGAGAATTTGCGCGGAAACTTCGAAAGTCAAATAGCGGAACAACCCCGTGTTCCATCGGGCGACGGACGGCGAATTTTCGTTGGCATGAAATTTCCAAAATTTCATTTCCTGCGCCTCATCGGGTGTTAACACAATTTTATAGGCAGCATCTGCGGTTACGATGGCCGACTCAGCGGTGGTCGCCGGTTCAAACTTGCCAATCAAAAAGACACCGAAAATGATGCGCTCGCGCTCCGATTTTCTGGGTTCACGCGTTGTAAGGACACAAAGGCTGTTTTTACGTGCTTGATGCATCGGAATCGGTTGATCGCGACGGTCGCCGTTGTGGTATATTCCGGAACACATCACCCAATTTTCAAGCAATCTGCTCTCATAGCAAGGAACTTTTGCAACCCTTGCATATAATTTCTTACCATTATAGTATTTCCAGCAATCGCAATCGGATTCGCAACACCAGACGTGATTTTTTACTTTTATGTTGTAACGAATTGTCTCTTCACTGCAAACACCGGAAAATCCAATATGATCAGCACATTGACCACCATCGCAATAGGTACACTTGAACGCAACGTTTGAACCGGCCATGATTTCCTCCCTAAGATACGATCTTTAAATTGTATTTTGATTATAAGCAGTCTTGTTTCACTTATTACCATATACTTTACCATTGTATCGCTTGATTGTCACTGGCGTATGCTGTAGCAAAATAGCACAACGCGTTTTCACAAACTGCGATGCGCAAAAGCATATGTAAATACACCACCACAGGCGCCCGTTTCCGGGCGCCTGCTTGTGTTTATCTATTCGGTTTTTAAACAACCCTTACATCGGGAAATTCAAAGTGATGGTTTCGGAGTCGAAAATCGGGTTCCAGCTGTCAAAATCGAACACATGGAAGTAGAACTCGACCGTCTCGATTTCCGTGATGTTGTTTTCATCCAGATCGCTCTGCATGAATGAAATCTGGTCGTAGGCGACTTTGCCGTCCTGCAGCTCGCAGGAGAAGTACGGATCCATCATAAACCCGTTGACCGAAACGCCGCCCATCTGCACATACACGTTTTGCCCGCTGTTGTTTTCCACAAACACATTGATATCCGCACCCCAGAGGCTCTCCTCGGTTTCCAGACTCTGAACCGTTACGCGGATGCCGTCCTGATCCAGAATGACGGCGCCGATCGTGTCGAACGACTGCACAAATGAGCCCGTCGCGTTGGTTTCAATTGTGATCGTGTCCGTGTCGAACAGCGTATCCCAGGAGTCCGAATCGTAGACGTTAAAGTAAAACTCAATGTCGGTGATGACGTAGATTCCGGCCATTTCAAGCTCGGTTTCCGACAGCGTGATCACATCGTTCGCCTTTTTGCCGGCGGCAACGTCACAGGAGAAAAAGCCGTCTATCATTGCGCCGTTGACCGACATGCTCATCGCCTGCACGGTGACGGACTTGCTTGTGTTGTTCTCAATCAGCAGCGAAAGCTCCGGCCCCCACCAGCCGTCAAAACCAATCGACAGAAGCGTGACCTTTACGCCGTCCTGATCCATGAGCACCTGTTCTTTTACGGTGACCTTGTCTCCACCCGCGCCGAAAACGTCCTCGGCGTAAGACTGTCCTTCCGTGGCGGTCTCTTCCGAAACGGCGGCGCCGATTGACTCCAGCGCGGACGGATCGACCTTTGCAACGTCCCCGGACGCTTCCTGTGCGGCTTCGATCACGCTCTCGATGGTCGTGTCGGTCACGCTTTTCTTTTTGCTGGAAGCGGACGTCGGCATAACCGTATAGAGCAGCGCGGCCGCGGTGACGGCGACCAGCACCCAGAACCACCACTGGTTGGTGATGCCGCCGCGCTTTTGCGGTTGGTTCGGTTCCGGCGGGAAGTCCGGCTGAGTCGGGGGTTGAACGGGCTCCGGCGCGGCCGCCGGTTTTTTGGCCGGTGCGCCGCAGTTCGGGCAAAACTGACCGTTGTGCTGTGTGCCGCAGTTTGTGCAATACATAAAAGAACCCCCCACAATTTTTATTTTGTTTTATGATCGTACCGGTTGTGCGTGCTGTACAGATAAAAAAATTCGGTTTTGCATGGTCAACTTGAGCCGATTAAGGAAAGCATGTGCGGCGCGGCAATATGCGTTGCGCGCACGCTGCTTATATAGTTATTTTACCGTACTATGCCTGCAAATACAATTACGGTGTGGTTTTGTGCGGGTGTTTTTGCGGTGCGAAAAGCGGGAACAAGCGCAGGTAAGTAAACACGATTTTTCCGCACGGCGACGCGCAATTTTGCACAAAACGCATGCGTGAAAATTATGGGAATGCAATTATAAGAGCAGCTTTCGACTTTTTGGGGTTAGCATAAAGGGGAGGGACAAACAACGTCCTTACAAATTAAGAAAAGGAGACATATATGAAGGATGGATTCATCTTTTACGCATCGTTTCAAGAAGCGATAAAAGAACTTCCGGACAAAACGAAGCTGCTGCTTTACAACGCGATTGCAGACTATGCGTTGGACGATGCGGAGCCGGATTTCGGCGGCAACAAAATTGCCTGTGCGGTCTTTGCGCTGGTGAAGCCGCAGATTGACGCGAATGCGCGGCGGCGCGACGCAGGAACAAAAGGCGGCAGACCGAACCGCGAAGACCAAACGGACGCGCGGAAAAAACCAAAGGTTACCAAAACGAAAACCAGTGGTTTTGCAAACGGCGACGAAACGAAAACCAGTGGTTTTGCAAATGACGAAAAAATAAAAACCAATGGTTTTGCAGTTGAGAAACCTAAAGAGAAAGAGAAAGGGAATGTAAATGGAAAAGCAAAAGCAAATGGAAAAGCGAATATGAATGAAAAAGAGAAACTCAATGCGAAAGAAAAAGAAAAAGAGAATGCTCTCTCTTTCCCGTTGGGAAAAGAGAGAGAGGGTGCTGTCGCACCCTGCGCGGACAAGCCGCGCCGCTCTCTATGTCCCACCCTTGGAGAGATAAAAACATATTGCTTAGAGAACGGATACAAGATCGACGCACAGCGCTTCTACGACTTCTACGAGGCTAAGGGTTGGCGCATCGGGAGTTCGCCCATGAAGAACTGGCAGGCGGCCGTGCGCACCTGGGCGGGACGTGAAGCCGAGAAAGAGAAGGCGGAAGCCTTTGACACGGAAAATCCGTTTAAACGAATGCTGATGGAGGAAATGGCGAAGAATGGATAAACAAGAGACACTGCAAATACTTTCGATCCTGCGGCTTGCTTACCCCGCGCAATACAAAAATAAGAGCGCAGGCGACAACAACGACCTTGCATTGCTTTGGGGCGACATGTTCCCTGAGGAGCCGTTTGAACAGGTCAGCGCCGCGCTGAAAGCCCTGATTGCAACCGACGAAAAAGGCTTTCCGCCGTCCATCGGCGCGGTCAAGGGCATGATTGCAAATATGCGCCGCGAGCCGGAACTGACGGGCCCCGAGGCTTGGCGCATCGCAAAAAGCGCAATGTCCAACTGCAACACGCGGGAGGAATTTTTGCAATTGCCGGAGACGATTCAGCGCGCAATCGGCGGGATGTCCCAGCTTCGGCAGTGGGGTATGGCGGATCAAAAGGAGCTGCCGCGGATTATGGACGTGTTTTTGCGCGCATACAAAACGGCGCAGGAACAGCAGCGCACGCGCGCGCTGATACCAAAGGACATTCAGGCCGTCATGCGCGGCGGGTATACGGCGGCCCTGCCGCAAAAGCACGCGCCGGAGCAGGACAGCGAGCAGTGCGCGACGCCGTTTGTGCTGCCGGAAGGCCTGATTAAGACAATACCGGACGAAGAATGAACACACACGGGCGGGTTTGGCCGGACGACGCGGAAATCGTGCCGGTGCATCCACCGCCTGCATCATCGGCGGGCGAACATGCGGGGTTTGCCTCAGCCGACACAGGTTTTGAATTTTTTATATTGATACGGAGTGAAAACGATGACGACGACACAAAACAGCGCGCGGGAACGCACAATGAACGAGCACATGATGAATGAATTGCAGGACGCGCGGAGAAAGAAAATAAGAATAGAAGCGCTTTGCGAGCGCATCGCCCGGCTGCGCTCCTGCGCCGAGTGCACCAGCCGCCAGCTGACCGAGCGGCAGACGCACGACCCGACGCGCGACCGCCTTGCGGAATATGTCGCCGAGCTGGACGAGCTGGAGCGCAAGCTGACGGCGGAGGTGATCGCGCTGGAAAAGCGGCTTTGCTCGCTGGACACGGCGCTTACAAAACTCCCGCCGCACCACGAACAAATCCTGCGTTTGCGCTATTGCGACGGTTTGCCCTGGGCGGAAGTCGCCAAGCGGACGCACTATTGCGAGCGGCAGTGCAAGAGGGTGGGGAAAATATGTAACAAAAATTGACAATATAACTTAAAGGTTATATAATTCAAGAACTAGCAGGGGGTGAGCAGTGTTTGAGGAATAGAGATTTCTTTATGAATTTCAATGTTCATGCGACTGAAGAATTCTATGAAGAATTCTCTGGCATTGTTGACAAATCTGCTGACAGGGAACGCATTTATAAAAAGATGATTCCATTACTACAGCAATTGTCGACGACACCCATACACTATTTATGCAAAAGCAATCATTTTGAGAAATTAAAGGAATATAAAGACTTATATGCAATGCGAATCCAGACCAAGAATTTAAATCTTAGAATGCTATTTGCTAAAAGAGAAAATGGAGAAATGTTTTTAGTAGCTTTTGAAGAAATTGCGGGTAAGCGTTCAACAGACTATTCAAAGTATGCACCACTGGCGGAGAAGCGACTAAAATCGATATAATCAGGAGGGAACAAATGAGTAAGCGAGACATGGGTAAAGAATTTATCGCTCACATAACAGAAGGATTAAGCAGAAAGGACGTACAAGCGGGCATCATCAAAGGCAAAATAGCATCGGCAATATTGATTAAAAGGTGCGAACTCGGTATGAATCAAACTACATTTGCTCGGTACATGGGTGTTTCACAGGCGATGGTATCCAAATGGGAAAGCGGTGAATGCAATTTTACAATTGCCGCAATCAGCGAAATTTCCGAAAAGCTTTCGCTGATTTTTGATGTGAGTTTAACAAAAGAAGCCGACTATATGCAGGCAAGCCGCAATAATTCTTGGAGTGGACTTTCAAAGGATAAAACGGAGCGTATAAACAACAATGACATAGTTTCTTATGATCATTGGCTAAAGAAGTCAGCATGAGTGAAATTTGAGGTGAATGGCATTGGATATAAATGAATGCTTGTCTGAATTCCAAATTATTGGGAGCAGGATTACAAAACTAAATATTATAAACGATTTTATTCTTTTTGATAATGATCAAAACGCTGAGAGAAAACTTGATTTGTCGCATGAAGTAAATGAAGTAGTACAAGATGAAGATGGTAAGTCTCACGGCGTAGTATCCTTGTATATTGATGTTGAGGTTCTAGATGGTCAGAAAGAGTATAGGCTAAATCTGGGAATCGAAGGTTGTTTCGAGTGCGGAGCTGAAACTGGCGAAGACACTTTTACAAAGATGCTGGAGATTAATGGTATAACGACGTTGTATAGTATCGCTCGGGCGTTTGTTTTGTCTGTCACACCACAAACATTGGTTGACGGCTCCATCGTCTTACCAATGATTAATGTGTTTTCGTACAGCAAAAACCTTGCTGATGCAGAAACCGAGCAAGAAGCCACGAAAGAAGACGAACGGGAGGATTAACTTTCTCTTCGTACTCCACCACCCCCCCAAGACCCCCTCATTACGAGCGGGTCTTTTTTTGCGCGGCAAACGCATTTTAGCAATCGCGTTGCGCATCGGAAGAGCGGACTGACGGGCGGGTTCGGCTGAATTGACAATGCAATGTGCGGGGGATACAATTTGCTTGTCAGGGGGCGTTCAATACGTGAAACGTGAGGATTTTTTCGCCGGTTTTCATGTGGTCGTGTACGAGGATTTCTATCGGGAATTCTTCGACTTCGTTGAAAAATCGCCGGAGGGCGCGTATGTGAAAAAGAGAATCGTGCAGCTGCTGCAACAGCTGTCCACTACCCCTGTGTCGATTTTGTGCAAAGGCGACTGTTTTGAAAAACTATCCGACTACAGGGATTTGTACATCATCCGCATCCAAACGCAGACGCTGAACCTCCGCATCCTGTTTATCAACGCGGAAGACGGCCGCGTGCACCTTGCCGCGTTTGAAGAATACGCGGGCAAACACGCGAGCAACTACGAAACCTATTCGCCGCTGGCGGTGAAGCGGACCAAGCCGACGCCGGGAGGACGCAAATGAACAAACGGGACTTAGGCGACGCGTCCGTCACGCGCGCAACGGACGGACCGGGCAAAAAAGTTTGCGCTTGTGGGCACCACGTCCCGCAATGTCCCGTATGCCCATGCTAAAATAAGAGCGTAAAGGTATGGAGAGACCCAGCCGCATCGATGTGCGGGGGTCTCTTTTTTGTGCGGCAAAAACGGCGCGGCGTGCGGGCAAAGCGCTGTTTTAAGCCGAGCGTGTTCATGCGGGGACGCACTCAAACAAGCCTTTGCAAATAAACTATGAGGACTTACTTATGGCGGACATCACAAAAAACACGGACGCCGTCCGCTTTTGCCGGGACATCACGCGGTATGTCGCCGGAACGGACGTGCTGCATGCAAAAAAGCGGCTTGTCGCGCTCGGCTTTTTGCGCACGGCGACAAAGATGCGCTTTGGCGAAGAAAGTTACGAGGCGACAAAAGCATTTCAGCGGGCGAACGGATTGACGCCCGACGGCGTGATCGGCCGCGAAACCTGGGCGGCGCTGTTTCCCGCGCAATCGACGACTTCCGGCGGTGCGGGTACGGGCGAAATTGAGATTCCGGCGCACATTCCAGACGGCGTCCGCGCGGCGCTGAAAATCGACCTTGCGCGGGTATCAAAAACGCGGCGCGCGCTCTGCCTGCTGGCGCTCAACTATTGCATCGACCCGGACAGACCGGGCGACTACCCGCGCTCGCTCTACATCCGCGGCGGAAACTTATTCAACAAGGATTTGAGCGAAACCGTGATTTCGCAATCTCGCATCGAAACCGGCGCGGCGCGTCAGCCGGAGTTTTACGACAACGGGCGCAAGGCATTCATGCTGCGCGCGGTGCAAGCTAACCCCGCTATCACGGGCGCGGACTGCTCCGGCGGGATCGTCGGGCTCTGGCGCAAGCTTGGCATTCGCAGCGCGGGCTTTGACGCAAACGCAAACACGCTGTACGTAAGCCACTGCAAGGAGACGGCAAGCCCGACGCCCGGCGACCTCGCGTGGAAGAGCGGGCACATCGGCTTGTACGTCGGCGCGGGGCGCATTGTCGAGTGGGCGGGCGGCGCATACGGCTGCCAGCTGACGCAGATGGACGACCGCCGCTGTTACGATTTTGTGAAAGGGCGGAAATCCAAAATGTCCGCATGGCAAGGCTATGGCGACCCAAAACACTACTGAAGCGAAAACGCGCAAAAAGCGGCTGGACGAGTTCAGCAAGCTATCGTTCGTCGCGCTGGAACTGGTCGGCGTGTTGAACCTCGTTGCCTACTGGTGCGCGGTGTTTGCGGGACTCGCGCCGGAGCCGGACGTCGCCGTGACGGGCATCATCGAGCTGATTGCGCCGTACATCGGCTACTGCGCGCTGCAGCTCGGGCTGAAAACGAGCCTGAACAGACACAAACTCAAGATCGGCGCGGACGGGTCGGTTGTGAATATCGACGCTGAAGATGCGGACGAAGAACCAATAAAACAATAGCGGAGGAGAAAGATGAACACGGTGGAAGTGCTCACGATGGTGTTCGGCGGCGGGGCCCTGGGCGCCGGGCTGAGCAAACTGATCGACCGGCTGGTCGCGCACAAGCTTGCGCGAAAGGACAAGCTGGCGGACGAAAAGCAGGCGGACGCGGAGAAGATGGCAGCCGACGTTGCCGACCACGACGCGCGAATCCTGTGCCTTGAAAAGGCGGCGGCGCGCGGGGAAACGTCCGACCAGATCGTCTTCAAGGCGCTCAACGCGCTGTTGTCGCATTCGATCACCGGCAACGCGACCGGCGAAATGCGCAAGGTGCAAAAAGAGCTGGTCGATTCGATCATTGAGAATCATTGACCGGGCGCGACAAACGCCCCGAACGATTCGCGTATAAAAAACAAGAACCGTTGCAGGGTGAAAAAACGCCTCGAACGGTTCGAGTATAAAAAATTAGATTTAGGAGACAGAAATATGAACTGGAAAGAAAAACTGAAAAACCTGCTGAGCCGCAAGTTCCTGCTTGCGTTCATCGGCGCAATCTCCGGCCTTGCCATTGCGCTTGGCGCGGACGCGGACTTTGTGCAAATCCTCGTCGGCGCGGCGACCGCGCTGGTGTCGGTGATTTGCTACATCGTCGCCGAGGGTCAAATCGACGCGGAAGCGGTCGCGCTTGCAAGCGACTTTGTCGAGCGGGTCATCGTCGCCGTCGAAGCGGCGAAGGTGCAGGGGGAGAATGCAGACGGTGATGGCGCGGGAAACACTTTTACAGAGTAGGTGAAGGAGTAGGGGAAGGAGAACAAGACGAATCCAACCCCCGCGTGAGCGGGGGTTGGGGAGCGTTTGTGATTAGGATTGCTTTTCGCAGCGTGCGATTTCTTTCTCGATTGCTTTCCGGTCTTCTGCGGGGAGGTTTGGCATATGGGAAAGAGAATCTTCCACATCAATTGATAAATCAATATCCTTCTTCATCGCTGTAAGCATATCAGCTTTGATTTCTTTAGTGTTTTCTAAAGCATAGTTTGTTTCCGCTCGCATTTGGTATTTATAGCCGGCATCAGGATCTAATGCGATGGAAGTATTGAGATCAGTCAAAGCTTTATCATATTTTTTCAATTGATAATAAGCACCGGCTCGCGAATAAAAATAATCTGTCTTAGTATCATCTAATTCTATAGCATGCGTAAAGGTTAAGATGGCATTTTCGTAGTCACAAGACAGTATTTCAGAAATACCTTTGTAACCATAGTATTCGGCGTTATTTGGATCAAGTTCGATTGCTTTTTCGAAGCATTCAATGGCCTCGGCATACCGGTCCGATCTTGCAAGGAGTAACCCGTATTCGTTATAATATTCCGCGTTTCTCTGATTTGCCGGAACCTGATCCAATTCCGCAAGGCTACGGTCTGTGAAGCTTTGCATGGACTTGGACAGTTCGGCTTGATCAGCGTCGCCACCTGAAGACTGTGCATCATCCGTTCCCTGCTTTCTAAACTGGCGGCACTGCTCACTAAGAATGTTGTAGCTATAATCATAAAGCAAACAGCGTCTTTCCGTCTCATCGCGCATGCGTTTCTTCGGATCGCTGAACTGCGCTTCCTTGTTGAATTTTTCCCCGAACACAAACATCAATTCGTCAAAACCGGCGATTTTGATAAAACAGCCGTTAAGTTTTTCAATTAGTTTTGCACGTTCTGAATTTTCCGATAAATCACAAATATCGCACCAATAGAGGCATTCCAAATCATCGCATTCGTCTTCCAGATAGGACATCAGGCTCCTGTCGCCACCACCGTAGCCGATGACGATCGGGATATACTTCTCAAACGCCTGATGGAGCGGCTCCTTCCATTCTGTTTGAATCGCACCCGTTTCCTCCTGCCGGTTGAGCGGGTTGAAATAGAGCCCGCGATGCACCTTTGCAATCACCGGCCGCTGAAAATGAGCGCCCATGTATTGCGCAAGGCTTTCGTGCCCGACAATTTGCGGCCTTGCCTGCGTATAGATAAACAGCGCGTCCTCCGACAGCGAATCGAAATTGGTTGTGATGACCAGCCGGTTTTCCGTGTTGGCAAGGATCGTCGCCAGCGCAAAATAACCGTAACTTGGCGTTTTGCCTTCCATTTCGCGCTCCAGACATTGATAACCGGCGTCGCGCTGCGTAACAAAGCGCAAATCGAACAGATCGAAATAATCGCTGTTTTTCAGCTTGTACTTTTTATCATAAAACCGATCAAAATAATCTTCTTTTAACCTATTGCCATTCGTGCTGGATTCCTGAATCAACTCCTCGGCGCATTCCCGAATATAATCAACGCCCCGCCGCGCTTCCCAGAGATAGTCCCACCATTCGCGCATCATCTCCATGCCGGTGCGGATGCCGGACGAACGCGAAGCGCCTGAGCCAAGGATGAAGCAGTATCGTTTGCCAACCAAATACCCTTCGTAAACTTGATCGAGAAACCGCTGAAGAGACATTTTATGCATAATGAATACCTCGAAAACAGAAGTAAGTGAAATGAACTGTCTTTTTTATTTAAGCACAAATGCAGACTGTTGTAAACGGGGAAACGTCTTGAAAATGCATGCACCCCTTCAAATTTATATCTTTATTCCGGCGCTGGTTATTAACGCGAATCATACATTCGTTTTGAACCGCCACGGCGGCGGTCTTGACTTTTGCAGAGTTTCCATATCGCCTTTTCCCGGCCCAACAAAAAAACGATTCCCCCGCAAATTACGGGAAGAACCGCTTTCTTGTTTCGCTCCGCTCATTTTCGCCATGCCTGCGCTTGACAATCCAAGCACAACAGGCGGAAAACGCAATCGCATACTTGTTGAAAACGTCAGCAGAAGGGACTAATTCGAACCATCCACCGCTCGCCGCAGTCACATCCTTGGCAACAGGCGAGGACGATGGTGAGGGCGCAAGTGTAGGAACTGACGTCGGCGAAGCGTTTTTCCGCCGTTGTGCATATTGGACCATATCGCCGGGCAACAGCTATCCCTTTGGCGAAACTATCATACCCAAATGTCTGCAAGCGTGTGTGTGCAGTGTTATGGATATTGAAAATCGATCGAAATGACGGACAACCGTCGTTTTGTTATTTGTAACCATCCCTTTTGCGGACAAACCAGGCACAGCTGATGGCAAACCCGATTATGGCGAATAAGGAAAGCGACAGCAGCAGGGGGACAATCGAACCATCTCCGGTCGCAGGAATCGCAGCGCCGGGCACGGGCGTCGCTGTCGCCGTGTTTTGCCGCCACTGTGCATAGAGCGTTATATCGCCGGTGATCGTTGCAGAACTGCCCCCGAAAAACGAACTGCCGCTGCCGTCTGCTCTCGTGTTCCAGCCATCGAACGTATATCCGTCTTTTACAAGTGCGCCTGTGTTGTCAAGGATGGTCGCGGAATAGCCAAAATGATAGCCGGTACGATCGATCGGTGCGCTTCCGCTGGTTGCGGTGTTATCGTCGTATGTGACGGAATAGACCGAATTGGCCGAGTAAATATTGTTGAACGCAGCAACAACATATACGCCGTTGCCGTATGCAACGCTTACGGCGCCGCTTGTCACGGTAGACGTTTCAATAAACGGGTCGATACCGGCGGCGGATGCATTTGACGGAACAGCAAACACCGACACAAGGAAAAGGACAGCGCACAGAAGTACGAACATGACTCGATTCGTACGAGCAAAACGACTGAAAAACATTGTGCAGTCCTTTCGATTTCTTATATAGACGTGTTTATGATTAATACCAATTTTACGCCCGAAAGCAGTGAAGAAAAAAGGTCAAATGGGTGTATATGTCTTGATTTTGTGCAATTTGTTCGCCGCCGCCACCGCGCGGTGGTTTTTCTTTCGGGCAATCATCATGCCGCAAAACACCCGCAGCACTTGCCCTCCGCTCAACCATGAACTATACTAACGGTAAAGAAACTTCTTTACCGGCTATACAAACGGTGTATTCGTTTTCCGCGCGCGGCTTCGTATAATGCAAGTAGAAACAAGACGAACGCTATTCGGGAGGCGAAAAGAAATGCTGAATGATTTTAACCGCTATGCAGCGGATGTGATGGACAATAACGACGTGTTTCAGGCACTCAATGACGACCGTCCGGTCGATTATCGCGGCGAGGCGGCGGACTGGTATAAGCGCGAGCACGGCTTTAATCTGGCGCCGGCGGACAAGTGCGCACAGCGACCCGCCAAAGCAAAAAAGCCCGCGGGCAAGACCGGCTCGCTCGCCGGGCGGACGCACCGCCTGCAGACAGAGGGAGTAAAATGAACATCAAAATTGCGGAAAACATCCGCGCGCTCCGCAAGGAGCACAAAATGACGCAGGAGCAGCTTGCGGAGACGTTCGGCGTGACGATCGGCGCGGTCAGCAAATGGGAATCCGGCGCGTCGATACCGGACATATCGATCATCGTGGAGATGGCGGATTATTTTGAAACCTCTGTGGACGTTCTGCTGGGCTATGATTGGCGGCGCGGGAATCTTGGGCGCAGTATCGATTCGATCCGGTCCCTGCGCAATCAAAAGCGGTTTTCCGAGGCGATTGCGGTGGCCGACAAATCGTTGCAGAAATATCCGAACAGTTTTGAGCTGACCCATGCCTGCGCGACGCTGTATAACTTGGCGGGTATTGAGATCGGCACAAAAAAGTATCACCAAAAGGCGCTTGCACTCTGGGAGCGCTCGCTTGAGCTAATCAACCAGAATACGGACGACGGAATCAGCGAGCGGACGATTAAGGAAGCCATGGCGAATGCGTACATCTGCCTGAAAAAGCCGGACAAGGCGCTGGAGATCCTCAAGGTGGACAATGCGGGCGGGATCAACAACTGCATGATCGGCATGATCCTTGCGCTGGAGAAAAAGGAGCCGGACGAGGCGCTGCCGTACCTGTCGGACGCGCTGGTGGAGCATGTGATGCGCACGATGCACCTTGCGGCAGCATATGCAAACTGTTATGGGCAGAAGGACGATCCGGACGCCGCCGCCGTGCTGGAGTGGGCGTTCGGCGTTGTCGACGGACTGCGAATCCCCGGCCGCATTTCGAATCTTGACAAGGACTGCGTCATGCTGCTGGCTTCGCTTGCCGCCGTGGTCGCCGAAGCGGGCGATTTTGCGCTTGCCGAGGCATATTTGGTTCGCGCGCGCGATGCGGCAAAGCTGTTTGACGCGTCGCAGGACAACAGCTTTGCGAACATGAAGTTTCAGCACAGCACGACGCCGATGGTCGCGTTTGACGATTTCGGCAGCAGTGCAATGGGCGGCATCGAGTCGCTGCTGAAAAAGCAGGACGACAATTCCGAAAAACTGCTGGAGATTTGGGAGCGGGTCAAGTGAGAAAATAGGGGCAAGTTGGAAAAGACGCCGGTGGGCGTCTTTTTTGTGCTTGCAAATGAGACAAAAACACGGTTTTTTACTGCCTTTCACAATTTTTTTAAAATCCCATTATGTGCCAGTACTATTGGAGATATTAAAGGTCTGCCGGGTGTGATTTTACATCGATTTGTTTGACAACTAACAACCTATCGTGATAAGGTAAGTTGGCAGAAGCAAGCGACCAAATGTTTGCATCTGTGGAGAACCACAGGGAGGAAATTGTTATGAAATTAAGAAAGATTAGTATGCTGTTGGCGATGATCATGGTATTGTCCGTTTTGATGATGGCGTGCGCCGGCAAAGCAACGGAGGAAAGCGACAGTTTACAGAGAGTATTGGACGCAGGAAAACTGACGGTTGTTGGAAGCGGCGGATATCCACCGTTTAATTATTTTGACGCGGACGGCAATGTCGTCGGGTTCGATGTAGACGTCGGCCGCGAGATTGCAACGCGCCTCGGCGTTGAGCTGGACTATGTAACAAGCGATTGGGACGGCCTGATCGAAGGCCTGCGCAACAAGCGCTACGACGGCATCCTCGGCAGTATGGCTATCACGGACGAGCGACTTGAGGTCGTTTCGTTCACAACGCCGTACTATTACTCCGGCGCGCAGCTGGTCGTCCGCACGGACGCCGGTATCACCGATCCGTCCGAAATGGCGGGCAAAATCATCGGCGTGACCACCGGCACGAACTTTGTCGGCGACGCAGAAGCACTCAACGCGGAAGTCAGCACCTATCAGGACGACAACGCGACGCTGATGGAACTCATCAACGGCAGGATCGACGGCGTGATCACCGACCGTCTGGTTGCGGTCAAGGCAATGAGCGAGATGAGCGGCGGCGACAGCCTGACGCTGTCCGGCAACATTTTGCGGCTTGAATCGATGGGTATCGCCATCAATCAGGAAGACGACACGCTGCTTGCGAAGATCAACGAGATCCTCGCTGAGATGCGCGATGACGGCACGCTTGCTGAAATCAGCGACAATTGGTTTGGCGCGGATATCACCGTAAAATAACGAAAACACGATATCGGTAACAGAGCGGGAGTCTGCGCCGATGCGCAGATTCCCCTTTCTTAGGAGGTAAGTATATGAGCGTATGGGATTTTTCCATCATACCGGATTATTTCACGTCGTTTCTGCCGTATGCATGGATGACGGTGCAGGTAACGGTATTCGGCATACTCGTCGGGCTTGGGTTCGGGCTTGTGTTCGGGTTGCTGCGCGTTTCCAAATGTGCGGTACTCAACTATCCCGCAAAGTTTTATATCTGGATCATCCGGGGCACGCCGCTGCTGCTGCAGCTGCTGCTGTTGTATCTCGGTTTTACAAACATCATATTGCTGGACAAGCTGCCCGCCGCGGCGCTTGCGCTCGGCGTACACAACGGCGCATACATCGCGGAGATTCTGCGCGGGGCGATCCAGTCCGTGGACCGCGGCCAGCGTGAGGCGGGTATCTCGCTCGGCATGACGCAGGCGAGGGTGATGCGGCGCATCATCATACCGCAGGCGTTCAAGCGCGCGGTGCCGCCGCTGAGCAATCAGTTCATCATTGCGCTCAAGGATTCGTCGCTTGCCAGTGCAATCTCCGTTCCGGAGCTGCTGCTGCACGCGCGCCAGCTCGGTTCGTCCACGTTCCATTATATGGAGATGCTGCTGATTGCGGCGATTTATTATTTGATTATGACGACGATCCTGACGTTCTTTGCAAACCGCATCGAAAAGCGTCTGCGCGTCAGTGAAGCAAGGACGGTGTAAGCATATGAAACAAGGCGGAGTGATGATTGAAGTCAAACATCTGAATAAATGGTATGGCAAGCATAAGGTCATCGACGATATCAACCTGACGGTCGAGCAGGGCGAGGTCGTGGTCGTCATCGGCGCCAGCGGCTCCGGCAAGAGCACGCTGCTTCGATGCATCAACTTTTTGGAAAAGCCGCGCAGCGGAACGATCGGCATCGACGGCAAAGAAGTCAACGCAAAGACAAAGAAGCTGCATCTTGTGCGGCGCGAAGTCGGCATGGTGTTCCAGCACTTCAACCTGTTCCCGCATATGACGGTCATGGGCAACGTGATCGAGGGACTGACGCAGGTGAAGGGCATGAGCCGCGACGAAGCGACCGCCATCGGCACGAAGATGCTTGAAAAGGTCGATATGCTGGAAAAGGCGGACGTATATCCGTCCATGATTTCCGGCGGGCAGAAGCAGCGCGTGGCGATTGCGCGGGCACTGGCGATGAACCCGAAGATCATGCTGTTTGACGAACCGACGAGCGCGCTCGACCCGGAACTGGTCGGGGACGTGCTGCTGGTCATGAAAAAGCTTGCAAAGGACGGCATGACGATGATCGTCGTGACCCACGAGATGGGCTTTGCGCGCGAGGTTGCCGACCGCATCATCTACATGGACGAAGGCCGCATTGTAGAGGAAGGCACGCCGGAGGATATCTACAACAACCCGCAGAACGAGCGCACAAAGGAGTTTTTGAGCCGGATTTTGTAGGGGAGCTATTTGCAAAACAACCGAATTTTAACTCCCTCCCACAATCTGCGGGAGGGTTTTTCTTATATTTAGCGCGTTTTCACCGATTGTCCGCTATCGCAAAACGATGATAAAATACCATAATAAACGGTAAACGGGGTGCTTTTATCATGACGCTGCAACAGCTCAAATACTTTATCGAGGTCGTCGACTGCGCGTCCATCAACAAGGCGGCGGAGCGGCTGTTTTTGTCGCAGCCGAGCCTCTCCAGCGCAATGAAGGAACTCGAAGGCGAACTGAATGTGGAGCTGTTTTTGCGCACGCCGCGCGGCATCGTGCTCACGCCCGACGGCGCGGAGTTCCTCGGCTATGCGCGGCAGGTCGTGGAGCAGACAAACCTGCTCGAACAGCGCTATGTCAACCGCAAACCGTCCCGGCGGCTGTGCTCGATTTCCACCCAGCACTATGCGTTCGCCGTCAACGCGTTTGTCGACATGGTGCGACAGTGCGACGCGGACGAATACGAATTCACCCTGCGCGAAACGCGCACATACGAAATCATCGACGACGTGAAGAGCCTGCGCAGCGAGCTCGGCATCCTCTACCGCAACGCATTCAACCAAAAGGTGATCGACAGCATTTTGCGCAAAAACGGCCTGACGTTCCACCCGCTGTTCACCGCAAAACCGCACATATTCGTCAGCAGCGCAAACCCGCTGGCGCAAAAATCGTCCGTCACGCTGGAAGACCTTTCGGACTATCCTTGCCTGAGTTTTGAGCAGGGCGAATACAACTCCTTCCATTTTTCGGAGGAGATATTGAGCACTGCCTACAGTAAAAAGAGCATCAAGGTCAGCGACCGCGCGACCATCTTTAACCTGATGATCGGACTGAACGGCTACACCATTTCCACCGGCATCGTCAGCGCGGACCTAAACGGCGAAAACATCGTGGCCGTGCCGCTAAACGTCGACGAGCGCATCGAAATCGGCTGGATTTCCAACAACATGGCGCAGCTCACGCGGCAGGCGCAACGCTATCTCGACCACCTCCGCAGCGTCGTTACGGCATATGGCGCGGCGCTGGAAGGTGGGGTATAGAGCCAGGCTATATCCGGCCAGAGAATAACGGTGTTACCCCAACGATGTGCGCATGCGATAAAGTAAGCGCAAGGGAACGCGTGACACTTTTTTATTTTCAGGAGGAAACATCATGAGCAAACGATTTCAACTTGTCGGCAGCCTGCTGCGGCCGGTCGCGCTGCTGAGCTACAAACACCAGATCGAACACCGGGACGACATCGCCTATCCGTTTTACGACGACTTTGCGGGTTATGAAACCTGCGAGGCGGACGCGACCCGCGCAATCGTGCAGGAGCAGATCGACCACGGGATAGACGTGCTCACCGACGGCGAATATTCCAAGTCGCTCTGGCATCTCGATTTTGTGTGGGGGCTGAGCGGCGTGCAGCGCTACATCGCCGAACACGGGTATTTTTTCCGCGACAAAGACGGCGCGGGCAAATATGAAACCCGGCGCGATATCGGGCTGAAAATCACGGGCGAACTCGGCGGCAAAAACCACAATTTCATCCGCGTGTTCAAGCGCTTGCAAGCGCTCGCGGGCGATCGATCGACGAAGCTCTGCATCCCGTCGCCTTCGCATATTTTCGGCGAGCTTTCGTGGTCGGACAACATCGGCGGTTCGGTCTACGCAACGGCAGGCGCGCTCAAGGACGGGCTTGTCCGCGCGTATAAGGAATTCGTTTCGGAGTATGCCGAAGCGGGCGGCAGGATTTTGCAGTTTGACGACTGTCTGTGGCAGATTTTTGCCGACGACAACCCGAATTCCCCGTACACCGGCGAGCAGGTCGATTATGCCGCGGTGCAGGCGCTTGCCGATGCGTTTGTGGAGATCAACAACGAGCTGATCGACTACGGCCATGCTCTCGGGCTTGCCATGTGGACGCACAACTGCCGCGGCAATTACGATTCGCGCAACATGGGCGGCGGTTCGTATTTAAAGATTGCGGACATCTTTTTCAGCCGACTGCATTACGACCGGTTCTTTCTGGAGTGGGACGACGCGCGCGCGGGTTCGCTGGAGGCGCTGCGTGCGTTTGCAAACCGGCCGGAGGTCGAGGTCGTGCTCGGCGTGCTGTCCAGCAAAACGCGGGAGCCGGACGACGAGGCGCGCGCGCTTGACATGCTCGATGAAGCGAGCCGCATCATCGGCAAGGACAAATTGTACCTGTCGCACCAGTGCGGGTTTGCCTCCTGCGACTGCGGAAACGAACTCACGCAGGCGGAGCAGTGGGCAAAGATCGACCAGGGTCAGCGGCTTGCGCTGGCGTACTGGGGAGAGTGAGAGAGCGCAAAATTCAGACGAAACGAACAACACAAAAAAACGCCGTAAGGCGTTTTTTTGCGGTTCGCCGCCAAACGCCGTACCCAATTGAGCACAATCGTGCTATACTACATGTAATTGTGTGAAAACACGATTTCTAGATGGGAATAGGGCAGTTCGGGTGATTGGTTGAGGTGGATATGGGGAATTGGATAAAGAAGACATTTAAAAAATACAGTTACGTTTTTAATCTGGTGCTTGTCGTTGCAGCGCTGGCTTTTGCGGGTGTTACAATTTATCAGTGCGTCCAGATCAAAAATTACTATAGCGTTCGTCAGACCGAAATGACGCAGATTAAAAATGCGCTGATTTCACTGGAGCAGTACGTAGCGGCTTGTCCACCAACAGAGGGAAATCCTGTGGGGGCGCAAATAGAGATTGCGTATCCATCAACGATAGATGATCTGGATGAAATTAGCGATGTGCTTTCCATCGTTCAGGAAGATAATGCGCAGGCCATGAGCCGCATAAATAATCATCTACTAATTTTTTCGATTTTAATTACGGTAGTTACGATTATAATCCCGATTCTAAACTATGCGTTTATCCAGAAGGATCAGATTAAACGACTGGATAAGCAATATAAGAAGAGTAAAGAAGAATTAAAGGTTGTTAAGGAAGCATCCGAGCAAGCAGTTGCGCGACTCAATGAGCAATACGAAGAATATTCAAGAAAATCACACGATGAATTAATAGGGATAATGAACAAATCGGAACAAGAGATCAAGCGAGTGCAAAACCAAATCGATCAAATGACAGACATATCTAAAAACTTAATTGGTTCAAAATCAAAAAGAGATCAAGAACCAGTAGTTGCGATTACGAAAGTCAATCCAATAAGTGAATCAGTACATGACAGAGCAACAGCGCATGCTATAAATGCTAAATTACATTTTGTTAATGATAATTATAAGCAAGCATTAATAGAAACAAACAAAGCAATAGAATTGGAACCGGATGAAGCAGAAAATTATTCATTTCGTTGTGTGTTAATGAACGTATTAAATCAGTACGACAAAGCACTATCTGACATTGATAAAGCAATCAGCATTGAACCTGAAAACGCATGGTATTATTATAACCGTGGTCAAACGCTGCATATGTTGAAACGTTCTGATGATGCGTTAGAAGCTACTGAAAAAGCGATAGAGCTTGATTCAAATGACGCAGCCTTTTATCGCAACAAGGCCTCCATTTTACTGGACATAAAACGGTACAGTGATGCGTTGGCGGCTGCTAAAAAAGCGATTGACTTGAAGCCTGAGGTTACTAGTTACTACATAAGCTCTACAGCCCTATTCTTGATGAAACGTTATAAAGAAGCGACACAAGAACTTGAAGAGGCATTAAAATTGGATTCTGAAGAACCCAAAACTTATCATCTGTTTGCAGTACAGTACCACACAATGAGCGCAGAAGCAAAGGCCAAAGGAAACGACGAAGAAGCCCAGAAATATGATGAAGAAGCCAAGAAGTATGGCCAACTCGCCAAGGAAAAAGGCTACATCCCCGAACCTGACGACGAAGTATAAGAGAACGCAAAAGCAAACAAAACCGCCTTTCGGCGGTTTTGTTTTGCTCGTTTTTTTCTCTTAATGTATCTTCCCCAACAGCACGGCCTTCTTCGCCTCAAACTCTTCGTCCGTGATCGCGCCGGAATCATGCAGCTTCGAGAGCCGCTCAAGCTGAGAGACCGCGTCGTCCTGCGCGCCGGTCGTCGTGTAGGTCGTGGTCGTGTAGGCATATTGCTTGCCCTTGTGCACGTCCTGAACGATCGTCAGCCCGAATTCGTCGGTAAAGCTCTCCGTCGCCACAAGGATGATGTCGATGAGCGCGCCGATGCCGAAGCAACCCGCGGTCAAAAGCCAGAGGATGCCCGTGCCGATCTTGCCGACATAAAAGCGGTGGATGCCGAGATAGCCCAAAAAGATACTGAACAGCAATGTCGTCAGCCAGTCCCGCTCGGAATACTTTGCCGCGTTCGACGGCGACTTTGCCGCGCACTCCCCGCAATAGCCGCGATAATCCACAAATTCACCCGAATAAATCTGCTTTCCGCAGTTTGTGCAATATCTGCTTTCCATTTTATATGATCCTCCTCAATAAAACGTTCTGCTCGTTTATATCGATACTAACAGTACTATATAACATTTTTGCATAAAAGGAAACGTTCGCGGGTAAAGACGCGATAAAATTGCGGTAAGCGTGTGAAAATTGTCCCGGAATGAAAAAACATGCCGTTTCTTTGTTGACAATGTCCCGAAAAATGCCTATAATACATTTTGCCGCGATTTGCGGGACGGGCCGTTTTGCCTGCCCTCAAAATCGCTGTAAATAGGGCTTTGGCAACACCGGTTTTTGCCGGAAAATTGCCAAGCGCCCACCATGCGCCTCCTTAGCTCAGCTGGCTAGAGCACCTGACTCTTAATCAGGGTGTCCAGGGTTCGAATCCCTGAGGGGGTACCAATTTTTTCCGCCGCAGTCGGTATGCGGCAAATGCGGGAATAGCTCATTTGGTAGAGCGCAGCCTTGCCAAGGCTGAGGTGGCGGGTTCGAGCCCCGTTTCCCGCTCCATTCTTAAAGGGCTATCTTGATGGCCCTTTAAGAATGGCCGGTATTTCAGGACGGCTCGAAGCTCCGTTCAAAAACAATCCTGTGGATTGTTTTTAGGAGCCGATCGGTGCGAAAGCCTGATTCAAATATAGAATAATCTTTAGATTATTCTATATAAAAAAATTAATATGCCTCCTTAGCTCAGCTGGCTAGAGCACCTGACTCTTAATCAGGGTGTCCAGGGTTCGAATCCCTGAGGGGGTACCAAATAAGGACATATCTTCCGTCAACCGGAGGATATGTCTTTTTATACCGAAAGCATGATAAATTTGTAATCGCATAAGAAATTTGCAAAAAGCTATTGACCATCACGGAACGTAATAGCGTATAGTTGACCTATCAAGAGCAGGAGGCCGGACGACATGAAAACCGTAAAGGACCTATCGGATCTCACCGGAGTCAGCGTGCGCACGCTTCACTATTACGACGAAATCGGACTGTTTCCGCCCACGGACAAAAGCGAAACGGGATACCGGCTTTATGACGATAAAGCCCTGGAAACATTACAGCAAATCCTATTCTTTCGTGAGTTCGATATCCCTTTGAAGAAAATCAAAGCGATCCTGGAAAGCCCGTCTCTTGATCGAAACCGGATTCTGCGGATGCAGAGAGACATGCTGGTGACAAAGCTGGAGCGCATAAAGCGCCTGGTCGCCGGCATGGACGACATTCTGAAAGGAGACAATCAAATGAATTCTGCAATTTTTACTCAAACAGAGATCGAAAATATGTTCCAATTGATGTTCGATAGCATGACGGAGGAAATGCGGGAAACGGCCATCGGCGAATTTGGCGGCGCAGAGCAGTGGAAGAAGCACTATATAGAAACCGTTTCGTCGGAGAATATGCAAAAACGCTATGCAATCGTTATGGATTGGTACGGCGGCAAAGACGCATATTTGTCAACGCTCGAACATCCGATCAGCAGGGACGTTTTGGAAAGCTACAAGCAGCGGGAGGAAAAAATCCGTCAAAAGCTGATTGCAAAACGCGACTGCGACATTCATTCGTTTGAGGTGAAGGAGATCATCGGCGAATACGGTTTCGTCATGAAACTGATCTGCCAAATGAAGGAAGAAGCGGGACTGATGCTGGCGGTTGCGCACTCCTATCGAGACGAACCGTGCCGACAGACGGTGGACGAACAGTATGGCGACGGCGCGGCGGAGTTCTTCGCGCAGGCGATCGAAGCGTTCTATCAGGATTGAACCCACTCATAACGTTACCCAAAGACCCGCACGCGCACAGACCGCAGGCGGGTTTTTCTGTTTTGCAAGCGCATCTTTGTTTGGCATAATAAAGGAACGCATTCCGCCGGACAAGGCATTTGACAGCGTCGGCGCGGGGTGCTATTCTCATTTCAGGAGAACGCAACGATTCCATATGCAAACAATCTTCTTTCAGCAAAACGAATCACTCGTTCAGGCGTTCGGGGTTCCCCGCGGCATAACGGCGTTTGTCGGCGGCGGCGGGAAAACGACGCTGATGCTGCGCCTTGCAAAGGAACTTTCTAATGCGGGCGGGCGCGTGATCGTCACCACCACAACGCATATCTTTCCAGCGGACGGTATGGACACATTGACGAATGCTCGCGAGGCAGACGTCCGTGCCGCTCTGCAAAAAGACAGCGTTGTGTGCCTTGGCACGCCTTCCAAACAGGGCAAGCTGGCCGCACCGGAGCTGCCGATACACGTATTGGCTGCGCTTGCGGACTATGTGCTTGTGGAAGCGGACGGCGCGCGCAAGCTGCCGCTGAAAGCACCCGCCGCGCATGAGCCCGTCATCCCGGAGGAGACGGGGCTCGTCATTGCCGTTGCGGGGCTGGACGGCGTGGGCAAAATACTGGAGGAGACGGCGTTCCGGCCGGAGCTGTTTGCGGCGCTGACCGGCGGCAAAACGAGCGACGCCGTAAGTGAAGGGGACGTTGCGCTGGTGCTTTCGCACCCGAACGGGCTGAGAAAGCAGGTAACAAACGGCATGCGCTTTTGCGTGCTGCTGAACAAAGCGGACGATGCAAACAGGCAAGCGTCCGCGCTGAAAATCGCGAAACACTTACAGCAAACGGGTGATGTCGAGCGGACGGTGATCGCCGCGCTCGGCAAAGCCGGACAACATACCATTTCGTGAAAGCGAGGAACTTTTAACATGATCATTTGGGTACGCGGAGCGGGCGACATTGCAACAGGTGTTGCATACCGCCTGTTTAAAAGCGGGTTTTCGGTCGTCATGAGCGATTTGCCGATTCCAACGTCGATCCGCCGGACGATCTGCTTTTCGGAAGCGATCATCGACGGCACGACGCAGGTGGAGGACGTGACGGCGGGCTTTGCCAAAGACGCCGCGGCTGCAAAAGCACTGCTGGACGACGGCAAAATTGCCGTGCTTGCGGACCCGGACGGCACGGAAGCGAAAAAGCTGAACCCTGCGGCGGTGGTCGATGCGATCCTTGCAAAAAAGAACCTCGGCACGAAGATGGAAGACGCAAGCGTCGTCGTCGGCGTCGGCCCCGGATTTACGGCGGGCGAGGACTGCCACGCGGTTGTGGAGACCATGCGCGGGCATACGCTCGGACGCGCGTATTACGAAGGCGCGGCCGCGCCGAACACGGGCGTGCCCGGCAATATCGGCGGCTTCACGCTGGAGCGGATTTTGCGCGCGCCTTGCGACGGCGTGTTCAAGGGCGTCAAGAAGATCGGCGACCGGGTTGAAAAAGGCGAAGTCTGCGCATATGTGGACGGACAGCCGATGGAGAGCAAGATTACCGGCGTTTTGCGCGGATTGCTGCCCGACGGCCTGCGCGTTTTTGAAGGCATGAAGAGCGGGGACGTTGACCCGCGCTGTGAAGTTTCGCACTGTTACAAGATTTCGGACAAGGCACTCGCCGTTGGCGGAGGCGCGCTGGAGGCGGTGCTGCATGAGCTTCATAAGAGAGGTTACGAATGGAGACAAAAGTAAAACTGACGAAACTTTCCAAGTGCGCGGGCTGCGGCGCAAAAGTCGGCGCGGGCGTACTGGCCCAACTGCTCGGCGATATGCCGACGCACACCGACCCGAACCTGCTTGTCGGGTTTGACCGCTCGGACGACGCGTCCGTTTACCGCGTGAGCGACGAACTTGCGCTGGTGCAGACGGTCGACTTTTTCCCGCCGATCGTGGACGATCCGTTCACGTTTGGACAGGTTGCGGCGACCAACGCGCTTTCGGACGTATACGCCATGGGCGGCGAGCCGAAGTTGGCGCTCAATCTGCTTTGCATTCCGGAAACGATGGATTCCGACGCGGTGCACGGCATCCTCGGCGGCGGCTACAGCAAGGCGTTTGAGGCGGGCGCAATCATCACCGGCGGACACAGCATCTTTGACGACGTGCCGAAATACGGTCTTGCGGTCACGGGCTTTGTGCATCCGGACAAGCTGCTCAAAAATCTCGGCGCGCGTGAAGGCGACGTGCTGTTTTTGACAAAGCCGCTGGGCGTCGGCATCCTGACGACCGCGGGCAAGGCGGAAATGCTGGAGCCGGGCGAGCTGGACAAGGTGATCGAATTGATGACCACGCTGAACAAGAGCGCGCGGGACTGCATTGTGAATTATCGCGTGCACGCCTGCACGGACGTGACGGGATTCAGCCTGATGGGACACATGCTGGAGATGATGCAGGGTTCGGAAGCGTCCGCGCGCATTGAAACCGGCGCGGTGGACTTCCTCCCAAAGGTGCTTGAGTTTGCAAACATGGGTTTATTGCCCGCGGGTGTTTACAGAAACCGCGCGTTTGCCGAAGCAAGCGTGGACGAAGGCGATTTGCCGCTGAAGGTGCGGGATTCGCTGTACGATCCGCAGACGTCCGGCGGACTGCTGGTCGCGGTCGACCCGCGCGACGCGGACGCACTGGAACGCGACTTGAAGGCGAGCGTGCCGAGCGCCCAGCGCATTGGAACGGTCATCGCCAAAGGCGACAAGGCGATTTATTTGGTATAACAGATACAGCAAACGACCCGCTCGTAAAAAGGCGGGTCTTTTTTATATGCTTTTCAGCGAAAAGAGAAATTCTTTTGTCTTACTTTTCTTTTAAGAAAAGCATGAAGGCTCTGCCTCCAAACCTCCGTTTAAGGGAAATATCCCTTAAAAATCCCATTGCTATAATGCAAGAAGCAATTGCACGCAACTGTAAGTTCTTTTATCTTACTTTTCTTTTAAGAAAAGTAAGGTTGAAAAAGCAGGAAATTTGCGCTAGAATGCTGTAAAACATTTGTATTGCGCAGAAGGGAGAGCGATTTTTTATGCGGATGCAAGCGGGGAAATACCGGCACTATAAGGGCAACGACTACGAGGCGTTCTGCCTTGCAAAGGATGTAAACGGCGGCGAAGTTTTCGTGCTGTATCGAAAGCTGTACGGGGATTGCAGCTTTTGGGTGCGCCCGCGTGACATGTTTTTTGAGGACGTGGAAATCGACGGTGCGTTTACGTCCCGCTTTGCGCTGGTTGGCGAGCCGGAAAACTGCGCAAGCAAGATTGACGAACTCAAAGCAATCATTGCCGAAAGCGGCGAACCGCTGAAATTGCGCCATTCCGAAACCATGGCGGTCTATACGCTCGCCGGGTACGACTCGAACAGAGCCGACACGGTGCTGCTAAAGCCGCTGGATATTTAAAAAAAGCGTGCCGCAAAGCACGACGCCGGAATGAAAAGGAGAACATAAAATGGATCGAAAACTGGGGATCGTCGGGTCGGCGCTCACGCTGACGGGTGTTATTGGTTTCGCCGTCGGCATGTTGATTGATGTAATTGCGCTGTGCTATCTGTTCAGCATTTTTATCGCCTGGGGTCTGACGATCATGAATGGCGCGTTCTTTCGTTACAGGCGCGACGACGCGACGATTGCCGCAATCTGCGCGGTCGCGTTCGGCACAATGTATGCGCTGTGCAATACCGCCGTATATTTTGTGCAGCTTTCCACGGTGAAAAACACGCTGTTGAACGCGCAGGCGCTGGCCTTGCTGGACTACGAACAGTTTGGTATGATGTTCGATCTTGATTTGCTCGGTTATTGCCTCATGGCAATTTCAACATTTTTTGCGGGCCTGACCATCGCTGTGAACGACCGCGCGGACGCATGGCTGCGGGCGCTGTTGATGATACACGGCGTGTTTGCGCTCGGTTGCTTTATCATGCCGATGCTGGGTGTGTTCGGCGCGGATGCGGGCAGCGACATGACAGGCACGATTATGCTTGAATTCTGGTGTGCATATTTTATTCCGGTCTGTATTCTGGCCATGCGGCATTTTGCGCGGATGGAACGCGTGCCGCAGGCGGCATAACGGAGACGCGAAAGCAGAAAAAACGCCCGGAGGCCGATTCCTCCGGACGTTTTTCCATTAGAGCAAGGAGAGTACGAGGGGTTTGTTCGAGTTCTCATTGCAATCTTTTTTAAACCAATTACACATAACTGTAAGTTCTTTTATTTCGCTTTTCTTTCAAGAAAAGTGAGGAAGAAAAGTACGGTTAGGCGAGAATCTCGCGAAGCGCCAACAGCGCGCCGTCGATCTCTTCCGCCGTGTTTGCATACCCGAACGAGAAGCGCACCGTGCCTTCGGGAAAGGTGCCGTAGGTTTTGTGCGCGTTGGGCGCGCAGTGCAACCCGCAGCGCGTGAGCACGTTGTAGTCGGTGGTCAGCCGGTCGGCAACGTCCGCATTGTCCAGCTTTGTAAAATCGCATGAAACCACGCCGACGCGCCGGTCAAGGTCGCGCGTGCCGATCGTGCGGAATCCGCTTAGCTTGTCGAGTCCGCTCAAAAACCGCTCCAACAGCATCTTTTCATGTGCGCGCCGCGCGTCCACGCCGACGGCGAGCAGTTCGCTCAGCGCTGCGTGCAGCCCGTAAACGCCGGGTAAATTCGGCGTGCCGGATTCAAAACGGTCGGGCATGTAGCCCGGCTGCACTTCCGTGTGGCTGTCGCTGCCCGTGCCGCCGGTGACCAGCGGCTCCAGCTTTTCGGTAAAATCACGATCCAGCAGCATCGCGCCGATGCCGCTCGGCCCGCATAAACCCTTGTGTCCGGGCACGCAGAGCGCGTCCGCGTGGAGTTGTGTCAAATCCAGCGGATAATGCCCGCCGGTCTGCGCCGCGTCGATGATGAACGCAATGTCGTACTTTTTGCAGAATTTACTGACTTTCTCAATCGGCAGTACCGTGCCGCTGATGTTGGAAGCGTGCGTCATCACGCAGAGCTTCGTGTTGGGCCTAATGAGCGCTTCCGCCGCGTCAAGGTCCAGTTCGTCGTCACCGCGCATCGGTATACGATCGAACGTGATCCCGTGGTCAAGCAGTTGCACGAGCGGCCGCATCACGGCGTTGTGCTCCAGCGGGCTGACGAGAACGTGGTCGCCGGTTCGGAGGTAACCCTTGAGAAGAAGGTTCAGCGACCACGTCTGTCCCGGGGTAAAAATGGCATAGGTCGGATCGGAAAACCCGAACAGACGGCAAAGCATCTCGCGCGTTTCCAGCGCGACGATGGCGGCGTCCGTCGCCGGCTCATAGGTCGAACGGTTGACGTTGACGCAAACGTCCTCAATGTACGAACGCATCGCTTCGCCGACGCCTTTCGCTTTCGGGCGCGACGTAGCACCCTGATCCAGATAAATTATTTTGCCCGGCAAATTTTTTTTCATCTTTTTCGTTATCCTCACTTGCATATAACGCTATGCTATGTTAGAGTATATCCGAATTCAATCGAACTTTCAAGTCTGCCTCGCAAATCAAAGACATTCGGTTCGAAAAAAGAAAGGGTTGGGGAAATACTCATGAAAAAAAGGAATTTTTGGGTCATACTGACCGGCGTTGTCATCGGCGCGGCCGCAGTTTTGCTGACCGCACTCGGCAATCCGGGCAACATGGGCTTCTGTATCGCGTGTTTTATTCGTGATATAGCGGGCGCCACCAAGATGCACACCGCAGGCGTCGTTCAGTATGTCCGGCCGGAAATCATCGGCATGATCATCGGCGCAATGGCAATCGCCATGCTCTCCAAGGAATTCAAGCCGCGCGGCGGATCGTCTCCGATGACGCGGTTTGTCATCGCGGTCGTCGTCATGATCGGCGCGCTGATGTTCCTCGGCTGCCCGCTGCGCATGATGCTCCGCATCGGCGGCGGCGATCTCAACGCGATTGTCGGCCTGGTCGGCTTCATTGGCGGCATCTTCGTCGGCACGCTCTGGCTCAAGGGCGGTTTCACGCTTAAGCGCGCCTATGCGCAGAGCCTGACGGAAGGCGTTATGCTGCCGTTCGTTGTCGTTCTCATCATGGCGCTTGCCGTCGCAGTACCGGCGCTGTTTGCGTGGAGTGAATCCGGCCCGGGCGCGGCGTATGCGCCTGTCGCCGTCTCGCTGATCGTCGGTCTCGTCGTCGGCGGCCTTTGCCAGCGTTCGCGCTTCTGCACGGTCGCGGGCAATCGCGACGCGATGATGTTCAAAGATTTTTCAATGCTCTGGGGGTTCCTCGCGGTCATCGTTACAACGATCGTCGGCAATCTCATCCTCGGCAACTTCCATCTTTCGTTTGCCGACCAGCCGGTCGCGCATACGGACGGGCTCTGGAACTTCCTGGGCATGGCGCTTGTCGGATGGGGCAGTGTCATGCTCGGCGGATGCCCGCTTCGTCAGCTCATCCTCGCGGGTGAAGGCAACACGGATTCGGCAATCACCATCACCGGCTTCTTCGTCGGCGCGGCGGTTTGCCACAACTTCGGTCTGGCGTCCTCCGGCGCGGGCCCGACGGTGAACGGCATGATCGCGGTCGTCGCAGGATTCGTCGTGCTGACCGTCATTGGACTACTTAACAGAGAAAGGGCGTAAAACTATGGATACAGTCGATGCAAGAGGATTGCTCTGTCCGGAACCCGTCGTGCTGGCGCAAAAGGCGATTAAGAGCGCGCCTGCCGAGATCACCATTCTCGTGGACGCGATGGCGGCAAAGGAAAACGTCACGCGGTTTGCAAACTCGCGCGGCTATGAAGTGGAAGCGAGCGAGCAGGGCGGCGAATACACCCTGAAACTGGCGAAAAAATGAACGAGTACATCGCAACGTTCCATACGCACCTTGCGGCGATGCGCACCCAGCGCAGGCTGAGCGCCGGCGGCTTTAGCGCGCGGCTGTCGCCTGTTCCGCGCAGTCTCAGCGCAAGCTGCGGCACCTGCGTGCGCTACAAGGCGGACGAACCCAGGCTGGAAAGTATGGACAAGGACGTTGAGCGCGTCGTTCGGGTGAAGGAGCCAGAGGGCGAATACGACCTTTTGTACCTCAACGAATAGCGCGAAAGCAAGTGACACAAACGGACGGTCGTTTCAAAGCGACTGTCCGTTTTACTGTTTACCCGGGCAAGAAAATACGGTATGATATTTACATCTACTAAAGCAGAATCCGAAAGGAATGTTTATTCAGGGGGGTACTATTTTCTATGAAGAAACGATTCAAGCGGTATCTGGCGCTGATCGTCGTGGTGCTGTGCTGCCTGATGCTCGGCGCATATTCGCTCGCCGATGCGGGCAATTTTTCCGGTGACACGGACTGGGGCGGCGGCGGTTCCGATTGGGGCAGTTCCGACTGGGACAGCGGCTCTTCCAGCTGGGACAGCGGATCGTCCTGGAGCAGCGGCTCCACCTATGACGACGACGGGACGTACTATTCGTCCGGCGGCGGATGTCTTGGCGGCAGTTTGTTCTATGTCGTTGTGATTATCATCGTAATTGTCGTTATGTCGCGCATGCGCAAAAGCAAGAAATCCGGCGGGACAAACGTCTATCAGGCCGCGCAGGAAGAACCGGGACTCCCGCTTGAAACGCTGAAGCAGAAAGACCCGAACTTTAACGAGCAGGCCTTCCTTGAAAAGGTTGGCAACCGCTATGTGCAGATGCAGAACGCATGGCAGGACAAGAAGTGGGAGCCGATGCGCGCGTTTATGACCGACAGCCTGTACAACCAGATGCTGCGGCAATTGCAGGCGCTCATTCAGGCCAACCGTACCAACTATGTGGAGCGCATCGCCGTTCTGGAAACGCGTATCCGGCGCTACGCCGTGGAAGGCGACAACGACGTACTGGTCGTGCGGCTCTCGACGCGCATTTGCGATTATACGATCGACGACAACACAGGCAAGGTCGTCAGCGGAAGCCAGTCGCGCGAATTGTTCATGGTCTACGACTGGAAGATGATCCGCCAGAAGGATATGAAGACGCTTGACCAGCCGACCATGACGCAGGTGAGCTGTCCGAATTGCGGCGCGCCGCTGGATATCAACCACTCCGGCAAGTGCCCGTATTGCGACACGGTCGTCACGCTGTCCGACCACGACTGGGTGCTCTCGTCCATCAAGGGGATTTCGCAGCGCTCGAACTGATTACTTTCTTTGAAAAGAAAGTAATCAAAGAAACTTCACTCTTGCTTTCTTTAAAAAGAAAGTAACCAAAGGAACTTAACATAATAGGAGAGTGCAGTAGCATGCACTCTCCTATTTTTAGCATATAAAAGTTATCTAACTTTTGGTATAACTGTAAGTTCTTTTATCTCACTTTTCTTTTAAGAAAAGCGAGTTCTTTCAAGAAAAGTATGGAGAAAAGTTCGGTTAATTCCCAGCCGCGATCTGAACGACGCTTTCGTGTTCCGCGTCCGGTATTTCATTTATGCCGGATACGGAGCTGTGGAAATACACGCTGTAAACGGGCAGCGTGCCGTCGGTCGTCGTCGGCGCTTTTTGAATGGACGCGGCGACGAGGATACCGTCGATGGAGACGATGACCGGCTGCTTTTCCGAGGTGCTGTCGCTAAAGAAGAACCCGCGCAATGTCGCGTTGTCCCAATCCAGCGCGGGCTGCATCTTTGCGTAGCCGTCGACGGAGACGCAATTCAAATGCAGCTGTATGCCGGAGTAGCAGCTGGTAACGGTGTAGCTTTCGCCGACGACGAGCCGGGCAACGACCTCGTCCCACGGCATCAGCGAACCGCGCGCGATAACAAAGCCCGCGCTGCCGCTCTGGAAAACGGACGAAACCGTCTCAGTCGGGAACAGCACGCCCGGCGCGTAGAGCGCGGATAGCGCATCCGAAACGTCGACGCCGTTGACCAGCGCAAACTGGTTCAGCGCGTCCGCGTCTGTTTGCTGCCAAAGGCCGTTGACCACGGTTGTGATGTAGCCGAGGTCGCTCAGGCGCGTTTCCGCGCGGAGCACGTCGTCCGAACATTCGCCGAGGGAAAAGCCTTCACCTTCGGCAAACGAAGCGGGCATAAACAAAAACGGCGTTACAAGCGCAAGCGCGGCGGCGAGCGCACGCTTTGCAAAACGCCTTACATATGCAATAAACGGAACACGAAATATCGCTTTCATAACGGTGAGATTATAGCACACTCGGCGCGCAATTGCCATGGCGGAAACGTGACGATTGTGCGCGGCGCGCAGGATTGCCGCAAGGCGCTGCGTGTGGTACCATAAGGATGTAAAGAGCCGGGGGAAACCGGCAAAGGAGGCGATGACGTATGCGCTGTTCCTGCCAGAACTGCGGGGCGTACATGGTACAGGATGAAAAAGGACTTGGCAGTCGATGTATTTGTCCGGAGTGTTTTACGACATGCAGCGCGTGCATGGGCACGCCGCAGAAACCCGCGGACAGAGACCAGCTGAAGTACATGATGCTGGAACGCGAACGTTACGATGCGGAGCATGAAAACGACGACTGAGTTAAACTTAAAAAACGCATTTGCACTTTAATTGTGCAAATGCGTTTTTGTGTTGCGTTACGGGTCCGGCGTGCTGGCGTCCGGTGTTGGATCGGGCGTCGGCGCAACGGTCGGCGCGACAGTCGGTGGTGGCGTCGGGGTGGGTGTTGGTGTTGGCGTTGTGACCGACGGGGAAGCCGTTACGACCGGCGACGGCGTGATCGTCACCTCGCTCGTCGGCGACGGCGTCGGCGTTTCGTCCGGCAGGCAGTACCAGATTTCCCCCTGATACATCTTGTAGGTCGAACGCGCGAGCGCTTCCTTGCGTACGAATTCGCCGTCCTTATAGTAATTCTTGTAGGACTGGTACACATAACCGGTGCGCGCCGGAATGGCGGTATAGGTTTCGCCCGCGACCATGAGCGAGCCGTCCGCTTTTTCCGTGCCGACGGGGACTTCAATCTCCACGGGGTCGCCGCTGGGCGACGTTGTGGAAACGCGGGTGCTCGTCAGCTTGATCTGGTCGTATTCGTCCGTGGCAAACGGAAGGCCCCAGATTTCAAACGTGAGCTTGTTGCTGTCGGTCGTGTAGCCGAACACGACGATATCGCCGGTGGTGTTGTTTTTAAATTGAAAGTCGATGATGTTGCCGGTGGAGTTGATCGTCGCGTCAAGCCCCATGTCGATATAGGTGACCGGCATGGAGTGATTGCGGCGGTATACGACCTCCAGATCGGCCTTGGCAATGGCGTTGTACAGCGTTGTGGATAGCTGGCAAACGCCGCCGCCGTACTGATCTTCAACCGTGCCCTGCACATAGGCGTGCGCAACCTTCCAGCCGTTGGCGCGGTTGCGTTCGCCGAGGGTATCGTTGGCGGAGAAGGTCTCGCCGGGCGAAAGGATCGTTCCGTTGATCAGTCCGCAGCCCTTGCGCACGTTGTATTTGCGCGCGCTGGTGCTGGAAGAAAAGCTCGTCGTCGCGCTGGCTCGCAATACATATTTGCCTTCCAGATCGGCCACGGTAATGGCGGGCTGGGTTTCGATAACGGGAATGTCGATCGCCGTGGTCACGCCGTTTAGCACGGCGTCCGTAATGCGGTCGACCAGCACGCCTTGTTCAACGGTCAGTCCAACGACGCCGTCTTTAAAAATGATCGTGCGGTTTTCCTCGTCCACACTGCCGACGCAGGCGTTTTCCGGCACAATGTCAATTTCGGCGGCAAGCTGCGCCACGCTGCTTGTCAGCGATGTAAAATCGAGACTGACGGTCAGGGTATAGTCTTTTCCGTCGGCTTTCATTTCCTCCAACAATTTCTGCATCGAAGTGTAATCCATGCAGGACTTGCGCAGGTTGTATGCTTCGTCCAATATTTGGCTCAGATTGGTCGATGCGGAAACGCCGGTGAGATCGAGAATGTGCAGCTTGTTGTCGTAAACCAGCTGAACCGACTCCAGCGACGAGATGGACTCTTCCGTTGTGGCGAGCGTCAATTTGGCCTGATCTTTTGTCATGCCGCCGATCGATACGCCGTTGACGGTGATGCCGTCGAGGAAGACATTTGAGTAGAAAAACTCGTCATATTCCGCCTGCTGATCGCGCAGGAGCTGTTCGGCGGCGATCTGCGCGGCGGTTTCCGCCGCGATGCGCTGCTGATTGCTGATGTAATAATACAGCAGGATCATGACGGCGAGCAGGAAAAGACAGCCGGACAAAACCAGCAGTTTTGTGGAACCGCGTTTTTTCCGCTTGGGAAACAGGGTCTCCGGTTCGCTTTGCGAATCAAGACCAAGGTCCTCGATGGGTTCGAGGATGACCTGTTCAAATTCTTCCTGTCCCTGCTGCGGCTGCTGCTCGGGCGGCTGTGGGTTTTGACGCGGCTTGCGCCGTCGTTGATCCATGCGTTCGTTCCTCCTTGGGAAGTGATATCCATTTGTAAATATCATTACCTATTGTAGCCGATTCGGGGGTCGAATGCATCGCCGCGCGAAAGGTTCGACAGAATTGTTACAGAATGTTCATGAGAAAGTTTCAGTTCTTCATGCAACCGTTCACCAAAATACAAAGTTTGTTCACAAAGCGTTTCAAAGCAGCGCTTTATATATAAAATGCAAGTTCTTTTGCATCCGTTTGATTTACATAAAGCTGCTTGTGAAACGAAATGTAAGTTCTTTTGCATCCTTTTGTTTATAAAAAAGTTGCTTTAGGCAGGCGATAGAAAGAACGTTTTATTTCTGGTTTGAATCGGGCTTAAAGCTGCTTGTGCAACGAAATATAAGTTCGTTTGCATCCTTTTATTTCAAGAAAAGGATGTGGTATGATACGCATATGAGACGAACAATGTCAAAACCGAAATCGGTCAAGCAAACCGGACGCACGCCCATGGACGAAGCGCTCCGTTTTTTAGGCTCACGCGCACGCACGATACGCGAAATCGAACACCACCTTGACCGCTGCGAATTCGGCGAGGTTGAAATCTACGATACCGTGGAGCGGCTCAAGGAGCTGAATTTGCTCGACGACAAAGCGTACGCCGAGGAGTACGTCCGCACGCGGCTGAATACAAAGCCGGTCAGCCGGGCGCATCTGCGCATGCAGCTGGTCGCGCACGAAATCGAGCAGAACGCGATGGAAAACGCGCTGCTGCTGGTCGACGACGAACAGGAGACGCGCTCCGCCGCGCTGGTCGCGGAAAAATACGCGCGCCAGTACGCAAAGCTCCCGCCGGACGAGCGGGACGAACTGGTCATGCGGCGGCTGATGTCGCGTGGGTACGGCTATGACGATGCGCGCGCGGCGCTCTCCGCGCTATCGGAAGAAGGCGACGAAACATGAAACGGGTCGTGACCGCGGAAGAAATGCGCGCCTACGAAGGCGGACGCTTTGCCGACGGACGCGCAAACAGTCTGGAGTGGATGGAACGCGCTGCCGGTGGTGTGGACGCGCTGCTCAAAGAACGCTATCCAAACGAACGCATGCTCGTGGTTTGCTCTACCGGCAACAACGGCGGCGACGGATTCGCGCTGCTGCGTATGCTCGTTTCGCGGGGCGTTTCCTGCGCGGGCGTGCTGTTGAGCGATCCTGCCAAGCTCAAGGGCGACGCAAAGACGAACTATCTGCGCGCGCTGGACTGCGGAATCGAATTTTCAAACGAATTAACGGACGACGCGCTGAAAAACTGCGGCGTGGTTGTGGACGCAATGTTCGGCACGGGACTTTCACGCCCGCTGTCGGGCGTTTTTTATAGCGCGGTGGAGCGCATCAACGCCTCCGGCAAACCGGCCGTCGCGGTCGATATCCCGTCCGGCGTGGACGCGACCACGGGCGCGGTGCTCGGCACGGCGGTGCGCGCAAAACACACCGTCACGTTCGAGTTTTTAAAGCGCGGACACCTGCTATTTCCCGGACGGAGTTTTTGCGGGGAGGTTCGCGTCCAACCGCTGAGCGGGGAAGACGACGGCCCGTTCGACACGGCGTTGATTGAAAAGACGGACGTTGCGGACCTGCTTCCGCCGCGCGAAAAGGACGCGCACAAAGGCGACAACGGGCGAGCACTTCTTTGTGTCGGCAGCATGCAATACACCGGCGCGGCGTTGCTTTGCGCGGGCGCGGCTCTGCGCAGCGGCGCGGGATTGCTCAGCGTTGCGGTGCCGGGCAAGGTCAAACCCGCGTTTTCGCTGCTGCCGGAAGCAATGGCGGCGGCGGTCAACGCGACCGGCGACTGGGACGCAAGTGCAAACGACGCGGCGATTGCACTGCTGGAAAAAAAGTACGCGGTTTGCATCGGCTGCGGCGTTGGCGAAGGCGACGTTACGCCGCTGATTGCGCGCGCGCTGGAAATGCGTGTGCCGCTGGTGCTGGACGCGGACGCGCTGAACCAGATTTCGCACAAGAAAGAACTGCTGAATCTGTTGCACGAACACGTGATCCTCACGCCGCACCCGGCGGAGATGTCGCGGCTCTGCGGTGAAACGGTGCAGTCGATTCTGGACGATCCGCTGGAGATTGCGCGGAAATATGCAAAGCAATGGAACTGCGTCGTACTGCTCAAGGGTGCGACAACGTGCATTTCCAACGGGACATGCGCACATCTGAACACGTCCGGCAATCCCGGCCTTGCAAAAGGCGGCAGTGGCGACGTGCTCTCCGGCATCATCACCGCACTGCTTGCGCAGGGGTTAACTGCGCTGGACGCGGCGAGCGCGGGTGCGTTTTTACTCGGCGCGTCGGCGGATACGGCGCTGGAGTTGTTGAACACGCGCATGCTCATGGCACGCGATGTGATCGATGCGGTGCAAAAGACGATCTCGTCATACTTTTCTTAACTAAAATAAATACTACTATTTGTTGATTGACGGAAAAGCTAGTATACTAAAAAACAGTAGGTGATTTTGTTAAGGGGGTGGCATTATGAGCGTAAAAAAAGCTTTTGTTTTTGATACGAATTTCATACTCGAAAACAAAAACCTACCGGAAGTGGTTAATAATATCCAAGATGAATATACCATATATGTTACTCAAGTATCGATTGATGAACGTATTTCACAGAAATACCTTACTCTTCAAAAAAAATATGTTCGTTTAGCGGCGCTTACAAAAGAGTATAAGGGTGTCGCGAAAATCGAAGCGTGTATTCCGTTCGAAACTGCTAATCGGAGAGATCGGGAAATCACACAAAAAGGCTATATCAACCTATTTGGGGAGAACATAATACCTTATAATCAAAATGGGAGTCTTTTTCAACAAGTACTTGATCGTGTTTACAAAAAGATTCCGCCCTTTCTTTCTGCCGATAACGCCAGTGACAAAGGTTTTAAGGATACATTGATCTGGCTATCCTTGCTCGACTATTTTAAAGAAAACGGAGAAGCAGAGGTTGTTTTCGTAACTAACGATAAAGGTTTTTTAAACAACGCTGAGGCGTTGTGTCAAGAATTTCATGAAGTCACAGGAAAGGAAATTTCTATTAAGGAAAATAGCTTCTATAACGCCCTATTGTGTTCGCCTGAAGCGGAGAGAGCAGGCTCCGCCATTGCTCGCCCGCTTCCTGATATAGCTCAACTCCGAGCAAAAATTAACGATGCGATCTATGCTTTGTGTGGTGTTGCCGTAGAAGATTATTGGGGCCAACCAGACTGGAATAGAACTTTTACACTTACTCAGAAGTTTGATACTACATACATTGAAGCTGTGTTTTTACATTTGCATGATCTTATAGCCACCAATATTTTTGAAACTTCACTTCACGCAAGTATGCTTTTTAAATTAAGTGATCACGTTGTTGATATTAATCCGATCCCAATGCACGCTCTAGAGGAAGCACTTTCCGTATTTGAAGAAGTTCAACGAACCCTCCCCGAATTTCTAGATCAGTTTTATACTGCCGCTACGTCCATACTCAATTCAAATTACATCGAACAGCAAAAGCTTGATGATGATATACCATTCTAATCATCACAATCATTGCCCCCGAATTCTTAAAAGAAAAGTAGGCAAAAGAACTTACATTGATTTTAGTAAGCTTTTTCGTTTATCAATGGAATTCCAAAGAGAGACCTCCCTTTGGCAAAGGTTTGGAGGCGGAGCCTCCATGTTTTCCTGTAAAACATTTTTGTAAAAACAGCTTGTAAAACGAAATGCAAATTCTTTTATTTTGCTTTTCTTTTTAAGAAAAGCAAACAGACACGGAACATTCTCCGTGCCTGTTGCTTTTATACACCGTTATTTCGAGTAAATCCGCGGTACGCGCTCGGAAATGCTCAATAGAATTTCGTAGCTGATCGTTCCGGCCTTATCGGCCAGCTCGTCGGCGGTGATGCTCTCGCCGCCTTGCGTTCCCAGCAGCACAACGTCGTCGTCGACCGCGGCTTCCGGTATATTGGACAGATCGATCATCATCTGGTCCATGCAGATGGTGCCGATTTGCCGCGCGCGTTTGCCGCGCACGAGTACGTCCACCTTGCCCGAAAGACAGCGCTTGTATCCGTCGCCATAACCGACGGCCAGTGTACCGACGCGCATCGGCTCGCCGGAAACGAATTTTAACCCGTAGCTGACGCCTTCGTGCGCGCCAATTTGCTTGATGTGCGTGATGTTCGTGTGCCAGCTCATCGCGGGACGCAAATCCACGCCCGCAACGCTGTGCCCGACCGGGTGACAGCCATACATGGCGATGCCGCCGCGCACCATGTCAAACTGCAATTCCGGCAGATGCAGCGCCGCGGCGCTGTTGCTCGCGTGGAGGATCGGGTGCAGTCCCTCGGCGTGCGTCAACTCGATAAACCGTTGAAACCGCTCGCCCTGCAGCTTTGTAAACGACGGGTCGGGCAGTTCGGAAACGGCAAAGTGCGTAAACAGTCCGTCCAGTTTGACGTTTGGGCAGTCTTTTAACAGCGCAAGCGCTTTACTAAATTCGCGCTCGTCCGAAAAACCGATCCGGTTCATGCCGGTGTCCACCTTAAAGTGGATGCGGCAGACTTTGTTGAGCTTTGCCGCGTGCGCTTGCAGCAGCCGCAGTTTTTCCACGGTGAAGACGGCGGGGATGAGATCATATGCGATTACGTCGTCCATGTGCGCTTCGTTGGTTGCGCCAAGCAGTAAAATCGGCGCAAGGATGCCGCTTTCACGAAGACGTACGCCTTCCTCGGCAAACGCAACGCCAAGATACGAAGCGCCCGCTTCCACCGCGCAGTTGGCGACGGCTTCCATGCCGTGACCGTATGCGTTGGCCTTGACCACGGCGAGGTACTTCGTCTCCGGCTTCAGCCGGGCGCGCATGAGCTCGATATTGTGGCGTATATTCTTTAAGGAAACGGAAGCATATGTCGGTCGCATGATCGTTACGCCTCCGTGCGGATCGCGTCGTGCACGATTCTGCCGTTGATCAGCGTCATAACGCAGTGCGCGCGGTAGTCGAACGGATGCGCGTCGAACACGGCGACGTCCGCGTCCTTGCCCGCTTCCAGTGAGCCGACGCGATCGGCAATGCCGACGATCTTTGCGGCGTTGATGGTGATGGATTTCAGCGCGGTTTCCTCGCTCAGTCCCTCGCGCACGGCGAGACCCGCCTGCACGGGCAAAAACTGAATCGGGATCACCGGATGATCGGTCATCATGGCAAACTCAATGCCCGCTTCGTCCAGAATGCGCGGCGCTTTGAAGGTGAGATTTTTCAGCTCAATCTTGCTGCGCTCGGAAAGCAGGGGGCCAATGATGATGCCCGCGCCCTGCGCTTCCAGGCGCTCTTTTAGCACGTCCGTAATCATGTAGCCTTCCGTGCAGTGGTCGATGGTGACCTTGATGTTAAATTCTTTTGCAAGGCGCAGTCCGGTCAGGATATCGTCCGCGCGGTGTGCGTGGATTTTCATGGTCAGCTCGCGGTTGAGCACGGGCAAAAGCGCTTCCATGGCGATGTCGCGGTCGGGTTTTTTATCCTCGGACTTGGAATTCAGGTCTTTCTGATATTCCTGCGCGTCGGTCAGCGTTTCGCGAAACAGCGAAGCAATCGCCATGCGCGTCGTCGGCGTGACCTTCTTTTCGGCGTAAACGGTCTTCGGGTTTTCGCCGGTCGCGGCTTTCATGGCGATCGGGTCTTTTAGTATCATTTCCTCGACCGAGCGTCCGCAGGTCTTCATTGCGGCGAACTGGCCGCCGATGACGTTTGCGCTGCCCGGGCCGGTGACGGCGGTGGTTACGCCCGCCTCGCGTGCTTCCTTAAAGCACGGGTCGAACGGGTTTAATCCGTCGATTGCGCGCAGCTGCGGTGTGATCGGGTCGGTCATCTCGTTGCCGTCGGAGCCTTCTTCGCCCATGCCGTCTTCCCACATGCCGATGTGGCAGTGCGCGTCGATAAAGCCGGGGAATACGAGCTTGCCGCTCAGGTCGATTTCCTCCGCGCCCTTTGCGGAGAGGTTTTTGCCGAGGGAGTGGATTTTTCCGTCTTTTATCAGGATATCGCCGGTGAACGCTTCGCCGGCCATCGAATGGATGGTTCCGTTTTTCAATAACAGCATAAAAAAATAGTTCCTTTGAAAGATGAGATTCGGTTTGTTTAAAAACCTGAGGATTATCAAAATCGCAAGCGGCAGCGTGCGGCCATCGGCTGTAACGGCTGCGCCGCGCATGAGATTTGATGCCACTATCATACGCGCTTTAGCGTCATTTTTCAAACCCCGGCGCAAAATATCACTGCGGCTGCTGGTAACGGATAGTATTTGACCGGATTCATTCCGTATGATAAACTTATTTATTGGACGGATATCGGCATTCACGCGTCCGCCCGCGACCCGGATTTTATTACGGTGCAATCGTCTTTTTCGCCACTCGGCCGCTTGACCGAATGCAGCAGAAAAAGCGCGGGGAGCCGATAAAAATTTTTACAGGACGGAACGGATGATAAACTTGGATCAGGCGGTTTTAAACCGGCTGCTGTCCCGCGTTGAAAAACCGGCGCGGTATATCGGCGGGGAATGGAACAGCATCGTAAAGAAAAGCGCGGACGTGCGCTTTGGTTTGCTGTTTCCGGATGTTTACGAAATCGGAATGTCGCACCTCGGTTCGCGCATTCTCTACCACATACTAAACGACATGGACGGCGTTGCGTGCGAGCGCGCGTTTGCGCCCTGGACCGATATGGAACAGGCGCTGCGCGAAGAAGACGCGCCGCTGTTTTCGCTTGAAACGAAACGCCCGCTCGGGGATTTTGACATCCTCGGCTTTTCGCTTTTATACGAAATGTGCTACACCAACATTTTGCAGATGCTGGAGCTTTCGGGTATCCCGCTGCTTGCAAGCGAACGCGGCGAAGACGACCCGCTCGTCATCTGCGGCGGGCCCTGCGCCTGCAATCCGGAGCCGATCGCGCCGTTTATGGACGCAGTGCTCATCGGCGACGGCGAAGAGATGACGCCGGAGCTGGTCGAAATCTATAAGAAAGCCAAAGCGGACGGCAAGAGCAAGGCGGAGCTGTTAAAAGAGCTTTCCACCGTGCGCGGGATCTACGTGCCTTCGCTGAAAACGCCGGACACAAAGATCGTCCGGCGCATCATAAAGGACCTCGACAAAGCGAAATTTACAGGCGAACCAATCGTGCCGTATCTCAACATTGTGCACGACCGCGTGGCGCTGGAAGTCATGCGCGGCTGCACGCGCGGCTGCCGCTTCTGCCAGGCGGGGTACATCTATCGCCCCGTGCGCGAACGCAAAAGCGACACCGTCATGGAGCTTGCGCGTCAGCAGGTCGCCTGTACGGGTTACGACGAGGTATCGCTCTTGAGCCTGAGCACCGGCGATTATTCCGAGGTGCACACACTCGTGCCGCAGATCATTCGCGAAATGCAGGAAGGCAAGGTCTCCGTGGCGCTGCCGTCGCTAAGGGTGGACAGCGAGCTTGCAAACGATTTAAGCGTGATGCAGACCGTTCGAAAAGCGGGTTTGACCTTTGCGCCGGAGGCGGGCACGCAAAGATTGCGCGACGTGATCAACAAAAACGTCACCGAGGACGACATTCTGCGCGCAACGCAGGACGCGTTTTCCGCCGGATGGAACGGCGTGAAATTATACTTCATGATCGGCCTGCCGACTGAAACCGACGAGGACGTATTGGGCATTGCAGAGCTTGCGCGAAAGATCAGCCGCCAGTTTTACGAAATGCCGAAGGAAAAGCGCGGCAAAGGACTGCGCATGACGGTCAGCGTTTCCACGTTTGTGCCGAAACCGTTCACCGCGTTCCAGTGGTGCGCACAGGTTTCTCCCGACGAGATCAAGCGCAAGCAGGAGTTGCTGCGCGTTTCACTCAAAGGCGTGCGCGGCGCGGAACTCAAGTGCCATTATTCGCTGTTGTCCGTGCTGGAGGCGGCGTTCTCCCGCGGGGACGGGCGGCTTGCAAACGTGCTCAAGCGCGCATACGAGCTCGGCTGCCGGTTCGACGCGTGGACGGAGCATTTCAAGCCGGACGCATGGGTGCAGGCGTTCGCCGAAAACGGCTTTTCCGAAAAGGAATTTGCCGAACGGGAGTTTGCTCTTGACGAGCCGATGGCCTGGGACTTTGTGGACATGCTTGTCACAAAGGATTATTTAAAGAAGGAATACACGCGTGCGCTGGGCGAACAAACCACGCCCGACTGCCGCGAACACTGTAACGGATGCTTTGGAGCGCGATATGAAACTGATTGCCGCTTATCATAAAGGACACGACCTTTCCATGATTTCGCACCTGGACGTGCAGCGCACGCTCCAGCGGTCATTCCGCCGGGCGGGGATTCCGCTTGCGTACTCGCATGGATTTAACCCGCACCCGCAGCTTTCGTTTGCAACGGCGACCGCAACGGGGATGTCCAGCGAGTGCGAATGGTTCGAGGTGCAATTGAGCGAGGACGTCGCGCCGGACGCATTTGTCGAGCGCGTCAACGCCGCCATGCCGGAAGGCATGTCCGTTTCGAATGCGTTTGTCGAGCCGGAAGGCTTCGGCTCGCTTTCGGCAAAACTGCGCGCGGCGGAATACATAATCACATTAAAATTTTTTACGGCAGTTGATGAAACACTGCTGCAAACCACGCTCGAAGAAATGCTTTCGGGCGAAATCATCATTCAGAAGCGGACGAAAAAAGGGGTGCGCCCCGTTGACATGCGTCCGTATATTCTGGAGGTCTCCGTGGAACAGGTCGGGGATGGAATTGCCGTCCTCCGCGTTCTCGGCAAACTGCAAGCCGATGGCGGGCTGCGTGTCAACAGTGTGATTGACGCGTTGCTCGAACGTTTGGATGCACAGGCGACGTACGATGTTCACCGTGCGCGCATGTTCTTTGCCGGAGATGGCCTGCTGCCGCGTCTGCCTTCGGAGTAAGAAAGAGAAGGTAAAAATGAATAAGGAAATTCTGGTGGATTCAAACGGGTTTTCCACCCGTGTTGCCGTTGTCGAAGACGGCTCGCCCGTGGAACTCTATGTCGAGCAGGAGGGAAGCCAGCGACTGGTCGGCAACATCTACAAAGGAAAGGTGCAAAACGTGCTGCCCGGCATGCAGGCGGCGTTTGTGGACATCGGGCTGGAGCGCAACGCGTTTTTATACGCGGGCGACATCGTCATGTCGGACGATCCGGACGACGAGATCGAGCAGGTTCCGGACAACCGCAACATCCGCGATATTTTAAAGCCCGGCCAAACGATCGTTGTGCAGGTTGCAAAGGACCCGGTCGGCACCAAAGGCGCGCGGGTGACCACGCACATTACGCTTGCGGGACGCACACTGGTGCTGATGCCGACGATGGATTATGTCGGCGTTTCGCGCCGCATCGACAAGGACGAAGAGCGCCAGAGACTGCGCAAAATCCTCGCGGAGATCAAACCCAAGGGCATGGGCGTCATCGTGCGCACCGCGTCGGCGGGAAAACCGAAGGACGTGTTTGCCGAGGATCTGGAAGGCATCGTCAACCTCTATCACGAAATTGAAAAGAAAGCGGCAAAGCGCAAAGCGCCGGCGTTGCTGCACGCGGAACAATCGCTTTTGCTGCGCACGGTTCGCGACCTCCTCATGAAGGATATCGACCGCGTGTTTGTCAACAATCAGACGACCTACGACGAGATCCGCGAAATTGCGGACGTTATGGCGCCAAAGCTCAAGGCGCGCATCTTGCTTAAGGAAAGCGAAGCCCTGTTCGACCGTTACGATACGGAGAGCAAGATTGATAAAGCGCTTTCGCGCAAGGTTTGGCTCAAGAGCGGCGGCTATGTCATCATCGACCGGACGGAAGCGCTGACGTCGATCGACGTCAACTCCGGCAAGTTCGTCGGCAAAGACAATCTCGAAAAAACCATCACGTCCGTCAATTGCGAGGCGGCGAAGGAGATTGCAAAGCAGCTCCGTCTTCGCGATATCGGCGGCATCATCATCATCGACTTCATCGATATGGAGAAGGAGTCCAACCGCACGCTGGTGCTCAACACGCTGAAAAATGCGCTCAAGGACGACCACACGCGTTCGCACGTGTTCGGCTTTACGCATCTCGGCCTTGTGGAAATGACGCGCAAAAAGACCGGCCGCAGCATCGGGGACACGCTCATGCAGCTTTGCCCGTATTGCAACGGGGATTCCAAGGTGCTTTCGCCCGAAACGATGATTGCGCGCATCCGCAAGCAGGCCGTTCAGGTCATCAAGGGCTCCAACAACAAGCGCATGCTCATTGAGGCGCATCCCGACGTGGTTGCCGCAATGGAAGCGGCTGAAAAGAAGCACGGCAATATCTTTCCGCCGGAAGAAGGCGGCACGTATTATGTCCGAAGCAACCAGACGCTCCACATCGAGAAATTCTCGGTGCGGCCGCTGGCGGAAAAACGCGTGAACGAAGCAAAGAAAGACTGCAAAATCCTGCATTGACAGGCGGGGTTTGCATGTGATATTATCTTTCGGTGAGCCGCTCCGGAGCGGTAACGAAGTGTGCGCAAAAGTTTTTTGTGCCCACCGCGTTCGGGCGAGTCTGGTATGAGGAGGTGCAGTTATCGTGTATGCAATCATTCAAACCGGTGGTAAGCAGTACAAGGTAGAAGTTGGCGACCAGATTTCGGTCGAAAAACTCGAAGCCGATGTAAACGCCGAAGTCGAATTTGAAACGTTGTTGGTTGCGGACGACAGCGGCGTCAAGGTGGGCAAGCCCATTCTGGAAGGCGTCGTCGTACGCGGCAAAGTACTCGAACACGGCAAAGGCAAGAAGGTCGTCGTTTTCAAGTATAAGCCGAAGAAGAACATCCGCAAAAAGCGCGGCCATCGTCAGCCGTACACCGCTATTGAGATTCTCTCGATCGGGTAACGGACAATGGTGACGGTTACGATGCTCCATCGAAACGGCAGGACGGTCGGCTTTTTGTCGGGCGGACATGCGGAGTACGATGAAGCGGGGAAGGATATCGTTTGCAGCGCAATTTCAGCGCTTACGCAAACCTGCCTTCTCGGATTAACGGACGTTGTCGGACTGGACGAGCGTCAGCTCAACTGGTCTGTCGACGAACAAACAGGAATTACCTGCATCCTCTCTAGCGATACGGACGGGGAGCAGCAAACAAAAGCCGAGCTTCTGTTTTTAACGATGGAAGCGGGGCTGAACTCCATAAAAGAGTCGTATCGCAATTCCCTAAAAATTCGACACAGGGAGGTGTAACGATATGTTTAAGATGAATCTGCAGCTGTTTGCGCATAAAAAAGGCGTTGGTTCGTCCCGTAACGGACGTGACAGCGAGTCCAAGCGACTTGGACCCAAGCGTGCGGACGGCCAGTTCGTTCTGGCCGGCAACATCCTGGTCCGTCAGCGCGGGACGCATTTCCATCCCGGCACCAACGTTGGCAAGGGCAAGGACGACACGCTCTTTGCGAAAGTCGACGGCGTTGTCCGCTTCGAGACCAAGCATCTCGGCAAAAAGCAGGTCAGCGTTTACGAGGTCGCCGCAGGCGAGTAACACAAATAGCGCATAAAGATCGGACGAAGAATCTTCGTCCGATCTTTTTTTGCATGTAAAAAAATCCGCTCTGTTTGCCGACCTGTAAAAAAACGTTTTGACCGGTGATCGCGTTTTGTTACCGCAAAATGGAGAATCCATGAAAAAACCGCATAAAACGGGAAGTTTTTCGTTGACAGCGTAGTGTTTTGCGCTATGATATACAGTAAGAGACTGTAAAAAAGAGAAGCACGTCGTAACAGGAAAAAGCAGGAGAAAAGGAGAATAACAGCAATGAAAACGTTCACCGGCAAACGAATTGCGGCGGCGCTGCTCGCCGTGCTGCTGATTGCGGGACTGACAGGCTGTAAAACAGCGGAACCTGCGGTGCAATCGCCCACGGCGACTGCTACGCAGATAGCCGCGCAAACGGCGGAACCCACGGCGGAACCGACCCCGGAAGCAACCGCACAGCCGACGGCGAAGGCGGAACAGAAGAGCCCGGCGACGGTTGACAACGCGGATTCGCCATACGACGGAATGACCGCCGCAGAGATCACCGCGACGCTCTCGCTCCAGCAAAAGGCGTTTCAGATGGTGTGCCCGGCGGTCTACTGCATGGACGCGGGGCTCATGCGCGCCAACTGCTACGGCGCGGTGCTTTCGCAGTCGTCAGACACGGACCTTTCAAAAAACGGCTGGAACAAACTGATCGACAGCTTGCAGTCCGCCGCGCTGGAGTCGGACGCGGCGATCCCGTTTTATTACGGGACGGACGCGATCCACGGCGTTGGCTACTGCACAGGCAGCGTGATCTTCCCGCAAAACATCGGCCTTGGCGCGGCCAACGACCCGGATCTGGCCTACAGAGTGGGTCTTGCCGTGGGCGACGAACTGAAACTCACCGGCATGATCTGGAACTATGCGCCCTGCGTGGCGGTGGCCACGGATCCGCGCTGGGGCAGGACATACGAAAGCATTTCCTCGGACTATACGCGCGTGGACACGCTTGCGGCCGCATATGCGCAGGGACTGCTGGACGCGGGGATCACCGTATGCGCCAAGCATTTCTTAGGCGACGGGAACACGCGCTTCGGCACGGGTGAAAACGGTACGCCGCTTGACCGCGGGGACGCGCAGCTGGATGAAGCGCAGATCGAACAGCTTCTGTCGGTCTACCAAGCGCTCGTCGATCTCGGCGTGCAGACGATCATGCCGAGCCACAGCAGCCTCAACGGAGTCAAAATGCACGAAAACACGGCGTATCTGACCGGCATATTAAAAGAACAGATGGGCTTCACTGGCTTTATCGTGAGCGACTGGGAATCCATACACAAAATATCCGCAACAACGCTGAAGAAGCAGGTGATCGCTTCCGTCAACGCGGGGATCGATATGCTCATGGAACCGGAAAAGGCGGACGAATGCGCCATGTATATCGTTGACGCGGTGAACGAGGGCAGCATAACGCAGGAGCGCGTGGACGACGCGGTGAGCCGCATACTGAACGTAAAGATTGAAGCCGGGCTGTTCGACGCGCCGATGCGCGAGCAGCTCGAAACAATTCAGAGCGACGTCGGGTCGGACGAATACCGCGCGCTTGCGGCGGAGCTGGTTGAAAAAAGCCTTGTGCTCGTGAAAAACGAAAACGACGTTTTGCCGATCAGGGACGGCGCGTCGGTCTATGTCTTCGGGCCCGCTCGAGACCGCACGGGCGTGTATTGCGGCGGCTGGACGCAGGAATGGAACGGGGTTGAATGGATCGACGGCGGGAGCACCATCCTAAACGGGTTTGACGAGATGAGCGACGCGCACAGCCTGCGCATTATTACGGACGCGGCTCAGGCGGATCAGGCGGACGTGGCCGTGCTTTGCATCGGCGAACAGCCGTATGCCGAGTGGAATGGCGATACGTTTGATTTGAGCATCACCGGCGCGCTGGGGCTGGACGGAAACAACGAGGCGATTGCGGAAGCAAAGGCGCTCGGCATCCCGACGGTGGTGTGCATCGTGGCCGGACGGAACGTGCTGATCAGCGACTATATCGACGAGTGGGACGCGGTCGTCATGTGTTATCTGCCCGGAACGGAAGCAAAGGCGATTGCAAACGTGCTCACCGGCGAGGTCGGGTTCACCGGCACACTGCCAATGCCATGGTATGCGTCTACGGAGCAGATCGGCACGGACGAATGTATGTTCCCGACAGGGTACGGACTGACCGATTGAGCGGTTAAACGGCTGGTGGCAATCCGCGCGCCGTCTGTGGTAAACTCAGGCGGGGGTATCTTTGCTTATGGATGAAAACGAACGCAAACTTTTGCGGCTGTCGTCGCAATACTTGCTGGAACCGGCGGACGATAGGAGCGTCGTCTCCGGCATGATCGGCTTGCAGGCGCAGTATGGGGCAAACGCGCTGCACGCGCTGAATATCCGCGCAAACACAATTCCGGATTACGCACGCTACGTCAAAACGTGGACACTCCGCGGCACGTTGCATCTGCACGCAGTCGACGATCTCCCGTTGGTGCTGCACACGGGCTGTAAGACGGAATTCGGCCAAATGGCGTTTACGAGCGCGCGTGTGGACACGGAACGAAGCGCGTCGTTTCGGCGGCTTGTTATGGACGCGCTTGCACAGGGCGACAAAACGCGGGACGAACTGAAATCGCTCTGCAACGCAAAAGGCCTTTCGCCTGCGGAGGAGGACATCCTTTTCCATGCATGGGGCGGATTATTTCGCGCCATGGCGGAACATGGCGAAATCGCGTATACGTCCGACGGGAACCGCATGTTTACACGGCTTACGCCGTTTGAACCACTGGACGAACAAGCCGCGCTGGAAACGATGATGCGCCGCTATTTGCTGCATTACGGCCCGGTGAGCCTGCGGGACGCGCAGACGTTTTTCGGCAGGACGCAGCGCGAACTGAAGCCCGTTTTGGAGCGCACGGCAAGCGAATCGTTCACCGTCGGCAAGCAGACTTTTTTCACCGCGGGGCAATCGCTGCCGATAAATGCGGAGATGCCGAACGTTGTGTTCCTCGCGGGGTTCGATCCGCTGTTGCTTGGCTATCGCAAGACGGAGAACCCGTTTTTGCCGAAAGAGCACATAAAACGCGTGTACAACAACACCGGCATTGTTTTTCCAACGGTGCTGCTAAACGGCAATGTTTCGGCGAGCTGGAAACGCACAACAAACCGGCTGGAGATCAAGCCGTTTAAAAAGATCGGCATGCGGGACAAAAAGCGCATCGAGCGCAAAGCCATGTCCGTTTTCGCTGTCGCTTCGGTGCAGTGGATCGACGCATGAACGCATCGTGAATAATTTCAAAACCGCTTTATCAAAAGCGGTTATTTGAGTACAATGAAAACGTGCCCGAACAAAACCGGGCAGGAAAGCTTCAATACAGCTTATTTATAGCTTTGGAGGACAAAACAAACATGATCACACGTGACAGCCGTGTCAAAGACCTATTGAAAAACCCCATCGCGCACGATGTAATCGGCCGGTTGGTGCAGTATGCGGGCGTGAGTGAATCGCTCATTTTAAACCCCGTGGTCAAAAATCTCAAACTCTCCGCAATCCCGAAGTTTGCCGGAAAGTCGATTCGGGACGCGGACACGATCATCGACACCATGATCGAATTGTTCAATCAGGAAGACGGCACAAAACCCGTTTCACCGTCCGCCAACAAGGTTTGGTGGAAGGAAGCGGTCGTCTATCAGATCTACCCGCGCTCGTTTATGGACGGAAACGGAGACGGCGTCGGCGATATACCGGGCATCATTCAAAAGCTCGACTATCTGCATTCTCTTGGCGTTACGGCGCTCTGGCTTTCGCCGATTTTCGATTCGCCGAACGACGACAACGGCTACGACGTGCGCGATTATCGCGCCATCATGAAAGAATTCGGCACGATGGCGGACGTTGAAACGCTGATACGCGAGCTGCATGCGCGCAATATGCGGCTGATCCTCGACCTCGTGCTCAACCATACGTCCGACGAGCACGAATGGTTCGTCGATTCCGTGAAAAACCCGGACGGCGAACACGGGGATTATTACATCTGGCGCAAGTCCAAAGGAAACACGCCGCCGAACAATTGGAAGTCGTTTTTCTCCGGTTCGGCCTGGGAAAAGGTGGACGAACGGGACGAATGGTATCTGCACCTGTTTTCCAAGAAGCAGCCCGATCTCAACTGGGAAAACGAGAACGTCCGCGACGACGTCTGCTCGATCATCGACTTCTGGCGCGAAAAAGGCGTGGACGGTTTCCGCCTGGACGTGATCAACTACATCAGTAAAACTTCACTATGCGATGGCAACGGCACGCTTGGCGATCTGCTTGGCTTCACCGGAATCGAGCATTATTTTTACGGAAAACGTCTGCACGAATACCTGCACGAACTGCGAAAACGCGCTTTCAAGGATGCATTCACCGTCGGTGAGACGCCGGGCACCGGGCCGGAGATGAATAAGCTCCTGACCGCGGACGAACGGGAGGAGATGAACACGCTCTTCAACTTCGACCATCTCGAAAACCTTGGCAAAAGCCGGTTCGACGACTATCGCTATAACCTCAACCATCTGAAAAGCTGCTTCATCGGTTACGAATCGGACTATACGAACTATGCCTGGCCGAGCATCTTTGTGGAGAATCACGACAACCCGCGCATGGTTTCCAAAATCGACACGCGTGAAGAGTATCGCGACGCGATCGCAAAACTGCTTGCGGTGCTGCTGTTGACCGCGCGCGGAACGGTTTTCTTGTATCAGGGGCTGGAGCTTGGCGCTGTCAACGTGCCGTTTCGGGATATCTCCGAACTGCGCGACATCGAGAGCATCAACCGCTTCAACGAGATGCGTTCGCAGGGCGCAAGCGAGAGCGAAGCGTGGCAAATCGTGCTGCGCGGCACGCGCGACCACGCGCGCACGCCGATGCAGTGGAACGGCGGAACATACGGCGGTTTTTCGGAGCACGAGCCGTGGATTCGCGTTGGCGACAAGGACGAATGCAACGTGAAACTGCAATCGCAGGATGAAAACTCCGTTTTAAGCGCATACCGCACGCTGATCCATTTGCGCAATGAGCACGCCGCGCTGGTGTATGGTACGTTTGAACCGTTTGAGGCGAAAAAAGAGGACGTATTCTGTTATTTCCGCGACGACGGGGAAGAGCGGTATTACGTGGAAGTCAACCTGTGCGCGCGCACGATCCGTCGACCGAACGCGCGCGGCGAAATGGAGCTTGTGTTCTCCAATTATCTTGCGCAGGACGACGCGATGCAGCCGTATGAGGCGAATGTTTACCGCGTTTCAGAGCGTTAATGCTTTCATGAATGCAATGTAACGTTTTCGTGAATTGGGCAGGATGCGGCTTGTCATCCCGTCCTTTTTTCACTAAACTCAAGAGTGGTACACGTCCTGCGTTTCGCCGGGTGTGTATGGCAAAGGAGTGCGTATGAAAAAACGTTCGGTCGAAATTTTAATGGCATGCATCATGCTGCTTGCTGCGGTTTTGCCGCTTCAAGGCGCGCGCGCGGAGTCGATTACGACCGGCACGATCGTCGGCGATCAGGTGGCGCTGCGTACCGCGCCATCCACAGCCGGAAAACTTTTGACCCGGCTGGACGAAGGCACAATCGTTAAAATTCTCGAAACCAACGTCAACTCCGAATGGTACCATGTTGAAACCACAAACCGCACCGGCTATGTCAGCCGGCTGTATGTCAATATCGACGCGTCGCTGGACTCCTACCAGCAGGACTACACAGGCACGATCGTCAACTGCGAAACCGACGTAAACGTGCGCGCAAGCGCTTCGGCGCGCGCCAAAAAGCTCGGCAAAGCGCCACTGGGCACAACCTATACGGTGACGCAGGCCTACTGCGCGGGCGCATGGCACGAAATCGACTTTGACGGCACAACGGGTTACATTTCGTCGAAATATATGGAACTCAAGGCCACGGTGGACGACACGTATCTCACCGGAATCGAGGTCACCGGCGGCTCGCTTTCGCCCGTGTTTTCGCCGACGGAATTCGGCTATGTCCTCACTGCAACGGAGAGCAACGTCGTCATCAAGGCGACCGCGAACGACGGCGTAAAGGTGAGCATCGGTTCGACCGGCATCGCCAGCACAAAATACACCATCAACTCCGGCAACAGCAAGACCATCCGCATCAAGGTAAACGGCAAGGTGCGCTATTCCATCTACCTCGTACGGGACGTGCTGACCGTCGGCACATGGAACATCAAGCGCGGCAACAACAACCTTGTCATGCAGGGCTGGCTGATTGCTGCGCAAAAGCCGGACGTCCTCGGCGTGCAGGAAGTCTATATCAACAAAAGCGACAAGACGAACAATTTACTCTCCGTGCGCACACGCATCGCGCGCTACACGACCTTTGCGGAGACGATTTCCTATTCCTCCGGCGGACAGTACGGAATCGGACAGATTTCGCGCTTTGAACCGATGGGCGAACAGGAAGTTACGCAGATCTACAGCGGCGACAAGGAGCAGCGCTGCTTGCAAAAGGTGGTCTATGTCATCGGCGGGTCGCGCGTTTCCGTTTACAACACGCATTTTTCCTATGAATCCGCGGCGATTCGTAAAAAGCAGTTTGCCGAAGTGCTGGCGATTATGGACGCGGACGAAAACAAGTATAAGATTCTGACGGGTGATTTCAACGCGGGTGAAGATGAATTTTCCGCTTTCCTCAAGAATTATCGCGTAGTCAACACGTCCGATACGAAGTTTTACGATTATTCGTACAGCCGTATCGACATGTCGCAGATCGACAACATCATCGTTTCCAAGAACATTACGGTGCTCAACGCGCGCGCAATCCCGACGTCGTATTCCGATCATTATCCGTTATTCGCGTTCCTGGCACTCAAGTAGTTGCGTTCAAAATAAGCTTTTAGCATAACAAAAGCCGCCGTATTACAGGCGGCTTTTTGTGTGGGTTTCGTTTGTCGGTTGTCAGTCGATGATGAGCATGTCGTTTTCGTCGAACGCCCAGTTTTTGCTGTAGGCGACTTCCCAGTAATAGCCGTCCGGGTCCTGAAAATACCCGCTGTATCCGCCCCAGAATACGCGCTGCGGCTGCTTGGCAATCGTGCCGCCCGCGGCAACAACGCGTTTCATATAGTCGTCGACTTCCTGTTCGGACTTGAGCGTGATCGCCAGTGTTACACCGCCGAAACCGCCGCGGACTATGGGCGGCGGGTTGTCCTCGTTGATGTCCTTTGCAAGCAGATCGAGCGGATAGAGTTCCAGCTTGGTGCCCTGCGTATCGAAGAAGATGACTGGCGGTGCGTCGTCGGGTTCATACGTTTTGAAACCGATTTGTTTGTAAAACGCAATGCTGGTTTTCATGTCGCTTACGCCGAGGCAGATGAGGTGGATGATATTCATATGGTTGATCCTTTCGCATGCTTGAACAAAACAACTGTTGGTAATCATGTAAGTTTTTTCGCGTGTTCAGGGAAAATATCTTTTGGTAAAATATAGGCTCTTTTGTCTTGCTTTGCTTTTAAGAAAAGCAAGTTAGGAAGAGTAATCGCCTGTCAGTACGGCTTCGGCAAGTACCTTGCCGTCGATCGCCTGCGAAAATTCGTCCAGCGAGAAGCCTTCTTCTAAAGATACCGCCTCCGAAAGCGCATACACGGTGATCACATATGTGTGCACGCCGCTCGGCGGAGTCGGCCCGCCGTAGCCGACGGTGCGAAAGTCGTTTAGTCCCTGCACGAAGGTTCCCGCAAGCTCTATGCTTGCGTTCTCCGCAATGTCGCCGACGGGGATGTTGACCGCAAGCCAGTGCACCCAGTCGCCGCCGTCGGGATCGATCATGCTCAGCGCAAGGCAGGCCGTGCCGTCCGGTGCGTTTTCGATGGTCAGCGGGAGAGAGCGCGTCGGCACATATCCGTCCAGCTGTGTGCCGCGCATACCGAACGCGTCGTCCATCACGCCGTCGACGATAGCGGCGCTATTCACGGTGAATTCAGCCGGTTCTGCAGCGATTTCGGGTTCGGTCGCTTCGGCGGATTCCGCCTGCATCGGTTCGTCGGTCGCTTCGGCAACGTTGACCGGTTCCTGCGCCGTTTGTGCGGCCGTATCGTCCGTGGCCGCGGGCGCACAGCCAAACACCGCAAGCAGTGCCAGCGCCATCAGAATACTCAATAGTTTGCGCGTCATCTTCGTGCTCCTTTCGTAAAGGTCGGGAGAGTAGAGGAACAGCGTGGGTCTATTCAAAGGAAATGGTGTTGATGTAGCCGCTGCGGGAGCGGATGGCGTTGCTGCTGTCAAAGGACGTGGCGTCCGGGCCGAAAAGCGCGTCCAGTCCGTACCAGCTGTCGCCGATGTAACAGGTAACGCGGTAATAGCCGGACGGCAGGTGGATGGTCGCTTTTTTACCGCCCACAACGAACATGCCCGCCGTGAAGGTTCCTTCCTCGTTTGCGTCGTCGCCGGGTAACAGGTAAAAGCGGACGTAATAGTAAGCGCCGAGGTCTTTATTGGAAACAAACACGATATCGTTGCCGCTGCTTTTGCCTTCCAGCACGGCGCCATTGGACGGAACAATGGCCTCCGGCACGCGCCATTCTTCGTTGATGCGCTGTGCGGCGGCGGTTTCGGACTGCATCCTTGCCGCGGAAAGCTGGGACTCGATGATGGACGCGTTCACAAGCGTGCATGTCCCGCTCGCTTCGTCGAGTGCGATGGTCACGCGGTTGGTCGATGTATCCATGGTTGCCGTGTCGATGGTTGCAATTCCGTCCGTGCTGAGCGAAACCGTGGCCGCGTCGCCGTAAAACGGCTGGTTAAAGGACTCATAATACTGCTGCGCAAGCGCGGCGTAAACATCGTAGGGATCGGGGTAGACGAGGGTCAGTTCATAGGTGCCGTCGCCGTTGCCGGTTACCTTTTGAACACCGCTGAGCGCAATATAGTCTTCGCCGAACAGTTCGTCGAGCAGGCGAAAACGCGCATCCGCAACCGTGGCAAAGCGATCGTTTTGCGCATAGGAATCATAGGAGCCGAGCAGGGATTCCACCATCGCGTCCACCGTTTTTTTGATATTGCTCCGGCTCGTTCCCGTCATGGAGGACGAAAAACCGTCGTCCGTCTCCACCAGAGCAAACACGACCGGAAGCTGAATGTAGGACGGGAGCGTATGGTCGTATGCATATTTTTCAAGGCTCTTGCGCAGCGAATAGACCGAAGCCGTTTGATACTGCGAAGCGCTCATCGTCGCATAATCGAGCGCGGGCGCAGCAAAATCGATTTGGCCGGGATCAATCGTGGAATAATCCGGTATGTTGATGGTAATCGTGTAGTCGATTGCGCTTTGCTGTTTGTCGAGCTGTTTATATTGTTCCTTCACCTGATCGGAAAGGTTGTTTACCTCGATGTAATAATCGGAGTAGGCGACGATTGCGGATTGAACCGCCTTTGCGTGCTGATTCAGCGTGCCGCAGCCGCAAAGGCAAAGCGCGCACGCCACGGAAAAAACGAGGAGAATTGTCGGTACGGGTCGTTTCATTCGGTTGGCCTTTCGTTTTTTTCGAGCGGGGTCGCTCCGCCGAAAACGTATTACATTTTTCATATGAAAAGAAGCATTCTAACTGTAACATGCGGGTGATTTTGCGTCAATAAAACGAACCGTCAAAAGTAAGTTTCATAACATAAAAACAGCAACGCCTGCGCGTTGCTGTTTTGTAAAGCAGTTTGCTTATTTTGCGTCGACTTCCGCCATGTGGCTGATGAGGTCGAGCACTTTGTTGGAATAACCCCACTCGTTGTCATACCAGGCGACGAGCTTGACAAAGTTGTCGTTCAGGCCGATGCCGGCTTTTGCGTCGAAGATCGACGTACGCGCGTCACCATAGAAGTCCGAGGAGACGACCATGTCTTCGGTGTAACCGATGATGCCTTTCCATTCCGGTGCTTCGGAAGCGGCTTTCATGACGGCTGCGATCTCGTCATAGGAAGCACCCTTCTCGAGGCGGACGGTCAGGTCGACGACGGAAACGTCCGGCGTCGGGACGCGCAGCGACATGCCGGTGAGCTTGCCGTTGAGCGACGGGATGACCTTGCCGACTGCCTTGGCTGCGCCGGTGGAGCTGGGGATGATGTTGTGCGCTGCCGCACGGCCGCCGCGCCAGTCTTTGCTGGACGGACCGTCAACGGTCTTCTGCGTCGCGGTGATGGAGTGAACGGTCGTCATGAGGCCTTCGACGATGCCGAAGTTGTCGTTGATGACCTTCGCCAGAGGCGCGAGGCAGTTGGTTGTGCAGGACGCGTTGGAAACAACCTTCATGTCCTTGGTATAGGTGTCCTGATTGACGCCCATGACGAACATCGGCGCATCGGGAGACGGAGCGGAAACGACGACCTTCTTTGCGCCGCCTTCAAAGTGGGCGCTGGCCTTTGCAATGTCCTTGAACACGCCGGTGGACTCGACAATGTACTCTGCGCCGCAGTCTTTCCACGGAATCTCCGAGGGTTTCATGCAGGCATAGACCGCGATTTCTTTACCGTTGACGACGAGCTTGTCGCCCTTGACGGAAACCTCACCCTGGAAGTTGCCGTGCACGGTGTCGTACTTGAGCATGTAAACCATGTAATCAAGACCGATGAACGGGTCGTTGATGCCGACTACGTCGATTGCGGGATTGGTCACGGACGCACGGAATACCAGGCGGCCGATACGGCCGAATCCATTGATGCCTACTTTTGTTGCCATATCTATATTCTCCTTTTCATGATATACATTATTATCCTTAAAACCCAAAGTATTGTACAATATAATTGCTTCAATCGCAAGGCCAAACTTTCTTAGCCAACCTCACAATTCGACAATATTGTATCATTCTTTTGGGCGCGCGGTCAAAAAACCGAAAATTCTTTACTCGAGGTTAAGTTTTTCGCCCACGACGTACAGCGGGCGGCCCTTTAATTCGTCATACATGCGGCCGAGATACATGCCCTGTAAACCCATGAAAAACAGGCTCAAGCCTTGAATCAAAACGATTCCGTCCACAGCCCAGAGCCACGATGCGACGCCGACGGTGCACGCACAAACGATCAACGCGATCAACCCGAGGCCGGAGAGCGCCATCAGCCCGATTCCGCAGCCCATCGGCAGCGTGAGCGGCTTGTCCGAAAAGCCGGTGATGCCGTCGCTTGCGAGCTTGAGCATCTTTTTAAGCGTGTACTTGGTCTGCCCGGCAAAGCGCTCCTGTCGTTCGTATTCGATCGGCACGGCGTTGTAGCCCATCCATGCGGACATGCCGCGCAGGAAACGGTTGTGCTCGCGCATCTGCAAAAACAGATCGGCAACGTTGCGCCCGATGAGCCGGAAGTCGCCGGTGTCGAGCGGGATCGGGTACGCGCTCATCCAGGATAGCAGGCGGTAATACATCGCCGCCGTCAGCTTTTTAAAGAGGGTTTCGCCTTTGCGTTTCAGGCGCTTGCCGTAGACGATGTCCGCACCGTCTTTCCACATGTTCACCATCTGCGGGATCAGCTCCGGCGGGTCCTGCAAATCCACGTCGATGATGATCAGCGCGTCGCCTTTTGCCGCGTCCATGCCGCAGGTGACGGCCAGCTGGTGGCCGAAGTTTCGTGAGAACGAAAGCACCTTGACCTGCTTGTGCTCGTTCGCCAGTTCGCGCAGGATTTTCATCGTGCCGTCGCGGCTGCCGTCGTTAACATAGATGATTTCGTAGTCGCAGCCGGTCTTTTGCATTGCCGCGTCCATGCGGTTAAACGAATCCTTTAAAACCTCCTGTTCATTAAAAACGGGGATGACAAGGGAAAGCAGGGTCTGCTTCGTTTCGTCCATGTGATGTGTTCCTCCAAATAAGCTGATGAATTCAGAAAGATACGGCGAATACATTATATAAACGTGCCCGCCACAGTCATTATTATAGTCAAAACGGCACATAAAGGCAATTTTTGATTGCAATTATCCGTCCGTGTGATAGAATACGTATCGAAAGAACTTGAGAACCTTAAAAAGGAGACTGTCATTATGCCTATCGTAACAAGCACAAAGATGTTTAAGGACGCATATGAAGGCGGATACGCCATCGGCGCGTTCAACGTAAACAACATGGAAATCATCCAGGGCATTACCGAAGCGGCCAAGGAGCTCAACGCACCTTTGATCCTTCAGGTAAGCTCCGGCGCGCGCAAGTACGCCAACCATACCTATCTTATGAAGCTCATCGAAGCCGCCTGCATCGAAACGGACCTGCCGATCTGCGTCCACCTCGACCATGGCGATACGTTCGAACTCTGCAAGAGCTGCATCGACGGCGGTTTTTCGTCTGTCATGATCGACGGTTCGCACCACGGGTACGAAGAGAACGTCAAGCTCACCCGTCAGGTCGTCGAGTATGCGCATGACCACGGCGTGGTCGTAGAAGGCGAACTCGGCCGTCTCGAAGGCGTTGAGGACGATGTGAAAGTCGCCGAAGGCGAAGGCAGCTACACCGATCCCGACCAGGTACAGGATTTTGTAACGCGCACCGGCGTGGACTCGCTGGCAATCGCCATTGGCACCAGCCACGGCGCATACAAGTTCAAGCCCGGCACCAAGCCGCAGCTCCGCTTCGACATCCTCGAAGAAGTTGAAAAGCGTCTGCCCGGTTTCCCGATCGTTCTGCACGGAGCATCCAGCGTCATTCCGGAATTCGTGAAGATGATCAACGAAAACGGCGGCAACATGCCGGACGCAATCGGCGTACCGGAGCCGATGCTGCGCCAGGCAGCTGGAATGGCCGTTTGCAAGATCAACATCGACAGCGATTTGCGTCTTGCCATGACCGCGACGATCCGCAAGCATTTCGTCGAGCATCCGGACCACTTTGACCCGCGTCAGTATCTCAAGCCCGCGCGCGCGGCGATCAAGGACATGGTTGCCCACAAGATCACGGACGTGCTCGGCTGCGACGGCAAAGCGAGCCTGTAACTTAAAAGATCAACAAAAAATGCCCTGCGGGGCATTTTTTTGTTGACGCAAATATTTAAGCAAAAACAGAAAACATTATAAAAGAGGCATTGACGTACTGCCATATGAAATTTAATATTATTAATAGTAAAATACAAAACATATTAATAAAAGGAGTGTCTGTCACGATGGGAGTTTATATTATACTTGGTATAGTTGCGGTTATAGTTCATGTAATCATAGCTATAAAAATGGCTGAAACAGCCGAAAATAAAGGATATGATTATGATAATTATAAATGGGCAGGTATTCTGTTAGGAGCTGTGGTTTTTATCATGATTGCTGCACTGCCCGATAAAATTCTAAGGGAAAAAATTGATCTGATTTCAAAAGAATTAAACATATCGAACACGTCTTCAAACAAAAAGTCTGAACCACTTCTAACGCAAGTACCCGATTAATAACCTGAATTATAATCAGGCTTTGTTAAGGCGAATAAGTGAAGAAGGAGCGCCCCCATGTTCTACAAGCAGGACTGGATACTGCGGCAGATTCAGATGATCGGTGAGATGATCTCCATGGCCGTGTTCCACAAAAGCACAATCGCCTACGAAAACGAAAACGTCGTCAGCCCGACGCAGACCGACCAGCTTTACACAAAGCTGGACAGCCTTGTTGCGCAAAAGAAACTCAACGAAGCGGAAGACGCGCTGTACGACGAAATCGACACGGACAACCCGAAACATCTGGAACTCGCGCTGGACTTTTACATGAAGCTCAATCGCCTGAGCGACGAGGAACTCACGGAATGCAATTTCCCGCGCGAGGAGATCATGGACGGCGTCAATACGGTCATCGAGCTGTTCGGCCTGAGCGATCTCGTGCAGTAAACTCTATCAAACACAAAACCGAAATTTGCGATCAATAAGGATTGAAACGCTGCATCGCAGCCCGAAATACCATACATTTTGCTCCAAAAAATATTTCTCAACACCATGGATGCATTTGTTCAGCAAAGTGCTATAATGTATGGATTCATTCGATTTGGAAGGAGCATTGACCGTATGGTCTACAAACAGGACTGGATGCTGCGCAAAATCCAGTTGATTACCGATTTGATCGCGCACACCGTGTTTCGCACGAGCGTCATCAAATATGAGGTTGAGAACGCGGCGCACCCGACACAAACCGACCGGCTGTATGACGAGCTGGACGCGTTGGTCGAACAAAAGGAGCTTGGGGAAGCGGAGGATTTGCTGCTGGACAGCATAGACGCGGGCAACCGGAAACATCTGGAGCTGGCGCTGGACTTTTACCGGAAGATCAATAAGTTTGACGACGAAGAGCTGGACTTGTGCGATTTTCCGCGGTCGGAGATTATGGACGGCATAGAGACCGTGATTGAGATATTCGGGCTGAGCGAAATCGCGCAGCAGGAATAATACACGAAAAAGCTTGGGATGGTAAAAAGCAAGAGCACACCTTTTTACGGGTGTGCTCTTGCTTTTATGTTTCGCTTATTTCTTTTTCCTGCGGGTGTTTGCCCGCTGAATCGCCTTAACCAGCTCGACGACCGGGATCACCATGAACGCAAGCGCCATTGCAATCGCGTATTCAAGCAGGCTGATGTGCTCAAAGCTGAACGCTTCACGCAGGAACGGCACATACAATACAGCCGTTGTCAGCAGCAAAGACAGCGCAGCCGCGCCCCAAAGCCACTTGTTCTCGTGCTTCATACGGAACACGCTGTGCCGCTGTGAACGCATGTTGAAGCTGTGGAAGATCTCCGCCATGCTCATGGTCAAAAACGCCATGGTCGTGCCGTCCGTGCTGTTTGCAATCAGCCACGCGCCGTTTTGTAAACGCTCGCCAATGAAGAACGCCGCCATGGTCAAAACGGTGACGAGGAAGCCCTGATACGCCACGTCGAAACCCACACCGCCTGCAAAGATGCCGTCGGTAGTGCTGCGCGGCTCGCGCTGCATAAGGTTGTCTTCCGCGGCCTCGGTACCGAGTGCAAGCGCCGGGAGCGAGTCCGTGATCAGATTGATCCACAGCAGGTGTACGGGTTTGAGGATGATAAAGCCAAGCAGCGTTGCAAAGAAGATGCTCAGTACCTCGCTCATGTTGGAGGAGAGCAGGAACTGAATCGCTTTTCGAATATTGTCGTAGATGCGGCGGCCTTCTTCAACAGCGCTGACGATGGTTGCAAAGTTGTCGTCGGCAAGCACCATGTCCGCAACGTTCTTGGTCACGTCCGTACCGGTGATGCCCATGCCCACGCCGATGTCCGCGCTCTTAATGCTCGGCGCGTCGTTCACGCCGTCGCCCGTCATGGCGGTGACATAGCCGTTTTCGCGCCATGCGTTGACGATGCGCACCTTATGCTCCGGCTGAACGCGTGCGTATACGCTGTAATTGCCTACCGTCTTTTTGTAGGTTTCGTCGTCGATTTCGTCCAGCTGTGCACCGGTGATCGCTTCGGAAGCGTCGTTGATCATGCCGAGACCGAGTGCGATTGCAACGGCGGTTTCCTTGTGGTCGCCCGTGATCATGATCGGGCGGATGCCCGCCTCACGGCATTCCTGAATGGCGCCGACGACTTCCGGACGGACCGGGTCGATCATGCCGACCAGGCCGATGAACGCGAGTTCTTCTTCCAGTGCGGCGGGGGAGTTGTCGCCCGGTGCGGCGTCATAGCGGCGCATTGCCGCGCAGAGCACGCGCAGCGCACGGCCTGCCATGTCTGTGTTTGCCTGAAGCACGTCCGCGCGCGCTTCGTCCGTCATGGGTACGGCCTTGCCACCCTTTATGATGGACGTACATTTTTTCAGCACTTCGTCCGGCGCGCCTTTGGTGTACTGATACACGCCGTCTGCCGCCTGATGCACGGTGGACATCATCTTGCGCTTGCTGTCAAACGGCGCTTCGTCGATGCGGGGCTCTTTTTCAACCAATTCCGCCTTGGGCAAACCTTCCTGATAGGCAAAGTTGACCAGCGCGCACTCCGTCGGCTCGCCGACGGCGCATTTCGTGCCGTCCAGCTCCGCGTCCGTGCAAAGCGCCATGGCTTTTGCAAGCAAAGCTTTGTCGTCACCGTAGGTCTCCACAACGGTCATGCGGTTCTGTGTGAGCGTGCCGGTCTTGTCGGAGCAGATGATCTGCGCGCAGCCGAGCGTTTCTACCGCGGTGAGCTTGCGTATAATCGCGTTGCGCTTGCTCATGTTGGTCACGCCGATGGACAGCACGATGGTGACCACGGCGGCGAGGCCTTCCGGAATGGCGGCAACCGCGAGGCTGACCGCGATTAAAAACGAATCGAGGATATAGCTTTCACCCGTGCCGTGGAAACGCAGCATATTGACGCCGAAGATCACGACGCAGATGCCGAGCACGAGCCATGTGAGAATCTTGGAAAGCTGGGCGAGCTTGATCTGCAGCGGGGTGAGTCCGTCCTTTGCCTCGGACAGTGCGTTGGCAATCTTGCCCATCTCGGTCTGCATGCCCGTTGCAACGATAACGACCTTGCCGCGGCCGTAGACGACCGTGCTGCCCATGTAGACCATGTTTTTGCGGTCGCCGAGCGATATATCCTTTGCGCCCTCCAATGAGAGTGCGTCTTCACGCTTGCTTACGGGTACGCTTTCGCCGGTGAGTGCGGCTTCCTCAATCTGCATGCTTGCGCTTTCCAGCACGCGGCCGTCCGCAGGCACCGCGTCGCCCGCCTCAAGCAGGACAACGTCGCCAACGACGAGGTCTTCGGTCTTGATGCGCGTCATCTCGCCATCGCGCAGTACGCGGCAGGTTGCGGCGGACATCTGCTGGAGCGCTTCAATGGCTTTTTCGGCCTTGCTTTCCTGAACGACGCCGAGTATGGCGTTTAGGATGACGACGCTGAGGATGATAATGACGTCTGCAAAGCTTTCGCCTTCAATAACGGCGGTCACGCCGGAGATGACGGCCGCAACGAGAAGGATAAGGATCATCGGGTCCTTCATCTGCTCGAAAAAGCTTACGATCATCGGGGTCTTTTTGCCTTCGGCAAGTTTATTTGGACCGTTTTCAGAAAGGCGCTTTTGCGCCTCGGCGGGGGACAGTCCGTCCGGTGTGCTTGATACCGCGCCTATGACGGCGTCGGATTGTTCCAGATAATGCTGCATGATTGGTTCAACATTCCTTTCCACTCTGTTTTTGGTGGTTGCAACGGTTGGGTTAAAATTTCGTCCGCGCATGGAAAAAAGCGTGAAACGCGCAAATAAATTAAAAAAACCCATGTACGGCAAGCAACCTGTCGTACATGAGTCTGGTTATTTCATCCAAGCCAGACGCAATCGCTGCGTCGTGCTACAATGTTGACTTGGAACGCAATGCTGCGCCAACTACTCCCTCACGTAAGCTTTATTATACCAAACAACGGGTAGTTTGCAAGAATAAATTCGACAAATACTGTTAAAATGTGAATCAAGGCGACAAACGCCCGAACGGCGGGAAATATGATACGCCCGTGCGTATAAGCGGACTTATTTGTGAAAATGCTGCAACATTTTCCCGTCGCTATGGTATACTGTTGAAAAGTTTTCGGCGACGCAAAGCGGACAAAAAAGCATGCCGTTGCAAGCGAAACGCCGCAATTTGGCAAAGAACGGGGAATTGGGAATGGAACAACAAAACGGAAACGGAAAAGTCTTTAACATTGGCATGCGCTCGTTTATTACGGCGCTCGTCATCCTGTTTATACTCATGGTGCTGACCTATGCGCTGACGTTTGCGTTGCCTGCGGGCGCATATGAACGCGCGGTCGTCGACGGGACTGAAACCATCGTCTCCGGCACGTATCATGCGGTCGAAGGCGGAATTCCGTTCTGGGAATGGTTGCTTTCGCCGTTTTTAGCGCTTGGTTCCGACGGCGGGTTTACGGTCATCGCGATCATACTGTTCCTGCTCGTCATCGGTGGCGCGTTCAACGCAATGGACGAATGCGGCGTGCTTTCCTATATGTTTAACCGCATCTACCGGCTTTCGGAAAATCGTAAATATTTGCTGCTGCCGATCGTCGCGCTGTTTTTTATGAGTCTCGGCGCGTTCGTCGGTTCGTTTGAGGAGTGCGTGCCGCTGGTGCCGATTGCGGTCGCGCTGGCGTATTCGCTTGGCTGGGACGCGCTTGTCGGCCTTGGCATGAGCTTGCTCGCGGTCGGCTTTGGCTTCAGCACCGGCGTATTGAATCCGTTTACGGTGGGCGTGGCACAGGAGCTTGCGGGACTGCCGATGTTTTCCGGCATCGGCATGCGATTGCTTACATTCGTCCTGATTTACGGATTGTTGCTGGCGTTTTTAATTCCGTATGCAAAGCGGATCGAAAAGGACCCGAAGCGCTCGATGATCTACGACCCCGCAATGATCGACCGCTGGGCTTCGCTGCGCGGCGATTTTCACCAGAGCAATAAAAAAGACCGCTCGCTCATCTGGTTTGCAATCATCCTTGGCAGCGGCATCCTTATGATACTGTGCTCCAGCTTCGTGCCGTTTTTGCAGGATATCATCATGCCGCTGATCGCGCTGGTGTTTTTGCTTGCGGGCACTATTTCGTCGCTGGTTTTCGGCATGGGTGGGAAAAATTATCTCAAACACTTCGGCAAGGGCATGCTCAACATCCTGCCCGCCGTGCTGCTCATCCTCATGGCGAACTCCATTCGCTATACGATGGTGGAGTCCAGCATTCTCGACACGGTGCTGTATTCTGCGGTGCAATTGACGCAGACAGCGAGCAAAGGCGTCGTCGTGCTGCTTATCTATGCGTTGGCGCTTGTACTTGAGTTGTTTATTGCAAGCGGTTCCGCAAAGGCGTTTCTGCTCATGCCGCTGATCGCGCCAATTGCGGATTTAAGCAACATTTCACGGCAGATTTCCGTGCTGGCGTATGCGTTTGGCGACGGATTTTCAAACGTGTTTTACCCGACGAATCCGGTGCTGCTCATTTCGCTCGGCATCGTCGGCATCGGCTACGGCAAGTGGTTTAAGTGGAGCGCGAAGATTCAGATTGCGGTGCTTGCGCTCACGTGCGGATTGCTGCTGTTTGCAAACGCAATCGGCTATTAACGCACGAATTTTAAAAATAGGGATACAAGGGAGATTTTCTGGGGGCAAATGAATTTTCCCCTCGAAAAAACAGGAAGCATGAACACACAAAAGGCGGAAGACATACTACCGGCGGAGATCCTGCCGGTCGGCACAGTCCTGCACCGGCGTTATCGCATCGACGGCGTCGTTTCACGCGGGACGTATGGCATTACCTATGCGGCGCACGATGAAAAGCAGAAGATGGACGTTGCGCTCAAGGAATATTTTCCCGGTGCGCTTGCAAATCGCGTACCCGAAAACGGCGGACTTACGCCGAAAAACAAAGCCTGCGGGGCGCTGTTTTTCCTTGGATCGGAGATGTTTTACAGACAGCACCTGGCGCTGACGGATGCGCGCGGCAGCTGCAACGTGGTCACCGTGTACAATGCGTTTTTTGAAAACGGAACGTCCTATGCCGTTATGGAGCGACTGGAAGGCGTCACGCTGGAAGGATATTTAAAACTGCGCCGCCGTCGGCTGACGCCGGAGGAAGCGATGTTCATCGCCGCTTCCATGGCGGATGCGCTGCTGGTCGTGCACAGCCTGAATTCGCTGCACTACGATATCAACGCGCAATCGATCTTTCTTTGCACCGACGGAACGATCAAGCTGATCGACTTCGGCGCGGCAAAAGCCGGACTGCGCGCGCGGCACGAGGTGGACGACACCGAGCCGTGGATGGACCTCAATGCACTCGGCCGCACGCTCTACGAAGCCATAAGCGGACTGCGCGTTAACGGTGACGACATCACGCCGAACCCGAACGTGCCGATGCAGTTTTATGATCTTTTGCTGCGCATGCTGCATCAGGACGGTGCGCGGCGGCTCAACAACGTGTTTGAATACCGCCATGCGCTTGCTTGCGTGGAACTGGGTGCAACCTGTCCGTATGTGACGCAAGAGGAAGCAAACACCGTTTTGCCGGAGAAGAAGGCGCAAACTGTTCAGCCGCAGCTACAGCAACCGCCGCAATCTCCGCAGAAGCGCTCTGTGTTCGACCGCGCGCTGGACACGCTGGAGGAAGCGGTGCAGTCCGGCCCGGTTCCAAACGAAACGCCGGAGCAGGAGATGCACAGAAAACACATCACACGGCGTGTGTTTTTAATCTATGCGGGCATCGTGGCGGTCACGCTGGTCGTGGCGCTGCTCATCCGCGCGGCGATCCGCTGAAAGCATTCTTACTTTTCTTGAAAGAAAAGTAAGATAAAAGAACTTACATTTATTGAGTTAGAGATATTTGTTAAACAAAGGGATTTTTATGATATTTATCCCTTGAACGGTGGCTTGGAGGCAGAGTCTCCAAAAGAAACAGCGCCGCGCAGAACTTGCGCGGCGCTGTTTACTTGCATTTCTTTCTAATTAAGCTTCCATGGAGTACGTTTTCTTTTTACCAAGACCGCCCCAAAACTTGAACGTCAGCGGCCAGACAACGCCGCCGATGGAAACCATCAAAAAGTAACGGATGGCATGCGCAACATTGTGCCCGCCGCAGAGCGAAAGCAGCGGCGATTTTGTGAACATACGCACGGCGATGACAAGACCAAGACCGACGACAACCTTGAGAATTTGGGCCCACCATACGGCTTTTTCGCTGAAGCGGATGTACTTCGGCTCCAGCCAGAGCGTGAGCGCTAACCCGAGCGACGCGCCGAACATCACATACGCGGTCTTTGCGCCGTCGGTCGAAAACTCTACAATGGCGTTTGACGGAAGCGGCACAAACTCAACATAGATCAGCAGCGCAATGCCGGTGAGCAGCAGCGCGCCAACGAGCAGGATGAGCCACTTTGTATCGCGCCACGCGCGGTAAAACAGCGGATATGCGACCATGACCAGCAGCAGGGCAACGCCAAGCGACGTTAAAACGTCCGCGGGTGTGTGCACGCCAAGGTACATCCTCGAAAAACCGACCAGCAGCGCCATGAACACACACACAATTCGAATCCATGTTTCGCGCCGGAAGCGCGCGATGCCGAAAAACATGCCCGCCGCGCTCTGCGTGTGTCCGCTCGGGAACGAATAACCCGTCGCCGCGTCGCGTGCGCTTTCCACAATTTTAAAATCCGGGTCGAGCACCCATGGCCGCGGCACGCAGAAGATCAGCTTTAAAAACTGGTTGACCGTGCCGCCCAAAAAGCTGATGTACAAGAGGAAGTAGCCGCTCTTTTTATCGATGCACCAGAAAAAGATCATGGCGACGACCATAAACAGCGTCTCTTCTCCAAACAAGGTTATGTATTGAAAGATCGTGTTGAAAAACGGCGTCCGAATCCCTTCGAGCAGTCGCAAAAACTCCATTCCCTTAATACCCCCGCATGTTAAAATGATTGAAGTTTCAATTGTAACGATACAAAACTTGAATTCAGTATACCACGATGAGTTGTAATCTCAACGAAAAACAACAAACTTTATCCGGATATGACGAAATGAAAACACGAAATTTTATTATTTGTCAGCGAAGCCGCTGAAAAAATGTCGAAAGCAGTGATTTGCATTCTTTTTCCAGTATGCCGCCCCAGGTTTCCACACTGTGCAAAAAGCAATGGTCTGTCAGATCCATTTTGGAACCGCAGCAACCGGCAACATCGTCGAACGCGCCGAACACAAGGCGGGACAATTTTGCGTTGACGCAAGCGCCCGCGCACATGGCGCAGGGTTCGAGCGTTACATACAGCGTGCAGTCCGTCAGCCGCAATCCAAGGGCTTCCATTGCGCGGCGCAGGCACAATAGTTCCGCGTGCGCAGTTGCGTCGCCGGTTTGCTCGCACTCGTTGTGTGCGCGGGCGACGACCCGGTCGTTTTTGACCAATACCGCACCGACGGGAACTTCACCTTGATGAAAGGCGAGGTCCGCTTCCTCCAGCGCAAGGCGCATATAGGTTTCAAAGGTTTTGTTCATCGGGCAAGCACCTCGTCGGTATCAAAATCTTCATACTGCACGCGCATCAGCGTCAACCCGTGTGCCGGGGCGGTCGCACCCGCGTCCGTGCGCGCTTTGGTTTCCAGCGCGTGTAACATTGCGTCCTGCGGGAGCTTGCCGCTTCCAATGTCCAGCAGTGTTCCGACAAGGATACGCACCATGTTGTACAAAAAGCCGTTTGCGCTCACATCGTAATACAGATAAGCGCCGTTTTGCGTCCATTCGGATCGCGTGACGGTGCGCACGGTGTTTTCCATGGTCGTGCCCGCGGACATAAACGCGGCAAAATCATGCGTGCCGACAACGTCCGTTGCGGCAAGCCGCATCGCGTCAAAATCGAGCGGGGTGTGCACATGCAGCGCGGTGTTTCGCATAAACACGTCTGCATGCAGCCCGGTTTGTATGGTGTAACGGTATGTTTTGTTTTTTGCGGAAAAGCGGGAGTGAAAGGAGGGATCGACCTCCTCGGAAAAGAGCACGCGTATGTCGCGGGGAAGCCGCATGTTCATGGCGATTGCAAACTTGTCCGCCGGCATACGTGCAGCCGTGTCGAAGTGCGCAACCTGTGCGCGCGCGTGCACGCCGCTGTCGGTGCGGCCGGAGCCGTGCACCTGAATCGTTTCGCCCGTCACATCGCGCAGGGCTTCGTTGAGCCGCTGCTGGACGGACACACCGTTCGGCTGAACCTGCCAGCCGACATAATCCGTGCCGTCGTATGAAACGATGATGCGGATGCGCCGGCTCATATCGGCAGATGCTCCAAAACGATGATCGCCGCAAGGACCGCGCAGAGGATGAGCGTCGCGGTCAGATCGCCCCACTGAAAGTGCAGTTCGCGCATGCGCGTTCTGCCTTCGCCGCCGTGGTAACAGCGCGATTCCATGGCCATGGCGAGTTCGTCCGCGCGCCGAAACGCCGAGACGAACAGCGGCACGAGGATCGGAATCATACTCTTTGCCCGCTGGATGATGTTGCCGCTTTCAAAGTCCGCTCCGCGCGCCATCTGCGCCTTTTGAATGCGGTCGGTCTCTTCCATAAGCGTCGGGATAAAGCGCAGCGCAATGGTCATCATCATCGCAAGTTCGTGCGCGGGAAAACGGATTTTTCGCAGCGGCGACATAAGCTTTTCAAGCCCGTCGGTGAGCATGATCGGCGAGGTCGTCAGCGTCAGTATCGACGTGCCTGCGACCAGCAATACGAGGCGGAGCGTGAAGAACACAGCCCGCAGCGTCGCTTCCTGCGTGATGCGGATGATCCACAATTGCACCCAAACGATTTCGCCGCTGGTAGAAAACAGGTTGATGATAAACATGAACAGCAGCAGCCAGCGCATCGGCTTGAGCGACGAAAAGAAATAAGAAGCCGGAACGCGCGCCATGATGAACATGAAAACGAGCAGAAGCGTAGGAATCACAAAAAACCACATCGTGTCGACGATAAAGACGATGACGATATAGAGCACCATGAGCATGATCTTTGTGCGCGGATCAAGGCGGTGGACGCCGCTGTCGCCGGGCAAAAACTGTCCGAGGGTGATGTTTGCCGTCATGCGTTCCACCTCCGAATCAGTGCGTCCGATAGCTCGTCCATGCGGTAATAGTTATGTTCCAGTTCAATGCCGCGCGCACGCAGCGCGTAAACAAGGCGCGTCGCCTGCGGCAAATCAAGTCCCATTTTTACAAGCTCGTTGCCGTGGGAGAAAACTTCCTCCGGCGGACCTGCGAGATATAAGTACCCGCGGTCGAGCACGGCGATGCGGTCGGCATACATGGCGACGTCGTCCATGGAATGCGAAACCATGATGATGCCCGTGCCGTTTTCGCTGCGCAGCGATTCGATGAGCGAGAGGATCTCCGCACGCCCGCGCGGGTCGAGGCCCGCCATCGGCTCGTCGAGCACGAGGTATTTCGGGCGCATGGCAAGGATGCCCGCCAGCGCCGTGCGGCGTTTTTCGCCGCCGGAAAGTTCAAAGGGTGACTGCTCGGCAAAACGTTCCGGTGGGAGACCGACGAGCTTTAGCGCCTCAAACACGCGCTCGTGAATGTCGTCTTCTTCCAGCCCCATATTCTTCGGCCCAAAGGAAACGTCCTTTTCAACGGTCTCCTCAAACAGCTGATATTCGGGATACTGAAACACCATGCCGACCAGCGAACGGATCTTTTTGCGGAGCTTTTTGTCCTGCGTGTCCAGTCCGTCGACCAGTACGCGTCCTTCGGTCGGTTGCAGCAGGCCGTTGAGGTGCTGAATCATCGTGCTTTTTCCGGAGCCGGTGTGCCCAATGACGCCGAGGAACTCCCCGTCGTGAATCGTTAAATCGATATCCGAAAGCGCGGGGTAGGCAAGCGCGCTCCCCGGCATATAGGTGTGGCTGAGTTTTTCAATTTGAATCGGCATGCTTTGTTTCCTTTTTATTAATAGCCGCTTTGGTTTCGTATGCCTGCGATAGTGAATCGGCAAGGCTTTCGCAGGTCATCGCATCGTGTGAAACGGGAAGCCCGGCAGCAAGCAGATCGTCGCGGAGTTTTACATAGGCGGGTGCGTCAAGCCGACTGGCTGTCAGCATTTCGCGCTCATTGAACACTTCCTGCGGCGTACCTTCCATGACGAGTTTGCCGTCGGCAAGCACGAATATCCGGTCGCAACCGAGTGCTTCTTCCATGTATTGCGTAATCATAACGACCGTCATGCCGCGCTCTTTATTGAGCCGCAAAACGGTTGAGAGCACTTCTTCGCGGCCTTTCGGGTCGAGCATTGCGGTCGCTTCGTCGAGAACCAGCACTTCGGGCTGCATGGCGAGTAAGCCCGCGATGGCGACGCGCTGTTTCTGCCCGCCGGAGAGCGCATGGCTCGCCTTTTCGGCATAGTCGCGCATATCAACCTCGCCCAGCGCCGCGTCGACGCGCTTTCGAATCTCCGCGGGTGCAACGCCGAGGTTTTCCGGCCCGAAGCCGACGTCCTCCTCGACGATGGTGGTGACGAGCTGGTTGTCCGGGTTTTGAAACACCATGCCGACGCGGCGGCGAATTTCAAGCGTGTTCTGCTCGACAATGGTGTCCATTCCGTCGACGGTGACTTTCCCTTCGCAAGGCAGCAGCAGCGCGTTGAGCATTTTGCAAAGCGTACTTTTGCCGGAGCCGTTGTGTCCGACGATGGCGATGACTTCGCCTTTTTTAATCGACAGGCTGACGTTTTCCAGCGCGCGCCGCTCGGACCCCGCATACTGAAAGCCTATGTTAAGCAGTTGGATGATCGTTTCCGGCGCCATTGTTCACTCCAATTAAATTTATTCCGGCTCCTCTGGGCGCGTGCCCGAAAGCAAAGCCGTTATGGCCAAAAAACGCGGTAATTCGCGCGTTTTTCAACACTACAAAGCAATTCAGTATAGCAAATACCTGTACAACTGGCAAGGTTTTTCATATAATGAAACGGGTGCGTAAGCGCGCAAAATGCTTGACGCTTGTGGCGGCCTTTCAAAAAAAGATGCAGGCGCGAAAACGCGCAACGAATAGGAGCGACGCATATGAAAACACTGTTGAAAAACGCAAGGACGATCGTCACCTGCGACGACAACGACACCATTGTGCACGGAGCGGACGTATTATTGGAAGACGGCGTCATCGTCGGCACCGGTTCGTTCGATGCAGCGGACGCGGACGAAACGATCGACGCGAGCGCGCTGATCCTCTATCCGGGGCTGATCAACACGCATCATCATCTCTATCAATATTTTACCCGCAATCTAAAAAAAGTGCAGGGGCTGGAGCTTTTCGACTGGCTGACCGCACTCTACGGAATCTGGGCGAATCTGAACGAAAAGACCGTCCGTTTAAGCTCGCTTTGCGGCATGTCGGAGCTGATGAAATACGGTTGCACGACCTGTTTTGACCACCACTATGTTTTTCCGCGCGGCGCGGGCGATTTGCTTGCCGCGCAGTTTGAAGCCGCGGACAAGCTCGGCATCCGTATGGTGTCGTCCCGCGGGAGCATGAGCCTTTCGAAAAAAGACGGGGGACTGCCGCCGGATTCCGTCGTGCAGACCACGGACGAAATACTCGACGACAGCCGATATGCGATCGAAACCTATCATGATGATTCGCCGTTTGCCATGCGGCAGGTCGTGCTTGCACCGTGCTCACCGTTTTCGGTCACCGGCGATCTCATGAAGCAGAGCGCCGCGCTGGCGCGCAGCTACGGCGTGCGGCTGCACACGCATCTTTGCGAAACCAAGGATGAAGAACGCTTTACGATGGAGACCTACGGCATGCGCCCGCTGGCATATATGGAGAGCGTGGACTTTGTGGGCAGCGACGTGTTTTATGCGCACGGCATTCACTTTAACGATGAGGAACTCAAGTTCCTTGCGGACACACAAACCGGTGTTTCACACAACCCGTGCTCCAACATGAAGCTCAGTTCGGGCATTGCGCGCGTTCCAGACATGCTGGAGCTCGGCGTACCGGTCGGTCTGGCGGTGGACGGCAGCGCAAGCAACGACGCCTCCAACCTGATGGACGAAATCCGCACGGCATATCTGCTGCACCGACTCAATAGCGCTGAGCGCGCGCCGAGCGGATACGATCTGCTCAAAATCGCCACGCGCGGCAGCGCAAAACTGCTTGGTCGTGACAAGCTCGGACAGATCGCGTCCGGCTGCGCGGCAGACCTGTTCGCAATTCGCTATGACCGCGTGGAGATGGTCTGCGCCGAGCAGGACGAAGCAAACCTGTTCGGGACCGTCGGCTACCATTTGCCCGCGGACTATGTCTGGGTCAACGGGAAGATGACCGTCGAGTGCGGCGCGCTTAGAAACGTCGACGAAGCGCATCTTGCCTTTGAAAGCAGGGAAGAGGTCTCGCGCCTGTTGGAGGCACTATGAAGAGCATGAGGAAAATGACGGTGAAAGATCTGGTGCGCGGCGCAATCATTGCGGCGATCTACGCGCTTTTGACGATCTTTCTGGCGCCGATCTCGTCCGGCCTTGTGCAGTGCCGCGTTTCGGAAGCGCTCTGCATCCTGCCGTATTTCACATTCGCAGCGGTGCCGGGGCTGTTCATCGGATGTCTCGCGGCAAATCTTCTGACCGGTGCGGTGATTTACGACGTCGTGTTCGGCAGTCTCGCTACGCTGCTTGCGGCGTATGCCACCTATTTGATGCGCAACCGCGTGTCGAAATACCTTGCGCCCATGCCGCCGGTGATCTTCAATGCGTTCATCGTCGGCGCGCTGCTTGTGTATGTCTACGGTGTGGATGTGTCGTACTTTGCGGCGGCCTCCTATGTCGCCGTCGGGGAGCTCATCGCGTGTTATGCGCTGGGGCTTCCACTGCTGCTTGTGCTCGAACGGTATAAAGAAAAGCTTTTCTAGCTAATGCCGTCAAAAAGCAAGCTTTTCGACGGGATAACCGCGCTTTGCCTCTCGACCTTTGGTCTCCCTGTCGGCAAAACGCACAAAGAAACCGCCCTTTGGGCGATCCGTTGCATCGGATCAACCGATGCAGCCGGAACTATGGGTCAAGGGCTGCGGCCCTTAACAATCCGGGGTCTTTCTTGCGGATTCAGACGGGAAACTACCCGTCTGTTTTTGCGTGATTGCGGACAAAATATGACAGAATGAAAAAAATATACGAAAATGCATGATTTGCAGGCATTCCTGCATATCAACGCAACTAACAATCGGAAAAGGCTAAAAATGGACGGAATTCCTGCATTTTTAAGTTCGGATTGATTGACACTCCAGCCGATGAAAGCTATAATAATAGTCGGTAATTATTGGGCATTTCCAGCAGGACAAGACCCGATTTAATACACATCATTTAGGAGGCAACAACCAAATGGCAAAAACCATGACAATCGACGGGAATACCGCCGCGTCACATGTTGCATATGCATTTTCTGACGTAGCGGCAATCTACCCGATCACACCGTCTTCCCCAATGGCGGAAGTCGCTGATGATTGGGCGGCCAACGGAAGAACAAATCTGTTCGGACAGCAGGTCCGCGTAGCGGAAATGCAGAGCGAAGGCGGCGCGGCCGGCGCCGTGCACGGCTCACTCAAGGGCGGCGCGCTGACGACGACATTCACCGCTTCCCAGGGATTGCTTTTGATGATCCCCAACATGTACAAGATTTCGGGTGAATTACTGCCCGGCGTATTCCACGTAAGCGCCCGCGCAATCGCGGGACACGCGCTGTCGATTTTCGGCGACCATTCGGACGTCATGAGCTGCCGCCAGACCGGTTTTGCCATGCTGGCTTCCGCTTCCGTTCAGGAAGTTATGGACCTTGCGCTGGTCACGCACCTTTCGGCAATCAAGGGCAGCGTTCCGTTCGTCCACTTCTTCGATGGTTTCCGTACCTCTCACGAAGTGCAGAAGATCGAACTGATCGACTATGAAGACATGGGCAAGTTGCTCGATTTCGACTCGGTCAAAGAATTCCGTGCCCGCGCGCTCAACCCGGAACATCCGCACGAAGGCGGCACCGCGCAGAACCCGGACATCTACTTCCAGGGTCGCGAAGCCGGAAACAAATATTACGAAGCGATCCCCGGTATCGTCCAGCATTACATGGACGAAGTCGGCAAGATCACGGGACGCAAATACAACCTCTTCGACTATGTCGGCGCGGCGGACGCAGAGAACGTCATCGTCGTCATGGGCAGCGGCGCGGACGTCGTTGAAGAAACGGTTGAATACCTCAACAAACAGGGCGCAAAACTCGGCATGATCAAAGTTCGCCTTTATCGTCCGTTTGCAGCTGAAAAATTCGTAGAAGCCCTGCCGAAGACAGTGAAGCGCCTTGCGGTGCTCGACCGCACGAAGGAGCCGGGTTCCCTTGGCGAGCCGCTGTATCAGGATGTGCTCAACGCACTGATCGAAACCGGCCACAAGGACATCGAAGTATTCGGCGGCCGTTACGGCCTCGGCAGCAAAGAGTTCACGCCGTCCATGGTTGACTCCGTATACGCAAACCTCGAAGAAAAGCAGCCGAAGAACCATTATACCGTCGGCATCGTCGACGACGTGACCAACACATCTTTGCCGGTCCGCCGTCAGGTCAACGCCGCGCCGGAAGGCACCATCGCCTGCAAGTTCTACGGACTGGGTTCCGACGGAACGGTCGGCGCAAACAAAAACTCCATCAAGATCATCGGCGACCACACGTCGATGTATGCGCAGGGTTATTTCGCCTATGACTCCAAGAAGTCCGGCGGTCTGACGGTTTCGCACCTTCGCTTCGGCAAAAAGCCGATTCAGAGCCCGTATCTGATCGACAACGCCGATTTCGTCGCCTGCCACAATCCGTCTTACGTCACGCGCTACGCCGTTGCCGAAGGCATCCGCGAAGGCGGCGTGTTCCTGCTCAACAGCCCCTGGACGCTGGAAGAGATGGAAACCGAACTGCCCGCTTCCCTGAAGCAGGCAATTGCAAAGAAGAAGCTGAAGTTCTACAACATCGACGCGATCAAGCTCGCCCGCGAAGTCGGCATGGGCGGTCGTATCAACACGATCATGCAGTCCGCGTTCTTCAAGCTCGCGAACGTGATCCCCGCCGAAGAGGCGATCGAGTACATGAAAGCCGCCGCCAAGAAGTCCTACGGCAAGAAGGGCGACGAAGTTGTCAAGAAGAACTGGGAAGCCATCGAAATCGGCGCGACCGCGATCGAAGAGATCAAGTATCCGGCGTCGTGGGCAGAAGCCACCGAAGGTGCAGTTCCGATGAAGACGACGGACGACAAATACTTCATGGAATACATCCAACCGATCCTCGCGCAGGAAGGCGACAAGCTGCCCGTCTCCAAGATGAGCAAAGACGGCACGGTCCCGACCGGCACGACCAAGTATGAAAAGCGCGGCATCGCCGTTGACGTACCGAAATGGATTTCCGAAAACTGCATCCAGTGCAACCAGTGTGCGCTGGCCTGCCCGCATGCGGTCATTCGCCCCGTGTTGGTCACGGCGGACGAAAAAGCGAAAGCGCCCGATGGGTTTGAAACCAAGAAGGCCGTCGGAAAGGGATTTGAAGGACTTGAGTTCCGTATTCAGATCAGCCCGTACGACTGCACCGGTTGCGGCAACTGCATTGACGTTTGCCCGGCGAAGACCAAGGCATTGGAATTCCGCCCGCTGGCTGACGCAATCGAGAAGGAAGCGACAAACTGGGATTATTCTGTGGCACTGCCGGAGAAAGACCTCGAACTCAACACCAAGACCGTTAAGGGCAGCCAGTTCAAAAAGCCGCTCTTCGAGTTCAGCGGCGCATGCGCAGGCTGCGGCGAAACACCGTATGTCAAGCTGATCACACAGCTCTTTGGTGATCGCATGGTCGTTGCAAACGCAACGGGCTGCTCGTCCATCTACGGTGGCAGCGCGCCGACCTGCCCGTACACGGTAAACGACAAGGGACAGGGCCCGGCATGGGCAAACTCCCTGTTTGAAGACAACGCGGAGTTCGGCTTTGGTATGCAGCTTGCCAACAAGCAGCGCAGAAATCGCCTGATCGACGTTGTTGAAAAACTGATTGTTGCCGAATATGCAACCGAAGCGATCAAGGCCGCCGGTCAGGAATGGCTCGATGGCAAAGACGACGCTGACAGCTCCAGAAAAGCGGGCGAGAAGCTGCTTGCTGTCTGCAAGGAAGGCATCGATCTCTCCGGCACCGAATATGAAGCCGAATGGGTCAAAAATGGCAAAGTCTGCTCCTGCGATGCATGCAAACTGGCGAACGAAGTCATTGCAAGCGCCGATCTTCTGACCAAGCAGTCCATCTGGGTATTCGGTGGCGACGGCTGGGCATACGACATCGGTTACGGCGGACTCGATCACGTTCTGGCGATGGACGAAGACATCAACGTTCTGGTTGTGGATACCGAGCTGTATTCCAACACGGGCGGTCAGTCCAGCAAAGCGACGCCGACGTCGTCGGTCGTTAAGTTCGCAGCCGCCGGCAAGCGCACCAAGAAGAAGGACCTCGGCCGCATGGCAATGACCTATGGTTATGTCTATGTCGCACAGGTCAGCATGGGCGCAAACCCGAACCAGCTGCTCAAGGCAGTCAACGAAGCGGAAGCTTACAAAGGACCGAGCCTGATCATTGCCTACGCTCCCTGCATCAACCATGGTATCAACATGGGACACTCGCAGATGGAAGAAAAGAAGGCGGTGGAAGCCGGTTACTGGCCGCTGTACAGGTTCAATCCGGACCTGGCGGAAGCCGGACAGAATCCGTTCTCGCTGGACAGCAAGGACCCGACCGGAAGCTACAGAGACTTCATCCTCGGCGAAGTTCGTTACAAGTCCCTGCAGAAGACGTTCCCACAGGTTGCGGACGAGCTCTACGCCCGTTCCGAGAAAGAAGCCATGGAGCGCATCGAAGCATACAAGAAACTCGCAGAGAAAGAGTAAGTCAAAACACATACAAAACACCGCGCGGTATATGCCGCGCGGTGTTTTTTGTCGTATAAAAAATGCGTCGGATGAAATCATTTTACCGCAAGCCATCGCTACTGACCCGCGCGTTCAATTATGACGAAGAAGACGAACATTGGTTACATTTTGCTCGTTTTGTAACGTGGAAATTAACATTGAATTGAATTTCAAATTGATATAATAAACTAAGAAATTGCGAGAGGTGTTTGGAGATCATGGCGCGAAATTTGAATGAAACAGTCGTTATCTGGGGCGATTCGCTCGCCAAAGGTGTGGTTTGGAACAACGAACGGCGCAGGCACGGTTATTCGAAAACGACCGCGGCGGACGTCGTCGGCGAAAAACTAGGCATCACCGTCGTCAATCGTGCAAAGTTTGGTTACACGGCCCCGCAGGGACTGGAGATGATGGAGCACGACGTAGAGAGCGGCATCGTCTGCGATACGGCGTTGATCGAGTTTGGCGGCAACGACTGCAATTTTAACTGGGCGGAGATTGCGGAACATCCGGAGGCAAAGCACGAGCCCGCAACACCACCGGAAAAATATCTTACGGCCCTGCGAAACATGGTGCAGTGGCTCTATCAAAAGGGTATTCAGCCTGTGCTGATGACGCTTCCGCCGATCGACGCGGAACGCTACTTCAAGTTTCTGGTCGGCGACAAGCTCAACGGCGGCAATATCTTAAAATGGCTTGGCGACGTTTATCAAATCTATCGGTATCAGGAGATGTATTCGCTGCTGGTCGAAAAGGTCGCGCGGGAGTTTCAGATTCGCCTGATCGATTTGCGACAGCGTTGCCTTGCGAAAAATGGATTTTTGAAGGACATGATTTGTGAGGACGGACTGCACTTGACCGAAGACGGACAACGGTTTGTCGGCGAACAGATTGCTGAACTGATCCTGTTGGAAGACGAAAAGGACGAGGCGAAGCGTTCCATCGTTTTACCATAAACAAACGAAAAAGCAAGCGCCGGATTCTTTAGTCCGGCGCTTTTGCATATGTGCTTAAAATGGAGGCTCCGCCTCCAAACCTCCGCCAAAGGGAGATTTCCCTTTGGAATCCCACTATTTGGCAAAATACTTCAAACAAAAAATGTAAGTTCTTTTGTCTTACTTTTCTTTTAAGAAAAGTAAGAGAGAAAAGCAAGTTACGCTTCCGCGATGACACACTCCACGCCGTTTGCTTCAATTTGCGCTTGAACGTCCTCGGGCAGCGGGCTGTCGCAGATAAGTACGTCGATATCGGCAAGTGTTGCAAACGTAAAGGGGAGGGAACGCCCGAGTTTGCTGTGATCCATAAGGACAACGACCTTCGCGGCTTTTGCAATGACGGCGCGCTTGAGTAAGCTCTCGCTTTGGGAACCACTCGTAAAACCGTTTTTTAACGAAAAACCGGACGGCGCCATGAGCGCAAGGTCGATATTGATGCTGGAAATAAACGCCTCTGCCTGTGTACCGGAACATGAGAGCGTGTTTTCGCTGATTTGACCACCGGTGAGCAGCACGTCGCAAGTGTGCCGCTGAGACAGCTCGATGGCGATATTCGCGCCACTGGTCACGATGGTGTAACGTTCGTTATCGATGTGATTTGCAACAGCCATCAGCGTGCTGCCCGCGTCCAGATATACCGCATGACCGGGATGGATCAGCTCGACGGCGGATTTTGCAATTGCAATCTTTTCGCGTGTGTTTTCGCGTGCGCGCTTGCTGTATACGCCCTCAATCTGAAACGCCGCGGTCTGTGTCGATATTACGCCGCCGTGCACGCGCCGAATGCAGCCTTGTTCCTCCAGTTGCTTTAAGTCGCGCCAGACGGTCATGGAAGAATAGCCCTCGTAAAGGCTTTGCAGCTCAGAAACGCTGACTTCGCCGCGCGATTGGATATAATCGCGAACCTTTGTGATGCGTTCGTTCATCATTTCGATTTCTAGCCTCCTTAACTAACATGTATGTTAACACAAATGTTATGAAACAACAAGCGGAAAGAAAATACTCAAAAAAAGAATATATTGTCCGTACAAATCATTGACAATTACACCCTATTTGTATCATACTAATCATGAGGTAAAACCACAGGAATTCGGGGGAGGCACAAGAGGAAATGAAAATTCACATTTGCACAGCACAGCAGGCGGCGCAGCGCGCGGCGGAGCGATACGTACAACTGCTCAAGCGCAAACCGGACGCGGTTTTGGGCTTTGCGACGGGGTCCACACCGTTGCAACTCTATGCGGAGTTGATTCACCGTTATCAGGCGGGGGATGTTTCGTTTCAACAGGCGACGACGTTCAATCTGGACGAATACGTTGGACTTGAAGGCGAAAACCCGCAGTCCTACCGCTATTTTATGAATGCGAATCTGTTTTCAAAGATTGATATTCCGATTCAAAATACGCATGTACCAAATGGTATTAACTGCACTGAAGAGTCGGTTACCGTCTATGACGATATTATCAATAGCGCAGGCGGGATCGATCTCCAGTTGCTTGGCGTCGGACGTAACGGACACATCGGTTTTAACGAGCCGGGTACGCCGTTTGGCTCCATTACGCATATTGTGAATCTTTCGCGTTCCACGCGGGAAGCCAACGCACGCTTTTTTGCCTCGGCAGACGACGTGCCGCGGCAGGCGGTCAGCATGGGCATCAAAACCGTAATGAACGCGCGCTCCATCCTGTTCTTTGCGCAAGGTGAAGAGAAAGCGGAGGTCGTTCGTGACGCACTGTACGGCCCGGTGACGGAGGATATACCCGCTTCCGTACTGCAACTGCACCCCGACGTGGAGTTGTTTATCGATTTTGAGGCGGCAAAGCTCTTATAACGCGCAACGCGTGACGAAATAACGAAGACAAACGACCTGTTGAAAGACAGGTCGTTTGTTTATGCAAATTGCTATTCCTTTTATTGTATATTATTTACAAGAAAATGCGATTATGGATTCCATCCATTCCATAATATCGTCGGTCGAAATTTGTCTGAGCGGCCGTTTCGCTTCGGCGATGCGGCCTAAGATTTTACCGAGAAACACATCGCTGTCGCATATTTCGTTGAAAGAAATCTTGCGTTGATCACGTCCGAATCGAACCAGCACACCATCGTTCAGCATTACGAAAATCAACCGAACGCCCTGATCGGCAAGGACGTATGTTGCGGCTTCCGGTTCCGATTCTCCCGTAAGGAAGAAGAGCTCTTCCGGCAAAAGCTGGACGATGTCCGCCGTGATGATTGGCGAACGCAGGATGCGAAGATTATCGTCGTGCAGTTGCCATTGCGCCGGATCAATGCGCGGCGTATAGGAGATGATGGTGTTCTGTTCCGCGGCAAAATCGATCGCCTGATAGAGATTTGAGCGTGCGGGCTCATCTTTGAGTGGAGACGAACCGAAGTGGAGTATTTTCGCGTTTTTCAACAAAGCCTTGTCGTCATCCGTTAGGAAGTACTCTTTGCTGAGAAAGCCTGTTTTTTCGTGACGAGGGTCAACAGCGTCCGCAATACGTTTGACAATTAAATATTCGCTATAAAGGAACGGGTGCGCGTCTCCGAATACTACAAGTTTTTGCATATCTAAATCCTCAAAAAAATCAATATTCGTCTGCGCAGAAACAAGTCACTTGAGAAAACACATCTTTGTACGGCAGATACCCGCACATAAACTGCATCAGCCTGCCCGCAGACAGCCTTTCCTTTGGCTCGTTGTCGAGCAAATTTCCCGCGCCGTCGAACACGCCGTTGTTCCAGGGCAGCATATTGTCGACCACGCGCACGCAAAGCGATTGCTTTTCACCGCAAAGACTCTTGAGCAAAGACGACATGTCGACCGGAATCACTACACCTTGAGGATATAGCTTTCCGGGCAAGCCTGCGTCCGGCGGAAGTTTTACGGTGGAACCTCCCGGCAGGCGCGAAACCAGCGCGATGTATGCTTCCGACGTAAGCGCGAGCGCTTCTTCGCTTGCGTATGCGTCGCCGTCGGGTGCGGCGAAGAGATACCCGTCGAGCACGCCGTTTGTCTTATGCGTCAGGCAAATGCCACCGTCACACAGCAAATCATGGATGCGTTTTTCCATGAACGCTTTCGTGCGGACGACGCACCCGCTGTAGCGTGCGGTTGCACGTTCGTAAATGGAAAGCAATTCCGCGGCGGACGGCGCTTCGTCCCAAATTGGTTTATGAACGGAGTTGTCTTCACAGATGTAATGCAATGCGTCCGCGCAGGGAAACTCACCAATGGTGCGATAGATAGAAAAATGTGACGGCGTGTGAAACGCAAGCGGGACATTCAGCCGTTTGCAGTTTTCCAGCAAGCGGGACATGACGGCTTTCATCAGCCCGCGGCCTTCATAGCCGCTTAGCGTCGCCACGCCGGACACCATCATTGCGGGGAAATCGACGTTTCGTATGCGCAGATGCATGGGCGAGCCGTGCGCAATACTGACGATGCGGCCGTCTTCAACCGCGCAAAACGACGTCTCCGGCGCGAACCGCTCGGAGAAAAACCAATCGGTAAAGGAAAGGGAGTCGTGAAAACGCAACTCCCAAATTTCCTTTGCTTCTTGTTTGTCCGCGCTTGTCAGCGCGCGAATCGTCGTCATTCGATTTTAGACGATGTAGCGCTCGCTCTTTTCGGCAATTGCCGAAAGTTCGGCGCGCTTTTCATCGTAACCCTGCTTACCAAGCAGGGCGTAGGTCGCTTTTTTGCCTTCCTCAACGCCGGGCTGATCAAACGCATTGATGTTGAGCAGTTCGCCCGCAAACGCGGTCGCCATCTCCAGCATGAAAAGCAGCTGGCCGACGGTGAAAGCGTTGACTTCCGGCATCAAAATCGTGTGGTTGAGATGCCCGCTCTTGGATACGGCATATTCGGTCGCCTTGAATTCGGCGGCGATCAGCTCGTTTTGCGTATGGCCGCAAAGGAACGAAACGTCCGGCACGTCGAAATATCCGTCGCTGATCATGGTTTCGCTGCGGTAGCGGTCGACCGCGAGGAAGGTGAGCACCTTGTCAAACGGACCTTCGGTATAAAGCTGCACCTGCGAATGCTGATCGGTCACGCCAAGGCTCTTGACCGGCGTTTGGCCTGCGTTCACGGTGCTGCCGTCCCAGTCGACGCGCTTGCCGAGGGATTCCGCCCAAAGCTGGGCGTACCAGTCGGACATGTAACGCAGAGAGTCGGCATACGGCATCATAACGCTGATGTTGCAGTCGCGCTGCATGGATGCGACCTGAAGCGTCGCAAACATGTATGCCGGGTTCGTCCAAACGTCGCGCTGGCTTTCGGTCACTTCGTCCATATAAGCGGCACCCGCGAGCAGCTCGCGAATGTCAATGCCGCAGACGGCGGCCGCCAGCAAACCGACGGGGCAGAGTTCGGAGAAACGTCCGCCGACGCCTTCCGGAATGACGAATGTTTTAAGGTTTTCCGCGCGGGCGATCTTGATGAGATTGCCCTTGGATTCGTCCGTCGTCGCGATCAAATGCGTGCTGATGTCCTTGCCGAGCTTTTCATGCAGCAGCGAGGAAATGATGAGCAGCTGGGACATGGTTTCGGACGTACCGCCGGACTTGCTGACGACGTTGAACGCGGTTTTTTCCACGTCGATTACGTCCAGTAGCGCCGCCATGCGCTCCGGGTCGATGTTGTCTTCCACAAACAGGCGCGGGCCGTTGCGCTTTTCGCTCGGCAAATCGTTGTAATGCAGGTGGTTAAGCGCCTGCTGAACGGCGATCGGGCCGAGAGCGCTTCCACCGATGCCGAGCACGACGAAGTTTTCAAATTTGTCGCGGATGCCGTCCGCCGTTTCCAGAATGGACTTGACCACGTCTTCCTGATTATACGGGAGCTCACGCCAGCGCATGATCGGGCGCTTTGCGCGCATGTTTGCATATGCCGCGTCGATTTGCGGCTGCATTGCTTCTATCTCGCGGCGGTAGATGCCGCGGTTGCCAAGCTGGTCGGACATCATGTTGTTGAAGTCCAGCTTGATGCGCATGGATTTGCGCCAGGATTCATCCCTGTATCGTTCCATCATATTTTATAGCCTCCAATTGGTATCATAATATACTATCATAGATCGCTATGCTTGGGAAAGCTGCGAGCTGTAAAAGTCCTGTGTATCCGATTTTAGACGTTTGCCAGCGGAGAAGCGTGTACCATGCGCGTCATGCGATCCCGGCTGATGTAAAGCGTCGGGATGGAATCGTACATGTCGCTGTATACTTCAATGAACGCAGGGCCGCTGTACTGATGCTCCGCAAGGTGCGCAAACATCTTTTCAAAGTTGTATTCTCCAAAGCCCGGCATGTCATAGCGGGTCGTGCCGTTGGGCAGGCGCGTCGCATCGCAAAGGTGCACGTTGACGATGTAGTCGCCGACGGTTTTGATGTAGTCCACGGGGTCGTATCCGCTGCGGATGGCCTGCTTGACGTCCAGTGTAAAGCGAATTATTTCAGTACCGATTTCATCCAATAGTCGTGCGCCAAAATCCGGCTGGTTGAAAATGCACCAGCTCACGTTTTCCAGCGTTAGCTGGATGCCGTAGCCGCGCGCCATCTCGGCAAGCTCGACAAGGATTGGCGCTATGCGCGTCAGGCTGATATTTTTGACCCCGCCGAACAGCCGCGCAGGCCCGTGCATGACATAGTGCGTCGCGCCGAGTGTTTGCCCGTCCTTTAAAACCTGTTCGTAGAGTTTCCATGCGTCGCCGCGCTGGCGCGGATGGATGGAGAAGAGCTGCGGCTCGTACTGCATGCTCATCGGATGAATGCTGAACGCTTTCAGCCCGGCGCTTTGCATGCGCCCGGCAAGCATATCCACAAACTCCGACTCGTATTCGGAAAACGAATTGAGAAACACTTCGCAAAGCGGCACGTGATGCGTGCCGATATCCAGCACGGCATCCTCGATCTGCATTTTGTTAAAATAACTTGCGGTTGAAATTCCAACTTCCATAAAAAACCTCTGCGGGTATTTTACCACGGATTGCACGGTTTCGCCATAGAACGCGCGGCATACGGCGGCGGGCTGCGTGTGTTTACCAAATCACAGGCGCAGTGGTATAATCGGAACCATGAAACACTGCATAAAACCGCCTGTATCGTCCGGAAGCGTACTTAAGTGTGCAATCCCCGCCGCGGCATTGATCGCGCTCGGACTGAGCTGGTCAAAGCTGCTTTCCGACAAACAGGCGTTTGTAGAAACCGCATATAGCGAAGGGATCTATCAGCCGATCCGCCGGACAATCGCGTCGGTCACGTCGTTGGTGCCGTTTTCCATTGCGGAGCTTGTTTTGTATGCGCTCGTTTTATTTGCCGTTGTGCTGCTGATCACGCGAATCGTGCAAACGTTCCTTCAAAAACGGGGGTATCTTCGTTTATTAAAGAGCGGTGCCACACTTTTGCTGACGGCGGGAATCATTCTGAACCTGTTTTACATCACGTGGGGCTTCAACTATTTTCGGCAGCCGCTGAGCGAACGCATGGGGTTGAATATCACCGAACGCAGCGTGGACGAACTGGAAGCGTTTGTGCTCAATACGGCACAAACGGCAAGCGCACTGCGCGAAACACTGAACGAAAACGAAGACGGCGTGTTTTTGCCGGAGAAAACGCGACAGCAAATTTTTAACGAACTGCCGCAGGCGTATGCTGCGCTATCTGAGCGATTTCCGGTTTTCAGCGAGTATGCTACGCGCGCAAAGTCTGTGCTTTGGTCGAGCGGACTGTCCTGGCAGGGAATTTCCGGTATATACATCGGGATGACCGCCGAGCCGAATGTCAATGTCGGCCAGCCGCCGCTTTTAGTGTATCAGGCCGCGGCACACGAGATGGCGCACCAAACGGGGATCGCCGCGGAAAACGAGGCGGACTTTACAGCGTATCTTGCTTGCATGTCGTCCGATGATCCAAATGTACAGTATTCCGGGTTGATCTATGCGCTGATCGTTTCCGGCAACGCGCTGTACAAAGCGGATGCGGAGCGCTACATCGCCGCGGCGGATACCTATGGCGATGCCATTTGGCGAGACTTGCAGGACTATGACGCCTACTGGGACGCATTTGACGGGCAGGTGAAGGAAAGCGCGGACAAGCGCAACGATGCTTACCTCAAACACAACGCACAGCAAAGCGGAGTGGAGAGTTATGGCGAGGCCGTCGAGTTGCTGTTGGCGTTTGCGGAAGCGTATGGCGAATGATGCACGTATGCTACATTTTTGCCAAAAAACGGAACAAAATTGTGAAATGCGAAGGTGTGCAAAAAATTTCAGGCCATATCCAAACAAAAAATTAGAATACATAAATATATTTCAATTTTTTGGCCGTTTTGGGTTTACAAACGCAATTTGATGTTGTATGCTGATAGCGGTAAATAGCTGTATCAACGAATATTTATATAGGAGCGAAGCACATGATTGATTTGACCATCAACCGAGAAAATCTCAAGCGTTGCGTTGACCGCGCGCGTGAGAAGGGCATCATCATTCCGACGTTTGCGCAGCTGCGCAATCCGGATTTGATCCCTGACAAAATCAAGGAAGAACTCAAGAGTGTTGGCCTTTGGGACATCAATCCCCTGAACCTGTTCCGCATCACCTGGCACAACGAACCCAAGGCGAGCGGCGGCACATACGGCAAGGTGAACTACATTGAGATTCCGAAAGAGCTGACCGGTGTGGAAGCGCGCATCTTCATGCTCGTCGGAAAATGGTTCCCGACCGGCTGCCACAAGGTCGGCGCAACGTTCGGCTGCCTCGTTCCGCGTTTGATTACGGGACAGTTTGACCCGACGTTTAACAAGGCCGTTTGGCCGAGCACCGGAAACTACTGCCGTGGCGGCGCATACAACTCCGTATTGCTGGCTTGCGATTCCGTCGCGATTCTGCCTGCCGAGATGAGCCGCGAACGTTTTGACTGGCTCAAAACCGTCGCCGGTGAAATCATCGCCACGCCGGGCTGCGAATCCAACGTTAAGGAAATCTTTGACAAGACGTGGGAACTTCGCAAAACGCGCAACGATGTCGTCATCTTCAATCAGTTTGACGAGATGGGCAACACGCTTTGGCATTATCAGATAACGGGCAACGCGATTGCGGAAGTTTTCGATGAGATCAAGCGCGACGGCGACAACTTTGCCGGTGCGGCTTTCACCTCCGGCAGCGCGGGAACAATGGGTTCCGGCGACTACCTCAAAGAATTATATCCGAATTCCAAGCTCGCAGTAGGCGAAGCGGTCCAGTGTCCGACGCTGTTGAACAACGGCTTTGGCGGACACCGCATCGAAGGCATCGGCGACAAGCATGTGCCGTGGATTCACAACGTGAAGAACACCGATATGGTCATCGCAATCGACGACGAAGACAGCCAGAAACTGCTCCGGCTCTTCAACGATCCGGTCGGCCAGAAATATCTTGTAGACGAAGTTGGCGTTCCCGCGGACTTCATCGAGAAGCTGCCGTTGCTGGGCATCTCCGGTATCGCAAACATGCTGTGCTGCATCAAGATGGCCAAGTATTACGAGCTCACCGAGCACGACGTACTCGCAAGCGTACTGACCGATTCTGCTGAAATGTACAAGAGCCGTATTGTAGAGCTGGAAGAAGCCGACGGTGCGTACACCGAAACGATGGCTGCCGCTGACTTTGCGGAGCATCTGCATGGCATCCGCACGGATTATGTGGAAGAGCTCACCTACGAAACCCGCAAGCGTATCCACAACCTCAAGTACTACACCTGGGTTGAACAGCAGGGCAAAACCTACGAAGAGATCAACCAGCAGTGGTACGACAAGACCTACTGGACAGACGTGCACGATCAGGCGGACGAAATCGACGAGCTCATCAATGAGTTCAACGACGAAACCGGTCTTCTCAAGAACCTGTAAACTGCAAACAGCATAACAAAGAACCGCCGTTACTACGGCGGTTCTTTTTGCTGCAAAACATGCTTTTATGATTCGCTCGTCAAATCGTCTGCAACGGGGACTTTCTTTTCGAACAGGAAGCCAAACAGGATGATGACGGCGAGATATGCAATAACGACAATCTGCAATATGCCGGAGAATGTCGAAAGCAGCGCATACGCCTGAAAAATCGCGAGAATGATGCTGACGATACTGATCGGCGTGATCCACTTTTTCGGCAGCTTAAAGATACTCTTTTCGTAAAGGTCGGGGCGCTTTTTCATCATGCGAATCAAAGCTATCGGCACGATAGAACAACCGAGCAGCGCCGTGCTGCAGCAAAGGTCCGCAACGGTTGCAATCGGGATGCGGAAGATCAGCGGAACCATACCGATGATCCAGAAGAGCGTCAGGAGCGCAACCGGAATACCTGTTTTTGCGTTTACCTTGCCCATTTTACCCGGCAGCCAGCCGTCCTGACAGGCGGAGATGAGCGGCTTTGTCACATAGCTGTAGGTCGCGTTGATGGTGGAGGCCGTTGCGCCGAGGCCGCCGCCGATGATGAAGATGTAGAACAATGCCTTGGGGAAGATCTGCTCTGCAACGGCGGCAAGCGATGCGTCCGTCACACTCTGCCAGGGGAGAACGCCGCTTGCAACGATGCCGATGAGCGCATAGATCACGCCGACGCCGAGCGTTCCGGCAATGATGCCGAGCGGAATATCCCGCCCGGGATTCTTCATTTCGGAACCCATACCCGCCATGAATGTTCCGCCCGCCATGGCGAAGCTGAGCAGCGCCGCCGCGGTCACCATGCCCATTGCACCGTCCGGGAAGAGATTCTCCGGCTGGACAAGCGCGGCGTAATTAACCTCGGACAAGCCGAAGCCGATGAACAGCACAAGTGTGACCATCAATAAAATGACGATGATGTTCTGCACAATGGAAAGATTTCGTGTGCCGAGCAAGTTGATGATGAAAAACAGCGTCAGCACACCCATCGCCGTAATGTACGGGTCAACGGCGGGGAACAGGATGCCGAAATATTCCGCAAAGCCCAGCGCGTAGACGGAAAAGCAGACGAACGACGGGATGTAGGTCATGATGTAAAAGAATCCCCACTTTGACCCGATCAGCCTGCTGGAATATTTATAGGACGCGCCCGCCGACGGTGCGGCGGAGCTAAGCTGCGCAACGGGCAGTGAGATGATGACGGTCAGCACTGCGCTGAGCAGGTATGCGAGTGAAACGCCTGTGCCGGTGCGCGTGATGGCCAGTCCGGTCAGCGTCATAACGCCCGCGCCGATGATCAGCCCGACGGTCATGGCGATGACGTCTTTTGTGTCCAGAACGCGCTTTAGGTTCTGCTCCTGATTATTCATGCCTTCTTCGGCTCCTTTCCGGTATGTTCGATAAAATCAATATGATGCAAAATAAACTTACAAATACAACATAAACGAAGCGAGGCACCGCGTCAATCGTTTCATATATAATCTTGCTATCGCAATAAAACGGCCTTTGCCATCAGAATAGCTGATAGTTGTTGATATCAGGATTTTTGATACCAAACGCCAATAAAATTGCTATAATGAAAACGATCACCGGCATAGATGTAAAAAAAAGATTGTGATACGATGAATTGGAGGCGCAGAGCATGAATCTTCAGCAGATGAAGTGTGTTGTGGCGGTTGCGGAAAGCGGGTCGTTCAGCAAGGCGGCAAAGCGGCTGTATCTTTCACAGCCAAGCATCAGCGCGATCATAAAAGAGCTTGAAACCGAACTCGGCGTAACGATTTTTGAGCGAAGCAACCGGGGCGTTACGATGACCATGCCCGGCGCGCAACTGCTCAAGCTTGCCCAGCAGATGCTTGAGTGCGAGGAGAACATCCGCGAGACGTTCACCGCGGACGCACAGCGGCGCACTGCGGTTTTCTCCGTCGCGTCCCAGCATTATCCGTTTGTCGGCAGCGCGATGATTTCGCTGATTCGCGAAACCGACGCGAAGAACTATCGCTTTCATTTGCGCGAAACCGAAACGACGTCCATCCTTGCGGGTGTTGCATCCTGTCGCGACGACGTCGGCGTGCTTTCTGTCGGCAAGGCGGGCGAGCGCAAAATGCAGCGCACGCTCAAGGACAACGGTTTACAATATGAGGTTTTGTTCTCCGGTACGCCGCGTGTTTTTATGAGCGCGCTGCATCCGCTTGCTAAGCGCGAATCCGTTCGGCAAGAGGAGCTGTCGGAGTACCCCTGCATCATCTATGAGCAAAAGGACAACGTGCTTTTTCCCTATGCCGAGGAAACGATCCTGCCGGAAAAGAACGCGGACCGGATACTGAACGTGAGCGACCTTTACACCAGCGGCGCGTTCATGCTTGGGCTCAACGCCTACAACATCGGCACCGGACTGATGCCGCTGGAGCTGGACGACCGGCTGGCTGCACCGCTGCTGGAAGGCGGCGCACCATACACGCTCGGGTTTGTAACGCGGCGCGGCGTTCCGCTCACGCCGATTGCGCAAAAATTTCTGGAAACGCTAAAGACGACACTGCATGCTGAATATGGCGTGGAGATTGCATAAAGTATGATAACGGAGGATACACGAATGGAAAAACGCCTGCTGTTGATCGACAATATGGTGGACGAGCGCTACCGCCCTGCAGAAGACTGGGCGCGCTATACAACACTGCCGACGGACGTTGTAAAGGCGGTATACGATCCGCTGCCGGACGATCTTTCCGACTATACGCATGTTTTGTTTACGGGCGGCATGCCGTCCGCACGGGAAAACACGAACTGGCAGCAAAAAGAGCGGGCGCTGATGCAACAGGCGGTGCGAGAGAATAAAAACGTACTTGCCGTGTGCTTCGGTTTTCAGTTGCTTGCGCAGGCGATGTTCGGTATGGACGCGGTCTGCGCCCGTTCGGACAGAGGAGCAGTACCGGAGCTCGGCTGGACGCAGGTCAGCGTAACAAAAGACGATCCGTTGCTTGGCGAGACAGGCGCTGCCTACTGGGGATATGTCAGTCACTTTGACGATGTTTGCAAAGTGGACGAACAAACGGCCGATGTAATCGCAAATTCGCCCGCGTGTCCGATTCAGGGATTTAAGCTAAAGGGAAAGAGCGTTTGGGGATTGCAGGCGCATTTTGAAATCGACATAGAAACCGGAAAGCGTTACAACAAAAATTTTATTGCGGCATTCCCGCCGCTCAAGGACATGATTCAAGAGCCTGCAAAAGACAGCGGTTTCATCCATCAGCTCATGCCGCGTTTTGAACAATTGTAATACAATCAATAAAAAAGAACCGCATTTGCGGTTCTTTTTATGTGCGCTATATTCCTGGTGCGATTACAGACCCTTCATGAAGCAGCCGAGGGAAACCAGCAGCCATGCCGCGCCCAGCAGAACGGGGACGGCGATTGCAAGGAGCAGCCCGGGAACAAAGATGCTGACGATACCGAGGATGACGCCAAGGGCGCCAATCGCGGATGCGATCCAGAATGTTTTTTTCTTCGGCGCGTTCAGTCGAAATGTTTTTTTCGTGGCCATTTTGCAGATACCTCCATAGATTTTTATTGATTTATGAACCCATCAGTCCGCATTTAGTATAACGGATCGAACCAACAAACCGCAAGGAAAAACACCTGAAAAAATGGCTTAATTAGTGAAACATAATCTATTCCGAAGCGTCTTCAACCGGCTGAAACGTCGTTTTTACCTCCAGTTGGAAGTCCATCATGGTCACGTCGATATCCGTGCTGATCTCGGCGTAAATCGCGTTTGTTCCGGTCTCCAGCAGCGTGCCGCCTTCAGCATTGTGAATCGTGCCGATGCCGCATATCTTGTCGTCGTCGGAATAATAAACGATGTCCACCCGACCGTCGAGCGACTGCGGAAACGCGTTGACACAAAGACCATCCAGGAACGTTCCGTCGTCGTATTCATAAATACGGATTTCGCCAAACGAAAGATATTGCCAGTAATGATCGTCGGAAAGTATCTCGTTGCCAAGCAGGTCGGTCGGCTCCGGCTCCGCCGTGATCTCCGCCGAAAACGGATCGGGTAGCGGCGTCGGCGTTGCCGCGGGCGTCGGTGTGCCCGCAAGGATCGGCTCGTCGTCCACACAGCCGGCAAACGACAGCGAGAGCATGACGAATCCGGCGACAAGCAGTATGTACAGCGCGCGTTTCATTTGCGGGTCCCTATAGCGTTGCGCAGGAGCTGCTGTTTGAGATCGTAAAGTTTGTCCGAGAGGTCAACTTTGTATGTGTGCGGCATTAAAAGACGCTTGTATTCATCCCACATGGAGGCGAATTCCTTCTCTGCGTATGCGGAAATCTGGTGGATGTCCGGACAGTCGTAAACCTGCTTGCCGTCCACAAAGATCGGCACCAATAACTCGCGCGCGGTGAAATCCGTCAGGGTCATGTTTTTATAAGTCTGCACGGGGTCAAAAATGCGCAGGGCTTTGCTTTCGTCAATGGTTTCTTCGTTCAGCGCAATCAAATCGGCAACAGCCATGCCGTCCTTGCCATACAGGCGGAAGACTTTTTTATATCCGGGGTTCGTCACTTTGGCCGGGTTATCGGAGATTTTAATTTTGGGCACAAGTTTGCCCTTCACAACCTCGCCGCTCATTTTGTAAACGCCGCCGAGCGCGGGATTGCCTTCGCTTGTGATCAACCGTGTGCCGACGCCCCAAACGCTGATGCAGGAACCTTGTGTTTTCAAATCGCGAATCAAAAACTCGTCCAAATCGCTGGATGCGGCGATGACCGCCTTCGGGTAGCCCGCGTCGTCAAGCATCTTGCGTGCCTTTTTGCTCAGGTAGGCAAGGTCGCCGCTGTCAAGGCGGATGCCGACCGGTTCGTGGCCGGACGCACGCAGTTCGTCGAACACCTTGATTGCGTTCGGAACGCCGCTTTTGAGCGTATCGTATGTATCGACCAGCAGCAGGCATGTATCCGGGAAGATACGAGCATATGCGCGAAACGCGCTGATTTCGTCCGGAAAACTCATCACCCAGCTATGAGCGTGCGTTCCGGAAACGGGAATGTCGAACAGCTGCCCGGTCAAAACGTTGCTCGTTGCGTTGCAGCCGCCGATGATGGCTGCGCGCGCACCGAAGATGCCTGCGTCCGCACCCTGTGCCCGGCGCAATCCGAATTCCAGGACCGAGTCGCCGTTTGCGGCATAGCAAATGCGGCTGGCTTTGGTTGCAATCAGGGTCTGATGGTTTACGAATGTGAGCATCGCGGTTTCAATGAGCTGCGCCTGCATAATTGGCGCTCGGACGCGCACAAGCGGTTCATACGGAAAGACGATCGTTCCTTCCGGCATGGCGTACAGTTCGCCTGTGAAGCGCATTTCCTTCAGGTAGGCGAGGAAATCCTCATCAAACAATTTCAGCGAGCGCAGGTACGAAATATCCTCGTCCGTAAAGTGCAGGTTGTTGATATATTGGATGACGCTTTCCGTACCGGCCATAACGGCGTATACAATGTCTTCTTTCGGGCGGAAAAACAGGTCGAAAATGCCTTCGTTGTTTTGCATGCCTTCCTTGAAGTAGCCGTACATCATGGTCAATTGGTACAGGTCGGTCATCATGGTCAGATTTCGCATTTGGTTATGCCTCCTTGCCGGTCGGTTCCTCGTCTTCGGTACTGGTAGTCTCCGGTTCCGGCTGTTTTGTTTCGGAAATATTTTTTTCGGTTTCTTCAGTTGTGGTGGCTTCACCCGACTCGGGAGTTTCGTCTGTGTCGGGGTCGGCGGGTTTGTCCTCTTCGTTGTGTTCGTCTGTCGTGTCGTCGACGGGTTCGGTTTCTTCCGGCAGCGGTGCGGGCTTCTTCCAGCGCACAATCAACATAACGAGTGCAAACACGGTCAGAACCGCGCCGACAAGCACCGTCATTCGCACGCCGCCGAACAGATAATTGCCGTTTTGGCGGATGAGCGAAAGCGCAATGTGACCAATCGGGTACAAAAGAAGATACCACAGCGTGACGTCGCCGTCCCGCTTTGTGCGCTTACGCACAAGGAACCAAAGCGCCGCAAGGACGAGCAGACACCAGAGGAATTCAAAAAAGAACACGGCTGCATGAATCGTATTCGTCTCCTCAATTCGCACGGCAAACGGGAACCACTGCATCGCGCGAGACGAAATCTGCGGGCCGAAGCCGCGCTGCTCAAAAAAATCGCCCCAGAGTGCGAGAGACTGCGTCAGCAAGAGACCGGGCACGAGCAGATCGGTCAGCGTGAAGAAGCGCAGTTTTTTCGAGAGTGAATAGATTACGATACCGGCAATCACGCCGATGAGCGCGCCATAGATGGAGAGCCCGCCGTCCCAGAAATGCAGGATGCGGATGAGGTCGTCGCGAAACAGCGAAAAGTTTGTGAACACATAAAACAACCGCGCGCCGAGCACGCCGAGCGGTATGCCGATGAGGCAGATGTCGACCGCCGTATCGGGCGGCAGTTTTTTGCGTCGCACTTCGTATTGCGCCATCAGAATCGCAAAGATCACACCGAAGGCGAGCAGAATGCCGGACCAATACACTTCATATCCGGAAAAAGAAAACGCAATCGGACCGGGGATTTTCATGGCCGAGGCAAACGGTGAAATAGAAAACGGACGCATGATTTCCTCCAAATTGATATTTTACATTATTATAACGCGTTTTACGGCTGTGCGTGTAACGAAATTGAGAATTCACGAAAATGTGAGAAACATTGGCGGCGTGTGTTACGCTTCGTCAGGTTTGTCAGGTACGGGCTGATACGGCAGACGACCGAGACGTTTTTGAAACGAAATCAAGTACAGCGCGGCAAGAAACGCGACGAAGCTGACGATTGTAGAAGCGGCGACACCCATCAAAAGGTAAGATTTAAATTCGCGGAACAGGTCAAAAAACACGGTTCCGGCTGAAAGAAGCATCCCGATCCATAGCGTTGCATCGCCTAAAAAGCGCGTGTGCATGCGCTTGTAAAAGGCATACACAAGTAGTGTGGTACACCACAAAAACTCATAGAAGAACACGGCGTAGCAGATATGCGTTGGGCCGTCGTACCACGAAACCTTAACTGCGAGCGGGAACCATTGCAGCGCGCGATTCGTTACGGTGCCACCCGCGCCAATTCCGCGGAAAAACGTGCCCCAAAGCTCGAACATGCGAAAGACGATCAAGCCCGGCACAAACGCGTCTGTCAGGCGAAAAAAACTCTCCCGGTTTCGGAGCGCATAGTAGAGCAGTCCGGCAAAGGCGCCCGCGATAAACGCAAACGCGTGAAACGTCGTGGAAGACAGCAAAAGTAGACCGTGAAGCGAAAAGCCGTAATAAAATACATTGGAAACAAGCATATAGATACGCGACCCGAGCAGGCCGAAGAGCAATGCGATCATAGAGATATTGTTAACCGACGTTTTATCGAAGCCTGAGCGCTTCAATAAAATAATCGAAAACAGAAAAAAACTGACAACGCCTGCGAAAAGCAGGATATCCCACCAAGTGACCCACGTATAATTCATGTAGAAGGCGACTTCGTCCGGAATTTGCATAGAAAAAAGGATCGAAAAATCAGACATGCAATTATATTCTCCTGAAACGCTTTTCGTCTATTATAGTGCAAATATGGTGTTTTTAAAAGTTGACAAGGGATGTTTTGCGCCACAGACAATGCGAAAAAGGCAACGTGATTTTTGGACAAAAATATGCGGAAGAATTTATCAAAAAGAATTGACAATGTATATCCATACGGCTATAATTACATGGTGCGCGGCAGTGCTGGAATTGGCAGACAGGCACGTTTGAGGGGCGTGTGCGAGAGCGTATGGGTTCAAGTCCCATCTGCCGCACCAGAAAAAATGACCATCTTCGGATGGTCTTTTTTTATGGCCCGTTTATTCAGAAGGGACTTGAAGCCGCGGCCGCCGCGTAAGTGGTGGACAAAGCGCCGCAGTGTCGGCGGTTTGAGCGGCCGGCTTTGCGAATAAGACCGTTTTGATAGTATAGTTAAGGTATAAACTTGACGTACGCAACTTCAGGTTGCGCACGATGTTAAAAGAGAGAATACAAGTTGGTGTACATATATTTTTTCATTTGCCATAATATTTTTATTAAATGCAAAGGAGAATAATGAAATGAGCTTTGGACAGAATTTGCAGTTTCTCAGAAAAATGCATGAGGGAATGACGCAAGAGAAATTAGCAGAGAAAATAGGGGTATCCCGGCAGACAATATCGAAATGGGAGATCGATTCGGCTTTTCCTGAAATGGAAACGGCCATTGCACTGTGCAAATTGTTCTCTTGCTCTCTGGATGAATTGCTGCGGGGAAATATAAATTCGGACAGTGACGCATATACGAATATTCGAGTGGAAAACGTACCATCATTCCGATATGTTAGATACGTTGTAATCAGCGGAGCGCCGGAAGAAGACGCAATTAAGCATGTAAAATCATGGGCAACTTCTTGCGGGATAGAACAACCGGAAATTATCGGATGGGATTTTCCGTTTGTATCACAGGAACAAATCAATGTTTACCATATGCATGGCTATGCAGCCGCGTGCATCTTGCCGGCGCATTTCGATACAATTTGCGCAGACACGGAAATTATAACGCAAGCAAATCATAGGTATGCGGTTATCACAATAAAAGAACCGCTTAGCGCGCCGTTCTCGTTGATTCCGAATGCATATAAGACGCTTATGCGATATATGGAAGTAAACGGTCTCAAGCACAAGGAAAATAATGAAAATTTGCCCTGTTTTGAAAAAGAATATGAAAAAGACGGTGATTCATATATGGATGTATATATTGCTGTCGAACTCTAAAAAGCGTTTAAAGTCCGCGAAAAAAACTGACGACAACTGATTTTATGAGCATAATGAGAGTTCCACCAAATCCAAATCAAAATTGCTTGAAAGCTCTGCTATTTGATTTGCTTTCCATCCGTAATTCCGTTATGCTCTTCACGAATGAACGTATAATGCAAAGGAAACGGGCGCATGAACGACAAAATACGAAAACTATTGATAAAGAACGGCGCATCGCTCGTCGGCTTTGCCGATATCGGCGGACTGTATCATGATGCGGACGTGACGTCGTTGCCGCGCAGCGAGGATTCGGAGATTGAAGCGTACGACATTCCGCATTATACGCGCGGCGTTGCAATCGCGGTTGCGATTCCGCCAGAAATTGTGCGCGGCATAAAGAACGCACCGACAATGGAGTATTACAACGCATACTATGTGCTCAACGACAAGCTGGACGCGCTTGCAATCCTTTGCGCAGAGCATCTGCAATCAAATGGATACAACGCCTATCCGCAGACCGTATCGGCGACGAAGGAATACGGCGTATTCCGAACGATCATGCCGCATAAAACCGTTGCGCTGCATGCCGGGCTCGGCTGGATCGGCAAAAGTGCGCTGTTTGTGACCGACCGGTACGGCTCGGCGGTTCGCCTCGCATCGGTACTGACGGACGCGCCGCTCAACTGCGGCGAGAGCATGATTGAGCCAAAGTGCGGCGGGTGCATGGTCTGCGCCAATGCATGTCCCGCGGGAGCGATATCCGGCGAACTGTGGAGCGCGAAAAAAGACCGGGAAGACTTTTTCCACGCGATGGACTGCAGGTTAAAGGCGCGGGAGATTGCCGCACGCGAGCTTGGAAAAAACGTCACGCTCTGCGGAAAATGCATAGAAGCCTGCCCGTATACGCAGGCGTACTTGAATCAATTGTAAAAACGAATACAAAACAGCGCTGTCGGGCGGTCCGGCGGCGCATTTTTTATGCAACAAAGCAAAAGGAAATAGTATATTTTAATACGGTATGTTACAATAATATTATTGAGACGAGACAATGAGGAAAGGAGATTTTGCATAGCGCTCATGGCCGGCGCTTGCGGTGTCATGCGCTTTGAGGAAACAATAGGCGTTTGTCATATAGAGGGGGGCTGTTACAACGAAACAAGTAATAGGAAGGAGCCGTTTATGAGACTTTCAAAACGAGTTATTTACGTTTTAATTGCGGTAGTATTTGCGTTTTCCGCATTTGGCTGCAGTTTCAATCTTACGACAGCAAAAGTTGAAGACGCTTACATGACGGACACAATCGACTCCGAAGGCGAGCCGGGTACCGAAATCACAACGTTTTCGGCAGACGCGGAGATCCTGTATGCGGCGGCAAAGTTGCTGAATGCACCGGACAACACGCAGGTACTGGTCGTTTGGACGTACCTGACCGGTGGCGAACAGCAAATCGACCAGGTCATCATTGATAGTGGCGATATAGCAAACCGCTATATCTATTCCAGCCTGGAGCCGACGTCGCTAATGCCGGAAGGCGATTACAAGGTTGAATTCTTCGTTGAAGACCGTGAAGAACCCGACGCGACGGCAACGTTTAACGTAACGCCGGTTCCGGCGTATCTGGAAGACGCGCATATGACGTCCTATATGGACGAAGGTGGCGTTCCGGTCGACACGATTTCCGTATTGCCGTCGACGGGCACCTGGTATGTAACCGCGGTGCTGCGCGGCGCAACGGACGACACCATCATCCGTTATGTGTGGTATGATATCGACGGCACAGTTGTTTCGGATTACACTTTCGACCCGGAAGGCGCAACCGATATCTATATCTTTGGAACGCTTCCGATTGAAGGGCAAGCACCTGCAGGCGCGTATTCCGTCGACCTCTTTTTAGACGATTCGAACAATCCCGCCGCATCGGTAACCTTCAGTGTAGAAGAAACCACGGCGTATCTGGAAGACGTGCACATGACGTCCTACATGGACGAAGGCGGCGTTCCGGCCGATACGATTACCGTACTGCCACCGACGGGCGTTTGGTATGTTTCCGCGATCCTGCGCGATGCAGACGCAAATACGATCATTCGTTATGTGTGGTACGACACGACCGATTCCGTAATCGACGACTATACGTTTGATCCGCAGGGCGAGACCGATATCTACATCGGCGGGACTCTTTCGCTGACCCGCGTAGCACCGGCTGGCACGTATCACGTCGATCTGTTTATCAACGATGCAGCAGAACCCGCCGCAAGCGTCAGCTTTGAGGTTCAGGACGTGTCCGAACAGGACGTCAGCGGTGCTACAGGCGATTTGACCACCTATGTCAGCCAATACGGCGGATATCAGGTAGACTATCCGTCCGAATGGGTCATGTTTGAAATTCCGGATACGTATTCGATCTTTGTCTATCCGGAAGCGTATGAAATTGTAGACGAGGACGACCTCAACGCAGGCATTATCGGCGTCTCGCAGGGCGCGGCATACGGCTACACAACGCAAACCGCGCTGGATCAGTGGATATCGGAGACGGAAGACGAAGGCAACGAGAACTATGCATATATCGACAGCGGGGTTGAGACCGTAAACGGAAGCGACATGGCAATGTTCGCCTATATGTGGTCGCGCAGCGGTTACACCCTGTATACGTTCGATTTCCTTATTGTTGAAGGCTCCGATCTGTACGTGTTGTCCTTTACAATGACGTCCGACGCGGTCGCAGACCTCTATCCGTATTTAGAGCAAATCGTAATGTCGTTTCAGTTGCTGTAAAGCCGGATTTCTAATCTGATTGGAACCTGCGCCGCTGCGTTTTGCAATGGCGCAGGTTTTTTATGCGGCGGCGCTGTAAAGCGAAGATAAACTTCCTGCAAAACACGGCACAGAAATGGACAAACAACTATATTTTGTGGTATCATCCAACAAGTGACTACAAATAGAGGGAATCAAGGAAATGACGGCGGAAGAAAAAGGAACATTGGCGAAGGCATATTTTCTGGAAGGCTACGGCTGTGCGCAATCGGTTTTGTTGGCGTTTTGCGATGAAACAGGCATGACGAAAGAGCAGGCGGCGCGGCTTGCGTCGTCCTTTGGCGGCGGAATGGGAAGATTGCGAGAAGTATGCGGCGCGGTCAGCGGTATGTTTATGGTTTTAGGGATCAATAAAGGGTACAGCGATCCGTCTAGCAAAACAGAGAAAGACGAACAGTATGCGAAAATTCAAGAGCTCGCCGAGATGTTCAAAAATAAACACGATTCAATCATTTGCCGCGAACTGCTAAAGGGCGTTGAGACGACGCAGGGCACTGCATCCGAAGAACGGACCGGGGATTATTATGATCGGCGTCCGTGCGCTCGCTATGTTGAGGACGCGGCCAAGCTGATTGCAAAAGAACTTGAAGACTGATTGATACAAGCAACAGACAAACCGGAGGGCGGTGAAATAAATGCCGTTTTTTGCACAGGGAATGACAAAAAGCAAACTGACGATTTTGTACTATGTGCGTCAGAGCAAGCTGGATTTGACGCGGGAGCAACTGTACCGCGCCATGGTGGAAAACGACGCGATGAGTTACTTTGACTTCGAAAGCTGCATGCACGAGCTGGAGGAGGACGCGTTTCTTGCCGCCGTTCCGCATGCGTTCGGACAGGGATATCGCGTGTCGGTACGCGGGACGGATTTGTTGGAGCAGTTTGTGGAGAGCCTCCCGGTGTCGCTGCGCGACAAGCTGGACCGGTATGCGAGCGAAAACATGGAACAGATGCGCCAGCAGACACAAATCGTGTCCGATATGGAGGAACTCAGCGGCGGCGGATATTATGTCCAACTGCGCGCGCTGGAAGACAACGCCGCGGTGATGGAACTCGGCATGCGTGTCGCCACGCGTGAAATGGCGCAGCGAATTCGGCAAAACTGGGAGAGCAACTCCGAGGATGTGTATGCGATGCTGCTGCGGGAACTTTTGAAAAGCGAATCATAAACATACAAAAGAGGCTCAATCAAGAGCCTCTTTTTTGATGCGAAAATCTATTGCAATAAAGATTATCCACGCAGTTGTTTGATCATGTCCTTCGGGTCGTCGGCCTTAAAGACCGCGCTGCCCGCAACAAGGATCGTTGCACCCGCGTCGATGCAGAGTTTCGCGGTTTCCGGGTTGACACCACCGTCGACTTCAATCTCGGTTTTCAGTTTGCGTTCGTCGATCATCTGACGAAGTTCCGCAATTTTGCCGAGTGATTCCGGTATGAATTTCTGCCCGCCGAATCCGGGATTGACGGACATCACCAATACGAGATCACAGTAGGGGAGAATTTCCTTGACCGCGACCGCAGGCGTTCCGGGATTGAGCACAACGCCGCCTTTCAAACCGTTTTCGTGCAGGTGCTGGAGCGCGCGGTGCATGTGCGGCTCCGCTTCGGCGTGGAAGGTGATGACGTCCGCACCGGCTTTGATAAACCAATCGAAAAACCGTGTCGGCTCATTGACCATGAGGTGGACGTCGATCGGCAATTCTGTGAGAGGACGAATAGCCGAACAGACGATCGGTCCAAACGTCAGGTTGGGTACAAAATGCCCGTCCATCACGTCGAAGTGGACCCAGTCGGCTTTCCAGTCGTCCAGCGCGCGAATATCGCGGCCAAGACTGGAGAAATCCGCGGACAGGATGGAAGGCGCAATTTTAATCATAACGGTGTTTTCTCCTTTGTTCGATTTCTTCTATGATTGCGGCATAGCGATCATATCGATCGTGTGAGAGCTTGCCGCTTTTTAACAATTCTTTTACCGCACAGTCCGGTTCGGACAAATGCCTGCACCCGGCAAAGCGGCAGTGATCCGGCGCATCGCCAAATTCGGGATAACTTTCGTTCAGCTCCTGCTGGGAAAGCTCTTCGATTTCAAGAAGCGAGAACCCCGGTGTATCGAGAACCGCGCCGCCAAGCAGCGGCCAAAGTTCCGCCCGGCGGGTCGTATGCCGACCACGTGCGGTTTTTTTGGCAAGGCCGCCGGTTTCAAGCGAGAGTTCTTCGGGGAACAGCGCGTTGAGTATGGATGATTTTCCGACAGCGGACTGTCCGGCAAAGCAGGAAATCCGATTGGAAAGGTTTTCCTTGAGCGTATCGAGTCCTTCGCCTGTTTTAGACGAGACAAGCAGCGTGCGGAACGCGGCATAATCGCTTTGGAACCCGGAAACGACGCCGGAGTCTCCGTCGTCGATTTTATTGAGCACGATCAGCGGTTCAATGCCGAGTGAATGCGCCTGCAGCAGCAGTTTGTCGATGAGCAGCCAGTCCGGCTTTGGCGCGGACGCCGCCGCAACGACGACGAGCTGGTCAATGTTGGAAACCGGCGGGCGCACAAGCGCGTTACGCCGGGGGAGTACTTCGTCGATGGCGGCGTATCCCGTCTCAGGCACGCTGATTTCAACGAGGTCGCCGACCATCGGGACAAGGCCTTCCTTTCGGAAACGACCGCGTGCCTTGCAGGTGATGACGTCATCTTCTTTGGTCAGCACGTCGTAAAACCCGCCGATCCCTTTTATGATCCGGCCTTGCTTCATGCCGTCACCTTCGTTTGTATCGAAACACGTTTTCGCGTCATATTATTTACACCCGCCATACTCAGGATTCTTTCACAATGAATGTAAACGTCTGCCGCTTGAGTTCCTGTCCTTCGCTGATCAGAATGATTTCGCGCATGCCTTCGGTGTCCGAGTATGCGGTAAACGAAATTGGAATCTTACTGCCTTTTTCAAGCGTCGCTTCATAGAGGATTCGGTAATACGCAAACCCGTTGTAGGCTTCCGGCATGACGGCGAGCACTTTCGTCCCGCTGTTTTCAATGTCGATGTTGAAAGCGATGTCCGCTTCAAAACCGTATACCGGCGCACCGGCAACCGTCAGTGTTACGGCGGTTTCCGGCAGCACCTGCGTGTCCGGCAGCGGGTCCTGCAAAAAGACGACGCCATCTTCCACAATGTCGGACGCCGTGTAACGGACATACACGTTGTTAAACGACGCAATGCGGAGTTGATCGAGAATCAGGTTCAGCTTGTCGTCCATAACATACGGCATTTCAAACGTCGTTTCGGACGATGCACTCACGACGATATTGACGACCTGACCGCTGGTGGTCTCGGTCTCCGGCGCAATCGATTGTTCGCAGACGTAGCCGATGGCAATCTCCGAAACACGATAGGAAACGGAACCGAGCACAAGCCCGTTTTCTTCCAGCGCACGCTCTGCCTCGTCCGGCGATAAGCCAAGCAGGTTTGGCACCGTCGGCGCGGCGGGTCCGAGGCTGACAACACCGTAGATGACGGTGCCGTGCAGCGCATTGGTCCCGGCTTCCGGTGATTGTGAAATCACGTTACCGCTGGCGATTGTGTCGCTGTTTTCATAACTTGCAATTTCAAACGTAAACCCGTAGTTTTCGGCACGTTGCCGCGCTTCCGTAGTCGTGCGGTCGGTGATGGTCGGCACGACCTCGAAATCCTCCGAGCTCGACTGGTAAGCACTGCGTACAACAATAAACACGCCGATGATAACCGCAACCAATGCGGCAACGATGATGCCGATTTTAATCGCACCGTGCGTGCGTTTCTTTTTACCGTTTGTTTTTTGTGACTGCGATTTACCTGTAGTGCCGAATCGCGCGAATTCACCGTTCGGGTCCTTTAGTGAGCGGCGCAGGTGCGCGCTCATTTCCTTTGCGGTAGAATAGCGGCGGTTCAAATCTTTGTTGAGTGAACGCATGATCACGTCGTTCAGTGCAGGCGGGATCTTCGGGTTTAGCTCGATCGGCGGCGCGGGCATATCGCTGATGTGCTTTAGCGCGATTGCGACGGAATTGTCCCCTTCAAACGGAACGTGTCCGGTCAGCATTTCATATAGCATGATGCCGGTGGAGTACAAATCGCTCGCCGCGGTAACGGGCGTACCCTTCGCTTGTTCGGGCGAAAGATAATGCACAGAGCCGAGCACTGTCGATCCCGTAAAGGTGACGGTGTTTGCGTCCACCTCGCGCGCGATGCCGAAGTCCATCAGCTTGACCTTGCCGTTTTGCATGACGATCACGTTTTGCGGCTTTACGTCCCGATGGATAATGCCTGCGTTATGCGCCGCGCCGAGTGCGTCGAGCACCTGTACCGTCAGCGCGATGGCGATACGCGGAGGCATGGGCCCGTTTTCCACGAGGATTTCCTTGAGCGTCCGGCCGTCGATATATTCCAAAACGATGTAGGGGAGTCCGTCCGTTTCGCCGACGTCGTATGCGCGGACGATATTGTCGTGGCTGAGGTTCAGCACTGCGCGCGCCTCACGTTCGAACCTGCGCATAAACTCCAGATCGTTGCGATATTCGTCTTTTAATATTTTGATAGCCACGGTCTTGTGATTGATAAGATTGAACGCGCGGTAGACGTGCGCCATGCCGCCCGTGCCAATCAGGTCGATCACGCGGTATCTGTGGCCGATTATCGTTCCTTGTGCAATCATGCCTGCTCGTCCTCCTCACATTGGATGAGGATGAGCGTAATGTTGTCCGTGCCGCCGTTGTCCAGTGCGGTCTGCGTCAGCGTTTCACTCATTTCGTCAAGCGACTGACCGGATTGCAGGATGGCGACGATTTCGTCTTCTTCAACCGGGCCATGCAACCCGTCCGAACAGAGCAGTAAAATGTCGCCGGGGCGCCAGTCGTGCTCAAACACGTCGATGTCGACGGTTGGAGAGACGCCCATGGCGCGGGTTATGATGTTGCGCTGCGGGTGTACGCGCGCTTCTTCGCGTGTGATTGCGCCCTGCATCACAAGCTGCTCCACAAACGAATGGTCGGTGGTCACGCGCTTGATGGTTTCGCCGTTAAAATGGTACAGCCGACTGTCGCCAACGTTCGCGGCAATGTATTTTTCACCGAGGATCAGCGCGCAAACCAGTGTTGAACCCATGCCTTGCAGTGTCTCGTCGTTTTCCGACGCTTCAAATACATTGAGGTTGACGCGCTCGATCATGTTTTTCAGCTGCTTGATTTCGCGGTCGGTTTTAAACTTTCCGGGGTTGGCGGAAAGCCCGTCCACAAGCAATTTGCTCGCGAGTGCGCCCGCGGCGTGTCCGCCCATGCCGTCTGCAACGGCAAACAGGCACGTGCTGCACTCATCCGGCGGCAGCAGATAGCTGTCCTGATTATTCGCGCGTTTACCAATGTCAGTTTTCACTGCGTATTTCATGCAAAATCCTCCTGCGCAGCTGACCGCATGCGCCGTCGATGTCCGTACCCATTTCGCGGCGAACGGTCGCGGATATGTTTCGCTCGGTCAGCCGGTTTTTGAAGCGCTCCGCTTCCGCACGGCTGACGCCGTTGAGTCCCCGCTCCGGAACCGGATTGAGTGGAATTAAATTTACGTGGCAAAGGATGCCGCGGAGTTTGCTTGCCAGCGCGTCCGCATCGTCCAGACTTGCGTTCACGCCGCCGATCAGCGCATATTCAAACACCACGCGCCGTCCGGTCACGTCGGCATAATGCTTTGCCGACGCAATTACACTGTCGATCGGGTACGCTTTGTTGACGGGCATCAGTGATGTGCGCGTTTCGTCGTCATGCGCGTGCAGCGAGATGGAAAGTGTCACATGCGGCGCGTCCTCGATAAAGGTTGCAATCTTCGGCACGATGCCGCAGGTTGAAACCGAAATGTTCCGCGGGCTGATGCGAAGTCCGTCCTGCGCGGTCGCCATGTTTAAAAACTTTACGACATTGTCGTAGTTGTCAAGCGGTTCGCCGCTGCCCATGAGCACAAGGTTTGTCACCGTGCGGTGTCCTGCTTCCTTCGGCGGTTCGTCGCGCTCCACTGCGTGAATCTGGCCGAGCATTTCGCCCGGGCGCAAATCGCGCACGCAGCCTTCCAGCGTGGAAGCACAAAACTTGCAGCCCATATTGCAGCCAACCTGCGTGGACAGGCATAACGTATTACCATAATGATAGCGCATCAGTACGCCTTCCACAAGGTTTTCATCCTCGAGACGGAAGAGGTACTTGACCGTCCCGTCCTTTGCGGAAAGGAACTTTTGCTGAATCGTGACCCCGCCGTATGGAATCGCCGCCAGCTTTTCGCGCAACACGGCGGGCACGTTCGTCATCTCTTCCGGACGCGCGCCTTTGTTCAGCCACGCAAAGACCTGCTTTGCCCGATATTTGGGTTCACCCCAAACGGTAAGCAGCTCGGAAAGCTCCGCTAAATTCAAATCGGCTAAATACATTTGCGCATCCTCGCTATAAAAAATCCGTCCGTGCCGTGTAACTGCGGCAGTAATTGCAGCATACCGTCGTTTGCCAGCGGTAGCGGCATCTGCTCCAACGTGAATTCGGAATGCTCCGACAAAAATGCTTTCATCTGCTTCTCGTTTTCCCGCTCGGAGATCGTGCAGGTCGCGTAAACGAGTACGCCGCCCGGTTTAACATATCGGCGGCAGGCGTCGAGAATCTTTCTTTGGATCAGCACAAGCGCGTCGACATCATCGTCGGACTTACTGTAGCGAATGTCCGGCTTGTCGCCCAAAAGGCCAAGTCCACTGCACGGGGCGTCGATCAACACCGCGTTAAAGGCATTCTCATACGCCGGGTCAAATACCGCCGCGTCAAACACACGCGTATCCGCCCGCACATGCAATCGCTCCAGTGTTTTGTCCAGTAATTCCTTGCGATGGTTATGCAGTTCAAGGCATGTCAGCGAAATGTCGTTTTCACACAGGCTTGCGATATACGCGCTCTTACCGCCTGGTGCGGCGCATGCGTCCAGCACTTTTTTTCCTTTTGCATTGCCCAGCGCGCGGCAGGCAAGCATTGCGCTTTGCCCCATAACGGTGAACTTGCCCTCAACAAACAGCGGGGAAGACGCAATGTCGAATCCTGAAGCAAGCGCAAGTGAATTTTCATCCAGCTTGTTAATGCTACTCTCCACTGGGAGTGCTCGTATCAGTTCATCCCGTGTGAACGGATATTGCGCGCGTACTTCAATCGGTGCGGATTTGCGCGAAAGCAGCGCCTCCGTCTGTTCTTCGCCGAAGGTATTCAACCATTCGGTAACAATCCATTCGGGATAGCTGTACTGGATCGATAGGCGCTTGAGCGGTTCCTTTGGAAACGGCGGAAGCGAATCGCGCTCCCGGTCGATCCTGCGCAAGACGCCGTTGACAAATCCGGACAGCGCACCTTTTCCGACGTCCTTTGTCAATTGCACGCATTCCGAAACGGCGGCGTGCGGTGGAGTGGAAAGATAGAGCAGCTCACAAACACCCATACGCAAAATGCCGCGGACAATCGGCTTCTGCCGACCCTTAACATAATAGGAAAGGTAATAGTCGATTGTTAGCAGGTGGTCGAGTACAGTATAAACGAGCGCGGCGGCATATTTTGCGTCGCGCTCGGGCAGATCATGAAAAAGTTGTTTGATGCGCAGGTTCGCGTATGCGCCGCGGTCGGTCACGTCGCAAAGCGCGTTCAGCACATGCCGTCTGGCGTTCAAGAAAGCACCGTTCCTTCCATTGCGTGTCCTTTGAGGTAGTCGGCGGCAAGCATACGTTTGCTGCCCGCAGTCTGCAACTCTAAAATCTCCAGCCAACTGTCGCCGCAGCGGACAAACAGGCTTGCTTTGCCGGATTGTTTGAGCATGCCGGTTTCTGCCTCGCCAAGCGAAATGTCTGTTTTACGTGTTTTATGAATTTTCAACGGGTTGCCGTCCAGTATTGCATAAGCACCAGGCCAGGGATTTGTACCACGCACGCGGTTATGCACGGACTGCGCACTTTGGCTAAAGTCCAGCTTACCGTGTTCTTTTTTGAGCATGGGGCATTTGGTCGCCTGCGATGCGTCCTGCGGTGTGCGCTTCAGCGTCCCGGCGGACAGCGCGTCGATGGTGCGGCGCAGCGTTTCCGCACCGAGCACGGCCAGACGGTCGAACAGTTCGCCTGCGGTCTCGTCTTCGCCGATGGTCACACGGTCGGTCAAAAGGATGTCGCCGGTGTCCATGCCGACGTCGGTCATCATGGTCGTGATTCCAGTCTCGGTTTCGCCGTCGATGATCGCCCACTGAATCGGAGCGGCGCCGCGGTACTTCGGCAGAAGCGAACCGTGCACATTGATGCAGCCATATTTCGGGATCGCAAGATTTTCCGCGGAAAGAATCTGCCCGAACGCGGCGGTAACCATAAGGTCGGGGGCGAATGCTTTTAGCGCGTCAACGCCTTCCGGCAGGCGGATCTTTTCAAACTGATACACCGGCAAGCCGTGTTCAAGCGCAAAAACCTTTGTCGGCGGCGGCGTTAATTTTGCATGCCGCCCGACGGGACGGTCCGGCTGGGTAAACACAGCCAACTCGTGCCCGCTTTTAAAAAGCATATCGAGCGACGGGAGCGCAAAATCCGGTGTGCCGAGAAAGGCTATCCTCATTCTTCTTCCTCCGCAACAAAATCTTCCGGCGGCTCGGTGACCAGCGTTAAATACACGATGCCGTCGAGATGGTCCAGCTCGTGCTGAACAGCGCGCGCAAAGAAATCGTTGGTGTCGTATGTATGCTTTTTGCCTTTGCGGTCAAATCCTTCAACGATTACATGATCCGCGCGCTCGACATAGCCGGATTTACCGGGGAATGACAAACAGCCTTCGTAGCCGCGCTGTAAACCTTCCTTTTTAATAATAGTCGGGTTTATAAGCTCCACGGGGCCTTCGCCCGCGTCGATGACTACGACACGACGCAGCACGCCGATCTGCGGTGCGGCAAGGCCGGCGCCGTCGGCGGTCTTCATCGTCTCAAATAAATCTTCGACCAGTGTTGCAAGCCGGTCGTCAAACTTCGTGACGGGTTTGCAGACTTTATATAGACAAGGATCGTCGTCCGTGCGAATTGTGCGTAAAGCCATAGGTAAAATCCTCCTTTTTCAACCAATGGTATTGTAACCGAAAAGCGGTCCCGTGTAAAGAAATCCGCTGGTTGAGTCCGATTCTACCCATGGTTGATATAAATTTGCGAACTCGAAAAACAGGCTATGTTCAAGGCTTTTTTGATATGGCATAATAAAACCATGAAAGCGAGGGAAAATAAATGGAACAACAATCGATGGGGAAGCGCATATCGCAGCTTCGCAAAGAAAAAGGATACACACAAGAACAGCTTGCCGAAAAAATGGGTGTTTCCGCCCAGGCGGTCAGCAAATGGGAGAACGACGTCTCCTGTCCGGACATTTCAATCCTGCCGAAGCTGGCGGAAGTGCTGGGCGTCACGACGGACGAACTGCTCGGCGTTAAACCAATCGAGCCACACGTTGTAATCGTAGACTCTCAATCAGACAAGAAAGGGAAAAATGGATTTTCTTTCGATTGGGACTTGGGATTCAAAAAGGACGGTATGTGGTTTGCGATACTGGTCATCGTTCTTGGCCTGGCATTTTTGATGCAGCGTGTCGGTGGCATGTCCTTTGGCGTCTGGGGGATCGTATGGCCTGCAGTCATCATTGGTCTTGGCCTGTCATGGTGCATCCGGCGGTTTTCAATTTTCAGCCTTGCGGTTATCGCATTGGGAACATACTTCTTATTGTTCAATCTCAACGTCATTACTATCGTACTGACATGGGGTATCATTTGGCCGAGCCTTTTGGTCTTATTGGGCTTGACGATTATATTTGAAGGATTCTTTCCACACAAACGCAAGCGCAAATGGAGTGAATGCTATAACAGCGACCACAAACAGGTGATTGACTACAATGAGGAAGACGGTTTCATTCATTACGATTGCTCGTTTTGCGATGAAGATCGAAAGCTTGTTCTGGATGAACTGAGCGGTGGAGACATTGACCTTGCATTCGGTAAATGTGTGCTGGATTTAACGGAAGTAAAGCGCGTGAAAAATGGTGCGGTCCTGGATATGGACGTATCGTTCGGCAGCTGCGATCTGGTCGTCCCGCGAACATTCAAGGTTCTGGTTCGTTCGGACAAAGCGTTTGGCTCCGTTCAAACGTTTGGATCGGCCGATTCCGATGCAAGCGAAGTCCTTGCGATCAAAGGCGACGTGTCCTTCGGATCGCTCAATATTCGCTATAGATAAAAAATGACAGTAACACAAAACTGCGCGGCAAACGCCGCGCAGTTTTTGTTTTTGGTAGTTCAATCATGCGATCGCAAGGTCATAAATTAACCGGACAAACAGTAGCCCCAGTACGATCAGTATAAACGGCTTCACAATCTTACCGCCGTTCTTCAGCAGAAGCCCCGCACCCATAAAGTGGCCGAGGATGGAGAACACCGCCGCAATCAAACCCAGCGGGATGATCGTTTGTCCGTTGATGAGAAAGACGACCAGACTGCCGACATTGCTTGAAAGGTTTGCAATTTTCACATTGCCTGCGGCAAGCCGGAGCGGAAGCCGCGCAAGCTGCGTGTATGCAAGCAGCAAAAGTGTTCCGGTTCCCGGCCCGTAAAAACCGTCGTACATGCCGACGACGAGCGCGGCGGCGAGAATGATTGCAAACTGTCTGCCGCGGCTGACCGGTACGCCGTCCACATCGGAAAGGTCGCGTTTTTTTAGCACGACAAACGCCAGCAGCGGGATGAGCACCAGCATGACATAGCGAATCACCGTGTCGCTGATGCTGAGAACAAGGTTTGCGCCCGCAATCGCGCCAAGCACGGCCAGCGCAGCGGATGGAACCGCCGTCGGCCAGTCCACGCACTTGTTCTTTACAAAGCGTCCTGTGGAGGCGACCGTGCCGATGCAGGACGAGAGTTTGTTGGTCGCAATCGCGTTGTGCGGCGGCAATCCCGCCAGCAGGTATGCCGGAAGCGAGATCAACCCGCCGCCGCCCGCAACCGCGTCAATGAGCCCCGCAAGGAACACAAGCGGGCAGACGATCAAAAGCGACCAGTAGGAATACGCAATCATGCGCCGTTCTCCGTTTCTTAACCGCCGAGCGATTCCGCGGTTTGATCCGCACAGAACTGCTGGGTGTACAGGTCGTAGTAATAGCCGCGCTTTGCAAGCAATTCTTCGTGCGTGCCGCTTTCCTGAATCCTGCCGTCGCGAATGACCAAAATGCGGTCTGCGGTGCGGATGGTGGAGAGGCGGTGCGCAACGATGAAGCTCGTGCGGTCCTTGAGAATGTGCGTGATCGCGTTCTGGATCAGCTGCTCCGTCTCGGTGTCGATGGAGCTTGTCGCTTCGTCCAGCACGAAGATGCGAGGATCTTTCAGCACAACACGCGCAAACGAGAGGAGCTGCTTTTGACCCGTGGAGAGCCGCGCGCCGCTTTCACCGATGTCGGTGTCGTATCCGTTTTCCTGCGCAAGGATAAACGGTTCCGCATGGACGAGCCGCGCCGCCGCGTGAACCTCTTCGTCCGTTGCGTCCGGCCTGCCGAAGCGGATGTTATCCTTGATCGTTCCGGAAAACAAATGCGGCGCCTGCAGCACGTATCCGAGGCTGGACTGCAGCCAAAGCTGCGTGCGTTCGCGATAGTCCACACCATCGATCAGTATGCCGCCTTCCGTCGGCTCATAGAACCGGCAGAGCAGGTTGACGATGGTGCTCTTGCCTGCGCCTGTTTCGCCAACGAGTGCGATAGTCTGACCGGCTTTTACATCCAGCGAAAAGTCATTGAGCACGCGCTCGCCATTTTTGTATTGAAACGTTACGTGGTCAAAGCAAACATCACCCTTGATCGTCTCCCAGTTATTTTTCAGCGGGTGCATGGTGTCGCCGTATTTTTTCAGCGTTTCTAGCGTGTCCACAACGTCCGGCTTGGTGTCCATCAGCGTGATGACTCGCTCTGCCGAAGCCTGTGAACCCAGCATTTCGGCAAGAATGTTCGCAAGTTGCTGAATCGGGTCGAAAAGCTGCGTGCAGTACGAGATGAACGCAACCAGCGTACCCGCAGTGATAGCACCGACAAACGCCGTCTCCGGCGTGATCACGCCTGCGCCGCCAAATGTCAGCGCAAGGCCGGTGCCGATTGCGCCGAGTGACATGATGATCGGGAAGAACGACGCGGAGACCAGCGCGCTCTTGATGGATGCGTGTCGCATCTTGCTCGTCAGGCCCTGAAATTCGACGGCGTTCTGCTCCTCGCGCACAAGCGTCTTGGTGGTCATTGCACCCATAATGCCTTCGTTAAACGCGCCGGTGATGCGGGAGTTTTGCTTTCTCGCTTCACGCTGATACTTAAGCATGAGCTTTTGCAACCGGATGCTCACGATTGCCAGCGGCGGAATGACGCACAGCGAAATCAACGCCAGCTTCCAGGAGAGCGCAAACATCGTTATAATGCAGCCGACGGCATAAAGAAACGACCACAGCACATCGACAAGGCTCCATGCGATCATTTCGGAGAGTCTGGACACGTCCGACACCATACGCGCCATAATGTAACCCACGGCGGTACGGTCGTAGAATGAAAACGAGAGCTCCTGAAGACGCTTGAATGCGTCCTGCCGGATGGCATAGGAAATATTCATCTCCAATTTTCCCGCGCTTTTAATGAACGTAATCACGCCGAGTCCCTGCAATAGGATTGCGACAGCGTAGAGTACGGCAAACGGGACCAGACCGTCGATTGTCTTTGGTACCACAAAATGGTCGACGGCATAGCTGGTAAACAAAGGGTATGATATATCGAATACCGCAACGAAAAACAGTGCGACAATTACGGTAACAAACAGTCGCTTGTGCTGGAGCGCATAACGGTAAAGCCGCTTCCACACGTTCCAGTCGATCTTCTTTGCGGCGAAATCCTGTTCTTCAGGCATATACATTAGGCTTCGCCTCCTTCCGAAACGGCGTCCTGAATTTCGGCAATGCGCCGGTACAGTCCGCCCTGCATAAGCAGTTGTTCATGGGTGCCCTGCTGGGTAACGCGCCCGTTTTCCAGCACGAGGATGTTGTCCGCTTCTTTCAGCGTTGTAATCCTGTGCGAAATGAGGAACGTAATCCCGTCGCGTCGAAGCGCAAGCAGGGACTTTCGTATTGCGGCGTCGGTTTCCGAGTCCACGGCGCTCATAGAGTCGTCGAAGATCAAGATCGGCGCTTTTTGCATGAGCGTACGCGCAATGGCGACGCGCTGCTGCTGTCCGCCGGAGAGCGTTACGCCGCGCTCGCCGACGATCGTATCGTAGCCTTTTTCAAACGACTCGATCACATCGTGCACGCAAGCCGTGCGTGTTGCACAGTAAACGTCCTCGTCGGTCGCAGCGGGGTCGCAGATGCGGATGTTTTCCAGAATCGTTCTTGAATAGAGGAACGGCTCCTGTAAAACAATACCGATGTTGCGCCGTAGATACCCGTGCTCAATATCGTTGACGTCCACGCCGGCGATGGTGATGCCGCCCGCGGTGCGTACATACAGCCGCTGAAGCAGCTGAACAAGGCTCGTCTTGCCGGAGCCCGTTGCGCCGAGGATGGCGACGGTCTGCCCGGGCTTTGCGGTAAAGCTGACCCCGTCGAGCACGTCGTTGTAGCGATCGTACCCAAAGCATACCTTGTCGAACACGATGTTGCCGATCAGGTCCGGCGTTTCCGCTTTGCCGGGTTCTTTTTCCAGCGGCGCGGAGAGGATCTCATCCAGACGACCGAGCGAGACGGAAGCCTTGCCCATGTCGGCAAGGATGCGGCCAAGCTGACGCACCGGCCAAGTGAGCATGGCGACATATGTTGTGAACAGCGCGACGTTGCCAAGCGTGAACGTGCCGCGGTAGACTGCGATAACACCCATACAAAGCGACAGCGCAATTTGCAGATAACCGACACTGTCGGACAATCCCCAGTAATACGCGAGCAGCTTGATGAGCTTATAGGTTTTGTCGCGGTACGACGTATTGAGTATCGTGAACTTTTCGATCTCGCTCTTTTGCTGCCCAAACGCACGCACCACTCGCATGCCGGTCAGGTTCTCCTGCAACATGGTCGAGAGCGCGCCCTCCGCTTCATCGGAGGCGGTGAAGTACCGCCGCACGTATTTGAAGTAAACAAACGAGCTGACGGTCAGTATCGGCATGAACGCAAGCGAAATCAGCGTCATCTTCACGTTGACCGTGAACATGACCGCCGCAGCGAACACAAACATCACAAGCGTTCGGACGATTTCCATCATCTGCACCTGAATAAACCGGCGCACCGTGTCCACGTCCGACGTGCATCGCTGCACAAGATCGCCCGTGCTGGCGTGCTTGTGGTAATCATACGGCACGTCCTCGAGATGGCGATAAAGCCGGTCGCGCAGGCTTTTCGCCATGCCTTCCGCTGCATAGGCCACGTTTTGACGACGCGTAAAGGTAAACAGGCAGTTCAAGCCCGTGAACACAAACAGCGCGGCGCCGCAGACGAACAGATTTTTGAGAAAGTATTCCCGCCCGCCGAGCTTTGACAAAATCGGCAGCAGGAAAGCGGGAATCGTGCTGTCGATTCCCTGAATCACGTAGTCGAGGGTAAAGCTCGTAACATATGGAACGGCATAGGAAAACGCCGTTGAGAGCAGCACGCTGATGGTGGCAAATACCAGATACCGGCGGTATCCCGTGAGGATTTCGCCGACGAGCTTCCAGTTGGTCTTGCGCTCCTGCGTGTGCGTTTCGTTTGTTTTTTTCTTCATAACATATCCTGTGGGTTTACCTCGACCATGGCAAACAGTTCATTGCGGTGGTCGGAAGCAAACGTATAAATCGTTTGGATCGCGTCGCTTAATCGCGCCGTGCGCAGCAACTTGATCAGTATTTGATAGCGATAGACGCCCTGTTTCCGTTTGATGGGTGATGGCGACGCGCTGTAGAGCAAAATCATGCGCTCGTCGCTTTCGCCAAGGGTTTCGGTCAACGCCGCATGAAGTTTGTCGGCATAGTCCGAAACGGCGGTTGCCAGAATCTGGTCGTCGTCCCCGGAAAACAGGATGCGGGTAAACAGCGAAAACGGCGGAAAGACTGCTTTCTTGCGCTGTTCGAGTTCGTAATGGTAAAAACTCTTGTAGTCGTGCTCCTTTGCAAAGCGGATGGCCGGATGCGCGGGCGAATACGTCTGTATCACCACGCGGCCGGGGGTTTCATCGCGCCCTGCGCGCCCCGCAACCTGGGTTAGCAGCTGAAACGTGCGTTCCGTGCTGCGGTAGTCGGGGATCAGCAACGTTGCGTCCGCCGCAACGACGCCTACAAGCGTAACGTTTGGGAAATCGTGCCCCTTTGCAATCATCTGTGTGCCGACGAGGAATTGCGCCTCGCCGCGGGCAAACGATGAAAGCATCTTTTGCATGGAATCCTTGGTTCGAATCGTGTCCGTATCCATGCGGAGCGTGACCGCGTTTGGAAACAGCTCGTGCAGCTGTTCTTCCACTTGCTCCGTGCCGATGCCGAAATATTTGATGAACGACTTTCCGCACTGTGGGCAAACGCGGGGCAGGGGTTTCGCCGCGCCGCAGAAATGGCAGCGCAGACGATTTTCGCCCTTGTGATAGGTCATGGAGATGTCGCAGTTGTCGCACTCGACAACATATCCGCAGGAGCGGCAGGAAACGAACGTCGAATAGCCGCGCCGGTTGAGAAAGAGCATTGCCTGCCTGCCGTTTTCAACGCACCCGCCGAGTAACTGAACGAGCCTTCCGCTGAAAATGCCGTTGTTGCCTGCTAAAAACTCTTCCCGCATGTCGACAGTCTCCACTTCGGGCAGAGGGCGGTTTTGCACGCGCGAGGGCAGTTCGAGTAACGTATAACGGCCGGACTGCGCGCGAAAGTAAGTCAAAAGGGAAGGCGTTGCGCTGCCGAGAAGCAGCGGCGCGCCGAAGGATTTTGCACGGTATGAGGCAACTTCAATCGCGCTGTAGCGTGGGGTCGCCTCGCTTTGATAGCTGGGTTCGTGCTCCTCGTCTACAATGATGAGGCCGACGTTTTCCATCGGCGCGAACACAGCGCTGCGTGCGCCGACCGCTACGCGCGCCTTGCCCAGGCGAATGCGCCGCCATTCGTCAAAGCGTTCACCCGCGGACAGACGACTGTGCAAAACCGCAATGCCGTCCGAAAAGCGCTCCCGAAAGAGCCCGACGGTCTGCGGCGTCAGCGAGATTTCCGGAACCAGCATGATCGCCTGCCTGCCTGCTTTGAGGCATTGCTCGATGGCGTGCATGTAGACCTCGGTTTTGCCGCTGCCGGTCACACCATGCAACAGCAGTGTCCCGGATTTTGCCAGCATGGCGGCGGTAATCGCGTCCACCGCGTGCTTTTGCTCACGCGAGAGGGTAACGTTTTTATCCGGCGCCGTATCGCCATAGTCGGGGCGGCGGAATGTGACGTGACCGCCTTCCACGACATAACCCTTTTTAATCAATGCGGAAATCGCGCTCTGCGCGTTCGGTACATATGCCAAAACATCGTGCACCGACATCTCCAGTTTGGTTTTGTTGAGCAGTTCAAGCACCTCATACTGCCGCGGTGCGCGGGGCTTGCCGCTTTTATCGAGCAACTCGGAGAGCTGTTCGTCCGCCTTTGTGGGATCGGCAAGCTGAATGGTACGTTCGATCTTTTCGTGCACACGCCCGCCGCGCATCTGCGCAGGTATCATCAGCCGAAGCGCGTCCACCAGCAGACAGTGATAGCTGTGCTGCATCCAGTACGCAAGCTCGATCTGCTCGTCGGTCAAAATCGGGTACGGTTCGATTACACGCAGGACGTTCTTGTAAACGACTGTGGATTCCGATTCGTCCCGCTTTGGAAGTTGGCTTTCGTCGAACACGCGAATCACGAATCCTTCACGCGGACGATTGCCGGAGCCGAACGGCACGAGCACGTGACTGCCGGCGACGGCATGCACGTCCTGCGGGACGCGATACGTAAACAACCGGTCGACGTTTGCGTGCGCAATGTCGACGATCACTTCGCTGTATTGTTCCATGCCGTTCACCTCCTCGTGAGCGGTTCGTTCGGTTCGTTCGAGATTCTTTTTGTGTCAGAGAGCGGGAAATTTGAAATTTTCCCAAAACCGCAAACAGCCCGCAAGCGGGCCTATGCACGCCGAAGACGCAACGGTAAAAAACCGGAGCAGGTTCGGCAAGAATTCATATCGTTCGTATGGAAACGGGAATGGTTCTCCCGGTTAGGTGCGGGCGGTCACTCCTGATAGAATTCCTTCGGATATTCCAGGTTTAACTCGTCGTGATAGAGTTGGTCTACGGCTACGGAAACAGGCTTGCGCCCGTCGAGCTCATCTGGATCCGATTGCAATTGGCGCGCTCTCTGCGCAACGGCGGTCACCAGCATATAACGGCAACCTGCTTTCTCGATCAGTTCGTTCAACGGTAGATTCATCATAATTCTTTCCTGCCTCCTATCAATTTCTCGATCAGTTCGCCGTTGCGGCTGCTGCGGCAGCGCTCCGCCGACAGAATGTGCTCGACACGCGCGATGGCGCGATCGAGGATATCGTTTACGACGACATAATCGTATTTTGTAACATAGTCCAGTTCTTTATATGCGGTTGCGAAGCGGCGCTCAATGGCTTCCGAGCTTTCCGTTCCGCGGCCGATCAAACGGGTTTTGAGTTCACTCATGGAAGGTGGCGCAATGAAGATCAGCACCGCGTCTGGGTATGCTTCTTTCACACGCATTGCACCCTGAACGTCGATTTCAAGGATGACGCTTCGGCCTTCCTTTAGTTCCTGCTCAACAAAGCTCTTCGGCGTTCCGTAATAGTGTGTGTTGAACACGCACATATATTCCAAAAATGCACCGTCGTCAATCATCCGCTTAAACTCTTCTTCGCTTTTGAAGAAGTAGTGTACGCCGTCTATCTCGCCGGGACGCGGTGCACGCGTCGTTGCCGAAACGGACATGCGAATATCTCGGTTACGCTTGATCAATCCGTTATTAACGGAGCCTTTTCCAACGCCTGCGGGTCCGGAGACGACAAGCAGCAGTCCTTGCCTGGTCTGTTTCATATAATCTCGTTTGCTCCTCTCGTCATCAGTCGTCGGATTCTTCCGCTTTTGCGTCAAGCCGGTTTGCAATGGTTTCCGGCTGGATGGCGGACAGGATCACATGGTCGCTGTCGGTTATGACAACGGCGCGTGTGCGTCGTCCGCAGGTCGCGTCAATCAGTCGGCCGCTTTCGCGCGCTTCCTGAACGATGCGCTTGATCGGCGCGGATTCCGGACTGACGATCGCAATCAGACGATCGGCCGAAACGATGTTACCGAAACCGATATTCACAAGTCGCAGGTTCATCATCATAAGTCTGCTCCTTACATAAACTCAAAATTCAACAAAGACATCGCCGGTAAAACGGGGAAACTTTATTCGATGTTTTGTACCTGTTCGCGGATTTTTTCAATTTCCGCTTTGCCGGAGAGCACGAGGGTCGTCAGCTCACCGTCGTTTGCTTTGCTTCCAATGGTGTTGAACTCTCGATTCATTTCCTGCACCACGAAATCAAGCTTGCGTCCAACGGGTTCGCTTGCGTCCAGCAGTGCGCGCATTTGCACAATGTGGCTGCGCAAACGGGAAATCTCCTCGTCGATGCTGGCCTTGTCGGCAAAAATCGCAACCTCGGTTGCGAGGCGCGTACGGTCAACTTCCACCGCGCCGAGCAGGGTTTGAATCCGTTCGTCCAGCTTGGCCTTGTACTCTTCAACGACGATCGGCGCACGAACGGCAATCTGCTCCGTAAGTGTCAGCACGGTGTCCGCGCAATCGGAAAGATATGTGCGCATGCGTTCGCCTTCCTGTTCACGCATGCTGAGCAGAACGTCGATTGCGGCGTCCGTTGCGCTTTTCAGCAGCTCCAAAACCGCATCCGTGTCTTCATCCGCCTCGCGAATATTGGTCACGTCCGGCAGTCGCAGTGCGTTTGCCAGCGAAAGATCGTCTCTAAGCGAAAGCGATTCGTTTGCGGCGCGTGCGGCGGAAACGAAAGCCGTCAGCAGCGAAACATCGATATCGACCGCGCGCGCATCACTGCGCAGGTTGCGGTAATTGATGAAAACGTCAACGTGTCCGCGAGAAAGTCTTGCGCCAAGGGCGGTGCGCACGCCGTCTTCCAAAAAGGCAAGATGGCGGGGCAGGCGCATGCCGACATCCAAATAACGGTGGTTCACACTTTTGAGTTCCACCGTCAGTTCTCGTCCGTCTCCGGACGCGGCGCCTTTGCCATAACCGGTCATGCTGTACATAAAGAAAAATCCCCCTAAGTCGCAATTATAAAGTATAGCATGTCAGACACGATCCGACAAGCGATAGATTTCGTCCGCGTGCGGTTCTTCCAGCGAGTGTCCGTCAACGGTGCTGGTTTGCCTGTCGTGAGCCTTCCCGATCACGCATGCGTCGATACCGTTTGAGGTGAGCGCACGCACCATTTTATCGCCGTCTTCGCAGGCGATCAACAAGCTGCCGCTGCCGATTAAGCGGAGCGGATCGAGCCCAAGCGCGCCGCAAAGCGCGGCGGTTTCCGCGTGCACAGGAATCTTCGACGAGTCGATTTCGATTGAAGTCCCGTTGGCATATGCAAGTTCCCAGGCCGCGCCAAGGACGCCGCCTTCGGTCACGTCGTGCATGGCGGTCGCGCCGGACTGCATTGCGATCCGACTTTCCGGCACAATGCTAAGTTTGCCGGAAAATGCGCTTGCGGACGCGAGCATTTCTGCGGGGATGTCTGTCAGCAGATGAGCAAAGTCTTCGGCGATGATGGTCGTGCCTTCGACGCCGGCAGACTTGGTCAAAACGATTGCGTCACCGGGCTTCATGCCGCGAAGCGCGTTTCCGCGCGGCTGGCGTGCAACGACCGTCGCGCTGGTCACGGGGCGCGTGACAACATCGGTCACTTCTGTATGTCCGCCGAGGATATCAACGCCTGCGAGCTGTGCCGCGGCGGAAAGATCGTCCGCAATGCGGCCAATTTGTTCCATCGTTCCGTCCGGCGGCATCAAAAGCGTCACAAGCAGACCGACCGGCTCCGCGCCCGCGGCCGCCGCGTCGTTGCAGCTAACGTGGATGGTCAGCCGCCCGAGGTGCGCAATGCTCGCGGATGTGATCGGGTCGCAGCTGAGCACGACGAGATCGCCATTCAGGTCAAGCGTCGCGCAGTCCTGTCCGATGGTCGGCATGGAAAGCGGCTCCGGACGAACGCGCCGGAACTTTTTGAGCACCAGCCGTTCAAGGTCGTCGTTGTCGAGTTTACCGAGCCGCATCATGTGTATCGTTCTCCATATTCATTCGTAATCTTCCCACTTATTATTCTTCTCAATGGCACGAGAATTTATTATTTCAAACTCAGTCGGCTTTGCCGATGAGCTTCAAAAATTCATCTTCCGTCAGCAGGGGAATGTTCAATTCTTTCGCTTTATCCAGCTTGCTGCCCGCACTTTCGCCGTAGAGCACATAACCCGTCTTTTTACTGACGCTGCCCGCCGCCTTGCCGCCGTATTGTTCGATGAGCGCTTCGGCTTCACGCCGTCCGAGCGACGGCAGTGTGCCGGTGACGACGACGGTTTTGCCCGCGATTGGTGAATCCAAACTGACCGCCTGTTCTTCCTGCGGGGAAACGCCGTCACGCAGTAACGCGTCAACCTGCGCGGCAATGGACGGATCGGCAAAGAACGAAAGAATACTGTCGGCGACGATTTCACCAATGTCGTTGATGACAAGCAGTTCGTCGCGGCGAGCTGTGCGCACAGCCTTGAGGGTGCCGAAGTTTTTCGCAAGGTCTTTGGCCGTTTTGCTGCCGACGTTTGGGATGCCGAGCGCGAATAAAAATGCGCTGAGCGGGCGGGACTTGCTGTTTTCCAGTGCGTCCAGCAGGTTCTGCGCTTTTTTTGCGCCGAAACGGTCGAGCGCCACAAGCTGGTCGAAGGTCAGCGTGTACAGTTCCGGTATAGACGAAATATTGAGCGCTTCAATGAGCTGCGCAGCGGTCTTGTCGCTAAGCGATTCAATGTCCATCGCATCCCGCGAGGCATAGTGCGCAATACGCAGTTTGATCTGCGCCTTGCACGAAAGCGAGTTTGTGCAAAAGATGTGCGCACCGCGCTCTTCCACATGCGCGCCGCACTCCGGGCAGCGCGTAGGTTTTTCAATCACCTGCGTCGCCGTGTCGTCCGGAACTGCGCCGAGAATTTCGGGAATCACGTCGTTACTGCGGCGGATGAACACCTTCGAACCAATCTTGACGCGCTTTCGTTGGATGTCGTCAAAGTTATTCAGCGTTGCGCGCTTGATGGTCGCGCCTGCGAGTTCGACAGGCGTGAGATGTGCAAGTGGAGTGAGCTTGCCGGTGCGACCGACTTCCCATGTTACTTCTTCCACAACGGAAGTCGTTTCCTCGGCGGCAAATTTAAAGGCCATCGCCCAGCGAGGGAATTTTTCGGTCGCGCCCAATGCTTCACGCAGTGCAAAGTCGGTCACCTTGATTACCATGCCGTCGATCAAAAAATCCAGCGTGCCGCGCGTATGTTCCGCCGCGTCGATTTCGGTTTTAAGTTCCTGTGCATCCTTGCAATAGCGGACGTACGGGCTGACGGGGAAGCCGTTTTCGACGAGGAACGCAAGCATTTCGCGTTGGTTGGTCAGCTCTTTGCCTTCGATGTAACCGACGTTGTAGCAAAAAATATCGAGCTTGCGGCTCGCTGTAACGCGCGGGTCGAGATTGCGAAGTGCGCCCGCGGCGGCGTTGCGCGCGTTTTTTAGCGGCTCGTCGCTGTTTTTATTAAACTCCTCCAAAACGGAGAGCTTCATGATGCATTCGCCCTGCACTTCCATTTTACCCTTGAACGGAATCGTCTTCGGGATGGAGCGGATGGTCAAAAGCTGATCGTACACGCCTTCGCCGGTGACGCCGTTGCCACGTGTCGCACCCTGCGTAAAGATGCCGTTTTCATAAGTGAGGCATACGGTCAGACCGTCGAACTTATATTCAAGGCCAAATTCGATTTTCTGCCCATCCGCGGCGGTAAGTGCTTTATTCACCCAATCGGACAGCGCTTCTTCCGTGCGTACTTTGTCCAAACTATAAAGACGACGGATGTGCGTGTGGGGTTTAAAAATTCCGGTTGAGGAACCAACATTATGCGTTGGAGAACCCGAAAGCACTTCGCCACTCTCTTGTTCCAATTGTGCAAGCTCGTCGAATAGCACATCATATTCCGCGTCTGAAATTAAAGGCGTGGATTTGTTTGCATATTCGTCGTTATAGCGAATCAGTAATGCAGTTAATTCTTCCTGTCGTTTTGTGGACATAAAAGAATGCCTCCGTTATTTATCAAATCTTACTCTGAATAAAACTCTTACAGTAACTCTATCGGCGCATACGCAGCCGCAAACTTTTTGTTCGTACCGGAATCAAACGCAATCTCAACAATAGACGATGCGCCGCTGCCGTTGACCGACAGGACGGTGCCGTCGCCAAACGACTTGTGCCGCACGCGCTGGCCGCCGCTATAGCTTGCGCTCTGCTGTGTCGCCGCTTGCTTCGACTGTGTCATGTTGCGGCTGACGGTCGGCTGTTCCGCTTTGTGGGAATGCGGTTTAAGCGCATGCATCGAGATGCCGAACGCCTGCTGCGGTGCTTTTTTCGGCGTCGACGGTTTCGGCGCAGGCTTTGCGTCTTCAGGCAATGCGTCCTGCAATTCAACAAGGAAACGCGACGGCAGTGCTGGCGAAATCTTGCCGTAAAGCATCCGCTGTTTCGCATTGGAGAGATAGAGCTTCTCTTTTGCGCGCGTAATGCCGACATAGCACAATCGCCTTTCTTCTTCCAGTTTGTCGGGGTCGGACATGGACTGCATGGACGGGAAAAGCCCGTCTTCCAGCCCGCAGAGGAACACGCTTGGAAACTCAAGACCCTTTGCGCTATGCAGCGTCATCATGGAAACGCGACCGTTTTGCGCGTCCACATCGTCCGTCGCCGAGAACAGCGCGACGTTCTCCAGAAAAGCGGAGAGCACGTCCACCTGCGTCTCGTCCAGACTCTCGGTGAACTCGTGAATATAGCCGACAAACTCGTTGACGATGTCCGCGCGGGCTTCATAGTTTTCCTTGCGGTCGGCGCGCAGATACGCGTCGTAACCGATGACGTCCAGCAGATACTCCACAACCTCCGGGAACGAACGGTCGCCAAACTGCATGTAAACGTCCGTCAGCATTTCGGCAAAGGACGTAAACTTGTCGCGCACGCGGGGCAGATCGTCCGCCGTTAGCTGCATGATCGAATGCAGAAGCGGCAAATTCCGCTCGGCGGCAAAATCCTGCAAAGCGAGAATCGACGTGTTGCCGATGCCGCGGCGCGGTGTGTTGATGACGCGTAAAAACGCAATGTCGTCTGCCGAATTTTGCAGCAAACGCAGATACGCCACGATATCTTTCACTTCCGCACGCTGGAAGAACGACGTTCCGCCGTAAACTTTGTACGGGATGTCGTAGCTCTTGAGATACATTTCAAGAATACGGCTCTGCGCATGCGTGCGATAGAGAATCGCATAATCATCGTAACGTCGGCTGCCGTAGCGCGCACCTTCGAGGATGCGGTTGCAGATGCGGTTCGCTTCGTCGCGCTCGTCCATGGCTTCATAGAGATCGATCGGCGCGCCGCCGCGCTTGTCCGTCCAAAGCTCCTTTTTCTTACGGGAACGGTTGTTGGAGATGACGATGTTCGCAGCATTCAGGATGACTTCGGTCGAGCGGTAGTTTTGCTCCAGCCGGATGACTTTCGCGCCGGGAAAGTCCTTTTCGAACTCAAGAATATTGCGGATGTCCGCGCCGCGCCAGCCGTAGATGCTCTGGTCGTCGTCGCCGACGACGCAGAGGTTTTGGTGCTGTTCGGCGAGCATGCGGACGATGTTGTACTGCACAAGGTTCGTGTCCTGATATTCGTCCACCAGGATATAGCGGAACTTGTTGCGATATTTTTCCAGCACGTCTGGAAAACGGAGAAACAACTGCATTACATAGAGCAGAAGATCATCGAAATCCAGCGCGTTGCACTGTTTCAGCGCACGTTGGTACGCGATGTAGACGTTGATAACGTCTTTTGGCACGTAGGATTCACGCAGATAGCTCAGCGCGTCGAGCGAATGGTTCTTTGCGTCGGAAATACGGTGGGAAAGTTCGCGCGCAGAGAAAATCTTATCATTAATGTTGAGTTCTTTTATGATCTTTTTCAGCAGCGACTGCTGATCCGCGTCGTCGTAGATGACAAACGTCTTTTCATAACCAAGCGCCTGAATTTCGCTGCGCAGGATGCGCGCGCAGGCGGAGTGGAACGTCATGACCCACATGTCGTGTGCGCTTGCGCCGACAAGGGTTTCCACACGTTCGCGCATTTCGCCCGCGGCCTTGTTGGTGAACGTCAGCGCGAGGATGTTCCACGGCGCGACGCGCTTTTCTTCTATCAGGTATGCAATGCGGTGCGTCAAAACGCGCGTTTTGCCGCTGCCTGCTCCCGCGAGCACGAGCAGCGGGCCCTCGGTCGTTTCAACGGCCTCGCGTTGTCTTTCGTTGAGCAATGTCAGATCCATATCGTCCTCCTGGATTCGGTCAATGCATTATATCATACTCTTGCGTGCGCATGAACCCGTTATGTGCCGGTGCGTGTTTATCAAGACAGCGGTACGATGAAAAAAGCGCGTTACAAGCGCGTAAAACAGTTGTAATTTTCTTTACGGAACGACAAAATCTTGCTACAATAGCGGCATGAAATTATTACTTGCAACAAACAATGCGCACAAGATGCGCGAAATCTTTGAAATTCTCGGTTCGGATTTTCCGGACATGCAGACTATGAAGCAGGCGGGACTCGATATCGACGTGGTCGAGGACGGCGAAACCTTTCAGGACAACGCGATTAAAAAAGCGGAAGAAGTTTTAGCGGAGTCCGGTTTTCCCGCGGCGCTTGCCGACGATAGCGGATTGATTGTGGACGCGCTAAACGGCGCGCCGGGCGTTTACAGCGCGCGGTACGCGGGCGAAGGCCACGACGACAACGAGAACAACAAAAAGCTCATGGCGGATATGGCGGGCGTTCCCTGGGAAAAGCGCACCTGCCGGTTTGCGTCCGCCGTTGCGCTGGCTCGCGTCGGCAAACCGACCATCTGCGTTATGGGAACGGTCGAAGGTATCCTTTTGACCGAATCACGCGGCAGCAACGGCTTTGGCTATGACCCGTATTTCTACTATACGCCGTTCGAAAAGTCGTTTGCAGAACTTTCCGCGGAGGAAAAGAATTCCGTCAGCCACAGAAAGCGCGCACTGGAAAAACTGAAAGCAATCCTGAAGGAAGAAGCGAAATGAAGCGCGTTGCCGTATTCAGCGATACGCACGGGCGATTTACCCGACTGCCGGCCGCGCTGGATAAAATAGAAAAAGCGGGCGGGGCAGAGCTAGTGCTGCACCTCGGCGATTACGGTAGCGACGCGGAGATAATTGCGGACAAACTCGACGTGCCGTTTATCGCCGTGCGTGGTAACAACGACTATTTTTCCAATTTGCCGAGAAAGAAAACCGTACAGGTCGAGGATGCGTTGCTTTTACTGGTGCATGGCGACGCTTACTATAACCTGAATCCCTTAATTCGAGAGGCGAAGCAGGAACGATGCGCGGCGGTGCTATTTGGACACACGCATGTGCCGTTGTTGCAGGCTGACGGCGCGCTGCTCATCATCAACCCGGGCAGCCTTTCGCTGCCGCGGCAAGGTTATTGCGCATCGTTTGCGTTGTTGGAAATCGACGGCGCGGACGTAAACGTCAAGATGATTTCGCTGGACTAAACACAAAACGTAAAAAACCTCCGAAAAATCGGAGGTTTTTGGTTTGTTAAGCTGTTCAATGGATCTAAACAGTTGGTATTTCTTCGCTATCTTCATCGATCTCCTGCGAATAGTGCATGTAGTCCGGCATTTCGTCCACGGAGTGGATGCCGAACTGACGCAGAAATTTGTCGGTCGTTCCAAACAGCGTCGGGTGACCAATCGTGTCTTTCTTTCCGACCTCGACGATTAAACCGAGTTTGACAAGCTGCGTCACCGCATAGTCGCAGCGCACGCCGCGCACTTTCTCCACGTCCGAGCGTGTGACCGGCTGACGATAGGCGATGACGGCCAACGTTTCCAGCAGAGACTGGGAAACGCTCTTGGTTTCGTCGGGGTTGAGCAATTCCTTGATCTCGTCGAGGTAGTCGCGATTGCTGACCAATTGAACAGTGTCCGCAGTGACAAGCAGCTGTATGCCGCGACCTTCACCGGCGTAGAGCTGCTCCATTTCGCCGAGGGCGCCTTTGGCGACGGCAAGCGAGCAGTCCAGCACGCGCGCAAGTTCACTGATCGGTACAGGATCGCCCGCGACGAAAAGCATGCATTCGATTTTGTTGAATAGAGTTCGATCTTCCATATTGTCTAAACCTTAATCTAGTATGTTCTCTTAAATGTCTTAATCTTCGGCTTCGTCCATGTATTCGTACGTTTCGTCGTCAAGCAGCAGTTTGTCCGCGCTGATGCGAATCGGCGCAAACGGCGATTTTTGCCGCAGCAGAATCTCGCCGCGTGCAATCATCTCTAAAAGCGCCATGAACGTGACGATCATCTCCATCTTGTTCGCGTCGTCTTCAAAGAGTTCACGAAACGAAACGGCTGTGTTGCTTTGCAAGATCGTTCTGATCTTTCCGGTTTGCGAACGGACGGTATACCGGTCGGGATTCACATGCTGGGAAGTGATGTGCTCCGGCTGGTCGTTTTTGCGCTCCAGCATCTCTAAGAAGGCGGAGAACAGCCCGTCCATGCTCGTTCCGTCCAGTGCGACTTCCTTTGGTGGAAGCGGAACATCCTCCGGCAGGCGCGCAAAGCTGCCCTTTGCCGCGTCAAACAGTTCGCGGAGTTTTTCGCTGGCTTCCTTAAACGCTTTGTAATCGCGCAGTTGACGAATCAGCAACTCTTCCGGGTCTTCTTCGGCTTCGTCCTCTTTTGGCGGACGCGGCAGGAGCTGTCGGGATTTGATGTACAAAAGCGTAGCGGCCATGGTTAAAAATTCGCTTGCCGTGTCCATGTCCAGTTCGTCCACCTGATCCATATAGGAAAGATACTGCGCGGTGATTTCGGAAACGAAGATGTCCTTAACGTCCACCTCAGATTCCTCGATCAAATGCAGCAGCAAATCGAGCGGGCCTTCAAACTGTTTTAACTGTACGCAATATGCCATAGAAACTTTCTATTACAGCAGGTTGATGATTCCGGCTGCAAAACTCACAAATCCGCTGAAGATACCGCTCACAAGGAACGACAATGCTGATATCACAACACCGGAAATGAGCAGCAGGATCAGTACCCACTGGCCGTACTGACGCATAAACATGAAAAAGCGCGGAATCTTGCGAATAAGCAGGCTTTCCAGCACATGCGACCCGTCAAGGGGATAAATCGGGATCAGGTTAAACAGCGCCAGCGAAAGATTGATAACGATAATTGAGCTAAAGATGCTTAAAAAAGCAACATTCGTGCCCAGACCCCACTTGAGGAAGCCTGCGGCATAAACGAACGAAAACAGGAACGCGACGATGAAGTTCATCGTGATACCCGCAAGTGAAACGATGATATCGTCCCGCTTGAAGTTTTTAAAGTTGCGCGGGTTGATCGGAACAGGCTTTGCCCAGCCGAAACCGACGAGCAGCAGCATGAGAAACCCGAAGACGTCAAAATGCGCCAGTGGGTTGAGCGTCATGCGGCCGAGGTTTCGGGCGGTCGGGTCGCCGAGGCGATACGCCGCGTAAGCATGCGCCCACTCGTGAACGGTCATGCCGATAAGGATTGCCGGCAGCACATACAGCAGCTGCAGCGGGTTTTGTATCATTTGTGCGATGCGTGACAAATCGCTAAATCTCCTTTGTTTGTGAATGAAAATATTATACGGGATACCGGGATGTTATGCAACTTGCGTACCGCAAAGCGAACGATTCTCCACAGAGTGTTCACAAAGGTGGAGCAGGGATTGCATCCACCGACAAAATTCGCGTAAGTAGTGTTACTATGCGCGGCTTTCGCGGCGCAGTGCCTGAACGGCAGCCGCGTCGGGGGTAACATACAGTGTGCGGTTGGTGGTGTAGATCACCATGCCGGGACGAGCGCCGGACGGCTTTTTGACAAACTTTCGCGGTGTGTAGTCGACCGGAACGCCGCCGGACGCACGCGCCTGCGAATAATATGCCGCAAGCATTGCCGCTTCTTTGAGCGTCGGCTCGGCGGTTCGCCGTCGAAGTCGATGATAACATGCGAGCCGGGAATGTTCTTTGCGTGAAGCCAGATGTTGTCGGAGCGCGCATCCTTGAGCGTCAGTGCGTCGTTCTGGCGATTGTTTTTGCCAACATAGATTGTGATGCCGTCGCTGGAAATGAACCGCATCGGCTCGGACGATTTGACCGCGGGTCTTTGCGCGCGTTTCTTTTCCGGGCGCAGATAGCGTTCGCGAATCAGTTCTTCTTTGATCTCGTTTAATTCATACAGCGTTTCGCATTTTTCAATATTCTCCAGCTGTCCTTCCAAATATGCAATCTCGGCGGACAGGCTGTCGATCTGTGATTCGGCATAGGCTTTGCTCAGCTTGCCTTTGCGATATTGCTTAAAGCAACGCTTCGCGTTTTCCTGCGCGCTCATGGCAGGATCGAGCTGAATTGCTCGCTTTTGCGGCGGGTCGACAAAATAGTCGTCGACGAGCAGTTCGTCCATGCCGGGTTTGGCAAGATGCAGGTTTGCAAGGATCAGCTCTCCGGTAACGCGCGCGTCTTCATAAGCGTCGGTCTGCAAAATTGCATCGGAAAACGCGGCGTATTTATGCTGTGCCCGGCTGAGCGCGGTGGAAACCGTGTGCCGGAGCGACGCGCCGTGCCGACGGATGCGCACAAGTAAATCACGGTCGGCATAGTAGCGGTCCAGCGCGGCACTCATGCTGCCGAACGGTTCAACACGCGCATACATGCCGTCTGGCAAAAACGGAAGCGCGGCAAGCGGCTCACCGTCGGAACCAAAACATAAGCACGGGGTATATGCACCGGTTTGCATAGCTGTAAACTGGCGATGAAGCGTCTTTGCGGAAGGAAATGCGGCGATCAGTGCGTTTGCAGACTGCTTCGATACGCCGTCAAACGCACTCGTCAATGCTTTTGCCGGGTTGCCAGAAGACAGCGCTTCGGCGAATTGTTCCTCCGGCGCTTCAAACGGATCCAGCTTGTCCTGTGTGGGGACGGATTCGTAAGGAAAGCCGGGAAGTAGGATGCGCGTGGTCGTGTCGCAGGCGGAAACGCGGCGGACACAATCGACAATGGCACCGCCCGGATCGAGTAAAACAAGATTACCGTGTTTGCCGGTCAGCTCGATCAACAATCGCAAACGCACTTCGTCAAAGAGTTCGTTTCGCGCGGTGATTGCAATTTCACAGACGCGATCGGCGCCGATTTGCCCGATCGACTCGATGCGTCCGCCGACGAGACGACGGCGCAACAGCATGCAAAACGCAGGCGCCTGCATCGGGTTGTCGTATGTGCGGTTTGTCAGCTGAATGCGTCCGTTTTCGGCGTGCGTGCAGATTAAAAGCCGGTGCGTGCCGGAAGACGCGCGCACAGTAAGAAGCAGCAGGTCTTTTTCCGGCTGCTGTACTTTGTCTATTTTGCCGCCGACGAGCGTGCGGCATTCATAAATGACCGCGCCTAGCGCGATGCCGTCCATTGCCATGGGTTGTTGTTACTCCGTTTCGCGGGTTCTATCGAGCAGCAGGCGATAACCGCCCGCGCCGTATTCGAGGCAGCGGTTGACGCGGCTGATGGTAGCCGTAGAGGCGTTGTATTTGTGCGAAATTTCCTGATACGTCACGCCCGCGTCAAGCTGGCGCGCAACCTGCCAGCGCTGCGCCATTGCCTGCAGTTCGTTGATGGTACACATATCCTCGAAAAAACGATAGCATTCCGATACGTCGTTCAGCGCGAGGATGGCGGCAAACACGTCGTCCAGTTCTTCACTTTGCAACCTGGAAACATATGGCTCCATAATCAAACGCACCTCTCACAACAGTCGAATTTTTGCGATGGAACTTGATGCCATCAACACTTTTATTCTAGACGCTTTCACACTGGAAAGCAAGAAAAAACGGACTTGCCGTTATCGGGCAGGTCCGCTTTAAAACGTACAGGGTATGACTTTTTACTGCGCCGCAGTGCGCTTCTTTGCCAGCTGCGCTTTTTTGCGAGCGGCGGCATTTTTGTGGATCATGCCCTTTGCGGCGGCATGGTCGACCGTGCTAACGGCCGTCAAATACGCTTTATCTGTTGCGGCTGCGTCGCCGGACTGCAAAGCTTCGTCGAAGCGGCGGATAGTCGTCTTCATTTCAGACTTGGCCGCGCGGTTGCGAAGGGTCTGCTTTTCGGTGACCTTGACACGCTTGATGGCGGACTTGATGTTTGCCAAAACAATTCACCCCCTGTATTAGTCTCGAATTTCACTCGAACAGATGAAAGTTTAGCATACAGCCGCCGTGATTGCAAGCAGAAAATTTAATTCTCTGCCGATATTCACGCTAAACCGCCGTTTTTTCCGTAATTGCACGGTTGGCGCGCGGTTTTAAGCGCAAAGCGTTGGTCACAACCGTGACCGACGAGAGGCTCATGGCCAGCGCGGCGATCATGGGGGAGAGCAAAGGACCGCCGAACGCGAAGAGCAAGCCCGCCGCAATCGGTATGCCGATGACATTATAGAAGAACGCCCAGAACAAATTTTGTTTGATCGTTTTTACGGTCAGTTCGCCTATGTTCAGCGCGTCGGCAATGCCGTCCAGATCGTCGCGCATGAGCACGATGTCCGCACTGGAAAGCGCAACATCCGTACCCGCGCCGACCGCGATGCCAACATCGGCGGTCGCCAGCGCAGGCGCATCGTTCACACCGTCACCAACCATCGCCACAACGCCATATTTTTCCTTCAGTCTCGTTACGGCTTCCGCTTTGTTTTCGGGACGCACCTCGGAAAGCACGTCGCTCACGCCGATCTGCGCGCCAATGGTTTCCGCAACGTCTGCACGGTCGCCGGTGATCATGGCGATGTGCACGCCTGCGTCACTGAGCCGCTTGAGCGCCGCCGCCGCTTCATCGCGCACAACGTCCGCAATCGCGGCCGCGCCAAGATAGTCGCCCTCCAGCGCAACGTGCACGAGTGTTTTGCCGTGGAAGGCTTCAAGGTCTTTCATGGGAGCCAGAACGCTGCAACGCCGCAGATAGGCTTCGTTACCCGCCCAGAGTGTTTTTCCTTCAAAGGTGCCGTTGACGCCGAAACCCGCTTCCGCGCGAACGTTTGTTACCGGCGCATAGGTCACGCCGCGTTCTTTTGCGATGTCGATAATGGCTCTTGCCAGCGGATGCTCACTGTATTGCTCCACACCCGCAAGCAGGGAGAGCAGCTTTTCTTCATTTCCGTCTACGGCATATATATCGGTTACGACCGGTTCGCCGCGCGTGAGCGTTCCCGTTTTGTCAAAGGCGACGGCGCGGACTTTGCTGAGCAGTTCCAGTGTTTCGCCGCTTTTCACCAGCATGCCGTGGCTCGCGGCAACGCCTGTACCGACCATGACGGCGGTCGGCGTGGCGAGACCGAGCGCGCACGGGCAGGCGATGACCACGACGGAGACAAACACCGTCAGCGCGAATGAAACGGGCTCACCCGCAATCAACCAGATCAGCGCTGCGACCAACGCAATGCCGAACACCGTCGGCACGAATACTGCCGAAATTCGGTCGGCAAGCCGCGCAATCGGCGCCTTGGCGCCCTGCGCTTCTTCCACCATGCGGATCATCTGGGACAGCGTCGTGTCCGCACCGGTACGCTCCACACGGAAGGTAAACGGCACATTCTGATTGACGCTGCCGCCGGTGACCTTATCGCCAAGGTGCTTATCCACCGGTATGCTTTCACCCGTGAGCATAGATTCGTCCACGGATGCGTTGCCTTCGGTGATTTCACCGTCGGCGGCAATCTGTTCGCCGGGGCGTACCAGCACGATATCATTTGGCATCAGAAGCGATGCGGGCACGACCCTTTGTGTGCCGTCCGGCTGAATGACAGTCGCTTCGTCGGGCGCAAGTTCCATCATGCGTTCGACCGCGTCGAACGTGCGACGCTTGCTGCGCGCCTCAAGGAGCTTGCCGAGCAGCACAAGAGCAACGATTACGCCCGCGGATTCCCAGTACATTTCGTGCACGGCGGAAACGTCCCCACGAATCAGCCGCACGAGCGACCACGCGCTGAAAAACACCGCGGCGCTGGTGCCGACCGCGACGAGAGAGTCCATGTTGGGGTGCAGCCGAAACAGCGCGTTGTACCCGCGTGTGTAAAAGCCGTACCCGCTGACGATGACCGGAATCAAAAAGACGATTTGCAGCAGCGCGTATAAAAGCGGCTGTGTCGCCATGGAAACAGGCGTCCAGATGTTGACCATCGGCGCCATCGAGAGATAAAACAGCGGCACCGCGAACACCAGCGCAATGACGGAGCGTCGCGTCTGATCGCGCAACTCCTTTTCTTTACGTGCGCGTTCGGCCTTGTCCGCCGCGTCGGAATAATGGTATTCTTCGGCGGAGTATCCGGCTTTTTTCACCGCCTCAAGAATCAGGTCCGTTGAAAAATTTTCACCGCGCACGCGCATACGCTCGGTCGCAAGGTTGACGTTGACCGCGTCTACGCCCGCCTGCCGGGAGACGACCCGCTCGATTGCGGCGGAACACGCCGCGCAGTGCATGCCTTGAATCGTAAAATCTAATACTTTCATGAAGTTCACCATGTTTCTTCTTTTTATTATGCACATGCCTTCATTAAAAAAAGCTTTCTGCAGATGCTCCCGCCAATAAAAAAACGGATGCTTTGTTACTACAATGTAGCATGGATTGTACAACAATACAATAGTAAAACAGTAGGGTATATGGATTAAGCGCTATTTTTCACATTTTCGTTGCATTTTTCAAGTTGACTTGAATGGCAGACGTGATATAATGAACACCGTGATTAGCACTCAATAGATTCGAGTGCTAACAAATCGATTGTAAATACATTATATACAGGAGGCGTTTATCGTATGAAACTGAAACCTTTGGCAGATCGCGTTGTCGTAGTAAGCATCGAGAACGAAGAAGTCGTCAAGGGCGGTATCGTCCTGCCCACGGCCGCCAAGGAAAAACCGCAGATGGCGGAAGTCGTCGCAGTTGGCCCGGGTGGCGTTGTGGACGGCAAAGAAGTCAAAATGTACGTCAAGGAAGGCGACAAGGTCATCTACTCGAAGTACGCAGGAACCGAAGTCAAGCTTGACGACAAGGAATACCTCATCGTTCGTCAGAGCGACGTACTTGCGATCGTTGAATAATGCACAAGGAGGCATAAGGAATTATGGCGAAACAGATTAAATACGGCGAAGACGCCCGCAGATCTTTGGAAGCCGGTCTCGATCAGCTTGCAAACACCGTTAAAATCACGCTGGGACCGAAAGGCCGCAACGTTGTTTTGGACAAAAAGTATGGCGCACCGCTGATCACCAACGACGGCGTCACTATTGCAAAAGAAGTCGAACTGAAAGACCCCTTTGAAAACATGGGCGCGCAGCTCGTAAAAGAAGTTGCGACCAAGACCAACGACGTAGCCGGTGACGGCACCACCACGGCGACCCTGCTTGCGCAGGCAATCGTCCGCGAAGGCATGAAGAACGTCGCAGCCGGCGCAAACCCGATGGTCGTGCGCCGCGGCATCGAAGCCGCCGTTAAGGAAGCGGTTGAAGGCCTGAAGGAAATGAGCAAACCCGTTGGCAGCAAGACCGCCATCGCGCAGGTTGCCGCAATTTCCGCGGGCGACGAAACCGTTGGCCAGCTGATCTCCGACGCAATGGAGAAGGTCGGCAATGACGGCGTCATCACCGTTGAGGAAAGCAAGACCATGAAGACCGAGCTCAACGTTGTCGAAGGTATGCAGTTCGACCGCGGCTATGCTTCGGCATACATGGTGACCGACACCGAAAAGATGGAGGGCATCCTCGACAATCCCTACATTCTGATCACGGACAAGAAGATCAGCAACGTTCAGGAAATCCTGCCGCTGCTCCAGCAGCTGGCACAGCAGAGCCGCTCGCTGCTCATCATTGCAGAAGACGTCGAAGGCGAAGCGCTCACCACATTGGTGCTCAACAAGCTCCGCGGCACGTTCAACTGCATCGCGGTCAAAGCGCCGGGCTTCGGCGACCGCCGCAAGGCAATGCTGCAGGATATCGCAATCCTCACCGGCGGCGAAGTGATCTCCTCCGAAATCGGCATGGACCTCAAAGAAACGCAGCTTGATCAGCTCGGCACCGCCCGCCAAATCAAGGTTGACAAGGACAACACCATCATCGTTGAAGGCGCAGGCGAAGCGGAAACCATCAAGGCGCGCGTCGCGTCCATCAAGGCGCAGATCGAGGAAACCACCTCCGATTACGACAAAGAGAAGCTTCAGGAACGTCTGGCCAAGCTCTCCGGCGGCGTAGCCGTCATCGCGGTCGGCGCAGCCACCGAGATCGAGATGAAGGAGTTCAAACTCCGCATTGAAGACGCTCTGTCCGCAACCCGCGCGGCTGTGGAAGAGGGCATTGTCCCCGGCGGCGGTGTAGCGCTGCTGAACGTGATCCCGCGCGTCAAGAAGCTGGTTGCGGAAGCCACCGGCGACTACAAGACCGGCGTGAACATCGTCCTCCGCGCTCTGGAAGAGCCGATCCGTCAGATCGCGACCAACGCAGGCCTCGACGGTGCGGTCATCGTAGAGAACGTCCGCCGCGAAGATAAAGCCGGTTACGGCTACAACGCCGCGAAGGACACCTACTGCATGCTGGCAGATGAAGGCATCATCGACCCGACCAAGGTTACGAGAAGCGCTCTGCAGAACGCGGCGTCCGTCGCAGCCATGGTGCTGACCACCGAAAGCCTGGTCACCGATATTCCGGAACCCCCGGCTCCGGTAGCGGCAGGCGGCCCCGACATGGGCGGCATGGGCGGCATGTATTAATCGACACAAACACAAGCACAAAGAGAACGCGGAGCAATCCGCGTTCTCTTTTTATTTTTTTGAATTATCGCGTCGTGAAACCGGGCGAAAAATCAGAAACGTTCGCTTGAAAGGCGGATTCGAATCGCTGTGTTATTCAATTGACAATCGACTAATAAACAGTTATAAATAGATGAGATTCAGACGAATCATATTCATTGTCAAAGCCCGTTTAATCGTTTATTTGTATATAAGTTCAGGATAGTTTATAGAAAATCGGGAGTTCTGTACGGTATGACGTCTCAAAAAGCAAAAACAATCCCAAATAAGCTGATGTGGATCATTCTGATCGTCCAGTTGGCCATGTGCATTTTTGTCGGCTTTCAAAAGCAGGGATATCAGATTGACGAAATCCTTTCGTTTAGCTTGGCAAACTCCAATAATGAAACCGCCGTTCCAAACGGAGATGGTCTTTTTAACCAATGGCATGCGCCATCCGTCTTTACCGACGCTCTTGAGGTTCTGCCGGGAAACCAGCTTGACTATTTCACCGTCTACATGAATCAGGTACACGACGTTCATCCGCCGTTTTTCTATGCCATACTGCATGCGGTATGCTCCTTCTTTCCGTCGACATTCTCGAAATGGTACGGCCTGTCGATCAACGCCGTATGTTTGTTATTGTGCACGCTCGTTGTGCAGCGTATCGGAATGCGAATTTTAAGGAATCCATGGCTGTCTCTGGTCGCGGCCGCCGCCTTTGGTTTCAGCGTCGGTGCTTTCAGCAACTTTTCGTTTATCCGTATGTATTCGCTGATGATGCTGCTTGCAACGTGCCTTTTCTATCTGCATATACGGCTTTATCAGGACGGTTACAGCCGGAAATTGATCATTCTGCTTGCGGCGTGTGTTTTTTTCGGCGTAATGACGCATTATTACTTTATCGTACTGACCTGCTTTCTTGCTCTCTTTTTTACGATCGTATTGCTTCGCGAAAAGAATTTTAAGACGGTTAAAACATACGTCTTTTCGGTGCTTGGCGCAGGGATTGCAAGCTGTCTGTTCTATCCCGCCTTGATCAAGCATATTTTTTTCGGAGCGCGCGGCAAGCAGGCTTTCGGGCAGGTCGCCGAGACGGACAACGTCCTGACGGATTATAAAACGGTATTTCATATTATAAACGGTCAGCTTTTCGGCGATATTATCCAGTATGTATTGCTGGCTTCGCTGCTGGCAATTTTAATCAGGTTTATCATCGCATCAAGTAGGAAGAACAAAAGCAATCCGATCGGGGCGGATTCCAATACGCCGCTGCTCCTCGTCTTTTCTGCGACGGCAGTATTCTATTATGTCGTTATAACGAAGGTCGCACCCTATACAACGGATCGCTATTTCTTCTGCATTTATCCGATCTGCGTGGTCCTTGTTGCCTACCTGCTGTATTATGTGATCGGATTGTTTATAAAAAACAAGGCGCTGATTTTCAGCGGTGTCCTGCTGTGTATGTCGCTGATGACGGCTTTATCCTACAACGGCAACGAGATCGATTACCAATACAAACAGGACAAGGCATATTACGAGATGCTTGAGCCGTATGAAAGTTACGACTGCGTCGTCGCACTGAATCCGGGCAAGGGCTGGAAAATCAAGAGCATCACGTTTTTTATAACGAAATTTGACAGAATATTCGTTTTTGACGCAAGCGAACCGGACACATCCATTGAGATTCTGAATGAATCGCGTGAGCTGAGCGACAAACTGGTCGTGTTCGTCGAGCAGGCTGCCGATCAGGAGCCGGTCATTCGGACTTTTTTGGAAAACTCAAAGTTCAAACAGTATACGCAACTGCCGGCGACGGGTTATGTGGACGCCTATCTTTTTGAGGAATAAATATTTAGGGAAAAGTATTGATCGAATAAGCGATTTGAGGAATAAATAGACGGAAAATACGTTTCGACCCACGCGTTGCGATGTGTTACTCGTCCGTTCCCAGATGTCTTAGATACCGCTCCGGTTCCGCTAAAAAGCTCTTTAGAAACGAGACGTTTTCGAGACGGTCGTATTCGGTCTCCTGCATCAAACCGTCGGCAAACGAATATAACAGCGCGCCCGGATACGCAAGCAGTACGGGAGAGTGCGTCGAGACGATGAACTGGCAGTCGTTTTTCACCGCGTCCGCGATCATATTCATCAGCACGAACTGATTATAGTAGGACAACGCGCCTTCCGGCTCATCCATCAGATACAGTCCGTGCGGCTTTAGTCGCGAACCGAAAAAGTCGATGTAACCTTCGCCGTGCGACTGCTCGGACAGTTCGTCGGAGTACATGTTTTCCATTGCATGCAGTCCGGAAGCATGCGGTAGCGCAGCCAGACTTTTTGCATAAGACGAGCGACCGATATACTCGCGCTCGATGCGCTCAAGATCGGCGCGCTCGGCACGCATGCGTTCTTCGCGTGCGTCGATATAACGAGTGAAATCTTCCGCGATGAAAAAGAAACTTCTCTGCGGCTTTTGCGAAAATTCCGGTCGAAACGCACGGGATGCGGGCAGAAATGCATTGTATGCTCGCTTGTCGACGGAATTGTCTCCAATGCGCAAGGCTTTTGTCAGCGCGGCGACGATTTCTATCAACGTTGTTTTACCGGAACCGTTGTCGCCTGCAATCAATGTCACCGACGCGTCAAACGAAAGCCGATCGATCGCGGCGATCTGCGGGAGCGACAGGGGATATTGCTCAATGTCGCCGCCCAGTCCGGATTGTTTGATTGCGCGTAAAAAGACCATAGCGAGACCTCGTATTTTTTATAGATTATAGCATAGATGCATTTATGCTACTTTATGAAAAGGAGCGACACCACTGCCGCTCCTTTGTGCTATTTACGTTTGGTTTATCCGACGATCACCGTGCCATCTTCCTTAACTTCGACTTTTTCGCCGGTCTGCACGGCCGCGAGGAACTCCTCGCCAAGACCATCCACGACGGGCATGGAAACGTCTGTCCATACGTCCGCAAGGATTGCGCCCGCGGCGGCGAGAGAATCGATCGGTCGGCTAAACAGCATGCACGCGGGCTGCTGCCCGAGCGCCGCGGCACAGTAGATGACCATGCCGCCGGTGGTCGAACCGATGGTCTGCGGCAGACAGAGCGCCGCGCCGTGCATCGGCTTTTCGTAGATGTCCGGATTGTTCTGGTCGGAGCACTTCGCGTCTTTGTCCTTGAACATCAACGCTTTTTGAAAGCTCGCCAGCGTGTTGAAGCCGTTGCGCGAAACCAGCGCGTTTGCCGTTATGTTTCCGGGAACGACCGGACGGCCCTTAAAGGTTTTCGGCATGTCAGTTGCCCCCTTTCGATAGGATGTCGAGAATCTCGGCGTCCGTATGGTAGCGCGCGGAGGTGTAGGTGCGCAGCTTGTTGGAGTTCGTAATTACCGGCTGTTTGCCGCAGAGCGGATTGTTCATGTACATCAGCGGGCAGATGTAGGAGAGCACGACGCCCATATCGAGCAGCTTTTGGTAATCCGGCGTCTGTTTGAACTCCGCCTGAACCGCCAGCGCGGAGGTGAACACCGTCGGAATCACAACCTTCTTTTTGCCTTCCTTTGCAAGCGCATAGGACAGCGCGTTTGTCCAGTCATGCAGCTGCTTGACGGAAAGATGCGGGCAGCCGACAAAGCAGAGCTTCGGGGTCGCATTCGGGTCTTTCCAGATGCAGGGATAGCTCTTCTTTACGCGCTCAAGCTCTGCGTCGTCGATCACGTACGTTTGTGCACCGTCGGCGATGAGTTTCTCGCCGAGCTCGACGGCTTCCGGCGTGAGCCCATCGATGTGATAGAGCCCGACCGCACCGTTGCTGGCGGTCGCCGCGCCGAAGTCCTTGAGGTACGCCGTCGCGTCCGCGTTCAGCTCGGTTCCAATGAACTTGGCCAGTCCTTTGACATAGGGGACGTCCTCCATAACTTTCATGCCGATTGCGCTGCCAAGAATTTGCGCTTCCGGCTTTTCAGTCGTCTTAATTTCCACAATCCAGGTCGCCTTGCGCCCTTCGTCAGTCAGGAGACCAAAGTATGGGACATATCCAACCACGCTGCCGAAGAGTTCCAAAATTCCGGAGTTGCGGTTGCAGCGCGCGCCAAGCACGCTGTTTGCATAAACAACAGCGCTGCTTTCGGCCCAGCTGAGAACGTCGCCTTTGTTGGGCTTGTTGCCGACTTCGTCCATGTAGCAGGTGCAGGTGAACGCGTCCGGATTCAAAAGGCCGAGCGTATTGAGCTGCGCTTCGTAATCCGCCTGCTTGGAATACATGAACTTGAACACGAGGTCCTGCAGAAGGTTACTCGGCACGTTCTTGTCCAGCGGACGCGGGTCGACGGAGAATTTCTGCCCGGAGAGCGCGCCGCCCTGGATCAGTTGATCCACAAGCGCGTAAACCGGCTTCATGACCGACAAGCCAAAGCTTGTTACGAGATGACCATATTCGCTTGTAACCGGCACCATCTTTTCTGCGCCAAAGGTTTCGCCAAACATGACCAGCGTCTTCATGACCTTGGCCGCGGCTTCACCGTTTGCGCCGTCCAAAATGGCTTGCTGTTCCGGCGTTAAAACCATATTTGCCATTGATTTGCCTCCTTAAATACGGGTTGCCAGCGCGTATGCCGCGCGGCAGGCTTCCAGAACGCGCCCTGCGCTGAAGCTGTCGCCGATGTTATAAAGTTCTGGTGCAACCATCAGCTTCTGTCCTTCCAGGAAGGCCGCGTCATCCGGCTTGCCGCCCATGGCGAGCACGACCAGATCTGCGTCCAGTTCGACACGCTTGGGTTCTTTGCCAACCTTCGGCGCAAGCGGATTCTCGATGTTTTCCGGCAGGATCGGCTGCCATGTGTTGTACGGATTCGGTACATTCTTGTGCATGTTGCGCTCAACGACAACGTGCTTCTCGTCAAACTCCTTGACCATCGAGCAATTGAGCAGCTCCACGCCATGTTCTTTAAGGTAGTGAATGATGTGCCCGCGGTTTGCTGTGCATGTGCCTTCCATGAAGTACGGCAACATCTCGACGACCTTGACGTCGAGGTCCTTTTCATAAGCAAGCCAGTATGCCGTTTCGCAGCCGACGACTCCGCCGCCGACAACAACGATTTTTTTCGCGTCGCCCAGCAGTTTATCATCCACGAGAAGGTCGGTCGCTTGCACGTACTTGATCTTGTCGAGGCCTTTGATCGGCGGCGTTCCGCTCTTTGTGCCGATGGCGTAAATCACCGCATCGTAGTTTTTGTCTTTTAGCGTATCGCTGGTCACTTCGGTGTTGAAGTGTGTATGCAGATCATATTTCTCTTCCGCAGCCTTCAGCTCGCGCTCAAGATAATGCAGGTAGTTCTGAATGTCGTATTTGATGCGTGGAACGCTGCCGGGCACGATCTTGCCGCCGACGCGGTCGGTCTTTTCAAAGAGCTCCACGCTGTGTCCACGGCGCGCGGCCATAACGGCGAACAACACGCCCGCCGGGCCGCCGCCGACAACGGCGATCTTCTTTTTGACTTCCGCGGGGGCGATTGATTCCGGCATGATCTCTTCAAAACCGGTGCGAGGGTTCACGGCGCACTGTGGATGTCCGCCTTCGACGAACTCGTTGATGCAGCCTTCCTGACAGCCAATGCACGGGCGAATCTTGTCGACTTTGCCCGCATACGCCTTGTTCGGCCATTCAGGGTCGGCCAGCAGCGGACGACCGAGCATGACCATGTCGCACATATCTTCGCGCAGTGCTTTTTCCGCAAGATCGGGGTAGCCGAGCTTGCCAACCGCAACAACGGGCACCGGGATGCCTGCGTTACTGAGCACTTTCTTTTGTTCAAAGCGCTCTTTTACGAGTTTGCTCACTTCAAGGAAGCAGCCCGCGGGCATACCGGCCGGCGGATGCGGCAGCCACCAGTTGTCGTAACAGCCGAGGTCGACGTCAAACATATCGACGCCCGCTTTGACAAGGTTTTGCATGTAGTCGAGCGTCTGCTCGATTGTGCGCCCGTTTTTGAATTTTTTCAGCGCCTTGATGTTCATGCCTTCTTCGCCATAGGTTTCGTTGAGGGCGAGGGAGAGGTCTATACGGTACATAATCGGGTAACGATCGCCCGCGCGACGGCGAATCTCTTTTACGAGGTCGATGCCGAAACGCTGCCAGTCGGCATACTTGCCGAGCTTGCGGCGATTGAAAGCGGGGTTGGTCAGCTGCTCCAGCAGATACCCTTCGTGACCATGCAGATACACGCCGTCGATGCCCGCGGCCTTGGAATCCGCCGCGGCCTGCCCGCCGTTTTTGATGATCTTTTTGAGTTTTCCGCCGGAAAGCGGCATGCATGGGATTTCCGAAATGTAGAAGTTCGGGTTCAGCGATGCGGACACGGGGAACTTCATCTGCGTAATCAGACACTGCGGGTTGCCGACGCGTCCGAGGCCGGGCGTCAGCTGAATGAATAGCCGCGCGCCGTAGTTATGCACGCCCTGCGCAAGGTCGCGCCAGCCGGAGAACACCGTGCGGCTGCGGTCGATACGCGGAAAATAGGTGAGATGGCCAAGTTCCGTAATGGAGTTGTCGATGCCGTGGCTGATCGGTATCAATCCGGTTGTGATGAGGCCGACGCCGCCTTTTGCGCGTGCAAAAAAGTATTGCTGCATCTTCGCGTTGGGGCGTCCGGTCTCCTCGCACATGTCGATGTTGCCCATCGGTGCCATGACGAGCCGGTTCTTGATCGTAACCGCGTTTACGCGGATTGGTGAGAACATGTGATCGTACGGGTACAGCTCGCTGGTCATGCGTCCGGAACCGCCAAATGCGTTTTCGTTGTCCTCTTTGCAGACCCAATTGCCGTATTCGTCGACAAGTTTTTGAACGAATGCGTCTTTTTTCAAGATGAAATCTCCTCGCTTTCGATTTGTAGTATTGTGTGATATTCAACGGAAGTGTATAATTTTCCAACTCATACTTTATCAAAGCGGTTATACAGCGTCAAGGCGTGAAGAGGCCGAATCCCGCTAATTTTGCATGTTTGCGATAATATATAATGAAGCGCACCAAAACGTTTGGTTTGGCATTTTGTGTTGCGGGTGTTATAATGCCAGCATGGAAAGTATGCATTGCAGGGAACAGACCATCAGCGACGTGTTGCCGGGCTCTCCTGCGGAGCGCGGCGGTATTGTTATTGGCGATACGCTGCTCTCAATCAACGGTGAAGCCGTTGTCGATTTGGTCGACTATGAACACCTCTCTGCAAACAAGCGCCTAAAGCTGAAAATCCGGACAAAAAAGGGTTTGGAGCGCGATGTTCGAATTCGAAAAGCGGACTATGAGCCGCTGGGTCTGTCCTTTGCGACAAGTCTGATGGACGGAATGCGCACCTGCAAAAACCACTGCGTGTTTTGCTTTATCGATCAAATGCCGAAAGGTGTGCGCTCCAGTTTGCATGTAAAGGATGACGACTGGCGGATGTCGTTCATCATGGGTAACTATGTGACATTGACGAACCTGGACGAAAAAGAGATCGACCGGATCATTCGTCGCCGAGTAGGCCCGTTGTTTATTTCGCTACATGCCAGCGATCCGGACGTTCGCGTTAAACTGATGAAAAACCCGCATGCGGGCGATATCATGCGTCAGCTGAAGCGTCTTGCGGATGCGAAGATCCATTTTCATTTGCAGATCGTGCTCTGCCCGGGACTCAACGACGGAGACGTGTTGCGACGCTCGATCGACGACACTGCTGCATTGCGTCCGTATGCGGAATCGCTTGCCGTCGTACCGGTCGGCCTAACGAAATTTCGCGACGGGCTGACAAAACTCCTCCGGTATACACCGGAGGAAGCAAACGAAGTGATCGACACAATCGAAGCGCGACAAAAAGAATTTTTGGAACACTTCGGCACGCGCTACATCTTCCTTGCGGACGAGTGGTACACACAGGCGAATCGCACGCTTCCGCCATATGAAGATTATGAGGATTTCCCGCAGATAGAAAATGGCGTGGGCTTACTGCGATTGTTCGAAGGTGAAATTCAGGAAGCACTGGAAGAGCGCAACCCGTTGAAAACGCCGAAGCGCTACCTGATGGCGGGCGGCGTCGCGGCGGAACCGTTTTGCCGGGAAGCGTACCAAAGATTGATTCCGTACGGAATCACAATTGAAACGCAAGCAATTGCAAACCATTACTTTGGCGAAAGCGTTACCGTCGGCGGACTTGTGACCGGCGGAGACTTGATTGCGCAGTTAAGCGGGCGTGATTTCGGGGAAGCGCTTTTAATCCCACGAGCCATGCTGAAAGCGGATGAAAACGTATTTTTGGACGGAAAGACGAAACAGGAAGTTGAAAAAGCGTTGAACACAACCATCCTTCCCGTTGCAACGGGCGAAGAACTGGTTGATACTATATTTCAAGAAACAGGAGAGAACGAATGAACAAACCCTTGGTGGCGATCGTCGGACGACCGAACGTTGGAAAATCCACGTTATTTAACCGGCTTGTCGGACGACGCGTCGCAATCGTTGAGGATACGCCTGGCGTGACTAGGGACCGCATCTATCAGGACGCGGAGTGGCTGAACTATGCCTTTACGCTGGTCGATACCGGCGGTATTGAACCCGCAAACGAGGATGTGATTGCCGCGCAGATGCGCAGGCAGGCGGAGCTCGCCATTGAAACGGCGGACGTGATCATCTTTATCGTGGATGGACGGGACGGCATGACAAGCGCGGACATGGACGTTGCGGAGATGCTGCGCCGTTCCAGTAAACCCGTCGTACTTGCGGTAAACAAGGTCGACGCGCCGAAGTTTGAAGACAGTATGTATGAGTTTTATTCGCTTGGCCTTGGCGATCCGATTACGATCTCCGCTTCGCAGGGTCTCGGCCTTGGTGATTTGCTGGATGAAGTTGTGCACGATTTCCCGAGAGACCTTGAGGCGGATGAGACGGAACGTGTCAACATCGCCGTCGTCGGTAAGCCGAACGTTGGGAAGTCCAGTCTAGTCAACGCACTGCTTGGCGAAGAGCGCACCATTGTGAGCAACATCCCCGGCACGACGCGCGACTCCATCGACACGCCGTTTTCGCTGAACGGAAAGGAATATACACTGGTCGATACCGCAGGCATTCGCAGGAAGCGCAGTGTAGAGGATGAAACCATCGAGCGTTACAGCGTCATCCGCTCGCTCGCGGCGGTACGCCGCGCGGACGTTGTACTCATCGTCTGCGACGCAAGTGAAGGACTCAGTGAACAGGACGTCCGCATTGCGGGATATGCCCATGAAGAGGGTAAGGCGAGCGTACTCATCGTCAACAAATGGGATGTCATCGAAAAAGACACCAATACGATCAACAAATATAAAAAAGACCTTTTGGTCGATCTTGCGTTCATGAGCTACGTGCCGATGCTGTTCATTTCGGCAAAGACCGGGCAGCGCGTGAACAAGGTCATGGAAACGGTGGATGCCGTTTATGATCAGAGCCGCCGTCGTATTTCGACCGGGCAGCTCAACGACACCGTTGGCGAGGCGGTCATGATGAACGATCCGCCGTCCGACAAAGGGCGCACATTGAAAATCTATTTTGCAACGCAGGCGACGATCCAGCCGCCGACATTCGTCATCTTCGTGAATGATACCGAAATTGTGCACTTCTCTTATGAACGATATCTGGAAAATTATTTCCGCAAATCGTTCGGCTTTGAGGGGACGCCGATTCGGCTGATCTTCCGCAATAGAAAGAAGGAAACGGCACAATGACCTTTTTTAACGGAATTTGGAACATGAACATTTGGACGGGGCTCATATGCGTCCTTGCGGGATACTTCCTCGGCAATATTCAAACGGCAATCATCGTCAGCAAGGCATATTATCACGACGACGTAAGGAACCACGGCAGCGGTAACGCGGGCAGTACCAATATGGTGCGCGTCTACGGTTATAAACCCGGCGCAATCACCTTCGCGGGCGACTTTTTAAAAGCGCTTGTCAGCGTGATAATCGGCCAGCTTGTCTGCGGAACATATGGCGGATACCTTGCGGGATTATTCGTGGTGGTCGGACACTGCTGGCCGGTGCTGGATGGATTTCGAGGCGGCAAAGGCGCGGCTTCGTCGTGTGCCCTTGCGATTTTTACATTTCCGCTTGGTGCGGCAATTGCGCTTACAATCGGCGGTATCATATTGGCCTTCAACCGGCGTGTGTCGCTGATGTCGCTACTGAGCATCCTGCTGTTTTTCATCATTACGTTGGTTTTAAAGACACAGGACGTCCCGTTGATCGTGCTTTCCGGTTTGCTTGCGCTGATCATATATGTGCGGCATATCGACAATATCAAGCGACTGCTGCACGGAGAAGAGCAGCGTCTGAAAAAAGAAGCCGGACAATAAAGACGAAATTTGCAACATGAAAAAGCGCTTTCCATTTTGGAAAGCGCTTTTTTTGATAACAGTTGTTATAATCAGCCGATTAAAAACTGATCTTTAATTTCTTTGATTGCGCGAATCGCGTCGATTGCGTCCACGCAGAATTCAATACGGGTTTCACTTGTCGTTATCAGCCAGATATGGATGTTGGCTTTGCGCAGCGCGGAGAGCAAACGGGATGCAACGCCGTGTTGCAGGGCCATTCCGCTTCCTTCCAGCGTAAGTTTCGTCATGTCGCCGCGCGTGCGTACGGCGCAGTCGCAACCGCTTTGTATCAAACTGTTTAGCGCGCCAAGCGCGTCAACCAAGTCGGACGATGCAAGTGAAAAGCCAATACTGACCGTCTGGTCGTCCTGCTCGCTGAAGGCGATCATATCGACGAATACGCCTCGGTCGGCGATTGCATCAAAGATGCGGGACGGCAGCGAAATGTCGTCGGCACAGGCGCGCACCGTGACGACCGCCTGGTCCTCAAGCGAAATCAGACGGGAGGCAACATCGTGCTCGTTGACGACGTTTTTCATATTGTACAGGCCGTTTTGTTTGCCGACCAAAAACTTTGCGGCGCGCAGCGCACCCTGCGCAAACACCTGTTTGCTGAATGCGCGGTGCGTGATCTCAATGATCTCGTCGTTGCCGATAAATTGCACCTGGTGTTCGCCAACGACCGTTCCGCCGCGAATGGAATGAATGCCGATTTCGTTCTGCGTGCGTCGTTTGTTTTTTTCGTGGCGGCCGTAGACCAGTTCCGTATCGTCTGCGCTGCCGGACGATACGGCGTTTGCCAGCATCAGCGCGGTGCCGCTGGGCGCATCCACCTTCATGCGGTGATGCGTTTCAATGATTTCCACATCAAACGCACTGCCGAGCGTGGAAGAAGCCAGCTGAATCAGCTCCAGTTGGAGATTGACGCCGAGCGACATGTTGCCCGTTTGAAAAACGGGGATGCGTTCGGAAGCGGCGCGGATGAGCTTGCGCTCGCGCTCGCCAAGGCCGGTTGTGCCGATGACGGCGGGGATCTTCTTCATCTGCGCAAAGCGCAGAACAGCCGGAACGGAAGCGGGGACGGAGAAGTCGATGATGATATCGATCGGTTCCGCTACGCTGTCCATATTGCGGTAAACGGGGATGCCGAATGCGTCACAGCCGGAAACATCGACGCCCGCAGCGACGGAAAAAGCGCCGCTCTGCGCTTGACAAGCAGCATAGACGGCGCGTCCCATTTGACCGCAGATTCCGTTGATTAAAACAGAAATCATAAGTCCCTCCAATAGGTAAGTCGTTAAATCAGTTCATAACCCTTCAGCGTGTCTTCAATCAGCCGCATGTTCGCCGGCGCAGGCTGAACGAGTGGGAGCCGCACGTCCGGTTCACAGAGCTGCATCATGCCCATCATAGCTTTTAGCGGGATGGGATTGACTTCGCAGAAGGCCGCTTTCCAAAGCGGGATCAGCTGCAACTGCAGATCGCGTGCAAGTGCAAAGTCGCCTTTGAAGAACGCTTCGCACATAGCGTGCATTTCGCCGGGCACGACGTTTGCAATGGTGGAGATTACGCCTTTGCCGCCGATGCTCAGCACCGGTACGACGTGGTCGTCGTTGCCGGAGTAGATGTCGCATTTCGGAGCAAGCGCGGCCAAATTGACGATTTGTTCGATGTTGCCGCTGGCTTCTTTGATGCCGACGATGTTATCGTGCGTCGAAAGTTCCGCCATCGTTTGCGCCTGAACATTCAGGCCTGTACGGCCGGGAACGTTGTAGACGAGGATCGGCGTGTCAACGCTGTCCGCAACCGTGAAATAGTGGCGAATCAAACCCTGCTGGGTGGTTTTGTTGTAGTAAGGCGTAACGATGAGCAGACCGTCGACGCCGATTGCTTCGGCGGATTTGCTCAGCTCGATCACTTCGGCGGTGTTGTTGCCGCCGGTGCTGGCGATGACGGGCACGCGCCCGTTGACGCGTTCTACGACGAACTGCACGATGCTGAGGTGTTCGTCCATCGTAAGCGTTGCGCTTTCACCTGTGGTTGCGCAGCAAACAATAGCGTCCGTATGGTTCGCAATCTGCAGTTCAATCAGTCTGGTATAGGCCGTAAAATCGATCGAGCCGTTTTGAAACGGCGTGACCATTGCAACGGCGGAGCCACGAAAGATGGACATAAATGTTTACGCCTCCCACTGACGAATCAATTCTTGAGCAATCTGTACGGCATTGGTTGCCGCGCCCTTGCGGATGTTGTCCGCAACACACCAGAAGTTGATGCCGTTATCAATGGAGAAATCGCGGCGGAGACGACCGACGTAAACGGGATCGGTGTCCGCGGCGGTCAGCGCCATCGGGTACACGTCGTTTGCGGGATCGTCCTGCACAACGAGACCGTCGGTGACTTCCCAAAGCGCGCGTACGTCGCTGAGCTCAAACGGCTGTTCCATTTCTACGTTGATGCTCTCGCTGTGACCGTGGAAAACAGGGACGCGGACGGTGGTCGCCGTTACGCGCAGTTCGGGCAGCGAGAGGATTTTTCTGGTTTCGTCGATCATCTTCTGCTCTTCTTTTGTATAGCCATTGTCGAGGAAGACGTCGATATGCGGCAGGCAGTTTCCGGCAATCTGATGCTGGAACTTCTGCGGCGCTTCACCCTTCAAACCGTTTTCAAGGTCTTTATAACCTTTCATGCCCGCGCCGGACACGGCCTGATAGGTGGAGTAAACAACGCGCTTGAGACCGTATTTTTCGGCAAGCGGTTTCAGCGGGACCATCGCCTGAATGGTCGAGCAGTTCGGATTGGCAATGATGCCTTTGTTTTTATATTGCGGGATTGCGTCCGGGTTCACTTCCGGTACGACGAGCGGGACGTCCGGATCCATGCGCCAGCAACTGGAGTTGTCGATTACGACAGCACCGGAAGCCGCCACGATGGGCGCAAAGGTCTTGGATGTGTCTCCTCCCGCGGAGAATAGCGCAATATCGACCCCGAGGTCTTTGAATGCGTCTTCGGTCAGTTCGCGGACGGTGTGCGTTTTTCCCATGAACTCAATTTTAGTGCCTGCGCTCCGTTTGGAAGCGAAGAGGTAATATTCCGATACGGGGAGTTTGCGCTCTTCCAGTACGCGGAGGAACATTCTGCCGACCATTCCGGTGGCGCCGACGACTGCAATTTTGTACTGTTTCATGGTGGTTACCAGCGTTCTCTATTTGAGAAGTCTGCCTTTCATTTGATGTGATTGATTTTAATAAATATTCATTGGTTTGTCAAATAAGATCAACGCCAAAGGAGTATATATTTGCTAGTTATGGAATTCTGATGTAAAATATAAAACTAAATATATTAGGAAGGACAGCGCGGCGGCATGGGTGCACAATACGGCGGATTTGCCGATTTTTATGACCGGCTGATGGCGGACGTCGACTACGACGCGTGGGCCGATTATCTGCTCGGGCTGATACGCGAAAACGGTGTGCCGTCCGGTGGTTCAATCGTTGATTGCGCATGCGGAACGGGCGCTTTTACGCTCCGCTTTGCAAAGGCCGGATACCGCTTGATTGGCATTGACCGTTCGGAGCAAATGCTTGCCGTGGCGCAGCAAAAAGCCCGGAAAAGCGGGATGAATGTCCCGTTTGTACGACAGGACGTCCGATCCTTCCAAGTGCATAAGCCCGTAGATGCGGTCAACTGCGCATGCGACGGCGTGAACTACCTGCTTTCGACGGAGGATGCGCTTTCGTTTTTCAGCAGCGCATATGCGGCGCTGAAACCGGGCGGGGTATTGCTGTTCGACGTATCGAGTGATTACAAGCTGGAGCATGTACTCGGCGGGCAGACGTTTGGTGAAGACGCGGCAGACTGCACCTACCTATGGCAGAACGTGTTTGATCCGGAAACCCGCCTGCTGGAAATGAATCTTGCGTTTTTTACGCCGGATAAAGCCGGCCGGTATATACGCTTTGACGAGACGCATATTCAGCGCGCACATACGGCGGTCGAGTTGACAAACGCTCTTGAAAAAGCGGGTTTTTGCGAAATTTCGGCGTTTGGTGCGTTCACCGAACGAACACCGGATAAAAATGCGGAACGAATACAATTGATTGCAAAGAAAGAACCGGCAAACGCCGGCCATGGAGAGATATGAAGGAAGCAAACGAAACAAACAGGAAAAAAGACCGGCTGCTGCAATGCGTAGCGGCCGACGGCATGCTGCGCGTCATGGTAATAGACGGAAAAGGACTGACACGGGAAGCGCAGAGATTGCATATGCTTTCGCGCGTTGCTACGGCAGCGCTCGGTCGTCAGCTGATGATGACGGCGATGATGGCGGCGGATCTAAAAGGTGAAAACGACGAGATTTCGACGATTATAAAAGGCAACGGTTCGGCGGGCAGCATGATCTGCACCGGAAACGCAAGACTTTCGGTCAAAGGTTCCGTAGCAAACGGGCAAATCGAACTTCCACCAACGCCGGAAGGCAAGCTGGACGTCGGCGGTTACGTTGGACACGGCGGCAAACTTTCGGTCATCACCGACCTTGGGTTAAAGGAGCCGTATGTCGGCGTGAGCAATCTGGTTTCGGGTGAAATAGCGGTCGACTTTGCGCAGTATTATGCCGCCAGTCTTCAGCGGCCTGCGCTTGTGTATCTTGGCGTGCGTATGGACGCGGAAGACGGGAACGTGCGCGCGGCGGCGGGCGTCTTTGCCGAGCCACTGCCGGGATGTCCGGACGATGTGATCGACGCGCTGCAATCAAAAGCGCCGGAGATTGCAAAACTTTCTGCACGGATTGACGACGGTGAAACGCTTGAGGCGTTTCTTGAGAGCGTGTTTGGCGAATTCGACGTGCAGATCGTTTCCGAGCGGGAACCGCTGTACCGCTGCGATTGCTCAAAAGAACGCGTGGAGCGCGCGTTGATCGCAACCGGTGCACGTGAACTGCGCGCCATGATCGATGAAGACCACGGTGCGGAAGTGAGCTGCCGCTTCTGCGATAAAACATATCATTTTAAAGAGGAAGAGTTAGAGAAGCTGTTGAATGCGGCTTCCATAAAATCAGAATGAAGACGAACACCAAAGGAAAAGTGATTCCATTCGCTCAGAGCGCCTCGTTTTACAGACGGCGCGGCGAAAAGGAACTTGAAAAAAACGATTTGGTTGCGGCGATTGCAAAATATCGCGAGGCCTATGAGCGTGCGCCGGAAGATCCGGAAATCTCCATTGCGCTGGCGGAAATTCTCAGCCAGATGCAGCGATATGAAGAGAGCAACCGGATTTTACTGTTGCTGTGCTCACAGGGCGATGAGATTCCGCCGGAGTGTTATTTTGGCCTTGCCTGCAATTATTTCGGCTTGCAAGACTATGATCGCGCCGCCGACAGTCTGGAAGACTATCTGGAAGCGGAGCCGGACGGATTGTTTGCCGCGGATGCGGAAGATTTTCTCGACCTGATAGAAGACGACGACGCGATGTATGAAGCGACTGGACTCAGGACGGACGACGATTATGAAGACAACGCCGTCTGTCATTTTGCGCGCTCGTTGCTTGCAAGCGGTGAACTCGGTTATGCCGTTGAGGAGCTGGAGTACCGCCTCGGTCAGTCGCCGGATTCAGTCAAGATTCAAGAGCAGCTTGCAATCGCATATTTTTGCGACAACCGCAGGAGCGACGCGGAGAAAATTGCAAACAAGCTGCTGGAAGACAAACCCAACGACATTCTTGCAAACTGCACAATGGCACTTGCGGAGCTTGACACCGGAAAAAAAGCGGTGGCGATGGAGCGTCTCGATCGCATTGCTTCCATACAGACGGACGAGCCCGAAGAACTGCACAGCATCGCGGTGCTGCAGCTTGATCTTGAATTGTATGAAGAAGCGGAGAAGACGCTTGCAAAACTTTTGCAGGTGATGCCGTATGATGAAAATGTGCTGCACAAAGCCGGTTATGCACGCTTTATGCGCGGCGATGCGGACGGTGCAAAAGTATACTATGAAAAGCTTTTGCGAATTGACCCGCATGACACAGTGGCACGGTATTATCTGAACCAGTGTAAGGATGCAGGTACGACACATAAGAGCGCTTCCATTCGTTGGAGCGTGCCGTATCAGATACCGTTCGGGGAAGCGTTCCGCAGGCTAAACCATATCAACAGGGCACTTGCGGAGTCGAAAGAAGAGCTCTATCAAATATGGATCGGCGACAGTACGTTTCGGGATTTGCTTTCATGGGCGCTGTCGTTGCCTGACGCGCGCGTAAAACGGAGCATGCTTTCACTCGTATTCACCTTTGGCGACGCCTATGCAGAGCGCATCCTACGCGACTTTTTGCTGCATACCGATCAGCCGGACAATCTCAAGCGTGCCGTGTTCGGCATGCTCAAGCACATGGGCGCGAAGGAGCCTTATCACGCATATATCAACGGACACTGGATCAGCGGGCATGTGAGCATGCTGGAGCTGGACTACAAGGTGCCTGCGCCGTATGAGAACGTTTTGCAGTTGATGATGCAATTCATGCTCGGCAGCTGTCGTGAAGAGTGCGCAACCGAAGCCGCGGCAATCTTCCGGCGCTATGTCGAGAATTTGGACGGAAAATATCCGCGATTGAGCGCCGCGCAGGAGATCAGCATGGCGGCCGCGCTGGAATACCTTGGACGCAAAAACTGCGGAGAGGATATGACGAAGGATGAAATCGGCGAAGTCTACCGCGTTACGAAGCAGCGGCTGAGAAACGCAATTTTAAAACTGGAGCCGTTCGCGAAAGCGCAGGAGGAGACAGAATGAAATATTACGCAACCTGCAAGCTCGGCTTGGAGTCGCTTGTGACGCGGCAGCTGCGTGATCTGAATATCAATGTGCTGGAAACACAGGATGCACGTGTGAGTTTTGAAGGCGGCGAGGCGGAGATGGCGCGCGCGCTGCTCTGGCTGCGCACGGCGGAGCGCGTGCTGATGGTCGTCGGCGAATTCGAGGCTGAGACGTTTGAAGCGCTGTTTGATCAGACGAAGGCACTGAACTGGAAACAATATTTAAAACCCGATACCAACATTCACGTGACTGGAAAATCTGCAAAAAGCACGCTGTTTTCGGTCAGTGACTGCCAAAGCATCGTGAAAAAGGCGATCATTGAAAGCCTGAAAACCGGATATCATCGGAACACGATCCCCGAAGGCGGGGACGAAATCATTGTGGAAGTCGGCATTTTGCGCAACCAGGTTTCGCTATGTCTGGACTGCTGCGGTGCGGGACTCTCACGTCGTGGATATCGAACGTTTAACGTTGCGGCGCCGCTTTCCGAAACGCTCGGCGCGGCGATCGTGCTGTTGTCACGTTACAAACCCGATATGCCGCTGATCGATCCGATGTGCGGTTCCGGTACGATGCCGATTGAAGCGACGATGATTGCGCAGAATATTGCGCCGGGATTAAAGCGTTCTTTTGCAGCGGAGAGCTGGTGGTTTATGGGCGATAAAGCGTTTGCAGACGAGCGACAGGACGCGCTTGACGCAAGGCTGAACGGTAGTGTCGACATCAGCGGCTTTGATATCGACACGCGCAGCATCGATCTTTGTAAAAAGCACGCAAAGAAAGCGGGCATATTCTGCAACTGGGAAGTGCGCGACATTCGTGATTTTTCTGCGAGCCAGGCCAGCGGCTTTATCGTGTCCAATCCGCCGTATGGTGAACGGATGTTCAGCAAGGACGAGGTAAAGGGCCTGTATCGACAGATGCGCCGTGCGTTTTCGCAGTACCCGGGCTGGAATGTCAGCATATTTTCCGGCATGCGGGAGTTTGAGCGCGTCTACGGTCTGCGCGCGGACAAACGAAGGAAGTTAACCAACGGCGGCATGCAATGCACGCTGTATCAATACTTTGGAGCACGCAATATATGAAATACGCGGTAATTTTAGGCGATGGTATGGCCGACTGGCCGGTAAAAGAACTCGGCGGAAAAACGCCGCTCGACGTAGCACATCATCCGCACATGGACAAACTTGCGCAGAATGGAACATTTGGACTGGTCAAAACCGTTCCGGACGGCATGAAACCGGGCAGCGACACGGCAAATTTGTCTGTGTTTGGGTACGATCCGCGCGTCTACTATACGGGACGTTCGCCTTTGGAGGCGATGAGCCTTGGCATCCAACTGGACGAAAGCGACGTGACCTATCGTTGTAATCTTGTTACACTCTCCGGCTCCGACAAGCTGGAAGAAACCGTCATGCAGGACTACAGCGCGGGTGAAATATCGACCGAAGAAGCAAAGGAACTGGTCTCCTTTTTAAATGAACACCTGAAAAGTAACGGGGTGGATTTATTCCCCGGATTTTCCTACCGGCATTGTCTGGTGCTGCGCAACGCCGAAGACGGAGCGGAACTGACCCCTCCGCACGACATCTCCGGTCAGCCGGTGAAAGGTAAGTTGCCGGTCGGAACGAATCAGGTGCTGCTAATGCGCTGGATGAAATCCTCTTTTGAATTGCTCAGAGATCACCCGGTCAATATTGCACGTGTTGCCGCGGACAAAAATCCCGCGAACGCAATCTGGTTCTGGGGTGAGGGCAGAAAACCAGCGCTCATGCCTTTTTATGAAAAAAACGGGTTGAAAGGCGCGGTAATCTCCGCTGTCGACCTGATTCAGGGTATCGGCCGTTGCGCCGAAATGGAAGTGATCAAGGTAGACGGCGCGACCGGCACGTTTGAAACAAACTTTGCAGGCAAGGCAGATGCGGCGATCGATGCGTTTTCAAGAGGAATCGATTACGTTTATATTCACATGGAAGCGCCGGACGAATGCGGCCATCACGGTCAGTTGAAAGAGAAAATATACTCCATTGAGCAGATCGACGAAAAAGTATTGGGCCCCGTTATGGAGTATCTTGAAAACAGCGGGGAAGATTACCGGATTTTATTGCTGCCGGATCACCCGACGCCTCTGGAGATCAAAACGCATAGTTCCGACCCGATACCATTTGTACTTTATCAAAAAGATGACGATGCAAAGAGAGCAGTCTTTTATAATGAACGGGATGCAAAGTCGACCGGGATTTATCAGGACAGCGGATATAAATTAATCGACTTGATGCGTAAGTGAAGAAAAGGTCTTGCAAATTCATCTGCATTCGTGTATGATACTCATTGCGTCCGAACAAAGCTGTGGAGAGATGGCTGAGCTGGTCGAAGGCGCACGACTGGAAATCGTGTATACGGGGAACCGTATCAAGGGTTCGAATCCCTTTCTCTCCGCCAAAAAAGTCCCTATTTATGGGGGCTTTTTCATTTACACATTTTCCAATCGTGCGCCTTTTTTATTTAGATTTCAGTTCTGCTAAGGACTTTGCTAAGGTAAAGCCAAGCGATACCGGATAACATTCATTAAATACTCCCGAATTTTTCTTGCATGATCTGTGCCGGCTTATCCCGTTTGCTTAGTATATCAACGTATATATTCGCGGTTGTTGATATTGTGCTATGGCCTAACGTTTCAGATATAACTTTTAACTCAGTATCGTTTTCAAGAAGCAATGAAGCATAAGTATGTCGAAGATCATGAAATCTACTGTCAGGCAGACCAAGCCGATTAATAAGACGTTTATATTGCCTGTAAAGCGCTTGTGGGCTTCTAGGAGTACCGTTTGCATTACAAGAAATAAGATCGTTATCTTCATACTCTTGTCCTTGAATCGACTTCTGAGACCTTAATTGAGTCTGGCGAGCTCGTATGCTTTTCATTATAAAATCAGGAGCCGTAACAGTTCGATTACTGCTTTTTGTTTTTAACTTTTTAATGCCATATGTTGACCCATTACCATAATCTGATTTTATAGTGGTCACTTGTTGGCAGATGTGAATTCGATTTGATTTGAAATCACAATCGCCGAATCTTAAGCCAAGCACTTCACCACGTCGGAGGCCAAGAAACAAAGCTAACATAACCTCTGTTTCGAGAGCAGTTCCTTTCAGACCATGCATTAGAATTTTCACCTGCGCCTCATCATATATATCCGCATGATACTTGTCCTCAAGCGGTCTCTTTGCGCCTGAACATGGGTTCTTGACAAGCAAATTATCGTAGACCGCTTCGTTTAATGCCTTTCTCAAAATACTAAAGATATATTTGATGGTTCTTGGAGACAATCCTTCCGCTTCAAGGCCATAACAAAAGCCAGTTATTTTTATCCTGTCAAGCTTGGACAATGGAATATTACCAATAGCAGGTAAAATATGTAATTTAATGTTGTTCCAATAACCTTGTATAGTTGATGGTTGCAGCGTTTTCTTATAACTTTCGAACCATGTTGTCAAATATTTTTCCAAAGTCATTTTGCTGCAAGGAATATAAACATCAGCGGCAATTTTCGCCCTTGCACGTAATAAAGCTTCAACAGCTGCTTTTTGGGACTTAAAACCACCAACCCATTTTTGTTTTTTCTGTCCTGTTTCAATATCAATTGGGTAGATGGTATAAGACCATGTATTTCCGCGCTGATAAACACCACTAATTATTTTTGATCTTTTTATTGTCCTACTCATATTGATTGCCTCCTTTGAATTGAAGCAATCTGAGTCAAGCTTGAAATTTTCGTTTTCAGTTTTCAATGTGCACACATGCTTACTTTCTGAAGATAACATATTCTCAATTACAATATCAACAGGCTTGCTATTTATTAATCTGGCAGAGTATTTATTTGCTTCGCAAGTTCCATTCATTACCGCCCCATACGCCAATTATCAAACACCTCCTTAGACACTCTAATAGATTTACCGATTTTCAGCACGGGAAAGGGAGGATCACTGACAAGGAAGTATGCTGAACTTCGACTAATATTTAACATTTCTTGGATTTCTTTAACAGTATAAGCAACTGAATTTTTCATTATTCCCTCCAAACGATTATTAAAATATTCCTCTATGATTATTGAAGAATTTATTCCTATTTATCTACTAGAAATTCCGCTCTCCACTTGAAAAATTTGCTCATATTTGGCTCATGCATTTTGTGTTGATCAAGACTATTGTTGTTACATAAAAAAACAAGCCAATTTATCGACTTGCAGCGCATTTGGAACATTAGTTCCTCCTCGTTATTAAATTGAATTTGGGCTGCCTAACACATACTATTCGTTTGACTAGTAATTGTTAATAATTAGAAGCCTGCTACTGCGGGGCTAAGCGCTAGTTTAGTTTTTTGATCCTCCAACCAATTTGTCAATAAAGTTCGCATTCTTTTACTGGGCAAATACAACCACACCTCTTTGCCGTCACGTAGCGCTGACCTCCACAACCACTGCAACATAGTTGACAAAGCATAAGCATCATCATTAATTGGACTCCCTCGACTTGTAAAATAAATTTTCACATCTGGTATCAAAAACACATTGACTACATATGCTAAATATTGACACTTGTGATAATCGTTGGTCGCTCTTGCATTAAATGCTAGAAAAGACTTCGTATAACCTTGAGCCTTTAAATACGATTGGGACTGACTGTATGTTGACCACAAAATCTGTTTGCTTTTCGCTTTAAAAACATTGTGGAATACATTGTACAGATTCTTCCGAAGCCTCTCTAAACTCTGGCTATCACTTTCCGCTATTTTGCGAGCATGCCACGTACTAGACAAACTTGTTCGTCTATTTCCAATTTCATTTAATACCGGGTTATCTACAATGTGAATCTCAGGTATCATCACTTGACACTTATTAATCGGCTGGTCCGTAAACTGATACTTACCATCGACCTTCTCAACACCTATATAAGTAAATTCGACATTGTGTATCTTAAAATACGCATTTTGCAACTGCGCTTCAAACATGTATGTCAAAACGATCACATCATCAAAGGCATTGAATAATTCAATGGGTAGCATCCACACCAATAATCGCTTATCCTCACATGTCACATAGCTCGTTTCAATCTGAGTACGTAATTGACGCCATGTTCCATTGTACTCTTTTTCAATCCACGTAACATGCTTCGTATCGGGATCTATATTAATGTAATTGGACTGCACCAAAGCTTGCACATCAAACGGAGTCATCTCAACAAACGCTATAACATCAATGACCTCATCGAGAACAAGCATGTAATGCCCGTCGCGAATCAGCTGCAAAGTTTCTTCGGTATATCGATGAAACAGCGAGTGCGAAGAAGCTATATTGCGCCTTTCCTTTAAGAGCTGGTGTAAATTCCCAAGTTTCCCTTCACCAAGCTGCGCCGGCTTAGCAAACCTTTTTTTCGGGCAACTTGTTTTAATACGGTCGGTTTCCGTCAAAAGCTGCGTTACAAACAAATAGCGTTGATCTGTGTCTTCATTCATCATGTTTATGGCTGCAGAAGTCTTGCCAGTTCCCATGATTGCGTCACATATTTTAATGATAAAAATCACCTCCTTTAACACAACCCATGTGTTATCCACATACCCAAAATGCCCCTAATTATGCGAGTTTCCAGACTTTTTCTATTAAAGAGAACAATACCGTAGAAAATCTATAAGTTATTAATAGAAAAAACGATAAAAACACCCTTGTGAGAGTAGGCTTAATAAGCTCTTATATAGTATTAAAAAGCACCCAGAACGATAGAATTTTATAGGACGTATCGGGCGAAACCGCATGATTATGCGCAAAATTGAATACTGTATGTATATTATAGCATAATAATCGGGTTATGCAGCGGTTGAGTCCGGGTAAGAAAAGCCCGAATTAAGCCACATTACCGAATCGGTCCCCGATATTCAATTTTATGCCCTGTATATATGTACACGTGGCTTTCGGGCGATTTCTGGGGGTTTCGTTGGTGAAAAATACCCCCGTGTCGTGATATATGCGGTATTCACACAAAAATCAGCATATTTCAATCAAATTGTTACATTGACAGTACAACCGGATTTATTAATTACCCGTTCGACCGTCTATTAGATTGTATGTTGTTAATCTTCATATAGTGATTATTGAGAAGAAAAAGCGTAGAAGGGTCACTTGATAATATGGAAACAATTACTGGGTAAGGACAAGTGAAGCAAAGCAGAAATTATTATCTGTTTTTATGGACGATTTATTTTGAGGATTAAGCGCGGTGAGGGTAGTCCGCGCATTAATACTTTAAAGCGTTCCACGGGAGCGCTTTAAAATGATCCGGTCACAGTTTAAGAGGTCCGAGTCTTATAAAATCTGTCCGACTTACTGGTTACAATCCAGCTATCTGTTTGTTGGCAGATTCAGCAATGATTCCTAAGTATTTATCTAGCGTTGGCCGACTAATGCCACACATTTTAGCATAGTCGATTTTATTTATACTCCCCGCTCTATACAAGTCATAAGTTTTAATAACTTTAGAAGGTATGTCGCTTGCTGTTAATTGGGGTCGTCCAATCCGTTTTCCTTTTGATTTGGCATTGGCAATTCCGCTTTTTACTCTCTGGCTGATCATGTTTCGCTCAATCTCTGCAAATACGCCCATCATTTTCAACATACCCTCTGTCATAGGGTCAAGCTCCTTCGTGCAGTCGACAATAAAAGTTCCAAATATAAGCATGAGTTGTTTGCTTTTAGCAGTTTCTATAATATCACACAGTTGTTTTGTGCTTCGGGTTATGCGACTGACCTCTGTGGCTACGATACAATCACACGGCTTGACAGCAGCCAGTAAACGAGCTAACTCAACCCTGTTAATTTTAGTACCGCTCTCATATTCAAGAAATACATTTGCTCGGTCTACACCCATGCTTTGAAGCTCTTTTACCTGCCGTGAGATATCTTGCTTGCTTTCGTTTGTACTACATCGCGCATAACCATACTTCATAAAAAACCTCCTAGTAGTTTCTGGCTGAAGTATAAAACAATGCGCCCAGAATGTAAAGAAAAATAATGTAAACGATAATGCAAGAATTAGTGCTTGTATTTCGTGCGTTTTATGAAAAGATATTGATTGATACTCATGTAAAAGAAAATAGATGATTTAATTTACACGTTCTACAACACAAATAAAGCCAACCAAACCGGTACAATTGACCGTCACCACATTAATTGACATTTTGCATTGTACAATAAACGGTGAATGGTTTATTCTAAAGTTCTTAATTCAGCGCGTAATAGCACATAGGAAATCGCATTTCCAATTACTTGAGCTACTTCGGAATCCGACAGAACTAAATCCTGATCATTTTTGATATATCCGAGTTCTATTGGAGCTTTTGCCCCTAATAATGTTGGAACACTTGCCTCTATAAACTTTAATAGGGGTTGAACCTTTGCTCTTGATCTTTTCCCACTATGTGTTAGCATAAAACTTCCGTGATCTTTTATTAAGCAATCATCAAGACGTATTTGAAGCCGAGATACAGGAATGGCGTTCTCCTCAATAGCAAAAGCCATTGTAGTTATGCCGTTACGAGTACCCCACTTTGGATCGTTTATTGTTTTCATTACGCCGAATACTGACATATACACATTAAAACGGTTACCAAGTCTATCAAGGACACCTAGCCAGCGATAATGTCCGTCGAATATTCCTCCGCCAGCATTTCCTACAGATAGTGCAACCGCGCCATAATCAGCGACTATTTGGCAGCCAGGCACATCAAATGGGCAAGCAATGCTATGTTCTTCATCAAGTAGACAAAAGCTAAGATTGAGCGCTATCGATTGTATTTCGAATGGGGTATCTTCTCCAAGCGTGCCATTTTGAACATATTGGTTTAAAAAGTCTTTATCAACAAGCTTTTCATATTTTGGTCTTATCCACTTTATTACAGGAGTTTCATATAATAATATATTTTTCGCACAACACATGTTTTCATACGTTGGTAACTCAAGTAGCGGATTATATTCGTTTTCTCTGCTATCATATTGAAATACAAACGAAACATCGCCGTTTGACAGCATCACAAATGGCGTTTGCAACACTTCATTATAGCGTAAAAGCTGTGCGGTTGGTGCGCCTTCCAGCATGACCCCGGGTGCTTTGCATTCGATGAGTAAAATAAACTCATCTCTTCCGGCTCGATGTCGCCTAATAAGAATATCGACTCTTTCCTTCAGCTCTCTGTCAATATGAGAAAAGCTTTCTTCTACCAAAATATCTTCGGCGGGGATTCCAATGTTATTGAGCAGATATACGATCAGATTTTGCCGAACAGTTTCTTCGGGGGTTTTTACGATTCCCTTTTTTCTGATTGGGTCGATATAACGTGTTGTACCGCTTGCATCTACATACGTTTCAAGCCGAGATTCGCTGCTCAATCCTAAAATCAGGGGATAATTTCCTGTAATTGTGCTGTTTTGTTTTGCTGCAAATAAATAGGGCAGATCCTCTTCAAAGCGCTGAATTTCCAGTTCGATTTGTTTATTTAGCTCAGTACTTTTTACTTCCTTAAGAATTCTATAGCATGTTTGAGGAAAGCCAGCAAACAAATACGCATGTGATAATTCATACAAACAGTACTCATCACTTGGGTATTTAATGCGAACACCATTGAGCCATTTGATACTTTCATTTACTCGATCAAGTCTAGTTAGACATTTGCCCTTATTTATTGCGGAAAACTTGTGATTCGGATCAATCTCTAATGCATGTTCAAAGTATTGTAGGGCTTTTTCTGGCATCGCGAGTTCCAAGTAAGTTAAGCCAATATAGTCTAGGGGATCTGGATCTTGTGGGCTAGATGTCGACCATGCACGTGCACTCCTTAATAGTATTGGTAAAAGGGAAGCATCCCCGGATTTCTCATACATATCAACGATTTCGTGTGTATTAGAGCTATCGAGTAGCGACTTATATTGTTCTGGTACTTTTTTCATTGACAGGTTTTCAAATTGGGCGGATTTCTTAAACTCTTTAATAGATTTAAAAATATTAACTGACTCGGGATCATCTAAAAATACAACTTCGTTAAAATCAGGCAGTTCATGATTTAGTTTTGACCTATAACCATCTTTAAGCAAGAATGTATCATCCGTTCTACTAGTAGCGCGGTACTCTCGATCAGCGGCCATATCAAACTGGGGAAATTGAAACAAATCTGCGTTCTCATACCAGCCACAGATTTCGTTTTGGCTGCTCACAAATATTACAAAAGCATTGTGTTCGATTTCGTTATAGTTGTGCGTGTTAAACTGAACTTCATATATCACGTTATCATCTTTAACCAGATAATCAATACATTGTCCGTTTATGTCAAAGAAGCAGCTATTTTTCGTGATAGGATTATATGCTTCTTCATCAATATGCACCAAAAGACAGTTGAACATTTCTTATCTCCTAAGCTAACAGTAATACGATAAATTGTGGTCTAACTCAAGAAAGCTCGTCTTGGAATTGGGAGGATTTACAGCTTCGATGTTTGTTTAGTTCAGCAATGTGTATGTTCTTGCTTGAGAAGTACCAGAAGAAGGATGAATTTAGTTTATTTAATTTTAGCAGTCTCAATATCATAATTCAATTCGCTTATAAACATTTGTACCCAATTCCATTTCACGTTATAATAAACTCAATTAGGCTGTGACTTATCTGTGAGCTAAGAACAAGAATTCTTTATCATACTTTTGGAAACGGACGGAACGCATTCATGATAACAGGCGAGCTGAGAAACAAAGTCGACAAACTATGGGAAATGTTTTGGACTGGCGGACTCACAAATCCCTTGGACGTGATTGAGCAGATCACCTATCTCATGTTCATCCGCGACCTGGATAAAACCGATAACACGCGCCAGAAAGAGAGTGGCATGCTTGGAATCGAATACGAGAGCATGTTTCATAACAAGGAGCATCTCAAATGGTCAGTGTTGCGGGATAAACCCGCCGAAATGCTGTATCAAACCATGCAAGGCGAAGTGTTCCCGTTTATCAAGGAACTCAACGGTACCAGCGGTACGTATGCAAAGTATATGAGCGACGCCATTTTCAAGGTGCCCACGCCGCAGCTTCTGGAGAAAATCGTTACCGCGCTGGATGAGATGTACGAGCTGATCGATAAAATGTCGGAAAAGAAGCAGGACGCAAGGGGCGACTTGTATGAGTATATGCTCTCCAAGCTCTCCACGGCGGGCACCAATGGTCAGTTCCGCACGCCGCGACACATTATTCGCATGATGGTGGAACTGCTGGATTTGCTGCCGAGTGATGCTATCTGTGACCCAGCTTGCGGTACCAGTGGTTTTTTGGTGGCGGCAGGCGAATATCTGAAAGAACAGCACTTCGACGATATTTTTTATAATAAAGAAGCAAAGGCGCATTATGACAGCACCATGTTCACCGGCTACGACATGGATCGTACCATGTTGCGCATTGGAGCGATGAACATGATGACCCACGGCGTAACGAACCCGAATATCGTCTATAAAGATAGTTTGTCCGACCAGAATACCGATATTGAAAAGTACACGAAGATTTTAGCCAATCCGCCGTTTAAAGGCAGTCTGGATTACGATATTGTTTCGACGGACCTGATTAAAGTTACAAAAACAAAAAAGACGGAGCTTCTTTTTCTTGCGCTCTTTTTAAGGATGCTGCGGACCGGCGGACGCTGCGCTTCCATTGTGCCGGACGGCGTGCTGTTCGGCTCGTCCACGGCGCATAAAAGCATCCGCAAAGAGATCGTTGAGAATCACAGGCTTGAGGCGATCATTTCCATGCCGTCCGGCGTCTTTAAGCCGTATGCGGGTGTCAGCACGGCGGTGATCGTCTTTACGAAGACCGGCGCGGGCGGGACCGACAATGTATGGTTTTACGACATGCAGAGCGACGGTTTCAGCCTGGACGACAAGCGCACGCCGTTGGATAAGAGCGATATTCCCGATATCGTGGCGCGTTTCCATGCGCTTGATCAGGAGGCGGGGCGCGAACGGACGGAGCAGAGTTTCCTTGTGCCCAAGGATGAGATCGTCGGCAACGATTATGACCTGTCCATCAACAAATATAAGCAGAGCGATTACGTTGAGGAGGAATATCCGCATCCGCTGGAGATCATGGCGGAGATCAATGAGCTGGAGAAGAAGATTGCCGCCGGGCTTGCGGAGCTGGAGGATATGCTGCGTGGGTAGATTGCTTGAACCAATAGGTAAATATACAAGAATTAAAACAGGCAAACTGGATGCCAATGCCAGTTCCGTTGACGGAAAATATCCTTTTTTCACATGCTCGAAAGAGCCGCTTAAAATTAGCAATTATTCTTATAATTGTGAATGCGTGCTTGTGGCTGGAAATGGAGATTTAAACGTAAAATATTATTCTGGAAAATTCGACGCGTACCAAAGAACTTACATAATAGAAAGCACAAACAAACAGGTGCTAGATGTTAAATATCTATATTACTTTCTTGAAAAATATGTAGAAAAATTACGCGAACAGGCTATTGGCGGTGTTATAAAATATATCAAGCTAGGCTATTTAACAGACGCAAAAATACCACTACCACCTTTGCCCATCCAACAAAAAATCGCCGATGCGCTGGACAAAGCCTCCGCGCTTATCGAACAGCGCAAAGAGCAAATCGAAAAACTGGACTTGCTCATCAAGTCGCAGTTTATTGAGATGTTTGGCGATCCGGTGACGAATCCGATGGGGTGGGAGATTGGTACTATTCGAGATCTGGTGACGAATGTAAAATATGGCACTAGTAAACCTGCTGAAGAAAACGGACAATATGTATATCTAAGAATGAACAATATTACTTATGATGGGCATATTGACCTGTCTGACATAAAATACATAAATGTTCCTGATAAAGATTACGAGAAATATATTGTCCGAAAAGGTGATATTCTCTTTAATCGTACGAATAGCCGCGAACTAGTTGGTAAAACAGCGGTATTCGACGAAGATACTCCTATGATGATTGCTGGCTACATAATTAGAATTAGGACGAATGGGGGAGCGAATCCAGAATATATTTCGGCTTATTTAAATTCGGGATTCGGTAAAAAAATGCTTTTCGACATGTGCAAAGCTATTGTCGGGCAAGCTAACATTAATGCTCAAGAATTACAAGATATTTCAATCCCAATTACACCAATTACGCTGCAAAATGAGTTTGCCGATTTTGTCCAGCAAGTTGATGAGCAAAAAAAGCAACTCAAGCAGTCGCTTGAAGAAATGGAACTCAATTACAAATCTTTGATGCAAAAATGCTTTAGGGGGGAAATTTTTTAATGCCGTATTCTAGGCGTGATGAGTTAAATCAATACTATCAAGAGCTTTTAGTAGCCCAATATAAAGCTAGTGAAAACATTACGCACGCGCCTAGCAAAGGAACGGCTCGCGAAAATTTTGTAAAGGATGTAGTTAGAAAAACAAAAGGGAAAGAACTGAAGCTGTATCGCGGTGTTTTCGAGAGTGGCGATACTTGGCAAAGCAATGAAGCAGATTTCATTTGGCAACGTCGTGGAGAGGAAAGCGAATTTGGAACGTATAATCTACACGATTGCAAAATGATGATGGAAATAAAGAGTTGTGCTACCGGATCCGAAATAAAGAAACTTAATCAACAAGCAGAAAAGCTAAAAGAGTTGCATGAAAATCGCAGGTCATTTAAAACGGGTATGTTCTGCTATGGAACTCAGATAAAAAGGGGTACGGTTCTCGAGAGATTTGGGCATCCTTTTGATGATGATCTAGAGAGTTATTCTTTATACAAAGGCACAAAAGATGTTTATAGAAATATAGACTTTTTATTCAGCCTGGATTTGTCAAGTGAAGATGAGCCGGAACCGTATTTCCTTTTTCGTCAGCAAAACGATACCTTGCTTTTTATCGATCAACCAGTTATATATTATTTTCTCTTAATGTTTAGTGACGCGAGGTGACCGCCATGCCCACAAACTTCGATTTTTTAACAAAAGACCCGCAGTTTGAAACCTTTGCCGACGCAGCGGTTTCGGCGGAACTCGTGCTGGCGATTTCGCCCGCAATATGCGCCGTCGCATGTCGCACGGCGATGGAGTTCGCGGTCAAATGGATTTACAGCGTGGACAGGTCGCTCAAAGTACCATATTCCGATAAACTTAACACACTGATCAGCACGGAAGACTTCAAAGACCTGCTTCCGGGCGGCATGATCCAAAAGCTGGACTATCTTCGAAGAGCTGGCAACAACGCAACACACAATGCAAAAGGCGTAAACCGCGACCAGGCTGTTCTTGCGCTGCAAAACCTGCATAGCTTCATGGATTTCATTGCGTATTGCTACGGCACGGACTATCAGGAGATTACGTTTAACAAATCGCTGCTGGAAGCGAAACCGGAGCCCGTACCCGTTACCGCAACACCTCAGGAACCGGTCGACCTCAAGACGCTTGTAAAAGAAAATCTGCCGAAGCAGGAAGTCATGACCGCAAAACGCGTCCAACAGCTCAAACACGGGTATACCGTGAAGCCTATGGACATGACGGAGGCGCAAACCCGAAAAGCGTACATCGACGTCATGCTGCAGGATGCAGGCTGGCGGCGCGGATCGAACTGGGCGGAAGAATACCCGATAGAGGATATGCCGAACAAATCCGGCAGGGGCGCGGCGGATTACGTGCTGTTTGGCGATAACGGGTTGCCACTGGCTGTGATTGAAGCCAAGCGCACCAGCGTAAATGTGGAAAAAGGCAGACAGCAAGCGGTGCTGTATGCGGATTACTTGGAAAAGAAATTTGCCCAGCGACCGGTCATCTTCATGACCAATGGTTACGAAACACGTATTTGGAGCGATCAATACTATCCCGAACGGACGGTATCCGGCATATACTCCAAGCGCGATTTGGAAAAAGAATTCAACATCATGAAAAGCCGCACCAAGTTAAAAGCGGTGCGCGTCAGCGACGACATATCAAATCGTTACTATCAAAAGGAAGCGATTCAGGCAATCTGCGATGCGTTTGACAGGCGCAACAGGCGAAAGGCATTGCTGGTCATGGCGACCGGCAGCGGTAAAACAAGGACGGTTATATCGCTTGCCGATGTGCTGATTCGTCACGGCTGGGTAAAGAACATCCTGTTTCTGGCTGACCGCAATGCGTTGGTGACGCAGGCCAAGCGTGCCTTCCACAACCTGCTGCCGAATCTGTCGCTGTGCAATCTCACGGAGGGCAGGGAAGAAGCAAGCGCGCGCGCAGTATTTTCCACCTATCAAACCATGATGAACTGCATCGACGGCACACGAAACGCGGAAGGCGACCGGCTGTTTACACCGGGGCACTTCGACCTGATCGTCGTCGACGAGGCGCACCGAAGCATATACAATAAATACAAGGATATTTTCACCTACTTCGATGCGTTGCTGGTGGGCTTGACGGCTACGCCGAAAGACGAAATTGATAAGAACACATATGGTATATTCGATTTGGAAAGCGGCGTACCGACATATGGATATGAGCTTTCTCAGGCTGTGCCGGATGGTTTTCTTGTGGACTTCGTGTCGATCGAAACGAAACTAAAGTTCATGAGTGAGGGTATTACATACGCCGACCTTTCGCCGGAAGAGCAAGAGGAATATGAGAATACCTTTACAGATGAGGATGGGAATTTTCCGGAGAACATTGAATCTAGCGCGCTGAACGATTGGATTTTTAATGAGGATACGATTAAAAAAGCTTTGCATGTGCTGATGGATTACGGACAGCGGGTGGACTATGGTGAAAAAATCGGTAAGACGATCATATTTGCAAAGAATCACAACCATGCGGAGGCAATCCTAAAAATCTGGAACAAGGAGTTCCCCGATTATCCAAAACACTACGCGCGTGTGATCGATAATTACGCAGATTACGCCCAGAGTTTGATCGACCAGTTCTCGGATAAAGACAAGTTGCCGCAGATCGCTATTTCAGTTGATATGCTGGATACCGGCATCGATGTGCCGGAGATATTAAATCTTGTCTTTTTTAAGAAGGTCATGAGCCGGGCAAAGTTTTGGCAGATGATCGGACGCGGCACGCGACTTTGCGAGGGTTTAATAGACGGCGAGGACAAGCAGCAGTTTTATATATTTGATCTGTGTGGCAATTTTGCGTTTTTCCGGCTACATGGTAATAACAGGGAAGCCGGGACTACCTGTACGTTGCAGGAACGCCTATTTAACATTAAGGTTGAAATGGTTTATAAGCTGCAGGATATCGCATTTCAAACGGATTCACTTAAGGCATACCGCAAAACTTTGGCAGGAGAGTTGGCAGAACATATCACAGATCTACCCAGGAATAATTTTGCCGTAAAACAGCACCTGAGGATGATTGACAAATACCAAACCATAGATGATTTCAGCGTTCTGACCTATGAAAACACTCTCCAAATTGCCGAACATATAGCGCCGCTGGTGTCGCCGACGAAAGGCGAGGTTTCGGCGGTCAGATTTGACATGGCGATCTATCAGCTTGAGCTTGCATCATTGACCGGGAAGAATGCAACACGCACGAAAAACGATATTGTGAAAAAGGCTTCTTCATTGGCTAAGTATGGGAATATACCGGCTATCGCAAAGCAACAAGAGTTGATCGAACAGATTATACATAACGGATACTTGGAGCGAGCAGGTGTTGCGGATTTTGAGGAAGTGCGTGAGAATTTGCGGGACCTGATAAAGTTTATACCTGAGGACGAACGGATTCGTTACGACACGCATTTCACGGATAATATTTTGTCAATGGATTGGAATGAATCTGAACTTGAGAATGACGATCTGGCAAATTACAAACAGAAGGTTCAATATTATATTCTCCAACATCAAGATATTCCGGCGGTTGCAAAGCTAAAAAGTAACCGACCGCTAACCGAAAAAGACCTGATAGAGCTAGAGGGTATCTTGTGGAAGGAGCTTGGCACGAAAGAACAATACGACGCCCAGTATGGTAAAACGCCATTGGGCGAACTTGTGCGCTCCATCGTCGGGCTATCAAGGCAAGCGGCCAACGAAGCATTTTCAAGTTTTCTGAATGATGCTGAACTGGATAGCCAACAAATGTATTTCGTTCGTCAGGTGGTCAATTATATTATCAAAAATGGGCTGATGAAAGACTTGTCAGTGCTGCAGGATAGCCCGTTTACCGACAGAGGCAGCATTAGCGATTTATTTGACGATGCGTCTAAATTCATGAGTATCAGAATGGCGATTGAGAATATTAATAGAAACGCGATGGTCGCATGATGCTTGAGAAGAGCTTTTTGGTAATAGAGGTGTGAATGGATGTCTGACGATTATGGCTATTTTGGCAAAGGTATCGACGGCTATGTCCATTATATGCAGTCAGTAGACGAAAGCAAAAGAAGCGGTGGAAGTAGGCCACCGTCAAAGAGCGGTTGTCTTACGTCTGTTTTGTTTGTGTGCAGTGGGATTGCATTCATAGTTTTCAGCTCAATTCTATTGATTTGATTTTGAGAGCTGCATCAAACAAGGGAAATATAAAGTATCTCTAATTTGCAATAAACATTACTTCGAAGATAGAAAAATGAATTTTGATACACTTAAAGCAAAGGTTGCGGCAGTTAAACGCGAAGCAGAAATACTTGTTGACGCGGTAACAAATCCACAACATCAGAAAACGCTCAGCAACTTTGTTGCTTCGATAACAAACTTGTCGGACTTTTTAGATGGCGCACAAAAGGAGGGGTATCATGTTTGAGAAATTACGTTTGCAGGACGTGCTTGTAAAATACAAGCAGAATTTCGTTTCTACCCAATGGGGAAACGAGAAATACAAGTGGGAAGCAGTTAAGTTCTTTCAGGACAATTGGGATGTGAATGCAGTGAATTTTGCAGCCATGCTGACTCTCTCCCTGTCAAAAACATATAATCTGCTCGCGTCCATGAATAACTTTCCGGCGCGAATGATAGAGAAATTTGCGGAAATGGCTCCTGAAGAAGTGCGAGCGATGTTCATTGCTCTGTTCGATGAAAGCAAGGACGTCGTTACCAGAATTACAGATTTTAAAGACCAGTCATCCATTCTCCTCGAAAAGTATGGCAACGGAGCGGGACAGCATTATCAGTACGAAAATGCCGTCAGCACTTACTTATGGCTGCGTTATCCCGACAAATATTATATTTATAAATACGGCGAGATAAAAACCGCCGCAGATGAGCTCGGCAGTGATTATCGATTCAAGAAAGGCGCATATGCGGACAATCTGCGCAATTTCTATAGCTTTTATGATGAGCTGTGTGCGGAAATCAAGAAGGATGAAGAACTCGTAAGTCTACTCAAATCCCAGCTTACGGACGATTGCTATCCAGACCCGGAATACAGAACGCTTACAATCGATGTCGGTTTTTACATAGGCCGCTACTTTTTGCAGAAGGAATCCGTAGCCACTGACGACTGGTTCCCGACAGATTACATGCCGAACATTTCTGTCGATGAGTGGGTAGAACTTCTTAATGACCCCGATGTATTTACGACTGGAAGCCTTGAAATCATGAAGCGCATGAAGGACTATGGCGGGCAGGCTACTTGCACCCAACTCTCCATTAAATACGGCGAAACTAAAAATTTTTATAACAGCGGTTCCTCTTCTTTGGCACGTCGTGTTGCTGAAAAAACCGGTTGCCCTGTAATGGACAGAGACGAAGAAAACGCTCGCTTGTGGCCAATTCTGTATGTTGGTCGCAATGTTGATAAAAATGACTCTGGTAGCTATATTTGGAAACTTCGCGATGAATTATCAGCTGCTATTGATAGAATCGATATGACTGATGTTTCGCTCTACGCTGACCCATCTCCCGCAATTTGGAAAATTAGCCACGGAACCCACAACACTGGCATTTCCGATGAAATCAAACAAATTCTTTTAGATCGCAGAGTTATTGCTGTTAATAGTCTAACTAATGCAAAAGCTACATCAAAAGTGTCACAGGGCGAGTTATTCACTTATTCCATAAAAAAAGGCGATTATTTCTACTTATGTTATGGAAGCGAAATTCAACTTTTAGGCCAAATTACAAGCAACGATGCTGTAGAGAATCCCGAAATAAAGAATGCTTGGTATGAACGGCCATACAAGATTATAAAATTGCCAAAAACACAAGACCCTTATAATGGCGTAAAAAAGTGGTGGACACCCAATGACAATTCAACTTGCATAAAGATTGATGACAAGCCGTTATTTGAGGAATTAATTCTTAAACCATATTTCGGCTTAACTGTTATAGAGCTTCTTGGCGATACAAATGAACAATGTGGCTATTGGTGGCTGAATGCAAATCCGAAAATTTGGAGTTTTTCGGATATTGCTGGTGGAGAAGCACAATCATATACACTGTACAATGACAATGGCAATAAACGTCGTATTTTCCAAAACTTTTTGGATGCAAAAGTTGGAGATATGATAATTGGTTATGAATCGAGTCCAGTTAAACAGATTGTTGCGATCGGAAAGGTTAGCTCGGAACAAGATGGTATGCGGATTTATTTTGAAAAAATAGAAGGACTTTCAACACCGATTGATTATCAAACCTTAAAAAGCTATTCCGAGCTTGAAAACCTTGAATACTTCAACAATTCGCAAGGTAGTTTGTTTAAGCTCACAAAGGGCGAATACGATTTTATCATCGATGTAATTCGGGATGAGAACCCACTTGTTCAGGAAATTGATACAAAAAAATACGATAAGGCGGACTTTCTTAGTGAGGTATACATGGCCGAGAGCCATTATGATATCCTTCGTTCTGTTCTAGAAAACAAAAAAAACATCATTCTGCAGGGTGCACCCGGTGTCGGAAAAACTTTTGCAGCAAAGCGACTTGCATATTCGATGATTGGGGGAATGAATGAAAACCGCATCGAATTTGTCCAATTCCACCAAAATTACTCGTATGAAGATTTTATGATGGGTTACAAACCTGTAAATGATAGTTTTGAATTGAAATACGGCATCTTTTATCGGTTTTGCCAGAAAGCTTCAAATCAACCAGACGATAACTTCTTCTTTATAATTGATGAAATCAATCGCGGTAATATGAGTAAAATCTTTGGAGAACTACTTATGCTGATTGAACATGATTACCGTGGCACAAAAGCAACCCTCGCGTATAATGGCCTCACTTTTGCAGTGCCAGAAAACATATACATCATTGGAATGATGAATACCGCTGATCGTAGCCTCGCCATGATCGATTATGCACTTCGTCGTCGTTTTAGTTTTTTTGAAATCGAACCAGGGTTTGATTCTGACGGCTTTATAAAATACCAAGATTCCTTGAACAATGAAACATTTGATGAGCTTATTGTCAAAGTAAAAGAATTGAATAAAGAAATTTCGCTTGATAAGTCTTTGGGAAAAGGCTTCTGTATTGGACATAGTTATTTCTGCGGGCACTCTAATTATTCGGATGAATGGTTACACTCCGTCGTTGATTATGACATCCTTCCGATGCTGAGTGAATATTGGTTTGACGATAGCGGAAAACTACAGCGCTGGGAGAACATTTTGCATGGTGTATTCCAGTGATTAAAAACAAGAGCATTTTCATAAAAAATATATATTATATGCTTTCATATGCCTTTACGACATTGAATCAATCGAATTTTGAAGATGTGGCGACTGAGGAATTTGAGGATATGCATAACCTTTTTGCCGCAATTCTCGCAAAAGGAATCGGTCAACAGCTGAAGCAAGGTTTGTACCGTGAGTATTTGAACAGAAGAGAAAACATGGCGGTCATGCGGGGAAAAATCGATATATTGGGCACTATCAAAAGCAAGATTGCACGACAACAAATTCTCTCTTGCGAGTACGACGACCTGTCGGAAAACAATCTTCTGAACCAAATCATAAAAACCACAGTTATGTTTTTACTCCATTATTCAAAAGTCGATGCAGAGTATAAGAACGCGCTTAAAAAAGAAATGCTATTTTTCTCAAATATTGATGCCATAGAACCGGCATCAATCCGATGGTCGTCAATTCGTTTCCAGAGAAATAATCAGACTTATCGTATGCTCATCAGTATCTGTCAGCTAATTCTGGAAGGAATGCTTTTGACAACGGAAAAGGGCGTATACAAGCTGGCTTCTTTTATTGATGAGCAGAGGATGTCCCGTTTATATGAGAAGTTTATATTGGAATACTATAGCAAGAAGTTTCCTGAATTAAGTGTGAGCGCATCGCAAATTCCGTGGGCCTTGGATGACGGAATCGGTACGATGCTCCCCAAGATGCAGAGTGACATTACAATTTCACACGGAAACGAAGTACTTATTATTGACGCAAAGTATTATTCTCATACCACACAGGTACAATATAATGTACATACGCTTCATTCCGGCAACCTGTATCAGATATTTACCTATGTAAAGAACAGAGACTCCGAATTTGGAGAGAAACCACATAAGGTATCAGGAATGCTTCTATATGCCAAAACCGATGAAACAATACAGCCAGACAATGAATATCGGATGAGTGGTAATAAAATCAGCGTAAGGACACTCGACTTGAATTGCGAGTTTCCTATCATCGCTGCACGGCTAAATAAAATAGCTGAGGCTCAATTCGGTATTACTGCATAGAGAGATTTGAGACCCGGAGGAGGGAAAAAAGATGATTACAGATAAACAGTATGATGTTGTTTTACCGCTGCGGGTGGGTGTTTTTTTCTAACATAATTTTAGCTAATCAAATCATGGACAGGAAGTAAAACGGAGCTTGTCGACTTGATATTCTGTAAAGGTTTTGATGCAAAAAGGACCGGGACCGGGAGCAACAAAAAAGCATCAAGTTCTTTAAGGATTATTGACGCTGGTCGAGGAATAGAAGCTTTGATAAAAATCAAATTGAACGATGGCGACTTGAGTTGCTGGATATTTAAGGAATCGATAATCAATAATAATTGGGGGAAATATGTTATATCGGTGTAAAGCTTGTGGCGGTAATCTAAATATTGATAGCAAATCAAATATTGGAACCTGTGAATACTGTGGCACAAAACAACCCATTCAAAATTTCAATGATGAGCATCTGCATGGCTTGGCTTATAAAGATAGATTATTTGAACGTGCCATGCTTCATCTTAGTAGTGGCGAATATAAGTTTGCAGTTGAATACTTTGATCGTCATCTGGATGAATACCCAAAGGACTACCGTGCCTGGTGGGGAAAAGTGTTGGCGAATACCAAAAATTTAAAATTATTGCCATATGGGAATAATGAGATTGCAGCTGATTATCAGAAAGCGTTGAGATTTGCACCAACCGCAATCCGTCAAAAAATTAAATTTCAAATTGATGTGTTTGTTAACGCGGCAATTGAAATCGCAAATAAAGAGATTTTATCCATTATAGAATTGCAGATAAATGAAGACAGAAAGGGAAAAGATATTGCAGAACATTTGAAACTAGCACAGCAATCGAAGAAGGAGGAAAAGAATAGAAGTCAATATAATATATTATCACAACAGCTCGTTGAAGTCACAAAGCAAATGAACGCGATGAAACAAATCAAGAAAAGGACGATAAATCTATTAAACATGGCGGCTTTTATAGCAACGATGGTAACAGGTGTTTTAACAATTCTATGGATAAAAGCATTATTAGAAAATAGTGTGGATGCTCAAGCTATAGCAATAGTATTACTTTCAACTCTCAATTGGTTTATTGCTTCCCATGTAATTAGAATTTTAACTTTGAAGCGATATAAAAAGTATATAGCAATTAAAAACAAATACGATCGCGCAAATGAAATTTTGTCCTCTTGCAAACAACGACTTTGTATTTATGACAATAAGATTGATGCTTTACAAGAGGAAGATAAGGAAAGACTAAAAAGTATTAAGTATCTTAACGATAAACTTAAAACCGCAGAAGAGAAAATTATGTGGTATAAAAAAGCATATAAGTATTAGTCGTGTGATAAGCTTTATTAAGAATTTACTTGAAATATGCAAACGAATTTTTGCAGCATATAAACTACATAGTGTTATGCATCCCAATAGTTGCCTGACTCAGCTTGCTAAGATTTTTGCTAAGCATGCGTATACATATTTGCTGATATTGACAAGTGGTTTACTGTGTTGCGATGTCCAAAACACCAGAGAAATAGCGGTATTTTGCAATATCAGATATCATCAATTTATAGCTGGAAATCGTGTATACGGGGAACCGTATCAAGGGTTCGAATCCCTTTCTCTCCGCCAAAAAAGTCCCTATTTATAGGGGCTTTTTCTTTTGCACATTTTTAATCGTGCGCCTTTTTTATTTAGATTTCAGTTCTGCTAAGGACTTTGCTAAGGTAAAGCCAAGCGATACCGGATAACGCCAAGCACTTCACCACGTCGGAGAACGAGAAACAAAGCTAACAAAACTTCTGTTTCGAGAGCAGTTCCTTTTAGACCATGCATTAGAATTTTCACCTGCCCTTCATCGTATATATTCGCATGATACTTTTCCTCAAGTGGCCGCCTTGCGCCTCACACCCGCGCAGAGCGGACAGGTTTCCTGGTATTTATTGCAGGATGCACTTTTGTCCCAAAGTCCACGCCTTGTGGAGCTCAATGCGAACGAATTGTTTTTCTACTACGATGCTCAATCAACTCAATCAAATATAATACCGGTGGCGACCGCTATGCGATTAAGCTGCGCTAAACTTCATATGATGGTCGATTTATTAGCAGAGATGGATGCACAAACAATCTCAGAAATGCGTTTTCCCCTTTTAACCGTGCACGAATTCGCCCTTGTGCCAAAGCGAAAGACCTTTTATTTCAAAACTGCCGTGTGCCTGGCAAACTTAAAGGTGCAATGCCATATACTACACGAAATACAGGTGGTACGGATTCTAATTTTCTCGTGGAAAGTGTCGAATCCGTTTCCTACGATGCGCAGGGTGTGAAAGCTGAATGATCGGCTGATCTGGAAACTGTCAGGTGATTCCTCGATCTGTATATTTGATTTTGCATATTTTCGTGCTTTATGGTATTGTTGAGCGGCAAGAATGCTTAACAGCTTTAGGGTTGGAACGACAAGTCTATGGAGCAGATTAAAGAACAAACAAAAAAGAAAAATTTCGCATGGCGCAAATTCATGCAACGTGTTTTAGCGATCATGCTTGCGTTCGCCATGGTTTTGTCGACCGCGCTTTATTTACTCACACGAATCGTGAATCCAACGGCAAACGTGACGATTTCCGAGAGCACCGCGGAAAGCGCGTATCTATTACTGTCCGATGACAGCGCATATCTGTCCGCGCCCACAATGGAGCGTGTACGGATGCTGCTAAGCAAGATAGGCAGGCAGCCGGAAACGGCAGAGGAATTTGAGCAGGTCGCATCGATGTACGTTGGGCGTGGCGATTACGCGGAGGCGGCGGTGCTGTATGAAGACAGCATTAACGCGACGGATACGGACGATACGGACGCACTTGCAACCCTGGAGCTTAAACTCGGTTCCGCTTATGTGCTAAATGGTGATTTTGAAAACTCTGAGGCGTGCTATCTCAAGGCGTTGGATTACGACGACACTCTGGCGCTTGCAAACCTTCTGCTTGCGCAGATATATTATGAGCAGGGACAGTACGAGGAATCGGCGACACAGATTGACGCGTACCTGAAGCTTGTGCCAAACGATACGGACAATCGTACCCTGCTTGGTAATCTTTATGAAAGCATGGAACAATATAACAACGCGCTCAGCGAGTATCTTGCGGCATATCAGCTCACAAAGAGCGCGGAAGACTGTATAAATGTTGCACGTGCGGCGCTACTAAATGGCGATTTTGAATTGGGTAATCGCTACCTGACAATCTATCTGGAAGACAATGAGGATCCGGACGGCTCTATCCACTACCTGCGCGGCGCGTCCCTGATGGGGCAGGAAGACTACGCGGGAGCGCAGGCCGACATGCTCGAAGCAATCGATTTGGGTTACCCGGATGCGGCGGATTGTTACGTGCAATTAACGCTGTGCACCTATATGCAGGGCGACTATGAAAACACCTTGCTGTACGGTGAACAAGCAGAGGCACTCTGGGAAACGAATGACGCCGAATGCCTGCAACGGATGGGCCTCTCTGAAATGCAGCAGGGAGAATATGAGTCGGCGGTCAAATACCTAAGGCAAAGTGCCGAAGCAAACCCCGAACTGACCGAGAACTTCTATTATATTGCTACCGGATGCTTGCTAACCGGGGACTACGAAGGAGCGCGGGGCGCATATACTACGGCAATCGAAAATGATTACCTACTGCAGGAATGCTACTACAATCGCGCTATATGTTCCCTGCAGCTGGAAGATTATGAAGCAGCCGCGACAGACCTTCTGGCCTCCCTTTATATGGGTGAGGATGAGACGATTATTACGTCCGCACAGGAAATTCTGGAACAACTCGGTGTCGAGCTTCCCGCCGAATAAACAAAAGTGGGCAGGCATTTGCCTGCCCAAAGCATTCTAAAATGCCTGAATTTATAGTGGTTCAGCCACTATTACATCGGTTAAAATAATTTTGGAAACATAATTCACGTTACTAAAGGCAAGGGTTTTTTAGGCTAAAGACGCTTCATCCTGCGGTTTTGTGCCGATCTAAAAATAAATATATACAATTTGCCTGATACATATTGATTTTGTTCGGTGCTTTTGATATAACTATAATTGTTACAGTGTATCATTTCATCATCAAATAAATCTATATCGATATTTGAGCATCTGGACAGGCCAGTAGGTCGGAAAAGGAAAATGCCTTGATTTGGCAGACCATCAGGCGATCAATACACAAAAAATGGATGCGAGCTTTGTTCGCATTGTTTCTTGTGTGTCTGATGGTTTTTGTTTTACCGTGGAACAAGTACGCTCTGGCGGAAACAAGCGAGACCGATGAGGACAGCGGTAGTTCCGATATCACGACGACTGAAGTGGCGGCCGACCCGGGACAGGCGCAGATTACTGAAATACTCGAAGGGCCAGACTCCGAAGACGCACTCGAAAATAGTACTGAGAGTGAGCAGGAGGAGATGACCTTTGACAATGATGTTATAGTCGAAGACACCGCAAATACCGATGGCGGTGAATCGACAAAGGAAGCTTTCGACGTCGAAGCCAATAAAGCTACGATCGATGAGAGCAAAACAACTTCGGTTACAAATTCTGAGGCGCGCAACGCAATTCAAAAAGCGGTTGATGATGCGCTGGAAAAAATTGAAGCCGACACCAAGAGTATCACGATCACTGTCGACGCTGGTGTCTACAGCGGTGATATTATAATCAGCAGTGTAATGAACCGGACGGCCACGACGACGACCACCTATATGGATTCCGAAGGAAACGTGCTCGGTACGGTCGATACTGTTGAAGAGTTGCCTGCGGACGAATACATTATTCCTGAAGATTTCGTTCTTAACATCGTCGCGTCCGACGCGGGCGACAGTCTGACGGAGTCTTCCGGCGGTGTCCAGATCGAGGGCAATATTATCATCGACGATATCGATGTGTTACTGGCCGGGTTGTACCTCTCCCTCAACAGCACCGTTAAAGTACAGAGTACCACGGATGGTGACAGCCCCGAAGTCAAGATTTACGGAACTACCGAGGACGATACCATACAGGTGACTGCCGAGGGGCAACAAGGTACGATGGGCGATGACGGAGAGGCTGCTGTTTCTATTTACGGCGGTGATGGTCAGGACGCCATCTCCGTAACTGCCGGTTCCGCAGCCAACGTATATGTCCACGGTGACGACGGCGACGACACAATCTCAATTACGGGCGGCGACGAGTTCGATGCCGACAGCCAGACTACGGTAACCGTCTACGCAGGCGAAGGATGCGATGTTGTCAACGTCGACACGCAGTCCGCAAATACCATTGACGAGCTAAACGTGTACGGCAACAACGATACGGACGACAGCCCTGAAATGGATCGGCTGAACCTCACTGGAACCCTGAAGGATACAGAGACGCCCGCGTCCGGAATAACCGTCGACGAAGCAAGCGGCGTGACCACGATTGACCTTGAGAATGAAAACGACATCATCCAGATTATAAGCCGCGGATTTGAGACGTACACCGACGCGCTTGCCAACAAGCAGACGCAGACACTGACACTATCGGATGCGACACCTAACGGAAGCGGCTATGTTTTTAATCTGATTGGTGGGAGTTTCTTCAATTATATGTACAGTGCTGCTGATGATGAAATCATCGACTTTGTTATCAGCGGTGGCGGAATGCTGACCAACTTCACCATTAATGGTGACGGCGATCTCTCGGTTCGCTTACTGCAGGCGGCGGCGGCCAGCATCAAACTGACCGGCGATACGATTACGATTCAGGCTACGGACGACGGCATCGAGCTTTTCGCGGCAAACCTGCAAGTGACCGCGAAGGACATTCTCGTGCTTGGGGACATTGAGACAACCGGCGACGTAATCTTCGATGCTTCCGACGATGATATACTATTTGATGTTTCCACGCCGCAGGTGCTCGACGATCTCGGCTTGAGTACAAGCGCTTCCGGTAGCTTCTTCGATTGCAGCGCCGGTTCCGAGGTCAACATCAGTGGCTCGATTCACGCTGGAGGCAGCGTGAACATGAAGGCCGCAACATCACAGACCCGTTCACTATTGGACCTGACCGTCGACGGCCTCAATGACGGGTCCAATTTGCTGGACGACCTGAACTTCCTTAACGTGAAGGTCGGCAATGCCGACATCAATATTTCCGGTGTCGTGATTGCCGGAGGATCGGTTTATGCAGCCGCTTCGAGCACGATCAAGTTCTCCGTTACCGGCGCAAGCCTGGGGACGCTTAACGTACCGCTGTCGCTCTCCATCGCCGTGACCGATGTCAATGTGATCGTAACCGGCACTGTGGAAGCAGGCGGCGATATTTATCTCAACGCCGAATCCAACGTTGATATCAACACAACTGCCACCACCGGAATATTGCCGGTAACACTGGCCATCTCCGTTGCGGTCGTTGACTGCCACGTGATCGTTGGGGACGACACGGTCGGCAGCACATCCGTCGTTTCAACAAACGGCAACATCCAACTTTCGGCCAAAGCAACGACTGAAATGAATACAAAGGCCAACCGCGGAGCGAGCGCCGCCGGGACCATCAGCGGCTACTTCGCCGTAGGCGTTGGTGTTGCCGATGTGTCCGCTGCAATCGTTGGCAATGCGACCGTAAGCGCAGAAAACGGAAGCGTCAGTGTGAACTCGGTTTCCGTGGAAAACGCCACGACTGAAGCGCTTTCGGCAGCACCTGAAGATACAGGCACTGAGGAAAACGGCGAACAGAGCACGCTGAGTACGATCAAGACCACGATCGTTTCGTTGATTCAAAAAGTCGGCACTTCACTCGGTACGAAACTTGGACTCATCACACAGTCCATTGAAGGAAAAGATTTTGCCATCACGATTCCCTCGACCACGAACGGAACCGTCTCTGCGCTGAGCAAGGCTAATGAGGACGACGTGATCGCCGTAACCGTAACACCCAACAAGGGTTATAAGGTTGCGCAGGCCTACGTCAAGTACCTACCTGAAGGCGCGGCAGCTTATTCGACGGTCGGCATGACAGGCGACGCGAACGGTAATTATACATTCACCATGCCAGCGTCCGACGTCTCCGTTGTCGTCACGTTCGAACGCAAAACGGCCGCGGATCTTGGCGTGACAGAAACCGAGTATGCCAGCCTCTTCGATGAGGACGGCACATTCACGGGTAGCGACGACACCGGCGATGACTCGTCCGCAGACCCAATGGGTGAACAGGAAGAGGACGATCTCGGCCTTACCGATCTGTTCGACGAAGGCACGAGTGGCGCGGAAGCGACGGATGAAAACCTTGCTACCGAGGATTCTGCCTCGGCAGACGCAATCACGATTGAAACGAGCCAAAGCGAAGGCGGGTCCATACTAACCGACGTAACGAAAGTGGATGTTGGCAAGAGTGTAAAGATCACGATCAATCCTTCCGCCGATTATCAGCTTAAAGAAGGCACGCTGAAGATCATATATACGAAGAGCGATACGAGCACAACACCTGCCACCACCGGTGAAGCGGTGATCGTTGTGAGCGCGAACGAAAACGGTGAGTTTATTTTCGCCATGCCGTCAGACGTCGACAGCTCGAAGAAGATTACACTTTCTGCCGAGTGGGAAGCAATTGAGAGCGGAAGCACTGCGCAGAACACGGGAACTAAGACGTCCAACTCCTCAGTTCAGTTGACTGGCGCGCTTTCCGTAGCGATTGTCGTCAATACCAATAATGCTTTAATCGATACCACTGGAACAGTGCGTGCGGTCACGCTCAACGTGGTGGCGGACGGTACTACAACCTCTGTGGCAACTGCCGATGCGACAGACGGGTCAGAGAAAGCGGAACAGGATAATACGGACATCCCCGGCACAACCAATGCGGGCGCTGTTGCAACCACCGGCGCACAGTGGGTGGCAGGCAAGGACTGCATGATTTATATCAGCGACTCCGTCAACGGGTCTATTGGATTCACGGCCGATGCGGAGAGCAAGAGCACAAAGGACGAATCCGGTGTTTACACCAAGTACGCGTTCCTTGTTGCCGCCGCGCCTGGTTATGAGCTTGCCAAGGACGCCGCAGGACAGACCGGCGTGTCGATGACTTATACAAAAGAGGACGGCACGGCGGGCACTGCCACGCTTACACTGGTTGACGGTTACGTCTATTTGGAATTCTTGTCCCTCGAGGGCGGATATAAACAGGGCACAGAGCTTTTGCTAAGCCCGACTTTTGTTCTGTCGGCTGGAAGCACCGCTGGCACGAGCGTTACCGTTCCCGGAACTTATTTATCGGGTACCGAAAACACGGTGATGATCAGTGGCACGACGAATGGTACTATTAATTTTGCGAGCAGTGCATCCTCCCTTACTACGAAAACATATGCCTTTACGGTGACGCCACAGACCGGGTATAAACTTAACAGCACGACCACGGCCGCTGAGGGCACGACGCCGGAGACGACCACGTATGCTATAACCTATTCCTATACAAAAACGACAGCTGGTTCGGAAGATAGTACCGTTACTGTGAACCTTACTGCGGACGGCAAGGGTAACTATTTCTTCAAGCTCGACGATCTTACGGATATTAAGGCCGGAACAAGCGTCGTCATCAGCGCAGTGTTTGTCGAGGATACGCGAGAGGTCGTCGTCGCGGAGACAACGAATGGCACGGCTACGATCGTTCAGAGCGAAACAACAGATACGACGACGGAGTCGATAGTCTATACCGCCAAAGCCGGAGACACTGTGCAATTTACTGCGGAAGCAGCCGCCGGGTACAAGATCAGCTCCGTGTTCCTTTCCTATACCGATCTTTCCGGCACAGCGGTGGCTAGCGACACTGCTTCGGTCGTGCTGGAAAACGGCGTATATTCCTTTACGATGCCCGCGAGCAAGAGCGGCACGCAAATGACCATTAATGTGACGTTTGAAACCAAGGCGTTTGACGTTACAATTGATACGACAACTATTACGGGCGAAGATGTATCCACGGAGGAACAGACTGCGGCGGGTACCTATGTTTCACTCTCTGACACGAAAGCCGACTTAGGCGACACCGTCACCGTCAGTATCTCCGCTGCGGGCGCAACGAAGGGCTATAAAATTACAAGCCTTACGGTACAATTCCTTGACGCCATGGGCGACGAGGCGATCGAACTTTCTGCAACGGCCGTTGCCAATTCGGACGGTACTTACAGCTTTACGGTACCCACGGGCACTGCGGCGGAAGCATTCGTCGGCGGCACGTCGATCGGGTACATGCTCGACATTGAAATCACCGCAAAAGCGCTGAGTGTCACCATCAACACATCCGAACGCGGAAGTGTTACCAGTTCGAATTCAAAGGCGGATGTGGGTGACGTTATTACATTTACAGCAACGCCGAATACAGGTTACCGCATCACATCAAACTCCGTCTCCATCACCATAAAGAAGGGGACTGCCAGCGTGACCAGTAACGCCGTTAAACAGACGGACGGTACGTTCACGTTCACCGTACCAGAAGGAACAACGGAAATCACCGTAAATCCCAGCTTCTCCATTGGGACCGACACCACCTCATCCACTGGAAAATCAGCGAGCGTGGGTGTGGGCATCACCGTGGCGGTAACGAAGCACACGAACTATGCTTCCATCATGAGCGGATATATCTTTGCTGATTCCATCAATCTCAGCGCCGTTTCGGGTTCTGAAGAGACAGCTGTTTCTTCCGAGGCGACCTCAAAGGCAGGATATTCCAATGCGAATATCGGCATCGGCGGCGCGATCACCATTCATGTGGCTTCTGCCAAAACGAAAGCGCGCATCTACGATACGGCCGCCGTTACTTTTACCGGGATTGCGACAGATACAGGCAACAGCCTGATTATCGAATCGGTGTCCTACGTTAAGTTTGATACAATTGCGGACGCTTCTGGCGGTACCACCACCGGTGGCACGGCTGGCGTCGGTGCAGGTATCGTTGTGAGCGTCTTTGGCGTCGATGTAATAGCAGCGGTTGCGGACGGTACGTCGTTCCTCAGCATCGGTACAAATCCAACGAGCGGAACGCTGTACCTGGACCAGCTCAATATCACAGCGACGAACGTGCTTAACGAAACTACGAGCGCGAAGGCTGGCTCTGCGGGTGGCATCTCGGCTACTCCCGTCCTCGCTGTGCATGTTTCCGGCGCTGATATACAATCTTATCTCGGTACGGCCGCATCCGGCAACAGTACGATTTTGAAATGCACGAACGACGCGCAGGTCAGCGCATCCAACACTGTCTCTAGGCAGCTGGCGGCGAACGCATCCGCGGCGGGTGGCAATGTCGGCCTTGGTGGCAGCTTTGCCATTTCGGTCGTAAACGACAGCGCTATCGCGCGTATTAATCGCAGCATGCAGGCCAAGAGCATCACCGTGCGCGCCAAGAGCAAGACAACATTGAAATCCACATCCCGCGCGGGTGCAAACGGCTCGCCTTCCGGCGGCACCTCATCGACGGCAAGCAACAGTGGTGACGCCGCATCTGACGACGGGTCCTCAGACGATTCATCGGACGCGGACGCACAGGCGGACAGCGCTCTATCCAGCGGGAAAAATCTGTCCGGTTCCGTTGGAAGCAATAACACCAACGGTAATTCTATCGGCACACTGACGAGCAATCGCCAGAAGTCACAGACCAGCGAGGGCAGCATTCAGGTCGCGGCGGGCTTTGCACTTAACATTCAGAAGAACTGCAGCGAAGCATACATCGGCAACGATACAGACGCTATTTCCGTTGCGGCAGACGAAGCCGTTACGGTTCAGGCGCTCAACCGCACCGACGCGGAGGTGGTCGCAAATGCAAGCGCCACCAAGGCGAAGATTGGCGTGGGCGTTGCGGTCTCGATCAACATCGTCAAATATACAAATTATGCATACGTTGGTTGGGCTGCGATTACCGCAGGCTCGCTTCAGGTTACCGCCACCATCATTGAGGACGAAGCCGCGCAGACGACCAAGGAAGAAGAATCCGAATCCACAAACTTCATCACAAATATCATCAAACAGCTGATCGCGGAAGCGACGGAGGCTATGGGCCTCAGCGAACTGTTCGCGGACGATTCAAATGGTTCTGAAGCGGTCAGCGATCTGCTGGACGCGCTCGCTGAGACGATCGGCGATTTCGTGAAGGATCTTCTTGCCGGAACCGGATTGGAAGAGTTGATCGAAGGCGATCCCATTGAGAAGGTCGACAATAATATCGAGGCGTTCTTGACGGCGCTGGAGAACATCCCAACATCTATCAAGAGCGTAATAAACGACAAGCTTATCGAGCTGGGACTTTTGGATGCATCTCCGGACGAGTTTTTGGCCACGATTAAAACTGAGATCACAAGTGATCTGACCGATATTCTGAATACTGTCAAAACGGACTCAATAGAGACACTAAAGACGGATATACTAGACTTCTTAAAATCACATCTGGGTGAACTGCTGTCCGAATTGATGCCTTCTTCCGGTACGGGTGGGACGTCTTCAACACTTCTTACGGATTTGAAGAACATCGTACTCGATGTGTTTACGTCGGCCAAGGACAGTCTGATTTCTGCTACGAAAGACGCTATTGCAGAACATATCAGCTTGCTCGGTTTGGACGTTACCGCAGACGAACTCACAATTACGCAGCTCAAGGATGCCGCAGCCGATAAGATCACTTCACTGTTTACCGACAAGATCGATGAACTACTCGATACGTTGACTGAAGGGCTCGTCGATGTTGATCAGTTGACGGCATTCTTGCAGGGGAACATCGGCGAAACATTACAGTCCAACCTCACTGCGGCGCTGGCCAACGCAGGCAAAGCGCTGACGAATGCCGCTGTCGACGCGCTGACGACTTTCCTTGATGTGGAACTGGAAGCTGAGGAAAAACTCGCCGCACATACGTTTGTCACGCAGGCCATCGCGGGCGCAGGTGCTTCCAACGTCGGCATCGCAGGCTCCGCGGCTATCGCCGTGATCAAAGGGGATACCAGTGCATATGTGCTGAGTGCCGATACGGACTGGGCAGACGCGCATCCTATGGATTACGATATCACCGTTTCGGGTGACGTCGTAATCAACGCCGTATCCCGGCAAAATGAAGAAACCACAGCGTCCAGTTCCGTGGGCAGCGACGGCATGGCCGACAAGAACCTCTCCGCGGGCAGTGGAAGCGACGCTTCAAACGGCAGCGTCACCACGGACCGCAGAACCGAGACCGTCGGAACGACCGGCGAAGTTTCGCTCTCCGCAAATGGAGGAAGCGCAACCCCGACGATGGTAAGTACAGGACATTATACAATCAAGCTTGTGGCCGACGAAGGCTATGATGTTACGGCGACAAGCGTCACCATTACTTATACCAAGGTGACACCAGGTACGGGTGGGGACCCGGATACGGAAGAAACGGTATCACTCACTACAGCTATCACCGCGGTCTCCGGCGAAGATTATGCATACAACTTTACGTTTGACCTGCCTGATGATATCAAGGACGGAACTAAAGCCGTTGCAAGTGTTGACTTTGTTGAAAATCCACATACGGTCACGACACTGACATCCTTCCGTGACTCGTCGAGCGCGACTGCGCCAACGCCCTCGCGCAACGAGGTCGATGTACGAGCGTCTGACGAAGCGAAGTGGGGCGATACCGTTCAGGTATCCGTATACAGCGTCACAGGATATACGCTCGACAAAGTCTTATATACCTATACATATGAAGGCACCGATTACGAAAAGGTGATGACCGTTAAAGACAGCTCCGTGGTCGTAAGCGGTGCGGACGTCTACCTTTTCATCATGCCCGACGCAAACGTCAGCGTGAAAGCGTACTACACCAAGGTGGCGGACGGTACGACGACCACCACCACGCAGACCGAGACTGCTAAAACGAGCTCCGGCAAGACGGTCGGCGTCGGCGCAGCGTTCTCGCTTACCTACGGATACATGGATGTAAGCGCGAGTATCGGTGAATGGCGAAACGTCAAGGCAGGTACGATTTCCATCACTGCAAACGGCGTGCATGACGGAGAGACAATCTCCGTCAGCGGTAGCGACCCTCTGGCAGGCGACGATTCGTCCTCGAGCAGCACCACGACAACGGACACGACCAGCACGAGCGCTTCTTCGTCTTCTACAAAAGATATCTCACTCGACGCGTCCGCAGCAGTCAACCTGATATTCAATACGATTCAGGCTTATATTGGAAAGAATACCAACGTAATAACCACCGGCGGCAATACAATTGAAATCACCGAACAGGACGAAGATGGCAACGATGTTGTGACCGACAGCGTAAACCTGCTGATTCAGGCGAAGCAATCCGGCGATACACTAGCGCAGGCAAGTGGATTTTCTGCCGGAAGCTCCACGGCGGTCGGCGCGGCGGTCTGCGTCAATATTCCGTCCTCCGACGTGATTGCGGGCTTTGCCGGCACGGCGACGATCAGTGGAAAGGCACGCATCGTTTCGTACACCTATGACGAAGACGAAAGTAAGGCTATCGCTACGGCGGTCGGCGCTGATATCGATCGGTATCTGAATAAATTTACTAAGAGCGTGGACAGCTTTGAGACCAAAGCTAACAATCTACTCTCCGGTAGTTACTTTGACGGAAGCTCAACAACCACCGGAAATACGAATAATACAAACAATTCCACCGCATCCGGCATCAACAGCAATCTGAGCGGCAACAGTTCAAGCAGCGGCAGCAGCACAGGGAACAACCTTTCGCTTTCATCCAATGCGCTCCGCTCGCAGAACGTTACTGCGACTGGAGCGGACGCAACGAGCGGTACTACGAGTACTGGCACGACCAACGCATCCAGCCTGACGGGCAGCACGGTCGGCGGCGGGTCATCCTCCCAGAGCCAGAGCTATCAGGTAGCGGCGGCCGTTGGCATCAACATCACGAATCATAAGGCAACTGTCAATATATCCGGTAGTCTCGAAGCCAGCGCGATTTCGATCCTCGCGGATAACGACGGAAACTTCCGCGCTCTCGGCACCGGTGTAGCGATGAGCCTTGCGAGCAACAGTAACGCCATCGCGGCAGGCGTCGCCGTCAGCGTCAACAACAATGAGGCGGCGGTCTCGATTTCGAGCGACGCCAACCTACAGTCGGACGGCGATCTGTCCGCTTCAGCCGAACTGACACAAAATATGGACGGCGATTACAAGGGATACCTTGGCGCGCAGGCACTGGCGGGCGCAGTCAGTGGTTCCGGTGGCAACTTTAGCATCGGCGGCGCAATTGCAATCATCGTAAGCAACGCCAAGACGGGCGTTAACATTGCGAGCGGCACAGCCGCCCAGCATGCCGAACTTTCCGGCTCACGCATATCGTTTACGGCAAGTGACAAGAGTAAGCTTGCGCTTCGTGCTGGCGGTATCAGCGTCAGTAAGGGAGCATCTGTTGGCATTGGAGCGGCATTTGCACTGATTTACAGCAACAATGAAATTGCGGCCACTGTTGGCGATTATACTGAAATTAACGCAGAATCGCTTGTAATCCGCGCAGAGAAACTTCGCGTGGACATGAGCGATTACGAGAGTGCTCTTGGCGTCGATACACTCATCACCGACAGTTCCGCACTCACGGATGAACAACGCGAAGAAGCAGACACCGGCATTATCGACGTCCATAAGGGCGACGACGATTCGAGTTATACGGTCGAGCTCAACATCAGCACCGATACGGCGCTTGAGATGATTGACCTGCTCAACTTCCTGTCTTCCACAAACTATTATGCCGAGGCGGTCGCCGGTTCCATCATCGCGGGATCCAGTTCGGACAGCAAGGCGTCGGTCGCCGGGGCGTTTGCCATGGTGTTCTTTAATAATACTGTGGACGCACTGATCGGCAGCAACGTCAACATCGACCTTAGCGGAAAAGATTATGACGTCTATTCGAAGGACGGCACGGAATATTACGTGTCTGGTGACGACGTCTATTCAATGGATGATTACGGCGGACTGGTCTTGGTCGACGTCGCAAAGGCGGATTTGACGTCTGTCGGGACGCAGTATACGGAAGGCTTGCTCCTGCTTGCTGCTAACGACGCGAACGTCCGTATCATTGGCGGCGCTCTGTCCGCGGGCAAGAGCACTGTTGGCGTTGGCCTCAATCTCGGTTTCCTTCTAAATGAAGATATCGTTACTTCCGGGATAGGTGATAACAGCACCATCAACATCATCGACGGCGGATACATCCAAAATGCTTCCACCGCAGCAGACGTGATGGTCATCACGGTCGCGGGGGCGGTCAACACAAGTACTAGCAGCACGGCGACGATTGGCGGCGGTTTGAATGCAATCGCGACCGAAAACCGTTCGTTTGCCAATATTGGCGCACAGACGATGATACGCGCCGACGGCGATATCGACATCGACGCGGCAAACAGCATGTCGCTACTGTTTATTTCTGCAAGCGTTTCTGCGGCGGCCAGCGGCGTAGCCGTCGGTGGTACTATCGGCGTAGTCGTTCACCAAAGCGAAGCTGCTGTAAACATTTCGTCCGGTACAGCGTCTACACGCACGATCATACAGAGCAGCGCGGGCAGCGTGAACATCGCAGCAAGCAGTACGGAAAACATCATCGACATCATCGCTTCGATTTCCGGTTCCACACAAGGGACCGCGGTTGCAGGCGTTCTGGGTGTGCTGATCACACTATCCAAGACAAATGTCACAATCGGGGATTATGTCACGATTCTGGCGGCACAGGATATTGGTATCACAACGACAAGCGATTCCGTGCAGGTATTTGTTTCCTTCGGTGCGTCTGGCAGCGCAAGCGGCAGCGCGGGCGGCGCGACGATTGCGGTGAGCGTATTCGAACGCGAATCTAAGATTGATATTGGAGACTATTTCATTGGCTGTGCCACAGCGGGAGATATCTACATAGCGGCTATTTCGCGAGACGTGACCGTACTCGTTGCGTTTGCGGCGGCGGCTTCCGCCTCCGGTAACGCACTAAGCGGCACCATCCCTGTTGTTGTGGCCGAAAATATAGCGGGCGTTACGCTTGGTGATTTTGCGGATTTGCGTGCGGGCGGCTCCATTGCGTTCGTTGGGCATCTTGAAGACACGGTCGTCGACGCGGCGGGTGGCCTCGCAATGTCAAACGGTGTCGGCGTTGGTGCTACGATTTCCACGGCAATTTTCTTCAACAGTATCTACGCCAACATCGGCCAGAATGCGACGCTTTATGCACAGGGCCTGACTGCCGGCATCCGGACTCCAAACCGTGCCGAACGCAGGGGCATAATTGTAAGCGCGACATCCAGCACGACTATGATTCTCGCTTCTATTGCGGCGGCGGCCTCTGCAGGCGGTGTTGCGGTCTCCGGCGTAATCAATACGCTGGTGGCAAAGAACAGCGTACATGCCGGAATCGACGAAGGCGCAACAATAGCTGCCGGATATGAACTCAACGCTGCGGGCGAACCGACGGCTACCGTGGTTAGTTCGGAAAGCGACGTTATTGTCGAGGCGGACGACGACACACACATAGTAAATTGCGCTGGCGCGTTGGCTCTGTCGGGTGGCGGCGCGGGCGTTGGCGCGACTATTGTTTCAATCATCTTCAGTAAGACGGTCAAGGCCGAAATCACATCGGCCGCAATGATCATGGCTGCGCGGAATATTAACGTCACCGCAAACAGCAAGGACAGCCTATGGCTGCTTGCCGTAGCGTTTGGCGTTGGCAGTTCCGCGGGCGTGGCGGGCGACGTAAACGTGATGGTCTTCACAAGCATCACGACGGCAAAGCTCGGCGGCGCGGCCGTTGCGGCAGGGAACGAGATCAACGTCCTTGCAAACAGCGAAAGCCTGTTGGTAAATGTCGGTGCGGGCATTGCGGTCGGCGGTACGGCAGGTGTCGTTGCGGTTGCCATAGTGACTTTCTTCTACAATCAAACCTATGCTATCATTACGAGCGGGAATCTGACCGCGGACGGCGACATTAATGTTAAGGCGTCTTCCGGAGAGTTTGTCACTGCGGACGGCGCAGGCGTTGGAGCCGGTGGAACAACGGGCGTGGGTGGCACGTTTGACATCATTGTCACGATGGTTGTCACGAGGGCTTACACACAGAGTGGCGTGCATCTCACGAGCAATGCTGGCAATATTACCATCGCCGCTCGGGACGACTACGACCTGCTGGCTATCATCGTAACGTTAGCAGGCGGCAGCACGGTGGGCGTTGGCGTTAGTTTCCTTGTAAGCGTGTCGTTCAACGATGTATCTGCTGAGATAGGACTGGGCAACGTGATAACCGCGATGCTCGGCAGCATAACGCTTTCAGCGGACTCCAACCGCAACGTGAACTCCTTTGTCATGACGGCTGCGGGCGGCGGAGTCGCCGGTGTATCCGTATCCCTTGCGGTAGTTGTGGCTGGCAGTCAGATCAGCCAGGACGCACACGATGTGATTTATACGGACAACAGCGAGTCGGGAGACGACGACAAGCAGGTCACACATGACTATGAAGGTAAAACTTACTACGTCTACACGGACGGCGAGGATAACTACTATTACACGCTGGGCGACGGTTTCTGGTATTCGCTCTCTTACAAACTTGAAGTATATAACGGGACGCCCGTCAATCCGGTCTCGACAAACCAAACATATGTCGAGTACGATGTGGACGACTTGTATTACGTCTACGTTGACGAAAACGGCGAAAACATCTACACGAGCGATACCGTCATCACGAGCGATACCGTCTGGTATCGCCTGACACAGCGCCTTGCGGAATCGGACGAAACCGCCGTGATTCGTACCGACGGTGAAACCTATTTCGACGCTGAAACCGGAACATCATATTACGTTTACGAAAACGCGGCGGGTAACCTGTTCTACAGCATCAATGACGAAAACGGACTGGCGCTGTGGTATGAGCGCGTAAACGGATCGCTGCGCGCGACCTCCGCTGTAACGGTGGAAACGCTCGTTGTTAAGAGTGCAGGGCGTACCTATACTGAAGACGGGAAGAGCTACGGCGTCTACTATGACGAATCGGGCAGTTTCTACTATTTTGATAACGACAACAAGACCTGGTATATTGCCAAGGATGTGCTAACTGGCGCTGCCGATGCGACTGCTTCACAAACGAGGACGGACGCTGTCTACTTCGCGAATTCAAGCACATACTACGCGTACGAGGATGATAACGGCAACGTCTATTATACAATCGACGAGAACACTTGGTATCAGAAGCTTGAGAATATGGTGCTTCTGCCGGGATTTGACGGCACTTCGCTGGAAAAATATTTCAACTCCACCATGGACCCGCAAGCGCAGGTCGATGCGGCGTTCGGAAGCGGTAACGAAAATGCGCTTGAGGGACAAAACAAGGACGATTACGCATTGGGCGGCCTACTAGCGGGCGAGGACAACGGAAAGAGTGCGACCGACCTGGCGGACAATGGTTACGACGACTACGGTCAGGATACCAGTGGTTCCGGCTACGTACGCATCAGCAGCGTAATGGAGCTGGAAAGTGACGATTCGGTTGCGCTGACCGTGTATGAATACACAGACGAAAACGGTAACGTCTTCTGGCTGCATGAAACGCTGGACGACGAAGGAAACGTAACAGACCAGAACTGGTACACCGCGGCGGACGAGAAACTAACGCCCGCGGACAGCGACCCGGCGAACCCAACCGCGTGTTATGCGATTTCCACCTATACTTCTGGCGATGGAGATGTTTACGACGTATACCAGAACGCGGACGGCGATAAGCTTTACAAGCGTGACGGTCAGTGGTACACGGTTGATGAGGATGGGAACGCATCTCTCACAAGCTCGGTGGATGCTGCAGATTACACGCCTGTCTATCTGGGTAAGACTGTTGAGGCGGACCAGGATACCGGCGACGTGGACGGCATGGACGACGAAACCTACGACGAGACCGTTGAAAACACGACGATCAGTTCGTCCTCGTTCGAGTCGACGCACGCGGACGGCACGGCCGCAATCGTACAATCCGGCTCCGAACTGAACGCGATGGTCGACATCAACGTCCTCGCTGGCGACGTGCTCAACGCCAACCTCATCGGCGGAACGCTGGCAATTGGCGGTACCGCAGGCGTCGGCGTCGGACTTGCCATTCTGGTGCTCTTCTCCAACGTTTATGCCGCCGTGGAAGACGACGCAACGCTGCGCGCTGGCAACGACGTAACGATTGAAGCGACGAGCGGTTCGAAAACCGAAACGGTCCTCAACAATGTCGACACGATTACCGATTCGGACGGCACTAAGTACATCCATTATAAAGGCGCCGACGACAACGATTACTATATCAGCCAGGACGACGGCGAACTCTATACCATCAGCGGCGGTACCGCGACAGAGTCCGACTACGAAGGCGAGCTGACGCTCGTCACGACTGGCGAAGACGGCGATGAACGCGGGGAAGAAGCCACACTCATCAATGAAATTGCGAACAGCAAGACGAACTCTGGCAGTAGCAGCACGATTCGCCTCATCGGCGTGACCGCGGCGGGCGGCACGGTTGGTGTTGCGGTTACATTGGGCGCACTGTTCGTATTCAGCAATGTCGAAGCCAAGCTCGAAGGCGACGTGCTCGATGCCAATTCGGTCAACGTTAATGCCGAAATGAACTATGGCGAGGTGCTCGCCATAACCGTAGCCATCGGCGCGGGCGCAGTCGGCGTGAGCGTATCTGCCGGCTTGGCGTTCTTCATGGGCAACGTGACCTCCGCAATCGCTGGGGACGCTCTGATTGGTTCCGTCGGTGAAATGGTCGACAACGTTAATGTCACGTCCTACGGCACCACGAAAGCGCGTACCGCAGCTGCAGGCGCTGCGGCCGGCGCCGTTGGTGTCCACGTCAATCTCGCGTTGGCTGCCAATTTGACAAAAATTCGCACCTATATCGGGCAAGGGGTTACGCTATACAGCACCGGAGCGGTGACTGTCGACTCCCAATTCGACACCCATGCGGAAGGATATACCGTATCCGTCGCCGCGGGTGCCGTCGGTGTCGGCGTTTCCGTCGTGATCGTTGTGTCCTTGGCAGAAAGCCTCGCCTACATAGGCAGCACGCCAAACGGCTACGCGGACAATGCTAACGCGACTTCCGCTGCGATCGGCTCGATCCACGCGGGCAGCATTCAAGTAAGAAACAATTTATCCGCCGAGGTATTCATCTACGGCTTTGGCCTGTCTGCCGGCGGCGTTGCCGTCAACGGCCTCGTTACACTCGGCTTCAATTTCGCGGTTGCGGTCGCTGCAATCAGCCAAATTAACGTTTATACTACAGGCAGCGTACTCGTCGAATCCGCACTGGACGGTGACACAATGGTAGTCACGACAGCGCTGGTCGGCGGCGGGGTCGCCGTCGGCGCTACAGTCGCGCTTTCGTTGCTCGCCGTGGAAAACAGGGCACTAATCGATATCACGGACGTTGTGTTCGAAGCGAACAATGTCAGTGCTAATGCAGGAACGTTAATAAATCCGTTTGATTCCGAGGCAAGGACTATTGTCGTGACCGGCGCCGCAGGTGGGGTCGCGGTCGCAGTCAATTTTGCCATAGCAATCAACAGCTCGAAAAACATTGCGCTTCTTGAAGGTACCGGTGGGATGCTGAGTGTTCCCGGCGCGCTTTCAGTTGGCGCGGTCGGCAACTCGCGCGCATACGCCATTATTGCAAACGTTGCGGTTGGCGGCGTCGCGGCAAATGTTTCGCTGGCCATCGCAGTCATCCGCAGTGAACAGGAGGCCGCGATTGACCTGCCGAATGCAGCGGTTACTGCGGGAACTGTGGCAGTCACCTCCGAACAAAACACGACAAACACCACGACCGGCGGCTTGTTCGGCTCGTTCACACTGACAAATACGGGTACTGATGACAGAGATATTGGCTTTACGTCTATGGCTGAAGCATTTATTTTCTCCGCATCTGCAGGGCTCGTTTCGATTAACGCAAATATGGCCGTCGCCGTTGCCAATGCAAAAGGTACAGCGCGTATCAACGTCGGAAATCTTGCCAGCGGTGCAATTACCGTGACCAGCAAAGGTTCCTCGATTGCGAACATTACGATAGACAATCTAACCATCGCGGCAATTTCCGTTGGCATCATGTTTGGCTCAGCCGTAGCTGCGGGCGAATTTAACGCAGGCATTGTAAGTGCGGGCAATATTGTCTCCACGGGCAACGTGACCGTCAACGCGAACTATGCCGGCATTGCGAATGCTGAAATCGTACCTGCTGCGGCAGGTGTTAGCGTCAGTCTCGTCAGCGTAGGCGTGAATATGGCAATTGCAGTTGTATGCACCAAAGCATCCGCGTATATTTCCGGAAGCAACGCCGGTAGCACGATTGAAGCAGTTGCCGTAAGTGTGTCGGCCACGGGTTCGGTCACGGCGGATGCCTCCGTCGGCTCGCCATACTTCACAATTGCGCTTGTCACCGTTACGGCAAACTTTGCGACCGCCATCCTTAGCGCCGATCAGAATGCGTATATTAAGAACGTAAGCATTCTGGCGGGCGGGGACATTATAGTAGAATCCATATTTAATCAGAACGGCGAAGGCGCCGAGGCGACGCTCGGCAAAAACAAAAATCTCGTTACACAGGTGCTTGGCGATTCGGAAGCGCCGACGATCAGTGTTACACTTGCGCTTTACAGCATAAACGCCAATACGGCTGTCGCAACGAGCGATGTGACCAGCCGCGCCTATATCTCGGGCGCCGCGCTTAGCACGAGCGGCGCGCTCCGTGTAAGTGCGAACGGCAACGCGATTGCAAACGCCAACGTGACGACGACATCGTCGGTGGGCTTTGTCGCAATCGGTGTGACAACGACGTTTGCCTATGCCAACGGGACGTTCGAAGCGTATATTGAGAGTGCCGGCGGTTCGGATATCGAAGCCGACTCTATAGAGGTTTCCAACACGTATACTGCCAACGCACAGGCAGTCACCATGCAGCCTAACGCGGGCGTTGGATTCACAGTCGCGCTGGGTGCGTTTGATTCTAATATCGCCACTGCGATCGTCGGAACAATCGCCAAAGCTTATATCGCAGGCGACGGTAATGTGACGGCAAGCGGCGCGATCAGCGTCCTGGTGGACGGACTCGCGCATGCGATCGCATCCAATGAAAAACCGTTATTTAAGCTTACCGCTGTTAGTATAGCGGCCAACATCCTTACGGCAACGCTCGCGGCCCAACAGTCCGCGTTCATCAGCGGGGCAACCGTGACAGCCGACAATCTGGAAGTGGATGCTAGCTTCAACGACGATCGCTTGGTCACCTATCAGGTCGGCGACGCAGGAATGTTCATCAACACGCTTCAAGGCGGCACGTTGATCGGGACCGTTATTGTCGGCGGTGTTGAATATACAGTTTACAATTATAACGACCGCGATTATTATGTCAGCGGCGGAGAAGTATTTGTTCGTCCCGGCGCGATTGCAAGCCTTGGCGGCAACGGCGCAAGCGAAGACACCGTAAGTATTTCACTCGTCTCTATCAGCGTCGACACCGCCGTTGCGACCGCCGACACGTCCAGCATGGCGTATCTCGACGGCGGAACGATTGAAGTGACAAACGATCTGATCGTGCGAAATACGGCTCGATCACTGGCCGAGGCGCTGATTACGAATGATTCGTTCAGCGGCGGCCTTGTCGGCATGGGCATGGCGCTCATGTATGCCAATGCGGATGGCGATTATCGTTCCTATATCAAAGGCGGTTCGGTTCGCGCGCGCGGCGTGCTCGTGGAAACGCGTTATTATACGAATGCACGGGCAAAAACCACACAGCCTTCAGGCGGCGCGAATGTGACCGGTATTTCCGTTGAAACAAACATTGCAACGGCAATCGCAGGAACAGAAGCTTTGGCCATGTTGTCCGGCAACGGCGAGATCGTCGCGACCGGCATGCTAAATCAGGATACGTTGGACGAAGACGACCCTGCGGCGCCTTCGACGGATTCCATAGTTGTGCGCGTGATCGGCAACGGCTGCGCTGATGCGGGGGTGGCCATGCCTGAGGTTAGCGTAAGCGCGGTTAGCATTGCGGCGAACGTTCTCACCGCAAACATGTGCGCCGAGCAATACGCAACCATCGACGGTGCGAGCGTCAAAGGCAGCGCAATCACCGTCAGCTCCACATTTAATCAGAATAATTCTACACCCGCTGCAACCGCCATCTTAGGCGGCAATCTCGACGACGGCGGGTCAGGCGTTTCCTTCTCGCTTGTCAATGCTGCAGCCAATTGCGCTGTTGCAATGAGCAGCGTTACAAGCCGTGTCTATATCAGTGGTGGTACGATTACGGGACCAACGGCTGGTAGCAGGGCGGCTCTGACGGTATTTAGCGGCGGCAATTCAATAGCGTATGCCAACATTCAGCAGAACAACAGCGTCGGGTTAGCGTCGATCGGTCTCAACGTGCTCTATGCTTACGCGGACGGTACGTTTGAAGCTATGGCCGGTGGCAATATGGAGCTTACAAGTCTCGACGTTAGCGTAGACTATGTTTCAAGTGCGATCGCGTACACCGGTGCATCCAGTTTTTCGGGTAACATCGCAAGCTTCGACGTCAATGTCGCCATCGCCGACAGCGGCACGGTTGCAGCGGCAGGCGTGATTGGCGGCTTCCTGTACGAGGTGTATACGGACGGTGTCAACAATTATTACACGAAGGATAACGGAGCAACATTTGTTAACGCGTCGCTGACACAGGTTACGGATGCGGGAATTTTATCCAGCCTAACGCCGGTGATGTCCCATCAGACCATCACTTCGGCGCGCGAAGAACTTGAAACCGTTACATATGATGAATATAAAAAGTCAACCGCATATCTTTATACGGCGGACGACGGGGATACCTGGTATACATATGAAGCGGGTGTGCTCACGCCGTACTATGGAGGCACGCGCGACTATGAGCAGTCCACGGCAGGAGACGAGGCGAACACTGCAATTAAGCAGACGATCGCAGAAACCGAATATCTGCGGTACGAGCTGAGCGACGCATGTCTCTACACACCGGACGGCGGCCAGACCTGGTATACCTATCAGGATGCGACACTTACGCCGTATTCCGGTAGCACCGCAGGCTACAGCGCTGGTGAAACCGGGATCACTCTGACGCTCGCAAGCGAGAGTGCAGATGAGAAAGAATATACCGTATATGCCAAGGCCGGTGAGCTTAAAAAGACGGACCGCCTCACGATTGAGGCGCTGTCGCAAAGCACACCTGGCACTATGGTAATCAATGGCAAGACCTATCAGGTATACGTTTACGGTGGCAGCACCTATTTTGTGCTCAATGACACGATCTATATGCTTGGCGATACGCAGTATCTCTACAAAAACGACGGTGCGTATTACCGGCTTGTCAACGGGTGTATGGAGAAGGTCGACGACGCGAGCGGGTACACGCCGGTTATGGAACAGGCGACCGCGCGTTTCGGCGGTACGATTGACGTCACAGGGAACATCAATGTTCTGGCGGATGGTACGGGCGACGCCGTCGCGGGCGTACAGGCGCCGACGGTAAGCCTGGCGCTCGTCGATATTGCAGCAAACGTCGTGTACGCTTCGCTCTCCGGTGTACAGGAAGCCTATATGCAGGATGCGGATGTGACGGTGAGTCTTGACAGCGAAATCAACGTCCTTTCGAATTACAATATTATAGGCGGAACCGAACACGGCGCGCGGACAACCGTCGGCAATTCGGACGTGAGTGCTTCTCTTATCAGTGTAGTTGCCAACAGCGCCACCGCCACCAGCGACGCCAAAGTGCGCGCGTATACGCGCGGCGTTTCTGTGCTGGGGTATTGCGGCAAACTGACCGTCAACGCGAATGGTTCCTCACTGGCGAATGCAACCGTGGAAAGCGGAAGCAGCATCAGCTACGTCGGCATCGGTCTCGTCGTACTGTTTGCCTACGCAAAGGGCTGCTTTGAAGCCTATGTCGATACCAACGGATACAGCACAACAGGCGACGTTACCGGAACCTCTACGGTCCGGGCATATTCCATCACGATAGATACGAACTATGCGGCGCGCGCTAATGCGACAGTCTCTACACCCAGCGGCGGTGTAAACGCGGGCGTCTACGGGTTCAACGTCAATATCGGTGTTGCGATCGTCACAACGAGCGCCCTCGCTGGTATCAGAGGCGGCGGCATTGTCGGTTCGAACACAGCGCATGATATCATGGTAACTGCGACCGGCGACACAAATGCCGCGGCAAGGGTCGAAACCCCGACAATCAGTGTAAATGCCGTTTCCATAGCGGCAAATGTAATCATAGCAATTCTGCGATCGAGCCAGCTTGCGAGTATCGAGGATGTGACCATCGAGCAGACGAAATCCGTCGGCGTCGTTTCCAACCTGAACATACTCGACGATCAAAGCAATCCCGGCGCGACCGCATATCTCGGTGGTACGGGCGACAGCGCTTCGGTCAGCCTAATGAGCGCAACCGCGAGCGTCGCCATCGCAACAAACGATGCGAGGGGCCTTGCTAGAACACAAAATATCACCATAGGATCGAGCGCCAGCCCTGCGTCTTTGACGGTTACGAGCATCGGTCGCTCTTACGCGAAGGCGGACATTATACAGCCGAACAGTGTTGGTCTCATTACACTCACTGTCAACGTACTTTACGCTTACGCAAACGGTGTATTCGAATCGCTTGCGGGCTTTGCCGACGGCGGTTCCTATCTGAACAATTTGACCGTGGAGACGGATTACGCGGCGTATTCCGAAGCGTATACCGGCTCTGGCACCGTTGATGTCGCGGCGGCGAGTATAGCTGTCAATGTCGCCTTTGCCGAAACCGGTACGATTGTCAACGTAGGCCTCATCGGCGGAAAGCTTAATTATAGCGGGACAGCCGATCTGACGATTCAGGCTGACGGCGAGGGTAAGGCCTATGCCGGCGTGCGCGCCGCTGTGGTTGAACTCACGGGCATCAAGGTCGCGGCAAACGTCGTCGTTGCGAAGCTGACCGCAGAACAGAATGTATTTATTCAGGACAGCGACATTGTCACAAGCGGTGATGTCAGCGTTCTATCAACCTATAATCAAAGCAGCAACAACACAAAGGATACCCCGTGCGGCGCCGTTGCAACGATTACGAGTCCGAGCATGTCGGCATCGCTGGTCGGGTTACAGGTCAATTCTGCGACCGCCGTCACCGACGCTAAAGTCCGCGCCTATACATTCGCATCCTCAATCGCCGCCAACAATCTGACGATTCGCGCGACCGGTAAATCCATCGCTGTGCCGACCTACACGCAGAGCGCCGCGACTCTCGGTGCGGTATTGCTTGGCGTGGTCGCGTTGTACGGCGATAGCGCAGGTTTGTTTGAAGCCTACGCAGACGTGAGCAACAATAATACAATTTCGGTCACAAACCTCGATATTGACGCGGATTACACCGCCACATCCGACGTAACGCTTGCGGTACCCGAGGGCGGCGTGCAGGCGGCGTTGATCAGCGGCACGACTAACTATGGTTATGCGCACGTGACGACCAACGCAAACGCGGGCGTGCAGGGCAACGGTACCGTAGTGGCAGCATTAATCGATGTGCTTGCAAAGGGCATTGCGACGGCATATGCGATTGTGCAGACGCCCAATGTATCTCTGACGGGCATCGATGTGACTGCCAACGTGATCGTAGCCGCGGCGGAAGCCGTGCAGGAAGCATTCCTGCGTGACGCGACATTGCAGTGTGGCAGTGTCAGCGTGATTTCTAAGATCAACGAGACATCGAGCGAAGCATACCCGGCCGCATTGGCAAAACTCGGCGGTACCGGCAGTGGAATTTCACTGAGCCTGTTCAGCGCGGAGTCCAGTTCGGCTACGGCGACCAACAATGTAACCGGTCGTGCAGTTGTGGAGAACATCACGATCCCGCAGGGTTACACCGGCAACACGCTGACCGTAGAAAGTTACGGCAACTCCTATGCGGTCGCCGATATCGTTCAGGCAAGCAGTATCGGCCTTGCTACAGTCACGGTCAATGAGGTCTATGCAAACGCAAACGGTACCTTCGAGGCTCTTCTTGGTGTCAATGAGGTCTATGTCGAAACGCTCAGCCTACTCGTTGACTACAACGCCAAGTCTGTTGCACACACTGGCGTAGGCAGCAGCAGCGTACAGATCTCGCTCGTAAGCGTCTCAACAAATGTTGCGACCGCGAAGACGAATGTGGTGGCTAGGGCAGGCCTTACCGGCGGCAACACCTACGACGTGTACGCAAACGGCACAGATTACCTCTACAAACTTATCGGCAGCGATGCGTGGTATACGCTTTCCGGCAATCAAATGACGCTCTTCACGGGATCGGCTGATACGACGCTTTATACGAGAACCGGCACTACCGTTCGCACTGGCGGCACGATCCATTTTACCGGTACAAACGCGAACCGAACGGTCTTGGTGACAGGCAATGTCTACGCACTGGCCGGAGAGACCGCACCGATCGTAGATCTCGGCGCAATTTCCGTGGCGGCCAGCGTTATCATCGCGGAACTAAACAGCGTGCAGAGCGCTTTCACAGAAAATCTGACGATCGACCTGCCGAACGCAAACGGAACGTTTACGGTCAAATCGATCCTGAATATGGACGACGGCACGCTGGACACCTATTCACATGCTGGCAATGGCGGCGCGACGGCATACGTCGGAGCGTCAGATGTGAGTGTCAGCCTGCTTAAAGTCAACATTAGCTCCGCCACGGCAAGGGCGAATGCCACCTCCAACGCTTATATCGCTGGTACCGTAATTAACGAGGGCGATGTCAGTGTGCTTTCGCAGGGCGCGTCTATCGCGGATGCGACAATCGGAACGGGATCCAGCGTACAGTTTATCGGCGTGGGCATTGCACAAGTAAGCGCACTAGCGGCGGGCGCATTCAACGCATACATCGATACCGATGTGCGCGACAACGCGGGAACCGCGCTTTCGAGCGTCGGAATGACGCCGGACGACATGAGCGTCAATGCGTTCTACTATGCGGCGGCACGCGCAAGCGTAGCAAGCCCGGACGGCGGCTTCTCGGTTGAGGCCAGCGCGGTTTCTGCCGACGTCAACTTTGCACATAGCAATGTGACCACGCAGGCTATGGCGGCAATACTCGGCAGTGGAAGCATCGGTAGCGATTCGACTTCGGCAGGTGATATCATTGTCAGAGTGCAAGGTTATACGCTTTCAATTGCGAGTGTCGCTTCGTCGACTATCAGCTTCTCTGGTGTAAAAATAGCGGCAAATGCACTGACTGCGGAACTCAACTCCTTACAGCAAGCCTTCATTCAGGACACGACCATCTTTGCAGATGCTGTGACAATAGAGTCCGTCCTCAACGATACGACCTATTGCATCGACACAGAGACACTCAATCTCACAAAGACCATCGGCGCTAATACATATTACGGCGGCGCATATTCGATCCACGGCGGAAACGGTCTCGATGTTTCTCTTGCAAGCGTGGATTCCAACTCCGCCAGCGCGACAAGTAACGCGAAGGGTTATGCATATACCGATAGCGTAACAGCGGACATTTCGGGCACGTTGATTGTTACAAGCAATGGCGTCTCAAGAGCACTGGCCGGGACAACTTCCGGGATATCGTTCAACTTGATCGCGATTGGTGTAACAATTATGTCTGCCAACGCGAGCGGTGAATTTAAGGCCTATGTCAGAAGCGGTAAAGGGAATCGTACCGCTGCGAAAAATATTGTCATTTCCACCACATACATCGCTACGGCAAACGCAAAGACTGCGCAGACAGGTACGAAGATTGCCCTCGCTAGTGTAGATGTAAACATGGCGACATCTGATGTAACGACCGTGGCCTTCGCGGGCATTGACGGAGACGGCACCGGCAGCGTTGATGCAACCGGTGATGACTCTGAAGACGGGATAACGATTACGGTTACGGGTAACGTCGACTCCGTGGCGAGCGTGACAGAGAATACATCGGTCAGTCTTGTCGACTGTGCTGTCAATTTGCTTAGCGCGTCGCTCTCATCCGAGCAGTACGCGGCTATTCAGTACACGGACATCGGCGAGGCCGGTTATATCGCTATCAACAGCTATCTTAACGTGAATCCGACGCAAGCCGATGCAGGCGCTATAATCAACACGGGCTACGGTTCCGCGACCGCGACAATGGTCAGCGGTGGCGGCGTTTCTGGCGCTTCTATCGGGGTCAACACAGCAACGGCGACGAATGACGCCAGGGGATATGCCTACATCAGGGATGCTGCCATCGGCAGCGCAAGCGAACGGGCGAGCATCGCGATCAACAGTTACGGCTGCTCCATCGCCAACGCATCCGTCAGTGAAGGCAGCTCCGTTAGCCTCGTCGGCGCGGGCGTTAATTCCATCAATTCGAATGCGAGCGGCGTATTTGATGCCTTTATCGATACCGCATATGCAATTTATGCAACGGGTGTCGACGTTAAAACGCTCTATACGGTCGGCAGTACGGCGGTTGTGAGCGACGGCGTCGTGGATGTGTCTGCTCTCTCGATAAAGACCAACATTGCAAACGCTGACACAAATTCCGTAAGTAACGCGTATATCAAGGGTTATGGAAGTCTGAACACCACATCCGCTGTAAACGTGACAAGCATGGGCACGGCTGTTTCGCTGGCCTATTATCGTTCGCCAACGGTATCGATAAGCGCTATCAAGGTGGCATACAACCAAATCACCGCAATGCTACATTCCGTACAGAATTCCTACATCGACCTTGCGTCACTGATTACCGGCGGAAACGCGGTCAATATTACGGCAAATTACAATATGAATAAGAGTTCGTCAACTCCTTCCGCCTGGGCATATCTTCAGGACAGCACGGTGAGTTTAGGGCTGGCTGACGGACATGATCATAAACTGACCGCGGTCGACCAATCTTTAGTAAACGCTTATTACAACGCTCGGTACGATGCAAACGGAGCCAATACTTACAGCGGCGCTATGACCATCAGAGCCGAGGGTAGAAGCTATGCTCTGGCGGGAAGTAAGACGACCAGCTCATCAGCGACTTTAAGTATTGTCGCGTATGGCTCCGTTCAGGCAACGGCGATTGCAAGCGGATCCTTCAACGCATATGCAGGCGCAGACGAAGGCGCGGTGGCTACACTGGCCTCACTTTCAATCAGCACGCCGTATGAAATCTATGCATATGCCTATTGCGCAGCGCCGACGCTTGGAGCGAGCCTTGCTGAAGATGTTATCAATGTTGCATACGCCATTGTTTCCGGCGTTTACAACTCGGACTTACTGCAGCGCTATAATTCGGACGTTGGATTACGCGGCGGCATTAACGGAGGAAACGGCACGATCCACATTTCTTCTGGTGACGTCAGTATCATTACGGCGGGGTCGACTGGCACGGAGGCCATTATCTTCGGTTCACAAATCTCCATAAGTGGTGTTAAGGTAAACAGCAGCACCGCGACGTCAATGATGCAGATCGCACAACGTGCGTACATTGGCGGTACAAATCTTGTTATGGACAGCGGCGGCAGCGTAATTTTGAATTCCAATATTGGTAGTTCAGCCAGCCCAGTGCTGTCAAACGCTCGTGTCGGCTCCTCCAGCGGTGCCAGCATTAGCATTGTCGGCGTTGTGACGAACAAGGCGTATGCATACAGCAGCGTCAACAACTATGCGTCCATCACTGGCGGCGGCATCCAAACCGTTGGTGGCGTCGAAGTGACCGCCGCGACATATTCGAAGGCGAACGCTGAGAGCGTCGGCGCGTTCTCCGCCAGCTTAGCGGCTGTCGGCACATTGTATGCGAAGTCCGTGGTCAGCGATACCACCATTGCAAATATCGACGGTGCGGCTATAGATGCCGCAAGTGTTACCATTGACGCACAGGGTAGAACCACAAGCCGTACTTACTGCGGCGTACCTGGATCGGTTTCTCTCGTTGGCGACAATGATAAGCAAGGCGTTGCGGCAATCGGGTCGACGGACGGCACTGCAAAGAACACCGTTAAAGCATATGTCGGCAACGATGCTTCCATCACGACCAGTGGCGATGTGGATATCACCGCATATAACGCAGGCGACGTACAGATGACGCTGAAGAAAGGCGTTAACGTCAATGCAGTCGAGGTAAACGACGCTTCACTGAGAAGTTATGCGTATATGCTTACGGAAGCCGGTGTTTACTCTGGCGCAACAGTGACCACAACGAGTAAAGACGGTGACGTCACGATCTATGCACATGATTACCTGCGCGAATACGAATATATTGGCGGAACAAGCGTTAGTATCCTTGGCAGTTCGGACGATTCCTACGCCGAAAACAACGGAGACCAGGAAGTCAATATCATAATCGACGGAACGATCGACTCCATGGGTTCCATCTATATCCATACCAACTCCGACGCGTACCAGTACGCCAAGACCGGCAGCACGAACATAGGCCTGTTCTACCAGGGTTCAAATATTCAAGCATACAATAACCTGACGCGTGACGTGAACATCAATATCGGATCAACTGCAGTTATCCTTGCGGATTACGGTTCGTTGACAATCGTTGCGCTCTCTGGTCAGGGTGACAATATCTATGCTACGGTCGTCGGCGGCTCCGGCGGTGCAGTAACGATTGTAGACGGAGAGGTAAAGAACGTCTTCAACGGAACGACGCAGGTGAACATTGCAGGCGGCGCGGTGATTACGAATACTTTCGGAGCCATTAAAATAGCGGCGACTGGCGGCAACAAGAGCAATACCGCCTATCTTGATTTCTCCGGAAGCGGAATCGGCAGCGATACGGACGTTAAGACCGACGTCACAAGCAACAACACGGCGAAGGTCAACATCGGCAAAACGGGGTCCGAACAAGCGAAAATTGCCGGTAAGAACGTCACAATCAACGTAACGATGGGAGCGCTCGACGTCTTATCAAAATGCCGCGGCAAGAGTTCTGGTTTATACGCAGAAGCAACGGTTTATGCCTTTATCACGTCGTATATCAAGACCGAACTGAACGTAGACAAAGCGTATATTGCTGCTTATGACGATTTGAATCTAACCTCCAATTCCACGCCGACCAGCCGCGGAGATAATCTTTCCGCCATTTCCTACTCGCGCGTGACCGGTTTGTTCGGCTATGTGAAGTCGCACTCCAAAATCACGGGTCAAGGGAAATCCTCGATGGAGTTTACGAGCAATACTGACGTTGTAGGCGACGACGTTGTTATTACTCTGAAGAAGTTTGCAGGCCGCGTTAATATCGACGCCACCGGCGTACGACGCGCCTTGGCAACAAAAGACGTGTATGAGGACGCATACTTCACGCGGCCCGTTTACGGAAATATTTCGAGCGCAACTTATCATATTGGCGATGCGGCGGCAGGAATCGTGATCGACATTGCGGCCAACGGCACTGTTCGCAGCGTGGGTCTGAAGAGCGATTATGACGGCACACAGATTATCACTACTATACCGACATTGTCCAACAATCTGGGTGGCAAACTGTCGGTCAGCGGCATATCTTTGAGCAGCTCGACGAATGTCTACTCCGTACAGTACGTGCCGTATGTGACGATCACAATCCACCGTACCGACAATGCGGAAATCACGATCGGAATGATCGACATCTATAATGAAAACGTCATCCGGGCGCTCGTGTACAACACGTCTGCAAACGTACTGTCCGAGAGCGATTCCGAGACACCCGTGATTACCATAACAAACTATGGCTCCGGCGATATTCGACTCGGCGGTCTGATCGCCAACGAGAACGGTTCCGTTACCATCGAATGGGTGGGAGAGATCGGTGGCGCTCTAAGCGGATCCTCCGTTGTACGGAGTCTGGCCAGCGGCGAACCACTGGTTGCACCGATCTGGGCGAACGCATTGACGATAAGTGGTGCGTCAACGGTCGGGACTGCGTCTTCGTTCCTCCCGGCTTACCTCAATGCCTACGAAGTAAGTACTGGGACGTTTATTGATCCCACTGTAGCAATCACCGCATCGGGCGATATCTTCGTGCAGCTCACTATCGTTGACATAGAGCTTGTATCAACCCTTCCGTCAACCATTGATACCAGCGCGGTTCCCGGTAGCCTACGGCTCAATAACATTTCGTCTGCGGGTGGCAATGTGGACGTTGATCTTCCGATTGCCATGCGGCTCGTATATACGGCGACCGGTTCGTCCTACGTTATGTGCGTACCCGGCGTATTCCAGCTCACGTCCGATATGGTTGAGACCGCTGGAATCTCGCTGACCCTGACGGAACTCGCGAAATACATGATGTCTCAGACGGATACGGTCAGCCGCGTGGAACTCAGCCGCGATGGCCTCATCTATTACGGCTATATCCTCGATAACGGAAACGGTACGAGCGAGTACCTGTATGCGACAAACGGAAGCAGCACTTATTACACGTTGGACGAAACGACGGCGGTACTGACGGAATATACCGACTCCTTCGACAGCAGTGCGCTTTCTGAGTGGATGTCGACAAGCAACGAAACCGTCTATCTGCTTCCCAATGGCGCTACGCTCTATATCACCGACGGACGCGTTTCCCGCGTAACGGCTTATGCCGAGGCCGGTAATGGTGCGGATTTCTTCGCCTATCTGTATGGATATGATCAGGCGACGAACTCTCTTCTGTTGGAAGACGGCATGGTACGGCTTGACCTCGACACAGGCATCATTACACTAAGCCCGGACTATTCAAATGATTATGTTTGGTATCTGGACTACGACGGTGCATGGCTGATCGGAACGGATTCCTCGGTTACCGGAACGGCAACCTACAATATATTCAAACGGACGTCGGCAAGCTACTGGAAGGAAACGTATGAAGAAACGTCTCTTGACGATCAGAACTGGTATACGGAGGTTGTGGGTGATTACACCTACCGTTTTGACTTTATATATGAGCAGACCGATTACCTGACGACTCAACCGGACGACTCCAGATTCGATCAATTAAGCGGAGATGATGCCTGTAACTATGTTCTCGTGACGCGCACGAAAGACGGCGTCACCGAACTGGTTGGACTCTATCCGCTCGAACAAACCAGTTTCTTTAGCAATGCGCTAGCGTCGTATTATGTAGAAGAGAGTACGGCGGTATCGTACGGCACGGTTACTATCGGAACCATCGGCGACTACATTTATCGCAACGATAACGAGTACTATACCGTAACACAGACCCGGTACTATACGTTTGCAATTCCGGATACGGATTACTCGATTTGCACGATATACACGTTCATATATACCTATACCGTGTCGCAGGCTCAGCGAGCTCTTGTAACCGATCCTGAGAATTTCACCAACGTGGGCGAACCCACAACAAGTTCTCAAAACTGGACAGCACCTACAAGCTTTGACAGAAGTTTTGCGCTGCTGACGTCCAGCACGACCGGCTCGACGGACGCCGCCGTTATTTCGAATATTAAGTCTGCGCAGAAGTATGACAGCATCCTCAACTCAAACTGGATATTCTTGAACTATTACTATTTTGGCACCAATGCACCCGACGTACTGAACAAGATGGGTTTGCAGTACCAGATATCCTTCAGTGCTTCCACATCAGGAACGAATGACGTTCACTATTCCGGAATCAGGTTGAGCCTTGGCGAAGCGCTTGATTTGGAGAGCTGGGTTGAGCGTGTTTCGGGTGATGACGGGGTTTATCAGAATGCGACAGTGTACGGTTACAAGCTTGAACCGGCAGAAGATTTGATCTGGCCATGGTCGACTTACTATACTTTGTGGCGCAAGATCTACGTCAATGTGGACTATATCTACAGATACGATAGTCAGACGTACAACATGGAGATCGTCACTACGAGTGCGAACGGCGTCAATGCTATCTCGCAGACATCGGACACGAGTGTTTCGGTACGCAGCGGTGACTTCATGGTGCAGAATTACTCGATTTTGAGCATCGACTACGGCATTGTTGCGATGAACGCGATCGACGGCTGCACGACGGTTCGAATCGGGACAAATTCCACGGGGTCGTACTTCATCAGTCCGCTTGTGCTGAGCACTAGCACCAGCGGAACGCGTTTTATCATCCCGGGCGTTACTATTGAAAAGAATACTGGCGTGCTGAAATCGATTGTCTATGGCAACACGGTAACAGGGGACGAAGAATCCGGATATACATATTCAGTCACCGGTCCGGTCGCATTCTACTTTAATATTGCGACGGGTGTATGCTCCATGGGCAGCTTGATGACAACAACAGTCGATACGGAAGGCGAATTCAGCGGTGTTGTGCTAGCTCAGCAGCCGATGTACATGCAAGTCATTACCGAAAATGTTGCGCTCGCGCTGGACGGCACCTACTGGTACTACAACGGCACGACTTGGGTTGCAGCACAAACTACGGGTACGACCACGACCAACAGCACTGGCGTGACCGTATCTTACAGTGGATTGACTCTCGTGCGCATCTATACTGATTCAACAAAACAAATGCTTGCGCACGACGTATATGACTCCAGCAGCACAATGATTTACACCGTATATGAAGACGGCAGCTTCTCGCTGCCCGGTAACAGCACGGCAACGTTAACATCGAAAGTTACTGAAGTGACCGGCAGTGCTGAAACCTATTATATTGGCACGATCAGCGCCGCAGCTGAGTACAGAAACGTCACGTTGATCATGCACGACGCTGGCGGTAGCATCCGTGATCTGGACGAGGTGGAAACAGGTACAACGGCGACCAACATCACAGCGGGCGGCATTGTGACTCTGGCGGCGGAAAGCAGCACGGGTTCGTTCGGCTCCGGATCTTATCCGATTATCGTAAATGCACAGGAGATTCGTTTCCGTTCACCGGATGATATGAATACGCCGGTCGTAGCAATCAGCGTCTACATGACGCTGCCTTCCGGCGTAACACTGGCAATGGAGACCGGCACGCCGATCGAATCCACCCTTAGCATAACGGGCGGGGGCAGTCTAACCGTCAACGGTGGGATAATCGTTGGAACCACGGGAGCTGGTGCTAAAGCAGGCAATCTGATTCTCCAGCTTCAAAGCATATCGCTGGATAGTCTGACGGTTCTTAATGGATCGGCTTCGATCACAACGCAGACTGATATCCAGATGAGCAGCTTGGCATGCGCAAGCGGCACGACCTTAACGCTCGTATCCGCAGGAGGCGTAGCCATAAACGGTACGCTGACGGCCAGCGGAGACACGACGATTACTGGCTCCGGCAACGTAAGCGTAACGGGCAGTACCACAGGCGTTTATACGCAGGCGGGGGATTCCCTGACAATCAGCGGATTGAACATTTCACTTGCCGATATCGACCTGAGGAACTTGTCCGGCAGCGCAAGCACGTTGAGCCTCACCGCGCTTGCAACGTTGACAACCGGTGATATGACGCTTATCGGAATTGACTTTGAGATCAGCAGCAACGGTGATACGACGATCGGCGGCGACATTGTAATCGACCCATCGACCGTTACGCAGACAGTTGACGGCGGCGACCTGATCTTTAACGGGACCATAACCGTGACCGATGCGAGCAGCTACTATATTATCGTCAACGGCGGCAACGTTATATTCAATCAAAACGTACTGGTCGCGGGCGAAGCGCTGTTGGATATCACCGCAACGTATGAATCCAGTGCAGGCGGCGCGGTTTCGTTTAATGAAATCGTGGATATTGCCGCCGCGACCCTCAACGTGACAGCCACAGGCGATATCTCGTTTGCAAAGGGATTGACCACGGCGGACACCTTCACCTACGACGGCGTTACGTACAATGTATATAGTGACGGCGATCAAAAAACGTACTTTGAGCACAATGGCAGTTACTATACGTTCGACGGCGGCATGACGCTGTCGACACCGACCGGTTCGGTTACAATCGTCACCGGAAGCGTCGTAGACCTCGCCAGCTCTACAGGCGGACTGACGATCACAAAAGGCGACGGCGATTACAAACTTACTGCGCAAAATACCGATCTGGACATCCGCGTATATGACGATATTCAAATTGATACGCTCATCGTGTCCGACCAGGATGCGAATATCGAATCTACAACGGGTGGCATCACCGGAGAGAATTGGACGGTGTCCAACTGTAACACAATCATCACGGCTGGCGGCACTTTGAATGGCGACACTTTAAACGCGATAAATTCCGCCCTGAATATTGCGGCAGGCCAGAATATCGTGCTGAGTGACGCGTTGATTGTGAATAACAAATATGCATCTACTGCAAAAGCCGTATCCATTACAAGCACAAACGGCGGCTTTAGCACACCGATATTCACCATCACGGGAAGCGACATCGCCGGCGACAGTTATGCGGTTAGTACGGAAACCGACATTTTCATCACTGCATTTACGTCGACGAATGCTGACGGAACGATCATCTCGGCCAACGGCAAGCTGGACGGTGGCGCGTGGATCGTTACGGGTGGCGCGCTGAGCGTCGAGGCGGAAAATGACATTGCTCTGACCGACGGTCTGATTGTGGACAATACGAGTTCCGATACAAAAGTCGTGTCCATCACAAGCGTAAGCGGCGGTGTAAGCAGCCCGACCTTCATAATTGCGGACGGTAGTTATGCGGTGAGTGCCGATGCAGATATTGTAATCGGAACACTAACAGCAACGAGCGCAGATGGAACGATAACCTCCGCAAATGGCAGTCTGGACGGCGACATATGGAACATCACAGCCAGCGACCTCGATGCTGAAGCGAAGTATGACATTACGCTCAGTGACGGCCTGATCGTAGACAATAGTACAGCAACCAATAAGACAGTATCGTTCACCAGCAGCTTCGGTGGCTTTGACAGCGATAGAGTCGAGCTGACGGGCGGCGCACTGAAGATCGCCGCTGCGAACGACGTCCGGATCAACGAATTTACCGCGATCAACTACGAGCGGATCGCAATTTCCGCTCTAAGCGACAGCACCGGTTGCTTGACCTATGATAATGAGGCGCTTGCAACGGGTGGTGGCATGATTACGGGAGGCACTTGGTCGCTCAAGAATACACTATTAAACGACACATTCGTCACCGCGTATGCCGACATCGAAATCGATACAAGTATCTCGCTTGATCATGCGAAGCTGGATCTGGCTTCGACAACGGGCGGCTTCACCACACCAGCCGCGAACGTGACAAACGGCAGCAACCTGACCGTCCGCACGGCGACCGACATCGCGATCGAGCATCTCAGCGGCAAGAACAGCCGGATATTCATGACTTCGATGCACCAAAATGGGCGGTCGACCGGCAGCCGCACCGGCGCAACGGGCGGCGGGAGACTGGTCGCATCCAGCGTCGAGCTGGTCGGCTGCGATACAGAGGTCACCACGTTCGGCGATATCGTCGTCAGTGAAAAACTTGAAGCTTCGGAGGATGAAGACGACCCAGAGCCAGACCCGAGCATCTGCGCGCTTGCGTCCGTCGCCGGCGGCTTTACGCTGGTTGACGGCGCAACGGAAACCTTCCTGCGCATGACCGATACACGGTTTGATCTTCATGTGGCGGCGGATATCGCCGCCGACCACGTGATCATAACAGACAGCAACGCAACGTTCACCGCGCTTGCCGACGTGAGCGGGCTTTCGGTCGATTCGACCGCGTCGGCGGTTGGTGGTGGCGACTTCATCGCAAAGACCGTCTCCGTGACGAACGACACGGAGGACAATGATACTACGTCGATTCTTGCATGGATGGATCTCATCATCGCGAGCGACGAAAACGACGACGGAAACGGCCTGCCCGACAACAACGTGCTTTCTGCCGTGAACGCCGGGACGGGTTCGCTGACGACGACGCTCAACGCCGTGAACGGCAACCTGCTCTCCGACAGCTGGTTCGACAGCTGGTATTTCGACAACGTCACAGCGACGCTGACCGCGGGCGGCTATATCGTAGCACGGGATTCCGTCACCATTGTGAACGGTTCGGATGTTACGATCACTGCGATCACCGACGCGCCTGCTTCCGTCGACTTCGGCGACGGCACGCGCTATGCGATCTATGAGGACGAGGAAGGTACCCTCTACTACACGCTCGACCCGAGCGTCGACGGCGAGTGGTACATTCTGTCCATCACGCTGCCGTACCACCTCGAAAAGGTCTACTTAACGACATGGACCCCGACGAGTGTTACAAGCGGCACGCTGTATTTCGAGGCGACCACCGCTTCCAGGACGCTCAACCGCGTGTTCGGTGGCACGTTCACCTGCACGGACTACGTGTGGGATTCCGACGGGAACCTGGTCGTGAACGGCGACGACGACCGTGAAGAAAGCATACTCACAGTCGACGACACCAGCATCCTTGACATCCACACCGCGTACGACACGACGATCGAACACCTTAGCATTACCGCGGGCAGTGAGGTCACCGTAACGTCCGACGCGGGAAGCGCAAACTTCCGCACCGTCGGCGCATCCGACAGCGCGTTTACCGTGACCGCGAATCAGAATATCGCGATTTGGGATTCCATGACGCTCACAAACGGCAGCATCGCAGTGCTGACCGCACAGGAAGGCTATTTCACCAGCACCGACAGCGCCGGCAACGAACTGGGCGCCTGCCAGTTCGTCAGCCTGACGGATTCCTTGCTGACCATCGGCGCATATACGGATGTTGCAATCGATCACCTGACGGCGGCGAACAGTACGGTCGACATCACGGCGACGACCGGCGGCTTCACCGGAAAGACGATCGTTCTCGACACCACAACCGCAACCTATAGCATCTACGGCGATATCGTGCTGGAAAGCGACGAAAACGATACGCCTGAATTCCATGTCACTGGAAACAATGTCCTCACCGCGACAAACAGCAACGTTTCCTTCACAAGCACCGTCGGCGACATGCTCAGCGACAGCATCCACGACTCCTGGGAGATCACGCACGCGACGCTGGGTGTGACGCTCGGCGCGGGCAGCTTGATCGTACGCGATTCCGTGTCGATCAGCGACGAAAGCACCGTTACGATCACGACGCTGACCGGCGGCGCGGCTACCGACGAATTTGACGGCACAACATATTATAAGCACAGCGACGGAACGCACACGTTCTATACGACCGACGCGGTCAGGATCGCCGGCACCGTCTTCTATATCGAATCCGAAGAGACCCTGGGCACCCTGCTTGAATACGACGTTACCGATCTGGCGCTTGCACAGCTCTTCGACGGCCGCGTGATCAACACGGACTATCGCAAGGGCGATATCCCGCTTTGCCCCGTTGAAAACGTACCGGGCCGCGAGGAAACGTTCTGGAACGTATTCGACAGCATGCTGACGATCAGCGCGGCGTCCGAAGTCGAGATCAGCCACTTCACGGCGGAGAATTCCGACGTGACCATCACGGCGCTGAGCGCGGACGCGAACATGACGACTTCGACAACCGACGCAAACGGCGGCGGCGGATATACCGGAAAGACGCTCCGCTTCATCGGCGGATACGACCGCTCCACGCTGCAACTGCTAACATGGGGCGATATCGTCATCCTCAACGACGAAAACGATCTATCCGAAGTCCACGGCGCCGACGTGTTCACGCTTACGGACGCAACGGCGACGATCGTCTCGGTCAACGGCGGACTGAACTCCGACAGCGTCCACGACATCTGGACGATCACGCGCAGCATGCTGGACGTCACGGTCCAAAACAGCGCCGACATCGGCGAGGGCGGGACGTTTACCGACAGCGACGCGCGCTTCCTCATGCATACCGGCGGATTCACCGCCAACGATTCCGAAACGAACAAAGACACCTGCGAAGGCGACAGCGTCGTTAGCGGCAGGGACGAGAGCGAACTCAACCTCGTCCACACCACGCTGCTTGTTCAGGCTGCCGCTGACATTGAAATCAGCCATCTGAAGCTCAGCGATTCCGTCGCGACGCTTTCCAGCCTTGCCGACGCCACGGGTGAGAGCCAGGCATACGGCGGCACCGCGACGGCGGGCGGCGCGTTCATCTCGCATACGGTCAGCGTCGTCAACAGCGCGCTGATGCTGGATATCTGGGGTGACGTCACCATCGCAAACGACGAAAACGACGGGGAAGCCTTCCATGACGACAACAACGTACTGACCGTCTACAGCGACGGGACCAGCACGGAAGTCGACTGGGCTTCGACGCTGGCCGATCCGATCTACCGCGGCGTGACGATCCTGAGCCACGTCGGCGGCGTCTATTCGGACACCGACCACGACAGCTGGTATATCGAATCCTCCATCGTCACGATCGACGTGATGCTAGACGTCGTCATCCGCGACACGGTGCAGGTGCTTGCACGGCAGGCGATCGTCGCCGCCAACGGAAAGACGTACACTCTCTATGATTACGACGGCATTACCTGCTATTACGACGGCGAGAATTATTATCAGCTCACAGACGGCGAGCTGCAACTCTTCAGCGAGACGGCGAACTTCTACGAAACGCACCTGATCAGTCAGAGCGACTATCAGATCGTGCAGGACGGCGACGAATACTATTACCGCAAGCTCAGCGGCGACGGCGGCTACTTCTTCATGGAGAACGACGACCTTGAGAGCGTTACGGACGCGGACCTGATCGCGCGGCTGACGGCGGCTTCGCCGGTATCCCATGACGGCGTGTCGACGTTCGAACTGCTTGAGAATCCGAGCGGCGGTATCTACCTCAAGATCGGCGAATACTATTACTCGTTCACTGACGGCAGCTTCACGACCGTGGTCGACTTCTCCAGAATGAAGTCGGTCGACGGCTCCGTACTGACCATCACGAGCATTGCCGGCGGGCTGACCAACGCGGACTACGACGCGGCCGACTGCCATATCGATACGGAGTATCCCGGACGCGAGGAGAGCGCCTGGACCATCGACGGGTCCACGGTGACGGTGCAGATGGCCGGCGAGATCGAGATCAGCCACCTGACCGTAACGAACGCCGTCGTGACCATGAGCAGCCTGACCATCGGCGGAGAGTCCATACCGGCCGGCATCGGCACCTACAGCGTCTGGCTTATGGACGACGAAACGACCGGACAAACGCTCTATTATCTGCAGAACGGCACGTTCTACCTGTACGTCGCGGGCGCGCTGGTCGCGGCGGCGACGCAGCCGGACACCGGCGACCTCGTCGCAGTTGAAGAGGGCACGAACTACATCCTGTATGCATATGCCGATGCATTGTACTATCGCAGCGGAGACACCTATTATCTCTTTACCGACGCCAACTACGTGATGAACCGCGAGGTCCTGTCCGACGAGGCCAAGGAAGAGCTGGTCACAATTTCGAGCGCCGAAGAGTACTACGCCTTCATCTGCTGGGACGAAGAAAATCAGGTCTCGTGGAAATACTATACGCAGACCGGCACCGAATGGTACAAACTTGAGCTGTCGCTGGACGCCGACAGTATCTTCCACGCGACGATGCAGGCGGTTGACGCGGCGAACGTACCGGCGAACCTCATACAGGTCAAGGACGCCGGTACGGGCAACTATTATCAATATAAGCTGCTTATGGACGAGACCGACGGCAGCCTCCATTATGTCTACAACAACAGCTATTACGTCTACGAACGCGAAACCTACGCAATGGAAGCGCAGACCTCCGCGGACATGGCCATCATCTTTGCCGACACGGCGAACCCGATCAGCAATGTCGACCCGATGTATGTGACCGGCGGCGGAGGATATACCGGAAAGACGCTCACTGCCGGCACAAGCAGGCTGACCATCGACGTATACGGCGATATCACGATCGCAAGCGACGAAAACGACACGTACGATCCACTTCGGGGCGATTATTACGACGTCGTACTGAACCTGAGCGAATGCAAGGCGGAGGACGGCGTATTCGACACCGAAAGCGATTCGACCGTTTCGCGCGGCGTAACGCTCGTCAGCCGCAACGGCGGCATGGATTCCACCGACGACGATTACGCCGTGTGGGTGGACGAGAATGGCAGGCTCTGCTTCGAGAAGGACGGCGTCTGGTACGCGTTCGACAACAACGCCGTGCTCACGCCTGTCGGCGAGGTCAACGAAACGCAGCTCACGAAAGCCTATTACATCGTCGAAGGCGCAACCGAATATGTGGACGCGGTGATCGACGGCTACACCGTCCTGCAGGATGCGGACGGCAACCGCTATGTCAGGATCGGCGACGACTGGTACGCGTTCAGCTACGATCCGGCGTTCACGGTCATAGACGCGCCCACGGGTACGCTCAGCCGCGTTGAAAACGCCAGCGGCAATTATATCGGCGCCGAACCGGGCACGATCTATAACAAGGACGAAGTGACCTACAGCCTCCGCCTTGGCAACACGCACCTTTCGAGCAGCTCGTACAATCCGGCGTTTGAAGGAAAGCTCTACTTCGAAAAGAGCGGCGTGTACTACTATTACGATACCGCGCTTGGCATGCTGGTCGCGGCCGAAACGCTCAACGCGGACTTCATCGGCATTGCGGCGCTACTCGACGTCGGCGCGACGAACTATTATGATTCGTGGCTGCTCGACAACACGACGCTCGATCTGGACGTTTACGACGATATCGACATTCAGGATTCCGCGTTCTTCACGAACTGGACCGTTGCGTATCTCATCTCCAGCGCGGGCGGAATGACCAACGCGGACTACTTCGTCGACCATGACGGCGATGGCGTCGGCGACGGTCTGGAGCGCTCCAAGTGGAGCATCAACAGCAGCTATGTCGACATGAAGCTCCACGGCAACATCCGCATCGACCATCTCTTTGCGGAGATCAGCTATGTGGCGCTCTCCAGCGAGGTCGGCGAGATTTCGTCGAAGACATGGTACGTCCTCGGCGTGCGGCTCGAGGTCGAGGCCAACGGCAACGTGAAGGTCATCAACATGGACGATACCGGCATCGTACCGGCGCCGGCGGTCCAGATCATCTGGTGTGAGGACGACCTCCTGATCGTGAGTCCGAAGTCCACGACGGGCGGGACCCCCGCGGCCAAGTTCATCGGCCTGCTTGTGAGCATCTATTCCCAGCAGGGCGGATTCACGTCCTCCACCTGCGACGGCTATGTGTCGAGTTCCAACACAATCGACTTCTATGCAACCGGCAGCACGATCGACATCGAGGTCAACACACGGGTGTCGATGGCCGAGACCGAGATCAACGTCGAAGACCCGAACGTGACCTACCAGACCGTCGGACTGGTGGCGAGCAGCGTCGCCGGCGAGATGATCACGGACACCGTGACCCACACCGATATCTATCAATATGACGAAGTGAAGGGAAAACCGCGCTCCATGACCGACGCGAACTTCCCCGACCTGTACGACCGCGCATACGGCTCCGAGGTCAATATCAGGAGCCACAACGGCGATTTCCCAGCCAACAGCTGGCAGATTTCGGGTGCGAGGATCGTAAGCGACGCGACCGGAACGGAAGTGGTCAACGCCGTCAAGGGTATCACAAACGTTAACATTATCGTACTCAATGACATCGATCTGCTCTACAACCTCTCGGATCGGACCGCGGAGCATATCGAGAAATACGGCGCGAACATCGCAAGCCGCACGCTTACGATCACCGACGGCTCCATCGTCGAACTGACCAGCACGTCCGGCAGTGTCGATATTCTCTATAACGCAGCGGGCTCGAATTACGACGAGACGAATATCGTCATTGAAGGCGAAGAGTTGCCCGCATTGGAACTCATCCGGCTCGGAAGGGTGGAGGATACGGTAACTGCGTCCCTGACGATCACTGCATCCGGCGATATTCGTGCGGATGTGACCAACGCAAGCTGCGCCGTGATCGACTGGTATTCCCTGGACGGCAGCATTTTCTTCGATCGGATCGAAGGTTACCGCACCGACGTCCGGCTGGAAGCGGCGGGCGACATCTTTGCGCAAAACAACGAAACGACCGACGGCCTTGTCCTGCACAACATCATCCGCCTGAGCGGGCTGAACTGTGAGAGCGGATACGGCGCGTCGAGCCTGACGCTCAATGCGGGCGGCGATATCGGCAAGACCGGCGCATGGACGTATCTCGACGTCGACTGCGGCGTTACGATCGAACATGTCGACAACCTCTTTATCGACCTGCAGAGCCGCGACGCGGACGACATGCTCGCGACCATCCGCGATTATCTGATCTCCTACGGCTATACCGAAGCCGCGGCGGGGCTGATCGCGCAATATCTGATCGAAACCTACGACGGCCGCGATTACCTGAGCTATCGCGACGAGTTCTTCTACGTCGTCATGCTCAACCTCGGCTCCGATACGGAACTCAAAAACTGGGTATACGAGCGCGCAAACGCCGCGTATGACGACGGCGATTACGAATACGGATGGGTCTATACGATAATCCACGACGGCGCGCTTTCCGACGCGCTGTGGGAGTTGGTGCTCTCGAAAGCGCGCGGCAGTGGGGCAAGCGCCACGGTTTCCACGATCCGCTTGGCGTTCGGCAGTACGGTCGCGAACGAAATATCCGCGATCCTGGCCGACGCGACCGATCCGTACGGATACATCGCAAGCGGCGCGGGCGTCGAGGACATCTTTGAAGACATCTACGAACGGACGTTCCTGACGGGCTGCACAAACGAATACACGGGAACGGTCCGGATTGACTCCGCGCGTATTCGCGCAATGTACGACAAGCTCTATTCAGACGGCGAAATCACCTATGTGCAGGATCTCGCCGGAAATATTGCCACGGGCGGAACGATCTACGACCTTGTGAACTATCTGTTCAACATGGACACGGCTTACCGGGATGCGACGCTGAACTCACTCTACAGCGTCGCGGTCAAGGCGAGCGTTTACGATCTCAATCCGCTGATTTCGCAGTGTGCGACGAAGCAGGCCAACTATAACGCGGCGGAGGCCGACAAGCTTGCCGCCGAGGCAAAGATCGCCGCGGCGCAGCAGATCATCCGCGAGACCGAGCAGAAGCAGGCCTATCTGCAGGCGCAGATCGACGCGCTGCTGCTTGAAGACCCGATTCCGACGAGCAGGATCAATACGCTTCAATCGCAGATCGACGCGCTCGACAGCATCTACACCACGCAGGCGGCGAAGATCGCCGCGGCCGAACTCGAAATTGCGGACGCCAACGCACGCATGGACGAAGCACAGCAAGCGATGGACGACATCAACACGCGAATCGCGCAGATCAACGACGCATATGCACAATACCGCGCGGACGGCGGCGAAAGCGCGATCTCCTATACCGAAGCGAACCTCGAGAAATCCTATGTGACCCAGGCGGATTTGACGCAACTTTACTCGGACAAATACGATATCTACGACGTATCCGGCAGAGTGTACTATTCCGACGGGACCGGGATGTTTATACTCAACGGCTGCATCCTCTACACGGCATACTTCGTCAACGGCGAGCTCCGCTATGATGGCGGGGACGGCTGGTATACGATGACGGACGGCGCATTCGTCCGTTCCACGACGCCGCTCGACACGGACACCACGTTGATTGCAACGGATCTGACGCTCGGCGCGGTTCTGCTTGGCGAAGACTACACGCTATGGATCGACGAAGCGAGCGGAACGCGCACGATCTATTACAGCCGGGACGGCGTCGGCTTCTGGACCTATGCGACCGGGCGTACGAACGTCGAGCAGGATATGCACGCGGCCAAGGAACAGATCGGCGACGCCATGCAGGCAATCGGCGACGCGGAAGCGGCGATGGCGCTTGCAAGCGCAGCGCTGCTTGTCGCACCGGACCTCGCGGCCCGTACCGCAGCATATGCCGCGCTGCTCGTAGCGCAGGAGAAACTGAACGCAGCGCTGGTCAACGGGCAGAACGTGCTTGCGGCGGTCAACGCCATGCTGAGCACGCTCAACGGCGAAGATACCTACTCCGAAGAGTCGCTTACCGACGCTGTCGATCAGGCGGCGCTACTGTGCAACAATCTTGACGCAGCCGGTGACTATGGCACCCTCGCGGCCGCGATCATTACGACCGCCGAAGACTTCCTGAACGAAGCGCACGATCTGCTCACGCACGAGCAGGTCGCATGGGCCGCCGCCAAGGTGGATTACGAAGCCAAGCTGGTTGTTTACGAAAAGAAACTGGCGGCACAGGAGAATCTAACGCCCGGCACGCCGGGATACCTGGCCGCCGAGGGGGAACGCATCGACGCGGAGACGGAGATGAACGCGGCGCTCGCGCTGCTGGTGACGTTTACCGAGGACATCACGCTCGAAATCAATCCCGATGGCAGCGGCTCGCTTGATTCTGCATGGCGGATGGTCGAGGAAGCGCAGACCGCGCTCGAATCGGCAAAGGCGAACGCAATGACGATTCAGGCCACCTCCGACGAAGCGTTTGAAACCCGTGAGATGCTGATCAACACGCATGTCGACGAGGACGCCCGCGTAGCCGATCTGAGCATCGGCGAGATCACCGGTGAAGCCTACGTATACAACGAGGGCGACATCATCATCACCGTCGACCGCAGCATCGACGTGCCGAGCCATGTCGAGCTCGACGAAGGCGACATCACGCTCGGCAATATCTACTCCGAGCGCGGCGATATCACGATTACGAACCGTACCCTCTATCAGGTGTACGAATACGAATATACGAATCCTGTCACGCTGATCGCGACGGTTTCGGAATACTATCTGGCTGAAAACGGCACCGTGCACGTACTTGACGCGCTCGGCCGGCTGACGGCGCAGACCGCGGTCAGGGAAGACGACCTGCTTGCCGGCGGCACGCTGCTTGGCGTCTATGTCGGCGGCGGCAGCATCCTCGCCGCGACGCTCGACGACACCAACCCGCTCTATGCAAACCAGGAGAGCACGGCGCCGGGCGCGAACAATTATAAGAACGACGCGATTAATGACGAGGGACAGGACGAGACCGTACACGTTAACGGCAACCTGCTGACCTTTGTCGCCAAGGGCGACATCGGCACGGCCGAGAGCCCGCTGCTGACCGAGCAGCGCGACAATTCGCCGGTCAAGGTCGTCAACGCAGACGAAGGACTGTACCTCGATCAGAATGCGGACGAAACGATCCACGAGACCGCGTTCGGAACCGAGTTTGGCGAGCGCTTTGAAGAACTGCTCGACCCGCTGCGCAACCTCCTGCTCACCGGCGAGATCCAGCCCACGGCCACCGTGATCGAATACCTCAATTTGAGCGCATCGTGGACGCTGGAAGACCTGCGTAGCGCGCTGGCGGTCGCCAACGAAACGGGCGACTACTGGTACAACCTGCTGAACGTCAACCAGAAGACGTATCTGCTCGCGCTTGAGATTGCAGTGCGTTACGACTGGCTGCGCGCGGACGACCGCGAAGTCGGCACCGACCTGAACGCGCGTTCCGAGACGGGTGGGATCTTCATCAGCGAACTGACCGGGAACATGAACATCGGCGAGATCTACGCCCGCGGCGACGTCTCGCTTTCGGCGCCGGGCAGCATCTACAGCACGCTGACGGCGGACGAGCTGGCTCAGGAAAAACTGAATATCGAAACGGACGGTTCGCTCAGCGTAACGGCGACGAACGGCCCCGTCGGTACGAGCGATAACCCGCTGTACGCAAACGTCAGCAACTTTGACGCAGTCGATTACACCACCTATTATCGCGACACGGCGCCTACGGGCTATGCGCAGGGCGAATACATGGGCGGCGAGATGAACGCGGTAAGCGCCGGCGGCGTGTACCTCAGGAGCGAAGACAACCTCGTTCTGAACATGGCGAGCGACGCGCGCATCGTCGAGGTCGAAACCGTTCGCCTCACGAGCACCGATCTCAATGCGACCGGCGACATCGCCGTCCACGACATCGGCGAAAGCGCAACCGTGGCGCTGAGCGGCTATGCTTACAGCCTCGGCAGCGTGACGGTGACGAGCATTGTGGACGTCGGGACCACGACGGTTCCGTTCGAAATCGCCTCGGTCGTCGATTCGTCCAGAGGCATCTATGGCACGGTAACGCTCGAAGGCGACAACGTCTACGTTAACCAGGAGAACGGCGACGCGATCCTCGTCTCCGTGATCGCGCGCGGCGACCTCGTCCTGACCGTGCCGAACGGCAGCATCATCGACGCGGGCAACAGCACGATCAACGACTTGCTCAGCCGGCTGCGCGACGCGGCGCTCGACGCAAACGAAACGCAGAACATTCTGGACGAGCTGCTGGCGCTGCAGGATTCCATCACCAACAGCGGCGCATCACGACAGGCTGCGATCGATGCGTATAATGACGCGGACGCGACGCTTACAGCGGCGACGAACGATCGTGATGCGGCACAACTGGCGGCTCTTGCCGCCGGGGGCGCTTATGATTTAGCGTTGGCTGTATACATTGCGGATCAGGACGACGAAACCAAACTGCAGGCGGTGAAAGACGCCTATGAAGCAATGCAGGTTGCCGAACAAAACGCGACCGATGCTGAGGAAGCTTTCAACAACGCACAGGCGGCCTATGACGAGGCGGCAGCCGTCAAGCAGCTGTTTGAAGACTTTGACGACGCAAACGCGGCGCTGGCGCAGGCAGTTCTGGACCGCAGGGCCGCAGAGGAAGCGGAAACGAACGCGCAGAATGACATAGAAGCCGCGCAGGCGGCCTATGACGCGGCTTTGCTGGCCGCGGCAGGCGATGCCTCGGATCCGGCAGTCGTCGCGGCTAAAGCCGATTTAGAGGCTGCAAAAGCGGCAAAGACGGCCACATCCACAAATGTTCTCATCATGCAGAAAGTCGAAGCGGCGGCACAAGCGGCATATACAAACGCCTTTGACGCCATGGCATATTACAGCAATTTCATTGAGCGCGGGTACATTCACATAGAAGAAGCACAGGAAGCCTACGACGATCACGCGAAGGACAACGGTTACACCACCGGCACCGAAGCGCTGGCCGCGGAAGCCGCGAAACTCAGCCTTGCCGAGACTCGGCTGAGCGCAGCGCAGAGCGCATACGATCTTGCGCTTGCCGTGGCGAACGCCAACCCCGACGACGAGACGCTGGCCGCCGCGCTGGTCACTGCAACGGAGAACCTCGAACAGGCGCAGCAGGATTACGACGGTCAATATGAAGTCTGGTACGGCTACGAAACGCTGCGCTTGAATCTGCAATCCCAGCAGGATGCGGTAGCGGCCGCCGAGCAGCGCCTCAGCGACATCAACGCCGCATTGGTCGACGCCGAGATCGCCGACGAAAACGCGGACACCGCGCTCAAGCTTGCACAGGATGCGGTCGCGGCACAGATACTGGTCAACGAAACGCAGGATAAGGTCGACGCATATGCGGCACTGGCCGCCGAAGCGCAGGTTCGACTGGACAGCGCAGCAGCCGGAAGCAGCGAATATATGGCCGCGCAAAAGGAACTCGATGACGCGTTACGGCGCGGACAGCAAGCGCAATACACGCTTGACGCCGCGAAGTATCTCGCGAGCGCGACGCTCGCCGCGATGGGCGCATACGACGCATATCTGGCCGCGTTGGGCACAGGGAGCATCACGACCGAGGAGGATGCGTACAACGAGGCTTGCGTGGCAGTGGCGGAAGCGCAGTCGATACTGGATAAGATTAACCAAACAAACGCGGCGCAGGAAGCGCTGGACGCGTTTAATCAGGAGCACGGCTTTGAAGCGTCCACATCGGCTGAAATCGCGATTGAAGTCGCCGCTGCAAACGCCGACCTTGCGATCGCCGAAAACAACGTCCTTCTGGCGCAGGCCGCGCTGGACGACGCGCAGGCAGCCTACGATCTTGAAGAACAACGGCTGATTGCGCTCGGCCTGACGGAATGGCAGCGAACCGCTGAACTCAAAGATCTGCTCGAAGACGTCCGGCTCAAGGAAGAAGAGCTCGCGGCGGCGCAGGAAGAGGCCGCGCGGCTCGAAGCGATACGCGATACGCTGGTTGAATGGCACGACCTGACGGCCGATCTTGAACTCAAGCAGAGCGGCGAGCGCAGGCAGGGCACGCAGCAGCTGGCAGTCGACGTGCTTGCCGCGCTGGATCAGGCATATGAACTGAACGGCACCATGGACCCGTTCGCCGCCGAGGCGACCGACATCCTCAAGTGCGCAAAATATGCATTCGAACAGCAGTTACTGCTCGACGACGCGATTGACGACGCCGAGGCGGCGGCGAAAGCGCTGGCCGTCGCGATCGACGATCTCAACCTGGCAAAGGCCGCTTACGACGAAGTCTTCGCAGTGTTTATCGAGGCGGAGGCTGAGCTGAAGCAGGCGCAGGCGGACTACGACGCACTTGTCGCCGCTGGTGAAACCTCGACGACAAAACTAGCGCAGGCACAAAAGACGATAGAGCTTGCAGAGACGGTTCGCGACGAGGCAGACATAGCCTGTGCGGCTACGGCATTGACGTTGAACGAAGCAAGAAAAGCGTTGGCGAACGCGGAGGTCGAGGCTATTTGGACGGCGGCGCTCCCCGGGGTAGACGACGATCCCGCAACGCCCAATACTGATGAGTCGACGCTGCTCTACAGGAACTTCTACGATGCGCTGCGTCTTCTTGATCAAGCCGAGGAAGCTGACAGGGCAGCAAGAGCTGCCGACGCGGCTGCTGCTGCCGACGTGGAACTCAAAAACAGCGCAAATGAAATTGCTGACTTGATCTTGCAGTTGGAAGCCGCAAACGAAGCCGTGTACGGCGAAGATGGCTTGCAGGGTATTGTTGATCTTGCAATGGAACAATACCTCGATTCAGCTTCTGGTGCAGACTCCGCAACTACCGCATATATCCTTGCGCTCTATACGCTTGCGTATCTGAAGAATATCGACGCATCCGCAGAGGAAATAGAGGAAGCAGAAGCGGTGCTGATCGAAAAGACCGCAGAGTATTATCAGAAGAGCAATCCGGACATCGCGGCAATAGCGGAAGAGGAAATCGACGACAATCTCGCCGCACTGGCCGACGCGATCAGCGCACGGGACCGCGCGCTAGATGTGATCCACGACATTCAGTCGCTGATCGACGCGCTCATAGCGGACACCGCGACGCTGAACGACAGCGACGCTTACCAGGATCAGCAGCAGGCCGCGGCGGAAGCGCTGACGGATTATTACGAGAAGGAAACGGTGCTCGTCAAGGCCGTCGAGGCGGCTCGTCTGGCGCAGGAAGCCTACGACGCGGCCGAGCAGGCATATAACGACGCGGTGGGCGCATCCTCGCCGAACGCTGCGACGATCGCCAACACCGGAGAAGCGCTTGCGGAAGCACAGACGGCACTCGACGACGCGCTCGGGCAGCAGCTTACGGCACAGACAGAACGTGACCTCGCACTGAGCAACTATGCGGACGCAATGCGCAACGGTACCGACGGCATGCAGGACATTACTGAAGCAGCCGCAACGGACGCGCTGCTGGTAGCGGTTAACGCGAAACTTGCGCTCATGACCAATCCGCTCTACACGGATCCGGCAACTGACGACGAGGCAGGGTATGACTACGCGCCCGGCGACGTCGGCAGCGAGGATACCACCGTTCAGGTGAGAGGTAACGCGCATATCGTCAGCGGCGGCAGTGTATCAGGCGAAGCTGACGGGAGCTTGTCGATTAACGTCGGCGGCACGCTGACGATCGACGCGAATGGCAACGTCAATATCGCAAGCACCGACTCGCTGCAGATCGCAACGATCGGCGTCGGGACCGGAACGGACGTTGAAGTTCTGGCGGTCGGGAACATCACCGGCAGCGGCAATCCCGCGATCAAAGCGGAGAACATTGCGCTCTACGCGCTGGAAGTCAACGGCAGCGGAGCGGATATCCACGGCGCATCGCCTATGTTGGTGGATACGGAGACCCTGACACTGATTGCGAACAATGCGGCCATTCGGAATACGGGTGATACAGAACTCGGAAACGTGATCGTCGCCGGCGAGGCAGTCATCATTAGCGGCGGCAACATAACGCAGCAAAGCGGTACGACCGTGCGGGCGTCCAACCTCACCATCAGCGCGTCGGGCGATATCACGGACGGCAATACGTATGATGTGTATAAAGATGAAGACGGGAACGTCTATTACGCGGACGGCAACGGCGTCCTGTATACGCGCGACAACGACGGATCGCTGGCTGCATCGGCGTTGCAGACGCTCGACGGACTGACAAAGACGAACAAGACGTACAAGGGCGCGCTGATCGTCTATATCGATACGCTGAGCGCCAGTGGTAAAGACATCAATATCGCCAACCGCAAGGCGGCGCTCGTGGTACTGTCGGTCAACGGCAAAAATGTGATCCTCGGCAGCAGCGGCAGTATTCAGACCTATCCGAAGTCGGGTATCATCTACGGAAGCAGCGGCGTGACGGTAACGGCCGCCGGGAACATCGGCTCGCCCGACAACTATCTGCGGGTCAAGTCGGACGGTACGGTCCGGATCACAGACCAAAGCTCGACCTACGGCCTCGTCTACTTCATTCGCCTGTATGACGCCGAAGAGCCGGTCGGCCCGATCGTGCTTTGCGACGACCCGAATATGACCGGTTACTACATGCTCGACGAAAACGGAGTTGCCCAGCGGTACGATCGTCCCGGCACCGGCGTGGAGGTCATCGGTTTCTTCACAAGCGACGCGTACCTCTGGGTCGGAACCCCCGAGGAGACGGCGAGGATCGCGGGCGCGGCCGAACACACGATCCACATCCGGATCACCGCCGGAAGCGTCGTGTTGTTTGACTACGATATCCGCATCGACCTTATTACCGGATACATCCTCGATCCGGAAACCGGGATGCTGCTGCCGCTGATCACGCTCGATACGAACGGCAAGAACGCAGGACTGTTCATGACGTTCCGCCTGTTTGTCGGCGAGGAGTACGATGGTATGACATTCCTGATCAGCTACACGCAGGGCGGGCAAACATATAAGGCGCAGTGTACCGTTACCAACGGATATCTGACATTCCGATTACAGAACATTTCGGGCGAAATCAACGTATCGCTCGAATCGGATGTATAGAGTGCACGCTTCGTCCCTTTAGCGAACCTTTTCAATTTTTATTAAAAGTAGTCTTGGTTGAATTAGAAAAAATGTAAAACGGTAACAAAACTCGATTTTTTGCAAATTCAACTGACATCAGGCATTAAGTAGCGCTGTGATGAAGGTACTCACCGGAGTCCCTTCGCCAGCGCATTCTGGAATATGATAATATAAACGGCGGTATTGCGGCTTTTGCTGCACAGATGGGCGATTTAGTTACGAGCATCACGCAGATATTGGCCTCCGTTTTCGTTGCGGCGGCGCTGTTTATTCCTGTGGCGTCGAATGGCTTGTCCGGACTGGCGCTGACAATGAATTCGCCGCTCTGGGCGGTTGCACTGCTGGCGGTCATGGCGGGCACCGTATGGGTCCAGATGCGTTCAAGTCGATTGTACGGCGAATTTCAGAAGGATTTGTTCAACGGCATGATGGGGATCAACCGGGTTGGAATGTATATGATGTTTACGCTGTGTGGCGATTATCGAAACGGCAAGGATTTGCGCATTTACGATTCCGAATTGATGATTTCCGGCGTACACAGGAAATTCGTTTCCGATATGGAGCATTACCTGAAGAAAATGGCGAATACCAAAACCCGCGTGGAAAGCATGGGCTCGATAGCAAACAGCGGTTTCATGTTTTTGATTTACGCGTTCGTCGCGCTGAAAGCATTGGTCGGGATGATCACGATTGGAAGCGTCATGCAGTATATCGGCGCAATTCAAAAGCTTTTATCCGGCATTTCGGGTTTGTTTGTCGGAATTACGGAAATTCGCGTCAGCTGTGGATTTTTGGCGGACTTCCATGATTTGTTAAACCTGCCGAATTTGATGTATCGCGGCACATTACCGGTGGAAAAACGTAGCGATCACGCCTATGAGATTGAGTTTTGCAACGTTTCGTTCCAATATCCCGGAACATCGGAGTACGTGTTGAAAAACGTATCCATGAAGCTTAATATTGATGAACGTCTTGCCGTCGTCGGCATGAACGGAGCGGGAAAAACCACGTTTATTAAACTGCTTTGCAGGCTGTATGATCCAACCGAAGGCGAGATACGCCTAAACGGGATCGACATTCAAAAATACGATTACGCGGAATACCTCAGCCTATTTTCCGTGGTATTTCAGGACTTTTGCGTGTTTGCGTTTCCTGTGGATATGAATATTTCCACTTCGGCAACGCCGGATGAACAACGCGTTTGGCAATGCGCAGAAACGGCGGGAATTGCCGATCGACTGCACACAATACCTTGCGGAATCGGTGCTTCGGTTGGCAAACTGTTTGATGAAGCGGGTATCGACTTTTCCGGCGGTGAAAAGCAGAAGATGTCGATTGCCCGGACACTCTATAAGGATGCACCCGTAATCGTGCTGGACGAACCGACGGCTTCTCTTGATCCTATATCTGAGTTTGAGATTTACAGTCGCTTCGATTCGCTTGTTGGCGACAAGACGGCCGTCTATATTTCGCACAGACTGTCCAGCTGCCGTTTTTGCCATGACATCATAGTCTTTCATGAAGGGCAGATCGTTCAACGCGGCAGTCATGAAACACTGCTAAAACAAACGGACGGGTTGTATCATGAGCTCTGGTCGGCGCAGGCAAAGTATTACTGTGAAAAAGAAACCGAAAATAAAACATGCCCTGTAGAAGCGTGAGTTGATTCGCTTCTCGGCAAAGTTTTACTTCAAGAATGTAACTATCGATTTTTTGGGTATTGAAGTTTGTCGGTGGTCCTTCCGGATAATATTTTATAGCTAAATTAGAGGCAAAACCGATGAATAGACTTTTGCCTCTTTAAAAAACGTGTTAAAATGAAGTAAAAAATCACTTATAATGTTTGGAGCTTTTATGGCCACGTTGAAAGACATATCGAAAAAGACGGGTGTTTCTGTTACCACCATATCAAGAGTTTTAAATAATGATGATACAATTGCGGTTAGCCGGGAAACAAGGCGGTCGATATTTGATGCTGCTTATGAACTCGGCTACCGTTCACCAAGAAAGAGAAAGATGCTCGAGGAATCTCTTGTAATTGGAGTGGCAGACTGGCGTATACTGGTTGACAGCTTTGAGAAATCAAGCATAAATTCGTTGCGGTATTTTGCCGAGCTGGTGGCCGCTAACCAGCCGGTTGAGTTTGTTCGCATTGCTAAAGATGAAGTGCGAGCGGTGGATGGGATTATAGCGTTCAGTGAAATGACGAAAGAGGAAATTGAATGCCTAAGGCTTTCATCACCGTTCATTGTGTTCGTTAACGGTGGTGAACAATGTCGTCAACATGATCAAATATTGGTCGATCTCGATGCATCCTGGAATCGCGCGTTCGATTATCTGATGAACAAAAAAGAAATTCGCGATATTGGCTACATCGGCGGCAGATTTTTAGGTGATGGATATGTCATTGGTGACCGCAGGAAGAATAAGATAGTATCCTTATTAAAAGAAGGGGGCGTATTCAATGAATCTCTTGTGAAAATCGGCGACTTTTCGGAGGAATCAGGCTATCGCCTCACTGAAGACATAATCAGACAACCTATTCGGCCTAAGGCGCTGATCGCTGGAAGCGACAGCATCGCAAAGGGCGCAATTCAAGCGCTTTGGGATCATGGCCAGAAGATACCGCAAGATATCAGCATTGTGATCTATCAGGATATTCGTACAACACAGCTGCCGGGCGTCGATGCTGCTATGATACTGGCATATCCGGACATTCTATGGCAAAAGGCGATTCAAATGATTATCGAGCTGACACAAGGAAGGACAGAACAAGTTACCACAGTGATTTCTCCGCAGCTGCTCTTTATGGAACAATAAGATCATTGTAAGACAATTGAAGTAAAAATATAGTTAAAAAATCGTTGACTTCTGCAATTGCTCACTCTATAATGAAATTGTGAGAGGAAAACGATCGATGGATTATTGGATTCTGTTTGGCCAAAGCCTGCAGGAAATAAATGGAATAACGGTCCTTTTTCGCATTGTACTCTCTCTGGGGTGCAGTGCGTTTTTGGGTTTGGAGCGCGTTAGGAAACGCAGAGCGGCTGGTGTGCGGACCTATATTCTGGTGTGCGTTGCTTCGTCTGTTGTGATGATGACAAACCAATTTGTTGCAATTGATTACAAAGATACTGATCTGACGCGCCTTGGAGCACAGGTAATTAGTGGAATTGGGTTTCTTGGTGCGGGAACGATTATGATGACGGGCAGACACCAGATCAAAGGACTTACCACGGCCGCGGGCCTTTGGACGGCAGCGTGTATCGGACTTGCTGCGGGCGCCGGTTTTTATACCGGTGCGATACTGCTCTGTGTTACTGCATTTTTTACGATGTCGGTCATGAGCATCTATCAAACATGGATTACTCAACGACTGAACCATTTAAAGCTTTTTATCTTGCTGGATGATTCCGTTCAGATGGAAATTATGCTCAACTATATCCGCCATAACAATATGGCGCTTATAGAAATAGAGTCTTTAGAGGAAAAACCGCTGAAAACGGTGGGGATGATCTGCACACTAAAAGCGGAATCCAAGATGAATCACAACTCGATGCTTGAGCTGATCACAACGTTTCAGGGCGTGCAACATGCTGAAGAAATTTAGTGACGTTGTGTGATCACTATCAGAAATATGTCTAGTCCATTATTCTGATGGGAATATAGTTTGACACATAGAGCAGGAAGGAAAGAACAAGATATGGACGATTCTCGATATGAATTTGCAATGCAAGTGATTCGCAAAGCGGCATCTATGCTTTCGCTTCGGAACGGGGAAGTGTTTTTTTTCCAAATGAAGCACGGTCATCAGGATATTGTGAGTCAGTTCGATAAAAAGATAGAAAACTATATCACGGAATGCATAAAAAACGATTATCCTATGGATGGTATTATTGGCGAGGAAACAGCCGAGTTGAGCCATGGGGAATGGAACTGGTTTATTGATCCTATCGATGGAACGTCAAATTTTGTTAACCAACAGAAGAATTTCGCGATCTCGATTGCTTGCTATCATCAGGATATCCCGCAATTTGGATTGGTTCTCGATGTCGCGGCAAATAAACTTTATCACGCCAAGGCTGGAAAAGGCGCGTTCTGCAATGGGATGCGATTATCTGCAGAGCCTTTTCGGAGAGAAATTTCCGAAATGTTCCTGTATACGCCAATCGTCCAGCTTGCTTTTTTATCGGAACATCCGCGGCGCACGGAACTTATGCGTTTGGCAAACGATGTGCGGGCGATTCGGTCACTTGGTTCCGTCGCTTTAGAACTCTGTGCACTGGCGGCACATGAAGCGGATATTTTCATAACGGCGCGTTCTTCGCCATGGGACCATAACGCGGCGCGTATCATTCTATCGGAAGTGGGCGGGGAAATCCGCACTTGGGATAACAATCCAGTTCCCGTGGAACAGGACTGCAGCATAATTGCCGCCGCAAATCATGAAATACTTGAGAAGATCATGCAGGAATACATGATGTTCAAAGAGGTATAACATGGAACTTTTTATAGCGATTGGAATCAAACGAAACCTTGCAAAGCAACTCTGCGCAAACGCTGCGGACAGTCTTAGCGATTTGCGCTTCGAAGAGCCGGAAGATCTCCATATCACGCTGCGCTATCTGGGTCATACACAGCGGGTAAACGAGATCGCTGAGCGACTCGCATGCGTTTCATTTGCTCCCTTTATACTGAAACTTGGTGAACTTCACGCGTTTGTAAACGAAAGCCCGAAACAGAGCGTGATCTGGCATAGTGTACAGGATCCGGAACAACATATTTCTACGCTACGTGCGAAGATTGACGAAGCGATCGGCGATCTCCTACCAATTCGAGACGAACAGTCGTTTACACCGCACATCACGCTGGCCTATACGAATGAAGACGAGCCTCAGCTAAAAAAGTTGCCGGAACATTGCTCGACATCCGGGATGGAGCTATCTATTGACTCGTTTGAACTTTTATGCGTGAAGCCGGTGCAAAAGCCTTTTCGGTTTAGAAAGATCGCGTCTTATCGTCTTTCAAGCGAAGAGGAGCGAAAGACCGTGCACTTGCTCTGCGTCAACGACTTTCACGCTGCGCTTAGTGAGAACAACGGAAGCCTTGGCGCTGCGAAGCTCGTTCGTGCGATAAATGATTACAAGGCCGCGAACAAAAATACCACTGTGCTTTTCGGCGGAGATAATTTCTTTGGTGATCCGGTGTCCGAACTGTACAGGGGGAAACCGGTGCTGGATGTGATGCATGCAGTGAGTACTAAGGCATCAGTAGCAGGCAACCATGATTTCGACTTCACGGTGGATCAATTTTGTGAATGGCAAAGCGAGAGTAACATACCAATACTGGCCGCCAATCTAATTCGGAAAGACACCGGTGAATTGCCTGCGTTTGTCCAGCCGTATCGAATGCTGCAATTTGGCGAATTGCGTGTTGCGCTGATTGGATTGGCTATGCAGGAACCGATGGAACTCCCGGATCGACCACACGATTGGAAAGAATATGTGTTGGCAGACGGCATCGATGTTGCTCGAAAATGGATCAATTTCTTGAACGCGGGAAAAGACTCTGCGGGAGTGCCGGACGCAATTGTTGCGTTGACACATTTTGGGCTTTTAGAAACGCTCGAAGGAAAACTGGTGGGCGACGAACTGTTGCGCCTGGTCAGCGAGACGCCGGAACTTGTCGGCGCATTTGCGGCGCATTTTCATCGATTTATACAGTGCACGGTTGGAAGCGTGGCCATCGCGGAAGGCGGGGGAACGGGAAAAGGATTCGCTGCGATTGCACTGACTTTCGGCAAAGATAAAAGGCTGCTTAGCGCCGTGCCTCTGTGCTACGACTTTATGCCGAGCAAAGAAAAGCTTAGCGAAGACGAAGCGATTAAACGTCAAGTTGAAGACTATTATGTCAAAGCCGAGCATGAAATGGGTCAAACAATCGCCATTGCAAAACACGAGATATTACATCGAAATCCTGTAACAAATGCGATTTCGCTGACGGGTACACCGCTGTCGCTGTTGGCGACCGACGCAATGCGAAAAGCGAGCGGTTGCCCGATTGCAATGCTGTATGCCGGAAGAATCATAGGCGGATTTGAAAAAGGTCCGATTTCACTTTATCGATTTTACCAGGTGTTTGCGTTTGCAAACGTAATTGTAACGGCGCGTCTGACCGGGCGTCAGATTTGGGCGAACATTCAAACCGGTATGCGTAAATTACCGGAGGACGGCGCTTCGCCGCTGGCGGTAGGCGGTCTGAACATTGTACTCGATGCAGCCCGCGCTGTAGGGGATCGCGTGCTGGATATTCGACTTGCGGATGGAGCGCCGCTCGACATGGATGCGTTCTATCCCGTCGTACTGGAGGACTATTGGCGAGTGATCCGTTGGGATTCCGGTTTTCCGACGCAGATGCGCTTGAATATCACGACATGTCGTTAAGAGAACTCATGTTGAATGAATTACAGCAACGCGGCACGCTGGAAGGAACCTATCCCGACAATATTCAAATCAAAAGGAGCGAGGCATAGCAATGCAAGTGCGTTTTGACTCGGTGACAAAACAATTCCAAACAAAAAAAGGCTGCGTTACAGCTGTCGATCATTTGAGCCTTACAATTGGATCAGGAAAATTGATCGGCTTTCTTGGCCCGTCCGGCTGTGGAAAAACAACGTCGCTGTTTATGATTGCCGGTATCCATCCGCTGACGGAAGGCAGTATATTTTTTGACGAAACAGACATCACGAAGTTTTCTCCGGAAAAGCGCGGGGTAGGCATGGTTTTTCAAAACTATGCACTCTACCCGCACTTAAACGTGCGTGAAAACATCGAATTTCCATTGGTTAATTCAAAAGGGATGAAAAAACGTTTATTGGACGAACTATCCGATGGGGGAAAACAAAGCGTCACGCGAAAGATGTTCAGGGATACAGTTAAAGAGCGCGTCAACGAAGTTGCGCGTCTGGTTGAAATCACTGAATATCTCGACCGCAAACCGGGGGAACTCTCCGGCGGACAACAGCAACGTGTTGCGATTGCGCGTGCAATCGTAAAGCGGCCTTCAATCCTTCTTTTGGATGAACCATTGAGCAATCTTGATGCAAGACTCCGTGTGCAAACGCGGGAAGAGATTCGCAGCATCCAACGCAGAACAGGCATCACGACCGTGTTTGTAACGCATGATCAGGAAGAAGCCCTGAACATCTGCGACGAGATTGCAATCATGAAAGACGGAGTGCTGCAACAATATGGCGCTCCGCAAGACGTATATGACAAACCCGCAAACAGATTTGTCGCGGAGTTTCTTGGTGGAACGAAAATCAACCTGCTCAAAGCACATATCAGAGCGGGTGTTTTATTGGTCGACGGATTGCGGATATGTGACAACGTTCCACTTTCGGACGGCCAAGTGACGCTTGGCATTCGCCCGGAGAACTTACTTAGCCGTGCGGCAAAGGATAGTGACGGTTTGACGGCCCGGGTGGAACGGCTAACGCGTCTTGGAGGCGTGACAACGGTTGAGGCCGTATTACCCGGAGGCGAAACCATCCGAATGATGAAGGAAAACGGCAGCACATTGAAGCCCGGTGATGAAATTGGCCTAAAACTACTTCCCAATACGGTTTGTCTGTTTTCGGAAGGAGGTGAAAAGCTGTGGCAAGGCTGAAAAGAAAAAAGGATTTGCGCAGATATGATAATACAGCTTACTTCTATCTGCTTCCGGCGTTCCTGCTGCTCGCCGTATTCACCATCTATCCCGTGATAAATACAATTCTGACGTCTGCCAAGTTGGATTACCGCTTTTTAACGGGGGACTTTGTGCGAATATCGCTTCAGCACTATGCGGATATTATAAGTGACGCAACGTTCAGACGTGCTGTTATGAATACCGCATTTATCGCGTTTATTTGCGTACCGCTGTCGATGCTTTCCGCTCTGTTTACGGCATTGCTTCTTAACTCTATCAAAAAACTGAGAGGCTTTTTCACAACACTATACTATCTACCGCAGGTAACGAACGTTATTGCCGCCGGTATGGTATTTGCTTTTCTTTTCAACTCCAACTTCGGTTTGGTTAATACAATGCTTGGCTGGGTTGGAATCGACCCTGTAGCATGGATCAGTGGCGTGGATATCGCAAAATCCACGGCGTTATACAATCAATCATATCTGCGGTGTCTGTTTGTTCTGCTTGTATATAGTTTATGGTCGGGGCTTTCTATGAAGGTCGTTCTGTTTCTGGGCGGGCTGCAAAACATCAATCCACAGTATTATCAGGTTGCGCAGATAGACGGTACCAGCCGCTGGCGGGTGTTCCGAAAGATTACGTTGCCATTGCTTTCACCTACGACAATGTATGTGTTCATCACTTCGATCATTACGGCGTTTAAGGCATATTCCGCTGTGGTTGCACTGTTTGGCAACACATATGGACCGATTGGCGACAACTCAAGGATGATGATCACGATTGTCGGCTATATCATTGACGCGCTCGGGGACTATCTTTCGGCCGGATCCATCAGTATCGCCAGCGCTGCTGCTGTGATTTTGATGCTGATTATCATGGCATTGACCGCACTACAGATGAGACTTTCAAAAAAGTGGGTGCATTACAAATGAGCGCAAAAATATTCAAGTTCATTAACTATTTATTGCTGGTGCTGATTGTCGTCAGCGTACTTGTCCCGTTTTTTTGGATGATTTCAACTGCGTTAAAAAGCGAAAATGAAGCACTGTATACACCTCCGCTTTTACTGCCAACGACGCCACACTTCGAAAATTTCCTTCTTGCGTTGACCGTAGCGCCTTTTCTGCGTTACTTTCTCAATACGCTTATCGTTTCGACCTGTGTCGTACTGCTCAGTACGATTGTAACTGTGCTGGCGTCGTTTGCGTTTGCGCGGTTGGAGTTTCGCGGGAAAGGCACGTTATTTTTTATAGTACTCGCATCCATGATGATTCCGCAGGAGATGCTGATTATCACAAATTTTATGACAATTGCAAAACTCAGCTGGATGAACAGCTACCAGGCGCTGATTTTGCCATACTGCGTTAATGCGTTTAACATCTTCTTGCTGCGGCAGACAATCTTGCAGATTCCCGAAGATTTGTATATCGCCGCCCGCATCGATGGGTTGGGAAATTTCCGTTACCTGAGAAAGGTTGTGTTGCCGATTGCCAAGCCGACAATTCTCACCACGATGCTGCTTTCACTCATATGGATATGGAACACTTATGCTTGGCCGAACCTTGTAACGACGAACGACGATCTCCGAATGATCTCCAATGGACTGAAATACGCATTTACGCAAAGTTCGGGATTCGTTCGTTACGAATTGCAAATGGCTGCAGCAACGCTTGTGACCATCCCGCTGATCATCCTGTTCGTTTGCTTGAGAAAGTATATATTTGCGGGAATGTCCAAGGCTGGCCTGAAAGGTTAACGAACGATCTAAACTGTCCGGACAGTAAAGATAAAAAGAAACGACTGAGGAGGAATTATCAGAATATGAAAAAGGTTTTATCATTGTTGCTTGTGCTTGCTCTTGCGCTTAGCGCCGTAGCATGCACGGCAACTACAACCGACGAAACCACCGCCCCGCAAGATAACGCGGTGCAAGCGGTGGATGAAGCAGTCCCGGAAGCGACGGAAGAACCCACTGCACTGCAGATTGCGGTCGATAAAGTCGTGAATAAAGGCGAGAAGGTCGACATCACTTTCTGGACCGGTACGGGCAGTTCGAACTATACCTATCTTGAGACGATGGTAGCCGCCTTCATGGAAAAATATCCGAATATCACAGTCGATTTTTCCAATCAAGGACCGATTTCGGATTTAACGGACAAATTGACGCAGAATATCGTCTCCGGTTCGACGCCGCAGCTTTCCAATATTAACGCAGCGACGTTTCCCGAATATGTGGATAATGGTGTGTTGGTGGATTTAGCGGAATATTTTAACGATCCAACGATTGGTTTCTCCGCGGAAGAACAGGCAGACTTCTTTCAGAGTTACCTGGCAGAAGCGCAGAGCTTTGGTGCAGAAGGTACGATGTATGGATTTCCGACCAACAAAAAGACTACCGATTTGCTGATCTACAACAAAACTTATTTCGACGCGAAAGGTTGGAGCGCACCAACAACATGGGATCAAGTTGTTGAATATAGCAAGATCATTTACGAAGAAACGGGAACGCCCGGATTCAGCTACGATACTTCATATGGCGAAGCCGCGTTTAAGCTTCTTTCCATGCAATACGGCAGCCCGTATGTGTCCGCGGATGGAACGGTAGATATTGACAACGAGTCCTCCATAGATGCGCTTACATTCTACAAGCAGAATATGGACGCGGGATACTTTACGCTTCCGGCCTTGATGCCGAGTGCGGGGGGTAACTACAGCAGCAATGGTTTTGTCGCGCAAGAATGCTACATGTTTATAGGTGCAGCTGCAGGAGTCGCTTATGCAGTTCCTAACGCCGATAAAGGACAGGAAGTCTTTGCGGTTGGGGTTGCGCCGCTTCCGCAAATGGATACAAATAGTTCGATCGCATTCAGCAAAGGCGAGGATTATGTGATGTTCAGCAATTCTACCGATGAACAACGCGTTGCCACCTGGCTGCTAATCAAATTCCTCAGTCAGGCAGAGAACAATGTGGAATGGCTCGTAAACACCGGAAATCTTCCGATCAGTCAATCCATGGTTGACAATGCGGACTATCAGACCTTTCTAAATATGAGTGACGATGGTTCCGCGTCATACTACAAAGCACAGGCAGTAGTAGCTGCACTGCAAATGAATGATTATATGCTGTTCGATGTTGCGTTTGACCGATCGAGCGAATTTGCTACGGAAATCGGAAAAATGTGGACGTCGATCATGATCGGCGGTGCAGATATCGAAACGACACTTGCAGAAACACAGGCGATGTTCAACTGAAAACATGCGGCATAGAAGGGAGCGGTTCGGAGTGATGGCAAAGCGAATGTTCATTTTCGATTTTGACGATACACTATATCGCCATACGACTGGAGGCGTACCGCAGAGTACACAAAGCGCCCTGAAGCGGTTGCTGGCAAATGGTGAGATTGTTGTGATTGCAACGGGGCGTGCGCCGGATTCGTGCGAATTTATCCGGCAGTCGCTGGATATTCCACTCGAGTGGGTCATTGCGCTCAATGGACAACTGATTTACCATAATGACGAAATAGTGTATGAAAGATACATCACGCTCCCTTCCATCCGCGAAGTATATGAAATAGCACAGGAAAACGGATTTGCATGCGGCGGTTATTACAAAGATGGAAGCTTGGTTTCCGTTATGAATGATCGCGTGAAAAATGTCTGGGAGGAGTTTGGCTCGCCGCTTCCAAAGGAGATTCCAGTTTTTCTCGATGAGCATGCGCTATATCAAGCGCACTTGTATGTGACGAAAGAAGAGGCAAAACGTCTTTTTTCGTGTCAGCTGGAGGATTATGTAATCAACTGGTCGCATCCGACATTGCTGAACTTAATATCAAAAGAAACCGGGAAAGCAAAAGGAATCGAATGGCTGATCCAAAAAGTTAATGTGGACCGGCAAAATACATTCGCCTTCGGCGACGGATTTAACGATCGCGATATGTTAATCGCCGTTGCGCATGGAGTCGCGATGGGAAATGCATCGCAGGAACTAAAAAAAGTTGCGGAGTACGTGACAAAATTACCAGAGGACAACGGAATTTTGTATGCTCTGGAACATTATAAAATATTGTAATCCTCATAATGATAAAAGCCATATTTATGTCGCTTAATGTCCGAAACGCTAGAGAAATAGCGGCATTTTACAATATCGTGCAGTATCAAATGATAGCTGGAAATCGTGTATAGGGGGAACCATATCAAGGGTTCGAATTTCTTTCTCTCCAACAAATAAAAAGGCGCAATTTGGTGCCTTTTTTCTGTTTGCGGCAAGCGAAGGATTTAAAGAATGGGTTCTCTGCTAAGGGCAGTGCAGTCGTGCGGAAACGCAGGGTGGAACAAGAGCAAAACGCAGACCATGGCGAGACTCGGAGTAACAAACTTGTGTCGGGCGGTTTTTACGCAGTGTATTGATCAAATTTTTTTAAAAATTTGTTACGATAATAAAGATCCTTATCAGCAGACGATTATACGCAACTTGATAGTGACCTACTGTATCATATGCTGTATTATACATACGAAGATGACCGGATTATATAGAATTATGCTCCAAACAAATCGTTATAGCAATTTTTGAGCAGTTATTCGCAAGTTATTAGTGGAAGATGGTTTCTATTTGTATTTAAAATGAAATTGCACATTGTTATTTCATTTCTTAACTTAACAGGAGGAATCCACGTGGAAAAGATAAAAAGAGAAGTCGGCATCGGTGAAAAACTAATCTTTGCCTGGGCGAATTTTTTTGACGGCGGAGGGCAAACGGTTGTTTCTGTTTTATATTTAATTTTCCTGACAAACGTAATCGGAATAAATGCTGCATGGGCGGCTACTGTAATCATGGTTTCAAAAATCTGGGACGCGGTTTCCGACCCGATTATGGGGATTATTACGGACAATACACGGAGTCGTTTTGGCCGCAGAAAGCCGTACATTTTTGCCGGTGGTATTGTACTGATACTCTCAATGGCGCTTCTTTGGAATCCGATTTCCTTTACATCTCAGATTGCAAAGATTATTTACGTTACAATAACCTATATACTTTATTCAACGGTTGCTACGGTCATTTCCGTGCCGTACAGTTCGTTGAGCACTGAGGTATCTACCCGGTACGAAGAAACAAACAAAATTAATTTTTTAAGGCAAGCCTTCTCGCTGATTGCTTGCGTCGTCGCATCGCTTGTTCCGACCGCGTTATTTGAAAAATTAACGGTCGGCAGCATAACGCTATCCCAGTTTTACTTCACCATTGTATTGGGCTTCGGTCTGTTTTTCGGCATCCCCTTGATTCTTACTGGAATTTTTGTGAAAGAACGGGTTAAGTACGGGAGTGAGAAATCAAAATTCTCTGTAGGACAGTTTATAAAACCGTTTAAGGTCAAATCCTTCAGAAAACTCCTGGGTATTTATCTTTGCCAGGCTGTCAACCTTGACATAGTGTCTTCTATCGTGTTGTATTTTTCGCTATATGTGATTACTGGTATGAGTTCCACAACGTTTATGGGATCGTTTTTAGCAATGCAGATGGTGATGCTGCCTATACTGACAATCTTTGTAAAGAAGTATCCGAAAACAAAGATCTACCGGTTCGGCCTGCCGCTGTCCATGCTTTGCGCGGTGTTTATCAGTTTGTATCCGGCAAACGGTAATCCGATTTTTGTCTATATTGCTGCAGCGCTGATGTCGATTGGCGTTTCAGGCGCGCAGACGATGAGCTGGATCATCTTCCCGGACGTTGTTGATATCGCACAGCTTGGCCTTGGAGAGCGCATCGCGGGTTCTTTGAGCGGAGCGATGACCTTTACACGAAAAGCTGCCGCCGCAATCGCAATCTTCTTCGTCGGCAACATCCTAAACCTTGCTGGGTTTGTTGAAAAAACCGATGCAATGCCAACACCGGTGCAGCCGGTCAGTGCGATTATCGGCATCCGTGCGATCCTGATTTTTACATGGGTCGTGATCATGGGACTCGGGTTCCTCCTGGCAAGGAAGTTCAATCTCTCGCCGGAACTTTCGAGTCGCGTTAAATACTTTTTGCAGAACGATTCTTTGAGCGAAGAAGAAGAAAAAGAAAAAGCTGCGTTGATCGAAGAACTTGTTTGACGCTTCGCGGCTGATATATTTATGCGATTCCTTTCAGCGTGGAAATAACCGGCGCCGAGAGGATTCGTTCTATTTGAAAGAGGAAGGAGAAAAATTGCGATGGTTACGGCGGTTATGCTATCCGCATTTGCGTTGTTTTTGATCTATGCATTCGTGCCTGGCTACATGGTGTCGCAAAAGGTGCTGCACCCCAGAGCAAAATCGCTTGCAGAGGCGGAAAAAATGCGGGAAGACGACGACATTTTTCAACCGACCGATTTGGATGGAACGTGCAGGGAAGAGATTTCACTCCGATCGGATTATGGTTATGATATCTATGCGTTTGTAATCTATAACAGGCTTCCAAGCGATCATGTCGTTATTTTGAGCCACGGCGTTACTTGCCGAAGTGAACTCATGTTTCGTTATCTAAAGATATTTCTTGACATGGGTTACAATGTGCTCTTTATGGACCACTGCTGCCACGGACGGAGCGGTGGAAATGTTGTTAGTTACGGCTATTTCGAAAAGCATGATCTGGAAAAGACCATACGCTGGGCAAAGGAACATTTCAATGGTTGCGTCGGATTGCATGGCGAAAGCATGGGCGCGGGGATTTCGATGCAGGCGGCGGAGTTGATCGATGTTGACTTTCTGATTGAAGATTGCGGATATTCTTCGTTTGGCGCAGAGATTCACCACAACCTGAAAACGACGCCTTTTACAATCGACCTAATTCACTACTTACCGTCCCGCGTTTTGATTGGGTTGCGCGGCGGATATGATATTAAAGCTGTTTCTCCCGTTTCGGCAATGTCTAAAACGAAGATGCCGACGCTGGTCATTCACGGAAGAAACGACACGTATGTGCCGTTTAAAATGGGTGAAAAAATTTTCAATGCGATTCCACACGATAAAAAGCAAATGTATGCGCCCGAAGCCGAACATGCATACTCTGTTAAGCATGATACAAAAGAATATAAGAAGCAGATTCGGATATTTTTACAGCAGTACGGCTTCTATTTTGGCGGCGCTGCGGACAACGACTGAAACCAAGTCGGCAAACGGTTATAGTGGTTCGACCGGGTTGGTGAATTTACTTTCTAGCGGGTTGAAATTGGGATTCATATATCTTTTGCGGTATGTGGTTGGGGACATCAACTTTTGTTCCCGAAAGACGCGATTGAAAGTGCTGATGCTGGAAAAACCGCTCATTAAGGCAACGTCCATTATACTCAACTCACAATTTACCAGAAGAGCTTCAGCGTGCGAGATGCGCAGATTAATCAGGTATTGATGGAATGTTGAGTGTGTGAAATCTCGAAATAGCCTTGAGAAATGATATTTACTGAACCCGAAACGGCGCGCTACGTCGTTCAGCGTTAAACTCTCTGCGGAGTGATCGTTTACATAACGGCAAACGTCCAGTAGTTTACGAACATGTTCATTCATTTTACTGGCGGCAGAATCATGAGAAAGAAGTGGCTTTCGATTGTAAATTTCGTTTTTTAGCACAATTAAATATAATTGCATGAAGTCGCTGTATATCGTTGCCTCTCGAAGGATTTCATCGCCATTATATTCCCGAATGATTTTCTTTGCGCAAAATAATGCACGGCGGTGAACATCCCCGTGAGTTGCTTGGCTCACTACGAGGATGGGTGGCAGCAAACTTAGCATGGTATCGAATTCACTCAAGTTGAAAAGCAAAGTCAAATCAAATTGCATGAAAATTCGGACGCCTTTGCCCTTTGGAGAGGCTAGCCGATGCATAGCTCCAGAATTAATAAAACAAAGGTCGTTTGGAGCAAGATCGTATATTGTGTTACCGTGAATGACCTGATAACTATTTTCCAGTGGAAGTACAACTTCCACACCGGTATGCCAATGCAGGGGATATCCTTCGCAGCTCGTGTTTTTGTAGATGCGAAACTTTGGAATGCCTTTTAAATCTTCCGGAATTATCGTTCCGTTCATAGTCGAAAGTGGCATTATGACTCCTAAAATGATCGATAGGTGCGTTGATGATAAGCGAGTTCCCAAGGCAAGTTACTTGACTTGAGCTTAATAACCATTTTACAACCGATCTGATTTGAAGTCCATACATTATGCTGTAACAATACGAATGAACTAACAAATGTAATGTGACAATAATTAGTGACACTAAAAATATTGCTTTTTGAATTATGCATGTCAGAACCGGGGCGCAATTTTTGAGCAATTCACAGCAAGCAATCGGTAGAACGCACAACAAACGTGCAGTAAAATTCAAAGGAATTTTATAGTGGCAATACGCTCATGGCATATTTACATTTTGATTGAGAAGAAAACAAGGAGCTGAACCGGATGGAATGGGAACAGTGCTGGTTACGCTATCATACTGTTGACGGATATAAAGATAACCAGGCATTTCGAAGTATATACTACAACTGCGAAGATGTTTGTGTTGCCACCGCTGTTGACGAGCTCAGGAGCGGAATAGCCGCAATGACAGGCATTGATGTACGTGCATATAGACAATCGATTCCGTCAGAACGGGCACATATTCAGCTGCGAGTAAATAAAGAAAAAGCTTGTTTTGAATCCTACGGTCAGGAAGGGTACGAAATATTCCTCGCAGGAGATTCCATCATAATTTCTGCATATGCTGGCGTCGGGATTCTTTACGGTAGTTTCGCTTTACTTAGGGGAATAGGCACACAAAAGCCGATTGATGAGATTTGCGGCGTTAGTCGACCGGATAATCCTTTGCGCATGTTGAACCATTGGGATAACATCGACGGCAGCATTGAACGTGGATATGCCGGGGAATCGTTTTTCTTTCGTAATGCCGAGATACTGGTGGACGAGCGAACAAAAGACTATGCGCGGCTTGTAAGCTCCGTTGGCATCAACAGCGTCGTAATAAACAATGTAAACGTTGCAAACGAAGCGATTTTCCTCATTACGTCACGCTATTACAAGCAGCTGGCAAAACTGGCAAAGGTTTTTTCAGCATATGGCATCCGACTGTTTCTCAGCCTAAATTTTTCTGCGCCCATCGATATTGGCAATCTTACAACAGCCGATCCGCTGGACGAAACGGTTAAACGCTGGTGGTATGAGAAGATGGCTGAAGTTTTCACGGCTGTTCCCGGACTGGGTGGTTTTGTTGTTAAGGCGGACTCCGAGGGACGGCCCGGCCCGTTTACCTACGGGAGGACACACGCGGACGGTGCGAATATGCTTGCGCGATCGGTGCAGCCATATGGCGGGACGATCATATGGCGCTGCTTTGTGTACAATTGCCAGCAGGATTGGCGAGACGAAAAGACGGACCGCGCACGCTCGGGATACGATACTTATATTCCACTCGACGGGTTGTTTGCGGAAAACGTTGCGCTTCAGGTGAAAAGCGGACCAATGGATTTTCAGGTGCGTGAGCCTGTGTCACCGATGCTGGGCGCAATGACGAAAACAAATCAGATACTGGAGCTGCAGATCACGCAGGAGTACACCGGACAGCAGAAGCATGTTTGTTTTTTGCCGCTGATGTGGCGCGAAATACTGGACTTTCAAACGTATTGCTGTGAGGGCAACGATTCTGTGAAGGATGTGGTATCCGGCAGAACCTACGGAAATGCTTTATGTGGCATTGCGGCCGTGGCGAACACCGGAAATTGCCCGAACTGGACAGGAAGCGACCTTGCGGGCGCAAACCTATATGGTTACGGCAGGTTGAGCTGGGATACAAGCCTGAGCGTGGACAAAATTGCAACCGAATGGATCATGCAGACATATTGCCGCGATGCGCGCACGGTCCGTAAAATTCTTAACATTCTCCTGTCGTCCTGGACGACGTATGAAAAATACACAAGCCCGTTGGGTATCGGCTGGATGGTAAATCCCGGTCATCATTATGGGCCGAACGTGGACGGATATGAATATGATCGCTGGGGTACATATCACAGGGCGGATTTTGAAGCAATTGGCGTAGATAGAAGTGACAGTGGGACGGGGTATGCAATGCAATACTATGAACCGAACGCGGGCATGTATAACCGCATAGATACATGCCCGGAAAATTTGTTGCTGTTTTTTCATCGCGTCCGTTACGACTATGTGCTGAAAACGGGGAAGACGCTGATTCAGCACATATATGATTCACATTTTGAGGGCGTTGAGGACGTGCGCGCTATGATTGCCAACTGGGAGAGCATTCAAGGCAAGATTGACGACGAACTATACAGGCGGACGCTTGTGCTGCTGGAAGGCCAGCTTGAGCACGCAATGCTCTGGCGCGATGTGGTCAATGCCTATTTTTACCGAAAGACCGGAATAGAAGACATACACCACCGGAATATTTACGTATAACATGCACCAAATGTGCAATGCAAATAAAATTGTAGCGAGAAATCCCGCGACTGCCACGAAAAGGGATGGACGCGGAGGAAAGGTAGCTTTATGAACCAACACGAATGGAAAAGACTGAAAAAAGCGATACGCCGTGAAAACGAGAAACCCGAAATCGCCATGATTATCGACAGCCCCTGGATACCGGGCTATTGCGGTCACGGAACAATCGACTTTCTGGCGCGGCAGGACGTTTGGATGCAGAGCTACCGCAAGGCAAAAGCGGATTTTGCCGAGGCAATCTTTATACCCGATTATTGGGTGGAATTCGGCATGGCGACGGAGCCTTCCAGCTTTGGCTGCCGGATCGAGTTTTTTCAAGACAATCTGCCGATCGTTCATCATCTGTTCGATTCCATCGATGACTTCGATCCGTCGGATTTAAAACTGCCGAATCCGAAAACCAGCGGATTCGCGCCGATTGCTCTGAATTTGCAAAAAGACGTTCAAACAAAGATACAAGCCGGCGGAGACGACGCCTACATTGTTGCAACGCGCGGTCCACTGACACTGGCGTCGCACTTGATGGAGCTTTCTGAATTGCTGATTGGTGTGAAAATCGAACCTGAAAAGGTACATGCGCTCCTGAAGGTTACGAGCGACTATTGCGTCAACTGGCTACACGCGCAGATGGAAAACGTGCAAAGCGCAAAAGCCATTTTGGTGCTGGACGACGTTACGGGCTTTTTGGGAGAAAGCGATTATTTAGAGTTTGCGCATCCGTACCTCAAGAAGATATTCAACGCCTTTCCAGAAATGCTGCACTTGCTCCACAACGACACGGACTCGGATGTTTGTTTTTCGCATCTTGCAGACGCAGGCGTGCAGATGTTTAATTTTACGCACAAAAAGAGTATCGGGCTCGCGCGCGAAAAAATCGGCGACACTGTCTGCTTGATGGGAAACGTCCCGCCGATGGCACTGGTGCGCGAAACGCCAGAAGCCGTGCGGAAACTGACGAGACGCGTCATTGCGGACTATCGCAACGCAAACGGTGGAAGCTGCGCGGGATTGCTCATCAGCCCGGGTGGCGGCGTTCCAATGGGTGCGACGCAGGAGAATATTGCGGCAATGATCGAAGCCGCGCGCGCCGAATAATCTTTTTTAGTTTTCTCAGGAGGTTATGAACCATGCGAAACCGTGAAGTGGCACAAAAAAAGGCACACGAACTTGTGGCGCGCATGACGATTGAAGAAAAGATATCGCAGTTGCGGCATGACGCGTCCGCAATCGAACGGCTTGGCATACCGGCCTACAACTGGTGGAACGAAGGCTTGCACGGCGTTGCGCGCGCGGGTGTTGCGACCAGTTTCCCGCAAGCCATCGCACTTGCGGCAACGTTCGATTGTCGCCTTGTTTCTCAAATTGCCGGAGCGATTGCACTGGAAGGACGCGCAAAATATAATGCGTCCGTTCGCTCCGGGGACCGGGACATCTACAAGGGATTGACTTTTTTTTCACCAAATATCAATATTTTTCGCGACCCACGCTGGGGACGCGGACATGAAACCTACGGCGAAGACCCGTATCTGACCGGCGAACTCGGTAAAGCGTTCGTAACGGGATTGCAGGGCGATGGTGAAACCCTGAAAGCAGGCGCATGCGCAAAACACTTTGCCGTTCACAGCGGACCGGAAGCGCTTCGTCATCAGTTCAACGCGACCTGCTCGAAAAAAGACCTTTGGGAAACATATTTGCCTGCGTTTGAGGCACTGGTTTGTGAAGCAAAGGTTGAATCCGTTATGGGCGCATATAATCGATTTGATGGCGAACCCTGCTGCGCGAGCGAACAGCTGCTGACGGATGTTTTACGCAAAAAATGGAAATTTCAGGGATATGTAGTTTCGGACTATGGTGCGGTAGTAGACTTCCACAAGGGGCATAGGAAAACCGAATCACCGGAGCAAAGCGCGGCTTTCGCACTCAATAACGGCTGTGATCTCAATTGCGGGTGGACATACCGTCATTTGCTTTCGGCATACCACCAAAAACTCGTTACCAAAGAGCAGATCACGCTTGCCGCAGAACGGATATTTACAACACGGTATTTGCTGGGAATTCTCGGTGGCGGCAGCGAGTATGACGACGTGTCTTATGAAACGATCGAATGTCGCGAGCACCTTGCGCTCAGCCGAGAGGCTGCGCTGAAATCCTGTGTGCTGCTGAAAAACGACGGTATTTTACCGCTAAACCGATCAAAACTCCACACGCTCGGCGTAATCGGTCCGAACGCGAACAGCCGGATTGCACTAACAGGTAATTACCACGGAACTTCATCACGTTACGTCACCGTTCTGGAAGGACTGCAGAACGCGTGCGACGAAAATATTCGCGTGTTATACGCGCCTGGATGCGCAATGACAGAAGTGAAGACCGAGCCGCTTGCTCAGGATGACGATCGCATTGCGGAGGCCGTCACCGTTGCGGAGCACAGCGACACGGTAGTATTGGTACTCGGCCTAGATGAACTGCTGGAAGGGGAGGCGCCGGACGACGGTAATTCGATGGAAGCGGGGGACAAAGCAGACCTCATGTTGCCCGCTGTTCAACAAAAATTGATGGAACGCGTTCTTGCCGTCGGCAAGCCGACCGTCGTCGTTTTACTTGCGGGCAGCGCAATCGATCTTAAGATTGCGCAGGACAACGCAAACGGTGTGCTTTTAGCATGGTATCCTGGCGCGCGGGCGGGCGATGCGGTTGCGGACTTACTGTTTGGCATAGCGTCACCGTCCGGAAAGCTGCCGGTGACGTTTTATTACAACAGCGACCTTGACGCACTGCCGAGTTTTTCAGATTATTCAATACGTGGGCGCACTTATCGTTATCTGGCATCCGCGCCGCTGTATCCATTCGGATATGGACTGACCTATGGCGATGTACAAATTACAAATGCTGAAGTGAAAGCCGCCTCAAAATCCGACGGAATCACTTTAGAGGTGACCATCGAAAATTTCGGCGGCGTTGCAACAGACGATGTTATACAGCTGTATATCAAAGCCGAGGATTCATCGTTTGCTCCGAAGAACCCGATCCTATGTGGTTTTCGAAGGGTGCATGTCCTTGCCGGTCAGCGTGTTTCTATGGAATTGTATATTGACGCGCGTTCGTTTTTAGTTGTCGACGACGAAGGCAACCGCATAGACGGCGGCAACAGATATATGCTCTATGCAGGCGTTTCGCAGCCGGACGCGCGAAGCTGGGAACTGACGGGCGCAAAGCCGGTATGCATAGAAATAAAGATGTAGCGATATGCTATTTAGTGGCAAAATATAAATGAGATTTTTAACACAAAAGCAACTCAATTATCGTTTGGGAGTTCTTTACTTGAGCTTTCGCTTTTTTTCAGCATGGAAATTAGCAGGATTTCCGCCAATAATTTTTTCGTATTCTTTCATCTTTGTAATACCGATCATACCATCGATGCTACCAACTGAATGTGGGGCACATACAGAAGACAAAAAACTCGTGTACACAAAATAACAAGGAGCTCCATTCGGATCTCCTTGTTATTTAATTACGAGTAAGCGTTTCAACCTGCAACTATGCGTTATGAATTTGAAATGCAAACGAAACGAATGATGCAATACGGAACTGTTTTCTCTAATGTCGCTTTGCCTTGTTGGTAAGCGCTTAAAAAAACACGGGGAACACTTGTTCGCAATGTAAAAGGACGGGGAGAACAAAAAAATGCAAATAAACAACCGGAAGCTGCCATATGCTGGTATGATGAGAATGACGAACAGGCCGTATGAAACCGCGACGGCTTATCGATACACAATAACAGGAGGAACTCTTTTGAACAAAGTAGAATTTCAGGATATTCGCAAAAACGAAGAAATTAACGCTTTCATTGCGTCCGGAAACGCAGTTCTCGGTGCGCTTGGATACACCGACCATTCACAGGCGCATGCACAGAAGGTTGCGCTTAACGCGGGCTCTGTGATGGAAGAGCTTGGTTACAGCGAAGAGATGATCGAACTGGCTAAAATTTCCGGATATATGCACGACATTGGAAATTCCATTAACCGTAACGACCACGCGCACAGCGGAGCGCTCATGGCAAGACAGATATTAAAGGAACTTGGCATGCATTATTCAAATATTGCCATTATCACGTCCGCAATCGGCCATCACGACGAAAAGACAGGAACGGCGATTCATCCTGTGTCTGCTGCTTTGATCCTTGCCGATAAGAGCGACGTACACCGCAATCGTGTTAGAAATACAATTAAAGAAAATTTCGATATACATGACAGGGTGAATTACGCTGCAATAAAATCAGCGCTGCGGGTCGATAAAGAAGAAGCCACTATTCATCTGGACATCACGCTGGATGAATCGATTTGCTCGGTACTGGATTATTTTGAGATATTCTTGCAGCGTATGATCATGTGCAGACGTGCGGCAGAAATACTCGGTTGCAGATTTAAGCTGACGGCAAACGATGTAAAAGTTATCTAGAATTTAGCTGTTGGATGAGAGCGGGGCGTTGGGCTGCATAAAGCAGGTGTTCTACTGTTTTAATTGAGAATGACAGTATCTAAAACAGCGCTTAGCGTCTTGCTAAGCACTGCTTTTTATCAGCCTGAGTAACTGCATTGATGAATAGCTATATGAATCATGACAGCTAGAATAAAAGAAACGAAAACGCAATTTCCCCTTAACCGCCGCCGCAGAGTGGTAAAAATCCGATAATGTCGCCGTCCTTAAGTGGGGTATGCTTGCCCTTGTAAAGACCGATACTCACATCGTTTACAACGATCAGAGAACTTTTTGCCGCGTTATAGGCAGCCTTTCCATAGCTGGCTTTAATTTGTTCCAGTACATCATTGACGGTGTTTGCTTCCGTCGAGTCCGATTCCTTGTTCACAACGCCACGAAACGGCGCATAGTAGCGAATCATTTTCATATTTCAATCCTCAGCTTGCGCAGAACACGCTTTGTCGGTACGCCATCCTTACTCCAGCCGCGCACCCTGTAGTATACCGGCAGCATTTTATCGAGCCGTACGACGGTCTTCGGGTTATTCGGGTCCTGCGGGACCTTGGTTAGCCGGGTCGGCAGGGAATCGTCTTTTTTCGTCAAACCTTCGCGCATATTATACTGTCGTTCCATATTATAGCCACGCTCGCCGAGTTTTACAAACGAACCGGTGTAAAACGGCAAACCGGTGATCAGACGCAGCGCCTCCGCATGCGGGAAAAGATAAACAGAGTTGAATCGCAACACCGGCATCATCCAGAGCAGCAAGCGAACGCCGGGACCGAGATGTGTCGCAATCTTTCCGACCGTGCGCGTGAATGGATGATGTGGGCCTAGCTTAAAGAAGATTGCCGGGACGAACGACTGCGCCGAAAACAGGCAGAACCCGCTTGCAGAAATCGCTTCCAGCGCATTCTGTAAAAATACTGTCAACGCAGGCTTTGCGGACGTTGAAAGCGGATCGGTCAAAAGCACGCCCACAGACTCCAGCAAGGCGAGGTATCCGCCGTTGAGATGGCAGCCGCCGCGGTTGCTTGTTGCGTAGCCAAGACCCATTCCGACCGAGCGACGCGGCTCGTAACTCGCCATTTCAAGTCCTTTACTGTGCATGGCGTATTCCTTACCGCCGTATTTCTCGCTTATCCACTTGGAACCGTTGGCGAGGTCGCTGTAGATACCTTCGCGAACGGCGATTTTTTTCACAACTTCAAACAAATTGTCCGAATCGCCAAACGTTACACCAAAATCACGAACACCATTTTCCTTTAGCTCCATTGCAAAGGCGATGGTTGAAGCCAGCGAAATCGTATCCATGCCGAGAATGTCGCAAAGGTAGTTGAGTTTAAGCATGTTCTCCATGCTGATCGCGTCGATGTTTGGACCAAAGAATCCGCATGTTTCGTATTCCGGGCCTTTTACGTCTTTACCGTCGACCATAACACGCCGTTCGCAGCGGATCGGACAGGATATGCAGGAGCTGTTGCGCAGCAAATACTGATCGGTCAGTGTTTCGCCGCTGACATAGTGCGCGTCCTTTGAGTGCCCGTATTTAAAGTTGTGGGTGGGGAGCGAGTTGGTGGAATTTGCTTTGCTGACGAGACCCGCGCTGCCGTAATTCGGCAGTGATTCACCCGTCATCGGGTGGTTGCGTAAAAATTTCACCCATTTTTTCACATATTTATTGAATCCCTTGCGGTTGTGTATCTCAGGACGTTGTGTTCCGTAAGCAACGATGGCCTTGATTTTTTTTGCACCGAGGACCGCGCCTGCGCCACAGCGTCCTGCAACGCGTTCGCCGGAGACGGCGGAAGCATAGCGCACAAGATGTTCGCCCGCGGGACCAATCACGAGTTTTCCATAAATTTTCGGGAATGCTTCCTGCGTTTCTTCCGCATCTTTTCCCCAGAGCTCGCTTGCATCGTCGATCGTGATCTCGCCGTCGATGATGGAGATGGTGCAGGGGGATTCGCTGCTCCCTTTAATGATGATGCCGTCGTAGCCTGCGCGCTTCATCATAACGCCGAACTGTCCGCCGCAATTGCTGGAGGCAATGCCGCCGGTCAGCACGTTTTTAAACGTCATGTTAAACCGGCTGGAACTGGGCGCGCCGGTGCCGTTGGCTGGGCTTGTGTTGATAATGACGACGGCTTCGGCGGAGAGTGGATCAAGACCGGCGGGCGTCAGGTCGTATAAAAGACGAGCGCCAAGCGTCTTGCCGCCAATATAGTTTTTGTATAGCTCTTTGCTAATTTCGTAGCGCTCAGCTTTTCCAATATTTAAATCGATGATTGCATAAACGGGGAGTTTCATTGTTACACCTCCTGCATAACGATGGCGCCCAGCGGACAGTTTTCCTCGCAAAGTCCGCAACTGATGCATTTTTTAGTTTGATATAATTCGGCAAATACATGGATATCGCCATGAAACGCAGGCGGTGAAATACGAAGCGCTTCAGCGCGGCACCATGTTACGCAGATGCCGCAGGCACTGCACAACGTTGTATCGATGACAGGCTTCTTCCATTTTGTGCGCGGAACGTTCGTGCACGGGTTTCCGTGTCCGTCTAAAACTGCATTTTTCGGGCAAACGCGTCCGCAGACGCCGCAAGAAACACAGCGACGGATGTTTACAACGTGGCGCTCCTTCGCCTTGCCATCGATGGCCAGGACGGGACAAAATTTTGCGCAGGCCGTACACCCGATGCAAGCGTCCGTAATGAAATACGGCATATCGTTTCTCCTTGTAATTGGTTTAGATTTACTCCATTCAAATGTACCATATTCGCAAACACATATCAATCGATAAGCAACACTTGTTGTGTAATATATTTCAAAATAGAACTCAACGCTCCGGGAAAACCGGAGCGTTGAGTTTGTGAAGCATTAGTTGTTGACGGGAAAATATTTTTCGTTTTCTTTTAAATCAAAGCCGAGCGTTCCGCCGGGATTCATGATGTTATCCGGGTCAAAGTGGTTTTTGAGCGAACGCAGCACGTCGTATTCATTTTTGCCGACCGAGCCTTCCAACCAGGGCGCGAACATCTTGCCAATTCCGTGATGGTGGCTCATGGCCGCGCCGGATTTTTGAATGGCGGAGAGTATACCGGCATGATACGCTTTAAACGCTTCCGGGTCACTTTCTTTGATGATGAAGATGAAGTAGAGGTTTGCGCCCTGCGGGTAAACGTGCGACATGTGCGTCATGCAGATTGTGTTCGGTCGCGACTTGCAAAACGCGCGAACCTCTCTGTGTACCGCTGACATATTGCTCCAGTTAACGGTGCATTCCATTGTGTCTGTTACAATGCCGAAATCCTGCATCGTGTCGCGCATATACGGGTCGTTAAAGCGGCCTTTTTCCCAGCCGCGTGTAACATAGCCCGTCAGACTCATGCCGCCGAACTTTCTGCAGACACGATGGACGTTTCGAGCGCAGTTTTTAGAAAATCCCTTCTCGCCGTTGGTAAAACCAAGGAAGAGGCACATCTCGTTTTCTTTAAAATTGCGGAGCTTAAACAAATGCTTTAGGGGCGAATCCATAACGCCGTAAAGATGCAGCATGACGCTTGTCTCTTCCGGATCGGAAAGCCTGAATACGGACGGATAGCCCGCCTCGCTTTGCATGATTTCGCGTGCCGCGGCTTGCGCGGTCTCCCAGTCCTGGAACATATACGAAAAGCGTTTGATCGTTTCCGGCATGTGGCGGAAAACTTTCAACGTTACATGAGTAAGAACGCCGTAGGTACCTTCGCCGCCCATCATGATCTGCCCAAGGTCGCTGCCGGTCGCTTTGCGCGGGTAGCGGTCGGTTTTGATGCTGCCAATCGGCGTTGCATACTCCTGTGCAAGCACGATGTCGGAAATGCAGCCGTAATACGTGGAGTTTTGTCCGGCGCCGCGGGTAACGACCCAGCCGCCGACGGACGAATACTCGAAACTCTGCGGAAAATGCCCACAGGTATACGCACGCTTTGCGCCAAACAGCTTCACCGCGTCGTTCAACGTTTGCTCCAGCTTGGGACCGCTCATGCCGGCTTCCACGGTGATAGTTTGGTCGATTTCATTAAAGGCAATAGCTTTGTTGAAGCGCAAACGCAGGTCGAGCGAGACGCCACCTTTCACACACTCTACACCGCGTGTAACGGATGAACCACCGCCGTAAACATAGACGGGAATCTTTTGCTTTGCGCAGTAAGCGACTATCTTCTCGATCTGCTCTTTTGTGTCGGGATAGAGCACAGCGTCCGGCACGTTTTCGACGATCTTGTTGCGCAGCCGAAGCAAATCGTACATGGTTTTTCCATATGCAACGGAGAGCCGCGCATAATCGTCGGTTCGGACATAGTCGCCGCCGACGATGGCGCGAAACGCCTCGATATCTTGTTCTTTCAGCGTGATTGGGATATCGAACTGAACGGAATCGAAACCGGTATCTTCCGTATACGATTGAAAGTCCGCGTCGGTCATACCGAACTTTGCTTTCATCATTCGAAACAGAGATTCCCGTGGCGCCTTAATTTCCATCGGGTCGCCCCACTTGAAAATAGAACGGTAGCTGTTCTTCGGAAATTCTCCGCGAACCCAGTTGGGTTCAAAATCTTTATAAGGATGAGACATGATGATTCGCTCCTTTCAGAAATCAGGGAATCAATACGGGTTCACAAGACGGTCGGTCGTGCAGATGATATTTACGCCGGTATCGCACACGTTTTGAATCACAATGTCGCCGATCTTGATGCGATACTCGACCAGCGCTTTTTTTAGTTCGGCCAACACGTCCGGAATTTTTGTTTTTTCGATTTCACCGTCAGTTCTGACGCTGACGACGGGCGCGTCGGGGAAGATTGTTTTAACGCTGGATGTAAGCGTGCGCATCGGCCGCGTCAGTTCCGATTTTGCATAATCGGTACCGCGTCCGCATTTGTTGCCAGTGATCGTGTACCCATCCTTACCGGGATAGCATTGCATGCGACAGCCGTTCGGGCAGACGATGCAGACAATCTCCCGAATGGGCTTGTCGGCAGGATTCGTTTGTTTGATTGTATCATGCATGGTTCGTATCCTCCAGATGAAACAATAGCGGGGAAGCCCCGGTCAATTCTTCTCTGGTCAGCTTAAGGCGCAGCCGCTCCATCTCGGGCGGACGCAGATGCGCGTAGTGCTTCGTGTACAGCGTTTGATCGCCCTTGGTGACGGATAGCGTAGCATTGTCCATGTCGCTAAATGAACGGAAATAAAATGTCCGTTCGATCATCTCTGCGTTGCGGTCAAGCCGCTGCGGAACGACATACAGCAAGGAAGTGTCACAGGTTACAAAGGCAAGGTCGCGCTCCGTAAGTATTTGCTCTGCGGCTTTTCTTCCGGCCGTTTCGCCGCTTTCGGAAACATAATCGACCAAGTCGTTGACGTAAAGCGCGTTGCCGCAGGCAAACACACCACTGATCAGCGTCTGATTGTTTTCGTCCACAATGGCGCCTTTTGTTTTTGGGTCGATCGGCACATGCAGCGTCTCTGCAAGTTCGTTTTCCGGTATCAAACCGACGGAAAGAATCAGCGCGTCGCAGTCAATGATCATTTCCGTACCGACTATGGGCTGCATATGATCGTCCACATCGGAAATTTCAACGGCACTGAGCCTCTGCTCGCCAAACACGCGGGTAACGGTTTTGCTTGTATAGAGCGGAATATCAAAATCGGTCAAACACTGGCTGATGTTGCGTGTTAGTCCGCTCGGTGTCGGTTTGGCTTCGTAAACGCCGACGACCTGCGCGCCTTCAAGCGTTAGCCTGCGCGCCATGATGAGACCGATATCACCACTGCCGAGGATGACACAGCGCTTTGTCGGCAATTTGCCGAGAATGTTTGTGTAATACTGTGCGCTGCCCGCGGTAAACACGCCCGAGCAGTGATGCCCGTGTACGCCGATTTGCCGGGACGTGCGCTCACGGCAGCCGGTTGCCAGCACAAGCGAACGCGTCTGCACACGCTTTATGCCGTCACGCGTGACCAGCGTGATATAATTGCTTTCACCGATTCGCTCAATACCGCTGACAAACGAGAGAGTGCTTACGGTAATATTGGTTTCCGGCAAGTGTGAGATAAATCGCTCGGCATATTCCGGCCCCGATAGTTTTTCACCAAAACGGACAAGGCCGAATCCATCGTGAATGCATTGCTTTAATATGCCGCCAAGCCTTGCTTCACGCTCGATCAGCAAAACGGACGCGCCTTCCTGATCGGCGGCCAGTGCGGCGGCGAGTCCGGCGGGACCTGCGCCGATGACGCGACATCATAACGAAGCAGAGGAATCATTGTCCGTCACCTCCTTGATGCCGCAATACAGCAGTTCGCTGCCAATGCCGCTCTTTTCAACTTGCTCCGGCGGAATGGCTTTTTCTTCTGCGATGATGCGCAGCACGAGCGGCCCGCAGAAGCCGCCCTGGCAGCGTCCCATACCGGGGCGTACGCGACGCTTGACACCGTCTACCGTGTCGCATGGAACGCTCCTACGGAGCGCGTCGAGCACTTCGCCGCGGCTGATCTCCTCGCAGCGGCAAACGATTTCTCCGTAGTCGGGATTACGCCGAATTAACGCGTTGCGCTCTTCGTCCAGCAGTTCGCCGACATGCGGAATTCCTTTTCGATTCGGGTTAAAAGACGCTCTGGGCTGAACCGTTTGCTTCGCTTCAAGTAATTGCTTTGCCATCTTTGCCACGTCGACGGCGATTGCCGGCGCGGCTGTGATGCCGGGCGACTGAATACCGGCGGCATGGACAATGTTTTTTGTTCGCCTGCCTTTTTGAATAACAAAATCTTCTTCGTAAGTCGCCGCGCGAACGCCGGTGAAGTAGGTGATGGCTTCGCGCGTGCTGAGCGCGGGATCGGTGCGTCCTTGCTTTTCAAATACGTCGGCCAGACTGCCCGCGTGCGTCGCATAGTTTTCCCGTTCAAATGTTTCAACTGCGTCCGGACCGACGAGCACATTGTCGTCAATCGTTCGCACAAGACCGCCGCCTTTGGTGTGTTTCTTCTTTGTGGAAGACGTTCCAAGCGACGACACGATGGTATTGATCCGCGCGGCGGACTTGTGATCGAGGATCGTGTTTGTTCCTCTACGCGGATGAATGGAGAAGAACCGGTCGTTTGCCATGTTTGCGACTTCATCGGAAAATACGCCCGCCGCATTGATAATAACCTTTGGATAAAGCGTCCCGCGGTTTGTTTGGACGGACTTTATTTCACCATCTTCAACCTGCATGTCGAGAATGGCAGTGTCAAGTGAAAGCCGCACGCCGTTGTCCACCGCGTTTTCCGCGTAAGCGATGGTTAAACCATACGGCGAAACAACTCCGGCGGCGGGGAAGTACAGCGCGCCGGTGATGGCACGTGACATATGCGGTTCGCGTTTGCGGAAGGCACGAGGACCGTAAAAACGTGCATGCGGTCCGATCAGCATGAAATAAAACTGCGCAACAAAACCGGCGAGCGCATGCGACTTTTTTTGGAAACAAAGGTATTGACCATTGCGACGAAACGCCACGTCCAGTTCTCTGCAAACGCAATCATACATGCGGTTGCCGCGCATGTTATAGCGGCGTTTGACCTGTCCGGGGATAAGGTCCACACCCGGATGCACCATACCGTCATTGCGCGATGATGCCTGCAGTGCCACGTCGTGTTCCTTTTCACACAGCAGAATGTCGACGTCGTAGCGGGCACACTCGCGTGCAATGGCGCAGCCGACGATGCCACCGCCGATGATGAGGATGTCCGGACTGTCGTCGTTTAGCGTATTGTCTGTTATAGGCGGAAGTTTCATCTTTGGAATCGCTGCGCCGGTGAATACAATGTCGTTAACAAGACCGGCATAGCGGCGCTTGTTCACCGACATCATGCCTGCCTCGACAACATCGTCCCAATGGTCGAGTTCACCGCACAGCACAAGACAGCCGTCGTCCTCGTGTGCGGTAACAAGTCCCTGAAAGCGTTCGTTGAGTTTTGAGTTCAATCGTTTTAAATAAGACATCTTCTTAATAACTCCAAAGAAGTGGTACAGTTTGCTTGTATCGTGTCGGTCGAGCGACCGACTTACAAGATTATCGTACCATTACGTGTTTCTACTGTCAAGAATCTAATCGAAAGTTGAAGTAAAAAGGCTATGGAAACCCATAACCTTTTCAGTAATTCAGTTAATTTTATTTCTGAAAATCCGAGAAATTTTCCGACATCCATTCGATGAATGTGTCAATATCTATGCTTTCGTTTTGAAGTGTATTTTGCACCATAAGCCCGTCGACCAGAGTCAGCAACAGCCAGGCGAGCTGCTCTCCGTCCACGCCGGGCAATCGTTCTATGATACGTTCTTTCAAGATATTCTTAAACCGGGCATATTGTTCGTTCAGACGCTCCTTGATCTCGGCACCTTCTTCGCCGGAAATTGCCTCTACAAATAAACGCAGCCTCAACGCGCCGCTTTCATCAAAAACGCCGCGTATAAACGTATAACGAACAAGGCGGGGAATGGACGTGTCTTTTTCCGCATTGTCGACCCAAGTGAGCAAATCGTCCGAAAGTTTGTTCCAATACCGTTCGCCGATATCGAGATAGATTTCCGCCTTGCTGCGATAATGGTAAAACAATGTTCCTTTACTGACGTTTGCGGCCTTGGCTATCTCGGCAAGCGAAACGTCGTGCCGCGCCTGAAACAACTTGATTGCAGCATTCAGGATCTGCTGTTTTACATTGTCGTTTTTCGGTGCGGCCATTTAAAAACATCCTTTCCATTTACGCTTTATACATTACTGTATCGAAAGCAAATATCTTGCAAAGTCACGCGCGCCGTCAACAGCCTGCTTGGTTTGGAACGACGCAAGGTCATCGATATCGCGCACGGAGTACATACCATTATACCGCATAGAATAATGTTCACACATCCGCTGGAGACCGATTACAAACGGGTCGGCCGCATAAGCCGTGTCGTAGCCATGTGTGGCAAGAACGCAGATTCGTTTGTCTTTTAACAAGTTGCCTTTTGCCGTCCGGTAAAACTTCCCAAATGCATAAAATCGATCGAGCACTGCTTTCATTTCAGCGGGACAAAACCATGTGTAAATCGGCGTTGCAAGCACAATCAATTCGCTGTTTAAAACAGCCTCCGAAATGCGTTGCATATCATCTTTTTGGCAGCAACCGTAGCCGTCCTGAACATCCTGACAGTGATAGCAACCCTTACAGGGCGCAATGTTCATATCGACCAGTTCAAAATATGTAACGTCGGCGCCGCCTGCGCGCAGTTCCTCTAAAAACGGTTTCGCCAGCTCTGCCGTGTTTCCGTTTTTGCGTGGACTACCCATGAGTACACAAACATTCATTAAACATTTTTCCTCTCAACTGATTTGTTTTATGATGTGCGATATAGATTGGTATGATTTTTATGAAAGGGTTTTTTCGGCGGATTCCACAACGTGACTTGCCAGAATGCAGGTTGTAACAGAGCCGACACCGCCACGCGCGGGCGTAACGGCGGCGACAATATCGGAAATCTCTTCGAATCGAACGTCGCCGGTCAGCTTGCCGTTTTCGTCGTAATGCATACCGACGTCCAAAACGATTTGGTTCGGGGAAACATGTTCTTTTCCAACGAGGCCGCGCTTGCCCGCAGCGACGATTAATACGTCCGCGTCGCGGGTAACGGACGGCAGATCGCGTGTGTGTGAATGCGCAAAGGTAACGGTTGCATTTTTTTGCATCAGCAACATGCCGACCGGCTTGCCGATTACAAGACTGCGGCCAACGATTGTTGCGCGACATCCGTCCAGAGGCACGTTTTCCTGCTGAAGCAACGCCATGCAAGCCTGCGCCGTGCACGGTGCATAGCCAGTCTGAATGCCGGTGAAAAGTCCGGTCAGTGAAGCATCGCAAACGCCGTCCATGTCTTTTTCGGGAGGAATCGCATTGCGCGCCAGCGTGTCGTCGATATGCTTGGGGAACGGACGCATTGGCAGAATGCCGTGCACACCGGTGTCTTTGGATAAACGGCGAATGACGGAAAGCAGTTCTTCAATTTGTGCATCCGGAGATAACGAAACCGTCTCAACTTCAATTCCGATTGGTTGGAATGTTTTGATGATGCCGCGCTCATATGCAATATCGCCCGGTTGTTCGCCGAAGCGGATGATCGCAAGCTTCGGATTAATTCCGCAGCATTGCAGTGACTTGCATTTTTGATGGAGATTCTCCGAAAGCGCCTGCGCAAGCGGTGCGCCTAATATCTGTTTTGCCATAGTAAACCTCTTATCCGTCGAGTTGTTTTCCGACTTTTTCGTAGATTGCCTGCGCAGACGCGCTAAATTCTTTCAGCATGCGCCGTGCACGCACATTGATTGCCTCCGCATAATCGCGTTCCAGCATTGGCTTAGTGTTGATAAAAACGTTCAGGCTTGCGCCTTCCAGAGCGGCACGACAGAGCGTGGCAGCAACACCCGCGTCGCTGACGGCCATAACGGAACCTTTGTCGGCACATGTGGAGATCAAGTCTAGCGCGTCACCGCAGGTTTCCATGATTTTCAGCGGCGGTTCGACCGCGCTTCGGAGCGCCAGTTCCATGATTTTATCGCGCTCAGTTTTTTCTGCATCCGTTCCTTTCGGAAGGCGATAAGCTTTTGCAAGCGGAGCAAACGCTTCCGCGTCTTCGTCCATTAGGATCAAAAAGCGTTTTTGGAGTGCGTCGGCGCGTTCAAGTACCGTCTGCATCTCGTCTTCAACTGCGGCATATTTTTGTTTCCCGATCGTCAAAGCGGCGACCATATGCGAAAGCGAAGCCGCAACAGCACCGACGAGCGCGCTTGCGCCGCCGCCGCCCGGCACGGGTGCCTTTGTTGAAAGTTGTGCTAAAAAAGAATCTAGAGTTTCTTCGTAAAACGCCATAACGACCTCCTAAAACAATCCTGTAATACGCCCGGAAGCGTCAACATCAATGCGCTCGGCGGATGGCTTTTTCGGTAGCCCCGGCATTGTCATGATGTCGCCGGTGAGTGCAACAAGGAATCCTGCACCGGCGGAAACACGAACATTGCGAACGGTAACCGTGAAACCTTCCGGCGCGCCTTTTTGTGATGCGTCGTCGGAAAAGCTATATTGTGTCTTTGCCATACAAACCGGAAGTTTATCATAACCAAGTGCGGTAAGCATATCGATCTGCTTTTTTGCGCCTGCCGTGAATGCGACGGATTCGCCGCGATAAACACGCTTTACAATCGTTTGAATCTTGTGTTCGATTGTATCATCCGTTTCATAAGCAAAACTGAAGGCGTATTGCTGTTCGCACAGACGGACGACTTCTTCGGCAAGCGAGACGCCGCCTTTACCGCCGTTTCCCCAAACCTCTGAAAGTGCAACGTTGACGCCGAGATCACGACACCGATCTTCCACAAGTTTCAGCTCGGCTTGCGTATCAAACGGGAAGCGATTGATGGCAACGACGCAGGGGAGAGAATACACGTTTTTAATATTATCGACATGCCGCAGAAGATTCGGCAATCCTTTTTCAAGCGCATCAAGATTTTCCGTTTCAAGTTCCGTTTTATCAACGCCGCCGTGCATCTTGAGCGCACGGACGGTCGCAACGACGACAACGGCGTCCGGTTTTAACCCGGATGCACGACATTTGATATCGAAGAATTTTTCCGCACCCAGATCTGCGCCGAATCCGGCCTCCGTTATGCAATAGTCGGCAAGGCGAAGCGCCATGCGCGTGGCTGAAACCGAATTGCAGCCGTGCGCAATGTTTGCAAAGGGGCCGCCGTGAACAAACGCGGGCGTATGCTCGAGCGTTTGCACCAGATTTGGTTTCAGTGCGTCTTTTAGCAACGCCGCCATTGCTCCTACGGCATGTAAATCACCCGCGGTAACAGGCTGTTGATCATATGTGTATCCAACAATCATGCGTGAAAGCCGCGCTTTCAGGTCGTCGATTCCGTCGGCAAGGCAGAGCACAGCCATCACTTCGCTGGCAACGGTAATATCATAACCGTCCTCGCGGGGCACGCCATTGATGCGTCCACCGAGACCGTCCACCACAAATCGTAGCTGGCGATCGTTCATATCCACACATCTGCGCCAAACGATCCTGCGTGGATCAATATTCAGCGCGTTGCCCTGATAGATGTGGTTGTCCAGCATTGCGGCAAGCAGGTTGTTCGCCGCACCGATCGCGTGAAAATCACCCGTGAAGTGCAAATTAATATCTTCCATCGGCACGACCTGCGCATATCCACCGCCGGCTGCACCGCCTTTGATGCCAAAAACCGGGCCGAGAGACGGTTCACGAAGCGCGACAATCGAGCGTTTCCCGATGACGCGCAGTGCGTCGGCCAATCCGACGGTCGTTGTTGTTTTGCCTTCACCCGCGGGCGTTGGCGTCATTGCTGTCACAAGAATCAGTTTTCCATGATGCTGCGGTTTGTTTTCCAAAAACGAACCGTCGATCTTGGCTTTGTAATGTCCATATGGTTCCAGATGATCGTTTGGTACACCGATCGATTCTGCAATTTCGTAGATCGGTAGAAGCTTTGTTGCCTGTGCGATTTCTATATCGCTCTTTTTTTCGTCAGCGTATGTCATGCAGTCCCTCCCGTTGTATAGCGCATTCAGCTGCATCTCAAATATTTACTCGGATGCGGCGCCAAGCGCACTGCGCACGTCGCCCAACATATAAAGCGATCCAAGCGCGCAGACGACGCCGTTTTTACCAGCTTTTTCAATTGCGGCTGCTACGCCGTCTGCGACGCTGTCGCAGGGCGTTGCGGTGAATCCTTGTTCGGACAGAAGCTCCGCAAGCGTTTCGGCCTTCATCGCGCGCGGATTGTTCGGCGTAACGGTAAAAAATACGTTTGCAATCGGCCCGATTTGGTCGACCATCTGTGCGACGTCCTTATCCGCCATGATGCCGAGCAAAAACGTAATCTTTAGATCCGGAAATTGCTGCTTTAAGCTTTCGACCGCCGCGGACACGCCTTGCAGATTGTGCCCGCCGTCAGCAATGAACACCGGTTCCTGCCGCAATACTTCAAACCGGGCTGGCCAGCGAACATTTGCAAGACCGGCCTTTAACGAATCGTCGGAAATTGTCCATCCCTTTGTGCGCAGAATTTCGATTGCGGTAATGGCAACCGCGGCGTTGTGCGCCTGATAACTGCCGACAAGCCCGCAGGTCAGTTCGCCATAGGGCGAAAACGCAAAACGCAATTCGGAAAGAGAAGGAGAGACGTCGGTGATCCGGCTGTGATCGGTTATGTGCAGCTTGGCTCCGTTTGTTTTGCAAACAGTTTGGAATATGGCGTCTGCTTCCTCGCTTTGACCGTAAATAAGCACTTCACCGCCGGGTTTAATGATACCCGCCTTGGCACGTGCAATGTCCGTGATTGTCGGCCCAAGCTCACGCGTGTGGTCGAGTCCTATATTTGTGATGATCGCCAGTTCCGGTGTGTCGATGACGTTTGTGGAGTCGAGTTCACCGCCCATGCCAACCTCAAGAACGACAATATCGACATTGTGACGAAGGAAGTATTCAAAAGCAATGGCGGTAATCAGTTCAAATTCGGTCGGATGATCCGCCATCTCGTCGGCATGCGGGCGGATGTAAGACGTGATACCGGCGAGTTCGTCGTCAGTTATCGAAACACCGTCAACCTGCATGCGTTCGTTAAAACGATTGATAAACGGGGACGTATATAGCCCGGTATGATAACCTGAAGCCGTCAAAATATTCGCCAGCATCGCACTGGTTGAACCCTTGCCGTTTGTTCCGGCAACATGGATAAACTTTAACGCGCGGTGCGGATTCCCAATTCGGGACAGCAACTCGTCCGTGCGCTCCAGGCCAAGTCGGCTTCCGCGCCAGGTTACATGATGAATATAGTCCAGCGCTCCTTCATAATTCATAGATTGAGCGAGAGAAGCACTGTTTTCATCAGCATTTGATTTGACTTTGCGAGAAAAATTTTCGCGTTTTGCCATGTCACCAAGCAATCTGTCCAAAACGCCGACAAGCAGTGTATCGACAACCATGATGATTGCGACCGGCAGTATGCGGATTCCCAGCATTGTGAAAAATGGAAGTCCAAATAGCGTACCCAAAGCGAAACTCTTGAACAAAAACGATCCGGCCAGTTCGGCAGGGATGACGCAAGCAATGGCACGAACGACGACCGGTCGTGCTTTTACTGCGTATGAAAGCAATCCGGCGACGACGCCGATGATTATGAAGGCGACGGTCAAAAGCGGATAATAGGCCCCTGCCGTAGGAAACAGGACCGTGCCGAGCAGGTCGCCGAGTGCGCCGACGATGCCGCCCGCAATCGGGCCAAACCAAACGCCCGCAAGAATAATCGGTACGCTGTCGATGCTAAGACGAATCGAATCCGTCAATTGGAGCATTAGAAATTTGGAAAGAACGATTTGCAATGCAACAAGCATTGCCATCAGAGAAAGCCTTTTCGGCGTGATCTGTTTCACAATTAAACAGTCCTCCTTTTTTGGTGCGCTGCACAGGATGCACAACGTCTTAACAAAGAGGGAAGACGTTCTCGTTTGTGCAGTAGCGGACGCGGTATTGCATCGCAAACGTGTTTGGCGTTTTTCGTGCAGCGGCGACTTCCCATCCAACTGCCACTTGACGCGCAATACCTACTCTACTTCATGTTCGGTCCATGTGAAGCAATTGCAACATTCTGTATTGCCTCACCAACTCTACTATTATAACGTAAAGTGCTGAAAACTGAAAGTATTCGAATGAAAAACGCACATCATTCCACGCGGTTTAATCCGGCGTTGACGACAATATCGGCAACGTCTTCAAACCGATTTAGCGTGTAAAGGTGGATTCCGTCGACACCCTCGGATAAGTACCGCTGAATCAAATCGACGGTAAAGCTATGTCCGGCTGCGCGGAACGAATCTTCGTTGCCGCCGTAACGGCCGACGAGTTCCGCAACCTTTGCAGGGATAGAGCATCCGTTGCTAAGCGTCATTCGAACCAGCCCGTCGCGCTTGAGCAACGGTAAAACACCAACGACGATCGGTAATGTTACGCCACGCTCTCGCGCGCGGTCGCGGAAACGCACAAAGTTTTCAACGTCATAGCATAGCTGTGACATCAAAAACGAAGCGCCTGCGTCCTGTTTTTTCAGCAGCGCGTCGATATCGCTGTCAAACGAATCGGCGAGCAGATGCTTTTCAGGATAACATGCACCGGCAATGCAGAAGGACGGTTCTTTTTTAAGAACATATTCAATCAATTCATTTGCGTGCGAAAAATCGCCCTGTGTTTTTTCAACGCCTTCCGGAAAATCTCCGCGTAATGCAAGCAAGTTGCAGACGTCTGCGCTGCAATATTCACTCAGCGCCTGATCCACGTCCGCACGCGAGTTGCCGATGCAGGTATAATGCGAAAGCGCCTGGCACGCACCGCTGGCCTGAATACTCCGTACAGCCTCAAGATTGCGGCCCTTGTTGGAACCCATTGCGCCATATGTGCAACTGATAAAATCCGGCTGAAACGTATAGAGCCGATCAAGCGTATTCATGAGCGGTTCAATCGGCTTATCTGCTTTTGGTGGGAAAATCTCGAATGAAAGTGTTGTGTGATCGTTTATAATATCAATAATTTTCATATTCACAGTCCCTATAGGATTTTGTTTATTCGTTTTCAAATGTCATGGCGTCAACATAACGGTCCGTAAACTCCGAAGACATCGTAAGTTCAATATAGTCTGTTTGTTTTGCAAGCAATTCGGTTTGCTCAAACAGCGCAAAGTTTTTAAGATAAAGTTTCGCTCCTTCACCCGCGGCATTGCCGATGCTTTCAACACCGTTTGCCAACGCCGACGGCAAGAGACCAATGTCGCAAAGTGCTTCGGCGGATAGATGACTCCCGAAAGCACCCGCCAGGAGCGTCCGCTTCACCTGTTCGGGCGAAAGTGAAAGTTCGTCCAGCAGCGTTTCGATACCGGCGCGCATAGCCGCTTTGCCGAGCTGAAGCTCACGGACGTCCTTTTGCGTTAGAATGACCTGCGTGCCTCCATCCGCAACGATAAAGGCTTTCATGCCGTCTGCCGTCGTTGTAAAGCGGTTCTTGAAGTGCTCATCGTCGGAGAATCGGCCGCTTTCTTCGATAATGCCCGCTTTCACAAGCGCCGCCGCCAGCTCGATCAGTCCACTGCCGCAGATTCCTTTTGGTAGTGCGTCGCCGATGACGGCAATTTGCAGCTCATCTCCGACGAGCCATGCGTGCTCGATCGCTCCGGCACTGGCGCGCATACCACAGGAGATGTTCGCACCCTCAAACGCAGGACCTGCCGCGGTGGAGCAACTGACACAGCGCGTACCGTCTGTGAGCGCGAGTTCGCCATTGGTGCCGACGTCCAGCATTAGTGTCGGCTCCTGAAGCGAATCGAACGCCGTTGCCGTAAGGCAAGCGGTGGTGTCCGCTCCCACAAAACCGCCGATGACCGCGGGAATTAGCACGACGCAGGAATCGTTTGCATGCAGATTGAGTTCGCTCGCGGGCAATATCAATCGATCGCTTTGATATGGACGATATGGTGCGCGAACAAGCGAGTCGACCGGATAACCAAGCAGCAGATGATGCATGACAGTGTTGCCGACAATGCTTGCAAGAACGACGCTTTGCGTATTGCGCCCTGCTTGACGACATACAATTTCAAGAAGCTCGTTCAAAGCCTTTTGTACGCTTTCGCGCAGCGGCTGATAATCGTTTTCAAGTGCATAGGTCGCGCGTGCAATCACATCCGCGCCAAATGCAGACTGTGGGTTTTGCATACCGGAAACAGCAAGCTGGTTTCCGGACGTTGCATCCAGAAGGTAGCAAACAATTGTTGTTGTGCCCAGGTCAAACGCGGCGAAACAGGCGCCGTCAATATCCTTGCGCGCTTCGTCGTACGGCGCAAACGCGGCATAACGTGACGAACCGTCGTTTAGCGTGCGAACATTGGATTGCTCCTGCAAACGAACGATGCAATCCGAAATAACTTTTGTTTGGCAAGCGAGTACGGTTTTTGTTTCGCCGTTTGCTTCAAAAATTACCGCGCATTTCTTGCATGTGCCGTTACCGCCGCAGGGCGAATCGATAAACACACCCGCATATTTCGCCGCTTCGGAAATAAACGTTCCAAATGGAACGTTTATCTTTTTATTCATAGGTTGAAACAGGACGGTATAAGTCATATTATTTTTGCCTTTCAATTACGATTGGCAATCAGGAGACGAACGATTTTGCCATGCTGGCCGCACTTGCGGCGTCGGTCGTGTAGGCGTCCGCGCCAATCTGCTTTGCAAACTCCTCTGTAATGGGAGCGCCGCCGACCATAACATGGAATGAATCGCGATTTTCCAGCTTGTTTAAATCGGCAACAATGTTTTTCATTGCGGGCATCGTCGTCGTCAGCAGGGTAGACAGCGCAACGATTCGCACGTCGCCGTTATCACGAACGCTCTGAACAAACCGGTCGCCGGGAACGTCGATACCGAGGTCGATCACTTCAAAGCCTGCGCTTTCAATCATCATTGCTACAAGGTTTTTACCAATATCATGCATGTCGCCGTGTACGGTGCCGATAATCACTTTGCCGTTTGCGCCCGCTGCACCTTTTGAAAGATACGGTTTGAGCGTTTCGACGCCTTTTTTCATTGTGCGCGCCGAAATCAACATTTCCGGTACAAACGCTTCGCCGCGGCTGAAGCGCTCACCGACGACGGACATGGCGGTGATCATGCCATTATTCAAAATCTCCATCGGATCTGTACCCGATTGAACGGCCTCCAACACCATGTTGGATATAGTTTTCATTTTTCCGGATTCGATTGCTGAAGCAATTTCTTCTATTTTCGTCATGCTAAGCCTCCAAAGCTGTTGAAACGGTTTCAAGGTAATGCCGAAAACGTTCCTTCGCTTGATTATAATGGTATTCTGCCGAAAAAGCACGTACTACAGCGGCGTTATATACAAAATATAGTAATTTTACGCAGTTTCGTCGGTTTTTTTCGGTCCAATGCGATTTTCGCGGAATGCCGTGATGTAATCCATGCAATATTCGTCTTCGCCAAGCAGTGCTTGCGTTGCGTGCAGCAAACCGATCATTGTGCGGTCCGTGGGATCGAGAATGGCACTGTCCATGCCGGACTGCATCGCAAGGATCAGGAACGCATGGTTGATCAGCGTACGTGCGGGCAGGCCGTAGGAAATGTTTGAAAGACCACTGACAACATGCACGGCCTTTGAGCGTTTGCGGATTTCGCGCGTGCATTCGGCAAAGGTGGTCAGTGCGGTTTCATCCGTTGAAAGCGTGCGAACGATCGGATCGATAAACAGACGATCTTCCGAAATGCCATAGGCTTTCGCCTGATCCAGAATGTCTTCAAATATCTTTATACGATCCTCAACGGAGTCGGGAATGCCGCTGTTGGAACAAAGCAGCGCAACGCATTTCCAGTCGGTATCCGCAATCAAAGGAAAAATCGTCTCGATCTTGCCGCTTTCCATCGATACGGAATTTACAATGCCGCTGCGCTTGCACTGCGGAAGGACAGTGGCGATGGTGTTCGGGTTTGCCGAATCGATGCAGACGGACAGGGTGCTGTTCTCCTCGGCGATGCGAATCATCCAACTGAGCGTATCGACTTCAACGTCGTTATCCACGGCGGCACAAACGTCAAGATAATTGGCGCCCGCGTTTTCCTGCGCGATTACATATTCTTTTAAAAACGCTTCGTCGCGGGCTTTGATTGCTTTTCCAACCGCCGGAATGAATCCGTTCAGCTTTTCACCGATAATGAACATGTAATGAAACCTCTTTTGAGTTTTTCGCTAGCATATCAAAAATTGTTTTAAAAGAAAATACCACATTACATTGACAATTCGTTTTTTGCATCCTACAATGTGTAGCAAGGAGATGCAAAAAAGCTATGATTCGTAAAGAATTCCTTGTAAGTGAACTGAAATACCGCTATCCGCAGATGCAGGACAACATCCGATATCCGCTGGAATCGGTCAATCGTCCATTGTTTTTCGAGCCGGAGTCGAAACGAACCAGCGCGCGGATTTATATCTGCTCCGCCGGACAAATGGCGAACATCGTTTCAAATGATCCGAAGAGGCCGTTGTTTCTCTGCGCCGGAAAGCCGGAAGAGAGAACATTGCATCAGTTCGATGTTTGCGTTTTTCCGGAACAGACGAACCGGCAAATGTTGTTTAACTTCGTACAGCGACTGTTTGACCGTCTGGATGAATGGAGCGAGAAGCTCAAGGAAATCGCAGAGACCGGTTCTGATTGTACAGAGTTGTTGGAGAGCGCGGAGGAGATGTTGCAAAACCCCGTGTGGTTGTGTGACGAAAACCGGAATACGGTCGCGCGGGCAGAGCGCTTTTATACGGAGCTGAGCACGGAATACCTCTCGACATCGTACAAAATGTTGGAAGACGAGTGCGACGAGAGCAAAACAGGAAAACCGTTTCGGGTGAAAGCGGCGAAGGATACGGAGTTGCTTTGTGCACGTTTTTCTGCTGCGGGAGCGCGGTTTATGCTTTTTTGTGCATCGACGGAACGTCCGTTTTATGGAAGCGACGAAGTTGTTTTTGAAAATCTTTCCGGTTTCGTAAAGATGATGCTTTCCGAGCACAAAATTTCCGTACGTGCACTGCGACAGAACAGAAAAAATGATTATATTGAGCTGCATTTGCGTGCGCTTTTGGATCAAACGTCGTCTGAAAATGATGCGATCTCTTTACTATCTGCGCAAGGGTGGGTAAAAGATGGATCATATCTGACGATTGCTGCGGAAACCGTGTCCGGCGACATGCGTCCCAGCCGAATCCATACAATATGCGATCGTATGGAAAGTGCAATCAAAGGGTGCTGCGCGTTCCTATATCATCCTGTACTGACTGCCGTTATTAAAGTTGAAGAGCAGGATTTAGATAAAGTTATAGATGCGATACATGAATTTTCCGACAATGAAAAACTCCGCGTCGGAATATCCGGACCGATCGAGGGATTTTCATTTTTGCCACAGCTGTTCAATCAGGCGAAATTCGCGCTGAACATCGCTTCCGACTCGGCTCAAACGATCCTCTGTTTTGAAGAGGCGGCGGACGATTATATACTGCGTAAGGCGACCGAAAATTTGCCAATAGAGTTGATTTGTCTGCGTTCTGTTTGGAACATGGTGCAATATGATATGGAACATGGAACGAATTATATTGAAACGACGGCGGAGTACGTAAAGAATCATTTTAACGCGGTGAAAACGGCGAACGCATTGTTTATCCATCGCAGCACATTTTTATATAGACTGGAAAGGATTCAAACGCAATTCGGACTGAAGCTGGAAGGCGAAAATGCGATGACACTGCATTTTCTTTTGTCTATTCGGCTCGCCGAACAAATGAAGTTAAAGCAAAACTAAAAAAAAGTCGACAGGATGACAACATCGCATCCTGTCGGCTTTGCTTTTATTTTCCTATTCGAAGTTGACCGCCTTTTGCGGCACGCTCCAAATATCCGCCACGTTGAGACTTGATATCGGTGACCGTTACAACGGCACCTTGACAGTTCGCTTCCAAAATGGCCATGGCCTGAGGAATCCGTTTTCTCTGCATCGTCATCAGTAGCATTGCGCGGTCGTTGTCCCTGCCATGCACATCCAGAGCTGTAATGCCGAAACCCTTGGCGCGAAGGCAAGTCTCCATATTCTGCGCCGTTTCCATGTCGGGTAGAACGACCTGCATAGAGCTAAGACCGAATGCAAGCAGCTCATCCAGCCAGGAGCCGATGTAGTTGCCGCAGGCAAATGCAAGCGCATAAGCGATACCCTTTAAAAAGTCTTCTCTAAAACCGGTTAAAACACTGCTGGCCACGACAAGCCAGAGAGTGATTTCTATAATTGCAATAAGAGAGCCGATCGTGCGTTCGCCGCGGTTGATTAAAACAATACGCAGCGTACCAAACGAAACCTCGAAAATCTTTCCGAAGAAAATAAAGAGATAAACCCAAACGGTGGAGCCTTGTGCAAAGCTTTCTATGGCCTGTAAAAATTCATTCATCGTTCCTGCTCCTTTCAGCTTGCCGATTATACTGTACCATGATAGCATTGTCAATAAACCAAAATGTGAACCAAAGCGGCGCAATATGAAACGCGGTGAGTCAATTATGACGCAAACAACAAAACCAAGAAACGGAATCAAAATAGTGCTTGGTGGTGTTAACTGGAATCCCTGGCACGGCTGTCACAAGCTGTCCGCGGGTTGCCGGAATTGTTACGTGTACCGCATGGACGATAAGCACGGTATGGACGCAGCAATTGTGCGTAAAACCAATACGTTTTACCTGCCGATTGCGCACGCGCGCGACGGTTCCTATAAAATACCGTCCGGTACAATGATTTGGACCTGCTTTACATCCGATTTTCTTTTGGATGACGCCGACGAGTGGCGGCGCGAAGCCTGGCGGATGATACGGGAACGGCCGGATTGCACGTTCTTTTTTATAACAAAGCGAATTGCACGTTTTTATGAATGTATTCCCGAAGATTGGGGAGACGGATATAAAAATGTCTCAATCTGCTGCACGGTTGAAAACCAGGCGAAAGCGGATGAGCGGCTTCCGGTCTTTCGTGATGCGCCGATTGCGCATAGAGGCATCGTATGCGAACCACTATTGGAGCGCATCGACTTAAGCGGTTATCTTGACAAATGGGTTGAAAGCGTAACGGTGGGCGGGGAGTCCGGCGAACATGCGCGCACGTGTGATTACGACTGGGTGCTGGATATTCGCAGGCAGTGCGTGGAAGCAGGCGTGCCGTTCCGGTTTAAGCAGACGGGCGCAAACTTCGTAAAAAACGGTAAGCGTTACTCTATTAAGCGATCGCTACAGCATTCGCAAGCGAAAAAAGCGGGAATAAACACTTGAGGATCAGGGATTGTATGCTGTAACGACAACATCGACGATTCGGCTGTCACTGTCGCATTTAGCTGTTTCGCTAAAACTTTCGCCGGCCTCAACGGCGGTATCGAACGTAAGGCTCAACACATCGGAAGCAATCGTGTCGCCGTCCGCATCGACAAACTCGACAAGCGCTTCAAGAGACTCAAGAGAATCACCGCCAAGGTTGACAAAGCGGATACGTGCGGATGTTTTGCCACCATCCACGCTGAGTTCGCGAACGGTCGTCTCAATCTGACATCCGCCATAAAATATCTTTGATTCCGTGTTAAGGATTGTCGTAGAAACTGTTTTGCATGCACAAAACAGCAACATAGCTGCGGCAAACGTTACCGCAAGCAAAGATTTAAACGTGTTTTTCAACTATTGATCCCCCTAATGAAGCAATACGGAAAAAGTTTCTTTTTTTATATTATAGAAAATGTAGCGCATCCTTGCAATCGATTCGGTATTATTTGCCAATTTGTCACGGATTTTTAACTGTTTGTTGACGGAAGTGTCTTTATAAAAAGCATAGATTCAGACGTTGACAATTCATCTATGAATTTGCTATACTTCTTAAGGTGCAATCTTGGAGAGATGTCCGAGTGGTTTATGGAGCCAGTCTTGAAAACTGGTGATGCTGAAAGGCACCGGGGGTTCAAATCCCTCTCTCTCCGCCAGCATCTTTCTGAATTGAATATGGAGAAGTACCCAAGTTGGCTGTAAGGGGCTCCCCTGCTAAGGGAGTAGGCTGGGGTAACTGGCGCGAGGGTTCGAATCCCTCCTTCTCCGCCAAAGGAAACGACCAGGATCTTAAAGATCTTGGCCGTTTTTATAATGAGCGAGTCGATATCAATCGGCGAATATATCAGTATCGCCAGTTAAGTGATTTTTCCTCTAACATATGGTAAACTTCATTTATTGGTAGACAGAGCAACTTCCACGCAGAATCAAAACCGGAACATACGCTAATCGGCAGGGGCAAATCAGCCGTCCCTTTATTGCAGTCCATTGCTATGTGGGCAAATAGATATACAAAAGCCGGGCAGGCATTGCAACTCATTGCGAAGACTGTGATTACAACAAAGCTATGGGAATGATAAGTGACTAATATTTTTTGATATATCGATTGCCAATAGTACGTTTCCTATAATTCTTGCAAAGGAAGAAACCGCTATGACAAAGCATTTCAGTAAAATCACATATGAAAAGATAGCAGACGACAGCGTGGAAGTCTGCAGGGGGCTGTGTAACGCCCTGATGGCACATCAGGCCGACAGCGGAGTGCTCCACCCGGAAGTTCTGCGCGCCATGAATTTCGACAACCGCTTGAAACCCAGCTTTGAGGAGGCGGAAGAAAAACAGCTATTCGTTGCGTTCGACGGCAGCAAACCCGTTGGATATGTCTATTCCTCAGCCGGACTGGAAACAGAGATGTCTAAAACGGCAAGGCCAACATGGGCGGAGGGATTATCGGGCATTCAAGAAACAGGATTTTATCCCGAGTGGCTGATTATGCCGGAAAGGATTGGCTGCTTAAACAATCTTTATGTATTGCCGACATATCGAGGACGGCATATCGCGTCCGACCTATGTGATAGAGCAATGCGTTGGCTGCGCAATGTTCCGGGCATCAAGTACATTTATGTTTATATATCCAATGGAAACAACAGCGTGATTGACTTCTATGAAAAATTTGGTTTTGAATACAGTCATGATGTTTTCGGCGGGTTTATCATTGCGTATTATCAAAGAGTGTGAGGCTGTGCTGTTTTGCAAACAATAAGTCTCCGTGCGGAGTCCTCTGTGGTTTATCATAAACATCTATTCTTCTACTACGCCAAAATAACCGTGCAATCGTCTTGACTACACGGTTTATTTTTATTGAATATTTTGTATGACTTTATTTTTCAAATTCGCCTTAAAAATCAAACCCCTTCCACACCGGTTCTCCGGTATAGATATGCGCTTCTTCTTCTCCACACAGAACGCGCAGCACGGCGCCAGCCATTTCTTCCTGCTCCATTTCGCCGGGATAGACGGTGATTTCGGAAATCCAACCGCAACGTTTGCGAATGCCCTCCACAATATCGTCAAAACGGACAAGTCCGCCGGTCAGCAAAATACCGTCCACACTACCACAGAGAACGGTGCTCATTGCTCCGATCTCCTTGCAGATTTGATAAATCATTGTGTTCCAAACTAAAATTGCTTTTCGATCTCCATTTTCTACCATACGGTGAACTTTGTCCGCATCGGAGGTGCCGAAATGGCTGACAAATCCTCCTGCGCGAGAGCACATAAGCCGCACCGCATCCAGTGAATGTTGCTCAATATAGTCCAACAGGGGGAGTACCGGTACGCTGCCGATACGGGTAGGGGCGTAAGGGCCGTCTCCACCTGAACCAACGGTTCCATCCACCATTTTTCCGCAGTCGTGAGCGTTGATCGTCACGCCACCGTCAATATGCGCAACCACAAAACGGCAGTCCTCATATCGTTTTTGCATGGTTTTTGCATGGTAAGCGGCTATTGCCTTTTGGTTTAAAGCATGTGTTTGAGCGTTACGGTACAACCCGGCGATGCCTGTCATGCGGGCATAATCGCAAAGCTCGTCAACATTGGTGGGATTAAGCGTAAACATTTTTCCACCGTATTCCATGCACAACTCATAAGCCAACAGCACGCCAAGCTTTGCCGCGTGTTCACTGCCGCCAACCGCATTCAACGTATCGCGGTAGAGTCGTTCGTCAATCGGCATGACGCCTGCGCGCTGCGGATAGGCGCTTCCGCCGCGACCTACAAATACGTCAACTTCCACGGGAGCATGGCCGTTTCGCCGCAACATATTCAAAATTACTTGTTTGCGGAAGGGAACCTGGTCGTTAACCGATGGGTATTGGAGCAGGACAGTAGCGTCGTGAAATTCGCTTTCCTCAAAAACAAGTGTAGAATCTTCATATAGGCTGAGTTTTGTGGAAGTAGAGCCGGGATTGATTACCAGTAGTTTTGTCATTTTTCTTTCGTGCTTTCTAATAGTATCTTGTGTTGTCGCTTTGTACTTTGTTCCAATTGATTATAGCAAATTCAGCTCTTTTTTCAACCGAGATAGCAGTTTTGGAAACAAAAAAGCCGTGGTTGCATTGAAACCACAGTTTTTTATGTTTTGAGTTTTATAGTTGATGTTTGAACTCGATTTATTTTGCAGCGGCAATTTCCTGTTTTTCTCGCCGCCTCAAAAAGATGAGCGGGATGACTATAAGCACAAGAACGGCAGCGGACGCCAGAAAGATAGTCGGCGTCGGCACATTCTTGACTGTTCCCAGATCGACATAAGTGCTGCCGCTGTTTTTGATCACCGCTGCGCCGATCCACGGACCGATGATCATGGGTAACATGACCGCGAAGATCATGCGGATTCCCTGAAACTGACCAACTCTGTCCATTGGCGTAAAGTCGCGAATTGTAGCCGAGAGAGCGGCTGTTACGAGCATGTAACCACCCATCATGACGGTACCCGCGATGATAACGGCAATCGGCTCGCGGACGAAGAACATACCGAGAAGTCCAACAAACATGACAACAGCTGCCGGCGGAACGAATTTGAGTTTGCCAACCCGGTCAATAAACCGCCCGCCGATTACGCTGACGACGGAGGCAAGGATTAATACAACGCCCAACACGATGGCGTAGTTATCGATTTGCAGGTATGTCTGCATGTAGATAATGAGGTAGGGGAAGAATACCTGTACGGCGCAAGCAAACAGACAGAATGCTGCAAGCGTTAAATACAGGTTTGGGTTCTCATGTATAACGGCAGGCCGAAAACCGGCGATCAGATTCTTCCAAAACGGTTCGTTTTTCGTCTCGACGTGACTGTCCTTCAAAAGGAAAATCGAAACAATACCCGTCAGTGTTACAAGACAGCCGAAAATACCGAAAAACAGACTCCAGCGACCTTCACTTGTCAGAAAATCAAATCCGCCGAAAATGATCAACATGGATATAAGCGGCAAAACAGCCAGAACCGATTCGACTTTCCCGCGGTTCTGATCGTTCGTAACGTCTGTTACATATGCGTTGAACGTGGCGTCGTTGGCTGTTGAACCGAAGAAAGTCATGACACAATCCAGCACAACGACCATGATCGCCGCCGTTGCAACAGCGTTCAGCGCCGGGAACCATGCCGCGGCATTCTGCACGCTTATAAAGCCGAATGCCATTGTAGAAATTCCCCAAATGATATAGCCGGTACAGATGAACACCTTTCTCTTTCCAACTTTATCGGAAAGAGATCCCATGAATAAGGTGGCCAGCGTTGCAACGATGGCGCTCGCCGCAACCATGGCCGCTATGTAACTGGGATCGGTGGAAATCGTGTTGTAAAGGAAGACGTTGAAATACATGTTTTCGATCGTCCACGCGAACTGACCCATGAGGCCCAAAAGAAGAAAGGACGCCCATAGATTCTTAGATAGTTGTTTCATTTATGCTGCTCCTTAAAGTGAAGGTGGCGTTTACTTTGCCACTTCCGTTATGATATTGTTTTTTGAAATCCAGATTGATTTGCAATCATAGATTATTATAACGCTTTTTAGTCAAAAATCAATTTTGAAAGCACACTGCTACTGAAAATTAAAGACCAAACGTTACGGTTTTTCGAGCGCAAAATAAAGAGAGATACCATAACAGTATCTCTCTTTATTACTATTTGTATTCTTGATCAGCTCTTTTTCACCACTGGAATCCAAACCTCAAATTGCGAATTCTGCGGATCGGCGTTGATATAAACCTCAATGTCCGGCGCGTTTGCATACTCATATCCGGACGTTGGGAGCCACTCCGTTACAATTCGCTTCTCAAGTTCCTGAATCGCAGTCGGCATTGCGCCTTGTCCGGGAAAGATCGCCCACGTCGCGGCGGGAACCATACAATCCTCAAAAGGCTTTTCGACCGGTTTGCTGCTTGCCACGGCGATGTAATAACGCCATTGCTCCGGTTCGTTACATACGCTGACCCCGAGCACACCCGGCGGCGTGGCGTCCATCATGCCCGCCAGCGTTGCTATTGTGCCATTTTCTGCGGCAGATTGCCACATTTGCGGAACGATTTGAAAGTTCTTTTCAACTTCCTGAAAGAGCGGCTTTGACACGCCGACAATGCGGAAAGCATCCTTGTTTTCGATTCTGTAATTCATTGCAACTTCCCCTTTAATCGTAATTTGGAAGCTGATTGGCGGGAATGACGTGAGCACGGCGCCGCTTTTCTTTGCCTGCGACGGCGTTACCCCATGGACGCTTTGAAACGCACGGTTGAACGCCGTGGGCGATTCATAACCGTACTTCAGCGCTACGTCCAGTACCTTTTCGCCGTTTTGCAATTCGACGGCGGCCTTGCTCATGCGTCTGCGGCGAACATATTCCGATAGTGGGATTCCCGCAACATACGAAAAGACCCGCTGGAAATGATAGGACGAGCAGCACGCGATTTTTGCGGCCTTCGTAATGTCAAATGAATCGTCCAAATGTTCTTCGATATAGTGCAGCGTATCGTTTAAGCGTTCAATCCATTCCACCGTTTCAACTCCTGTTCCAAATATAACGTAATCGAGGTGCTTGATTCCTCGCAATTCCTGCACGGATTTGCGAGGAATCAAATCATTGCAGTCATACAGCCAAACCTATATGCGCTTAAGGTCTGGCTGAATGACAAAATCCGGGGAGTATGTTTGTTACTTTTTCACGCTGTAGAAAGCGGAAGAACCGCCAAAGACCGCGATGTCGCCGAGAGCCTCTTCAATGCGGAGCAGTTGATTGTATTTTGCAATCCGCTCGCTGCGGCAAGGCGCGCCGCTCTTGATTTGCCCGGCGTTGAGCGCAACGGCAACGTCGGCCATCGTCGTATCCTCCGTTTCACCGGAACGGTGCGACACAACCGCGGTATAGTTTGCTTTCTGTGCCATTTGTATCGTTTCCAAAGTTTCGGTCAGCGTACCGATCTGGTTGAGTTTGATCAGAATGGAGTTGGCAATGTTGCGCTTGATTCCTTCGCTGAGAATGGCGGGATTGGTAACGAAGATATCGTCGCCGACCAGTTGTATTTTTCCACCGAGCTGCACAGTCAGCTTGCTCCAACCGTCCCAGTCGTCCTCGGCGAGTCCGTCTTCCAGAGAAACGATAGGATATTTTTCGATCCAATCGGCATACATGGCAATCATTTCATCCGATGTACGCGTGATCTGCTCGCCGAAGAATACGTATTTACCGTCCATGTATAGCTCCGACGCGGCGGTATCGAGCGCAATTGCGATGTCTACGCCGGGAACATAGTTGGTCTTTTCAATTGCTTCAACGATCAGCATCAGTGCTTCTTCATTGGTGGCAAGGTTTGGCGCAAAGCCGCCTTCATCACCAACAGCGGTGCTCATGCCTTTGCCCTTGATGACTTTCTTTAGCGTTTGGTACACTTCTGCACACATCCGCAGAGCAGTCGAAAAACGGTCCGCACCAATCGGCATGATCATAAATTCCTGCACGTCGACCGTGTTGTCCGCGTGTTTTCCACCGTTGAGGATATTCATCATAGGCAGCGGCAATTCGCAGGCGTTTGCGCCGCCAAGATAACGATAGAGCGGAATACCCAGATCATTCGCCGCGGCTTTCGCCGTTGCTAACGAAACGCCGAGCAGCGCGTTTGCGCCGAGGCGAGATTTGTTCTTGGTCCCGTCAAGGTCGATCATCAGGCGGTCGATTTTGCGTTGCTCCGTTACTTCTGCGCCTATTAAGGCTGGCGCAATGATTTTCACGATGTTTCGAACAACGGTTTGCACGCCCTTGCCACCATAGCGCTTCTTGTCGTTGTCACGCAGTTCAACGGCTTCTCGCGCGCCTGTCGAAGCTCCGGACGGAACGGAAGCACGTCCAACCACGCCGTTTTCGAGTATAACGTCAACTTCGATGGTCGGATTCCCTCGAGAATCCATAATTTCCCTTGCTTTAATTGAACTGATTTTAGACATTTTATCCATCTCCTTTGGATTATTTGACGTGCGGTTACTAACAACTTAAATAAAATCGAGAATCGGTTGCATTTGTGTGGTTTTGCAGGTGCCTATTATTTATTTTAGCATTTCGTGATTTAACCGGCAAGGATCGTAATTGACCGCCACATTGTGTTCCATTCAAAACGGAATGCGCTATCTTATGCGATTGACCATGCAGTTTAAAACGGAACAAGTTCTGCTAAGGTCGGCCAGAATCCAAACAACTTTGGAACCTATGTTAATGCGGCTTTATTTTTATATGAATTCGATATTGACAAGTGCATTAGAGCTGGTTATACTGTACATGCTGTATATACACAGTATAAGGAGTTGATCGATTGAACATCTTAATCAGCAACACAGGCAATCAACCGATTTATGAGCAAATCTACGCGCAACTGCGCGATTGCATCGTTTCCGGCGAACTGTCCGCGGGCGAAGCACTGCCTTCCATTCGTGCACTTGCAAAGGACTTGCGCATCAGCGTGATAACGACAAAGCGGGCTTACGATGAACTTGAGCGAGACGGATTTATTTATACGCTCGCCGGAAAAGGCTGCTATGTTGCGGAAAAGAACATTGAGATGATACGCGAAGGACGACTCCGTGATATTGAAGACCATATGAGACAGATCGTGCAATTATCGCGGGCATGCAATCTCACCAATGGTGAGCTGATTGAAATGTTCCGCGTTATTTTAGAGGAGGACCCGTTTGTATGAATGCAATTGAGGTAAACAACCTGACGAAACAGTATTCCGGCTTTGCTTTGAGCGACGTCGGCTTTCAACTGCCACAGGGCAGTATCCTTGGTCTTGTTGGCGAAAATGGAGCCGGTAAAACGACAACGATCAAATTGATAATGAATGCAATTCAACGCGATGACGGGATTGTTCGCGTGCTTGGCGTGGACAACCAGGACGCCGCATTCAACGAAGTAAAGCACGACATAGGCGTCGTTCTCGACGAAGCATATTTTCCGGAAGTTATGACGGCAAAACAAGTCGGATCTATTATGAGGCGGACATACCGCAACTGGGACGACGATTACTATAGGCAGAGTTTGGCCAAGCTTTACTTGCCGGACAATAAAGCGTTTAAGGATTTCTCACGAGGAATGAAAATGAAGCTGGGAATCTCAGTTGCACTTTCACACAATCCCAAATTGCTGATTCTGGATGAAGCAACAAGTGGATTGGACCCGATTGTGCGCGATGAAATGTTGGATATTTTTAATGATTTTACGCGCGATGAAACGCATTCCATACTGCTTTCGTCACATATCGTCAGCGATCTTGAAAAAATCTGCGACTACATCGCGTTCATTCACAAAGGGAAACTGGTGCTGTGTGAGGAAAAGGATCGTTTGCTTGACGAATATACGGTTGTCAGCCTTTCTAAAGAAGAATACCGCTTGCTGCCGCATCGTGTCGTACTCGGTCACAAAGAAAATGAATATGGCGTAGAGGTGCTTTTACCGCGCGACAGCGTTCCAAAGACGGCAAGAGCGGAACGCACGACGCTTGAAAATATTATTCTGTTCCTTGTGAGAGGAGAAAACGAACAATGAATGCGCTTTTGATGAAGGACTACTATACACTGATTCGCCAGACACGAATCTTTTTGATAATGATCGTTATTTTCGCTGTTATGCCGGGCTTTAGCATGGCCGGCTTTGCGATTGTATATTCCGCCATGCTGCCGATAACAGCGCTTGCATATGACGAACGTTCAAAGTGGGACTCGCTCGCCGCAATGATGCCGTATACGACAAAACAAATTGTTTTGAGCAAATATATCCTCGGATACATCGCAATTGTGTCGGCCGCGGTTTTAGCGTTAATCGCACAGTATGCCGTGACAGCGGTTCAAGGTGTGGCATTGGATGCTTCAGAGTTGATTTCCATCTTTTATATTGCTTGTGCAGCAACAATCATTCTGGCTGTCAGTTTGCCGTTTATGTTTAGATTGGGCGTCGAGAAAGGGCGTATTCTGCTTTTCATTCTTATTGCGGCCTTTGCTGCCGGCGTCATGATCGCCGGAGACAAGTTGGTCGATTATTTGAACTCGACACAAATGCAAATGAATGCGTTGACGCTTATCGCTGCCGGCGTAAGTATCGGTATAAATCTGATTTCAATCATGCTTTCGATTCGCTTCTATAGGAAGAAAGCTAAATAAATGCATACCAAGAAAGTCTGCATAGCCCGTCGTTTGTAAAACGACGGGCTATATTATTTGTTCCTTATCGCGTCAATTACTCGGATAAAGGCACCGCAAACAGCCCCGGATAAAGAAAGAGCGCACAATAACGCAAGGATGACCTGCCCGGTTGCGAGAAACCCCCAAAGCGCAAAAAGCCCAAGAGCGACCAATACATGAATAAAAGCGATATGGCTTAGAAATCTACGTAGCATGTTTTTCCTCCAATTGTTTTTTTGTTTATTATACACCGGACGTTTCAGGTTGAGATCAAATATATGTTATGACTATATAAAAGGAAAGCACCCGAACCGCATATGCGGTTCGGATGCTTTCTCCAGGAAGTGGGGTAGGGGTAAGCTTATTCACCTTCGTCCTGCAGGGCGTCGTATCCTTCTTCGCCTGTGCGGACTTTGATGACGTTTTCAACATCGTAGATAAAGATCTTGCCATCGCCCCAGTTGCCGGTGTAAAGCGCTCTCTTGACGGTGTCAACAAGCAGATCGAGCGGGATCTTGGTGATGACTATGTCAACTTGAACCTTGGGTAGCAGTTTGGTTTCAAGCGGAACGCCGCGATACATCTGCAATTGGCCTTTCTGCATGCCGTAACCGAGCACATTGGTGACTGTGAGACCTGTAATGCCGATTGCGTCGAGCGCCTTTTGCAGACCAGCGAACTTGTTCTGGTTGGTGATGATGGTGACCTTCGAGATCTTCGCGCCGGGGTGCGACTTGTTCTCGACGGGAACTGCAACTTCCGGCGGAACGGGGATAACCGGTGTTGCAATGGCAGCTTCGCCGATGTCGACGGCGGGAACAGTGATCATGAAGTCAGCATAGCTGCTTGCAAGACCATGCTCGCACATGTCGAGGCCCTGGATTTCTTCCTGAGCACTGGCACGCAGGCCGTTGATCGCTTTGATGGCTTTGAAGCCAAGGTACATTGTTACGACCGTCCATGCAGTAATAGCAAGTACGCCGATTGCCTGAACGCCGAGCTGGTGGAATCCGCCACCGTAGAAGAGACCGTTTACGGTAGCCTCAGGAGCCGTTTCCGTTGCGAAAAGACCAGCTGCCAGAGTGCCCCACATACCGTTTACGCCGTGAACGGCGACTGCACCGACGGGATCATCAATGTGAAGCTTAAAGTCGATGAATTCGACCGCGACAACAACAATGATACCGGCGACGGCGCCGATGATGGTTGCACCAAGCGCGTCAACATTTGCACAAGGAGCAGTGATCGCAACGAGTCCGGCAAGTGCGCCGTTAAGCGACATTGAAACATCCGGTTTACCGTTTTTGATCCAAGTGAACGCCATGGTGACCACGGTTGCTACGCCCGGGGCGATTGTGGTGGTCAGGAAGATAGAACCCATCTGTTCAACCGTCCAAGCGGCGGCACCATTGAAGCCGTACCAGCCGAACCAGAGAATGAACACACCAAGTGCGCCAAGCGTGATGGAGTGGCCGGGGATTGCACGGGACTTCTTTTTGCCCGTCTTCGGGTCGGTTACATACTTGCCGATGCGGGGCCCGAGGATCGCGGCGCCGATTAAGGCCGAGATACCACCGACCATGTGGATGGCCGAAGAACCAGCAAAGTCAATGTAACCAAGGTTGAAGAGCCAGCCCTGAGAGTTCCAAACCCAGCCAGCTTCGATCGGGTAAACGACCATGCTGATGAGCGCGCTGTAAATGCAGTAAGAAGCAAATTTTGTACGTTCTGCCATTGCGCCGGAAACGATTGTAGCGGCTGTGGCGCAGAACACCAGGTTGAATACGAAACTTGAGAAGTTAAATTCCGCAAAGTTCGTAAAGATCTGGAAATCCGGCAAACCAATTACGCCGAACAGGTAGTTTTCCGACATCATCAGGCTGAAGCCGAGCACTAGGAAGACGACGGTGCCGATGCAGAAGTCCATCAGGTTCTTCATGATAATGTTGCCGGCGTTCTTTGCTCGTGTGAAGCCGGTTTCGACCATCGCGAAACCACCCTGCATAAAGAACACGAGTGCTGCGCCGATCAGGAACCATACCGGAAATACGACCCCATTGACCGCATCCAAGATTTCTGTCATTTTCTTAACCTCCTCTTATCCTCATCTAAATAAAAAACGGATATAAGAAGAGGCGCCGTCCGTAATATACGGGCAGCGCCTTTGCTTAATCCTTGCGAAGACTATAGCGGATTCAAAAGACAATTGCAAGCAAAAATTATATATTTTTATTATTGTTTTTTTCGATATCAAAATTCTGATAAGAAATTTCGTTCATTTTCTTTGGGTTTTTGCGTTAATGTGATATAACGATTGAGACATAGAAATCTGTTTCAATAACAATGCACGTGGGGGCGAATGAATGAAAGCGGAGATTATTTACTTCTCGGCAACGGGAACCACCCGAAAAATTGTAAAGAGTGTTGCGAAAGGTTTGCAGTGTGATGTAACCTTCTCCGATATAACACTTGAACAGGACCGTTTGAATTATAAATTAAGCGATTGTGATTTGATCATTGCTGCCTTTCCGGTTTATGGGGAACGCATCCCATATTTTCTATATGACTGTTTAGAAAAAATGGATGGAAAGGGAAGACCGATTGCCGGGATTGCCGTATACGGAAATATGGGATTTGGCGTTAGTTTGGAGCAATATGCGTCGATTGCAAAGTCGAACCATTTTCAGTTGATCGCGGCCGCCGCTTTGGTTGCGCAACACACATATGCCGACACATACGCGCCGATCGGGCTCAATCGACCGGATGGCGACGACTTGAACCAGGCGGTGGAATTCGGACAAAAGATTCGCCAAAAGTTTGATTGCGATAAGACGGAAACCGTAAGTGTACCGGAATGTGCGCTTCCAAGAATTTTGACAAAACTACCGGACAGCGGTGTTCGGCACGTCGTCCGGCAGCCTTCGGTGAACCCCAACGTCTGCAATGCCTGTGGGGTTTGCGTCAAGCGCTGTCCGGTCGGCGCAATCGATCACGACACGCTGACGATCGAGGAGGAAAAATGTCTTCGGTGTTATGCCTGCGTACAGGCATGCCCGAAACATGCAAGAATTGCTGAATTCAAGTTACCGGTATTTAAAACAATCTTCCATAAACTTGGCAGAACACCAAAAGAAAACATCTTGCTGGTGTAGCCAGACGCATTAAATTGCTTTGAAAATCATCTTGAAAAAGCTTGTTTTTCGTCAATCAGACCTTGATCGTAGGCTTTTCGAATCAATAGATATTCGCCACGACGCCCCCAATAGAGTGCACAGTAATTCCGTTGAATCTGCGTTCCGTGAAACAGGTAGTATTCCATCGTGCGCAGGCCTTCGTCCGTTTCTATTGTACCCAATGCATAGTCGATGAATTTTGACTCGGCCAGAGACATCCTTTTATTCAGGTGACGCATAATCTCGTCGATAGACGATTTTGTACCGACATTTGCAAGCCGGATGTAAAATTGCAGTAGGGTTTCACTCATAGTTTATACCTTGGTTGAGATTTATTCATTTAAATATCATACATCATACAAAACTCGTTTGTATAATTTTGCGTTAAATTTTACCAATTGCAAACCGTGCGTTTGCATGATGAGCGATGGCAAAAAAATCAGGAGGCGCTTTCGCGCCTCCTGATTTTAGTTGTCTGTCGGCGACTATTCGCTGATCAGGCCTTTTTTAAGCAGGAAATCGTGCGCGACGGTCGCCGGGCTCTGTTCCTCAACATCGACAGCGTAGGTCATACCGACCATGTCGTCGCTGCTGATGGCTCCCGTGAGCATGTTGAGCACTTCTTCGAGGTTCGGCGCGGTTTCGGCATAGTCTTCAAACAGACCTTCGCGAGTTACATAAACGCCGTTGTATTCAGGGAAAAAGTTGAGGTCGTCCGTCAAAATAACGAGGTCATATTTGCGGTTCAACCCGTCTGTTGTGTAAACTTCAGTCACGTCGAAATTGCCGTTGGCAATCGCCGTGTACTTGAGGTTGATGTCGATCGACGAATAATCGGCGAACGTGAGGCCATACGCCTCGATGAAGCTCCAATAGCGGTCTGTGAAATCTTCCGCAAAGAAGTTGGATTCTGCGCCGAACGTCAGTTCCGACGAAACCGAAATGAGATCGCTGACCGTAGAGAGCTCATATGCTTCGGCGGTTTCAGGCAGGACCGCGATGGCATACGTATTATTCAGGCCGACTTTGCCAAGCAGAACTGCGCCAAACTCTTCCTGAATACCCTGCTTGACATAATCAAACAGGCTGGTTCCTTCGGGAACGTCGCTGACGTCCTTTTGCAGCCACTGGCTCAACAGTGTGCCGTCATAATTCAGCAAAATATCGCAGCCGGGTTCGTCCGCGGTTGCTTCTTTGAACTGGTTGGTCAGCGACATTTGATCTTTTACGTTGACCGTGAGGTCGGTTTGATCCTCAACCAGATATTTCACTAGATAATGCGCCAGAGTAACTTCGGAATAGTCACCTTCATAAAGTGTCAGTTCCGTGTTTTCCGCCTTCTTAGAGCAGCCGCTCATTGCAAATACGGATACAAGTAACAGGGTTGCGAGTACGATTGATAGAATTCTTTTTTTCATTTTTCCATCCTTTCTTCCGTGGTAACGTCCCGATTCGGGATCATTCCATAACTTCCCGGACAGATGGTCCGGAAAACTTTTGGTTCAAGCGTTTTTCGATGAGACCCATGACAACGTCAAACAAAATCGCCATAAGCATCAGCGAAAGTGTGCCGAGGGCAATCCATTTTACGTTCATAACACGGATGCCTTTATAAATAATCGATCCAAGGCCGCCGCCGCCTACGGACGCGGCGAATACGATCGTTCCAATTGCGTTTACCGTAGCGATGCGGATTCCTGTAAACATAACGGGGAAAGCCAACGGCAGTTCAATGCGAAACAAACGATACATACGACTCATGCCCATGCCGCGCGCAGCTTCTTTTACGCCGGGGTTGACTTCCGACAGCCCAAGATAGGTGTTACGCACGATCGGGAGCAGAGAATAAAGCGTGATGCCGATGATAACAGTCGCCTTGCCGGCACCAAAGAAGATCATGATGATACCGAGCAACGCCAGCGAAGGAACCGTCTGCAAAACGTCAGAAACGAATAGAATCATCTTGCGGGCACGCGGGAAATAGTAGGATGCAATGCCAAGCGGAAGACCAACGACAATGGAGCAAAGTACCGAAGCAATCACCATCATCAGGTGTTCAAAAACCAAATCAAAACTCATTCCTACTTCGCCTCCTTCCGGATACCGCGCGGTGTGACCTTGCGCTGCAGCACATCGATCAGGACTCCGAGCAAAATTGCAAGGATAGCTGCGGGGATCGCGCCGAGCAGAATCATGTCGTTACGATTGATGTTGATGCCCTGATAGATAAACTCGCCAAGTCCACCGAGCCCGATCATTGCGGCAAGCACCGTCCAACTGACGGTGTAAATTGTCGCCATGCGAAGGCCGCCGATAATCGTCGGCATTGCAAGCGGCAATTCAACGCGGAATAAAATTTGTCTGCGGCTCATGCCGCAGCCGCGTGCGGCTTCTACGTATCGCTGTTCAACATTCGTAATGCCGACATATGTGTTTTTCAGAATCGGGAACATCGCGTAGATTGAAAGCGCGATGATAACCGTCATCGGCACCATGCCGAGATACAGGAACAGTACACCGATAAACACAATACCGGGAATCGTATTGAAGATTGACAAAATGGGCAAAACGATTCGGGAATATTTCGGCGCGCGCGAAAGTAGGATACCAAGCGTTAGTCCCAAAAGGAAACCGATTGAGACCGACGCCAACACATACATGAGATGGATGCCGACGTTACGCAACAGCGACATACCGTACATATCGATCAATTTTGAGAATGAAGACAAACTTGTCACCCCCAGAGCCGTTCTGCAAGCGCTTTTGCAATGCTTGTTTTTGTGATGATGCCTGCAACCGTATCGTCCGGATTCAGCACGATCACATAGTTCGCTTTGGTAGAAAGCAACATATCAAAGCAGCGCTTTGCATCGTCCGTCGTACGGAAGGTTTCACGATCGTTTTTGAGAAGGTCGATGACCTTGCAATCATCGGATCCGCAATTCTTAATATCCTCAACGGAGAGCGTCCCGATATAATGATCGTCTTCATCCGTGACAATCAAAGAATCCACATTGGTGCGCATCATAAGCGCGGTGCTTGCGCGCAATCCTTTTTTCGTATCGACCTTAACGACGTTTGTTTTCATAAAGTCGGCCGCAGTCAGGGTAGAAGGATCTGCCGCGGCAATGTGTTTTCCAAGGAAGTTTTTAACGGTTTCATTCGCCGGATTTTTCAGCATTTCTTCCGGCGGCGCCATCTGCGTGATATGTCCGTCCTCCATGAAGATGATTACGTCCGCAAGGCTCAATGCTTCTTCCATGTCGTGGGTCACGAAAACGATCGTCTTGTGCAGTTTCTTTTGCAGGCGGATAATTTCATCCTGGAGTGAACTGCGCGTCATGGGGTCGAGCGCGCCAAAGGGCTCGTCCATCAAAACGATCGGTGGCGACGCAGCCAGCGCACGTAAAACGCCGATGCGCTGCTGCTGTCCGCCGGACATTTCCGTCGGATACTTGTGCGCATACTGATCATATGGCATGTCGACCATTTCAAGCATATCGTGTACGATTTTATCGCAACGTTCTTTGTCGTATTTCAATAGCTTTGGAACGACGGTGATATTCTGCGCGACCGTCATGTTCGGGAACAAGCCAATCTGCTGAATGACGTAGCCGATTCTGCGGCGTAGCTGAACACGATTGATCGTCTCCGTGTCGTCGCCGTCGATCAGCACACGGCCGCTGTCCGGCTCAATCAGACGATTGATCGTTTTCAGTGTCGTCGTCTTTCCGCAGCCGGAAGGCCCGATAAGAACAGCGAACTGTCCCGGTTCCACCGTAAAGCTAATTTTGTCCAGTACTGTGGCGTCGCCGTAACGCTTCGTCACGTTTTCAAATTGAATCATCCATTTCCTCCTTCAACTCCTGCGCGTTTTCTGTGGAATCACCGTTTAGAAAACGCTCGACCAATGCAGCTGTAGACGCATCGCCAACGAAAACTATCACGTCGCCGCCGTACAACTCGGCATATGGGCCGGGAGACAAAATTACGTTATGTCCGCGTCGAATCGCAATAACCGTCGCGCCGGTCGACTGCCAGAATTTCAGCGTGCCGATACTCATACCGATTCGTTCTGAATCGATTGAGACGCGCACCTCATAGTTTGGCACCGGCTTCATAGCGGGGGACGCGGCCTCCTGCGCTTTGATAATCTCGGCATAAACATCCGCGATTTCCCGGTTGAGCTTATTGTGTGAAAGCAAAAGGTCTTTCAGCTTCTTTTGCAGTTCAACCTGCTCGTTCCAACCTTCAAAGTTTTTCAGATAACGTCTCGCGTTGTCTGCGGATAAAATAAAAACACCACTCTTATCCTTAATCGCCACAACTTTCATGTCGGCAAGCAGTTTGAGTGCCCTGCGGATCGTCTCCGGCGACACGCCGTATTCAGATGCAAGCAGTGAACGGCCGGAAACACGCTGTCCGGTTTTCATTTCGCCATCTGCAATTCGTCCTGCAATGTCCAGAGCAATTCTCAAATACTGCGGCGAAAGCTCCATGCTGTTCATTCCTATGATCCTTTCATCATAAAAAAAATACAAACTTCCACTCAATATAATAGTATTATAAGCTAACAACTTAACCGTGTCAAACAATGTGCTAGATTAAAACTTAGACAAACACAATAATATCGCCCGGGTTATCAGGGATTTTTATGAATTTAAAAAAAGTTTGACTACAATATAAAATTAAGAAAAAGGCAAAGTTTTCGAGAGAGGGTTGACAAAATTTCCGCTATTAGATAATATCTAGTAGTAGACGATATGTTTTAATTGAAATATATCAGGAGGATTCATATGAATACACAATATAAGAAGGGCGTGCTTGATCTTTGCGTGTTGTCGCTATTGATGCGGCACGACTGCTATGGCTACGAAATATCGGAATATCTATCAAACCGCATTGACATTGCGGATGGCACTGTTTATCCGATTTTGAGGAAACTTAAAAGTGAAGGACTCGTCACAACATATCTATCCGAAGCAAGCGGTGGACCACCAAGGAAATATTACTCGTTAACAAAACTCGGCAAAGAAACCTACACAAACGAACGGGATGAATATCTTGCGTTTGCAAAAGCGATTGAATCCATACTGGAGGAAGAAACAAAATGACAAAAAAAGAGTATTTGGAGCAATTGAAGCAAGAACTCAATCAACTGAATATAGGCGACGCGAACGAAATTATTACAGAATACGAGCAACACTTTGCCTTTAAACTTGCAGATGGATATTCCGAGGAGGAAATCACTGCAAAACTAGGCACTCCGGCGGCGATTGCGGCGCAGTTTGACACAGGCGAAACGAAACCGAAGTCCGGCGGCAGGGGAAAGAAAATTTTTCTGACGATATGGCTGACATTGCTTGGCATGCTGGAAGCCGCACTTGATCTTGTTTTTGCCGCATTCGGCATAGGCGTCTTTGGCGCGGCCGTTGTATTTGGTGCAGCGGGAGTGTGTCTGGTCGGTCGGCTCAATATCGCCAATCTGATTCCCGACATGCCGTACTCCGGTGCAATCCTGCTGGGCGTTTGTCTCATCGCACTGGCCGTGCTGTTCTTTGTGCTTGCGGTTTATTGCTTTGCGTTTTTAAAACAAATTGTCAAGGCAAGCATACGCTGGCGTAAAACGGTACTCTCCAAAACCACGCTGCCGCTGCTGCCGACAAGCCCACAGTTTCAGCCCAAAACCCGTCGCGCGTTACGTAACGTGCTGCTGCTTTCACTGGCAGTTTTCGGCATTTTATTTGTAATCGGCTACGTCGTGCTTGCACTGCAGGCAGGCTCGCCAGAATTCTGGCATGTATATGGTTGGTTTGTTTAAGTCTTTCACAGGGTGTTATTACCAGAACTAAAAAAAGTATAGCAGGTAAAAAATATGAATACGATTTTAATCACCGGCGCCACTTCGGGCATCGGTTTGGCAAGTGCGCTTGAACTGGCGAAAAACAACTTCAATATTATTGGCATTGGGCGCGATTCGGCACGTTGTGAGCAAGCAAAAAATGAGATCCAAAAGCAATATCCGGATGTAGATGTAACGTTCTTCACTGCGGATTTGATGCAGCAGCGCGAAGTGCGCCGTGTTTGCGATGAAATCTCGACTTTTATTGAACAGCATTGCGAAGGGCGATTGTTTGCTCTTATCAACAATGCCGGATGTGCCAGAAGCTGGTACACAACCACGGAAGAAGGCTATGAGCAATTATTTGCATTAAATCATCTTGCCGGTTTTTTGATGACTTATCGAATGCTTCCTTATTTATTAAGTGCATCCGGACGCGTCATCATGACGGGAAGCGAATCACATAGGCACATGAAGATTCGCTGGAATGATGTAATGTTCCAGCATGGCTATCAGCCGCTGTTGGCTTACAAGCAATCGAAACTTTGCAACATTCTGTTTGCAAAAGCGCTGAATGATCGTTACAGCTGGCAAGGACTGTGTGCTTACACGGTCGACCCGGGACTTGTTTGCACGGAGATTGGCTGCAAAAGCACCGGGGGGTTCGTTTCGCTCGTTTGGAATAAACGCAAACAACACGGAGCTTCTCCTGATGTTCCGGCAAAAACATATGCATACCTGTGCACACAAGAACACGCGCCCGAAGGTCTGTACTATCATGCGTGCAAACCGGAACGCTACAGCTCTGAAGTTAATTGGGAAAATGCGGTGCGATTGTTCCGCCTCAGCGAAAAGCTGTGCGGAATACGTTATGACGAAAGGATGCTGTAACATGAATGTTTTGATTACGGGTGCAAGCGGCGGCCTTGGCCGTGCCTTTGCAATGGAATGTGGCAAACGCGGATACAATCTGTTTCTGGTCGACATCAATGCACACGGGCTGGATGCGTTGAAAACCGGGCTTGAACGCAGGTTCGGCGTCTGCGTTACGACCAAAGCTTGCGATTTAACAAACGAACAGAGCGTTGAAGAATTGATTGCCGTTGTCGATCGATACGAAATACGGTTCGACATGCTTCTAAACGTAGCGGGAGTCGATTTTGAGGGCGGATTTTTAGAGCGCAAGCGTGACGATATCGTGCGAATCGTATCTCTAAATAATGAAGCGACGCTGCGCATCACACACGCGATACTGTCGAGGCGAACGGAAGACCGTCGCTTTTCACTGGTGTTTGTTTCCAGCCTTGCTTCCTTATATCCAATGCCTCTGAAGGCGACTTATGCCGCCTCAAAGCGTTTTTTGTTGGATATTGCTATTGCACTCGGATATGAATTACACGATAAAAATGTGCGTGTCCTTGCGCTTTGCCCGGGAGGAATGGTCACGACAAAGCGGGCGATGCAGGGCATTGCCGCGCAGGGGTTCTGGGGCGCGGTTACGACAAACCCACTGGAAATTGTAGCAAAGCGCACGATAGACGGTGTTTTACGCGGAAAGCGTGTTTACATCCCCGGCTTTATGAATCGTGCGCTTAGTTTTTTCGGCTCTTTACTACCGCGCAGCTGGGTTGCCGCCGCAATTTATCGTCGATGGAACAAGGCGCAAAAGCTGTGGTTGAATGAGTCAACTGTGCAAAGCAATAGTATAGCATAACGTTTTCTTGTAAGTTTTGCTACGGCGCGATATGCTTAATGTAATCATAGACGACGTTTATGTGACCATAATAAGAAAGGATGCGATATGGATGAGATCGGATATCGTTTTACGCATTGAAACGCCCGAAGACTATACCGCGGTGGAGACGCTTACAAGAGATGCTTTTTGGAACGTTCACGGACCCGGATGCAACGAACATTATTTGGTGCATGTTTTAAGAAACGCGAACGCATTTATACCGGAATTGGACTTTGTAGCTATGCACGATGGAAAGATCGTAGGCAACATCATGTATGCCAAATCTATAGTCGAAGGGGACGACGGTACAAAGCACCCGGTCATTACGTTTGGTCCCGTTTCCGTTGCTCCGCTCATGCAAAGACAAGGGGTCGGGAGCATGCTGATTCGGCATTCCTTGGATCGCGCGGCTGAGCTTGGCTTCGATGCCGTACTGATTTATGGTGATCCTATTTACTATACTAGATTTGGGTTTTCACCCGCAGAATTGTTTCAAATTGGAACTGCAGACGATTTTTATGCAGACGCGCTGCTTGCAATCGAATTAAAACCGGATGCTCTGAAAAACTGTGCGGGACGCTTCTTTGAAGGCGAATCCTACGAAATTGACGAAGATGAAGCCGCGGCGTTTGACGAGCAATTTTTAAAAAAAGGGCTGAAGGACGATTTGCCGTCTCAAAGACGATTCAAAGAGCTTGTGAAGATGCGAAAACCACGCTTGAAAGAGTGATAGCAAAAAAACGTTAGAATGGATTAATAAATGAAAAGAGAAAAGAGTTTTGCATATTGCGGCCTTGCTTGCTGCCTTTGCAGCGAAAACGCAGATTGTGCGGGATGCCGAAACGGCGGATGTATTTCACGCGATTGGTGTAACATACAAAAGTGCTGCCGTGAAAAAGATATTCAAGGATGCTGGGAATGCGATACGTTTCCCTGCGGGGAACCGATGCTGCAAAAACCGCGTGTCAGAGCGTTCATTCGGCTGATTCGAGAACGTGGCGAGCACGAACTGATGAATTGCCTTGCGCGCAACGAGCGCGACGGCGTTGTTTATCATTACAAGGGCGAACTAACCGGCGACTATGATCGATGCGGCACGCAGCAGGCGATTGAGGAATTTGTGTTAAGTGGTCGTAAGCGTGAAATCTGATCATTTGGTATGTTCGTTGGTGTTGACTTTCCCGCATTGTTTCCATTAAAATACTCGATATGAAATTTCAATTTGAATGCTTGTCCTGTATAATATCACAGGTTTTGACCGTGGCGGGAATGTTGGACTTTAACGAAACCGACAAAGAGAGTGCAATCCGCGATACGCTTGCGTATTTAAGCCGCGCGGATTACGAGGGCTGCACGCCGGAATCAATGGCGGAGCTTTGGAAACTGCTGCTGAAAAATTCTGATAACGACGACCCGTACGCGGACATCAAATCCTTGTGCAACACGGAAGCGATGAAGATGGAGCAAAGCAGCCGTGAAGCAATCCTTGCAGCGGACGATTCATTCACCATGGCGTTGAAATACGCAATTGCGGGCAATTTGATTGATTACGGTCTTGAAAAACCGATCACTGTTGACGAGCAGAATCAACAGATTAACAGGATTCTACAAAAGCCGTTTGCGCTTGACGACAGCGTGTCGCTGCGGGATGCGCTGAAAACGGCAAAGAGTGTGCTATATCTTTGCGACAACGCTGGAGAGGTACTGTTCGACAAGCTGCTGATCGAATACCTGAAAACGGAATTCCCTCAAATTGAACCAGTCTGCGCGGTAAAGGGAAGCCCCGTGCTGAACGACGCGACCATGAAGGACGCGATGCAAGTCGGGCTCAATACTGTGGCGCGTGTCGTTGACAATGGCGACGGTTCACCGGGAACCGTTTTACACCGAACGAGTGATTCGTTCCAGTCCGCTTTCCGGGATGCGGACGTTGTGATATCCAAAGGGCAAGGGAATTTTGAAAGCCTGAACGGTATTACAAAGGAGAATCTCTTTTTCCTGTTCGTAGCGAAGTGTGACTCCATTTGCAATATCGTAAATACGCCTAAGCTGAGCATTATTTGCTTAGAGAGCGGTTCTTAATAACACATAATTGTTAATAAATCACGTACAGACGTTCGATCTGCCGATAATCGGGAGATCGAACGTTTTTATTTACATCATTTCATTGACAGTTATACAATAAATGATATAATATAACGCGTACAAGAAATATAATAACATTTACAAGACAAAAAGGAGGCAGTTTATGGCAACACCGGTCATTATGCCGCGTCAGGGGCAGTCGGTAGAAAGCTGTATCATAACCGAATGGAAGAAAAAAGTCGGCGATGCAGTTCATGTCGGAGATATATTATTCTCATACGAAACGGATAAATCAACATTTGAAGAGGAAGCAAAGGTAGACGGAACATTGCTCGCTGTTTTTTATGAAGCGGACGACGACGTGCCTGTTTTATTGAACGTCGCGGTTATCGGAAATCCCGGTGAATCGATTGCCGAGTTTGCGCCGGAAGGTGACGCATCGGCACCGAGCGCTGCGGCAGAAGCGCCGAAGCCGGAAGAACAGACGACGCAGGAAGCGTTTACCGCAGCGGCAACCGCCGATCGAGCGGAGGGCGTTTCGCCACGCGCGAAGATGACGGCGCAGAAGCTTGGTGTAACCGCTATAGAAGCGACGCCGAGCGGACCGCATGGCAGAGTGATTGAGCGGGATGTGATTGCGCTTGCCAAGGACGGGCGCACCGGTACCGGCCTCGGTGGACGGATAACGCCTGCGGATTCTGCAACCGCAACTCTTCAGGCTGTCGCTGATACTACCGTTTCTGCGCCAAACGACGTTGCGTTTGAAGAAGTCAAAATGCCGAACCTGAGACGTGTCATTGCAAAGACTATGCACCAGAGCCTCTCTGAAATGGCACAGCTTACGCACAACACGTCGTTTGACGCCACACAAATCCTTGCGTTCCGTTCGCACCTGAAAGCGGCGCCGGAAAACATGGGATTACCGAAAATCACGATCAACGATATCATATTATATGCGGCTTCACGCACACTGATGCAGCATGAGCCACTCAATGCGCATTGCCTTGGCGATAAGATGCGCTTTTACAAGCATGTGAATCTTGGCATCGCGGTCGACACGCCGCGCGGTCTTCTCGTGCCGACGCTGTTCAACGCGGACACGAAGTCGCTCAAGGAAATTGCAACCGAGTCAAAGCAACTCGTCAAGGCCGCACAGGACGGAAGCATCAACCCCGATCTACTGCAAGGCGGTACTTTTACGGTCAGCAATGTCGGCGTTTACGGAATCGAAAGCTTTACGCCGGTCATCAATCCTCCGCAGGTTGCGCTGCTTGGTGTTTGTTGCATCACGGAGCGCGTCCGCACGGTTGACGGGCAGATTACAACATATCCCGCGATGGGACTTTCGCTGACTTACGATCACCGCGCAGTTGACGGCGCACCCGCAAGTCGATTCCTGAAAGATCTTGTGACGGCGCTGGAAAACTTCGATCTGCTGTTGATCGGCTAAGGAGGACAAAATGGTATTTGATCTGATCGTACTCGGCGGCGGACCCGCAGGATATCTGGCAAGCGAGCGCGCAGGCCACGCAGGCTTGAGCGTATGCTGCATCGAGGAACGCAGCGTCGGCGGCGTGTGCCTGAACGAGGGCTGTATCCCGACGAAAACGTTGCTGTATTCGGCAAAACTCTTCGATGGTGCGGCGCATGGCGAAAAATATGGCGTTACTGCCGAAGGTCTTTCGATTGACCACGCAAAGGTCATTGCGAGAAAAAACAAGGTTGTCAAAACGCTTGTGGCGGGTGTGAGATCCGCGCTCAAGACCAATGGCGTAACGCTTGTCGACGGTCGCGGCGTTATCACAGGGCGCAATGCGGATGGCTATACGATTGAAGCAAACAAAGAAACATATACGGGAAAGAGATTGTTGATTGCAACCGGTTCATCTCCGGCGGTTCCGCCGATTCCCGGACTAAAGGACGGCATTGCCGCCGGCTTTGTCTGCACAAACCGCGAAATCCTACAGTTGACAGAACAGCCGGAGCACCTCGTCGTCATCGGCGGTGGCGTAATCGGTCTTGAACTGGCGAGTTATTTTACATCAATCGGCACCAAGGTGACAGTCGTAGAAATGCTTGACCACATCGCCGGTGAAAATGACGCCGATCTTGTCGCAATCCTCAAAAAAGCATTTGAAAAACGCGGAGTAACGTTCATGCTTTCTTCCAAAGTGACGGAAGTAAAGGCCAACACTGTCTGCTATGAAAAAGACGGTCAGGCAAACGAAATCACCTGCGACAAGGTTCTGCTTTCCATTGGACGCAGAGCGAACACGAAGGACATTGGTTTGGAGAGTATTCATGTACTCACTGAGCGCGGCGCGGTCGTTACAGACAACCGAATGAAGACGAATCAGCCGGAAGTTTACGCTGCCGGCGACGTGAACGGCAAGTCAATGCTGGCACATACGGCGTACCGCGAAGCGGAAGTCGCCGTCAACACAATGCTCGGCAAGCGCGACGTTATGCGCTACGACGCGGTTCCCGGCGTGCTGTATACAAATCCGGAGTTGGCTGCAGTCGGCGAGACCGAAGCTTCCGCAAAGTCGAAAGGACTGGATGCTTCTATTGTGAAGCTGCCGATGCGTTTCTCCGGCAGATATCTTGCAGAAAACGAAGGCGGCGACGGAATCATGAAACTTGTCGTTGAAAACAATTCGCGCAAAGTCCTCGGCGCACAGGTGCTGAGCAACTATGCAAGCGAGTTTATCGTGACCGTCGGTACGTTTATAGAGCTCGGTCTGACGGTTGACGAAGTAAAAGAGATCGTCTTCCCGCATCCGACAGTTGGCGAGATCATCCGAGAAGCGGTTTTTAAGGCATAAATCGTTTTAAAACTGAATATTTATTTTAATTGTATCGCGCGGAGTAATTCCGCCGAAAGGAGATTTTAAACCATGTCAAAGCAACTCTATGTCGATCCGAATGTTGTGCGCAAGCCGGATTCACTGACGTTCCCGCCGATTTCCGTCAACCAATATCAGGGCACGGTAAAAGACGAGAAGAAAAACTATACCAAGGACGAGTTTTTACATATCTATCGCGATATGTGCTATATCCGTGAGTTTGAAACCATGCTCAACCTCATTAAAACTACGAATGAATATCAGGGTGTCCAGTACAATCATCCAGGCCCGGCGCATCTTGGTATCGGTCAGGAGGCGGCGTATGTTGGCGCGGCATATGAACTGACGCTAGACGATTACACCTTTGGTTCCCACAGAAGCCATGGCGAAATCCTTGCAAAGGGTTTGCGTTCCATTCAGATTCTTGACGACGATAAGCTCACGGAGATTATGGAAAGCTTCTTTGACGGGCGCACGTTGGCAATCATCAAGGACAGCGGCAAAACCGTAAAGGAAGTCGGCATCAACTTCCTGCTGTACGGCATGATGTGCGAAACGTTTGCAAGGAAGAATGGTTTTAATCAAGGTCTCGGCGGCTCGATGCATGCGTTCTTTACGCCGTTTGGAATCTATCCGAATAATGCAATTGTCGGCGGCAGCGGCAGCATCGCTCCAGGCGCGGCACTCTATAAACTGGTCAACAAAAAACAGGGCGTCGTCGTTTGTAACATTGGCGACGGTGCAATGGCGTGCGGACCCGTTTGGGAAGGCCTGATGATTTCAGCCATGGATCAGGTACGTACGCTTTGGGGCGAGGACGGCGGAACGATGCCGATTGTCTACAACATCAACGACAACTTCTATGGTATGGGCGGTCAGACGCGCGGTGAAACGATGGGATACGACATGGTCGCGCGCATTGCCGCGGGCGTTTGCCCGTCCGCCATGCACGCAGAGCGTGTGGACGGCTTTAACCCGCTGGCGGTGATCGACGCATACCGCCGCAAATTACCGCTGGCGAAGAAAGACGGCCCGGTGCTTCTGGACGTGGTGACCTACCGTTTCAGCGGTCACAGCCCGTCGGATTCGAGCACCTATCGCACTAAGGAAGAAATTGAAGCCTGGGAAGCGCAGGATTCCATCATCACGTTCGGCAAGCAGCTGATCGAGGCGAAGGTCTGCAAGCAGGAAGACCTGGATGCGATCTGGACGACGGTTAGGGACAATATGCTCACCAACATGAAGCTCGCTATCGATGAGAACATTTCTCCGCGTATCGACTTGTTCGGTAAAGAGAACGACTATATCGGCAACCTCATGTTTTCAAATCAGACCGTCCGTGCGTTCGACTCGGATCGCAAACCGGACGTGCTGCTACCCAAAGAAGAATGTCCGCGCGTGCAGCAGATTGCAAAGAAGTCCCGCTTTGGTCTCGACGCAAACGGGAAGCCTGTCAGCAAGAACCGCGTATACCAATTGCGTGACGGTCTAGCAGAACCGATCATCAACAAGTTTTATGAAGACCCGACGCTTGCTGCGTTCGGCGAAGACGTCCGTGATTGGGGCGGTGCGTTCGCGGTTTACCGTGGCATGACGGAAGCAATCCCGTATCATCGACTGTTTAACACGCCGATTGCGGAAGCGGGTATCGTCGGCGCAGCAATCGGTTATGCCATGAGCGGCGGCCGTGCGATTGCAGAATTGATGTACTGTGACTTTTTAGGCCGCGCAGGCGACGAAATTTTTAACCAACTTTGCAAATGGCAGGCAATGAGCGCAGGTATGCTTAAAATGCCGGTTGTATTGCGCATGAGCGTCGGTTCAAAATATGGCGCGCAGCATTCGCAGGACTGGGGCGCTCTGGTTGCGCATATTCCGGGATTGAAAGTCGTGTTCCCGGCAACGCCTTACGATGCGAAAGGGCTCATGCAGTCCGCGCTCAACGGAACCGATCCGATTATCTTCCTCGAAAGTCAGCGCATCTATGATGTGAGCGAGCTGTTCCACAAGGAAGGTGTGCCAGAAGAGGAATATGAGATTGCATTCGGCGAACCGGACGTCAAGCGTGAAGGTAAGGACGTTACGATCCTGTCCATTGGGGCGACCTTGTATCGCGCAACGAAAGCCGCCGATATTCTGCAGGAGCAGTACGGCGTATCTGCGGAGATCATAGACGCTCGCTCGCTCGTTCCATTCAACTACGAACCCGTAATCGAGTCCGTCAAGAAGACGGGGCGTATTGTCGTAACGGGCGACGCATGCGAACGCAACAGCTTTATGAGAAACCTCGCCAGCAACATTGCAGAGCTTGCGTTTGATTATCTGGATGCGCCGCCGGTCGTCGTCGGTGCGAAGAACTGGATTACACCCGCACACGAGCTTGAAGATGCATTTTTCCCGCAGCCGGGATGGATTGTCGACGCGATTCATGAGCGTATATTGCCGCTGAGCGGGCATGTTTGCACGCATAACTGCACGGAATTGGAACAGATACGCGAAAACAAGCGCGGTATCTGATCGTTCAATTATGGCGGCGAATATGATATAATATTCGTCGCCATCCTTATGTATAAATTCGCGAAAGGACTATATATAAATGAAACCAATAGAGAAAAAGGCCATTACGACCATTCGTTTTCTCGCCGCGGAAGCAGTGCAGAAAGCCAACAGCGGACATCCCGGCATGCCGATTGGTTCGGCGCCTATGGCATATATGCTATGGAAACAGATGAAACACGATCCGAAAGATCCGAAGTGGGTCGGACGCGACCGTTTTGTGCTATCGGCTGGACATGCCTCCATGCTGGAGTATTCTTTATTACATCTCTTCGGTTACGGTTTATCGATTGATGAATTAAAATCTTTCCGTCAGTGGGGCAGCAAAACGCCGGGACATCCGGAGTTTGGGCATACCGTAGGCGTGGAAACGACCACGGGACCGCTTGGTCAGGGTATTTCGACCGCAGTTGGCATGGCAATGGCCGAAGCGCGACTTGCCGCAGAGTTCAACCGTGACGGTTATCCCGTTGTTGATAACTACACCTATGCGCTCACAGGTGACGGTTGCCTGATGGAAGGCGTTGCTTCAGAAGCCGCGTCGCTTGCAGGGCATCTTGGCCTTGGCAAGTTGATCGTTTTATATGACCGCAACCAGATTACGATTGAAGGCAGCACCGGCATCGCGTTTACGGAAGACGTCGGCAAGCGCTTTGAAGCGTATGGCTGGCAGGTGCAGGAGTTACCGGACGGCGAGGACATCGACGCGGTTGCAGTCGCAATTGAAGCCGCAAAAGCGGACAAGACGCATCCGTCGCTGATCATCGTCCATACCGAGATCGCGCACGGTACGCCGAAAGCCAACAAATCCAGCGCGCACGGCGAACCGCTTGGCGAAGATAACATCAAAGTAATGCGTGAATTCTACAGCTGGACGGAGGAACCGTTTTCCGTGCCGGACGAGGTATACGCATACTTCACCGAGCTGCAGGAAGGCTACACAAAAGCGCACGAAGCCTATGATACGATGTTTGAGTCGTATAAAACCACTTATCCGGAGCTCTACAAAAAATGGGTGGCCTGGCATGAAACTAAGTTGCCGGAATCGTTGAAGCAGGACGAGCGCCTCTGGAGTACGACTGATAAGAAGGCGACACGCGCCGTAAGCGGGGAAGTGCTCAACATTTTTGCAGAGTACATGCCGAATTTGTTCGGCGGAAGCGCCGACCTTGCGCCCTCCAACAAATCGGAACTCAAAGGCAAGGGCTTCTTTGAGGCGGACAATCGTACGGGAGCGAATATCCATTTCGGCATTCGTGAATTCGCAATGGCCTGCATCAGCAACGGTATCCAGATTTACGGCGGGTTCCATGCGTTCTGCGCCACGTTTATGGTGTTTACGGACTATCTCAAACCCGCGTTGCGGCTCTCGGCCATCATGCATCAGCCCGTCGTCTATGTTATGACGCACGACAGCATCGGTGTTGGCGAAGACGGTCCGACACATCAGCCCGTCGAACAGCTTGCATCGCTGCGCGCAACGCCGGACACGCTAGTGTTCCGCCCGGCGGACGCAAAGGAAACATCCGCCTGTTATATTCAGGCGTTCGAAGGCAATCGCCCGGCCGTTATGGCGCTGACCAGGCAAGGACTGCCGCAATACGCAGAGACCGGCAAGGATGTCAGCCGCGGCGGCTATATCCTGCGCGACGCAAAGAACGGCAAACCGGACGTGATATTGATGGCAAGTGGAAGCGAAGTGGAGCTCATCTACAAGGCTGCCGATTTGCTGGAAGCGGACGATATATCCTGTCGACTCGTTTCCATGCCATGCCTTGACCTGTTTGACGAGCAGGATGCGGCGTACAAGGCTTCCGTATTGCCGAACGACGTGCGTGCACGTGTTGCAGTAGAAGCAGGCTCATCTTACAGTTGGGATCGTTATGTCGGTCTCGACGGACAGTGCGTCTGCCTCGACCATTTCGGAGCATCCGCACCCGCGCCGATTCTCTTTAAGGAATTTGGCTTCACGGCTGAGAACGTGGCGAAGGCGGCAAAAGCCTCCATTGCGAACTGTAAATAAAAATAACAGTAAAGGAACGCGATGCTATGAACCGTATTCTTGTTACAAACAGTGTGGATCCGTATGAAAACCTTGCGCTCGAAGAATTACTCTTCGAGACGCAGGGCGACGGCGCAACGCTCTATCTCTGGCAGAATCAACATACGGTCGTCATCGGACGCAACCAAAATGCATGGCATGAGTGCCGTGTTGAATTGCTTGAAAAGGAAGGCGGATTTCTTGCGCGACGCTCGTCCGGCGGTGGTGCAGTCTTCCACGACCTTGGGAATCTCAATTTCACGTTCCTTTTACCGCAGGATGATTACGACCTTGTGCGGCAACTGTCCGTCGTTCAAAAAGCGGCGAAGACATTCGGCATCGATACGTCGTTTACCGGACGCAATGATCTCGTACTGACTGACACGCAGGAAAAATTCTCCGGCAATGCGTTTAAGTTTTCACACGGCATTGCACTCCATCACGGCACAATTTTAATTTCCGCCGATATGGAGAAACTCTCGCGCTATCTTGCGCCTTCCAAGCTAAAGCTGGAATCCAAGGGAGTCAAAAGCGTAAAGAGTCGGGTTACCAATCTTGGATTGCATAACCCAGAACTTAATGTTGAGCGGATGAAAACGGCGCTGATCGAGGCGTTTACCGAAGAATACGGGGAAGCGGAACCGCAGAGCACGGCATCCGTCGATCTTGAACGACTCAACACAATCCGTGAACGCTATGCTTCGTGGGAATGGCGGTTTGGCGTTACGCCCGCGTTTAATGTTTCGTTGGAAACGCGTTTGGATTTCGGCTGTCTTGAATTGCTGTTAAATGTTAAGAACGGCACTATAGCATCTGCAACATGCTATACGGATGCAATGGACGATACGCTCGCGGAGCGCGTGCAAACCACGCTGAATGGCTGCGTATATGGCAAACTTCCACTCAGTGAACGCCTGCGATTAGGCGGCAACGCAGAGATGAATGCGTTAGCCGACTGGATTGAACAACAGACGTTTTAAACGCATCACGACAAGCCTGCCGGTTGGCGGGCTTTTTTCATGTAAAGCGGTAACAAACATAAAGCGGCTATGATATAATGCTTTGGTATGATAAATAAAGGGATAAATATTATGAAGATGACGGCGGTACTGACAGGCGTAACCGGAAAATCCGGTCGATATACCATAGAACGACTGATCGAGCGAAAAGCCGAACTGGATGAATGTCAATTTCGTGCAATTGTACGCTCAAAAGAGAAAGCGGCATTTATAGAAGAAAGCGGATTGAATATCGAGCTTTGCGTGGGGTCGATTGATGATGAAGCGTTGCTGCTCAACACGATGAGTGGTGCGGACACGCTTTTGCATATTGTCGGCATCCATACTTCATCGCGGGTTGTGGATATTGCAATCCGTTCCGGAATCCGTCGCATCATCGTCGTCCATACAACGGGCGTCTACTCAAAATATAAATCCGCAAGTGCGGAGTATGAGCAAATCGACGAAACTATTACACGTATGTGCAATGAAACCGGTGTGGCGTTGAGCATTCTGCGCCCAACGATGATTTATGGCGGGCTGGACGATGAAAACGTTGTAAAGTTTATCGCAATGATGGATCGCTTGCCGGCCATGCCGGTCGTTTCCGGTGCGCGTTTTGCATTACAGCCGGTTCATCGTCGCGATTTGGGGCGCTCTTATGCGGACGTTTTGCTTAGCGAAACAACGATCGGAAAGGATTATGTACTCTCCGGCAAAGAACCGATCGATCTGCGGGATATGCTTTCGATCATTGCGAAATATCTCGACAAGCCTGCCAGATTCATTTCTTTCCCATATTGGTTCGCAATTGCAGGCGCCTGGGGGTTGTATCTGCTTTCAATTACAAAGATCGATTATCGGGAGAAAGTGCAGCGGTTGGTCGAACCAAGAGCATATTCGCATGATGAAGCGACAAACGATTTCGGCTATAGTCCGCTTTCTTTTCAGGATGGCGTACAAGGTGAAGTAGAAGCATATCTTGATAGGAAAACAGTACAATGACAGGAGCTTTTATGAAAAAAACGCGTGCGTTCAACGAGCGGTTCAGTAACTTTTCCGAAGCGTTCATTGCGGTAATATCTATGATCACCTTCGGGGTTCTATCGATTGTAAGTCTTTTGAAGACGTGCCATATTGACATGTATTATTCCAAGGACAACAATGAACACGTCGAGTTCTTGAACGACAATGTCCTGGTAAATCTTGTTGTTCTACTGGTTATTGTCGCACTGGCCGTTTTGTTGATGCATGCCAATGTAAAGCGCCGTACCGTTCGATGGGTTGGTGCAATTGCCATCGCATGTTCCGCTGCAATCGGCGTTTGGTGGGTGCTTGCTTCAAAAGCCGTGCCGGTTGCGGATTCAGGAAGCATCATTACCGCCGCACAGCAAATTGTGCAGGGAAGCACGAATATTCTGACAGCAAACACGTATTTCTATGTGTTCCCGTTTCAAACCGGATATCTGCTGTATGCTGAGGGCTTTTTGCGCGTGTTCGGATCGAACGCGATTACACTTTTTCAATTAAGCAATGTTCTCCTGGTTTGCGCGACCTTTGTTGCGATTTTGAAACTGGCCAGGATTCTTTTTGATGACACGCGCGTAGAACTGCTTACTGCAATCCTGCTCGGACTTTGCATTCAACCGATGTTGTTGAGCACGTTTTTATATGGCACGATTCCCGGCATGACATTATCAATTTGGAGTATTTATTTTGTCGCAAAGGCGATGAAGCAAAAGCGCCTTATGCAGCTTATACCCGCGGCGGTTCTGATTGCGCTTGCAGTGTTGCTAAAGAAGAACTTTTTAATTGTTCTGATTGCAGAAATTATCATACTCCTTGTTTTTGCACTACGGAACAAAAGAGCGCTTACGCTCGCGTTTGCCGCGCTCATGGCGGCGCTGACGTTTTTGCTGCCAACGCTCGTTCAAAAGCAGTATGAAATCCGTGCCGACACAAACTTTGGCAAGGGAACGCCGCAGATGGCCTGGCTTGCAACAGGATTTCGTGAATCCTCACTTTGTTCCGGCTGGTTCAACAGTTATACAACGAGCGTTTTGAGAGAGAATGACATGGACTACGACAAAGCGCTTTCGCAAAGCAAGGCGGATTTGAAGGAGCAATTGACCATGTTTGCGTCAAGGCCGAGATACCTTGCTTCATTCATGTATAAGAAAGTGACAAGTCAATGGAATGAACCGGCGTATCAATGTATCTGGAGCAGTGCATATACAGGGCAGCGCAGCGGGGAAGTGTCAAACTTTGTGATAGGCCTTGGCGCAGGAACGGCAAGTGATGCAATCAACGCATACTTCAATCAACTGATGCAGTTTGTCTATGTTTCGATGACGATTACCCTGATTGTACTATGCTTCCAAAGGGAAAAACGCAACGAACAACGCATGATTATTCCGCTCATCCTGTTTGGCGCGGCGCTGTACCATGCACTTTTCGAAGCAAAATCGCAGTATGCAATCATTTATGTTCCAATGATGCTTCCATACGCGGCGTTTGGCATGGCGCACCTGCATGACTGGCTGGTAAAAAAGTTTTTCTCCAAGGAAAAGGAAACCAAGGCAGTAGACAATATTGAAATAGCACACGACTAGTCAGGCAAACATAAAAGGCGGGGAATCCCCGCCTTTTATTATGTCGTGTAGATAGTGCGTTAGTCGCCCAGGCCGATATCGATTAGGGTATCACTTCCGCTTGTGACCTTCGGCAGGTCGCCGTTCCATTTCTGGAGAGTTTCATAGCGAATCAGGATGTCACTTAGCGATTCCGTAATGATACGGTTGCTCTCTGCGTTTGCATCTGCAAGCAGCTTGATCTTGTCAGCTTGCGCCTGAGCGGCGATGACTTCTTTTTCCGCTTCCGTGTTGGCAATTACAAGCGCCTGCTCTTGTTCGGTACGGGTTTTAATCAGGTTTTGCTCTGCCACCTGTTTGGCTTCAACGGCGCTGATGTACTCTTCTGAGAAATCCCAGTTGATGATATTCAACCCGTCGACAAAGATTCCGTATGGATTCAACTTGCTGTTCAAGCCTTCATCCAACAGGACGCTGACGTCGCCGCGGCTGCCGACCAGTTGCTGCGCCGTGTAGTTTGCAGTAACGGCTTTCAAAACTTCGTTGATTGCCGGTACGACGAGCACGTCGTCATACCCCAGCCCAACTTCCTTGTAGATGGACGAGCTGGAATCCTGGTTGATATGGTAGTTCACCGCAATTACGGTGGAAACCGTCTGCAAGTCTTTGCTGAACGCTTCCGTGGTAACCTCCGTTTTTACAATGCGGTTGTTGATCGTGATGATCTTCTGCGCAAACGGGACCTTCAGGTGAATACCTTCCTGCATAACAACGGGGCTTGCCTTGCCAAAGGTTAACACAACGCCTGTATGACCCGCGTCGATCACGACAACGCTGCTGCCAAGCAATGCGACGACGAGTATCAACAGGATAACATAAGCTGTAATTTTGCCCGTCGCAATATTGCCTGCTTTATCTCTGAACATAAAACACTCCTTTTGCTTTTTTGTTTAGTATACCATACGATCGAATTATGCGAGTGCTTGGGCGAGCGGAAGTCACGATTATTTTGCTTTTTTAAATATGTTGATAAAGAAAGAAGCGGCTTGCAGTTAACCGCTTCTTTTGAGGAATGAGGACGCCATTGCGATTGACGCCGGTTAGCGGAAAATGTGGAAGTTCCTGATGAAAGGTTTGCATTCTCCGAAAACGATTAATTTACTTTTTCTTTTTGCTGTATGGGGTATCGTCCAGCGGTAATTTCGTGCGAAACTTCCCGTCGTAGAGATAATAAGCAAGCTGCACTGCGGGCGCGGTCGGGATGGATGCGATTTCTCCAATGCCTTTTGCGCCGCATGCGAGATTTTCTTTGTCGGCTTTTCCCACAATAATGGAATCAACGTTCGGTGTACTGCTGGATTTAAACAGACCGAGCGTACCGAAACGCACCTGTGGCTTTCCGTTTTCAAGCGGGAAATCTTCCGTAAGTGCATAGCCGAGGCTCATCACAACGCCGCCTTCCATCTGACCTTCCAGCGCAATAGGGTTGACCGGCCTTCCGATGTCATGCGCAGCCGTCACGTTTTTCAAACGGCCTTCGTCGTCCAGCTCGACAACATGCGTTGCATAGCCATATGCAATGTGCGAAACCGGATTGGGTTTGTCCGAGCCAAGCGGATCGGTCTTGCCTTCGTATTCGCCGAGGAAATCCCGACCTTCCAGCGATTCAAGCGAACCGGCTTCCTTCAGCGCTTCCGTGACCTGCTTTGCCGCGCGAATGGTAGCTTCACCGGTGAAAAGCGTTTGACGGGATGCGGTCGTGTTGCCGGCGTTCGGGCTATCCGACGTGTCCGGCGTGTGATATACGATCTTTTCGAGCGGCAGCCCCGTGATCTCCTTTACATACTGTGTTTGCACGGTTCCCATGCCTTGTCCGATGCAGGCCGCAGATGAGTGCAGGTGCACCTTGCCATCCTTGATTTCAATGCGACAACGGCCAACGTCCGGCACGCCGACGCCAAGGCCGCTGTTTTTCATTGCGCATGCAATACCGGCTTTTGGGTTGCGCTCCATAATCGGGCGCACCGCGTCGAGTGTTTCGACCAGCGCGGTGGTATCGTCCGCAATCTGCCCGTTCGGCAGAATCTGCCCGGGACGAATTGCGTTTTTATAGCGGAACTCAAACGGCGTCATGCCGACTTTCTCGGCGAGTTGATTGAGGTTGCACTCGGTTGCGAAACAACTCTGCGTGACGCCAAATCCACGGAACGCGCCGCCCGGAGGATTATTGGTGTAATAGGCGTATCCTTCGATATCGACATTTTGATAGTTATAGGGTCCGGCCGCATGCGTACAGGCGCGCTGCAAAACCGGTCCGCCAAGGGAAGCATATGCGCCGGTATCCGCAATCAGCCTTGCACGCATAGCTGTGAGTTGTCCTGATTCGTCACATGCGGTCGTGAACTCCATCTCCATAGCGTGACGCTTCGGATGAATCAGCAGGCTTTCCGCGCGAGTGAAGCGTACCTTAACCGGCCGCTTGGTGAGATAGCTTGCAAGCGCCGCGTGGTGCTGCACGCTCATATCTTCTTTACCGCCGAATCCACCGCCGACCATCATTGCTGAAACACGAACTTTATTCAGCGAAAGTCCAAGCATTGCGGCGCATTCTTTCTGTGTCTGGTAGATCCCCTGATCCGCACTGTAGATGCGTATGCCGTCGCCTTCTATTTCTGCAACCGCGCACTCCGGCTCCATAAACGCATGATCCGTAAATGGCACGCTGTAATGATTTGTTACAACATGCGCACTGTTTTTGATCGCTTCGTCGGGATTACCGCGTTTGACAGACTGGAACGACATCAAATTTTCACGACCATCATGAACGTGTTCTGCGTCTTCCTGCATGGCTTCTTCCGGCGAGAGGATAGGGGTGAGCGGCTCGTATTCGACCTTAACGGCAGCTTTACCCGCTTCTAATGCTTCATCTGTTTCCGCAACGACAAGCGCAACCGCATCGCCAAGAAAATGCGTGATTTTTCCGACCGGGATCATCACGTCGTAATCCTGAACCAAGTGTCCGATGATTTTGGCACCGGGTACATCTTCGGCGGTATAGACTGCAAGGACGCCTTCGACGGCTTTTGCAGCTTCGGTATCGATTGAAAGAACGCGTGCGCGCGGATATGCACTGCGGACTGCAGATGCGATCAGCATGCCGTCCAAATGCAAATCGTCGGTGTACATTGCTTCGCCAAGCGTTTTTTCGGCGGCTTCGATTCTTCGGATGCTTTGACCAAGCGTACCGGGCAGATCGCCATGCGGAACCTCGGCGTTTTCGCGGAGCAGCTTGGCGGCAAGCAACACGGCGTCTTCTATTTTTTTATAACCGGTACAGCGACAGATATTGTTCTTTAATGCATCCTTTACTTCTTCCGGCGTTGGATCAGGGGTTTTATCGATCAATCCCTTGGCGCTGATAACCATTCCCGGTGTGCAAAAGCCGCATTGCACGGCACCGGCCGCAGCGAACGCATAGGCGAAAACGTCACTTTCTCGGGGAGATAGCCCTTCGACGGTAACGATGTTTTTTCCTTCCAGCCTGTCGGTTTTCTGAACGCAGGATTTCATCGGTTTCCCATCTATGAGGACCATGCAGGTTCCACATGCGCCTTCGGAACATCCGTTCTTTACGCTTGTCAGCTGCAGCGTGTCTCGCAGATAGACGATAAGTTTCTGATTCTTCTCAACGGATACGGTTTTTCCATTGACAGTGAAAGTGGACATGGTATTTCCCCCTTGCTAAGGTGTAAAATGCAGATTGAAAAAATGTGGCGCCGCCTTTGAAAACGGCGCCAATGAAATGCATTAAAGCAGGTAGCTATAGTCCCAAATAACGGCGTTGATGATCTTTTCGATATCGGGCGCGATTTCGTTTTTACCGAGGCGCACGGTGGACACATCGTCAAGCCGTAGTTTGATTTTTCCGCCGCCGAGCACGAGGAAGCCTTTGTTTTTGCTTTCGTCGAATTCTTTCTCGGTCGAGAACAGCGTGAATTTTTCCTTGTATGGCGAACTGTCATACGGGCAGAACATCGTGCAGTTTCCGCACTCGTTACACATACGATCTACGTGAATGATTTGCGGCATGCTTGTTTCGTCTACATTGATTGCAATGTTCGCTCGATTCGGGCAAACCTGAACGCAGCATTCACAGACGGTGGAGCAGGCAAGACAGCGTTCCGTCTCTTTGCCTGCGCTGTCATAAACAGCGATGGAGCCCTGCTTGAGTAAGCAATTGCCCTCACAAGCCTTCGACTCTTCGGGAATGGTTACAGTGTATGGACCAACGATTGCATCCGCAACCTTGCGTGCGTCGGCAATGGCTTCCACGACTGTTGCTGGGCCGCGATTCGCATCACCGATGACAAACACATTTTCCCGGCTGGTTTCCAGCGTTTCCTTGCTCGCCTTGACCTTGCCGCGCTCCGTCAGCTCGATTCCATTATTCGTGAAGTCCGACGGTTCGACCTTTTCACCGATTGCAGAGATTAACAATGTGCAGGGGATCGTAACGATCTCGTCAGTTTCAATGCTGGCCGGCCTTCCGCTTGCATCTGGCTTGCCAAGTTTGCACTTTTTGCAATTCAGCATGCCGTTTTCAAGAGAAACGGGCGTCAGCAGCTCGCCGAATTCAACGCCTTCGTCCAGCGCGAGCAGAAGTTCTTCTTCGTCGGCCGGCATAAAGCGACGCGTGCGCCGGTATACGATTTTGCTGGACAGGACGCCCTTAGTGCGCTTTGCGGCACGCGCTGCGTCCATTGCGGTGTTGCCGCCGCCGATGACGACGACATGATCGCCAATGTCGGGTAGCGTTTCCGACTTATATTGCTCAAGAAAATCTAATACATTCATGCTCTCGCCTTTTTGCAGACGAAGATTGCCGTGCGCCCATGCGCCGGTTGCAAAAATTACATGTGTAAAGCCACTGTTCGTGAGCTCTTTAACTGACGGAGCCGCGGTGCCTGTCTTGATCTCCGCCCCCATCTTTTTTAGTAGTTCCACATCGCGATCGATGCCGAATTCGCCTATGCGGAAACCGGGGATGACATAGCGGACGATGCCGCCAAGCTGCTCGCGCTTTTCAAAAACCGTTACCTTGGCGCCTTGACGACCGAGGAAGTAAGCTGCGGCCATACCCGCGGGACCACCGCCAACGACAGCAACGTTGGCAGTCGACTTGCCGGACGGTTTTAGCGTGTCGATTACGCTGTCAAAGCCTTTGCGCGCGGCAAGCAGTTTGCAATCGCGAATATGAACGCTCTCCTCGTAGAAACCACGTGTGCATTTATCCATGCAGTGGTGCGTGCAGATTCTCCCGGTGATGAACGGCAGGGGATTTTTTTCTAAAATCAACGTGAGCGCCTCGGCGTACTTTCCATCGCCGACAAGGCGGACATACTCCGGAATATCCTGCTCAATCGGGCAGCCGTTCGAACAAGGCGCGATAAAGCAATCGGTCAGCGGCACTTTTCTGTCAATCTTGCGAGTGGGCAGAGGCTTTACGGGCTTTGTGTGCCTTGCGTCCGTCCGTGCGTCGCGTGCAAGATAGGCAACCTTGCCGACAGATACGCCATCGAATGGTACGTAATCACACTTGACAAGTATGTCGGCAATCTGCTTGGCGCGCTGGTACCCGCCGGGTTTGAGCAGTGTCGTTGCCAGCGTAATCGGCCAGATACCCGCGTCAAACAAGCTCGCTATGTTGTTGACGTCCGCGCCGCCTGAGAACGACAGGCGCATTCTGCCATCGAACTCGTGACTGATGCGGTGTGCAAGTTCAATCGTCAGCGGGAAGAGCGAACGACCGCTCATATACATCTCGTTGCCGGGCAGTTCGTCTCTGGCAATGCCGACTGGGAAGGTGTTGGTCAGCTTTAGGCCGAATGTAACGCCTTTGCCTTCTGCAAGCGAAATGAGCCGCTTGAACATCGGGATGGCATCGCGATACTGCAGGTCGTCGTTGAAATGAAAATCATCGAAAACCAGGTAATCGTAACCCATGTCGTCCATGGTTTTACGTGCGAACTGATATCCCAGAAGCGTGGGGTTGCATTTTACAAACGTATTGAGTTCCTTTGTTTCGATGAGATAGTTCGAAATACGCTCAATCTCCTGCGGCGGGCAGCCGTGGAGTGTTGACAGCGTGATGGACGAACAGATGCGCGGCGAAACGCCATCGACATATTTTGCATCCACCTTTGTAAAACGAGAAAGGTTTTCTTTAGCCCAGGCGCGGCATTCCTGCCAAATCGGCGTTGAAGACGCGTTTTTCAGTCCTTCAATGAACGCATCGATCTTCGGGCTTGTAATGCCTTCATAATTATATCCAACGCTCATATTAAACATGAAACCGTCGGGACGACCGAGATCGAATTCCCAGCTCATGAGCTTGATTGCAAACCAAGCTTTTACATACTCGTCAAACGCCTGCGAAACGGTCAGTTCGGTCGACCATTCTACGTTATAGCATTCGTCAACGGCAAGAATGCAGGGTTTTGAAACCGGCAGGTCTTCGCCGTCGAGCGTTTGAACCGTCTTCAGTTCAAAGAAACGACATCCCGCATAGTAAGCTGCGATCAGATTTTGCGCCAGTTGGGTATGTGGGCCCGCCGCCGGGCCAAACGGCGTTTCAAGATGTTCGCCAAAAAGGTCTAGGCGTTTGTTCTTTGGCGCTGAAAACGCACGGCGAATGCCGAAGACACCGCCTTGCTTACGCTCTTCGATTATCCAATTCATTAAATCCGCAAACGGGATAGGGGTCATACGATCTGACATTTGAAACCTCCTGTATCCTATTGTATATATAAACTAACTTCATTACTGTCTGTTATCCGTTGATCGAATCCCAAAGTTTGGATGCACTTGCGCGGCATTCTTCCATCAGTGATTTCTCATCCGCCACAAGTACCTTGCGATCCTTCATGAGCACTTTGCCGTTGCATACGGTAGTCACAACACTGCGTCCGTTCATGCCGAAGAGGATGTGTCCATTGACGTTGTTGCCGTCCATCGGCGTCAGCGGATCGTAATCGGTCACGATCACGTCGGCATATGCGCCTTTTTTCAGCACACCGAGCGGCTTGTTGAAGAAACGGCCTGCAATCTTCGGGTTGTTTTCAAACAGCATTGTGGGGATTTCGCCCCAAGCCACTGTCGGGTCGCAAAGATTGTGCTTATGAATGATGTTGCCGACCTTGTAACTCTCGATCATATCGTTCGTGTAACCGTCGGTACCGAGACCGAGGAGAATGCCTTCACTAAACAGGCGGAGCACGGGGCCGCAGCCGACGGCATTACCCATGTTGGATTCCGGATTGTGCACGACCATCGTGTCGGTTTCTTTGAGTAACTGCATTTCGGCAGGGCTAACGTGCACGCAATGAATCGCCAGCGTTTTTTCGCCAAGGATGCCTTGTTCAAATAGCCGCTCGACAATGCGCTTGCCATACTTTTTAAGTGAATCGATCTGATCGCCGGGACCCTCTGCAACATGGATATGGAACCCGGTCGTCTCCGGCGTATGCGCTTTACACATTGCAAGCGTTTCATCGGAAAGTGTAAACGCGGCATGCAAACCCATCATGCCCTTGAGCATGTCGCTGCCGTCGGCCTGTGCCCGCTGGATCATGCGTGCGTTTTCCAGAACAGACTGTTTCGTTTTTTCTTCGCCGTCACGGTCGGACACTTCATAACACAGGCAGGTGCGAATACCGAGGTCTTTTGCGGCGTCGGCAAGTGTATCCAGACTATCGGGGATGTCATAGTAGCTGGCATGGTGATCGAAAACAGTCGTTACGCCGTTTTTAATGGAATCCACATAGACTGCATATGCGGACAATTTGTCGTTTTCTTTTGTCAGCAGACGGTCGATTTTCCACCACATACCTTCGAGGATATCGTTGAAGTCATGCGGGTTATATCCCTTGATCGAAAGGCCGCGGGCAAATGCGCTGTAAATATGGTTATGCGTATTGATCAATCCTGGCATGATCACGCCGCCGTCGGCGTCGATAAATTCCGCCTGTGGGTATTTATCCTTCATTTCCTGCGTCGTTCCGATATCCTGAATCAGTGCGCCGTCTGTAACAACCGCCCCGTCTTCAATAAACAAACCGTTGTCTCTTGTGACAAGTCTTCCGTTTCCGATAAGCAACATAAGCTATGGATCTCCCTTCGCGAAATGCAATGTTATGTGAGATAATTTCCAGCGTTCAGATATAAATACAGTGAAACAATATGAAAACAAGCTGCTTTCAACAGGTTATAAGGGTATTATACTATACGCTTTCCAATGCACGCAATACGATGAAGGCGTGATTTACAAAAATATTTCGGTCATAATAATTTTGTTCAGTGCTATTTTTTACTGTACATTTTAAAATTCATGCGGTATGATGTACTTGTCAGTCGTTTTGGCTTAACCAGAGTGAAACGTATTTGACGAATGAACGAAACTTAGATTTGGAGTGTCCTTATGAAGCGCATTGCCGGTTATCGCTGCACAATTTGCGGCAGAGAATATCCGTTTGGTCCGGAACTTATGACGTGTCCTTCCTGTGGGGAAAAGGGAATATTGGATATCGTCTACGATTATTCAGAAATCAAGACCGTATTTTCGAAAGAAACGTTAAAGAAGGATACAAACAACAGCATGTGGCGCTATCGTGCGCTGATGCCGCTTGCAGGTGAAGGCCTTGAGGATTTCCTTCGTATTGGCTGGACGCCGCTTTACCGTTCGCTTCGACTTGGCAAACAACTTGGTTTGGATACGCTATATATAAAAGATGATGGTTTAAACCCGACAGGTTCATTGAAAGACCGCGCAAGCGGTGTTGCCGTTGCAAAGGCGATTGAACTTGGATACGACACCATCTCCTGCTCTTCAACCGGCAACGCGGCAAGCTCGCTGGCCGGCAATTCGGCGCGCATGGGATTGAAAACGGTTATTTTCGTTCCGGAGCGTGCACCGATGGGTAAGGTAGCGCAGCTTTTAATCTTTGGCGCCAACGTCATCAGCGTCAAAGGCGATTATCGTCAAACATTCGAACTCAGCAAAGCCGCTATTGAAAAGTGGGGCTTCTATAATAGGAACGCGGGTATCAATCCGATCCTGACGGAAGGCAAAAAGACCGTTGCACTTGAGATTGCAGAACAGCTTAACTGGAATCCGACCGATTGGGTTGCGGTATCCGTTGGGGACGGTTGCACCATCGGCGGCGTTTACAATGGCTTTTACGATCTTTTGCAACTCGGCATGATCGATCGCATCCCCAAAATTCTCGGCGTTCAGTCCACCGGATGCTGCCCGTTTGTCGACGCCGACAAGCGCGGCGGAGAACTGGTGCCCACACCGGAGAACACGCTGGCCGACAGCATCGCCGTCGGCGTGCCGAGGAACCCGAAAAAAGCACAACGCGCAGTTCACGACAGCAAAGGCACCTGGATAGCTGTTTCGGACGACGAAATATTGGATGCAATGCGACTGCTTGGTCGTACCGAAGGCGTATTCGGCGAGCCGGCGGGCGTTACCGCCACGGCGGGACTCAAACGCGCGGTTGCACAAGGCATTATTAAATCAAATGAAAGCGTTACGGTTATCTCGACCGGGAGCGGTCTCAAGGACGTGAAAAACGCCATGGTTGCCGCGGGCGAGCCGTTTAAATGCGACCCGGACATCAAGGCGCTTGAGGCAAGCGGAAGGATTCAATAAACTAAATATACACATCATGCTCCAGCTAATCGCGCATGTGCGCCAAACGAAGGAAGAGCTGACACAATAACGTATACTTATACAAATTATTCGCTTTATTTAGTAATAACTTGTATAAAAGACGAATGTTCTTACATTATTTTAGGTTGTTACACCGAACAAATGGTGCTACAATAAGTGTCATCAATCGCTTGGTTGTTTCATCGTTTCTGCGGTGTTGCAATAAATCAAAAATAGCAGGAGGAAAACCATGAAAAAGATCATTGCTCTGTTTGTAGTCGCTTTGATGGTCTTCTCGCTCGCCGCATGCGCAAGCACGACGACGGAAGAACCCGCGACGGAAGCAGCCGCCACGGAAGAAACCGCAACGACGGAAGAAGCCGCTACGGAAGCAACTGTCGAAGAAGCAGCAGCGCCCGCAGTTAAAATCGGCGTAATTCTCGTACACGACGAGAACACCGGTTATGACGCAGCGCACATCGAAGGAATCAAGACCGCCGCCGCGAATGTTGGTATTGCCGATGAGGATATCATCTGGAAGTACAACATCTCCGAAGATGAAACCTGCTACGATACGGCTATCGACCTTGTTGAACAGGGATGCAACTACATCTTCTCTGACAGCTATGGCCATCAGTCCTATATGCAGCAGGCCGCTTCCGAGACTCCGGACGTGGTGTTCGTTTCCATGACCGGTGACACGGCTGCCCTGAGCGGACTCGACAACTTCAAAAATGCGTTCACGCATACCTTCGAATCACGCTACGTGTCTGGCGTCGTTGCCGGCATGAAGCTGAAGGAAATGATGGATGCAGGCCTCGTGACCGATCCTTACCTCGGCTATGTCGGCGCATTCCCGTATGCTGAAGTGGTCAGCGGTTACACCGCGTTCTTCCTTGGCGTGCAGAGCATCGTTGCAGACGCCCACATGGACGTCATCTATACCAACTCTTGGTATGACCCGACTGCCGAAGCAGAAGCCGCCAATTCGCTCATGTCGAAGGGCTGCTGCATCATCAGCCAGCATGCTGACTCCACCGGCGCTCCGTCGGCTGTCCAGACCGCTCTGGATGCCGGAACGCCCGTGTACTGCGTTGGCTACAACATTGATATGCTGAGCGTCGCGCCGACAGCGGCCCTGACCTCTGCACAGAACAACTGGAGTGCATTCTACACCTATGCGTTCAACTGCGCTCTGAGTGGCGAAGCCATCGCGACCGATTGGTCCGAAGGTTATGCGACCGGCGCGAACATGATCTCCGCCTTGGGCGAGAGCTGTGCCGAAGGCACTGCCGAGAAAGTTGCCGAAGTTGAAGCGGCCATTATCGACGGTTCTCTGAACGTCTTTGATTGCTCGACCTTCACCGTTGGCGGCGAAACCATCACCAGCTACCTTGCCATCGATACCGACGGCGACTGGGTTGGCGATACCGGCGAAGCCATCACGGACGGCATCTTCTATGAGTCCACGCTGCGCAGCGCGCCGTACTTCGGCCTCCGCATCGATGGCATCACGGAACTCAGCTAAAAATTATTTAGCATAAAAAAAGCGGGGGCAATCAACTGCTCCCGCTTTTTTGTTGCTTTTTCTTCACAAGTTTGTAATTTTGACGGTGCATTCTTTTTAATTGCTCCATCTTTTTGTTTACACCGCACGCGCTTGTATGCTAAAATATTTTAAGCAAGTCTGAATCTAATATAGAAGGGGTCACGCGTGTGGAGAGTACAATAGCTATCCGAATGGTCGACATCACGAAGACGTTCGGCGAGGTAGTCGCTAACAACAAGGTCTGCCTCGAAATTAAGCGAGGCGAGATTCTGTCGCTGCTTGGTGAAAACGGCAGCGGGAAAACCACGCTCATGAACATGCTGGCGGGTATCTATTTCCCGGACAGCGGCCAGATCTTCATCAACGGAAACGAAGTTACCATTGCTTCGCCGAAAGATGCATATGACCTGCATATCGGAATGATTCATCAGCACTTCAAACTAGTCGATGTTTTAACGGCAGCCGAAAATATCATACTTGGCCTGAACGAGTCGGCCTTGGTCGATCTTAAAAAAGTCCGCGCTTCTGTAAAGGATATCTGCGATCGTTATGGATTCGTCGTAGATCCTGACAAGAAAGTGTACGACATGTCCGTCTCTGAAAAGCAGACGCTCGAGATCGTCAAGGTTTTGTATCGCGGTGCGGACATCCTTATTCTTGACGAACCGACCGCCGTTTTAACACCGCAGGAAACACAAAAACTCTTCTGTGTCATGCGCAATATGAAAGCGGACGGCAAGTCCATCATCATCATTACGCATAAACTGCACGAAGTGCTTGAGATTTCCGATCGGGTCGCCGTACTAAGAAAAGGTCATTTCATCGGCGACGTTCCGACAGCGGAGACAGACGCGAAGAAGCTGACGGAAATGATGGTCGGGCGCGCTGTTTCACTGGATATTGCACGTTCGGAACCGATCGATCCAAAGCCGAGATTGGTCGTAGAAAACCTCACCGTATGTGACTCGGACGGTATAAACCGTCTAAACGGCGTGAGTTTCACGGCTTACAGCGGTGAGATACTCGGTATTGCAGGCATTTCCGGCAGCGGCCAGAAAGAACTGCTGGAAGCCATTGCAGGATTGCAGTATTGCCAAACTTGCAGCAAGATCAAGTTTTTGCCGGAAAACGGGGAAGAGAAAGAACTTTCCGGAATGCGCCCGCTGGATATTAAAAATCTTGGTGTAGCGCTTGCGTTTGTTCCGGAAGATCGCCTGGGCATGGGCCTCGTCGGCAGCATGGATCTGACAGATAATATGATGCTCCGCAGCTACCAGGATGGGAATGGTCCGTTTGCAGACCGCAAAAAGCCTCGCAAACTTGCGGAGACCGTCGTTAAGAACCTTGAAGTCGTTACTCCGGGGCTGAGCACGCCTATACGCCGTCTCTCCGGCGGAAACGTGCAAAAAGTTCTGGTCGGTCGCGAAATTTCGATGAAACCGCAACTTCTGATGTCTGCATACGCAGTTCGCGGTCTTGACATCAATACTTCCTATAACATTTATCATCTTTTGAGCGAGCAGAAAAAAAACGGTGCAGCCGTAATCTATGTCGGCGAAGATTTGGACGTACTCCTTGAGTTGTGCGACCGGATCATGGTTCTCTGCGCCGGACAGATCAACGATATTGTAGACGCCAGAAAAACGACAAAGGACGAGGTCGGTTATCTGATGACTTATTTGAAAGAAGGAGGGATGAACCGTGAGCAAGAAGCGTGAGCGTGATACACACGAACCGTTCATCCGTATGTCAAAGCGGGATGGTATGCCGCTATGGAAATCCATCGGTGTACGCCTGATCGGACTGGTGCTGGCACTGGTTGTTTGCGCAATCATCATCTATGCCTTGACAAAGCTGAACCCATTGAAGGTTTATGCGGCAATGTTTAAAGGCGCCTTCGGAACGAATAAGCGCATCTGGGTCACCATTCGCGATATCATGATGTTGCTCTGTATCGCTGTTGGTCTTGCGCCCGCGTTTAAAATGCGATTTTGGAACATCGGTGCGGAAGGTCAGATCCTTGCCGGCGGACTCGCTGCTGCGGCTTGCATGATCTATCTTGGGAAGTCTCTGCCTACAGCGATCTTGCTGATAATGATGTTTGCCGGCAGCATGCTCGCCGGTGGCGTTTGGGGAACGATTCCCGCCGTGTTTAAGGCGCGCTGGAACGCGAACGAAACGCTCTTTACCCTGATGATGAACTACATCGCCATCCAGCTGACGAGCTTTTTCGTTGCCAAGTGGGAAAATCCATTCGGGTCCAACACGGTTGGCATCATCAATCAGATGACCAAAGCCGGATGGTTCCCTTCGATCTTCGGCCAGATGTACACGCTGAATGTAATAATCGTTATGGCGCTGGCTGTCATCATGTTCCTGTATTTGCGCTACTGCAAGCATGGCTATGAAATAGCGGTTGTTGGTGAAAGCGAAAATACCGCACGCTACGCAGCAATCAACGTTAAGAAGGTCATCATCCGCACAATGGCGCTTTCTGGCGCAATCTGCGGCATTGCCGGATTCATCGCCGTAGCGGGCGCAAGCCACACGATATCGACCAGCACAGCGGGCGGACGCGGATTTACTGCAATCATTGTTGCTTGGCTGGCAAAGTTCAATACATTTGTGATGATAGCGATCTCGGCGTTGCTCGTGTTCCTGCAAAAAGGAGCAATCGAAATCGCATCCCAGTTCGATCTGAATGACTTCGTGTCCGAAATGATTACCGGTATCATCCTGTTCTTCATTCTCGGCAGCGAGTTCTTCATCAACTATAAAGTCCGCTTCCGTGGCGGAAGGAAGGAGGCCGACAAATGACACAGGTTATTTCATTGATCCAGGCCGCCGTTGTTTTCGGAACGGTCATCATGTTCGGCGCTGTCGGCGAAATTCTCGCTGAAAAATCCGGTAATCTTAATCTTGGCGTCCCAGGCATCATGTATCTTGGCGGCATCGCAGGCCTGATTGCTTCGTTCCTATATGAAAACAATGCAGCGAATCCGTCTCCCGTCATTGCGGTCATCCTGACGCTGTTTGCTGCGTTTATTGCCGCTATGCTCGGCGGGGTGATTTACTCCGTGCTGACCATCACATTGCGCGCCAACCAAAACGTAACCGGTTTAACGCTAACGATCTTTGGTGGTGGCTTTGCAAATCTGTTCGGCGGCACGCTGAACAAAATGGCGGGGGGCGTCGGTCAGATTTCCGTTGCGTTGACGAGCGGTGCGTTCCGCACGAACATTCCGTTTTTATCGGATCATCTGGGCGCTGTCGGCAAAATTTTCTTCTCGTACGGTTTTCTTGCGTACCTTGCCGTAATACTTGCATTCGTTACAAGCTGGTTCCTGAACAGGACCAGCGTAGGGCTCAACCTTCGAGCCGTTGGCGAAAATCCTGCAACGGCGGACGCGGCCGGCATCAATGTATCCAGGTATAAATATCTTGCAACGTGTATCGGCGCCGGTATTTCCGGCCTTGGCGGTCTGTATTATACGATGGATTACATCAAGGGCACGTGGTCGACGGACGGAAGCATTGAAAAGCTCGGTTGGCTTGCTGTTGCACTGGTCATCTTCGCAACATGGAAGCCCAAGCGTACAATTTGGGGATCCTACCTGTTTGGCGCATTGTTCTGGCTGTTCTTCTACATTCCCGGACTTACGAGAAGTTCGCAGGAAATCTTCAAGATGCTGCCGTATCTCGTTACGGTGCTTGTCCTTGTTGTTTCCGCTCTCAGAAGAAAACGCGAGGATCAACCTCCTGCCAGTCTCGGCAACGCTTATTTCCGAGAAGAGCGATAAATCATGTGATTTCGACTCAACAACCTGCGTCCGTATGATCGGGCGCAGGTTTTACTTATATCACAAATAAAATTTGATATACTGAAATATTTTTTATAAAAAGTGCCTTTTTTCCATGTTTGAAGGTTGAATTGCACTTCGTTCAAGGTTATAATGTAGTCGCTAGCTGTCAAAAAAAATTAAATATAACGAAAAAATCTATTAGGAGCGTGTTGTATGAAGTACGATCGGATTTACAATTTTTCTGCCGGTCCCGCGACGATGCCCGTTGAGGTATTGGAAGAGATCGCGGCCGAGACATTGAACTACAAGGGCAGCGGCATGTCCGTTATGGAAATGTCGCACCGTTCCAAAGTGTACCAAACGATCATTGACGAAGCGGAAGCTGACCTCCGCGAGCTGATGAACATTCCCGACAATTATAAGGTGCTCTTCATTCAGGGCGGCGCGACCTTACAGTTTGCCATGATTCCGATCAACCTCATGAAGAATGGCGTAGCGGACTACATTCAGACCGGCGCATGGTCGAAAAAGGCCATTGCGGAGGCAAAGAAGTACGGCACGGTGAACGTGATTGCATCGAGCGAAGATAAGAACTACACATACGTTCCCGACGGAAGCGATCTTCCGATCGATGACGATGCCGATTATGTATACATCTGCGAAAACGAAACAATCCACGGCTCTACTTATCCGAAGCTTCCGAACACAAAGGGAAAGATTCTGGTTTCCGATCAGTCGTCCATGTTCCTAAGTAAGCCCTGCAACGTCAGCGACTACGGCATGATCTATGCTGGTGTACAGAAGAACGTTGGCCCGGCGGGCATGACGGTCGTCATCATTCGCGAAGACCTGATCCGTGACGATCTTCCCGCATGGACGCCGATTTACATGCGCTACGACACGCATGCAAAAGCAGGTTCAATGTACAATACACCGAACTGCTGGAGCATTTATGTTTGCGGCAAAGTGTTTAAGTACCTCAAAAAGCTGGGTGGTCTTGAGGTTATGCACCAGATGAATGAAGATAAGGCGAAAGTCCTCTATGACTTCCTGGATGGCAGCAAGATGTTCACCGGCACGGTAGAAAAAGGCAGCCGCTCACTGATGAATGTTCCTTTCGTCACTGAAAGCAAAGAACTTGACGCGGAAGTCGTTGCGGCGACAAAAGCAGCCGGGTTTGATAACCTCAAGGGACACAAGAGCGTCGGCGGCCTGCGCGCATCCATATACAACGCAATGCCGAAAGACGGTGTGGTTGCGCTCGTCGATTTCCTCAAACAGTACGAAGCCGAGCATCAATAAGCCGCTTGGACGGAAGGAGAACAATATGATTAAAATTCTTGCCAGCGACGGCATGGATCAAAGCGCAATCGAAGCGCTGGTTGCCAAAGGTTGTCAGGTAGACGTCCAACATTATGATCAGGACGCGCTCTGTGAAGCCGTGAAGAACTACGACGTACTGGTTGTGCGCAGTGCGACAAAAGTACGCGAACAACAGATCGATGCGGCCTGCGTAAGCGGACAGCTTAAGCTCGTTATTCGTGCAGGCGTCGGCATTGACAACATCGACAAAATTTGCGCAGAGGGTCACGGCATTAGCGTGTGCAACACGCCCCGCGCCAGTTCGGATGCGGTTGCAGAGCTTGCGCTTGCGCATATGCTCTCCGTTGCGAGACATATTTCCATTGCCGGCCACACGATGCGTGAAAGCAAATGGGAAAAGAAAGCCTATGTCGGCTTTGAACTTTCTGGAAAGACTGTCGGTATTGTTGGATACGGCAGAATTGGTCAGGCGCTCGGCAAACGCTGTCAGGCGCTTGGAATGAACGTGCTTGCGTATGATATCTACAAGGTACCCGAACTGGAATGCGAAACCATGCGTTATGTCGAAATGGACGAGCTGCTCGCTTCCTCGGATATCATTTCGCTGCATGTTCCTTCGTTGCCAGGTCAGCCGATGATCAGCAAGGAAACGCTTGCAAAAATGAAGGACGGCGTTGTCATCATCAACACTTCTCGCGGGACCAATGTCGACGAGCAAGCGCTTCTGGAAGCGCTTGAGAGCGGCAAAGTCTTCGGGGCAGGGCTCGACGTCTTTGCCGAAGAACCGGCAAAGAACGAAGCGCTCTATTCGCATCCGCGCGTGAGCTGCACGCCGCATATCGGTGCATCGACGAAAGAAGCGCAGGCGCGCATCGGTCAGGAGATCGTCTCCCTCATAGTCAAGCAATTTAGCCTGTAAGTCATATACCTCCCAAACGAACACCGGCGCGATAAAAAATCGCGCCGGTGTTGCTTTTTGGAATTCGTAGTAGCATTCGTTAACATACAACACAATATGTGGGTATAAATCATCTGGTCTAATACAAAATATTGTGTCCGGTTTTGCTATGAAATATGAAATCTTTTTAAACAAAATTCATGAAAATTCAATGCATGCAATCGTTATACATGAATCCTGAAATTTTCGCTCTTACAAGAATCTTGAAAACCCGCATACTTTACGTGTTTTTTACTTTTGGTTCTTTTTTTCGAGGAATTATCCACAGATTATCCACCGAATATATCAATATCTGGTATGCATTGCTTTCCCTTGACACAAAATATGCCTGCCGGTAAACTAATACTGCGACACGAAAAAGGGGGCTGACAGATATGTTTCAAGAAATCATTAAGCGAGACGGCCGAAGGGAAAACTTTGACCACGAAAAAATAAAGAATGCCATTTGGAAAGCGGCGCAGGCAGTTAACGGCACGGACGAAGCGCTATCCGAGCGACTGACGGACGAGGTCATTCGTCTTGCAGAGCAAAGGTACCCGCACTCTGCGCCGGATGTTGAAGGCGTTCAGGACCTTGTGGAAAAAGTTTTAATTGAGGCAGGACACGCCAAGACCGCCAAGGCATACATCCTTTATCGCGAAAAACGCCGCGGCACGCGTGAAATTAACGCGCTGATCGGCGCCACCATCGATATGTTCGGCGATTATCTGGATGATCGCGACTGGGGTGTAAAGGAAAATGCTAATATGCAGCGCAGCGTAAACGGACTGAACAATTATGTCCGTGAATCGTTTACTAAAAAATATTGGCTGTATGAGATTTATCCGATCGATATCTGCAAGGCGCATGAAAGCGGAGACGCGCATATTCACGACCTCGGCTTCTTTGGGCCGTATTGCGCCGGCTGGGATCTTCGTCAACTCCTATCGGAAGGATTCGGCGGGGTAGAAGGCAAGGTGGAAAGCAAGCCTGCAAAACATATGCGTTCGTTTTTGGGACAGATTGTTAACTCCACCTTTACAACACAGGGCGAAACGGCGGGCGCGCAGGCGTGGAGCTCGTTCGACACTTATTGCGCACCGTTTGTATATTATGACAACATGACGTTTGAGCAGGTTTGCCAGTGCCTGCAGGAGTTTGTCTTCAACATCAATGTTCCAACACGCGTTGGCTTCCAGTGCCCGTTTTCAAACCTCACGTTCGATATCAAGGTACCGTCAACGCTCAAAGATGAACCGGTCATCCTCGGCGGAAAGTATATGGACAAGACCTACGGCGACTTCCAGGAACAAATGGACCTGTTCAATCGCGCGTTCTGCGCCGTTATGCTGGAAGGTGACGCAAAAGGTCGCGTCTTCACATTCCCGATTCCGACTATTAACATCACGAAGGATTTCGATTGGGTAAGTCCTGTTGTGGACGACTTTATGCGTATCACCTGCAAATATGGCATTCCGTATTTTGCAAACTACGTCAACTCCGATTTGTCTCCCGAAGACGCGGTATCAATGTGCTGTCGTCTGCGGCTCGACAAGCGCGAATTGAGAAAGCGTGGCGGCGGTCTGTTCGGAAGCAATCCTATGACGGGCAGCATCGGCGTATACAGCGTGAATCTGCCGCGTATCGGCTATCTTGCAAAATCCAAGGAAGATTTCTTTGAGCGTCTCAGAAAGATCGCCACGCTCGGCAAAACGAGTCTAGAGATCAAGCGTAAGATCATTGAGCGGCAAACTGAGCAAGGCCTCTATCCGTACTCCATGCATTATCTCAGAAGTGTGAAAGAACGAACCGGCGAATATTGGACGAATCACTTTAACACGATTGGACTCGTCGGCATGAACGAATGTTGCCTAAATTTTATCGGCAAGGATATCGGCAGTCCCGAAGGACTTGCATTCTCGCTGGAAATTATGAATTTTCTGCGCGATCTCATGGTTGAATTCCAGGAGGAGACGGGGCATAGCTATAACCTTGAGGCGACGCCTGCGGAAGGTACAAGCTATCGACTTGCAAAGCTCGACAAGGAAAAGTATCCCGAAATCATCCAGTCCGGTATTGAAGAGCCGATGTACACGAACTCCTCGCAGTTGCCGGTCGGATATACGGACGACATCTTTGAATGTTGCGACCTGCAGGACGAGTTGCAATCGCTCTACACGGGCGGCACGGTGCAGCACCTGTATATCGGAGAGCGGATCGAAGATATTGAGACGGCAAAAACGTTGATTCGGACGCTGTTTGAAAAATACAAGATGCCGTATATCTCCATCACGCCGACGTTCTCCATCTGCAAAGAGCACGGCTACATCTCCGGAGAGCACTTCCAATGTCCGACATGCGGGCAGGATGCGGAAGTTTGGTCACGAGTGGTCGGTTACTTGCGCCCGGTTCAGAATTACAACCCAGGTAAAAAGGAAGAATACGTGATGCGCAAAAAGTTCGTAATCTGATTCGGAAACACCGCGCACTTCTTGCAAAGAATAAATTGATTCGATTATTGGAGACGTGCCCAAAGACATGTCTCCAATTTTTCAATATAATGTACCAGGGGAGGCTTAACCTTGCTGATTGCAGGCTTTCAAAAGAATTCATTTGTCGACTATCCAGGCCAGATATGTGCGGTGGTTTTCACGCCGTATTGTAATTTTAACTGCGTATATTGTCATAACGCGCATATACTAAAAAAAGACACACAATTGATCGATGAAGATAGTGTGTTGGCTTTTTTAGAAAAACGCGCCGGCACGCTCGGAGCGGTCGTCATCTCAGGCGGAGAACCGACTTTGCAACAAAATCTCGAGCCATTCATTTTACGCGTACGCGAAATGGGATACCGCATCAAACTGGACACAAACGGTACGAAACCGGGCGTTATTCAATCTCTCCTAAGCAAGGGTCTATTGGATTATGTCGCCATGGACGTGAAAGCGCCGATTGAAAAGTATAAAATTATCGCGCAGACGAGCGTCGATACGACCGCGCTTCAAAAGAGCATTGCGCTTTTGCGAAACAGTACGATCCCGCACGAATACCGATTGACGTTTGCGCCACAGTTGACGGCGGAGGACGCAGTTGAAGCGGCGCTCATAGTAAAAGGCTGCAAGCGTTTCTACTTGCAGCAATACAGACCGCGCAACGCCGATGACCCAAAGGCACATGCGCCGGAATATGTGCGTGAGACCGCGGAAAAGATTAAACAGGTGATAGGCAACTGTACGCTTCGTGGGCTGGGTCCGGAAGAATGATTCATGGCGGGCGTTATAGCATTAAATGCTTTTTAAGTCTTTCCGTTTCTCGAAATATGCATTGATCCGTTCGACCAGTGCGAATAATTTACGGCGGTAGAGATACAGCAGCAATACACCGACCAGAAGCAGTCCGCATAGCACCGCAACTTTCAGATAGTCGCCCAGCAGTATTTTGTTTCCAATTGCGCAAAGCACCAGAAGTGTTGGGATACTGCCGAAATAGACGGAGATCAGAAAGTGCAGCGTTGTTATTTTCGTGCGCGACGCAATATACGGAACGAGGCCATTTGGCAAAAACGGCATCAGGCAGGACAGTGCAACCACATATCCCGGGTGCTTAGCGTCCGAGATGAACTTCAGGCGTTTTGTCCTGTTGCTCCCAGCAAATAGCTGATCCAGGCGGTTGCCTAGTTTTCTTGCAGAGTAGAATACCAAAACATTGGCGAGCACATACCCGACGTGACAGATGATAAAACCTTCCAGTGTACCAAACACGATTCCTATGGCAATTTGAATCGGCCCGCCGGGGAAGAAGATGCTAAGTATTTGAATGAATTGCAGCATAAAAGCAAGCAGCACGCCGTAAACGCTGCCAAAGCTGCGAATATACTGTTCTATTTCGGTTTGGTTGCCACGTTCAAGAATTTCAAAAAAACCAGGCAGGATTGCGTTGAGGGCAACCACCACGATCAGTGCGATGATCAAAAGCGTCGCAACAAGCGTTGCGATGCGCAAAACGGTTGTACGCCTGGAAGGTTGTTGGTTCGGTTTTTCTAAACTCATGTTAGTTTATAATCCGCCTTAATGTATTTATGCTGCCAATTTTCGGAATAGCAGACCTCGTTATCTTCTGCTCCGCAAAGGGTATAGAGGTCGTCTGTAACTGCGCTTATCACATCGGACAGCTCAAGATTCTCAAGCATATTCGCGGGGATGTTGCTATATCCGGTATAAGCGCCGAGGATGTTGCCGGTCAACGAGCCTGTGGAGTCGGAATCTCCGCTGTGATTGACCGCCGCAATCAGCGCACCTCGAAAATCGCTTTTGTATTTTAACGCACAATAGAGTGAAATTGCAACGGCTTCCTCTGCAACCCAACCTTCGCCAATCTGCGCGATCGCCTTTTGTGGAGCAAGATCGTCCTGCGATAGTGTAATTGCCCGCTCAAGCAATGTGTTAAGCTTTTCAACTTTTTCAAACGCATGAAACTCGGATTTTAACGCTAAAATACAATCCTGCGCGATATCAAACAATGCGTTTTCTCCGGAGAAATCGCCGTAGACACACTGATTGATGATATGCGCCATCGCCGCGGCAGAGAGAAAACCGAGTTGATGTCCGTGTGTTAACGCCGCTGATTTAGCCGCAGCAAAATCAACCCATTTGATTGGATAATGCGCCCTGTCGTAAAACAATCCAATCGGCGCGCAACGCATGACACCGCCACATCCTTTGCTTGAGTTGAGAGGATGCTCCATTGTGCCGAGCACACCGCTGGAAAGCGAGCGCAGACAAGTTCCACCCGGCGCGCGCACAGAATGCATTGCGGGAATATGATAGATCCAACTTGTGACATCTTTGCTTTTGCTGTGCCCGAAGCGTTGCGTTCGGTGCCAGTCCATGTAGGCATTATGCAGATGGCGCTCCAGCGGCTTCTCGTCGCCCAGAAGCCGCTTTGCAGTCTCTGCCACGAGGATTCCGTTTGCTGTAAACAACGTCATCTGTGTGTCGTCAGAAACGCATGCGCAGCCGTCTTCTATTTGAATTTCGGCAATTCCTTTTTCGCCGTATTGCTCTTTTATCTGCTCGATGTTTAAAAATTCGACCGCATAGCCCAATGCGTCGCCAACAGCGCCACCAAATAAGCAACCCTTGAATTTATCAATGTCTTTAATCTTCATCAAGTGCCTCCTGTTATTCTCTTATGGATTGCATGTGTCGGAATAATGTGGAATTTGCTTTCATCAAGCACACGTATATTTTATCATGACGCACAAAAGCTGTAAATAAAGCGGGTTTTATGTTATACCTATGTTAAAAGCGCTAAGGGTAATTCATGATGCGTTAGCAGGGAAGAGCGGATTTCATATCTTATATCGTGAAAATTCTTGTTGACATCGACGCGTTTTTTTTGTATCATATTGCCTGCAACCGCGCCCAGTTCGTCTAGTGGCCTAGGACGCTGCCCTCTCACGGCGGTGACAGGGGTTCGACTCCCCTACTGGGTACCAAAATTGGAAATCAGCAATGAAAAACATGCAAAAAAGCCCGTTATAATGGGCTTTTTTGCATGTTTATAGTTTTTTGTGTCATAGAGAGAAGTATAATTTGTATGATTGAATACTAATCAACATTTAATTCTTCGGATTTATGAAGCAACAAGTATTCACAACCAAATTCATGCATTGATTCCAAGATTGGAATAGTCCTTTTGCCAAGGTCAGTCAGTGAATATTCTACTTTTGGTGGCACAACCGGATAAACAGTTCTGAGAATCAGACCGTCGGCTTCCAGCTTTCTTAATTGCTGTGTTAACATCTTTTGAGTAACATCAGGAAGTTTTTGCTTAATCTCGCTAAAACGCAATGTTTGATAGCTGAGATACCAAAGAATCATTATTTTACGTTTTCCGGAAAGCAAGTCCTGTACCAATACCATTGGGCAAACATCATATTTTTGGCATTTATCCTTCATGTAACATTGCTCATGTCGGCTTTGATTCGTTTTCAAACAAACTCCTTTCATAGTATCATTAAAGATACTAAAGTACAAAATAGTGCCTACTAGCATTATAGTAACTTTGTGTTATGATTACAATATAAAATAAGTAATTATGACAATTGAACAGTCTCTTTTGTCTCGTTTTCGATATGCGATCTGAAAGAGATTTTGTTGAAAGAAGGAGCAGAAAATGAGCAAAATACTTTATATTAAAGCAAACCCCAAACCGGAAGGCGAATCCAGAACCTTCACCGTTTCAGATGCGTTTATTGAGACGTATAAAAAAACAATCCTGAAGACGAGATCATTACCCTTGATTTGTATAAGGAAGATATTGATTTTTTATCTTTCGAAGACATTCAGGCTGTTTTTGGCCCAAAGTCAGAAGAAAGCAAGCATCATCCAATTCTAAAATATGCATATCAGTTTTTAGAAGCTGATAAATATATTATTGCATCGCCATTTTGGATTCTTGGATTACCCGCTATAGTAAAAGCTTATCTTGACTACATTTGTATTACGGGCATTACGTTCAAGTATACTGAACACGGCCCTGTAGGCTTGTGCCAGGGGAAGAAAGCTATCCATGTAGTGTCAAGAGGCGGAAATTATATGGAAGGTCCGGCTACGGGATATGAAATGGGTGACCGGTACTTGCGAGTTATATTTGGTTTCCTGGGTATCGTTGATTTTTCGACCATTGCTATTGAAGGTGTAGATATCATTGGAGCCGATGTAGACGGAATCATTGGAAAAGCGCTTAAGAGTGCAAACGATTTAGCCGCTTCTTTCTAAAGGTATTAAAAGGATTATCGCATGAAAAAGCTAGTTGACTATTTGCAGGAAGCCAAAACATGTTATTTGGCCACGATAGATAACAATAAACCACAGATTCGGCCAATCGGAGGGAAGCCGATTCTTAGCGAAAATGGCTTTATTGAGTTGGATGGAAAGATCTATTTCTATACTGACAACAGAAAACCAATGTTTCGGCAGATGAATGAGAATCCCGCAATTGCAATTACGTTTATTGTTGCCGACGGTTTTATTCGATTAACCGGAGAAGCTGCTTTTAATCGTAATATGGAGGCAAAAAGAATCCTGCTGAGTGAGAACAAGTCGCTATCTCAGCTATATAAATTTGATGATGTGTTTTTTGAAGTGTATTACTTAAGGGGTATTGAAGCTTATCTCTATGCCAAAGGTCAAGAGCCGATCAGACTAGACTAACGGATCATGATTAGTTTACGCAAAACGAATCATCCCAATATGGATGATTCGTTTTTTATATGAGCAATCCAGCAAATTCGGACATATCGCGGACTTTCAATAGAGATACATCTGTAGTAAGATAGAACAATCAATGACAAAGGAGCGTGTCATGCTCAAGGAACAGATAGACAAGGCAAAACGCACGGAAGATCCGGTTGAGAATGATTTGTTTGAAAATGAAACGTTGACCGATGTGGATTGTTCAAAGCTTGATTTTAAACTTGTGACATTTCAAGACTGTAAGTTCGAACGCTGTACGTTTCTCCGTACGGGTTTTTATAACGTTCGATTTGTCAAATGCGACTTTTCAAACTGTACCTTCACCGAGGGTTACTGGAAGCAATGCTCGGTCGAATCCTGTCGCGGTGACGGTGTGGATATGAGCAGCAATCATTTGAAAGAGACAAATTTTTCCGACAGTTCGTTTTGCTATGCAAACTTTACAAAATCGGTTTGGGAAGATTGTACGCTGAAGGATTGTCTTTTTAAAGAAGCCTTTTTTACAGAATCCCGATTGAAAAAATTCAAACTGAGCAATATTGACTTGAGCCGTGCGGATTTCTTTAAGACCGCGTTAAAAGGCATTGACCTATCAGACTGCACCATCACAGGCATCATGGTCTCGGACACATTCCGCGAGCTCTACGGTACGAAAATCGGCATTTTACAAGCGGCCGACATTGCCGTTATGCTTGGCGTAAAGATCGTCTAATGGAGAAGACTGAAAATGAATAAAGCAATTCGAGATTATATTGAGAAGTATGATGCGCCGATTCAGGAGCTATTTGTAAATTTGAGAGATATTATTTTCTCGTGTAGTGACATGCAAATTGACGAAAAGCTGTGGGCCAAATTACCGAGTTATTATGTTTGCGACCGCTTTGTTCGGCTGATTCCGCTCAAAAACCATATTAACATTGAAGCAACGGGGTTTTCGTGCTATTTTGACGACTTGAAAGCGTATTGCTTTACGTCCAAGGGCATGCTGCAAATAAAACCGGGGGAGCCCATACCAAAGGATATTTTGACGCAAGCCTTTCGCGCGACATTGCAGGGCGGAAGTGCATGATACAACCGGTTACGGAAGAAACAATGTCGCAAGCGGCGTATGTACATTCGGTGTCGTGGCAAGCGTCGCATGCAGCGTTATGTGAGCCGGATTTTGTTGCGCTGCATACGCCGGAGCATCAGGCGGCCTATCTCTGTAAGGAAATGGGGCAGGGGAAACGATTGTTTTTGATGTCGGAGGGAGAGCCAATCGGCATCGTTTCCGTCTGGCGGAGTTTGATTGAGAACCTGTATGTCCTACCGGATAAACAGCAGAAAGGCTACGGTACAAAGTTGCTGAGTTTTGCAATTTTACAATGCACTGGCATTCCGACGCTGTGGGTACTCAACACCAACAAAATTGCGCAAAAAATGTATCAAAAGAACGGATTTTGGCAAACAGGCAATACTCGCGTTCTCAACGAATCGCTTTACGAAATCGAGATGGCTCGACCTGACAATCTATAAAAGCATCCGCCGTAATGGCGGATGCTTTTAACATCATACAAGTTTTTGCTTATGTAATTTATAGAGTTCCTCTGTTGCCAAAGCGAACTTCGTAACGGAAAAATCGCAATCGTACGGATAACAATACCAAGTGTCTTCGAGCGTGTTGAGATCGACGCAGTCACCATACTTGCCCAGATAATTATATTCGATATGGCACGAATAGAGTGACTGCACAGGCTTGTGCATCTCAAATTCACCGTAAGGCCCATTCACTTGAACGCTGAATCCGTTTTGATCGTGCGTCATCACTCCGTTGCCAAGGTTGATGTAACCGTCGGCATTTGGCAGAGACTCGACGCGGACTGGGCAGGTGGCGCTATAGGCTCCGTTCTCAATTTCGCGGCGGACATTTTCACGTTCCCACTCATACCAGTCCGGTATATGCGAAAATTCCGTGTTGCCGTCGTCGGCATGCAGAGAACCGTCTTCCTGCATTGTCCAGGTTTTGTTGCATGCACTGCAGCGAAGCAGTGCTCCATCTGACGTCATCTTATATTCGGCCTTGCAGGCGGGGCACTGGTATAAAACCTTGTGGAGTCCTTCGGCGCGTTTTTTGCAAGAGGTGCGCACACCACGAATTTTTTGCCAGTCATAATCGTCATAAGTAAAGGCTTGCTCGATTTGGGCGTTGATCTCGTCAACGCTTGCGGCGGCGAGGTCATTTGCTGTAAAAAGTTGCGTCATGACCGCTTCGGTACGATATACACCGCGATCTTTCAGGTTCCAGAATGGAGAATTGACATGATGGCCACTCATGATGAGTGTGACGACGGGAACCTTTAAAAGCTTGCATAGCTTGCCAAGCGATTCCGGAAGGATTGCATTTGTTCCGCAGAGAGAATAGCGTGCCTCCGGGTATAGCACGGCAATATCCCCGTTTTTAATCACGCGGTTGAGCTGGCGAACAAGGACGGCGTCGTTGGTGAATTTTCGTTTACAAATGCAGCCGACCGTCCGAAGGAGACCTTCGCGACTTTTAAATCCGTCCTTTGTCGGCGCGGTGAATCCGTCAATTGCCACAACGTAATTTGCCCTGTGCGGAAAAACGGCGGCCGTCGTAACCTTAAAATCCAAGAAAGCATTGTGATTGCACAAAAGGACGTACGGCGGTTTGAGGCCTGCCGTACGCACTTTGGTTATGCGAACACCGTGTCGCCAGACATCGGGGAAGCTGATCAGCCAGGCAAGCATGCGCAATTTCTGCCGTTTTGGATAGGCGAGCATATCAAAGCGAACAAACGTGTCTTCCACAAAATCTCCTTTGCCGCGGCCAACACATCATCCGCAGTTTGTTAATATATGTGGGTATTATATGTTTTACGCTGTTGCGTTGTCAACGTGTTCATACGTGTGCGGCTGCATCCAACCAAACATAGCAAACGACACCCCGCAAAGCGGAGTGCCGTAGTACGCTAAAACTATTTTTTGCCGTTTATGATGGAGAGCACTTCATCCATCGACTGGACGCTCGCCAGCGGTTCATGCCAGATCATGTGTTCATAAAAGTTGATCAGCTTTTCGCCGGTTAAGAAAGGATTCGTATACGTCGTCGTCCCGCCGGATGGGATCAGAACGTCATAACCGAGTTCAAAAGCAACTTTGCAGGTCGTGTCGATGCAGTGCTCCGTCTGCATCCCGCAGAGCACGATATGGCCGATGCTTTTCCCCTTAAGATATTCATCCAGTCCGGTGCTGTTGAACGCACTGTTGACTTTTTTGTCGAATATGCGTTCGTTGGCGCGCGGCTTCAGCGAACGATGGAGTTGCCAGCCGTCCGTGCCGGCTTCCAGTTCGTCATCCGGGCCGCTGTCATGACGGACATATACAACCTCAGTGCCGGACGCATGTGCTGCGTCGATCAGCATCTTCAGGTTTAGCAAAAATTCATCTTCGCGCACAGGACTGGCGTCAATCAACGCCTGTTGAACGTCGACAACCAGCAAAACCGTTTTTGACATATCTATTTCCTCCATTTAAAAACAATGATTATTTTTCATCGTGGAAGCTTTCTACGATATGCTGCATATCGCAAAAAGGTTTGTTTTTTGAATAGCCGCAGCGGCAGAGCACAACGCGGTTTCGAACTTCGTAAGCCGAACCATCCGAAGACTCGATTGGGATTCCACCTTTTACAAAAATTCCGGCGCTGACTTCTTCTTCAGGGTCCTGCAAAATTTCAATGGCAGGCTCCAGTTCAGGCTCGTGTATCGTACCGTCTTTTTCAACCGCCGTCAGTCGACCCGCCGGGCATTCATTGGCGGCGATGATTGCTTCCGACTTATTATACGCCGTGCCGGAATCTTCCGAAAGCTCCCATGCGTCTCCGGTTTCCCGGTGGCAGAACCGCGCAAACGCGCAGCGCCCGTCGTCCAGCAGGTCAAGATCGTCTCCTTCGAGTTTTGTTGCGCGTTTGTTGTATGCACTTTTGTCGGCGGTTTCCGTTCCGTCAAAGCCGTGCTTACCGTGTGAACCGTCGCAAAACGGCGGTGTGCTGGTGTGCCCGCAGCGGCAAAGCGTGTATGTGTCTCGCTGCGGCAGCGCACGTCCCGGCTTATATTCATATCCGTTGCCTTTCGGCGTAATCACGCTTTCATGCAGCGGAACACTGCCGGTCACAAGATACGGACCGTCTCTCAGAACCTTAATTTTTAGATTTTTTTGTTTATCGTTCAACGGCTACTCCATTTATCAAAATCAATCTGCTGTCATTCCTGAATGAATCGTAAAAAGGCGTTCGCCTGCTTCTCCAGATAAGGGAGACTGCTTGTCAACGTAAGCTTACGTTTTCGTCCGTCTGGCTCTGCGCGTTCGGAATCGTGAGGCGCGGCGCATTCATCACCTTCATATTGAGCAGGCTGATCAGTGTGACCAAATGATCCTGCGCATTGGCCGTTCCAGCCATGCCGGTCGTAATGCCACTGATCGCAGCCGGTTTTTTCGAGAGCACTTGTCGCTCTTCTTTACTAATCGGGCGAGACAGCCAGTCGATCAGATTCTTTAATACGCCGGAAAAGAAATGATTGTATTCCGGGGTAAAGAACCAGACGCCGTTCGCGGATTTCACAGCGTCGCGAACGCGCTTTACCGCATCCGGAGCGGGATATTCGATATCCTGATTCATCAGTGGTACGTCCGCATAGTCTATTAATTCAAAATCCGCACGGTCACCGATTACGTCTTTCGCAATCAACGCAAGTTGTCGGTTGTAAGAGTCTTTTCTGAGCGATCCGACGATCGCAACTATTTTCAATCGCTTCATTTTCCAGCGCCTCTTTTCTTTGGGTTTACTCATTCTAACACAAATAGCGCTATGCCTAATATGACAAACTCACATTTTGTGCTAAACATTTTTTATAAACGTTCCGTTGCGCAGTTCGTCAAACGCAAGCTGCAGTTCCTTCTGCGTGTTCATAACGATCGGCCCGCCCCAGGCAACCGGTTCGCGCAGAGGTTTGCCCGAAAAGAACAGGAAACGCACGCATTTATCCGGTTCCGGAGAGATTTTTACAAAATCACCGCTGTCGAACAGCACGGCCGTCTTCTCCGGGATGAATTGATCTTCAATAACGCCGTCGCCCTCTATAAAGAACACGAATACAGTTTCATCCGGATTTGTTTCCAGCTCAATCGACTCGCCGTATGTGAGATGTACGTCCAGTATCGTCGCCGGGATATACCGCGGCTTTGCGCCGCCCGCTTCATGATAATGGCCGGAAAGCACGCGAATCTCGGCATTGTTTTCTTCGACCAGAGGGATCATGTCCTTCGTTATAGTCAGGTATGCAGGCTCCGTCATTTTTTCAACGTGTGGAAGGTTGAGCCAAAGCTGTATCCCAAGCATACGTTCGGACGGTTTCGGCATCTCCTGATGCAAAATTCCGCTGCCCGCAGTCATCCACTGGCTTTCTCCGGCGATAATTATCCCCTTGTTGCCAAGGCTGTCCTCATGTTCGATTTTTCCGGATATGAGATATGTGATTGTTTCGATTCCGCGGTGTGGATGTGTTGGGAATCCCGCAATATAATCCGCCGGATCGGTTGAATCAAACGAATCCAACATTAAAAATGGATCGAATTCCGTCGTGTCACGGTTGCCGATTACGCGAACAAGGTGCACGCCCGCGCCGTCGATTGTGCGCTGTCCACGAACGGTTTTTCTTATCTTTCGCTGCTTCATACCAAACACTCCTTTTTTTCAAATTTGACTTTCCTATGCAAACAGATAGCCTGTCATGGATATAGAGCCGAGCACACACGCGTCATTAAAAACGGTTGTACTGTCGGATTCATCCTTTGCACCAAGTACGTATAACAGCGGGGCATAATGATCCAGCAGATAAAACGCGTGGGACGCAGAAGAGCCTGCACGGCGGTAATTGATAACGTTATCGTCATTATCAGCAAGTATACTTTGCTTGATGTACTCGTCGAAATCTTCCGCCCAGGCATATCCGTCATTCATATTCCAGTTGACGCGCGAAAGGTTGTGTACAATATTTCCGCTGCCAAAAATCAAAACGCCTTCATTGCGTAACGCACGCAGTTTTTGTCCAACTTCATAGTGCTCTTGCGCAGAAGCGGATGCATTCACGCTAAGCTGGAACACGGGGATATCTGCGTCTGGATAAACGCGCCGTAACACCGACCATGTTCCGTGGTCGATACCCCAGCTGTTGTCAATCTCAACTTTTTCACCAATTAGGTTTTTCGTAATTTGCGCGTATTTATGCGATCCGCGGACAGGATAACGCACCTGGTATAATTCGTCCGGAAAACCGTACATATCGTAGATCAATGACGGCAGTGGAGCATCACAAATACGCAATCCGCGCGTAAACCAGTGCGCGGAAACAGAGAGGATTGCTTTCGGCCGTGGAATCTTATCCGTCAGCGACTTCCAGTATTCCGAAAATGGGTTGTCTTCAATAGCGTTCATCGGGGAACCATGTCCGACGAACAAAACAGGCATCCGGTCCATCGTAGGCCTCCTTAAATGGAAATAAATACGTTACTATCATACTAGTATTATGTGTTTCATTTGTAAAGCCGGAGTTGATGCGATGCTTGGCATGAGTGGACAATACAAACCAAAAATCAGATTTGACAGATTCACCTGATATGATATTATATTGAATAAACGTTCAATGAAAAGAGATTCAGCAAGATGACGACGAGAAATGATCAAAAAGAACAACGCAGGGAAGAGATACTCTCTGCTGGATTAGATCTGTTTATACGCAAAGGCTTTACCGGAACAAAGATTAAGGACATTGCGGACCGGGTCGGCATGAGCGTTGGACTGATGTTTCATTACTATGAATCGAAAGAAGCGTTGTACGAAGAGCTGATTCGATACGGCGTTTCCGGACCAATGCAGACGATGGCGCCAACCGAACTGGAACCGTTGGCATTTTTTGAGACGACGGCAAAACAACTGATCGAATATGTCAGAGCACAGCCGTTCATTGCAAAAATGTTTGTATTGATGGGGCAGGCGGTAATCAGCGAGGATGTGCCCGCAGGAGCAAAAGAGATTTTACGTGGGTTGGACGTCTACACGCCAACAGCACGGTTGATAGAAAAAGGACAGCAGAACGGAACAATACGATCGGGTGACCCGTTGGCGCTTTCTTTGGCATTTTGGTGCGCCATACAGGGCATTGCGGAACAATATGCTACATCTTGCGACGCACCGTGTCCCGAAAGTGAATGGATCGTCGATATTATACGAAACAAATAAATCATAAAAAACGAGAGGGAAAACGCATGAAGAAAGTAATCATTGTCGGCGCAGGAATCTCCGGACTTGCCGCAGGCATTTACGCCGCACAGAGCGGGTTTGACGTAACGATTTATGAAAGCCACAATATTCCCGGCGGCGCGTCCACAAGCTGGCGGCGCGGTGGTTATCTCTTTGAGGGCGGCATGCACTGGCTGACCGGCTCGTCGCCTAAAACACAACTGAACAAATTTTGGAGAGAGGTCGGCGCGCTCAACGATAATGTCCCGATCTATAACCGCGATCCATTTTTTACGTTTGAAAACAATGGGCAAACGGCGTGCATGTATCGCGATGTTGATCAGCTTCGACAGCATTTTTTGTCGATTTCGCCGGAAGACAAACAGGAGATAGAAAGCCTTTGCCGTGATATAAAAAAATTCAGTAAGGTGCAAATGCCGTTGACAGACATAAAGGGCGTTAAAGTTAAAAAAGCATCAAAGATGCCTGTTTCTCTGATTCTTGGTATGCTGCCTGCTATTCCGCGAATGGGGTTTTATTCGAACATGTCCGTAGCCGAATACAGCATGCGCTTTCAAAGCCCACTGCTTCGCATGCTGCTGCAACACAGCATCGGGCCGGATTACGCGGCAAACGGATTGTTATTCACCATTGCAACGCTGGCGTCCGGCGACGGCGGATATCCGGCCGGGGGTTCACTTGCCATGGCGCAGCGCATGGCGGAGACGTTTCAATCTCTCGGCGGCAGTTTTCGCTATAAAACAACGGTTGAGAAGGTCTCGATCTCAAATGGCGTTGCGGACGGCGTGATCATCGGCGGCGAGCTGAAATATTCCGACGCTGTCATCGTTACAAAGGACACGCTTTCCGCCATCGATACGCTTTTCAATGAACCAATCCATGAGCCATGGGCGGAGCAAATGCGGCAAAACACGAAACCGATGCTAAACACTTACATCTGTCTTGGTGTTGAGGCGGACCTTTCCGATCTTCCGGAGAACGTATCATTCCAGCCGAGAACACCGATCGAGTGTGGAAATATTAAAGCCGAAGCGATCGGCTTTAATAACTATGCCCGCTACGAAGGGTATGCACCGAAGGGATGCACTGCGCTGACCGCCGCGATTACGGGCGACAGTTACGATTTTTGGAAAGAATGCCGGGAAAACGGAACCTATGCCGATGAAAAAACCAAGCTGGCACAGACGTATATTCAAGCGATTTGCGAACAATACCCGCAAATCAAAGACAAGGTCGCCGTTTGGGATGTTGCAACACCGCTGACTTACGAACGCTACCTCGGTTCCTACAAGGGCTCATGGATGACGCTGATGGAAAAAGGCCAAAGCAACGTAACATATCCCTGCAAGCCGGATTCCATACAAAACTTATATTTTGCCGGACAAAGGCTGACGTCACCCGGCGGACTGCCCGTTGCACTTTCCACAGGACGCACCGCCGTGCAGTATTTGTGTCGGGACATGCATGCCGTTTTCCAGGGAGACCTGTGAGGGGATCTGCTGCTTGGCGCTTAAGCCTCCATGATAGTGGGGGCTTTAACTTTACTATTTTACTATTTTGTATCCTGACGTTGCGAGAACACCGACTGCTTTCTCAAAGTTTTCGTCTTTTGTGAGGATATAATCGGTGTTATACGTCGATATTGCAAAAATACCTATTTGGTTTTCGGCCAGCAGGGAAGAGATACTTGAGAGAATGCCGATAAGAGAAAAATCCAGCGTCCCCTCAATTCTAAATGCCTTCCAGCCTCCGTCAATATGTGTTGCGTTTTGCGGAACGTCCTGCTGCATGCAAACCAGTGAAAGCTCTTCGTCGGTTTTTGATAAGAAGTAATATTCAGCGTTAAAATTCACTTTCGACAGATCCTGGATTTTGCAGATCGCAAAATTCTTTTCTATGATTTTCAGTTCCATTCATCTTTCCTCTTATTGATTAACGCTTTTCATCCTTAGCAGGGGGCGTCTTTAGCTGCGCATTCAACGATGGCTTCCTTGGTTGATTTGCGCTTTTATAAGCAAGATTTCCTTTATTTCCGCTTTGGGAACACCTTGGTCAAATTGAATTTGCATGGTGCCTTTGCCAAGACGGTAACCGCTTTTCTTTAGTTTGCTTTCCAGTTCATCCGGCAGGACGTCTTTGCCGTAACCAAAGCTGACATGTTTGCTGTACGCTGCAAAACCAACGAATTCTCCAAAGTATTTATAAAATGGTACACCGTAGCTGATTGTTTCTTCCGCGTCCGGTACCGCTTCGAGAATCATCGCACGCAGCGCGCGGAGTATTGATTGCGCCGGTGGCGCAGCTTCGGCGATATATTCGTCTACCGTTTCAGGCTTGTTTTGCTTCATAAAGATAGCCTCCATGCTAATCAGTCCTAAATAAAAATATCGAACTTATAAGCATATTATCATTTTTGTGCGTTGCCTGCCATATGACCCAGGGCGTCGCCTGCAATTCGATAGACTGTCCAATCCTCCATTGGTTCGGCACCCAGCGACAGATAGAAGTCGATGCTCGGCTTGTTCCAATCCAGACACCACCACTCAAGCCTGCCGCAGCCGCGCTCAACGGCAATTTGCGCCAGTTTTTCCAGAATTGCTTTACCATACCCAAAGCCTCTGTACTGCGGCTTTACAAACAAGTCTTCCAGATAGATGCCGCCTTTACCCAAAAACGTAGAAAAATTATGAAAAAAGAGCGCGAATCCAACTTCTACGCCGTCGGCTATTGCAAAGATGACCTCCGCTTTTTTCTGTTCAAAAATCCAGTCCCGCAGGTTGTCTTCCGTGGCGATCACTTCATTCAGCATTTTCTCATATTCGGCCAAATCCCGAATGAATTGTAGAATCAAGGAGACGTCCGACTCCTGTGCATATCGAAATGTTAAGTCCATAATGCTTAAAAATTAAACTTTCCTTTCACTGAAATAACGGCATTTCCGCCAATGTAAATGTCACCGTTATCATTCATGCGGCTCAGAATGACAGATGGTTTGCCCATGGCCTCGCCCTGAATGAACGTATTTTTTACGTTTGGCTTAATTCTGTTTTGAAGGCTCAGATAGTAGGTTAGGGAAGCGTTCGACGTACCCGTTGCGGATTCTTCGTCAATTCCATAGAGCGGAGCAAAGTTCCTGCAATAGGCGGTTGCCTGCAAAGAAGGCTCGTAATAAAACATATGAACGCCGGTTACTGCAAGTTCTCTGGAAATGCGTATGATCTCCTCGCGGTTTTGCACGGCGTGATCAAGCGCTTCCTTGCTGTTGACCGGCAGCAAAATATCCGCCAGACCGGTATTGACAATGCATGCCCGCATACCATCCGGTTGAGCGCGCGGGCTTAAGTCATACGCCGAATAGAGCTTTGCACATTCTTTGGCGTTCAGGTGCTTTTCAATTTTGCCTTGTGCCGTTTCCAGCCAGACTAAATTCGGTTCAACGTCTATATTCAGCCGACCGACGGATGTATCCGCAAAAAACGAGCCGGTATCAATCAATCGCTCGTTTCGCAAAACAGTAAACGCAGAAACCGTGGCGTGGCCGCATAATGCGATTTCGCCTTCAGGCGTAAAATACCGCAATTGGAATATATGCGAATCACTTTTCTTCACAAAAACCGTTTCCGAGTGTTTAAGCTCTGCTGCAATTTTCTGCATAAGCGTTTCTTTGGGAAACACTTCGCTGTCGTTTAGCAGCACGACTCCCGCCTGATTTCCTTCAAATATTTTATTCGCAAATGCATCGACAATAAAAAGTTCCATAATAAATTCCTTTATGGGCGCACGCCTGCAGGATGCAGACGTGCGCCACTCGTTTTAAAGTTGCTTCAATCTTTCCATATCACCTTTCATTATGAAGGGTAAAGAGTGACGTATCTTTTCATGCGGCCAATTCCACCACCGAATTCGTAGCAGTGTCACTATCGTTTGTTCATCAAACCGCTTTCGAATTTCCTTTGCGGGTACTCCGCCAACGATTGTATATGGTGGAACGTCTTTTGTTACCACGGCTCTTGTACCGATAATTGCCCCGTCGCCGATATGCACTCCGGGCATGACGACGGCCTCATAGCCGATCCATACGTCGTTACCAATGACGATATCGCCCTTATTGTCCCAGGCCGATGCAACCTGCATTTTGTCCAATTCCCATTCTTCAAAGAAAATAGGGAAGGGATAGGTTGAAAAAGATTCCATCGTGTGGTTTGCGCTTGTAAAAACGAATTTCGCACCGCAAGCAATCGAGCAGAATTTACCAATGATCAATTTGTCCTTGTTAACAGGATATTGATACAGTACGTTGTTTTTCTCGAATTCTGCGGGGTTGCACGTAAAGTCATTATACATGGTATAGTCCCCGACAATGATATTGGGATTGGTAACAACGCCATTAAGGTACACGGTCGTGAAATCATTCGTGCGCGGATATATTCTTTTATCTGGAATAGTCATGAAAACCTCCTGTGGGTTTTTGCTTTATTGAACTATTCCAGTCGTTGCAATGCAATTTCTCATTATTTACCACCGTCCTTGCATAAGTGGGATTGCGCTATTTCATAGTAAGTACTTAAAAAACTAGCATATCGCATATTTGGGAAAACGCACTAAGGCAGAATTTGAAGGTCTTTGCGCATAATGTAGTCCGTTTGTTTTTCTTCCCCCATAACAAAGCCGTGCATCCCGATCTTATAAAAACCGTTTCTCTTGTAGAAGCGCAAGGCCCTTGCGTTGTTTTCCCAAACGCCAAGCCAGATATATTTCATTCTGTGTTGATTTGCAATCTCTACGGCCTTGTTCATAAGAATGCTCCCGTGTCCTTGGTTTTGAAACGCTTTGGCCAGATAAATTCGCTCAATTTCAAGCGATTGCGAGTCGTTAATATCCGTTTGCGCAGGGGCTTCATTTACTTTTAAGCATCCAGCTAAAACTCCATCGATAGAAAGAAAAAAGAATGCGGAGTGAGAATTTGAAAGCTCAGCTTTTATTCTGTTCGCATCAAACGATTTCTCCATATAAGCGTCTATACTCGGTTGTGCAATCAGCCCGTCGTATGCGTCCTGAAAAACCCGAAACAAAAAATCACGAAGCATATCGACGTCATTCGTTCTGCATTGATAAAAAGAAAATTCCATAAATAGCATTACCCCCGAGAATCCGACAGTGATCGATTATAATTCACCGTATGTCAAACGTATATTAGCTAAAGATTATAGCAGACATGACGCGAAAAAGGAAATGCAGCTCAAAAAAACAAGCCGGCTTTTTCACCGGCTTGTTTTCATTTGATCACTTACTTTTATTTGCCCAAGCGTTCTTTCACAGGCAAGCCTTCGATATAACCACGGCTGCCGATTGGAGCAAGTTGAAACCGCGGGCCATCGTCCGGCGCCCAGTTCCATCCGAAATGTTCCGGATTGTAACGATCGATCGCATCCCATACGGTGCGGATGGCTTCCTCAAAGTTTTCGTCCTCGAATGGCTCGCTGTGGAATACCATGTACTTGCAAGCGGGTAAGTCGATAAGATCGAAACCGTCAGGGATTTCGCCAGAGAAATTAACCGGCACTTCAACGCCCTGGCAATATTCCGAGGTGCCAGGTTTCCGCATGCTTTCCGGCAGCCACACGCCAATTGATTCGTGCAGCGCGCCTTTAATACTTTCCAAAATGCCCCAAATATCGCAGCCAACTTCTTCACAATATTCGAAATAGTCGGTTGCTTTGACTCCACGTTTTAATATAAATCTGCGTTTCGGCCTCTCGATAACCTGAGTAAATACGACGGTGGTAGACATAATCATTTCTCTCCTCTCCAATGAATGGTAGTAATGCTGAATTGGATAATAGGAAAAAAGCCGAATCGGCGGGGTAGTGGCTCTGTACTTTTGCGGCGACATGGCAAATTCTCTGGAAAACGCTTTCGTAAATCCTTCGTGAGATCCGAACGCGGACTCCAGTGCAATATCAAGGACGCTCTTTCGCGTGTCGCGCAGTTTTTTTGCCGCTTCTGAAAGCCGAATCATACGAAGATACTCGAATGGCGTTTTGCCAATCAGTTCCGAAAATGCGCGCAGGGCATGCCAAGGAGAATACATGGCAGCCCTGGCCAAATCCTCCAGAGTTATTTCCTCTTGATAATGCGCCATGATGTAATCCTGCATGCGCTGCACGGCATTTATTTTTTCCCAGTTGTCAGCCATATTCCTATCACCCGAAAAGACTATACATTATTTGGAGGCAAGTGCTCTTGACCTGAATTGCGTAATAATGAAAAATAATCAGTAAATTCTTACTACATTCATATTACAATAGAAAAAGTTAGTTTAAAACAAAAACAGGCCGATGAAAATCGGTCTGCTTTGGTGCGAGTGGTACTACAGCATTTTCGAGACCGCCCATTTTATTGGGGTTTGGCGGTTAAGATGAACGGATCATTAAACGTCCATTCAACTTACCTTTAAAGCGATGAAATACCCTGGAAAGTCAAATCCATCCCTTGTAAGAATTATAGTTGCTATACGAGTGGCTGCGTTAGGATGAGGCAATAATTTGAACGCTTTCTTTATTTGGAGCGGAAAATCATAATGCTGTATATGATTAATATATCTTTCCCAAAATGATTCAAAATCTGCTGAGTTAACATATGCTACAATAAAAGTGGCTGTACCTAATGCATTGTAATTGACAATCGCTTTTTCTATATGCCCATCAATATACGATGTTTGAACACTATCTAGTTTTAATCCTTCAAATATAGCTATTTCTTTTCCGTCTTTTGTTAATAGTAAATCTACCTCTGCAGCCTCTTTTCCATTTACTGATACACCATGTCGGGGGAATGCAACACTTTTTCGGACAGGATGCTAAGCAACAGATTCTTGAATGCCTCGATTCCAGCGCATTAGACATTGCATAGGACTTAAATACCCAAGACGTTTTTGCACTCGTCTGGTATTGTAGAATCCTTCAATATAGGCAAATATCTTTTGCCGGGCTTCGTCCCGCGTTCGGAAATGGGTCCAATGAACCGTTTCCTTCTTCAGGTTTGCAAAGAAGCTTTCACTCCAGCTGTTATCGCCCGGCATGCCTACGCGTGAGAAGCTTTGCCGAAAGCCTTCTTTAGCCAGTAATTTCATTACGCTCTCCGATGTGTATTGGCTCCCACGATCACTGTGAAAGATGCATCCATTTGGAATATCCCAACGTCGTAACGCTTTCCGGATCGTTTTCACGACCAGCTCTGCTTTCATGCATTCAGACATGCTCTCCGCCAGGACAATCCCGCTCTTCACGTCTTTGATCTGGCACAGATAGTCGAATCCTTCATCCGTGCGTATATAGCTGATATCGCTCGAGAGAACCTGAAACGGTGCATCTATCTGAAGGTTTCTCGTCAGATTTGCATACCCGTCGCCACGTGCTTTCCGGCTGTCTGTCAGGGATCGCCGGCGTTTTTTACGATGGATCGAGCGCAGCCCTTGCATGTCCATGGAGTCGCGCACCTTGTAAAAGCTGCAAGAGAATCCTTCCGTTCTGAGCCTCCCGCAGATACGACTCGCGCCATATGTCCATTCTCCCGCCATGAATACGCGCCGAACTCGTTCGGCATACTCGCACTCGCGCTTCTCTCGCTGAGCCCACGTTCGTTTCCAATGGTAATACCCGCTTCGCGATACGTTCATTTGCGTGGCCCACTTTGCTTTCGGGTATTCGGGATGCTTAAAGATAAAGCTGTATTTCACTTCTGGAGCTTCGCAAAGTAGGCCGCTGCTTTTTTTAGCATGTCGCGCTCCATTTTCAATTCTGCGTTTTCCAGCCGGAGCGCTTTGAGTTCTTCTTCCATTGTAGCCATTGGCGTTTTTTCGCCTGACGCCGTATATTTCTTGCGCCAGTTGTACAACAGGTTTACTGCTATGCCCAGATCGTCTGCGACGGCTCGCACCGGCTTTGGACTTGCATAACTTAGTTTGACCGCATTTTTCTTGAATTCATCGTCGTATTGGGTTCGTTGTTTCAGCATGGTTTCGTCCTCCTAATCCCTATTATATTCTCTTACCATGCTGTCCGATATTTTAGCACACTCCCCGGGTTTGATCCTTTACTTCATTGTAGTCTTTCGCAAAAAGCATGTCTCTAAAATAGTCATTTATTTTATTTTCAGAACTTGATGCATTAAATGAAAAGTTTAGGCACATACGTTCTCCTATTTGTATTAGATCATCAAGCACGGAATTAGCAGTTTTGATATCAGCATTTAGTCTTTCCTCATTGGATTGGGGTATTTTAGTCTTCTCAGAAGAACCATCGGTATCAAAATAGAAGATATTCCGGACAAGATATCCAGACACACTCGACTTAAGCGCTTTTCCAATTGCATTTTCCAGTATGCTATTCACAGATTTCAATAGAGATATATCCGCTTTTAGTCCTTCGACAGTAAAGTCAACAGCCCTTTTATTCCAGTTATCACCTTTCAGACCGGCATAATAAGCCAACCCAACATCCTCATACTCGTATTCGCAACGTTGAAACGCTTCTACACTATTATTATCACCAAACTGTTGCAGGAATTGAACAACTCGCTTATTAAAGCTTTCAGGCAATTCATAAGTAAAATCAAACTCTCCCATGATATTCCTCCTAGTTGAAACTTATCTAGTTTCGCATTATTGCTATAACAAACCTAAGTCAAGATTCCTGTTATTCCATAAATGTTTCTTATTAATAACAAAGAAAATCATACCATCAAAGCGGCAGAAAATCTATATGATTGTTAAATAATAAGTCTTGAGAACACGCGTGAATCAATTCTTTTGCAGAATGAATACATACTATATAAAATATTCTATAGGGTCGAATTAACATGCGAGTGGCACTACAGCATTTGACTTGTTAGATGAGATAGCATAAGTGAGAAAATCGAAGGAAAAAAGAGAAAAAATGAATCAGAGCCGTCAAATATGACGACTCTGAAGCTGGTGCGGGAAACAGGACTTGAACCTGCATGAGTGTGACCTCACACGGACCTGAACCGTGCGCGTCTGCCAATTCCGCCATTCCCGCAGAAAAAAAGTGGTGGATGGGGATGGATTCGAACCATCGTAGTCTGTGACAACGGATTTACAGTCCGCTCCCTTTGGCCGCTCGGGAACCCATCCACGTAGGGAAGAATTGGTATGAAGTTGTCAATGGAGCTGGTGATGGGACTCGAACCCGCAACCTGCTGATTACAAATCAGCTGCTCTGCCAATTGAGCTACACCAGCAAGGTTCTGGTGCCTCAGAGTGGAGTCGAACCACCGACACAGGGATTTTCAGTCCCTTGCTCTACCAGCTGAGCTACCGAGGCAAATAAATGGCGACCCGGAGGGGGCTCGAACCCCTGACCTCCAGCGTGACAGGCTGGCGTACTAACCAACTGTACTACCGGGCCAAGTTGATTGCGACTCGGAAACAAAGTGGGGATGGTGGGCCTTCAGGGACTCGAACCCCGGACCAATCGGTTATGAGCCGACCGCTCTGACCAACTGAGCTAAAGGCCCAAGCCCATGAATCAAACAAGAAAATGGTGACCCCGAGGAGAATCGAACTCCTGTTACCGCCGTGAAAGGGCGGTGTCTTAACCGCTTGACCACGGGGCCAAAATCTTGGTCGGGGTGAAGGGATTTGAACCCCCGGCCCCATGCTCCCAAAGCACGTGCGCTACCGGACTGCGCTACACCCCGAAAGTGATACGCACCGCTTTTCGCGACCCTCATAATATACAACAGCCAAAATAAAATGTCAACAACCAAATTACAAAAATCTCACACATCGTTTTGATTTTATTGTCGTCATCTATGCTATAATGGAACGAAAGTGTTTGGAGTGTTTAAAATGGATATAAAATTGCCGGTTTCGAGTAATGGCATCGAAGCAAAGGGTACGTACTATATAGAAACGTTCGGCTGCCAAATGAACGTGCGCGACAGTGAAACCGCCGCGGGATTGCTTGAATCGATTGGGTATATACCATCAAAAGATAAAGAAAACGCCGACATTATTCTATTTAATACCTGCTGCATACGCGACCACGCGGAGAAGCGCGTATTCGGTAATATTGGCGCGTTAAAAGACCTTAAGGATGCAAAACCGAACCTGATTCTCGGCGTTTTCGGCTGCATGATGCAGCAAAAAGACGTAGCGCAAAAGCTCTTTCGGCGGTTTCCGTATGTCAACATTGTATTCGGAACGAACTTGCTGTCAAAACTTCAGGGATTTGTCGAAAGTGCGGAAGCGGGGGAGCGTACACTCGCTGTTGAAGAAGACAATATCGTGATAGAAGACGATCTTCCAAGCATTCGCACGGGTAAAATCAACGCATTCATCAACATCAATTATGGCTGCGATAATTTTTGCACCTATTGTATCGTGCCGTATGTGCGCGGGCGGGAGCGTTCGCGTCCTGCGGAGCATATCGTTGAAGAAGCGCAGCGACTCGTTCAGAACGGATACAGTGAAATTACGCTGCTTGGCCAGAATGTGAATTCCTACGGTCACGATCTGGACGGAATCGATTTTGCCGAACTGCTTAAAATGGTTTCCGAAGTTGAAGGACTAAGCCGCATACGATTCATGACATCGCATCCGAAAGACTTAAGTGACAGCATGATCGAAGCGATGGCAACGCTTCCGAACGTTTGCCATCATGTTCATCTGCCACTCCAGTCCGGCTCAAATGCAGTACTAAAGCGTATGAACCGCAAATACACGCGCGAACGATACTTGGAAATCGTCGACAAACTGCGTGCGGCGATTGACGACGTCGAACTCACGACTGATATCATTGTCGGCTTCCCGGGAGAGACGGTTGAAGATTTCGCCGCAACGCTCGATATTGTTGAGCGCGTCGGCTATGCTTCCGCTTTTACATTCAAATATTCACCACGCAAAGGCACGCGTGCCGCAGAGATGGAAGACCAGATATCCGAGCAGGTCAAACGCGAACGATTGCGCACGCTGAACGAATTGCAGAAAGTGAAAGCTCGTGAAAACAACGCCCGCTATATTGGTAGAAGCGGGATCGTACATGTTGAAGATTGCGACACGAGAAAAGAGCCTGTATGTTACGGTAAATTTTCAAATTTTAAGATGGTCTACTTTCCGGGGGAACCGGATTTAGTTGGCCGATATGTTAGAGTGCGCGTAAAGAGCGTACGCAAAAACTCGTTAACGGGAGTTATGGAGGAAATAATCAGTGATTGAACTAGCCAGGGAACTGGGCCTCGCGCTCGCACAATCCGCGGAGTTCGTCCGCATGAAAACCGCGCAGAGCGCTGTTGAGAAAGACGACGCTATTACTGTGTTGCTCAAAGAACTCAATGAAAAACGCGATCGTCTCGTCGCCGTACTTGCAGAGGATGAAACCGACAACCTCGAAGCACTCCGCCTGACCGACGATATCGACAGACTGGAAGGACAGCTTCAGGAAAACCCGCTGTTTGTTGAGCTTATGTCGGCGCAATCGTCCTTTTCAAGCGTGTTGACCGCGATAAACGATGAAATCAACGCCTGCATCGGCGGTGAAACCAGCAGCAGCGCATCCTGCGACGGCAGCTGTGACAGCTGCGGCGGATGCAAACACTGACGCGGAGGACGACATGCCAGCGACCATGACGCCGATGATGCGGCAGTATCTGGAACTGAAAGATAAATATCCCGACTGTCTGTTGTTTTTTCGACTCGGCGATTTTTACGAAATGTTTTTTGAGGACGCAAAGTCGGCTTCAAAAGAACTTGATCTGGTTTTGACCGGGCGTGACTGCGGAATGAGTGAACGCGCCCCGATGTGCGGCGTTCCGTACCACGCGGTCGATAACTATATCGCCAAGCTGATCGAAAAGGGATTTAAAGTTGCCGTCTGCGAGCAGATGGAAGATCCGTCCCAGGCAAAGGGGATTGTTGAACGCGACGTTATCCGCGTGATAACACCCGGCACGGTCATTGAGGAGCGCATGCTCCAGGACGATCAAAATAGCTATATCGCATCCATTTCGCTTGGCGATCAGGCTATCGGCCTTGCGTATGCCGATGTTTCCACAGGTGAATTCTATCTATTGCAACTGGATGGTGATGCGCCTTCGATCGGATTGATGGACGAGCTTGAACGCATCCGCCCACGGGAGATTATCGCCGATCCATCGTTGTTTTTGCAACAGATTTTATCGCGAAAAATTACCGCGTCCTACTATCTTGAGCAATACGGAGCAAACGCGTTTTTACCCGAGAGCGCAAAAGACATGCTGACTCGGCATTTTGGCGTTGCGTCGCTTGCCGGCTTTGGTGTTGAAAACGCGCCGTATGCCGTTTCCGCTGCGGGTGCATTGATGCGCTATCTTGACGAAACGCAGAAGAACGCGCTTTCACACATCCACGGCATGCGGTTGCTCAACCGCAGCAGTTATATGGTTCTGGACGCAACGACGCGGCGCAACCTTGAGTTGACGCAGCCGTTGCGCTTTGGCGCAAGCAAGAAAAATACGCTCATTAACCTGCTCGATTCTGCAAAGACCGGTATGGGTGGAAGAATGCTGCGTGACTGGATCGATCGCCCGTTGCAATCTGTTGAAGCGATCAATCGCCGCCTTGACGCGGTTGAAGAACTGACGAGCATGCTGACCGAGCGAAAACAACTTCAAGAATTGTTGCACGGCGTATATGACATCGAACGGCTTTGCAGCAAAATTGTTTATGGCACGGTACACGCGCGCGACTGTATTGCGTTGTCTCGAACGCTGGAGCGCATTCCATTTGTCAAGGAAACGCTCAAGCAGAACAAGAGCGAGGCATTACATAATATTTCCGAACAGCTGGACGAGATGGAGGACGTTCTTTCACTCCTGCAAAGTGCGATTGCTGAAGAACCACCGGCCGGATTAAAGGAAGGCGGCTTCATTCGTGACGGCTATAACGCAGAGGTCGACGAGCTGCGAGAAATTGCGAACGGTTCTCAGGACTGGTTGAATCGCTTTGAAGTCAGTGAACGCGAAAACACAAAGATTAAAAATCTGCGTGTCGGTTACAACCGCGTATTCGGATATTATATCGAGGTTACAAAGTCCTATCTTCAGCTTGTTCCATACAACTATGAACGAAAGCAAACTTTGACCAATGCCGAACGTTTTATCACGCCGGAACTCAAGGAGATGGAACAAAAAATCCTTGGCGCAAAAGAACGCTTAATCGCGCTGGAATTCGAGCTGTTCCTCGGAATACGGGAAGTTTTGCTCGCCAGTACGGAGCGATTGCAAACCGATGGTGCGCTGATTGCCGAGTTGGACGCATTTGTCTCGCTTGGCGAAGTTGCATCAAACAACGGTTATTGCAGGCCAAAACTGAATAAGAGCGGAAAAACCCGCATCGTAAACGGTCGTCATCCCGTCATCGAACGCGCACTGAAAGAGCCTTTTGTGCCAAACGATGTAGTATTGGACCGTAACGAAAACCGACTTTTGATTATCACCGGTCCGAACATGGCGGGTAAAAGCACCTATATGCGGCAGATTGCGCTGATTGCACTCATGGCGCATATCGGTTCGTTTGTACCCGCACTGGAAGCAGATGTTTCGATTGTCGACCGAATATTTACGCGTATTGGCGCCAGCGACGATTTATCGTCCGGCCAGAGCACGTTTATGGTGGAGATGAGCGAAGTCGCGAATATTTTGCATAACGCGACGAAAGACAGTTTGCTCATTCTCGACGAAATTGGCAGAGGAACAAGCACATTCGACGGGCTCAGCATCGCCTGGTCTGTCCTCGAATACATTGCCGACGCCAAACGTTGTGGTGCAAAGGCATTGTTTGCGACGCATTACCATGAACTAACCGAATTAGAAGGCGAACTTGCGGGCGTAAAGAATTTTCGCGTGACGGTACGCGAAATTGGCGACGACATCGTCTTTTTACGAAAAATCGTACGCGGGGGAGCGGACAAGAGCTTTGGCATTCAGGTTGCGCGGCTCGCGGGACTTCCGGACGAAGTTTTGGAGCGCGCAAAAGAAATTCTTGTAAAGTTGGAATCTGCCGATATAGCCGCGCGCAGCAATGCAACACCGGCAAAAGTTTTAACCAGCGTTCAGGCCTCTTTGCTGGACGAAGATAATGAAGAAAGCGCGCTGCGCATCGTTCGGGAACTCGACGTCGACCATATTACGCCGCTGGAAGCGCTGAATCAGTTGTACGCGCTCCACGCCATGCTAAAGCAAGACTAACTGAACCCAACGGGAGACAGGGGATTGATTTCATGCCGAAAGTACACGTGCTGCCGCCAAACATTGCAAACCAGATCGCCGCGGGCGAGGTCGTCGACCGTCCGTCGTCCGTTGTTAAGGAGCTGGTTGAAAACGCGATCGACGCGGGCGCAACGGCGGTTACAATAGAAATTGAAAACGGAGGCATAGACTCCATTCGCATTACGGACAACGGCTCCGGCATTGCCGACGAGGACAGTGAGACTGTTTTTTTAAGGCACGCGACAAGCAAGATTTCAACGGCGAACGATCTATTTTCAATTCGCTCGCTTGGTTTTCGTGGAGAAGCGCTCGCGTCCATCGCCGCGGTTTCACGCGTGGTGCTGCAAACGCGCACGGAAGACGACGAGCTCGGTACGCTGATTCGTTATGAAGGCGGAGAGTTGAAGGAGCATCGCCGCACCGGCGGAACGCGGGGAACAAGTATTGAGGTAAAAAACCTCTTTTACAATGTTCCCGCCCGATTGAAGTTTATGAAGAGCGCCCGCGCCGAGAGCGCCAGTATTGGCGACTATACCGCGCGCTTGATTCTTTCAGCGCCGGACATTGCAGTCCATTTCATTAATAACGGACGAACGATCTATCGCTCGTCGGGAAACGGTGACTTGAAAGACGCGCTGCTTTCCGTCTACGGCGTCGCCGCTGAAAAGCAGATCTGCCCGGCGTCGTTTGACGACGGATACATCAAGATCGCAGGGTTTGTCGGCACGCCGGAATTGGCGCGCGCAAACCGTTCCGGGCAAACTATCACGCTAAACGGGCGTATCATCCGCGCAAATTCACTTTCCAATGCATTGTCACGCGCGTTTAACACCCGACTGATGGGCGGTCGCTTCCCGTTTGCCGTCATACAAATGCAAATTTCATATGCCGAGGTGGACGTCAACGTCCATCCCGCAAAACTGGAAGTCCGTTTTACCGATGAGCAACGCGTTGCACGCTCTCTTGTCGTTGCCTGCTCGGAGGCGTTGATTCGAAGCTATGTGCCGACGCTGGAGTCCGAAGCTGAAGAATCACAGCCGGAGCGTCCGGTTTTTACGCAGACACCGATAATTTCAAACGTTGAATTGCGCTCGGCTCCGCCGAGAAATGACGTCACGCTGCATGAAAGCACGCAAAGCTATCGATCACCAAGCGTTCCATCTTACCGGTTACCGTATGATCGAGGGGACACATCTCCACATGCGATTCAACCGCCGATTTTTACACACGCTCAGGCCGTTCCGTTTGCGGAGCCGTATACCATCATCGGCTGCGCATTCGATACGTATTGGTTTGTGCAGCAGGGCGAAAACGTTTATTGCATCGATCAGCACGCCGCACATGAGCGCTTGCTCTATGACGCGCTGATTTCGCGTGAAGCGACGGTCGTTTCTCAAACGCTGTTTTTACCGGAAGATATTCGTTTACTCCCTTCGGAGTACGATCTGTTTGCTGAAAACAAAGCGGCGCTGGAGTCGTTTGGGTTCGTTTTCTCGGACGTTAACGAAACTTCCGCAACGCTTCTTGCCGTTCCACAAGTGAATGGAAGCCCGTTGAAAGGTGATTTTCTACACGATGCACTGGCGTATCTTTCCGATGGGGAAGAAGCGCGACCGAATGAATGGTTTCGTGACGCAATGGCGCAGTCCGCCTGTAAACACGCAGTTAAAGCAGGGGAGCGACTGAGTCATGATGAAATACGACGCTTATTGGAACAGATTGCGAAAAATGAATCCCTCTTGACCTGTCCGCACGGCAGGCCGGTCGCCGTCCGGTTCACCCGCACGGAAATCGAAAAGATGTTCAAGCGAATCCCTTAATCATGCATAACAAGAAAATTATCTGCATTGTCGGCCCGACCGCATGCCATAAAACAGAAACATCCATTGAACTTGCAAAACGGACAAACGGAGAGATTGTTTCCGCCGATTCGGTGCAGGTTTATATCGGTATGGACATTGGTTCGGCAAAACCGACGATTGAAGAGCAGCAGGGAATTAAGCATCATATGATCGACTGCGTTTCTATCAATACGCCGGAGTTTTCCGTTTCGCAGTTTCGCATACTTGCTTTACAGGCCATTGACGACATTTTAACTCGTGGGAAAACACCGATTGTTGTCGGTGGCAGCGGGCTGTACGTTAACGCATTGACTTTTCCGCTCGGTTTTGCAATTCCGCGTGACGATAAAATTCGTAAAGAGATGGAATCTCTCTACGAAAACAATCCGCATGATGCATTTGATCGGTTAATCATCGTGGACCCGATCACGGCTGAACGCCTGCATGTCAACGACAAAAAACGCGTTATTCGCGCGCTGGAAGTATACGCGTGTTCAGGAAAGCCACTGTCGTCCTACGGTAACGATTTCACCAATGAATCCGGCAATACCGCACCATGTGAACCGCTGATGATCGGACTGGATATGGATCGAAAACTATTGTATGAACGGATCAATCTGCGCGTTGATCTTATGATGAAAAACGGATTGCTGGACGAGGCAAAGCGCATTTATGATGTCGGGTATGATGCAAAACTACCAGCGATGCAGTCGATTGGTTATCGACAGTTGTTTTCATATTTTTCGGGCGTTTGCACGCTGAATGAAGCGATTGAAAAAATCAAACTTGACACGCGGCATTTTGCAAAGCGTCAGCTCACGTGGTTTCGGCGGGATAAACGCATCGTCTGGCATGATGTAACCGATTATAACGCAGTTAAAAACGGCATGCTGACGGAGTTGTCGACCGTCGCTTCCGATTGGATGAAAGGATAAATAAATTTTATGATAGAGCCTACTGATCACGCAAGAGAAATCGTATGGGAAGCAGAGAGTGCACTGGACAACGCATTTCGTCGAATTGATGCAATCGAGATGGCTGTTCAACAGCGCGTACTGTCTGCTTTTTGGCAAGAGCGCGTTAGCGCACGGCATTTTGCCCCCACAAATGGGTACGGTTATGACGACATCGGGCGCGACACGCTTGACCGTGTCTTTGCCAAATCGATACAGGCAGAGTCGGCGTTGGTTCGTCCGCAGTTTGTCAACGGCACGCATGCGATCTTCACCGCGCTCGCCGGACTCGTGGAACCGGGGGACACAATCCTCTCCATTACGGGCGAACCATATGATACACTTGTCGAGGCCATCGGTTACCGTGGTGATGCACCGAATTCGCTTTGCCGCATGGGCGTGTCCTTCAAAAAAATCGACTTGCTGGAAAACGGCGCCGTTGATTTGGAGTCCATTCGTAAAATAGATGATGATTCTGTAAAAGTCGTCTTTGCTCAGCGATCCCGCGGTTATGCCTGGCGCGAAGCATTCAACATGCAGTCTTTGGAGCAGGCGCTTACTGTTGCACACGAACAATTTTCAAACGCCGTCGTTCTTGTCGATAACTGCTATGGTGAATTCGTTGAGGCGAGCGAACCGACTGTACACGGTGCGGATGTAATCGCCGGATCACTGATTAAGAATCCCGGCGGTGGTCTTGCGCCGACTGGCGGGTATATCGCGGGCAAAAGAGAACTGGTAGAATGCATAGCTCAGCGGTTGACTGTGCCGGGTATGGGCGGGGAAGTTGGCTCCTATGCAGGCGATTATCGTCTGTTTTATCAGGGATTATTTCTTGCGCCACACGTCACTGCGCAGTGCGTAAAAGGCGCGGCGCTGTTTGCACGCGTGTTCGAATTGCTTGGCTTGCCGACGATGCCAAAAAGCGACGCAATGCGCTCCGACATCATTCAGGCAGTGCAGTTTGCGGATTCGGATTCGCTTGTGCGTTTTTGCCAGAGCATACAAAAAGCGGCTCCGGTCGACAGCTATGTGTCACCGGAACCGTGGGATATGCCGGGTTATGAAGATCAGGTCGTCATGGCCGCTGGAACGTTTGTGCAGGGAGCCACGACCGAACTTTCCGCGGACGGGCCGATCCGTCCACCGTACACGGCCTATGTGCAAGGCTCGCTGACCTATACGCATGCTCGTATTGCGGCTATGCTTGCCTGCGATACGCTCACAAATCAATAAGCGTTAAATGGAGCGGAGAAGACCGATGACTTTACCTGAGATTTCGACTTCGTCAAATCCGACATAGATCGGCTCGAAGAGTTCGTTCTCCGGCTGAAGACGTACGCGGCTCTTTTCCTTGTAAAAGCGTTTCACCGTGGCGCTCTCGCCTTGTACGCGAGCAACGACGATATCGCCGTTTGTACAAGCGCAATTGTGATTGACAACAAGAATGTCCCCGTCGCGAATGCCGGCGTCCCGCATGCTTTCGCCTTGGACGCGGAGCATATAAACTTCAGCAGGCTCCTTGCCGTGCATCAGCACGTCGGGTAACGGGAATGAGTCCTCAATGTTTTCCGCCGCAAGCATAGGGAGACCGGCCGCAACATGGCCAACCAGCGGGATGGAGTGTGACTCGTCACCATTATTTGGCAGATTTTCCGTGTTAATAAAGATGGCACGTTGCTTGGACGAATCCCTTGTGATCAGGCCGCGTTTTTCAAGATTGCACAGGTGCGCATGCACGGTCGCGGTTGATTTCAACCCAACAGCGGCACAAATCTCCCGAACAGAAGGGGGATACGCGTGCTCTTTTGTATACGCGATCATATAATCAAGAATGACTTGCTGCGGGTCGGACAATTTTTTCATGATCGGATTCATCCTCCATCAATGGTTCCGGCTTGACTTTGTGGAAATTATAACATATACTCTTGCATATTGCAAACATATGTTCGAAAGAATGGTGAGTTTTTGTGAAACAATGCGTTTTGCACCCGGAAAAAACATGCAACGATTGCGGCGAATGCGACAACTTTTGCATGCTAGATCCAACGAAAATTTGTGATAATTGTTTTAAATGCCTGGAAAGCGAAGATAAACCTTACGCGAAAATTCCGATTTCCGGCGTTTTTCTGGATGACGAGTTTAGCCCTGAAAGGGAAACTCCGTTTACTCCCGACATGGAAGAAGGCTATATACTGGATTCCGACGAATCGTGGAAAGAAGGGCTCTGCCTACATGTGCGCACGCTTCATGGCGCGTATGCTTCCCGCGCAAAAAGACGGCGTGTCTATCATTAAACGTACAGTCAATCGTCACGCAATTTGATTTTTTTTGCTGCGATGCGCTTGTGCTCTTCACTGGTGGCGGCATAGTGTTTACGCGTTGTATTGACATCTTTGTGGCCAAGCACGTCCGCAACGAGGTAGATATCCTCGGTCTCATGATAGAGCATCGTGCCATATGTGCTCCTTAGCTTGTGTGGTGTGATCTTCTTGAGCGGTGCAGCGAGTTTTGCATACTTTTTAACAAGATTTTCAACGGCACGCGCGGTTATTCGCCGCATCTGCATCGATAGAAAAAATGCGTTTTCATGTCCGGACAGCGGTGTTTGATCGGTGCGCTGGTTATAATATTCCGCAAGCGCGCGGTGCACTTCGTCGCCAAACGAAAGTATATCTTCGCTGCCGCCTTTTCTGGTGACAACAAATGCGTCATTCTCAAAATCGATATCGTTTAGCTCAATCCCGACAAGTTCACTGATACGAATACCCGTACCTAAAAACAGAGTAAGAATTGCGACATCCCGTGTTTTGGTCATTTGGTGATATTGCTTTTGCCGTTCCGAGAGACCTTCACCGTTTTCCGCAAGGTCGAGCAAGTCGGCAACCTCGTTTGGTTCCAATCGGATGATCGCCTTTTCATGTAGCTTCGGTATATCGACCAGCGCGGCTACATTATTCGGCAACAATTCTTGCTTATGCAAAAACTTAAAAAAGGAACGCAACGTTGAAAGCTTTCGCGCCTTTGCCTGTTGGTTGTTGATCAACTCACGGCCGTCTTTTTCATATAGAGAGACTTCATTGAGATAGAGTTCGATGTGATACGCGGAAATCTTTTCCAGATCGACGACAGTGAGGAAGGGAACGTCCTTTCCAGGAAACAGATCGTCCTGCAGAACCGCAAACTGAAAGAATCCACGCAGATCGATTGCATATGCGTAGCGCGTCAACACGGATGTTTGACTTTCGATGCTGCGAAAAAAAGAACCGCAGACCATCGGAAGCTCCGGCAGCAACGCGCGAATCTTCATTGTGTAATCTTTGTATTTTTCCGACTGAAACGTGTTTGCCAAAATAACGCACCTCTTTAAATACAATTTTTCATTGAAATATAATGGGGGTACTGGCTGTTTTTACTGAGTTTATTATATAAAATTGTATCATAACTATTCGTTAAAGACAAGTTTAACGAATAGTTAGTGGCATTTTAGTTTAAATAAGTGTTAATCGTCTGTCGAATACGCTTGCACATACTGTTTGATGGCAAGCCGCGCCAATTCGTCACAGCGGTTATTGAATTGATTATCGGAATGACCTTTGACTTTAATGAACGTGTAATCGTGTTCTTTGAGTGCGTCAAGCAGTGCACGCCACAAGTCTTGGTTTTCTACGGGCTTTTTAGAAGCTGTTTTCCATCCGTTACGTGACCAGTTATTCAGCCAACCTTGTTTGAATGCGTTACAAACGTATGCACTGTCCGTATGAATGCTGAGTTCACACGGAGCTTTCAGCGCGCGAACCGCTTCGATTACGGCCTTGAGCTCCATGCGATTGTTCGTTGTGTCCTGTTCAAAGCCGGACAGTTCTTTTGCCCGGCCTTTGTAAAACAAAATCGCGCCCCAGCCGCCTGGGCCCGGATTGCCGGAGCACGCGCCGTCCGTATAGATTGTAACTTTCTTTTTCATGGGCCCCTCTTACCTATTACCTATTACCTATATAAATATATAATATACTATTTGCTCATCTTTTCCGATTTTTCTCTGCATGCGTCGACTGCCGCAATCACAGTGCCGCGTAAACCTTTTTGCTCCAGGGTCGCAACTGCTTCTATTGTCGTGCCGCCCGGCGAACATACACGATCTTTCAATTCTCCCGGGTGAATGCCTGTTTCGGAGACCATCATGGCGGAACCTTTTACCGTCTGTGCCGCAAGCTTAAGAGCAACGTTTCGCGGCAAACCGGCTTTCACGCCACCGTCGGCAAGCGCTTCAATGAACATATAAACATATGCCGGTCCGCTGCCGCTGACGGCCGTCACAGCGTCCATTAGCTTCGGTTCGACGCTTATGACGTCACCAACCGATGCAAACAGCTTTTCTGCAAACGCGTGTTCGTCTTGTGTCAGCGAATCGCCGGACTCAAACACGATCATGCCCTCACCAATCATTGCAGGCGTGTTCGGCATAATGCGCAGAATTCTCGTTGAGGTAGGCAGCGCGTTTCTAAGGCGATCCCCTCCCCATCCAGCCGCAATCGAAATTACGGCTTTATTTGCAAAAAGCTCTTTGTAATCTGCAAACACGCGAGAACATATGTTCGGTTTGATCGCAATCAACAATATATCGCTGGACTGGATCAGTTTTTCAATGCTATCCGCACTTTGAATGCCGCATTCCTTCTCCAGCAACTTGCATTTTTCCGTATAAGGATCGTAGATGGAAATATCGGTGTTTGCTGCGTTTCCGCTGACAACGAATCCACGGAGGATCGCCTCCCCCATGTTCCCCGCACCGATGATTCCGAATTTGATCGTATCCATATCATTCAACTCCTAAAAGTATAGCTTAGTTCAACGCCTCAAGCCGTTCGCGGAGTTTGCCGATCATCTCTTCCGCCAAAGCCAGCTTGTTGCGTTCTTCCTCGACCACGTGCGCCGGTGCTTTCGCCACAAAGCCCTGGTTGTTCAGCTTGCCGTTAGCGCGGGCGATATCCGATGATACGCGCTCAATTTCTTTCTCAATGCGCGCCTTTTCCTTTTCCGGATCGACCAGCGAAGCCAGCGGAATCACAGCCTCGATGCCTTCACACACAATATGAACGTCGCTCTTTGGAATTTCCCCGGTCTCTGTAGAAACGCTCATGTTTTCCGCGCCGGCGAGCTTGCCAAGATATCCCGTCATGGTTTCAAACGCCACCGAGTCTTCCGGCGAAACCACGATGCGCCCGCTGATTTTCTGTGCAGGCGGCACTTTCATTTCGGCACGAAGGTTACGAATTGAGCGCGTTAGTTCCATCATCAGCATCATGCGAGCACAGTCTGTGTCAAACACAAATGTGTCGTTTTGCTGCGGCCAGGCGGAGAGCATAATCGTCTCGTCATCGCAAAGTTTCGTGTAAATCTCCTCGGTGATAAACGGCATAAACGGATGCAGTAATTGCAAACTGGTCTTCAGCACATGAATCAGCACCGAAGAAACCGCGGCTTTCTCGTCTTTATTATCGCCGTACAGACGCGATTTTGCAATCTCGATGTACCAGTCACAGTATTCCGACCAAATGAAGTCGTATATCTTTTGCGCAGCAAGGCCGAGCTCATAGCCGTCGAGATTCTTCGTCACTTCTCCAACAACCTCGTTGAGGCGATGCAGTATCCAACGGTCGGCAATCTCAAGCTTAGCGGCGATCGGCAATTCTCCCGCGTTTTCATCCGCGCCCATGAGCACGAAACGAGAAGCATTGTAAATCTTGTTGCAGAAGTTGCGCGCAGCTTCCACCTTTTCCCAGTAGAAGCGCATGTCGTTACCCGCGGAGTTGCCCGCAAGCAGCGAGAAGCGCAGCGAATCAGCCCCGTGTTTTTCAATCACTTCCAGCGGATCAATGCCGTTGCCGAGAGATTTGCTCATCTTTCGGCCTTGGCTGTCGCGCATGATGCCGTGGACATACACCGTTTCAAACGGGCGATCGTGCATGACTTCGTATCCAAACACGATCATACGCGCCACCCAGAAAAAGATGATGTCGTACCCGGTCACAAGCGTATTCGTCGGGTAGAAATATTTGAGCTCTTCCGTTTCTTCCGGATAGCCAAGTGTCGAGAACGGCCACATGCCACTGGAAAACCACGTATCCAACACATCTTCATCCTGATGCACTGTTCCGCCGCACTTCGGGCAGACGGTCGGCGCGGTTTCCGAAACAATTGTTTCGCCGCAGTCGTCACAATAATACGCCGGAATACGGTGACCCCACCAGAGCTGACGCGAAATACACCAATCGCGGATGTTGTCCATCCAGTTGAAATATGTTTTTTCAAAACGCTCCGGCACAAACTTGACCGAGCCGTCGCTCACCGCTTCAATGGCGGGTTCCGCCAGCGGTTTCATGTCCACAAACCACTGCTTAGACACGATTGGTTCGATTGTCGTGTGGCAGCGATAACAGGTGCCGACGTTGTGCGCATACGGTTCAATCTTGACCAATGCGCCAAGATCTTCTAGTTCCTTGACGATGGCCTTGCGGCACTCGAAGCGTTCCATGCCGACAAACTTACCACCAAGTTCGTTGATGTAGCCGTTGTCAGTGAACACGCGCATGACGGGCAGGTTCTGTCGCTGTGCAACTTCGAAATCGTTCGGGTCGTGTGCAGGCGTAATCTTCACGGCGCCTGTGCCGAATTCCATTTCGCAATATTCGTCTGCAACGATGGGAATTTCTCGTCCCACGGCGGGAATTATAACCGTCTTCCCGATGATGTCTTTGTAGCGCGCGTCATCCGGGTTCACGGCAATTGCCGTGTCACCAAGCATTGTTTCGGGGCGCGTGGTTGCAACCGTAATGGAGTAACTCTTGTCCGGCGCATCATAGCGCACATGCCAGAGGTTGCTGTTTTGCTCTTCATATTCAACTTCCGCATCGGAAAGCGCCGTTTTACAATCCGGACACCAATTTATGATGCGGTCGCCGCGGTAAATAAGCCCCTTATTGTACAGACTCACAAACACCTTGGTCACAGCCTTGCTGCAGCCTTCGTCCATGGTGAAACGTTCCCGCACCCAGTCGCAGGAGGAACCGAGATAGCGTAGCTGTTTGACGATTGTGCTGCCGTATTCTTCACGCCATTTCCAGGCACGCTCCAAAAACGCTTCACGGCCAATATCTTTTTTCGTGATGCCTTCTTTGGCCATCTGTTCCACAATTTTGACTTCAGTTGCGATGGACGCATGGTCCGTGCCCGGCATCCAGAGCGTCTCAAAACCGCTCATTCTTTTGTAGCGGATGAGCACGTCCTGTAACGTCTCGTCAATCGCATGACCCATGTGAAGCTTACCCGTAATGTTGGGTGGCGGGATTACGATTGTGTACGGCGGCTTGCCGGTATTGGGACGCGCGTGGAAATATCCGTTTTGTTCCCACTTTTTGTAAAGCGTGGATTCCACATGTGCGTGATCGTACGTTTTTTCCATTTCGGGATGCATGTTCTTCCCCCTGCCTTCCTCGCGATTTCATAAATCGAAATTCATCATAAAACGCCCGCCTCGCCAAAGGACGAAGCGGACGTTCGCGGTACCACCTTTGTTGAACGCGCAATGGTGACCCCCATCGCGTCGTTCCTCTCAAAACATCCTTAACGCGGAATTTTCGTGGAACACTATTTGCAGTCCTGCGTTCGCGTTCCCTGCTCCAATGCGACCTTCCGTTCCTTTTTGCCAGCCGCCTTTCAGCCCAAATGTGCGGCCTCTCTGCTGCAAAGTCGGATACGTACTCCTCATCTTCCAAGCATTTATAATTCGTTATCCAGTTGTCGACAGTCTAGCTGAATTGGTTGCTTTTGTCAAGCGTTACGCGCCTTCGGCCATAACACTGTCCGCCCAAACATCCATCTTTTCTTTGATCATGCCGAAGTACCCGGGACCCATGTTCATATAGGTCTCCAGGAACGCTTCCAAATCAAAGCTCTCGCCGAGGTCGGCCTTGATGTCGCGATACATCTGCGCAAGTTGACTGTAGCCAACGGCATACTCAAAAAAGTAATACGGCTGATCGACAACGATCGGATAATAGATGCTTGCAATCAGCTCGCCGTCCAGTCCGATACCCGTGATGTAAGACTCCAGCGCGGCTTCCGTATATCCATAGTAATCCACCAAAATGCTGACCATGGCCGGAAGGATTGCATTGAACATCATGCTGTAATCAAACTGGAATTGTACGTAATCGTGGTCGTATTCCGTCTGGTTTTCCATGATGAGATATTCCGCAAGCTGTGCCCAGCCTTCGGCATAGCCGCCGAAGCTGACGACTTTTTGCATGCGGCAGATATTGTCCAGGCTGCGCTGATAAACATACTGATACAAATGTCCCGGATAGCACTCGTGTGCAAGCGTCAACAGCAGCGTCGGATCGTCGACCGCAGTGTTGATGTAGACAATGTTGTCTTTCCAGTCGTCCAGCGCGGGAATGACATATGCCGCCGGCGAGAACATGTCTTCCAGTTCCTCCGGAACGTCCGTTAAAAGCAGGTTGTGCTCCGGCAGTTCCGGCAGCATTGTTGCCATGATACTCTTGAGGTAATCAAGATCGGTTTCCATATCGCCACTGGTCAGTTCGAGATTCATGTTGTAAAGCTCGGGATTTTCGTTTTGCAGCGTTACGATGTCGTAAAGAAGATAGAAGAATTCGTCCTTCAACATCTCAAGCGTTTCTTCCACGCTGAGGAAGTTGCAAGCGTCGCTTTGCATGCTGTACTCAAAATAGCTCTTTTGCGCTTCCGTCAAAGTTGCGGCTTCCTCATAGGTGCGGCAGCTCTTGCGGAGGGTTTCCATACCGTTGTACAGAGTTTCATAGGCGCCGACAAATTCATTTGCAATCAGGGCGGCGTTTTGGTCCTTATATGCCTGCGCCTGCTCGTCCGTCAAATCCAGCTGGTCGATCGCATCATTAAACGTTGCGTACAAAAACGACGTGTCACGCGAATCAATGATTGTCTTGATATCTTCAAGAATCGTATCCAGCGCATCCTCGGTCATAAAGTATCCAAGTTCCGCACGCTTTTGTTCATAGGTCAGCACCTGTCCCATATAGCGCGGAACGTCGGCCAGCAACGTCAGATAATCGTCTACGTCCTGCGTATCCTTCAGCTCAAACAGTGCGAAAGACAACGGCAGGTTCGCGTGGATTCCACTGTACTCGGTCAGCGGTTCATACATGTACTCAAATTCCGTCTCTTCCGAAAAATCGACAAGAATTTGTTGCAAAACGTCATAGGAAAACTGCATGTCTTCCGGTAGTTCTTCGCGATTAATCGCATTCAATTGCTCTAAATATACGCCCGCCTCCAGGCCAAGACGCATGGAGTCCTCTTCGGTAAATTCACCGAGCGTCATTGGAACCGTAGGGGGATCGATTCCGAACGATTCAGGATCGTTGACAAACATGTGATAGGTGTAACCGTCCGTCGTCGCATACCAGCAAAAAACTTCCAGATCCAGCGCATCGAACGCGGCGGCCGCATCCTCGCTTACGGTAAAAGTGGGTTCCGGCGTTGCCGTTGGTTCCGGCGTAATTGCGGTTTCATTGCTCTCCATGGTGATTGTTTGCGTTTCAGTCGTTTCGTCCGGCATTTTACAGCCCGCAAACGTGCTAAAAAGCATCACAAGTGCTGCCAGCAGTGCCAATAGTTTGAAGGATCGTTTCATACTATTCTCCTTTATCTTCCAGTCGTTTCAGACCTTCCAGCAATTCTTCGGCGGAAAGTTCCCCGCCCGCTTTTTTCAGCGCAGTTATAAAGTAATCCGGCGGAGGTGCGTAAAAACATAGCGGTTTACCGCTTTGCGGGTGGATAAACGTCAGTCGGTATCCGTGCAGCGCTTGTCCCTTTAACCCGAACGGCAGTTTTGATCTGCCGTAAACGTCGTCTCCCGTTACAGGATGTTGCAAAGACGCCATATGTACGCGAATTTGGTGTGTGCGTCCCGTTTCAAGCTCCAGTCGAAGCAGGGTATATTGCCCGTATCGCTCAACAACCTGCCAGTGTGTAACCGCTTCACGCCCTCCGGGTACGATCGCCATCTTCTTGCGGTCGACCGGATGTCTCGCAATTGGCGCGTCCACCGTTCCGTCGTCTTGTTTGATATTGCCGTCAACAAGCGCAATATAGCTTCTGTGCGCCGTGTGGTCGCGAAATTGCTCGCTTAAGCGCTTGTGCGCGATATCGTTTTTTGCAACGACGAGTAGTCCCGACGTCATCTTATCGATGCGATGGACGATACCCGGGCGAAGTTCTCCGCCGATGCCGGAAAGATCGGCAATGTGATACAAGAGTGCGTTTACCAGTGTGCCGCTCGGGTGTCCCGGCGCGGGATGAACCACCATGCCCTGTGGCTTGTTCACTACGAGCAGGTCTTTATCCTCGTACAAAACGTCCAGCGGAATATTCTCCGGTAAAACGTCGCATTCCACCGGTTCGGGATATTGAATTTCAACAATGTCTCCGGGGGCTGTCGCTGCATTCGGCTTCACCGCTTCGCTATTGAGCGTAATTGCGCCGTCGCGAATCAGCTTTTGTGCCTGTGTGCGTGAAAGTTCAGTCTCTGCCGCGATAAACGCGTCGAGCCGGAGTGAGCGGTCGCATACGATTGTCTCCGGCTCCTGATTAGGCATCGCTGCCATCGCCGAGTGATTTCTTCTTTTCGCTCTTTTGAAACGTTACCCGTTCAAAGATCGAGCGATCTTTGAGGAACAGCGCGTCAATGACCAGCAGGATGCAGCCGATTGTCAGCGAACTGTCCGCAACATTGAACACCGGAAAATTGATCAGACAGAAATCAAACATATCACGCACATAACTTAACGCAACACGATCGATCAGGTTCCCGATTGCACCGGCAAATAACAACGCAAGCGTGATACGTGAAAAGATGCATAATTTCTTATGGAACCGAATCAAAATATAGACGACGATGCCGCAAACGATAATGGTCAGCGGGATGAACATCCAGCGAAAACCCGGCAGCATTCCCCAGGCTGCGCCGGTATTGTGCGCATTGGTCAGGTGAAACACGCCGTCGATCAGCGGTAGTGAAGAGCCGACCGGCGAAAGGTGTAATTGAACGAGATATTTACTAATCTGATCAACGACCAGAATTACGATGACTAAAATGATTTCCAGCAAAGATGAATTCCTCCTGCCAAGAATACTAAGATATCGACGTTTAAAACGCGATTGTTGATTCAGTATAGCACGCTTTCTATCCTGCTTCAACCGCACTTATCACGTCGGTGACAAACAGTTCCGGATAGAGCGTGGTGTAGTTTTCGTATGCGGTCATGACTTTTTCATAATACCGTGCGGTTTGTTCAAACGGGATGCTGGTGAGTTCTCCGTTTGCCGAGAATCGCTCGTCCTCCAGCCAGCCTTCCACGCTGCCGTGACCCGCGTTATATGCCGCGACAATCTGCACAACGTTCCCCTCGAATCGTCCGGTTAAAAAGCGCAAGTACCAGCAGGCAAACTCGATATTTGTTTCAGGATTATACAGCATGTCTTCGGTGTACACGTCGTCCATGTCCAGTTTGTGCGCAATCCACGTCCCCGTGTCCGGCATAATCTGCATAAGACCGATTGCACCCGCCTCGCTGACTGCATCGGGGTCATTGCTGCTTTCGCAGCGCATAATGGACTGCACGAGATACGGATCGAGTTCGTATTCCTCCGAATAAGTCTTGATCGACTCCGTATAGGCGGTCGGATAATTCGCCAATGCTTTTTTATACTGTGCATTTTCGTAGATCAAATATCCGCCAAATGCCGTACAGCAGAGAAAAATCACCGAACCCAGAACGATACTTGCAATCTGCAATCCACTGAGTCGGTGGTTTTTGTGTTTTTTACGAGTTACATGTGTTCTGTTAAGCGTCTGCTGCATAGGCGGACTCCGTTAGTTTTTTATAGAGTGCTGTCACTTGTTTCTTCAAGTGGGACTGCAAAAAATTGTTGTCCAGTATGTAGTCGGCCATGGCGCGCTTTTCGTCTTCCGGCATTTGTGATTGGATGCGGGCTTTTGCCGCCTCACGTGTCGTACCGTCGCGTTCCATAATGCGGTGTATACGCGTTTCTTCATTGCACACCACGAGGATGTTCGCATCCATATCCTTATCCATGCCACTTTCGTAAAGCAGCGGGATATCAAATAACATAATTGTGCTTGTATGATCTTTACGCAGCGTGTTTGCTTCTTTAAACATCGTCTCCAGTACATATGGATGCACGATTTCGTTCAGCGCGCGACGTTTTGTTTCGTCGGAAAAGATAATATTTGCAAGCGCTTTTCTGTCGATGGTTCCGTCGTCATGTAAAATTCCCATGCCGAACGTTTCGATCACGCGATCATAACATGCGCCGCCTTTTGTTAACGCATTACGTGAAATCTTGTCTGCACTGATAACAGGTACACCCAGCGCCGCAAAGAACTCCGCTGCGGTCGTTTTACCCGAGCCGATGCCTCCAGTCAGGCCGATGCGCTTGTATTGCACGCGTGTCATTTGGTTTCGTACCAGCTCTTCCCAACCTTTACGTCCGCGTCCAGCGGTACGCTGAGCTTGATGACCTGCTCCATGCAGTCGTGCACCATCAAGACGACTTCGTCTCTTTCGGAAATTGGCGTGTCGAATATCAATTCATCGTGCACCTGTAAAATTAATTTTGTTTTTAAGCCGCGTGCTTTGAGTTCTTTCGAAACTTTGACCATTGCTAGTTTTATGATGTCAGCGGCCGTTCCTTGAATCGGCATGTTCATAGCGACCCGTTCGCCAAACGAACGTGTGTTGTAATTGGAGCTTTTAAGCTCCGGCATGGCGCGTCTGCGGTCGAACATTGTTGTCGCATATCCCATCTTTTTGGCGGACGCGATGCTTTCGTCCAGATACGCCTTAACGCGCGGATACCGCTCAAAATACATGCTCTTATATTCACTTGCGCGCTTGACCGGGATATCAAGATTTCGCGCAAGTCCAAAGTCACTGATGCCGTATACGATACCGAAATTGACCGCCTTTGCAGCGTTTCGGAGCTCTCCGGACACCTCGTCAAACGGAACTTCAAACACTTCGCTCGCCGTCGTTCTGTGGATGTCCTTGCCGCTGTTGAAGGCTTTAATCATACCTTCGTCGCCGCTGATGTGCGCCAGCAGTCTCAATTCAATCTGCGAATAGTCCGCGTCAACCAATACGCACCCGTCCGATGCGACAAATGCTTTTCGTATCTCTCTACCCTGCTTTGTCCGCACCGGAATATTCTGCAGGTTCGGTTCCGTGCTGGATATGCGTCCCGTTGCCGTTACACACTGATTAAACTGGGTGCGCACGCGTCCGTCATCCTGATCCCGCACATTCAATAGACCGTCGACAAACGTGCTCTTTAGCTTCGTTATAAAGCGATATTCGAGAATCAGCGCCACGGCAGGATGTCGGTCGCGGATCGTTTCCAGCGTGTCCGCATCCGTAGAGTAACCGGACTTTGTCTTGCGACCGGTCGGCAAACCCAGCTTATTAAACAACACGTCGCCGAGTTGCTTTGGCGAAAGAATGTTGAATGTTTCGCCTGTCAAATCAAAAATCTGTTTGGCAAGGACTTCTATCTGTTCATTGAACTTGGCTTGCAAATCTTTCAAGATTGCTTCGTCGGCATAGAATCCGACGCGCTCCATATCATAGAGTACATAGGAAAGCGGAAGTTCCATTTCCTCATATAGCTTGGTCACGTTCGCCTGCTCCAGCCGGCGTAACATACTCTCCTTGAGCATAAACAGAATGGCCGCGTTCGGTTTGCAGTTCGGGTCGAACCGCTCGCAAAGCACGGTAAACGTCGGTGCAGGTCGCGTCGCATCCAGCAGGTAATCCGCAATCATCGCGTCAAACACCTGCGCTTTCAGCGCAATTCCGAAACGATCCAGCATATGGCGCAAACGCTTTGTGTCAAACGCGAGCACCAATGCTTTTTTATTTTCAAAAACGGGTTTCAGCGACTGCCAGATCTCGGTTTCGTCAACAGGCGTGGAGAACAGGTCGGCACCCTGAACGATTTCGTAATAGCGCTTGTCATTCAGTGCAAACATGATCGTTTCGCCTGCTTCAACGGCAATCACCTGCACATCGTTTGCTTTACCGAGCGCTTTGACCACTTCGTCTGCGGACGTGATTTCTACGCGTTCTGCAGTGCACTTCGGTGCTTCCGGTTTGACTTCCTCGGCACCCGGCAAGCGGGAAGCAATGCCGCGCATTTCAAGTTCGATCAGTTTCTTACGACCGCCGGACATATTGTCCTCTTCATAGTGACAATCGTCCAGCGACAACGAAACCGGTGCATCCGTGCAGATGGTGCCGATTTCATAGCTCATGCGCGCAGAGTCTGCGTTGTCGCGCACCTTTTCGCCGAGCTTGCCTTTGATTTCATCTGCGTGCGAAAGCACACCGTCGATCGTACCATACTGGTCAAGCAACTTGAGAGCTGTTTTTTCTCCAACGCCGGGGATGCCGGGAATGTTGTCGGAATTATCACCCATCAATCCCTTGAGATCGCGCATGCGGTCGGGTTCCAGTCCGTAATTATCCTTCAGAAGTGCGGCGTCGAACTCAACGGTGTCACTGATTCCTTTTTTAGTCAGGAGCACATGTGTATGTTCGCCAATAAGCTGCAGCGCGTCGCGATCGCCCGTAACAAGCAAAGCGTCCACGCCTTCTTTTTCGCAGCGCTTTGTAAACGTGCCGAGGATGTCGTCGGCTTCATATTTCGGCGTTTCGCAAACGGCGATACCCATCTCTTTAAGCAGCTCTTTAAGCACGGGAAATTGCAGCCGGAGATCGTCCGGTGTTTCGCGTCGTCCCGCTTTATATTCTTCATATTGTTCGTGTCGGAATGTCGGCCCGTGCATGTCAAACGCAACCACCAGATAATCCGGCTTGCGCTCGGTCAGCTTAAACAGCATGCTAAAAAAACCGTGCAGCGCGTTGGTGGGAAAACCTTCCCGCGTGGTCATAGGCGGCAGCGCATAAAATGCACGATGCATCAGGCTGTTTCCGTCGATTGCGATGAGTTGTTTCAATTGGCACTCCCCGTTTGTGTTTTATTTCGTTTCATTTATCGGATTACATCATATACCATCGGGGCTATGTGATCCGGCTTGTCGCCGATTTCCACCGCCTGCTTCATGGTCTCGATTGCATCGTTCAGCGCTTTGTCGTCGTTGACGTACAGCGTGCAGATTGCTTCACCTTGTTCAATCGCATCTCCAACGCGCTTATGCATGATAAGGCCGACCGCAGGGTCGATTACGTCCGCTTTGGTTTCGCGGCCTGCGCCAAGCACCTGCGCCGCGCGGCCGATCAGTTCCGCTTGCATGCCGATTACATGACCGCTTTGATCTGTGAGAACGGGAACCTGCCGTTTTACTTTACAGAGCGTGTCCATGCCTTCCGGCGTCAGCAGTGTTTCGTCGCCGCCAAGCTCGTGAATCATGGCGCGCAGCTTTTCAAGGCCTTTGCCGCTGTCAATGGCGTGCTTTAACTTTGTGCGGGCTTCATCATCCGATTTGGCAAGTTTAGAGAGGCGCAGCATCTGCGTGCCAAGCAGCATGCAGACTTCGTACAAAGCATCGCCTTCCGGTACCATGCCGGAGAGCAGCTGCACCGCCTCGCGCGCTTCCAGCGCGTTGCCGACGGAAAGTCCGAGCGGCTGGTTCATGTCCGTTACGACCGCCACGACCTCGCGCTGCAACACTTTACCCATTTTGACCATGAGCTCGGCAAGCCGCCGTGCGTCGTCCACCGTTTTCATAAACGCACCGCTGCCGACTTTTACGTCCAGCACGATTGCATCCGATCCTGCGGCAAGTTTTTTACTCATGATGCTCGCGGCAATCAGCGGCACGCTTTGTACAGTGCCGGTCACGTCGCGCAGCGCATACATCTTTTTATCAGCAGGTACAAGGTTACCCGTTTGCCCGATAACGCATACGCCGGTTTTGCGGACGATCTCTTTAAAGCGGTCGATGGGTTGAGCGATATTTACGCCGGGGATTGATTCAAGTTTGTCCAGCGTCCCGCCGGAAAACGCGAGACCGCGACCGGACATCTTTGCAACCGTCCCGCCGCACGCCGCAACGAGCGGCGCAATTACCAGCGTCGTCGTATCGCCAACGCCGCCGGATGAATGTTTGTCTACTTTTATACCGGGAAGATCACTTAAATCGACCGTGTCGCCGGAGCGCATCATAGCGAGTGTCAAATCCGCCGCCTCGCGCTCGTTCATGTCGTTGAGTACAATCGACATTAACAGCGCGGACATCTGGTAATCGGGTATCGCACCATCGACATAACCTTCCACCACGAACCGGATTTCTTCGGTTGAAAGTTCTTCGCGGTTGACCTTCTTTTCAATGATATCAACCATTCTCATAGCACAGGCGTCCTCCGAATTATATTATTACATATCTTAAGTATACGCGTCCGACGGCGACGTTGCATCCACCGGACGGAATTTGTTTAGAATTGTCTACATTTTACCCAAAAGCGCAGTTGGAATACGGTAGAAAAACGGCAGACTCGCCACCGGAAAATTTTGAATGTTGCGGAACATCTCGTCAGCGGCTTCGTCAAAAGACCGGCTCGAAAGCGGTTTTGGCGGGTCGTTGTCAAACTTTGCAAAAAAGCGTCCGTCGTCCATAAAGGCAAGCACAGCCGCGTGTTTTTTTAGTCCGTTGCAGTGAAACAGCAGCGTATCGGTCGTCGAGTCCTGCAAAGATGCATTTTCATCCTGCATGCGTGTGAGCACAATCAGCCAGTCTGCTTTACTTAGCGTGAAATCGAATTCACATACGTCCAGAACGGTCTCAGTGCCGTTACGGTATTCGATTTGTGAGCTGTTTTTCCGCGAAGCCGGGATTCGCTTGCCAAGCACCGTTGCAAAAACACCGTCCGGAACATCCTCCGGCAAAACGCCACTACCTGCGCCAAGTATATAATGTTGAAAACCACGATTCTGCGGCATCGTCAGCGCAAGTTCCAGCTGTGCTTTGGTCAGCGGTTCAGACTCCATAACGATTGTTTCGTTTGGTAATATGCCATATCGAACATCCGTTTTTGTTCCGTCCGACTCTTCAATCGTCCCAAGCATATATCTGCCGTTAACCGAGCAGACGAGCGCATCCAGTGTACCGCGGCCGCCGTCTGCAATCAGTTGCGTTTGAATGTTTGCCTTCGGTATGTTACGCGCAGCCGAGCGGAGCATGTGGCGAACCGCGTCAGCGGACGTAAACTTGCCTTCCCAGGCGTCCGGCGCAATCAGAATTCGTTTGCACCCGTTTGCCTTTTCACAAAGCTCCGGTTCGGTTCCGGTAAAGTGCATCGTACCGAATGCAACGTCGCCGTCTGTCACCGTGCCGTCTTCCTGCACTTCGCCGATATACGCCGGATTCCCGCACTTTTCAACAAGATTGTTTTGGATAAACGGTTTATAGATCGTTAAAAACGACAGTAAATATGGTTTTCTTCTCAGCTGTGTGTATAGTTCTTTCCCCACACCAAGCGGAATATTGGAAAACATGCAGACGTATGCTTTTTCGGATTCTGCTTTTGCAACATCATCCATCGCGCCGAACAAATGTGCCTTATTGATATGCGTAACCGGAACTTCGGAAAATACGATATTCCAGCAATCCTCAGCCGTGAGGTCAGCATCGCTCGTCATTGCGAATCGAAGACCCAGTGTAAATTTGGAATATTCCATACTATTCTTCATCCTCCGTAAGCAGGTTTGCATACGCCGCTTCGGCCTGTTCCCATTCGGTATAGCTTTTTTCAACGTGGTGTCGCTGGGCTTCCATTTCGGCATAGACCGCGTTTGCTTTTTCAAAATCGCTTGCAAGTTCCGGTGAACAGGCGCGTTCTTCGAGTACCGCAAGTGTTTCTTCCGCCTCTTTCACATCGGCTTCCGCGCGCTTTAACGCGCCTTTTGCGCGGTTGATCGCCGCCTTGCGTTCCTTTGCCTGCACATAGCTGTTTTTCGGCTGTGCTGTTTCTTTTTCCGGCGACGCGGCGCTTTCAGCCAGAAATTCCTTGTATGCGTCCCAGTCGCCTTCGAATTCTCGGATGCCGTCGTTGTCCATAATGATGATGCGGTCGGCGATACGGTTTGCAAGATAGCGGTCGTGCGTGACGATCAGCATCGTTCCGCCATACTCGTTTAAAGTATCCTCCAGCGCTTCGCAAGATGGAATATCAAGATGGTTCGTCGGTTCGTCCAAAAAGAGCACGTTGCTGCCAGACAGCATTAGTTTCAGCAGCTGGATGCGCGCAAATTCGCCGCCGCTGAGCTCGCTGACGCGCTTAAACACGTCGTCGCCGCGAAACAGGAACGAGCCGAGCATGTTGCGCAATTGTCGTTGGTCATATCGCGGAAATGCGGCGTTGAGTGCTTCCACAATCGTCCGCGGATCGTTCGGGCGGACCGAACCCTGTTCGTAATAGCCAACGTGAACATTGGAGCCGAGTTTGTAACTGCCCGCGTCCGGCTCTACCCTGTTTGTCAATATTTTCAACAGTGTTGTTTTGCCGCATCCGTTTGCGCCAAGCAGGCAAACCCGTTCATCCCGTCGAACAAGCAGGTTGAGATTTTGAAACAGAACACGACCGTCGAAACGTTTTGACAGATCTTTGCAGATAACGACTTCGTTTGCCGTCAGTGCATCCGCGTGCAAATGAAAGTGGATTGCGTTCGGTTCCTCTTCAGGTTTGGCCAGCGTGCTTTTAATGCGCTCAATTTGCTTTTGCTTTGATGCGATCGTCACATAGTTTCGCGCTCGGTTCCATCGTTTTTGCTGTTCAATAATGCCCTCGATACGCTTGATTTCGCGCAGTGAGTTTTTATATTTACGCATGGCAAATTCTCGTTCGTCCATCTTCTTTTCCATGGAACGCGAATAGTTGCCTGCGTACAGATGCATGCTTCCGTTTTCCAGCTCCAGTATGCGGTTGCAAACCTTATCCAAAAAATAACGGTCATGCGAAATGACAATATATGCACCGCGAAACGTCGTTAAATAGGCTTCGAGCCATTCCAGCGAAGCGATGTCCAAGTGGTTTGTCGGTTCGTCCAGAAGCAGCAAATCCGCATCGGACATCAATATTTTTGCAAGCGCGGCTTTGCGCATTTGTCCGCCGCTCATGACCGAAACCGGACGCTCCAGCTCCTCTTCCGAAAAGCCGAGACCTAGCAGCGTAGATCTTGTTCGCGCGCGATAGGTCAGGCCACCGCCGGATTGATAACGCTCCTGCAGGTCCGCTTGTTTGCGTATCAATGCGTCGGAAACGGAATCGCTCTGCTCAATGCGTTCAACAATCTCATGCAGTTCGCGTTCAATCTGCATCCACTTGCCGGATGCTTCCAGCACCGCGTCATAAAGGCTCATGCCTTCCGGCCAATCGGGTGACTGGTCAAGCAGCGCGACGTTTGCGCTTTTGTTAATAGCAAGCTGACCCGTGCCGTCGTGGGGCTCGGCGCCTGCAATCATGCGAAGAAGCGTACTTTTTCCGCATCCGTTTACGCCAACAAGGCCGATATGGTCCTGTTCGAACACGTCGAATGCAACATCGGAAAACAGCGTCCGCTCACCAAAGCTTTTTGTCAGTTCCTGTGCGTGTATCAGTGCCATCGTTTTACTCCAATATTTTGACAAATAATCATACCATAGCACGCATGTAAAAGCAAAAGCGCAATCGCGTAGCCACAGTGAGAAAACGTGACGAAATCTAGGAGCTGGCGTACAAATTCATGTAATATTCTACGGCCAAATTCGCAGAATGTTCAAACTCAAACCTGTAAATGGTCGGTATAATGAAAGCAGGCATCATAAACGTATGATCAAAGAGTCAACACAGAAATTATTTGAGGTGTAACGATTGAATCCTCCACGATTAAACTCAGGTAAAAAACGCTCGGGCGGTCACCTTTTTCCCGCCGCCGCGCGCACATGGATATTGACCATTCTCAGCGCAGCCGCCGTCGGTTTTGTGCTGATTCCGCTTGCAATCAATCATTTTTCCGGAGCAAATGCGGTATACGTTGCCGTTGCGCAACCTGACTACAACCTTGTCACCCCGACGCCGATTCCATTTGAAGCGGCTGTTCTCGCTCCCGTTTGTGCGGACGAAGCACCCTCGCCTTCCGCTGAACCGACGAACGGAGTCCTCGTTTCACAATATACTATTTTGCAGGAGGACGACGATTATCCGACGGTAGAACAGCTTCAAACGCGATTGATGGAACTCGGCTATCTTGATTCCGACGAACCAACAACGCATTACAACTCGGCTACGACGGTCGCCGTATCGCTTGTACAGCGAACAATCGACGACGACATGGACGGCATCGCTACAAGCGAACTGCAGGAATATCTTTTCAGTGATGAAGCCGTTGCATACGAAATCAAGCTTGGTGATAGCGGGACCGATGTCGAAAGCATGCAATCGCGCCTGAACGAGCTTGGCTATTACGAAAGCAAGGTCAACGGTTATTTTGGCGTTGCTACCGAAGATTCCCTGCGTGCGTTCCAAACGAAAAACAATCTGTCTGTTGACGGCGTTTTTAACGTCTCCGATCGAGATTTACTCTATTCGCCGGATGCTAGGCCGAAGATTGACCCGACGCCGACGCCGTCCCCGACACCGAAAGCCACAAAGAAACCAACGTCGTCGTCGAGCAGTTCTTCCAGCTCATCGAGTTCGAGCAGCAGCTCGTCGAGTAGTTCCAGTAGTTCGAGTAGTTCGTCCAGTACGGACAGCAGCTCATCTTCGTCGAGCAGTTCGTCCAGCGGTACGCCGTCCTATAGCGCATCGTACAGTGCCGACGGCTTGATCTCTGTTGCGACTGCAATGTTGGGTTATCCATACTCCTGGTCGGAAGAAAGCCCCGCAAAAGGATTCGACTGTTCCGGCCTCGTTTATTTCTGCCTGCGCACATGCGGCGTCAGCACAAGCCGCTATAGCGCGGCCGGCTTCTCGGCGGTAAGTTCGTGGACGGAAATCACTTCGATCAGCGACCTGAAAAAAGGCGACCTGTTGTTCTTCAAGAACGATACGTCCACCCGTGTGAGCCATACCGGCATCTATGCTGGCGGCGGAACGTTCATTCATGCGTCTTCGAGCTCCGGTGAAGTGCGTAAAAGCAGCATCTCAACCTCATACTGGACGCGAAACTTTGTGAATGCGCGTCGCATATTCGGATGATGCAAAGCTTAAAAAATTGCAATCTATGCCCGAGACGGTGCGGATTTGATCGCACCGTCTCGTTTGGATTCTGCGGGGCCGACGCCAATATTCGCGTAGCAAAAACAATGCTGCACTTCTGGGAGGAACCATTCATCAGCGGCTCAAGCGGTTCCGGCGCGGTCTTCTTCTCCGGCTGCAACCTTGGTTGTGTCTACTGTCAAAATCACGATATTCGAGACGGCGGCGTCGGAAAAATCTATACAGTCGACGAACTTACCGATAGCTACCTTACGTTACAATCACAGGGCGCGCATAATATCAATCTCGTCACCGCCGCACCGTATGTACCGCAGGTTGCAGACAGCCTTCGCCATGCAAATAAATGCGGGTTGCGTATTCCTGTCGTTTATAATACAAGCGGATATGAGCTTGTTGAAACGCTGAAGATGCTTGATGGACTTGTCGATATTTATCTTCCGGATTTTAAGTATGTATCTGACACTTTGTCTTCTCGTTTTTCAAACGCAACGGATTATCATTCCGTCGCGCTTGCCGCGATACAGGAAATGTATCGGCAAGTCGGCGGACTGGCCGTATCGAATAACGGTATAGCGCAAAAAGGTCTTGTGATCCGTCATCTTGTGCTGCCAAATTGTGTAGATGATACACGCCGCGTATTGGACGAAATTGTTACGCACTTTCCGCTTGATATGCACGTCTCACTCATGAGCCAGTTTACACCACAAATAGATGTAACAGACTTTCCGTTGAACCGAAAAATCACCGCACGCGAGTATGAACGGGCTATATCGTATGCGTTGTCCATTGGTCTCCACAACATTTTGATTCAGCGGCGCGACTCGGCAAATGCCGATTTTACGCCAACATTCACAGATATGCAATAAATTTGACACAATCCGTTACGCTTTCAAGCTTGCAATTGCATAATTGCGATGCTATACTGAACATATAATAAGAAAAGCATATAGGTTTCCGTCCGTTATGTTCGTTTTTTCATTACCGATTTCCTCCTTAAACCGCGTAACCGAACTACTACGTAACTTCATAACTACTTTCCGATGGATAGGGCACCATCAGAAAGGCTTGACGGACGGGAAATGTAAAGGAGCCAAGAAATTGGCTCCTTATCTATATCTCAATACAGTATTTTGGTTAGCGCGTTGCGCTTTTTTATTTGACCGCCATAATCATAACAAGGCAAGGATTGTGCGCGTCCCAAAGTTCCGGAAAGACTTCCAGTTTGCGAAAACCGAGGCCTCCATAAAATGCGCGGGTGCGATCATACTCGTCGTAATGCCCGGCGTCGACGGTCTTGACCTGAATGAATTCGTATCCGGCTTCTTTGGCGAATTGGTGAAAAGACTCGAATAATTTTCTGCCAATCCCCTGCCTGTGAACTCTTTTTTTCACACCTGTTACGAATATTTCCGCCGTATAGTCGCTTGTTTGTTTTAGTGCGATAAAGCCTACTGGCTCAAACTTGTCAAAACATGCCCAAAATGGCATTTCACGGCTTTCACGCACATATTGCGCGGTGCTTTCCGGGATTCCGAACCACTCCGGCAAATCATTTAAAATTTCCGAAGCGATACTTGCCTTTTCTTCTTTGTCCGCAATCCGCTTGACCACTCTTTTATGCTTGCTTTTGTTTAAACAGCATGGCCGCGCCGACAATGCCCGCATCGTTGCGCATTTCGGCAACGACGATTTTTGCGTGTTTGCGGAAGAATGCATATTTCTTTGCGTATTCTCGAATCGGGCTGAGCAAAAATTCGCCGTCGTTGCTGACGCCGCCGCCGAACGCAATGACTTCCGGATCGAACAGCGCAATCGCCGTGCACGCTGTAGCGCCGAGATAATCCGTAAATTTCTGATAGATATCCATCGCCGTTGCGTCTTTTTCGCGGGCACAATCCATAACGAGTTTTGCATTGATCTTCGTCAAATCACCTTTCGCACGCATATACATCATGCTTTCGTGGTGAGCTTCCGCAGCCTTTCGGCCTTCGCGCACAAGCGCTGCCGCCGAGCAGTATGCCTCAATGCAACCTTTGTGTCCGCATGTACAGGGTTCGCCGCCGAACACCAGCGTGCCGTGGCCAAACTCAAACCCGTTTTTCAATCCGCCAATGAATAATTTACCGTTCAGCACAAGCCCGCCGCCAATGCCTGTTCCGATCGTAATCAGAAGGCCGGACGAATATCCACGGAATGCGCCGCAGTAATATTCTGCAAGCGCGGCCGCGTTTGCATCGTTTTCAACATAGATGTCGCATGCCGGATAACGCTCCATAATCAGCGAACCGAGTGGAAAATCGTGATAATCCAGATTGTGTGCATCGATGATTTTGCATCCTTCATAATCGATGCTGCCAGGGACCGCAAGGCCAATGCTGCAGGCGTCCTTCATATCCAGATTGTTTTCAGCCACAAGTGAGTCGATCAACGTTGTGATGACTTTCACAGAATCCATTGGATCGCCAGTGTGCGGAAACGGCATGGCCTTTTTTGTGACAAGCCGCATTTGCTCGTCCACAATACCCGCCGCAATTTTGCTTCCCCCAATATCAACGCCGATGGAATACATAATCCCAAACCTCCTCAGTTCCTGTCCGGTAATCTTAATATGATTTAATATTAGATTTATAGCACGTAGTGTTCAATAAAATATGCCACGCCGTCGTCGTCGCAATGCGGGATGACTAAATCCGCAATTTGTTTGACCGATTCTGCACCGTTTTCAACACATACACCGGTACCGGCCCACTCAATCATCTCCTGGTCGAGATAATTATCGCCAACTGCCGCCACGTCCGCCTGCGCAATGTCAAGTTTGCTCGCAAGTTCGGCCAGCGCGGTGCCCTTTGTCGTGTTCAGACAATTGATTTCGATATAACCCGGCATTGAGCGCGAAACCTGTGCTTTACCCATAAACTGTTTGCGATAGGCTTCCAGCATTTCGTCCTGTTGAGAAACCTCTGAAAACGCAAGAATTTTCGGAACGTTGTGAAACGTCTTTTTGCGGACGTCAGGGTCGATTTCGTATGGCAACGAGTGCCGTTTGATATATTTTTCCGCAAACGGGCTCGGCTTTTCAAAGATAACGACGTCGTTCACATAAATCTGCGCATGGATGCCGATATCAGTTGAGAACTCTAAAACTTCTTGAATCAGATTGGGGTCGAGTTCATGCATGGTGATGATCGATTCCGTATCGACGTCAACCGTCAACGCTCCGCCGTATTGGATAGACGGACCGTGAATGTCCGTCAGTTTCCATATAGGACGCGTTGCAATGCAGCCTCTGCCGGTTGCAATGGTGACGATGACGCCTGCGTCCATCGCCGCCTTAATCGCCCGGCGATTCTTTTCGCTGACCTGTTGCGCTATGCTTGTCAGCGTTCCATCGATATCCAGTGCGATGAGTTTGATTGCCATTTAAATATTATCTCCAGTTAGCGGATTTGTCCGTCTCCACGGACAGCGTATTTCACGGTGGTCAGTTCGTCAAGTCCCATCGGGCCGCGCGCATGCAATTTTTGCGTACTAATGCCGATTTCTGCGCCAAAACCAAACTCTTCACCATCGGTGAAACGCGTCGACGCATTGACATAGACCGCTGCGGAGTCCACCTCATTTAGGAACCGTTCCGCTTCGGTATATTTTTCCGTTACGATCGCATCGCTGTGATGCGTACCGTATGCCTGGATATGCCGAAAGGCTTCGTCAATGTCGTCCACGACTTTAATCGAAAGAATCATATCGTTGTATTCGGTCGACCAGTCTTCTTCAGTTGCGTCAATCGAGCCGGGAATCAACGCCTTTGCGCGCTCATCGCAACGCAGTTCCACGCCGCGCGCGTTTAACCGTTCGGCGATTGCAGGCAAAGCGTCGCTTGCGACAGCCGCATGAACGAGCAACGTTTCCGCCGCGTTACAAACGGACGGTCTGGAACATTTTGCATTTTCAATGATCTCCGTCGCCATCTGAACGTCTGCACTTTCATCGATATAAACATGGCAGACGCCAACGCCGGTTTCAATGACCGGTACGGTCGCCTGCGCAACAACACTCTTAATAAGCCCTGCACCACCACGCGGAATCAACACGTCGATCAAGCCGTTAAGGCGCATCATTTCGCCCGCCGCGGCGCGATCGGTATCCCGCAGCAGCTGAATTGCACCGTCGGGAATTCCATTTTGAACTGCCGCTTCGTTCAGGCAGTCGCAAACGGCTGCGTTGGAACGGACGGCTTCCGATCCGCCGCGCAAGACGCATGCGTTTCCGGATTTGATGCAGAGTGCAATTGCATCAGCCGTAACGTTTGGACGTGCTTCATAGATGATGCCGATCACGCCTAGCGGTACGCGACGCTTTTCAATGCGCAGTCCGTTCGGGCGTGTCATAGCGCAGTCGCTCTTACCGATCGGATCGGCGAGCAGCGCAACCTTACGCATGCCGTTGGCCATGCCTTCAATACGTTGTTTATCCAGAGTCAACCGGTCGACAAACGACGATTTTACACCGTTATCTTTTGCGGCTTTCACATCCAATGCGTTTGCAGCAAGAATTTCGTCCGCATGCGCAGCCAGTGCGTCTGCCATCGCCGCCAGCGCGGTGTTGCGTACCTTTGACGATGTAATTGCCAGCGCGCCTGAAGCGGTCTTTGCTTTCTTTGCTAAATCTTGAACACTCATGCAGTTTTCCCTCCGATATTGCAACACATTATACCGTATCCGACTTCGATGCACAAGGATAGCACCGCATTCTATATATTATTAAATGTTCTATTGTAAACGATATTTTACTTGACAGGACATGCGCGCTTTACTACCTTTAAAATAGAGTATATACGAAAGCAGGTTGCTTTATGCAGGCATATATCATATCTGACGAAGACTATCATACCGGTACTTTTAAGCAGTTATATTGCGTAACCGCCGCCACGTTGGAAAACGCCGGATACAAAGTTTCGCACACCGCAATCAATCGCGGCATGCTCCGTTCTTGTGGCGGCTGTTTTGGTTGCTGGGTGCAAAAGCCGGGCGAATGCATCGTTTCTGATGGAATCGGTGAAATCAATCGAACCGCAATCAACAGCGATCTGGTTGTATATCTCAGTCCCGTCGTGTTCGGCCAATTTTCGGCAAACATAAAGGACGTGATTGACCGTTGGCTGCCCAATATGCTGCCGTTTTTCATGACGCGCCCCGACGGTTCGACCATGCATCCACCCCGCTACCGCGATTATCCGCAACAGCTTATGATTGGGTATGGTGAAGCCGTTTCGCAGGACAACGCGGCATTGTTTTGTGACATTACAAAAAAACATCGCAGCAATGTGGAAGCAATCGTTTATTACGATGACGAAACGCTGATACAGACAATTCAAAATATTCCGACCGAACGTATCGGAGGTTTGCTATGAGTGACTTGTTGAAAACCGTAACGCTGATCTGTGGGAGTCCGAAAGCTCGCAAAGACCGTACTCTTTCGGAATATTTCACCAATCTTGAACAAAAGCAGATTGCCAGTGAAGATATTGCAATACACCGCGTGAACGCACGCACAAGTATCCTGCATGATACTTGTGAGGCTGATTTCGAGAAAATGCTGTCGTCCGACGCACTGATTTTTACATTCCCTCTGTACTTCTTCTGTCTGCCGGGGCTTTTGATGCGTTTTTTGCAGGACTATGACATGTATGCTAAACAGCATATCGAAGAACGCAAACCTAAAAAGATTTACGCCGTAATCAACTGCGGCTTTCCGGAACCGGAAATCAACGAAGAAGCCGCACGCGTAATCAAAAGCTTTTCAAAAGCGATCGGCACAGAATATCGTTTCAGTCTCTTAATCGGCGGCGGTGGCATGGTGCTCGGCGCAAAGGAAGCGCAGTTTATGCGTTCGACAATGGGTTCAATCGCCGCGGTGTTCGATCAAATGCGCGACGACATTCTTTCAAACTCCTCTATATCGCCGCAGGATGCATCGATTGAAATACCCTTTCCAAAGAAACTCTACTTTCTTATGGGCAATCTCGGTTGGCGCAGCACCGCAAAAAGCGAACACAAGCTGCGCGCTTCTGAATTAAAAAACCACCCGTACCGGGATTGAATTACAAAAAAGCAAAACGACAGCCCGTCTGTATTACAGGCGGGCTGTTTTGCAATCAAGTGTTATTCTTATGCTTCGATTTCAAGCTGTTTGGTCTTACCAAAAAACGCGCCGACAATCATGATCACCACAAAGATGACCAGATACCAAACGACCGCCATTTTGTGTGAAATGATTGCAGCATAAACCATGAACAGGCATCCAAGCACGCCGAGGATCGGCATCATGATGCGATTAAACCAGTTTAGATTCTTTTCTTTTAACATGAACATGATAAACATCGGTATGTACATGGCATAAACCGTAATGATCGGAAGCTCAGAAGAATCAAAGCACAGCGGACCGAACCAGGGACTTGTCAAATTTGCGCCGTAGAAATACAAAAGCCAGGCGCCCGCAAGCAACAAGCCGATTGCGGACGAATTGGTTGCCATGTTCGTATTCGGGCTGACTTCCTTGTACATTTCCGGGTTTGGGCCGACATTGCGCGCCGCAAGCGAATAAAACCCGCGGGTGCATCCCATCATTAAGCCGTTAAGCGTTCCGAGACACGAAATGATGACGAACACGAACAGCAACGTTCCACCGACATTTGAGAATAGCGTTGCAAACGCGATTCTTGCGCCTTCCTGCCCGTTCTCCATTAAGGTCTCGTTGCTAACGACGCCCGCCAGACCGACATAATACAGAATATAAACAACGATAACGATCAATGCGCCGAGAACCAGTGCGATTGGAAGATTCTTCTTTGCGTCGCGCAATTCTGCGTTGATGCTCGTTGCAATGACCCACCCTTCGTATGCAAATGCAGTTGCGCAAACCGCCGAAAGCAGCGCGCCGCTTGTGGACGATACCTGTGCTACCGCATGGCTGAAGTTATCTACGGTCATGCCGTTTGTAAAGCCAACAATGCAGCCGACGATGCCCATTAACAACAAAGGAATCAGCTTAATCACGGTCGTCGTCACCTGAAATTTGCCCGCAATCTTCGGTGAAAGAGCGTTTACGGCAAAACTTGCAATCAAATAAAATGCGGCAATAGCCATGCATTCCGGCCCTACGATAGACCAATTGAACAGCACCGCGGTATAGCGCGCGGACACCCAGGCCAGCACACTTGTAAGCGTTGGATAGTAAATGGTTGCAAAAAACCATCCCATCATATAGCCGTACTTTTTTCCGACAGTCACTTCGGAATAGTCGACGACGCCGTTGACATATTCGTACTTTGTCGCCATGACGGCAAATACATAGGAACAAACCATCATGATCACGCCGCCGATGACCCAGGCAAGAATACCGAGCGGTAAATCGCCGCCGGTCACATTGAGTATTTTCTCGGCCTTAAAAAAAACACCGCTCCCGATGACAATCCCAACAACCATCGAAATAGCGGTGAAAAGACCATATTTCTTTTTCAGCTGTGTCTCCACTTTCCCTTACATCCCTTCCTGTTTATGCACCCATTTTGATGATTCTTTCCGGCTTTGTCAACGCAATTTAAATTATATATTTTGTTTGGCTTAAAATAATTCAGTTTATCAACACACGCGATTTAATCTGTATTTTTTCGTCGCCTGAAGCAGGCCGTTCGCCTGTTTCCTTCGTGTTTCGTTGACGCATCAATTTCCATTAGTTAAAATAGAGCTAGCTTTAATAATCACACCCATATGTAACAATTTCAACAGAGAGGTATCATCATGATTGTTGAACAATCCTCCATCTTCTATATGGAAACGAAGTCTACAAGCTACATCATGCGTATCAATGATTTTCAACATTTGGAGCATGTATATTACGGCGTAAGAATCGACCGCGGACCGATTGATTCATTGATTTATAAACAGAATATTCAGCATGGCAGCGCCGTATTGTACGATGCTGAACGCGACCCCGCCTATTCGCTTGACAACGTACTGCTGGAATGGTCCGGTGTCGGCTGCGGCGATTACCGACAGACGCCCGCTGAAATTAAGCTTGGCGACGGAACGTTCCGAACAGACTTTTCGTACGATTCGCATCGCATCGTAAAGGGCTGTGTCGCGCCAGAGACTCTGCCTTCCGCCTATGGCGACAGTGATGACGCCGAGACGCTTGAAGTCACGCTAAAGGATTGTGGCGGCGGCATACGACTATTGATGTATTACACTGTCTTTTACGAAACGGACGTAATGACACGACGCGTTGTTTTGGTGAACGACAGCACGTCACAGATCGTCATTCGCAGGCTGATGAGCATGCAGCTTGACCTTGAAAATCACGGCGACTCTCTCGTTACCTTCGACGGCGCATGGATAAAGGAAACGCATCGCCACGACCGTAAACTGCAGTACGGTCAGTTTGTAAACTCATCCACAACGGGCGCTTCCAGCAATCGTCATAACCCCGGTTTTTTGCTGTATGAAAACAATACGACAGAGTCGCATGGCAACGTCTACGGTTTCAATCTTGTCTACAGCGGGAATCATTACGGATTGGTTGAACTCAGTCCGACCGATCTCGTACGCGTCCAGCTTGGCATCAATCCGTTTTGCTTTGAGTGGCCGCTTGCCACTGGCGACCGCTTTGAAACGCCGGAGGCCATCATGACGTTTTCCAATCGGGGTTTCAATGGCATGAGCGCGCATTTTCATGATTTCATCAACCGCCATATCGTCCGCAGTGACTGGAAAGGCATGGAGCGCCCCGTTTTGATCAACAACTGGGAATCCAGTTTTTTTCGGTTCACCCGGAGTAAACTTCTCCGTCTTGCGCGGCAGGCAAGGCGGCTCGGCGTCGAGATGTTTGTGCTCGACGACGGGTGGTTCGGTGATCGGGACAACGACAAAGCGGGTCTCGGCGACTATCGAATCAATAAAAAAAAGTTACCCCGGGGTATGCGATCCTTTGCCAACGACATTCACTCACTCGGTATGAAATTTGGCCTTTGGTTTGAGCCGGAGATGGTGAATCCCGACAGCGACCTGTTTCGTGAACACCCCGAATACGCGGTCGCAACGCCGGGTAGAAACGCGCTTTTCGGGCGGAACCAGCTTGTACTCGATCTTTGTAATCCGGTTGTTCGCGACTATATTGTAGAAAATGTCGGCCTTATTTTGGACGACGCGGGAATTGATTATGTAAAGTGGGACATGAATCGCCACATCAGCGATGCGTATTCCCCGCTGTTACATACACAGGGCGAATTTTATCACCGATACATCAACGGTTTATATGACGTTTTAACACGCATTTTTCATGCGCGCCCGCATATTCTTTTTGAATCCTGCTCCAGCGGCGGCAATCGGTTCGACCTCGGTATGCTTTGCTTTTCTCCGCAGGTTTGGTCCAGTGACGACACCGACCCAATCGAGCGACTCTCCATTCAGGGTGGCCTTAGCTATCTCTATCCGCTTTCGACGATGGGCGCACACGTATCCGCCGCACCAAATCAGCAAACCCTGCGCGAAACCTCTTTGGCCACGCGGTTCAACGTTGCAAGTTTCGGCTGTCTTGGTTACGAATTGGACTTGAAGCATCTGACCCGGTTGGAACGAAAAGAAGTTCGCGATCAGATTGCTTTTTACAAGGCGCATCGCCGATTATTCCAATATGGGCGTATGATCCGGCATGCATCGGAAAAAGATAATAAGGTTTATTGGCAGTGTGTCAATCCGGAATCGTCGGAATCGATTGCCGGCTCGTTTCAGACCATGGTGCATGCTGCCGAAGGAAATGATACTTTGCCGCTTTCAGGATTGAACAAGGAAACCGTCTATCATTTTCAGACGAAACCACAGCGAATTTTCGTCCGTCGTTTCGGTTCGCTTATCAAGCATATTTTACCGTTCGACGCGAACCCGAATGGTCCGATTTTGCGTTGGCTTGATCGGCTGTATGCACTGACGGATTGCGTAGAAACATATGAAGCCAGCGGCAAAACGCTGATGCAGGGAGTGCGACTGAACAATCAGTTTATTGGGACGGGATACACAAATCAGATCCGCATGCTTTGCGATTTTGGCTCAAATCTGTATTTGATTGAACGTGTGTCCGAGCAATAAATATACTTATAGTGTAGTTTTATATATTGTCATACGCCTGATTCTGTTGTTTAATAAACATATGTGCTTGTCTCGTATTGCTTCGCAATGCCCAATTTACCAATAACGGATTTATGTGAATTGACTGGGTGAAACTTCATTTGCTAGAATAGAACATCCGTAATCAAAGGGGGTACACACGATATGCCTGAAAAAAAGATCTTATTGAGCGCTGACACACCTTGCGACATCGGCAGCGAACTAAAAGAACGCTATCATGTCTCTCTGTATCCGCTCCATATCATTCTTGACGGAAAACAATATACCGACGGCGTGGACATCACCGCCGGTGAAATCTATAGAGCCTGGTGGGACAACAAGCTCCTGCCCCGGACGGCGGCCATCAACCCGGAAGAATATGTTGAATACTTTACACCGTTTTTAGAGGACGGCAACGACGTGATCCATATCTCGCTTGGTTCCGGGCTGTCTTCCTGCTATCAGAACGCGCGAATTGCAGCGAACATGCTTTCAGACAAAGGCCGTGTGTTCGTCATTGACTCCTGCTCGCTTTCCACCGGATTTGGTTTGCTTGTCTGCGAAGCCGGCGAACGGATTAAAAAGGATGTGCCGATCGAACAGATCGTGGAAGAAGTTACCGCCCTTGCACCGCATACAAGTGCAAGTTTCGTGCTCGATACGCTCGAATTTATGCGCGCCGGCGGGCGCTGCAGCAGCATTACACAGATTGGAGCTGCAATGCTCAACATCAAGCCCACCATCATTGTGAAGAATGATCGCCAAGGCAGTATGATCGTTGGCAAAAAATATATTGGCAAGTTCGAAGGCGCGCTCATGAAGTATGTCGACGACCAATTGAAAGATCGAACGGACATCATCCTTGACCGTGTTTTTGTTACACACTCCATCATGGACGACCCGCAGCTGATCGAACGCGTTATCGCACGTATCCGCGAATTGCAGCCGTTTAAAGAAATTCACGACACGGATGCAAGCTGCACAATCAGCTCGCATTGCGGACCAAACACGCTCGGCGTGCTGTTTATGGTGAAAAGCTAAATCTAAATAGAAAAGTTACTTAGTATAAAAAGCGGCGTTAACGCCGCTTTTGTGCTCACTTTATTCACTTGTAAGCAAAAACAGCCGGTTTGTTTGTTCGTGTTCGGGATAGTAGATTTCTGCAAATCGCGCGATATGAAAATATCGCTCAAATATTTCCCGCCACTCTTCCGTTGTGTTGTTCCACAACAGCAGCCCGTCGTCCAGTAGATTTCCTTCAATCACATGGATGTTCCAATCATTAATTTGTTGTTGCGTTAGGTGCGGGTTGAGTTTTATAAGCACTTTGCCCATCGGTTTCAAAGCCCTCTTGCATTCGCTCAACAAAATCAATGCGTCGTCCGGATAGAGATTGTCGACGATGTTAGACAGCACGATTGCATCAGTGGAGGCCGAATCCATCCGCTCCAACTGCTCAACTCCGCCGAAAAGAAACGAAAAGTCGCCTGTAGAAAGTGCCTCACTCCGCTTTTGTGCGTTCTCAATTGCATTTTCGGACAAGTCAACGCCTACATGTTGTCTTGTTCCGCGTAACGCGCATAAAAAAAGCATCGAGCCGTTACCGCACCCAAAGTCGAGTATGCTCTCCGTATCCGTGCAAAGCCAGTCCAACGCTTTGTCGAGCGCTGCATTTCCAGAGCTAGGTTTTTCTGGAGCTTTTGTCGATTCTTTACTGAAAATTTCGTCCCATTGCTTGATGCAGCGGTTATACTTTTCGTTCACTCAGTCTCTCCGTTTTCTTCCATGACTCGCAAAAACACTTCGACCACATATGGGTCAAATTGCGTGCCTGCGTTATTGCGAATCTCGTTTATTGCATGTTCATGTGACATCGCCTTATGATAGATGCGGTCCTGCGTCATTGCATCATATGCATCTGCAACCGCAAGGATGCGCGACAGAAGTGGTATTTTTTCGCCTGCCAATCCATTTGGATACCCGCTTCCGTCCCATCGTTCATGGTGCGCAAGGATAAATTCCGCTACCGGTGCAAAATCCGGCGACGTCATGGCAATTCGATATCCGATCTCCGGATGTTTCCGCATTTCACTCCATTCTTCTTCGTTCAGTTTGTCCGGCTTTTTCAAAATTCGATCGCTGACCCCGACTTTCCCGATATCATGAAGCATAGAGAACAGATGCAGTTTATCGATGTCGTCGTGCGAAAGTCCCATGTTGACGCCAACGATTTTGCATAGCTGTGCAATACGCTGCGCATGCTCCTCAGTTTCAAAACTTCGTTCGAAGAGCGTTGTCATAATGGACGTTAATATCGCATTATGGTGGCTCTTTTGGTCAAACAGTTTTCTGCGAGACATGTTTGCATCGGCAGTCTTCTCAACCTCTGAAATATCAATCGATTCATCTTCTTTTGTACTGCATCCGATGGAAAGATTGACAACCTTGGTTTTATCCTTTAGTGATGCGTTATACGTTTCGAAGGTTTCACGGATGTTTGCAATCCGTTCATATGCCTCCTCGAAACCAACGTGCGGCATCAAAATTGCAAATTCATCGCCACCGACACGTGCAAGCATTTCGCCGTCCTTACAGCACTTCTGCAAAACTTCCGCAGTTTGCATGATGATGAGATCACCCGTATCGTAGCCAAAAGCATCGTTGATCAGCTTTAGACCGTTGATGTCTGCAAGCAATATCGTCAACGGGAAATATTTCTGCTTGTCCAGCGTGTTCTTTGTCGTTTCATAGTATTGCCGATTAAATAGTCCCGTAAGCCGGTCATGATCATTGAGATATTGAATCTGTAAAAATTGCTTTTTTGATTCTGTTATGTCGATGATGATGCCTTCAAGCGCGCTGATTTTACCATCGATGCCATATACGGCCTGATTGATATCCAGTACCCATTTGCGCTCGCCGCTTGCCGTTTCAATTTCATATTCATATCGGCAGCTACGCTTTTCGTCTATTGCAAGCTTCGTTTCTTCCCAAATTATCGATTTGTATTGTTCCAATATCAAATCGTCGAACGATAATTTTCTATTATGAAGCAATTCTTCCGGGTAATAACCGGTTAGTTTGTAGCATCCTTGTGATACGAACAGCATTGTCCATTTCGGTTCATAAAGGCAACTATAAGCCATGCCCTGCAGATTGGCCAGCAGCACAGATTTACTACGCTCGCTTTCACGCAGCGCGTCAATGGTTGCATTGAGATCGGTAATGTCGGTTCCGGCTGCAAGCAGGCCGCTTACCTTGCCAAAACTGTCATATAGCAAAACATTCTTCCACTCAATTAATCGTTCTTCGCCACTCTTAGTTACAATTGCATTATTGTGTAAAACATACTTGGTAATGTCACCTGTTTGGATCGCTTCGATAATTTTTTGGGTGCTTTCTTTGCAGGATTCAGGAACAAAGCGCTCAATCCAGTTTGCACCAATAATAGCGTCTCGTTCCATGCCTAGAATTTCGCAGCCTGCTTTATTGACCATTGTCACTCGGCCTTCAATATCAAACGCAATAAAGATAACCGCAGCAATATCAAGATACATTTCCGCGCGGTCACGTTCTTTCTTAATAATCATTTCAGCCTGATGACGAAGCGTAATATCACGTGAAATGCCACCCACTCCAATTTTTCCGTTTGCAAGCTCCACCGGGAAAATAATCGTCTCATATGTATGCTCCCCGATGGTTTCTTCAATCATCAAAGCCTCTCTGCTTTCAAGAACCTGCACGTCGCGTTGCTGCCACAATGTTGAATGCTCATTATTCAGGATTTCTACAGTGGTCTTTCCGATTGCTTCGCTTTCCTGAATGCCGTAATAATCCACCATTCGCTGGTTCACGGCAAGATATCGGAAATTGCTGTCCTTGAGGTAAACAAGGTCGCAGCTGGAGTTGATGAAAGTTCTGTAGATACTTTCGTTTTCCCTTGCCGCATCTTCTGCACGTTTGCGCTCCGTTATATCTTGAACCGTACCAATCAGATGCCGCGGCTTCTCCATGCTTTTATCAGCGGTCATAACAAACACATTTATAAATCGCTCGTCTTCGCCCAGCAGCACACGACAAACAAATTCAATATTTTTGTTCTCTGTAACCGCACGTTTAGAAGATTTGATGGCGCCTACAATATCATCCCGATGTACTTTTCGAGCAATCTGATGAATTGAACCCTTATAGTGTTCTTTATCAATTCCAAGGATGTTTAAGCATTCATCCGAACAGGTAAGTTTTCTCGTGTCAAAGTTATATTCAAAACTCCCGACATGCGCAAGGCGCTGTGCTTCATTCAACGCCACTTCACTTTTTTTTAAATTCTCTCCGTCACGCATATTTTTTATTAGGTTTCGGTAAACAAGTATGAAGATTAATCCGCAAGTCAAGGCAACGAAAACCAGACCTTTTGCAATGCTTACCGTATAGATTTCCGGAGATTCTTGGAGATTTTTAGCAACAATCGCCTCTGAGATAACAATCCACAAAAAGCCAAAGAGAGCATAAACGGCCGTAATAGCGAAAGACTGAACCAACGCATCCCTCGTCGTCCGTTTTGATTGTCTTTTTTTTGGTTCTTCCATCTTCCCTGTTCTCCGATCAAGTTTCCTGTAATAACACGCCTTCAGTTGACAGATTATCCTATAATTATGATACAGTTGTTCCAGGTGGATTTCAATCCATGCCTTTTTATGCGTACATTCAAAGAATATCGTCGTGGAATTGTTTGCTTATGTGCGAATGGATATGTGGTCAGATTGTTTCCCAATAGATAATCATTATATCATGAATTCTCTATTTCGTTTTCCTGATTATAAAAACCACCGCTAAAATGTGACAAAGGGACCCCTAAAAAAGAGGTCCCTATTTACAGTGTGTTAATTTTCCGTCTGTTGGTGAAGTCTTTATACCTGTTCGCTCATCAAGAACGGCATCAAATATGTAAGTGTGTTCAGCACTATGTGTCCGGCGTTCGCTAAAAGGTGTGTTTCTACCCGCGGCAAAATTACATCTAACCGTTCAGCGGCGGCTTTGGTGTCCGTCATGATGTCATTTTCTCCCGCGACGAACAGCACGGGCATCACCAGTGCTTTTAATTGTTCATCCGAAAATACCGGGAGTTCCTCTCGCAGTGGGACGTATCCTTCCAATATCATGTTGATAAAGGCTTCGACTTCTTCCGGAAGTTTTGCTTCTGATTTTACTTCGTTCTCCAGTTCCGATTGCCCCTCGTTCGATTCATCCAATGTCGCTGGGTTTTGTCTTGAAAGTCCGGACGCTGCAATCAATGCAAGCTGCTTGACTTTTTCCGGATACGTCACTGCGAATCTCAGTGCCATCCATCCGCCAAGTGAATTGCCGATTATGGTGGCTTGTTCAACGCCGAGGGTTTTCATCACATCTCTTAACCAGTCGGCATAGACACTTGTCGAAAGGTCAAGCCGGTTCTCATCACTGTTTCCCGCCTCGCCAGGGATATCGATCGCATACACGTGAAAAACTTGCGACAAAGCGGTCATTTCGCCAAACCAGAATGCGCTGTTGCTGCAAGAACCATGCAGCAGTATCACGGTTTCCGCGTTGGTTTCCCCGGCTTCAAGCAAGAACGTTTTGCCGAAAACGGTGTCGACATATCGACGCTGAAATGGAAACACACTCAATATTTCATTGTATCGCTGGCGGATCTGTCGCTTACTCTCTTCACTTTTAAACACATTCATCTTTTTACTCCTATTCCGTCCGATTGATCAACGAACCAATCGCGCCCATCATGGTTTCAACAACGTGCACGTTGCCCCAAAGTGTTATACGGACACTTTGCTCAGGTTCGATGTATTGCATATGCAACGACGACTTGCCGAAATTTGCCGGTTTGGAATTCATCGCAGCCGTTAACGCATTCATGATATGGATGGCCTCATCCTTACCACGAACGGATATATCAACAACCGATGAAGCAACCGCACGCGGCGTGTTTGATTCGTCGCTCGTTTGCGCCAGATACGCTGTTTGTCCTGCTTCCGACTCCATAAACGTACTCAAGTCATGCCCATTGACGCGCCATCCCTTGCCGATTTTCACCGCATTCAGTTTTCCTTCGCGGATATAGCGTTGAATTGTTTTCGGGTGCATCTTTAGAATCTCAGATATCTGCTCAACCGTATAATACTGTTCACTCATTACCAAACACTCCTTATTATTCCTTGATAGTAATAATACGTAACAATAAGAAATATGTCAAGTCTTTTTTAACTGGTATCCGCAAGGAGTTCGAGAAACTTTTTAACCGGAGGAATTTTATATTCCTTTTATAGATGATATGATAAACAATAATCTTTATTAGAGTGCTTTTTGCCATACCAGCCATTGGAGGAATTATGAAACAGACATATACGCTCAATATTGCCGGACTTTCACGTAGTCTTCCGCTCGTTCCCATTTCGGACGATATACAAATTGCTTCGTTTGTCATTCTTGGGGACGTTGAGCTCACTGTCCGCTGCGCGGCGGAGCTTGCCGCGCTTACACCGCAATTTGATGTGATGATTACTGCCGAAGCAAAAGGTATTCCGTTAATTCATGAAATTGCGCGACAGCTTGGAATGAAAAAATATCTGATTGCAAGAAAAAGCGTGAAAGTCTATATGGAAGAACCATGCTCCATTCAAGTCTCCTCCATAACAACCAGCAATGAACAGCGGTTGTATCTCGACAAGGCCGACATGGATTATATGCGAGGCAAACGCGTTCTGGTGATAGACGATGTTGTCAGCACCGGCGAGTCTTTGCAGGCGATTCAAAACCTTGTTGAACTTTCCGGCGGTAAAGTCGTCGCCAGCATGGCGATTCTTGCCGAAGGCGGTGCCAAGGATAGAGATGATATCATCTTTTTGCAGGAGCTTCCGCTTTTTGATATGGACGGAAATATAATTGGATAAGTGAATTCATAAAAATCTGCTGCATTTTGGCGGGGTCTTATGTAGTTTATCAAAGATTATTGACGACGGGCGCTATTTTTGTCATGATAACGGTAAGCGGAATCGTGCCCTATGGCACAACGCTGAATTTATTATGATTTGGGTGGTCTTATGGAATTTCAATTTGAAAACGGACGCGTCTTCAGCATTGACGATAATCAGGAGATAATCGCTGAAGCAACGTATCATTCTTTCGGAGAAAACGCAGTCGATATTGATCACACCTACGTAAACCCTGCTTATAGAGGCCAGGGCATTGCCGGTAAGTTGATGGAAGCGGTCGCGGTGTATTTGAGAGAAAACGGATTGAAAGGAGTTGGCTCTTGCTCCTACGCAAACGCATGGTTCGACAAGCACAAGGAGACATACGGCGATGTTATTTTTGGGGAAATCGAGCAATAACAAAGTAGCGAATTTTATATGTTAAAGACAAAAACATCCCACCACAAGTGGTTTTCACCAAAAGCTCATTAAAGCTTAAAGCTCTCATTGACCGATGATAAACTTGAACGCATACTACAAAAGCTTGGCAACCAAAGCCAAGCTTTCTTAAACTTGTTATGCATCAATATGTAATATCTATATTGATTTTACAAAATTGCCGGCGTTATATTTTTCCGTTGCTTCTTCATCGTCCATAACGGATTCATCGTAAAATATGCAAATCAGTCCTTCATCATCTACTTCTGTCTGGCAAATTGTTTCCCCTTCAGGTTCACCCATCAAATCTTCAATAGCATAGTACGTGCTTTCGCTTGACGCGTTGTTTTCATCAAAGAAGAAAACTCCACCTTGCGTAAAAAACGACAGTACCTTTTGATTTGCCATGCTCCCCGCTTCTCCTTTCTAATAAATTTGTTTTCTGTCGAAACAGTTGAATACGTTGCTTTGCTCACCTTATGAGCACTTAATAAGGCTTAATCAACGATATCATTCTGGAATCTTGAAAGATGCTCATACGGAAGAATGAGCCTGCCGCGATAGAGTCCGCAACCGTCGTTAATTAGGGAATTATCCACCGCCGAGAACATGTTTACATCCAGTTTTGACAACTCAAGCTGCTGCAATGAAATGCCTCTTTCATATGCCTCGTCAAAATACTTGTTTTCGCCCTTGGGAATGGCGTCGCGTCTGGAACGCTCGCTTTCCTGTCGTTTTTCGTAGCCGAAATGGTTGGCAGGACCTATCTCGGCGAAGTCGTCCATCTCTTTTGTGCGAAGCTGCACCTCCACGTAACAACGCGCAATGCTGTCGTAAAAAGTAATATGCAATGAGCGATAGTCATTGGATTTTGAATTGGCAATGTAATCTCTATAGTACGGGCTGACGTTCTCTTGCAAAAGAGGCGACTTTTTTTGATCCGCTAAAGACGACAGTTCCGCGGTAAACCCGCGTTCCTCCAGAAAAGCGGGTAATTTGTTAGCAACATCATAAAGATATTTTATTTCTTCGTCCGCGTGATTTTCTCCGTCTTTCAGGTGGCATTTTGGTAGAGAAATTACGATTCGGTACGCGATCAAATCTCGAAAACAGCATAAATAGTTCTTCAATTCAGGAATGGTCGGATACTTGCCATGTTCAATGTAATAGTCGTAGATATATTCCACAATATAACCGTTAAATTTTGCTTCCGCGCGTATTAGGGATTTGATTCGCCCCTTGAAAGTAAAGGCGAGAAACGGATATTCGTTGGCCATCAGTTTATAGAAATCCCGAATCCGCTGAGACTGCGAAGTTAAGAAATCGTTGTGTCGTAAAAGTTCCGCAATTTGCAGCAGAAAATTACAGTGAACGAGATCAATTTGATTACGCGTTTCTTTTGCAGACAATCTTAAGTCTTCAGCATATCTCTGCAAAATTTTCAATACTGTGTCGCCCGAATACAAATAATCATCAAGTTTTTTCATAGGTATCTCTTTCTCTCAAATTCGCTTTATTCGATATGTTTTGCGAATCAATGCATTCCTCATATTATATATTATAGAATTATATCACAAAAACGCTAGAAAGCCTTGATCAAAAGGCTTTTCAGCGTTTTACTTTCTTTTCCACGGCTAAGTATACTGCGAGCTTAATCACCTGCTTATATGCCGCGAGGCAATCGTTCCGGACACTCTTCGCCTGTTTGACGGTTTTTCCGATCAACATATATCGTCCTGTCGGAGGACGACGGCACTCACCGCACCGAATGCCATTGCGCAGTGCTCGATAAGCCGCAGCGCTTCTTTTAGCAACGTGTGCGGTTAATCAGTTCGCTGAATGTGCACCCCGCGCAGAGACGTAACACGTCGCCGTCTTTTCGTCTTCATTTGAGTCAAAGCGCTACGCAAACTACATGTCTCATGTTGCTTTACGGACCATCAATTGGCAATTTTTCCCTATTTCCGCAAGTTTTTCCTCTGATATATGGCGTTGACAGTCTTTCATGGTTTCAATGTCACGCTCTAAACCAGCAATTCTATATTTTGCGCCTAATTCCACCAAAATGGATAGCCCTCTCTTGGCGTCACAATAATCCCCCAAAAGTTTTTGCATGTTTTTAAAGAATTCTATATCTGTTTTATTTGTAACATCTATTTGAGCGTTTAAGTAGTAAAGCACGTATCGTAATTTTTTAACTTGAATTCGCAATGCATGTATTGATTTATCGTCCGATAGATCGACATCGCTCATTCCTTTGTTTAGCTTTTTTATCCAACTATTTAGTCGCATGTCTGAAAAATCTCGAAATGAAATCATCTTTGAGACTGTGTTTTGACTTGTTGTTTCAGCTTTCATTTTTTTGCCGGAAAGTTCTTTATCAACCCAATTCCAGATATCAAATATCGTCGGAAGCAACACCGCCGATACTTTTTCACAACTATCGACTTTTGCCTTCTCCCGTTCAATTTTCAGTATGTTCATTAAGGCATCTTCTTGCGCTCCCCGTTCTAACGCAAAGTCTACCCATTCACTGATTAACACATCTAATTCTCTTAGATATCCCGTCAATTGAAGCAGACTTCGCAACCGCTGCTGAATCGTTCGATATTGCTTTTGGTCAAGCAAGGGTTTTATAAAGGAAAGTATTGAGCGCAGCGAGCGAATTCTTACCCGCAGTTGATGAACCGTTTCCGGATCGTCCGGCTTCACAGTAAATTCGTATTGCATTCGAACAATTTCTTGAAGCAAGAAGTACAGATATTTCTTGAATTCTTTCAATGCGGATTGACTGCCAATGACATTTAGCTCTTTTAGACTTACGGCATCCGGATTTACTATCCAGGCAGGCACTGCTTGCAACTTTTTTGTATAAGTAATCAGAAAGCCAACGGCTTGACCTTTTTTAAATGGAATTTCGCAATCACAAAGTGCACGACTCCATTCGCTAAGAAACGGCTCATGACCTACGATCATGACTGTATCTGCGTGCCCGCTTCGTAATGCTTCAAATAGTTCCTTTGTGCAATTGCTGTCGACCCATTTCTTTTTATTAATTTGTTTGATGTTGAGTGTCGTTGCAATGATTTCGGCCATTTGAATTGATCGCAACTTATTGCTTGTATAAAGCTGCACTTCTCCACTCGCATTCAAGTACTCCTTTAACTTCGGCAGTATTTTTTTAGTGTTTTCTATTCCGACTCCGGTCAATTTTCTTAATGCATCGTCGTAACCCCTCACCCGCGACTCTGCCTGGGCGTGCCTGATTAAGATCAGCTCACTATAATTCGTTTCCACTTTGGTGGCACCTCCACAGCATTTGTTGGTTGCAATTTAAACCTGGAGTTCCCGCTTATATTATAATATTTTTTTAAAGTGTAAAAACAAGTGAACGAAATGGTTTACTGTGTAATCCAATTTTCGGATATCAACGCAAAAAGGTCCGGTATAACCGAACCTTTTATGGTTCCGGAGTCGTCTCCGGCATATCTACGGTTTCAATTGTTTCCGGTTCCGGTGTAAATAGCACCCAATCATCCGTATTGCATTGTCCCCTGTTATTTAACCCCTCAGACAGCACATGTCCGTTTTTCGTAACGGCTACAATATGCGTAGCGCTTGCCGAGATGGCGACAACGTCATCCCAGCCGGAAAGATCGATTATGTCGCGTTCCCGATAAAACAAAGCGGTAACATGACCCGCATCATCCAACGCAACCAAACCGTTGGCTGTACAATCGATTGACAAAATGTTACTCAAATTGCTCGTATCGAGATCGAAGGCGACGACTGTTCCGTCCGCTTTCAATCCCGCGCTTGTTGCGGTTGCCGCGTCGATTGCGACAAGATCGAAGTATGTATCGTCAATTAACTCGTTGGCAGTCGAGAGCGGTTGCCCGTTTTCCATGACGCCGCACAGCGCATAGTCTCCAACACTTAAGTCCGTCACATCATGCCATTTCATCGTCTCGTAAGTTGTATAACCCGTGCTTACAATTGTTCCGTCACGTTGAATTCCAACCGAGTTGTATGCGCCGGCATAGATTGCAATAATATCGCTCCATCCGCTTACGTTACATTGGTCATATTGATTGGAACCGCAGGCAACAACCGTTCCGTCACTCAGTAATCCAACCGTGTGGTATGCACCCGCCGCGACGGCCGTCACGCTGTTCCATGCCGTCACATTTCCCTGCCCGGAGCGGTTCGATCCGGCGGCAAGCACTGTGCCGTTTTCCGTCAGCGCAACCGTATGCAGATAACCCGTGGCAATGATATCGCGAGGAAGCAATTCGCGTGCGGTCTTCAGCCTGGTGCGCTCGTCAAGCTGTTCATCCGTCAATCCGACAAGAAGTGAAACAAGGTCGCCTGCACCTTCGTTTTCCGATAGTGCGACGGCGGATAGTTTTGCGTAGTTCGCAGCGTCCTGATAACTGCCAAGCGCGTAAAACAGACGCATGGCTTCTTCGTAATAGCCGTATTCATATCGTTCCAGCGCATAGGAATAACTACATTCTTCGCTTTTGTCCAGTGCATCGGAATAATCGCCAAGGCTTGCATATGTTTCGCTTGCTTCCTGAAAATCCCCATCCGCTTCATACATTTTTGCTTGCTTATAAACGGCTTTTTGCCAGGCGGTTTCAGCGTCCGGATAGTCGTCCGCAGCCAAATAAAGGCTGATTGCTTCGTTCAACTTTCCGCTGCTTTCATTTACGATTGCGCATTCGTAGTAGTTGCGCTTCATTAGCTCCTGCGCCGCCGACTCATCGTCGAGAGATTGTATCAGCTTCTCCGCCTGCTGATACTCACCCCTGTCAATCAATATGCCCGCATAAAATTGTCGAATAGAAGAAACGTTACGATAGGCAAGATATCCGAGTGCAATCAACATAAGAACTATAAGCAACGATCCGAGCAACGCACGTCGAACGAACATTGCATCGCTCTGAGCGCTGCTGATACCGCCTGCGGGCGCAGATTGCTTGCGCCATACGATCGTTGGTGTATCCTTCCCTGCGTTTGGAGATCTGCCCAGTATGCGGTTTTTATCTTTGCTTTTCTCGCTCATTTCAGGTTCTCCGGCATTAGCTGATTGACAAACTGTGTCGCTATCCCATCCGATTCCGACACAACAACGTAGATATCCGAGATGTTGCACCTGCGAATATAGTCCGTAACGCTTCCCTGCGCATCTTCGCGCGTATAGTATGAATCGCGAAAATCGACCATATAGACGCTATCGTAATACGGCATTAAAAATGGGGCAAATGCATTTCCGAACGAATCGCAAACAACCAAAGCAACGCGTCCCGTGTGGTAACCGCCGTCCAGCACTCGATACGGACCGTGTGTTCCACCGAGATAGACCTTGTAATCGTCCTGCGTCATATCGATCACAGGCAGTTCGGCTTTTCGATAGGCGTTGGATACGCGATAGGACTCCGCAGGCAATAGTGGTTCATAAACCATTACGGTGTCGGCAAGGCTCTTTAGCTTTGCACTCCGTTGGTGCAGATAGATCGATCCGAGAAATCCGTCGACTTCGCTTGTTTGGTATTCGCCGATCGGTATCGTCCGGTATCCTTCACCCTTCAGCACGGCATCCGCAACGTAATATGCGCCGAGCGCCGTCCAGTGATGGTCAGTCCTGAAATAAATGTATTCTCCGTCTAGCATGTGCGGTTCTAGGATATCGACGACCGAATGCACGTTAACATTGTCTGTTACAAGTGAAGACAGTGCTGCTTCCACATCACTCGACCATCCGCTTTCCATATCCGTGTGCAGTGCCAGTTTATTTGCCGTTTGCGCACGAGGCGCAAGCAGAATATGGAGTGTGCCATTTTCCGGTATTGCCGCGGCATAAGCATTGAACACATCTGCCGCTCTTTGAATGTCGTCAGCAGAATAGGTTAATAGTGTCGTTTGGGTACCGTCGGCATTTTTCAGCCACACGCTTGCCTGATCAAATGAAATCTGCGCTTTATTCACATTCTCATCTGTCTCCGGTTCTTCAACTGCAATCGTCCGTTCGTCCGTTAAAATGGCTTCCGACGAATCTGTCTCCTGCGTTTCAGACCCGGTCGTTACGGTTTCGTCCAAGTTTTCCGGAAGATCAATAATTAGCGTATCGTCGTCCGATCCTTCGCTGAGCAGCTCGTCTACCGTCAAAGCGGAAAAAACATGTTTAAACGCAGACGCTGCATCCACAACCTGCGTACGCACAAAAAACTTATCACAAAGGAAATCCTCAAAGGATTCGGCATAGCTTCCGTCCTGAATGGCTTGCATCGTCAACTTTGGAAAAGCGGAGAGCGTCCGGTTTTCATCTTCCGAAACAACCGCATCTCGGTCGGCAAATAAAAGAAGGCAAACGCCAAGCGTGCCACACAAAATCAACCACCAGAGCGTTAAAACAAATGACATTTTACGGTTCATGCGCCGCGCCTCCTTTCTTTGATCGATTAAAAGCGGAAATATAAAAACGGATTGTAGCTGTCCGCAACCAAATTAAAAATGCTGAGTAATACCACCGCCGTAAGCAAAACAGTTTCAATCAGCTGCGCACTCCTGCGCGCACGCAGACGATGATCAAACGCCTGTTTGATCCTTGGCAAAAACGGCACGCATAAAATCGCGGCAATCAATGGAATTACCGTGTAATTGCGCAAGGAATACAACGTCGTTTCGTCCATCAGTGAAATAAGAGACACCACGTTTCCATCGACTGCAAGACCGATCATTGCAAGCATTTGCCGCCCGCACATCGATAGGTCTGTTTGCATGAACAACACCCAACCAAACAGTACGATCAGTAGCGTTATTGCCGCGCCGACAAAGCGCGGGATGCGTTTCACTGCATACCTGAACACGCCGTGTTCCAGCGAGATGAACACGCCGTAATACAGACCCCAAAGCACGAAATTCCAACTTGCGCCATGCCACAATCCGGTCAGCGACCAGACGATCAACAAATTCAACGTAGTGCGTATGCGGCTTTTTCTGTTTCCGCCCAACGGAATATAAACGTATTCCCGGAAAAATCGACCGAGTGAAATATGCCATCTGCGCCAGAATTCGGACACGGAGCTGGAAATATACGGATAGTTGAAGTTTTCCCGGTAATGAAAACCGAGCACCTGCCCAAGACCGATTGCCATGTCGGAATATGCTGAAAAATCAAAATAGATTTGCATAGCGAATAGTATCGTCGTCAGCCACGCGGCGGAAACCGATGCGTCGGCACCCGGCAGACTAGAAAGCATTTCACCAAGCATGTTAGCGATAAGCACCTTCTTGCCAAGTCCTACGGCAAACCGCCGCATACCGGACGTAAAGTCGTCCAGCGACGTTCTGCGTGACGCAAGGTCATATTCGATGTCGGCATACTGCACGATAGGCCCTGCAATCAACTGTGGGAAACAGGACACGTACAGCAATAGCAAAGCATAGTTTTTTTGCACCTTAACGTTGCCGCGGTATGCATCCACAATGTATGAAATTGCCTGGAACGTAAAAAATGAAATACCGATAGGCAGCCGTGGCGAATTCATCGCAATCGCGCTGTCAATGCCTGGCAGAAACTGGCCGATTAAGAAAGCCGCGTATTTAAAGTACAACAAAGCGGCAAGCGAAAACACGATTGTTAGAACAAACAATAGCTTTCGATAGACAACATGATGTTCCCGCGAAAAAAGCAGCGTACCGGTGAACGCCACAAGCGCGACAAACAGCATGACGAGCACATACACCGGCTCGCCCCAGGCATAAAAAACAAGCGAGCCGATCAATAGTACCGCGTTGCGCCAGCGCACACTCCGACATGCAAAATATGCCGCCAGTATGACCGGCAAAAACAACAGTAAAAATGTCAGGCTCGAAAATACCATGGAGATATTATAGCACAGAATGCAAAGAAGCGTCCCCGGGCGATATGCCGTGACGCTTGCTTAAATACGTTTGCTCAGTTGCCGTATTATCTATGACAATCCATTTTGCAGCGCAGTTTCAACCGCTTTTAAAAACGCGTTTTTATCTGCCGTTGCACCAGAAATCGCATCCAACGCAGGTGTTTGTGTCGCTAGGATTTCATCGATCAACTGTTGGTCGATTTCTTCTCGCCCATTTTGTGTTTTCAGTATTGAGATTCCCGTGATTTGGTGATTCATTACGGTAACGGCGACGGAATTCGTAAACCGAAGACAGTCATATGTTCCGGTATATGTGCCGTCTTCAATCTGCAACAAGTCTACGTTTTCTATCTGCAGGCTTAGCGCGTCTTTCTTTCCGGGCAAAGCAAATGCCAAAACTAAAATGACCAGCAAAAGCAGGACGATGCCGATCCAAAGGAGGATTTTTTTCATAAACAGATCCCTTCGCTGATCGCTGCAACAACCGTATCAATCTGTGCTTCACGCTGCTTGTTCGTCCAGTTAACCACGCCAGTTTTTGCAACAGATTGTCCTTTCTGTCGACAGTAAGCCTCTATCTGGCGAATTGCCTTATTGCCACCCAACCAGGGCTTTGGAAAATGCTGCGTCACAAAACAGCAAACTTTTTCCGCATCAAATTTTGGCATCTGCTGAAAATATAGCTTCATGCCCTGCGCAAGACTAAACGCCTGTACGGGAGACGCGAAGATAACCGCGTCGTAGCCGTTTGGATTCGGTGCGTCGACAAGGCGAATCGTCTCGCTTTTATTCGAGTCTCCTGTTGTTTCTACGCGTTCCAGCGCGACTTCGTGTCCTTTTTTTTGGATCTCAGCCTGAATTTTCTCCGCAATGCCAAGCGTATTTCCTGTCTGCGAATAAACAATCAATCCAACTTTCATGTTTTGCTCCTATCTCTTAATAAAAATTCCGTAATACTGTCCAAATCCCTAAATATTGATTCTTTCGTTAGTCCGTTGTCGGAAAAATAAAGTGCCAGCATCCCGTGCAGCGTGTATATGATCGATTTTGCCAATGCTTCGACATCGCTTTCATTAATCGTTCCGTTCTTAACGCATGTTTTATATGTCTCATGCCATACCGCCCGAAAATCACACTCCACCGCAAGCGAGGTTTCTTCATTTGTTCTGTAAAAGTAGAAAAACCGGAATACATGCGGATGATCCAGATAATATTGCGCATATGCACGGTTCAGTCGCTTCACGTCATTAACATCATGAACGGCTTCAATGTTGTCTGTGTCTGCATTCATGAATAGCGCGACATCCTGCATCAGTGACTCTTTTGCGGCTAGAAGCAGGTCGCCAAGGTCGTCGAAATAGTGATAAATTGTCGCATACGAGTATCCGGCGCTTTCCGCGACACTCCGCGCGGTCACATGCTCCGCTCCCTCGGTTTGTATGATTTGTTTTGTCGCCTCTATAAAGCGCTCCTTTGCGAGGGCGCCTTTCTGTGTTGGAATCGGTTCTTTACCGTGCTGTAAATCCTGCAATTGCTCATCTTTCTTCCTTGAAAATCTAACATTGTTAGATTAATTGGTTTCAAATTCTATGTCAAGTAAAAAATCCCGAACCCACACGTTGTGTTTTCGAGATTTTAAATATAAACGACGTACAAGATAGCGTTACATACTAATAACTCGGTATCCGTCATCAATATAGTGTTTCATGCCCGCATGCCCGGACATGTCCTTTAACAACGGCAGTCCAGTCGCTTCGTTTTGCTCATAAACGTCCAACACTTTTGAACAGGCAAAGCAAATGCCTGCAATGATCCCGGAATCCTTTGCCTGTAAATAAAGAGGGTTCTTTTCTCCTTCAAATACCGAAACCAACTTTACGGACGCACCCTCAAAGATGATCTTTACTTCACGTCCGTCTTTATACAAATCCAGTGCATTCATCAAAACATGTTGAAAGCACATCTTCTCGCCCGTCATGCCATAGAATAAAGTCTTTTCCATTTTTCATACCCCTTTCATATCAATACTGTGTAGTTTACATTACATCCAGTTTATCCAGATTGGCCGATGGCAACAAGGTGTTGCTTTATTATTCAACACGCGTTACGTTATTTGTTAAATAAAACAACCAAAATGTATTGACCAATGTGGTCATTCGTGTTATGTTGATATTGACCAATGTGGTCACTCCTTGGATTTTCACTGAAAGAAGCGATGATATGAACGATATCATACAAAACATCGATCCGGATAAACGGGATCGCATCATCAATGCGGCTGTCGAAGAATTTTCTGCGCTTCCGTATGAAAAAGCATCCACAAATAACATCGTAAAAAACGCAGGCATTTCAAAAGGACTGCTCTTCCATTATTTTGGTAACAAGGAACAACTTTACGAAACGCTGATTCAGTTCGCCGTCGATACGCTCTTTCAAGAAATCGGCAGCAAAATTGACTGGAACGAAACCGATCTGTTTGACCGTTTGATGCATCTAACAATGGCCAAGATGGCAATCGGCAAGAAATATCCACAGTTATTCAACTTCGTAAAGAACATTGTTTACTTTAACAGCTCGGGAAAGATAGACGAAGTACTTGCTCTTTACAACAAGTACGGGTTTGACTTTCAGCAGCTCTACCAGGATATTTTCTCAAGGAACATAGACTATTCCAAGTTTCGGGATCAAGCAACAATTGCCGATTCCATCAACATCGTGCGTTGGTCGCTTGAGAAATATGGCGAAGAAAACATGATGGAACTCGGCAGTGCCGCTTTGGATTTTGACAAGGTAGAAGCCGGACTTTCCCATTATGTCGATATCATGAAAAAAGCATTCTATATTCAATGAATAAATCTTCAGGAGGAAGAAACGCATGATTACAGTCGAAAATCTTTATCACTCCTACTCAAAGGACGAGGTTTACGCCGTTAAGGACGTGAGCTTCAACATTCCCAAAGGCGAGGTGTTCGGATTCCTCGGCCCGTCCGGCGCCGGAAAATCGACGACTCAGGGCATTTTAACCGGGTTGCTTCGCCTGCAAAAAGGACACGTGAGTGTCGCCGGATACGATGTAAAACATCTCGAGCGAAAGATGTTCAACCAAATCGGCATGTCGTTTGAGCAATCCAACGTCTATAGCAAAATGACGGCGCTTGAAAACCTCAAGTTTTATTCAAAGCTGTTCGACGTCCCGACAAGAAGCCCGGAAGCGCTTCTTGATTTAGTCGGTCTCACCGGCAAAGGCAACATCCGCGCCGGTGAGTTTTCCAAGGGCATGAAACATCGTCTGACGTTTGCACGCTCAATGATTAACAACCCCAATCTCTGGTTCCTTGATGAGCCGACGACAGGATTGGACCCGGCGATTGCTTCGATCATTAAGGATATCATCCGCGAAGAAAACCAAAAAGGCGTAACGGTGTTTTTAACAACGCATAACATGTATATCGCGGACGAACTTTGCGACCGCGTCGCCTTTATCGTCGACGGTGAAATTCGGTTGATCGACAGTCCGAAAAATCTGAAGCTTCAATATGGCGAAAGTATGGTCAAGGTGGAATACGGCGAAGACTCCAAGCTGCAAAGCCGTACCTTCTCAACTGTAGATGAAGAAGATAAAAAGAAGCTTGGCGAACTGATAGAAACCAAAAACATCCGCACTATGCACACCAAGGAAGCGACGCTTGAAGAGATCTTTATCAACGTCACCGGAAGGGGGCTAATGTAAATGAAGCTATGGTCCAGTTTCGTTAAGGAGCTCATCATCGCTTCACGTGGTTTCTATTTTTACATCGAACTGGTGATGGCTTTTGTACTTTTGGTCGTCTTGCTGTTTGTGATTCCTGAAAATTTCGACAGCAAGGATAATGAATACTTATATCTAAACTTCCCTACGGAATCCATTGAGCAAGCCTACGTTGATACGTTTGAAGACCTTGACGGACAACCTGAAACGGTGACGCTTAAGGCCGACAAACAGGAAATTGACGCTTTGCTTTACGAAACGGAAAACAATCGCATCTATGTGCTTTCTTCCGAAGAGGATATGGTGCTACTTGCCAAGGATAAGCACGAAGTCGGCGCCGCAATCGCTATGGATGCGGATGATTACGAGATCCACTATACATACTATTTGCAAGGCAACGAGACGCAACGTCTAAAGAACCTGGTTATGATCATCCATGGTCAGGACGACGCGCAGCTCTATGACACGGCGGACAATCAGCAGGTAGTAACGCTTGGTTCCAGTCAGGCTGAGTTGAACGACCGGGAGAACCTCCTCCCCGTCTTCCTTGCCTTCAACGGCGCGCTGCTCGGGTTCTTTATCATTTCGGCATATGTGTTCCTGGACAAAAAGGAAGGCGTCATCAAAGCCTATGCCATTACGCCGTCCCCCGTTTGGAAATATCTGCTCAGCAAGCTGTTTGTATTGACGGTGACAATGCTGGTCACATCGCTCATCATTGTTATTCCGGTGATGGGGTTACGCGTGAACTATCTGATGTTGATTTATTCTTGCTTTGCACAGGTACGTTTGCCTCCGGTCTCGGTCTTGTCGTTGCAGGTTATTATGACGATATGATGAAATCGTTCGGAATGATGTATCTTTTGATGATCGGAATGATGCTCCCCGCGCTGGCATACTTCACACCGAGTTGGGACCCGCTCTGGCTGAAGTTCATCCCGAGCTATTACATCGTCTTCGGGTTCAAAGAGATATTCATCAAAGGCGACATAGGATTTGTGTTGCTGATTGCCCTCGGGTATCTCGTGGCTGGCACTCTGCTGTTTAGCTGGGCGAATGCCCGGTATAAGCGCACGCTTTCGGTATAGGAGGCCATAAAATGTTTAAAAAAATGCTGATTATATTTGGAAGAGACATCAGGGTGAGCACCCGCGATTTTATGTCACTGATGATGATTTTTATTCCAATCGTCCTGGCAATCGGTGTCAACTTCTTTGCCCCGGGCATTGAAGATACAACTGTCAACATCGCGGTCATTGAAGGCGAAAACTCCGCAATGGTCACGTATCTTGCCGACTATGCAAATATACAGGAATTTAAAGACTACGACGCACTTGAAACCCGCGTAATGAAACGCGACAACTATGTCGGAATTGTCGGCGAAGGCGTTGATGCGTATATCCTTGTGCAGGGGAATGAACCGGACGATGTCGTCGACTTCACAAAGTTGCTGAAGACCTATTTCGAGTACGATCGCCAAATAGAAGACTCTACGGCCGTCGTCAAAGAGTTTGGCGTCAAGATTCCGCCGGTCAAAATGCTCTGGGCCAACCTTGGTATTTTGCTGGTTACCGTTTTGTCCGGCATGCTGATTTCGCTGAACATTGTCGATGAGAAGATGGACAACACCGTTAGTGCGATCAATGTGACTCCGATTTCACGAATGGCCTGGATATTCGGCAAAAGTCTCTTCGGCATCACGATGGCGCTGCTTGGCTGCGTTGCAATGGTTCTTATTATGGGTGTTGCAAGTAACGTCAACTTCATACAGCTTCTAATTTTCGTGTTTGTCTCCTCGCTGACCAGTATCATGATCGGCTTTCTGGAAGGACTTAACAGCGACGACGTTATGACCGCCGTTGCGTCCACTAAGATGATTATGTTCCCGTTGGCGGCTTCTGTTGCCGGGTATGAATTTCTGGCGGATAAGTGGCAGTGGTTATTGTACTGGTCCCCGTTCTACTGGATCTACAAGGGGAACATCTCCATCCTGAATGGCAGTCTGACGTGGCTGAATCTTCTGGGGACATGTGGTATTATTCTGTTCCTTGCCGCTTTGGTGTTCCTCTACACGGCACCGCGCATTCGCAAAGGACTGGAGCATTCATAACATCTGCATGAAAGATACTATTTAACGATCTGTAATTTGAAAGGAGAAACATTATGAACGGATGGGTACTCGGCGGACTTCTTTGCGTCATCTACATGTTTGTGGTCGGAGGCCTTGCGCTGAAAAAATCACCCGGCCTCATCAAACTGGTTAAGATGAAGATGGGTAAAAACACTACCGACAAGGCTGCCATCACGCTGTCGCTTGTCATGGCGGGCATCATCGGTGCCGCGGGCATCGTCTTCTTTATTCTCGGTGCAGTCAAATAACATAGTAAAGTATCAAAAAAGCCGCTTTCATAAACATGGAAACGGCTTTTTTTAACGTGCTAATTACTGAGAGAAAAGCAGTTTGCGTTAACCGTCAGCAAGTTGCTTGCTGATAAAAGAGCATATATCTTTCAGCGCGGCGGTAGCTTCCGGAAAAGCCGGCGCTAATATTGGAAACGCATGCACCATCTTGTCGTATATGTGCAATTCTGACGTACCTCCACACTCCTTTACACGATTGTGCAAATTTTTCGTATCGTCATAGTGTATTTCATGTGTGCCAATGCAAAGATATATTGGTGCTATTTGCTCAAAATCGCCAAACAACGGCGATAATAAAGGATCTTTGGGGTCATGATCTCCGATGTAAAACCCCTGCCAAATGTTCCACGAATTATATGGCGCGATATCTTTTGGAGCGTTTCTTTCAAAGGAATCCGCGAGACAGCGCAAATCTGTAGCAGGTGAAATCGCAACCGCTCCTGCCGGCTGTAGAAGATTTTCTTGTTTTATTTTAAGCAGAGTTGATAAAGTCAACGTCCCTCCGGCAGACTCACCCGCTATAACAATCTGCTCCGGGCGATAGCCCTTTACCTCCAGCAACCAACGATATACGCTGACACAATCTTCCAACGCAGCGGGAAACGGGTGCTCAGGTGCCAGTCTGTAATCAAATACAATGGCCGGTATGCCGGATTGCTTTACAAATTTGCTTACGTGCGCTCTGTGCGTCTTACTTGTTCCAGATATAAATCCGCCGCCGTGTATATACATAATGATCGTATCGTCTTGCGTATATTCCGTCGATAAGTATTCCCCTTGCATTCCATAAATGTCGATGGTTGCTATGTTTATGTCCTTTAACTTGCTGTTTTGATATTCGGATGCTTTTTCAATGTTTTGACGAAATTTTTCAACCGAAAACGTTTCATCAACAACAGGTTTTTTGAACTGAAATTTGAGCAAGTTTCTATTTTTTATCAACCAAATGATAATTTTGCTCTTAATACTCTGCATGCTAAACCACCTTCCTTTGAACACCTTTTAAAAATATATCTGCACACATGTTTAGGGTTTTCTCTTCATCAAAAACATCTGGATCTCGGTAATAGATTTTCGTCATTTCTACAAATGAAAATACGAACAAATCGGCAATCACGCCATACGGTAATGCCGAATCAATCTTGTCTTCTGCATAGCCGGTTTGAATAATGATTTCCAGCAGATCTGCTATACCGCTTGGATTTCCGCTGACCGCGTTAAAGCTAACAAGATTTTTCATTATATAAATGATGAACTTCTCAAATATTTCGGATTCATTCATCACACCATGCATCAAATCATGCATGTACAGGCGTACTTTCTCCTCCATGCTTTGCGTTTGCAAAAGCGCTTTCATCCTGCTTTCCTTTTTTATGGAGAATGTCATTTGCACATATTCGCTGAGAATCGCTTCTTTCACGGGAAAATATCGATATAATGTGCGCTTAGTTATCTCGCACTCTTTGGCAATGCGCTCCATTGTGACTGCGTCGAAGCCGTCTTCATGAATAAGACGCATTGCAATATTTACTATTTTTGTTTTTAAAATGCGTTCTTTCTCATTCCTTTGAATTAAAATCCCCTTCTTTCATTAAAGTATACGTCGTATACTTATATTAACTCAAAATACGAATTTGTCAATAAAAAAAACGAACTGATTATAAGAATCAATTCGTTTTACTCATGTCTAATTGTTGAAGGGAGAATATAATTATTCCCACTCAATCGTTCCCGGCGGCTTGCTCGTGATGTCGTATACAACACGGTTGACGTGTGAAACTTCGCCGATAATTCGCTCGCTGATGCGCCGTAATACCGGATACGGAATCTCCGCCCACTCGACCGTCATCGCGTCCGTAGACGTGACCGCGCGCACACCGATTACATAATCGTAAGTACGTAAGTCGCCCATGACACCGACGCTGCGCATGCCGGTAAATACCGTGAAGTACTGCCAGATAGCTTCCGCCAAACCCGCGTTTTTGATTTCTTCGCGAAAGATCGCGTCGCTTCGTCTGAGAATTTGCAGCTTTTCTTCCGTAATGTCGCCCAGGATTCGAATCGCAAGTCCCGGGCCCGGGAAAGGCTGCCGCCAGACGAGCTCATGCGGAATTCCAAGCGATTCGCCAAGCTCTCTTACTTCGTCCTTGAAAAGCATCCTCAATGGCTCTACAAGGCCGATAAAGCCTATATCCTTGGGAAGGCCGCCAACGTTATGATGACTCTTGATCGTGCTTGCGCTGCCCGTGCCGCTTTCGATTACATCCGGGTAGATCGTGCCTTGGAGCAAGTATTCCCCGCCGCCGAGTTTCTTGGATTCTTCCTCAAAAACGCGGATAAATTCTTCCCCGATGATCTTACGTTTCTTTTCAGGTTCTGTCACGCCGGCAAGTTTTGCAAGGAAACGCTCACGCGCATCAACCTTTATGATATTGAGCGATAATGTATCACGATACACCTGCATAACCTGTTCCGCTTCGTTTTCACGCAGCAGACCGTGATCGACAAAGATGCAGGTCAGTTGATCACCAATCGCCTGATGAACCAAAACGGATGCAACGGAAGAGTCCACGCCTCCGGACAACGCGCCGATCACGCGGCTGGTGCCGACTTGGGCTTTGATTTGTTCGATCAGCTCGTCCTTCAGGTTTGCCGCGCTGTAATCACACGCAAGGTCGCAAACGTCACATAAAAAGTTTTTGAATAATTGCTGACCATTTTCGGTGTGCGTCACTTCTGCATGGAACTGTATACCGTAAAGCTTGCGCTTTTCGTCGGCAAAGGCGGCAACAGGACAAGCGTCCGTTTTTGCAATTGGCTCAAAACAATCCGGTGCGCGCGTGACCGAGTCGTTGTGATTCATCCAAACAACGTTTCCAAGGCCTTTGAACAGCGGATGGTTTGTAACATCGATCTTTGTATGTCCGTATTCGCGAATGGTTGCAGAAGATATGTTTCCGCCGAAAACCTTGGCGATATATTGCATACCGTAGCAGATGCCGAGCACCGGAACGCCGAGATCGAAGATTGCATTGTCGCACGCTTTCGCATCTTCGGCATACACGCTGTCCGGCCCGCCCGTTAAAATGATCGCGGAAAGACAATCGCCCTTGATGCGTTCCAGCGGTTCATCATGCGAAATCAATTCACTATAAACACCGGCTTCACGCACGCGGCGTGCAATCAGTTGATTGTATTGTCCACCGAAATCGAGAACGACGACGCGTTCGCGCATGGCTTACTCCTCCCGAAAGACGATTCCACTCTCGTCCGCTTTTTCAATGATTGCGAGTGATTCAAGATGTACGCCCGCATCACGCAGTTTTTGCCCGCCGGGCTGGAAGCCCTTTTCAATTGCAACGCCGATTCCGATCAGTTCAGCATCCGCCGCCTGAACGATTTCAACCAATCCACGTAAGGCTTCACCGTTTGCAAGGAAATCATCAATGATAATGACCTTGTCGTCCGACCCAAGCCATTGGCTGGATACGATCAGCGTGACTTTCTTCTTGTATGTGTAGGAATAGATATCGCTCTTATACAGTCCGCCTTCAATATTGTCCGACTTTGCTTTTTTAGCAAAGACCATCGGTACGCCGAACTCCTCGGCACAAATCGTTGCCAGTGCAATGCCTGACGCTTCCACCGTCAGCACCGCCGTTAACCCCGACAAATCAAAACGGCTTTTGAATTCCTTCGCAATGTCGCGCATTAGCGCTGTATCCACGCGGTGGTTCAAAAAGCCGTCTACTTTGATGATGTTTCCCGGAAGCACGCGCCCTTCGGCACGAATTCGATCCTGGAACTGCTTCATGCTGCACCATCTCCCATCTATACTAAAATAATGCGTTCATTATCTCGCAAAATGCCGTTATAATCAACCCTTAAACGCAAGATTGTAAAATCTATTTGAACCAATTTAAATTTTACAGGCGCATATACGCGTTCACCTTGTTTCATTTGCCAAAAACCACAACGCCGCACAGGAAAACCTGTGCGGCGATTGAAACAGCTCGATTTTAGTTGAGTGATTCTTTGAGGGCTTTGCCAGCCTTGAATGTCGGCAGGACGGAAGCCGGAATATCGATTTCCTGGCGGGTCTGCGGATTGTGGCCTTTGCGCGCGGGACGGGACTTCGCCTCGAACGTGCCGAAACCAACGATGGATACCTTGTCGCCTGCTTTGAGGGATTCCTCAATTGCGCTCAGAAAAGCGCCAACGGCCTTTTCAGCATCCTTCTTCGATAATTCGCTCTTTTCCGCGACTGCCGCAATTAAATCGGTTTTATTCATTTTGTAAACCTCCATGATTTTTTGGTTGCTGGAACATTGTATCAATCTTCAGGCAAATTGGCAAGCCTTAAATTGTGAATTTATTGCGCGATTCGGGACTTTTTGGCCTCTTCCCATAATACGTCCATTTCCTGAAGAGTCATCTCCTTCAGTACGGTGTTTTGCCGCAGGGCGAGTTCTTCCATCATTGAAAAACGGTCGATAAATTTGTCGGTAGCTTCCATCAATAAGAATTCCGGCTCCATCTTCAAAAGTCTTGCCACATTCACAACGGCGAACAGCAAATCCCCCATCTCTTCTTGAATATTACTGTTGGCGTCCATGGCTTCCTTGAGTTCCGCCGTCTCTTCTATTATTTTTGAAAAGGCTTCGTTTGCGTCCGCCCAATCGAAGCCGACGTCGGCGGCCTTCTTTTGCACCTTCCTGCTTCGCAGCAATGCAGGGAATCCTTTTGGAACACTTTTCAACACTTCCGTTTGCGTATTCTGGCTGCGTTGTTTCATCTTTAGCGCGTCCCAGTTTTTCAGCACCTCGCCGGAGTCGTTGACTTTTACAGAGCCAAACACATGCGGGTGCCGGTAGATCAGTTTTTCAACCAACTCCGTCTCGGCGTCGCGGTCAGTAAACGCACACTGTTCTTCCGCTATGACCGCATGCATTGCAAACTGCAAAAGCACGTCGCCCAGTTCTTCACAGATATGGTCGTCGTCAGCTTCGTCAATCGCGTCGATCAACTCATAACACTCTTCCAGCAATGCGTTTTTCAACGATTCATGCGTTTGTTCGCGGTCCCAGGGGCAACCGCCCGGCGCGCGCAAACGCCGCACAACTTGCATCACGTCGTCAAAGCCATGGCGGGAGCGTTCTTTAAACGTTGAAGCCGGTACATATAAAATTGTCGTTGCGTCATATGCCGGTTGGCGATCAAGCTCGCAGAGTGGAATCTCCCGGCTCTCGTATTGCCCGGCCTTGTTGATGGCGGCAAACGTTACGGGCCATTCGTCCAGATAATACTCCATCAATTCCAACTTTACGTCACCTGCGGCAATCTGAGAATCGATCTCCTCCACCACATATGCCAACTCAGGATACAAGCTTTCCGGTAAATCGTGTGCTGATACGCAAGTTCCGCTGAGACGTTCAGGAAACGCCATCGTTCCGGCAGAGATATGCGGCAGAACCTGTACTTCAATATCACGCTCAACCGCCATCGAACGAATAGCCGGCAGTTGGCTTGAGAAAACGCTGCCGGTCGCAACATAAACGCAGTTTCCCGTGTCGATCAAACGTTTCGCAATCTTTCGATTCAACTCGTCAAAATCTTCACACGACTCAAACAGGTCGTCCATTGATTGGCTGTCCGTCCGGATTGCATTGACAACATCGGCTGCGGGATGTTGCATGGTTTGCACAAATAATGCTGTTGCATTTTCAATAGCGCTCTGCCCCTGCTTTGTAAGCGCCGCAGGCGCACAGAGCGGTACGATAATCAATTGTTGCATAGTTGGGTCCTTTCAGTGGCTACAAGGTCAATCCTAATCCTCAGGGTTCGCCCGCTTTCCAAATTGAAACTTTTTCAGAATGTGTCCACCCGGAATCAGCGCGAAGTCCTCGTCCGAAAACATATGCATCCAAAATACCAAGAACAAGTAAACTATCGCGGCGATTAGGATTGCACCGAGTGTCGCCACGGCATTTGAAGAAATTTTGGAAATAATGAAGCCATACGAAAAATACGCAATACCGCCCATAATCAGCGCGGAAACAAGCGGTTTTATAAACGTATCGAGTACGCGCAATTTTAATTTTGTGTAGCGAATCAGATAGATTGCGTCCAGTATGCCTGTGACCGTATAGCATGCGGCCGTTGAAAGCGCCGCTCCCTGAATCTCAATACTCGGTATACGCATCAGCACGATCATGAGGACGACTTTAACAACACCGCCGATGAAAAGATTGATTACAGGAATATGCTGTTTTCCTACGCCTTGCAGAATACCTGTCAGCGTTTGTACAAGTGACAAAAATACGATTGCCACTGCCATTGTTCGCATCAGTTTGCTGGCGATGGCTAGACGCTCGGCATCGATACTGTACAGGAAATCGATAACTGGTGCGGCCAGCACAAAGAGTCCAACAGCACACGGGATTCCGATGAACATTGCAATTTTAACGCCCATGGCGGACACGACGTGGATCGTCTTTTGATCTTTTTCGGTCCGTGCCGCTGAAATTGCCGGGACAAGACTCATGGCGAGTGCGATGGTCAGCACCGCGGGCATATTGACAATGTTGGTGACATTGCTGCGCAGGGCAACATACCGCATAGAAGCTTCCGCCTCGGTGAACCCGATGTTCATTAGCGTACTTTTAATGAGAGTTGCGTCCGCAATACCCATAATCGGCATAATGGACGCGCCTATCGTAACCGGGATTGCAATTGCAAGGAGACCCCGGATAATGCCCTTTTCCTGTGAGGGAACCGTTCCGTCGTCAACCGGCAAATCATTGCGCTTGCGGAAAATGTAGAACACGCCGACGACAATCAACGCCAGCAACTCGGACAACGTTACACCCGCGATGGCGCCCATTGCGCCATACTCCAAGCCGCGAGGCATCCATTTTGCGGCAAGGTATAACCCGATACCGAGTTTACCCGCCTGTTCTGCAAGTTGCGACATCGCCGTACCGGTCATCTGCTGCAAACCCTGTAAGTATCCGCGGTATGCGCACATCAATGAAACGATCAGCAGTGCCGGAGACATTGCGCGAAACGAAAACACCGCGCCTTCGCCAACCGTTGTGCGAGCAAGAAAATCCGCACCGAAATACATCAGAGCCATAGTAACAAGGCCTATACCGAGCAAAAGCACCTGCGACTTCCGAAATATCCGTTTTGCTCCAATTGTGTCGCCAAGCGCCGTTCGTTCCGCAACCATACGCGAAATCGCAGTAGGAAGTCCAGCCGAACTGATTACAAGCAATGTCGAGTAATACGGGTACACGGCCTCGTAATATTGCATGCCGTCGCCAAGCATGTTGTAAAGCGGTATACGGAAGAAAGCGCCGATGATCTTACAGATCAATCCGGCTACGCCAAGGATGACCGCTCCTTTGACAAAAGATTTCTTTTCACTCTTTGCCATGTTATAAAAATCCTTCCAGCTCTTATGAGATTCGTTTCAAATATCGAGCTTGGCTTTTATTCGATCTACAATCGCGATGCATGCATCGTGATCCATGGTGGGTATTATACCATCTTTTTATTCTGTGCGCTATCTTTGAAGCAACACCGATTGACGGCATGTTGGCGCGCCTCTCTCGACAAATATCAGCCGTATTTGGTATAATATTTTTATTAAATATGGAGGTCATTGCGATGGGTTTAATTTCCGCAGCAGGCGGCGCTATCGGTGGCGTACTTGCCGATCAATGGAGAGAGTATTTCTACTGCGAAGCACTCGATACGGACGTATTAGTCAGCAAAGGACAAAAGCGCGTAAACGAACGACGCAGCTCCAACACGAAAGCTTCCGACAACATCATTACCAACGGTTCGATCATCTCTGTTAACGAAGGTCAGTTCATGATGATCGTTGAACAGGGCAAGGTTGTTGAGTTCTCCGACGAACCCGGTGAATTCGTTTATGACACGTCCACAGAGCCATCCCTTTTCTACGGTGGGTTTGGCAAAGGCCTTCTTGATTCGCTAAAGCTAATTGCAAAGCGTTTCACCTTTGGCGGCGACACCGCAAAAGATCAACGAGTTTATTTCTTCAACAAAAAGGAAATCCTCGGCAATAAATATGGCACGGCCAACCCCGTTCCGTTCCGCGTTGTCGATAAAAACATCGGACTTGACATTGATATCGCAATTCGTTGCTTCGGCGAATATTCCTATAAGTTTGTCGACCCATTATTGTTTTATGCCAATGTCTGCGGCAATGTTGAAAAAGAATACCTGCGTAGTGAGATCGACTCTCAGTTGAAGACCGAATTGATGACGGCACTGCAGCCTGCTTTTGCCAAAATCAGCGAGATGGGTATCCGCTACAGTGCGTTACCCGGTCACACACAGGAGATTGCCGATGCGCTCAATGAAGTTCTGACCGAAAAGTGGAAAGACCTCCGCGGCATTGCGGTCGCATCGTTCGGCGTAAGTTCCGTTTCCGCTTCCGACGAGGATGAAGACCTTATAAAGAAACTCCAGCAGGCTGCCGCTCTCAAGGACCCGACTATGGCGGCGGCGGTGCTCACAAGCGCACAGGCGCAAGCCATGCAGGATGCTGCAAAGAACGAAGGCGCGGGTGCGTTCGTCGCCTTTGCAGGCATGAACGCTGCGGCCAACGCGGGCGGCACCAATGCAAACAGCCTTTATGGCATGGGACAGCAGCAACAACAGTCCGGCGCGGCAAATACATGGATTTGTCCGAAGTGCAATCACCCAGGCAACACAGGCAAGTTCTGCTCCAACTGCGGCGAACCGAAGCCTGTTGAAGGCGGCTGGACATGCACACACTGCGGACAGGCCGGTAACACAGGTAAGTTCTGCTCCAATTGCGGAAAGCCGAAACCGGCTGGTTTGAAATGTCCAAAGTGCGGTTACGAAGCCCCCGCGGGTGAAACACCGAAGTTTTGCCCGGAATGCGGCACCCAGTTCTAAATTGATCGCTAAAAACACAAGCGAGACCGTAATAGCGGTCTCGCTTTCTTTATAGCTTCGCGTTTTACCAAATCAACAAAATACCCAAAAGGATGGTTTGTTATTTTGGCAAGGGCACTAGGACTCTCCGCTTCGCCTGCGGTCTGCTTGTGCTCTGCACTGCGCAGAATCTTGTCGGAGCTTCGCAGCCGCTAAAAGCGCCGACACCGCGGCGCTTTCTTTACGCGGCTTCGAGTCCTACCGAATTAACAGCAAAACAAAAAGCCACCTTTTCAGGCGACTGTTTGTTTTGGCAGGGGCACTAGGACTCGAACCCAGAAGAACGGTTTTGGAGACCGCTATGTTACCATTACATCATGCCCCTATTATTCGGTTTTGTGTCTTGCGTCGCTTGCCTTTTATCCCGTTTCCTTAAAAGCACGCAAGCTGTATTGTAAAGGATATTCGAACAAATTGCAAGTGCTTTTTATAACTTTGACCAATCCTTAAGTTATCAGTTGATAAGCAAAAATCTCCATTTACAAAAGAAAAACAGCGCCGTTTCTTAATATATTGGCGCTGTTTTTCTTTTCTAATATTCCAATGAATGTTATGAATAATAACCGTTATCTTTTCGATTCCGCAAGTTGTTTCATGACAACATCTTTCAGCACTTCGTCTGATTCAAGCGCCAACGTCGTTTTTCCCGGACTCTTGTCTTTTTTGTCCAGCTCTTTTGCTGTGTCGGCGATCCATTTTGCCGCTGTTTCAGGAGGGACACAGGAAGTGTCGAGTACCATGTTGAACCAGTCCGTATTGTTCGTGTCGGCCCTATAAAACGTCTGAACAAACGTCCGCCTGGATTGATCGTTCCTTAGGACCAGCTCCTTTGCCTGTTCTCGATCAGTCATGTTCAAGGACTGCATGGTGTTTTGCACCCGTTCTTCGAAGGGAGCCCGAATCAACACATGCAGCACATTCTCAAAACCAGTCAGTAAAATGAAGCCCGCCCTGCCGACAAGGACTGTTTTGTCATTCTTTGAAAATTCATGTACTGTCTTGCTGAACATTGAAATGATTTCCTGATTGTTTTCTATGAAGCGGTCCCAAATCGTGTACTGCGCATCATAAAAACGGTCGAACGAGATCAGACCATACTGGATCATTACTTTTTCGATCGTTGCTTTGTCCACATAATTGTAGCCAAGAGACTTCGCTACCAACTGACTTACTTCGGAACCCTTGCTGCCGAATTCGCGCGAAATTGTAATAATAGCCATTCAAACCCCTCCCCTCAAAATTGGTTACATGTCCTGACCTCTACTAATAATATAACATGCAACCGTTGTATTGGCAAAGAATTGCTAAAAAAGCGTATCCGGTCAGCGCTTCATTTACAATCGCAATGCTCGAAACCTCCGCAAAACACAAAACCGGACTGGAATTTCCAGTCCGGTTACTACTACAAGCAATATTTTATTCATTTATTTTCTAAACAAATTGAACGATATAATCGTGCAGATTCTGATACGCAATTCGGTAGATTTCGTCGTCGTGAAATCCAGCTTTGGAAAGCGCATTGAATAATGCCGGGAAATCGCGGCTGGTGTGCAAATCTTTCGGGTATTGCTGCATGCCGTCAAAATCCGAACCGATTGCGCAGCAACCGATGCCACCAACATCCACAATATGGATAATATGGTGAACGACATCTTCGATGCTCGCAATAGAATTTTTACAAAGTTGCTGATAATAGAAGTTTACCCCGATCGTTCCGCCCTGCTTTGCAATTTCACGAATGAGTTCGTCGCTAAGCGCACGAGGATGATTGCAAACACTGCGCGAATTGGAATGCGAAGCAAAAATCGGTCGGGTCGTTCGACTGAGAATCTGTTCGATCCCGCGATCGCTCAGGTGCGATACGTCGATCGCAACGCCTAAGCGGCACATTTCGTCGATGATGTCCTTGCCAACGGCGCTGAGGCCCTTATTACCTTTCCCCATGGCCGCACCGGATAGTTCGTTGTTTTCATTCCATGTTAACGTCATGGCGCGTACGCCAAGTCTGTATAGCACACGTAAAACCGCCATACTGCCATCGACCGCTTCTCCGCCTTCAACAGCGAGCAAAGTTGCTATTTTGCCGTTTTCCGGTGTGAAATCGCGCGTAAATTTCGTTAATCGCGGGTTTTCCTCCAACATGCGCTCATACGCATCGATCATCGCAATGCACTGATGCAATGGCGGCGTATGGAGTGTCGTGTCGATCCAGCAAGCAAAAAATTGCAGCGCCACGCCACCTGCCAACATATCGGCAAGTTTGATCGATTGTTCGCGCTTCGGGTCGTTTAGGTCATACCCGGACTGAACGGCACCGTATAGATAATCGCAATGTCCATCCGCAACAGGAAACATGATTTCCTCCTATAACTTACGTTTTTACGTGAAAGAAGCGGCTTTCGCCGCGTATGTTCATACATTTGAAACGGGGCATGAATTGGCTCATGCCCCGTCCAATCATATTCTTACTTTGCGTAATCGACCGTTCTCGTTTCGCGAATAACACTGACCTTGATCTGTCCGGGATACTCAAGCTCCGCTTCAATGCGCTTTGCAATATCCTTTGCCATGATCACGGCATCGCTGTCGCTGACGCGCTCCGGTTTGACGATAATGCGAATCTCACGTCCCGCCTGGATGGCATAAGACGTATCCACACCGTCGAACGAGTTTGCAATCTCTTCGAGCTTCTCAAGGCGTTTAATGTAGCTCTCCAGTGTTTCACGGCGCGCGCCCGGCCTTGCGGCGGAAATGGCGTCGGCAGCTTGAACGAGGATTGCTTCTACCGTCTGCGGTTCAATGTCGCCGTGGTGTGCCGCAATCGCGTGGATGATGGCGTTGTTCTCGCGATATTTCTTCGCAAGGTCGGCGCCAATCTGTGTGTGCGGGCCTTCCACTTCGTGGTCGATGGATTTGCCGATATCGTGCAGCAGGCCGGCACGCTTTGCTAGCGCTACATTTGCGCCCAGCTCAGCCGCCATTATACCGGCTAAGTGTGCAACCTCGATCGAATGCTTCAGCACGTTCTGTCCATAGCTCGTGCGGTACTTCATGCGGCCGAGATAACGAACGAGTTCGTGATGCAGTCCGTTCACGCCAACTTCCAGAACCGCGGATTCACCGGCTTCGCGAATAGACGAATCGACTTCCTTGCGAGCTTTTTCAACCATCTCTTCAATGCGCGCCGGATGAATGCGTCCGTCCAGAATGAGTTTTTCTAAAGCAATTCTGGCAATCTCTCTGCGCACCGGGTCAAAGCCGGAAAGAATGACCGCTTCCGGAGTGTCGTCGATAATCAAATCGACGCCGGTCGCCGTTTCCAGCGCGCGGATGTTGCGACCTTCGCGGCCGATGATACGACCCTTCATGTCGTCATTTGGCAACGGTACGACGGAAACGGTCGTTTCCGCCACATGGTCGGCTGCGCAGCGCTGAATCGCCAGAGAGATGATGTTGCGCGCCCGTTTGTCCGCCTCTTCTTTGGTTTTGCTTTCAATGTCGCGGATGAGGATTGCCGCCTCGTGCCGCGCATCGCGTTCAACGTTGGCAAGCAACATTTCCCGTGCCGCGTCCATAGACATACCGGAAATTTTCTCCAACTCGTGCAGTTGCTGTTCATGCAGCGCGCGGATCGATGCTTCGGTGGAGTCGAGTTCCGCTTCGCGTCCGGCAATAGCCGCTTCGCGCTTCTCCAAAGTGTCCGCTTTTTTGTCCAAGTTCTCTTCTCTTTGGAAGATACGGCGTTCATTTCTTTGAATTTCGCCTCGGCGTTCGCGATTTTCGCGTTCCGCTTCAGTCCTGATTTTAAAGACTTCTTCTTTTGCTTCCAGAATTTTTTCTTTTTTAATCTCTTCGGCTTTGCGTTGTGCGTCGTCGTAGAGTTTTTTGACTGCGTCTTCAGCCTTGGCAATCTTCGCTTCCGCTACATTACGCCGATAGGCGTATCCGATTAAAAACCCGGATAGCAGAGCGATTATGCCTATCACAAGGTATAACCACCACATAAGAATTCTCCGATCTATAAATAATGTAACCGCACATCTCTGCACGGTCACTTCATAGAATCATTCCGCTTTACGTTATATGCAATAAACGATTTATTATGAACACACCATAAGAGTGCAGGATTACTCCAAAAAATTATATATCAACAACGCATGCACGTCAAGATATATCCACTTGGCACCGCCTTTAAAACACACGAATTTGGTACGTTTATCGAACTTGCATCCGATTTTGGATTTATCCAACGTCTCAGTTGTTGTTCGGGTCTTCCTCGATCTCATCAAAGCAAAACAACGAAATTTGGTCCGTCTTTGCCATGCCGCTAAAGCAGCCACAGCGCTCCATTGCGCCGATCACAGCGCTGTTGGCTTTCGTGACCTTCTGAAATTCGTCGATCGTGTGAAAAACATGTTCTCCGCGGTTGGCCGTCATGTTGACCGCGGCGTTGTCGCCAACGCTTGGTATCGCGTTAAACGGCGGGCGAATCGCGTCGCCTTCGATTAAAAAGTGTGTAGCGTCAGATTTATAAAGGTCTACCGGAAGCAACTCGATGCCGCGCAGGTTCATTTCATAAACCACTTCCAAAATGGTGATGATATCCTTTGTCCGGCCTTTTTCGGAATCCGTCATCTTGGATGTAGAACGATCCAACTCTCGAATGGTTTCAAGTACTTTGTCCGAGCCGCCGCTTGCTAGCGAAACATCGAATAAATCGGCACGCACCGTATAATACACACTGTAAAACTGCAACGGATGATGCACCTTGTAATAGGCCACGCGAAACGACATCATCGTGTATGCAACAGCATGTCCGCGCGGGAACATGTATTTTATCTTTTTGCAGGATTCTATGTACCATTCCGGAATGTCGTTGTCGTTGAGTTTTTGCTCCATCTCCGGCTTAAGTCCCCTGCCCTTTCGGACGGACTCCATGATTTTAAACGAACTGGACGCATCTACGCCGTGCATGATGAGATAATTCATGATGTCGTCGCGCGTGCATATAACTTCCGACAGCGTAGCAATATTGTTGGAAACAAGCGTCTCCGCGTTACCTAGCCAAACGTCGGTACCGTGTGTCAGACCGGAAATTCGAACCAGTTCCTCAATCGTCGTCGGTTTGGTCGTTTCCAGAACACCGCGAACAAAACCGGTGCCGAATTCAGGCGTGCCGAGCGTGCCGACCTTGCAGCCGAGTTCGGACAGGTCGACATGCAGCGTCTCGCTGGACGTGTAGATCCGCATCGTATCGGGATCGTCCAGCGGGATGTCCACCGGGTCCAGTCCGGTCAAATCCTGCAACATGCGCAGAGCCGTCGGATCGTCATGGCCGAGGATGTCCAGCTTTACAAGCCGGTCGTCCATTGCGTGGAAGTCGAAATGCGTCGTAATCGTATTCTTGTTCTTCTTGTCCGCCGGGTATTGGATCGGCGTATAGTCGAGAATGTCGTCTTCTTTCGGAACAATAACGATGCCGCCCGGATGTTGTCCCGTCGTAACCTTTACATCCTGACAACCTTCCGCAATGCGTTCGCGCTCCGCTTTTTTGAGTATCTTGCCCGTCTTTTCTTCGTAGATACGTACGTATTCAAACGCGGTGCGCACCGCAACGCCGGAAATCGTTCCAGCGCGGAATGCATGCCCGCGGCCAAACATTTCTTCAACGTATTTGTGCGCAACCGGCTGATATTCACCTGAGAAGTTCAGGTCGATATCCGGCGTTTTGTCGCCGTCGAACCCAAGAAAAACTTCAAAGGGAATATCAAATCCCATCTTTTTGTATTGTGTGCCGCAGATCGGGCAGACTTCGTCCGGCATGTCGATGCCGCAGGCATACTTTGTGCGGTCGACGTCAAAATCGCTGTGCTTGCACTTTGGGCAGGCATAGTGCGGCTGCAGCGGGTTTACTTCTGTGATTCCCGCCATCGTCGCGATAAACGAGGAGCCGACCGAACCACGCGACCCAACAAGATATCCGTCGGAATTGGACTTATGCACAAGACGCTGTGCCATCAGATACAGCGACGCAAACCCATTGCCGATGATGGATTTTAACTCGCGGTCTAGGCGCGCCTGCACGACCTCCGGCAACGTTTCTCCGTAAATCTCATGTGCGCGATTTTTCGCCATGTCCTCTAGTATTTGGCTGGCGTTCTCAATCGTTGGCGCATGCGTGCCGTCCGGGAACGGTTTGAGCACATCGCAGCGATCGGCAATCTCGTTTGGAACATCGACAACGACGCGTCTCGCCGTGTCTTCGCCGAGGTATGCAAACTCATCCAACATTTCTTCCGTCGTTTTGTAATAAAGCGGCGGTTGTTCCGAAGCATCGCTGAATCCGTTTTTAGTTAAGATGACTTCCCGATAAATAGCGTCTTCCGGATTTAGAAAATGTACGTCTCCCGTTGCCGCAACAGGTTTATTCAGCTTATCGCCTAACGCAACGATTTCCTTGTTGATTTCCAGTATCCGTTCATCGGTTGCAATGCCTTCGCGCACCATAAACGCATTATTTGCGCGCGGCTGGATTTCCAGAAAATCATAGAATCCGGCAATATTGTCGATCTCCTGCTCACTCTTGTTTTTTAAAATTGCCTGATAGAGTTCACCCTGTTCGCAAGCAGATCCAAGAATCAGTCCTTCGCGATAGATTGAAAGCAGGCTGAACGGTATGACTGGATGATAATAAAAATGATCCAAATGCGCATAGCTAACAATACGGTAGAGGTTCTTCATGCCCTCCTGCGTTTGCGCCAGAATGATGATATGGTTCGTGTTTGCGCGCTTTTTTGCTCCCGTAGGCCGCACGTCTTCCGAGCGAACGGGAAGCTTGTTCAAGTCAAGCTCTTTTAGCATGTCGAGCAGCTTTAGAAATATGCCGCCCGTTGCTTCGGCGTCATCCGAAGCCCGGTGATGGTCTTTTAACACCACGCCGAGTTCTTCGCAGAGCGTATCCAGTTTATGGTTTTCTAAGTCATGCATCAGATAGCGCGACAGCATCAGTGTGTCAGCGTACTTGTTTTCAAATTTCAAGCCGAAACGGTCGCTGTGAAAGCGGACAAATCCCATGTCAAACTCCGCATTGTGCGCAACAAGGCAGCAGCCTTCGCAGAATGAATGAAATTCACCAAGCACCTCGCGTGAGCTTGGCGCACCGGCGAGCATTGCGGTTGTGATACCGGTTAATTCCGTAATATTCGGCGGAACGATGCCGCCGTCGTCTACAAACGTTTGAAAACGATCGACGACTTCCCCATTTTTCAGCTTGACCGCGCCGACTTCGATAATCTCGCAACGTTCCGGTTTAAGCCCGGTCGTTTCAAGGTCGAACACCACGTACGTCTGATCCATATCGATCAACTCCGATTCGCGGTACAGATAACCTTCCACTCCAAACAGCGGCTTCACGCCGGATTTGCCCGCGGCTTTTGCTTCCGCAGGAAACGCCTGTACAACGCCGTGATCGGTGATTGCAAGCGCCTTGTGCCCGAATCGTTTGGCGGTCTCAAACGCCTTGCTCACGTCCGTTATGCCGTCCTGAGAGGACATGCGCGTATGCATGTGCAGTTCTACTCGCTTGAGTTCGCAGTTATCCTGACGGAGGATACCCGGGACGACGCAAACGTCGTTGACATAAAAAGTCAACTCGCCGACGATCTTCGAAAGCCTGCAAACGCCCTGAACGACCAGGCGGTCGCCCGATTTTTTTACTTTGCTCAGCTCCGAAACAAGATCGGTTCGCTCATCTTCCGAATCCAGCAGCATAGAGCAATAGATGCTGTCCGTTCCATCGGTGATGGAAACATCGAGCGGGAAGCTCGTCTCACCACGGCGGCGTTTGTTCTTAAAGCCGTTGCGTTCGTTGATCGCAACAACATTGCCTTCGATGATCAGTTTATTCGCGCTTGACGTCAGGTCGCAGATGCGCTTCCTTGCGGTTGTTGCAATGTATCGCCCAAACAAAGCGCGTTTTCCACTGGGTGCTTCTTTCTGCTGTGTCGATATTGTACGTTTTGTCGGTGCAGTCGGTTCACATGGCGGATATGGCGTTTGCATTTCGGGAGGTTCCATTTGCTCGCTATACGGATGTTTCGCCAACCACTCCAGTTTGACACGCGTGTTGCCAAGCTTGTTTTCCAGCGCGCAGAGCAATTCCTGCGTTTTAGCCATCGACGGCTCCTGATCACAACGAAAAAAGACCGTCAGCATATTCTGCTCACGGTTCAACGTCACATGATCAAGTTGAACGGATGCGTCATCTATACCAACGCTTTGTAGCGTTGCCGATAATTCTTCCTGCAAGGCGTCTGTTGGTCCCTTCCCAATTTCAATCCCAATGGTTATTCGCTTCCAATTATCCCTGGTCGAAAGCTAATTGTTTACTTCCTCCAGCATTTCGCTTGCGCGGCGGATGAGTTCTTCCACGACCGATTCGGCCGATCCGTGGAACACCTGCTCTCCTTTGCAGAACAAAACGCCGTTTCCATTGCCAAACGCAATGCCGATATCCGCGTCGCCGGCTTCTCCCGGACCGTTGACCGCGCATCCCATTACGGCGACCTTCAGATGTCCGCGGTTGTGTGGAAGCCGCTTGTTGACGACATCCACCATGTGCATTAAGTCGACGCGCGTTCTGCCGCAAGTTGGACAGCTCACAATCTCAATATCATCGTTTCGTAAACCAATGGAACGAAGAATGCGCAAACCCGTTTCAACTTCGCGCACGGGATTGTCCGTCAGCGAAACGCGAATCGTATCGCCAATGCCGTCCAGTAACAACGCGCCGATGCCAACTGCCGATTTCACAATTCCGTTTTCAACATCTCCGGTCTCGGTTATGCCTATGTGCAGCGGATAGTCGACTCGTTTGGAAATTTCACGATAGGCACGCACCGTATCGCGCACGTTAGACGCTTTTAGCGACAGCACGATGTCATCATAGCCTTCGCGTTCCAATATCCTTACATGTTTCAACGCGCTTTCGAGCATGGCTTTTACCGTATCGCCGCTATATTGCTTTTTCAGCGCCGGTTCCAATGACCCCGCGTTTACACCGATTCGAATCGGCACATGATGCATTTTTGCACTTGCAACAAGCGCTTTTACACGGGATTCGTCGCCGATGTTGCCGGGATTGAAGCGCAGTTTATCCGCACCGTTTTCAATCGCGGCAATCGCCAGTCGATAATCAAAATGAATGTCCGCAACGATCGGAATCGTAATACGGCTCTTGATCTCGCGCAATGCCTTTGCGCAAGCGGCATCGTATACCGAAGAACGCACGATATCGCAACCCGCATCGGTCAGATCAGATATCTGTTTCACGGTTGCTTCCACATCACGCGTGTCGGTGTTGGTCATGGACTGAACCGTAACCGGTGCGCCACCGCCAATCATGACGCCGCCAACGGTGATTTGCTTCGTTTCGTTACTCAAGCTCCACCCCTGATTATACTCTGAATATCGCTGAATGTCAGAAGGATCATCAATCCAAACAACAGGATTAATCCTACAAAGTGAACCATGCCTTCCTTTTCCGGTGCAATCGCCTTCCCACGAATCGCTTCAATGACCATAAACACAAGCCGTCCGCCATCCAACGCCGGGATCGGCAGCAGGTTCATGATGCCAAGGCTTGCGCTGATCAAGATCATCATGCGCATTACGGATTCGCCTCCATAGCGAACGGCCTCACTCAAATAGGCTACGATTTTCACGGGACCGCCTGCATCTTCGCTTGTAACCTGGCCTTGTGCCGCTTGGCCAATAAACTTTATTGTTTCTGTGAACGTTGTAAAAATGTAGGAAGCGGAGCGTGTAATGGTTTCACCAAAGCCGAACTTCACGTATTCACTGGACATTGATATGCCAATGATATTCCGTCCGGCTTCCTCATTGTAGATATCCGTAAAATTCAGGACAACAGGTTCACTGTTACGCAAGACAGTCATCTGCATGCTTTGGCTGTCGGCTTCCTGAACCAATTCGGAAATTTGATTGTAATACAACAACTCTTTACCATCAATCGCTATGACGATATCACCTTGCTGCATGCCTGCAACAGCCGCCGGAGAGTCTTTTGTAATTTCATAAACAGACGGCATAACGTCGCCGAAAATCGACAGCGTCACAATCGCCGCAATCAGCGCAAACAGCAGATTCACGACTGGCCCTGATAATACAACGACAATGCGCTTCCAAACCTTCTGCAGGTTAAATGCCCGGCTATCCTGAATGTCCTGATCTTCTCCAAGGAAGCGGCACATACCGCCAATTGGCAGTGCGCGAATAGAATACTGTATTCCATTTTTTGTTCTTTTAAGCAGAACGGGCCCCATACCAATAGAAAATTCAACGATGCCAAAACCAAGCACACGCCCCGCCATATAGTGGCCGAGTTCATGGATCATAACTAAAAAAGATAATAAAATCAGTGCTGCAACAACAGATAAAACCGATGACAATTTCGTCTCCTACCTTTCCAGCGCGATGCCGGCGATTCGCTCTTCCGCTTTTTTACGAACGAGTTGATCCGTCTCAACGATTTCCGCCAGACTCCTTACATCGCTTGGGCTGTGCTGGTTTAAAGTATAGTCCACCACCCGTTCGATGTCCATAAAGCCGATGCGACCGTCGCAAAATGCTTCCACAGCCGCCTCATTTGCGCCATTATAGGCAATCGGATACGTTTTACCCAATCGGAGCGTTTCAAACGCAAGCTTCAACGCGCCAAATCGTTCCATGTTCGGCTTGTGAAACGTCAGTGGCTGTTCGTTTTGCAGCAGCAGCGGTGAACACACCGAGGGTTTACGGTTTGGATATGTGATTGCATATTGAATAGGAAGCCGCATGTCGGGTCTGCTCAAGTTCGCCATGCAGGTTCCGTCCTTATACGTCACCATGGAATGAACGATCGATTGCGGATGAATCAGCACCTCTATCCGATCGCCGTCAATATCGAACAAATACGCTGCCTCAATCACTTCAAGCCCTTTGTTAAACAGCGTTGCGGAGTCTATTGTGATCTTGCGCCCCATGCTCCAAGTCGGGTGCGCAAGAGCTTCTTCCAGTGTGACCTCTTCAAGCCGTTCGCGTTCCATCCGCCAAAACGGACCGCCGGACGCAGTCAGAATCAGTTTTTCAACTTCTTCCTTTTTGCCGTTTTGCAGGCATTGGAAGATTGCGGACTGTTCACTGTCGACCGGTAATATCTCGCCGCCGTACGCGCGCAATGTTTCGTCGATCAAAAGTTTTCCGCACACAATGCTTTCTTTGTTTGCCAGCGCCACGCGTTTCCCGTTTTTCAGCGCGGCAATCAGCGGCGGCAGCGCGGCGAACCCGCTGACTCCGTTTACAATGACGTCCGCTTCCTGCATGGCCGCTAGTTTTGTCGTTGCTCCTTCACCCATGATGGCAAGCGAGCCTTCCGGCAATTGCATTTTATCAAACGGCGTTTCGCAGGCAACAATTTTCGGCTTGTATGTATTTGCCTGCTCAATCAGCGTATGCGTGTCCCGATGCGCGGATATGCCGAACAGCGCCATTTCGTCCGGGTGGGACGACACAGCGTCTAAGGTTTGTTTTCCAATTGATCCGGTGCTTCCAAGCACCGTTATTGCTTTTGTCATTCGCATCGCCTTCCGCTAAAGGACGTTTAATTTTGACAGAACCAGGAATACGCAAAGCACCAATGGTGAGCAGAACAAAATGCTGTCGATTCTGTCCATGATCCCGCCATGTCCCGGAAAAATACTTGAAAAGTCCTTTACATCCGCCCAGCGTTTCAGCGTGGACGCAAACAAATCGCCAAACTGTGACATGGCGCCGCAGCCCAGACCGAGTGAAAGCAGTACGACAGGCGAAACATCCGCGCCCCACCATCTTTGTAAGAATATCATGATAGCGCCAAAGGCAGTACCTCCGATCAGCGCAAACACCGCGCCCTCGATTGTTTTTTTCGGGCTGATCGTCGGACAAAGCTTGTGTTTGCCAAAAAAGGTGCCGCCAAAATAAGCAAAGGTGTCAGAACATTCCGGTGCAGCGAAGGCCATGCTGGCGGCGACAAGCGCAATCGGGCGGTCAAAAATGCAAAACACCAGCATCGTGCACATTAAGAACATTGTTGGATAATTCATTATAAACAGCGAAGGAACGATGTCGTTCGTGATGTGTTTCTTTGTAAAAAGTGAAACGATCATGATCGCCATAATGGTCGCAATATAAAAAATGACCAAAGTCAGCAAATCAAAGTAATAGTACATAAACGCGAAGGATATGGCGAATACATATGCCGGTACCATAATCGGATTATATCCTTTTTTTCGGAACGTCATTCCCACTTCATAAACCGCGGCAGCTGCAAACAGTGAAAAAACGATTCGGAAAAACAATCCGCCGGCAGCAAGGATCGCGATAAGGAGTATCGCCAAAATAACACCGACAATAATCCGTACTTTCATGCATCATCCTCCAATCCGCCAAATCGTCTGGAACGCTTGCTAAACTTTCTTAGCGCATTCAGGTAACATTCATCCGTAAAGTCCGGCCAGTATTCTTCCGGAAACAAAAACTCCGCATAGGAAAGCTGGTATAAAAGAAAATTGGAAATACGCTGTTCTCCGCTGGTCCGTATCAGTAAATCCGGTTCGGGCAGTCCGGCCGTATGCAGATAGGACTCGAACAATTCCGGCGAGATTTCGGTTTCGCCAAGTTTAGCCGCCGCCTTGGCCGCCTCGCTTGCCGCGTGCAGTATTTCGGCACGACTGCCGTAGTTCAGCGCAATGCTCAACTTGAGTCCCTTGTTGTCTTTCGTTTTCTCCATTGCGCGTTTTACTGCGTTGCGCGCGCGCGTCGGGAGTTTTTCATAATCTCCGATGATTCGGATGCAGACCTCGTTTTCATGCAGCTCGTCAATCTCTTTTGTAAAGTATTCGACAAGCAGACTCATGAGCGTGCCAACTTCATCCGAAGGTCGCTTCCAGTTCTCGGTAGAAAATGCATACAACGTCAGCGCCTCGATCCCCAGATCGGAAGACAGGCGAATAATTCCGCGCAGTCGGTCAACGCCCGCGCGGTGTCCGGCGGTTCTTGGCAGCATACGGCTTTTTGCCCATCGTCCATTGCCATCCATGATGATCGCAACGTGTTTGGGCAGTGCCTTGCGGCTTAAATCCAGCGATTTAATTTTTTCATCGGTAAATGTCCGCATGTTTCCTTTCAATACACAAGGTGCAGAGCGAAAGCACCCTGCACCTTAAGCATTCGCTTCTCATGGTTTCGTCCGAAACACCGAATACGACAATTCAACGTGCTTCGGTTCGATCAGCTTCTGCTGCACAACACGGGAGTCATTCCCGTCCGGTACGCCTTTTCGCGAACGCACCTGCAAAAGCTCGACCGAAAATCCTTCACTCCGTAATATTTCGACAGCCGCATCAAGCTTGAATCCAAGCACATTTGTCAAACTGCGAGGATCTCCTTCTCTTTTGCAGCAAGGACCATTTCGATCTCTTTAATGTGTTCGTCTGTCTGCTTTTGAATTTTATCCTCAAGGTCCTTCTGATCGTCTTCCGTCAGCAGGTTGTCCTTGCGATCTTTTTTCGCTTTTTCAATCGCGTCGCGGCGAATCGCGCGGATAGCGATTTTACTCTCTTCGCCTTTTTTATGGACGACTTTTACGAGCTCTTTTCTACGCTCTTCGTTCAATTCCGGAAACAGAAGGCGAATGACTTTACCATCGTTGGCCGGATTGATCCCGAGGTCCGATTTTTGAATAGCTCTTTCAATGTCGGGAATCGCTTTCTGATCCCAAACCGAAATAATCAGCATGCGCGGTTCCGGCGTGGAGATGTTACCTAGCTGCTGTATCGGTGTAGGCGTACCATAATAATCCACCATAATCCGTTCCAAAAGCTGCGGATTTGCACGTCCTGCGCGCAGTCCACCCAGATCCGTCTTGAGCACGGCAATGGTTTTCTGCATCCGTTCTCTTACATATTCAATAGTCGCGTTTGCCATGTTCCAATCCTCCTGTTTCATTTTATTCTACAATAGTTACTATCATTGATTCAAGTGTAAAGTTCGCATATTCATCTTGCCGATGATCGGTATAAAACACGGAACGCTTTGATTTTACCATAATCAAAGCGTTCCCGCATAAAAAATATTTTTTTACTCTGCGCCTAAAATATGCGTGCCGATCGAATCATCGTCAAATATATCTTCAATTTGCTCCAGCGCAAACACGCGAATCGGTATCTGCTGTTCTTTACATAGTGTAATTGCGGTCAGGTCCGTTGCATGCAGGTTTTCCGCAACGACGCGATCATAGCTGATCCGGTCGTACTTAACGGCGGTTGGGTCGACCTTCGGATCGGCCGAATATACGGCGTCCACGTTTTTAGCAAGCAACAACGCGTCGGCGCCAATTTCTGCCGCGCGTAACGCCGCCGCGGTATCTGTTGAGAAAAACGGACAACCGCTGCCACAGGCAAACACGACGACCTTGCCGTCGTCAAGCGCGCTCTTTGCCGCGCGTGACGTAAACGTATCGCAAAAGCGTTCCATCTCAACCGCCGATAAAACGGCGCATGGGACGCCCGCCTGCTCCAACGCGTCGGACAGTGCAAGCGCATTGATTGCAGTTGCAAGCATGCCCATATGGTCCGCACGGTTGCGTTCCATTCCTTCCGCGCTGCGTCCGCGCATAATATTTCCGCCGCCGACGACGACGCCAATCTGAACGCCTTTTCCCAAAACCGTCTTCAGCATGTTTGCTGTGGACAGTACGGTTTCGCGGCTGATCACAGCCGATTCGGACGAAAGCGCCTCGCCGCTAACTTTGATGAGCACGCGTTTGTACATGTTTCATTCCGCCTTTCGGATTTACATTATCGGTCACTAATGCATGCAACCGCATATTCTCACTGAAAAAAAGGAACACGTTGCCGTGTTCCTTTTATATCGCTTTACGCTTTTGTCTGGCTCATAACCTCTTCGGCAAAGTTGCACTCGCGCTTTTGAAGTCCTTCGCCCATCTCATAACGGACAAACTGCTTCACGCCGATCTTTGCGCCGAGATCTTTGGAGGCGTTCTCCAAAACCTGGGTGATCGAGAGGTTGGCATCCTTAACGAACTGCTGCTCAAGCAGGCAGATTTCCTTGAAGAACTTGTTGATACGTCCCGTCAGCATCTTTTCGATGACGGCGGCGGGCTTCGGCTTTGGCTCGTTCAGCGCCATTGCACGGTTGACTTCCTTCTCATGCTCAATCTCTTCCGCCGGTACGTCGTCACGAGACAGATAGGTAGGCTTGGCGGCGGCAATCTGCATGCAGATGTCGTGTGCAACCTGTTTGAGCTCATCGCTGTCCTTCAGGCTTTCCGGAGCGTCCATTTCAATCAGCACGCCAATCTTTCCGCCGAGGTGGATGTAGGTGTCTACAACGCCTTCGTAGCGGGTGTAGCGGCGGATGCTGATCTTTTCGCCAATCTTGGCGACCGTCTCATTGAGAAGGTCGTTGACTGTGGAACCGGGCATCGTGACGGATTCTTGCTTTGTCAGTTCGTCAACATCTGCGGGATCCTTTTTGCCAACCTGTTCGGCCAGCATAGAAACGAAGTCCTGAAAATTATCGGTCTTTGCAACAAAGTCCGTTTCGCAGTTGACTTCAATAATAACGCCCACGCCGCAGCCAGAGCAAACATAGCTTCCGACAACGCCTTCCGCGGCAATGCGTCCGGCCTTCTTGGCCGCAGCTGCGAGACCTTTTTCGCGCAGGTAGTCCTTTGCTTTTTCAAAATCGCCGTCACACTCAGTGAGGGCCTTTTTGCAATCCATCATACCGGCCTGTGTGATTTCACGCAGCGCCATTACGTCTTTTGCGGTAAACATTCGTGTTTCCTCCTTCCGAAAACGCTTAAGCTTCTTCCGTATCTTTCTGAGCGACAGCTTCTTCAGTGTCTTCCATCTGCTCGCCCTGCTTGCCTTCCAAGACGGCGTCTGCCATCTTGCCGGTGATCAGTTTGACTGCGCGGATCGCGTCGTCATTGCCCGGAATCGGATAATCGACTTCGTCCGGATCGCAGTTCGTATCGATGATGGCGATGATCGGAATTTTGAGCGTGCGCGCTTCGGCAATCGCAATGTGCTCCTTGCGCGGGTCAACGACATAGACGGCTGCAGGCAGCTTCTTCATGTCTTTGATACCGCCGAGGTTCTTTTCAAGTTTGGCCTGTTCGGCGCGCAGCTTGATGACTTCCTTCTTGGGCAGCAACTCAAAGTCGCCGTTGGCTTCCATCTGCTCAATCTGACGCAGGCGGCCGATACGACCCTGGATGGTTTTGAAGTTGGTCAGCATTCCGCCAAGCCAACGCTGGTTGACATAGAACATTTCGCAGCGTTTTGCTTCGCTCTCAATGGATTCCTGCGCCTGCTTTTTTGTGCCGACAAACAGGATCGACTGGTTGTTTTCGGAAAGATCGCGTACAAAATTATAAGCCTCTTCGATCTTCTTTACAGTTTTTTGCAGGTCGATGATGTAGATACCGTTGCGCTCCGTAAAGATGTATTCTTTCATCTTCGGGTTCCAACGACGGGTCTGATGGCCGAAATGAACACCGGCCTCCAACAATTGTTTCATGGAAATCACGGACATGGGTTATAAACCTCCTCGTTTTTTTCGTCCCGGTGTTTCCGCTTCTTCGGGAACCCGCTTTGCGGGCACGAGCCAAAGAATCCGCACCGGTGCGTGATACCTCGCGTATTATAGCACAGGCATTTTTACCTGTGCAAGATAAAACAGTTGATTTTCTTTATTTTTCACAGAAAAATCGCATGAAAACAGTCGAAACGGTGATGAAACGATCCACGCGCATGGCTTTCGTTCCATTTAGCAAATAACGCAGCTATATTTACTCTTCTTCGTCTTCCTCATCGTCTTCGTCGATCATCTCGTCGAAAAGGTCAAGAAACTCATTGAACACCTCGTCTAGAAGGATCGGATTATCGATGGAAACAAAATTTTCGGCGCCTTTACCGCGGACGACCTCAAGTAACACGACTTCGTCTTCGTCTACACCGTCTACTTTATCGACCGGCAGGAGCGCCGCATAACGCTTGCCTTCATAGTCAAACGTCATCACAAGATCGAATGATACGGATTTTCCGCTTTCGTCGATCAATTCAATGATATTGCCCTGTTCTTCCATGGCTGCTTCCTTTCCGCGTTAAAGTCATGTATTGCCGTGCGCATCTAAATAGCTCTGCAAAATCAGCACCGCAGCCAGCTTGTCAATCACTTTTTTTCGTTTGTCGCGCCGCATGTCCGCTTCCAAAAGGACTCTTCGTGCACTGGCTGTCGTCAAGCGTTCGTCCTGAAACGTATGTTCGCCATCCCATTGCTCCAGCACGGCTTCTGCAAACGTCTTTGTCGTCTCCGCCTGCATGCCGTAGCTTCCGTCCATATTACGCGGCATCCCGAAAACAAGTTTCACGGGCTTATAGCCATTCGCAATCGCAAGCAAATGTGCAACGTCCTTTTTCAGGTCGTCTGTGCGATGATGCGTTTCGATCCCTTGTGCGGTAATGCCCAAGGGATCGCTGACCGCTACGCCAATTCTTTTTTCGCCAACGTCAAACGCTAAAATACGCAGCACGCCTTACGTCCTTTCCACATACGAACGAACAAGCTCTTCGAGCAGCTCGTCCCGTTCCATGCGGGAAATCAGATAACGCGCGTTGTTATAGCTGGTAATATACGTCGGGTCGCCCGACAAAAGGTATCCGACAATCTGGTTGACCGGATCATAACCTTTTTCCTGCATGGATGCATATACGGTCAGCAGTGTTTCTCGCGGATTCCGTTTGTCACGGGGGATTTCAAATTGTTGGGTATCTCTTCTATCTTCTTGCATTGAGTTTCACCTCTGAAATGATTATACCTGAAATGCTTATCGGAGGAAAGCGTTTTACAAAAAACGAAACGAATTTGCCATTCGTTCATATTGCACGCTAAACTAAAAAACACAAAGTAAGCCGATAGGAACTTGACAAAATCCCTCTGGATAACCAGAATGCAAACTAGACCACGATTTGTATCAAAAAGTTCTGGAGGAACGTTATGGGAGATATCCGTTCGCTTGTCTGGTTGTTTCCGGTTCTGTTTATACTGCATGATTTTGAGGAAATCATTTTGCTGAAAACCTGGCTGACCCAAAATCATGATAGCATACTAAAGCGTTTCCCAAATATCGGCGCGCGCTTCCTCCCTCATTTAGCGGGGGTCTCTACCGCCGCATTCTCGCTTGGTGTCGTGGAAGAGTTTGTCTTGATCTGCGCGGTGTGCATTGTTTCGTTGCTGACAGGCTGGTACGCGCTTTGGTTAGGAATGCTGTTTGCTTTCCTAATACACCTGCTGGTTCATATCGTGCAGGCGATTACGATAAAACGGTATGTCCCCTCGCTTGCAACGAGTATTCTGTTTCTGACTGTCGGTTATTTTATTGCACTGCTTTCAATCCGTCAGGCACCCATTTCATTTGATTCTCTCCTGTTATATACTTGCTTCTCCGTTATCTTTATGTTTGTCAATCTCGTTGTCATCCATAAAGGCATGGTCGTTTTCGAACGATTTGTCAATCGCGACAGATAGGACAAAAACCTATCTTCATATGAAAATACCGTCACCGAATTTACGGTGACGGTATTTGTTTTCGTTAATCTTATTTAACGACTTCCTGCGACATTTCGTTTTCTACGCCAACGTCCTCAACCTGCGAAATTGCACCACGTGCAAAGACGAGTTTGACCTTGTCCGGACCGACCAGCAGGATGACGGTGTCGTCCTTGATGGTTCCGATTGTACCATAGATGCCGCCAATGGTGCGTACACGATCGCCTGCTTTCAGCGAAGCAAGCATATCCTTAACCTTCTTGTCGCGGCGACGCTGCGGGATGATCATGATCGCAAACATCGCGACCATCAATACAATTAAAATACCGTAACTGCTGAAAAAGCTAGAAATGCCTTCAGTAAAACTAGCGCTCATACCTAAAAAACCTGTTCCCTTCTATTTGTTAAATTTAGTGTATATGATTCGACAATTTGCGTCAAGTGTAACAATGTGTCAAAAATGCGAAACACAAGCACAAAAAGGCAGGCGGGTTTGCCTGCCTCTTATCAGGAAAAGGCGTGCCTTTTACTTCTTTTCGTCCCTTTTCTTTATGTAATCTTCAATCGCAGCCTTGACGGCTTCCTCAGCCAGCACGGAGCAGTGGATCTTCTGCGGCGGTAAACCTTCCAGCGCTTCCACAACGGCGGCGTTGGTGATTTTCAGTGCCTCGTCGACCTTTTTGCCCTTGATCATTTCAGTCGCCATAGAGCTCGTTGCAACGGCCGCACCGCAGCCAAAGGTTTTAAACTTGACATCGCGAATCACTTCGTTTTCATCGATATCAAGGAAAATTTGCATGATATCTCCGCACTTCGCGTTGCCGACGGTCCCGACACCGCTTGCGTTGTCGATCTCGCCGACATTTCTCGGATTCTGAAAATGATCCATTACTTTTTCCGTGTACATTCTAACTCTCTCCTTTATTCTAAGCGACAATCCAAACCGATCGTCTGTTCCTTACTTCTCTACTTCTTCTTGGGATACAGCGGCGACATATCACGAAGGCGCTGTACGATTTGCGGCAGGATATCGAGAACATAATCGATCTCCTGTTCCGTGGTGAATTCGGACATAGTCAACCGCAGCGACCCGTGTGCAATCTCGTGCGGCAATCCCATGGCAATCAGCACATGAGACGGGTCAAGCGATCCGCTTGTACAGGCAGACCCGCTGGATGCGGCGATTCCGTTGATATCCAACATCAGCAGGATGGACTCACCCTCGATATAACGAATGCTGAAATTCACATTATTCGGTAGACGCTTAGTCGGATGTCCGTTCAACTTTACATCCGGAATTAAGCCCGGAATGGCTCTGATTAATTTGTCCCGTAGATCACCAATATGTTTTGCATTCTCTTCCATGTTCTCTGCTGCGATTTCAATCGCCGTGCCCATGCCGACGATGCCGGGAACATTTTCCGTTCCCGCGCGACGACGCTTCTCCTGACCGCCGCCGATAATCAGGGACGGGATGCGGATGCCTTTACGGATGTAAAGCGCGCCGACGCCCTTCGGTCCATGAAATTTATGCGCGGACATGGAAAGCATATCGATGTGCATTTTGTTTACGTCGATCGGAACATGCCCCGTTGCCTGCACGGCGTCGGTATGAAACCATACGCCCGCTTCGTGACAAACTTCGCCGATTTCTGCAATCGGCATTATCGTCCCAACCTCGTTGTTGGCGAACATGATGCTGACCAGAACGGTGTCTTCGCGAATCGCTTGTTTCACCTGATCCGCCGTTACGAGTCCATATTCGTCTACGGGCAAAATCGTAAGCTCTGCAATGCCTTCGCGCTCCATCGCCTGCAACGCGTAAAGTACCGCGTGGTGTTCCACCGCGGACGTGATGATGTGCTTGCCTTTTTTCTGCTTGGCCGCCGCTGCACCGCGAAGCACCATATTGTCGCTTTCGGAACCGCCGCCCGTAAACACGATTTCATCCGGTTTTGCGCCGATGACGTTTGCGACTTTTTCGCGTGCTTCATCTACCAGTTTACCCGCTTCTCGCGCGTATTCATGCAGACTGGAAGGGTTGCCGTAAAAGTCCGTAAACGCGGGAATCATCGCGTCTACAACTTCCTGTCGAACCATTGTCGTCGCAGCATTGTCCAAATATACTCTCTGCATACACTCTATGTCCTCTTTTCTGTCGTTACATTATCATCAACGGGCTTATTCGCAGGGAACACCTTTTCCCAATATCCGACGTTTCTGCTGAATATAGTCGTCCGCAAGGTCTTGTATGGAAGTTTGATCCAGCACGTCGTTAATGCGCGACTGGAGTTTTAAAAACAGTGGTCGCGCGGAACACGTGCATGCATTTTTGCATCCGTATGGTTCCGTGCCGACGCAGTCCACAACCGCAGTAGAGCCTTCCAATAGGCTTAACACCCGCTGTACGGATAATTCTGCCGGATCGGTCGTCAGTTCATAACCACCCTGCGCACCGCGCACAGTATCGACCACGCCGCCTTTTTTTAATTCCCGCAGCAGTTGCTCAAGATATCCTTCCGATATGCCCTGCGCACTTGCAAGCGTCGGCAGCGAAACAGGCCCTTCGCCGTAATATACGGCAAGGTCGACAACCGCTTTCAAGCCATACCTGCTTCGTGTGGAAAGTTTCATACGCCTCATACCCTAGTGTTTTACTTGTATTGCTAACAAAGCATAGCATTTCGGTAGAGTATTGTCAAGCGTTTTCTCACATACGAATACTCTCCTGGAATTCAATAAAACGCATGCTCTTCGGCTTACGCTTTATGCCCCTTCTCAAGCTCAAGGAGCGATTGCTTCATTCCGGTTCCAAGTGCATAACCCACCAGCGCTCCGCTTGCGCCAACAACCCTGTGGCATGGAACGACGATCCAAATCGGATTTCTGTTGCACGCCATGCCGACGGCGCGCGCACCTTTTGGGTTTCCAATCGCCATAGCAATCTGCCCGTAAGTCGCCGTTTCACCATAAGGAATTTTTAAAAGCTGATTCCATACGTCCTTTTGAAACGCAGTCCCGTTTGGGTCCATGGGAAATGTGAATTCCTTTCGTTCACCGGCAAAATATTCGTCCAGTTCCTTCGCCGCTTTCTCCAAAACAGGATTGTCAGGGCGCGATGCAGGAACCGCCGCATCATCGACAGAATCAAGATCAATCCTACAAACCGCACTCCCGGTTCCCCGTATAATCAGTTCGCCGACCGGCGTGGATAATCGTATGGCGTCATATTGATTTCGCAAATCTTTTTCGTTCTTTTTCATGTCGTGTTCCTCCCGCTTTGCGTCAGTTGCTCATCTTTTTATTATACCCGATCTGTGATATACTGACAAAAAATATCGAAGGGATTGTGAGCTATGAAAGAAACGCGTTCGGACGAAGCCCTGGAGGTCGTTTCAGAACAAAGCGACGATATACAAGATACTGAAAAATTCGAAACAATCGACTATGTTCGGGAGTTGTTTCTCAATTCCGAGGCGCTGAAAAAATCGGAACGTAAACGTCTTATTCTATCTTGGGTCAGCGTTGCGCTTCTCTCAGTTTTAACGGTGGCAATCGTTGCATCCTGCATCATTGTCGTGCCGGTCGCCGTAAGCGTAGGCAGAGAGGCAAACAAAGCGCTCGCAATCGTCCAGCAAATTGATACGGAAGCTTTGATGCGCGACGTCGACGACTTTACACAGTTGGCCGACGAAACGTTCACCTCCGTTGGCGACGCAGTTTCCGTTCTGGAAGAATTGGACATCGATACGTTAAATTCAGCCATCGCAGAGCTTGAAAGCGGCGTTCAGAAGTTGAATGACATCGATGTGGACGCGCTGAACGAGGCAATCCAGAATCTGAATGACTCCGTTGAGCCGTTTGCCAACTTTTTCAACCGTTACAGATAATATCACTTAGCGGCGTTATATTTGACCGGCAGGTAATGCCCGTTGATAACCGCCGCTTTTTTCATGTTTTAAGGAGTATATGCACTTATCATGGCGATAATCGTTTCATTGATCTATTTATTACTGTTTGGATTGTCCGGACTCGGCGTTTCAAGGTTGATATTCTACCGTGACCGACCGTTGATTCGTGTTTGGCTTGGCCTTGCTTTCGGCCTTTTGATGCTGATTTGGCTTCCTGCGCTGTTCTCGTTTATATTCGGGTTTGTTCTGCTTTCACAGATTCTCGGGCTTGTCGTCGCCTGCGCAATCGGCGCTGTTTGTTTCTTGCTGTCGCGTAAGAAGTCGCTTACGCTGACCCCGTGGAAACAGGAGTTACCCGTTTTGATCAGCGGTGGGCTGTTGTTTCTTCTCTGCTTTGTGCTGCTCTCGTCTCATACGATTGTAGAGCGCGACGGCGCGCTTTATGTTGGACAGTCAACCTATGGTGATCTTGCAATGCATCTGGGGTTTGTCTCCAGCATCGCAACGCAAGGCACATTCCCGCCGATGTATTCCATATGCGCTGGAATCCCCGTCCGCTATCCGTTCCTTTCGGAAAGTGTTGGTGCCACGTTCTATCTGTTTGGCACAACGCTTCGTTTTGCCGTTATGCTGACGTCATCGTATGCGTTCCTTATCGTTATACTCGGCGTATATTGTTTTTTCGAAGGCTGGCTGAAGCAAAAACGCAAAGCCGTGTTCTCCATGCTGTTGTTCTTCATCGGCGGTGGATTTGGCTTCTGGTATTTCTTTGATCTCCTCAAAGACAATCCTGACAATCTTACTCGACTTTTTACCGCATTTTACGAAACGCCAACGAATTTCGTTTCCAACGGGCTGCGTTGGGTCAACCCAATTGCGGACATGATGATTCCGCAGCGTGCGCTTCTCTTTGGCTGGGCGCTACTGTTTCCAAGCCTGTTTTTACTGCATCGCGGTGCAATCAAAAAAGACACGTCTGCATTTATCCCGCTGGCCGTTTTTGCCAGCGCACTGCCGCTGATCCATACGCATTCATTCCTCGCGCTCGGTATCGTCAGCGCGTTTTATCTGTTCCGTTCCATCATAAAACGTGAAGGCAGGCGGCAATTTTCCGGTTATATGCGGTATCTGGCGATCGTGCTCGTGCTTGCTATGCCCCAGCTGATTCTGTTTGCGTTTAAATCGTCGGACAGCTTGCTTCATTTTCATTTCAACTGGGCGAATGAGTCGGATAATTATTTCTGGTTCTACATTAAGAATTTCGGTTTAATTGCATTGCTTGCTCCGGTTGCGTTTGTTGGCGCCTCAAAGGAGGACCGTGCGGTATTCGGCGGTGGCGTCTTGATTTGGGCTATTGCAGAGTTTATTCAGTTTCAGCCAAACACCTATGACAATAACAAGCTGCTTTTCGTCACGTTTGCATTTTCCTGCGGTCTTGTTGGCAGTTGGCTGATCGACACAAAAGACCGATTGGCGCGCGGGCCAGTACGTAACCGCATCAGCACTGCCGTGCTTTCCGCTATAACGTGCGTCATCCTGTTCCTTTCGGGTGCGCTCACGCTTGGGCGCGAGTATGTTTCCGAGTATCAGTTGATTGGCAGCGACGAGGTGCTTGCCGCGGAATACGTGAAAGAAAACGCCGAAGCCAACGCTCTGTTTTTAACAAACAATAACCATAATAACTGCATTGCCGCGTTGACTGGACGGAACATTGTCTGCGGTTCCGGGTCTTATCTTTATTTCCATGGTGTAGATTATTCCGAGCAGGAATCGTCGCTGCCATTGTTGTACGAGCAGCCGTCACTGTATTTTGATTTCTATGCGGAAAAATACGGGATCGACTATGTTTTGATCGCTTCGCATGAACGCGCCAACTATGACATCGACTATACTTATTTTGAGGAGCATTTTTCCGTCTTCTACGAAAACGACACTGTGATCATCTATAGTGTTAATTGAAACCAATGATACTGAAAACGACCGCCCGAAAAGCCGGACGGTCGTTTCAAGTATCGTACGTTATTCTTTCTCTTTTTCCTTGTAAAGCAGCATGCTTGCCATCAGCGCACCAAGGCCTGAAATTCCGGAAATGATGCCGCCAGCAATCTGCGCACTGGTTATGGAGCTTTGAATCGTCATCTGGTACATATACGTGTCCATACTTCCGCCGTTACGCGTAATTGCAGTGTGTCCCGCGTTTTCACCTATTGCCGTTGCATTTAGCACGATAATAATGCCTGCAACAAACAAGAGAATTAGCAGTGCTAACGTAATGATGAAAAAAATCGTTTTCTTTCTCATCGCTTTTCTCCTTCCGTCCGTTTTGTATCAATCCAATCCGGTTAAAAACCGATAGACGGGTTTGAGCAAGTTAAATCCTTCTCTGATTTCATCTGCTATTTCCGGTGAAAGCGTCTTTTTGAGGTTGGTCGACGAGTAGAAGAATGAAAGATTCTTACGATTTAAATACGGAAGCAATCCCTCCGGTGCGTCGTGATAGCGCGGTCGCTTGAATGACTCCCCCGTTACTTCAAACTTAGCCTGCAGTTTCGGATCGTTCACCAATGCAAGAAACTTTTGCGGCCGAGCAAGCATACGCTCACGAAAAGCACGCATCAGCGTGGCGTTTGGCCCATACATGCCCATGCCATAACCGTAGCTTTCCCGCTCAAATTCAGCGAACAGCACGAAGCACTCGCTCAACATTTTACCGGGGTGACGGAAACCAAGCCAGGCATGGTCGCGATACATCGTCTTATCGTGTGAAAACCGCGTGTCTCTGCGAATGCGGGAAACGATAGAAGCCGGACGAGCGTTAAATTCCGGATCAATCTCCAGCGCTGTCGGCGTCAGCAGGATCGCCAATTCCTTCATCGGTTGGTATACATTCTTTTTATAGCGCTCCCTGTTTGCCTCAAAAAAAGCGCCGTCGTTTTGAAATGCAATATCCCAGAAAAACTGGTAGGTATCTTCTGTTAAGCCCTGAAACATTATTTTTACTCCCAGTCGTCATAGCTGTCCCGTTTGCCCGGATATTTTTCTACGCGGGTAACGGTTTGTTTTTGTTTTGGCTGCGGCTTTGCGCGTTGTTTGTAGTCATACACGCGCGGCGCCGGTTGTTTCTTTCTTGTTTCGCCGTCCGTCGACTGCGGACGTGTTCGCGTCACCGTCTCTTTGCTTGATTGCGACGGACGATATTTTGCAGAGCTCTCTTGTGTCGCATATTTCGAATGCGCCGTCTCAATCAAATGGTCGACTGCTTCGTCAACTTCCGGCTGTGTTGGAATCCGCTGGGTCGTCGAAGGTTGTCTCGTCGTTTGCCGCGGCGGCTTATAGGCGGCATGCACGTCGCTTTCTCTAGATTCAGATGCACTCCTTGCGCTCGATCCGTTATTGACGGTCCCCGCCTGTCCCTCATCCTTAAGTGCTAACATCCGCTTTGTATAGCTGATTTCTTCCTGATTCGGTTCCGTATCATATACATGCTGTTCGGGAATCGGGTCTTCACGAATGTTGAAGAATGCATCATATCCGCCGAGATCATCGTCATCATCGTCGTCCTCATATGCGCGCGGTTTTCGGGACTGTTCCATCGCGGTCAGCACAACAAGAATGATAAACGCAACGACCATCAAGACACCGAGAATAATCAACAACTTTGTGATGGCCGAACTAAGGTCGTTAAACAGCGTCATATTCCCGCCGCTATTCGGCGCGGGCGTTGCTTCCGCCGTTGCCGTCGCTTCTTCCGTGCCGTATGCAACCGGTAAAATGCAACTTGCCAGTTCTCGATTGGTCCCTGTCGGGTCATATCCTTTCACGGTGAAGGTCAGATTCCTTGGCGAACCCAATGTGATCTCCTGATCGAACGTTGTTTCACCAGCCGGAAGCGTTTCAAACGACTTGACTACGCCGATGCTGGTTTCCATTACGGTGATACTTGTCAGTTCCACCGTGCTGTGATTGGTGATGATCACGCGCGCAGTCAGAGAGCTTGTGTCCGCCGTCCACGCGGTCACGGTCTCCGCGACTACGGTCACGCTGATCTGAGAATCATCTACAAACGGATATACCTCATAAACGTTGTCGGGCGCAAGCGTATATGCTTCGCCAAAGCTGTCCGTTCCGGCCAATGTAAATCGCACGTTTCGAAGCGGTTCCGTCATCAACGGCACAACGGTATAGGACAGAGTATGAATTTCACCCGGCTCCAGCGTGAACGGCTCTTCGTTGATCAAGTTGGCGCGCTCGTCCGTAATCTGAATATCGCTGATGGTTTGGCTGCCGGTGTTTTCAATGTCGAAACTGAACGTAACGCCGCTGGGCGTCGGCGTTCCCATGTCAACGTCCATATCCAGCTGAATCAGCACCATAGTAAGCGTAAGCGGTTCGACCGAAGAATATGTTTTCGTCTTTTCGTTGACGGTGTAGGTGACAAACGGTGTACTTATAACATTCTCGTCACCCATAATATAACTGTAATTTATGGAATATGAGCTGCTGGCGCGCAGTGTATCGTGCTGCAAAATTGGATTGTCGCTGATGTTTTCATCGATCAGAGTGATGTCCGTCATGTCGAACTTCGTCGCATTTTTAATTGTATACGTCAAGACAATCTCTTCGCCGGGTTTTGCGTTTTCGGTGTCGGCAGTGCGAGTTACCTCGATTACCGGGTTTTCCGCCCGCTCTACTGTTATTGTCGCCTCCTGGGTCATCGGCTCGCCGTTGCGTGTCCAGCCAAGTGTAAACACAATCGGGGTGCCAAGTTGCGAGTCGGAAACCGGCAACGAAAGCAGAATGTTTTCCGCATGATAATCGGGAGGGATTACCTCACCTTCCAGAACGTCATATGCCGTGTCCAGATAGGTGATCGTAACGTCCTCCATCGGGTAGTCCGCATTATGGTTATCGATATAAAATGTGAAATCGACCGTTCCCGAATCGGTCAGTTCCGACGGCGTTGCGGTAATGTCGATCCCGACTTCCTCCGCATGTGCATGCGGAATGAAGAGAAACATACACAGGATCGCTATGCACGCGCCAATCACTCGTTTCATGGTCTGTTCGCTCCTTGTTTTCGGATGCTAATTTCCGCCCGCGGCTTTCATAAGGCGCATAACCTTTGACCGAGCGGACGGATACTCGCTCCACCATCCGTTTTATCAATCACACTTGAAGAAAACACATCCGCGTCTTCCACGGGTATCGTGCAGGTCAGCGTCACATCCTCCGCAAATTCCGCGGCAAACGACACTTCCATCTTGCGCAGCAACGGCTCCAGCGCCGCATAGCTTGCATAAGATGACTTCACTTCCAGCGTTTGGCAAACACGCATTTCGCGTATGCCGGCAGCAAGCAATGCTTGTGAAGCAGTTTTGCCATACGCCCGCACCAGTCCGCCGGCTCCGAGCAGAACACCACCGAAATACCGTACAACGGCACATAGCACATTTTCAACTTCGTTTTGCAGCAATACGTTCAGAATCGGAACTCCCGCCGTACCGGACGGTTCCCCGTCGTCGGACGAGCGTGAAATGCCGCTCTGGCCGTCTGCAATGCGAAACGCATAACACACATGCCGTGCATCCCAGTGCTTTTTTCGAATTCCAGCCAGCAGTGCCGTCGCTTCCTGTTCCGATTGAACCGGCTGGCAATAGCCAAGAAAGCGGGATTTGCTGATCACAATCTCGCTTTCCCCGGTTGTTCCAACGGTTTTATACGGTTTCAGGCTTTGCGGATCCTGCAATAGCTTTTCTTTCCTTTTCTGAAAATCATGCCGTCGCCTTCAATTTCGGATGCTTCTAATATCTGGCCGACAGATTCAACTTTCACGTCGTCAATAAATACGCCGCCGCCTTGAATCAGCCTGCGCGCGTCACTCTTGCTGGAGGCAAGTTTGCTTATGACAAGCAGGTCTACAACGCGCAGTCCACTTGCGACGATTTCGTCCATGCTCAGTTCGCAAGTTGGGATGCTGCTTTGATCCTTGCCACCCGAAAAGAGCGCTTCCGCAGCCGTTTGGGCCTTGATTGCTTCCTCTTCTCCGTGTACCTGCTTAGTCAGAGTAAAGGCCAGCACTCGCTTTGCTTCGTTGATCTGCTCTCCTGGCAGTGAACCGAGTCGACGCACTTCGTCCATCGGCAGGAATGTCAGCAGTGCAAGGCACTTTTCGACGTCCTGATCACCAACGTTGCGCCAGTATTGATAGAAATCATAAACGCTGCACTTTTCCTTGTCGAGCCAGACGGCGCCTTTTTCAGTTTTGCCCATCTTCTTGCCGTCGCTCGTCGTCAGCAGCGCCGTTGTAAGCGCATAGGCAAGCTTTTGCTCCTTGCGGCGGATAAGATCCGCACCGCCAAGGATGTTATTCCACTGGTCGTCGCCACCCATTTCAAGGGTGCAGCCATAGCGCCGGTTCAGCTCAAGGAAATCATAGCTCTGCATAAGCATGTAGCTCATTTCAAAGAACGTTAATCCGCGCTCCATGCGCTGTTTATAACATTCCGCCGTCAGCATACGGTTGACCGAAAAATATACGCCGATATCACGCATGAAATCTAAAAAATTCAGGTCGTATAGCCAGTCACCGTTTTGCACCATGATAGCTTTTCCATCAGAAAAGTCAATCAGCCGTGACATCTGTTTTTGAAAGCACGACGCGTTGTGCGCAAGCTGTTCCTTGGACATCAATGTACGCATGTCCGTTTTGCCGGATGGATCGCCGATAAACGCCGTCCCAGTGCCAAGCAGTACGATTGGGCGATGTCCCGCACGCTGCATATGCGCCATTGTCATAAGCGCAACGTAATGGCCGATGTGAAGACTGTCGGCTGTCGGGTCAAAGCCAATATAAAACGTGACTTTTTCTTTGCCAAGCAGTTCGTGCAGCTCTTCCGGATGGGAGCACTGCTTAAGAAAGCCACGCTCTTCCAGTACATCGTATACGTTTTGTTCCATTTTCGTTACCCTCCGTAACCTCTTAACATCTTTGACAATATACCACGAAATAAACAAAGAAACAATGCGGACGCATTGTTTCTCTTTGCCTGTGCCTTTGAATTTTTCAAATGTTAACACATCGTCTACAGTTTGTTTTAGAGCGCATGCATGGCAAGTAATGCATGCCGACAGCTCCGAAAACTCATTTGCTCAACAGCGTCGAAATCATTTATCTGCCGTCGTCGCCGACGGCAGCTCTCGGGTTTGATTCAGCGCAATCGTAAAGCTGAAAACGGCATTTTCTCCTTCGTTGATTGCAATGATCGTTTCGCCGAGATGTGTCAGTACCTCATGTACAATAGCAAGCCCAAGACCGGTCCCGCCCTCCGAATGCGAAGCGTCCGCCTTGTAAAACCGCTCGAACAGATGCGGCAGGTGCGTTTCTTCAATATGGCCCGTATTCATGACCGATACCTTCGCATGCGTTCCGTCATCCGACTTGCGGATGTCGAGTGTGATCGTTCCTTCGTCGCTTGCGTACTTTATGGCGTTATCGGTCAGCGCGATCAATACCTGTTCAATGCGGTCGCGGTTGGACAGCACGCTCAAAGGTTTTTCACAGTGCCACTGCGTGTGGATTTGAATACCGCTGTACGAAGCTATCAATTCCATTTGCTCCGTTACTTCAGCAACAACTCCGTCAAGATCGAACGGTGACTTCTCAAGCGCTATTACGCCGGACTGCAGTCGTGAAAGTTCAAGAAGATCGTTGATCAGACGTGTCATCCGCAGCGATTCGCGCAAGATGTAACCGTAATAGCGGGAACGGTCGTCTTCGGTCTTCACAAGGCCGTCATTCAGCGTTTCCGCAAGGCTACGTATGGAAGCAATCGGCGTACGCAACTCATGGCTAACGTTTGCAACATAGTCTTTTCGCGTTTGTTCAAGTCGCTCCGCCGCCGTAACGTCCTGCACGACGATGACCGTCCCGGGCGCAACTTCGCTCGTCTCCTGGGAGATGGAAACGACCATCAGAAGCTTGCTCTCCCCAACATCCATCGTAATGGACTGTGCTGGCGCGCCGTTGCGCACTTTTTCACAAAGCGGAAGGACCGGTTCGAGCATATTCACAATTCCGCTGTTGTCGCAGACGTCAAGCATCTGGCAGGCAGACTGGTTTTTGTAAATGACGTTGTTGTTCGCTTCAAGCGCTATGACGCCTTCAAGAAGTCCGTCCAGAATCATATGCAAGCGGTTTCTGGCTAAGACGAGATCGCTGATGTTGCGCCGCAACTGGTTCGACAGATGGTTGAGCGCTATGCCGAGCTGGCCGATTTCGTCCTCGCGGTTTTCATCCGCCTGAACGGTGAAATCGCCGCCTGCCATTGCCATGGATGCGCGCATCATTCCGCGTATCGGGTTAGTCATCCGTCTCGAGATAAAGTATGCCGGAATCACCATACCTACCGCGGCGATCACGGCACTCAGTACGAGTGCCCGAACGAAGCTCATCAACGAACTGTAAACTTCATATGTTGGCCGCGACATCAGAATAGCTCCGACAATACGCTCCATATTGTCCGTAATCGTTACTCCGACCACAATGCCGTCGTTGGAGCGCCATTTGGTCGATACCAGTTCTTCACCCGTTTCGATCACTTGTTTTCCATATTCAAGGATCGTATCGCTGACCGCTTCGTCGCTGTTCAGGTCTTCAACAGTATACGCAATTAAATTCGCTCCTTCATCAAAGATATAGACGCGCGTGCCCTGCTGTCCTTTTAGCGAGAAGTCCAGAAAAGAATCATAAGAAACCTGACCGGATTGCAGACGCGTTGCAAGCCGCGCCATAGATTCTGCACGCGGCAACATCTCGTCGGCTATGCGCTTTGCGTGCACGCTTGCACCCGTGACCAAATAGACCACGACTGCAAGCGTAGATGTTAACACACATCCGAAGATGAGAAAAAATAGAAATTTTTGAAAGATGGAACCTTTTTTCATGTATTTGCGCGTCAATCGCTCGCGCCAAATTTATAACCAACGCCGTAAACCGTGCGAATTCCCCAGGACAATCCTTCGTCGGGAATCTTCTGGCGGATGCGCTTGATCTGGGTATCCACGGCGCGCGTGTCTCCAAAGTAGTCGTAACCCCAAATTTTCGATAAGATCTGTTCACGATCGAACACCCGTCCCGGATGCGATGCCAACAGGTAGAGTATTTCAACTTCTTTTGGCGTAAAATCGACCGGTTTGCCTTTGATTTTCACCTCATAGTTAGAGAGGCTGATCTCAAGGTCTTCCATGCGGATAGTCTTGCTTTCGCTTTCCGGTTCGGCGGTCGTTCGCCGCAGCACCGCCTTGATGCGGGCAACAAGTTCGCGTGAGGAAAACGGTTTAACAATGTAATCGTCCGCGCCGAGTTCCAGCCCGACAACACGGTCGATCTCCTCGCCTTTTGCCGTCAGCATAATGATCGGCACCGAGCTTTTCTGCCGAATCTCGCGGCAAGCGTCAATACCGGATTTTTCCGGCATCATTAAATCCATTAAAATAAGGTCGGGCGACTCGGATTCAGCCATCTGAACGGCCTGTATGCCATTATACGCTGAAGCATGCGTAAATCCTTCGCTCTCCAAATAAACGCCGAGTGACTCGTGAATAATCGGTTGATCGTCACAAATCAATATATGCGCGGTTTTCTGCATATCGGCACCCCCTTTTATTTAAATTATAGTCTGTGCTCTGCCACATTTCAATGGTGCTCAACGCCTTGTCAAAATTGTACATCATTCGTACAAGATCGCTCTTTTGTTTCGCATATTTGGTCAATTTGCAGATTCTTTGCCACATTTGGCCTCAATATTCGAGTCGATTTGCGTAAAAAAATGGCCAAAACAGAAAGATTCTATTTCAGCCAATTTTCTATTAATGCATCAGGTTCTTTTTTTCGCTTTTTTATCACGTTGTCGCGGCGGTATCACTTCGTAGGGTGCATCCTGCGAAGGCTGCTCGGCGTGAGCGTTCGGATGAATCGTTTCTTCGTGAATGATGGTATCCGACGAGCTTGGGCCAAGCGCAATGGCGTTGCTGATATATTTTTTCAGCGTAAAGTGGAAACTCGTACCCTCGTTCGTTTTGCTTTCAACGTAGATTTCTTCGCCCAACTTGTCAACAATCTGCTTTGCAATCGAAAGCCCAAGTCCTGTGCCGCCTTCTTTTCTGGATTTATCCGTTTTATAAAAGCGTTCGAAAACATGCGGCAGGTCAGCTTCCGCAATGCCGCAGCCGGTGTCCGTAACCGAAACGAGTATCCGATCCCCTGTCGTTTCGGTCGCGCCAATCGTGATGCTTCCGCCTTCCGGCGTATAGTGCATGGCGTTGTCGAGTAAAATAACCAGCAACTGCTCCACACGGTCTTCATCCGTCATTGCATACGGAACGCCTTTTGCATCCAGTTTAAGTGCAATGCCACGCTGTGCCGCTTCGTTTTGATAGCTCTGCTTTGTATCCTGCAAGAGTTCTTCCAGGTTGACGGCGGAGACTTCCATATGTTCCGTTCCGGATTGAAGTCTGGAAAGCTCCAGCATGTCCGTAATCAGTCGGGACAGCCGGACAACTTCCCTAAGCATGATTTTATAGTAGCGTTGCTTGGTTTCGTCGTCCTGGATCATGCCGTCCGCAAGAGGCTCCAGAAGGCCGCGAACGGCCGTCAGCGGTGTGCGCAGTTCATGGCTGACGTTTGCCACATAATCGCGCCGCGTCTTCTCCAGTCGCTCCAGATCGGTCACGTCTTTAAATAGTCCGACAACGCCCGTACACTCACCATCCTCCGCCGTAACGGGAACGATGCTGATCCAAAGCGCTCTGTCGTTCGGCATTTGATAATGCATTGTGACCGGCTCTCGCGACTCATACACCGAATGGAACATTTCCCACACCGACTCGTCCGGTACCAGGTCCATGGGTACCTTTACGTCGACTGCGCCAAACATCTTCATCAACGCCGGGTTATAGTGCGTCAGGCAACCAATGTTGTCGATGGCTGCGACGCCGTCGGCAAAGCTCGAAAGCAGCTGGTTCAATTGTCGCTTCTCACTTTGCAGCTGGTAAATCGTTTGTGATAAATTGTCGCAAAGCGTGTTTAGAGCGCGCGCAAGGATACCGATCTCCCCGGACGCCTTCTCGTTTGCCCGCACGTCAAAGCGCCCCTTTGACATTTCAATTGCCGCGTTGGACATTTCATGGATCGGTCTTGACACGCGGTTTGTGCTGAACGCAACCAACAGCATGACGATCGGCAGGATGATTAAAATCGTTCCGGTCAGCACGTTGTTCAGCTGGTTGAATGCCGATTGTATGCGCTTGATCTGTTTAATGATTAAGATACCGCCGGTGACGTTGCCGTCTGAATCGCGTATCGGTATGCCGACGGAAACTGCAGTTTCGCCATTGAGCAATTTTAAGTCATTGTTTTCAACAGTCTCGCCCTTTAAAACGTTCTGCATTTCGGCGCGGTAATATTCGCCGAAGTCCTGTACCTCAACAGTGCTGTCGACGCTGCGAACAATCAGAAGTTTGCCGAGTGCGTCCGCTATCATGATGGCCGATTCGCTGGAATTCGACTGCTTTTCAATCAGCCGCTGAAACGCATCCTCCGTCATGTAGCCGTTTTTATACTCTTCGTAAATCAGGCGCGTTACTTCCGCTTCCGGCTCAAGATTAGACATCTCAATGGAGATATAGGTGTTTTTCCCCACATACGCATAAGCCGCCAGCAAAACAACGTTTGCCAGCAGCAATGCAATGATGGATACGATTAAAATTCGCCAGTAGAATACGCTGCGCATTTTTCCCCTTACTCGGTCTCGAATTTGTAACCTACGCCGTAGATGGTTTTAATGCTCCAGCCGAGACCTGTTGAATCGAGCTTTGCACGGATGCGCTTGATGTGCGTGTCAACCGTTCTGGTCTCTCCCGCAAAGTCATATCCCCATACACGGGACAAAAGCTGTTCGCGCGTGAATACCTGTCCCGGGTTGGACGCGAGCATATGCAGGATTTCGATTTCCTTCGGCGTGCACACGACCGGTTTGCCGCGCAGCGTCACCGTGTAGCTCTTTAGGTCGATCGTAAGTCCGTTGTAAGAAATGACGGACGAATCGCTCTTCGGTTGTTCCGTCGCGCGGCGAAGCACCGCCTTAATGCGAGCAACAACTTCTCTCGGACTAAAGGGCTTTACAATGTAGTCGTCCGCGCCGAGTTCCAGTCCAACGATGCGGTCAATTTCTTCGCCTTTTGCAGTCAGCATCAGTACCGGCAGCTGCGAGGTTTTGCGGATTTCGCGGCAAACCTCTATGCCGGACATTTTCGGCATCATGATATCCAGCACACACAGAACGATTTCCGGTGTAATGCTCTTCAATGCCTGTTCTCCGTCGAATGCGTCGACAACCTCGAAGCCTTCCGCTTTTAAATAGATACTAAGCGACTCGTGTACGACTGGTTCGTCGTCGGCAATCAATATTTTTTGCGCCATAGTCTGCTCCTTATTTTCATCGATTATCTAATAGTATAACATATGCTTGCCACAATCGTACAGCATATCAATATGCCTGAATCGTCCTGTAAACATATGAATTTCGGTTATGTTAGCGAAAGCTCCCGCAGGGTCTCGCCAACCAGTTTTGCATCTTGTTCCATCACCGCAATCAGTTTGCGGTTATAGATGCCGCTGGCGGGATGATACAGCGGGATCAACTCAAACGATACACCCTGAAGCGAAAGCGGTATGCGTGTGCCGTGACGTGCGCCAATCACACCGGTGTTTTCACCACATAGCCGTAAAACAGCCTTTAAGGGCGTGTTGCCAAGCGTTAGAACGACGCTTGGGCGTATCAAAGTAATCTCACGTTTCAACAGCGCCAACGCTTCTTCCACTTCGGTCGGATTCGGCGTCCTGTTTCGCAGACTGCGTTCGGAGCGCACAACGGGACGGTATTTTACAACGTTTGTAATGTACGCATTGTCGCGCGTGATTTCAAATGATGCAAACAGCGCGTCGAGTTGTTTCCCCGCACGGCCAACAAACGGCCTTCCCTGCTTTGTTTCCTCCGCACCGGGCGCCTCGCCAATTAAAAGCACACCGGACGAAATTCCGCCCTCGCCGAAAGCCGGCGAAACATATTCGCCCTGCGGCGTATCGCGTTTTGCCAGCGTTACAAGTCTTTTGCGTTCCTTATCGTACGCCGCCTCCAGTTGCCGCCAAATTGCATCCGTTTCACTCGTTACCAATACTTCAACCTCCGTTGTCCGGCGTATTGTTATCCTGTGTTGTTTCCGCCATCTGGCTCTGCAGCGCTAAAAAGTCGGTGCGAAGCGTCTCGTACAACGGTTCGATTTCAGAGTATTCATACCCCGTGAGTGCAACTTCCAATGCAGCCATATCATCCTTGAGCGTATTGGCGGCGTCTTCCGGCACACCGGTTGCGGTGTTGAGATAGTCCGTCACCTGCTGCATCAGATCCTGCGCGTCGGTTTTCAGTTCGAAGATGGACAGTGAACCGTCCGAATGTACCGTGCAGGTCTTCATAGACGCAATAAACTCGTCGGTGGTCATTTCCGTGCGAATTGCAGTCGGGAATGCCTCCAAAAGGAATTCGTCATCAAACCTATAGAATTGCGAGTCCGGTCGTATCAGTACATAACTGACCTCCGAAACCAACTCTTCCGGACAGAACTCGGTTGCAATCGCGTTCTCCGCCGAACAGATATTCAGCGTTACATGCATGTCGTCATAAGTGGTCGGCGCATTTTCCGCGAGGAACCAATCCGTTACCGGCTTGTGGTTCTCATCGTCCTTACTCGCGTCCGTCGCCAGCAGACCGGACACCGTGTCTACCGTGCGTTTGACCAGTCCCAGTGACGTCGGATCGGTATCGATGATCGCCTTGTCTTCAAGTCCTTCGTGAATCTTGGACATATAGGCCTGCCACAGCGGCGCGGCCTCGTTTCCGCCGGAAGAACCCTTCTTCAGTTTGTTTGCCGGGTAATCGTGCCCGATCCAAATCGTTGACGTATAGTACGGCGTAATACCGGCAAAATAGACGCTCGCATAGTCGGAGTTCGTTCCCGTTTTTCCGGCTACCGTCATGTCCGTTATCTTCGCCTTTGTACCGGTGCCGGATTTAACGGCGTCTTCGAGCATGTCGACCAGCAGCCAGGCCGTACTCTCCTGATAGACACGATGCGTGTCGCGTACTTCGTCGGCGTCCAATATCACATTGCCCGCAGCGTCGAGCACTTTGGTAAAGGACAACGGTTCCTGATAGACGCCCTCGTTCGCAATTGCGCCATATGCCGCGGCCATTTGAATCGGCGTCAGGCCGGACGTGCCAAGCGCAAGTCCTGCTCCATCCACGTTGATCTTATCTTCGTTTGCACCGAGTTCATACATGTACTGTGCGGCAATTGTTGGCGTCACATGATCCATGAGGATGCGCGCGGCGACAACGTTGAGCGAACTCATAAGTCCCCGGCGTAGCGTAACCGACCCGTAATACGAATCCAACCCGCCGGAAGGATATCCTTTTTCCGTGTTCCAGCCGTCGATTGCGCCGTCCATATTTGCAATGATGCTTGCCGGTGAAAGCCCAAGGTCCAATGCCGGGCCGTAAACTGCAAGTGGTTTGATAGCGGAGCCAACTTCCGTATAACTCTGCGACGCGCGATTTATTCCTTTGCGAATGGTCGGTTCATCGCGACCGCCGACGATTGCGCGCAGCTCGCCTGTGTGATAATCAAACACAACCGCCGCCGCCTGCGGTTCAACCGTTTCCGTCACGTTGCCGTCCGAATCCGTTTCAACCAGCAGAGACTTCGACGTGTCCGCCAGAGACGGATAGCTGTCCCACTGACTCAGTGTGTCCTGCACGGTGTGCTGAATTTCGGGATCGACCGTCGTGTAAATGTGGTAGCCGCTCGTGCGCAATTCGTTTTCGATTGCATTGCGATTTGCCGTCGTATCGCTCAATCCACGTTTTTCAAGCAGATGCGTCACAACGTCGCTGATTGCATACTCGACAAAATACGCCATGTCGTACATCTGCTTTTGCTCGCTGACCTCAACGACATACACCGATTCCGTTAGTGCAGATTCATACTGTTCATTCGTGATGAATCCGGCCTGATACATTTTCCCTAGCACCTGATTCGTGCGTGCATCAGTTACTTCCATCTGATCGCGCTGATACATGTTCTTTCTGGGATTGTATCGATATGGCGATTGCGTCAATCCCGCAAGCATTGCGCATTCGCGAATCGTCAATTCTGAAAGGCCCTTGCCGAAAAAATCCATAGCGGCCGTTTTTACGCCGTAGTTGGATTCGCCAAGGTAGATGTCATTCAAATATGCTTCAAGGATTTCATCTTTTGATATCTGCTGTTCCAGTTCCAGCGCCAAATACGCTTCCTGAATCTTGCGCTTGTAGTTACGCTGCGAACCAAGGATTTTATTTTTAATCAGCTGTTGGGTAATCGTGCTGCCGCCGGACGAATTACTGTTGCCTAAAATTTCCAGCGCAGCGGAAAACAGACGCTTAAAGTCAACGCCGGAATGCTTGTAGAAGCGCACGTCCTCAACCGCTATAAACGCGTTTTTCAGCATATCCGGTATGTCTTCGCTGTCCACCCAGTCGCGATATTCCACGTCAGCAATGGTCGTGATCAAATCGCCGTTCGTATCATAAAGGTAGCTGGTATAATCCGAGATTGTTAGCTGTGCAACGTCCAGCGTCGGGGTCGTTTCAACATACGCTTTCACGACGCCGACCACCAGGCCAAAGCCAATAAAGCACACGACGATAAACGCCAAGACCAGTAATTTCAGCGAAGTGAAAACAACAGCCAGCGTAAAGGAGCTTGGTTTGTCCCGCTCCTTCAGCAGCGGTTGATTCTCCTCGTGCTGTGCCTGATCAATTTTCGGATCGTCTTTCGTCTCAACGCGAAAGAACGGATTGCTTTTTGCCATGTATTAACACCTCAACTAAATCGTTGGTATTATAGCATAAGCATGTCGTGCTTTGCTTGAATGCCGCAAAAAGTTCATACTTTCTGTGATTTTGCGTTGCTGTAAATGATCATTTTCTCTGTTTTTATACTGTTAAGCAGAACGGATGACACATTGCGTTTTTTTGTGTGCCGATTCTAAAATTTGGGTCTTTACAAACATGTCCGTTTCTACTATAATAGCACATGCGGCTCGGGGCTTTAGCGAAGTTGGCTATCGCGCTACACTGGCAGTGTAGAGATCACCGGTTCGAATCCGGTAAGCTCCACCATTCAATTTACAATACGAACCCTGTTTCGTGTTTGTAAACGGTCTATTCGGAATAGTATGTTTCCGATAAGATTACCCGCCGGAAGGCGGGTTTTCTTTTACCCAAAACGAAAAAAAGCGGCGCATAACGCGCCGCTGATTCAGTCGTACCAAGTGCCGCCCAGCGCAAGCACCGTCTGTTTTCGCGCAATGCCATCCAGCGGCAGCCCCGCGCGATCTTGAAACGCGCGTACAGCGTTATGCGTGTCTTTTCCGAACACGCCGTCGATACCGCTTCGACCGACGCCGTATCCCGCCGCGATTAAAAGCCGTTGCAGATCCCTAACGTCCTGCCCTTCGTCACCGCGCATCAGCATACGCGAAGCCGCGTTCTGCGGCTGCGCTGCCGGCGCTTTCTTTTTCGTTTTCGTTGATGCCATCGGTTTACCTCCGTTTGAAATATTCCCCCGTCGGCGCTTTGCTGGACGCCGGCGGGGGATATACGGCGGCTGTATGCCGCCCCATAAGACAGGCGCGGAAAGGAAACGCGCCCGCCGGCTATGGCTATGCGTCGCTTGCTTTTACGACGCCCGTTTTCGGCAGCACAAGCACGGCTGCTTCGATCATTCCCGAAATGATCTTTTCGATTTCCGGCGTGATCTCGATACCGGCAGCCGCAAGGCAATCATATACAAGCTGTGTCGCCGTTGCGTTCCGTTCGTCTGCATTTATTTGGCTTGCTTTATACATCTGCTCGGCTGCTGCTACGCCTTTTTGTGCGTACTCGATCAGCTTGTCCACCGCGTTCAGCGCGGGCGATTCGATGATGTTTCCCACGCCTTCCAGCACTACTTCCGCCGTGTCAAGCACCGTCGTCGATGCGTTGAATATGTTTGAAAGGTTTACGCCCTTCTTTACCAGCCACGGCATTAAAAGGCAAATGCCGGCGAACGCCGCCACTACCGCGCCGATAATAACAAGAATAATCTGCCAATCGTTCATTGTGTTTTTTCCTCCGTTTTTTATTTGATGCCCGACCGCCGCCGCGCCAGCCCGCGCGCGCCCGCGCACATCATCCGGCTATATCGTCGTCGTCTATCGTGCTTGCCGTGTTCGTTGTCGCCTTGTGTCGGATGTACTGTTTCAGCACGCTATCGGACAAGCCCAGTTCCTTTATTTTCATAAGGTTTTCGCCGCGCGCTTTCCACTCATAAAAGCCGATCACGACCGCCGCCGGCGCGCTGTATATCGACGCCATAGCCGGCGCGCCCGCTGTCCCGCACGCCCACATAATCAGAATTACCGTTAAAGCGACGCCGCAATAAATCAACACCCAAAACAACATTTGTTTTGATGTTTCTTTCATTCCAGCACCAGTTTTGTATATTTCTTGTCGTTCGTGATGAAGCCGGCGCCCTGCGGCGTTTCGACGCCGTACCAGTCTGTATCTGCATCGTATTCACCGAACGGCAGCTTTTCGTTTTTCGACGTCGTGTATATCGGCGCGTGCGTTACCTCTTCTTCGTCTGTCGTCGGCTTGCCCGCCATCTTCCGCACATATACGCGCCCTTTGCAAAGCACATACGGCGGCGTAATGTTGTCAGCTTCGGACGCCACCGTTTCGTCAACGGCTGCGGTTTCTGTGGCTGCTGCGGTTTCCGTGTCCGGTATCGACTTATACCATGCGATTTTATGCCAATACGACGCGTCGTATTTCTCCTTTACGACGCCCGACGAACGACCCTTTGCATGGTATTGGAAGCCGTCGAAGTAAAACCCGACGTGCGTTTCGTCGGATTTGTTTTGCTTGTTCACGCGGAAAAGCAGCGCGCCATTTTTCACCGCGCCGATCTGCTTGCAAAGCGCGAATATGCCGTCGCAATCGCGGCGCTTGTCGGCTACCCCCGCATATATCATTGCCGCCGAAACCAGCCCCGAACAGTCGAACGCCTTCAGCAGTTCACCGTATCCGGCTGCGACAGCTTTCTTCCATAGTGCTATTGCCGTGGCTGCGTTTGCGCCGCCGGCGCTCGACGCTTCTTTTGCCCGTATCCATGCTTCCGTAATGACGTTCGCGCCCTGCCCGCGCGCGCCCCATACGTAAATCGAATGGTTTTCGACTTGCGTTTCAAGATACTTTTTGATCTTTACTAACGACTGATCCACGGTTCTACCTCCTTATTTTCTGCGCGGTCTATCATCGTGATTGTTGCATTCCATCGTGTGTATGCGCGTTTCGTGGTCGTCCAGCGTCGCGTCCTGCTCTCTGTTTTTGTCCCATAGCCGATCGTGGCTTCTTCTGTTGTCGGTTTCCTGCTTTTCCATTTGCAGCCGCAAGCCATCAGTCGCGCACGTCAGCGTCGTTATGGCTTTTATCAGTTTGACAAGCGGCGTCGCTATCGCAATGAAAAGCCCCACAAGCGCAATGATTACAGTCACTATTACCCATTCGTTACCCTGCATTGTTCGTTCCCCTCCGATTCGTTGTTTATTATCGTTTGGATAAAAGAAAGAAAGTGTACGTCCCCTATCGCGTCCGCGTCCTGTTCTATGACAATCGCGGCAGCTTCCATTACGACGGCATTATCGAACGCCGACCGTTCGCGCGGTTCGTATGTCCCGTATATGATATGGTTCTGCACGTTTATAACGGCTTCTTCGTCGCCGTCTAAAAGAAAACCGCCGCGAATCTCTTTTGCGGCGGTTTCCAGCGTGTCATAATCATATAAGCGGGCAAATGCGTCCGCGATCATGATCCGGTTTCTTCCTTGATTTCGTCGATAAGTTTTTTCGCCGCCGACGGCAGCAGCGTGTAAAGCGGCTGCATGACCGACAGCACGCGCGTCACTATGCTTTGCAGTTTATCGCGCTGCGCCGTTGTTTCGTCCTTTACCTTCTGCCATGCGGCATATGCCCGCGCGCGGGCTAACCTTTCTTCATGCGTCATGATTCGTCACCGCCCAGCATGGTATCAATGATCTGCTGCATCATTTCGATACGCGCAAGCGCGTATTCTTCGTGCGTGTACTCGGTTACATCGTATTCATACATGATCGGCGTATCATCAGTCGCCGGCGTGCTTGTCACGTTCGTATTGTGATACGCGACGTCCTTTGACGACGTTGCGTCCCATTCCGGCGGCTGCTCCGTGCTGCTGCTCCTGTATTCTCTCATTTTGCTGTTTCCTCCGTATGATATTTTTCATTTGCCCCAAGTGCAAATACGGTTTTATCCATTTCACAAACAGACCGTGCGTGTCCGAATGCTTTATCCATCCAAGATACGATATGACCGCGCAAGCATCGGCGTATGATGCTGCGCGCCCCTTTTTGTAAACCGCCTTGATCTTTCGCGTTATACGCAACATGATCGACCGTCGAAGCGTCGTCTTGTCTCGGAAGAATCTAAAACCCATGAAGTCCAGCGGTTCAGCGTCCAATCTGCACACTTGCCAGTTGTCCTTCATGTGCAGCCCGTTTTCGTCCAGCTTTTCCGCGATCTGCTTTCTGATACGGTGCAATTCCTTTTTGTTTCGCCCGAATACCACCATATCGTCCATGTATCGCAGATAATAGACGGCGTGCAAGTCCTGCTTGATATAATGATCTACGTCGGAAAGATAGAAATTTGCAAAGACTTGTGAAAGCAACATGCCAATCGGCAGCCCGTCCGCCTTTGCCAGTATAGACCCGATCAGACCAAGCAGCTTTTCGTCCTTGAACTTCCTGTGCAGCTTTGTCATAAGCCGTTCTATCTCGATAGACGGATAGAACTTCCGGACGTCCATTTTCAAGTAATACTTCGTGTTTTTCCTGTCCCCGCGCACCCACTTTTGCACAAAGCGTTTCCCGTAATGAACGCCGCGTTTCGGAACCGACCCGCACGAAAACACATACATGCCCTTGTAAATCCATTCGCGGATTGTGATGTAAATGCACCAATGCACCACTTGATCCGGAAAGAATTTCGGCTTGTATATAGTGCGTTCCTTGCGAAACGACCCTTCGCGCACGACCTCTACTTCGTAATCCGACGGCGCGTATGTTCCGTTTTTCAATTTGTCATGCAGCATATCAATGTAAAAGTCGATGCGACCCAGCACGTCGCGCACGTCTTTTCGGCGCCGTTTCCCTTTTGACGCGTTCATAATCGCCGCGCGTATCGTGCCTTTATCATAGACTTTCTCGAATAGGTTTCCTATTCGCTTCATAGGTTTTTGACCTTTCTTATTACCTCAATCGCTTTCGACAAACAGCTACTAACGACTGCCCTTACGGTTTAATTTTCGCCAAGCGGCGCGGATAAGGTTGCGTATATTTGTTGGTTCGCAATAAGAAGTGCGCGACCCGATGTTCGCGTTCGTGTTCGACGCCAAGTTGTTCAGATTGACGTACCGCGCGCCGCAAAGCCCCGCGTTATTCCAATTCCCGCCCACAAGCGCAACCCACGACAACGCCCCTCGGCTCGCCGCAACCTTACCCGTTATTGATATGCTGCATGACTACGCGGGGGCTGATCGCCCCCGATCCCCCATTACGCCGCCAGCGGCGGGGTTATAAACGAAAGGCGCGACCCGATGCTCGCGCGCGTGGCCGACGCCAAGTTGTACAGAAAGACGTCCCGCGCGCCGCAAAGCCCCGCGTCAGGCCAAGCCCCGCCCACAAGCGCATAATCGACCTGTGAATTGTTGAAGTAAAGACCGTCGCAGTAATACGTCGTTTCGCTTCCCGCTGCGGTCTTTGGTACGAATCCGGACGCGTCTGTAACGCTTGCCGTGTTTATGTAGCCGCCGGACGTTCCCGACGGTACGATGCCCGTTGCGGTGTATCCCGAACCGGTCAGATTGTACGGCGGCGTCATTTTGGTTTTGATGCCGTTTGCGCCGTCGAGAATCAAACCCGCCATGCTTTCCCACACGTTACCCCAGTATCCTTCAATGTAGAAAACCTTGACGTCGCTTGTCGCGTTCGTGTACCCGATGAATGCCGGCAGCGCCTTCAACGTTCCGTTTGCAATGGCTGCCGTATTCGACGCAAGCGACCGCCCTTTTCCGAAGGCTGTCTGCATGTCGTCCGACTTCGCAATCAGCGTCAACAGATCGTCGATATAGTCATGCCCCGATTTGTAGATCGTATAGTATCCGTCGCCGTTCGCTTGTGCGCGGTCGATTTCCTGCTGCCTTGTCGTGGATACCATAACCGCGCCGGCGCCGATAGACCGCATTTTCGACCCAACATACGACCCCTTGAACATGCCCCAATAGAAAGCGTCCTGCACTTCGCCGTCGCTGTTCGTGTGTGCGTATGCGTGATAGTTTTCGTCGTATTGCACATCGGAGAATATGACGTATTCGTGCGTGCTATCCTCATAGCGCCGCACCCACTTGAACGCATCGGTGAACTTCGTCATGGCGTTTCCGTCGTATGACGTGTTCGCCACATCCGAAGCCGTCACGCCGTCGATCTTCAGCGTTTGATTGCTGTGCGACAGTTCGTAATCCTCCGTGCCGTCTGATTTCACCATGAACGGCTTCGCTACGGCATTACAGAACGATTCCCACGAACCATAGGAAAACGAACCCGCCACGTAGTCCATAGCCGCCGGCGTTTTCCCGACCGCATCATACAAGTACGTGATCCGCGCCGACGGGCTGCTGTTTCCTTTTTCGCGTTTGAACCCGTACCGCGTGCCGAATTTGTATTGCATCGTGATAGCGCGCGGCGTGTTTGCAATCGCCGTGTATTGCACCGTCGCCGGCGTGACGTACCCTTGTATCGCGCTGCACGATACCGAATACACCGTCGCAACCGGAACAAGCACGGTTCGCGGCTGCCCTGCATACGTAAACGTCGCTATGGTGCTGTCGTCCTCCGTGTTCTTTACCGTTACCGTTCTGCCCGACATATCCGCGCCGTCCGTTGCCGTAAGCGTGATTATGACTTGCGTTTGCATCGACGCGCCGCCGACGAAGTACACCGTCGTACCGGATACAAACCCGATCACAACCGCGCCGCTTTTGAAGAAGCCGTCCGACAGATTGTTCCCGTCCGGCATTTTCGCCGTTACCGCGCTGCCGTTGATCGTGAACGTATCGCCGGCTTCGTAATCCGCCGTCGCCACAAACTTTATATTTGTGTTGCCGTTTGCAAGCGTCAGTTCGTGATTTGTAGCCGCTTTGGTATGCGTGTACGTCATGAATGCGTTCGTGTTGACAAGGTTCAGCAGCGCGCCCGCCGCATCGTTTCCAAGCGTATTCTGTGCAGCCGTGAACCACGCTTCGAACTCCGCTTGATACTGCGCGAAAAGCTGCGTCGTGGTGATCTGCGATATAACGCCGGCAACCACGCCGCAAAGCGTCGTGTCGAAGCGCTTGTCTGTAATGTTTTCCGTCGTGATAGCCGTCGCGCCCGCTGCCACGTATACGTCGGCTATCGCCAGTTCGTAGCGGTCAGCGTCGCGCTGGAGCGCCGGCGCCGTCGGCGTTGCCGATAGCGTGGACGATTTTACCGCCGCTGTTATCGTGCGCGCCGTAAGATCCCACCGAATAACGATACGATCAATACGATTCAGCACGCCGTCAGCCGTCGCAAGCGTAACGGACAGATCGGTATTGTTCCAGTAGAAATAGCCGTTGATCCACGCTTTCCCCGCTTTCACATATACCTTCATATCCTCGTTTGTAATGACTTGCAGATTGTTCGACGGGCTGGCAAATATGCCGTTGCCGATAAACGACGCAAAATACGCCGCCCAATCTTCGGCGCTGTACTCTCGATCATCACCGACCGAATTAAAAAAACTTGATTTTTCCACTTTCTACAATTCCTTTCATGCTTGTAATTTTCGTATGGCGTCGATCAGCGCCGGCAGCGATTCACCGAAAGTAACGTCGATTTCCTCTTTGTTATCTTGATACGTTTCCGTGATCTCTGTGATCCGGACGTTGATCTTGATTCCCCAACGCTTATTGATACACGTTACGCGATCTCCCACGTCATAGTCGGTCTTGTACCGGAGGTTCGCGTATGGATTGATTTTCGACCCGAAAGCAAGCGTTTCCGCGTACTGTTCAAGTTCAGATACGCCGCGCGCGTTTAACTCGGCGCGATATTGTTCATCGGTTCGCGTAACCTCGTTATCGTTATCGTCTTGATATGTAACCGTTATGTCCGTCGCATTCACAAACAGTTCGTCACGGTCAAGACCGGCGGGGGACGCATTCGTTTCAACCACGACGCGCGGCGTCGCTTCCTCGCCGCCCACGTAAGCCGTTGTCTTTAGGTTTTCTATGCTGTTTGTATAGTCCTGCTCCGAAATGTTGTCGAACTCCTGCGAGAATATGCACGGCGGGTTATCCGACTGATCCGACGTCAAGTCCCGCCCCTCATAAATCGAAAAGTAGTGCAAGCCTGTCCGCACGTCCGTAATGACGCGGAAACCGATCTTTCCCGCTTTGGCTTCCGTTTCAATGGCAAGCAGCGCGTTTACGTATGCTTCGGACGTATAGCTTTTACTATCTGCCGTTATCGTTACGTCGTCCGCGTAGAACGCCAGCGGCAGCCGTCGCTTCGTTTCTGATGCGGATACGGCGTTTTCCTGCACTATACGGCGGATTATCGCTTGCGAAGTGCCTGTCATAATGATTTGCCGCTTTACGATCCGCTTGTTCATCCAGTACGGCAGGAAACGCCCCTGCACTTCGATTTCCTCTAACCCTTCGGAATTTTTCGTTATCGTGCAGTATCGTATTTCCGCTGCTTCTGTTCCGCCGCGTTGAATAATGATGTACTCTTTCTTCAGCATGGCGACGTGCTTATCTGTGAACGGGACAAGCATCTTAAATTCGCCCGCCGACCAGTACCGGCGCGTCCATATCAACGAAGTGATCTGATCGACGATGCCCTTCAGCACCATGCTTCGGTCGTATACGTATAATTCCATACGTTACACCCCCAAATATAGATCATCGTGATATATGGATACTTCCAAGTTATCCAGTCCGGACGATGCCGAATATCTGAACAGATTGTCGCCAACCGCCAGTTGCATATATGACGAATCAACGTCGATATATCGAAATGCGTCTGACGTTTCGCCGCCACGATAAAGCGATACGTCCTTTTCGCCGTATCCCGTGTTCACCGTGATAATGTCGCCCGCCGCCATCGTCATGTTGATTTGGATAAACTCGCCCGTGTTCACGTTTAACAGCTTCGGCGTTTCTACGACGCCCAGCGCGCGAAACTCGATCTTTATACCCGTTTTGACGTCGCCTTGATTCTCGACGTTCACGATGTACGACGGCTGCCGATAGCCCATTTTCCAAGTCGATGTGATCTTGACCGGAAAATGAAACGATCCCAGCCACGAAGCCACGTCGTCACGCGATTTATACGTTTTGCGCCAAAACGGATTTAGACAGGATATTTCCACCGTAAACGGCTGTAATATCTTTCGTTTTCCGAATTGAACGCTTTCCACGCGCCCGTCAATTACGCGCACGAAGTCGCCGTATTCGTATTTCACCGTGACGGTGTACTTCGGGTTTATGACGTGGTTCAGCCGGCGCCGGTACTCTCGCATTTGCACGCCGTCGCGCATATTGATGTATCCGGTTATCCCAACGTCCCGCGCCGCTATTCTGCTTCCTATGTACGTGTCGCCGTCTTGCCCCATGCTGTTGATCGAATAGATTTCGTTTTCGATTTCCGCAAGCCCCGTCACGTCCAAAGCGAAATTCACATGAAATACGGAAGATCGGGAAAAGACAATGCTTTCCCCGATCTCGTTAGTTACCGTTAATTTTTCCGTTATTACGCTCATGCCATTACCTCCCGCGCAAGGCGGCGCGCCTGTTTAGACGCTTCGCGCTGCTGTCCCGCGTATGATGTTTCATTCGCATAGACATACTGCGTAAACGCTATGTTTACGCCGCCCGCTGCCGGCGCGCCTGTTTCCGTCCCGCGCCGCGCCGCCTTGTTTGTCGCTTCCGCGACCTTCGGCGTAGCGCTCAACGTAGCGCCGCTTATCGTATCTTGCACATCGTCCATGCCGCGCACGAACCCGACGCCCAAGCCCGCCGCCATCTGTTCGCCAATAGTCGCAAAGACCTTTGACGGCGACGCGATCTTTAGCGTAACGCGCACCGAACTAACGACGCGGTTCAACATGCTTTGAAGTTGGTTTACAAGTGATCCTTCTTGCGACAGCATACCGGCGCTGATACCGTTTATCATGTTATAGCCGACCGAATAGAAGCTATAATAGTACCCGCTTATCGCCGTTATGCACGGTTGCATGATTTGCGGTACGCGCTGCGTTATCATCGGAATACCGGATACAAGACCCATCGAAAAATACTTGTCCGAATCTGTACCGGCTGTGACGAAGCGCTGCTGCTGCGCGTTTAACTGCGTTGTGAAACGCTCGACTATTGCTTTAATCGACGAATCCAGCGCGCCAACGTTCGACGATATGCCGTTGTTTACTGCCGCTATCGCTTCGCTTGCCGTCGCCGTTCCTGCGCCGCCAATAGCCGACGTCATGTTTCCTTCTACGCCGCCCATTTCGCTGCCGAATCCCTGCCCGATGCCCGCCGCCATATTCCCGCCGATTTCTGCGAATACCGTTGACGGCGACGCAATGCCAAGAAACGACTTCACGCCCGATACGATGTTTCCGGCAACCTCTTTTGCCTTTTCGATCACGCCCGCCGCTGCGTTGATAATGCCCTGCCCTATGCCGGCTATCAGATCCGCGCCGGCTTGTATCATCTGATCCACGCACGACGCGAAGCCCGTAACAAGCGCGCTTATGATCTGCGGTATGGCTGCGATTATCCCCGCGATTATCGCCGGCATGTTCTGTATCAGCGCGACGAAGATCTGTATGCCGCAAGCAATGATCTGATCTATATTACCGACCAGCGCCGAAATAACCGACTGGATGATCTGCGGTATGGCTGCGACAATCGTTGTGATGATCTGCGGCAATGCCTGTATCAAGGCTATAAACAAGTCGATACCGGCTTGAATGATGATCGGTATGTTCTCGACCAGCGCAGTAATGATCCCGTTTATGATCTGTGGTATGGCTGTCACTACCGCCGCAATAATTGTCGGCAGCGCCGTAACAAGCGCCGACAATAGGTCGATGCCGGCTTGAATGATAAGCGGTATCGCTTCAAGCACCGTCGTAATGATGCTGTTTATGATTTCCGGCAACGCTGCAACCAGTACCGGAATAGCTGCCAGCAGACCTTCCGCCAACCCGACGACAAGCTGCAAGGCTGCGTCGATCAGCAGCGGGATATTGTCAAGCAACGTCTGCACGATAGTCATTATCATTTCGACGACTTGCGGTATCAGCGTCGGCAGCGATTGCGCAATGCCTGTCACCACCCCGACGACGATCTGCGCCGCGCCTGTAATGATGATCGGAAGCATAGACGACAATCCGGATATAAGCGTTTCGATAATGCTTACTGCCGCCGTAGCCAGTGCGCCGGCATTGTTCCCGATTCCGGATACAAGCGATTTCACCATTTCGACGCCCATTGCGATAAACTCCGGCAGCTTCGAAATAACAAGGTTCAGCACTGACGAAAGCGCGTCACCGATAAGACCGGACATTTGCGTAACGTCGCCGTTTGCGTCCTGCAAACCTTTTGAAAACGCCGCGATTATCGGTATGCCTTCAGCCGCAACCGTATCGAGAAACGGCAGCGCTATCAACCCCGCCGCACGCTTTAATCCGTCGAAAGACGCCTTCAGCGTTTGCACCTTGTCGTCGAACTGTCCAAGTGCAGCCAGCGCTTCGTCGCTCATGACGGCGCCCATTTCTTCGGCTTCCTCGCCCATAGCCTTGAACGCTTCAGATCCGGCGTCGATTATCGGGTTAAGTTCCTGCGCCGACTTTCCGAATAGCTGCATTGCAAGCGCGTCGCGTTCCGTTTCGTTCTCGATACCACCCAGCGCGTCGATGCACTCCCAATACACTTCTTCAGAATCACGCAGATTTCCGTTTGCGTCTGTAACCGATACGCCCAGCGCCGAATACGCATCCGCATATGCGGCGCTTCCGTCCCGCGCCGCGTCCATCGACTTGATGTTTTTCGCCATTGATTTAGTCAATACGTTTATGTCACCGTCGATGAAGTTCAAGGCGTATTCGTATTTCTGCAAGTCCTCGGCGGCAACGCGCGTTACCGCCGATTCCGTCAGTATGTTATCTGCGTATGCTGCCGCGTCAACGGTCAGTTTTCCAAGCGCCGTAGCTGCGCCCACGGCTGCCGTACCCATAGCCGCAAGCGCAACGCCGAACGCCTTGCCTACCTTGCCGACCACGTTTCCCACGGCTTCCCAGTTCACTTTTGATTTCTTTATTTCGCCGTCAAGCTGCTTGATCTGCGTTTCGGTTTTCATCATGGCAGCTTTCGCGCTGTTAAGCTGCGTTTCCATGTTCTGAACTTCCTTTGACGTCGGTGCGTATCCGGCGTCTTTCAAGGATTTCAGCGCCTTTTCTGCTGCCTTTACCTTTGCTTCCTGCTCGGCGTACTGCTTTTTCAATACGTCTTGCTTCGCAACCAGCGCGGCGGTGCTTTTTGCGTTGTCGGCGTATGTCGCGGAAACGACCTTCATTTCCGACCCGATCTTACGTAACGACGTGCCTATCTGTTCGCACGCCTGTTTGTATTCTTTTTCGCCGTCAACCTTTATTTCTGTTTTGATCGCTTCTTCTTTGCCAGCCATTAAAAGCCCCCTAACGCCGCGTCAATGTCACCGTCCCCGACGTCTTGCGTCGGCTTGAATTGTCGGGGATTGAACTCCGCATGAATTTTGAAAAGCGTGGTGATCTGATACGGCGTCTTTTTCCATACCTCGGCTTCCGTGTACCATAGGAATTTGACGCCGATATAGACCAAGCGCGCAAGCTCTATTCGTCTTGCGCGCCCGCTGCGTTTTTTTCCTCACCTTCGCCGTCGTCCGGTTCGTCTGTGTCGTCCGTATCGTCCGGCTGTTCCGCTTCCGGTTCTTCGTCACCGGTTACACCAATCGCAAACGCCGCAAACATGGCGTTTTTAATGCTCATGATGTTACCCGTGTGAACCATGCGCCCGATCTGCTCCGCCGTTACCGGTTCTTCGTCCTCGCCGGCGCCCTCGTTGATAACAAGGGCAAGCAGCCATTTCAGATTTTTTATACCGTCTTTCCCCTGCAAGGCTTCCGGCATAAGATCGTACCCGCCGAATTTGTCTTGCATTTCATCCAGCACGTTCAGCGAAAACAGCATGTGCCGTTCTCTGTCCAGCGTGATAGGATACCTTCCGTCTTTTATTGCGCTCATAGTCAAAAATCGGGGACGCCGTTTCCGGCGTCCCCGCGCTCCTTTCTATTTTTTTGAATGTCGTTATGCGTCCGTGTTCTCGATCTCCACGCTTACGTCCACGTCGCCCGCGTCCGTGGTGACGGTAAGCGTAGTCGTTCCCACAACCAAGTCGTCCAAGTATTCCTTCTTGACCGTGGCGACAAGCCCCGAAACGGTGTAATCCGTGCCGGAAGTCAAGGACGCCGAACCGTTCTTGATAGCGGTGATGCTTGTCGCATTCTGCACCGTGATTACGACGTCAACGTAACCGGTCCCCGACGTGTTCTTGTCAAACGTTGCCGGAACTGCGCCAGCATTCGGCGCGCTTTTCTCGCGTACTGCCGAAAACCAGCCCGACGCGACCGCCGTATTAGGCGCCGCTTCCGCGTCGGCTTTCCATTCGCCGTCATACCGGCGTACAAACGTGCCGACGATCTCCGGCGTTTTTACCTCGATGCCTTCACCGACGGTTTCAAACTCTTCCGAAGGTTCTTCGAACTGCGTTTTGTAAAGCCAAATGTAACGGTATTTGCCGCCCTTCAGCTTTTTTGCGCGGAAACCGATAGCCCAGTACGGCGCTTCGTCGTTTTCGTTTGAGTAGACCACGCCCGCCGCGTCGGTTGTCTTTCCAAGCAGCGCGGCAGTTTCCGACGGCGGCAGATCGTTTACGCCCAGCGTAAGCGTGCCGCTTTTGAATTTCTTTTCAAGGTGATCCACGTCGTCGTCAGCGTCAAGACGAATTTCCGTCGTCTCAACCTCCAGCTTCGCCGTGATCGCCTTTGCGATACGCGAAGGCGTGCCGTACACATCGTGTCCGTTCACGTCCTCCGTTATCGACGCCCGATATAGGTCTTTCAAGCCAATAGTCGCCATTGTTACACCTCCGTTAAATCGTCAAGATAATGCGTTATCATGGGGATATGATAGTATCCCGTTTCTTTTTCGTAGATTTCCATATCAACCGTTGTTCCGTGGAAACCCGCCGCGTTAAGCCCTGTTCGCACCGCCGCCAGCAGCGACATACAGTCGCCGCGCGTGTAAATGTCGATAGCGTAGTCGTGCATCGTTGCGTCCGCTTCGTCGTCGCTGTGTTCCGTGTCGGCAATCTGCACGATCTGATACGTGATATACTCGCTCGGCATGGCGCCGCCGTCCGGCTTTTTGTAATACGTGCGTCGCACGTTCTGACAGCAGCTTAAAAGCGTTGACTTAACCAATGCGTCTACGTCTATCATTGCGTTTCCTCCCATTCGCGCTTCATGGCGGCTTGCACGTCGTCCGCTGCTGCTTTGTTCGCTTTATCACGGACATACGTTGCGCGCATGTTTGACCGCCCGTAATTCTGAACAAAGTATTTCGTCGCGTTACTGACGCCGTGCCTGTCGTTTCCTTGCGGATACACGTACAGGCTTTTCCCGTGTCCGCTCGACTTGATGTTTGTTTTCTTGACGCCCTTCTGCATGTCGCCGGTGCTGCGGGCGCCGCGAAATGTCGCTGCGATTTCTCGCTTGTGATGCTCTATAAGCACTTCCGCGCCGGCGTTCAGCATTTTCGGAACTGCGCGCGCCGCCCGCGCCGACTGTTTCAGCATTGCGGCTTCGGCTGCTTCGATTCCTTTTACTTCGAAACTTGCCATCTTACGCGCCGCCTTCCGGCAGATCCGTCAACGTCAATTCGGTAATGTCGCCGGCGTACTCTTTCGGTCTGTAAGTCCGCAACACCTTGTACCGCCGCCCGTCGTATCGCGCGATACGCTGCCCGCTGTATTCCTCCGTGTGGACGAAGAACTTTATTTCGGTTTTGTACCCTGCGGCGTCCGCTGCGTAGAACTCCGAATACCCGACGTCCTTCTGTTCCGCGAATACGTTCGTTTCTGTCGGCGTTAAGTCCGTATCGAATCCGTGCGCGTTCGTCGGCTCGCTGCCGACCGGTATGCTTTCCGCGATAAGCGTTAATTCTGCGTCAAACCTCATCGTCGTCACCCCGCAAGCACAAAGCGGCTTCCAGTTTGTCGAAAGCCGCTTGATATAGTTCGCTGTTTACCGTGTGACCGAAATTTGCCTTGCAGTAAAGAATTACCGCCCGCCGAAGCAATGGATCGCCCTCCACTGATTCCGTTATACCCTCGCCGGCGTCGAGCGCTACCGGCATGGAAATGCCCGCGCGCGCCATTTCTGCTACGGCTGCCGCTATAAGATCGTCCAGCGCGTCCGTATCAAAAGCGGACGTTCGCACGCCCACCGCTTTTTTGACTTTCGCAAGCATTCCCATGTCCGTGCCTCCTTTACAGAATCAGATACAAGTCGATCATCTTTTCGCTTGCCAGCGTCCCGTTGATCGTGAACGTGTTCTTCTCGATTTCGTCAGCGTCCGAAGCGACTGTCGGCATGGTCGATTCAAACACTTTGTTGAACCAGCACAAGACCGCCGGTGCAGCGTCAAGGCAATACGGAAGCCCGAACTTCGTGCCGTATCCGACCTTGAACGTGCAGCCGGTTCCGTCCTGCTGCGGCACGACAATCTTCGATACCGTCTTGAATGCCTTGTTTCCGGTTGCTGCGCTGGACGCATTTGCCGCGAAAGTGAAGGTTTCGCTGATCGGTTCGTCTTTGATGTTCGTGCCGTGTACAATGACGTCGCCGGCTTTTACGTCAGCCGTTGTATCTGCCGGCGTAACTACGATGTTTCGCGCGCACGGAGGATTTGTAATATCCTCCGTGATTTCCTGCGCTGCTTCATCCGTAGCGCCGGCAATGCCGGCGTGAACGGCGTCATTATCTGCCGGTGCAGCCTGTGCCGCGCTGTAAAAAAGGTGTGCTACCCGTGCTTCGTCGGCAAGCACCCCGAACGCGTCAGTTTGCAGTTTTCCGATGTATTTATCCATGTGCTTACCCCTTCACTTTCTTACAGCGACGCCGCGCCCTTGACGAAGGCGGCTGCGTCTGCGCAATCGCAGTCGAAAATCGCTGCGCCGCGATAGTCGATAGCGTTGTAGTTGAAGCCGGAATGCTCCGACGCCGCCACGTTGACGTCCTCGGCAAGATTGCCGACGATCATCTTTGCGTTGCCGAAGTAGATTTCGCCGGTCGTGAACGCGTCAGACAGCACGATCATGTATCCCATGCAAGACCACTTTCCGCCGCCTTCGTCCTTCAGTACCGGATACTTGCCGTCGTCGCGGATGTTCGCAAGTTCCTGCCACATCGTCGTCCGGTGCATGTAGAACTTTGCCGTTCTCGCGTGTCTGCTCGGCAGATAGCTGATAAGTTCGATCAGTTCCGCATACGTGATGTGCGTACCCGCAAAGTCCACGCCGTTCACGGTGTCCGTGTACGTTGTGGCGTTCTTGATGCCCTTCGGCTCGTTCGTGCCTGTGCCGTTTACGATCAGATCTTCGATTGCGTATGCAATCTTGTCCGTCAGCATATCGACAAGCCACTGTTCGAAGGCGTTCACGCTCATGGTCTTTACGGTCTTGCTGATACGCACGGTCTTTACGATCTCGTATCCGGCAAGGTTCACGCTTACAAGCGTATCGCTGGACGCCGTAACAAGCCCGTTTTCCGTATGCACCGCCGCGTCTGCGACGCTGTTTTCGACCGCGAACGTTACGTTGCCGGCAACGTGCAGCAGCGTAATTTCGTCAAGCAGCGGGCAAGTCTCTTTGATCTTCGTGATGATCTCGTTTTGCGTCATGATCGGCACGACGCTACCGACGCTTGCCGCGCCGCTGTTCAGATCGCGTTTTTCAGCGTCCGACAGATCCTTGCCCTGCATCTGCTTCAGCCACGCAACGCGGTATTCTGGAGTTTCGCGTACATCCACCACGGGCGCGCGCGTATCCGGCGCCGTCGGCAGCACGCCGCCGACCGGCGTACCGGTGCTGCCCGCCGCGATTGCGGAAAGAAGCTGCGTGCGCTGTTCCGCCTGTTCCATGATCTGTTTGCGCTCGGCAATCAGCTTGTCCGCTTCATCCTTCAGCTTTTTCAGATCCTCGGCGCTCATCTGTTCGCCGCGCTGCTCGGTTTCGCTCTTGATTTCCGCAAGCCTTCTGTTGATTTCTTCCAGTCTCATTTTTCAGCCCTCCAAGTTGATTTTTAGTTGTAGTAATAGCCGCTGCCGCGCTTGCGCCTCCCGCTTTTCTGCGTCGATCACTCCGTCCACCCAAGACCGCGCGGATATATCGGTTTCGCCGTTCGCCGGATATGACACCGCCGATACGTCGTACACCTTCTTGATCTTCAAGATCGTGCGCGTGTGCGTGTCGGTGTTATAGGATTCTTCCTTTACCGTGAACGCCCACGACATTTTTGTTATCAGTTTGTTGTCGATTTCCTCGTACATGTCCTGCGCCGCGCGCGACATTGACAGATCCGCGAATATGAATAATCCGTGATCTGTCGCTTCCATGCCAAGCGTGCGATTTGAAAGCCGCGCAAGCACTTTCCCGCTGTGGTCGTACTGCATAATGACGTCCGACATATCCGCGCCGTCCAGCGCGTGACGGTCGATCTGTTCCATGTACTTTACGCCGTCATATTCCCATAGCACATACGGCGCGTCGAACGTCGTTGCGAAGCCCTCCACATAGAACTTGCTATCAATCCGCTTTTGCGGTGTCGCCGCCGCCATCAGCGGTTGCAGCATTGCCCGATATTCCCGATCCGTCTTTACCGGCATTGTCCTTTTCCTCCTCGTTCGTTTTTTCATCGGCTGCCGGCGCATCGTTTGTTTTTTCGCCCGTTTCCGACAGCTTGTCAACCTCGACATACTCTTTTCGGATATAGTAGACGTCGCCGCCCTCGACGCGCGGCAGATTCCATACGTCGTTCATCTGATTGCGCGTCATAAGTCCACGGTCGAAAAGCTGCGTCAACGCTAATTTCGTCGTGTTTGACGCGTATTGCAGCCGGTTCGCCGTGAATATAATCGCGTTGCCGAAAGCAATTTCGCGCGGCGTAAACGTCATGTTCGTAAGCACGATAGAAAGCTGGAGCGCGAAAGGCTCAATCATGCCTTCGTAGAACGCGTTCCAATCATCTTCTTTCCATGTGTTCTTCATAATCGCGTCGTTCGTTCCGAAATATCCGTATACGTTGTCTTTGATCTGCGCCATTGCGGGCGCGTTCACGATATACGGTTTCGATTCGATGGGTTTCACATCGGCATACTTTTGGTCGAATATCAGCACGCCCGACGCATTGTCGGCGCTCAAATTTTCATCTGTGAACCGCCGCCGTTCGTCTGCTATCTCGCTCGGCTTGAAAACGTTTGTCAGCCGTGCGATAAAGCGTATGAAGGCGCCGTTCTTTATGCCCTGTATGATTCCTTCGTTCTGCGCGCGCATCAGTTCAAGCGTCGTCGCCATCGGCGCGTTGCTGGAACCAAACAGATCATTGTCGTATTGATGCCGCGTCATAATGCCGACGCGTTCAAACTCGATAGCCGCCTTCTGCCCGTTGCTGAACGTGTACCGCAAAAACGCCGCGCCGTTTACGTCTATGACCTCGCACCGCGACGGAAGAATTGGATAATACCCGATCAGCCTTCCGAAAGCATCTTCAATCGGCACGATGAAAGCCGTGTTTTGAACCATAAGGATTGTCGCTATCCGATACAAGAATTTGTATGTATCCATATAGCGATTTGGCTTCCATTGCAGCGCCGGCAAAAGATCGTGCCGCGCGCTGCCTTGCATTTCCGGCTTCAGCTTCCCGCAATGACGCGCAAATGCGTCAATCGCGCCGCGCGTCAAGTCCATTTCGTATACGCTTTGCGCTGTTGTGGTAAATACCGGCGTGTATCCGTTCAGCATTTTGAAATAGGCGCCCGCCATGTTGCCGCGCGGACGTCTAAATATGTTTTCAAAGATTCCCACCGCAAAATCCTCCGTTTCAAGCCGCGTTTTTCAAAAGCGACCCGATTTCCGTATAGTATTTCTGTCGTACAGTCATAGCGTCGATTACCGCCACGAAGCCGTCAATGCGTTTCCGCTGCTCGATCTTCACCGGACGGAATTTCCGCGTTTCCTCGTTGTGCTTGTATGCTACGTTCATGAAGTGCGATTTCAGAAGGTTGTTTGAACCGCATATTTCAAAACAACCGTCTGCCAGTATTCCTTCGAACTCTCGGCAGACCGGCGCCAAGTTTTCGCCTTGAAATACGTCGTCCATGTGATAGCCGTATGCCCTCATGTCGTCCACAAGATATTGCGCGCTGTATCTGTCGTATCCCACCTTCAGACAGTAGATAGAATGCTTTTCGCGCAGATCGACGAACCATTGATAAACGTCTTTGTAATCGACGTGGTTTTCGCCCGACGGCGTGATTATCCCCGCTTTGACAAATATGCGGTACGGCGTCCCGTCTATTTCCTGCATACGATCAATCTTGTTTGCCGGCATAAAGAACTGCGTAAACGAATACAGCTTGCCGGCGCGCTCGATAACGACCGTCGCCGCCGTAAGATCCGTCGTTTGCGATAGGTCGATGCCGCCCACCGCATAGCAATCCGCGAAGTCCTCCAGCCGCTTGTCGCATCCCAGCCGGTTTATCAGCGTCCCGTCGAAGGCTGCTATGCTGGACGATTGTTTTATGTTGCAGTATTTCGTTAAAAACTCAATCTTTTTTGATAAAGATCCTTTCGCAATAGCGATTTCGTCAACAAAAAAGTCCGCTTTTACCGAAACGCCCATATTCGGATTTGCCTTTTGCAGTTCCGACAGATCGTCCCACTTGTCCGTATCGTCGATCATGTACAGAAAAGGCAGCAGCCTTTTTTCCTCGCTGTTGCCCTTCAAAAATGACGTTGCGCGTTTCATCAGTTCGTCGAATATGCCGTCGTTTTCGTATCCCGCTGTGCTGATCGTTAATATCATCGGTTGACGCCGCGCGCCGAACGCCGACTTCATGACTTCGTACTGTTTCAGCCCACCGTCGCCGCGCCAGCTTGCCGCTTCATCAGCCACGACCAAATGCGGATTGAAACCGTCGCTTTTCTTGTAGCTGAAAGCCAGCGGACGAATAGACGTGTTCGATTCCTCGATGTAAATATCCGACCGGCGCTTCTGCGATACCTCCAGTAAGTCCGGCTCCTTTTTGACCATTTCATAGAAATTGTCGTATACGATTCGCGCTTGATCCAGCTTCGGCGCAAGGCAGTATACCTTCGCGCCGTACTCGCCGTCTATGTACGCCATATACGCAATGACGGCAGACGCGAATAACGTCTTTCCGTTTTTCCGCCCGACGACGATAAACACTTCACGAAAAATTCTTGCGCCCTCGGCGTCCACTATGCCGAACATGATAGATACGATTGATTTCTGCCATAGTTCCAGCTTCAGCAGATCGTCGCGCCCCTCGCAATGGTGACAAAATTCTTCGATAAATCGAATAGCCCTGTTCGCTTTTTTCGCGTCGAAAATGTATTCGCCAATCGTGATCCCGTTCGTTATGATCTCGTAAAGCGTTCGTATCCATGCGCCGACGATGTACTTGCCCGTGACAATGCCGTTGTAATACTCAAAGATATAGCTGCTGAACGGCGGCATAGCTTATTCTTCCTTGAACGCTTGCAAGCGGCTTTTCTTGCTTTGCGCCGCCGGCACTAACTCCGCAAGTTTCGCAATCACGGTTGTAAGGTTCTTTGTCATGGCAAGGTGCGTTTTTACTTCGTCGGATTGCTTTGTGCCGCTTTGGTTCGCGCCGTTCTGATACTCGACTGTGTATCCCTGTTCGTTTATGGTTTCTTCCAGTTCTGCCAGCGATACCGTCATGAACGCGGCGGATAGTATAAGCGGCTCGACGATCTTTCGTTTGTTCCCGTCAAGGTCTTTGAAAGTCCGGCGAAGTCGTGCCGCCTCTTTCTTGATCTTCTGTTCTTTCGTTAAGTCGCTGTATCTCGGCATAAAATCACCCCTTAAAACCGGTCGATACCACACCCCCCAACGCGTACACCCGTCATGCGCGCCTGCGCGGAGTTTTTCTAATCCCCACCCTCGGTGTCGTACCCGCCCGCTTGTTTCTCTGAAATGGGGGGGATAATGATATTGCCTTCACTATCAAAAAAATATCTGTCGATATGGCTTCCGTGATGGATTTTATTATGGCATGTTTGACAAACTGCAAGCAGATTATCCCACGAAAGCGTAATGCAAGGATCGTTTATGTTCTTTCGTGTTAGCCATATGATATGGTGCGCTATCGTTGCGACTACCGGATTGTCCGGCGTGCTGCATCGTTCGCATAACCCGCCCTTGCTCGACAGGAATGCAGCACGGCAAACGTGCCACGCATCCGAACCGTAAAAGCGTTCAGCCCACGGCTTCATACAATCACCCGCTTATCGCATAACAAAAGCCCGCCACGGTTTCCCGTGCGGGCTGTGTGTGTCTGTATTCCCTTACGCTACAATACCACCGTACCAAGCGTACCATTCGTGCGCGGGCATGTCAAGGGCGCGAAACGGGCGCGAAACGGGCGCGCGTTACTGTCTGTCAATACCCCTTGACTTGTCCAGTTCCCGCCTGTATGTGCTTGTCCCTATGGCTGCCGGCTTGCCGAACATGCACACCGCCATATCGTTTACGATCCTGCTGCGCCAGCGGCGCGCGCTCTTTGCATCCCGTACCATGCCCATAGACGATAGCGCGTCCGCTATGCCTTCCCACGTCCATGCTTCAGCGCCGCCCCTGTCGTTGCCCTCTGCATCCTCGTTAAAGTAATACATTCTGACAACGTTAAATTCCTTTCGGTCTTTGAACAGCTTTACAACCCTGTCCAATTCCTCGAACCGCGTGCGCGTCTTGCTGTAATTCCTTTGCAGTTCTATTTCCTCGGTGTCGCTTGCGTCCGGCGGGTTTCCGTCCGGCGTGCGCATGATAACGCTTTTGCTCCTTTGCGGTCTTGCGCTTGTATGACCGGCAATGTATAAGTCATAGTCCACGACAAGCATTGCAAGTTTTTTGTAGTTGAACAGCAGCATTTCCATAGCACGGAAATAGTTGATCGTTCCGCCGTCGTGATCCATGTATGCAGCCGTTGCCGTCGCGCGGGCGACCTCGTTTATCAGTTCCCGCACTTCCTCCGAAATAACGATCTGATTACCCATTGTTTCCGCCTCCAGTTCTCCAAGCGTCTTTTACGTCCTCGACTTTTCTTTTCAGATCGTCAAGAAACATGATGCACTTTCCTTTTGCCGCTGCGCGTCCATGCTCATACATTGCGCCGTTGCTCTCTTTCCAGTCCGGCAACAAGCATATGCTTCCGCATTCGTCCAGCATAGCGCTTGTCATGCGCATATACTGTTCGTATGTGAACCCGTCCGACGGCAGCATAGCGGGATTTACCACTATGAAGCCCAAGTCCTGCATGACCTTTTCCGCGTCATAGAATTTGCTGCGGTAATAAGGATCACCCGTGATCTTTCCCGCAAGATATACGGTTCTTTTCCCTGTTTCGCGCTCCGTTTGTTTTCAACTCCTTTTTGTGCATTTTTGCCGTTATATAAACGCCGGCGACGAACCCCGACGCTTTAACCGTGCAAGACGAAAATTCCCAATCCGGATACAGCTTGCGAAATATGTCTTGCGGCGCTTCCTCAAAGTCGCAAGCCATTTGATACGCGCGGCGCTTTGATACTTTCGTGTCGCTTTCCGTAATTTTCGGGTTTATCAGATTGCGCGAACATTCCCAGCGCTTTGATCCGCAAGGCGCCTTCGTGATGTATCGCGCAAGCCCTTCAAGCGTCCCGTTTTCCGGTTCCAATTCATCTACGCGCACGCTGCCGAATTTCCATAAATCCTTCAGCACTTCGCGCGGGACGCCGCCGGACATAACGATATGATGATGGGCGCGCGTCCGCCGCCCGTCACCGTTCCCGAACTCGATCACGTATATGTACTTCAGCGGCGGCAGCCCGTTCTTTTTCCGCCATGCCTTGACGCGGCGGAAGTAATTGCGCACGTCGATACGCGCTTGCTGTTCGTCCGGCACGTATCCGTCACGATACGTCAGCGTGACGTGATAATCTTCCTCCGTGAAGTTCGCGTTCATGCGACCGATCAGCCGCATTTTTGCGCATTTTTCGTTCTGCCGCTTCTGCGCTTCGGTTGTTACGTGGGCGCGCGCTGATCGTATTTCCGACTTCGTGTCCCATACCGGATATATCTTGCAGATTCGCGTATTGCCCGCCGTTATGGTCTGCGTCCGATAGAATATCCCGCCTTTGTGCGCGTCCCGCATCCGGCGTAACGCATCTTCGTCCGGTACAAGATCGAATAGGTATTCGTATTTTCCGCTATCGTATGGCATAGCGCGTTCCTCCCGTGTTCATGGCGGTGGATGGTATGGATTGTGTGGAAAAGGTGCGATAGACTTTCCCACACAATCGCACACGATCCACCTTTACGAACGGTTGCCCCGTGGATGGTATGGAAAAGGTGCGATAGACTTTCCCACACCACCCACCGGACAACCGGCTACCCCTGCGGCTATAACAATGGCTAACGCCCTCCGCTGCGGCGGGGAAGTGGTCTTTCCTTTGTGATAGACACATAGCGTTCATTTGTTACTATCCATTACAAGCCCGCAAAAGGTTCAAGCCGCGCGTTTCCCGTTTGCCGGCTGCCTTGCTTCATATATATAGGAAGCAAGGCGGCGGCGGCTTTATAGGCGAATTGCGCGCAATGCAATCCGCCTATGCTGTTCTATCCCATGTTTTCGGTGTCCGAATGTTCGTATTCCTCGCACTCCATTTTCGAAGTATCCATAAATACAGTGCCGTCCTTGCACCCCTCGCACGGATACGGCTTAATGTCCGAAGTAAAGTCCTTTGGTTCATACGGGCAGCGCTCAATCTTTTTACACGTATTGCACATACAATGTGCGCAATCAAACAACTGCGTTTTTTCGTATGACGGCGCCGGCGTTACGGTTTCGTCCTGTTCCGCTTCTTTGTACGTGTTCTGATCTTCGAATCCGGCTATGAATCCGTCCACGAACTCCGCCGCGTACCGACCAAGTTCGTAACCCAGTTCATTGATCTGCGTCATTTTATCGTTTTGCATTGTCGTCTTTTCCCTTTCCGGCAAATTGCCGAATGCAAGTCAGTATAAAAGTCACCGAAATTGCAACGCACCCGACCCCGCACATGCAGTAGAACGCGTTAATCATAAAGTCGCGCATCGTTTTACCTCCGACATATTTACCTTGTTTCCGACCATAACGCCCGCTGCCTTCAGCCGGCGGCGTAAATGCTTTTGTTGTGATAGGATTGAAAGCGCGCGGCGTTCGTTCCGCCTGTACTGCTCCGCGATCTCTTGTATATCGTCGGTGATGTAGTACCCGCGCCCGCTTTGATCGTTTACAATCAGTATCCCAGCGCGCCGCGCGCGCTCGATCTGCTCCCGCAACGATCTGTCGCCCATGTCTAAACGCTTTGCCAGTTCGTCCCGCGCTATTGCGTTTTCCCGCCCGTGCGGGATCTGTTTCACGATCTCGTTATATGTGTGCGTCATGATTCGCCCCTCCATACTTCGTTGAACTCGCTGTCGAGCATGACAAGCGCGCCCGATTCCCGCCGCATGTATAGCGCCGTCGTCGGTACGTCGATGCCCGCCCATTCGCCTAACGCTTGTGTCATAACCTTGTTTAGATACGTCCGCGCCTTGTCTCTGTTCTTATCGCTGATATGCCCCCTGTTGAACTCCGAACCCTGCATAGCAACGGCTTCAATCGTCGTTTCAAACGGCGCACCGTATACCGACCGATTATAGATAAGCTGCGCGACCGCCAGTTTTTCGGCGTCCGTGTTGCACTCGCTCCAAAACACGGACGCAACCGCGTCAATGGTGCTTGCGCTCCATTCGTATTCATGGTACGCGGGTTTCCTCGGCGGCTGCGTCGGCACCGACGTCGGCGGCGGCTCCGGTGTCGGCGTTGGTATCATTTCTATAACGATCACTTGCGGCGTTGCTTCCGTTTCCTGTTCCGCTTGCGCCCGCTGTTCGACAGTACCCGCCGGCACGATGTACGCCGACAGGATCAGCAGCAGCGGCAGCGCTGCCATGATACCGACCGTTGATTTCAAAGCCCTGTGTTTCATTTGTAACGCACCTTTCCGCTTCTCGCTTTAGTTCCCATCTGCGTGCATCTGCCGCCGCCGCAATGCGCCTTGCATCTTCCGGACTTGTCCAATTTGGACACTAGCCCCGCGCCGTACCGCATGTTCCCGCGTGTACGCACGTATAGCAGTTACGCATCATCCGCCGCGCCGTCCATGATCTCTCCGGTTACTCTGTCGATAAGCACGGTTTTTTCCGCTTGCTTCAGATCGTTTGCATACTTCATCCGCTCGGCTATGTTGGCGAATTGCCGCACCGTTTCGTCCGTTACGAAGGCGAACGGCGTAACCACGCCGGCGACGAATAACCCCATGCGAATGATGAAGTATATTTGATCGCCGTGTCTGCGTTCGTAGATCGCCAGCACGTCCGGAGCGCCCATAAGCGGCGCCGTATACGTGCGGTCTATGAAGTACATGCCCTTGCTTGTATTCACCGGCAGCAGCGGGACGTTTTTCCAGTAGATCGTCACGTTTTCCGGTTTTACCTCTTGTTCCGTTTCGTCCGTTTCCGAAATATTGATGCGAAATTCGTCTGCGGTGTATTCTTTGTACGTGAACATTTCCTTTTTCTTGTGGTCAATATCGAATACCGCAAACACCGTTTTTTCGTCCATGATCGGCAGCCCATAGAACGGATACAGCGCCGACGGCGTGCCGATCCATTGCACCGTCTTTTTGTTCCGCACTTCGTTCACCAGCAGTATGCAGCGTTCCGCCTTGCATAACTTCGCCACTTGCCCGATTTTCATGCCTTCTTCGCTTTCCGCGCCGCTTTGATCGCTCGGCGCTTATCCTGCGGCTTCTGCGCCGCGCCGGTCTGCCGCCATCTGCGCGCGAACGCGCTGCGTGTCGGTTCGCCCTTTTCTTCGCCGCGTGCCTTATACTTTTTGTTGATTCGCCTTACGCCGGCGACCTCCATTGAATGACGGGCGATAGATCGCGCGAACGACCGGACGTATACCGGCGTGCGCTCTTGACCCTGCCGCGCCAGCTTGCGCGGATGTTCCTTCTTGTACTTTCCTCTGCTGCTCATAGATACCATTCCTTTCTATTTGTCTTTTTCTGCATTTTCCTTTTCTAACGCCTTTATAGCCCGACGCACCGCGCGCTTCATTCCCATTCGTTCATACGGCGAATGCGGTCTTATATCCGTGACCAGTAGCTTCAGCAGCAGGACGTCGCGCGTTCGTTCCGGCGGTTCCGGTTCTGCGTACAGTTCCAGCAGGATAGCGACCGCTTCTTCGTTTTGCTTTACGCGGCGTTCGTGTTCCCGATTTGAATATCCCCCCGCGTTCATGCCGCTTTACCTCTTGCAATCGTCATAAGGTAGACCCCCCCCCCGCAATATCGTCAAATATAGTGAACTGCGCCGCTTTCCCGTAAAGCCCTGTCGTTTGGAAAAGTGTCTGCTGTGCCGCTTCCTTTTCCATGCGCCGCGCCGCCGCCGTGTAATACTCCTTGTCGATCTCGAACCCCATGTATTTGAACCCCATTTGTTCGCAAGCGATCAAAGACGACGCGCTGCCGACGTGCGTATCAAGTATTGTTTGCCCCTGCTCGGCGTAGTTTTGCAGTATCCAGCGATACAGGGCGACCGGCTTTTGCGTAGGATGAAAGCGATCTTCTTTGTCCCGCATGTTCCCTTGAATCATGCCGTTCCATACAAAGCGATACATTCTTGCAACCCCGTAAGAACACCACGCGTATTCACAATCTGCGAAGTCGTTTCGCATAATGTCGGAACACCGCTTGTCCCATACGATGAAGGACTTACTCGGCGGCAGCATGTCCGCGAAATAGTTTCCGCCCCATATGATTTGGTTCACGGATACGCGGCGCAGTTCGTCAAAATAGGCTTTCGACGGCTTCACGTCCCATTCGCCCTTCGCCCGATAATCACGGCGTTTTGCTGCGCTGTGTCCGTGTGTGCGCACGGCGCCGCTTTTCGTGAAGTTCATCGTCCCGATTCCTATTCCATACGGCGGATCTACGACGGCAAGATCAAAGAACTTGTCCGGCAGCCCTTTCAAGCCTTCCATGCAATCCATGTTGTAGAATCCATAGTCAAGCATTGTCGCGTCCTCTACGTTCGACGGCGCCCACGCCGTCCACGTACTTTTTGAAGCAGCCGGCGAACGTGCGCGCGGCGTCTTGCAGCATAACGTTTTCGGCTTCCGTCGCGTCCGGCGTCGCCTTGATGAACAGCGGCACGGCGGGCAGAAAGCCGCCCGTTGCCGGATCTCGCAAAGCCGTTACGCCGATCTGTATGTATCCGTCGTTTTTCATATTGCGCCGCCCTCTTTGTATGCAAAGCGCACCGCCGCGACGTATACGCCGCCTTGCGCACCGATAATCAGCGGTATTCCGTATACGGTTTTTGCGTGAATCACCGGTTGAACGGAGCCGCTCATAAGCAGACGTTCTGCTGCGCGCCCCAGCAGCACGGCGTCCGGCTTTTCGCCGTTTTCCTGTTCGTAAATGCTGATCGCCTTTTGAATTTCCCTGTATAAGATCATGATCCGCATTGTGTCGTCCATTGCTCTATCCATGCTGCACCCCCGCTAAATCTGTGCGTAGACGTTCAGTATTTCATTCTGAAAGTCGAAACCCTTTACTTCGTGTTGCAGATAGTCCGCCAGCCGCTTGTCCGGTTTCGCGTCGTCCCTTACCTCGCCTATCTTCGTGCCGCAATCGGGCGCGAACGCGCCAACGGCATATACGTAAATCCGCTGATTAAGACCAAGATTCGCCAGCGCGATAAAGTCTTTCGCCTTCATTTTGTTTCCAGTTCCTTGATCCGCCGCGCCGCGTACTGGAGTTTATCGGACTGATCTGCGATTGCTTCCATCATCGACTTTTCGTTGTCTATCAGCATTTCCAGTCTGTCGGCGGCTATTTCAAAAATGTTTGCTTTGACGATCGAAAACGTTCTGCGGCACGTTTCCGCGTGTTTCCGCAAGTCTGCAATGATTTCTGCCGTATCCCGTTCGTCTATTTCCTGTTCCGGTTCGTCTGGTTCTTCTGCCGGTTCGTCCTGCCCGCTGCCGTTCATCCATGCCGCCGTCGCTTCGGCTTCCTCTCGGCTTTCCGTGGTGAACGTCGGCAAGTATTCGCGGCTGCCGCTGCCGTCGTCCGCCTCCGCGAAGCGGTATATTGCGTATTCCTTTTTATCGCCGGTGTATTTCGCCATGACGCGCCATCTGTTGTTGCTCATTTTGTGCAATTCCTTTCGTCCGCTTCTTTCAGCCCTTGCGTGAATCCGTTACCACGGATTGTTTGCTGCTACCCAATCCATACACTTGTCATAATCAAGCCGATAGAACGTCCCGAACTCGCAAAGTTCGTCCGCCGCAACCTTGACGCACGGATAGCCGTTAATTGGACGCGGCGCAATCCAGCGCGTGTAATTATTCCAGCGGGCGCCCTGCGCCTTTAGTTCGTCTTTGTACGGTCGTGTATCGCCTGTGAAAACATAGCCCGTTCCGTCGTCCGCGAATCCGTTCTTTTTCAGAAATTCCGCGTTTTCCTTCGCTTGCCGAACTCGCCGACGTTCAGCTTCCTTTTTCGCCAGCTTTTCTTCGTATTCCGGTGTGAACTCTTTCACGACTAAAGGCGTCTTGCGTCGCCCCGTTCCGCCGCACTCATAGCAAATACGCCCCGTTGCGTGCCAGTTGTCGGAATAGCCCGCGCCGCCGCACCGTTGACATTGCCAGTCGTGATATATCTTTGTCCCGTTCCTGTCTGTCCGGACGAATTGAAGCGTTGAACTCATATTGAATGGCTCCTTTCACATGCGACGGCTGCTCCCGCGCCGCCGCGCCGTCATAGCAAAGCGCCGGAGATTACCCCGCCGCTTTTTCCGTAGCGATTGCCACAAGTGCCGCGCCCAGCGCGATATTGTGAATATCCCGCTTTGTCTGCTCCGGCAGCCGCTTCAGCAGTTCCGCCGTATCCCGCGTCTGCTGCTCGTTCAGCGCTGCGACCAGTTCCGGCGACGCCGTTTCGTTCTTGCGCTCGATCATGGTTTAACCCTCCTTCTGTATTGCGGGCGACGGTTTCCGCCGCCCGCGCCTGTTCCCTTTACTTGCACACGACGCCGATCTTCAAGGTGTCCAGCCCGCCGTAATCGCCGCCGTCATAGGACGTGTGCTTTATGTCCGCGCTTTCGGCAAGTAGCCGCAACGTGAAATACGTGCAAGGTACTGTGCCTTTTGCGCCCCACGGTGCGCCGCATTCCGGACGCAGTTCTTTTCTGATTTCCTCGACTAACCATCTGTACCCGTGGAAGATCACTTCGTCGCCAACCTTGACTTCTGCATACGTCTTTTCCTCGACCTCGACCGTCTGTTCCTCAAATGCCGGCTTGTAGTTCGTTTTCATGGCTGCGCCCGTCCTTTCAAATATTGCTATTGCAATAGTAGAATACCGCAAACGCGCTATTCTGTCAATATATTTTTATTGCATATGCGGTATTTCTGTGTTACGATGAAAACACACTTTTGAAAGGTGGTGTCCTATTTGACAATCGGTGAAAGGATAAAGAAAGTCCGCGTCCGGTTTAATCTCAATCAGACCGACTTCGGCAGCAGAATAAGCGTTGCGCAAACATATCTATCGCAGATCGAAAAGGGCGACAGGGAAGCAACGGACAAAATTATCCGTCTTATCTGCTTGCAGTTTTCCGTGTCCGAAGATTGGCTGCGCACCGGCGAAGGCGATATGCTTGTGCGTACTGACAGCGGAGTATTTGACGCGTTCGTGCGTGAGAACGGTCTTGATGAAACCGACGCCGCTATTATGCGCGTCTATGTGTCGCTTCCGCCGGCGTCCCGCGCCGTCCTGCATGATGTGATCCGCCGCATGGCTGATTCTATGGCGCCCGCCGAAAGCGAGTACGACCGCGCCGCGCGCATCGTTTCCGAAAAGCTGGAAGAACATGCCAGCACCACGGGCGAGAAAGAAGCGTAATAAAACCCCCGCATGATTGCGGGGGTTCGCTTATCCGCTGCGATCTTCTTTGTCTGTTTTGTCTTTTGCTTGCTTTACGTTTATGATGTGGTACACGTTTGATTCGTTTATCGCTGCTGTGTTGATAATGTGCGTTGCGTTCACGATGATATGACGCATGTTTGCCAATTCGGAAATGAAAAGATAGACGCGTTGCATAGTGTTCCCCCTTTTGTCGAAGTGGTAACATTGTTGCACATAGACGTCTATACCGGAATTATACCGCCGCCCCCCGCGCGCAATCTACCGGTAATATCTGCCAGTGCAGATACTATAAATAACGAACGGAGTGATTTGTTATGAAAAAGTCATATGTATGGATGTGGATTGTAGCAGCTCTATGTCTTGTTTCTGCTTTCACCGTAATAGGCAAGCCCGATTCCGCCGCCGGTCTTATCGGCTGCTTCGTTGTCGCTGCCGTCTTTGGCTTCCTCGGCTACCGCAATTTCACGAAGTACAAGGCTTTCGCCGCGCGTCAAGCCGCTACCGCCTCCGAAAGCGCCGCCCGCGACGCCGAACGTCAAGCACGTTTAGACGCGCGCGGCTTCATCGAAACAAGCGTTGCCGGCGTTACTTTCAAGAATGATGATAAAACAAGCCGCCAGCAGCTTATAAAATCATTCATGCAAGCGGACGAAATAGGCGAAACGCTTTCTATCTCGCTGATCCCGTATGAATACGACGGCGCGCCGGCGATCTCTGTTGAAATAAACGACAAGTGCATAGGCAATATCAAGAAAGACGACGTTTCGCGCATTATGGCGGTGAAAGACAGAATAGAATCCATCGGCGCGCGGTTCGATACGCTTAAATCCGAAGGCGGCGGCAAGGTGTTCTATGTTGTCCTTCGTATCTGCTATCTGAAAGAATCATGAAGAACGCCGTTATATACGCGCGGTTCAGCAGCCACGCGCAAAATGAACAGTCGATAGAAGGGCAGCTTCACGTCTGCTATGAATACGCAGAACGCGAAGGCTATACCGTCATAGGCGAATACATAGACCGCGCCTTGACCGGCACAACCGACCGCCGCCCCGATTTCCTGCGCATGATCGACGAAGCCAAGCACAAGCAGTTCCAGTATGTCATTGTGTATAAGCTGGATCGTTTCGCGCGCAACCGGTACGACAGCGCGATCTATAAGCGCAAACTAAAGCAATTCGGCGTAAAGGTTCTGTCCGCTATGGAGAACATAGGCGACAACCCCGAAGGCATTCTGCTGGAAGCGCTGCTGGAAGCGTCTGCCGAATACTATTCCGTCGATCTGTCGCAGAAGATAAAGCGCGGGCGCCGCGAATCAGCCGGAAAAGGAAAGTTCGTCGGCGGTTCTGTCCCCATTGGATACAAGGCAATCGGCGGACAGCTTGTCGTCGATGAAGAAACCGCGCCGATCGTGCAAGAAGCGTTTCGCCTGTACGCCGACGGCGTGCCGAAAAAAGAAATAGTCGCCGGCATGAACGCGCGCGGTCTGCGCAATCGCGCCGGCGCCGAATACGGCTTGACCGCCTTTCAAACGGCGTTGACGAATCAAAAGTATATCGGCGTGCTGAAGCAAGGTAACGTCGTCGTCGAAGGCGGCTGTCCCGCGTTGGTCGATAAGGAAACTTTCGACCGCGTGCAGGAAAGAATCAAACTGAACAAGCGCACCGCTGGAGCGCAGAAAGCAAAGGTCGAATATCTGCTTTCCGGCAAGGTCTTTTGCGGCATGTGCGGCGCGGCTATGCTCGGCGTGTCCGGTAAAGGTTCGCACGGCGATATGCACTATTATTATACGTGCGGCAACCGCAAGCGGCGGCAAGGCTGCACCAAGCAGCACGAAAAGAAAGATTTCATAGAATGGTATGTCGTAGAACAGACGGTCGAATACGTGTTGACGCCCGACCGTACCGAAGAAATAGCGCGGCGCATCGTCGCCGCCTACGATAAAGAATTTGACGATTCAGCCGTGAAAGCCCTTGAAAAGCGCATTGCAAAATATGATCGGATGTTAAACGAATACGTGGAAGCGATACCCGATACGCCGAAGGCTGCCCGCGCGCCCCTGTATGCAAAAATGGAGGAAGCAGCCGCCGCGCGCGACGATCTGTCTGTTGACCTTGCGAAGCTGCGCGTCGCCGCGAAGATACGATACAAAGAAAGCGACGTCGCCGCATGGCTGCGGTCGTTCTGCGCCGGTGATCCGCTTGATTCTGATTTCAGACAACGTATAATTGATGTGTTCGTTAATTCCGTCTATCTGTACGACGATAAAGTGGTGATATGGTACAACATACGCGGCGGCAAGCAAGTATCCTACATGGAAACGATAGACGCCGTGGACGTTCTCGCCGCGCCGGATGCAGATCCGGAAAGTTCGTATTCTAAATGCTGTGTTCCACCAATTGGGATGTTCATGCAAATGAGCATCCCGTTTTCTTTATCGTTTCCGATGTGCTAAAGTAGGTTGAGAGGTACATAACAATGCCAAAAGTAAAGCTGACTGTTACAAAAAGCAACTGCCGGTGCGGTTATCATCATGCGGGTGAATCTTTCCTCGTCGACGATATTTGCCCGCCGATGTGCCATGAGCTTTGGAACGTCGTTTATCCGATGGTCTATGCGCTGCAAAACGGCGCAATGCTGGATTATGGGAATCAACGCTGCGCGTGTTTCGATGCGGCGTGCCCCGATGGCGGGCGCGTACATATACACGGTGAACGCGTAGAATAAAGCCATTTCTGACGCTAGTATAAGTTGAGCAGTCCGGCGATTCACTCCGCGGGCTGCTCTTTATTTTCGTGCGTTTTTTGTGGAGGCAATAAACGACGCTTCCAGTTTTAGTCTGCGTATCGTGTGTCGTTTTGCCGTAATCTCCCGAACGTCCGCTCCGTTTTCAAGCAAAAACAAGCTTTCGCCAACGTGAATGAAAACACGCTGGAATTTTATCGTTCGATCGATATTGTCGTAATAGCCTTTAATCTCCCGAACATTGGATTGGGTTAGAATCAACGTTTCACTGAAAACATACAGCCACTGCTCCGCACACGCCTGATATTGTGAAAGCATATTTGTTTTTTCGTCAATTCGTTCTATGATTCGATCCGTGTGCATTTTTACGTGTTCAGCGTGAACATCATTTGAGCCTACATCGGCCTGCGGTTTGCTAGGAAAGTCGTTTTCACTGTCCGCTTCAATTTGGCGAATGACGCTGAAGTCTGGTCCACGCTTTTTAAGTTGACGTTTAACGATCGCTTCCTGCCGTGCCCATTCTTCGATCACTGCGCGTGTGACTTCGAGCCCGAGTTTGTTTTCAGCGGAAACAAAGTCCGGCCGTTCCGATTTCTTCAGGTAACGCGGGCTGAAGTTGCAGGCGTAGTCGATATGGAGTTTTGCATAATACTCGAAGTACGCTTTTTCGAAATCCATATTGTCCTCTTACGTTCACGCAAAGTCCTTTAGATATGCATTCGTCAGTTGCGGACATTATATACGCAAACGAGAGTGATGTAAAATTAATAAAATATGAAAAGCAACCACTATTTGTCTATCAACTCTGGCAATCCAGCCTCAACCAGTGCAAGCTTTCTCATCTCATTATATGTTGTTTGATTCGTTTTGTAGATCTCTACCGGTTTACCTTTTTGAAGCAAGTATAAGTCTTCTCCGACTCGGATAAATATTTTTAAAAACTGTATAGATTGCTTCATTTTCAAATAAAACTCATTAACACGTCTAATTGTTCCTTCATCGACGAGCATATAGAAATTCCAAATATATAACCAAAATTCATAGCATTCTTCATAATTATCAAGCATCTTCGTTTTTTCAATTATTCTTTCGATTATATTTTGTTCATGTATCTTTGTATTATACATACCTTTTATCGGCGAATATGCCGTCATACCATCAAGATTAATTAATTCTCCATCAAACCCATTTTTACAATCCCCATCAACTCGGCTTCTTATCTCTTTGAAAGACAATCCTTTTCCAAAATATTTTTCAACAATAGAATCAAGTTGCTTCCACTTTTTTATATATGCTCTTGTAACTTCCAACCCAATGGCGTTTCCTTCTGATAAAAAGTCAGGGCTTTCTGATTTTCTAAAACAAAGATTTTGCGCCTTGTATAACGACTCTAAATGATGCTTTGCAAAGTACTCGTAAAATTCATTTTCTTTTTTCCTCATCTCAAATTACCCTCTTATATAACCTATTTCTCATGCTCAAAAGCATACAAAACACCGAACCAATAAGACGCATTTTGCGTAATATTTTGAGCTAAGCGGGCAACACTTCTGCCTTTCTCACGTTCTTTATGCAATTCATACATTGGATCAAATTTACTACTTATTAGTTTTCTTGTTGTTGTTATACTTACTGAAGGGTGTTCCATTCTTGCATTACTTATATGCAATTCATTATTGACTGCTTGTACATAAAACCATTTCGGAGCAGATCTATTTATCGGATGGGTCTGCACATTTCGTGGATTTGTAGAAAAATTTTCAATAAGCCGTTTATAAGTTAAGTTGTTACTATTCATTAAATGTTTCATTGCAATCCTCCAAGCAACGTATAATCTAATTATATACTTGCAATTGCAGTATTACCATTCTAAGTTTTTATTAGCACCTTTCCTCCTTGCACCACACACCCCATGCTCCTATAATTAGAATAACGAACCAAATCAAAAGGGGCAAATCATGATTTATGACGCATTGATCGAGCGGGCGCTTGCGCTCGCGGAAAACCATACCATTACCGATATCCGTATCGGGCTACGATACACCGCCGTTCTGCTGGACAACGGTTCCTGTGGGCTGGCATTCACGTTTCAGGGCGGTTCCGCCTGTGGCTGTCACCTCATGAGCGAGGCAGGCCGCATGACCGGCAAACCGGTTTCCGAACTCATTACACTGCTCGCCGAAAAGAATCTGCTTCGTGCATCCATCGGTCTTGCTGCAGTCAACGCAGTACTCAACGCGCCCGATATCGTTCGCGACAATGGCAACGTGATCGAAGCGCTTCGAGTTACGTCTGACGAGACGTTCGGCATGGTCGGCGAATTTAAGCCGATTGTTGCCGCAATGAAGAAGGTCACCGACCGAATCTACGTTTTTGAACAAAATCTTTCAAAAGGCCCGAACCTGTACCCCGAAGAAGCAATCCCGGATTACCTGCCGAAATGTGACGTCGTGGTCGTTACCGCAACCAGCATTATCAACCACACCATCGACGGCGTGCTCTCTCACTGTAAAAACGCAAGACAGGTTGCTATTGTCGGTCCGTCTACTCCGCTGTACGCGGGCGCCTTTAAAGATACGCCCGTTACCCTACTTGCAGGCAGCGTTCCAAGGGATATCGAGTTACTCTTAAAAATCATCAGCCAAGCCGGCGGGACTATGCACATGAAGCCAGCCATCGATCAGGTGATGGTTCACGTATAAATTCAAAATGCAAAAGGAGCGGTTCAACCGCTCCTTTTATTCGCTTAATTTGCTTATTCATACAGCGGGAACTTCTTGCAAAGCTCCAGCACCTGCTGTTTCACTTCCGATACGGCTGCTTCACGTTCTTTTACGATTCGAGCAATCATATTGCCGATGATTTCCATCTCCGGTTCCTTCATGCCGCGCGTCGTGACCGCAGGCGTACCAAAGCGCATGCCGCTGGTCTGAAGCTTGTTTCGCGTGTCGAACGGAATGGCGTTCTTGTTTGCGGTAATATTTGCCTTGTCGAGCAGGACTTGTACCTGTAAACCCGTGATATCGTCGAACTCACGCAAGTCGACCAGCATCAGGTGTGTGTCTGTTCCGCCGGATACGACGCGCAGTCCGTTTTTCTGCAACGCATTGCACAGTGCCGCGGCGTTCAGCACGATTTGGTGCTGATATGTTTTAAACCCCGGCTGCATCGCCTCATGGAAACAAACAGCTTTGGCCGCAATCACGTGCATCAGCGGGCCGCCCTGCATACCAGGGAAAACCGCCTTGTCGATCTGCTTTGCCAATTCTTCTTTGCACAGGATCATTCCACCGCGCGCGCCGCGCAGGGTTTTGTGCGTCGTGCTCGTCGCAACGTCCGCATACGGGAACATATTCGGATGCTCGCCCGCCGCAATCAGGCCGGAGATATGCGCCATATCGACCATGAAATAAGCGCCGACGTCCTTTGCAACCTTGCCGATTCGTTCAAAGTCAATCACACGGGAATACGCGCTTGCACCGGCTACGATCAGCTTTGGTTTATGTTCATGCGCAAGGCGCTCAAGCTCGTCATAATCAATGTACCCCGTGTCTTCACGAACGCCATATTGCACAAAGTTATAGAGCTTTCCGGACGCATTCGCCGTGTGTCCGTGCGTCAGGTGTCCGCCGTGGTTTAGATTCATCGCAAGGACGGTATCGCCGACGTTCAACAACGCATAGTACACGGCAAGGTTTGCCTGTGTACCCGCGTGCGGCTGTACGTTTGCATGATCCGCGTTGAACAATTTTTTAGCGCGTTCGCGTGCGAGGTCTTCCACCATATCGACATACTCACATCCGCCGTAGTACCGTTTCCCGGGATATCCTTCGGCGTATTTATTGGTCAGAGGACTGCCGAGCGCCGCCATGACCGCCGGAGAAACAAAGTTTTCCGAAGCGATCAGTTCGATGTGGTCGCGCTGGCGATTCAGTTCCATACCCATGAAACTTGCAATTTCCGGGTCATACTGTGCGATAAATTCGTGAGACGGTTTCAAATTCATTATGCCAGTTTCCAATCTTGTTTATTTCCGCAAAACGCGCTCATATCCGTTGTCGGGCAGAGCGTATGCCGATTCAAGTGTTTATTTGCGCCTAGTCTTCGGCGCTTTCACTGCCGCCGATGACCGCGTCTATACGCGGTTTAAATCGATTTTTGTCGCGCGAATGTTTTTCCACGATGCGAAGTATCACATAGGACACGCCGCAGGCTGCAACACCAAGCACAAGCCCGAACCAGTCCGAAACACTGCTGCCGATCCATACGCCGGCGATCAGTAGCGCAAGCGGAATCGCATAAGCAAGCAAACTTGCCTGCACGACACGCTTTGGCGACAGGCTGACGCGCACGCTGTCGCCAACCTTTGCGCCAACAGGATTATTGAGCTCCAGCTCCATTTCATGTTCGCCAGCCGTCAGGCAAGCACCGCAGTGTGAACACTGTGGGCTACGCTGAAAGCGAACCTTCGCCGTCTTGCCTTTTACTTCCGTTACAATGCCGAATGTGCAGCTTTGCTCTTCCACTTTAAAAACTCACTCTTCCTTTTCGGTACAGGCAATGTGCAGTTCTTCCAATTGTTTGTCGTCAACAAAATCCGGCGCGCCGGTCATCGGGCATGATGCGTTTTGCACCTTTGGGAACGCAATGACGTCACGAATACTTGTCGTGCCGGAGATCAGCATCGCCAGTCGATCGAGTCCATAAGCCATCCCGCCATGCGGTGGCGGCCCGTATTTGAAGGCGTCCATAAGGAAGCCGAAACGGTACTGCGCCTGTTCGTCCGTAAACCCGAGCGCGCGGAACATCTGCTGCTGCAGTTCTTGCGAATGGATACGGATCGATCCGCCGCCAATTTCCACGCCGTTGAGCACGATGTCGTAAGCCTTTGCGCGAACGTTGCCCGGGTCAGATTCCAGTTTGTCCATATCCTCGTCCATAGGGCTGGTAAATGGATGGTGCATCGCCATAAAGCGACCTTCTTCCTCACTCCACTCAAACTGTGGGAATTCGCGCACCCAAAGCAGGTTGAACTGGTTATCAGGAATCAAGTTCAACTTGTCGGCAAGCTTCAGGCGCAGTGCGCCCAGGGATGCAAACACGGTTTTGTTCGTGTCCGCAATAATGAACAGAATATCGCCCGGTTCAAATCCGGTGAGCTCTTTGATCGCCGCAATTTCTTCGTCCTTGAGAAACTTGAGAATCGGGGATGCAATCCCGTCCTCCTTATAGTTCATCCAGGCGAGACCTTTTGCGCGGTAGGTCTTTACATATTCGCCAAGCGCATCGATCTCTTTTCTGGAGAACGAACCGCTTGCGCCTTTTGCGTTGATTGCGCGGACACTCCCGCCGTTTTCGATCGCCCCGCGGAACACGGAGAATTCGCTACTTTTGACCACTTTCGAAATATCGCAAAGCTCCAGCCCAAAGCGTGTGTCCGGCTTGTCAGAGCCAAAGCGTGCCATAGCTTCCTCATACTTCAGCCTTGGCAACGGCAGCTGGATGTCGACGTCCAGCGTTTCCTTAAAGAGTATTTTCAGGAACTCTTCGTTGACGGCCTGTACGTCTTCTTCCTCAACGAACGACATTTCAAGGTCGATCTGCGTAAAGTCCGGCTGACGGTCCGCGCGCAGGTCTTCATCGCGGAAACAGCGCGCAATCTGGAAATAACGGTCGTAACCGGAAAGCATCAGCAACTGCTTAAACAGCTGCGGGCTCTGCGGAAGCGCGTAAAATTTTCCGGGATGCACACGGCTCGGCACAAGATAGTCACGCGCACCTTCAGGCGTGCTCTTGGTCAGAATCGGTGTTTCGATCTCCAAAAAACCTTGCTTGTCAAAGAATTCACGTGCAATAAACGCAATCTTATGCCGCATGATGAGATGCTTTTGCATCGCAGGACGGCGCAGGTCTAGATAGCGGTATTTCAGCCTCAAAAGTTCGTTGGCTTTGCACTCGTCGCTGATGTCAAACGGTGGTGTTTCACTGGTGCTGAGAATTTTAAATTCATCCACCAGCACTTCCAGTTCGCCGGTTTTCATGTTGGGATTCACCATGTTGCCGGTGCGAAGCGTTACTTTGCCGCGCACGGCAAGCACGTATTCCGAACGAATCGTGCAGGCACGATCAAAGTCTTCCTTGTTCAGCGTTTCGGAGTTGAACACGACCTGCATAATACCGGTACGGTCGCGCAGCTGCACAAATACCAGTGCGCCAAGGTCGCGGCGGACGTTAGTCCAGCCCATCAGCGTGATTTCCTTGCCTGCATCCGCCGTTGTAAAGTCAGTGCAGTATCCTGTTCGTTTCCAACCGCTCAATAGTTCGCTCATCTTTTTACCCTCAAAAATCAATTTTATTGAATGTTCTCTTTGATCGCTACTGGCTTCAGCGCAACCGGCGTTTGTTCACCGTCGCTCATGCGCTTGAGCATGGCTTCATCTTTTTCAAGCTCGTTGTCGCCAAGCACAATGACATACTTTGCGTCGATTTTATCGGCATACTTGAGCTGTGCCTTGACGCTTCTGCCGACGTGATCGATTTCGACACAAAGTCCAAGATCTCGAAGCTCATGCGCAAGCAGGAATGCGCGCTCGTTCGCCGCGTCACCCATGGAAGCCAGATACAGGTCATAACGCGTCGGCTTCTCAATCTGCTTACCGATGTTTTCCAGCACAAGCAGCAGCCGCTCCATACCGAGGCCAAAGCCGACCGCAGGTACGTGCGGCCCGCCGATTTCTTCAACCAATCCGTCATAACGGCCTCCGCCGCAGACCGCGCTTTGCGAACCGATGCTTTCGGACGTGATTTCAAACACCGTTTTTGTGTAATAATCCAGTCCGCGCACAAGTCTTGGATCGAGTTCATAACGAACGCTCATTCCGTCCAGCAGTTTTAAAAGCGTCGATTGATGTTCTCTGCACTCGTCGCAAAGATAGTCGCTTATCACGGGCGCGTCTTTTGCAATTTCCTTGCACTTTTCAACCTTGCAGTCGAGTACACGCAGCGGGTTTTGCTCATAACGCACCTTGCAGGTTTCACAAAGCTCATCATAGTGCGACTTCAGATATTCTTTCAGCGCCGCGTGATAGTTTGGTCGGCATTTCGGGCAGCCAATGCTGTTGAGGTGTACGGTCAGCCCGGTACAGCCAAGCTGGTTGAGCAGTTCGGTTGCAACGCTGATGCACTCCGCGTCTGCAGAGGCTTTGCTCGCGCCGAAAAACTCCACGCCAAACTGGTGGTGTTCGCGGAGTCTGCCTGCTTGTGGGCGCTCATAACGGAAAACCGGGTTGTTCAGATAAAACACTTTGGTCGGTTGCGTGTCGCCAAATAGATTGTTTTCAACGAACATGCGAACGATCCCCGCCGTGCCTTCCGGTTTGAGTGTGATAGAGCGACCGCCTTTGTCCTCAAAGGTGTACATCTCCTTTTGCACGATGTCCGTCGTTTCACCAACGCCGCGTAAAAACAATTCGGTATGCTCGATTACCGGCGTCCTTGCTTCCAAGAACCCGTATTTCTTTACGATACCGCGAATCAACGCTTCCAGATATTGCCACTGGTAGCTTTGTTCCGGCAGGACGTCTTTCGTACCTTTCGGTGCTTTGTAAACAGCCATATCGACCCTCCGTAAGTGAATAAATTCCCGCATGCATACCGTCTTACGGTACAAAAAAAGCAGGTTCCAATCCGATAGGGACGGGAAACCCGCGGTGCCACCCTTATTGAACAAACGTCTTCATCGATCCGCTCGTTCCACTTCATTTTCCGATAACGCAGGAAGCGTCGCAACTTATGACATTCGCCTTTTGGCTGCGCAGTTCGCGGGTGCCGTTCATCCAAAGTTGCGCCGCAGGACTTGCACCATATGCCCTGCTCTCTGATGCGGTTGCTTTCGGATTACTCTCCCGGTCAAAACCTTTCAACACATTATAACGACCCCGTAGTGAACTGTCAATCGTTATCCATAGAGTCTTTTATATCGTCACTCCTACACAATGTTGGACTCACTGCCCAAAAAACAAACGCTTGTCACTGCATAACCGATCCAGCTTGTTTAGGTACGTTGGCACGTCCTTCGGGCTCGGCAGGCGTTCGATTCGTCTTTCAACGCCAAATACGCGCTTCGTCATGGTTCCGGCGCCATGTGCAAGGATGCTTGCCGTTTCTTCCATCATATCGATATTGTAGACGCATTCCTTCCCGGGCAATGCGTAGCCAACGTTTTCCAGATTGCCGCTTATGTACTTTTGCCGATACATATAATATGCCCGCATGCCTAACGCTTTGGCGCATGCCGCGCCAATTTCAGTCATCTCGTTCGCTGTTTCAGCGTCCGACAACGCATGTTCGCTTAATTCGAGTTTTAAACGCGACGAACGTTTAATTGCAAGAGAATGCACGGTCAAATTGTCCGGTTTGAGTTTATATATCTCGTCACAGCTTTGTCGCATATCGTCCGGTGTTTCACCTGGAAGTCCGGCAATCAGGTCCATGTTGATTGCATCAAATCCGATTTCGCGCGCAAGTGCATACGCCTTTATAATGTCTTGTGCCGTATGCGTCCTGCCGACACGTCGAAGCGTCGCGTCGTTCATCGTCTGCGGATTGATGGAAATGCGCGTAATACCAAGTCGTTTCAGCGTTAATAGTTTGTCTTTGTCAATCGTGTCCGGCCTGCCGGCTTCAACCGTGCTTTCCATGCCAAACGAGCCGTATTGCTCTAGTATGTAGGTCAGCAGTTCGTCCAACTGGTTGGAGGTAAGTACCGTAGGTGTACCGCCACCCATGTAAAACGAGCGCACATGCATTCCCTGCTCTTTGCAAATCTGCGCGCCGCAGGCGATGTCCTGTTTCAGCACGTCAAGATAGCGCGTCAGTCTGTCGGAGTCCTTTAATACTTCGCTTGCAAACGAACAATACAGACACTTTGTTTTACAAAACGGAATACCAACATATACGTCGACGTCGCTTTCTCCCACAGTTTGAATATAAGGCGATTGTACCGTGCAGATGCGTTCGGCAAGCGAAATTTTTTCCTCGGATACACCGAACGTTTCTAAAAATGTATGTTTCGCAAAATCGGTCCCGCTCTTGCTTGTTAATTCTCGAAAGAGCTTTGTCGGGCGAATTCCCGTCAGCGATCCCCATGGCGTTGCAACGTTTGGGTAGAGTTGTTTTAGCAAATCATAGCAAGCAAGTTTGATTCTGCGTTTTTCAACACGCTTCACTTCAAGCGCAGTAGCGCTTTCCGGAAGCAAAAACGCATCGGAATACATCGCATTCCCCGCACTCGCATCCAGTTTGTATTGATCAGCGGCACAATCCAGCTGAATATCGAAGATCAGTTCGACTTGCTCTGCGTCCGTTTTCTCATACAGCGCAATTTCCGTTAAACCAAGAAAAAGCCGAATCTCTTCGGCTATATCGTTTCGGTATTCGGGTCTGTTCGTTCGAATCGCAATCATTTGATTTCAATCAATTCCTTACAAGCGAAAAATCGGATTATGCGTACGTTCGTAATCGAGCGTCGTACTCTCCTCATGTCCGCAGTATACCGCGTAATCACCATCCAGAGCAAACAATACGTCGACAACGGAATGATGGATTTCATCCAGGCTCCCGCCGGGAAAATCCGTGCGCCCGACGCTGTTTCGAAAAAGCGTGTCACCGGAAAAAATCGTCTTTTCGCTTTCGACAACATAGCAAACCCCGCCCTTTGTATGGCCGGGCGTATGCAGCACTTGAATCGACAACCCTGCAATATCAATCGTTTCGCCGCCGCGGAGCAAGACGTCTGGTTCGGTAGGCGCAATCTTGTCGCCGACCAATACGGCGAGATTGCGGCGGTTGCTACTCAGTTTATCCGCGTCTTCTTCGTGTATGTATAGTTTCGCACCCGTTTCGTCTTTTATTTGCTTGACGCCGCCGATATGGTCAAAGTGACCATGTGTAAGCAAAATCGCCTTACAGGTCAACCCGTTTTGCTTCAGCGCGTCCAACACGGGTTCCGCGCCGCCCGGGTCGATCACCGCGCAGTCGGTCGTGTCGTCTGCTCCTATGATGTATGTGTTGACGCCGAATGCACCGCTTACAAAATGAATCAATCGCATTTAAAACACCTTCTTTGAATCCAACAATATCGTGTGCGGGCCGTCGTTCACAAGGCGGACCTGCATATTCGCCTGAAATTGACCCGTTGCAACCGGGACACTTTTTTCAATTCGTTCTATCGCAGCCTCATACAGCTGGATGGCCGTTTCGGGACGCGCGGCCTTAATGTAGCTCGGTCGTCGTCCTTTTCTGGCGTCCGCGCAAAGCGTGAACTGTGAAATCAGCAGAACACTTCCGCCAATGTCCACGACGGCCAAATTTGGAATCTCATTCTCATCGTCAAACACGCGCAGTCCGACGACCTTATCGCAAATATAATTCAGATCGGACTCTGTGTCACCTTCTTCAATACCTAAAAACACGACGAGACCATGTTTGATCTCGCCGATGATTTCGTTTCCCACTTCCACCGACGCACCCGTCGTCCTTTGAATGACCGCTCGCATAGCGTAATATTGTTCCCCTTTTTACTTGTATTGCTTCTTGTCGTTTCCGGCATTACCGGTTCATTCTGTGAACTTCGCCGACGCACTTGAGTTTTTTTAAATTTTTAATGATTACATTGAGCTGCTCGGTATTGGTCACCTCAAACGTCATTTCAATGATATACCGATCGTCAGCCACCGGTCTGCCGCTGATGGACTGAATGCTGATGTTGAGTCCCGACAGTGTCGCAGAAATCTGCGAAAGCGTACCGGGCTTGTTTTCGCCTTCAATCTGTAGAGATGCGTTGAACGAACTCTTGGAGTTGATTGCCCATTCTACTTCGATGATGCGATCTTTTTCCGCAAGCAGGTTTGAAACGTTCGGGCAGTCCATGCGGTGCACGGACACACCGCGTCCGCGCGTGATATACCCGATGATCGGGTCTCCCGGCAGCGGATTACAGCAGTTGCCGAATCGCACGGCCATGCCGGGATCGCCTTTGACGATGATGCCGTTGACCGGAATATGTCCCTTCGGCGCTTCTTCCGCTTCACTCTTCTTCATCTTCTCGGCGAGCGCTTCCACTTTGTCATTCTTCTTTTTGGCGTCCATGAGTCTGTGGAGCACTTGCCCGGCGGAAAGACCCCCGAAGCCGATTGCGGAATACATATCCTCAAGCCCGCCCATATGGTAGCGCTTGAGCATTTCGTTATAAAACTCGGGTTTCATCAGCTCGACGATCGATTCGCCCTGCCGCTTTGCCGCATCTTCCAGCATATCGCGACCGCGCGCAATGTTTTCTTCGCGATTGACCTTTTTAAACCACTGGCGAATCTTATTGCGAGCCGACACTGTCTTTACTATTTTCAGCCAATCCCGACTTGGGCCGGGTTGGCTGTTGGATGTGATGATCTCCACCACGTCATTGGTTTTCAGCTTATAATCCAGCCGTACCAGTGAGCCGTTAACACGTGCGCCCTGGCAATGATGGCCGATGTTTGTGTGGATGCGGTAAGCAAAATCCAGCGGAGTTGAACCCTTAGGCAAATCGATGATTTCGCCACGGGGCGTCAGCACAAATACGTACTCGCCGAGGAAATCCTTCATGATGCTGTCGACGAATTCTTTGCTGTCTTCCGTATTGTCCTTTGCTTCAAGAACTTGCCGCAGCCAGCTGGTCTTCTTATCCAACAGGCTTTGCACGGCGCGACCTTCCTTATACATCCAATGTGCCGCAATGCCGTATTCCGCCGTGCGGTGCATCTCTTTTGTTCGAATTTGCACTTCAAACGGAATGCCGTTCGGCGCAAGCAGCGTAGTATGCAGCGAGCGATACATGTTTGGCTTCGGCGTTGCGATATAATCCTTAAAGCGCCCCGGAATCGGTTTCCAGCTTGCGTGTATCACGCCGAGTGCCGCATAACAGTCGTTGATTGAGTCGACAATGACGCGAATTGCAATCAGGTCGTATACTTCATTGATGCCGGAATTTAGTCGCTGCATTTTGCGATATACGCTGTAAAGATGCTTCGGTCTGCCGCTGATGGTCACCTCGATACCAGCTTCCTTCAGCTGCTCGCGGATCATTTCCATCGCCTCATCAAGCGTTTCCTGACGTTCTTCCTGCTTCTCCTTAAACTGCCGGCTGATGTCGGCGTATTCCACCGGCTTCATATACATGAACGAGAGGTCTTCCATCTCGCCCTTGATTGCGCCCATGCCGAAGCGATGCGCAAGCGGTGCGTAGACGTCCAGCGTCTCTTTCGCTTTACGCATGCGTTTATACGGGTTGCAATAAGCGAGCGTCCGCATATTATGCAGGCGGTCGGCGAGCTTGATGATGACTACGCGTGCATCAGCCGCGATAGCAAGAAACAGCTTTCGCAGGTTTTCGGATTGTTCCTGCTTTTTGGTAATATAAGTCTGTTTGCCCGATTTGGTCAGCTTGGTTACGCCGTCGACCAGCGTTGCGACGTCGTCACCAAACTCGCGTTTGATATCCTCAACCGTAATATTGTCGCCGTCCTCAACAACGTCGTGTAGTATTGCGGCGATTACGCTGTCCGCGTCCATGCCCATTTTCATGACCATGCGGGAAACTTCGATCGGGTGCGCAATGTAAGGTTCGCCGGACTCGCGCAGCTGAGACGCATGCGCATTAATCGCAAAAGCGACGGCTTTTTCAAAAAGCTTTGTCTGCTCAGGCGTATACTGCTTTGAAAACTCTCTGATCAGCTCTTCCTGTTCCATTGTCGCACCTCCTCTCTGATATGGCTGCCAATATTGTAGAAAAAATCAACGGCAAGCCGTTGATTTTTCAACTGTTTTGTTTGATATCAATATTGCATGACGGACATTACGTCATAACCTTCAAGCGGTTTGCGTCCGTCAAATTCGGAAGACAATTCGATTGCAAATCGAGCGCCGACAACTTCGCCGCCGGCCTGTTCTACAAGTTTAATCGTAGCAAGCGCGGTGCCGCCGGTTGCAAGCAAATCGTCGACAATGACGACCTTCTGGCCGGGCTGTATCGCGTCCTTGTGAATCTCAAGCACATCCGTGCCGTATTCAAGGCCGTATTCATAGTGAATCGTGTCGCAAGGAAGTTTGCCCGGTTTTCTCGCCAGAACGAACCCGGCATGCAACGCGTAAGCAAGCGCGGAGCCGATTACAAAGCCGCGCGCTTCCGGGCCGATAACAAGATCGACCTGTTTCCCCTCAAGGGATTTTACGATTTCGTTAATCAGGGCGGTATAGCCGTCCTTATCCTTCAGCAGTGTCGTGATATCACGGAATAGTACGCCCTTAATCGGGAAATCCGGAATGCTGCGAATCTTCTCTTTCAGATCCATTGTTCACGCCTCCTGTGCCTTAGTGGCTATTTCATATAACGGGCTCTCGTCCAGAGAGCGCTGAGCGCAATTCTTGTTTCGCGTAAGTGTCTTTTCGCCGGGATCGTACGTGAAGAACGAAAGCTGAGTGAAAACACAAAGCGAAAACAGTTCCTCTCCCGTCAGCGTTCGAATCAATTGCCTGAGTGGATATTGTTCTTCACCAATAACACTTGACAGCTTTCGATAGTGCCTGCGCATGGTTTCGTCATCCAGCTTCACGTCCTGTAAATGACAGGTAGAAGAATACCATTCGGCTAGTATATCATTCGAACAGCTTCCATTATACATTCTTTGATCGAAAAAAGCATTAAAAAACTGATTTTTTTCTTCAGAAGCATTTGCACATGTCCAGAACAATTCCACGGATTCGCGTCCGCGAAACTGATTGATTGCAGGCCGCGCAATCAAATCCCAGTCATATGCGCTTTGCAGCGCTTCCAGTAAAACGCTCTTGCCGAACGCCACGATGCGCAACACCTGGTCGCCTTGAATTACGCTGGCGCAAAAGTGCTTGTCGTCTTTTCCAATCGTTCGGAGCGACGAAAATCGCACCGCGTTATAGCGGAACACCGGCTCCGGGTTACGCTCTCCAAACGGCGCAAGCAATTGCAGTTCGCGAATGGAATCGATCGTCATGTCCTCAAACACCGCCGATTCATCGTATTCAAACGACGGGAAAAAGTCTTCCGGACGATACGTCGATTCGATATGTTTTTCAAATTCGAATTTAAATTCGCTAAATTTTTCGGAGTCGATCGTAACGCCCGCCGCGCGCGCATGTCCTCCGAAACGCATAAACAGATGTGAAAACAAGTTAAGATTTTCGAACAGATCGACGCCCTCAATGCTTCTGCCCGATCCGGTTAAAGCCCCGTCTTGTTCAGCAAACAGAATTACCGGGATATGATACCGCTCGCACAAACGCGAGGCTACGATACCGATCACGCCAGCGTTCCAATCCTCGTGTGACAGAATCAACACATGTCCGAACTCACCCAGCTCTTCAATCTGTCGCGTTGCTTCGTCCAGGATATCGTTCTCCGCATCCTTGCGTTTCTGATTCTCGCTGTTGAGTTCCTGTGCGATCTCTTTCAGACGCTTCGGTTCCGTTCCAAGTAAAAGTTCAACCGCGGTCATCGCCGTGGACATTCGTCCTGCGGCATTTAACCGTGGCGCAATTACAAACGAAACGGTCTGTTCGTCAACACGTTGTTGTTTCCAATCCGCAGCCGTAAGCAGCGCCGATAGCCCCGGGACGGTTTTTATATACCGAATCCCACAGGCAGATATGATCCTGTTTTCTTCCGTAAGCGGAACAACGTCCGCAATGGTAGCAACCGCCGCAAGCGCAAGTTCTTCATCAGAATACGCGCCGTCGTTCAGCGCCTGAATCAACTTCAGCGCAACGCCCGCGCCGCAAAGATATCGGTTCGGGTAGGTCGAATCCTTTCTGGATGCGGCCACAACCGCCGTACAATCCGGTACGCTATTGCCGATGCTGTGATGATCGGTGACGACCACATCGATTTGAAGCGCGTTGCACAGCGCAATCTCGTTGAACGCTGAAATGCCATTGTCTACCGTAATGATCAGATTTACGCCGCGTTCATGCAGAATCCTGACCGCTTTTTCCGTAAGGCCATAACCTTCGCTATGCCGCAGTGGGATGTAATAGTCCACATCCGCACCCATTTTTTTCAACCGGCCTGTCAATATGGTGGTTGAACAGATCCCGTCGGCGTCATAGTCGCCGTAAACACAGATTTTCTCTTTTTTTTCAATCGCTGATCGTATCCGTTCGACGGCCTTCTCCATATCCGGCAACAGATACGGATCGTGCAGCAGCAATTCGTTTGGATGTAAAAAGAGTTTTGCTTCTTCGGTACTTTTTACACCGCGGCGCAGCAATGCCCGCGCCGTCAGCTTCGAAATTTTTTCTGCCTGTGTTATTTTTTCAACGAGAGCCTCGTCGCATTCGACCGGTTCCCGTGCGATCATCCTGTTGTTCATCGTTCCGCCTGTTCCGTCAGGTAGATCCCGATGGCACATTCGAATCGTTTCCGCATCAGTTCGCAGCTGATTTTATGCGGATGGTCAAGCGCACCGCCATATAAAACAGCATTCGCCATGCAGCCGCCGCTGCAATAATATTTCGCCCAGCAGTTTTTACACGTATCTTTCGTGCAAACATTGCAGCCAAGGAATTCATTCTGCAAGTCTTCTCGCTGAATGCCATCGTCGAGTGAACCGATCTTCCATTCGTCCATGCCGACAAACTGATGGCATGGGTACAAATCTCCGTCCGGCGTCACGGCGACATACTCGGTTCCCGCGCCGCAGCCATTGATGCGTTTTCTCAGGCAGGGTCCTCCCGTTGGATCGAACATGAAGTGGAAAAAGTTGAACCAGGTGTCGGGTGATTTTCGCGCCTCGACAAAATAGTCCGCCAGTGCGTCATATTCCTTATTAATGCGATCCAAATGTTCCGGCAGTAGGCTATATGGGCTGTCGTCCGGCAAAACCGCAGGTTCCAGCGAAAGCTGGTCGAACCCGTAGCCAGTAATCGCCTTCACGTCCTCCAGAAAATCGAGGTTGTTGCGCGTAAATGTGCCGCGAATATAGTACTCTTTGTCACCACGTCCGGCAACGAGCTTCTTCGCGTTTTTCAATATCACATCGAACGAACCTTTCCCATTGACGGTCGGCCGCAGCGCGTCGTGTACTTCTTTGCGTCCATCAAGACTGATGACAACGTTGTGCATCTCCCGATTAATGAACTCAATCATCTCGTCGTTCAGCGCAACGCAGTTCGTTGTGATCGTAAAGTTTATCAACTTGTTATATTTTTTCTCAAGTTCGCGACCGTAATTGACAATGCCGACGCAAACCGGCCAGTTCATCAGCGGTTCACCGCCGAACAGGTCAACCTCCAGATGCTTTCTAGTTCCGCTGTTCTCCATCAGGAAATCCATCGCCCGTTTCCCGACGTCCAGCGGCATGATCATGCGCGCGCCATGAAAGTCACCCGTAGAAGCAAAGCAGTATTTGCAGCGCAGATTACAATCGTGCGCAACATGCAGACACATCGACTTAATCGCGCTTCCGCCCGGAATCTCAGGCGCGGTCATGGTCTGTGCATCGTAGGAGCCGACTTCTTTCAATTCTTCAAGGTCTGAGAGCACTTCCTGAACCGTATTCGAATCAACCCCGACGGCATATGGGTCGTCACCGTGCTCAATTGCCTGCACGACTTGAAACGCCGCCTTGTCAAGCTTGTGGATTGCGCCGCTTTCAACATCGACTAATATAAACTTATCTTGAAATTGAAACGAGTGAATCAAAGGTACTTCCTCCATTTGAGAATAAAAAACCGCTCCAACAGACAAAGAAAGGCCTAAAATGGCCTTTCTTTGCGGATCGGCTGATCAAAATTTATCTGTCTTCGTTGTTCTCTCTTGCGCACTTCTGGTTGGCTACCGTGCAGGACGTTTTGCACGCCGACTGGCAGCTCGCCTGGCATTCGCCGCACGCAGTGTTTTTACCTGTTTTGATGCAGGGTTTCTGAATGGTCTGCATGTGTTTCATGGTTCATTCCTCCGAATCGTTTTAACGCAATGATTATACACGAATCGCGCTTACAGCGCAAGCGTGGCCGTATCGTGCGCAATAGTCATCTCTTCGTCCGTCGGGATCACATATACGTGCACTTTACTCGTTGGTTTGCTGATTTCCACATCCGTTGCACGCGGGCAGGATTTGTTAAAGTCATAATCCATGTCGATGCCGAGATATTCAAGGCCTTCTATGATCATCTCACGGATAAACGGGTCGTTCTCACCGACGCCCGCCGTAAAGACAATTGCATCCACACCGCCGAGTGTTGCGGAGTAAGTGCCGATATACTGTTTGACTTTATAGCAGAACATTTCGCGTGCAAGCGCCGCACGCTCGTTGCCCTGCTTGGTTGCGTTGGCAAGGTCGCGGAAATCGCTGGAAATTCCGGAAATACCGAGCATGCCGCTCTTTTTGTTCATGTAGGTGTCCATCTCTTTTGCGCTCATACCGGTACGTTCCATCAAGAACGGCATGATCGCCGGGTCGATGTTTCCGCAGCGCGTTCCCATCGGCACGCCTTCCAACGGGGTCAGTCCCATTGACGTGTCCATGCATTTCCCGCCCTTGACGGCGGACAGGCTGGAGCCGTTGCCAAGATGGCATGTGATGACGCGCGTGTCCTCTTTCTTCATGCCCAGCGCAACAAGTTTTTGTATGGCGCAACCCGAAACATAGCGGTGTGATGTGCCGTGGAATCCGTAGCGGCGGACTTTGTGTTCCGTATAGGCTTCATACGGCAACGCATACATATATGCTTTCTTCGGCATGCTCTGTCCCCAAGCGGTGTCGAACACGGCAACCATCGGCACGCCCGGCATGGCCGCCATACAGCCGCGGATGCCCATCAGGTTCGCCGGATTGTGCAGCGGACCAAGCGGAATGCACTCTTCAATTGCCGCAAGGACATCGTCGTCGATCAGCACTGGCTCGGAGTATTTTTCTCCACCGTGCAGCACGCGGTGACCGACCGCAGCGATACAGTCCATGTTCTCAATTACGCCGATTTCCTTGTCACTGAGCACTTCCAGCACCAGCTTAATCGCGTCTTCGTGTGTCTTCATGGGGCGTTCTTTTTCGATTTTCTCTCCATCGTCCGGCGTGTAGCAAAGCACGGAATTCTTCATTCCAATGCGTTCGCAAATACCTTTGGCGATGACATCTTCTTTTTCGATGTCGATGAGTTGATACTTAAGCGACGAGCTGCCTGCGTTGATAACCAGAATATACGTCATGAAAACGATTCTCCTTATAAATTTTGCGCCTGGACGGCGGTAATAGCTACGACGGATACGATGTCGTCCACGCTGCAACCGCGGGAGAGATCGTTGATGGGGTATTTGAAGCCCTGACAGATCGGGCCGATCGCTTCTGCGCCGGCAAGACGCTGCACAAGTTTGTAACCAATATTGCCCGCCTGCAAATCCGGGAAGATCAAAACGTTTGCTTTTCCTGCAACGGTGCTTCCGGGCGACTTGAGCTTTGCAACTTTTTCAACCAGCGCGGCGTCCGCCTGCAGTTCGCCGTCAACATTCAGGTCGGGCGCAAGCTCGTGAACCAACTTTGTCGCTTCCGTAACTTTGTCGACCAATTCGTGCTTTGCGCTGCCCTTGGTTGAGAAGGAAAGCATCGCTACGCGCGGCTCCATTCCGCAAAGAGACTTTGCAGTCGCTGCGGACGAAACGGCGATTGCCGCAAGTTGTTCCGCCGTCGGGCACGGGTTGACCGCGCAATCACCGAAAACCAGCAGGCCGTCGTCGCCATAGGCCTTGTTCGGAACTTCCATAATAAAGCAGCTGGACACGACAGAAATACCTTTCGGCATTTTGATGATCTGCAGCCCCGGACGCAATGTTTTGCCGGTCGTGCTGATTGCGCCTGCAACCATTCCGTCCCCGCGGCCTTTCAGGATCATCATCGCCGCATAAAAGAGCGTGTTCTTCATGGTCTGCTCCGCCTTCTCCGGCGTAACGCCCTTCAACTTGCGGAGTTCGTAGAACGCTTCTACGTACTCTTTGAAATCCTTGTCCTTCTGCGGGTCGACGATTTCGACACCGTCCAGCGAAACAGCAAACTTCTTGGCGACTGCGTAAATTTCTTCCGCATTTCCAAGAAGTGTAATGTCTGCTATCGATTCTTCTTTAATTTTCGCTACCGCTTGTACGGTACGTTCTTCGGTTCCCTCCGGCAATAGTATACGTTTCCTGTCGGATTTTGCTTTCTGCTTGATTGATTCCATCAACGACATGACAGTTTTTGCGCCTCCATTTGATACTTACGTGTTGTTTTGTTTCATATTTCTTTCATTTTAGATACCCAACCGATAGAGTATACCACATCGTCACGGAAAATGGTATACTGTCCTTAATAGAAATTAAGCGATATTTCGGGAGATTTATGCGAGTTGTCGGCATCATAGCTGAATACAATCCTTTACATAACGGGCACATTTACCATTTGGAAAAAGCACGCGAACGTTCCGGCGCGGATTTTTGTATCGTCGTAATGTCCGGCAATTTCGTCCAGCGCGGCGAAGCAGCCTGCACGGACAAGTATACCCGTGCACTTTGGGCGCTCAAAGGCGGCGCGGACGTTGTGCTGGAGTTGCCAAGTGTTTATGCCGTTGCGTCTGCCGAACGGTTTGCCGTCGGCGGCGTTCGCACGCTCAACGGCACCGGTGTTGTGACCGACCTTGCGTTTGGCTGCGAAGCGCCGGATTTGCGTACGCTCTATCAAATATCGGACATCATCGCTTCCGAACCACCCGCTTTGCAGGAGTCGATCAAGCGGCATCTTTCGCTCGGCAAATCATATCCGCGCGCAAGATTCGATGCGCTCCGCGAATACGGTGTGCCGGATGGAATGCTGCGCGCAATCGCACAGCCGAACAACATTCTGGCCGTCGAGTACCTAAACGCAATCCGTTTGTACGCCCCGAACATCGACCCGTTGCCCGTCACCCGAATCGGCACCGGTTACCATTCCGAGGAAATTGTCGGCGAATTTGCCAGTGCGACTGCAATTCGAAAAGCGATTGCGGAGGGTAAACGCGAAATACTCAACACCATGCCGTCGTTTGTCGGCGGTCCACTATTATACGACGATCAGTTCATCATCCCGCAAGAAGCGCTTGGAGACATGATGCTCTACGCACTGCGTCGCATGACGCTAAAAGAACTTTCGGAACTGCCGGACGTTGGCGAAGGATTTGAAAACGTGCTCTATAAATCCGTTCGAAACACGCGAAAACTCGCCGATTTCTTTGAAGCGATCAAAAGCAAGCGTTACACGCTTGCACGATGCAAACGCATCGCGATCTGCGCACTGCTGGGAATCAATAAAGAGCAGGTACAATCGACGCTGGCCAGCCGGGAAGGGTCATATTTGCGAGTGCTTGGTTTCCAAAAGACTGCTCGTCCGCTTCTGAGCGAGATTGCAAAGAAACGATCCATGCCGATGTTTGTGCGCAACAACGATTTGCGCGAATGCCCGTTGATTATTCAACGCAACGTTGAAACCGACATGATGAGCACGGATATACTGTCGTATGCTACGGATCAGAATCTCAAGCGTGATATGACCGGACCGGTTATCATCTAGTGCGAGTGGAAGTCACATGAAAATGCCTCTGAATCAATCAGAGGCATTTTTTATTCCTTTATGAGTGCCCGAATCTTCGGCATAGCTTCCTTTACTGCTCGGCGGCCTTCTTCAATACAATCCCCCGCCTGGTCGGTTTGAAATCGACCTTTCACGAACAGTACTTCCGGAACCAACACAACGTCTGCTTCTTCGCGTCGGAATTTTGTCATTTCCCACTGCATGATGCTGATCGTCCGGTTCATGAGCTGATAAGCACTCATGCCTTCAACTTCCACCGGGTCGCCATGGTAGCCGACGTCCACGCCGATGATCACATCCATGCCGTGATCGCGCAGGCACTTACACGGCACACGCTCCAGCACACCGCCGTCGATATATGTCCTTTCATTCAACGGCACCGGTTCAAAGATTGCCGGAATCGACATGCTGGCGCGAACCGATGACGAAAGCAAGCCTTCTTCGAGAACGTCCAGCTTGCCTGTTTCCGCATCCACTGCCACGCAGCAAAACGGAATGTTTGTTTCTTCAAACGTCTTAGCGTGCGTAAAAAGGCGAATTAGCTCTTCAATTTTTTCGCCGCGCAACAGTCCATTCGATAGTGGAAACTGCAAATCCATATAACCGCGAAGGTTCAGCGTCAATACAAAACGCTCCAACATTTCAAGGTCCGTGCCTGCGCAGTAAACGGCGCCAATAATTGCGCCCATACTGCTGCCGGATATCATATCAATATGAATACCTTCTTCTTCCAGCTGTTGCAGCACGCCGATATGTGCAAAGCCCTTTGAACTTCCCGCACCAAGTGCAAGTCCAATTCGTTTGGTCATAGCATTTTTGTCCTCAAGCCAACAAAATCTTTTATCTCATATGGATTGTCTACAGAAAACGAGCCGCGGGCGTCAACCCCGGCTCGTGTATTTTCTTAGAAATCCTCGTCGTCTTCATCGTCTTCTTCGATGAATTCAATCAGGCGCTTGCGCGGTTTCTTCGCCTTTGGCGCTTGCTTCTGCACGGGTTCGTCCATCCAGTCTTCATCTTCAAAATCCTCGTCGTCTTCCGCTTCGAGGATGCGTTTGAACAATCCCTTCTTTTTCTGCGGGGGTTCATCCATTCGCGGCGGTTCGCGGCGGCGCGGTTCTTCTTCAATATCATCGTCCATCAGGTTCATCCTGTCGGGACGCGCAAACTGTCTGGTTGCCGCGGGATCTTCTTCAACCGGCATGCGCTCTACGCCCGCATAGGGCGAAACGCGCGGCTGACGTGCGGTTTGCTGGCGCGGCTGTTGAGGCTGTTGTGCAACAGGCGCGTGTTCAGCATACTGCGGTTGCTGATACTGCTGTGGTTGTGACTGTGGTGCATACTGAACCTGCGGCTGCGGCGCGGCCTGTACCGGTTCCGGCGCAGACGCGGACTTTTGCGGTTCGTCGACAACGCCGAGTTCACGGCGATTGTTATCGATCATCTGATGATATTCGGCAAGATAGCGCTGCAAATCAACCAGTATATCGTCGGCATACTTGCGCGCGCCGTTGTAGATAGCCGTTGCGTTTGTTTCCGCTTCGGAGGCAACGCTGCTTGCACGGTCATATGCGTCTTTATAAACTTCCGATTCGCAGACGCGTTTTTCAAACTCTGACTGCGCGTTTGCACGTATGGAATCCGCTTCCGATTGCGCCTGCGCAAGAATCGTCTCCGATTCCTGATGTGCCTGCTCTACGATCTCTTCAGCCGTCTCTTTCGCATCTTGTATAGTATTGTCCGCTTCGGATATAATGCCCGTTGCGCGGCGGATATCTTCCGGAATTACGACCTTCAGGTCTTCCAGCAGGTCCAGCAGCCGGTCGACTTCCACGACCCGTTTGCTCGGTCCGCCGAATTTCGAACGCGGACTTTCCTCCAGCTCCTGTTTCATTCGATTAATGATGCTGAAGATCTTCATAGTTTGTGCGCTGCTCATGGTTTCATTAACCTTTCTGCAATGATATTCTGTATACTCTCCGGGACAAGTCCCTGTATGTTTCCGCCCATCGAGCCGATTTCTCGAATCACGCTGGAGCTCAGAAACGAATGTTCCGGGCTCGCCATGAAATATACGGTCTCAATGTCCGGCGCCAAGTGTCTGTTTAGCGCGTTGATCTGGAATTCATATTCAAAGTCCATCGTTGCACGTAAGCCACGGATGATATAATCCGCGCCGATTTGATGTGCGTAATCGACCAGCAATCCTTCAAAGTGTGTGACGACGACGTTTTGCATCTGCTCTGCGTCAACCATCTTTTGGATGATCTCAACTCGCTCCTGAACGGAAAAAACGGGCGATTTTGCGGCATTGTTCAAAACGCTGACATATACCTTATCAAAAAGATGTGCAGCATGTTGAAGTACGTCTTGATGGCCGACCGTAAACGGATCGAAACTACCGGGGTAAACGCAAATCCGCATGGTTCGCTATCGCCTTTCGTAAATCGTGATCGCACAGGTACCGTAGCGCCGTGTCTCCATCGCCTTCGCAGCGTCATCAGACACGTTTGGCTGAAGGTTGGTCGCGTGTTCAATCAAAACGCGTCCGCCGTCGGCAAGAATTTCGTTCCGAAATACTTTTTCCGCGGCAAGTGCGGCCGTTCCGTCCGCATATGGTGCATCGATGAAAACGAACTGAAACTTGCTTCCTTCGCGACTGAACTTTTCAATGCACTCCGCATAATCCAGCGACGTCGTTTTTACCACATGATCCAGTTTGAGCAATTCGGCGTTTTTCCGTATCTGCTCAACGCATTCGCGTGAACGATCGTTGCAAACAACAAGCGTCGCGCCCCTGGAAGCCGCTTCCAATCCGAGATTGCCGGATCCGGAAAACAGGTCCAGCACATGGCTGCCCGGCAGATCGAATTGTAAAATGCCGAACATCGACTCTTTGACTCTATCCAGCGTCGGGCGTGTGTCCATACCCTTTGGCGCGTCAAATTTACGTCCGCGCGCAGTCCCGGCGATGATTCTCAAAATGAATGCCTCCACGCATACGTATCCATAATACGTTAGTATAGTATAACACTCCGTGCCGTTTCATACAAGAAAAACCTGTCCTGTTCCCCACCTCGCGAAATCAATCCGATTGGATCGGGCCGATCCCCGCCTGCACAAAAAGATCATATGGATTGAGATAACGGCCTTCCGGCGAGACGATGCCGAGATGCAGATGATACGCCACACTATTACCCGTGCTCCCCACCCGGCCTAATTGCTGCCCTTGTTTTACCGTGTCGCCTTCGGACACAAACGTTGAAATTTCAAACATATGATAATAGTGGTACTCATATCCATAAGGATCAACAACGATTACAAAATTGCCGGGGACTGGCATGTAGCCGACATACAGCACCGTACCGTCCGTGGCTGAAAGAATCGGCGTTTTTGCGCTGGAGCGAATGTCCGTTCCAACATGCAGGCGCGTCCTGTGCGAGCGCGGATCATACCATCCGTTTTTGATAATGCCGCCCGGCAATGGATGCGCCACCGTGCGCAAATACTCTTCCGAATATACATAGTGTTCGACTTGCGCAACGCTTCCGTCGCCGTTGTATACGGTTTTCAAGTACGCCAACGCCATCCTCGCTTCAAACAGTTGCTCGCGCGTGCCGCATGAGGCAATCGAGTCAAAATCCGGATCACTCCAAACCGGCGTTACGCCGGAAAACAGGTTGCCGTCCTTTTCTAAAACAATTGATTGCGCCAGAACGTCGTTCATATCCGATCCAAACGCGAAATAGAGCGCCGCACATTGCTGCCAACTCAATTCCGTCTGCAAAGCACCGCCGGTATAAAGCGGTATGTCGATTTCGCGCAGTTCCCGGCTGAGCACACTCATGCAGGTGACGGACGCTTGCTGCATGGCGGTGTTCAGTTGGTCTGCAAGTTTCATAAACTTATCCGCCTGCTGTGCGTAATTGTCATAAATCGTTGCATCAAACGGCTGCAGATCAGCTTCCCATTGTGCCGTGTCAAATTTCAGCGCGTCCTTGATAACGCGGTTTACCGCCTCAAAGGATGCTGTCAGTTTCTGGTTTCGTGTCAGTGAACCATCACGGGAGGTTTGCGAGACCAGCCCCGCGTCATAGCGCAGCATTTCGGCCGCATAAGCCGCGCTTGCGTCCGTTCCAACGTCAGTTTGATCACAGGCGGTTTCGAGGATCACAGTCGGCTTGGCTGTGTCAGTTGCGCTCTGGCGTTGCCCGCCGTTGTCCGCAAGAGAACCGCGAACGGAAGCTGTCGATGCGAGTAACAGCATCGACAGCAAAATAGTTGGAATTCTCTTTTTGACAACATTTATCATGGCTTACCAGTAACCATCCTCTTCAGAGGTGCCTGGATCTGTAGTTCCTGCATCCGTAGTGGTACCAGCATCAGTAGCAGTCCCTGCATCCGAAGCCGTGGGATCGGGTGTAGCTTCACCCGTATAAGGTGTTGGCGTTACTTCTTCGTCGTCACCGTCGCCAAGGTCCGGAAGCGGAGCGGCTTCATATTTATACTCAAGTTCGTGTGCAACGTCTTCAATCGTCCAGTTGTCCGTCCAGGGCGCCGTACCCGCTTTCAGCCTTATATTACTAATGGATGCGGGCAGAATCAACTGCGAACGAATCGCCGCGGTGACGGAGTCTGTCGGGTCGCCATCACGAATTTCACACGTCGTACCGTATCCGATGTTATACCAAATCCAGCGCGCGTCCGGTACAGTCAACCGGATACAGGCGTGGGACGCCTTTGTGCCAAGATTGTCATAGGATTCCTGCACCAGAGTGCTCAAATCCTTTGCCTTATCATACAGTACCGAATGGAAGTACGTCCGGCTGTGAATCAGTGTCAGATACTGCGCGGCTTCAAGGTTGACAAACTGATAAAAACGTTCCTTGGGAACCGAAATCTGCCAGGTGCCGCTTGTGGTTTCGTGACCGTATTCCTTGTTTGGGTTGCCGGTCGAACACAGCATGTAGCGTACCGGTTCGTCATAGTTCGGCTTTCCAAATTTTGTACCGTCGTCGATCCGCTTATACACCAACACGAGCTGCCATTGTTTGTCAACAATGATGTAATACGTTTCCGGATCGGGGAATCCGTCTTTCAGCAGCGTCTTTGCCTTCACACTCATGTCGTCCAAACTGCCGACAAGCTCTTCATAGGTCATGTTGACCGTCGGCGCATAAACGGAAAACGGCACCGGTGTCGGCGTCGGCACCGGCGTTGGCGTCGGCGACGGCATATCGTCAAACGTTTCGCCATTGAGGTCGACAACTTCCATGCTGATAACTTGCGGTTCGGGTGTCGGCGTTGCTTCCGCCTGAACTTGCGCCTCAGTTTCGGTGCATCCGAATGCTAATAGAGCGGCAACCACGATCAATACCGAAATCAGTATTTTCGTGCCGTGTCGTTCCGTCTGCATCATATTAATCCCTCTGTTACGCATATATTTTTGAATCATTGATTGATCCTGTTCATTACTCCGTTACTATGAATCGCGTGTATTGTATCATAGGCAAACAAAAGTTTGTTGTTCGCGCTGGAAAGTTCACAATTTATCCCGATTGTCATTCGTCTCCAAATCGTTGCTTTCGCTTGCTTTCGCTGCGTGGAATTCCGCATCTAAAACGGCGAGAGCGCGGGTGCCAAACTCCAAAGAAGACGCCGTATAGATTGAAAGATGAGTAAAAATTTCCTCCCTTATTTTGTCCGAAAGCTTTACTTTATCCATTTCGTCATCGTCCATAACCAGCATGCGCCGCATTCCTTCCAGCGCGGTTTTGCTAATCGGTTCACCACCTTGTGAGCACGCGTTACAGACGGCGCCGCCCTGTGGTGAAAATCGAACGATCGCGTCGCCGCGAATATCTCGCCCGCATTGCGCGCAGGTCGTGATTGCGGGACGGTATCCGATGGCATTAAGAAACCGCACGAGAAAGCAGCAAAGCAAATCGCGCGGCTCGGCACTTCCATAGGCAAGAAATGATAGCGCATGATACAAAAGCGAAAACAGCACTTCATTCGGTTCGTTTTCCATCGCAGCGTCGTGCGTGAGCCGCAGCATGACAGACCCGATTGAAAAGCGCTCGTAATCTTCCCGAATCGGATAAAACGATTCCTTCACGTCGCAATTATTGACGGTGTATCGTTCCTTGCCGGAAAAAATTTCAAACTGTCCGAACACAAACGGTTGGCAAACATTGACAAGCGGACTTTTCGGTTTCCGGCAGCCGCGGGCTTTCGCGTCAATGCGTCCATGATCGATTGTAAAGATGCTGAGTATGCGGTCACTTTCACGATAGTTTACATATCGCGTTACAATTCCGTCCGCACAAATGACCGGCATAAACTAAATCCCACCGTTTCCAGTTCCCGTGTTCGTTCGTTGCTTATTCGTATCCAAGTTCGTGCAGCATCCCCTGGCGATTGCGCCAGTCTTCCTTTATCTTTACCCAAAGCTGCAAGTTGACCGGACAACCGAGCATCCATTCGATGTCATGCCGCGCAAGCTTCCCAATCTGTTTTAGCATCGAGCCGTTTTTGCCGATGATGATGCCCTTATGCGAATCTCGCTCGCAATATATGGTTGCGTAAACATCCATTAGGTCACGGTCTTCCCGTCGTTCCATCTTGTCGATGCCGACGCCAACGCCGTGTGGAACCTCTTCGCGCAGCAGCATCAGTGCTTTCTCGCGAATAAGCTCGCCGCAGATGATGCGCTCCGGCTGGTCGGTCACCATATCTTCCGGAAAATACTGCGGACCTTCCACAAGACAATTTTCCAACTCTCTTTCCAGTCGCTCAAGGCCTTCACCCGTTTCGGCGGAACCATGTATTATCCTCCGAATAAAGCCATGCTCCTCCAGTTTTGCGTGCGCTTGGTCCATTTGCTCTTTGGAGGCGATATCGTTCTTGTTAATCAGCGCAATAACCGGTGCTTTCGCCTGTTTTAGCTTATCCAGAAGCACGTCGTCGCGCTCGCGCACGCCATTTGTCGCATCGGCTACGAACAAAATGGCTTCGACCTCGTTCATTGCGTCATAGGCAACTTTTTGCATATATTCGCCAAGCCGGTTCTTCGGATTTGTCACGCCCGGCGTATCGAGAAATACAATTTGATAGTCCTTGCGCGTCAACACACCTGTGATCTTGTTTCGCGTCGTCTGCGCGCGGTCGGTGACGATTGCAATCTTTTGGCCGATGATTCGATTGAGCAATGTCGATTTCCCCACGTTCGGCGAGCCGATGATGGAGACAAACCCGGAACGATACACACTCATGCAAGATCCTCCGGGCCGAAGGAACACGGCAGCAGTTCGCCAAGTGTCGATTCAACTGTTTCACGGCTTGCGTTTGCGAATACGACCGGCATGTCGTCTTCACAGAATTCACGCAGAACCTGCCTGCATACGCCACAGGGCGCCGCGGGGTTCTTCCCGGAGCATACGATTGCAATCGCCGTAAACGATCGCTCTCCTTCCGACACTGCCTTAAATACCGCCGTGCGCTCGGCGCAATTGGTCGGCGTGTAGGATGCGTTTTCTATGTTGCAGCCAAGATAGTATTTACCGGATGCGCCTTTTAAACAAGCACCCACCTGAAAATGTGAATACGGTACATATGCCTTCTCCATGGCCTCATACGCGAGATCAAGCATGTGTTCCTGTTCGGATTCTTTTAGTTTGTTCATCTTGATAACCCCATTGCCTGTAGAATTTCTTCTTGCTTATGTATCATCTTTTTCTCGTCTTCCGGTTCCATGTGGTCATACCCCATAAGATGCAATGAACCGTGGACGGCGAGAAACGCCAGCTCACGCTCCAATGAATGTCCATATTCTTCCGCCTGCTCGACGGCGCGCTCATAGCAGATTGCAATATCGCCCAGATAACCGTCCGGCGGGCATAGGATTGCGTCGCCTTCCCATGCCGGAAACGTCAGCACGTCCGTGACGCGATCAATGTTGCGATATGTGTTGTTCAGCGTCTGTATCTCCTCCGCGTCCGTAATCAAAACGCATACGCCGCCTTTGATGCTTTCGCTGTCCAGCGCCGTTCCAATTGCCCGTCGGATGAGTTCGTTTGCATTCGCCGGAATTTGATCCAGCTCGGTTTGAATCTCAATCATTACGGAAGCTCCATTCCCGGATATCGAATCCGCTCGTGCATCAGCCCCGAGAACGTATGCAGGAAGCTCCTCTCAATCTTGTCAAGTTCCTCCAGCGTCAACGGCGCCTGTTTGAGTTGTCCGTCGTCAATTTTGCCCTGAATGATCCGACGTACCATATCCGCAATTTCCTCGCGGGATGGTTCATTGAGCGAACGGACGGCCGCTTCGCAACTGTCGGCCAGCATGACGATTGCGCTTTCCTTCGAGCTCGGCAGATTGCCCTGATAGCGGAACAGCCGTTCAATCACGGGCTCTCCGTCCACTTCCTGCTGCTGCTTTGCTTTGTAGTAGAAATATGCCACCAGTGTCGTGCCGTGGTGTTCGTTTGCAATTCTTCTTACGGCGGACGGCATACGGTAGCGCGACAGGTATGATTCCGCATCCTTTTGATGCGCAATGATGAAACCCGCACTCTCTTCCGGCGGCAATGTGTCGTGGATATTTTGTCCGTTCTGGTTTTCTTTAAAATAAAGCGGCCTGCGCAGTTTTCCTACATCGTGGTACATGGCGCCTGTGCGCGCCAGCAATGCGTTTGCGCCGATAATTTCCGCCGCACCTTCCGCAAGAGACGCCGTCATCATGCTGTGGTGATAGGTACCCGGCGCTGTCTTCATCATCTTCTTCAGTAAGGGATGGTTCGTGTTTGCCAGTTCGTGCAGCCGTGCAGGCGTTACGATATCAAACATGTTTTCCCAAACGCTGAGCATTCCGACGCAGAAGACCGAAAGGATCAGCGCCGCTGCCATGACCAGCCCGGAATAAATCAACGTGCTGTTCCAGCTATACTCAAGGATAATACCGCTTGCGCCAACGACCATCGCCCCCGCGATGCCGCCGATCGTTCCGGAAGCGATCAACGCGCCGCGCTTTTCACTCCGTTCAGCAATCAATATCGTCGCCTGACCGGTCACCAACATGGAAGCCATCGCAATAATGGAATCAGACCCGAACAGCGTTGAACCACTGCCGCCAGCAACCAACGCCATGGACAGCGCAAGCGTAACGTTCACAACCTCCGCAACATGCCTTGATAGCAGCAGGCATATCAGCAGTATGCCGAAAACAGCCGGCGATACACGCGGGTCAATGATATAGCAAAGCCATTGCAGTAAAAGCGTAAAAACGAGAACAAGCGTCAGGATCGTCATCTTCTTTGTTGAAGTAAACGTCTCCCGTTCAAACGCGGCCAGATATAATAACAGCATTGCATACACGCAGAACAGATATGCGATCACACCCGTCGCCAGATGGCTTGCCGATTCCGCGCCTTTTACAAGGTCGAGAGAAAGCAAAATGTCCATCTGTTCGTCCGTAATGGTCTGTCCTTTTTCAACGATAACGGAGCCACGTGCAATATACACCGTTTCAACTTCGTCTGCGGCTTTTTCCTGCGCGCGTGTCGTTTCAACGGTGTCGATCACGTTCGTCGGCATCAAATAGGCTTCATACAACGTCTCGCCAAGCGATTTGAGCCAGACGGACAGCGTAGATATCTTTAATTCCTTATTGATTTCGGAAAACGTCTTGTCAAGGTCATCTTCGGAAACGCCTGCGCGCAGTTTCGTTTCCAACGTGGAGAGTACGAGTTCCTGTAGCTTGTCAATCTCCGTGTCTTCCGTCTCCAGCAAGGCATAGCCAAGCGAGGTGTCCGTTATGGAAACCGGCAGCTTGACCAGCATGGCAAGCAGATCGTTTGATGGGATAACATCCTCCCACTCGCGCGTGTCTTCAGTTTCGTAGGTCTCGCCGTCTGCGCCGGTAACGGTTGGCACCGAACCCGCCTTGATGTCCTCGGCGGTATTTTTAAAACTCTTAAGTGCGCTGAAAAAGCTCTGCGCACCGGAAATCAAAGTGTCCGCTAAATCCGTATCGACAGAATAGATCGATTCCACATTATTGCGCGCAGCCTGACGGAGTGCCTCCGTCATGACGGTGTCTTCAACCATGCGCGGTGCCGTAATCGTTTCTTTGGCAACGCTGCCCTCGGAAACTTCATATCGTTTCGGCGTAAGCGACGTTAAGGTAACAATGCAGCTAAGCGCAAAAGCAATCGCAATCGCAATAAGCCCAAATGCGTTTCCGCGTGCAGCTTGCTTGCCCGTTCGTTTTTTGGTTGTACTTTTTTTGTGTGTTCCAGCCAAAATATGCCGTCCTCTTTTCCGATAATCGCAATATGCATCCAGAGCCGTTTAAGAACGCTTTGGTTTTTCAAAGCGCTCATAAGCGCAGATGATGCGCTGCACCAATTCGTGTCGCACAACATCTTTATGCGACAGGCGAATAATTTTGATTCCTTCGACATTGTCGAGAACTCTTACTGCCTGCACCAATCCGCTGACCTTTTCTTTCGGCAGGTCAATCTGTGTGATGTCGCCGGTCACGACAACGCGCGACCCTTCGCCAAATCGCGTTAAAAACATCTTCATCTGCTCACTTGAACAATTCTGTGCCTCATCCAGAATAATATACGCGTTGTTTAACGTGCGTCCGCGCATATAGGCAAGCGGTGCGACTTCGATTGCGCCGCGCTCCGTCAGTGCGCGATAACTTTCAAGGCCAAGGAATTCTTGCAGCGCATCGTAAAGCGGCCGCAGATACGGGTCGACCTTGGATTGCAAATCACCCGGGAGAAAGCCAAGTTTTTCCCCAGCCTCAACCGCAGGCCGTGTTAAAATGATTTTCTCAACTTCTTTGTTCTTAAATGCCTGAACAGCCATCGCCACAGCAAGATAGGTTTTTCCTGTTCCGGCAGGACCGATACCAAAGACGAGTTCATATTCCTTCAGTGCCTGAACGTAGCGCTTTTGGCCGAGTGTTTTGCACTTGATCTGCCGACCTTTATTTGTAATGGCAATCACGTCGCCCATGATCTTTTCAATCATGTCTGCGTTGCCTTCCTTTGCAAGGTCGACCGCATAACGAATGCGGCTTCTGTTGATTTTATCGCCGCGGCGCTGCATCTCTAGCATTTTTTCAATTACGATTTTTGCAATTGAGACGCTTTGTGCTTCTCCCGTGATGCTGATTCCATCCGTCTGTGCACGGATATGCGCGCCCGTCTCTTCTTCCAGTACGCCGATGTTCTCGTCAAACACGCCGAAAAGCCCAAGCAATTCGTCTACGTTTTCAAGCGGTATTATTGCGCTGACACGCTCCAAATCCTGCGTCAATCAATACTCTCCTTTTGCACCGGAAGCGGTATTTTTTTATCTGTACTGTTGGTTAAAAGCGCCTTTGGGGTCAAAAATATGCCAATATACAGCGCTTTGTTTTGTTTATGCGATTATAACACAACCGTCGATCAAATACCATAAACGGTGCCTCTCAAAGCAACCCCGTGTTTGTAAACTTTTTACTATCGTAGCATTGTATTGTCCGAGTATATTTCTGCTATTCCTACATAATTATTAAAAAGGTCTCTGATCGTGTGATATAATGAATATCGATATAAAGTTATCGAATTCTACCGTGTCATCGCACCGCCGCCTTTATCAACGCTTTTAAACGCAATCACTATGGCCCAAATCCTTGCGCCAGTACTGATTGATATGATATAATTTCTTGATTTTTAAAAATGGGGTGATTTGGACTTGTTTACAGCAAACGGATATTACTCGCAGCTTCATGGCAACTATCTTTTCTACGAAGTTGGCAAACGCGCATCAGCTTTTGCCGAGGCGCATCCGGAAGCGGAGCTCATCCGCATGGGTATTGGCGACGTTACACGACCGCTCGTGCCCGCTGTTATCGAAGCATTGCACAAAGCCGTCGACGATATGTCCCGAGCTGAAACGTTCCATGGTTATGGTCCGGCATTCGGCTACGACTTTTTACGACAAGCAATTTTAGACCGCGATTATATTGCGCGCGGTGTTGATATGGATATTGAAGAGATCTTTATCAGCGACGGCGCAAAATGTGACGTCGGCAACATTCAAGAGATCTTTTCGCAGGATACTATCGTTTCCGTTATGGATCCCGTGTATCCGGTTTATGTAGATACAAACGTGATGTCCGGCCGCGGCGGCGCGTTTGACGAACAAAAGGGCGGTTATGAAAAGATCGTTTATATGGCGGGCAGCGAAGAAAACGGATTTGTTGCCGATCTTCCGAAGGAACGCGTAGACGTCATGTACCTTTGCTTCCCGAATAACCCGACCGGCGTAACGCTGACAAAAGAGCAGCTCAAGCGGTTTGTGGATTATGCACGCGAAAACGAAGCGCTGATCCTGTATGATTCCGCTTACGAAAGCTACATCTCCGAACCGGACAAGCCGCACAGCATCTACGAAGTGGAAGGCGCAAAAGAATGCGCAATCGAATTTCGCTCCATGTCCAAAACCGCCGGTTTCACCGGAACGCGCTGTGCTTACACCGTCGTCCCTAAAGAACTGACGGTGCGCGACTCGCTCGGCAATCTTGTTCATCTGCACGACCTCTGGGCGCGCCGTGTTGCAACAAAGTTCAACGGCGTTGCGTATATCATCCAGCGTGCGGCGGCCGCGGCTTACAGCAAAGAAGGCAATGCACAGATTCTGGACGTCGTAGCGGACTATATGGAGAACGCGCGTATCATTCGCGACGGGCTTCAAACGGCAGGCTACACTGTTTTCGGCGGCGTAAACGCCCCCTACATTTGGCTAAAGGTTCCACACGGCGACAGCTGGAAGTTCTACGACGAACTGCTTTCGCAGTATCACATTATTGGCACCCCCGGCGAAGGGTTCGGCGCAGCAGGCGAAGGCTTCTTCCGCATGACGGCGTTTGCAACCCGTGAAAGCACGATCAAAGCGATGGAGCGCATCCAAAAGGGATCGATATGACGAAAATCATTGCGTTTGAGGGCATTGACGGAACGGGCAAAACCGTACAGATGCAGCGACAGTTCGATCGACTGACGCAGCGGTGCGGTTTAAACGTTCAGACGCTTTCTTTCCCGATGTACAATACATTTTTTGGAGCACAGGTCGGTCGGCTGCTTTCCGGCAGTGGTGGTGTAAAGGCCAGCGACGTCGACGGCATGTCCATGGCGCTCTGGTATGCGCTCGACCGGTTCGAAGCGTTTCGCGATTATGATTACAAAAACGCGGACATCCTTCTGATCAATCGCTATGTGCTGAGCAACGCCGTTTATCAATCGGTTCGAGACCGCGACCTTGGAAAGCCGGATCTGCTTGACTTCGTTCTTGAGCTTGAGCATGAGCATTTTAGAATTCCGCGTGCCGACGCGCATATCGTGTTGGATGTAAACACGGAAGCGGCATCGGAAAACGTTGGCAAAAAGGGTTATCGCGACTATGTTGGCGATAAAGCCGATGTTTATGAAGCAATCCCCGGCATTCAGCAGCGTGCGCGACTGAAGTACCTCGAATATTCCGAACGTATGGACAATATTTTTATCATTCCCTGTATGGAGCAAAACAGTCTTAAAAGCATTGAATCGATCGGAACACTCGTCGACCAAGTGCTTGAAGATATCATTTAGGAGGTAGCAATAATATGAGAAAAATTGGTATTTTAACCGGCGGCGGAGACTGCCCGGGACTCAACGCGGTTATTCGTGGTGTTGTAGAAGAATGCGCAGCAAATGGAATTGAAGTTTACGGGCTTTCCGCAGGCTGGCGGGGCGCGCTGACCGGCGAAGGCCATTGGCTTTCGCTTAAGGACGTGGTAGGGTTGCAGACCAAAGGCGGCACCATCCTCGAAAGCTCCCGTACAAACGTTATGAAGGAAGAAAATGGTCCCGAGCGCGTTCGCAAAACGCTTGAAAGTCTCGGCCTCGAAGGTCTTGTCGCCATCGGCGGCGACGACACCCTTGGCGTGGCCAATAAACTCAGCAAAATGGGCATGAAGATGATCGGCGTTCCGAAAACCATCGACAACGATCTCTCCTGCACCGACTACACATTTGGTTTCGACACTGCCAGCAACATCGCCATGGAGTGCATGGACCGTCTGCACACGACCGCTGCTTCGCATGCGCGTTGCATCGTCGTCGAGTGCATGGGTCGTCACACCGGCTGGATCGCCGTTCAGGCGGGTCTTGCCGCAGACGCGCACCTGATTCTGATTCCGGAATTCCCGAAGACTTTCGACGAGATCATGCAGGTCATCCGCAGCCGCTACATCAAGGGTGAACGCCATACGATCATCGCCGTTGCGGAAGGTTTCGAGCTCAAGGGTGAAGACGACGAAAACGTCGGTCTCGACGCGTTCGGCAACAAGTTGCTGCTTGAAAAAGAGATTGCAAAGACGCTGTCCGACCGCATCGAACAAGCCATGCGCGAAGACAAGTCTCTTGACGAAAAACGCAAGTATTTCGAGTGCCGCTCGGTCGTCCTCGGCCACATTCAGCGTGGCGGTTCTCCGTCCTGCTTCGACCGTGTGCTTGGTACACGCCTTGGCTTCAAGGCCGGTGAATTGGTCGTATCCGAAGATTACGGCAACATGGTCGCTCTTCAAGGCACGTCAATCGTCAAAGCCGACCTCGACAAGGCCGTTACGGAGCGTAAGGAAGTCGACTTGGATTTCTATAAATCCGTTTCGATTCTCTTCAAATAAGCAAAACAAGCAAAAAGAGCCGGAAATTTCCGGCTCTTTTGTTTGTTTTCCGCTTGCAATCGTCATTCTGCTTCATGCTTCACTTTTCATTTCGTTATTCAGGACACGGCGAAATTGCGTTTCGTAGAGTTCTTTATATACGCCGTTCCTTTGCAGCAGTTCTTCGTGCGTCCCCTGTTCTTTTATCTCGCCGTCCTTGACAACAAGAATTCTGTCCGCCGCAAGTATCGTTGAGAGTCTGTGCGCAATTACAATACTTGTCCGCTTCTTCATCAACGTTTCCAGAGCGGTTTGAATTGCGTTTTCACTGATTGAATCAAGCGATGCGGTCGCTTCATCCAGAATCAATATTTTAGGATCTTTCAAAATAACGCGCGCCAGCGAAATGCGTTGCTTCTCGCCACCGGACAGCTTCAGACCTCTGTTACCCACCATGGTATCGTACTTTTCATCATGAGTAACAATAAAATCATGAATGTCGGCAAGCTTGCAAACTGTTTCCAGTTCTTCCTGCGTTGCGTCCGGCTTGGCATACAACAAGTTCTCCCGAATCGTACCGTTAAATAAATATGCATCCTGTGTTACAAGCCCAATATTCTGACGCAGGTATGTCAAGTCGAAATCTCGAACATCCGTACCTGCCACTCTTACCACGCCGGAATCTACGTCGTATAAACGCAGTATGAGATTCACGATAGTCGATTTTCCGGAGCCAGACGGTCCTACGATTGCGTACATCTTGCCGCTCGGAACATTAAAGCTAACGCCTTGTAAAATTGGATCTTTTTCCGCATAATAAAATACAACGTTTTCAAACGCGATGTCGGTTCTGTTAAGCTTTGGCTTTTTTGCTAAAGGTTTATTTTTAATCGTAATTTCTTTGTCATAATAGCCAAAAATTCGTGTAAACAACGCGAGTGAACGTGTAAACTCCACGCCGAGACCAAGCAATGATTGAACTGGACGATATAGTCTATTGATTAACGCAACCATCGCAGTAATCGTTCCAACAGTTAAAGCCACATCTGTTTTTGATATGATAAGCCACCCACCGGCAAAATAGATTAACAACGGACCAAGCTGTGCAAACATACCGATTGCCATTGAGAACCATTTGCCGCTTCGCTGTTCTTTGAGGGAAAGCTGTGTTACCCGCTCGTTAACATCTACAAAACGATCATATTCCTGCTTTTCACGCGTAAATATCTTTGTTATCATCGAACCGGAAACACTAAGTATTTCCGCTAAAAGCTGGTTCATATCATCACGTTCTTTTTGACTCTTCGACAATAATTCCCAACGTGTCTTCCCTACGCTTCTAGTCGGCAGAACAAACAACGGTATCACGGCAACGCCAATCAGCGCCATCTTCCAGTTCATTGCAAACAGTGCAAACAAAGTTGCAGCAACCGTTGTAATATTGCTCAGCGAAGTCGTAAGCGTATTAGAAATCACTGATCCCACGCCACTAATATCGTTGTCCATTCGCGTTAGAATGTCACCCTGCTTCTCCTCAGTATAAAAGGACTGCGGCATGGCTTGCAAATGCGCGAACATTTGATTTTTCATATCGAATATGATTCGCTGTGAAATCCAGGAATTGATATAACTTTGCAGGACGCCGATTGCCTGCGACACTGTCAGTGTGGCAAAAGCCAATATAAGCAGTTTAATCAGAAGCGTCATATCCCTTCCGACCAATGCTTCATCTACGATACGTCCGGTTATGATGGACGGAAACAACCCGATAACAGACGCCAGTAAGATTGCAAGAAGAACCAAAATAAATTGAAGTCGATACGGTTTGAGATAGCCTAGAATTCGGAGCAATATTTCGCGTGTCGCACGCGGTCTATTTCTCTTTTCATCTTCCGTTAGATAGTTCCTTTTCCATCCGCCGCCACCGCCAGCTGCCATACATTTTTCCCTACTTTAATTAAATTATGAATTCCCCTGCATGCGTCGAACCCGCTGTGCAACCGCCTTGCCCGTCGGTGTAGTCGCAAGTCCGCCTTTTGCGGTTTCTCGATATTCGGGACGAATATCCTTGCCTACGGCATACATTGCCGCTACTACCTCATCAAACGGAATAAGGCTCGTTACACCCGCAAGCGCCATATCCGCACATAGCATAGCATTCACCGCGCCAAGCGCATTGCGTTTGATACACGGACACTCGACAAGCCCGGCCACCGGGTCACAAATCAACCCAAGCACATTTTTCATCGCCATTGCCGCCGCATCGAGCGCCTGCACCGCCGCGCCGCCACTGATTTCAACCAGTGCTGCTGCGGTCATGGACGCGGCAACACCCGTCTCCGCCTGGCATCCGCCGCCTGCGCCACTGATGGTCGCATTCTTTGCGAACAACAACCCGACGGCACCCGCTGTAAACAGTCCCTCGACCAACGTCTCGTCCGACCAGCCGCGCTGTCTTGCGCTCTCGATCAGAGCGCCTGCAAGTATTCCACTTGCGCCAGCCGTAGGAGCAGCAACAATTCGTCCCATTGCGGCGTTTACTTCTACAACCGCCATTGCGGATGCGGCGGCGCGACATGCCGTGTATCCTGAAAACGGATTGTGCTTGCCGTATTTAAACAATTTTCGTGCTTCACCGCCGGACAATCCGCTGACGGACTCCACCTTTTCGTTCAGCCCGCGCTCAACCGATTTCCGCATGACGTCGAGATTCTTTTGCATCTCAGCCAGAACCTCTTCGCGCGTGCAGTCGGATTGCTTCTCTTCGCGGCGCATCATCGCTTCATAGATCGGTATTCCATTTGTAAGACAATAGCGGCGGAGAGATTCTCCGTTTTCAAATGCTTCTGTCAGTTGCATAAACGTTCTCCCCCTTAAACCGCAAACAGTTTGTTGATGCCGTTGCATAGTTTCAGAATCATCTTGAGCATGTCATCTGTCACCGGTTGATCGGTTTCAATGGTCATATATGCGTCCTCGCCTTTGCCATGACGGAACACACGCATAAAAGCGATATTTACGCCAAGCTGCGCCAAAACATGCGAAACTTCCGCAATCACGCCCGGCTTATCGTTGTGTTGAATGACCAGCGTCGGATATTCGCCTGAAAATTCGACCGCAAGACCGTTGATCGACGTAATGCGGATGTTGCCGCCGCCGACAGACTCGCCAATCACTTCGGTGATCTGTCCATCGGAGCCGGTAATAATAATACGTGCCGTGTTCGGATGATCCGTTGGCTCATCGGAATATTCCACGGAGACAAACACATCCTGTTCGCGTGCAATCCGGTATGCATCCTTGATACGCGCGTCGTCCGGTTCCATGCCGAGCGCGCCTGCAATCAACGCCTTGTCCGTCCCGTGTCCCTTGCCTGTTTCGGCAAACGAACCATAGAGCGTAAATCGCGCTTCCGCAACGTCGTCTTCGGCAATTTTACGCGCAGTGTTGGCAAGACGCACCGCGCCTGCCGTATGCGAACTGGAAGGCCCCGTCATGCGCGGGCCGATAATATCGAATACCGAAAAATCTTCCATAAAAATACCTCATTCGAAATGATCCGAAAAAACAACGGGCGCATCGTTTATGGCGATGCGCCCGTTTAAAATATTGCCGCGCACCCGTTCTTTGACAAACACATCTCCGGGCGACGCTCCGACAGGTTGCTCCTTTCAGGCTGCTCCGCGGCACATTGCAGTGTCCGCTGAATGCTGCTTCCGTCAGGACCTGACATGGTTCACGGTCCGCAATTGCACGGGACCCGACGCTCAACGCCCCTTATCGGGATCTGACCCCACAGACGCTTGCCGGGGAATGGGATTTCAGCCCTGCTGTAGCGGATTGCAGGTAGAGGGCACCGCTAACTCCCCGCTTAGCGCGGCAAACTGGTTGACAAATGCTATTGTAACATGGTTCACATATGATTGTAAAACAGATTTTGAGGAAAAGATTGCAACAAATGTGATTTCTAGTTTTTTCGCCGGGATTCGTACTGTTCTAGATGCTTAAGCGCATACTCCGCCGCAACTCGAACGGCTTCGCTTGGGTCATGCGACAAAGTTTCGATCAACGGAATCAGGTCCGTTCTTCCTTGTTTCGCTGCGACAATACAAGCGTGCTGTTGGAGGCGCCCGTTCTTTTTTAGATTCATTCCAACTATCTGCAATGCAGGTTTTATGTCGCCACACAGTAGCTTTTCCAACGCAAATGCGTCCGGCATTTCACAAATCGATTCTATTTTATTATTATACGGACACACGCTTTGGCATAGTTCGCATCCGAGAATACTAGTTAGCGCATCCATCACCCATTCATCCATCGGCTCGCCACACATATAGGCACGGGCGCATTTTTCACAGGAATATCCATTGCCATCGATCGCGTTCGACGGGCAAACGCGCTCGCAGGCGTGGCAATCCTTGCAGCGCGATTGTAACTGCGGTTGCATAGACGTATAGCAAACATCCGGCAAACATGCAATTAACGTTTGAACGGAAAACCGCGTTCCGTATTGAGGAATCGCCGTAAGTCCGTTTTTCAGCTGGATACCGATTCCACTTCGGGAGAACATCTCGTGCACAGGTACATATGCACGTTCAGCGCGAATTTCTTGACTTTTTAATGTTTTCAACACTTTGTTTGCCGCATGATAGCCCGCATTGCTGGATGGATAATAACCAGAAACCGGAATTGATTCCGCATACGGCCGATACGGCCAAATCATCGTTACAATCGCATTTGCCCAAGCAAATTCAGATTTAACATCGAAAACCAATTTTAAAGCGTCATGATGTAAAGCGCCGTCTGACAGACGGCGCTCATATTGTACAAATGGATCGGTTGGAAAGATATAACATTCCGCAAAGCCGAACTCTTTTGTAAGAGAAACGATATTCATCTACCCTGTTCCTGCAGCATCTCTTTCGTTTTCATCAGCCGCGTTAGATTGCCACGCTCGTTTTCATCCAGCTTCATTTGAATGGTACGAATCGCTTGTGTAAATTGCGGGATCATGACGTACTCGAGTGCGTTGACGCGCCTACGCGTCTTTTCGATTTCGTCGGCCAGACGGCTGCAAGCCTTCTCAATTTCCGCTAGCTGGACAAGCAGCGGCAGAACTTCCGCAAGCAGCTGAACCGCCATGTCAAGGTCGGCGCTTGTCGTTGCAAAGCCATATGGATATGTAAAGCCGTCCTGTGTTTCAATCGAGAGCTTCGGTACCTGTATAGAGAGCACATGCTGAATCCCTGCGGTGACTTCCGCCGCGCGTGCAGGATACATCAACGCTTCTTCAATCTCCGCATTGCTCATGGAAGCGCGCGCAAGGACAAAGCTCTTCATCGCGCGTGAAAGTTTTTCTTCCACTTCGGCGCGAAGCGCTTTGTTTTGTCTTGCATAATCGATGAAACGACGGACGAGTTCATCCCGCTTGTCCTTCATCATTTTGTGACCGCGGACGGCAACCTTTTTGCGTTTCTTCAGGTTACTCAGTTCCATTCGGGTCGGTTTTACCTGGATCGCGGCCATTGGCTACGCCTCCTTGGGGTAATATTTCTCGATATACTCGTCGCGGATACGCTTGAGTTCCGATTTCGGCAGGATACCAAGCAGTTTCCATCCGAGGTCGAGCGTTTCTTCGATCGTTCGGTTTGTATAATAGCCTTGAGACACATACTGTTCTTCGAATGCATCGGCAAACTTTGCGTAAAGTTTATCAACATCGGACAGTGCGGCGTCGCCAAGGATAACGGCGAGTTCTTTTGCGTCTTTACCACGAGAATACGCCGCGAAAAGCTGGTTCATCGAGTCCGCGTGGTCTTCGCGCGTTTTGCCTTTGCCAATGCCCTTGTCCTTGAGTCGGGAAAGCGACGGCAAAACGTTGATCGGCGGCGTCAGGCCTTTACGGTAAAGCTCACGGGACAGGATAATCTGTCCTTCCGTGATGTAGCCGGTCAGGTCGGGAATCGGGTGCGTTACATCGTCTTCCGGCATGGACAAAATCGGAATCATTGTGATGGAGCCCGCATTTTCGCGGATACGGCCGGCGCGTTCGTACATCGTCGCAAGGTCGGTGTACAGATAGCCGGGATAACCGCGGCGACCGGGAACTTCCTTACGCGCGGCGGAAACTTCGCGCAGCGCTTCGGCATAGTTCGTGATGTCCGTAATGATGACCAGCACATGCATGCCGAGTTCATATGCGAGATATTCCGCAGCAGTAATCGCCATACGCGGCGTTGCGATGCGCTCGATAGCCGGATCGTTGGCCAAGTTGATGAACGTGACCGTCTTTTCGATTGCGCCAGTTTTTCTAAAGTCGCTGATGAAGAAATCCGCCTCTTCAAACGTGATGCCGACAGCGGCAAACACAACGGCAAATTTCTCATCCGAACCAAGCACTTTTGCCTGTCTTGCAATCTGTGCGGCTAAGTTTGCGTGCGGCAGACCGGAGCCGGAGAACACCGGCAATTTCTGGCCACGAACCAGCGTGTTCAATCCGTCGATTGCGGAAATGCCCGTTTGAATGAACTCACTCGGGTAATCTCGCGCGGTCGGGTTCATCGGCGTGCCGTTGATGTCCAGATGTTTGTCCGGGATCAACGCAGGGCCGTTGTCAATTGGTTTGCCCATGCCGTCAAAAATGCGGCCTAGCATATCCGGCGCAACATCGAGTTCGATTGATTTGCCAAGAAAACGTGCTTTTGAGGAGCTGATCTGCAATCCCTGAGAACCTTCGAACAGCTGTAGCAACGCTTTATCCTGATTGATTTCGAGCACGCGTCCGCGGCGAATGCCACCGTCCGCCTGTTCGATTTCAACAAGCTCGTCATATTTTACGCCTGAGACCTGCTCAACGAGCATCAGCGGGCCGACGACTTCTTTGATCGTTCTGTATTCCTTACGCATCCTGCTCGCCTCCCTCCGTCAGTGCACGAATCTGATCGTTGAGTTCTTTCATGATGACATCGTATTGCGCCTGCACGTCGTCTTCCGGCACATATTTCAGTCTGCCGATCTTCTCGCGCACCGGTAATGCGGACAGCTTCTTAAACGAAGCATCTTCCTGCAGCGCAATCAGGCTCTTGTCATAATAAGACAGGATTGACTTGAGCAACAGGTACTGCTTTTTCGGCGAAGAATACGTATCGACTTCGTGGAACGCATTTTGATGCAGATAGTCTTCACGGATGGAACGCGTACATTCCAGCGTCAGACGGTCTTTATACGACAGCGCATCGATACCGACGAGTCGAACGATTTCGTCCAATTCGCTTTCTTCCTGAAGCAGTGCCATCGTCTTTTGCACAAGCGTCGTCCATTCGCTCGAAACATTCTTGTTAAACCAGTTTTCGAGACGGCCGAGATACAGAGAGTAGCTCTGCAGCCAGTCAATCGCCGGGAAATGGCGCGCATACGCAAGCTTGCTGGACAATCCCCAGAAGACCTTGACGATACGCAGCGTTGCCTGCGAAACCGGCTCCGAAATATCGCCGCCCGGAGGCGACACTGCGCCGATAGCGGAGACAGCGCCTTCGCGCTTGTCGCTGCCGAGAGCAACGACCGCGCCCGCACGCTCATAGAACTCCGCAAGTCGGCTGGAGAGGTATGCCGGGTATCCCTCTTCACCGGGCATCTCTTCGAGACGACCGCTCATTTCACGCAACGCTTCCGCCCAGCGGGATGTGGAATCCGCCATAATGGCGACTTTATAGCCCATATCGCGGAAATATTCCGCAATCGTAATACCCGTATAAATAGATGCTTCACGCGCCGCAACCGGCATGTCGGACGTGTTGGCGATTAGTACGGTTCGCTTCATCAGCGACAGGCCAGTGCGCGGATCGTTGAGTTCCGGGAACTCCATCAGAACGTCCGTCATCTCGTTGCCGCGTTCGCCACAACCAACGTAAACGATGATATCAGCGTCCGCCCACTTTGCAAGCTGATGCTGAACGACGGTTTTGCCGCTGCCGAACGGACCCGGAACAGCCGCCGTACCCCCCTTTGCAACGGGGAACAGCGTATCGATAACGCGTTGTCCGGTGATCATCGGCTCCTGCGGCGCGACCTTTTCCGTATAGGGACGACCTTTGCGAACCGGCCACTTTTGCAGCATCGGTATTTCAATGATCGTTCCGTCGCTCTTTTCAATCTTGGCAATCGGCGTAACGATGTTCGCTTCGCCTTCAAAAATCCACGTCAGCTTACCGGCCATCGTCGGCGGAACCATAACGCGGTGCAAAACCGCTTCCGTTTCCTGAACGGTGCCGAGGACGTCGCCAGCGGTCAACTCATCGCCAACCTTTGCGGTGGGTGTGAATGCCCAAAGCTTTTCATGATCCAGCGCGTCGACCATAATACCGCGCGTAATGCGGTCGCCTGCGCGTTCGCGTACTACGTTCAGCGGGCGCTGAATGCCGTCGTAAATCGACTCAATCAGTCCCGGTGCGAGCTCGACGGAAAGCGGTGCGCCTGTTGTAACGACAGGTTCACCCGGTCCGATGCCGCCCGTTTCCTCATAAACTTGAATAGAGGCCTTGTCGCCGCGCAGTTCGATGACCTCACCGATCAAGTGCTTTTCGGATACGCGCACAACGTCGTACATCTGTACGTCCGCCATTCCGCTGGCAACGATGAGCGGCCCCGATACCTTGATGATCGTTCCTTGCATGTTCTTTGCCCTTTCGTAATCTAAATCCTTTATCGTACAACGGGAATACTGCCCGGTGCGTTCTGTTTGATTCCTAATTTAAGAGTTTGCCAGTATGTCCATACCAACGGCTTTTTCAACGTTTTGTTTCAACGCCGCCTCGCCAACGCCTTGGGAACCCTGATTGTCCGGAATCGGAATGATTGCAGGATATGCGCTGCCGGCAAATTCGTTTATGGTTTCTTCACATGCGGAGTACAACTTTTCCGTGACGAACACGATTGCATAACCACTTCTTGCCAGTTTATGCAGCGTGCGGTTTGCACTCTCGCCTTCGTCCTCAAAAAAAACGTCCAGTCCGACTGCTTTAAAAAGCAGAACAGAGTCGCGATCTCCAATTACGCCGATCTTAGCCATACAGTTCCCTCAGCCTTTCCGAAATCACACTGTCGTCAAGCCCGTTACGCTTAACGGTCAAAATCAAGCGAATCGCTTTTGCTTCACGCTCCCGCGCAAGGTAGTACCCTACGATCGGAAATATCGTCATAACATCATGACGATGCTTATTCACAAGCGAAAGCAGAAAGTTATCACGCGCCTTTTCAATCATGGAGATGTTCCCGCTGATCAGCATCTGTGAAAGCCCTTCATGCATGGCGTCTTTTGCTACGCTGCCGGAAAGCGCCTTTGTCAGCGTTTCCGAAGAAAGCTGATATGCGTTGATCAAAACATCGGAACCGATGCCACCGCACGGCAGCAAAACGTCCCAAAGATCCTCCTTTTGCGCACCCATGGCACGCATGCGGAGAAACGTAATCACATTGTCAAAATCGCAGAGCGCTTCGAAATACAGCTTCGCAAACGGTTCTTTGCAATCTTTCGTCTCCTCAAGGCAGAGCTTAAGATAGCCATAATCAACCAGGATGCTGACCATTTGCGGTTCCGACTGAATTTTGAGCTTGCGTTCCAGCTTGTCGAGCGACTCGCACATTGCCTCCGGCAGGTCGTCGTACTTCTGTTCGCTTACCATGGCGGTCAGCTTTTCACGAGAGTACAAACCGCCTTCCAGCCATACCACATCGCTTGAGTGCAAAAGGCGCGCCTTGATCATCACTTTGAGGTTATGCACGTCCGATTGCAGCAAAAACAGGTCGGTCAGTTTCGGTTCGGGAGAAAGCTCACGAATCGTCTCCGCCGTCTGCACGCGTACGTTTTCAATCATGCGTTCGCAGTCTTCACTGGTCGCTTCCGGCATGTTGCCGTAGTGCGCGTCAAGCAATTGCCGCATTGCGTCGTCAATTGTACCGTCCGCCATGCGCCGGATGGTTTGGCTGCTGAACAACCCTTTTTCCAGTGCGCTTATACGCGCACATGCAAAGGAATAACTTGGCTGTGGCATGAAACCCTCCCTCCGGTCAGTCGAACAGCATCTTTGCGACGTTCGTTTCCTCGTCGGAACGAACAGTACTCATCAGCGAACGGAACGAACAATCCTTCTCGTAGCTTTCACTAACAAGCAGGAAACCGCCTTCAATGTCCGCGTCCTTATCGGACAACGTCAACTTGCGATCGCTCATGTTTGCTAAAACGGATGCAATGCCTTTGCGGTCCGTTTTTGCCGGCAGAACGGTTTCGCCGCCTTCGGCTTCTTCGCGCAGCATCGTTTCGCAGATTTTTGTCCGCGATTCTTCGTCCAGCGCAAGAACGCTCGTATACGCGCGCGAAAATACATCGTCGATCACGGCGCGTTTTTTCGAAAGTGCATTCTTTCTGCCGTCCAACTCGGTGCGCGTCTTGAACCCGTCCAGTAAGCTTTGCTTTTCAGCTTCACGCTTGCTTTCGAGATCGTTTCGTTTGTCGGAAACAGCTTTTTCGCTTTCCGCTCGGATCGAACGAATCGTTTCCTCCGCGGCTTCGTGCGTCTTATGCGCGTCCGCTTCGGCCTCACCAATAATACGCTCGGCGAGTTTGTTCGTTCCGGATATGGATATGGTTGCCATTGACTGCTCCTTATCGTACCAAAAACTTCAAATCTTAACCAACCTGTACGCCGTTGACGAGCAGGAAGGAAATGAGCAGCGCCAGAACCGCATAGGTTTCAACCATAACGGTCATCAGCATCGCTTTGCCCTGTTCTTCAGGCTTCTTTGCAATCATGTTGATTCCGGAAACCGCAACCTTACCCTGCGCAATGCCGGAAAGCAGCCCGCCGAACGCGATCGGAATCGACGCAAGAAACAGCGTCAAGCCAGCCGTCGCAGTAACCGCGGAACCGCCGCTGAGCAAACCGGCTTTGGTTGCGATAACAAATGCAATCAGAAGGCCGTAGATGCCCTGTGTGCCGGGAAGAAGCTGGAGCAGCAAGCAGGAGCCGAACCGATCCGGATCCTCGGACACAACGCCCGCGCCCGCCTGACCGGCCATGCCTACGCCAAGTGCGCTGCCAATACCTGCCAAAACCGCTGCCATAGCGGCGCCAGCCGCTGCAAAAATCGTTCCCCACTGAAGTTCCATAGTGAGAATTCCTCCTTCGTTAATCGCTTATGGATGACTTTTCATCCAAAATTCGAACATGTTTTGTTTTATATCCCAGAGGCTGGAAGGTTCTGCCGCCTGCCTCATAGAATTTTCCGTAAAATTCAACGTACTGTAATCTTGCACAGTGCACGAACGCGCCGAGTGTGTTGATCGCGATGTTGAATGCGTGCAGCGCGACAAGCAGCGCGCATGCAACCGCTATGCCGAGAATCTTGAGAACCAGTATGGGCGACCCCATCAACATTTTACAAAGTTCGTTGAAGACCGATGCGATAACGCCCGTTGCAATGCCAAGCGCAAACAGACGCGCATAAGACAGGATGTCGGACAAAAAGCCCGTAACCTGATATAGTTCTCCGAGGCCGGAAATCGTCCGCATGATCGGATTTTTGTTCGCCCGTCCTTTGAACAGCAATATCATCAGCGCGCCGAGTCCAGCCATACCGAGTCCAACAGTCCCGACGACTGCTGGAATGCCTTCAACGCTCGACGGAACGGCAAAGACGATCAGGCCGGAGATGATGAGTATCCATGAAAAATTGTCAAAAATCGCAGTCTGCCAGTCCTTGCGCGAAAACGCAAGCTTCATCTTGAGGCCGACGCCGAAGAGAATATGGATCACGCCCAGGCCGAAGCAAAGGATCAGCATGTTGATCGGGTTGTCCATCGGATCAACAAACAGCGGGAACATATTGTTCGTTCCAAGCAACGTATCGAAATCCATACCGAAAACGGTGCCTACCAGCACACCCCAAACCATGGTGGACAGTCCGCCCCAGAACAGAACGCGAGCAAACCCGCCGGACATACCGGTCGGCTTCTTTAGCTTTACATACAGTGCGCAAAGGATTGCGAGCACCAGACCATAGCCCGTGTCGCTGAGCATCAGGCCGAACAGCAGCACATAAAACGGCGCCATATAAGGTGTTGGGTCGATACCGTGAGGATCAGGCCGTGCATACAGATTCGTTACCTGCTCAAACGGCGTGGCAAACTTGCTGTTTTCTACGACCGACGGCGGTACTTCGTCTTCATTCGGTTCACGTGTTACGAAATAATACGCGTCCGTAACGGACTGAATTGCTTTCTCAACCGTTGCAACCTTATCTTCCGGAACCCAGCCTTCCAGCTGGAAAGTCGCGCTCGTGCGTGCAATCTCGGCGGCTGCTTTCACACGGTCGCGTTCTATTACGGCCGCGTCCAGCGCACTCTCAACCATCTTGGCGCTGCCGCTTGCTTCCTTTGCCAGCGCAATTTTTAAATCTTCCTTTTTGGACCTCAAGTCATGGTTGCGCTCCATAAGCCGGTGGATCGCTTCCGCAGGTTTTCCACCCATCTTCGGAAACGCATAATCCGTCCAGTCAATCGACTTCAAGAAGTTTGCAACCGACTTTGTCTCGTCTTCCGGGCAAGCAACAACACACGTACGCACCACGCCCTCGTTGAAGAGCTGATATTCCGCACATGCGTCGATATCTTCTAATTTTTCCACATCGGGAGCGGCGATTAATCCCGTGAAGTATTTTACACCACGCACATTCTGAAACGTCTGCATGTCCGCGGGGAAATGTTCCCATGGACGAAGCGAATCAATAATTGTTTCGTTTTTATCAATTTCAGAACGCGTTGAGGCAAGCTCTCTTGCGATGTCTTCCAATCGGTCGGAAAACACCAGCGCCTTCGGCAGTTGCTTTGCAACGTCCGCAATGCTCGCTTCCGGTCTTGCGGCAAGCAAGCTCTGCTTTTCGCCGTAAGGCCGCAGCGTCTTGAGCGCTTCGCTAAGCTTTTGTACCTTTTCTTCCGCCTGATCAAGCGCAGTCTGTTCAGCAGTATCTTCGCCGCTTTCCAGCACCTCAACCGCCTGCGTCGCCTGTATCGCCTGAAGAATATCCGCTTCGTCGGCTTTATGCGCAACGAGCGTCATGCGTTTCATCTGAACAATCATGCCTGATTTTGCACCTTGCTAACCAAATACCGTACTGCGTCGTCAATCTTTGCGTTTGCGCGCGCGCAGACTTCCTTCGCTTCGTTTTCCATCTTTGCAAGCATCTGCGCGGAAAGCTCTTCGCCTTGCGCCTGCGCTTCTTTCAAAACGGTTTCCGTCTTTTCGCGCTCGTGCGCGTCAACGCCTTCAAGCGCTTTTTCCGCTTCTTCACGCGCTTTTGTCGTTAGTTCGCGTGCTTCGGAAACAGCATTGTTTCGAATTTCTTCCGCTTTTTCTTCCGCCGTTGCGATTTCATCTATAATCGATCGCATGTTCTACCTCCGTAAGATACCGACCGTTTGATCAGTCGTCGCGCAACCTGCAAACGGCTTATAGATAAACTACATGACCGACAGCAAGCCAAATAAAATTGAAAGTGCATTTTCGCACCTGTCTATAATACCACAATTCAACAGAAAAAACCGCTAAATTTTAGTATTTTTTTCGATGCGCGGTAATGCACTTTTCTTTTTAATCACAGATATTTCAGAATTTCCAGTTGTCTGACTACGCTGCGTCTATTATATAATCGGCGTTTGGCAACTACTGTCGCCAAACGCCGATATAGCTTATTTCGTTCCAAACAGTCGATCGCCGGCGTCGCCGAGACCCGGCACAATGTAACCATGGTCGTTTAGCTTTTCGTCTACATGTCCGACATAAATGTCAACATCGGGATGCGCCTTTTGCATTGCTTCAATTCCTTCCGGAGCCGCAATCAGGCAAACAAAGCGGATGCTTTTCACGCCGGATTCTTTGATGATCTTGATCGCTTCAATGCCGGAGTTGCCCGTTGCAAGCATCGGATCAACAATGATAGTTTCGCGTTCTTCAATATCCTGCGGAAGCTTACAGTAATATCCGGTCGGCATCAGCGTGTCCGGATTACGATAAAGGCCGATGTGCCCCATCTTTGCGTTCGGAATCAGGCTCATAATGCCGTCCGCCATGCCGAGACCGGCGCGAAGGATCGGAATTACGGCAATTTTCTCGTTTGCCAGCGTATTAACCTTCGTTTTGCAGATCGGGGTTTCGATTTCGACTTCCTTGAGTTCCAAGTCGCGCGTTACTTCGTATGCCATGAGCATGGCCAGTTCGTAGACGAGTTCGCGGAACGCTTTGCATCCGGTCTCTTTGTCACGCAGAAGCGAGAGCTTGTGCTGTACAAGCGGATGATCAATCGGAATTACTTTTGACATTGTGAGCCTCCTTAGCCTGTTGCTTAAAAATGTAGTAGTGATTTTGCACTGCAGTATCCTGCGTTAGCATGTATCGGTTAATGTTTGTTTTCGTACTCTGTAATTTTATCAATCCGTCTTTGGTGACGATCACCATGCGAAAATTCCGTATCCAGCCAGATTTTTGTAATTTCTTTTGCACGCACGGGAGTCGTTACGTTTGCGCCGAGCGCAAGTACGTTTGTGTCATTGTGTTCGCGCGTCATGCGCGCGGTGTAGCTGTCCGTGCAAAGCGAACATCGAATGCCTTTCACCTTGTTTGCGCAAATGCTTACGCCAATGCCGGTCGTGCAGATGACAACGCCTTTATCGCATTCGCCGTTTGCAACAGCTTCCGCCGCCGGGAAAATGAAATCCGGATAGTCGATGCTTTTTTTGTCGTAGCAACCAAAATCCTTAACTTCATTACCCAACGAAGTTAAATATTCCATCATCGTTTCCTTAAGATCAAACCCGCCGTGATCGCACGCAATCGCAATCTTCATAATCGTCTCTCCCTTTCCAATCGCTTCGTTATTCTGCTTCTATCATTTTAAACCCGGCGGCACGCAGCAGCCGGTTCATGTAGGCAAGTCCTTCCTGATCCGACGGGATACCTTCCGCGTAGATTCGATCGGCGCGCTTGTCCATCTCCCGCAGGGCTGTAAACAGGTTTGCACAGAGCGTTCCCGGTGTTTCTCTGTCGCCGAGTATAACATACTTTTTCCCTTTATAGAAATGCTTTGTCTGCTCGGTTGCCGCGATTTCACAGTCGATGCCTTCCACTTCCGATTGGCGGTACAGTGCGTTGATGACGCGTGCAACACGTTCCGGTTCACCGTTGACCACGACAACCTCGGCATTCGGCGCGTAGTGCTTATATTTCATGCCGGGCGACGCGGCAATTTCGCCGTCCCGCATCGGGTTGAGTATGCTGTTTGCAACGCGCACTTCGCCAATGACGGCTTCCAGCATTTCGCGGGTAATCGCACCCGGTCGCAGGATTGTTGGTGCGCCTACAAGCGACAGCACCGTAGACTCCACACCGTATTTACAGGGTCCGCCGTCAAGAATCAGCGGTATCCGACCATCCATATCGTCCAGAACGTGCTGCGCCGTCGTCGGGCTCGGTCGTCCGGAGCGGTTTGCACTCGGTGCGGCAATCGGTACGCCTGCCTTAGCAATCAACGAACGGGCCGTTTTATTCAGCGGCATGCGCACGGCAACGGTATTCAACCCCGCGGTCACTTCATCCGGCACGCAATCGCTCTTTTGTGCAATCAGCGTAAGCGGGCCCGGCCAGAAGGTGTCCATCAATATTTGCGCAAATTTTGGTGTGCGCATCCAAAGACGCCGGACGTCACTTTTTTTGCTGACATGTTCGATCAACGGATTGTCAGCCGGTCTTCCTTTAGCGACGAAAATTTTCTCAACTGCTTCTCCGCAGAGTCCGTTTGCACCGAGACCATATACCGTTTCCGTCGGAAACGCGACGATTTCGCCGTTTTGGATAAGCTTTGCCGCCTGTGCTGTCCCCGCTTCTTCCTGACGTTCCACGTTTATTACCTGCGTTTGATACGCAAGTGTTTCGCTTTCTTTGCGCCGCATCGTCAGTTCGCTTCCTTTGAGAGCATAGCACTGCGCTCCGCAAGGATCAGCGCGTCAATCAATTCGTCCATGTCTCCGTCCAGAAACGCTTCCAGCTTATAGAGTGTCAATCCGATGCGATGATCGGTAACGCGTCCCTGCGGAAAATTATAGGTGCGGATGCGTTCGCTGCGATCACCGGAGCCGATCTGGCTCTTACGCTCGCCCGCCCGCTCCGCATCCTGTTGCGAACGGTAAAAATCATACAGACGACTCTTTAAAACGCGCATCGCCTGCTCTTTGTTTTTCAGCTGAGATTTTTCATCCTGGCAGGACACCACCATGCCGGTCGGAAGATGCGTGATACGGATTGCGGATTCCGTCTTGTTGACGTGCTGTCCGCCCGCGCCGCTGCTTCTGTAAGTGTCGATGCGAAGATCGCTGTCTTTGATGTCAATCTGCACATCGTCGACTTCCGGCAACACCGCTACTGTAGCCGCGCTGGTGTGGATACGTCCCTGCGATTCCGTCTCCGGAACGCGCTGTACGCGATGCACGCCACTTTCATATTTCAGGCGGCTGAACGCGCCGCGCTTTTTGCCGATCGACAGCACGACTTCCTTCACGCCGCCCATGTCGGTCATGTTGCTCGAAAGATACTCCACCTTATATCCGTTACGCTCGGCATAGCGCAGATACATGCGCAACAAGTCCGCGCCGAACAGCGACGCTTCATCACCACCGGTTCCTGCGCGGATTTCCAGTATAACGTCCCGCTCGTCGTTTGGATCTTTAGGGATCAGCAATAGATGCAATTCCGCTTCCAAATCGGACAGTTTCTGTTCCAGTTCAGCAATTTCCGAATGGACAAGCTCTTTCATATCGCCGTCAAGACGCTCACCAAGCATTGTTTTGCATTCGTCCAGTGATTCCTGTGTTTTTTGATATTCTTCAAACGCAACAACAATCTCCTCCAGAGAAGCGCGCTCTTTCACCATATCCCGCCAGGCGTCTTTGTCCGCCATAACGCCGGGATCGGCCAGCTTCTCCGAAAGCAGATCGTAACGTTCTTTAATTCCTTTTAGTTTATCCAGCATGGTCCCTCCGCCGCAAACCGCATGCATTGCGGCCGGTTTGCCGGGTCTGTTTCAGTTTGTTTATAACAAAGACCCTTTATGTATATTATAGTTCAATGTTTTCTGCGATTAAAACGCGTGGGTTGCCGCTCAGGTCGTCTAGCACCCGTGTATTCCCCGAAAAAAGAGCGGAAACGCTTTCTTTCTGTGTGTTTCCAATTTCAAGCAGCAGAGTGCCGCCCGGTCTTAAATGCACTTTGTATTCTTTCGCAATTCTTTTGTAAAAATCAAGCCCGTCATCCCCGCCGAACAGTGCCGACGCCGGTTCAAACGCAACTTCCTTTTGCAATTGCTCCATGTCCATCTTCGACAAATAAGGAGGATTGCACGTGATCAGGTCATATTCGCCTGTAAGATTATTAAACAGATCGCTTTCAATGAACAGCATCTCTGCGGCGTTTAACTGCGCGTTTTCTTTTGCCACGTCCAGTGCGTCGCTGCTGATGTCGCTTGCTGTTACGTTGACGCCCGCAAGTTTTTGCAGCGCAATTCCTACGCATCCGCTGCCCGTGCAAAGGTCCAATACATCACGATAGGCGTAATTTCGAATGCGCTCCAATGCCGTTTCGCAGAGCAGTTCCGTGTCCTGTCGCGGAATCAGCACGCGCTCGTCCACGACAAACGGTAATCCCATAAATTCCCATTCGCCAAGGATATACTGCAGCGGCTCGCCTTTTTCGCGTCGTTCAATGAGTTCTCCGAGGAAGCGCAGTTGTTCATCTTTGATCTCCATCCAGGAATGAACCGACAACGCGGACGCGTCTGCGCCAATGACTGCGGCAACCAGAAGTTTCGCCTGTTGCAGGCTTTCTTCCTTGGCTACCGGCTCCAATCGCAGTTTGGTCAACCGCACGGTTTCGGAAATCGACATGGTCACTCCGCCTCAGGATCCTTTTCATCATCGGATTCGCTCAATTCTGTATCGGTTTCTTCACAGGCGGATTGTTCGCTGTCCTGTGCTTCTTTTCCGCCGTTCACTGCAAGATTGAATGCGCGAATCGCAACTTCGATCATTTCCGGTTCCGGTTCCCGTGTGGTCAGATACTGCAATCCCAGCCCGGGAGCGCGAATGATGCGCGCCCAAAGCTTGTCGGAAGCGGCGGCCAACTTCAACACCTCATAAGCCAAACCGGCAACCAGCGGTAAGAACACAAGCCTGGACAACAGTCTGAGCAGCAGGTTTTCCGTATATGGCAGCGCCGCGAAAAACAGGATAGATACCGCCATAACGAGGAACAGATAATTCGTTCCACAGCGCGGATGTAATCTTGAATACTTCATGGCATTCTCCGGCGTGAGCTCTGCTTCGTGCTCATAGCAGGCAATCGTTTTATGTTCCGCACCATGATACATATAGACGCGACGAATGTCTTTCATCAGCGAAATAGACGTAATATAGAGGAGGAAAACCAGCAGCCGCACAAAGCCTTCCGTCAGGCTTTTCCAAATGCGGGGTGCGGCGTCTTTCCATGGGATAAGCTGCGTTGCCAGCGATGGCAGGAAGACGAACAGCCCAACTGCAAGTCCGATTGCAAGGACAACGGCAACAACGATGGCAATGTCCATCGCACTTTTGCCTGTTTTCTGCGCAAGCCATTTTTCAAATCGGCTTGGCTCTTCTTCAATCTCCTCGCCATAAAGTTCTGCGGAGCGTGTCGTCATCTTCATTCCCGTTGCAAGCGCGTCGACGAACGCCACGACGCCGCGAACGACCGGCCACTTCAACACAGGATGAACACTTTTCTTCTTTTTCGGTGTGTATTCCGCTTCAATCGTGCCGTCGGCCTTTCTAACCGCAAGCGCAACGTCGCCTTCCGGCGTACGCATCATGACGCCTTCCATAACAGCCTGGCCGCCAACCGAGCATCTTTTCATTCTAAAATGTCCTCATGTTTTCCGGTGCGCATCAGTGGACGTGGAACCTCTTTGACACGCAACCGATTTGGATTATTTTACCACACGTGGTGGTTCCGGGCAAGAAAAAACCTCCCCGGGTTGGGAAGGTTTTCGTTCCTAACTTACAGACCGTAACGCTTTTTGAAACGATCTACACGTCCGCCGCTGTCCACAAGCTTCTGTTTGCCGGTGAAAAACGGATGGCACTTGCTGCAAATTTCGACGGTCAGCTCTTCCTTGGTCGAGCCGGTCGTAAAGGTTTCACCACAGGCGCAACGCACCGTAGCTTCGCCATATTTCGGATGGATGCCTTTCTTCATGCTTGTTCACTCCTTTAAAACACTACCATCGGCTATTATAACGAGCGGCACTCGAAAAATCAACTGTTTTTCGAATTATTTTGAAATAATGCCGTTTTTATGTGCCAATCGGGTATCAATTTCCCTTCGGCAAGCCGATAATGCAATTATTTTCCGAACCGGCTGGTTGACATCGTAGTATAGCCGTCTTTTTCGTAAATGTTAATCCAGTCTTTCAGCCGCTGTAAAAACTCTTCATTTGTGGATGTTTTTTCCAGCATGCCGATCAGGTGCTCGGTTACATCGGCGGGATTTCCGCCCGCGAGTACGCGGCGGATGGTTTGCACTGCCTCAAGTTCTTCTTCGGAAAGCAAGAGGTCTTCCCTGCGCGTGCCGGATTTATAGATGTCGATGGCCGGGAAGATGCGCTTTTCGCTGAGCTTGCGGTCAAGATGGATTTCCATGTTGCCCGTGCCTTTAAACTCTTCATAAACCATGTCGTCCATGCGACTGCCCGTCTCGGTCAGCGCCGTTGCGATAACGGTCAGGCTTCCACCGCCTTCAATGTTCCGGGCTGCGCCAAAGAACCGTTTCGGCTTATGCAGTGCGCCCGGGTCCATGCCGCCGGACAGCGTGCGTCCCGTCGGTGGGATTGTCAGGTTGTAAGCACGCGCAAGACGGGTCAGGCTGTCGAGGAGAATGACGACGTCTTTGCCCATCTCTACGAGGCGCATTGCACGCTCCTGCACCATCTCCGCAACGCGAGTGTGATGTTCCGGCAGTTCGTCGAACGTTGAATACAGCACTTCGCCTTTGATCGAGCGCTGCATGTCCGTCACTTCTTCCGGGCGCTCGTCGATCAACAAGACGATGAGATGCGAATCGGGATAGTTTGTTGAAATACCTTTTGCGATATTTTTCAACAGTGTCGTTTTACCCGCTTTGGGCTGGGAAACGATCATTGCGCGCTGACCTTTGCCAACCGGCGCAACCAGATCGATCAGGCGGATGGCGAGATTTTTCGCGCCCTGGCACTCCAGAGTATAGCGTTCGTTCGGGAAAATCGGAACGAGCTGTTCAAAAGGAGTCCTGTCGACAATTTCTTCCGGCGATTCTCCATTGACTGCGGTGATATACAGCAGCGCAAGGAAACGTTCGCCTTCTTTGGAAGGCCGCGTTTTACCGGTGACCATATCGCCTGTACGCAGGCTGAACCGGCGAATCTGCGCGATGGAAACATACACGTCGTTCTGTCCGGAGAGATAGTTTTCGCTTCTTAAGAAGCCGTATCCATCCGGCAAAACTTCAAGCACACCTTCCGCATCCCCGCAGTCGCCCGTTTGTAAAATCTCGGGTACGGCGGGATTGCTGGTGCCGTAGTCTTTATTATAATATCCTTCATTGTTACGCTGACGATATTGGCGATCATCTTCAAAACCGCCCTGGTCACCGCCGTAATTATTTTGTGACGCAGAATAGGAGTTCCCCTGGTAACCGCCCTGCTGCTGATAGCCACCTTGTTGCTGGTATCCGCTCTGCTGGTAGTTGCCTTGTTGTTGATAGCCGCGCTGATAATTGTTTTGATAGCCACCCTGCTGGGAGGAATATTGCCGGCGCTGATAGCCACCCTGCGAACGGTTATCGTAATATTGTCTGTGCTGATACGGACGCGGCGAATAGCTGGAACGACGGTAACCACCGTCCTGTGGAGCCTGCGGCGCCCGCTGCTCCGAATAATCCGGTGTCGCAGGATGCCGTTCGTTCGATTCTTTTTCGGCCTGTGCCTCCAAATAATCTTCGTTTTCCTGATCACCGGATTCCTCCGATTCGGAAGGCGCTTTGCCGCCCGACATTATGATATCCACCAGTTCGCTTTTTCTGTATTTGGTAACAGATTTAACACCTTGCAGCTTTGCGATTTCGCGCAAATCTCCAAGGCTCTTAGCCTCCAACTGATCCCTGTTCAACTGTAAACTCCTCTCTACGGTAAGAAACGTTACCTATCAACGAAATCAAGAAGATGTAAGGATGTGACTTCTTGGATGAAAAAATCATATCCTTGGGCGACATATTTGTCAATACGTGTTGCTTTTTTTTCACAACATTCCTACGATTCATCGTGTATTGCTTCAGATGTAACGATTATGACAGACAACCGCGCCGTTCATCATTCATTTATTCGAATCGTTGATTCCATCCATGCAATTTATTGATTTGTGCATGAACGTCTCTCCGTCTCCATTTCTCATTCTTATAATATACTTCTGTGTATTATAATCACACTTGCGGTATTTTACCACAGTTTTTTATATTTTATCATGCAATTGTTTTCATATCATATCGTTCACATTATGTTACTGTAACCTTTTTGAAAACCATTTTGGCGTTCTCTTTCCTTTTTAGCGTTGTTATGCTATGATACACTGCATGGCAAAGAAACCGTATGATAGACCAAAAAGCGGCATAAGAATCCGTCCGCGTTATATCATTTTGTTTTTTATCCTGACGTTCTTCGTTTTGGGTGGCGTTTACCTGTCTCAACAGACGCAGCTTAAAAGCATCGCCGAAGAAAAAGTGGAAAAACAAGCCGATCTTGACGACCTGAATGTTGAGGAAGAGCGACTTGAGCGAATGCTTGAATACATGCAGACCACCGACTATCTGATTCAGTATGCGCGTGAAAAATTAGGCTATGTTTTCAGCGACGACTGGAAATTCTACAATGAAGAAACCGAAACGCAAAACGTGACAACCGCTCAGGATGCGGGAGACTTACCCGTCGGTGATCCGACGCCAAGTCCGACCCCTACGCCAACGCCTACACCGAAACCGACCGCAACGCCCGACACCGGCGATGTACCGATCGTTACGTTTGCGCCATGAAGTTGCTCATCTTTGATATCGGCAGCAATTCCATACGGACCGCAAAACTTTCCGACGAAGACGACCTCGAATTAACAATAAAAGGCAAACACGTTTACACTACGCGTCTTGCAGAAGGCCTTGCAGAAAGCGGAGCCCTCTCTCAAGCGCGTATGCGCCAGTCTCTTTTAGTGATCCGCTCTATCTATCAGGATGCTTATGCTCATGGTTTCGACTGTTACGCATATGCCACCAGTGCGGTGCGCGATGCGAGCAACAGGCGTGATTTTGTGCGCAATGTCGAAGAGATTATCGGAGCAGGTCGCGTCCGCGTCTTGTCCGGCGCCGAAGAGGCTGAGTTTGCACAGCGCGGCGCGGATCCCTCCGGAAAACGGACTATCCTTGATATTGGTGGTGGCAGCACACAGGTCGTACGAACCAGTTCGCGTGAAAGCTGGCCCATCGGTTGCGTACGTGCGAAGGATCTCGCACCCTATGACGATCTTAAGTCCATCGCGGAAGCACTTCGCCCAATCCTCTCCGGTTTGTTCGGCACGCCGGAACACGACGAACGTCCGGATAAAAAGGGGCTTCCCGGCTCCGTACGTGCCACAAAAAAAGTATTGCTTGGCGTCGGCGGAACTATCACGACACTCGCACTGCTTTGCGAAGGCGCAACAACGTTTTCCGAATGGCAGGGTGAAAAGGAAATTCATTTTCTCGACCTCTGCGCTACGCTTCAAATACTCAGCAACATGGGCGACGAAGCGCGTGCCGCTATTCCGCTTTTGAAAGACAGGCATGATGTTATTCTGCAAGGAGGAGTCATCCTTTTGTATCTGATGGAGCGGTTGCATTCAAGCCGGATCGGCGCAACATTGAACGACGGATTAGACGGCTACGCCATGCATCTTTATCACACGTTGCCTCATCATTGAGAGTTGCATATAAAAAGGAACCCTGGACAGGGTTCCTTTTTCAATACACTTTTACTTTACGGTGCGGGCGTCTCCAAATCGTCCCCGACAACGTCGTCAAAATCCATATCGGACTTGTTGCCGATCATGATGGTTAAATCCAGATACTCGCCGTTGCGGTACACCTTGACCTGCAATTCATCGCCTATCATACAGCCAAGCACGATATCGACCAATTCTTCGTGATCGGAAATCGTCTTTCCATTGGCTTCTACAATGATATCGCCCGCCTCAATTCCTGCAAGGTAAGCAGGGCGGTCTTTGACGACGCTTTCAACGTAAGCACCGGCGGGCGTTCCCGCTTCCTCGGCTGCATCTTCCGTGATAGTGCCGACAGTGATGCCGATTCCCGGTCGTTCCACATAACCGACCGTGATCAGAATCTCCATTATTTTTTTGACCTGATTTATCGGAAGTGCAAATCCAATGCCCTCCGCGCTGACCGCATTTCCGTATTCGTCATACCCGGCCGTTATGGTCTTGGCGCTGTTGATGCCGATAACCTGTCCCTCCATGTTAATCAACGGGCCGCCGCTGTTGCCAAAGTTGATGGCTGCATCTGTCTGGAGATAGGTGTTTGTATAGTTATCAATCGTAATTTCACGGGACGTGGCGCTGATAATACCGAATGTCAGCGTGTTTGCCAGCTCGTCCGTCGAAAGCGGATTCCCAATGGCCAGTACATATTCGCCGACGCGGACGGTATCCGAATCGCCCAGTTCCAACGGTTGAAGTGATACACCTTCAACCTTCAGCACAGCGATATCCGTCTCCGTATCGGAGCCGATGACGGTTGCTTCGCGTTCATCCTCTTCACCGTCTATCTTAACAGTCACCTTGTCGGCGTCTTCAACAACATGTGCATTCGTGAGGATATATCCACCACTCGAAACAACAAAGCCGGTACCGCTTCCATATATCTCATACGTTTCCTTGCCGGAGAGGCTTAGAGTCTTTGTGTAATTGATGACTCCGACAACGCCGGGCGAAACGGCATCGTAGATGTCCGGAATCGGATTCTCAATTGTTCCGGGCAATGCAGGGCTTACGCCGTCAAGTTCCGGCATTTCGCGGTCTTCGTCAACATACGGCGTCGCGGTCGCTTCCGGCGCCCCGGTCGTCTCCATTTGCGGAGTTGCGGTTGGAAGCGGTGTCGATTCGACCATCTGTGTCGGTGTGGGCGTAACCTCAATAACAAACTCTTCACCGCCAAGCATGCTCGGCCAGAACAGCCCTACAACCAGCAGCGCCAGTAAAACGATGACAATGATAATGACGATCGTGGCAAATACATTGCCGCCGCGTCCATTTCTTCCAGAACCTTTTCCGCCAAAATGGTCGTCCGAACTATAGTATCCGTTATGTTCCATTCTTTTTACCTCCGTCAATTTGCGTACGTTTTGGCGCCGGCGCGCGTTTCAGCGTAAATGTAAAGGTCGATCCCTTTCCGCGTCCGCTCTTAAGCGTGATAGTCTGGTTGTGCTGATCTATAATGCGCTTCACAATAGATAAGCCCAGTCCTGTACCGCTCTGTTTTGTCGGCGTATGCGCCTTTTCAACTTTATAAAAGCGGTCGAATACATGCGGGACATCCTCTTCGGGTATGCCCGGCCCGGAGTCCTGAATACTAACGTAAATCTCGCGCCGCATAGCATAGGTCGCAATGCGTAGCTTGGTGTCGTCCGGCGAGTATTTAATCGCATTGTCAATGATATTTCGAAGCACCTGCGAAATCTGGGCGCTGTCCGCTTCCACATAGTACTGTTCCTGCGCAAATTTAACGTCAACATTGATATGATGTTCGTAAATTCGCGCTTCAAACGTAATCAGTGTGCGCCTGATCAGCTCGTTGATATCAAATATCTCAAGCTTGATCGCCGTCCTGCCGGATTCTATGCGCGCAAGGTCGAGAAGGTCGTTGACCATAACCGCCATGCGCTTGGTTTCGGAAAGAACGATGTCGATGTATTTCTCATATTCGTCCGGTCCGATCGTTCCGTCCTGCATGGCTTCCAAAAACCCCTTCATGCTCGTCAGCGGCGAGCGAAGCTCATGGCTGACGTTTGCAACGAAACTCCTTCGCGTGGCCTCCAGATCTTTCAGCTGATCCGCCATCGCGTTAAAGCTGATGGCAAGCTGTGTCGCTTCGTCGATGCTGCTGATCGGTATGCGGACGTTATAGTCACCCTTGGAATATTTCTGAACAATCTCGTTGATCTCCAGGAACGGGCGTGTCAGCCGCATGGTTGTGTAGTAGACGACGATAATTGCAATTAGCACGGCAATCAAAGAAACGAGTATGACCTCCACATAGGCCATAGCAATTGCGCCGCGTGCATCCGTAATGTCGGCATAAAACCGAACGACATGTGTCGCCACACCGTCTTCGTAAACAGGCTTCGTTCCAATCAGCATCTGAAACGAACCCTTTTCCTGTGTAAAACGCACGCTGGCTGCGTCCAGATCGGACACTGCGTTCAGCATGCGTGAAATATCGTCCTCCGAATACCGGACGCTCATAACCGCATCCCACTTAGAACCGGAAGAATACTGCGCCATTGCACCGTCGACAGACACGATTTGAATCAGCCCATCATAGTGCCGCGCTATTGTATTTAGCTCCAAAATCGCCGCATTCTCGCCGGCGGTGGAGGCGGTCGTGTTAAAGTACAGTTCCGTAATCACACTGATTTCATTGGCAATCGACTGTTTCTCTTCGCGCATGATGAACCCGGACATCAATGATCCGACTACGACTCCCGAAAGCAGCAGCAAACCGACGGTAACGGTAATATACGCCGTCAGCATACGGGAAAAAAGCGTTCTGAGAAAGTCTTTGCGCATATCAGTGCATCACTTTTGCTCGAATTTATAGCCAACTCCCCACACGGTGCGGAGTTCCCACTCGTGGTTGTCCCCCAGCTTCTCGCGAATTCGCTTTACGTGCACGTCGACCGTACGCGAATCGCCAAAGAAGTCAAAGCCCCAAACCTGTTCCAGCAGTTGTTCACGTGTAAAAACCTTGCCGGTATGGGAAGCAAGGAAATACAATAATTCAATTTCTTTCGGCGGCATTTCAAGCTGGCGTCCGTCCAGCGTTACCGCATAGTTTTCCAGTGAAACGGTCAACCCGGGTAACGCAATGGTGCGCTCCGGTTCAACCGGCGTGCTTCGGCGCAGTACCGCTTTGATTCTGGCGATCAGTTCCTTGGCGTCAAAGGGTTTGCTGATGTAGTCGTCCGCGCCGAGTTCAAGCCCCTGCACGCGGTCGCCCGTGTCGCCCTTTGCCGTCAGCATAATGACAGGGGTTTCACTCTCCATTCGGATATCGTGTAAAACCGCCCAACCGTCGCGGCCGGGGAGCATAATGTCCAATACGACCAGTGATGGTTTCGTCTCATGGAACGCCGCCATCGCGGAGGTTCCGTCGGCACAGGTGTAAACCTGATACCCCGCTTTTTTTAAATATAGCTCGATGATGGCAAGGATGTTTCTGTCGTCATCAATGACCAGAATGGTATTATTCTCCATCCGATCACCTCCGTTATTGATGGGATAAAATCATGATCTCACATTTGGATAGAGTATAGCAGAGTTTTTTTCGTTTGTCCAACACTGCGGCAGTTTGTCACACAATCGCCGCACCATCAACACAGCGCGGCGATCGTATGTCTCTATTTACCAATTTATTCGTTTGTGGCTACTTTTTTAGCGTCACCACCGTCACACCCGCGTCTCCTTCGCCATATGCGCCAATGCGGAACGATTTAACCTGCGGCAGTGATTTCAAATACGCCTGTACACCTGCACGTAGAGCGCCGGTACCTTTTCCGTGCACTGCATAAAAGGTTGAAACGCCTGTCATCGAGGCGTTGTCGATAAACCGGTCGAGCTCCATGCATGCCTCATCGATCGACTTGCCGCGCAGATCGATCTGCATCGCATCCCCACGCTCTTCAGACAGGGTTACCTTCGCAGAAGTCTGTTTCACTTTCTTTTCCTGCTTGACCGGACGAAGATCCTTTATCGGGATACTCATTTTAATAATACCAGCCTGCACCTGCACGTCTCCCTTGCCGTCCGGTGCCTTCAGCACGGTTGCTTCCTGGCCGAGCGTGATTAAAAGCACGCGCTCACCCGGCTTTACCGTATCAGGCGCTTCGCCCGCCGCATCGCGCTGCACAGCCTGTTCATACAATTTGTCTTCTGTTTCGCGCATCTTGTCGCGGTTTTTCTGCACTGCACGCTCCAGCTGTTTTTGATCGATGTTCTTAATTGCGCGCAGTTCGGCAATCAGGTGTTCCATCTCCTGTCGTGTCTGTTGCACCATGCGCCGTGCGTCTTCACGTGCCTTTGCGCGAAGTTGTGTTTTTTCGTCCTCCAACTTCTGCTGTTTGGCTTCCAGGTCTTTCTGAATTTTCTCCGCTTCCCATCGTGCTTTTTGCGCGGCGTCGCGGTCGTTCTCCGCGTTTCTGCGCGCCTGCTCCGCCTCGGTCAATACGTTTTCAAAGGCAACGTCCTTCTTCTGTAAGAACGCCTGTGCGCGTGTAATAACATCATCGTTCAATCCAAGTCGTCGTGATATTTCAAACGCGTTCGAGCGACCCGGAATGCCGATGAACAGTCGGTATGTGGGGCAGAGTTTGTCAATATCGAATTCCATAGATGCGTTTTGCATGCCTGGGTGCATCAGCGCAAATGCTTTGATCTCGCTGTAATGCGTCGTTGCAACGGTCAGCGTGTGCCGCTCATAAAGATCTTCTAAAATCGCCTGTGCGAGCGCTGCGCCTTCGATTGGGTCGGTTCCAGCGCCAAGTTCGTCCAATAGTACAAGTGAACGTTCGTCCGCTTCTTTCAGAATATGCACGTTGTTCTTCATATGCGATGAGAACGTTGAAAGCGATTGCTCGATGGATTGTTCGTCGCCAATGTCGGCAAACACATTGTCAAACGTTGAAAGTTCGGTCCCGAACTCAGCGGGGACAAACATTCCGCTCATAGCCATCAGTGTAAACAAACCCACCGTTTTTAACGTAACGGTTTTGCCGCCGGTGTTAGGCCCGGTGATGATCAGCGTCTGGAACGTCTCGCCAAGCCAGATATCGACCGGTACAACGCTTTCGCGCGGAATCAGTGGGTGTCGTCCTTTTTGAATGCGAATGCGGCCTTCCTCATTGAGTTTTGGTCGCACAGCACGGAAATCACGCGCCATTACAGCGCGGGCAAAGATAACGTCCAGCGTACCCATCATAGCGATGCTGTTGTGAATTTCGTCCGCAAACGGCGAAATCATCGCCGTCAAGCCGGAAAGGATCCGTTCAATCTCGTTCTTCTCCTCCGAAAGCAGACGCTTATACTCGTTACCGAGTTCAACAACGGCGGACGGCTCTACAAACAACGTTGCGCCGCTGCTGCTTTGGTCGTGCACCAGGCCGGGTACCTGAGAACGATACTCCGACTTGACTGGCAGCGCATACCTGCCGTTTCGGATCGTGATGATCGGCTCCTGTAAATACTTTTGTGTGGTCGGACTCCTTAGCATGCCGTTGAGTTTTTCGCGCACGCGTTCATTCACGATTTTCATCTGTCTGCGTATACGATTCAACTCGCTCGACGCATTGTCGGAAATCTCGTCCTCGGCAAGGATACACCGCGCAACTTCTTCTTCTACCGAGCGGTGGGACGTCAGCCGATTTGCCATGTTGCAAAGCAGTCCGTCGGCATCGCCGGCTTGCAGCACTTCCTTTGCTTCGCGGGACGCGCGCATCGCCTGCGCAATCGCGAGTAATTCCCGCGTGCTCAAAAACAGCGCGGCGTGCATTCGGCCTACCAGTTCACGCACATCCGGAAATCCGGTGATCGGTGTTCTGCCGGTGCGCGAATAGATGCCTTCCGCCTCGTCTGTCTGCTCCTGTAATGTTTCAGCGTCCTTAAGGTTTTCCGCAGGACGCAGCTTTTCCGCATACTCCTGCCCGACTTCGCAGGCAAGGTGTTGCTTTAAAATCGTAAGGATTTTATCATATTCCAACGTGGAAAATGTTTTGTTTTGTATCATAATGTTTTCTCCCTGAAAAACATGTAAAAGCCCCGTCCGAATTATCGTGACGGGGCAAGTTCAATTTCGGTTCAGCGAATTTCTTTTAAAAACGCCTCAATACGCTGCATCGCTTCCTTGATGTCTTCCATCGAGGTTGCGTAACAGCACCGAATATGCCCCTCTCCGGCTTCGCCGAACGCGCTGCCGGGAACAGTAACCACTTTTTTACTAGCAAGCAATTTATCGCAAAATTCTTCGCTCTTCAATCCGGTCGAGCGGATGGATGGAAATACATAGAACGCGCCTTCAGGTTCATTGCATTCCAAACCCAAGGAATCAAACGCGTCGATGATGTAACGTCTGCGCACCGCGTATTCGTCGATCATGGCACGCGTGTCTGCAAAGTCGTCTTCAAATCCGTATTCAAGTGCAGCAATCCCCGCCCACTGCGCGGTCGTTGGCGCGCAGAGCATGGTCAACTGGTGCACCTTCCGCATGGCGGCAATGAGTTCCTGCGGACCCGCGGCATAACCAAGACGCCAGCCGGTCATGGAAAACGCCTTTGAAAAGCCGTTCAGCACGATTGTACGCTCGCGCATACCGGGCAGCGCGGCAAAAGAATGATGCCGTTTTCCGTTAAACGTCAACTCCGCATAGATTTCATCCGTTATGACGATGATGTCCGTATCGCGTACGGCATCCGCAATCGCTTCCAGCTCGGTCTGTTCCATGATGGCGCCAGTCGGGTTGGTTGGGAACGCAAGCAGGATCGCTTTCGTTTTCGGCGTGATTGCAGCCTTGATCGCGTCCGCACGCAGGCGGAATCGATCTTCGCGATGCGTTACGACCGTAACGGCTTTGCCGTGTGCAAGTTCAATGGACGGACGATACGACACATATACCGGTTCGTGAACGATCACTTCGTCGCCGGGGTTCAATATTGCGCGCATCGCAAGATCAATCGCCTGGCTCGCACCAACTGTGATCAGCACGTTTTCGATGGATTCGTATCCCGAAATGGAATACCGGTCCTCCAGATATCGGAGGATAAGCTCGCGAAGACGCGGTTCGCCCGAATTGGACGTGTATGCCACGCGTCCATTCTGCAATTTTTGTGCAACATATGCTCGAATCCGTTCCGGTGTCGGGAAATCCGGTTCCCCAACGCCGAGACTGATATGCTGGTCATCTAAAAAGTCAAAATATTTGCGAATTCCCGAAGGCGGAATGCGTTTTACGCAATCCGAAACCAAATTCTGGTAGTCCATAAACACGTCCTTAAACAAAAAGTAGTCCTATCATAACATGAGTATCTAGGCACGTCAAACGATTTGTAAGTGACTCGTTGAAACTTTTTGATAGGCGTATTTTTTTGGTTTATTACGTTATTGCAGTAATTTTTTCTGTTGTAAGTCCTTTTTGCTCGGGAATAGCTATAATTTTCAAAGTTCTCCAATAAAATAAATTCTCATAAAAGGCAATGTTTATGCAGGATAATATATTATCTTCAATTCATTGCTATGTCCGTCATGCTATCAAATCGTTCCATTGCATACCGAATGACGCGTTCGTTCCCATCCGTCGGCGTAGAAACAATCTCCTTTGCCGCTTTGCCCGCCTGTTCCAGCAACCGTACATCCATTGCGCCGGCAAGCGCGGAGATCACTCCGTCGCCATGTTGACGCACGCCGATGAAATCTCCCGGCCCACGCAACAGTAAATCCTTTTGTGCAATTTCAAATCCATCGTTCGTTTGGGTCATCGCCTTCATGCGCTGGTTTTCTTCATCGCTCTGTGTACCATACAGCAAGAAGCAATAGGACTGCGCGTTGCTTCTTCCGACGCGACCGCGCAACTGATGCAGTTGCGAAAGGCCAAAACGCTCCGCGCCTTCAATCACCATTACGCACGCATTTGGAACGTGTACACCAACCTCTATGACTGTAGTAGTGACCAACACATCGATTTCGCCGTCCCGAAAAGCGCGCATCACACGATTTTTCTCTTGCTCCCGCATTTGGCCGTGGAGTTTACCAACTTGCGTGTTGGGAAGCGCATCCTTTAATTCCGCGTAAATTTCATCCACGCTGGGGCAATCAATGCTTTCACTTTCCTCAATCAGCGGGCAAACGATATACGCTTGCACATTTTTTTTGGCCTGCTCTGCAATATAGCGATACATATCCGCGCGTTTTTTTTGCGGTATGATACTGGTTTTAATCTCCTTGCGTCCGGGCGGGAGCTCGTCGATCACGGATATGTCGAGATCGCCGTATAGAATCAGTGCAAGCGTCCTCGGAATCGGCGTCGCACTCATAACAAGCATGTCCGGACGAATTCCTTTTTCCATCATTGCTGCGCGCTGACGTACACCGAAGCGATGCTGTTCATCAGTCACTACACAGCCAAGATCGTAAAAGCGTACGTCGCCGGACAACAGCGCGTGCGTGCCAACCACGCAAAGTGCTGTTCCGTCCGCAATCCGTTTGAGCACGACGTCGCGTTCCGACTTCTTCATGCCACCCGTCAGCAGTACTACCGACGAGCCAAAAATGCCCTGCATGCTTGTAAAATGCTGTTCAGCAAGGATTTCCGTTGGTACCAACAGCGCGCCCTGTTTTCCATTTGCGGCGGCAACGCACAGCGCATACATGGCAACCGCAGTTTTACCGGAGCCAACGTCGCCCTGCAACAGACGGTTCATTGGAATCGGTTTCTGCATGTCCCGCGCAATTTCATCGATCGAGCGCTTCTGTGCATTGGTCAGTTCATATGCTAGTTTTGCACCGAATTTTTCCAACACGCCGCTTGTGTCGAATGCAAAGCCGTTCTGACGCGCTCTGTCCGCCTTTTGTATTTCCATTGCAACGAAGTACAACAAAGCGTTTTCAAAATCCAGTCGTTTTCGGGCGATTGCAAGCGCTTCCCTGCTGATCGGAAAATGCGCATGGCGCAGCGCCAGCGCAAGCGGAGCCAGTTCATAGCGCTCCCGTATCGTCTCCGGAAGCGTATCCGGCATATCGTCCCAAACCGCCTCAAGCGCCGCACGTATGGCGTCGCGCCAGGTTCGTTGGTTCAGACCTTTGATTGTGGAATAAACCGGCAAAATGCCCGGCAGCGCATCTGCAATCATCGGGTTGACGATAGAAACGCTTTTTTTGCGTATCACGCGACCGCAGGCATAAACCGTATCGCCTGCTTTAACCTGTGCACTTCTATATGGCTGATTGAACCACTTTAGTGTTACTTTTCCGGTTTCGTCCTGTGCGGTGGTGGAGGTTATCGTCATCCCCTTCGTGCGAAAAAAGCGTGGCGCAGTGCCAATGCGCGCATGTACCGCCGCACTCACACCGTTTGCAAGCTGTATAACAGGCGTTACGATCGAATAGTCCAAATAATCCCGCGGAAGCCTGTATAAAAGCTCCTGCACCGAACACACGCCGAGCGATTCAAACTGCTCTGCGCGTTTCGGGCCAATTCCTTTTACGCTTGTCAGGGATAGATTCTGCATTCAGATACGTTCCACAATAAAAAAGACCGACGACGGTATCCTCCCGTCGAACAACTTGATTCGAACGGCACATTCCGTCGTCGGCCCAAAATACTTACCAACTCACTCTAACAGCGAGATGATCCTCTCTTACTGCACGGCGATATAGTAATAGTACAGCGGCTGTCCGCCTTTCAGGATGACAAATTCCGCATCCGGATACTCCGTCTGCAGCGCATCGACAATCTTCTGCGCGTCGTCTTCCGTTTGCCCTTCACCATAGTACAGCGTCACGGTGCAGAAAGAATCGTCCTTTTCAGCTATCATCTTTTTGATGAGTTCGCTTGTCGCCGTTTCAATGCTGCTGCCATCGGTTGCCATATGATTGTTGAGCAGGCCGATCATGTCGCCTTTTTTGATCTTTGTGCCTTCGATCTTTGTGTCGCGCACGGCATAGGTTACAGCGCCGCTGACAACCTCCTTAATCGCCGCCTTCATTGCTTCTTCGTTTTCTTCCACGGTCGCGTCCTTGGAATATGCCATACAGGCCGCAATGCCCTGCGGAATAGTTTTGGTCGGGATCAGTACAACGCCTTTTTCCGTCAGCTCACTCGCCTGCTGTGCCGCGAGGATGATGTTGGAATTGTTCGGCAAGACGAAAACGTTACGAGCATTGATCTTATTGATCGCCGACGCAATCGAGTCGATACTCGGGTTCATGGTTTGACCGCCGGAAATCAACGCATCGACCGCAAGCGCCCGGAACAGTTCGTCAAGGCCTTCGCCCGTGCTGACGGACAGCAGACCGAATTCCACTTCGTTGCGTTTGCGCTCTTCCGTGAACTTTCTGTTCTGCTCACGCATATTCTCGATTTTGGGACCTTCCAGTTCGCCAAGGCGGAGCGCCATTTGCAGCACTTTGCCCGGAGCATTGGTATGCACATGCACTTTAATCATGTCCGCGTCATTTGCAACGACAACGGAATCGCCAAGACGGTTGAGGTGCTTTCTGAAGCTTTCAATCTCGTTTTCATCTGTTTCCGGCGATAAATGAATGATGAAAAATTCCGTGCAATAGCCGTAAACGATGTTTTCGCCGGAAAAGCTGTCTTCAACCGTGGCTTCTACAGGTTTTTCCGGTACGAGCATTTCATAGCTCTCAATTTCTTCTCCGTCGAGCGAAAGCTTAAAGCCCCTGTAAATAGTCAAAAGCCCCTTGCCGCCGGAATCCACAACGCCCGCTTCTTTGAGCACAGGCAATTGGTTCGGCGTTTCCGCAAGCGCACGCTCGCCGCTCTCCAAAATTTCGTCCATCAGCCGGTATACATTTGCGCCCTGTCTTTGATGGATTTCAACTTGCTCGGCAATCACGCGAGAAACGGTCAGGATGGTACCTTCCTTCGGCTTCATAACCGCCTTGTAGGCGGCCTGGCTGCCCTTCATCAGTGCCGCGGAAAGTAATTCCGAGTCCACATATTCCGCACCCTTAAACGCGCGGGAGAAGCCGCGGAACAGCTGCGAAAGAATAACGCCTGAGTTGCCGCGCGCGCCTTTGAGCGCACCCATACTCAGCGCATCCGCAACCTGGGATGCGTTTGCGCTTTCCGGCAGCGCACGGATTTCCTGTACCGCGCTCTGCATCGTCATAGACATATTCGTACCTGTGTCGCCGTCCGGCACAGGGAATACATTCAAAGCGTCGATAGTCGCTTTGTTTTTTTCGAGCAGCGCAGCGCCTGCGATAATCATATCGCGTAGCTGAGCGCCACCGATCTTCATGTTACTATCCAATTTTCCCTCCGAATGTTCGGACCCCAAGCCGAACTGCGTTATACGCGAATGTTCTCGACATGGACGTTAACGGCGCGAACCGTCACCCCAGTCATCTCCTCCACCCGATACTTCACGTTGCTCTTGGCGTTTTGCGCTACCGCAGGTAGAGACACGCCGTATACGAGCGTCACGAATAAATCGACATCAATTACATCGGGTGAAACAACCGTAACCTTGACGCCGCGGCGTATATTATCTTTGCCGAACAATTCAACAAACGAGTCGGCCGCCTTTTTTGAATTCATACCGACAATGCCGTAGTTCTCAACGGCTGCATATCCGGCGATGCTCGCAATCAGGTCGTCCGCAATCGTGATCTTTCCAAGTGTCGTAGACATTTCCGCTGCCATAAGTTACGCCTCCTTTTTCGATTGATTCTATTTTATACCAAGCGTTTTTTGCCCGCAACCGCGTAACCATTCTCCCGCGGGCAAACGCAAGGCGTTGTTGTAACCAGTTTGTGAACATACTGCAACGCCGTGCAGTATGTCGTTACGCATCCTCGGGCAGAATGCCGTTGTGGTAAACTTCCTGAACGTCGTCGTTTTCATCCAGCCGTTCCAGAAAGCGTGCAACTTTTTCAACAGTCTCGTCATCTTCAACGGAGACGGTGTTCTGCGGGATCATCTGTACTTCCGCAGAGATGAATTCGAACCCGCCTGCTTCCAGGGCTTCACGCACCTTGGAAAATTCCGTTGGGTCGGTATAAACTTCAAACGCGTCGTCCTGCGCAACAAAATCCTCCGCACCAGCATCCAGAGCCTGCATCATGACTTCGTCTTCGTCCATCTCCGCTGTACGCTCAATGACAATCAAGCCTTTCTTATCGAACATCCAACCGACGCAGCCGGAGTTTCCAAGGTTTCCACCGCTCTTGTCAAAGATATGGCGCATCTCGGCGGCAATGCGGTTACGATTGTCTGTCAGCACAGCGACGATGACGGCCATGTTGCCCGGACCGTAACCTTCATAGGTGATTTCCTCATAATTGACGGAATTGCCTTCGCCCGCAGCCTTTTTAATAGAGCGCGAAATGTTGTCGTTCGGCATGTTGTTGGCCTTTGCCTTGGCGATAACGTCGCGCAGCTTGCTGTTGTTGATCGGATCGGGTCCTCCCTCTTTTACCGCAATTGCAATTTCTCTTCCAATTTTGGTGAAGATACGACCGCGCTGGGAGTCCGTCTTCTCCTTTTTATTCTTAATGTTTGCCCATTTGGAATGTCCTGACATAAGTCCTCCTAGTTTCCCTTCTCTTGCAGAATCAATTCATTATATTTTTTTGATAGCGACTGCAGGTCGTTCCATACGTCGCGTTTTTTCGTTTCATCGCGCAGTAATGCCGCCGGATGGTACGTCGGCAGTATCCAAACGCCGCTCTTTTGCTTCCATACGCCGCGTACTCTTGTAATACGCGCTTCAGGGTCGTAAAGATGCCTGGTCGCGGTTGCTCCTAGGCATACAATGATCTTCGGTCGAATCAACGAATACTGCATTCTCAGCAGCGGCAAACAGGCTTCCGCCTCTTCTTCCAGGGGTGTGCGGTTGCCCGGTGGTCGACATTTGACAACGTTGGTAATATACAGGTCTTCGCGCCGCATGTCAATGGATACAAGCATTTTATCCAGAAGTTGACCGGCTTTTCCAACGAACGGACGGCCAATTTTATCCTCATCCCCGCCCGGTCCCTCGCCAACGAGCATGATGTCCGCGTCTTTGTTCCCTTCGCCGAGAACGATCTGATTTCGCCTTTGGCAGAGAGCGCAGCGGCTGCAGTTTTCTATCTCGCTCTCAATCGTTTTCCAGCTAGCTTGCGGCATCCGTTCCTCCAGATTTCAGGAATTTTTAAATCTTCTCCGCGGCTTCCTCGTCTAGCATGAAAATCACGTTTGGATGCAGCTGCAGATAGCTTGCGGGCATATTGGGTACGACCGGCCCGCTGATGACAAGACCTGCAATCGGCGAGAGTTCATAACCCGAAAGCACGGCGATCACTCGCTTTGCAGACATGATGGTTGAAATGCCGACCGTCACTGCGCGTCCGGTATCCGTCCTTTCGACATGCGTTACCGGAGCAAGTTCGCTGTTCGGCAAATTGCACGCGATGCGTCCGTCCGAATCGATTGCGCAGACAACAGTGTCCAGTCCGCCGATGTCGAGAATTGCGTTCTCGTAATCGTTGCAAACCACACTCCAGTCGTCGGTCTTCGTGTTCGGTGTAAAAATATTTTCCGGCAGAATGTTAACCCGGTCGTAGAGCATGGAATGCAGTTTTTTTTCGTCATGCTTTGTCGAGTCGGTCTTTACATGTTCATATAAACTAAACACACGCACGGTCGTCCAGTCAAGCAGACCGTCGCTCGTCATCCCCGCGACCTTGCGATATGCCGAAGCAAGCGCCGCGGCGCAATCAAGCCCAAGCACCGATGCAGGTTTTTCAATAATACAGCCCGCAAGAAGAGTAGCGACCGCCTGACTTAGCGTGTCGCTGTCGCGGTAGACCAGTACACTCATTTCAGCTCTCCCATGGCTTCCACCGCGTTGATGAACAGCAAAACGTCGTTGTAGACGTCCGCGCGGTTGATTTCGTTGAGCATTTCGTGTCGTCCGCCTTCGTATAGTTTCAGTTCTGATTTGTGTCCGGTCTTGGTCAGCCAACCGTAAACCTGCTTTACACCTTTACCGTTATTGCCAACCGGATCGCAAGCGCCGGACATCATCAAAATCGGACGCTTTGGAACGCGCGTGGCCCATTTGGCATTCGAAATCTCAGCAAGCCCTGTAAATACATCATACATAGCATGTGCCGTAAACGGGAAACCACAATTTTCGTCTGCAACATATGCGTCGACCTTGTCATTATCTCTCGATAACCAGTCGTTTTCCGTGCGGTTCGGTTTAAAGGCTTTGTTGTAAGAACCAAAACTCATATTGAACAGCGTAATGCTCGGTTCTTTGCCGCCTGTCTTTTTGATCTCGCGCTTTGCAATCCATTTGCCGATTCCAAGCACGGGATTGCTTCCCGCCGTGCCGGAAAAGATAAACGCGTCAAAGTCCGTGCCGTCGCGTCCCGCATAGGTGCGCGCAAGGAACGAGCCCATGGAATGTCCAAACAGGATGAACGGGATGCCAGGATAGTCCGCCTTCACCGCGTCGCGCAGTGTGCGCATGTCCTGCACAACGGCGTCCCAGCCGTTTTGTTCGCCAAAGTATCCCTTTGGCACACCGTCTTTTATGCTCTTACCGTGGCTTGCGATGTCGTTGCCGTAAACGAGCACACCGTTTTCAGCAAGAAACGACGCAAAGTCGTTATACCGGTCTATGTGTTCCGCCATGCCATGCGTGATTTGCAGCGCCGCGTGCGGTTCTTCTGGTATCCACATGCGATATCGAATATCGCAAAGGCCTGTCGCGGAGGGAAACCGTCTTTCGCGCAGAGTAAATTTCATATCCCATACCTCCCCGATAATAATAAAAAAGTATACCACCATCCGGCGGAATACTCAATAATCGAATTGATATTTACCCGTTTTTACCAATCAATACAGTTTGCCAAAGTAGTAATTTACTTGCCAGATGCATATTCTATTGCATACGCAAACCGGGTTTTAAACAAGGCAGTAACGAAAAATCTGTTCGTCTCCTTCTGTGCCAATCAATACAAAATTCAACTTTTTTAGCAGCTCTGCGGACCGATGATTGTTCGGCAAAACGCCGGCCTTCACTTCTTCGATCCCCTGATCAGCCATCAGCTCGATTGCGGTGGAGACAACTTCATATATATAACCTCTTCGGGCATGTTTCGGATGTATCGTATAGCCAATCCAGCACGCATTGTCTTCCTGCTTCAGGAAAAGGTCTCCAATCAAAGCATCTGTTTGCTTGTTGATTATAGCAAGTTGCACACCTTGTGTTATGTCGCAAGGGCGCAACAATGCTTCACGATACACCTGCTTTGAAAGGCCTTTGAAACCTTGATATTTCATCCATTCATCGTTGTTTCGGTAATCCATGAAAGCATCGATATCGTCTTCGCGAAATGTTCGGATAATGCAACGAGCCGTTTCAAACTCTATTTGCATGATAGGCAGCTCCAGTTTGTGTTTTTTCGATCATATCACGATCTCGCGAACAATTCCAAACAGCCCCGCCTCGAAATCCTCATGTGTAATAACCAGGACCGGAACTCCCGTCTTTAATACTTCGTTCGCGACAAGTCGCTTGTTGTCCTCGTCCAGTCCGGTAAACGGTTCGTCCAAAAACAAAACATCCCCGCCGTATGCCAGCGCGCGCGCAATTGCGACGCGCCGACACATGCCGCCGGACAGCTCCCTTGGCAATAAATGCATGCTGTCTTTCAGCCCCAGTGCGGTGAGCGCCAATTCCGCTGCAACAGGATCGGACACAAGCGCAACGTTTTCTAATGCGCTTGCCCAAGGCAGTAGCCGATCTTCTTGAAATACGACCGAAACTTTCTTTCCTTCCAGTCCGCTGATCATTCCGCTGTCCGGCTTTTGCAAGCCTAGCAACATGCGAAATAAGGAGGTTTTTCCTTCTCCCGAAGGTCCGCGCACAGCGGTTACGCCGTCGAACGGAATCTTTACCGAAAAATCATTGAAGACCATGTTTTCGCCAAATGAAAGGCTGATGTTCTTAATCTCAATCACGGCGAATCCTCCTCATACCCTTTACCAGCAAACGTTCCAACAGCATTGATAGGATGATCACCAATAGCGTCCACGCAAACAGGTCGACGGTTTCTATGCGCAATTTCGATTCATAGAGTTGATAGCCGATCGACTGTTTGGGAAGCGCTATAACCTCCGCCGCCACGCCAGATTTCCAAGCAAAACCGAGTGACGTTGTACACGCTGCGAGAAACTGCGGAAGGACGGACGGTATATAAATCTTTTGAATAATTCGTGCTTTCGTCAACCCAAACGTCTTCCCCATTTCAATCAGGCGCACGTCGGTGTGCAAAATTGCGTCTGCGGTCGCCGTCCAAACCATCGGAAGCACGATCAGCACCGCAATAAACAGAGGTACCAGGTTGGAATCCAGCCAGAGCAGTGCAAGCAGGATGAACGATGTGATCGGCGTTGCCTTGACCACCCCGCGAAGTGGAGAAAGCAGGCTTTCCATAAAGGCGGAGCGAGCAGTCATGATCGCGAACAGAATACCCGCAACCACACCGATCAAGTACCCACCCATGATGCGCAGCAGTGTCAATCCGGCAAATTCCCAGCTTTCAGCAACGCCAAGCAATTCGAAAAACCGACGAAAGGTAGAAAATGGCGAAGGAAGCAGGAGTTCGCTGCCGACCAGCAAACTCGCCGCTTCCCACACAGTCATATAGATCAGCGCAATCAGCGCTTTTGTTATCCAATTATGCTTAGTCAGCATAGAAGTCTTCGCCGGGCAATTCGCCGCCGACGGAGCTCGGATTGGCCGTGAACAAAACGTTCAGCATAGCATTGCAGGACGAAACCATTTCGTCACCCGTGATGCAAACAATGCTGCTGCGCGGAATTGCCGCCGCTGCAATCTCTTCCGATGCAACGATACCAAGCGAGGTAACGACGCTTGCCGCATCATCCTGTGTATTCACGCGGTTAACGGAATCTGCATAATCGGTCAGGAATGCTTCAATCGCATCTTTATTGGCGTCATAATAGTCACGACGCGCAATGTACACGCCTTGAACCAGCTTTGTACCGGAGGTTTCTTCCCAGGCTTCATTCAGGTCAAGCGCAATACGTGCGTCCGTGCTCTTCAGCGTTACGGATGAAACGAACGGTTCCGGCAGCATACCGATATCCGCTTCACCGGAGGCAAGCATCGTAGCCAACGCGGTATGTTCGCCAACATAGTCTACAGTGACCTCGCTGGTCAACCCATTTTCAGAAAGCAGGTAATCGAGAACAAACTGCGGGGTGCTGCTTTCGCCGGTGGCATAAACAGTTCTTCCGGCAAGATCGCTCAGCGAATTGACGGTGTCGCCATTTTCAACCACATACAGGACGCCGAGCGTATCGATGCAAAGCACGACGACATTGCCCTCGGTCTTCTTGTACAGCGTGGAAGCAAGGTTGACCGGCACGGCGGCAACGTCGATTTCGCCGCTGACGAATTTTCCAACGACAGTGTCCGGCGCGTCGTAAAGCTCGACATTATAGTTTTCCGTATCTTCGTTCATCAGATAGGAAATGCCCATGCCCGTCGGCCCTTTCAGCGCAGCAATTTGCATTGGTTCAACGGGTGCCTTTGTGCAGCCAAGTGCCAGCAGCATCGCGGCGGCCAGCAAGGCCGCAAACAGTTTTTTCATTTTTTATCTCCCTCCGGCAGGCGAAACGCCCGCCCATGACGTTCAATTTTTCCATCCGAAACCAATTTGTCCATCGCGCGGTACAGTGTTGTTCTGCTGATGCAAAGCGTCTCAGCAAGCGCGCTGACGCTCCATTCCGAGCGGTACATCCCGTTTTCCGCATGCGTTTTAATGTGGTTGAACACACGCTCTTCGACCGTCTGCGGTAAGAATCCATCCAGCCGTTCGCTAAGAAAGCGAATTCGCGCGGTCAGATATGACAGATAGTTTTCTGTAACGCGAAAGTCGTTTTGCATCATAACACGAAGCGCTTCTTCCGAAATTAGCAAAATCCATGTGCTCTCTGCGGCTGCCACGCGCGCAACATAACGTTCCTCATGGTGGAACAGAGCCGCTGCGCCGAATAGATCATATTGCGACAGCACGCTCATCGGCATTTTTGAACCGTCGTGTTCTTTCGTTACGACGCAACTTCCATACAATATGATCGCCAATGTTCTGTCGTTCTGATCGCGGTCGAAAATCACCTGATCCTTGTCATAGTGTAAAACGCGAATTCCATCGCCGCCTAACAACCCCGAGATGTCGGGTTCCGGTATGCCATGAAACAAAAACGTTTGCGAAACAAGCTCTGCATATGCGGTTGGGTTGGTCGACCGACTCATTTCAATCACCTCTGTTTTTGTATCATATGGTACATTATAGTCACTTTTGCTTGATTGTCAATGCGATTTTAGATATATTACAAATTAGCAGGATTGCGAAAGCATGATGATTATCATTTAACGTATTTAAGGAAAACGAGTTATGACAGACGATTATAATCAGCACTTTTTTCAAAAGGTCAACCTTCTTCGTTTTTTATCCATCGTAGGCGTGCTTTACATCCATGCCGAAAATTGGGATCAATTTGGCTTTTTGAGCGGTACGAGCGCATATGTAGTTGAAAAAGAATTAATCGGCTCCTGCGAGTGGGCTGTTCCGCTCTTCTTCTTTATTTCAGCTTTCTTGTTTTTTAAAAACTTCACTTGGGATTTACTTATCCCAAAATGGCGACGACGTGTTAAAACGCTCCTGTTGCCATATCTGCTTTGGAATGCAATTTACTTTATTTTGTTTGCGATCCTTCCGAAACTCCCGTTCCTGTCCAGTGTGATCAACTCCGCTCCGGCGCCTATTACTGTGAACGAAATGTTTCAATCCATTTTTTTACACAAATACTCCGGGTTTTTATGGTTTGTGAAAACATTGATGCTTCTGACCCTTTACGCACCCGTCTTCTATGTCGCATTATCAAAGAGATGGATAAGCGAAAGCATTCTTTTGTTTTTATTTGCCATGTTGTTTGTCAAACCGTTTGTTTTTCCTGCAGTCACAAACTTAAACTGGAGATTCATATTCTTTTATGCAACAGGCGCTTATGTTTCGTTGCGTTGCCCTCAGGTTTTGTTAAAGCGTCCGCCACGCAATATACGCATAGCTCTGGGCGTTTCCATTCCACTTCTAATCATACTGAATGCTTTCTATGATACCGAGTTATACAGCATACTTATGATTGTCTGTTTGTGGTACAGCATCGACATGAATGCCGTAGCTGAAACGAAAGTGTTCGACGTTTCATTCTTTATCTATGCGTTGCATATACTGGTATTTTCCATCATTAAAAAAATCCAGTATGCTTTGCTGCCGCATACCGAGATATCTATGGTAATTTCATATTTAACCGTCCCTGTTTTTGCGTTGCTTGTTTTAATCCCTTTGGCAAATTTGTTGCGCAAACATACACCCGGCGTCTATAAGCTGCTTACAGGCGGAAGATAACTTTCATATTTGTCAAGGTAATCGGGCTGTGCTATATTGATAAAGAATTTAAAGCTGTTTTCAGCGCAAAGGAGATCCTATCGTGAAACTGATATCCTGGAACGTCAACGGGTTGCGTGCCTGTATTAAAAAAGGTTTCTTCGACTTCGTCGGCGAAACGTCTCCCGATATTCTCGCGCTGCAGGAGACGAAGATGCATCCATCTCAGTTTGAAGCGGATGCGGGCGAATACACCGTTTACTGGAACAGCGCGGAAAAGAAAGGGTATTCCGGCACGGCTATTTTCGTGAAGAATCAGCCTGAAAATATCACTTATGGCATTGGGATACCAGAACACGATAGTGAAGGTCGCGTCATTACGCTTGAATACCCGAACTTCTTCTTTGTAACGGTTTATACGCCGAATTCGCAAAACGAACTCAAGCGGCTGTCATACCGCATGCAGTGGGAAGATGCGTTTCTGGATTATTTAAAGGAGCTCGATGCACTCAAGCCGGTCGTCGTCTGTGGGGACATGAACGTTGCGCACAAAGAAATCGACCTGAAAAACCCAAAGACGAATCATCTTAACGCCGGCTTTTCAGACGAAGAACGGGCATGTATGACGCGCTTGCTTGAAAACGGATTTGTCGATACTTTTCGCCATTTTTATCCAGATGCAACCGGCGCCTACAGCTGGTGGAGCTATATCGGCGGCGCACGCAGCCGAAACGCAGGCTGGCGTATCGATTATTTCCTCGTGTCCGAACGGCTGATCGACAAAGTGCACGACAGTTTGATTTTGAGTGACGTGATGGGTAGCGACCATTGCCCCGTTCAGATCAACACAGACGAGCTATAAGTATGGATAAATTTAAGTATACGGAGCATTTATGATTATATTGGCGTCCTCTTCCCCGCGGCGACGGGAACTGATGAAAATGATCGGTTTAGATTTTGTCATTGAAACGTCCGGTGAAGATGAGATTCAACCCGTCGGGCTTCAGCCAGCGGAATATGTAAAAACGCTCGCTCTGCAAAAAGCGCAACCTATTGCCAGCTTGCATGTGAACGATTGCGTTATTGGTGCGGACACCGTCGTTCTTCTAGAAGGCGACATACTTGGTAAGCCGCATACACCGGGCGTGGCAAAACAATATCTTCGTCGCATGCAGGGTAAAACACACACTGTATTCACCGGTCTTGCCGTTTTGAAAAGCGGGCTGATCGATGTCCGCCATTGCGAAACGGACGTGACCTTCATGCCGATGACGGATGCGGAAATCGACGCATATGTCGCAACCGGCGAGCCGCTTGATAAAGCGGGCGCATACGGTGTACAGGGACCGGGTGGTGTTTATGTGGAGCGTGTGAACGGCAATTACTTTAACGTGATCGGTCTTCCGCTGCCGACACTGTACCAAATGCTGATCGATGCTGGTGAAATTCGTATCGGATAAACTGTGGGCTTAAATTTTCTTATGAATACGATCATTGAAGAAAAACTGAAGCTGCTTCCATCCTCGCCCGGCGTTTACAAGATGTTCAACGCCGAGGGCGAGGTCATTTACGTTGGAAAAGCGATTTCGCTAAAAAATCGCGTCCGACAATACTTCCAGTCGTCTAAAAATCATGCGCCGAAGGTGCAGGCTATGGTGCGGCAGATTGCGGACTTTGAGTATATCCGCGTCACCAACGAAACCGAAGCCTTCACCCTTGAATCGAACCTTATTAAGGAGTTTAAACCGAAGTACAACATCCTCTTGAAGGATGATAAGCATTTCCCGTATCTGCGCATTGATCTGAAGCAAGATTTCCCTAGGCTGGACATGGTGCGAAGGGTAAAAAATGACGGTGCAAAGTATCTCGGACCTTTTCTATCCGGTCTGCTCCTTCGGGACAGCTTATCCATCGTTCGCGATCACTACCCGATTCGTCAATGCAAAAAGGACATCGCGCGCATGATTGCGCGGCGGGAACGCCCGTGTTTGATGTATCATATCGGTAAATGTTGCGCGCCGTGCACAGGCAAAATTTCCCGCGAAGAATATCATCAATTGATCAACGAGGTTCTCGCATTCCTTGCAGGCAAAACAGACGACATCGTGCGCGATTTGACCGCGCAGATGGAACAGGCTTCCGAGAAGATGGACTTTGAACGCGCCGCCGTTTTGCGCGACCGCATTCACGCAATCGAAAGCCTGAATGAAAAGCAAGCCGTGATTGCAACGACCAATATGATGCTCGATGTGTTCGCGCTTGGTCGGTTGGATAGCGCGACACTTGTCTTTGCTCTGTTCGTGCGCAACGGCAAGGTGATTGGAACCGAAAAATTTCGCATGGACGCCGACGCGGAAGAGTCCGACGCGGATGTGCTCTCTGCTTTTCTATCGCAATATTACGGAGATTCCGCTTCGTTCGTACCGGAAGTGTTGTTGTATCAGGATGCTTCCGACATGGAATCCATTTCAGAGTGGCTCAGCGGACTTGCGGGTCGTAAAGTCAACGTGCACCGGCCGCAACGCGGCGAAAAGCGCAGGCTTACTGAGATTGCATATCGCAACTGTCTTGACGCACTGGAAAAAGATGCGTCTCTTCAAAAGCGTGCCTGGGAACGCGGCGAAGGCGCTCTTGTTCAACTTAGCGCCATTCTGGGTCTTGAAACGGTACCGAAGCGAATTGAGTGTTTCGACAACTCACATATACAGGGTCGCGATACGGTGTCTTCCATGGTCGTGTTCACGGATGGACAGCCGAATAAAAGCGCTTATCGCAGATTTCGTATCCGCGCAGACGCCGGCGGAAATGATTTAATCGCCATGCGCGAAGCATTGACGCGTCGCTTTCAAAAAGCGGTCGACAACGCTGCCGGGTTCCTACCGCTGCCCGACCTACTCGTTATGGACGGTGGTCCGACCCAGCTTCAGGTTGCGCTTGAAGTGCTGGAAGAATTCTCGCTCGATTTTATACCAACCATCGGGCTTGCCGAATTGAGCGAAACGATCTATCAGCCCGGTTCGGAAGAACCGATTGCATTGCCGCGCAATTCCGCGCCGCAGCATTTGATTGAGCGCTTACGCGACGAAGCGCATCGCTTTGCCATCAGCTATCATCGCAATGTTCACAACCGCAACGCACTGTATTCCATTCTGGACGATATTGAAGGCGTCGGCGATAAGCGAAAGCGCGCATTATTCGATTCTTTTTTAACGTTGAACGCAATCAAGGCCGCAACAAAAGATGAATTGCTTGCCGTTCGCGGCATCGATATGCGCACGGCGGACGCGATCTACCAATACTTTCACAAGGAAGGATCGGAAGATAAAGACGGCACGAATTCCACAGAAACTCAAACTTAATCCCAAACACGCATATAAAAACCGCGAGAGTTAATCCCGCGGTTTATTTAACTTAATCTTTTGGCATTCGCTCTATAATCAAGTTGAGAATCTCTCTCAAACGCTCCGGTGCCGGTATGATAAAGGATTCTTCCACTGTACCGATTTTCAACGAAGGCACGTCGTGTTTTTTTGTTATGGCGACCTCAACGGTCCGCGCTTCACAAACTTGATCAAACGCAACAGAAAAGTGTTTTGCTTTTTTGTTTGTCATCGGTCCCGGCATGGACACGCCTTCTATCCCGCCATCTGAGATGGTAATAAAAACGTTCTTGAGTCTGCTTTTTGTAACAAGCGCGGATATGGCGCGCACAAGCATCCAAATACAAAGAACAACACTGATAAGCAAAACGAATTCCGGAGACGCAAATGTAATCAACTGCTTCCCGCCTGTGTCTTCGCGTATAACATTGACGATGTTAATAACAACAACGACGGCAATAACAACAATATTGCTCCAGAACGTAATATCGAGCAGACTTGTTGCCTGTCTGTCAACTTTGGATTTGATTTTATATGTCGTATTGTTCGTTTCCATAATAGGTTCCCTCCATGTGCTTCTAACCCGTCGGCAAATCAAAAATGATGGCGGGACATCAAAACGGAGGGCGTGTTCCGCCCTCCGTTTGTGCTGTTGATTAATCTTCGTCCTCTTCTTCTTTCTTTGCCTGCTCAATGATCTTCTTGGCGATGTTCGCCGGAACATCTTCATAGCGAACAAATTCGCTCGTAAACGATCCGCGTGCCTGTGTCATGCTGCGCAAGTCTGTTGCGTACTTGAACATTTCGGAGAGCGGCGCTTCCGCAACAACAACGGTTCCGCCTGTTACAGGATTCATACCGAGCATGCGTCCGCGACGGGAAGATAGGTCGCCGCTGATGGCGCCGACATAGTCGTTCGGTACGAAAATGTCAAAATGATAGATTGGCTCGATCAGAGTCGGATTCGCCTTTACGCATGCCGCCTTGTAGGAAAGACGTGCAGCGGATTTGAAAGCAACTTCCTTCGAATCGACAGGGTGATATTTCCCATCGTACAGCGTTGCTTTTATGCCGACCATCGGATAACCGGCGAGAACGCCGCGCTTGAGCGCTTCCTTAAGACCTTTTTCAACGGCAGGAATGAATTCCCTCGGAACAACGCCGCCGACGATTGCGTTGACAAATTCGTACTCAACACCTTCGTCCGCCGGTTCAAACCGCATTTGCACAACACCGTATTGGCCGCTTCCGCCGGATTGCTTCTTGTGCTTGCCTTCGGCTTCCGCCATTGTGTGAATTGTCTCACGGTACGGAATGCGCGGATCGGAAATCTGCGCTTCGACGTTGTTCTTGTTCTTAAGCTTTTTGCAGACAACATCGATATGCATTTCGCCAAGGCCGCGAATCAGAACGTCGCCTGTTTCGGAATCTTTTTCGATCAGAATGGTCGGATCTTCTTCCATAATACGATTCAAGCCGGAGATGACCTTATCGTCCTCGCCTTGTTTCTTTGCAGTAACAGCCAGCGAAATGGCGGGTTTCGGGAAGTCGATCGCTTCGAAAACGACCGGATCGTTCGGATCGCAGAGCGTATCGCCCGTTGCCGTATACTGCAGCTTGGGAATCGCGCCGATGTCGCCCGCGTTGAGCTTGTCGACAGAATAGCTCTTCTTGCCGCGCAGAATAACCGGCGCGGTCGATTTCTCGGATTTCTCGGCGTTTGAATTGTAGAGTGAAACGGAAACATCCAGAGAGCCACGATACACCTTGATGATGGAAAACTTGCCAAACTGGTCAAATGTTGTCTTGATGACCTGAGCTGCAAATTTACCATTCTGTGAAACGACGACTTCGTCGCCGGTCTTCGTGTTTGTTGCCTTCGGTGCTTTTGCCTGATCGGCGGACGGGAAATAATGAATAACGTTGTCCATCAGAGTGTAAACGCCGATGTTCTGTGCTGCTGAAACGCAGCACACGGGTGTGACTACGCCTTCTTTTACACCAAGCGAAAGGCCTGTAATCAGTTCTTCCTGCGTCAATTCAAATGTTTCAAGATACTTCTCCATCAGTTCGTCGCTGGATTCCGCGGCGGCTTCACAAAGCTGCTCGTAGAGTTCCTGCGCTCTGTCCGCCAGGCCCGCGGGAATGTCCGCGTCTTTTGTTCCCTTCTTGTCGAAGAGTTTACCCGTCATATGGACAATATCGACAAAACCTTTGAAAGTTCCACCCTCGATGATCGGCAACTGTATCGGGACGGCACTTGAACCGAATTTGTCATTGATTTCGCCCATGACTTTATCAAAGTTTGCGTTGTCACGGTCAAGTTGATTGATGACGATCATGCGCGGTTTATTGACCTCCTCGCACATCGCCATGGCTTTTTCAGCGCCGACAACGGGGCCGGAAACCGCGCTTACAACGATCAACGCGCTGTCAGCAAGCGTCATCGCGGCGGTAACTTCGCCGTAAAAGTCAAAGAAACCAGGCGCATCTACGACATTGATCTTTGTGTCTTTCCACTCAAACGGTGCAAGCGCCATGTTGATGGAGATGCCGCGAGAGATCTCTTCGGGATCAAAATCAGTCGTCGTCGAACCGTTTTCAATTTTACCTAAACGGTCAATCAGTCCGGCGTCGAACAGCATTGCTTCGGTCAGCGTCGTTTTGCCCTCTCCGCCATGTCCGAAGACGCCAATATTGCGAATATCTTTCGCGGTGTATTCCTTCATTTCGGTTCCCCCTGTACTGTTTTCTATGCTTTAGTTTATCTTATGCCGTAAGAAACGGACAAAATTCAGGAAAGATGCTGATTCGAAACTGAGAAGATGGGTGGGATTTGTGCAACATTCGCCAAATCCCGTGCCAAATGTTATTGTATCAGTTTGAAAAAGCCTTGTAAACCACTTCTTTTAGACGTCCCAGCTGTCGAGATACGCTATTTGTTCTTCACTCAGCGTGTCGATTCGAACGCCAAGCGCGGTTAGCTTCCGCTCTGCCACTTCCCGATCGATTTCCGCAGGCACCGCATATAATTTCGATTCCAGCTGTCCGCGGTGGTCTGCGACATACCGTGCACAAAGCGCCTGAATGCCGAAACTCATGTCCATAATCTCCACCGGATGTCCGTCGCCGGCTGCCAGATTGACAAGGCGGCCTTCGCCAAGCACATGCAGCCACTTGCCGTTTTCGAGGCAGAATCCCATGATATTCTTTCGCATTTCGCGTTTTTCAACCGCGATTTCTCCAAGACGTTTGACATTAACTTCCACGTCGAAATGTCCCGCGTTGCAGAGTACCGCACCGTCTTTCATCAAAAGGAAATCTTCTTCGTCTACAACTTTGATATCTCCGGTTACTGTGATAAACAGATCGCCAAGAGGAGCTGCTTCGCGCATCGGCATAACAAGAAAACCGTCCATAACAGCCTCAATTGCGCGAATCGGATCGATCTCCGTTACGATAACATGTGCACCCAGTCCTTTTGCTCGCATCGCAACGCCTTTGCCGCACCAGCCATATCCGGCGACAACAACGGTTTTGCCTGCAACCACAAGGTTCGTCGTCCGGTCAATGCCGTCAAAAACGCTTTGGCCTGTTCCGTAACGGTTGTCGAACAAATGCTTGCAATCTGCATTGTTGACCGCAAACATCGGAAATTTCAACTCTCCCGCTTTCTCCATTGCAATCAGGCGGACGATGCCGGTCGTCGTCTCTTCGCATCCGCCAAGTATCTTCTTCTCAAGCTCCGGATGTTTCGTGTGCACGGCGTGCAATATATCGCCGCCGTCGTCAATCACAATATCCGGTTCGCATGCAAGCACGCTCTCGATACAGCCTTCATATTCTTCCATCGTGCATCCGTGCAGTGCAAACACGTTCAAACCACCTGCGGCAAGTGCAGCAGCGATATCATCCTGTGTAGAGAGCGGGTTGCTTCCGGTAACGTACATCTCCGCGCCACCCGCGGCGAGTACGCGGCAAAGATACGCCGTCTTTGCCTCAAGATGAATCGACAGCGCAATTTTAAGTCCTTTGAACGGCTGATCCTTTTCAAACGTTTCACGTATGCCGTTTAGAATCGGCATATTTCGCTGTACCCATTCGATTTTTTGTTCGCCGGACGGGGCGAGAGCAATATCCCTTATGCGTTGCATGCTTATCTCCTTTTCTTGCTTATCGGTAAGCGGTTTCGGTTGAATGTGTTTGTTGTGAAAAAACTGCAATTGCAGCCTGCAGTTGCGTATCCTCGGCAGGATCCAATAATTCTATCGTCATATTTTGCAATTCTTCCGGCAACTCAATAATGATGTCCGGCGTAATACCGACACCCTGAATGCAAACGTCGTTCGGCGTATAATATGCATCCGTGGTCATCTTTGCCCAGCCGCCAGTTTCGGAAATACGGAAGAAGCTCTGCACAATGCCTTTGCCATAGGTTTGCGTTCCAACAATCGTGGCAAGGCCGTAATCTTTCAGGGCGCCGGTCAGCAGTTCGCTTGCAGACGCAGAGTTGCCGTTTACCAATACGACAAGGTTCATATCCAGTTGTTCATCACCTTCGCTGGTGTAGACACGTTCGCTGCCGCTCTTGGCTTTGATTGTAACAATGGTCTCGCCTTCCGGTACAAAATGATCCGAAACGTCAAGAACCTCGCTCAATCCTCCACCGGGATTATCGCGCAGGTCGATGATAAGATTCTCTATCCCCTGCACTTGTAACTCAGTTGCCGCGCTCCAGAAATCGTCCGCAACGCTGCCGTTGAACTCCGTTATATGGGTGTAGCCAATCGTATTGTTGTATATCTTCGACGTCACACGATTTACGTGTACCGCGGCGCGCAGAACGGAAACCGTCGTTTCTACACCGTCACGAATATAAGTTATTTCATCCGCCACGCCATCTTCACTCGAAAAACAGTCAAGATAGTCGTTCATACTTAGGTCGGCGACATCCGTACCGTTTACGTTTATAATAACGTCCCCGGGCTGAATGCCTGCAAGGTCTGCCGGCCCGCCTGAATACACGCTGATAACCGAGCTTCCGTTTTCATCCGGCGTTTGAACGCTAATGCCGATGCCGACATAATCGCCGGAGTTCGTGTTCAGCAATTCGTTGTATTCTTCTTCGGTAAAATATTCCGCATAGGGATCGTCCAGTGCGTTGATCATGCCGCGCATTGCGCCGTCGACAAGTGCTTCACCGTCGAGTTCATTGTCCTCGTAGAAATAGAATTCGGATTGAATCACGTCGGCAAGTTCCTGCAGCGCGGTTACGTCAACAGACTGCTCCGCATTGCGTTCGCCAATGACAAACACCAGCGACGCGGATAAAACCGCAATGATCACAATGCATATGATGATGGATATGATCGATGAATCGGGTCTTCTCATAATAGTATGGTCGCTTCCTTTTTGCGCACGAAGTTCATTTCTCTAGGCAGTGCGCCCATTGGAGTTTTTATGTTCAGTCGTCTTTTACGGGCGAAGTTACACGCTTTGCCATGTCTTCCAGTTTGCATACATCCATATGCACTTCGGGTTTACCAAGCAGCCCGCTGATTCCAGTTGGAATTTTCATGCCTGTCATTGCATGCAAGCGTTCGGCGTTGATAAAGTCGTCCTCGCCTGTCTGCTCGAACGCACCTAAAACATGTGTAGCAAACTTATACGGGTTCGCCGTTGAAAGCAGAATCGTTTTGGTTTGATCACCCGTTTGCTCCACATAACGTTCGTAAATGCATTGCGCAACAGCAGTATGCGGATCCATCAAATAGTTTGTCTTTTTATAGGTGCGTTTGATGGTTTCCAGTGTATCTTCCTCGGTACACCAGCCCGCCGCAAACGTCTTTTTCAATTCGTCCAACGCTTCTTTCGGCAACGCATACATGCCTTTTTCTTTAAGCGCGTCCATCCACTCGCGAACGGTTTGTTCGTTCCTGCCCGCAATTTCAAAGAGCAAACGTTCGAGATTTGATGAAATCAAAATATCGATCGAACAGCTCATGCTCTTAAAGAATGGACGGTTGTCGTCGTAAACGCCGGATTCAAAGAAGTCCGTCAGCACGTTGTTGCGGTTTGACGCGCAAATGAGTTTATGAATCGGCAACCCCATACGCCGCGCATATTCGCCTGCAAGGATATCGCCGAAGTTTCCCGTCGGCACACAGAAATTGACCGCTTCGCCTGGCTGAATTTCGCCGCGGTCAAGCAGCGTTTCATAGCTGGTGAAGTAATAGACAATCTGCGGAAGGAGACGCCCGAAATTGATGGAATTTGCGCTGGAAAGCCGCCAGCCGGACTCGGCCAGTTCGTCCGCAACTTCCTTTGAAGCAAATATCTTTTTCACGCCGGTCTGCGCATCGTCGAAATTCCCGTGTACGGCGCAAACGTCGACATTGCCGCCTTCCTGCGTAATCATCTGCAGTCTCTGTGCCTGGGATACGCCGCCGTGCGGATAAAATACGAGCACACGCGTGCCTTCCACGTCCTTAAATCCTTCCAGCGCGGCTTTGCCGGTGTCACCGGACGTTGCAACGAGGATGTAAACATTCTTGTCCTCGCCTGTCAGGCGGAGGGATTCACGCATCAGATGCGGCAGCATCTGGAGCGCAACGTCTTTAAACGCCATCGTCGGTCCGTGCCAAAGTTCAAGCACGGATTCCGTGTCGTTCAGATTGACAAGCGGCGTCACTTCGGTCGCATCAAAGCTCGCGTATGCTGCATCGATCATCTCGCGCAGCTTGTTTTCGCTCATTTCCGGCAGATAAGCGCGCATGATACGAAGCGCGGTGCTTTGATAGCTGCCGCGCGCGCTGGAACCCACCTCAATTTTTGGATAACTCTCGGGGACGTACAGTCCGCCCGAGGGGCTGATGCCGCGCACAATGGCTTGCGCCGCGCCGACAGGTTCGCCGCCTCTGGTGCTCAGGTAACGCATAGTATTCTATTCCTTATTTTCCAACTGCCTGCGCAACGAAAGCGCTGCGCAGGCAGTCTTTAATGTCCTTCGGTTATAAAAATCCGGCCCTTTACAGGACGTAAGCCTTCAAATACTCAGGCACAGTCTGCTTATTTCCGGTAATGCTCATGATAATATTAATCGAACGTTCTTCCGAAAACGCTTTCAATTCGTTGAATAGTCCGTCCAACGTATCAAGCGAATGGTGAATAATGCTTAGTAGACCGTCAATATAAATCGTCTCTAAATCAAAATCACTCGCTACAAGACCGCAGAGGAAGCCATAAAGCATTTTCGGTGTCGTAATGCTGTATTCCGCCGCGTTAATGAAGCGAGCTTTCGTGGAGAGGTCGTACATGTAGCTGTTGTCGTCGTCGATGAAGATGATGTTGCCCTTGGCGCTCAGGACGGATTTATTCGCCATTTCGAGAATTTGCTTGGTTTTGCCCGTGCCTTTTTCGCCGAATATGACTCCAATCAAAATCGTAGTCCTCCTTGTTGCTTTTTTTCATTATAAGCCCGCCGCATGCTTACGCGCAAGCAAATCTGACAAGATTCATACAGAAGGTGGTTTTTGTCAAACTGAATGCAAATTTATTTCTGTTTTTGTGCATAATTCGAACCTGATCGGGTAAAAGAGCAGCGCCCGTTTATTGCGAACGCTGCCCCCGCGATGTCTTTGAATTACGCTTAAAACACCGTTTCGATGATGCCGTCAACTAGCCGTCCGAACCTCTCGGCTGCGCTTGCGGCCGCTTCCTGCACTTCTTCATGTGTCAGTGTTTGATCCAGCACGCCAGCCGCCATATTCGTGACCAGTGAAATGCCGATTGTTTTTATTCCACAGTGCCGTGCGGCGATCGCTTCCGGCACGGTCGACATTCCCGCGGCGGATGCGCCGAGCGTCCGCGCCATAACGATTTCGGCGGGCGACTCGAAGCACGGACCGGAAAACATCATATAGACGCCTTCCTGTAAAGGTATGTTCAACTCAGCGGCCGTTTTTTTGACTTTTTCACGCAAGTCCCGATCATAAACGTTACTCATATCAGGGAATCTCGGACCAAGCTTATCGTCGTTGGGACCCATCAGCGGGTTTGAGCCGGAAAAATTGATATGATCGGTAATCAACATCAAATCGCCCGGTTTAAACGCCAGATTCACACCGCCGCAGGCGTTGGTCAGCAACAGCTTTTTAACGCCGAGACGCTTCATGACGCGCACGCCGGATACGATCTCCGATTGCGGGTAACCCTCGTAATAGTGGACGCGTCCCTGCATGCAAATCACGGTCTTTCCATACAGTTCGCCGATGACGAAACGTCCTTTGTGTCCCGGTACGTGGGACTGTGGAAAACCAATGATTTCAGCATAGTCCAGCATCCGTGGGTTCTCTATCTTCTCGGCATAATTGCCAAGACCGGAACCAAGAATCAATCCGACGTCACAGCCGTCTTTACACAATGGTTTCAGTTTTTCTATAGCCGTTTCAATTGCGTCGTGCATGTTAACCCTCTATCATCGCGTTTAGGAACGATTCTCCAACGTTCCATTTTTCACCGGTCAGATATTCAAACACTGTCGCACCGATGTCGGCAAAGCTCTTGCGTGTGCCTAGGTCCACATTTTCTTTCACATGCTTTCCTGCAACCAAAAGCGGTATATATTCGCGCGAATGGTCTGTGCTTGCCGTCGTCGGATCGCATCCATGATCGGCGGTGATTATCAAGATGTCGTCGTCCTTCATCGCGTTCAGTATGCGCGGCAGCGCCGCATCAAACGTTTCCAGTGCTTCGGCATATCCTTCCACATTGTTGCGGTGTCCAAAGAGCATATCAAAATCAACAAGATTCGTAAAAATAAAGCTTCCGATGCCATCCTCAAGAAAGCGAATGGTCGACTCAGTTCCAGTGCGATTGTTTTTCGTATGGTCTACAATTGTAACGCCGCGGTGGCAAAAGATATCTTCAATCTTTCCGATGCCGACTACAGGCAATCCTCGCTTGTCCAGAGCATCCAAAATTGTGTCCGAAAACGGCTCCACGGCATAATCCTTACGGTTTTCGGTGCGTGTATAATTGCCGTTTCCGCCGACGAACGGTCTTGCAATGACGCGGCCGACTAAATAATCGTTGTCGTTAAGCAATTCGCGTGCAACTTCGCAGATGTGGTATAGTTCCTCGAGCGGGATTACCTCTTCGTGTGCCGCAATCTGGAATACGCTGTCCGCGGATGTATAGACGATGGGCTTTCCGGTCTTTACGTGCTCGTCGCCCAGTTCGTTGATGATTGCGGTCCCGCTTGCCACGGTGTTGCCAAGCGTCCCTCGGCCGATCTTTTTTTCAAACTCATCCAAAAATTCCCTCGGGAATCCGTCCGGATATGTTTTGAACGCCTGCTTCAGCGGAAGGCCAGCCATTTCCCAATGTCCGCAGGTCGTGTCTTTTGCCTTGGTCAATTCCGCGCAGCGACCGTAGCAACCGGTTGGTGCCTTGTCGAATTTCTCAAGGCGGCTGTTCTCAATTTCCGCAAGCCCAAGCGCCGTCATGTTCGGCAAATCAAGCTTGCCGCGTACCTTGCGGATATTCCCCAGCGTATGAGAGCCAACGTCTCCAAATTCCGCCGCATCCGGTTGCTCGCCGATTCCGACGCTGTCGAGCACGATGACGATTGCGCGCTTCTTTTCATTTGTTTGCTGATTCATTTTATCACCTCACGTGTCCAGTTTACGATGAATTGAAATAATCGTCAATGAACCAAAATGATTTTTTTGTGAAACTAAGTATCTAATATAGAGAACCCTGCACATGTTTTCCTGTACAGGGTTGTTGTTTGCTCGCTATTTTTTCACGTATGTCAGCGCGCGCTGCGCCATCATTGCGACAAACTCAAGGTTGCTGGGTTTGCCCTTGAAATCATTCGATGTGTAACCGAAATATTCTCGTATCGTTTCGTGATTCCCCCGCGTCCAGGCGATTTCAATCGCGTTTCGTACGGCATGCTCGACAAGTGGCGGACGCGTGTTATAAATCTTTGCAACAGTCGGATAAATATCGTTGGTAATGCTCAAGTCAACCGGCGATTCACTCATGGCATAAATACGAATCGCATCCCGTAAATAGTAATATCCTTTTAGATGCGCAGGCACGCCGATTGCGCGGATGCCGGACGCGATCTGGCTTTCCAAAACATCGACAACTTCGTCCGTAGCTTCTGTTTCGCGTTCGTATAATCGGATAAATTCCAGCACGCGAAGTTGAACAATTTCGTATTTTAGCGGTTTTGTAAAGCAATAGATTACGCGGTCCTTAATTACCTGAAGCAGTCTATCGTCCGCAAGCGCCGTGGTCACAAACACAAGCGGCCTTCTGTCCTCGCTAAGTTTGCCGATAAAGTCTAGCACACTAATGCCGTCCAAATCATGCAAAAACAAATCGAGTATCAGAAGGTCGACGTCGTGCGATAAAATCGCCTCAATCGCATCGCGTCCCGTGAAAACACTGGGAAGCGATTGTATGTCCTCAATGTCCCGGAAGGCTTCCTGAATGCCTGTTGCATCGCTCGTATTGTTGCTCGCTATCAATAGGTTCTTTTTCATTATCGCTCCAACGGCGTTTTTAGTTACAATTCATACGCTTCCGTTTAAATATCAAACGGTGCAGAGTTATAGTCCCTGCTAAAATACTCGCTCCACATTTGCTGCGTCGATCAGACTTTGCGCATGTTCCAGCGCAACCGGGTCGGTGCTGCCGCTGCCCATAATGCGCGCAATCTCCGCGGCACGTTCGTTTTGTTGCAAAATACGCGCTGACGAACGTGTTTTCTCTCCCGCTTCCTCCTTGTAAACAAGGTATTGATAGTTTGCATATGCGGCAATCTGTGGCAAATGCGTAATGCAGAGCACCTGATGATTTTTTGCGATCTGGCGCATCTTGACCGCAACCGCCGTTCCGATCTGTCCGCTGATGCCGCTGTCGATTTCATCAAATACCATTGTAGGTATTCCATCTAAGTCGGCAAGCACACTCTTAAACGAAAGCATGATGCGCGACAATTCACCGCCGGATGCAACCTTTGACAAAGGCTTAACCGGTTCACCGCGGTTGGTTGAAAGCAAGAACTCTATGCCATCCACACCGGATGCGGACGGAATCTCGCCGCCAAGCCGTTCAAACGCAACCTCAAACGCCGCATGCGGCATGCCGAGGTCGGAAAGCTCCGGTAACAGTCTGGCGGACAACCGTTCGGCAGCCGCTTTGCGAAGCGTTGTTAGTTCATCGGAAAGCTGTTCGTAGGCAACCTTGGCAGCATCATACTGTGCCTTAAGTTGTTCCCTGTGTTCCTCGGCGTTCTCAATGCGCTCCAGTTCCGCTATACTTTCTTCTCTATAATTCAAAATTTCAGCGATGTTCGCGCCGTACTTCCGCTTAAGTGTCGAAATTAATTCCAACCTGGATTCGATTTCATCCAGCATGCCGGGTTCAAATGAAAAATCGTTCCGGTAATCACGCAGTGTGAATCCTGCATCTTCAAGATCGTAATAGAGCGCGTGTAGCTTTTCGGCAAGCTGTGCGTAATCGCTTCGAAACTGCGCGATGCCGTCGAGCATGCGTAACGCAACACTGAGCGTGTCCAGCGCGCCGCCATTGTCATCATCGTCACCATTAAGCGCTTCGCTTGCGCCCTCAAGGCCTTCCATGACCGCCTGTGCGTTTTGTAGAAGTCCACGCTGCTCTTCCAGCTCTTCTTCCTCGCCATCGTTCAAGTTTGTGCTTTCTATTTCGTTGATCTGATATTTTAGCAGATCACATCTGCGTATGCGTTCCTGTTCGTTAAACTGCGCGGCAGCGAGTTCTTTTTTTGCAGTCGTCGCCTTTTTATGCGCCCGTGCAACCCGCGCCTTCAGTTCCAACGCATCGTCGCCCGCAAAACGGTCCAATAGCACAATGTGCCGCTTTGGATCAAGCAGCGATTGATGCGCATGCTGACCGTGGATGTCGACCAACGCGTCGCCGATGAGTTTCAATGTGCCGGTGTTGATCAGCGTGCCGTTTGCGCGGCATACGGTCTTTCCGCTCAACGAAAATTCACGATAAAGCGTCAGTTCTCCGTCTGAATATTCAATTTCCTGTTCGAGTAGCGTATCGATTACAGGCTCGTTTTCCATAACGGTAAAAACGGCTTCGACAGCCGCTTTCTGCTCGCCGGATTTTACGAGTTCCCTGCTTGCGCGTTCACCAAGCACAAAGTTCAGCGCTTCAATAATAATGGATTTTCCGGCGCCGGTTTCGCCCGTCATCACGGAAAATCCATTGAAAAATTCAATGAATTGCTGATCGATCAGCGCAACATTGTTGATTGTAAGTTGTCTGAGCAAGAATGACGCCCTCCTATTTGAGCATCTTCTGGAATTTCTTTATCGTGTCGCCAACGGACTTTATGTCGCGTACGGCGATAAAGATCGTGTTGTCACCCGCAATCGTGCCGAGGATGTCCGGCCACTTAAGCGAATCCACCGCTTCCGCCGCCGCAGGCGCGCTGCCCGCAATCGTCTTGATGACAATCAGCGTTCCGGCCGCCGTGACGGAAAGCACACAGTTGCTGAACATGCGGATAAAGCGTTCCTGAAGGTCTGCTTCCGCTTTTTCCACCGTTGCATAGCGATAGCGTCCTTCCGGTGTGAGCACCTTGATCAGCCTGAGTTCCTTGATGTCGCGCGATACGGTCGCCTGTGTAACAGAAAAGCCATGGTCGCGTAATTTCCCCGCAAGCTCTTCTTGCGTTTCGATGTTCTCCGAAGCAATCAGCTTGGAAATCATATCATGTCGTTTTGCTTTCATTTCGTAATCCCCAATACAAAATAATGATGAGTGCAAGTTCGTTGCTTTTTCGCAGCCATAGCTGCCCGTTTACATTTGGCACTGCTGGTTCCAACGAGATACGTTCATCCTATCGTACTGATTCTTACGATAGTGCTAGATGTTACATCCATTTTCCGTCCGCCGTCCGTATTTTTTTGACACAACGAATTTCCTCAGTTTTCATGGATACCAAAGCCGCTTACCGTCTTTAAAGTAAAGAAACGGTATGCGTTTTCTTTTCGCAAAACCTTTCGATCTGCTCTTACGAAAGCTTGCGATGGATGAGTTCGAAAACGTTTTGTTCGCTAAATCGAATGAACTTTACCCTGCGTTCAGATCTTGTTACAGTGATGGAATCCTCCGGGCCGACCGATTGCAGCTTGATACCGTCTCCGGCGACAAAGCCGGTTTCGTTCACGCGGAACGACCAGACGGCGTCCGCCGATGTTACGACCGGCCGCACGTGCAGAGTGTGTGAACAAACCGGTGTAACTGCTATTGCCTCGAGGCTCTGCGCAATGACAGGCCCGCCCGCCGAAAGGTTGTAGGCCGTAGAACCCGTCGGCGTGGATGCGATGATCCCATCGCAGAATACATTCCCAACGTCCTTGCCGTCGCACGAAAGGCTAACCTGTATCGTGCCGGAGAACGATTGTTTAAATACCAAAACGTCGTTCAGGCAGTGCGCACATTCGCAGCCGTTGACACAGCAGCACAGCATCATGCGCTCTTCAAGTTGATAATCGCCGGATAAAAAGCGCTCAAGCGCATTTGAGAAATCTTCGGCCGCAATTTCACTTAAAAAGCCAATACGCCCAAGATTTACGCCTAATATCGGGATATTGCGTTCCGCCGCAACCGCAGCAAACCGCAACAATGACCCGTCTCCACCAACGACAACAAGCAATTCCGGTGCGTGTTCTGCATGCTTGATTTCGTCGTTGCTATAATATGCTTTGCAATCATGACCCGCCGATTCGGCCTGCTTCATTAATTCGGCACGGTATTCGGCGATGCCTTGCTTTTCGAGATTTCCGGCAAAGCCGATTCTCATATCCGATACCCCAGATTTAAAATGATACTCGTATTATACGTCCTCGCTCATAAAAATACAAGTAAATTTATGAATATTTGCGTTCAATATACATCATCCATGCGCTTCTTCCACAACAGAAACAGCCGTGTTATGGTTGATTTGCGCAACATCAGTTGTTTTATATATGCATTTTTGCAGTAAAATCAAAAATTCGATGTTTCCCTTCGGTCCACGGATCGGGGAATACGAAAGTCCGTTCACGCAAAACCCGATTTCTTCCGCGACAGAGATGATTTTATCGATCACTTCTATATGCGTTTCCTTTTGTGAAACGACGCCATGTTTGCCGACCTTGTTTCTCCCCGCTTCAAACTGCGGTTTAATCAACGCAACAACAAAACCTCCGTCTGACAGACAATTCCATAGCGCAGGCAGGATTTTGTCCAACGAAATAAACGATACGTCGATCGACGCAAAATCAAGCGGTGTTTCAAACCACCCGGGCTCCATATAACGCGCGTTTGTGCGCTCCAGCACCATCACGCGCGGATCGTTTCGCAGCTTCCAGTCAAGCTGACCGTAACCGACGTCGATTGCGTAGACTTGCTTTGCACCGTGCTGTAGCATGCAGTCTGTAAAGCCGCCGGTCGAAGCGCCAATGTCCGCGGCGACTACGCCGTTAAGCGAAATCGGAAAGGCGTCCATCGCCTTTTGTAGCTTGTATCCGCCGCGACTGACAAACGGACAGGTCGCCCCGCGCACGGTCAACTCCGTTTCGTCCGTCACAAACTGGCCCGGTTTTTCCGCCTTGACTTCGCCAAGGTATACCTGTCCCGCCATAACGAGTGCTTTCGCTTCCTCGCGACTCTTTGCAAGCCCCTGTTCAAACAAAGCGACGTCCAACCGTTTTTTCATTTTTCATACTCCCGCAAGTGTTGCTCAAGCGTTTCCGCATTCAATCCGCAGCAATCCCGTTGTCTGCCAACGCAGGCATGTAAAACCGGATTGTCCGGTACGCACATGCGAACGACGGGAACAGGCGACAACGCGGCGGTGATTCTTAAGCCGAGTGTATCTATACTTTCTTCCATAACGATCACGCGCTTTGCTTTCTGCTTAAGCTCAGAAAGCAGCTCGTCGTCCATTGGGCGGATCGTTCTTGCGTTGATAAGTCCTGTTTGCATCTTGCGTGCAACCGGAAGCGCAACCGCAACCATCGTGCCGGCGGCAATAATCGTTTGCTCCGCAATGGGTTCCAGAATCTCCCATTTTCCTTTTTCCACCGGAATGGACGAAACCGCCTGCATCAGTGAGCCGCGCGGATAGCGAATCGCCGCCGGTTCGCCGCGCTCAATCGCAAGATTCAGCATATGTACGATTTCCTGTTGCGTCGCCGGCGAATAGATCGTAAGGTTCGGCATCGTGGAAAGAAACGCGGCGTCATAAACACCCTGATGCGTTTCACCATCGTCACCTACAAATCCCGCGCGGTCGACCGCAATCACAACGGGTAGCTTTTGCAGACATATATCGTGCAGCACCTGGTCATAACCACGTTGTAAAAATGTCGAATAAAGCGCGACCACGGGTTTCATCCCAGAGGCGGCCATGCCCGCCGCCATCGTCAGCGCATGTTCCTCCGCAATGCCTACGTCGAAGAACCGTTCGGGATAGCGTCCCGCAAACTCCGTTAATCCCGTACCGATCGGCATCGCGGCCGATACGGCGACAATGCGCGGATCTTTTTGCGCCAATTCGATCATTGCGTCGCCAAACACGCTGGAATTGCTCTTTTTTGTGTGCAGTTCCACATCTCCAGTGTCGATGGAAAACGGCGCGATACCATGGAATTTCTCCGGGTTGTGTTCGGAATAGGTATAGCCTTTGCCTTTTTGCGTCACGCAATGCACAATGACGGGAACATGCAGCTGCTTTGCTCTGCGAAACATCCGTGTAAGTTCCTGAATGTCGTGTCCGTCGATCGGGCCGAGATATAAAAAACCCATGTCTTCAAAGAGACGATTCGGCATTAAAAAGTTCTTTACGCGATTTTTGAAGTTTTCCATATGCCGCGACAGCCATCGGCCAATCATACCGGTGTCCAGCGAGCGAACAAGAAAACGCTTGAAACGAACATATCCCGGACTCACGCGCATATTGACAAGCATACGGTGCAGCGCACCGACGTTCGGTGAAATCGACATCTCGTTGTCGTTGATGATGACGACAAGCGGCACGTCCGCCTGTCCCGCGTCGTTGAGCCCCTCAAAGGCGAGCCCGCCGGTCAGTGCGCCGTCGCCAACCAGTGCGACAGCAACGCCGTCCTCGCCAAGCAGTCGTTTTGCGCGCGCCATTCCAAGCGCGGCAGAAATCGCCGTGGATGCATGGCCGGTGTTAAAAGGATCGTGTTCACTCTCGTCACGTCTTGGAAAACCGCTTATGCCGTTCTCCTGGCGTAGCGTGCAAAATGCTTCTCTGCGACCCGTCAATATTTTGTGTGCGTAGGACTGGTGTCCAACGTCAAAAATAATCTTGTCGACCGGGCTGTTAAACGCACGGTGCATGGCAATGGTCAGTTCCACCGCGCCGAGGCTGGAGGCAAGATGCCCGCCGCAGCGCGAGACGTTTTCGACCATATACTGTCGCATCTGCGCCGCAAGAACGGGCAGTTTGGCATCCGGTATTTTCCGAAAGTCTTCTATTGAGTTAATTGTATCCAGTATCGGGTATCGATCCATGTTTCTTTTATTCGTCTCCAATGGCCCGGTTGTATCGTTCATCAATACGACCGGGCAATGTTTTGCTTGTCCCTGCTTTCTTTTGAGGAATGCTTTCAGGTTTTACGTGAAATTGTAAAGTCGATCAGTTCCGTAAAAAGCGACGCTTCCTTGCTGATGCTCGATATTGCCCGTCTTGCCTGCCGCGCATAGTTCTGCGCATGCATTTTGGCACCATCCAGCCCGTAAACCGTAACAAACGTCGTTTTGCCGGACGCCGCATCTTTTCCAACGGTCTTGCCCAGCGTCTCTGAGTTGCCCTCAAAGTCAAGAATATCATCCGTAATCTGAAACAGCATTCCGTATGCGCTTGCAAATTCAATCAACGCCTGTTTTTTCTGTGCGCTTGCATGCGCACAGGCAGCGCCCGCGCCGACGGCTGCGCGAAACAGTGCGCCGGTCTTGTAATCCTGCAACGTCGTCAGAGAGTCCGCTCCACCGCAGGCGTTACAGTCCATGCTCTGCCCCATCACCATTTCGAATGCACCTTGCGCAATTGCCCGGATTGCATCGGAATCCGTGCAATCCGCCAGTGCCATAAATGCAAGCGATTGTAATCCGTCACCAGCCAGAGTGGCATTTGCTTCGCCAAACGCAATATGATTACTGGGTTTGCCGCGTCGCATATCGTCGTTGTCCATTGCCGGTAAATCGTCGTGTATCAAAGAATATGTGTGAATCAGCTCGATTGCGCAGGAAGGCAATAGCGCATCTTCCATTTTGCCGCCGCAGAGCTCGCAGGCAGCCATGCAAAGTGAAGGACGCAGACGCTTTCCACCGGGAAAGACGCTGTATGCCATACTCTCCGCCAAAACGGGCGGTATCGATTCGTTAGAAAGCAACTCGCCGAGTTTTCTGTCGGTCAATTCGGAATAGGCGGAAAGCCGTTCATTCAGCATCGCTTCGACCTCCCGCTTTTTCATTCAGTTTTGTGATGGTCGCTTCATACGCGTCCAGCTGCTTTTCGCAGGATTTAACCAACTCCATACCGTCCTCATACAGGTGGATCATCTCATCAAGCGAACCTTCGCCGCTTTCTAATTTTTCAACGATTTCGGAAAGCTTTTGCATCGCTTCCTCAAACCGAAGTTTGTCTGCCATAATCCGTTACCCTCCACTATCCTCTCCTGAGTCATTCAAAAACAGTCATATCTACTTTATGCGTTTTTTCTTACGCTTTCAACCGTCGCAGTCGCTTCGCCGTCATGCATGCGGATATTGACGCAGTCTTTCGGTTCCATTGAGTCAACGCCGCCGATCGTCCGTCCATTTCCGTCCGTCAGCATGGCATATCCGCGCTCCAGCACCGCGCCGGGATCGAGCGCAGTCAGTTTGCCTTGTGCCTGGCTTAGCAATACGCGCTCCCGCTTGACTCGTTCCCGAGCGGCTCGCAGTGCATTTTCACGTGTTAAATCAAGCGTCAGTCGGGAATCCTGAACTCTCCGCTCCATCAATCGGAATGCGTTTGATGAAGCAAATAATTTTACATTGCCGCGCATTTTATCAACTCTTGCATTAAGCGATCGCAGCATACGGTCAGCCATTGACGAAACCGCATCATAGCAGGCGTCCATTTCCGGCACGGCGAGTTCCGCCGCGGCCGACGGCGTCGGCGCGCGTAAATCCGCCGCAAAATCAGCAATGGTAAAGTCGGTCTCGTGTCCAACAGCGCTGATGATTGGAATCCGGCTGTTTACGATTGCGTCCGCGACGACCAGCTCGTTAAATGCCCAGAGGTCTTCCATGCTTCCGCCGCCGCGGCCGACAATCAATACGTCTGCAGCGTCCGCTGCATTCATTGCGTCGATTGCACGGGCGATTTCTTCAGCCGCGCCCTGTCCTTGTACACGAACGGAAGCAAGCACAATCGGCATACGCTCAAACCGTCTGCCGATTACATTCATGATGTCCTGCACGGCGGCGCCTGTGCCGCTCGTTATTACGCCCACGCGACGCGGCAGGAACGGAATCGGGCGTTTGCGCTCCTGATCAAAATATCCTTTTTTCTCAAGCTCGTCCTTGAGCGCTAAAAACCGCTTAAACAGTTCACCTTCGCCGCTTTTTTTCAGGTAATTGGCATAAAGTTGAAATGAACCATCCTTCTGATAAAGCGACGCTCTTCCATATAGTACAACCTGCATGCCGTCTTCCGGTCGAAAGTTCAGCCGAATCGCCTGCTGCCGGAACATCACGCAGCGTACCAGTGCGTTTTCGTCTTTCAGCGAGAAGTACAGATGACCTGACGAATGCCGCTTAAATCCGCTGATTTCGCCTGAAACACGTATTTCGCTTAAATTGGGGTCGGCGGAAAGCAGCGTGCCGACGTATTCGTTCAGCTCGCTAACACTGAATACGGGCGTTAATGCCTGCTCCATTTTCCGCTCACCGTCCTTTTAAATATTGATCCTTTGCAAGCAGCGCCGCGCCGACGGCATTGTCGGCTGATAATCCGTCCTGCGCAAAAAGCAGTTGTTTTTTCGTTCGCACATACAATAACTCGCGCAACAGTTTGCTGCCGGATACGCCCCCGGAAATTAAAGCCGTATTGCAGTCATATGTTTCCATAGCGTTAATCAGCATTTTAGAAAACGTGCGCGCCATACAGTCGTAAACGGCGTAAGCGACCTCTTCTTTTGGTTCGCTACCGTCAAGCAGCCGGTTCGCCTGTGTTTCCTGTCCGGAAAACGAGCAAGTCAATCCCTTTACACTGGAAGGAAGTCGTATCGTTCGCACAGTTGCCTGTCGTGCAAGCTTTTCAAGTTCAACACCGCTTGGGAACGGCAGACCCATCTTTACGCCAACTCGGTCAACAAACTGGCCTGCGTGCAAATCGTCGCAACCGCCGATTTTCGTAATCTGTCCGACGCTTCCACCGGAACGTTCGACCATCAGCAAATCCGTGGTGCCACCGGAAATATGCATTGCCAGAAACGAGTCGTCGGTCAACGACGCTTCGTTTGCAAACATTGCCGCCCGCACATGTCCCGCCTGATGTGTTGTTTCATACAGCGGCACATTCAACGCGGATGCGATTGCCGTCGCGTTTAACTTTCCCGCTAAAAACACCGGCATATAGGAGTCTTCATCCGCCGTCGGTTTCGCGCTGACTGCGACAGCGGCGATTCGTTTGCGTTCAACATTTTCAAATAGTGCGCGCGTTAATTCCGGCAGATTCTTTACATGTTGAAACACCGCATCGGACTGTCTCAGTCCGCGTGCGCCTAACGGTACAGAAAGCATCGTTCTCTTCTCGAAAACGATGCCTTCCTCTGAAATGCAGGAAACCGACGTTGTGTAACAGCTGGTGTCAACGCCGATAAAATACCGACTCATGTCGCTGAAATCTCTTTTGCGACGCTGCCGAGAATGCCGTTGATGAACGCATACGACCGTTCGCCGCCGTATCGTTTTGCAAGCTCCACAGCTTCGTTAATCGCCGCACCTGTCGGCACGTCCGCATTGCGGTACAGCATCTCAAATATTGCGACACGCAAAATGCTCAGGTCGACGCGCGCAATCCGCTCAATCGACCAGTCCTTTGCATATTTTGAAACCAATTCGTCAATTTCGGTTTGGTGCGCGCTCACGCCCGAAATGATTTGTTCTACATATGCCTCGTCTTCCTTGTCCAGCGCTTTGATGCCTAGGTCGCCTGTCTTTTCGCAGACGTTGGCAGGCGTATCTTCGCCGCCGAGCATATTGGAAAACTGCATCATCATTGCGACTTCACGCGCGGTTGTTCTGCTCATTGTTTCGTATCCTTGGTAAACAATTTTTTAAAGAAGTTCTTCACGCCTTCCAGTCCACCCTTATCGAGCAGGTACCCCAGGAAGAAACAGAGCGCGAAAATCAGCGTAAGCAAAAGCGTGCGCCAGAACCCGATCGTAAAAAACAGAATTGCAAGGACAAAACCGATTACCAGCAGAATAGCTGTAAATTTGTGTTCCTTGACAAACGCCCAAAACCCGTTGTCCATCTTTTACCTCCTCAGTCAACTTTCGCAACCGCGGCGGTAGCGGGCGCCGTAGCGTTTTCAATTAAAATCCCAATTTCCTTTACGCTGATTCCCGTCAAACCTTCAACATATGCTTTCAGCGACTGCTGCAATTCGCTTGTCAGCGTAACTACGTCCGTATCCGGCAAAACAGACAACCGAATACCGATCGTTACGCCTTCTTCCGAAGACTGCAGCGTCGTGTGACAGTCGCGAATGCGCTGTTGCGCACGGCAATGCTTCTGCACCATGGTATCAAGCGCTTCGAGGGCGATAAACGTTCCGCCGAACTCGTTCTGCTTCATCAGCGCGGATGCGGGACGGACGTCGGCTTTTTTGCTTTTCCCGGCAAACAGCAGTTTGATAGAAATCAGCAAAATAACAAGGCCGCAGCCGGCAAGGATCATCGCATTTTCCCCAAACATGTAGAACAGCGCGATAAAGCTCGTTACCATATTCTCCGTAATGATGTTTGCCGCCATGCCGAAGAGCACGAACGCGGCTATGATCGCAACGATGAGAAGAATGCCCAGCAAAATGCGGTCGAACACTTTCAGTTTCATAGTAGTATGACCCCTTCTCTAGTACGGCTTGCCGAAATTCCCCGTCCGGTCGCCGCAATGTTTTATAGAATGATGTATCAATCCCGCTCCTTGGAAAACGGGCGGAGAGCAATCCGCCCGTGTTTCATATGCAGGTTTTTAAGTATTATTTCACGCGCGGTGGTTCCGGCTCGGTCGCTTCTTCTTTTTCGGCTTCTTCCGCCAGTTCCTTTTCCGCTTTTTCTTCTTTTTCCTTTTCCTTGGCCGCTTTGCGCTTTTCCGCACGGGACGGTTCCGGTTGCGCCTGCTCAAATGTTATGCTCTGAACAAACACGTTGATCTCCACGACTTTCAAACCGGTCATGGTCTCAATCGCATTCTTTACAGATACCTGGATTTTTTCGCAGACGTCTTTAATTTTATAACCGTATTTGATGTTGACAGAAATATCAACGGCCGTTTCTTCCGTGCCTACTTCAACCTTAATGCCTTTGGTGATGTTCTTCTTGCCGAGCATTTCGCTGATGCCGTCCACCATTCCACTGCTCATAGCCGAAACGCCTTCTACATCTGCAACGGCAAGCGCTGCAATGGTCGCTACGACGTCGTCCGCAAATATAATACGACCACCGTCAGCTATCTCGGTGGACACTTCGGTGCCGGTCTTTTTCTCTTCGGACATATGCACACCTCCATTCTTGTTTGAAAAAATTATATCAGTCGGCGGCGTTTCTGTAAATACATAAACCCGCGGGCATGTTACCTCGACGTGAAATGAATGGGGCATCTTTGCGTCAATCGAGCCGTTTATCGATGTTTTTCAATGATTGCATTATCCTTTAGCGTGCTTTATTGCGCTGTATTGTACACAAAAATAATATATGTATATTTGTATACCGGTGCTTGAATTTCACGTCCATTCGCGTTAAACTATGTCTGAGGAAGTGAGGTATCATGACCGGTATCTATGATTCAAAAGACTACGCGTCGCTTTCCGAAAAAGTGTACCGCAGCCTTCGGGATGGAATTGCCGAAGGCCGCTATCAAACGGGCGACTGTCTCGTAGAAATGAAGATTGCCGAGGAGCTGGGCGTCAGCCGTACGCCGGTTCGCGAAGCACTGAAACAGCTTGAGCTTGAAGACCTTGTCGTATCGCATCCGAACCGCGGCGTTGTCGTTAAAGGCTTTTCCAGCGAGGATCTGCGCGATGTTTCAACCATTCGCCATCTTCTGGAAGGTCAGGCGGCATACTGGGCGGCAGAGCGCGTTACGCCGGAGTTGCTTGCCGAGCTGAAGGAAGTCGTGGAGCTCATGGAGTTTTACACGCAAAAGAACAACGTCGAACAGCTGGTGCGTCTTGACACACGCTTTCATGAGCTTATCTATGAGGCAAGCGGAAGCAGGACAATTCGCCACATTCTTGCTTCACTGCATCACAACATACGAAAAGCACGGCAAAGCTCACTGAACCTGCCTGATCGAGCACCACATTCTCTTTCCGAACACATCATGATTTATAACGCTATCGAAACGCATAATGCAGCCGCTGCAAAAGAGTATATGGAATCACACGTCGCAGGTGCGGCCGGATATTCAACGCACGAATAACGTTTGCGCGTATTTCCCGTCGCCCGCTTAACTTATCAACGGGAAGGGATTGTTATGCGCATTTTTTGTACGGAGGAGCTTCATAAAAACGGCGGCCCCGGGCAGTTCGTTTTGTCTCGCGCAGAAGACTCGTTCAACGCGCTTCTGTCCGCACACGCGGGCGAAGTACAGCTGATTTATCTCGATCCCCCGTTCGGAACCGGCGACACGTTTCATATAAAACTCAAATCCGGCAAAAAGCGAATCTCCCTGCCCGTTTTTTCCGATAAAATGTCTGAATCCGAATATCTTACTTGGATGGAATCCGTTTTGCGCGGCGCGCACAAAGCGCTCAACGAAACCGGTTCCCTTTATTTACACATTGATTTTCGAATGAGCGCAAAACTTCGCCTGATGATGGACGATATTTTCGGCTCCTCAAACTTCATGAATGAAATCATCTGGTGTTATAAATCCGGCGGGCGCAGCACACGTTATTATCCGCGTAAGCACGACACAATCCTCTTTTATCGAAAGAGTCCAAAGGTGTATTTCAATATAAAGGCTGTAGGTCATCCACGTGGACCGGAAAAGCGAAACCACATGAAACGCTATATCGACGCGGAAGGCCGAATCTGCTTTTCGATACGCTCCGCCGGGAAGGTCTATACGTATTATGAGGATACGCCGGTCTATCCAAGTGACGTCTGGGACGATATCGAACATCTGCAGCAAAAGGATAAAGAACGTGTCGGCTATGCAACACAAAAACCGGAGGCGCTTCTCAATCGTGTAGTGCTGGCGTCCTCTAACCCCGGCGATCTGGTTTGCGATTTGTTCTCCGGCAGCGGGACGACCGCTTCCTCCGCAAGCAAACTCGGCAGACGATTTCTCACCTCGGATGCATCACCGATCGCGCTCTACACGCTCCGCGCGCGTCAGCTGCATAGCGCCAGCACTCATTCGCTCTTGGAAGGCGAGCAAGAGATGCTGCTGTCGTACCCTGAAGACCGCTCGCCTGCGAAGTTTGAAGCGCACATCGCCACGCAAAACGGCCGAAACATGTTGATCGTCGACAAGGCGACGTTTGACGGCAAGCATCCGCTCATGTACGCCGCGCTCGGCACCGTGGAAGGCAAACGTTTTTTGCCGGTCCATACAGATTGTCACCCGACACTGCCGCTTCGCTTTACGCTTGACGATGTTGAACAGCCCGTCATACAATTTGTCGATTTAGTCGGCAAGCAGGCGTTCTTTACTGTAGACGAGATTTAATTGTAGTTTTTAAACAACATAGAAAGAGGATTTATGCGAGACTGGATCATTGGTTACTGTATGCAAAAGCCCGGCGTAGAGCAAGAGTTAAAAGCCGCATGGAACGCAAATCTTTGCCGTGTCGGCGGAAAAATTTTTCTTATGCTCGGAGAATTCAAGGACGGCCGGCCGTTGATGACGGTCAAATTGGAGCCTGCTTTTTCCGACCTGCTGCGCGCGCAATATCCGGACAGCATCATTCCGGGATATTATTCCAACAAAACACACTGGAGCTCATTGTTTTTGGACAGTGACGTAGGAAACGATGTTGCACGCGCCATGCTGGACAACGCCTACGAAACGACGTTTGCAAGTCTAACAAAAATGTCACAGACCGCAATACTCGATCAATAACAAACACTTTCTAGCGACGGTGTTGAATAAACGCCGTCTTTTTCTTTGCGTTCATATTCTTTTCACGATTGCTCGACGCTCTGCATCTGGTTTTTATTGCTAAAATTTAGTATGATACGACACATGGGAAAACTACGGAATCAAGAGGATCCGGAAGCGACTGCGAGTGTTGTAAAAGATACAAACGCAACTACCTCCCGGAGTCATAAGAAAAAGCACTGGCGGTTACTCAGCACGCTGTTAATGGTCGCGCTGATTGTAGTCACCATGATTGTTATATTCAGCGATACTTCCATTGCAGACGTCTGGAACGATGTACGCTCCGTCAATCCCGTTTGGCTGAGTTTGGCGCTCGCCGCGTCGCTGTTGTCTATCGTAATGCTTGGCGTGGCACTGCATATTTCACTGATGACACTGCACAAGGAGCCGATATCCATCTTCCGCAGCATCGGCTTCGGGTTTATCGGTCAGTATTATAGTTCCATCACACCATCGTCTTCCGGCGGGCAGCCAATGCAACTGTATTATATGTGCGCATACGGCGTTGACATCAGCTATGCTTCGCTTTCCCTGCTTTTGGTCAACATTGCCTATCAGCTTGTCGTCCTGCTGGTTCCCGCGGCTCTGTTCCCGTTTCGGGCGAATCTTGTACTCAGCAACGTCGGGCCGTTCCGTTGGTTCTTGCTCTTTGGCGTCGTCGTCAGTCTGCTGTTGATCTTCTTTCTGGGACTTGCTGTTTTTTCGAAAACGTTTGTTGGCAAGGCAGCCGACTGGGTCATTCGTGTGCTTTCCAAAATACGTATAATCAAAAAGCCCGAATCTGCGCATGCCCGTGTTGAAACCTATGTACGCCGGTATCGGCATGGTGCGCGTGTGTTCCGCAGTCATCCCCTGCTGTTTGCCGGCGAGCTGTTTATTTATGTTCTGCAGATGTGTTTGCAGTTCATCATTCCGTATTTCATCTACCGTGCGTTCGGTTTGCATGATTACGGTGTGCTTGATTTTCTGGCGCTGCAATCGGTGCTTTATATTGCGGTGTGCTTCCTTCCGCTGCCAGGCGCGGCAGGCGCAACGGAAAGCGCGTTTCTGTCGATCTTCCGTGTTGTATTCCAAAGCGTACTTATCGTCCCCGCCATGCTGCTTTCACGGCTCGTCAGCTTTTATGTGATTCTGCTTGTCAGCGGCGTTATCTCGCTTGTTATGCAGTTGGTGCTTTCGCACAGGCGTGCATTGCCTGCGGGTGGAGTATCGCCCGAAGTGATAGTCACAATAGAAGAACCCGATGCGATCGATTAATCTTTGTATTCAAAAAGCAGGACTTTCGTAAGAAAGCCCTGCTTTTTTGTTTCGTCATTGTTATTTCTTACCGCCTGAGCGGCCAAAGACGCTCCGCTTTCCGCGTCCTTCGTTGCTTTCGCCCAGTGTCTCGGCGTATTTTTCCAGAAGCGACTTCTGCTCGTCCGTCAAGCGCTTCGGAACCTCAACGTTTACCGTTACCAACAGGTCGCCATTCCCGTTTGCGTTCAGGTGCTTAATGCCCTGGTCGCGCAGGCGGAATGTCGAGCCGGTCTGCGTTCCGGCGGGCACATTGTATTTCACACTTTCTTTCAGCGTCGGTACCGTAATGCTTCCGCCAAGCGCCGCCATCGTGTACGAAATCGGTATATTCAGATACAGGTCGAATCCCTTGCGCTTAAACTGCTTGTGATTCTTGACGCTGATCGTTACATACAGATCGCCATTCGGGCCGCCTCTGTGGCCTGCATTGCCAAGGCCGCGCAGGCAGAGTGTCTGACCGTTGTCGATTCCGGCAGGAATCTTGACCTTTTTCTTGACGTTCTTGCGAACCCGACCATTTCCGTGGCAATCCGCACAAGGGTCTTTGATTACCTTGCCGGTCCCGCGGCATGTCGCGCAGGGTCTCGTCGACGTAAACGAGCCGAGAATTGTGTTCTGCTGTGTCCGAACCTGTCCCGTGCCGTTACACGTTTTGCATGTTTCCGGCTGTGTTCCCGGTTTTGCTCCCGTCCCGCCGCAGGTTGAGCATACTTCTTCCCTGGGGATCGTAATCTCCTTCTCGGCACCGAAAGCGGCTTCCTCAAAGGTGATCGTCATGCTATAGCGCAGATCGTCGCCGGGAATCGGGCCGTTGCGCGTCTGTCCTCCGAATCCGCCTCCGAATCCACCGCCGAACATTTGGCCGAGAATATCGCCAAGGTCGCCGAATCCTCCGAATCCGCCTCCGGCAAACGGGTCCTGTCCGCCCATGGACGGATCAAACGCGGCGTGGCCAAACTGGTCGTATTTGGCGCGCTTTTCCGCATCGACAAGCACTTCGGCCGCTTCATTTAACTCTTTAAATTGTGCTTCGGCTTCTTTATCGCCCGGATGCAGATCAGGGTGGCATTCCTTCGCCTTTTTACGGAATGCGCTCTTAATCTCGTCTTCCGTGGCGGTTTTGCTTACACCCAGCACCTCATAATAATCGCGTTTGTCTGCCAATTCCCTTTACCTCTCAACAAGGAGGCGCATTTGGCTGCGCCTCCGTTTTTCTTGAATGCTAAAACCGGTTTTCCGATTTTATTTGTCGTCGTCCACTACTTCGTAGTCGGCGTCGACAACGTCGTCCTGCGGTTCGCTTTGCGCACCGGCGTCCTGTTGTGCTTCGCCGCCTTCATACTGCTGTTGTTGCTGCTGGGCCGCCTGCTCGTAGACCTTGCCAAACACACGGTAGCTGACCTCGGTGAGATGTTCCGTCGCGGTCTTGATCATATCGGTGTCGCCGCCTTCGAGCGTCTTCTTCAGATCGGCAACCGCCTTTTCAACCTCTTCCTTGTCGTTCGCTTCCAGCTTATCGCCCATCTCGCGCAGAGATTTTTCGGTGGTATAGACCATCTGATCGGCCTGATTGCGAACTTCAACTTCGTCCTTGTGCTTCTTATCTTCATCGGCAAACTTTTCAGCATCGTCGACGGCACGCTTGATTTCGTCTTCCGTCAAGTTGCTCGACGCGGTAATGGTCACCTGCTGTTCATTGCCCGTTCCAAGGTCCTTTGCGGACACGTGAACGATGCCGTTGGCGTCGATGTCAAACGAGACTTCAATCTGCGGCACACCGCGCGGTGCGGGTGCAATGCCAGTCAGCTGAAAGCGACCGAGCGTCTTGTTGTCTCTGGACATTCCGCGTTCACCTTGCAACACGTGAACTTCAACGCTGGTCTGTCCGTCCGCAGCGGTCGAGAAAATCTGGCTCTTTTTCGTCGGGATCGTGGTATTGCGGTCAATCAGCTTTGTGAATACACCGCCGACCGTCTCGATGCCCAGCGAAAGCGGAGTAACGTCGAGAAGCAGGATGTCCTTGACCTCGCCGCCGAGAACGCCGCCTTGAATGGCCGCACCAATGGCAACACACTCGTCCGGGTTGATGCCCTTGAAGGGATCTTTACCGGTAATCTTCTTTACCATCTCCTGTACCAGCGGAATTCTCGAAGAACCGCCGACGAGGATAACCTTGTCTACCTTGGAAGTCGAGAGCCCCGCATCGTTCAGGCACTTCTGAACGAGCTTTTGCGTTTGGTCGATGAGGTCCGAGATCAGTTCATTAAACTTCGCACGGGTGATCGTGATGTCCAGATGCTTCGGACCCGATTTGTCCATCGTGATGAACGGCAGGTTGATCGTCGTTTGGGCAACGCCGGAAAGCTCAATCTTCGCCTTCTCGGCCGCTTCCTTCAAACGCTGCAATGCCATCTTGTCCTGACGGAGGTCGATGCCGTTGTTGCGCTTAAAGTCGTCGGCAATGTAGTCCATGATCAACTGGTCAAAGTCGTCGCCGCCGAGGCGGTTGTTACCTGCGGTTGCCAGCACCTGGAACACGCCGTCGCCAATTTCCAGGATGGAAACGTCGAACGTACCGCCGCCAAGATCGTAAACCAGAATCTTCTGGTTGTTTTCTTTATCCATGCCGTATGCCAGCGCTGCCGCCGTAGGCTCATTGATGATACGGAGGACTTCAAGTCCCGCAATGCGGCCCGCGTCCTTTGTTGCCTGACGCTGAGAATCCGTGAAATACGCCGGTACGGTGATGACCGCCTGAGAGACGGTTTCGCCGAGGTACGCTTCCGCGTCCTGCTTGAGTTTTTGCAGGATCATCGCGGAGATCTCCTGTGGGGTGTAGTCCTTGCCTTCGATATGGACTTTCCGCGAAGAACCCATGTCGCGCTTGATCGATGCGATCGTGCGCTCCGGATTGGTGATTGCCTGACGTTTTGCAATGTTGCCTACCATGCGCTCGCCGTCTTTAAACGCGACGACGGACGGCGTGGTGCGTGCTCCCTCGGAATTCGGGATGACGACCGGTTCGCCGCCTTCAAGGAATGCGACGCAGGAATTTGTCGTGCCAAGGTCGATGCCAATAATTTTACCCATAAGTAGTATCCTCCAACTATTCTAATAATTCTATTTAAACTGTTTCTAACTTCTTGGAATCTTACTCTGCAACTTTCACCATGCAATGGCGAATGATTTTGTCGCCGACGCGGTATCCTTTTTGCAAAACCAGCAAAACTTCGCCGCTTTCTTTTCCGTCGACCTTTTCGCTCATGACCGCCTCGTGTTCGTTGGGGTCAAACGATCCTTCCGCTTCAATGACGCACAGGCCGAGTTTTTTCAGTGCGTCGAGTAATTGTCTCTGTACAAGCGTAACGCCTTCTTGCATGCTCTTGTCGTCGGCGCTTGCGCTCTCAATTGCACGTTCAAAACTATCCAGAACGGGGAGCAATTCCTTAATGCAGTCCCGTTTGCCTTCTTCATAGCTGTCCTTTCGGATGCTTGCGTTGCGTCTGCGGAAGTTATCAAAATCCGCCTGAATCCGCTGCATCAGCTGAACGGTTTCGTCTTTCTCCTTCTGCAAGGTTTCAATGTGCGACTTCGCCGCCTCGAATTCTTCCGCTGTCAACGTGTAAGAATCCGGTTCAGCGTTCTTTACTTCCGCGGCATTGTCCGCCTGCGCATCCGTTACGGGCTTTTTTGCTTCCGCTTCAGCGGCGTCGCCTTGTTCGAGTTCCTCCTCGACGGCGACCGGTTCGATTGGTTTCTTCTTCTTGTCCAATTCAACGGTTCTCCTCTTCAGTTCATTCAACGATCGGCTGAATCGTCGTCTATCTCTTCCGTCAGCATCTCGGACAGGCACCTTCGCATGTAATCGATCACAGTGATGACCTTATTGTAATGCATGCGCGTCGGCCCGATAATACCGAACGATCCCATCGGCTCGTCGCCGATTTGATACGTTGCCGTGACGATGCTGCAGTCCTTGAGCATTTCATTTTCGTTTTCATCGCCAATGGTGATGGAAAACTCCAGCTTGCTGGCTCTTTTTAGCAATTCATAGAGGGTGTTTCGTCCCTCCACCGCAGTCAAAAACATCTTTGCCTTATTGACATCGTTGTATTCCGGATAATGCAGCATATTAGTTGCACCGGATAGCTGTACGTTCGGGTTTTCCGGGGTAATCTTACGTTCAATCGTCTCCACCATGGAGTTTAAAAACGCTCGGCGCTCATAAAGTTCGCCTGAAATCTCTCTCGATACCCGTTCGCCGATGTGGTCCATACGGCAGTCCCGAAAACGTTCCGTCATAATGTGTGAAATGCGCTCCAGCTCGGCGGCGTTCATATCTTCCGGTATGCGGATGACCGCGTCCCGTGCAAACCCGGCCGACGTTACAACGACGACCAGCGCACGCCCTTCACGTAATGGAACAAGTTGAATATGCCGTAAACGATTTGCCGAAAGCATCGGCGGCATGATCATGGCCGTATAATGCGTTACAGCGGACAGCGCCTGCGCAGTCTGCTTCATAACCGTTTCCACTTCGTCCAGCTTTGCCGTCATATGCGTTCGGATGAGCTTGACTTCATCCTTACTGAGCGACGCTTTCTGCATCATCTGATTCACATACAGGCGATACGCTTTGTCCGACGGAATGCGTCCCGCGGACGTATGCGGCTGCTCAAGGTATCCAAGCTCTTCCAGATCGGCCATCTCATTACGAATGGTTGCGCTTGAAAGATTGAATCCCTCACGCTTGCTGATCGCGCGGGAGCCGACCGGCGACGCGGAAAGAATGTATTCGTCGATGATCGCTTTCAGGATGCCGAGCTTTCTCGCGTCGAGTTCCATGACGATCATCTCCTTTCCAAGTCTTTAGAACGCTCGTGTTAGTCTTTATTAGCACTCTTATTCATTGAGTGCTAACCATTACCAAAAATTTAGCACTCACGAGCCATTCTGTCAAGTAAGTGCTGTAGCAAGAATGTGACATTCCAGTGAATTCAACTTTTTGCTATTTTCGGTCGCTCAAATACGGTTTGTCCGTGGACAATCCGCTCTATTTTTGCCGAATTTGTAATGTATTTCATTGTGCCTCATTACATAAAATATCCCAGTGCTTCATTTTGCAGGTCAAGTCCCTCTTTGTTTAGCGCAATCGACTCTTCCGTTTCAACGACCCAGTTGCGGCTTCTAAGCCGCTCCATCGCGCTCGGGTACGCATCCGTCATGTCCACGCCAAAGCGCTCTACAAACGCCGCGCGATTTACGCCGCCGGTCAGTCGAAGGCCAAGCATAACACATTCAAACATCTCGTCGGCCGGGAACAAGCGTATGATTTCGCGCACCGGACGTTTGCCGCGCCGCACAAGCCTTGCGTATTCCTTGAGTGTATCTACGTTCGCATAGCGTGTCCACTCGTGCAGACGCACGGCGGAATGCGCCGCAATGCCCAGGCCGAGATATTCGCCATTATACCAATAATTCAGATTGTGGCGGCACTCATATCCGGACTGTGCAAAATTGCTGATTTCATAGCGATGGTATCCGCACGATTCCAGATAGTCAATTCCCACATCCTGCATGTCCGCCACGGCATCCGCATCAGGCAGTTTCTCCTGTCCTGCTTGCACGCGCGCGCAAAGCGGCGTGTCTTCCGCAAGTGTCAGTGCATAAGAAGAAATGTGCTGCACTTGCTCGTCGCAAACGACTTTCAGCGTTTCCAGATACGCCCGCTGCGTCTGTCCCGGCAGGCCGTGCATTACGTCTACGCTGATATTTTCAAAACCCGCGTCCCGCGCGGCGCGCAGCGTGTCTTTGAACTGTAAATAATTGTGTATCCGGCCGATTGCGGCCAGCAGTGAATCATGCGAAGTCTGCAAACCGATGGAAAGTCGATTGATACCGGCTGCGCGATATGCGCGCAGGTTCTGCGGCGTCGCCGTACCGGGATTGCACTCCATGGAGCACTCCGCGTCGTCCGCAATAGGGAAAGCTTCGCGCAGCGCATCCATAATGCACTGCATCTGCTCTCCACTTAATAGCGACGGTGTGCCGCCGCCAAAAAACACTGTGTCGAACGTGCACTTACAGAGCTCCGCCTGTGCAGTCAGCTTGATTTCACGTATCAACAGATCGACATAGTCGCCGATCGCGCCGTCATCCGGAAACGAAACGAAATCACAATAGTCGCACTTTTTGATGCAGTATGGAATGTGCAGATAGAGTCCCGCCATGATTTTACTAATTGATGCGAAGCACACTCATAAACGCGTCGCTCGGTAACGCTACTGTGCCGACCTGACGCATGCGCTTCTTTCCTTCCTTTTGTTTTTCAAGCAGTTTCTTTTTTCGCGTAATGTCGCCGCCATAACATTTTGCAAGGACGTCCTTACGCACGGCTCTCACCGTTTCGCGCGCAATAATCTTTCCGCCGATGGCAGCCTGAATCGGAATTTCAAACTGTTGGCGAGGTATAACGTCCCGCAATTTTTCGGCGACCGCCCGGCCCTTTGCATATGAGCGTTCTTTATGAACGATTGTACTCAGTGCGTCGCAAGGATCACCGTTAAGCAGGAAGTCAAGCTTGACCAGGTCCGACTTTTGATAGCCTTTGAGCTCATAGTCGAAGGAAGCATATCCGCGGCTTCTCGACTTTAGTTGATCAAAGAAATCATAGATGATCTCGTTCAGCGGAAGCACGTAGTGCAGGCTGACGCGCGTTTCTTCAATGTAACTCATGTCCACGAATACGCCGCGTCGCTCCTGACAGATTTCCATGATGGAACCAACGTATTCGGATGGCGCCATGATTGTTGCGTTTACAACCGGCTCTTCAATCCAGTCGATCTCGGTGACCGGCGGCATGTTCGACGGGTTGTCGATCATGCGTTCCTCCCCGGCAGTCGTAACGACCTTATAGATGACGCTCGGTGCGGTCGTAACCAGATCAAGATCAAATTCCCGCTCAAGCCGCTCCGAAATAATCTCCATGTGCAGCAATCCTAGGAAACCGCAGCGGAAACCATATCCAAGCGCGATAGACGTCTCCTGCTCATAGGAAAGCGACGCGTCGTTGAGTTTCAGTTTTTCAAGCGCATCGCGCAGGTCGTCATAATGTGCGCCGTCCGCGGGATAGATACCGCAGAATACCATCGGGTTGACCTGTTTGTATCCCGGCAGCGGTTTTGCCGCCGGATGCTCTGCGGATGTAATCGTGTCGCCGACCTTTGTCTCCGCAACACTTTTGATTGACGCGGCAATGTAGCCGACCTCGCCTGCCGTCAACTCGTCGGTTGCATGCAGCGCGGGTGTAAACACGCCGACTTCCGTCACCTCAAATTCATGTTTGGTCGCCATGGAACGAATGCGCATGCCTTCTTTTACTGTTCCGTCAAACACGCGGACATACGAAAGCGCACCTTTGTAGTTGTCGTAAATACAGTCGAACACAAGCGCAGTCAGCGGCTTTTCCGCGTCGCCTTCCGGCGGCGGAATCTGTTCCACGATCGCACCCAGCACCTCTGGGATGTTTGTGCCGATTTTTGCGGAAATCCTTGGAGCGTTCATCGCTTCGATGCCGATGACATCCTCAATCTCCTGTGCTGTTCGCTCCGGCTCAGCACTCGGCAAATCGATCTTGTTGATAACGGGAACGACTTCAAGGCCGTTGTCAACGGCAAGGTAGACGTTTGCAAGCGTCTGCGCCTCAATTCCCTGCGTTGCGTCGACAACGAGCACAGCGCCTTCGCAGGCCGCAAGTGCGCGGCTAACTTCGTAGTTAAAGTCGACATGCCCCGGCGTGTCGATCAGATTAAGCATGTAACGTTTCCCGTCCGTATGATCGTAGAACATACGAACTGCAGACGACTTGATCGTAATGCCGCGCTCGCGTTCGATATCCATCGAGTCGAGCAGTTGTGCTTCCATATCTCTTTCTTTAACGGTATCGGTCAGTTCCATCATGCGGTCCGCCACAGTTGATTTACCGTGGTCGATATGCGCAATAATGGAAAAATTTCGTATTAGTTCATTCGGGTATGCCATGCAAATTCCCTCCCATATTCGGGTTACATCATACTGTATCCTTTAACGGATTGCAACACAAACCATCTGCCGCAAAACCACTTGCGATAAAAAGCGGCGATGCTGATTCGCACCGCCGCTTTGCATGCGTTTAACTACTCAATCGGACGTCGTGCGACGACGAAATTTCTACGCCAGTAGGACGACTTCGCGCTTCTGCGAACAACCTTGCCATTTGCAGAGGAAGCGTCAATCATTTCACCACCGCCGATATAGATGCCAACGTGGCCGACTCTACTGCTGTCGTCGGACTTAAAGAACAAAAGATCTCCCGCTTTTACGCTGCTGAGGCTTGAAACCTTTGTCCAGCTGCTGGTCTTTGAGAGGCCGGAAGCGTTCAGCCTTCGTGTATAAACGTTGACTTGACGCAGGCAGTAGTATACAAGGCCGGAGCAGTCGAACGAATCCGGTCCGCTCTTGCCGAGCACGTATGGATCGCCGATCTGCTGTTTGGCGATCTTGATCATCTTCTCGATGCGGCCTTCGGCGGACGCGGCCTTTGCGGCGGCTGCTTCTTTCTTCTTTTCCTCTTCAATCTCCTGCTCTTTCGTATAGGAAACACGAGCATCGGCGGAGTTGATGGCCTCAAGAGTCTTTTCTCCGGCCTTGCCATCCTTGGTCAGATGATTTCGATTCTGGAATTTTGTAACTGCGCTAACAGTATCCGTCCCATAGTATCCCGTCACCTGGTTGTCGTCGAGATAACCAAGTTCGACGAGCTGCCTTTGGAAGGATTCGATATCGTCTCCCTCGGCGCCTTCATACATGACATATGGTTTTGCCTCATCCGAATACAATAGCGCAACCGTCTGCTCTCCGCAAATGCCGTCCTGCTGCAGTTCGTGCTGCCGCTGAAATAGCTCGACGGCATACTGCGTGGCGTTGCCATAATAACTTGTCGGTTCATCAATTGCGAGATAACCGAGTTCCATCAGGCGCTTTTGCAGCGCTAAAACGTCGTCGCCTTCCTCACCTTTCTCAATCCAGACCGTCGGTGTCGGACTTGGTGTCAACGTTGGAGACGGCGTAATATAAACCGTCGGTGTAGCCGTTGTCAACGCGGCGACTTCCGCGGCCATTGCCTCGGCTTTATTGTTGCGTGTCTTTGGAATTGAGAAAATCAGGATGATACCGATCAATACAAAGATAGTTGAAAACGCAATAAACAAGCACGTCGTTTTACCCATGAAGTACATTGAGCGCAAGACGCGTTTCAGCCACATGATGAATTTGTGTTTCAGTCTTTTAAAAAACCGTCGAATATCATAATAATCCATAGCGGTCTCCCGATTTAAAATTCTACGGAATTCGAATCATTTTTGCAATAGGAATCTAAATATTGTAATATAATGTTCAAGATTCGGAGCGATTACCACTATATATAGTATTATACGAGACCGGTATTATACCGGTCTCGTATTGAATTGTGAACTATATTTCAGGCCTTCTTCACAAAGTGCCGAATTGTTTATGAAAACAGATCTGTTGACAGGTACCGTTCCCCGGTATCCGGCAGGATAACGACGATTCTAAGTCCGCTTTCTCTGCTTGTTTTCGCATATTTCAGCGCTCCGCAAAGCGCCGCTCCGCCCGAAATACCGCAAAGAATTCCTTCCATTTGCATAAACCGTTTTGCCGTTTCAATCGACTCTTCCGTCGATACGGACACAACCAGATCGATCACGGCCGGATCATAATTTTTCGGTACAAAGTTTGTGCCGATTCCCTGAATCCCGTGCGCGCCCGCGCCGCCGCCGGTCAGCACCGGCGATTCCTCAGGCTGAACTGCGATCACCTGGATTGCCGCGTTTTTTTGCTTTAAATACCGACCGGTGCCGCAGATCGTCCCGCCGGTACCAACGCCTGCAATCACTGCATCCAGCTTGCCATTCGCGTCCGACCATATCTCCGGTCCCGTCGTCTTTTCGTGCGCGGCGGGATTGTCCGGATTTTCAAACTGCATCATTCGAATACTGTTCGGGTATTCGCTCAATAATTCTTCCGCTTTTTCGTTTGCACCCGCCATTCCCGCGCTTCCGTCGGTCAGGACGATCTCGATGCCGAGCACACTTAAAATCTTTCTGCGCTCAACGCTCATGGTTTCCGGCATGGTCAATACGACGTGGTAGCCGCGCGCGGCGGCGACAACGCCGAGACCTACGCCCGTGTTGCCGCTTGTCGCCTCAATCAAAGTATCACCGGGCTTGATCTCCCCGCGCTTTTCTGCTTCAACGATCATGTTCAGCGCAATGCGGTCCTTGGCGCTGCCGCCCGGATTCCTGTTTTCGAGTTTTACGATGATGTCCGCATCCGTTCCCGCGTCCACGCAGAACCGTTTTGCATGCATCAGCGGTGTCTTTCCAATTAAGTCGGTGGCGGAATCGTAAATCATGGCTTCAACGTCTCCAGTGCAGCCTGCATGATCGTCTTTGGCGTGGCTTCGGCGTCGTCCACGCGCACATACGGTTTGTCACTCGGCAAAAAATGCTCCATCTGCGTTGCATTCAAGCGCTCGAAGGCGGAGGCGTCGTCAATGATGACCAGTCGCGCCGTGGTACCCTGAACCGACAGCATGTCGCCGGCTTTCACCAGCGCGTCGGATTGTTCGCGTTTTGCAATTAAAACTACGTCCGGACCGTTTTTTGGCTCACGTAAAATTTCGGCGCAAACGGGCAGCAATACATTTTCTGTAGAAAAGAGTTTTGTCTTTTTCAGCATCATCGTTAAAGCATGCGCAACGACCGCGCCGATGATACACTGCATCGTATTAAATACAACGTTCGGAATGGCTGCCGCATAGCCATAGAGCACCGTTTCATAGAGGAAGTATCCAAGCGGGACGATAAGAGCGGCAATATAGAAAAAGAGATATCGAATTCCCTTTTCAGTCTTGGAAAACAAAAATCCCGCAACGAGCGCGACGGCGCCTTTGATTAAAAATGTTGCGGGCGCATAGACGCCCCAGCCGAGCAATATGTCCGACAGCGCGGACGCCACGCCTGCGCACAGCGCACCCCAGCCGCCGCCAAGCAGCGCGCCTGCGATCAGCACACCTGCGTCGCCAAGGTTGATATATCCAAGGCCGCCGGGCATCGGGATCGACACCAGTGTTGTGAGCAGTACGATTGCCGCAGCAAGAACTCCCGCGGTCGTCAGTCTCCGGACTGATTGATTCATGTGATCGTGCATTTTAGGTAGCCTCCGTGCTTTTCCATAATGGCAGGCGATCGCGTGAGCAACCCTTGCCGGTAAATCATTTGTAACTTTATGAACATTATATGCGTATGTGTCAAGTTTTCCAACCCAAATGCGCCTTTCAGCATCGTTTTCCTGAAAAATTATAATAAATCAGAAATTTGTCACACACGTCGTTTGCAATATTGAGCCAAAAAAGAACGGCCCGCTTTGCACGAGCCGTTCAAAACCCGTCCAGGTTTTATTTTGCCTGCTCAATTGCGACTGCAACGGCAACCGTTGCGCCGACCATGGGGTTGTTTCCCATGCCGATAAGACCCATCATTTCAACGTGCGCCGGGACCGAAGAGGAGCCCGCAAACTGTGCGTCGGAATGCATACGGCCCATGGTGTCGGTCATGCCGTAGGAAGCGGGACCTGCAGCCATGTTGTCCGGATGCAGCGTTCTGCCAGTGCCGCCGCCGCTTGCTACGGAAAAATACTTCTTTCCATTTTCGTTGCACCATTTTTTATATGTGCCCGCGACGGGGTGCTGGAAGCGCGTCGGGTTCGTTGAGTTACCGGTGATGGAAACATCCACGTTTTCGTGACGCATGATGGCGACGCCTTCGTTCACATCGTCCGCGCCATAGCAGCGAACCTTTGCGCGGTCGCCGTCCGAGAATGCGCGTGTGGAGACGATCTTGAGTTCGCCGGTCTTGTAATCATAGTCCGTTTCAACACTTGTAAAACCGTTGATGCGGGAAATGATGTACGCCGCGTCCTTGCCGAGTCCGTTGAGGATGACCTGCAGCGGCTTCGTGCGGACTTTGTTGGCGGTCTTTGCAATGCCGATTGCGCCTTCTGCGGCGGCAAAGCTCTCGTGTCCTGCGAGGAAGCAGAAGCAGGAGGTTTCTTCGCGCAGAAGCATAGCGCCAAGATTCCCGTGGCCGCGGCCAACGTTACGCTGGTCTGCGACGCTTCCGGGGATGCAGAACGACTGCAGGCCGATGCCGATTGCTTCGGCGGCTTCCGCAGCGGTCTTCGCACCCTTTTTGATTGCAATAGCTGCGCCAACCGTGTATGCCCAGCAGGCGTTTTCAAACGCGATGGGCTGAATGCCGCGGACGATGCCGAATACGTCGATGCCCTTGCTTTCGCAAATCGACTTTGCTTCGTCTATATCTTTGATGCCGTAGTTGGCAAGCTCTTTGTTGATCTTGTCAATCCGTCTTTCGTATCCTTCAAAAGTAGCCATAGCCGCCTCCTTACGCCTTACGCGGGTCGATCACCTTGGCCGCCTGGTCAAAGCGTCCGTAGGTGCCGATGTTCTGTTCGTACGCTTCCTTGGGATCGACGCCCTTCTTGATGGCGTCCATCATCTTGCCAAGGCTGACGAACTTGTATCCGATGATTTCGCTGTTATCGTCCAGGCCGATTTCAATAACGTAACCTTCAGCCATTTCCAGATAACGCGCGCCTTTCAGTTTCGTGCCGTACATGGTTCCAATCTGGGAACGCAGGCCTTTGCCGAGGTCTTCAAGGCCGGCGCCGATGGGAAGTCCGCCTTCGGAGAACGCGCTCTGCGAACGTCCGTAAGCAATCTGTAAAAACAGCTCGCGCATTGCGGTGTTGATCGCGTCACACACGAGGTCCGTGTTCAGCGCTTCGAGGATCGTCTTGCCCGGCAGAATTTCGGACGCCATCGCTGCGGAGTGCGTCATGCCGCTGCAGCCAAGCGTTTCGACGAGCGCTTCTTCAATAATACCCTCTTTAATATTCAGCGTAAGCTTGCATGCGCCCTGCTGCGGTGCGCACCAGCCGACGCCATGCGTCATGCCGCTGATATCGGTGATTTGTTTCGCTTTGACCCATGCGCCCTCTTCAGGAATCGGAGCGGGATCATGCTTTGCGCCCTTACAGACGCATACCATCTCTTCCACTTCTGGTGAATATTGCATATGTGGAATTCCTCCTTCATTTATTAACAGATTCCAAATTGTTTCACGATATAGTATAACACTGGCTATTTCAAGTTTCAATATTAAAATGTCTTGTTTTTTCAGTACTAATTATCCTCTTTTGCCACTGTGTTTGCATTTTTAGCAATCGTATGATATAGATAGGATATATTATTTGCGGAGGTTTAGAGAATGAGTAAAAAACGAATATCTGATAAAAAAGTTGTCTTAAAAATAGCCAAAATTCTTATTGGACGTTTGAAGAACTTTTCACTTCCGGCAGATATGGATGCAGATGCTGCAATCCGTTCGATTATCGAAGAAAAGGCGTATCCGCTGATTACCTACGGTGATTTGGCAGCGGAATTGAACGAGGCCTTCGATTTAAAAGATTCATCGCAAAAATTCACCGCTTTGATGATCGACGATTTTCTCGGTATCCTCCTAAAAGAATCTATTCGATATGAATATAGCATCCCCTGCGTCGTTCACAACGGCAGCATCAGAAAGAAATTTGGACGCGATATCCCAATCACTGCAATTGTCGTAAACGATAAAAAACATGTGCCCGGAAGAAAGTTTTATTCTTGTTTTAATCTGCCGCATGCAAACGATTTGGAGCGCAGCGAGGCCGCTGTTCAGCTTATGAAGCAAATCTTTACTTTCAAAGACTGGAAGGGTTATACGGCAAAAGTTAAAAAAGTTTTTGATGATAAATAACCTCCCATCTGCTTTTTCAAGAAAAAACATATACTCATTTTTAGCCGCCGGTTTTTTATAACCGGCGGTCTTATACTATGCTATACTAATAGAGCAGATGTTTATGGGGGTATTCAGGTTGAAATACTTTTTTCTTACGTTTTATATTATCGTTGTTGCCGTGCATCTTTACTCTTGTGTCCGCACGGGTCGGCACACACTTAGAAAGATCACCAAGTGTCTCTTAATGCCGCTTCTTGCGCTCTGCTATCGCCTGTTTGCGGTTAATTTTTCCAACCTGGTTTTCCTTGCGCTCATCTTCGGTTTTATTGGGGATGCATTTTTACTCGCGCCAAGATGGAACTGGTCGTTCGGCGCGGGACTTGGTGCTTTTGCCGTTGGCCACGTCCTCTATATCATCTACATGATCGGTGCTTTACCAGCCGCACCGACATGGTATATGCTCGTTTTACTTGCATTGATTTGCTGCATGTTGTCGCTGATTGCGCTTCGTTATCTTTGGGACGGGTTACCGCCGGTGCTTCGCGCCCCCTGTATATTCTATATGCTCGATATTTCGTTTATGGCGTGCTGTGCATTTTTGTACGCATTCTCAGGGCTTTCCGGTCTTGCACCGTTTGCGGCGCTTGGCGGCATATTGTTCATCGTATCCGACACAACGCTTTCGATCGATACTTTTAAAGCCCCGGTGCCGCATCGATATATTATCGTTATGGGAACCTACATTGCCGCACAAACGCTTCTGACACTTGCGTTTGTTCTGAGCTAAAGGAGGTCAAATGGAAACCATCACACTCATCGTATCAATCTGTACATTCATATTGGTGCTTGCCGTTTTATTGTGGCTTGCACGCAATCAACAATCGTTTCAGCGCGAACTACGGGAAGACCTTTCGCACTCGCTTTCCGAACTGCGCCGTGATTTAGTGGAAAGCATGCAGTCAACCGTATCAAACCTCGGTCGCATGATTCTAGAGCAGCAACGCACCGCAAACGCACAAAGTGAAACACGCTTTAAAACCTTTGAAGTCACAAATGAACAAAAACTTGAGGCGATTCGTCAAACCGTCGAACGGCGTATTGTCGCGCTGCAAAACGAAAACACGAAGAAGCTGGATGAAATGCGTGAAATTGTTGACGAAAAGCTGCAAAAAACGTTGGAATCCAAGGTTGCGCAGTCATTTAAACTTGTCAACGAACGGCTGGAGCAGGTCTACAAAGGTCTTGGCGAAATGCAAACGCTTGCCAATGGCGTCGGCGACCTGAAAAAGGTTCTGTCCAATGTGAAAACGCGTGGTATCCTCGGCGAAATTCAACTGGGTGCTATTCTGGAAGAAATTCTCGCGCCGGAGCAATATGAAACTAACGTCGCAACCAAAAAAGGTAGTTCCGATCGTGTTGAGTATGCGGTAAAACTGCCAACGGACGACGGTGCGCCCGTGTTTTTGCCGATTGACTCCAAGTTCCCTGCCGATCTGTATTCCAATCTTCAGGACGCATACGAGGCCGGTTCACCGGAAGGTGTTAACGCTGCTATCGCCGCTCTGACTCAGCGCATCAAGCAAGAAGCCGCAAAGATTCGGGACAAGTACCTCGATCCACCAAACACAACCGATTTCGCAATCATGTTCCTTCCCTTTGAAGGATTATACGCAGAGGTCGTCAACCGCGGTTTAGTTGAAGAGCTCCAGCGGACCTGCCGTGTCAACATTGCCGGGCCTTCCACAATGGCTGCCATGCTCAACAGCCTGCAAATGGGATTCCGCACATTCGCCATCCAAAAACGCAGTAGCGAAGTTTGGCGCGTGCTCGGTGCGGTTAAAACGGAATTCAACAAGTTTAGCATCGTTCTGGCCAATTCGCGGAAGCATATCCAGCAGGCGGACAACGATCTTGAACAGCTGATCGGAACCCGCACGCGCGCAATTTCGCGCAACCTTCGCGCCGTGGAACAGCTTGACGACAACGGCACAAATGCAATTTTCGGCGCACTGGAATCGGCGCCGATCACCGCCGAGGACGTCGACGACGAGCAGGATTCCGAGTAAGAGACATGAAACAAAAGAGCCGTCGAATCGCTTCGACGGCTCTTTTGCTTTTCTCTCTAATTAATGTCCGCATTCATCATGATGCTGGTGTTCATGACAAACCGAACCGGTCGACTCAAGCTTGCCTGCAAGATAGTTCTTTACGGCATCTTCGGCGCTTCCACTCGCTCCGGTAATGACTTCAATATTCTTGCTGTTGAAAATGTCGATTGCTCCGCCGCCCATGCCGCCGGAAATGATGACCTGTACGCCGAGGTCACTCAAGAATACCGGCAAAAAGCCGGGACGATGACCGGGATTCGGCACCGACTCGCTCTTTGTAATTTTCCCGTCTTCCGTATCGAAGATCATAAAGTTTTCACAGTGGCCAAAGTGGCCTGTCACCATCTTCTGTTCGCTTGCTACCGCTATTTTTCTCATGTTTGTTTCCGCCTTTCAGTTTTATATGGATTGTTTGCAAAATATAAATCTCACAGGTTCACTACGCTTCCGCTCATCAGCGGTTGCAGCCGGTCCCCCATGATTTCTTTTAATATCCGGTACGGTCCGGGGCCTGTGCAATGTCCGGTGTAAAAAACCGCGCCGGTCTTCTTCAGCGCCTCGCCAACTTTCAGGACTTGCTCCGGCGATTCGCTCTTCTTCGAGGTCGGGTTGTGCAGATGGAATCCGCCGATTACAACGTTCATTGGCTTTCCGGTCAATTCGCGTGCGCGACGGACGATATTGACAATGCCACAGTGCGCGCAGCCAGCAAGTAAAACATGCTTTCCGTTTTCCGTTAGAATCAAGTTCTGCTCGTGTACAAAGTCGTCTTCAAGCGTGACGCCGTTTCGTTCGGCTAGTAATACACGGTTGGACTCCGAGTAAAGCTCGCGTTCAGTCACGTTGGAAAATAGTTCAATTCCGCTTGCAATGCGCTCGTACTCACCCGTCCAAATAAGCCTGCCGCTTTGCAGATACGTCAAATCGAGCCCAATATCGTCCTTTTTCCCGTTTGCGCGCAGTACAAGATGCTTGTCGAACGCTTGCTTGCGAACATATACCATTGCCTTTTGATTTTCGCGCAAAAACGCGTACAGTCCACCGCCATGATCATAATGCCCGTGGGAAACGACCGCAAATTCAATCTCAGAAAGATCAACCCCCATCGCTTTTGCGTTTTTAAGGAACAGATCGGTCTTTCCCATGTCAAAGAGCAGTTTCCTACTGTTCGATTCCACATACAAACTCAATCCGTGTTCGGAAGCGATATTTCCAGAAAGCGTGGTGTCTTCAACAAGCGCTTTGATCAGCATAACTTCAGTCTGCTCCCTTCACGGTTTTGTTATCAGCAATCAGTGTGTTCAGTTCGTCCCACATCAACAATATTGCTTTTTCCGCCGCGCTGTCCTTATAGTGCGTAATCGGCTTCAATTCGTTGATTGAGCGCGGCACAGCCTCGTCAAACGGAATCTTCCCCACGAGCGGTATGTCGTGTTCGGAACTGTAAGCAGAAATTTGCTTGGTCACATCGGGATTTAAGTCAAATTTGTTGACGCAAACAGCAGCCGGAATACCGAAATGTTCGCTTAGCTCGACAACGCGCTTAAAATCTTCCAGTCCGGACAACGTTGGCTCGGTTACGATCAAAACAAGGTTTGCCGCCGTGACAGAAGAAATCACCGCGCATCCAACACCGGGTGAACCGTCCGCAATGATCCACTGATCCGCATCGGCGGCTTTCCTGGCGTTTTTTCGCAGCAGCGTAATGAGTTTCCCAGAACCTTCGCTGCCGACAGCCATTTCCGCACGCGAGAGCAGACCCGCACTGGTTTTCGTCATGATGACGTCCGCGTCGTGCTGTGAAGTCATAGAAATTGCTTTTTGCGGGCATGCAAGCGCACACGCACCGCAGCCTTCGCATGAGAACGGATCAATCGTATGGCCCGTTATCGCGCCAAACCGGCAAACTGATTCACACACACCACAATCCAAGCAAAGCTGTTCACTGACCACCGCCAGTTTCGAACCGGAAAATGGTTCACGTTCAACATCTTCGCCTTTGTAATACAGATAGAGGTTTGGCGCATCCACATCGCAGTCGGCTTTTACAGCATCTTGGTTGAGGTCTGCAAGTGCAACGGCGACCGTCGTTTTACCCGTGCCGCCTTTGCCGCTGATAATCGTTAACTCCATGCAAACGCCTCCTTCATGCTCCGCGCAATCTGTTCGAATGCAGGTTTCATTTCCGGCAGTTCGCTGATCAATTCTCCCCTTGAGTAAGCCTGTGCTGCGCTTCGCGAAAACGGAATGCGACCGAACAGCGAAATCGAATGCGCCTGACAATAGCGCTCGATCAATTGATCTGTATCGCCGCTTTTATTGATGACCACGCCAAAAGGAATGCCGCGCTTTTGCAAAAGCTCCACCGCAAGGCCCATATCGTGCAATCCAAATACAGTCGGCTCTGTAATCACGAGCGCTGCATCGGCGTGTTTCAGCGTTGTCGTAACGTTGCAGGACGTGCCCGGCGAGCAGTCCAGAATGCGGTGATTAGCGAGCTTCAGCGTATCCAGAAGCCTTCGTATGACCGGAACTGCCATATGTTCGCCAACGTTCAACACGCCGCGCGCACAATGAATGCCCTTCGCCTCGCCGCGCTCAATGACGCCGACCATGCGTTGCTGGTAAAATATTGCCTTTGGCGCACAAACCAACTCGCACGCATGACAGCCGTGGCACAGCTCCGGAAACAGCAGAATGCTTTTTTTCGTATTTGCCAGCGCATGGAATTCACATGCACTTGCGCAATTTCCGCAAAGCGTGCATTTCTCCTTATCAAAAACCGGATAGTCTACCGGGACGTCCTCCTGTGAAATCTGCTCAGGTTTTAGGAACAAAAAGCCGTTCGGTTCTTCCACATCGCAGTCGATATAGTCTGTTTTCAGCAGTGCGGCTAAGTTGACGGATACCGTCGTTTTGCCTGTGCCGCCTTTGCCGCTGAGAATGCAAATGTTCACCGGTTCGTTCCTCTGTTCATGCCGGCGTGCGCTTGCCCTGCCTGGCTGATTTCTTCGAGTTTTCCTTCTTTTAGCTGCTTGACCACACCCATCAGCGGCATTTCGCCGACGCGGTATGCTTTGATATCCGCCTCGTTGAGCACGCGGAATGCATTCGGTCCAAGGTTACCGGTGCAGACGGCCTCGACTCCCGCGTCCAGCAGTTGCTGTGCGGCCGCAATGCCTGCGCCGCCTGAAGCGGTTTTTGCCGCGTTGTCCAAAAACTGGATAGCGTTGGTGTCCGTATCGACGATTGCAAACGATTCGCAGCGGCCAAAGCGCGGGTCAACAACTGCCGTTGCGCTGTTATTCGTGCTTGAAATTCCAACTAACATTTTGATTTCTCCTTGTTATTCTTCGTCCTGTTGTCCGTATCTTGGCCCGTGTCGATGCCGTCTGCATCCGCCACATCCGCAGCTCTCTTCCTCGCCATCGCAGAGCACATAGTCCCCGCCTTGAATCAGAAGCCGCCGTCCGTTGACCAGTACGTCCGCAAGTTTTTTTCGTGCTTCGTTATAAATGCCCTGCACAGTTGTCCGTGCAACGTTCATCTGCGCGGCGCATTCTTCCTGCGTGAAACCCTGCAGATCGATCAGGCGGATGGTTTCATATTCGTCTACGCTCATAATGACGGCTTCGTTGTTACCAGCCGGACCGCCGAGTGGCCCAAACATCGCGTTGCCGGGAAGACAGCAGACTTTTCTCCATTTCCTTGGTCTTGGCATTTGTTTCACCTCTTTTTATACAGCGGAAGCTACAGGAGCGTCCTCCCGCGGCTTCCGTTACATTTCTTATTCGTTTTCGCTTTCCAGGCTCTTGTTGACAGCAGCAAGCTGCTGCTCAAGCATCTGCTTCTGGTCGGCGAGCATTGCGCGGCGCGTTTGTGCGCCTGGCTGTGCGGCAAAATTGCGATATCCGCAGCCACGGTTGCAGCCACGGCCCCGGCGCATGCCCATGCCAAACGGTGCGGCGTTTGCTGTTGCGTTTGTGCCAAAGCATCCGCCCATTCCTCTTCCGGTTCCCGCTCCGGTACCCATTGGGCCGGTTCCATCTCTGTACGGCATTGTGTTTTCACCTCCTTGCGGTTATTGACATATGTCGCTTACGATTTCATTATACATGGTTTCCGTCATATGTCAATAATAAAAGCAAAAGAATTTATTACTATTCTTCATTAGTCCCAAATAATAGAATCCCGGGCTCTCGCCCGGGATCATTAGCTCTTTTCAATACCGAAGCTAATATTTTTGACTATAGCGCTATCCAATACCGCTCCAGCGTATCGTCCGCTTTTTCGTAATACACTGTGTTTTCATAAACGCCGCCGCAGGATAAAATCGTCCGTCGGCTGCCTTCGTTTTCAACCGTGCATGTGATTAGTATCCGATCAAGCCCGAATTTCCGGCAAACATCCATGCACGCCGTCAGCATTTTCTTCGCGTATCCCTTTCTGCGTTCACTTGGGCGGACGGAATAGCCGATGTTACCGCCGAACTGCCGCAAAAAATCGTTGAAGGAATGCCGAAATTGTATCATGCCGAGAATTCTACCGTCATTCTCGCGAACAAATGCAAACTGCTCGGAAACAACCCAATTATCAGGTTTGGTTTGTTCATCCTCTGCAAGGCGGTTGAATTCCAGCCATTCGAATGGGTCTTCCAGGCGCCGCAGCGGTCCGGTTCCATCCATAGACGAATCGGTTTCCAAAAATTCTCTTCGATAAGACGCAATCTCCGCGGACATCGATTTGTCCGGTTTGATAAGCCTGTATGACTCCATAAAAGGTTCCTCATTAACCGTGATTGAACTGTAAGTGGTCCGAACCTAAGAAGACTGCTCCTTCCGATTCCAAAAGGTCATAGAACCTCTCTTTTACAATTTTCGGGAGCAGGTTCAGATTTGCTACGTTCAAAAGTTCGATCCACTCGCTGGCAATTTGTAAGTCGTCCGTTTCACTCGGCTCCACCGTGTCGTTTGACGCGAGTCTGCACAGGAAAATATGCAGCATCTTGTGTGCATACTGCGGATATTCATCACGGAATTTCGGGCTTTCGTTGATCTCCTCAAACAGCGCCACAAACCGCTCCGGTACGACGGAGTAGCCTGTTTCTTCCAAACATTCCCTGCGGATTGCCTGATCGAGCGTTTCATACGTCTCCTGCCCGCCACCCGGCAGAGAATAGTAATCGCCATTCAGCCTGTCATGACAGCGATTGAGTAACACCTTGCCATCGTTTACAACAATCAATTTTACCGTGCTTCTTACGCCAATTTCCATTTCGTCTCTCCAACGCTCCGTTTACCGGCCATCCGGCAATTATTTGCCATCATAGCACATATAGATATGCGATTCAAATCAATAAACGCCATCGACGTCCTTTGGCAAACGGCAAACGTGCGTACAGAATTCTCTACTGTTTTTCGCCTCGATCTCATCATAGCAAAATCCGAGTTCTTCCGACAAATACGTCGCCGTTTCGTTAAACAAATCACACATGGTAAATACAGCTTGCCAGATTTCGTCCGTCCTTGCCCGAGGATATGTTTCCATCAGACGCTCCCATGATTTCTTCGGAAGCCACCTGTACAGATATTTGCCCGATTTGCCGATATTTACCGAAAAGTTCGTCTCCGATCCGACGCGCCAGCCGAGCATGCGAATCAATTCCGGACGCACAACGCAATTAAGCATGTCCATCACGTATGGCAATTCGTTTCGCCACAAGCCTTTTGCAACATTGTTCAAGCACCACCAGAACTCGTTGCAAGACGCCAGAAACGCTGTTTCACCCGGTTGCTTAACCCAATATGCCTTGTCGGATGTACAATCGCCTTTCGGCAAGCAATCGCACTTGTCCAGCAATACACGGTATGGTTCACCGCTAATAAGCGCCTTTGCTGCGTAACTTTGCGTGACAACATGCAAATCCATTCGAACGCCGTCGTTAAACTGCATGAGCCAACCGTAACAGTTCTCCCTGTCGTGCGGATATTGATCGCCGTCTTCCGGATACTGCATATAAAGCCGTTCGCCAAAGCGGTCGATCCAGTCATGCTCGCGAATGAACGTTGCGGTTTCTCGCACAATATATACAACGTCGTAATACTGAAAGATGTCCTTCGGAGCGTTCGAGTTTGCTCTGGAACCTTCCAGGTATGCACCGAGGATGCGATCGTCCGCCTTTGCCGTCGATAAAATCAATTCCATCATTTCACGCTCCGAGCGCATGTTTGCATTCATCCCCTTATCATAGCTATGTTTCGCAAATCATTATCACGTCAATGATAGCGGTTGGCAATGGTAGCCAAATCAGGTGTCGATTCTTTTCATCTCCGTTAGCGCCTTATTTCGATAATTCAAGTCCGTCCGTATCGAGAATCCCCTGCGCTCCCAGAAAATGTTTCCGGTGTCGTTCCTGCCAAAAACAACAAGCGCTGCTTTATGGATGCCCTCGCACTGCAAGGCTTGGATCGCGGCGTCGACCAGCGCGGAGCCAATGCCGCAATTTTGCCTGTCGAGTGCCACCGCCGTATGGTAAATATAGCCGCGCCGTCCGTCATGTCCGGCTAATATGGCTCCAACAATTTTGCCGTCCACGGCCGCAACAAAACAAGTGCTCGGGTTCCTGAACAGGTATCTTTGGATTCCATCCCTCGAATCGTCAATGTTGTTGAGTCCCATTCCGGGTGTCGACATCCAAAGTTGATAGATCTTTTCGTAATCGTCTATCGTTAGTTTTCTAATCTCCATATGCCGGTCTCCATGAAACAAGTTTGCTTTCACATCGTATCGTATAAAGCGCATCATATCAATACCAATGAGCGATGCATCCTATATGAATTCACTATAGAAAAAACACACCCTTCGATAATGGAAGGATGTGCTTCGTTTGGTGGAACATTTGCACCCATATGTAAACCCCTATGTCTTTCTTGGCGGGTTTGGGATGACGGTGTCTTTAATCTATAATTCTGAAAATACTGAAAATTCACACAAAATAAAAGTTGCTACCCGATAATCTGTTTGAAAATCACTTAATATTGTTAAATTATGATGTATACCGTATCGTAAACACCGTATCTGTCAGTGTAGTCTCAGCCGCGTCCTGGAGTGTTTCATCCAGACGCACTTCTTTCAGCTGCGGCAATGCCAAAAGCGGGGCAAGGTCGTCATCCGCAACATTTGAAAGTTCAATCACTTTTAAATTCCCAAATGCTTCTATCCCGGCGAGCGTTTGCAGCGGCGTTTCGCGCATATAAAGCTCCCGTATGCTGATCAGCCCATCCAGCGCCTGGAAAGATGTGACCCAGGTTTTGCCTATGTCTACGTTTTCCAGCATTTTACAGCCAGAAAGCGCAGACAAATCTGAAACATGCGTCTCAAACAAAGAAAGCAGTTTCAAAGCAGGCAGCGTCGCCAGTGGCGAGATATCTTCCAGCGGGTTGTGCCTAAGATCGACTGTTTCCAGCGAGCGGAGCCCGGAAAGCGCTGAAATGTCCGTTAAATCTTGTAGCGCGATACGTACCGTTTTCAGATTTTTTAATTGTGCAAGATCGTCCAGAGACGACAGCCCACCGTTTTTAAGAACACCGTCGTTTAGCGCCATGTGTGCGCCCAGCTCATCAAAAGATGGCGAATCTGCCACAGCCTGATCGCCGTATATATAAATCTCCGTCACATTGAGCAAATCCAATTCCGTAATCGGTTCGTTACCATCCTTGCCCAGAGACAATCGAATCGCCTGCTCAATCAGCGGTTCTTCAAATCGCACACCGTTTTTTACGTATGGCAACGACGCGTTCGTATAGCGGCCAATCACAAAACCGGCGCAAAGGCATGCGACGCAGGTCAAAACGCCGCAAGTCAAGCGTGCGGCAAGTTTTTGTTTGTGGCCATCCGCGTTAAGAAGTTCCTTTTTTACCTGCATAACCGATCGGTAACGTTTATCCGGCGCAAAGGCCGTACATCTTTTAACAATCCGTCTTAGACGGCAATTTTTAATGTTTTCACAGATGTTTCTGCGTTCAAAGTTGTTTGTCAGCATCCACCCAAGTAAAACGCCAAGCGAAAAAATGTCCGCCGTCGTATCTGTCTGGGCAAACCCGTACTGTTCCGGCGGCGCGAAGTCTTTTGTGCCGAAACAGACCGTATCTCCATCTGCATCCTTGTCATAGGTGCGTGAAATTCCGAAATCAATGAGGTGCAGTCCGTCCTTATCATCCACAATGAGGTTTTGCGGCTTAATATCGCGATGGATGACCGGTGGCGTCTGCGCATGCAGATAGGCGAGGATATCACATAGCTTAACAGCAAAGCAGACGGCTTGTTGCTCGTTCAGCGGGTGCTTTACGGCATAGCGATCAAGCGGCGTACCTTTTACATATTCTCGCACTACACACAACATGCGATCATTTTCAAATCGGCCTTCATACCGCGGCAGTCCCGGGTGGTTTAAATTTTTTAAAATATCCGCTTCCGTTGCATGCGAAAGCAATGTCTTGTCGGTATAACACTTCGCAATAAAATGCTCGCGTGTAATCCTGTTTTTCACGAGAAGAGTTACGTCCGTCCGCTCCGGTGTCAAGCATTCAAGCGCTTCATACTCGCTGATAAAACCATCGGGATACTGTGCGCTGTCGCTGTCCGCTAAAATGCTTTCAATGTATGCGTCGTCCATCACGCGTCCTCTCCGCCAAGCGGTGTTAACCCCATTCGGTGCAACAGATCCTGTGTTTCACTAAAAGGCTTTCGGTCGTGCAGGCACCGCAGGATTGCGGCGTCTCTCACAATGCGCGGATAGAGCGGACTCATTCTTGCAGCTTTAAGCAGCTCCTGCGTTTCCTCATCGTCCAGACCGAAGCCAAACGAAAGCTGCAGGAGCTTATCGCGCGACGGCTTGCGCGTTCCATTAAAAATCTGATGCAGATATGTGCGGTCTATGTTGCAGCGGGTCACAATTTCCGCCGGAGAAAGCCCGGAAGCGCGGCGCAACCCTGTGAGGTATTCGTTGATCTGCGTTGAAACAAACAAGTCGGAGTTTTCATTTACAAAATCTTCGACGTTGGGCGCTTTAAACAACCGCCGCTGAAGCGTTGCGGTTATGCGGTCCGTTTTAATTTGTGCCACTCTCCCGTGTCTCCTTTGTCTGTAATATTACTACCATTATAAGTGCCTTTTTCAAAAGAGACAAGGAGGTTTCAGAGCTTACCGGTTCTTGATCACAAATATCAACACCGCTGTACTGTGCTTCAACTCCCCAGCGTTTGCATTCCATAGCTTTCAAGCAGTCCTTGCGTCTGTTCAATGTCGAATTCATGTAAAACAGCGTAAAGAATAGCTGCGTCTCGTCGAATTTGAGGGACAAGCCGCCCGTTGCGCGACACATCCAGCAGTTCCTGAGTTTGATCCAAATTGAGACCAAAACCGAAGGCAAGTTGTATAACTTTGTCTCTGGACGGCATACGCGTGCCGTTAAAAAGCTGGTGACCATACGTACGGTTTATACCCGCACACTTAATGATATGCGCTCGTGTTTCGTTCCGTTCAGCACACATCCGCACGATATATTCGTGGAACGGCGGCGGCGGTACGTCTTTTTTCATGTAACTGTCCAGCGTACCGGTATGCAGTTGTTTCAGCAGGTATTCTGTGTTCCTATTGTGATCATTCATGATTGATTCCCTTAATATTCGCACATGTCCGCACCGCCGCCATATCTTGTGATTTAGCTTTCAAAAGGTAAATTGTAAAGATCGACAACACTCATGCCAAAGGTTTTCTCAGTAAATTTAACCATCAGATCTACAGGGTATAAGTATATATCCGTAATGCTAGGATTATTGATAGCGATGGTAAAGTATTCTTCTACAGTAAGTCCATCGCTGCCGCACCAGCCGTCGATGTGTTCGCTTGTATCAACAAAGAACTCATACGAAGCGCCGCTTCCGTTGTTATCGTCTGCCTTTACAAGGAATTTTCCTTCGTCATTGAAATAAGTCACAACAACACGGTATTCTTCGCTAAAAGGTGTAAAAAACCTGACGTCGCCGCCTTCATCCCAGTCCCCCCATTCCGGATTGTAAATCTGAACGGAATAATACTGTTCGGAATGTGATTCATACAAATACGACGCCGTACTCTCATCGGCAAAAAAGCCCAACCCGCTCAACGAGGATTTGTCGGCTTCGTTTCCTCCCATGGACAGCGTAAAAATTTCATCCGCGGTCATGCAGAAAACGCTTTCCAGAGCATCGTTATATAAAGCGATCGGTGCAAAAAGCACATCCTCCGAATCCGTTTCTCCAAGTGTGGCGTTTACCGCGGACTCCACACTTTGTCTATCTTCCGTTTCAAACGTAAATGCCTCGTTTGCCTGATCATAAAAATAGTTCGCTAAAATTTCGGCGTCTCTGCTTATACCAAAAGCATACGTCTGACTGTCCGGATAGTAGCCAACAATCAGGCGATTGCCGCTGTCCGTTAGCCAATATATCGTTATGGCGTCCACTTCCAATTCAAGACCTTCCGGTGTTTCACCCCACGCGGTGTGATTGATTGCTATGGACATCGTGTCATCACCGTAATTGGCTATATGCGCGTTATCGTCCATCACAAATCCCAGTTCCGCAAGCGAGGACGCAGATGCATCGGCCTTTTCCCTTGGCAAATTATACAGTATGTCGGCCGAAGCGCTAAAGGTGTCCGTTAAAACTTTGCTGAAATCTTTGATCGGCGTCAGCACAGGATACGGATCAACCTCGTCATACGCTACGCTCATAAACGCATCAACATCTCCTCTGCTATACTCCATATCTATTTGTTCGTTTTGGGTATCATATGTGTATCGGAAGTCTTGCGTGTTACTGGTCACGAGATAGCTCCTGTTTTCAGGATAGTAAATGATTATGATCTCGTTTTCGGCCCCATAATTCTTGCACAGTTTGACCGCGTTTATATCATCACGATTCTCCAGCTCTCCCCACTCCGCATGATGCACCTGTACGATTATTTCGTCGGATTTGTAACTTTCCACCTGCGGTTGGTTGTCAATCGGAGCAAATCCCAACTCGCGAAGCGACGACACGATTGCGAAGTCAGCCTCTTCAAGATTCGGGTATATATTTGCGAGCGGCGAATAATCGGTAATTGGACATCCTTCCAGCTGCAGCTTTTTGAGATTAACCAAGCCCGCAAGCGGCGAAACGTCGCTCACCGAAGTGTTTGACAAGCCAAGCCACCATAACTGGGTTAAGCCGGAAAGCATACTCGCGTCGCTGATCGTTGAATGATCCATCAAAAGTCCGCCCAACATGGTCAGGTTTGCAAGAGGTGTGTAGTCCTGTGCCTGACAGTTAAACAGTGTCAGCCAGCCAAGATTTGTTAATCCCGACAGGGGCGTTATGTCCGCAATTGGATTCCCACCGAGACTGAGGGAGTGGAGTTTTGTAAGCCCGGCGAGCGGCGTTATGTCGGTGACGGCATGAAAATGCAATTCAAGGTTTTCGAGGTTTGTAAAATACTCTAATCCGCTGAGGTCCGTGATGATCGTTCCTTCTTCCGGTTCACTCGGCGTGTAATCCGTGCTCAGCCGTAGTTCCGTCACAGCTTCCGCTTCAGAAATGGTGATGTCTCCCTCCGGTTTGTTCATTGCCTCGCGCACGCGCGATTCCAGAACGGGATCGGCAAACGCAACAATTTCCGGCGATTCCTGTTCCGGTCCGGACGTTGTTTCCGTATCCGTCGCGGCAGGATTGGCACATGCCGCCAGCATAACCGCAAACATGACTGCCACCATCAAACACAGTGTCTTTTTCATAATGCCTCCTCCATTTATTACAGGTTTATTTCATTGTTTATGACAAAAAGAATAGACGTTTGTAGCTGAAGCTCACCGGTATGTATATGGGCGTAATATCCCTGTTTGTCTGATCGAAACCTTTCTTTTGTTTGCATCGGTTAAATTGTATTGGTTGGTGTATGAATTTATCAGAGAATGTCAGGAGAGCGCTCATTTTAAAATTATACTAACACGTCTGGCAGCGGATATGGTGTGCAGCCTGCATACATTTTCGAATTTCGAACAGGCCCTGGCAGCTGACTTACCTTAGCGTTGTAGCGACATTTTGGTGCTTATTCAGCCCCGAAATGTCGGGGCAGCTTTTTTTAATCTTTTACGTTTACCAAAATTCCCTGCTGGCGTTGTTTCTTTGGGGGCTAGATTTAGATTGGTGAAAAGAATAAGAATTTTGACGCGCGATCAAATGTAAATATCGACAATAGTTTGACAATCAAGTTTTGCGATGTGTATAGGAAAGTTTGTCCTCATAGTAACAACATTGTCTTCTTTTGGGCTGGCAAGCGTATTATTATTCCAATACGAAGCACATTAAAGTCAAATATTCAATTCGCAAATAGTCCATATAAAAAAAGGCTCTGACAATTGTCAGAGCCTGGTGGAGCATGGGGGATTCGAACCCCCGACCTCAACATTGCGAACGTTGCGCGCTACCAACTGTGCTAATGCCCCAAGCCGCTTGATTATGATACAACAAGCCCTATCAAAATGCAAGGGCTTTTCATCAAAAACTTCGATATGATTTTCGCCATAGTTTTGGATACACAAAGAAGACGCACGGGCGTCTAAAATCGTCATAAAGCCGTCGATTCGTCATAGATTATCTTCGACCACGGTCGTTTGTCGGGCGAAGCACCTGCATATGCGGGCGGCTATCGTGCTGCGATGCTTCGTTCTTAGGGTCCTCGCCATTGCGCAACTGATTGATCAATGCATATGCTTCTGCAAACGTATCTGCAAGGCGGTCCGCTATCTGCGGCGGTATACTTGCCTGCTGCGGCGGCTCAGGAGACTGTTGCCTTACATATGTCTCGCGTACCGGCGTATGATCGCTCTCAGCGCGGCCTTCTACCGTCGCCATGTATGCATAGTTCCTCGCCTCGTCGCGCTCGGCAGTCAGGCGCATACTTTCCGCACGCAGTCGGCTGATCTCTTCGCGCATATGCGCGTTTTCGTCCACAAGATGTGCGCGCTCCTTTTTCCATGTCTCTCCGACGCTGGCTGCCTGAGACAGCGCGTTTCTTAGTTGCTGAACCTCGCGCTCAAGCGTCTGCACGCGTTCGTTTGCCACACGAACGCCGTCCACCGCGCCACGCAACCGTTCATAACCTTGCCGCTCGCTCTCGTACTTTTTAATATGCGTAAGCAGCGTAGCGATCTTTTCACCCGCAGCGTTCAATTCAGCTTCTTTTTGTGAAATTGTTTCTTTAAGCGTATTCACCGCACAGTTGCGCGCTTCGACTTCGCTTTTAATGGATTCAATCTGATCAAGCAGGGATTCCTGCTCCTGCCTTGCCGCCTTCGTCTGCTGGGCGGAAGCCATCTTCATTTCATCCAGGCATTCGCGCACTTCATCCGGGTCGTAGCCGTGCAGCACGCGGTGAAAGCGCGCGTCCGCATCCATGCGGCTGCGCAGCGCGTCCACGCCTCTATTTCGGTTGTCCCGTTCGCTGCCCATTACACTACCTCCAGTCGGTCTCCTTTGTGTATGCCTTTTGTGCTTGCAGTTCCCGCTTGTAGCTCCAGTACGCTCCTTGCGCCTCGCTGTCCCGGCCAGGCTTTCCCTTGCGGCAACGCTTCGTCCACGCGCAGCACATAGCCTGCTTTGTCCAGATAGACCGCATCGATCGCATATGCCATCCCGAACGTATGAATGCTGCTGCAGGGCGTTAAAATCAGCCCTTCGTCTTTATGCAGTTCCCGTCCGAGCAATCCACGCAATCGGAGAAAATAGCGATTGGCATTCATTGCCCTTATAAGTGTTTCTCCATCCTTTTTGATCGCGACCGTATTCATTTTCCTAAATCCTTTTCATCTTCCTTGCCATTTTTAAATTACTTCATGTATTACCTAAACGTAGCTATCAGGTTGACCGCAGCGGGTCCCAGCAGAATGATGAAAATAACCGGAAAGATGAACATAACCGTTGGTAACATGATTTTAATCGGTGCTTTTGCAGCCTTCGCCTGAATACGCTGTTTGCGCTCGACGCGTAACCGCTCGGATTGTGTGCTGAGTACGCTTTTAACCGACACGCCGAGTTGTTCTGCCTGTAATAAAGCGGTAACGAACGCTGAAAGCTGTTTAACATCGCAACGATCTGCCATTTCCTTCAGCGCAACCTTGCGCGGAACACCCATCTGCACTTCCTTAATCGCGCTGTTGAGTTCCGATAAAACGACAGATTTATTTTTAGAATACTGTCTGACAATAGCAGCGTCAAGACCCAAACCGGCTTCTACACTAACTACCAGTAAATCCATCACATCGGGCAGGTCACGCACTATCATTCCCTTTCTGCGTTTAACCCGGCCCCTTAAGTAATAGGTAGCCCCAAAGACCGGAATGCAGACCATTACAAGCATGATTAGAACTTTGAATATCTGATCGATCGGCAGTACGAAATAGAGAATTGCCGCGCCTGCGAGAAAAATCAAAGCAAGCATGCTTTTGATAAACGAAAACTCCTGAACGCTCAAATTGACCCCGGCGCTTTTCAGTTGTTTTCCGAGCTTTACATTTGATTTGCTTGGCCCGGGAGAACGACTCTTACCGGCAAGCCGTTTGACACGTTCGGAAATTTTTTTGACAGTTGGGCGCAGAACACGTTCCGAGAACGATTTTTTTAGTTCGTCATCGCTATAGGAGCGTTCCGTATCCTTTACTTGCGCATAGCGGCGCCGCATTGCGTCGCCTTTACGACCGAGACCGTTAAGCAATGCAATGAAGATAAAAAATACTGCTGCGGTACACGCAAGCACTACCAGCCGCATCAAAAACACTCCTTTCCAATTCTGTTGCCCCTACGTGTTGGGTTTTACTTTGGGTTAATTTCAATGCGTGCTTTCACTGCAAGCACGGTTGCTACATCTTTATATTCACAATCTTGCGGACAATCAAGAATCCAATTGTTTCAAGCACGACCGAAATGATCAGCATGATGCGACCTTCTTGTGTCGTAAAAAACATGTCGATATAGCCAGGGTTAATAAACATCAGCAGGACAATAATGAAAATCGGCAGCGCTCCGACAATGTATCCGCTGAGCATTCCTGCGGCGGTTAGGGTTTTCACCTCTCCGCGCAATTGAATTCGTTGATTGATCGTATCGGATATATTCTCCAGAATAATCGCAAGGTTGCCGCCAATCTGCCGTTGAATAACAACAGCCGAGCACATTAAATCCAAGTCCTGGTTCTTCGTCCGCTCAACAAGACGATTCAGGCTTTGTTCCAACGGCATTCCGAGTTGCGTCTCGCGATACACGCGCATGAATTCACGTGAAATTGGTTCTTCCATCTCCTCTGCCACATTCTTCAACGCTGTTTGAAACGAGAGGCCTGCGCGCAATGCGTTGCAGATAATGTTCATCGCATCGGATAATTGCTTACCCAACATACCCAGTCGGCGGTTGCGCTTGATGACCACAAATCCGATCGGTGCGGCAGCACCAACGATTACCAGACCGATAGATAGGCTCATCGGCGCGCCAAGGAACAAAGCGGAAGCTGGTATAACTGCGCTAGAAATTACCCAAATCGTGATGAATTCTTCAGCGCGAAGCGCGATGCCTGCGACATAAAGTTCATCTGCAATTTTATCTAACCTGTGTAGGCGGGCGCGATTGTTTTTTGTTCGGCTTTTTCGAGTTCTCGTGGTTTCCAGGTTTGTATCGAAAAACGACCGCACTCGTTTTTCCAAAGCTCGTTCATGTTTCGTGTAAAGCATTGCAACGATATAAAACATAAAATATGCCGCACAAGCAAATACGATGATTAAAATCGTTCTGATCATTCGAATCCCCGCCTCCTTTCCTGTCTGTCATATTAAAAGTCCATATTTACTTGGTCATACAAACCATTCATCTTTAACACCTGCGCCGCCCGCAGAGAGCTTATCGCAGCAGTGCGGTTTGATTCCGGTTGGTTTAAAGCGCCCTTGTGTGCGTCCGTCGCCTAGATCGAATTTGAAAATTTCCTGGGTAACGATCACGTCGCCTTCCATGCCAAGCACTTCGCTGATGCTGGTCACTTTGCGTGTGCCGTCGCGCATACGTGACTGCTGAACAATGATGTCGATTGCAGACGCAATCTGCTGACGGATTGCCGGTATCGGCAAGTTCATACCCGCCATGAGCACCATGGTTTCCAGCCGGGACAACATGTCGCGCGTTGAGTTTGCATGTCCCGTTGTCATGGATCCGTCATGTCCTGTGTTCATCGCCTGCAACATGTCCAGTGCTTCGCCGCCGCGCACCTCGCCGACGACAATACGATCGGGACGCATACGCAAAGCATTTCGCACAAGGTCGCGGATCGCAATCTGCCCCGTTCCTTCAAGATTTGCCGGGCGGGACTCCAGAGTTAACACGTGTTGCTGTTGCAGTTGAATTTCGGCAGCGTCCTCAATTGTAATGATGCGCTCATTATGCGGAATGTAGGCCGAGAGCACATTCAGAAGCGTCGTTTTGCCACTGCCGGTTCCGCCGGAAATAACGACGTTCAGTCGTCCTTTTACGCAGGCCTCGAGGAACGAAGCCATTTTAAAAGTCAAGCTGCCGAAACTGATCAGGTTTTCAACGGTCAGTGGGCTCTTTGAAAATTTACGTATCGTCAGCAGCGGTCCTTTGAGCGAAAGCGGCGGAATTACTGCATTGACACGCGAACCGTCGGCAAGACGTGCGTCCACCATTGGGTTTGCTTCATCGATGTGACGGCCAAGCGGGGATACGATTCGATCAATGACGTTGAGCAGCTGTTCGTCGTCAAAAAACGTTACGTCGCTCAAAACGAGTTTGCCCTTACGCTCAATAAACACCTGCTTTGCGCCGTTGACCATGATTTCGCTGATGGAATCGTCCATCAACAGTCGTTCCAGTGGGCCAAGACCGCGAATTGAATCATAGATCTCCCCCGCAATTCGCATGCGCTCCGGGCGAGCCATGTTCGCCGCCTGTGTCTCCAATACGGCCTCGATAATCGCGCGCGTATCCGCTTCGTTCGTAACGCCGCCGTGCTTCTCCTCACGCTTGTTGAGCATTTCGACGGCAGTAAGATGTACACGGTCACGAAGTGCGGAAAGCTCATCGATTTCCGCCGAGGCCGCCGCAGTGGCTGCCGCCAGTGTTTTTTTGTCAAGCCGTTCCAGCAGTCCCACGCGTTATGCCCTCCTCGTTAAAAATTTTGCATACTTTAAAATTGCACCCGACGCCTTTGATCGCGGCGCACAGGAAATCATCGGAATCCCGCGATTGATTGCGGTGACGGCGGCTTTCGGATCGTTTGGAATCACCAGTGCCGGTGAACAATCCAAAAGATTCGCAACGTCTTTGATCTTAATGTTGCTCATTCCATCGCGATTGACGACAACTTTAATCTTGTCGCCAAGGTTCAGCGCTTCCAGTATCTTCATGCTGCGCTTTGCGTCATGAAGCGTAGCAATATCTTCATTCACAACGAAATAGATCGTGTCCGTCATTTCAAAGGCGGCGACCGAGCAATCGTTGAGCGTTACGCCCATATCAAGGACGATATAGTCAAATTCCGTGCGAAGCGTTGAAAGTATCGTCTCTATATGCTCCGGCTTGACCAACTCTGCATACTCCGGTGAGCTGCTTGCAAGAAGCACCATAACACCGCTGTAGTGTCGAATTAAGTATGTCTTGAGCGTTGCCAGTTCAAAGTTGTTTTCTTCAACCATGTCTGCAAGCGTATCACCCTTTGGTATGTCAAGGAAAACACCTATATCGCCAAACTGGAGGTTCAGGTCGATCAAAGCTACCTTTTTGTTTTGCGCGGCAAGTGCGCAGGCCATGTTGACCGCAAGCGTTGATTTCCCAACGCCGCCTTTTGCCGAGAAAAACTGAATGATTCGCGAATCATAGGTCGCAATTTTTGCAATGCTGCTACGGCGATATTGATCACGGCTTGCGGATGTGATGATGGCGGTCTTGATTTCGTCGACCGGGCTGTTCATGTCGATCACGCGAGCAATACCGCATTCCATCGCCTGCATAACGTCTTCCGGCGAAGGTTTCGGCGTCATGAGCAGGATCGTCACATCGCTGCGGCTTGTATACATGCGTTCTGCAAAGTCGAACTCGACTTCCGGAATAGCCGTTGTGCATAGCAACAGCACATCAGCAGGCTGTGTACCCGCTTTCTTCAGGCCGTCCTTGTCGGGTTTCAGGGAGCAGACGATGCGGAGCGCTTCATCCTGCAACAAGCCGGCCGCTGTTCTTTTGTCATCCGCGGCAAATGCCGCAAGCATGATTCGTACGCTATCCATCTTTCGTCCCCTTTAGCCCGCTTCTTCCAACAAGGAATCATTGATGATCGGATCTTCTGTATTCGCTTCGTGATCACCGGACGCGCGAAGAACAATCGTAACAATACCGCTCTTTGCGCCCTGAATGACGCGCATTGCATCCTCCGGCGTTAACAAAAGGGTTATGCTGGAGTAGATTTCCGCTGTTGTTCCGTCTGCGCTGGCTGAATCCTTTAGTGACGTTCCAACAGCTGCAACGCATACATTCTGTGCAGCCACAACAGTCGTTCCTTGTTCTGTTTCCTCTTCTTCCGTTGTTCCATCGGTCGTTTCCGTAGTGGTAGTTTCTTCAGGATCATAAGTCGTTGTTGTGTACGCTAGCACGTCCACATAGTCACCACGCTGTACAAAGCCGGCGACACCGGACACCTCATCCACTGATATTGTGACCGCACGCATGCCTTCCGGAATAATGTAACTCATGCCGCTGTCATCCTGACCTTGCTGCTTTAGCTTTGAAGGCAGAATCTCTTCACCAGCAACGATAAGCCCTTCGGTAACAAACCCGACTGCTTCGCTTACGGAATGCGCGGCCAAGGGATGCGAAGTGCCTTCCGGAACTTGAGTTAGGGTCAGCATGTCCGCCGTAATGACAGAATATGCGGGAATATCGACGGCCGCCACCAGTACGTCTTCATACACAACCTCGACCACCGTATCCTGTTCAAGATTGTCGAGATAAAAGTAGAGCAGTGCACCCGCGACAATTGCCATAATCAGTGCAAAAAGGATAACCTTTTTCATCCGCATTCCCTCCGTTCCATCGTTTCGGCAAACGTTTTATCCACTTGCCGTAATAAATTCCAACTGTTTATAATCAATGTCGGGCGGCTTTTTTCAGCCGCCCGTATTGTTTCGATCACTTACTCAAAACCAGGCTGTATACGCCGAAGCTTGGCGCAGTTCCAGTCAAGTCTCCATCCGCCGCGCCAATGTTCACCATGTTTACATAACTTCCGATGACGCAACCTTCATCCACGTAGGTTGAATAGTCTTCCAAGACAAACGCCGCAAAGCCAACCACTTTTACGTATTTATGTTGGGCGTCAGTGTATGTAATAACCGGTATTTTCATTACACGCGGACAGTCAGCCTCATAGTGCGCAATCGTGCATCCACCCATCGAAGGATAATGCGTGCATGAATTGTACCGGGTGGCAATTCCGGAAACGGTCGGACCGGTCATATTACCGTCTTCAACCGGGAGCACAGTCCCGATCGACAGTTTGCCTTCATATCCATTTGCCAGCCAGCTTGTGTAGTCGTTGGCGCCGCCGCCTTTCACGCCGTCGAGGTCAATCGCGCCAAATGCGCCGTCGACAACTTCCTCTTCGTTTGATCCATATTTCAAGATAGCATGCTGCGTTGAACCGCTTGCAATCATTTCTGAAAGTGTGCTTTCCTCAATGGAAAGCGGCACAAGGTCTGACAGCGCGGTGCACGGTACAACACGTGCCTGCGCCGCTCTGCTGAACGAAATTTCCTCTATACCAAATACCTTTGCAAAATATGTTTCGCTTGTCGCCGCCATCGTAACATCGATGGAATGATATTTCCCGCCGCTGAGTTCACCAAGCACAACGGATGCGTTTTCCGGATCGTCCACACCGTTTTTGCCAAGGTACTCGCGGGCTATCGCCGTCGCTTCCACAACCGCCGTTGCATCCGTGCTTATGATTGGAAGCTTTAACCCCGCCGCCATAACAGCCGCGTCAACCGCCGTTTGCGTTTGTGCCGTCTTTACATAAGCCGTGCCGAGGTCGGTCACCGTTGCCGTCATGCCGAGCAGCGCGGTCATGGCCAGCGCAACGATAATGATCGAATCGCCGCGTTCTTCTTTTTTTAATCGCCGGAGCAAATTCCGGAAAAAAACTTTCATTGCAGCGTCCCTCCTTATGGACTTGCGGCAGTTCGCACTACCCCGGGAACACAAAAATCTAAATCATCTCGATGAGTCGCTAACTCATCTTCATCGTACACTCCGCCTGCAGATGGAACACGCCGTCCGAAGTTAAAAACGCAGTCAGTGGCGTTATTGTCGGCAGGTCGTAGGTCGTAACAACCGTGATATCTCCCGATCGGAAGTTTGTGGCGTCTGAATACGTAACGGTGATGCCAAGTTCATTTGTCATATAGTCCGGCTTCATGCCGTTGATGCGCGCCGTCACGTCCGCCGTGTTAGTCGCGGCGCTGGTCGCTACAATTCCTGCGCGGACGCCTTCGCGCGTGATATTGTCCAGTACCAGTCGTGTTGAAGCCAGCCAGCCAAGCTCGATCATACCGCAGATTAAAAGCAAAAGCAGAGGGAGCGTAAGCGCTAGCTCGACCACCGACTGTCCGCTTTCGCGGCGCTTCTTCAATAATCTTTTTTGCATCTTCCGTCGCTCCCTCCAAAGTTTGTTTTGTTCACTGTCCAAGCGTCAGCTTGTCGCCAACGCCGGAAAATAGTCCGGCCGCTTTGTTTCCGACCGCAGACAGGCCAATGACGACAACAGTCGCTACCAAAGCGATAATCAAGCCGTATTCCACCATGCCCTGTCCGTTTTCATTCATCAACAAGTGCATCATATCAGCAAAACCGCCTTTGCACTTACTCATGTTAGCCCGCGGTCGTGCCAAGAGTCAGTTTGTCGCTAATGCCGCTGAAGAGCGTGTTCGCCTTGCCGCCCAACGCAGTCAGGCCAACGATAACGACGACCGCCACCAGCGCGATGATAAGGCCGTATTCCACCATGCCCTGTCCGCTTTCGTTCTTCCAGAAGTTTTTCATTTTTATAGCCTCCATAAAGCTTAAATACACTTTTGTTCTCTGCATGGGATTTCATGCAGTTTTTTTTGACGGCTTCGTCTATCAGGAACCAAGTGTCAGCTTGTCGCTGATGCCACTGAAGAGCGTGTTCGCCTTGCCACCCAACGCCGTGAGACCGACGATAACGACGACCGCCACCAATGCGATGATCAGGCCATATTCCACCATGCCCTGTCCGCTTTCGTTCTTCCAGAAGTTTTTCATGATTTTAGCCTCCTAAAGCTTATCAATCAATTTGTTTTCCTGCGGATCGCGAACCGTTCGAGATCCGCAGGTTTTCTTTTAAGCGTTTTGTCGTCAGCCAGCAGTCGTGCCAAGTGTCAACTTGTCGCTGATGCCGCTGAAGAGCGTATTTGCCTTGCCGCCCAACGCAGTGAGGCCGACGATAACGACGACCGCTACCAGCGCGATGATCAGACCATATTCCACCATGCCCTGTCCACTTTCGTTTTTCCAGAATTTCTTCATCATTCCATCCTCCTATTGAATTATTTTTTGGTTCGGCTTTCGCCTTTGGTTCAGGACGCTCATCGTCCCATGGGAGACTTTTATTAGGTTATGATGTTCTTTTGCGGACAAACCATCCATGTCCGCACTTCCAAACAGTTGTTGCAAAAAGCCAATCGCACGTTACCCTTAAATCGCCGACACAATAACAAGCGCGGCCGCTAAAAAAGGTCCCATCGGTATCATGGTCTTAAGCCGTTCCGCCACCGGTAAGCGCTGCTCAATGAGCAGATAAAGCAGGACAAACCCGCCCATGCAAACAATGGCGTACAAACTGCCGGAAAACCCGAGTGCAAATCCCATCGCCGCAGCAAGCTTTACATCACCGGCGCCAATTTTTTGTTTCCAAATACAAGGTACCAGGAAGGTGATAAAACAAGCGATAAATCCCAGCAGCGACGACCAGATTTGAAACGATATGACACCCGTGAGTCCGAACACAGCGGAAAGGATAATGACCGCCATGACCAGCTCGTTCGGAATCACACGGTGTTTCGCGTCGATGTACGAAACGCTTGCGGCCACAAGGAGCACAAGCATCAAATACAACGCCCGCAAAGAAACGCCTGCACGCCATGCAATCAACCCGCCCGCTGCCGCCATGCATCCGAGCAGTACCCATTGCTGTTTGCGTTCCATCGCCGGATCCAGTCCGCGTTGCCTGAGCAGAAAGGCGCAGAGGAATTGCGCCGGAAAAAACAGCGCGGAACCGGCGGCCATGCCGGCGAGAATCAGTAGGAACGTGTTCAGCATTTTTGTGCCCTCCTTCCGAGCGGGTGGTGATCACATTAGCGTTTCGCGATCCTTGCACGTTTTCACGAAATCAAAAAGCGGTTCGGATATCAATATACCCGAACCGCTTGAACTATCTATAGACTGATAGTATCTTTCAGAAACGTTCGTCGCACCCGATTCTTTTTGAACCAGGCCGTTACGATTTGTTTCCTATTCTTTCAAAGCGTTCTTCATTCGGCAACTGGCTGCCATGGACGCAATAAACGTCTTTAGGCCCTATAGCTTTGCGACTACCGCTTTCACGGGGTGTGCTCTTAACATGGGAAGAACCATTTCTTTGATATTCAGTTGTAACTTCTTTATTCTTTTCGAAGATAAAGAAGCAAAAAGAAATTTTCCTGTACCTACTCCGGAATTTCCGGGATTTCGATCTCTGGGAGGAAACTGCGGAGCCAAAACACGAAGTCCTGTGCCTTTTGATGCAGCTCCAGCGCAAGCTCTTTGTTTACAAACCGACTCTTGATGTTCTTGTAAGAAAACGGATAATCGGACATATAGTAGAACATGATGTCCATAAGATAGTCTTCGCATTCATTTCTGCGCGAATTAAATCTTTCCAGATCCGCTTCCTTCTTAAACGGTTCGCTATCCACAATCTTTGAAAACAGAAAGTTTACGTTGTGTGTCTTCGGCGGTTCGGCTTTGATAAAGTACACATACATCGCCTTTAGCTGACGTTCCGTCGCCTGCTGGCAAAGAAACGCAACATATACCCACCGTTTACCCGTAATCAGCGCATCTATTGTTCCCAGATCATAATCCGAGAGCATGAGCCAATAACCGCATTTGTCCATTTTATTCATTCGGATTTTACTCCTCTTTGCGAAGCATGCCGCTCGTTACAAGTTCTTTCAGCACGCTTGTAACCTTAGTGTCAAACTGATGATTGAGAGAATCGAGCTCTTCGGCGGATTCTTCAAACGACTTAACCTTATTATAGCCTCTGTCGCTTGTCATTGCGTCAAACGCATCCGCCACGGCGACGATTTTCGCCGCGAGGCTGATATCAGCGGACATAAGTCCACGCGGATAACCGCTTCCATCGAGTCGTTCATGATGGTTCATGGCGATTTCGGCAACGTGTTCACCAAATTCAGATCGCAGCATTCTGCCGCTGTCAACCGGATGCCGGAAGATATACCGGAGTTCCGAAGGCTCCAGCTTGCCTGCCTTTTGCAGGATTTCAACCGGAACGAAGCACTTGCCAACGTCATGGAACAGCGCCGCAACAGCGAGATCATCTCGCGAAACATGCTCAATCTCCGTATCCATCGAGTCAAAAACACTCAAGGAGTACTTCAATACGGCCGCACTGTGCCGATAGGTATAGTTATCTTTTTCGTTGATTCGTACTAATAGTGCGATCAGGCTTTCTTCAAACTGAGAGACAGATTCGAACGCCGGGCAATTCGTTACATAGACGATTTTGGTATCTCCCTGCATTTTTACAGGAATGTCCCGCGTCAGCCCGGAAACCGTAAACGATTCACCCGAACCAAGCGCCACAACGTCGTCGTCCAACGCAAGTTCCACTCCACCCTCATGGATAAAGAAAAACTCAATTGCGCAAGGATCGGCAGCAGGAGTCAGCCATACAACGGACTCACCGCCGATTGTTTGCGACATAATCTCAAGGTCTCCCTGTTTGGCAAGGAGAGCCGTAATCGCTTCATTTCCGCCCTGTTCGTTTTGATTAACACCTCGGCGGTTAAATACGATTCCTTCCATTTACACACCCATCCACACGCGTTTCACGGCGAATGGATCTCATGAAACGCGCAGTTCAATCCCGTAGGTTACCACTTCTTCTATGATACCACAAGGTTGAAACAATTCATAGGCATGAAACGGCTGAACCTGTATGTCCACCTGCGTATTGGCACAGATCCGCGCCAACATATGGTACTGCCCTAGCAGGCAGTCATCTTCCGTATCAAAGAACACAGCAAGGTCAATATCGCTTTCCGGTTCTGCAATACCCTTTGCATACGAGCCGAACAGCACGATTTTATGAACATCAGGCAAAGCGGATATTTTCGTGCAACATTCATTCATAAATGCCGCATGCTGGTTGAGCACGTGCGAAAAGTCTCTGCAAACCCGTATCATTCGCGCACCATCCTTCCGGCCGTGGTTGTCCTTCTTATCGAAGTTTACAGCGGAATTACGCGGAGCGGATCGATCAGAACATACTGTCCGTCAATGTAGTACTCGGTATAATCGCACGCAATCGTGCAGCCGATTGATTCAGCATAAGCGGTCACTTCCGCAACGATTGCGTCAATCTTTACAAGCATCTCGGCAACGTCGTCCTCGGGAGTATGCTGTGCTTTAGCAACAGCTTTCTCGATTTCTTTGTTTGCCTTATCTACCATGTTTTCAAGTTTTTTAAGTTGGATCTCGGAGCATTTATCGCTTCCGTTGGCAACCAGAACCAATTCCGGACCGTTGCCTTTTGCGCTTGCAATGCCCGGCAGCAACAGAACTACCAGCATAACGCTGATCAGGATACTTAAAATTTTTCTGCTCATTCTTAGTTCCTCCGCATTTTTTTGTGGTTTATGGTTTGGGATCAGGAGCAACCACGCTTAGGCAATGAAAAAAGCAGCTTGCCTTTTGAATTGCCAAGCTGCCAAATAGCGTATGCCGCGTTACGTAAACGTTGCGGTTGGACACTCGATCGGCAACTGGCTACCATAAACGCTTTCTGATTCAGTGTGCGTTCTTAGGCCCTTTAGTTTTGCGTCGCCTGCTTTCACAGGTTTTGCCTTTTCGTGGGAGAGACTCCTAAACCTAGGCATAATTTATCATACCCATTTGGGTATGTCAAGCGATTTGTTACAATATATACGCATATTTTTATTCAGATGTAGCGTATATGTAATGATTCCGATGAATTTTACTCATTTTTATCGAAAATAGTAGTATTTTTGATCTTTTTCGTTATCCATCGCTTTTCGTTACGCAGTGAAAAGCCGTTTGTTCTCTGATGAAACGGATCGTGCGCGTGATTATGTAACATACGTGTATATGACGTATCGACAGAAGTGTACGCTCCGTCCGTTTTGCGTTTCGTTCAAAATAGATCGTTTCATACGGTGCATATGCATGGTATAATCCCTCTATTGGGAGGTGCTGTATGAACTTGCATAACAATTCGAATTCTTCCACTTTTCAGACGGATCAATCATCCGATTGTAATAAGGAAATAAGCAGTATTTTTGAAAAGGCAGACGTTCTTGTTTCGCAAATGACGCTGCGCGAGAAAACAAGCCTTTTAAGCGGAGCGGACGACTGGAACACGAAACCGCTCGAACGCCTCGATCTCGGCATGACAATGGTTGCCGACGGACCGCATGGTCTACGCAAAGAAGTGCTGCCCGTCCCGTCGACCGGCAAGCAAACTGTTCCTGCGACATGCTTTCCAACCGCCGCGGCTTCCGCCTGTTCGTTTGACCGCGATCTTCTTAAAAAACTCGGCACCGCGATTGCAGAAGAATGCCGTGCAGAAGACGTTTCCGTCATTCTCGGCCCCGGTTTGAACTGCAAACGCAGCCCGCTCTGTGGACGGAACTTCGAATACTTCAGCGAAGACCCCGTCGTATCCGGAGAGCTTGCAAGCGCATACGTAGACGGCGTGCAAAGTCAGGGCGTCGGCGCATGCGTGAAACACTTTGCGCTCAATAATCAGGAGCTACGCCGGTTAATTGTCGATTCCGTCGCGGACGACCGTGCCATTTTCGAACTTTACCTGTCTGCGTTTGAACGGGTCGTTAAAAAATCGCATCCGTGGACGGTGATGTGTTCATACAATCGCGTGAAAGGTGAACATGCAAGCGAAAATCACTGGCTTCTTACCGATGTTTTGCGAAGCCGCTGGGGCTTTCAAGGGCTCGTTATGTCCGACTGGGGCGCCGTGAACGATCGCGTTAAGGGTGTTGCTGCCGGACTCGACGTAGAGATGCCGTATGTCGATGATTATCGCGACCAGCTGATTGAGAAGGCCGTTGCCGACGGCAACTTAAGCGAAAATGACGTCGATCGCTGCGCAGAGCGCGTATGTGCATTGACCTTGCGTGCCAAGGATCGCAAGCCGCTTGAACATAAATTTGAAGAACACCATGCATTTGCGCGTGATATCGCTGCACAATCGATGGTGCTATTAAAAAACGAAGAACTGTTGTTGCCGTTAAAAAAAGACAAATCTGTTGCCGTCATCGGCACATTTGCAAAAACGCCACGTTATCAAGGCGCAGGCAGTTCCAAAGTCGTTCCCATAAAGGTCGATTGTCCGTTTGATGAACTTGTAAATCTTGGTGTCTCTGCAGAGTATGCACCCGGCTATGACCCGGAACGTGATGAACCGGACGAAGCTTTACTCTCCGAAGCCATCCGGTTAGCGACAAAATGCGACGTTGCCGTGCTCTTTGTCGGCTTGCCGGACCGTTACGAATCCGAAGGGTTTGACCGCGAAACGCTCAACATGCCGAAGAGTCACATCGAGCTGGTTCGTCGCGTGCAGCAGGCCAATCCAAATGTTGTTGCCGTGCTTATGGGCGGATCGGTAATCGATATGGGTTGGGAATCCAGTGCAAAATCAATCCTGCTGGCCTATCTTGGCGGCGAAGCGGTCGGTGGCGCAATTGCGGACGTCTTGACGGGCAACGTCAACCCCGGCGGAAAGCTGGCGGAGAGCTGGCCTATGGAGCTTGAGGATAATCCGAGCTACGCATACTTCCCCGGCTATCCGCACACGGTCGAATACCGCGAAAGCATCTTCGTTGGCTATCGTTACTACGATACGGCAAAGCGTCCCGTGCGCTATCCGTTTGGTTACGGTCTTTCATACACATCGTTTTCTTATAAAAATTTAACGATCAACAGCGACGCCCTTAACACCGGCGAGACGCTTTCGATTTCCTGTGACGTTACAAATACCGGCAAGCGTGCCGGAAGCGAAGTTGTGCAACTTTATGTTTCGCATAATTCGGATGTGATGTTTTGCGCAGAACAGGAATTGAAAGGGTTTGAGAAAGTTGTTCTTCAGCCCGGCGAAACAGCACCCGTTTGCTTCACGTTGACACGGCGCGATCTTAGTTACTATAATACGGAAGCGTCCGACTGGCGCGTTGAAGGCGGAGAATACGAAATACGCATCTCATCGTCCAGTCGAAATGTACGTTTATGCGAAACAATCGCGGCGGAACCCGATGATGATCAGAGCGTGCCGGATTTTCGGGAAAGCGCGCCGTGTTATTATGACCTTTCCGATGGAATTAACGTGCCGGACGATGCGTTTGTCGCGCTGCTTGGTTCTCCACTTCCAAAACGCGAGCGCGAACCCGGCGATCCTTTTACACAAAATTCCACGCTCCGCGAAGCGCAACATACGCTGATTGCACGCATTCTCACCGGCATTGGTAAAAAGGAAATTGCGCGCAGGAAGGCAGACGGCGATATCGGCGGCGACGAAGACGAAATGCTGCTTTACGAGTCACCGCTGCGCATGCTTGCGTCAGGAGACACCGGCTTCAGTCCAAAACATGTGGAGGGGCTTGTTATGATGCTCAATCGGAAATTCTTTGCCGGATTAAAGCATATGTTCAAGCGTTGAACGCCGGCATAACAAAGGTCAATCATCATAAAGCGAAATAAAGTCCGTTATTTTTACCAACCGGAGGTCACGTTACGTCATGTTGTCCGTCTTATCCTGTTTCGCTCTTTCCAGCGAGCCTATTTCCGTTGCGCCTTACGGCAGCGGCCATATCAACGGTACGCAATTGGTCACTTGCCGCGACGGCTCACGCTATGTGTTGCAACAGATCAATACGTCCGTATTTCACGAACCCGTATCGCTGATGCACAATATCGAGCTGGTCACCGCGCATCTTCGCAAAAAGAATGATGATCCGCGGGCAGTTCTGACACTTGTACCCACGCTTGAAGGAAAAAGCTATACTGTTCGAAACGGCGAGTATTGGCGCATTTATGAACTGGTGCAGGACAGCGTTTGTTTTGAGCAAGCGGACGAGGCATTATTTTATGAGTGCGCCGTTGCGTTCAGCAGGTTTCAAAACCAACTTTCCGATTTTGACGCAAAGCAGCTTGTGGAGACGATCCCGCACTTCCATGATACGCCAGCTCGCTTTGCCGCCTTTCGCAATGCAGTCAAAGCGGACGCCGCAAATCGCGTAAAGGATGTTCGACCGGAGATTGATTTTGTGCTTTCATACGAATCGTTTGCGCACACGCTTTTTGATCTACAAGCATCCGGTGATCTTCCATTGCGTGTGACGCATAACGACACCAAGATTAACAACGTTCTTTTTGACGCACAGACAAGAAAAGCGCTTTGTGTCATCGATCTCGATACGGTCATGCCAGGTCTCAGCGTACACGATTTTGGAGACGCCGTTCGTTCCGGCGCGTCCACCGCCAGCGAAGACGAACGTAACCTTGACCTTGTGCATTTCGATATGAAACTTTACGAAGCGTATGTGCGCGGTTATCTTTCCACCTGCGGAGAAAGTTTAACAAAAGTCGAAATTGAAATGCTGCCGGTTGGCGCTATGATGATGGCACTTGAATTGGGCTCTCGTTTTTTAGCCGACCACATCGCGGGCGACGTATACTTCCATATCTCTCGTGAAGGGCACAACCTCGACCGCGCGCGCACACAGTTTCAATTGCTAAAGGAAATGGATAACCAGCGCGACAAAATGCAATCCCTTGTTTCATTTGATAGTCAAGTAATATGATGAACATATAATCTAGGCAACAGAACTACTCGAAAGTATCAAACTACGTGAAAGTCAACTTTCTCAACTATGAACGAATACGTATCGGGAGGGATATTTGCAATGCCGATAGAACCAAAGAATTATAAGGTCGACGCATATCTGAACCACCTGAAATCATGGAAACCGGAACTGGAAGCGCTGCGCGCACTGCTGTTGGAAGCACCGCTCAACGAAGATATCAAGTGGGGCAAGCCTTGTTACTCACTCCCCTGCGGCAACGTTGCCATTCTCTATGCATTTAAGGACACCAGTGCAATCAGCTTTTTTAAAGGAAGCCTGTTGAACGATAAAAGCGGCATTCTGATCAAACCCGGCGAGAATTCACAGGCAATGCGAATGGCAAAATTCACCAGTGTCGATCAGATCAAGGCTGCGGAAAACGCACTGCGAGATTGCATCCATCAGGCGATCGAAATTGAAATCTCCGGCAAAGAGGTGCTTTTCGAAGAACCGGCCGAAACCAAATTGCCTGAAGAGCTGAAAAAGCGCTTTGAAGAGAAACCCGCGTTGAAAGCCGCTTTTGAGGCGCTGACGCCTGGCAGGCGCAGAGGTTACGCGCTCTACTTCGCCGATGCAAAACAGGCAAAAACGCGAGAAGCAAGAATTGAAAAGAACATCCTACGCATCTTAGCCGGAAAGGGTCTCAACGATCCCTTCGATCCTGAGCAAAATTGATAAATCAATTAAAAAGCAGATTAAAAACAGCGTCCAATTGGACGCTGTTTTATAAAAGATACGTTATCGTTTGCCTGCGATTAGGCGGCTGATAAAAATCAACACACAAGCGCCGCCGACCGCGATTAAGAATCCGCCGAGTGTGCTTGTGCCGCCGTTTCCGATGCCGAGCCAGCTTGCAAGCCATCCGCCGAGAAAACTGCCCGCAATGCCAACGATGATGTTGCGCACAAGGCCGCCTCTCCCATGCATGATTTTGCTTGCCAGCCAACCAATCAGCGCGCCGACAAACAGCCAACCAATGATCGTCCAAAAGCCCATTTAACAATCTCCTTTCGCTTGATCAATAAATGTTCGATCCGCCGTTATGCTTCCGGTGGCATGCTATCTTCTTCTTTGTCTTTCCGGTCCGAATCGACCGCCTGCGTTTGTTGCTTTTTCTTAAACATCACACGGTAGATCACGTTTGCAACCGCCGCAATCGCAGGCCCAATGATGACGCCCGCACCGCCGAACGCAATGAGTCCGCCGACGGAAGCTAACAATGTAATAATCGGCGAAAGACCGATGTTCTTTCCGGTAATGATCGGGTCGAGCACCATGCGCAGCACAACCATTGCGATATAGGTGACGCCGACCGTGATTGCCATGTGCGGATTTTTGAAAATCAGCGCGATAATTGCCCACGGTACAAAGACGATGCCGGAACCGATGACCGGCAGCAAATCTAAAAGGCTTACGACCAGTGCAATCAAAAGCGACCACCACTTAAGCCCGACGATCAACATGCCGATTGTGATAACAATGAAATTAACACCGTATAGAATCAGCTGTGCCTTTCCAAACCCGAGCGCGGTGCGCCAAAGCTCTTTGAGCATTGTTAAAAATCGATTTTCATTCTTCTGTTCAATTTTTCGTTCCATGTTTTCAATTATACCCGATGCACTATCACGAAACAATAGTGTCCGTGTAAGCTTGCCTTTCGCAAATTCAAGCTGTTACAATAATATTCAGTCAAAGGATTCCCATTTGGAGGCAACGATTTATATGCGCCATGATTTTTCCGGCTTTACCACACAGCGTCTTGCGCAGCTCTTCCCCGTCATTCTTACGCCGCACGATACGGCAAGCAAAGCGCGTTATGAAGAAGAAAAAATCTGTCTTACCGACGTGTTTGGCGATTCGCTCGTTCGCATCAGCCACATCGGCAGCACCGCCGTACCGGAACTGTTAGCAAAACCCACGATCGACATCTTGCTTGAAGTTAAAGAGAGTACCATTCTCGAGCCGTTCACGGAAACACTTTTGGACGCGGGCTATGTCGTCAACACGCCAAAGGGCGATCGTATCCTGTATCTCAAGGGGTATACGCCACAGGGATTTTCCGGTCAGGCATTTCATATTCATGTTCGAAACAGCGGCGACTGGGGCGAGCTTTACTTTCGCGATTACCTGATCGTCCACCCGGAAACCGCGGCCGAATACGCCGCACTCAAGCAAACGCTGTTGAAACAATACGAGCATGACCGGGACGGCTACACGGACGCAAAGGGTCTGTTCATTCAAAACATCACTGAGCTTGCGCGGAAAGCATATCCAAACCGATATACCCCGTAATCCATCCTAGAACCGACACATATTTACAAAAGGAGAGCGAAGTCGCTCTCCTTTTGATATACGTCATTGTAGTTACCGGTGGACAATGCGATAGTACGTGCGCGCGGTAATCTGATAGATTGCAAAATACAGCAGAGCAAAAACAGCAAGCGATGCGCCGATGGTCATAAGCACAAGTCCCCAGTCATAAAGCATGAATGTGCGAAGCATACGCGCCATAATACGTGATGCAAAGACCATATGCAGCGCCGTCGCCGCCAACGGCAGAAAGAACACCCAAAGCACCTGTCGGTTGATGGTCTTTTTTACCTGGTGGTCGTCCATGCCGACCTGCTGCAAAATCAGGAACCGTTCCTTATCCTCGTAACCTTCCGTTACTTGCTTGAAGTAGAGAATCAACACGGCAACCGCAAGAAACAGCACTGCAAAGAACGCACCGAGGAACAAAAGCCCTCCGTATAGCCCATATCCATCAATACGTGCTGTAAAAATGTCCGAAACGATTATGTTCGGCGTTTCGTCAAACGACTCGTTGTATTTGTCGCGGATTGCTTGTACAAAATTCAAGCAATCGTCTTCCGTTCCGTTTACATCCAGACGAAAGCTTTTGCCGAAGAAAATCAGTGTCGGCACATCGACAAACTCGCTTTCCGGCCAGACAAAATTATTACGCACGTATTCTTCGTCGCCTTCAAGCTCATAGACAAGTTTGGATTCGTCCGCGCTGATTGTCACGTTATTTTCCGCCGCAATCATCTGCAAAGTCGTGTCGTATGACACGATCTGTTCCGTTGTTACATCGTCAGGCACATATACCTGCGCATCAAACGGGTACATGCCTTGCATCATCTCTTCACGTCCCAGGTAGAGCGAAAGCGTTCCGGAAATGGTGACGACCAGCATCGTAGAAAGAATGCAAATTGTTGCGAGTCCCCTGGCGTTCTGCCGCATGCGATGGAACATACCGGAAATCGTCACAAAGTGATCGGGTTGATAATACAGGCTCTTTTTTAAGCGCAGCAATCGCAATACAACAATGCTTCCGCATAAGAACAGCAGATATGTCGCGATGATGACCACAATTGCAAGCGGAAAGAACACACCCAGCGCCATGCCGGGAATATCGATCGACCATGCAAAGTAATACGCACCAATGAGCAGCGCAAGTCCGAGCAGAGAAAGCGGCAAAATACCTTTCTTATCTGTTTCGCCACGTTTTTCACTGGAAAGCAGTACAATCGGGCTGGCGGTATGAATGCGAATCAAATTTATGATGGACGTTACTATATACACCGCAAAGAACAGCCCAAGCATGAGCACATATGCAATCGGCGCAATTGAAAAGCTGCTGCCCGGTACGGCGTGTATCAGCTTGGCCAGCGCGAGGAACAGCAGTCGTCCGAACACAAGCGCAATCGCAATTCCGCACAGGATGCCGCCGCCTACGACGAACAGGTTTTCCCAAAGCAACACGCGTCCAATGTTCCGTTTGTCGAGTCCTAAAATACCGTATAGCCCGAACTCCTTCTTTCTGCGCTTAATGAGAAAGTTGTTGATGTAAAACATGAACATAAACGTAAAGATTGCGTAAACCACCAAGCCGAAGCCAAACAGCATCGTCGCCGTTCTGCCGGACGGCGTATTAGTCAGGCTGTCGGAAAACAGCAACCCCGCCATCAGCAAAAATACGCCGCTCATGACCGCCGTTGCAATCAGGTACGGCAAATACGTTATGCGGCTGCGTTTAACATTGTTCCACGCAAGCCGAAAATAAAAGAATTTACGCAATGTCCGCACCCCCGAGCACCGAAAGGTTGGACACGATCCGTTCAAAGAATTCGCGGTTTGTCTCGTCTCCGCGGTAGAGCTGCGAAAACAGCGCGCCGTCGGAAATGAACAGTACGCGCGTGGCATAGCTTGCCGCCATTGCGCTGTGCGTCACCATCAGTATCGTTTTTCCAATTGAGTTGAGGTCGGAAAACTGCCCCAGCAGGTTTGCAGAGGCTTTGCTATCCAGCGCGCCGGTGGGCTCGTCCGCAAGGATGATGCGCGGGTCGGTGATTACCGCACGCGCAATTGCCGCGCGCTGCTTTTCGCCGCCGGATACTTCATATGGATATTTGTTCAGTAACGACGTGATGCTAAGCTGCCGTGCAATCGGCATGATGCGAGACTCCATATCGCGGACGGGCGTCTGCATCAGCACAAGCGGCAAGAGTATGTTGTCCTTCAGCGAGAACGTGTCCAGCAGGTTGAAGTCCTGAAACACAAAGCCGAGGTGCCGCCGCCGGAACTGCGAGAGCTCCCGGTCGGGAATCGACGAAAAGCTCTTCCCGTCCAGAAGGACTTCGCCGGACGTCGGTTTGTCCAACGACGCCAGAATGTTGAGCATCGTTGTTTTGCCGCTTCCGCTTGCGCCCATGATGGCGACGAACTCACCCTCGATTACTTCGAAATTCACGTTTTTCAAGGCAACACATTGCCGCATGCCGAGTTTCGTATTATAGACCTTTCCAAGTCCCTTTACCTGTAATAAAGCCATGGATTTTCCTCCATACGTTTTCATGCTGCGGCTATTGTACAAAAGAACCGACCGTACTTTCCATCGATCGATCTTACGAGAGGTCGTTCTTGTCTTACGCTTTCGTCACATCTGCATAAATTCGTCACGCTTGGGGAACGTCATTCTGACGCGCGTACCGCATCCAAGTTCGGACTCAACTCGAACTTGAATATTCAGCGCATCTGCCGTCCGCTTGACCAGATATAATCCTATACCGCTGGCACGGTTGTCCATCCGTCCGTTGTAGCCGGTGTAACCTTTCTCAAATATCCGCGGCAAGTCTTCCTTGCGGATACCAATGCCGGTGTCTTCGACAACCAGCGCATTGCCGTTCATGTAGATGCGTACACCGCCCGTCCTAGTGTATTTCACGGCATTTGAAAGCAACTGCCCAAGAATAAAACCCAGCCACATGGAATCCGAAGGAACACCCTTGTCAAGCGACTCAATCCTGACCGAAAGTTTTTGATAGATGAACAACAGCGAATATTTCTTGACTGCTGCGTGCGCAATCTCGTTCAAATCGCACTGCTCAATCACAAGATCGCTTGCAACATCATTCAGCTTGATAAACTTGAGCGCGAGATCGGCATACTGTTCCACTTTAAAGAGTTCCTGACGCAAAAGCGTTGCCTGCGCATCATCCTTCTCGGCAAGCAGTAATCGCATGGCGGAAATCGGTGTCTTGATTTGGTGCACCCAAAGCGTATAGTATTCACGTTGCTCTTCACTTTCCGCTCGCTGATTTGCGCGCAGGCGCTTCCCATCTTCCGAAAGCGTGCGAATCAGCGCATCGTAATCCGCACTCAACGCATCGAGCGGATCCGGCAATTCACGCGGAATCAACTCGATCCGCTCTTGTATCTGCTCCAAACTGCGGCGCTTCTTTTCGTAGCGTACGCCGTCTGTTAGCAATATGCAGGCAAATGCAAATGAAATCAGCGCCGTTTCATACTTTACATACACCATGTCCTGTTCCGCCAGATAGCCGAGCACGCGCACGATAATGATTGTAAACACAAACAGAAAAAGGAGCGCCCTCCTGGACGCTAAATATTGCAAAACTCTACGCATCGATGGAATACCCCTGCCCTTTGTGTGTTTTGATGCAATCGGCTATGCCCGCCTCGGTCAGCGTCTTTCGCAGCCGATTAATATTGACCGTCAGCGTGTTGTCGTCCACAAACTCATCGCTGTCCCAGAGCTTTAACATCAGTTCTTCGCGGCTGACGATTCGGCCACGTTTTTTCAGTAGAATATCGAGGATACGGCTTTCATTTTTGGTTAGCTCTATCCGCACGCCGTCGGAGAGCAAGCATGACGCGCCCGTGTCGAAGTTCATCCCGCCGATCTGTACACCGTTTTGCGGTTCATAGTCATATGCGCGCCGGAGCATGGCCTGCACCTTTGCGATCATAAGTTCCATATCGATGGGTTTAAAGATATAATCATCCCCACCCATGTTGACCGCCATGACCACGTCCGCCGTGTCCGCGCGCGAAGACAAAAAGATGATCGGCACGCTGGAGCCATGCCGTATTTTTTCGCACCAAAAATAGCCGTTGTAGTACGGCAGCGAAATATCCATGATTACAAGCTGTGGTGCAACCGATTCAAACTCTCCGGCGATATCCGCAAAGTTTTGTGCAATCAGCGTGTCAAATCCCCATTTTTGCAATGCATCCGCAACTGCATTCACTATGACTGTATCGTCTTCAACAATGAAAATTCTATACATGCAGGACTATTTTGATCCTTTCCGATTTACTTTTGTTCACTGTTTGTATTAATGTATTAGCCGTATCATACACCTTTGCGTATTACTTGGCAAGTCTATGTTGAAATCATACGCTATACACATATTTTTATGCATGCAAAATGATTTTTTATATATAATATCTTAAAATTACCAGTATCTGTGCGCCTCTCTGTTTGAATAAATATACTATATATTTACCCGCGAATCATTGACACGTGTCTTTTGCGGAGTCTACGATAATGATTGGAATAGAATTATGTCAGGAGGCCGCAAATGCTGCTATTGATCATCAACCCCGGCGCTACCTCCACCAAAATTGCCGTTTACGAAGATGAAGCGGAAGTATTTTTGGAAACCATTCATCACTCGCAAGAAGAGCTGGGCGGTTTTTCGCGCATTATCGACCAGTTGGATTTTCGTACCGCTCTTGTGATGCAGACGCTGAAGGATCACGGCTATACGCGAGATCGTTTTGACGCCGTCTGCAGTCGCGGCGGACTCCTTCGCCATGTTCCGTCCGGCACCTATCGCATCAATGATGCGGTCATTTCCGACATCTATAATCCGCCCTACGGCGAGCATGCCTCGTCGCTCGGCCCCGTAATTGCAAAGACGCTTGCGGACCTCGCGGGCGTCCCTGCTTTTTTGGTCGATCCCGTCAGCGTGGACGAAATGATCCCGCTTGCGCGCGTTTCCGGTTTTTACGGAATGGAGCGGGAAAGCTTTTTCCACGCTCTCAACCAAAAGGCGGTTGCGCGCAAGGCCGCCGCCTCGCTTGGCCAGCCTTACGAAAATTTGAACTTGATCATTGTGCACATGGGTGGCGGCGTTTCTGTTGCGGCACATGAAAAGGGACGCGTGATCGATCTGTTCAACGTCAAGGACGACGGCAGTTTCTCCATGGACCGCGGCGGGGCCCTGCCGGTCAATGCGGTCGTCAATCTCTGCTTTTCCGGCAAAAGCAAGCAGGAGATTAAACGGATGCTCGGCATGGAATCCGGTGTGTTTTCCTATCTGGGGACACGTGATTTCCGCGAGGTTGAACAACGCATGCTGGATGGTGACGAAGCGGCGAAAATGATTTTCGAAGCGATTGCATATCAGCACGCAAAGGACATCGGCGCGCTTGCCGCCGTGTTGAAGTTCAATGTTGATGCAATCGTCTTTACCGGCGGCATTGCGTATTCCGACTTGTTCTGTGCAGAAATCACGCAATACGTTAATGAAATTGCGCCGATCCTTCGCTTCCCCGGCGAAGAGGAGATGCGTTCTCTTGCATTAGGCGCCCTGCGCGTGCTGCACGGTGAACCAGCAAAAGAATATCCCGACACCCTATAAGCACATTTAGGTTTCCCCTTTACTAAATATAGTTCCGAATCTGTAAGACAAAGGAGCGCTGATCGATACATGATGAAAACACTGTTGGATATTACAAAACGCGCAACAGGACTCAACCGCCGCGTTGCGGTTGCTGTGGCGCACGACGAAGCAGTACTGCAAGCCGTCGCCATGGCGACGAATGAGCGCATTTGCTCCGCGTCACTGTTTGGCGACGAAAAGCGCATTCGCGAAATCCTGCGCGATATTGGCGCGAACGAAAGCGCTTTCTCCATTATTGAACCTGACGACCCAAGCGACGTCGGCTGCGCAAAGGCTGCGGTTCAGGCAGTGATCGACGGTCAGGCGGATTATCTGATGAAGGGCATCTTGAGCACATCGGACCTTCTGCGCGTTGTCGTGCGTTCCGAACTTATGACAGGCGCACTGCTTTCGCACATTATGTTATACGAAGCGCCCGGTTATGAGCGTTTGCTTTTCGATACGGACGGCGGCATGAACCCTGCGCCTGATTTCGAGCATAAAAAAAGCATTCTTGAAAATGCCGCCCGCCTTTTGCAACTGCTTGGATACGAAAAAATCATTGCCGCGTGCGTCAGCGGCAGCGAAACTGTAACCGAAAAAATCCCTTCTTCTGTTGATGCAAAACGCCTATCCGTACTGGACTGGTCTAAATACGGAATGACAGTCTTTGGGCCGGTCGGGGTCGACCTTGCGATCAGCCCGACTGCCTGCGAGCATAAGCATTACACCGCGTCCGGCTGCGGGCAGGCAGATATCCTGCTTATGCCGAACATGGAAGCAGGCAATTGCTTTGGCAAGGCACTGACATATTTTGCCGCTGCAAACTCCGCCGGTCTGGTCGTCGGTGCACATTGCCCGATCGTATTGGTTTCACGTGCGGACTCTGCGCAGGCAAAATTAACGTCACTCGCGCTCGGCGCAATCGCATCCAAAGGAGGAAACAAATAAATGGAATCCGTAAAAAAGCACCTGCTGACAGGCAACGAAGCGGTTGCGCGCGGCGCATATGAAGCAGGCGTTAAAGTTTGCTCGGCCTACCCCGGCACGCCGAGCACCGAGATATTTGAAAACCTGGTGCAATATAAGAATTCACTTTACGCCGAATGGGCTCCGAACGAAAAGGTTGCCGTCGAAGTTGCGTACGGTGCGTCGATTGGTAACGTTCGTTCACTTACTGCAATGAAGCATGTCGGCGTCAACGTCGCCGCCGATCCGATCTTTACCGCCGCATACAACGGCGTTGGTGCAGGTTTCGTCATCGTCAGCGCGGACGACCCGAGCATGCACTCTTCACAAAACGAGCAGGACAACCGGCAGTATGCACGCTTTGCAAAAATTCCACTGGTCGAACCGAGTGATTCGCAGGAGTGCAAAGAGTTTATGAAAGAAGCATATGCGATTTCCGAACGGTTCGAAATGCCTGTGCTGTTTCGTATGACCACGCGCGTCTGTCACAGCAAAAGTCTGGTCACGTTCAATGAACGCATGGAATATCCGGTTGAACCGTATGCGCGCAACATTCCAAAATACGTCTGCACGCCCGCCAACGCAAAGCGAAACCGTCCCGTGCTGGACGAAAAGCTGAAGCAAATGGAAGCATATGCCAACGAAAGCCCATTGAACGTAATGGAGATTAAAGGTGGCGAGGTCGGCGTTATCACCGCATCAATTGCTTATCAGTATGCAAAGGAAGCCTTTCCGGACGATACTTCGTTCCTGAAACTCGGCTTTACCTGGCCACTGCCGATGGATCTGATCCGCAATTTTGCATCCCGCGTAAAAAAGCTTTACATCGTTGAAGAACTCGACCCTTTTATGGAAGAACAGATCAAAGCCGCCGGGATCGACTGCATCGGCAAGGAAGTCATTCCGCATATGTTTGAGCTCAATCCTGAAATCGTGCGCCAGGCTGTCTTTGGTGAAGAACCGGGGACGACAAACGTGGATTGCGCCGTCGTTGCGCGTCCGCCCGCGCTCTGTCCCGGCTGTCCCCACAGAGGCTTTTTCTACATTATGAGTAAACGCAAAGACTTTGTCATTGGCGGCGATATTGGCTGCTATACGCTCGGCTGTGCAGCGCCGCTTTCTGCTATGGATTCCTGCGTTTGCATGGGCGGTGGTTTTTCAGTCGCAATGGGCCTTGCAAAAGCGTTCGCGGTATCCGGGCAAACAGGTAAAAAGGTGTTCGGCGTCGTCGGCGATTCAACTTTTTTTCACAGCGGCATGACAGGAGCGGTGGAAATCATATATAATAGTGGAAATGTCATTCCCTGCGTGCTGGATAACTCTATTACCGGCATGACCGGTCATCAGGACAACCCCGGTACCGGCTTCGCTCTTTCCGGCGAGATCGCCGCGCGCATCCCGGTTGAGGACGTTCTTGCTTCCTATGGATACAAGAATGTCATCATCGTCGATCCGCAGGATTTGAAGGCAATGCAAAAGGCCGTTGACGACGCGCTGGAAAGCAAAGTACCCGCCGCACTTGTTGTGCGCAGGCCATGCCTGCTGATCAAGCGGATCAAGCACGACATCGCCAAATGCGTTGTCGATCGGGACAAATGCCGCGGTTGTAAGATGTGCCTCAAGGTCGCCTGCCCTGCCATTCACACAAAGGACGGCAAAGTGGAAATCGACCGCACGCTCTGTGTCGGCTGTACCGTGTGCGCACAGGCCTGTCCCTTTGGTGCAATCACGCGTGAAGAGCCGGCGACGGTGCGGGAAGGAGAATGACGATGAGCGAGACGAAAAGCACTCTGCTGGCAGGCGTCGGCGGTCAGGGAACCATCCTGATGAGCAAGGTTTTCACTGCAGGACTCGTCCATGCGGGTTACGATGTTAAAATGAGCGAAGTGCACGGCATGGCGCAGCGCGGCGGATCGGTATCCACCCAGGTGCGTTACGGTGAAAAGGTGTTCTCGCCGATTATCGGCCGCGGCGAAGCGGACGTCCTCGTCGCGTTTGAAAAAATGGAGGCCGTGCGCTATTCGGAATTTTTGAAGCCGACAGGCACGGCGCTTATCAACGATGTGGAGATCATGCCACTACCCGTTGCCTCCGGTGCAAAGGGCTATCCGGGTAACGTGTTGGAGGCTATGCAATCGGCGTTTCGGGTGCGCGTCATCCCTGCTTCCAACCTCGCCGAAGAACTCGGTAACATCCGCTGCACAAACATTGTTTTGCTTGGTGCGCTAATCAACGCACTCGGTCTGGACAACATCGATTGGAAAGCTGCATTGGCGGAAACGCTGCCGTCGAAAATATTAAAACTCAACCTCAATGCGTTTGAGGCCGGGTTCCATTACGGAGGATAATCTATGGTTTCACACGAAATGCTGGGCGCCGGGCGCGTTCGTTCCGCTATTCGCGAGCTGTTTGAATACGGGCGCCGCCGTGCACAAGAAGTTGGCGAAGAAAACGTATTCGATTTCTCTCTCGGTAATCCGTCCGTTCCGCCACCGCAGGACGTGACCGATGCGTTTATCGATTTGCTCAGCACGAGCGACCCGATGGCGATTCACGGCTATACGAGCGCACCGGGCGATAACCTTACGCGCGATTCGATTGCGGGTTCGCTGAACCGTCGCTTCGGCACGCAGTTTTCGCGAAAAAACCTTTATCTCACCTGTGGAGCGGCGGCAGCCTTAACTTCGACCTTTCGCGCATTGACAATAGACGATCAAACGGAGTTTATCGCGCTTGCGCCATATTTTCCGGAGTACGCTTTTTTTGCAACGACCGCCGGCGCCAAGTTCCGTGTTGTGGAAGCCGACACGCAGCATTTTCAAATCGACTTTGATCAGCTGGAACGCTCGATCAATCCGCATACGCAGGGCGTAATCATCAACTCGCCCAACAATCCGTCCGGTGTTATTTATTCTGGAGAAACGTTGAATAAGCTCGCGGACATACTCCGCAACAAAAGCGCGGAGTTCGGACATCCGATCTACCTGATTGCGGACGAACCATATCGGGAATTGCGCTATCTCGATGATCAGATTCCGTTTGTTACGGACGTATATGATTGTACGATCGTGTGCTATTCCTATTCCAAGAGCTTGTCTCTGCCGGGTGATCGCATCGGTTATGTGCTGCTGGGCAACGATATGCCGGATTTCGACGATGTGTTCGACGCAATTGCGGGCAGCGCGCGCGTGCAGGGTTACGTCTGCGCACCGGCGATTCTTCAGCGGGTCGTCCAGCGCTGTTCCGATAAGGACGTTACGCCCGACCTAACGATTTATAAAAAGAATCGCGATGCCTTGTACAATTCGCTTTCCGATATCGGTTATCGTTGCATTCCGCCCGACGGTGCGTTTTATCTCTTTGTGGAAGCGCCAAACGGTGACGGCGACGCGTTTTCCGAATTGGCCATGAAGGAGGACATCCTAATCGTCTCAGGACGCAGTTTTGGTTGCCCCGGATTCGTGCGCATCTCCTATTGCGTCGATTATAAGACCATCATCGGCGCAATACCGGGCTTTCAAAAACTATTCGAGCGCATGCAGTCAAAATAACTTTAAAGCCGCTTCAAGCGGCTTTTTTCTTTCCGAATTTCTATTATTTATGGTCAGTTTTTAACGCATCTAATCCTTGAAAATCATCAGACTGCAATTGCCGCAAAGTAAAAAAGCTGATATACTTTTGCTATCATTGATGCGAACTGAATGGCTTTTACTTGTTTTTTGATCTGCGGGGGAGTTCGTATATGAAACAGGATTTTTATCACGGGCGGGACGCCGCCGTATCCGACGAAGACAGACGCCGCGCGCGTGAACAGGCCATGCTTCGGCTCACACAGGAAAGCCGGAATGAATTAATAGACCATGTTCTTGCGCTGCAGGAGCGAAAACACGAACTGAAAACGCAGATTTCACACTATAAAAAAGTCGTGGAATATGAACGGGCATGGAACCAATTTTCGCTGACATTCCTGCTTGCCGGTGTGTTTTTTGCGGTTCTTTTAATCGAGGGCGAGCCGAGTCTTTGGCATGTCGTATTCGCGCTGATCGAGGCCGCCATATTCGGCGCCGCATCCGGTTTTTTGCTGATTTCGGCGCAACGTAAAATCCGCGCCGCCATCTTTCGTCGTTTCCGGCGGACAAAGCCGGCGCAAATTGCATCTTACATGATGTTGTTTGCGGTCAGTGCGGTTGTAATCTTCGCCGCGTGGTTTCTGCTCTCCCTTGTCCCCGTTTCATAATGCCAAACGGTAATAAAGCAAAATAGCATAGAATTTTACTCTCTTGCTTAAAAGGTGGTCGCTGCGGACTGAATCTATACGCTGCGACCTTTTTTGTTGAATCGAAAAGTTGGGTCGGTTATGACTCAGCATTTGCATTTTCGCCCAACCATAAAGACTACACCGCAAGTATAGTTCGAAAGCCATAAACCAACTTAAAAAAGCTCCTTTTCGACTACTGAAAAGGAGCAACAATATAATAGTGCTTCCGGTCATACCGGGCGCGGCAACTTCTGTTTATAGAGGAGTACCCAGGGGACGAATCCCCTGGGTGGAGGTATGGAGGTGCTCCCCTCCAATGAAAAAGCGTAGTACTTTACAGTGACGCCGCAAGCGTGTGCGGGTCTTTATACGCAAGACCGAGGCTGTCGGCTGCATTTTTGCAAGTGATGAACCCGTCCGCGGTGTTAAGTCCCTTCATGAGCGCCTCATCTTCCATCAGCGCGCTGGAGACGCCCTTGTTTGCTAAATCCACAAGATACGGCATCGTAGCGGATTCCAGCGCCAGCGTGGACGTCCGCGGCACGGCGCCGGGCATATTTGCCACCGAATAATGGATAACGCCGAAGCGATCATACGTGGGATTATCGTGCGTAGTGGCATGATCGATGGTTTCGATCGATCCGCCCTGGTCGATTGCTACATCAACAATGACGGCGCCTTGTTTCATGGTTTTTACCATGTCCGTCGTTACAATTTTCGGTGCGGCTTTTCCCGGAATCAGAACCGCGCCAACAAGCAGTTCGGCTTGCTTCACCAACTGCGCAACGTTATAGGTATTGCATACGAGCGTCTTGATTCGGCTGCCGAACAGATCGTCGAGATACCGCAGACGCGGCAGGCTGATGTCCAGAATCGTAACGTCGGCGCCAAGCCCCATGGCCATCTTCGCAGCGCTTGTGCCAACGGTACCGCCGCCGATGATGACGACCTTTGCGGGCAACACACCCGCGACGCCGCCAAGCAACACGCCGAGACCACCGTTTGGTTTTTGAAGTAGATTCGCGCCGATTTGGATGGACATCCGCCCGGCGACTTCACTCATAGGAGCCAGCAATGGCAGTGTTCCGTTTTTTTGTACCGTTTCAAATGCAATTCCTGTGACTTTTTGTTCCAGCAGCGCCTTGGTAAGTTTTGGATTCGGCGCAAGATGCAGGTAGGTATATAGGGTTTGGCCCGCATGGAACAGCGCATATTCGCTCTCCAGCGGTTCTTTAACCTTTACAATAATGTCTGACCGGTCAAAAATGTCTTTTTTGTCCGTCCTGATTACGGCGCCCGCTTCGGCATACTCCGCGTCGGAAAATCCGCTTCCGACTCCCGCGCCGGTTTCTACCAACACGGTATGTCCTTCTGCTGTCAGTACATGTGCACCGCCGGGCGTTAACCCAACCCTGAACTCATTGTTTTTGATCTCCCTGATTACACCAATTACCACAGTCATGCAACTCCTTTAAATAATGAATTATATGCTACTCCGGATAAACCGATTCATTGTTTTTGCAGGTGGTCAGAACAATATTTGTAAACGTTTTGATGACACCGGGAACGCTTTTGATTTTGTTTAGCAGCATTTCCAGCGTGGATGGATTGTTCGTCATGATTTTTAAGATATAGTCAAAATTGCCAGCGATATAGTGGCACTCCAAAATATCGTTTTCGTTGGCAACAAACTCTAGAAACCCTTCGATAAAGCGTGGATTTTCAAGGCTGATGAACATAAAAGTTGTCAAGTCTTTGTGAAAAGAGCTGCCGTCGATGATGGCTACATACCGGCTGATTACGCCGGAGGCTTCCAGTTTCTTTACGCGTTCCCCCACCGCCGATACGGAAAGGTTCACTTTCTGTCCAATTTCGGAAAGCGATGCGCGTGCTTCCTTGCGCAGTACCCGTAGAATCGCGAGATCGATTTTATCCATGTCTTCCTCCGTAATTCTTATCTTTATATTAGTATTATGCGATAATTTATTCAATACTTCTTTGATTATAGCATTTATATTTTTTTATTATGCCGTTTTTAAAAAATATATTCCGCATTTATATATTTACTCCTCCTCAAAACAAAAATTCTTAAGTCTATAGTTTCTTCGTTATGCAGGTTCATGCTGTGCCTCCGTCATTATCGACTTGCTATTAGGAGTTTTATTTTGCATTTTAATGTTTCTTTTCATGTTTTGCAGCATTTAATTCTATATGTTGCATGCTTGCATACATTTATGTAATATTCATTTTCGTTATTGGGAATGCGATTCACCTTTGCAACAACCCCCTTCCGTAAGATGATATGCTTGCGGAAGGGGGCTTTCTTTGCGCGCCTTAACCGACATATCGGCAAACGCAATCTAGATACGCCAATGCGCTAAAAAAGCCTTCGTACTTTCCGCCTGCGGTGTTTTTAAAACGAATTCCGCCAAACCTGTTTCACCAATCTTGCCGTCATTAAGTACGACGACACGCGTGCCAAGACGGAGTGCCTGTGACGGCGCATGGGACGAAAACAACAAAATACAGCCGGTCTCCTCGGCATAGTCAAGTAGTGCGCGCTCCATTTTGTCATTGGCGGAAATGTCTGCGGACGCTGTCGGCTCATCAAGCAGTAAAAGCTTGTGCGGCTTAACAATCAGCCGGGCAAGTGCCATACGTTGTGCTTCGCCACCAGAAAGATGACTGCCACGCGCACGCTGCAGGTGTGTCAACCCAACGCGCTCAAGTGCAAGCAATGCACGTTCTTTCGCGTCCGACTCGTTGCGAAGCGGAAGTATCACGTTTTTTAAAACACTTAGGTCAAACGCATACGGTTTTTGCGGCAGGTATCCAATCTCGCTTTTCTTCAAATCACCAAAGCGCACCAGACCTGCATCCTGCTTCAGCGTTCCGGCCAGAATGCGTAGCAGTGTCGTTTTACCACTGCCGTTCGGGCCGATCAAAGCGCAGCGCTCGCACGCGCGCAACGTCAGTTTCGGTATATCCAGCGCGATGCGGTTACCATAGCGTTTCTGCAAGTTCGTAATTTCGATCATTTGCGCCTCCCATTCAGAAGATGCGCTGTGATATTGACGATCAATGAAATGCCCAACAGTAAAACGCCGAGCGCGAGACCGAGTGTGAAGTCTCCCATGTTTGTGTACATCATGATCGCCGTGGTCATAACGTTTGTTTTGTAGGCAATCGCCCCACCGACCATGGATACCGCGCCGACTTCCGCCATTGCGCGGCCATACCCGAAAAGATAGGTTGAAACCAGCGCATATTTGCTTTCGTTGAGCGTAAGTAAAAACGACTGACCACGTGTTAAGCGGAGTCCGCGCGCCGTCTCCTGAATTTCACCGACAATCCCGCTTAAATACGTCTCCATATTTCCAGCAACGATCGGGGTCAATAGAATCACCTGCGCAATAATCATGCCCGTAACCGTGAATAGAAGTTTCAGCTGGCGCAGCGGTCCAACGCCGGAAAACAGCATGTAGCAAAGCAATCCGCAGACCACCGGCGGCAGACCTATAAGCGTGCGATTAATGATGATGAGCGCTTTTCGTCCCGGAAAATGAGACGTCGCATAAAAAACGCCGAGCGGCACCCCGAGAAGGAGTGCCGCAACGGAACTTGTCAATGTCATGCGCATGGTAACGGAAACGATGTTCCAAAGCTGACCATCGCCTGAAAACAGCAATTCAAAAGCCTGTTTGAGCGCGCTGCTCATCGGCTCCTTATCCGATCACGCCGCCGTTGGCGCGGAACGTCAGGAACGTGGCTTTATCAGAAAGGATGTATGCGTCCATTTCGTTCGCCATGGTCAGGCAGACGCCCATACCCGCGTTGCTGGAAAGATACCATTCGCTGTAATCGGCAACACTTGTTGGGTCCGTCGTGATGTCAAGCTCTTCCGGCCAAAGTGAAACTTCCTGGGTGTGCGTTCCGCTCAGGTCTCCACGGGATACGAACGGATATTTACCATCCGCAATACGCTGGAACGCTTCCTTTACGTCGGTAGACTCGACACACTGTGCGGGGTCGTCCTTTGGCCCGACCAATACGAAGTAATTATACATAAACGTCAGTCGCTCGCCGTCGTAACCTTCAAGCACCTTGGAGTAGCCCGCCTCAACGAACGGTTCCTCCTGTGTTTTGCTATGTACGAGGATCAAATCTGCATTCCCCATCATTGCCGCGGCAATCGCCTTACCCGTTCCGGCGGAAAGCACTTCGACTTCGTAGCCGTATTTTTCTTCGAACACCGGCAGCAGGTAGCTCATCAGGCCGCTGTCATTGACAGAGGTTGTTGTTGAAAGCCGGATGATTTTCGTCTCGTCGGTTGCCTGTGGAATCTCCGCCGTGGCGACCGGTCTGTCTTCTTTGTTATAGAATAGGTATTCGCCATACTGCTCAAAGCCATAGTTGCCGATCAGTTCTGTTGCTTCGTCGCCCAGCATCCAGTCGATCAATGCCTTTGCGCCGACGGTGTTGATTGCAACATCCTCCACCGCATTGCCGTCGAGGTCTTCGAACGGAGCGTTCTCGTTGACCGCAAGCAGCGTATAGTTGTTGATCATTGCATCATCCTGTTCATACAGAATCGTGATCCCGAGTTTGTCTGCATAATCCGGAGACATTGTTTCATACGGCGTTGCTTCCAGCGCTTCGATCGTAATCGGGTCGCTTGACACTACGGTCTCTTCCTCCGTTGTCTCGGTTTGAGCGCAACCCAAGACACTCAGTGCCAACATCAGCGCAAGCAGGACCAGCAGAGTTTTTTTACCCATTGTCCATGTTCTCCTTTTTTTTGTTTCAGGAAAACGCGCCTTTCGTCCGGAGTGTATGCAAAAAGAAACTTGACATATTGATACTCGTCCCCCTTTGCAAAATAACGGCAGGCACGCACGTTTCCGTCCGTACCCAATGGCCGACGCAACCGTGAGCCTGCGTCGGCTCGGAGACACATTTTTCCTGATATTCGTTTTTTGCGGATACTCATAAACCAATTTTTCGTACCCGCGTCGCCCTTATTATAGCGGTTTTGTTTACGAACGGGAATAGCCGGAAACGAAATGCATCCGAATCATTTGAATTGTTGTTTATTTCACAGTTTATAATCCATCACCATCAGATCGCATTATAAAACACTGTACGAACAAGCATCATTCATTCGTCGAAAGACGGTTCCGTTATCTTTTCAACTACGGATTTAATTGTCGTCGCCATTTGAAGCGTTACGCCTGCGTCCTCCGCAATACGCTCTGCAGTAAAATCGCATAACGCATAATCGTCCTTGATTTCGACAAGTTTAGACTGGCCGTTGGTCTTCATTGCATCTTCAATGCACATTTGCCTGCTGTAACGTTCCGCATTTTCTTCAAAACTTGCCGCCTGCGCGCGTAACATTTCACGCCTGTGCGCCATATACGTTGTCACCGGAAGAATCAGCCCAAAGAGAATCATAAGCCAGCCGATGACACGCCATGTAATATTTTCGGCAAGCGTGACAAGCAGCAAGCCGAACGGCAATAAAACCGGCAGCCATATTAAAAACTCATATCTTCCCTTTTTGCCATTTTTTATATCATCGATGTAATGGGAAAGGCATTCGTTGCAAACATTACGACTAATAACGCCCAGAAAGGCTTCTTTGTCACTTAATCGTGCAAATGTAAAAAAATGATGTGCCTGTGTGCCGCATTTGTAACATTTATTCGATACACCGCGTCCCATTCAGAAATCCCCTTTCGCAGGGCCAATCGCCCTCATGGCAAACGATAGAAATTCCAATTAAGCACAAAGCTGTATTGGTTTATTGTTTCACCATTGTTTGTAGTATTTCATGCTTAATATACCACAAATGCACAAAAGTGTGACTTCTTTTTTTCAATACTTGTGTGTTTTTTACAGTTGACAGAATGATTTTGCCCGAAAAACGTTTTTTAATCTATGTAATCTTCCCGTACGAAGGCAAAAGCTACGCAAAACTTTTATAGCGTTATATCGATTCCCATTTGTGATACAGATAAATATAGATGGGAATCATCAAAATAACGATCATCAGCCCGCTGGAAACAAAGCCGGCCCGTGCACCAAGCCAAGTGTCCATGCTGCCGACAAACAGATTGCCGACCGGCGTCGACCCGGCGCTTATGAACGTATAAACGCTCATCACACGTCCGCGATATTGATCGTCCGTATGCACCTGCATATTGGAATTCGCACTGGAAATATACGAAACGAACAGAAAGCCCGCAACGGCAAGCGCAACACACGTTGCGAAAAACGTATTTGCAGCGCCGATGACAAGCAACGCAAGCCCGGTCAGTACCGGTACGATAAACAAATTGAACCGGCGTGGCCCATCCTTGCTGAGCGCAGCAACGAGCAACGCCCCGCAGAGCGCACCCGCACCCATTGCGGACATCAAAAAGCCGTACCCCGTTTCGCCCTGTCCCAGAATTTGTGTGGCAAAAACCGGAATGGTCACGCTGAAATTCGGCGCAAAGGTGGAAACTACGGCTGTAATTAGGAGTGTGACCAACAGTACATTGTGACTCCGAATGTAGCGCAATCCTTCTTTTATGCTATCAAGCACACTTTGCCGTTCTCTCATAATGGTCGGTTTTGAATGTGGATGAATGAAGAACAAGCTGATTAAGACAGCGCCGAAGCTTGCGGAATTAATAAAGAAACACGCCGCGATACCCAGGCTGCCCATTACAAAGCCCGCAATCGACGGGCCGATCATGCGGGCAATATTGAAAACAAGCGAATTGAGCGCAATGGCGTTCATCAAATCGTTGTGACCCACCAATTCTACGAAAAACGAATGCCGTAGCGGCATATCCACCGTGTTGACCAGTCCAAGCAGTGTTGCGGAAATTAACAGGTGCCAATATTGAATCTTACCCGACCAAACCAATAACGCCAGCGATAACGTGATGAACATGGAGCAAGACTGTGTAACGATCAGCACCTTCTTCTTTGGAAGACTGTCGATCAATACCCCCGCAAACAGCGAAAACAGCAAAACCGGAACAAACTGCAGTGCGCTCACAAGGCTGAGCAAAAGCGCCGATTTCGTCAACGTATACGCCAACCAAGGCTGTGCGGTGTTCTGCATCCATGTTCCGATTGCGGAAACGCACATGCCGATAAAATAGCTGCGGAAGTTGTGATGCCGCAGCGAAAGGAAAGGATTATTCAGTCCAAGTTTGTGAGTCGCGTGATTCTGCAAAATTGATTCTCTCTTTTCTGCATGTCGTGTGTTTCAAACGTCTTGCGGGTTGCCCCGCGCACACGATTATAACACCAATTCGAATTTCCTGCACAATTTCGCACAATCGAATAAGTACTGCTAAAGCGTCTCAAAAAAACGAATCGCTTCAGTAATGTCGGCATCGTTCGGACGGCCTTTTGCTATACCGCCGACCAACTTGAACGGACCGAACGTATCATATCCACGGCAATGAAACCGCCCAACGACGTTTGCGCCGTTCCTTTCCAGCATGCCCGCAAAGTTCGTGTCATATTTCCCCGAGACGGCGCCGCAGGTATAGATTGTAAAGCAATCCTTGCCCTCCAGTTGTAGTCGGTTTACCAATGCAATCAATGGTTCTCCGAATTCCGACATGTACACGCCGGACGCAAAACCGACAAGCTCAAATTCGTCAAGCGAAGGCAATTCATCGCACGGCACCTTTACCAACGTTATATCAAAACGCGTCTCAAGCGCTTTCACAATCTTCTCTGTGTTTCCGTGATGAACGGAATAATAAAATAGTATCGCTTTTTTCATAACGAACACCTTTCAATAATCTTATTCAATATAGATGCATGTTATCAGCCGCCGTTGAGTGCATTTTCAACCGCCTTCATGATCACCCGGCTGGAATTCGTAGCGCCTGAAACTGCGTCGACTTCAACACTTTGCTTTGCCAGGATTTCATCAATTACGCCTTCGCCCGATGCTCCTCGTTCATTTCTGTGCTCGACTAATCCTATGTTTTCAATTATGCCGTCGGACACACTCACATCAACCTTTGCGTAGATGTACCCAACGTCGCATTCACCTGAATACTCACCGTCCGGCACGCCTGTTACATCAAGCGTTTCAATCGATATTGCCGCAACGTCCGCTTTGTATTGATTGAAACTTGCAATGCAGACTGTAACGTGAGCAACCAGAAGCAGTGCCAGTGCAAGCGCAGAGAGTTTATGTATTAACATGCCTTTGTTTGCATCTTTAAAAAACGCGTTTGTCGACTTGGCTAACGCAGCACAAATAAACATCAGCAAGCCGAGCACGTAGACGACAAACGGACGCTGATAAAAAAGCTTTAGCGAAAGTACAAGGTGTAACAGAATCAACACCGCTAAAAGATTGCCGAACGGTTTGTGGAGCTTGTTTATCACGCGCTTGATCCACAGCCCGTCCCGCATGTGCGGTGTAAATATCGCCGCCGAAACAAAAACGAACACAACAGTGCAAATAATCCCTATAATCATTACCGTTCACCCGTTTTCACAGCGCCAAGCAGCAATTTGAACGCATACCGTAAAAATTCTTCGCGACTAAACCCAAGTTTTTCCTGAAAGTACGATTCTTTGTTAGCCGAAAACGCAATCAGGCTGCCAATGCTATTCCAGTAAATCAAACCTGTTTCGACAGGACGAATGTTCTTGCTCGCTTCGCCGTTTGCAACAGCCTCACTGAACAATTGTCTTGAAAGCACGTTGATTTCCTCGCCTACTTCATAGATCGATTTTAACACCGGCAATCGTGCGAAGTCCGCCTCATTTACACTGATTTTACCGAAAACATAAGCAAAGAATGTTGGATCGCTGTTGTCAAACGCGGTCAACAGTTCGCAAATTGCATGATAGCGCTCGTCTAAAGTATTGCTTTTCTCAAGACAGCCTTGTATACCGTAACGAAGCTGCTTCATGTCCTCCAGTACTATATTGTAAAAAATGTCTTCTTTTCCGGAAAAATAAACGTATATCGTGGACTTGCTGTAATCGGCTTTCGCCGCAATTTCGTCCATGCCCGTTGCGTCCACTCCATTTTGGGCAAACAATTCTTTCGCCGTCGCAAGGATTTGACCGCGATGAAATTCAGCCAATGCCTCTCTCTTCAAAATATTTCTCCTCTCGCAATTCATACTTGCGTTTCGTTTATCATACCGTCGGTTCGATTTTCTGTCAAGCCTGAATCGGTATGCCTGATCAAGAAAAAGCGCTTCCCATCCGTATTGTTACGGTGAAAAGCGCTATCCATGATATACTGTTGTAGAATTGCCGCTATGCTTGTATTATTTTTTCCTGTTTGGGACTTCGTTTCAGCAACGCAGCCACCAGATAAACGGCAGGTACGATCAAAATTGCAATGTTTTTCCAATAAACGGAGAATGCCTGACCGGCCAGAAGATTGATAACCAAAGGAATGGCGGCGATCACGAATAGTATCAACCCAGCCAGCCTGCAACGCTTCATGTTTTTTCCAATCAGCCCAAGCAAGCCTGCTCCCGCGCCTAAAATGCCGCCGATTATGGCAAAGACCGCGTCCGTTACGCCGCCAAGCGTGAGTTTGACATTCTCGTTGGTTAGTCCATACAATGCAAGACCGACCATCACCACCGCGATGATCAAATAGATCCAGCAAACAATCATAAAAAACGTATCGATGCGTGAGCGGCTCTTGGATTCCATACTCTTCTTCCCTTCTTAAGTTGCTATTTTTTATACATTCCGATCGACCTTTTTACCGTAGTGATATACAGCCTGAATGGCCAAACCTTCATCCATTAACACAAAATCGGCACGTTTCCCCTGCTCGATTGAACCAATCACATCGTCCACCTTAACCGATTGAGCAGGCCGAAGCGTCGTCGCAGCCACGGCTTCTTCCAGCGGGATACCAAAGCGAACGACATTCTTGAGCGCGTCGTGCAACGTGATATTGGAACCGGCAAGCGTTCCGTCGGGCAGCGTCGTTTTGCCATCCTTCATCGTAATATCCTGTCCACCCATATTATAGCGTCCTTCCGGCAGGCCTGCGCTGCGGATTGCGTCGCTGATCATCACCACTCGACCCGGAAACATCCGGAACACAGCACGAATCACAGACGGATGAACGTGCAACCCGTCACATATGAGCTCGACATACGCGTTCGAATCCATTGCCGCGCCGACGACGCCGGGTGCGCGATGCAAAAACGGGTCCATGCCGTTGAACAGGTGCGTCACGTGATTTGCGCCACGGCGAAACGCTTCCATCGCGGTGTCGTATTCCGCACAAGTATGCGCAACAGACACAGTGGTCTCTTTGCAGGCCTGTTCAATAAAATCGAGCGCGCCGTCCGTTTCCGGCGCAACGGCAATCAGCTTTACGCGGTTGCCGCAAGCTTTGTTGATGCGATGAAACATGCCCAAATCCGCTTTGTGCAGATATTCCGCAATCTGCGCGCCGCGCTTGCGATAGGAAAAAAACGGCCCTTCGAGATGAATACCGACGCAGCAGGAGCGCTGCGGGTCGCTCGTGCCAAAATCCTGTTGTGCCGACGCACGGATAAGCGTATCTTCCGGCATGGTCATCGTTGTCGCAAGATGCGACGTAACGCCATGTTTGACCAGTCTGCGGGCAATCAAATCATCACCTTTGGCGTCCACATCAGAAAAATCATGTTTCAGTGCGCCGTGGATATGTACGTCCACAAACCCGGGAATCAGATACATTCCCTTTGCGTCAACCGCATCCTCACCGCTTGCGTCTCCAATCGATTGAATCCGTTCGTCAAATGCAACACCGCCGGTAATAAAGCCATTCTTTTCCGTCCAAATTTTTGCGTTTTTTATCTTCATTTAGTACTTCTCCGTGTCGTTTTGTCAGTATTCGCTCTTTACGTCTACAACCGTATGTTCATGTCGGGATTGTTCCGCCGCAATGCAAATTAAGTGGCTTTGAATTGATTTTTCGATCGAGCTGCGCACAGCGTTCGTGTCGCCAAGTTCCATGCGTACAAATGCGTCGATCAAACCCATGTCTCCGCCGCCGTGTCCGTCGCCCATGCCGCCGGGAAGTGGATTTTCCGTCGTCCGTACGGAACCGTCGCGAAAGTTTGTCACTTCAATGGTTTCGTCGGACATCTTGGCACGGATTTCGCCGTGGGAACCCATGATATGAATTGTACGCCCGTGGCGGAAGTCGGTAAAGGCCGACACCGTCATGGTAGCCGTCACGCCGCCGTCGAATTCCAAAATGGTCGACTGATGGTCGACAACGTCGTTGTCACAATGATAAACGCAGCGTCCGTACGGACCTTCGCGCAGTGCCTTGATGCGGCCTTCCTGACTTAGATCGTCCGTGATGACCGACACCGGCCAACTCGTGAGGAATGGGATTAAGTACAGCCTTGCTGCATTATACGGGCACGTTGCGGCAACGGAACAATCCAGACAACGTTCCGCGCTGCCCTCCGGTGCGTTCTCCGGCGAAAAATGCTTTAAGCTGCCGAATGACGCAACGCGTTTGCAGTCTTTTCCGACGAGATACAGCAGGATGTCCGTATCATGACAGCTTTTCGCCAGAATCATCGGGCTTGTCTCGTCCTCGCGCCGCCAGTTGCCACGCACGAAGCTATGCGCCATATGCCAATAACCGATGTTTTCGCTGTGCGAGATATTGACCACGTCGCCAATTTCGCCACTATCAATGATTGATTTCAGTGTGTTGAAAAACCGCGTGTAACGGAGCACATGGCAAACGACCGCGCGCTTTTTCGTACGCTTGGACGTTTCATACAAGCGCATGCATTCTTCTTCCGTTTTTGCAATGGGTTTTTCAAGCAGCGTATCGTATCCATTTTCCATTGCAACGCACGCGGGCTCGACGTGATGATTGTCCTGCGTGGCGACCAGCACAGCGTCCGCTTGGATTCCGGCGTTTAACGCGTCGCGCCAGTCGGAAAAGACAGCGTCCTGCGGAACACTGTAACGCGCGGCAAACGCGTTTCTGCGACGTTCAATGGGGTCTGCAACCGCAACAAACTGCAGCTTGTCGGGCGCTACCAGCGCATACGGCGCATAGGCGTCCATTCCGCGCGCGCCCGCGCCAAGACAAATCATCCGTACGGGTTTCATAAAGCTTTAGATTCCTTTCCGAAAAGACTGTGTGTTTTGAATTGTATGCAAATTGTCTGCTTCGTTCAGTGTATCACGTTTCGTGGGGATTGCAAGGTGACGATATTAAATATAGAATATTTCGATTTTAGCATAAGTATTGCAACAGACAGCCATCATGGATCAAAAAAATGGTCGAAATAAAGTGAAACCTTTTGTGCGATATTGTCGCTATCTTGAATTTTTTCTTCTTCCTCTTGAAATCATACCACCATTTGCGGTACGCTTACCAAGAGTTTTGAAATCAAATCACGAATCTCTTCGGCAACACGATCCGATCCATTACCAATAAGTATTGACACATTTTAGTACTCTCTGCCCTGGTTTGTAAGACTTTTAAACACAATGGATTGTGTTTTGTTGCATATATGTTTGCAAAACGGTGTTTCAGCCATTTGCCGTACAAGAAGACTTACAAGCTCTAGATCATCAAATAGGAAGGCAGGATTTATCAATGCGAAAGAGTATACTCAACAATTGGACCATGCATACCGATCAGGCGGGATGCTGCGAACTTCCCAAAGATGTTGCCGACGCGTTCGGCGAAGCCGTAGAAGGCTTTGTCAGCATGCAGTTCGAGCCGGTTTTGTATGTCGCATCAAAAGAACAAAACGGCATGTATTACTCCATCATCTGTAAGACGACGGAACTCTCCGATTCGCCGCGCCAGGACCTGAAAACCGTATATATTTTTAAAAGCGTGTCCGGTGTTTCAACCGTCGTCAGAATCGAAGACGTTCTTTGCGACCGGTAACATTTTCTCCTCTGACAAGGCATCCCGGCGCGACTCCGCCGTTTTAATATAGTTCCGGCGACTCACCCGCCATACCGAATCAGCAATTTCGCAAAGTCGATGCAAAACTGCATATCCTTTTCACCAAGCTTTGCTTTGTAGTATTGCTTTTCTTCATTGATTGCCGTAATCGACGCAAGCATGGCAACTGCGTTAGCAGACGCAACAGCTTCAACCGAACCATACCCACCCTCAATAAACATGCGTGCCGCAACTGCACCCACACCATTGATACGAACAAGATCGCAAAGTGCAGACAATTCATCGTCTTTAATACCGGCTTGTTCATAATAGTCTTTGGACGTTTTTATACCGCTATCGTTTAGTTTTGCAATCAGATTTTCGTCTACGCCCGGAAAGTCAGCGAGTGGAACGGGCTTTTGTTCCATGCTTCCGAGTTCGCGTTTCAAAATTGTAAGATAATCATTTTCAATGTCTGTTCCCTTTGAAAAAACGGATAACTTTTTCGGCGTGGACAGATTCTTTTTTAATTCCGCAACCGTCCGGACGCCATACTGTGCCATGCGCTCGAAATTGGTGTCTATGTTATCATGCAAAATCCTGCGACCAGGCAACAGCGTCTGTCGTTTCAGTGTTTCTTTATATTCCAATATTGAAATTTTCGCCAAATCCATATTGTATGGCATTCTCGTATCCTTCCCCTCAACATTTTATTTTTATTCATCCGCGCAGTTATCGCTCAAATGAAACGATTTTCATATAACGCCGGAGTGCAAATTCGCCGTCGTGCGGCATACCGCAATAGTGTGCAGACAAATTTTCTCCACACGTTACGCGGACAATGCCTGCCGTCACGAGCGTTTCTTCTAGTGTTTGTCTTCGTTCTTGTTCGCAAATCAACGCCACTGACTGCAAGTAGTTTTTATAGGGCTTCAACACCTTCAAAATATTCTCGCGCGGCAGCGGTTTCACCCAGGCGTTTCGAAACGCATATGATGGCGTCAGTTCACTGTCGTCATATGCGATAACACCGCAATGTTTTCCCCGTAAAACACATTTCTTCGCATGGATCGCTTCCAGCTCTTCCGTGTACAGCGCCAGCGTCGTCTGCGCGCTACGAAACGGATCGTCCGGCAACGGGTCGCTTTCGGCCGCCTGCTCCAGTATAGTAAGAAATCGATTGGCAAAAATTGCCACTTGATCAAATGAATTCGTATCTACATAGATACCCTGGCAGGAACTGCAAAACAGCTGATTTGTTTCGCAGATGTGCCGCGCCAGCTCTTGCAGGTCGGCATCTGGCACTTCATCTCCGGATACATAGGCAAAGCTGATTTTGTGTCCCCATTCTATGATGCGCGTATTCGGTTTCGCCATTTGCCGAACCGCGCGCACCGCCGTATCGCCTCCCCAAATGACGATTGCGTCCGCCACATCGGCGAGTTGTTCCATGGCGGCAATGTCGCTCGACGGCAGATTGAACACAAAAACTTTTTCCGCAATGCGCGGTTCAATTGCAATCAATTCCATCAGGATACGAATTGACAATTCGTCCCCGCCACCGGGCAGTTTCAGGATATTGACGTTCTCCGTCAGCAGGCCTTCAATCACGCTGAATACCGGCAAAGCGTCCGCGTTGCCCGCGGCAATATGCAGCAAAACGCCGAGTGGTTCCCAAGTCTGTCGGACGTTGTAATCACCATCCAATGGTTGAAATGAGAGTTCTGTCCGATCGCCAAATTCGCGCTCGATTCTTTCTTCAAGATATACTCTCGAAAGCATGCGCCGAACAGTTTGTAGTTCACCCTTTGCCTTTCGGGGTTCCATGCCGAGCGCAATCAATAGCGGCAGATGCTCCTGCTCACTCAGTTTTTTCGAAAGCGTGTCGCAGGCGGTAATTACATGGTCTCGCGCTAACTTGCCGGAGGCAAGTGCTTGAAGGACAATTTCATCAATGTGTGCGATCTTCTGTTTTGCTTGTTCAGAATCCATCATTTTTCCACAGATCAGGTTCATGCATTCTTCCCTCCCGCCAATTCCGCCGCGGTCGCAGCGCAGGTATGAATTCCGTGCGCGTTTACACGCCCGAGCAAATCGAAATACTGTGTTTGAATCCCGCAGCCGCAGGTTTCGCCATCGTGCAGAACGGCGAGATCGTCCGTCATCACGCTGACAAGCGGCATGCTGGTCACCAGCGGTGAAACAAAATTGAGAAGTCCCGGCGTTCCGTTCGGCACCGGTAGCAGCGAATCCACGTCCCGGATGATCACGCGGCTGTAAGCAGGAACATGAAAATGCCCGTTTTTGCATTTGCAGTACGGCAGCGGATGCTCGACTGCGCTAAAAAACTCTAAACAGTTTTTGCGTGATATGCCGAGCGTTTCGCGCACAAGCGCAAACAGCGTATCGCTGTCCATCTTCTCTCCGGAAAACTGCTTCCAACCGCCGCCTAGAATCACCACGGAGCGTTTGTGCAAATGCAGAGAAATATTCCTTTGCTTTAGTTCGCGTACAAGAAAATGCAGATATGCCGGAAAACCGACAAGCCGGACAGGCAGCCCCCGCTTTTCATAACGCAGCAATGCATCCAAAACACCCTCTAGGTTTTCCGCATGACCGTGCTCGGTTTTTCTCAGCGCATAGGCTCGATGCATAGCGGGCGCAAATTTCGTGACGCCATACGCCGTTTTTGCCGCGCCGAGGTCAAAGCGGGCATCCGGCTCGAATCCAAGAACGACATAATTCGTCGGAAGTAAGGAGATCATCTTGTGAAACGCAAAAAAGCGTGCGACCATTCCAAGGCCATACAGCATGCTGCGTCGATCAAATCCTACCATGCTCTTTCGTCCCTGCGTGCCGGAGGACGTCGCAATTAATACATGTTTCTCTTTGGGAATGGTAAACAATTCGTTCCGCTTGAGATAGATCGTTGGTAAAACGGGAATTTTATATAAATCCGTTTCGCTTTGTAATTCGTCAACATTGAAATGAGAATGCTGCAAAATCTCCGCATATTTCGGGTTATGCTCCGCGTGAAAGCGCACATTTCCCCGTACGTTACGCAAGAAAACGTCGTCGTCTTTGATTTTGTATGGATTTCTACTAAGAAAGAGCTTTCTTTTGTCGTTCATATTCGCTTTTTGGAAATGTTTAGGTTCTTCATCTGACTTTATCAATTTCATAGCGAATTGCCGCAGCTGATGTCAAAAGGCGCGATCAGCATTTTTTGAATTTCTTTCAAATAATTCTCAAAGAACCATTTAGTTGCTTTTCCATAATTTTCCTTGTTGTCGAACTCCCAAAACGAATAGTACTTCACACATTTTACAATCCGGGTCAACTCCCTTGGTGCTTCCCCAAGTTCCACGCCGTCAATCGTATAAAAACGTTTCATATACTTGATTGTGATGCATCCAGGCTGTTTCAATTGCTCTGTTGCAATCGGACCAATCTTGGCTTCAAACTGTTCAAATTTGTCCGGCTTTACTTGGAAAAGTTTAATTTCGGAAAATGTTTTCTCCACCGGCTTTCCTCCCCGCTAAAAAATCAAATGCGCTCTTGTGTTGTGTGTTACCAAGTTGTTCTTAAAGTTACCCTATCAGAAATTATATCAAACTTGAAGCATTAAATATAAAAGACTTCCAAATGCCAATTGATTTGGAAGTCCGCACGTTTGATTTGCTTTATTCAATCGGAAGTTCATGTTGCTTTAAAAACGAAAGCTTGTCCCAATATCCCCGCTGGAAAATAATTTTGTCATTGACAACATGAAAGAATCCACATCCGCGCAGTCCAAGCGGATCGCGCCATTCCATAATGGCCCACTCCCCGTCCTCAAACATATTCTCTACGATGCAAACCATTTTTGCTTGAGCAAATTCGCTTTCAAACATCTTTTTAATATCGTCCCGGCCACATACCGGTTCGCTTGCCACCTGATGGTTGATCGCGTCTTCTGCATACAGCAAAGACAACGCTTCGGCATCGGATTGATTAAATGCATCGACAAACATCTTTAGAATTTCGATCGGTTTCATATGGTCCTTTCCTTGTTAAAAAAATCTTTTGGTTGCTAAAATATGTGTAATATTATGGACTGACAAAATCAGTTTGGTTATTACCCGGTGCATTCAGTTGTTCAAATGGCTTGTATCTTGTCTTGTGCCCAACGTTGTCTATCACTACAAAACTAAACCGAGTATAGCACATACCGCTATTTTGATGTAGAAAAAAACCATGTAACAAGAGTTTGACTCTGCACATGGTTTTTTATCTGGCGCGCCTGGCAGGATTCGAACCTGCGACCTACCGGTTCGTAGCCGGGCACTCTATCCACTGAGCTACAAGCGCATGCACTTTTAACGTGCTTTCTTATTCTAGCCGCAAGGCAATCGATTGTCAAGTCCTTTTGCGAATTCAAATGAATGCTTTTGATCCATTCGCACACAGTTTTCGACCAGTGTCGATCTATGTTAAAATAATCCATATGCAAAAGACGCACCGACACTGCAAAAAGCGTTATATGCATTGACCTCCGTCGACGCTCAGCGTCTGCCCCGTGATGAACGATGCCTTTTCGGAAGCAAGAAACAGTACCGCGTTTGCAATGTCCTGTGGTGTTCCAAGCTGCATCAGCGGCGTCTCTTCGCGAATCGACTCGACGGTCAACTCGTCCAGCGAAGCGTTCATATCGGTCAAAACAAAGCCGGGCGCTACGCAGTTTACGCGGATGCTGCTTGGCGCAACCTCTTTTGCAAGCGATTTTGTAAAGCCGATTACCGCCGCTTTGGATGCCGAATACGGCACCTCGCAGGAGCCGCCGGAAACGCCCCACATAGACGAAATGTTCACGATTGCACCACGTTTGTTTGAAACCATCTGCGGCAGGACAGCGTTAGTCACAAGGAACATGCCGTTTACATTCACACCGAAAATTCGCGACCAATCTTTCAGGCACGCATCGGTAACCAGCTGTGGTGGCAACGCGATCCCTGCGTTGTTTACGAGGACGTCTATAAAGCCAAACGCATCCTGCACGGCGCACACCATGTCGCGCACCTGCGCTTCGTTCGAAACGTCGCCGTGCGTTAACATAACGCTGCAACCGTTCGACTTCAGCTCGTCAAGCAGCTTTTGCGCCTCCTCGCTATGCGTATGATAATGGATTGCAACACGATGTCCCTCAAGGGCAAACGCCTTTGCAATGCCCGCGCCGATACCACGCGACGAACCCGTGACTAAAACCGTATGTTTCATACGCTCATTCTAGCAAATTACATTCCGTCATGCAACGCACATTGCGGTTGCCGCCGGTATACGAAAGGAATCCCCTGCATGACCACCCGAACACTCTATCTTGGCTGCCATCTTTCCAACGCAAAAGGATATAAAGCCGCAGGAAACGTCGCCCTCTCCATCGGCGCGAATACGTTTCAGTTTTTTACGCGCAATCCCCGCGGCGGAAACGCAAAGGCAATTGACCCAAACGATGCTGCCGCGCTAAACCGTCTCTGTCGGGACAATCATTTCGGCACGCTGGTCGCGCATGCGCCGTACACGCTCAATCCAAGTTCGTCGGACGCACGTGTTCGCGACTTTGCTTACCGTTGTCTTGCCGAAGACCTTACGCGCATGGAGAATTTCCCTAATCAAGTCTACAACATCCACCCCGGCAGTCATGTTGGTCAGGGCGTTGAAACCGGAATTTCACAGACGGCAGAATTGCTCAGCGACGTGATGATAAACGAACAATCGACAACGCTGCTACTGGAAACCATGTCCGGGCACGGTTCGGAAATCGGCGGCACGTTCGAGCAAATTGCAGAACTAATCTCTCGCATAAAATGCAAAGAAAACCTTGGTGTTTGTCTGGACACCTGTCATGTGTTTTCCGCCGGATACGATGTTCGAAACGATCTGGATGGCGTGATTGCAGAATTTGACCGCACCATCGGACTAAAATGGCTCAAGGCGCTCCATCTCAACGACAGCCTGTTCGACCTCAACAGTCATAAGGACCGCCACGCGCGCATCGGCGAAGGATTCATCGGGCTGGAAGCCATGCGGCACATCGCGCATCACGACGCTTTTTCCGGATTGCCGATGATTCTGGAAACGCCGAATGAACCGGAAGGCCACGGCGAGGAAATCAAGTTGTTGCGAAATCTTTGACATGCAAAAAGCTCCTCGGTTGAGGAGCTTTTAATCTTTATTGTCTATTCCTTTAAAAACGCTTCCACGTGCGCACGCGCCATGGCTTCCACAGTGTAGCCGCGCACTGCGTCCAGCCCGGCCTGCGCAATTCTTTCGCGCTGCTCGTCGTCGTCGATTAAAAGCCGGATGCGGTCCGCCAGCGGCGCGAATGCTTCGCACGGGATCAGATAGCCATTCTCTCCGTTTCGAATGATTTCACACCCCGCGACGCACCCGTCGGTCGTAATCACGGGAAGGCCTTTTGCCATCGCTTCGTTCACAACAAGTCCCCAAACGTCCTCACGCGTGGCAAGCGCAAACACGTCCGCCGCGCGGAAATAATCGTCTACGACCTCCTTGCAGCAAAACTCCACAAAGTGCAGCCGTTTGATGCCAAGGTTTCGCACCAATTCCGTGCAATCCTTGCGTGGTTTTCCGCCGACGATGTATACACCGACATTGTCCTGCAGCAGCGCCGAAGCACGGATCAGCAAGTCAAACCCTTTACGATGAAGCGGCTGTCCAACGCTGAGCACGACTTTTTCATACGGGATGCCCAATCGGTCTTTTGCTTCCTGCTTCTCGTCTTTGCTCAATGGCCGTTCGACAAGATCTTTATCCGAGATGGATGAAAACGGGTAGTGGACAATCTTTTCCTGTTTCACGCCGTAACTTTGAAAGAAACGATCCGTTTGATCACCCGTGCTCCAGTAGCGTGTCGCACCTCGAATGAGCAGTTGTTTGACCGCGCGAACCAGCTTTCTTTCCTTACGCAGCACGCCGCCGTCAAGCTCCATTTCGTATGGAATTCCCCAAAGCTTCAGCGCAAGAATTGCAACCGCTTCCGTGCAGTAAGCATAGTTCGTTACAACCACTTTGTCATATGTGTTGCGTTTGAGATGCCGCAGGATATTCCAGTCGACCTTGCGCTCCTCAATATCGCCATCCTTAAGGAAGATCGCTTTGAAATGTTTGATATCGTCCATATTATAGTTAAACACTGTAAACGGCGTCGTCTTGGCCTCAAACAGCACCGTAAGGTCGACTTCCTTTCCAAGTTCATTAAAGAAGTCGATTCGATACGGAGCGGGAACGTTGCTGATAAACAGTACTTTTTTCATTTACTCGCAACCTCCAGATAAAAATCCGACAATTTGCGCGCTGCCAACCGGATGTCGTATCCATGTGCAGCAAACACATCCTGTTTTAGTGTGCGATCCGATTTCTCGCCTGCATTGGCAAAAAAACGCACCCAACCATCCTTGTCCTCAAGTGAGAGGTACGTGCAATCCGTCACGAGCGTATCGCGCGGAACCTCACTGGAAGCCACGCACGGCAGACCGTTTGCCTGTGCTTCAATAAGCACAATGCCCAAGCCTTCAAAGTGCGACGGCAACGCAAACACATCCATTGCGCATAAAATATCCGGTATATCGCCCCGAAAACCGGTCAATATCACTTCGTTACCCAACCTTAGTTCACTGATACGCTTCTCTATTGCGGGTCGTCCGTTCCCGTCCCCGACCAGTATCAGTTTCAGATCCTGACGGCGTTTTTTCGCCTCAAAAAACGCATCCAGCAAAAACAGTTGGTTCTTTTGCCGCAGGTCAAACCGTCCAATATGACCGACTGCATATGCGCCGTCCAGTCCAAATTCCTTGCGTACACGAACACGCGCTTCGGGCTGAAACTGATAACGTTCAATATCGATTGCATTGCGAATGATTGTTACATCTTCACTCTGTATGCGCTTTTCACCGTAGAGGAACCGCCCCGCCGCTTCGGAACATGCAAACATGTGCGTTGCAACACGCGGAATATTTGCCCGCGCAACCATATGAAACGCACGCCGTACCGGATTTGTCGTTAAAAATTCGGTATTATGGCTGTGTGAAATCCGCACCCCGACCCCGCAACGCTTTGCTAAGCCGAGTGGATAGGCGTTCATGCCGTCCATGTGTGCATGCACGACCTCATATCCAGCGGAGATCGCTTTTGCCAAACCGCGCTTGTTGCCAACCGGATTGTTTCTACGATACGGAACATGATAAACTTTTGCGCCAAGCGAAACGGCGTCCTGTTCCCTTGCGCCGGGTTCCATCCCGTGTACCAAAAAATCGACGGCGACATATTTCCGGTCAAAACGAGACGCGAAATTGAGCATCCAGCTGGCAATGCCACCGTGGTCGAGCGAGCCGCCGCTAACGAACAATACTCGAACCGGTCTCATTGCATCGCCTTTCCAGATAATTCCTTGTACAGCGCAACATATTCGGTAAACCGATCGGTTTGGTCAAAGTATGTCGCTCGATTCAGGCAGTCTTCCTTTTTTAGAGCATACGCCATCCTGATACTGTCCGCCAGTTTTTCTATGTCGCCCTTCGGAACGACGACGCCGGATGTTTCATCCGGTGCCTCCGGACAGCCGCCCGTATTATAGCAAACGACCGGCGTAGCGCAGGCGAGCGCCTCGATCTGCGTGGTCGGAAAGTTGTCTTCATGTGCGGGATTGACGAAAACGTCAGCCGCCGTGTACCATGCTGCGAGTTCCTGCACACTTTCCGTTCGTTCAATGCCGATGATCCCTTTCGGAAGATTTGACATCCGTTTCTTCGGCAAACCGACGAGTACGATCACCTCGTCTTCCGTCAGCCTTTCGGAAAGCGCGAGAAAGTCGTCAAAACCCTTGCGTGGTTCCCAATATATAGAAACGCCGAGAATCAGTTTTTTATTGCCGACGCCATAACGCGCGCGCAGGTTGCTCTGCGTCGGGCGAAACACGTTCCTGTCCACGCCGTTATGTATTGTGACGACCGGATATTCCCCGAGAAAAGATTTTTGTGCAAGCGCAGCAAGCCATTTTGAGGGCGTAACAATCGTAAGGTTCGGTAATTCTGCGCACAGCGCTCGCTTCTCGGCGAGATTTCGTGCGGATTGGTCAAACAAAATGCTTTTGGGATAATCGCTCCGCTGCGGGCATTTACCGCAGCCCTCAAGCCAGCGATCGCAGCCGATTGCATCGAAGTGTGCACAGTGTCCCGTGAACGCATGACAATCGTGAAGCGTCCAGACGACGGGTGTTTCCACACTCTTGAGATAAGAAAACAATATGCGATAGTCCAGATAGTATCCGTGCAGATTGTGCAGCTGAATCACATCCGGGTCATATTCCTTTATTCGTTCAACCAGCCGCCGCGTCGCCGCACTTGAAGCAAATCCCTGCCGGTCGGACAAACGCGCATATATGGTGTGCAGATAAAACTCAGCAACGCTCTCGATTCGCTCGCAGTCGATTCCGTCCGCCGCACCGCCGCGCCCGTAAAGCAGAAGGTTTTTTCCGCCGTCTTTTGCGAGTACGCCAGCAACGCCCGCGGATATTCTCCCCGTGCTGCCGAAACATACAGAATTGACCTGTGCGATCTTCATACCGAGTATTTTACCATACGGATTTACGGCAGGCAATTGCCCATGCGATCAATCCTGTTATATAATAGTGAAGACTGTAAGCAACGCATATCGAAACAACACATATAGATTCTCATCCGTTATACATTCGAAAGGAGCGCATGTCAAAATGGAAGCTGTAAAACAAAACGGCGTGAAGGAACCATATAATCTATCCAAGCGAATCCAATGGCTCCGGGACTACTACTTTAAGGGCGACAAACGCGCATGGAACAACGAATTCTCCGCGTTTTCAACCGGAACGCCATGGGACGAGGTATTCGATGAAACGAGCTTTCTGATCGTACCGGAAGTGTATTCATTCTTTCAGACATTCCGGGAGTCGTTTCGCATGGCCGCGCGTACAATCGAACCGCCGGAAAACTTTTTTGAGCTTAGCATTGCCGAACGACGCGCATGGTTCGTAAAAGAAGCGATTGTCAATCGTATCCCGCAGGAAATACTGCCGGGCGATTTGATTGCCGGCGGTCGGTTCAACCTGATGGCTTCGCGCTGCTGGTCAAAGCAGGAGGCGGAAAGCCGTAACGCGCTGATGTTTGAAAAAAACGGCGTGCGTGCAAGCACGTTTGAGTTTCGCGACAAAGGCTACGGCAACTGCGGCGCAACGAGCGGGCACCTGATTCCGGATTATCCACGTGTGCTGCACGAAGGATTCGCCGCGATCAAGGCGGATATTCAAAGCAAACTCGATGCGCTTAGCGAAGAAGAAAAGCACGGCGCAAAAGGCGCACAACTGCGCGCTATGATCGCAAGCTGCGATACGCCCGTCGAGCTTGCCGCGAAATACGCGGAACTTTGCAAAGCCATGGCCGACGGGGAAAAAGACGAAACGCGCAAGACCGAGCTGCTCGCGATGCGCAAAAATCTATTGCGCGTGCCGAACGAACCCGCGCGTGATTTTTATGAGGCGATCCAGTCGCTCTGGCTGACGCACATGCTGGTTCTCACGGACGAAAACTATCCTGGTGCAGGCGTTTCCTTTGGACGAATCGATCAGTATCTGCTGCCCTACTGGCAGGAATCGATCAAAAACGGCATGGACCGCGAATTCGGCAAAGAGATACTAGAGTGCTTCTGGATGCACTGCAACTATGCTTATGACGCAATGATTCAAACCGGCAATCAGGGCATCACTGCCGGATACGGACAGCTCTTTAACATCTCCGGCATGGGAAAAGACGGCGCTGACATGACCAACGAGTTGACATACGTCTTCCTCGAAGTCATTGACGAAATGAGTCCGATCCTTGAACCCAAGCCGAATGTACGCCTGCACGAACATTCGCCTGAAAAATTGCTCGACACGGTCGTAGATATGATTTCGTCCAGTCAGGGCGCTCCATTTTTGCTGAACTTTGACGAACGCTCCATGGCAGGCATGTTGGAAGAAGCACGCCAGGCTAACGTAGAGCACCTGATTAACGAAGACAACGTATTCGATTATGCGTCCGTCGGGTGTCTCGAAAACACCATGTGCGGCAACGACCGCTCCTCAACCGTGGACTGCAACCCGAATCTTGTCAAGGCCGTCGAACTCGTGCTTGGCAACGGGCACGATCTGATCACATATACCGATGCACTTTGGGGTAAGCCTTACGGTGTGGAATCGGATGCACCGCAAACCGGTGATCCGCAGACTTTTACAACATTTGAGGAGTTCTACGACGCGTTTGTCATTCAGCTTGGTTATGTCATTCGCCGGATGGTCGCGCTGTACGAGCGCTCCACCGCGGTTCGCGCGCAGTATTCGCCGACGCCATACCTGAGTTGTCTCGTGCGCGGCTGTGCCGACCAGGGACTCGACTGCACGCAAGGCGGCGCGGAGCTTTCGTTTGTTACGGTCGAAGGCGTCACCTTCGCTACAACGGTTGATTCGCTGCTTGCGATCAAATATCTCGTGTTCGATCAAAAACTCTGCACAATGGATACACTCATCACCGCACTGAAGGCCAACTGGAAAGGCTATGAAGTGTTGCAGGCACAATCAAAGAACCGTGCGCCGAAGTATGGACGCGATGACGACGCGGCGGACGCGCTTGCCGCCCGCCTTATGAAAGACTGGTCAAACGAAGTATGGAAGCATAAAACACAGTCGACCAACGCGCAGTTCCGACCGGGTATGTTGAGCTGGAACTACTGGATCGGCTCCGGCTTCATCCTCCCCGCCACACCGGACGGGCGCGAACACGGACAGTTTTTGTCGAATGCAATTTGTCCCGTCAACGGCGCGGACACCAACGGACCGACCGGCAACGCTAACTCAGTCGGCAAAGCGCTCGGTGGACGCAACGAAATCGGTGTGATGCAAAATATGCTGCCAAACGGCGCAAGCCACACTATCACGCTGTCTCCGTCGCTGATGCGCGATAGCGAACATCGCGAAAAACTCAAGGCGTTTTTAAAAGGCTACATTCACAATGGCGGGACTGCGCTGCAGATCAATATCCTCGATGCGGAAATCCTAAAGGACGCACAGAAGCATCCTGAAAATTATCGAAACCTGCTTGTTCGTATCACAGGGTATAACGCATATTTCACAAGCATCGGCCGCGAACTTCAAAACGAAATCATAGCAAGGGAGAGCCACAACCGGTATTAATATGACGAAAATTCGCTATCTCGATATCCAGCGCATGTCCAGCGAGGACGGTCCGGGACTACGCACAACCATCTTCTTTAAGGGCTGTTCCCTGGCCTGCGCTTGGTGTCACAACCCCGAGAGTATCGCAAAGAAATTTCAGGTGCATTGGCTGAATGCACGCTGTATTGGCTGTGGCACTTGCCGAAGCATCTGTCCAAACGGAGCGCTCTCCTATACGGAAGACGACGTGGTGATCGACCGGCGGCTCTGCACAGGATGTTACACTTGTGTGGACGCCTGCCCGACACGCGCGCTGGAAGGTAAAGGCACGGACGCGGAACCGGAAGATCTCTGCAGGGAGCTTGTCAAAGACCGCGCGTATTTCGGGCGTGACGGCGGCGTGACACTCTCCGGCGGTGAAGCCTTGCTTCAGGACGGCGCGGTCGAACTGCTCAGGCTATTAAAGGCGGATGGCATACAGACCGCCGTCGACACATGCGGCATGGTGTTTCCCGAGCAGTTGCAGGCGGCCTTACCGTTTACCGACATCCTGCTCTATGATCTCAAGATTATGAACGACGCAGAACATCAGCGTTGGACGGGTCGCAGCAATGCCATGATCCTGCGAAATCTCGGCGTTGCGGCGCTCTGGGCAAAAGGCAGCGGCAGGCTCTGGATACGAACGCCGATCATACCCGGCGCGACGGATACGGAAGAAAACATACGTGCAATCGGCGCGCGCATCGCCGCAATCGGCGGAGCAGAGCGTTGGGAACTTTGCGCATTCAACAACCTTTGTACCGATAAATACAAGCGTCTGGACATCGACTGGGCGTTTAAGGACACGCCGCTGATCTCGCGGCGGCATATGGAAGAACTGCTCGCAGTCGCGCAGTCAACGCACGCCTGCGGGGATATTCGCATGACCGGCGCACTGCGCGAGGAGGAATAAAAGGAGCATGAAACAGCAGTTTTTTCCCAAAATTGAAGACGTTTCCATTAGAATGATGGACAACGACAGCAAAGTTGGCGTAATTGCCACCAAAGATGAAAACGGATACCCGCACTTGAGTTTCATTTCTTCCATTCAGGCGCTTGGCGACGACCGGCTCACGTTTGGGCAGTTCTCCGCCGGGCTGAGCAAACAGTTTATCATCGACCGCCCGGACGTCGGGTTCCTTGTGCTCAGCGCAGACAAACGATATCTTTCCGGCACGGCGACGTATACGCACAGTGCAAACACCGGTCCGGAATTCGATCTCTACAACAACAAACCGCTCTTCCGGTATAATTCCTATATGGGATTCTATCGCATTTTCTATTTGAATTTAAACCGCATTACAAAACTAAAAAATCTTCCAATGGGTGCAATCGTACTTGGCGCCGTTCTTTCTCGTATCAATGCGCTGTTCAGCGCAAAAAACGAGAACAAGGCGCTTCCTTACGCCGCGAAAACACTCTTTTCCAAGCTTGACTCTTTAAAATTCCTTTCGTACTACGATGAGAGCGGAAATGCCATCGTTATTCCGGTTGTTCAGGCGACAGCCGCCGGAACGGATCGGATTGTGTTTAGTGGCATTCCATTCGGAAAAACTCTGAAGTCGATTCCCGAAGGCGCAAAGGTTTCCATTCTGTGTTTGACCCTTAAAATGGAATCTGTTTTGGTCAAAGGTATCTATTCTCGCGGAAGACTGGATATTGAGCGTGTCTATAACTCCATGCCGCCGAAAATGGAATATGTTTATCCAAGAAGCGGTACCATCGAACCCGTTCGTTCTTTCGAGTAGTAAGGCAGCAAAAGCGGGAAGGCAATGCTTCCCGCTCTTTTATTTTATGAATTTCCGTTTCGCTGTCTTTCAGCTCTCCTGTTGCAAATATCGCGCAACGGTATATAAAAACTCTTTGTTACCCGGTGGATACTTTCCGCGGTTGATAAAGAGTTGATCAAGTCGCTTTTGGTTGCCAAAGTTCCATATTGCCTTAATCTCCTCGCGAACGTTGCGCTCGATCCTTGCAGGCTTTGTGTCACAGCGCTCGGCCACCATCGGGTACAGTACGCGCGTTGTACTGGTCACCTGTTCCTTCTGCATAATCAATTCGAGGGTGATCGCCATTTGTACATATCCAAGCCGCCCGGTCGGAGCGCCCAGTCTCAACAGTTCATGTTCGATTTTCGATCTCACAAATCTATCCTCCCTTGTCGAATTTAGCCCCTAAAACAGACATTAATCTACAAAATACGAATTTACAATGCTTCCGCTCTTCTTCGAGTTTTGATTACATTATTCGAGTTTTTTCGACTTTATTCGAGTTCGACAAATTATTTTCTTTTGACGGTTAATAAACATGCTTTATATTAATTGTTATTTGCTGATTCTTGTATACGTTGTCGAATCACACGCATGTTTTGTATTCTCACCGGTCATTTTTTTCTGAAGACGTCTGGACTTAATCAACACGTCGTTGATAATCTTGCGTCCGAAACATTGATTTCAATTTTCATTCATGCTAAAATCACTTTGGATGCATTCCTATCTTTTGTATCAATTTAGCATGAAAAAACTTCATAATGGAGGCAGTTAAGTTATGTGGACACTGAAAAAAATATGGTACCGTATTTTTCAATTTTTCCTTACTTCGGCCGAATATCTCATGCCGTGGCGGCAGCCGGAACGATTGGACGGCCCCGGCAGTATAAAAAAGCTACCGTCCTTCATCCGCTCAAAAGGAATCGATAACGTATTGATTGTTACGGACGCCGTATTGCACCGCATTGGACTGCTAAACACGTTGTTTGACGCCTGCAAGGAAGCAGGCCTGCAATACACGTTATTCGACGGTGCGGAACCCAACCCATCCATAGAGAACATTGAAGACGCAAGGAAGCTATACATCGAAAATAAATGTCAGGGAATCATTGCGTTCGGCGGCGGTTCCTCAATGGACTGCGCAAAGGCTGCAGGCGCACGCGTCGTAAAACCCCGCCAGAGCATCAGCCAAATGGGTGGTACTCTGCGTGTGCTTAGGAAGATTCCCCCGCTGTTCGCCGTCCCGACGACTGCCGGTACCGGATCGGAGACGACCATTGCCGCTGTTGTGACCGACCGCAAAACGCACCACAAATATGCAATTCAGGATTTGTGTCTGATACCGAAGTACGCCGTGCTTGATCCGGAGCTGACCGTCGGTCTCCCGCCGCATATTACGAGTACAACCGGCATGGATGCACTGACACATGCCGTAGAGGCGTATACCAACAAACTTGCACCTAAGAGCACCGATGAGCTCGCCGTTAAAGCCGTCCGGCTGATTTTTGATAATCTTGAAAAAGTCTATAAGGACGGAACCGATATCGAGGCGCGCTATAACATGCAGCTTGCTTCGTTTTATGCCGGCGCTGCGTTTACGCGCGCGTGTGTCGGATATGTGCATGGCATTGCACACACGCTTGGCGGGCTGTACGGTACGCCGCACGGTTTGGCCAACGCGGTCATTCTGCCGTATGTCATGGAAGACTTTGGCCCAGCCGTCTATTACAAACTCGCACGGCTTGCGGAAGTCGTAGGCATCAACGGCAAGGACGACGAAGAGAAAGCAAAAGCTTTCATTCGCGAAATCCGCCGCATGAACAAGGACATGAATATCCAGGATAAGTTCGACTTCATCAAGGACGAAGATGTTCCTCAGATGATCAAATGGGCCATGAAGGAAGCAAACCCGATCTACCCCGTCCCCGAACTCTGGCACGAACCGGAATTCGAGCGGACGATTGCGCGCATCCGCGCGTAACGTTTCAATGCTGAACGAGCGCTTTTCGCAGCAAATAATCCTACCGGAAATCGGCGAACATGGACAGAAGACGCTTTTGCGTTCTTCCGCGCTCGTCGTCGGCTGCGGGGGGCTTGGTTCCACGCTCTTATACTGTCTTTGCGGCATGGGCGTCGGACGAATCGGTTTTTGTGACGGGGATATTGTTTCTCGCAGCAATCTGAATCGACAGTTTTTGCACACGCCGCGCGACATCGGCCGCAAAAAAACACAATCCGCTTACGAAAAGCTTAAAGCATTCGCACCGGAACTGACGCTGGAACCCTTGCCGTTTTATCTGACCGACGAAAACGCAGAAGATATCGTTGCCGAATATGACGTCGTCGTGCTAGCGGTGGATTCTATCCCGGCAAGGCTTATCGTGAATCGCGCCTGTATAACCAAACAGAAACCTTTGGTTGACGGCGGTGTAAACGGCATGCACGGCACACTGTTCACCGTAACACCCGGTAAAACCGCCTGCCTGCATTGTTTGTTCGGCGACACATCGCCGTCCGGCGAAACGATCCCCAGTTTTGCGCCAGTCGTTTCCATTGTTTCCGCTATGGAAGCGCAGGCCGTTGCAAACGTGCTGCTGAAAAACCCAAATCCCTCCAGCGGAACGATGCTTCTTTTTGACGGCACATCGCTCACCATTGAAAAAATCCCTGTCCGCAAGCGTGAAGACTGTCTCGTTTGTGGAATCAGCCCGGAACGCTCTTAGCTTTGTTGCACGCAAAAAGCGGCAGAAATTATTCTGCCGCTTTTGTTGTTTTGTTCTATTTGGAAAACCGTATGAGCGGTGCTCTTATCAGGCCAAGCAGTCCGGCGTGAATCAATCCCACCGGGAAGAACAGAATACTGCAAATCATGATGCCCAACTCATACAGCAAATTGCTGCGTTGATCCGGTTTGCCGCGGAACCGGTTTAAAAAAGAACCCCATGCAATGCCAAGAACGTTTCCCATCATGATCATCCGGATCGCAGCCAATACGCCGTATGCCCCGCTTTCGCCATATGCGGCCGTGATGCGGTTCCAGGCTTCCTTTGAAGGATTGCCTCGCGTATCCGCATAATGCTGTGCAAACAAAATCGCCTGCAGCTCATCCTCCGGTGCGTCGGCACAATCCCCACAGAGCATACCTTTGATTTCTTCACTCGTCATTCCCGACTCCAGCGCGATCTTTGTATGATAGTAAGAGCACATAGCGCAGCCGTTGACCTCTGTTACCGCGAGCATGATGCGTTCCATAAACGGCGTGTTCATTGCACCGGATTTTCTTGCGCGTTTCAAATACGGAATTGAACGAAACGCGTTCAGCATAATTTTATACGCTTCCGGTATGGAATACAGCTTTTTACCAGGTTTGTTTTGCATTATTGTCACCCCGCATGGATTGATTAAAATGATCTCACATTTACTTATTATAGATTAAGCCATTTTGGTTTGCTGTAACAAGGTCACATGCAAAAACCGCACCCGTTCAACGGATGCGGTTTGATCGGATTTATGATTCCTTGGACTTTTCGACCGCCGCCGCAACAAAGCCTTTAAACAGCGGGTGCGCACGGTTCGGGCGGCTTTTGAATTCCGGGTGGAATTGTACGCCGATGTAGAATGGGTGGTCTTCCGGTTTAAGCTCGACCGTTTCCACGATTCGGCCATCCGGTGACGTGCCTGAAAGTATCAGCCCGGCGTCCGTCAGACGTTCGCGGAAATCATTGTTGAATTCATAACGATGGCGGTGCCGCTCGTTGATCAAGTCTTTTTGATAGCAATGATACAGCAGCGAGTCCTCCATCACCTTGCAGGGATAACTGCCAAGGCGCATGGTTCCGCCCATTTTGATGCCGGCATACTGATCGGGCATAAAATCAATGACCTTGTGCGGACTGCCTTCGTCAAACTCGCCGGAGTTTGCACCGAACAATCCGGCGGCGTTGCGTGCAAATTCGATCACCGCAATCTGCATGCCCAGGCAAAGGCCGAGATACGGTATTTTTCGTTCGCGCGCGAATTTCGCCGTTTGAATCATTCCTTCTACACCACGTACGCCGAAGCCGCCCGGGAGAACGATCGCATCCAGACCGGAAAGCTTTTCTTCAACGTTTTTCGCGTCGATCTGTTCGGAGTCGATCCACTCGATTTCGACCGTCGCGCTGTTTTCATAACCCGCGTGTCGAAGTGCCTCCGCAACGGAGAGATACGCATCATGCAGCTTTACATATTTACCGACCAGTCCAATTTTCACATCGTGCTTGCAGCCTTTGACGCGGTCAAGCATTTCGTTCCATTCGGTCAGATTCGGTTCGGGGAGATCGAGCTGCAACTCGCGGCAGACGACCTCGGAGAAATTATTTTTTTCCAGCATGATCGGCGCTTCATAGAGTGTATCTACCGTCATGTTTTCAACGACGCAATCCTGTTTTACATTACAAAACAGCGCAATTTTACGCTTAATCGACTCATCGACCGGTTGATCGACACGCATGACAATCACGTCCGGCGTGATACCGGAGGATTGAAGTTCCTTGACGGAGTGCTGTGTCGGTTTAGATTTGTGTTCGTCGGAGCCGGAGAGGTACGGAACCAGCGTTACATGGATGAACAGACAGTTGCCCTTGCCGACCTCGTGGCCGACCTGACGAATCGCCTCTAAAAAGGGTTGACTCTCGATGTCGCCGATCGTGCCGCCGATTTCGGTAATGACCACATCCGCCGTCGTTGCATCGGCAACGCTGTAGATAAAACGCTTGATCTCATTGGTCACGTGCGGAATGACCTGCACCGTTTCGCCAAGATAAGCGCCTTCACGCTCGTTATGCAGGATGTTCCAGTAGACTTTCCCCGTCGTCAGGTTGGAAAAGCGGTTCAAATCCTCGTCGATAAACCGTTCGTAGTGTCCGAGGTCCAGGTCGGTCTCCGCGCCGTCGTCGGTAACAAACACTTCGCCGTGCTGAAACGGACTCATCGTCCCCGGGTCGACATTGATATACGGATCGAGCTTTTGGGCGGCGACCTTCAGCCCGCGCGCTTTCAGCAAACGCCCGAGTGAAGCAGCCGTGATTCCCTTGCCCAATCCGGAAACAACGCCTCCCGTTACAAAAATATACTTTGCCATAGAAATAATCCCCTCCGTCTCTCAATCAGTATATTTCAAACTTGCTATAAAGTAAGAACAAAATGAACGCCCTCCTTTTTGGGGGGCGCTCAATTCGGTGGTTATTCCACCGTTACGCTTTTTGCTAAATTTCGCGGTTGGTCGACAGGGCAGCCTTTCTGCACGGCGAGATAATACGCCAGCAGCTGCATGGGAACAATCGCACAGAGCGGCGCGAGTGTTTCATCCATTTTGTCGATCTCCCATTGCTCGTGCGAATGACCTTTTGCACCGTCCCAGTGTCCATTGGTCACGGCAAGCACATGCGCACCGCGAACGCGCACCTCTTCCATATTGCTTGCGGTTTTTGCCTGCAAATCGGACTGCGTGGCCAGCGCTACGACGAGCGAACCGTCTTCAATCAGCGCGATCGTGCCGTGCTTGAGTTCGCCGGCGGCGTACGCTTCCGAATGGATATACGAAATTTCCTTGAGTTTCAACGCGGCTTCCATCGCCAGCGCATAGTCAATGCCGCGACCAATAAAGAACACATGCTTCACTGCAAACGCGCGGCTTGCGAAAAACTGTATGTTCTCCTTGCTGTCGAGTATCTTTTGCATCGAGACCGGAATTTTCTGCATTTCCCTGAGTCGTTCGGCAACCTGTTCATGCGTCAATTCGCCGCGCTTTTCAGCAAGGTCCAGAGCCGACAGGTACATTACGATTACCTGCGTTAGGTATGTTTTTGTCGCCGCAACAGCAATTTCAGGCCCGGCGTATGTGTACATTACAAAATCGGCCTCTCTGGAAATTGTGCTGCCGGTCACGTTGCAAACGGCAAGCGTTTGGCAGCCGAGTTGTTTTGCGCGGCGCATGGCTGCGATGGTGTCCGCCGTTTCGCCGGACTGGCTGATAACCATAAACGGTTCGTCTTTTTTCAGCAACGTGTCGCTGTAGCGGAATTCGCTTGCGATATCAACATTCACCGGCAATTTTGCAAGATGCTCCATAAACTTCTTGCCGAGCATGCCCGCGTGGTAGGCGGTCCCGCAGCTAACGATGGTCAACTTTTCGATCTCTTTTGTCCTAGTTGCGTCCCACGGGAATTTTTCGGATTTCAGCGAATAGTCTTTCACCGAAACATATTGTTCAAACGTCTTTTTGAACGCTTCGGGCTCTTCGCAGATTTCCTTCATCATGAAGTGTTCGTAATTGCCTTTTTTCGCAGACTCTACATCCCAGTCGACATGCGTCGTTTCCTTTTCAATAGAAACGCCGAATTCATCATAATATGAGATGCCGTCTTTTTTCATTACGGCAATCTGACAATCCTGCATGAAGCATACGTCGCGCGTGTATTCCAAAATAGCCGGAATGTCGGACGCAACAACGCTCTCGCCTTTGCCATGACCGAGTACCATCGGGCTGTCCTTGCAGGTGCAGTAGATGGTTTCCGGATCGTCCGCAAAGATGATCGCCAGCGCAAATGAACCTTCAATCAACGCCACAGCCTGTTTGAGTGCGGACAACGGGTTCCCGCGATAGAGATAACCCAACAGCTGCGCAACGACTTCCGTGTCCGTCTCAGAGGCAAACACGCAGCCCTGCTTTTGCAGCATTTCTTTCAATTTCAGATAATTTTCGATAATTCCGTTGTGGACAAGCGCAAGCGTCTTGCTCGTGTCCGTATGCGGATGCGAATTGACGTCGGAAGGTTCGCCATGGGTCGCCCAGCGCGTGTGGCCAATGCCGCACTTGCCGGATACAGGCGATTGATCCAGAAGATTTTGCAGATTTTCGATGCGCCCTTTTGCCTTGCGCAAAGAGAGGTCGCTGCCTTCCCAAACCGCAACGCCTGCTGAATCATACCCGCGATATGCCAGCGCCGTTAAGCCGTCCATCAGGACTGGAACGCAGTTTCGATCACCAGTGTAACCAACGATACCACACATACGGCAGAAATTCCCCCTTTTCAAAGGTTTGCCAAAAATGAAGAGTCCGATAATAAGCCGCCAACCGCCCACCCATTATCGGACGAAAAATCCTTTGGTCATTATACAAAATTGCCTGACGGAACGTCAAGTAAATTTTATACAAGGCGGCACAATACCTTGCGCCGCCTTGTAATGTTGGATACATAATATGCTGTTTACATCAAATCAAGCTTGTTTGTTGCATATCTGCAAAAATCGCTAAAAACGCTCTGCAGAACGTTTCATTCTATTTCTCCTCAAAGAAGCGTTCGCCGCTGCCATAGTTTTCGTAGACATAATCGATGTCTTTATCGCCGCGGCCGGAGAGATTGACAAGCAACGATCCCTTGTTATTTTCACGCGCATAGCGGATTGCATAGGCCAGCGCATGTGAACTTTCGATTGCCGGGATGATTCCCTCATAACGGCTGAGCATAAAGAACGCTTCCATCGCTTCTTCATCCGTTACACTGGTGTATTGTACGCGGCCAACGTCGTGTAAAAACGCATGTTCCGGCCCGACGGACGGATAGTCGAGGCCACTAGCAATGCTGTATACGGGCTGCGGTGCGCCGTTTTCGTCCTGCAGCATGATGCTTTCAAATCCGTGCAAAACACCTTTTTTGCCAAAGGTGATGGAAGCAGCGTTGTCGCCGACCGCTTCGCCACGTCCCATCGGCTCCACGCCGACGATGTCTACCGGTTCATTGAGGAACGGGATCATCAGCCCCGCAGCATTGGAACCACCGCCGACACAGGCACAGACGATGTCCGGCAGCAGCCCTGTCATTTCAACGAACTGCTCCTTGGCTTCGATGCCGACGACCATCTGGAAGTCACGCACCATCTTCGGGAACGGGTGCGGGCCAACGACGGAACCGATGCAGTAGATTGCGTCGTCATATTCCTGCATATACGCCTCAAAAGCAGCGTCTACGGCTTCCTTGAGTGTCTTGAGGCCGCTGGAAACAGGAATGACGCGCGCACCGAGCATTTTCATGCGAATTACATTCGGCGCCTGCTTTTTGATGTCGACTTCGCCCATATAAATATCGCATTCCAGCCCGAAATACGCCGCCGCGGTCGCAAGCGCGACGCCGTGCTGTCCCGCGCCGGTTTCGGCGATCAGTTTCTTTTTACCAAGGAATTTTGCAAGCAAACCCTCTCCCATGCAGTGATTGAGTTTGTGCGCTCCCGTGTGATTGAGATCTTCACGCTTCAAATAAATTTGACACTTGCCGAGTTTACGCGAAAGACGTTCGCAGTGATAGACCGGCGTCGGGCGACCTTGAAATTCCTTGCGGATGCGGCGCAATTCGCTGATGAACTGCGCGCTGTGGCAAATGGTTTCGTATGCGTCGTCAATCTCCTGAAAAACGGGCACGAGTTGCGGCGGCAGGAACGCACCGCCGTATTCACCAAAACGGCCGTCCTCTGTGGGGTACTGTTTGACATAGTTCGTAAAATCTTTATACGTCATCATAATGTTTCCCTCGCCCGCCGTTGGCCTCGGGCTTTGTCCTTTCACTTTTTAATTTATTACGGCAAAGAAAAAACGTCCCTATTTCGGCAATTATACCGAAACAAGGACGATGCTCTCGCGGTGCCACCTTGTTTCCCGAAAAAATTCGGGCTCTCATTTAGAAATGCCAACACATTTCCCACGATATAACGGTCGCGACCCGTTGCGGGATACTGTGCAAAATTCCCCCGCACGCTCTGCGGTCCATTTGAACACCCGTTTCCTGTGGGGCTTCCATCATTTTCCCCACTCTCTGAAAGGTCGTATGCGTCCGTTATCTCCGCATCACTGCTTATGAGCGAAATTATATATTATTCTGTTTTCACTGTCAAGTATATTCACACAGGTTTTGCATGTCCATTCAACATCTTTTATGTTGCAATTTTGCTCCCGATATTTTACGATTCTATGAAATCGTTCCGCAAAGATTGAAACGAAGTGTGTGATATGCGATAATACACTTGTAATTAGGATGGTATATAGGTAAATGGCAATAGATTGGTTTCCAAAAGAGAATATGCGTGCTAAAAAGGGAATTAGCCATTTTAAGCGGCTGATGCTCGTGCTGTTTGCCGCCATCGCCGTCTCGCTTTGTGCGTGCTCCAAAACGCCGGAGATTTCCTATGTCGATACACTCCCGTGCGACGCAGTGGACGGCTATACATGGGTTGCCAAACTTGTGCGCGGCAGCACCGGCGAAGTCAACCTTGCGCAGACATATCGTGACGACGACACGTATGAGCTCCTTGGTGCGTCCGGCGTGCTGGAGAATGCGTTCACCGGCATAACACCCGGTATCGCCATTGTGCGACTGTACTATGTCAATCCCGACCAATGGGACGGCTATCGTTCCAGTGCCTCCGGCGTTGCATACTACGAGTTTCAGGTTTTCGAAGATTTGACCATTAGCCTGCTGTATTCCGAAGTCGAACTGCCGGATATGTTTTAATATTGCTAATATTACTATTTGCATACCAAAGCGGCGCTCTAAAAAGAGCGCCGCTTTACTTAATCGCCATTTAGCGGACGTAAAGCCCGTTTTCGTTCCTGTCGATGACCAGTGTCGTATCCGGCGCAATGTCCTCGGAGATGATCTTTTTGGCCAGCAGGGTTTCAACCTTGCTCTGGATATACCGTTTCAGCGGGCGCGCACCATACACGGCGTCGCTGCCGGAATCGACAATATACTCCTTGGCTGCCTTGGTCACATCGACCTTCAGCTGCCTTGCGGCAAGCCGCTTGCCAAGATCGGCAATCAACAGATCGACAATGCCGATCAGATCGGCTTTGGTCAGCGGACGATAGAACACGATCTCATCCAATCGATTCATGAACTCCGGACGGAATGCGCCCTTTAACATCTGCATAACGGTGTTTCGTGCATCGTCGGAGATATTGCCTTCGCGGTCGATTCCTTCGAGAATCACCTCGGAGCCAAGGTTACTGGTCAGGATAATGATGGTGTTCTTGAAGTCCACCGTCCTGCCCTGCCCGTCCGTAATGCGCCCGTCGTCAAGCACCTGCAACAGTACGTTTAGCACGTCGGGATGTGCTTTTTCGACTTCATCGAACAACACCACCGCATACGGTTTTCTGCGAACGGCTTCCGTCAGCTGGCCGCCTTCATCGTAGCCAACGTACCCCGGGGGCGCACCGATGAGTCGCGACACGCTGTATTTCTCCATGTACTCGGACATGTCGATACGTACCATGTTCTTCTCGTCGTCAAAAAGCGCCTGCGCAAGTGCCTTTGCAAGTTCCGTCTTGCCGACGCCCGTGGGACCCAGGAACAGGAACGAGCCAATCGGCCTGTTCGGGTCCTGAATGCCTGCGCGTGAACGCAAAATTGCATCGCTGACGCGGTCGACCGCTTCGTCCTGTCCGATGACACGCTTGTGTAAAATTTCCGGCAGGCGCAATAACTTCTCGCGTTCGCCTTCCATCAAGCGGGAAACCGGGATGCCTGTCCAGCGCGCAACGATTCGCGCAATCTCCTCGTCCGTCACGCGGTCGTGGAGATAGCTTGTTTCGTGCGGACGATTTTCCGCAAGCTTCTCTTCCTTCTCAAGCTCTTCGGTGAGCTGCGGCAGTTTGCCATACTTGAGTTCGGCGGCTTTGTTGAGATCATAGTCACTTTCCGCGCGAGCAATTTCACCATTCGTACGTTCGATCTCCTCGCGCAGTTGCTGTACTTTGCCGATGGCCTGCTTTTCGTTTTCCCATTTGGCCTTCATCTCGTTAAAGGTACCGCGCAGTTCGGCGAGTTCCTTCTGGATATCGTCCAGATGCTCCTTGGAGAGCTTGTCCGTCTCTTTTTTGAGCGCGGCTTCCTCAATCTCCAGCTGCATGATCTTTCGGCTGATGGTGTCCATCTCGGTCGGCATAGAGTCCAGCTCCGTCTTGATCAACGCGCAGGCTTCGTCCACGAGGTCGATCGCCTTATCCGGCAAAAACCGGTCGGAGATGTAGCGATTGCTCAGCGTCGCCGCCGCAATCAGCGCGGAATCCTGAATCTTAACGCCATGAAACACTTCATAGCGTTCCTTAAGTCCGCGCAGGATCGAAATCGTATCCTCGACTGTCGGCTCCTCCACCATAACCGGTTGGAACCGGCGTTCGAGTGCTGCGTCTTTTTCGATATACTGACGATATTCGTCCAGTGTTGTTGCGCCAATGCAATGTAATTCGCCACGCGCAAGCATAGGCTTCAATAAGTTGCCTGCATCCATTGCGCCTTCAGTTTTGCCCGCGCCGACAATGTTGTGCAGCTCGTCAATAAACAGGATAACGCGTCCGTCGCTCTCCTTGACTTCATTGAGCACGGCTTTTAAGCGTTCCTCAAACTCGCCGCGGAACTTTGCTCCCGCAACCAGCGCGCCCATATCCAGCGCGAAGACCTTGCGGTCTTTCAGGTTGTCCGGCACGTCGCCGCGCACAATGCGCAACGCAAGCCCTTCGGCTATTGCCGTTTTACCAACGCCCGGTTCGCCAATAAGCACCGGGTTATTCTTTGTTTTACGGGACAGAATGCGGATTACGCTTCGGATTTCGTCGTCGCGCCCGATAACGGGATCGAGCTTTTGATTACGCGCAAGTTCCACCAAATCCTGCCCATATTTCTTCATGACGTCGTACGTACCTTCTGGATTGTCCGAGTTGACCTTGCGGTTGCCGCGGACGACCTTGAGTTGTTCGGTAAACGTCTTTTCGTTGACGCCAAACTTACTAAAAATCCGCTTGACCGACTCGGCAGGCTTTTTGAGCATACCAAGAAACAGATGTTCCACGGAGACATACTGGTCGTCCATGCCCTTTGCGCGCTTCTCAGCCTCGTTCAGGGCGTTGTTCAGACTTCCGGATACATAAACCTGCTCAGGTGCGCTGCCTCCACTATAGGTCGGAAGTGCGCCAAGCTCGCTCTCGATGTCTGCAAGCATGGCGTCCGTGTCCGTGCCCGTCGCGGATAAAATACTGCCGATCAATCCGTCCGGCTGCGCCATTAAGGCATACAGCAAGTGCAGCTGCGAAACTTCCGTATTGCCGCGCTCGCTCGCCATCTGTTGGGCAGCCTGCACGGCCTCTATGCTTTTTTGTGTTAACTGATTGACATTCATAAATCTCAATCCCCCTCTACAATATCATGCCGCCGTTATGAATATGGGAAACGTAGAGTTTCTCCACACCGGCTACCGCCGCGGCAGGTTCGTTTAAATGCTCAAAATAAATCTTCAGCGCACGATCGAACAATCGGATATATGCGGCGATGCCTTCGCCGATTTGTTCATTGTCCGCCGTGTCGTCGGTCAGGCGAAGCTTTCGTATGTAGCGTCCGTCCTCCATTGCGCACTCCACACGGCCGACATACGCCGTTTCAATTCGCGTCCAAAGCTTGAAAAACTGCAGCATTGCAAGTACCAGCGTGCTGTTTTGACTTCGCACACTCACACGGAGTTCGCCAAGCAGCGGCCGCGCATTTTTATAGAGCTCCACACTGTACCGCACGCTTGGATTGTATTTGTAATCCAACGCACTTCTAAGTGAAAACATGGAGTCCGACGGCTGAAGCTGCGGCTCAAACACGCTGCCCATGAGCATATGTTCGATTGCGTCGAACACTTCGCGCATTCGCTTTTCCGGCGTTGTATAGCGCAAATAGTCTGCTAAAATCTGGTTTGTCATGCCCGAGCGGCTCGTCCCGGAGTCAAATGCCAACCGGTCGATTTCACGCACGATTTCATCCGACAAAACCAGCGAATACACGCTTTTATTCATAAATTTCATCACCTCACGGTTCGTTAATTTTATTATATCCACTCAAATAAACTTTGCAAGCGTAGTTATTAACTCTGTGTGCAATTTTGCAATTCTTTCACGTTTTTACTATACTGAATTCGCAATGTTTTATCGGTTTATTTGAACAAGGAGCAACTTTTGTTTATGAAGTATAATTTTGATGAAGTGATCGACCGCAGTGGAACGCACAGCATGAAATACGACGCGGGGAGCCGCATTAATCCGTACCTGCCGGAAAATTACCTTCCGCTTTGGGTTGCGGACATGGACTTTGCCTGCGCGCCGCAGATTCTGGACGCGATGCACAGACGTTTGGACAAACGAATCTTAGGTTACAGCATGCTTGGTGACGACAGTAAAAGCGCCGTTGTCGCATGGATGCGCCGACGGTTCGGCTGGTCGGTTTTACCGCAGCAGATCGTGTTTTCAAGCGGTGTTGTCACCGCGCTGTACGCCGTAATCGAGCACCTGACAAAACCCGACGACGCGGTGCTTATGATGACACCCGCATACCATCCGTTTGACGACGCGATCAAGCGCTATGGGCGTACGCCGCTCTATAACCGAATGATCCAGGGACAGGATGGAAAATATGAAATTGACTTTTGCGACTTCGAGCAGCAGGTACAGCGCAAAGATTGTAAAATGTTCTTCCTCTGCAATCCGCAGAACCCGAGCGGCCGCGTGTTCACACGCGAAGAATTGACGCGCATCGGTGACATCTGCCTTGCAAACGGCGTGTTTATCGTCAGCGACGAAATCCACGCAGACCTTACGCGCACCGGACGGACGCATGTTCCGATTGCGGCGCTGTATCCGAATGAAAAGCGCATCATCACCTGCACGAGCCCGAGCAAGTCGTTCAACATCGCCGGCAACAATCATTCGCACCTGATCATACCGGACGAAGAAATCGCCAAAGCATGGACGAAAAATCATTATTGCGGGCTCCCCGCTTCTGTCGGCATCGACGCGGCGATTGCCGCCTATGACGAAGCCGAGGACTGGCTGGAAGAACTGCGCATGTATCTGGACGGTAATTTTGAAATGATGAAAGCAATGCTTGCCGAGCAACTGCCCAAAGCGGTCTTCCAAATTCCGGAAGGCACGTATCTTGGTTGGGTCGACTTAAGCGTGCTTGGTCTTACGGAAGAGACGCTGAACGAAATCGTCTCCCGCGCGGGCGTGTTTGTGCAGTTTGGCAAAGACTTTGTCGACAACGGAGATTGCCACATGCGCGTCAATGTCGCATGCCCTCGGAGCATATTGAAAGAAGGTTTAGAGCGCATCTGTAATGCACTAAAATCCTATTAAAATCCAAGAATAAAAAAGGATGGCCTGGGCCATCTTTTTTATTCTATATAAGTCTTTTTCACATATTCGCTGGTAAACGCCCGAAGCAGTGCGCCGTAGTCCGGCGTAAAATCGAGCACATCGCCAACGCGATATGGCTCAGCGCGTGTCAGATCGACAATCAGATGGTCGGAACTCGCGCCGATGCTCTGTACATTCGTATCATGCGGGGTCAACCCGTCCGACGTTGTATCCTGTCGGCCAATCTTGAGGATGCCGCGTATCTGTTCACCGTTATCCGAAAAAACGGGACGCTCGCCAAACGCATTGACGCCGCTTGTACCGATCGGGATCGAAGGCTTTTTTTGTATTTCGATCAGCTGAGCGGATACGGTGAACGTATCTCCATACAATCCCTTAATCACGCGTTTGATTGCGGTATCGTTGCCAAGTAAAATCGATTCGCCAAGACGCAAATGGTTGATTCCCTTGGGAACGCGATTTTTTTGCAGCAAGCCGACTGTGCTGGAATTTCCGCCGGAAACGAGTGGCACTGGCAGACCGGTTTTTCGCCGTACTTCTTCCGCAATGCGGCAAAGCTCGCCAAGGTTGGTTTCATCCGGCGAAATCGCACCGTAGCAGGTCAGGTTTGTACCAACGCCGAGAAGGTCCAGTGCGGGTTCATTTGCCACAGCTTGTGCCGCGTGAAAGATTGCCTTTCGGTTGCGAAAGAGGATTCCTTCGCGCAGGTCACCAAGATCGATCATTAAGATGATTGCATGCTTTTTCTGCGCTCGCATCGCCGCCTTACCCAGCGCATGAATGGTGTCGATTTCCGAAACAAGCGAAACGTCCGCCGCCGCGACCGTTTCATCCGCTTCGCAAGGTGCGGGAGAACGCAACAGCAGCTTTGGTTTGCTCGTGTCCAGCCTGTCCAAGTTCTCAACTCTGGCGTCGGCAAGCATGGCAACGTCGCTACGCTCAAATATGCGTGCAATGGTTTCATCCGCGCAAACGGCTTTTGTCACCGCGGCGACGGTAATGCCATGCTGACGACAGAGTGCCGTCAACGTATCGATGTTGTGTTTTATTTTACTAAGATCGGCGGAGATTCGCGGATACTCGCCCATAAGCTTGCCTCTCAAGAAACATTTATTCTTTACTTTTCTTGAAAGAAAAGTAAAGTAAAAGAACTTACTTAATTATTAAAACAATCTCTCTCAAACAAAGTTTTACACAAAATGCAATGTTTCTATCAGAAGTGTTTTTGCCGCTTCGGGTCGTGTCTTTGCCAATACACCGAGCGACGCCATCACATACTGCTCGTCAAACGCAATTTTTATCACACCCGGTTTGGGATATAACATTGTATTGCCCGTGTTGCAATCGGCCAGCTCTCGCAGAATACGCTCATGTTCCGGCAGCCGGGTTAGCGCGCCGCCGGTGCCGATCAATGTCTTAATCTGTGTCATATCTTTCCCTTCGGCGGCGGTCGCGCGTCCCTTCGGTGTGTAAAAATGTCGCAGCTTTCCCGCGTGTCGGTTTATTGCGGTCAAACCCGCTTCCAGACACAATCGGGTCGTCAGTTTCAACTGTTCCGGTGTATTTGGAATCGGCTGATATTTTTTCATTACGGCGTCAATATCGACGGCAATTTCTTGCTCCAGTTTCGCTTTTCCGATCTTCTTGATCAGGTGGTATGCGTTCACAAAAAGCCCAAGATCGCCTTCCACCGTGCGCTTGTTGAACGGCTCCGGCGCGGTTAAAAGCGCCGCAATCTCGTCCGACCCATTCGTTACGGAGTGCACGTCCGTCGTCGCGCCGCCGATGTCGAGCACAGCAAGATCGCCGATCTCCTTATACAGCAGCATCGCCGCTTCCATAACAGCGCCCGGCGTCGGCAGAATCGATCCCGTCACAAGGTCACGGATGTGCGCCATGCCCGGCGCAGAGACGATATGTCGTTCAAACGCTTCGTGAATGACTTTGCGTGTGGGTTCGATATTCAGCGCATCCAGCCTTGGATACACATTCTCCGCAAGATACACGGGAACCCCCGCCGATTCGAAAATCTCTTGTATAGCAAGCTGGTTTTGTACGTTGCCTGCGTACAATACCGGCGCGTCTGTGCCGGAGTTTGCAAGTAATTCTGCGTTATAAAGTGCGGTTTCACGCTCGCCATAGTCCGTGCCGCCCGCAAGCAAAATCAAATTCGGTCGAATGGCGCATTGTTCTTTCAAGTCGCGCTCCGTCAGCTTGCCTGCGGTCGTCTGTCGCACGATTGCGCCCGCGCCCAGCGCCGCCGCGCGTGCCGCGTTGACCGTCATGTCGTACACGAGCCCGTGCACGCACATCTTCAGTCCGCCCGCTGCACTGGAAGACGCTAATAATTCACCGTAATCAAGCACGTTGGCACCAAGATTCCGTTTGAGATCGTCAATTGCGTTCGTCAGCCCGATGCGCACGTCGCCTTCCAGCACGGTAGTCGCCGCCTGGCCCTGACCCGAAAAATGCGGCGCACCGTCCAGATCGTCAAACGCATTGACGAGTGTGGTGGTCGAGCCGATTTCCGCAATCAGTACGTCGACATGCATTGTTTATTCTCCCTTGCGCTGTTCCCGCTCTTTTACTAAAAACCATCGCACCAAATATATTTACTAAAAATATATTCAACCAAGTCAGACATTCTCTTTTCTGTCGCGCTCTTTTGCGAGGAAAGTAGCGACATGATTCCCGTGTGTTCCTCTACCAAATCCCGCGTCAGCGCCTGCTTTCACTGCGCTGTCATTGTCCACCTGCGTGCCTCCCGCAAGGAATATCAGTTTGTCGCGTACGCCCATTTCACGTGCGATGCGGTCTATACGGGCGATGTTTTTGTAGTGGATATCGTCGTGCGAAATGATGACCGACGCGAGCATTGCGTCCGCGTTCAGTTCAATTGCCGCGCCAACGAGTTTCTCAGGCGGTACGGATGTGCCGAGATAATGCACCTCGATGCCGTATTTCTCGATGCCGCCATGTTTGATGTCAATGATCTCGCGCAGGCCGACGGAGTGTTCGTCCTCGCCGATGGTTCCGCAGACGATGCGCATCGGCTTGCTTGCAATCGCCGCGCGCAGTTCTTCGTCGCTCATCACGTCCGGTTCTTTCGGGATCACAAGCGAATCCACGTCTATCTCAAAACCGACCTTGCCTTTCAGTTCGATCCGCGTGCCTTCCGCTTTATGGAGTATTTCCCGTGAAATCACGGCGATCTCGGTCAGCCCCATACGCTTTGCGCATTCGATTGCCGCGGCTTCGGCGATTTTCTTTTCCGCGGGAAAGCAGAGCGTCAATAGAACCGTTCCGTCGGCAAGCCACTCCATCTCCGGTTTAAGCTTCTTTGCGTGCGGCTGGTGGAAGTCTTCCACCTGCTCCATGCGCAAATAAACATTGTCGCTTTCGTCCAGTTCGTCGATATACTGAATTTTCTCCGGCGCTTCCAGTGTGCATCCGCCGATCAGCGCCGCAGGATTTTCCGGATCACCGCCAAACTGCGCAACATTGTTATAGCCAAAGTGCGCACTCACCGGTGCAAAATAATCGTTTTCACGTTTAACGACCGTGCCTGCGCCAACGCCGCCGTCGGCTTTGCGCGCAATGCCGTCGCCATTTCGCTCCGGAAACAATCCACTGTCGACAAACATGCCGTTTTCAACCGCCGCAAAATAACCGCCCTGCGCGACCATTTCTTCCAGAAACAGCACGGCTCGTTCGGTCAGTTCGCGCGCTTTGTCTTCAAGATACCCTTCATCTTTGAGTTGCACCATCTCCATCAACCCATCGAGGCCGACGAGTGTCTGCTTTGCCGTGTCGCAGGCTTCGATGTTGTAGATGTGCCAGGGTACGTTACGCCCTTCGTCCGGTGTGATTGTGGACTGGATGTCCGCGCTGGTCAGCTTGCTGATAAGCATATTGAGCACATGCGTCACCGTCGCTTCACGCGTGCTGGACTCGATATACTTCGTGTTCATCTGCGCGCGCATGCGATAGCCTTCAAACAATCGCCGCAAAGCGACCGCATATGGAAGATCCATATACACACACGGTCCCGGCGTCGCCGTCGGCGGCACGGTGGATAGGCATATGTTTTCTTTTGGAATGCCGACTTTGCTGGAAAACAGCGCGTTGATCGCATGTTGCACCATAAGTTCCGGCATAACCTTCCACGCGTCGCGCGCGGTGGCGTTTGCATTGTGCGCGCCGTCGATCTGCGCCATGCCCGCACACGCGATGAGCTTTTTGCTCTCACACGCGTCGACGAATGAACGCACCATGTTGATGTTGCGATAGATAACATTGTATTGCGGATCTTGATGGCAGCCGTTGACGCCTTCTTCGGCAAACATGACCGCGATGTCCGGCCCGGCTACCCCGCTGACATAGCTGTGGTAATTAATTGGACGACCGACTTCGTCCTCGATCAGATCGAGCGCCTTTCGCTGCGCGCGCACCTGCTTACGTGAAATCGGAACCCCGCCGATTCCCTGCGGCGTGCCTTCGATCAGCCCGTCGAAATGGCTCTGACCGGATGTGCGGATGACCATGATGTGGTCCGCACCGTGGTGCGCCGCCATGCGCATACGCCGGATGTCGTCCTCAAAGCGTCCGCTTGCAATCTCGGTTGTGATAACGGGCATTGGCTGCGGATCTACGTCCCCGAAGTTGTGCGCGGGCGGCAACGGCACGCCGTCCTTGAGCGGTTTGCTGCAGTCATGGTAGGTAAACGGCCCCATGGTCAGGTTCGGCGCAGGTTCGCGCCATGTCCAGCCGCGTCGCCTCGGGCGGTAATGCTCCAAATCTTCCAGAATCTTTGAAATGTCGATATTCTCATCCGGCGGTAAACGATATTCGCTCATTTCGCACCTCCGAACAGTCCCGCCGCTTCATCCATAGCGTTCGGCTGAAGCAACGCAATCCCCGCCTGTCGAATATCGATATCTTTTTGCTCTGCATAACGGTAGACAACGTTACCCGCTCCATGTCCAAGCAGATTCCGCTCCATACAATTATCGACGATCGCCTTTGCCTCCAGTGAGGAAAATCCCATGCGCAATAATACGCTTCGCTCGATCGACGGTGTTGTATTTTCTTTTCCAAGCGCCAGCAGCGGGTCAACAAGTTGCTCTGTCAAAGACCAGAATCGACTCTTCAGCTCTTCATCGCTGAGTGTTTTCAGGTGTTCGCGCCGGGTTAAAAAATCATCTTCACGCTTCATACCACATCTCCTATGAAAAAATAATAAGAAACCTGCTTTATGAATCGAGTGCTTCTTTCACAAATGTTTCGCTTGTTTTTGTCTCTGCCGCGAGGAACGCAATATCCTCGCGCGTCGGCGAGTTTTCAACTGTTAAAGCCGCGTGCCGGATCAGCGATCTGCGCATATGATCAAGGTCAGCGTCCTTTGCCTTCAGCAGGCCCGGATGTTTGGGCAATACGATGCTTTCGCCGGGCACCTCGTCCTTCGGATCACCGAGTGACACTTTGATTCCGTTTTGCCGCGCAAACGAAAGCTGTGCGCAGCCGTGCTTTCCCGCGCCGGTATACTCCGTTTCCTGCACAACGATGGCCGCGTCTTCCGTCAGTCCCTGCGCAAGCGAAATCGCCGCCGCAAGCGACGTGTTGCCCGCGGGTCCGCGTTCGATGCCTTCCAGTCGCGCCAACAATTCCGTTGTGTAAAACACCTCGCCCTGATTGACCGTCACATACCGATCCATGTATCTTAGCGGCCTTGCTGCGCTGCGCGGCACGTCGCTTCGATCCGGCCAGGTGGAAAACGGCATGCCGAACCCCGTGTGTCCGGTCGTAAATGATTTTTTGTTGAATTGTGTATCGCTCGCCATATGCAATCCTTGGAGGTTGACGCTGGCGGCAACGACTTGTGTCTGGCTGCCCGCCTTGAGTAAGCCGCGCGCCGTTCCGGTCAGGTTCCCGCCGCCCGCGTTTGTGCACACGACCATGTCCGGGTCTTTGCCGATCTGTTCCCAGCACTGGTGTGCAACTTCCCAGCCGAGCGTTTCAATGCCGATTACGCCGAACGCGCTGTAAAGTGACGCATTAAAATACCCTGTGTCTTCAAGCATGCGCAAAACCGTGTAAAACAGTTCCGGCCCGACCGTCAGCTGGACCACCTCCGCGCCGAGCGCTTCGCATTTGCGCGCTTTTTCAATGATCTCCGGCTGGCCAACGCCGCGCGAATCATAGCACTCCTGCACCACGATACACTTTAGCCCGCTTTTTGCGCAGCAGCTTGCAACCGCAGCGCCATAGTTGCCGCTGGTTGCGGCAATCGCACCGGGATAACCCACGCGCTTTGCGTGATGAATGCTTGTTGCAGCGCGCCGCACCTTAAAGCTTCCGCTCGGGTTTGCGGCCTCGTCCTTGATAAAGATACGCGCGCCGTATCCATCCTTTGATAGTTTTCTCACAAGCGCGGTGATGTTTTTCAGCTCGATCAGCGGCGTATTGCCGATTGCATAGCCGCGCTGGATTTCCATAATGTCCTTGAGCGAATAACCTGTCGAGCGCATCATGCGTTCATAGTCGAACGCAATCGATCCGCTTTCAAACTGTTTATAGTCTACGCCAACCGCAGATTTGATGATTTCGCTTTTGCGCGCCATGACGGCGTTAAAACTGTTGTCCTTCGGCATTATGACTCACCCCCGAACAAGAACGCAAACGCATCATCGCCCGCACTCTGTAATTCCGGTACGAAATCGCCAAAGCTGTGCGCATAATGCGGCATTTCGTCAGTCAGCGTACCGTGTTCGATTCGCCCGGTGCGCGTGATGACGCTCACTTCTTCGCCAAGATTTGCATCCCGCCGCAGATATCCTTTTGTCCATAGTTCCAGCGGCACGCGCTTTGTATCGTCCGGCACGGCCGCAGCGCGCTCACCCGCGGATAGCACAACACTGTGAATCCGTACCCAGTCACCTTGTTTGGCCATGGAAAACACCTCTTATTTCGTTTGTCCGTCGGTTCATCTATCTTTTTGAAATGTTTAGTTCAGAATCCCGTCTTCAATTTGCTCTCGCATGTCGCCCATGATCGCGTGCGGAACGGGAAGATCAATCATCGTCTTCAGCCCCGGTCGCGCATTGATTACGTGTGGAATCATGTTGACGCACATGGCAATGGTTCCGATTCCACCGTCCACCTCAGGCCGGATGGCCATATCTACATGCGGACTGCCTTCCAGCATAATATAGTCGCCTGTCTGCGTGCCGCCAAGCTCCGGTTCGATCTGCTGCGGATGCACCATATCGATTCGCACGCTTCCGTTTTGTTTGCCCTGCCCCGTCATGTTCACGCCCGCAACGTTTCCCTTCGCTGCAAAGCCGTAGGGTGATTTGCGGTCGACGTCCGTTAAAATCGGTTCCATTTGCTGGCTAAAATCGTCGATTTTCCAACCGATCGCCTTTGCAATCATTCCCACGCTTTCGGCAAAGCCGACGTGGCCCGCCAGCATACCACTATTTACACCTTTGTCGAACTCCTCCGGTGTAAGACCGACACCCTGCTCCTGCATAACAAGCGGTCCGAAAGGAGAGAGTGAATTGACGCGCCTGCATGTGACTTTTTCAACGTCCGTCATGCAGCCCGAAAGACAAATTGCCAATAAATCCATCATCAATCCAGGATTGATGCCGGTGCCAAGAGCCGTTACACCATGCACTTTTGCAATGTTATCGATCTCCTGTGCAAGTTCCGGTTCTTTTGCCGTGGGAAAGCTCATCTCTTCGGCGGTGCTGATTACGTTGACGCCTTTTTCAAGAACACGGACAAGTTTTGGATAAACGTCCCGCGTGAATGAGTCCGTTGCAACAATACAAACATCCGCACCATGGTATGGCAGCGCGCGATCGATGTCGTCTGTTACGATAACATCCGCATGGTTGCCTTGCTCAACGTCAAGCAAACCGAAGATGCTCTTTCCAACGCGGTTTGGATGCAAATCACACACACCGGTGATTTCCACGCCCTGTTTACGTAGCAATACCTTGGCGATTCCGCCGCCCATAGCGCCGAATCCCCACAACGCAACACGAATTTTTCGCATACCGTTCCTCCGATCGCCATTGATCTGTTTATATGATTCTGTATTGAATGTTTGTTAAAAAGTCTGTTGTAATTCCCGTCTCGGTACAAAGAAATCGTCTTCGGTCAATCCCGCTTCCTCAATCGCCTGCTCAACATAATCCAGTACGCCGATCTGCAACCGGCGATGGCAGTCGCTGCCCATGGAAAATTTCAGTCCCTCTTCCTTTGCGCGGATGATCATTTCCATATTCGGCGCGCGCCAAAGCCCGGAGATTTCCAGGGCAATGCCGTTTGCCGCGCACAGGTTGATGACCATATCTTCCCACTGACGCAAAAAGCGCGTTCCGTGCAATTCGTCGCACGGCGGAAGGACCGTAGCGTGGCCGAGAATATCGACGCGCTGCGTGGTGAACGTTTTTTCCATCATTTGGATGATGTAAGCAAGGTAATACCGATTCATATCGGGTGAATAGTTTTTATAATATGATTCCGTATATCCGGAACGCTTCGTAAAATATTGACTCAGTGGAACAAACCCGCCGCGGCCGTCCGGCATGCTGTGTACGCTAGCAATCACGTAGTCCAGCTGCTCGTCAAGAATATCCGGCAACTCAGAGCGGTGTTCCATGTTGACCTCCGCACCACGATACACGTTGTACGGTTTGAGCGCCTCAAGGTAGGTTGCAACATCTCTTAGCGTGTAAATACCACAACAAAACAAGTGATCGGACACGCCGAGAATATGACCTTGCTGCTGTTCAACTTTTACCAAATCCTCCAGCGGGAATTCCGCGTCGGACATATTCGTGTGAGTGTGCAGGTCATAGAGTTGCATGTCGTTCTCCGTTTTCGTTTCAATTAGTTTTGCATAAAATCGCTTGTATCGATGTTAATATGCAACTTTACGCTCCTACAATATACCATGAACGTATCCTTCAAACAAGAGCAGGCGTTTACTTGCGAATCTTTTTACCAGGAACAAAAACAGTGCCGGACGTTGTTTTTAAACGATCCGGCACATATCAAAGTCAAATTTTTTATTTGATTGTTCAGCGTTTTTCTGCAGTGTATTGAATCAACTCCGCCGCGACGCTGACCGCGATTTCCGCGGGTGTTTCCGCGCCGATTTGCAGACCGATCGGCGAGTGCAGCCGATCCAATTCAGATTCTGAAAATCCTTCAGAAAGCAACCTTTCGCGCGTGAGCTTTACCTTTGTCTTACTACCGATACAGCCGATATAATTCGCTTTCGTGCGCAAAATCCAGCTGAGAATTTTAAAATCGGATTGATGGCCGCGCGTCAATACAATCACATGATCGCGTTGTGTGATGCCAAGCTCGGCTTCTGCACTGTCAAACGGAATGTGCAGCACGCGCTCCGCCGTTGGAAACAGCGCTTTCTTTGCGAACGCCTCGCGGTCTTCTAATACCCAAACACGATAATCGATAAACGATAGTAAGGGAACCATTTTTTGTGAAACATGTCCGCCGCCAAACACGATAACACGCGGCGCGCCGCGTAGCGGCTCGATGAACCACTGCGTCTCGCCTTCGATCAAGACAGGTTTTTCGCCAAGATGTTCGGAAATTTCCGGTCTTTGTGCCGCCTGACGTTTTGTAAGCGCTTCTGCTTTTTCAACTTTCCCGTCACGGATTGCCGTTACAAGATATGCTTCTTCATCGTCGGTAAGCATGCTCAATGCATAGTCAGCGATGGCCAACCCGTCCGCACCGGAAAAGCAACGAAACAGCACACGGACTCTGCCGCCGCATACCATGCCAGCGCCGTTTGTCTCGTCTGCGTACAGCAAGTATTCGCGCGCACCAGATTTGCATCCGTCCAGAGCATCCAGCCGTGCCTGATATTCCACCGTGCCGCCGCCGATCGTTCCGGTCTGCTCGCCGTCCGCCGAGAGCACCATGGACGTACCGACGCCGCGTGGCGCCGAACCGTCCCGCTCTATGATGGTCAATAGCATTGCGGATTGTCCTGCATTTAGGATGTTATGTATCGTTTCCAGCAATTGCTTCATGCGAAGTTCCTTTCGCCTTGACTAAGCGCGATTTATACGCCCAGCCTCATATGTCATCAATCCAAGCCGCCTTGTTTTTGAGTAATAATATGGAAACGCAGGATCGCCGGTTTCTTTCAGATGCGGGCGCACCTGCTCCGGCGAGTACGTTGTTTGATCATAATACGAAAAAAATACAGCCGCATCGTCGAGTGAAGTAAACGGCTGACCGTGCTCCACCTCAAACTTTTCCAGCGAATAAGGAATCCCCTCCTTCTTGATGGCTTCCTCCAAATCGAAGATTGTGATCGAACGCTTGGCCGACTCGTCCAGTGAAAAACCGCGTGCCGTATCGCAGGACTGTACAACAAATGTTTTACCACGCGTGAGTTCACGCGAAAGCGGTAACAGTTGGTCCGGTTTGCCGAAAAAGCAGAGCACAAGCGCATCGTAAAGCGAATCTGGAATATACGTAAACACGTCGCCAAGCATCGCCGTCACGTTTTGTGGGCAGCGCGCGCGAAACGCCGCAACCGCTTTTACATTCTGCTCAATCACAGTAACATGCTCCACATAGTGCGAAAGCCAGATCGCAAGATCGCCAAGTCCGCCGCCCGCGTCGAATACGCGTGAAGACGGCGGAAGATACGCCGCTATCTGCGCTGCAATCACCTGATAGTAGTTGCTCTTTTGCGATGCGTTCTGCATCCACTGAATCGACGCATCCGTCCACTGAAAACCACCCAAAGCTTCGTTTCTCCCTGTTTGCCGGCGCCATTGCCGGCAATGTATTTATTTGTATATATAGAAATCTAAATGTCTATGTTATTCTTCTATCAAGGCGTCTTCGCCGATTTGAGAACGTATTTCCGCATATCGAAAACATGTTTGATCGTGATCGTTCACGATTCCCGCCGCCTGCAAAAACGAATAGATCGTAACCGAACCGACATAGCGCATGCCGCGCTTTTTCATATCCGCGGACATGCTATCGGACAGCGGCGATGTGGTTTTGTATACGCCATCCTTGGAAAACACGACTTTTCCATTCGAAAAGCTCCAAAGATAATTGCAAAAAGATCCAAACTCCTTTTGCAACTCTAGAACGACTTTCGCATTCTGAATTGCGCCTGCAATTTTACCGCGACTGCGAATGATACCTGCGTCCTGTAAAAGCGATTCCACTTTCTCCTCGTCGTAATGCGCAATTTTTTCCACATTAAATCCATCAAACGCTTTGCGGAAGTTTTCACGCTTTTTCAGTATGGTAATCCAGGAGAGTCCCGCCTGAAACGCCTCCAGCAAAAACAGTTCATATATGGCCTGTTCGTCGTGCAGCGGTGTTCCCCACTCCACATCATGGTATGTGCAATAGAGTTCCGAGTTTTCGTTGACCCAGCTGCATCGAGTTTTTTGATTCATGGGCATTCTCCATTCCAAATGTGTCAATATGAGAGCTTTTGCGTCTGCGTTCGATTATATCACAGCGTCTGCGCAAAGCAAAACACCGCCGCACCAATTTCGTGCGGCGGTGTTGCATATGTGTTTTGGTGTTTATCCAACAGCGATCGGCACCGGCGTAGGTGTCGCCATTGGCGCTTCGAACGTATCCAGACCGCTTTCATCAATGATGGAACTATCGTCCGTTTCTTCACTGTAAGAGTAGGTCCAGTTTTTCTGGCGCTCCTGCCACTCGTTCAGTATCTGAATCACGCGAGCCTGATCGACCGTAGTGAACGCGCGATAGTTCGGGTTGTAGGAGTAAATTGAGCCGTTACGTCCAACATAAATGGTCGATCCGTCGCTTGTGTAAACAACGTCACCATAGGATGCATACAAATCGCCGTCGGTCGCCACATTCGGGTAGATCATTGCGTCCTCTCCGATATAGTTACCGTTCTTACCCATCGCGCGCCCGCTCCACGTTGTGTAGACACTGAATGCGTTCGGGTCACTCGTCGGTGTACTCCGGTTTAGAATCCCAATCAACTCGGCAATCAGGTCGGAAACATCAACGCTCGACGAGTCATCACTGTATGCATACCGGCTGTAGTAGAACGAATTGGACTGTTTACTGCCGTCCTTCATCGGTATGTTGTAGAACGAGAACGTGACGTCCATCATGTCGTCGTCGTTGATAAAGCTGTCGGAAACCGCACAGATCTCTTGCAGCAAATCCAGATGTTCGTCCGAGCTGGTTGCGTTTTGCACCTGCATCCAGGTAGAGCAGGTTTCGGGCAGCGCAAGACGGATCGTATAGTAATCGAAATAGCGAACCATGCCAACGTATCCATGCAGCCGCAATGACCCGAATGTTTGCATTTCATCCGTGTTGTAGCGTTCATAGCTGTTGAAATCGGTTTTTCTAAACGAATCGTACGGGACATAGTCGCTCGATGTTACTTCGTCGTAAAACGCCTGACAAATTTGATCGCCGTCGCTGTAATTCTCGTCGTAAACGTCCTTACCCTGGCAATACCGAATCGAATCTTCCGGCGGCAGCGAACAAATTGCTTCAGCGTATTCGCTGTTTTCGCTGCGCAGAGAGTCCAGATAGGCTCCGTTGACAAAGGTGACCAGTCGCCCGATCGTTCGGCCGTTTTTCAGCACGATGTTGATAGGTTCTATCGTAATAAAATAGTTTTTTGCGCTGTCATAGTCATAATTAAAGTAACCATACTGGTTGTACGAATCTACATTGTCCCGTAGCGTTGAAAGAACATATTCGATCAGATCCTCATCGTCAAAATCAATCTGTGCCACCAGATAGGATGCATAACTTACCGTATCCGACGCACGATCCACCCCCGGAAACTCAATATACGCAACGTCTTGCTGCATCGGCACATCGTTTCGCATTGCGTCGCCGGCGGTCCGCACGCCAAAATGCAGGCAGACGGTTAATAGTCCGGGGATTAAAAACCATGGCAGTGAAAGGAGTACTTTCTTCATCCTGCGCAGCACAACTATTTGATAGATCGCATAACACCCGATTGCTATGACCGCGATCAGCAGAATATTCTGCCGCGTTAAATTGACCGCGCCTGAAACCAGCAGCAGAAGAATCGGCAGAACAAGGAGACAGGCAAACAGCGTTTGCATCTTTGTATTCTTCGCGCCGTGTTCCGCAATTTCCGAATGTCTGCGCTTAAAGAGCAGGCAGCCTGCGAACAGTTCGGCAGCCATAAGCAACAACGAATATGCAAAGTTGCCCCAATTGTACAGCTGGTTTTGCAGGATTGTGCGCGAAAGCACGACGATCTGCCCCGTTGCAATGTTGGTTTCGGGTTTTAAGTACCACGGTAAATCAATCCAGCTGACAATCTGTGCCTGGGCGACAATGCCGCGCGCAATGACAAACTGCACAAATCGCGGCAAAAACAGGACAATCAGCGTCAGCGCAATATCGGTAATCAACGTGCCTGTCAGGCTGCAGGCGATCGCCGCTGCCGCGAACACCAGCATCGTCGAGATTACATAAAACGGCACCGCAACAAGCGGGTACAGCGGAACAAACGCCGTCTTGGATATTGTGAAGATCAGCGTTGTAAATATCACACTGGTCAGCACGGTCGCCGTAACCCACGTCAACGCGGCAAGCGTGATTGACCAAAACAATCCGCGTCTGGATACCGGCAAGCTGTGGTAATAGTCGCTGTCGGCGCGCTTGGTCAGGAACGAAAACCCATCGAATGCAAGCACGATTCCGCCAAAAAACGTATATACCGAAAGCGGCATAAACATATCCGAAAGAGCGGGTATACTGTTTTGGTTTGCCGCCGTGCAAAATTGAATTGCGACAACGATGCTGCCGACCGCAGCCAAAACCAAAAGAATCAAGCCAAGGCGTGAAAGCCTTCTTGTCGACTCAAGATACGGTTTCATTCGTTCTCGCCTCCTTTTGCTTTCGGCTCTTCAAAATAGTAACCAAGCGATTCCATTTCATATAAGAACACTTCCTCAAGCGTCAGCGGCAAAACTTCTAAAAGCAGCGGGTCCATTTTTGCAATCAATTCCCTGCTGCTGTTCCGATCGCCGCGGACGATCATGTTTGCAACGCTTCCCTGTTTCATAAACGAGAGGATGTCCAGTTCATCGAAGCGGGATTCGTCATAATCATCAGAAAACGCCACCTGAACCTTGAACAACGACGTTTTAAGGTTTTGTACGTCGCTTTCAAATACGATGCCGCCCTGATACAATAACGCCAGCTGGTCGCAAGTGTCTTCCAGCTCGCGCAAACTGTGGCTTGTGATGACCGCCGTGCATCCACGCTCCAGCACATCGTCGTACAGCGTGCTCTTCACAAGGTTGCGCATCACGGGGTCCAACCCGTCGAACGTTTCATCGAAAAACACATAATCCGTCATGGCCGACAGCGCGAGGATCGTCGCCGCCTGCCTGCGCATGCCTTTGGAAAAGGTGTTCAACGCACGATTTTTGTCCAGACGGAATGTTTCGGTTAGGCCGTTGAATCGCTCCCAGGAAAAGCGGGGATACATGGCTTCATACAGCTTTGCCATTCGGAGCATGTTGCTCTGCGGCAAGAAATACAGCTCATCCGGCACAAACACACAATGTTCCTTGACGGACGGGTTGTCGAAAACTTCTCCGCCGTTGACACTGACGCTTCCTTCGTCCGGCTGATAAACGCCGTTGCAAAGCCGCAAGAAGGTGGACTTCCCGGCGCCGTTCGCGCCGACCATGCCGTAGATGCATCCCTGCGGAATATTGCAGTTGAGATTGACGAGCGCATCCACTTCGCCAAAGCGTTTGGTCAACTGTCTTGCTTTAATCATAAGATTACACCTTTGATTCCTTTCCGTATACGGATTGTATCGCTTTGAACACCCGCTCGATTGGGATTCCGGCCGCATGCAGTTCCTTGCCAATGCGTTTAATCTCTTCGATTTGTTCTTCCATACTTTCTCCTATAACGACAACGGCGTTTTCGGTTACAAATCTACCATTACCCGGGGCGCTGATACACACGCCGCGTCGTTCCAGTTCCGAATATGCTTTTTGCAGCGTATTCGGATTGATCGATAATTCCTGAGACAGTGTGCGCACGGATGGCAATTGGTCGCCCGCCTTCAGTACGCCCGTAATAATCAGCCGCTGTATTTGATCGATAATCTGTTCATAGATCGGCGTACGTCCGAACCGGTCGATTTGAATCATTGCGCTGCCCCCTTCCCGATTTAGTGTACTATCTGTTATAGTACACTCATATCTTACCGTGTCTATTTCTTATTGTCAATAGAAAAGTAACAGAACTGCGAATTTTGTCGCATTTCCTTCATTTTACGCCTATAACGGGCATTTTCAAGCACGATTTTCATTCAAATGTGAAAAAAAGCCTTGTTATCCCTCTATTAAAGCAAGTGGCGGTATGCTATGCTTTCGCATATGGAATATGATTGGAATAATTTCAACGAAGAATCTGAAACGGAACGGATTAAAAAACGAAATACGCGCATATTGCTTGTCGCAATTCTGCTGTTCGTTCTTGCGGCTATTGCGCTGTTTGTTACTTTTATAAATAGAGTTCCAGCGAATGTATCGTCCGGTGTCGAAGAAGCGAGTGCTTCCGTAATTGAAACGACGCAACAGCCGATTGTGTCCGAAGAATCAACAAAGTCCGGCGAAGGACTGATGGTTGCGTTTTTAGACGTTGGCCAGGGCGACAGCATCTTTTTACAATCACCTTCCGGTAAAACAATGCTGGTCGATGGCGGAGAGCAAAGCGCATTCGACACGATTTCCGCTTATCTGGACGCGCATGATGTGATCGGGCTGGACGTCGTCGTTGCGTCGCATTTGCACTCCGATCATATCGGCGGTTTGATTCAGGTGATCGATGTGTATCCGGTCGGTGCTTTTTACTATCCGCCGTTCGATGCGGAAAGTGAAACCTATTATAATTTACTTGATGCGCTAAACGAAAGCGAAACCACTGTCTATTCCCCGCTTGCTTCCAAGGACGCATTCATCGATTGGGACGACGAAGTGACTGTGCGCATCCTTTCGCCTTACCAAACGATCTACAGCGATTTTAACGATACGAGTTACATTTTGAACGTTACCTATGGCGACACGTCCGTGCTGCTCGCAGGAGACGCAACAGAATTGTCCGAAACGCTTGCCCTAAAGGCGTTACCCAACGAATACTTTCAGGCAAACGTACTCAAAGTCGGGCATCACGGTTCCAACACCAGCACGTCGTTTAAGTTTCTGGACGCGGTCGATCCGGACATTGCGATCATCAGCTGCGGGGTGGACAACGAATACGGCCACCCGCACGAAGAACTGCTTTTGCGGCTGCAGGCATACGGAATTCAAGTCTACCGCACTGATCTTGACGGAACGATCACGCTCCTTCTTGACGGAGCAAATGTGAAAGTGATACAATGACGCTAATTTCAATACAGGCTTTGATGGGGAAGATCGTTCCCGCCCTGCGCATAAAAGAGAGCGCCGCCACCGGCTGAAAGCGGCACGCGCAAACGGAACACAAAAAGTTCGCCCCGGAGCCTCACCGGTGAACGCATCCGACGGATGTCCAGTAGTCGGCGACGGGCCCGCCCGATACAGCGGATTCGAGGCTTTGTGCGGCGAAATCAGCCATGCAGAGCAAACGAGGGTGGTACCACGACGCGCTTCGTCCCTTTGGACGGAGCGCGTATTTCATTGAAATAATATATGAAACGAAAACTGTTTCGATATCTATGAGGAGGAACGTTCGAAAATGGGAATGATGGAGTCACTCGCGCAATTGCACGAGGAAGCCGAAGCACGGCTGAAAAAATGCGACACGCCGGAGGAACTTGAGCAATCGCTTGTCGATATCCTCGGGCGCAGCGGCAAACTCACCGCAATCCTGCGGACGATGGGTAAACTCAGCAAAGACGAGCGTGCGTCCGTCGGCGCATATGCAAACCGCGTGAAAGCCGCGTTGGAAACGGTTGTGGCCGAAAAGCGTGCTGCGCTGAACGCAATCGCCAAACAAAAGCGCTTTGAAAAGGAAGCAATCGACGTCACAGCGCCCGGTACTCTGGTGCAGCCGGCGGGTCGTTTGCATCCAATGACGCAGACATACCGCGAAATCCGCAACGCGCTTGTCGGAATGGGTTTCTCCATGTTTGACGGGCCGGAGATCGAACTTGACGAAAACAACTTTACCCTGCTGAACTTGCCGAAAGATCACCCGGCACGCGACATGCAGGATACGTTTTACATCAACGACAACGTCGTGCTGCGCACGCATACGTCTCCGTGTGAAGTCCGCGCACTGACGACGCTGAAACCGCCGTTCCGTCTCATGATGCCGGGTCGCGTATTCCGCGTTGACGAAGTGGACGCAAGTCACTCCCCCGTGTTCTTCCAGATCGAAGGATTCGTTGTGGACAAGGGTCTCACGCTGGGTGACCTTAAGGGGATTCTGGATTCGTTCGTGCATACCGTATTTGGTTCGGACGTGAAGACACGCCTTCGCCCCAGCTATTTCCCATTTACGGAACCGTCTGCCGAGCTGGACATCTCCTGCTCCATCTGCGGCGGCAAAGGCTGCCGCGTGTGCAAGGGTACGGGCTGGATCGAAATCCTCGGCTGCGGCGTAACCAATCCGCACGAGATTGAAAACTGCGGCTATGACCCGCACGAATGGACAGGCCTTGCGTTCGGCCTTGGCGTTGACCGCATGACAAGCCTCAAGTTCGGCATCAACGATATCCGGCTTGAGTACGAAAACGACGCGCGCTTCCTGCGCCAGTTCTAAGGGAGGGTAACGAATATGAAACTGCCAAAGAAATGGCTTTGCGAATATGTTGACTTCAACGTCACCGACGAGGAATTCATTGAAAAGATGATGTGGCGCGGCTTTGAACTCGCGTGCGTCGAAAAAGAGCTTTCCGGTGTGGAAGGCGTGGTCGTTGGCCGTGTGCTTTCCGTCGTCGATCACGAAAACAGCGACCATCTGCACATCTGCCAGGTGGACGTCGGCTCGGAAGTACTCACCATTGTCACCGGCGCGGACAATGTCTTCGACGGTACGCTTGTCCCCGTCGCTGTGGTTGGTTCCAATCTCGGTGGGCGCGAGATGGCCGCCGTCAAGATGCGCGGGGTAATGAGCTATGGCATGCTCTGTTCCGGCGAAGAGCTTGGTCTGTCGGACGCGGATTATCCCGGCAGCGAAGTCCACGGTATCCTGATTCTTAAAGAAGACTATCCGCTTGGTCAGCCGATCGAAACCGCACTCGGCTATGACGACGTGATCTTTGAATTCGAGCTCACGCCGAACCGCCCGGACTGCATCAGCATCATCGGCATGTGTCGCGAGGCGGCGGCCGCACTCGGACAGAAATTTGCCGAACCGAAGATCAAGCAGGTTGCGGGCGTTGGCGACGCGACTGATTATGCGCGTGTTTCGATTGAAAACTACGAGCTCTGCCCGCGTTACACCGCGCGTGTGGTTAAGGATATCAAAATCGAGCCGTCACCCAAGTGGATGCAGCGCAAGCTCAAAAGCGTCGGCATGCGCCCGATCAACAATATCGTCGACATTACGAACTATGTGCTGGTCGAATACGGTCACCCCATGCACGCCTTCGACCTTGCCTGTATCGAAGGCAGCCACATCATCGTGCGCAACGCGCATGAAAACGAGATTGTCACCACGCTGGACAAAAAAGACCGTCCCGTTACGCCGGATATGCTGCTCATTGCGGACGAAAATCGCGGCGTGGGCATCGCGGGCGTTATGGGTGGACTGAACTCCGAAATTACGGAGTCAACAAAAGCCGTGCTGTTTGAGTCCGCCGTGTTCAAGGGCAGCAACATCCGCGGTACCGCACGCAAACTGCGCCATGTCACCGACGCGGCGAGCCGCTTCATCAAGGGTGTGGAACCCGTCAGCGCGGAGTTGGCACTGGAACGCGCAATCGAGTTGGTTGAAGAGTTTGGCGCGGGCACGGTCGTCGGAACCATGATCGACGTTCGCAAAGAAAAACCGGTTGAGCAGACCGTGACCGTCAACGTCAAGCACATCAACGCGCTGCTTGCGCTCGACCTTTCGGCAAAGCAGATGGCGGATATGCTCGGAACGATCAACATCCACGCAAAGCCGCATCTCGATGGTCTGCACGTTACTATTCCGCATTTCCGCACGGATATTGAAACCGGTATCGAAGCGGACTGGGACGTTGCCGAAGAAATCGCGCGCATCTACGGCTACTATAACATCAAGCCGACACTGATGAGCGGAGACACATTCCGCGGAAAGATCGACGAACTGTTTGCGCTGGACGACACGGTGAAAGATACGCTAGTTTCGCTCGGCCTATACGAGATGTACAACTACAACTTCATGAGCCCTTCGGTTTACGGTGCTCTGCTTCTTCCGGAAGACAGCGAACTGCGCAAAGCGGTGAAGATCCTCAATCCGTTCGGCGAAGACCAAAGCCTTATGCGTACGACGCTGATCCCCGGCATGCTGGATTCACTTGTTCGCAACGCAAACCGCAAGAGCGGACACAGTCGTTTCTTTGAGGTAGGCAACGTGCACATCGACAATGGCGACGACCTTCCGGAAGAACACAAGATCATCGGCATCGTCTTGTCCGGCGAAAACGAGGATTTTTATTCGGTCAAGGGCATGATTGAAGAACTGTTCCGCGTCGTCGGCATCCAAAGCGCGCGGTATCAAAAAAGCTCGGCAAGCTATCTGCAGCCGGGGCGCGCGGCCGACATCCTCGCAAGCAACGGCACGCTCCTAGGCACGTTTGGCGAACTCCATCCCGACGTGGCGGACAGTTGGAAAGCCGACGGGCGCGTCTATATCGCGGAACTCAGCTTCAACAACATCGCCAAGTGCCGCGATACGCAGAAGCGGTTCGTCCCGCTGCCGCGATTCCCCGCCGCCGAGCGTGATCTCGCCGTCGTCGTCGATTCCGCTGTGGAGTCCGAGTCGCTGAAACAGATCATCGAATCTGCAGATGCGGGTGTGATCGTTTCCCATGTGAAACTGTTCGATACCTACAGCGGCGTTGGCATTCAACCCGGCAAAAAGAGCCTTGCGTTCTCCTTTGCGCTGCGCGCCGAGGATCACACGCTCTCCGACGAAGAGATTAAAAAAGCGATGGATACGATCATCGATTCTCTGAAGCAAAACGGCGCGCCACTGCGCGCGTAAGCGTTTGATTCAAAAGAATTCAAACATCTGTAAAATCCCTGCAACGCCGCTGTTTCAGCGGCGTTGCTTTGTTGCACAGCTTCGGCGTTTATATTATACTTTACATAGGTATTGTCACCGATGAAGGAGGTAACCCATGCCGTTTTGTGAAAACTGCGGATCATCCGTAGGCGAACTTGACTACGCCTGTAAAAACTGCGGAGCTCCCGTTCGAAACGCTCGCACCAACACACCTGCTCCTGCTCCTGCTGCCGCGCCTTACACCGCGCCGGTAATGCCGCAAAGTGCTGAGCCGCCAAAGGGTTCGCCATATGCGGTTCTGAGCTCTTGGGGATTCGTCGGCTCGTTATTGCTTATGTCAATCCCGATCGCCGGATTCATCATCATGATCGTTTGGGCGGCGGGCGGTACCACAAACCACAATCGCCGAAATCTTGCGCGCGGTTATCTGCTAACGATTGCTATCGCAACTGTTATTTATCTGGCTATCATTATTTATATGATCGTTGTATACGGCACTGTTATGCCGATCTACAATGATCTCTGGAATCTCTAAGGCAATTCCGGTCGTCCGCTATAAAGCGGCACCGTCTTGCAATAAACACACTATAATTTAATTGGAGGTAAACAAAGACTATGGCATTCTGTTCCAAGTGCGGTTCCCCAATCGAAGATAACGCGACCAACTGCCCGCAGTGCGGCGCACCGGTTAACGGCGCATCCGGCGATCCTGTTGTTGTAAGCAATTCCAACGACACGCTGATGGGTATCCTCGCCTATCTCGGGATTCTTGCGTTGATCCCTTATTTTGTTAAGGGACAATCTCCGTTCGTGCGCTACCACGCTGTCCGCGGCATGAACCTCTTCCTGCTGGAGCTCATCGCAGGCGTTGCGTGCAGCATTCTTAGCGCAGGCCTTCCGATCATCGGCTCCATCCTTGGCTGGCTCGTTTCTGTTGCCGGGCTCATCCTCTCCATCATCGGCATCATCAACGTCGCCAACAAAGAGAAGAAGGACCTTCCCGTTATCGGCGGTATTCAGTTTATTAAAGAATAACAAACCGTATTCACTGCCGCCTGTCGTCACGGCATGCGGCGAATACAGCGCAACACGAAAGGAACCGCAGACCCTTCTTTAAAAAAGAAGGCTGATTAAAATGGAAATCCTTATTAAAAATTGCACGATTATCGACGGAACCGGCGCGCCCGCTTACGCGGGCAGCGTCGGTTTCGATTCCGGTAAGCTTTGTGTGTTTCATGGCGGTGAATTACCGCAGGCAGAGCAAGTAATCGACGCAAGCGGGCTTACGCTTGTCCCCGGCTTTATCGACGCGCATTCACACGGCGATTTGACCATGGTCAGTCATTTTGCAACCCGCTCTAAGCTTTCGCAGGGCTTTACGATGCAAATTGCCGGACAATGCGGCGCGTCCATGTTTCCCGTCTCCAAAAATCGCAGCGAACTGTTTTCCCAATACATCTCCGGCATAGCGCCACATCCCGATTTTCCGGACGATCTCATGCGGCTTGACAGTGCAAACGGTTACTTCGACTGGTTGAAATCGATCGACAATCCGATCGTCACAAAGTCATTTGTCGGGCATGGCACGCTGCGACTTTGGGCGATGGGCTATGAAAACCGTAAGCCGGACAATATAGAGCTAAAACGTATGCAAGATATGCTGCGCCGATGCATGCGCGAAGGTGCGCTTGGTCTCTCGGTCGGCATGGTATACGCGCCGGGATGTTACGCCGATAATGAAGAGCTTCTCTCGCTGCTGCGCGTTGTAAAAGAAGAAGGCGGATACTTTGCCATGCATCCGCGCAACGAAGCGGACACGGTAGAGCAGGCACGTGCAGAGTCCATTCAACTGGCAAAGCAAGCGGGCGTCCCGCTTTGCGTGTCGCACATGAAAGCCGCAGGACGCGACAACTGGGGTAAACCGCACAACGTCCTTCGTTCGATCGATCAGGCGGCGCAGGACGGCCAGCGTCTATTGATCGACAGCTATCCCTACACAGCCGGCTGCACCTCGCTGAACGTCTCCATACCGCCCCGCTACTTTACGGACGGCATGCATGGATTGGTCGCGGCGCTTTCTGACAAAACGGAACGCGAAGTCATCCGTGAGGAATTAAGCAAACGGTCCGACTACGAAAACTTTATCTATAACTGCGGCGGATTCAAAGGCGTATTTATCTCAAGCTGCCCGATCGACCACAGCGCGGAGGGCATGTTCATTACGGACTACGCCGAGAAAAACGATATGGACCCGTTCGACGCATATTGTGATATTCTAATAAAGAACAACGGTCTCGGCCTTGGCATTTACTTTCATATGAGCGAGGACGACGTTGTCGAAATTCTGACGCACCCGCTCTGTGTAATCGGCACGGACGGGCTGATCGGACTTCCGTCCGAAAATCCACATCCGCGCACGCATGGGACGAGCGCGCACGCTTACGACCTGCTTGTACGCAAAAAGAAGCTGTTATCGTCTGAACAGATGATACACAAACTGTCTGGTCAAACTGCGGATTTTTTGCAGCTTTCGGGCAAAGGCCGTATACAGGACGGTTATGATGCGGATGTACTTTTGCTTGATCTCGACGCGTTTATCGATACAGCGACGTATCAGGACGGCACAAGCCTTTGCCGCGGAATCAAAAACACCTTTATCGACGGGAAATCGATTGATCTAAAGAATTATTCCGTCTAGAACAACAAAACAGGAGGAACCCTGCGCATGAACAGCATTTTCGTTATCGGCGGCGCCGCAATCGATATCACCGGCAAGCCGGACAGCATATGCCGCGAACGCGACAGCAACCCCGGCAAAGTACGTATTCGCGTCGGTGGCGTCGGACACAACATTGCCTGTCATCTTTCACGTTACAATTATCAAGTTGAGCTCATAACCGCGCTCGGTTCCGGCTACCACGCCAATATGGTACGCGAAAGCTGCGAGCAATCCGGCGTTTCCCTCCGCAACACACTCGCTTTCAGTGAACACACCGGTACCTATATCGGCGTGTTTGACGAGGACGGCGACATGCTTGTCGGCATCAGCGATATGTCTGTGCTCGATCGCATTACGCCGGACTATTTGTCCGGTATATTACCACAGATCAATGAAGCCGATCTTTGCGTCGTCGACGGCAATCTTTCGCCGGAAGCGCTTGCCTATCTTTGCCAAAGCGTCAGTATACCTCTCTTTTACGATCCGGTCAGCTGCTCCAAGGCAAAGCGGATCAACGGCCACATTGGCAAGTGTTACGCCATCAAACCGAATCGTTTTGAGGCCGGCTTTCTTTCCGGAAAATCCTGCGATACCATCCGCGGCATCTATCGTGCATCGGACTGGTTTATTGAGCAGGGCGTAAAACGCGTGTTTATCTCACTTGGCGAAGAAGGCGTTTACTGGGCGGACGAAGACGGCTGCGGCGTGCTGCCTGCGGACTGTAAAAACGTGCCGGACACACATGGCGCTGGCGACGCCATGAGCGCAGCCATGATCGACAGCTGTGTTAAAAACCTGCCTACAGAAGAATGCGCGCGCCTCGGCAATGAAGCCGGTGTCCGCATTTGCAAAGCAAACGCAGAGCGCCTGCTTTTAGAAAAAGCGGAGGCGGGAGAATTACCGAAATGCTGAAACGCGGAGACCGAGTAGGAATCGTAGCCTGTTCAAACGCACTTCCACTCCAGGACAAAGTTGAAATTGCACAACTTGTGGATGTGCTCACCGGGTTTGGTTTAACGCCCGTGTTGAGTCCCTATATTTTTGCCGAAAACTCAGCGTTTAGCGGCAGCGGAAAGCAACGTGCCGACGCGCTCAACACATTCTATGCGGATGATTCGATCAAGGTGATTTTCGACGTCTCCGGCGGCGACCTTGCAAACGAGTTGCTCGATAAAATCGACTTTAATCTTGTGCAGCGCAAACCGAAGCCATTCTTTGGATACAGCGACCTGACCACGATCATCGATTCGCTCTACACAAAAGCGCAAGTCCAATCCTATTTATATCAGGTGCGTTGCCTCGTTTGGGAAGACAAATTACAACAGACGGCAAATTTTGAGAACAGCCTATTTTATGGAAAAGACGGCCTGTATCAAATTCGCTGGGACTTCATTCGGGAATCGAATATGGAGGGCATCGTAGTCGGCGGAAACATCCGTTGCCTGCTGAAGCTCTCCGGGACCGGTTTTATGCCGGACTTCAAGGGCAAGATATTGTTTCTGGAAAGTTACAGCGGCGGCGCTGCACGTATGATGTCATACCTCAACCAAATAAAGCAGCTGGGTGTATTCGATGAAATCTCCGGGCTGTTGCTGGGTACCTTTACGCGAATGGAAGAAAAGCAGGAGTGTCCGGACATTATCGAACTGGTTACACAAGTTACAGCCGATTGGGATTTCCCAATTGCCAAGACGGAGGACGTCGGCCATCGCAATACGTCAAAGTGCCTGATTATCGGAAAAGCGTATACCATCAAAAATAACGCCTAGACCCTTAAACTGGTATATTTGCAAAACAAAAAGCACGGATAGCCGTGCTTTTTGTTTGATGCGTATTGTGTTTATTAGAACAGCGTACCGCTTTCAAGCGGCGGCAGCGGCTCAATATGCCAAATGTCCTGCGCATATTGCTTGATCGTACGATCCGAGGAAAATTTCCCACTCGAAGCAATATTGATCATGCACTTGCGTCCGAACGCAATTCGATCCTTGTACTCACAGTTGACGTCCGATCGACGATCACAGTAGTCGAGCAGTTCGTGCAGCACAAAGTAATAGTCCGGTTTCTGCCAGTCGGAGCCGAAGAGCAGCGCACGATGCAGGTCTGCAAACGCGCCGCTGTTGTCGTCGCTCAGTGTGCCGTCGATCAGAGAGTCGACCACACGGCGTACACGCGGTTCATAATCATAGATCGTCTTCGGTGCGTACTTCGGGCGAAGTTCGTTTAGCGCCTGCACACTCTCGCCAAAGATATAGTTGTTCTCCGCGCCCGCCTGTTCAACGATTTCTACGTTTGCGCCGTCATAGGTGCCGAGTGTCACCGCGCCGTTTAGCATGAGCTTCATGTTACCCGTGCCACTGGCCTCGGTTCCCGCAGGTGAAATTTGCTCGGAAACGTCCGCCGCAGGAATGATATGCTCGGCATAGGAGCAATTGTAGTTTTGCACAAACACGACGCGCATTTTATCATTGACGTCAGGATCGTTATTGACGAGCTTTGCAAGCTCGTTGATGTACTTGATGATCGCCTTTGCACGGATATAACCAGGCGCGGCTTTTGCGCCGAAGATATAGGCAGTCGGTGTAAAGTCCTTGATGCGACCGTCTTTAATGCCAAAATACGTATCGAGAATGCCGAATGCATTCAGCAGTTGGCGCTTATACTCGTGCATACGTTTGACCTGCACGTCGAAAATGAAGTCCGGCGGCAGCGTAACACCTTCGTGCTTTTCAATATACTTGGAAAGCTGTTCCTTCTTCTGGCGCTTAATCTCATTAAAGATCGTTACGTCCTCATCGGAAACATGCTCTTTCAGCGCGCTTAGCTTATCGAGATCGAGCAGATAGCCTTTGCCGATGCGCGCATCCAGAAAGTCGCAGAGTTCCGGATTACAAAGCCCAAGCCATCTGCGCTGTGTAATGCCGTTCGTCTTGTTCTGGAAACGCTCTGGATAGAGACCATACCAGTCTTTGAGCACATCGTTTTTCAGTATCTCCGTATGAAGCGCGGCAACGCCGTTGACATAGCGTGAGCAATAGACCGCGAGGTTCGCCATATGGATCATCTTACCCTGAATAATCGCCATCTTGCCGCAGTCCAATTTGTGTGCCATCAGCTCGCCGCAAAGCTTTGCGTTGATCTGATAAATGATATCGAAGATTTCCGGCAATACGGACTTGAACAAGCTGACGTCCCACTTTTCAAGCGCTTCCGCCATGACCGTATGGTTCGTGTAAGAAAACGTCTTGCAAGTGATATCAAACGCACGGTTGAACGAAATACCTTCCTTCATCAGAAGGCGAATCAATTCCGGGATGCTCACCGTCGGGTGCGTGTCGTTGAGCTGAATAGCGACATGATCGGCAAACGAGTCGATCGGGCGATTTTCACGCTTGAAACGGAAAATAATATCCTGCAACGACGCGCTGGAGAGGAAATATTGCTGCTTTAGGCGCAGTTTCTTGCCCGCCTCGGTTGTGTCGTTCGGATACAATACGCGCGTAATGTCTTCGACGGCGTTTTTCTCCAATACCGCCAGCGCATATTCCTGATCGTTAAACAGCTTAAAGTCAAAGTCCTGTACGGCTTCGCTCTGCCAAAGGCGCAGCGTGCCGATGTTTTCAGTTTCATAGCCGATGACCGGCATATCGTACGCAACGGCGCGCACGGTCATATCCGCAAAGTGAACGAGAACTTCGTGTGTGTCGCGGCGGCGGCTCCATGGATCGCCCTGGCGTTGCCAGTCGTCCGCGGATTCCACCTGAAACCCGTCGCAAAAGGATTGTTTGAACAGGCCGTATTTATAGCGGATGCCGTAACCGTCCATAGGAAGGTTCAACGTCGCCGCCGAGTCAAGGAAGCACGCCGCAAGACGGCCCAGACCGCCGTTGCCGAGCGCCGCATCCTCAATATCCTCAAATATTATAATATCGAGCCCCTGCTCTTCAAATGCGTTTTTTACTTCGGTTAAAATATCCAGCACGAACAGGTTGTTATAAACCATTCGGCCGACCAAATATTCCGCGCTGAAGTAATAGGCTGAGCGCGTGCGCTCATGCGCATGCCGGCTTTCATACCACCGGTCCGCAATCTCCGCCATTACTACGTCGGATAACGCATCATGCAGCTGCGCGGTCGTCGCATCCATCAAAGACACCTGATGGTTCTGCTTCAACTCCAGCTCAATGCTCTCCATGATGTTGCTAATTTTCACAAATCAAAACCTCTCTTTTTTTCGCATCGGGTCACAGTATAGCATATTTTTACGCCAATGAAAAGCCCATAGTAGGAAACCAATTTCCCGCATAACGCGGGCATATTCCGGTTCTTTTTTACTATTGTAGCAAGTTTCGGGAACGTTTCCAATACAGTATGAAAATTCATGCGTTTTTCATACGCAATTCAATTTACCTTTTTAGCCGCATTTCAGTCGAAAAAGGCGCGCAACCGCTTGCTCTTTCGTCATAAAAGAATCATTTTACAAAATAGAATTTTTGCATAAAAATACTGTCGATCACAGCACAAAAGCGACGCAAACGCGTCGCTTTTGATAATTATTTCTCGATTATTGCATCATGTGCGTTGTTCAAGCAACGTTGCAATTCGTTTAATTGTTGCCTCCGAAAACACCGGTGCAAGGCCGTTTTCCGACAATACGTTTTGCAACTGCGCATATTGATCCCGGTTAAGAATGGCAAAATACGCTGCACGAGCAGCCACCGGATCACTCTGCGATTCTTCAAACAGCTCCAATGCGGGCACCATGCTCACCGCATAGCTGATATAGTACATCGGCGTTTGGAACGTATGTGAAATCAGCACCCACTCCGTCCCCTCGTAGCCATACACCTCATCAAGTCCGTATTCAACGGCCAGATCTTTATACAAGGCGTTGATTTCACTCAGCGTCATATCGGGGTTCTTATAGATCGTCTGCTGAAATTCATCTTCCATGCAGCCGGAAATCAGCGAGTACATCGCGTCGATCAGTACGTCCGCCACGGCTTCGTCCGAAAGTTTACCATAAAACGAATCATAATAATCGATCATGAGCAGTACAAGCGCCTGCGAGTCGACCTCTGCAAGGTCAAGATTGTCGCTTGCGGAATATCCAACCTCTGCATTGTGATAATAGTTGGTAAAATGTCCAAGCTCATGCAGCGTCGTTAGGATGTCGTCTGAATGTCCGCCCCATTCTGAAAAAATGAACGGCGCGCTATAATCCGAAATATAGGTCGTGAAACTCGTGTCCATCTTGTTATTGCTTACCGAAAAATCATATAGATTGTTGCGCAGCATATATTGCAGCGATTCGTCAAGCATGGGCGAGAAGTCGGCGGCAGCGGTCTCCAGCTTTGAAAGGAATTCCTGCTCGTCAAATTCCGCATCCGCAAGGTCATAGGTGTCGTTGCGATAGTTCGCCTCAATAAACACGGGGACGATATAGTTTTTCACTGCTTTCTGCAAGGACTCTGCGTCGGCAAGCGAATAATCCCGCCCATATGCGTCGTAGCAATAGGCGGCATAGTTATCATAACCAAGCCGGCTTGCGATCTGTTCACGAATCTTCAACTGTTCCAGAAAAATCTCGCCCGCGCTTTCATTCAGCCCCGCACAGTACGCGTTGTATAGACGGTAATATTCATCATAATCCAAAGACGGGTCGTCGAAAATTGAATCGAGCGTCCAACGCGTCCCATTGTCCAGCAGCGTATAAGTCGCACTCAGTTCGTCATATTGAAGTGTTTTTTGTTCTTCCGCGTTTAGAAGGTCTTGTATCGATTCTTCACTGCCGAAGTCGTCGTTCAATATTGTTTCCACATAGCCTTCGCCAAACGATTCCCTTGCAAGTTGTTCGGCTTCACCGGACGATTCGAACAGCTCCATGGAAACGCTCTCCATATCCGCATCCAGAATGCTCAACTCCGTTTGCAGATAGCTGTATTCGTTTCTATAATATGACTCGGTTACATCGAACGCATATAAAAGGTAGGCCAGTGAGAGCATGGAGTCCGCATGCGCATACTCCTCGCGCAGCGTTTCATATGCCGCAATCATCTCGTCCGCCGGTTTCCCACGCTCAATTCCGTCGAGCAGATCGTCCATCTGCGCACGCAGGCCGTCGATATCCGGTCGTTCGTAGGTCATTTCTGTAAATATTACATTTATGCGATTTGGATTCCCATCATATCCGTCTTCTGATGTAACATTATTTGGTGTTTCACCAACCGAAGAGCGCACCGTATCCGGAACTCCGTCGCAACCAACAAAGGATAACGGCAGAATTGCAATTAAAATCCAAAGTAGAATTTTTGTTACATGTTTTTTCATATACACAGTATACTACGGATCATTCATAAAACCTAGTGGAGCTTTTCTTTTTTTCATCCGTTTAATTTTTGCACGATTCGATATTTTTTACAGGCAAAACGTTCTAATAACGTTCTATTTATGGAAGCACGCTCCATATTCGATAAAAAGTTTTATTGAATTGTAGTATCATTCGTGATATAAACTTTAGGAATGGCTTTATGGGCACTCCTTTATTTATGATAATTTGTCCGTAACATACATCGGCGTTGCTCGATCTTTCGGAAAGGAAATCGAAAATGAACATAGTCGTTTTAGCCGGCGGACTCTCCCCCGAGCGGGACGTGTCGCTATCGACCGGCACAATGGTTACCAACGCACTTCGCTCCAAAGGACATAACGCCATCTTGGTCGATCTGTTTTTTGGCGTTGATACGCTTCCTGCAAACCTGAAGGACGCGTTTTTAGTCGACGGCATGTTGCCGCAATACGCTGTGCCGGAAAAAGAACCAGACCTTAAGGCAATCCGCGTATCCCGAAAATCCGGCTTTTCCGAACAAATCGGAAACGGCGTTCTTGATCTTTGCCGCACCGCGGATATTACGTTTCTTGCGCTTCACGGCGGCATCGGTGAAAACGGTACGCTTCAGGCATTCTTTGACCTGTGCGACATTCGATATACGGGCAGTCCGTCTATCGGTTGTGCGCTGGCAATGGATAAATGCGTAACAAAGTCGCTTTTGCGCAGCGAAGACATCCTGACTGCCGGCTGGGCGGTTGCACGCGCCGGCGAGCGTTTTGACGTGGAGTCCTTCCCCGTTCCTTGCGTGGTCAAACCAAACTGCGGCGGTTCGAGCATCGGCGTAACGATCGTGCATGATACGGAATCGCTCGCTTCCGCAATTGACGACGGGTTTCAGTTTGAAGACGAGCTGATTATAGAAGAATATATATCCGGCATAGAACTTTCTGCGGGTGTTGTCGGCTGCAAAGACGATCTTGCTGCGCTGCCGTTGATTGAAATCGTTCCAAAGCACGGATTCTATGATTACCAGCATAAGTATCAAAAAGGCTGGACTGACGAAATTGTACCTGCACGTATCTCCGCGGAATTGACGGAGCAGATACAGGCGCTTGCGCTCGCATCGTTCCAGGCGCTCAAGCTGGATATCTACGCGCGCATCGACTTTTTGCTCACACCGGACGGCCATGCCTATTGTCTGGAGGCAAACACGCTGCCCGGCATGACGCCGACGAGCTTGTTGCCACAAGAGGCCGACAAAGCGGGCCTCGACTATGCTACGCTTTGCGAAACGATTGTTTCGCATTCACTGCGCCGCTATGAGGATCAATGAAAACATATTTTTTTGAAGAAATTCTCGCCGCCTGCGGTGGAACATATTTCGGCGATCCGGCACTGCTGAAGCAGCCTGCTTCGGATATCGTCATCGACAGCCGCTGCGCTACGTCCGGTTGTCTGTACGTGCCGATCATCGGTGAACGTCACGACGGACATACGTTTATCGATTCTGCGCAAAAAAACGGCGCCGCGCTCGTGCTGAGCGCTAAAAAACTTGACACGGAACCGTATATCCTCGTTGGCGACACGCTATCCGCACTCGCGGCCATAGCTGCGGCTTATCGCAATAAGTTTACGATCCCCGTCATCGGGCTGACCGGCAGCGTTGGCAAAACGTCTACTAAGGAAATGATTGCTTCCGTTCTGTCCGGCAAATTTAACGTGCTGAAAACCAACGGCAACCTCAACAATGAAACCGGCGTTCCGCTGACGCTGTTCCGTCTGGAGGAAGCGCATGAGGTCGCCGTCATCGAAATGGGTACCAACCATTTTGGCGAAATCGGGCGATTGTCCGCCATGGTGCAGCCCGACATCTGCTTGTTTACAAATATCGGCGTTGCGCATATCGAAAATTTCGGTTCCCGCGAAGGCATCCTTCAGGGTAAAACCGAGATGCTCGCACATATGCGTCCCGGTGGAAAAATTCTTGCCAACGGCGACGACGATATGCTATTGACCGTGCAAGGCGCCGTACTGTTCGGGTTTTCCGAAAATTGCAACGTGCGAGCGACCGACGTGCACGACGAGGGTCTGGACGGCATGCGCTTTACCGCCTGCTATCAGGGCGAATGCGTGCGCATAAACGTTCCGTCTCCGGGCATCCATTCCGTCAGCAACGCGCTTGCCGCCATTGCCGTCGGGTTAACGCTCGACATGTCGTTGAGCGAACTTGCCGAAGGAATCGAAGCGTTTTCTTCCCTTTCCGGGCGAATGAATGTAAAACGGACGGATCGCTATACTATATTGGACGACACCTATAACGCAAACACTGTGTCCATGCTTGCCGCAATCGATGTGCTTGAAAAAGTCGTCGGTCGCCGCGTGTGCATCCTTGGCGATATGCTGGAGCTTGGCAAAGAATCCGAAGAGCACCACGAGGTCGTCGGCATGTATGCAGCACTGCATAATATCGATTTGATCATCTGCGTCGGTCCATTGTCCGAAGCGATGTTCTTGGGCGCGCACGACATTGCCCCGCGCCGTTCGCGCTACTTCGAAACGCAAAAAAACCTGCTGGCCATCCTACCGCTGCTATTGCGCGAAGGCGACACCATCCTCGTCAAAGCTTCTCGTGGGATGCACCTTGAAAAGACGGTTGAACTGCTTCTTGAAACCCAGCAGAGCTAACATCCTTTCGTTCTTCAATCGTCCGCCAAATCGGCGGGCGCTTTTGTTTTGCCGTATCAAACCTGAGGCAAATGCATGACAAACGCAAAAACGCGCAGAAAACGGGCGTTTTCGCCCTATAAACTGTCTTAACTTGCTTGCATTCGCCAAAGCGTTCCCGTATAATAGGAGTCGAATTGTAATTTAAGGAGTGTGATCTCGTCCATGGACGACGGTAGTCCTATAGGATTCATCGTTCTGATTGTGTTTCTCATCCTCGCAAGCGGGTACTTCTCGTCATCCGAAACAGCGATGGCAACCGTGAATCAGATCCGCATGAAGAGTTTGAGCGAAAACGGCGATAAACGCGCAAAGCGCGTGTTATACATTCTTGATCACTTTGATCAAGCGTTGACCACCATCCTCATCGGAAACAACATTACGCATATCGCCTGCGCCTCGGCTGCTACGCTGTTTGCAAGCAAGCTTTGGGGTGTGTCGGCCGTGACCGCCGCCACGTTCGTTACGACGCTGGTGGTATTTATGTTTGCCGAAATGTTGCCAAAGCGCTTTGCCAAGGCGGTTTCCGAACCGTATGCGCTCGCCATATCCGGCAGCCTCATCTTCTTTATGAAGTTGCTTTCGCCGGTTGCGAAGGTGTTTTCCGCACTCGCGCGGTTGGTCGGTCGGCCGTTTAAAAAGCAGGTTGAAGAGCCGACCGTCACCGAAGACGAACTCTATGACATCATAGAGACCGTCGCAACGGAAGGCGTGATCGATGAAGAAAAAACAGAACTTGTGCAGAGTGCTCTGGAGTTTTCGGACACTGCGGCGTTCGACATTCTTACGCCGTGGAGTAAAGTTGTAAAAATTCGCATGACCATGACCGAGGAAGAGATTTTAAACGTCATTAAGACGAACATCCATTCCCGTCTTCCGGTCGTCGACGTGCATGATATGCCGATCGGCATGCTGCAAATTCGTAAATATCTGAAGGCATATCTCAAAGGTTCCGTTCACCTTGCAAAGGTAATGGACGAACCAAGGTTTGTCAGCGCAAACACGGCAATCGACGACCTGCTGCCGCTGATGAGTACGCAGCGAACGCAGATTGCTATCGTCACGAGTGACGACAATAAAGTTCTCGGTGTTGTAACTGTCGAGGACATCCTTGAAGAGCTGGTCGGCGAAATCTATGACGAAGACGACAACGACGACCTCCCGGACGGAGGTGACGCCAAATGACCGACAGTACCATCTGGCCGTATCTCGCCATTGTCGGGCTGTTGCTGCTTTCCGCGTTCTTCTCCGGCAGTGAAATTGCATATGCCAAGGCGAACCGTCTTCGCCTGCGCGCCGCAACCGAGGACGGCAATAAACTTGCAAAAGTTGCGTATTTCATCTTCCAGTCGTACGACAACGCGTTGATTACCATATTGATCGGCAACAATCTCGTTAACATTGCCGCGTCGTCCGTGGCAACGGTGATTGCCGTTACGCTCATGGGAGACAGCGGTGCTTGGATTGCCACGCTCATCATGACGGTTTTGATCATCACGATCGGCGAAATCATACCGAAGATCATTGCAACGCAGGTTCCGGAGGGCTTTGCAAAGACTGTATCCATCCCGCTTCGTGCTTTGATGACACTGCTCTTCCCGCTCGTATGGTTTTTATCGCTTCTGCTGCGCGGGTTCGATCGCATGACACAAAGAAAAGCCGGCTCCAGCCCAAGCGTGACCGAGGATGATCTTGAAACCATTCTCGATACCGTAGAAGATGAAGGCGTAATCGATGAAGACCGCGTAGACCTGCTGCAGAGCGCGCTGGATTTCGACGAGGTCCTCGCTTACGAAATCCTCACGCCACGTGTGGATATGATCTCGATCGACATCGACGACGATATGGACGAGATTCTGAAGACGATCTTCGCCTCGCCATACTCGCGCATTCCGATCTATCGGGATACGATCGATAACATCATTGGCGTTCTTCATCTCAATCGTGTGTTTAAGGCACTTGCCGACAACGCAGAGATCCACATCGGACAGCTGATGATGCCCGCCACGTTCGTTCACAAGACCATGGCGCTGCCGGAAGTGCTCAAGATGATGAAGATCCGCAAAAGCCATTTAGTTGTCGTGACCGACGAGTATGGCGGCACGATGGGTGTTCTATCCATGGAAGATGTGCTGGAGCAGTTGGTCGGCGACATTTGGGACGAATCCGACGAGGTAGACGAAGAGATCGTTTCGCTTGGCGGCGATCGTTACGATGTAGACGCGGACATGCGCATCGAGGACTTCTTCGAAGAGCTCGATATCGACGATCGTGACTTTGATGATGACAACACCACCCTCGGCGGCTGGGCGATTGAGCAACTCGGGCGATATCCGCGCGTCGGCGATCGGTTCAATTATCGCAATCTGACCGTAACGATTAAAAAGCGCCACAAGTTACGGGTAATGCGCCTCCTGGTGCAGGTGCATCCGCTGCCTGAAGAACCGGATGAACCTATTTAAATCTTGTGTGACCAAAATCCCGTAAATGCATAGAAGTGGATCGACAAACCCGGCGAATTATGCCGGGCTTGTTTTTATGATTCTATAGATTATTGTTCTCGAATGGTTTATTATTTATATAGACAAGTGTTATTTTATAGATTCATGTTTATTTTCAAATCATCATTTTTGATCCTGTAAAAATAGCAAATCAACTGAATGAGGGAGATTGTATGGGTAGCTTCAGCGGTTATATTTCGGAGAAACGGCGGGCTGTTTGTCCTCCGGAAAACATCGTCGATAAGGACGGCATCTGCGCTTTCGGCACGTTCGACCGGGAATTTCAAAAGATGGACTTCATCCGCGCCAAACGTCCTACCAAAGCGCCGCAGGTGTTCAATCATCTGAAGTTGACGCTCTGGGAGGCGACGGAGGTCCATTTCGACGAAGGCGTGCTTCTCATCGCTCTGTGCGACATGGCGTTGTTTGGTAAAGTTCTGCATCTCTATTATGATAAACGCACAAAAAAGCTCTCCCATTGGGAGGCCAATCTGCCCTGCGAAAAGGTAACGATTGCGCCGAATCTCATCGGCGGCAGTGTAGCGCTTGCGGAAACAAAGGACTGCTCCGTACGCTACCAGAACCACTTTGATACAGGCACTTGCACGCTTACCGGGCACCATGATTCCAAGGACGGATCGATTGAATACAACCTGGAACTTTCGCGAATCAGCAAACCCAGCGTTGTCAGCATTCCATTCGGACCCAATCGTCCGCTCTATAGTCAGAAAGACTTTTTCCGCACAGCGGGTGAAGTCACGATTAACGGAAAAACTTTACAGAGCAACGAACGTTCTGTGGCGATTATCGACGATCACCGCGGTTATTATCCCAGGCATTCACATTATGACTGGGTTACGACTATGGGGATCAACGAAGCAGACGGCAAGCAACGTTTCTTCGCTTTTAACCTGACCCGCAATCAAAGTATCAATCAGGACGACTACAACGAAAATCTCATTTGGCTGGAAAACGAAACAAGTCTGCTCCCTCCTGTTACTTTTACCCGCGACCGCGCAAGCAAAGATTTCAACGGGCACGCAGAATGGACCGTGCGCGATGAGCACGACATGGTCAATGTGCGTTTCCTCGTGGACGCCCAGCACGCAATGATTTTGCACACCGGCATTGTCAATATTGATTATTTCATTTCGTTCGGACATCTGGAAGGTTATGTTCGGGATGAAGATGGCAAGTCCTACACGCTTGACGGCATGTTGGGCATGGGTGAAGATAAAACGCTGCTGCTTTAACGTACATCATGCACCACGCAGCGTAATCGAACTAGCCGCGAGAGTCGTCTGTTTCCGGGCGACTCTTGCCTCCTTCAAGCATAACTTTGAGTATAAAAAAGCATCGGGGATCCTTGTATGCGAGTGTTGACTTTTTACATTTCAAATGCTATGATAGGCAAGGTTTCCAAACGGAAAACAATTGCATATTTCTGGGTGTAGCGCAGTTTGGTAGCGTGCTTGAATGGGGTTCAAGAGGCCGGAGGTTCAAATCCTCTCACCCAGACCAAAAAAGAATGAACATCGTCCGAGGTTCATTCTTTTTTTTGCTTGAATGCATTCTTTTGCTTAGCCGGGAATCAAATGAATGGCACCTGGATTCCGGCAAGCGAACCAACCCAAATCAGCGCAGTGAATACGATCGCCGAGACGGCAGCCGTGATCAGGAATTCCTTCAGCGTCGTATCCATGACAAAGCGAAGGAACATAAAGTAGTAAATCGCCTTCCACACGAGCAGCAGAATGAACAGCGTACTCACGATAAAGGCTGCAAAGCCGCTTGTAATCTCGATGCCCGGAACAACCTTTAGTAACCCGTATAGTAAAATGCACAAGAAATTCGGGATATAGCTCAGGCCCCATACCGACGCTGTCTGCCGAAAACGCAAACCGCTGTGAAACGCTTTGGAAAGCGCCCAGAACAACAGGCTCACGGCAAGCCAGGTCAGGACCGACACGCAGAACGCAATCAGCATGCCGCCGACGTCAAGGGTAAGTTCATACCGGTTTTGATTTGCGTAGTAAAATGCAACCGGCAGGAGTAACGTTCCCAGGGTCCCAGTCGACAGAACCACTGTGATCGAGGCCGCCAGCCTGCCCTTACCGCCTTCCCTATTGAAAACGCTGAGGGGGGAAACGATCGATCGTAACAATTCGTTCCACATTTCTATCACCTATCCGATCCAGCCGTTGACCAGCGCAGGAAATCCACTGCCTAGTATCGCCCAAAACACGCCGGATATCGCCGCAGAAACCAAGCCTGCCACCCTGACCGGTTTTTCAAAAATCAACCGCTCGAACCCTGACAGAACCGCCTCCGCCGAATTCTTTTTCTGCATCACTCTTTTCAGTACCGACTCTTTTAATCCTTCCGGCGGCGTATCCGGAGCATCAATCGAAGTCAGCAGCTTCGTGAAATCACGTTCATTCATACTTATTTTCACAACCTTCCGTTTGTTTGTATACTTTCTCAAATGCGGCCTTCGCCCGCTGCAGCACGCCGTCCACGGCCTTCGGCGATCTTCCTATGATGCGGGCGACTTCCTTTACGCTGCAACCATCGACATATTTTAGTATCAACGCATAGCGATACGTCGGAATTAGTTTGCTTAAAGTTCGGAGTACCACGCTTCTTGTCTCGCGGGAAAGAACCGTTTCCTCCAGATTAAACGCGTCCGCCAGTTCGGCCGGCGCTTCTATAAAAACAAATTCACGCTTTTCACGACGAATCGCTTTTCGGTAGCTTTCCCGCAGTTTGTTTCTTGCAATCGAACAGGCCCATGTCTGAAACGAACTTGCCCTTTGGAATCGGTCAAACGAAATCCATGCGGCCGTGAAGGTCTCCTGTACGATCTCTTCCGCCAAACGTCCGTCTCCGGCCGTCCGGGCGAGAACAAAGGCGTATACGTAATCAAAGCTCTCCGAATAAAGCCTTGAAAACTCTTCTTCTCTTTTGGCTGCGGTCTGCATCATGCCGATTTCACTCCACCGTATATGCCTGCGTAAACAGCAATTCGTCCCCATCGTACAGCTCAAACACATAATCACCCGCAGTCGTCGCTTCTGCGCCAAGTGAATACGAAACAACGCCGTACGGGTTCGTTGCCAGAACACCTGTCTGTTCGGAGACCAGCGCTCCGTCCTTTAGCAGCTTTGCCGTAAATTCGGAGCCGGCCGGGCATTCCACGAAGTACACGCTTGCATAGAGTTCTTCTCCGTGTGATATTGCGTACTGATAGTCCGTCTGGAACTTGTTGAATGCATTCGATACGATCAAATAAACCCCTTCTCCTTTCGTTTCGGCCGCGTTCGAATAAGCGTCTGCATCGGCGATCGGCATGTCGGAAAGAATCATGCCGGTCACAGGCCCGTCGCTCTTGTTCATTAGGAGCGCGCCAATCAGTATCGCGCAGACAACCAGAGCGATCATCGTTGTGATCGTGACCTTTTTTCCCATTCGTTGCTTTTCCATCATTTTCTCCTGTCGATTCATTATCATTTATATCATTTGTCGTTTCTAACATTCCATAAATTGCGTCATTCGCCGTAATTGAGCTCGTCCTGCCTTTCAAAGATACGCATGCCTGCTATCATATTACCGATAACATAGATTACAAACAAGAGCAACCCCCACAGGACGGTTTTCGTGTCCGAATACCCGTTCAGCGCATTCATTATCAGCGCGGGTGAAAGCATGTATAGCCGCTCGATGGCGGCTTCACTGAAGCCGAAAATACCGTTAACGCCGTCGATGATTGAAATAAACAGCCGCGGCATCATAAAAGCGCCGACGAGGATCGAGGTGATCAGAGAAGCCTTCGACGAGCGCATAGCGACCGACAGCGTTAGACCGAGCGTGCTGAAAATCATCAGAAACGCCGTGATCGGACCGATATACCGTAGCGCTTTCAGACTGAGTAGAAGGTCTCTCGACAAGGCCAGATAGATCAGCCCGATCGCAGCCGAATACAGGATCGCGAACGCAACTGATACCAAAATGCCCGCACAGGCTTTCCCCAAATACACTTTCCGCTTTGAAATGCCGGATGTAAGGACAAGATCCATAAACTTCGACTCGCGTTCGGCGGAAATCCCATCGTAATTCAACGCGAGCGCCACGATGGAGCCGAAGAAATTAAACGAAAAGACAACGGCCATATAGAACATTTCTCCGCTCTTTCGCACTTCTTCAACACTGCCGGACGTCGCGACGAACCAGAACTGAAACAGCAGCAGAAAGGCCAGTAGTAAAAAGAACTTTTTCTGAAAACTGTTTTTAAGGGCTTTCCCGATCAATATGAACACGTCCTTCATCTTATGCGCCCTCCTGCATTAGCGTGTTGTACAGCGATTCGATGCCCTGTTTTTTGACGCCGAATACCTGCACGCCATTTTCATAAAGTGCCTGCAAAACGGTGGGCACCTGCCGGCGGTCAACGTTCGCAAGCAGCGTGTCTCCGCTGGCCGTCAGCATGCCGCCAAACGAATCGTTCAAACGCAGTACGTCTTCTTCGCCGACGCCACCCGTTTCAATTTCGTATGCGATGCTGCACGCACCCTGATAGAGCAGTTCACCCCGATCGATCACCGCAACGGTGTCGCAAAGGTTTTCCAGTTCCATCAGCACGTGTGAAGAAAGAAAGACCGTGCTGCCCTTTTGATGCAGTTTTCGGATGATCGCGCGTACCTGCTGGACGCCTGAGGGATCGAGCCCCGCGGTCGGTTCGTCTAGGACGAGGACATCCGGAAATCCGACGGTCGCTACCACGAGTTGCAACTTTCGCTGCTGGCCGGGCGACATGCAGTCCGTCCACTTATTCAAGTCGAGTTCCAGTTCTCGTGCAAACTGGACGCTTTCCTCAAATCCGCCGTGCCGGAGCTTTGCAAACAGCCGGAGCACGTCTTTCCCGCTCATCCGGTCGCGAAAGCGAACATTCTGGGGAAGGAACCCGATCCGCTTCCCGATCTCCAGCGTCCCGCCGCTCGGTTTCATTAGCCCGCAGACGATCCGCATGAAGGTTGTTTTCCCTGCGCCGTTCTTTCCGATGAAGCCGTAGACCTGTCCGGTCGGAACGGAAATGGAGACATCTTTCAATGCGCAAAAATTTCCGAATTGCTTACTCACGCTATGTGTGCAGATCACGGTTATGTCGTTCATTCCATCAACTCCTTTGCTTATTTAGTTGCCGCAGGCGCAAAAATCCCCTGCGGTGTGCAAAAAAGCGATAGGATGTAATTTCGATAATGTTTCATTGATCCGCTGTTATCCCCGACGGATTGTTCTGAATATCTGCTCCAGTCCTTTTTCGGGGAAATTTAGAACTGTATTGGAAGGTATTTTTGAAACCACAGTTTTTCTTCTTGCAAGTTTTTACAGGGTTGCGTCAAAAAGTGTGTGTTTATAGTGCTATACGACGTATATTTTTTATAAGGTCAAATAACCGATATACAAGTTCTTTTTTAGAAAACTGGGTATCAAAACGGCATCACGGGCATCAACAGAACTCGTATCAAGTTGTTTTCTAGAAGAATTTATAACCATAGATTGAACCTCCTGTTGTGAAAGTTGCAAACTTATACGAGCATGTTATTAGATGATTCAATATCCCATTACAAGGTAAATATGAATACAATTCAAACAGTTGTCATTATATGCTGTTTTTTGACAGTTTTATAATTCGGTGCCGTCAGGCCCCGAGTTCTATATGTCCAAGAATAATGCTATTTAGATAGTTATAAAAATAGATATTGACATACGCGAGCGATAAAGGCATAATCTATTTAGAAATATTTCTAAATAATGACGGTGAACGATTATGGGATTTCAGGAAACGTTCAAGGCTTTCTCTGACCCTGTCAGACGTGAAATTCTCGTTATGCTTAGAAACGGGAAGATGTCTGCGGGAGAAATTGGCGAAAGATTTGAAATATCTGGCGCAACGATTTCATATCATCTAGCTCAGCTAAAAAAAGCCGGGCTCGTGATTGAAAGCAAGTATAAAAACTTTATATATTACGAGCTAAACGCTTCCGTATTTGACGAAATTATGCTTTGGTTAAAACAGTTTAAAGGAGGAAAAGATGAATAAAAAGATTGATAAAACTTGTTTGATTACCACTTTGATTTGCTTGTGGCCGATTATACTTGGAACTATTCTTTATAGCGAATTACCGAATGAAATCGCCATACATTTTGATGCTTCGGGAAATCCGGATAATTATTTTTCAAAGTCACTTGCGGTGTTCGGCTTGCCTTCAATTCTGGCTGCTATAAATTTGTTTGTCCATTTCAGAGTAAACACTGACCCGAAAAAGAAGAATGCATCAAACGTCCTGAAATCTGTATATAAGTGGACTTTGCCAGCTATTTCAACAATATTAATGCCAATAACCTTATTTAAGGCAATGGGTGCAGAATTGTCTATTGGTGAACTCTCTTACTGCATCACGGGTCTTTTAATTTTAGTGTGCGGGAACTATCTCCCCAAATGTAAAAGCAATTATACTATTGGATTTAAGCTACCGTGGACGCTTAATGATGAAGATAATTGGAACAAGACCCACCGCTTTGCCGGATTTGTCTGGGTAATCGGAGGAATAATTACTATTGCAAATGTGCTCATTTCTTCGCCGTATATTCTATTTGGCATAATCATTCTACTTATTATACTACCAATAGTTTATTCCTATATCCTTTATAGGCAAAAGACTCAGCAGGAGCAAATTAACAAATGAATGCCGGTTGTATTTTTGCCATAATTATCGCCCTCGTAGCGCCTCTGTGCGCGGGTCTTATTTTATCTATCAAAAAAAGGGTTATCTTGAATCACTGCTTCTGGGTGCCGGAACATTTTGTGTTTTTCAGATGCTGCTCAGGCTGCCACTGATAAATTACGTATTACCGGAAATGCCGTGGTTTTTGATAATGAGCACTACGATGCCGATAGCATCCGCTATTTTTCATGGTGTAACGGCTGCAGTTTTTGAAGAGGGCGGCAGATATCTGGTTATGAAAATGGTTATGAAAAACCGATATCGGTTTGCCGGCGGCATAGCCTTTGGTATCGGGCATGGCGGATTAGAAGCAATTTTGCTTGTGGGTATAAACGCGCTGGTCATTTTAGTAATTTCATATGCAAATTTATCATCAGAAATTATGTTCGCATCGGGGGTCGAGCGTTTGTCTGCGATGATGTGTCAGACAGCTTTTTCCGTCATGGTACTTAAAAGCGTTCGGGAAAAGAAACCCATATGGCTGGTTTTGGCGTTGTTGCTTCACGCGACACTTGATTTTGGGGCCGCAATACTGTCTTATACAGATATTTCCGTATTTTGGTTAGAGATAACATTGGGTGTCTTTGCTCTGGCTATGCCGACATTCGTTGTATTTGAGTATAAACAATCGAAAGGAGATGTAACAGCATGAAAAAAATAATGATTGCTATAATCGTGTTTGCACTTGCATTTACTACTTCGGCCTGCTCATCGGCGGAGCTTCCTGACGGCTTTGACGAGGAAGAAGTGATTTCGCTCGCGAAGAACATCGTGGAATGGCTCAACGACTCCGAGTTCGAATCGGTGACGGCGATGGTGAGGGAAGATCTCCAAAATGACCTTTCTGCGGAAACGTTGGAGAACGCTCTTAGTAGTGCCCTGGAAAAAGCCGGTGCTTTTGAGGAGTTCTCAAAAGCAGCTGTGACCGGAACTCAGGACAGCTCCACGGGTGAAGATTATGCGGTTGCTGTGCTGGTCTGCAAATACGAAAACGACCAGCAGATTTTTACGATTTCTATTGATGGTAATTTAGAAATCGTAGGGTTATACATGAAATAAGGCTTGGGATTATAAAGGAATAATCTTTATGCATATGGCATAACAACAATACATAGGGTGATAGTAAATACTGCTTCCCGACTCCAAAAAACGTCCTAGTTATGCGGCTTTTTCGTCTGATCCTATAACAGCACCCGGACCAAAACTAAGAAGAACTCCTGACGGGGTTCTTCTTTGTTTCTACTTAGGCAAGATGGATACAATACTTGGAATTTTAGTTCAGGGGATTCAAACGCGCGAAAGCAATCAATTCAAAATTTCAACCGCAGGAATGTGATCGTAAAACGTCGGGAACGCATCGTCCGGCGTGAGACGTTCCACTCCTTCCGACATGAACTGGTTCATCTTGCGCATCGCGAAGACCCGCCAGTTTTCGCGGTTTGTGTTCATTCCAGACGTGTCATACATGTGCCGCGTTAACATTACCGCCGGCATATTACCCATAAGTGCGTACTGCAAAGAATCATAACCCCAGACATTCAGTCCGTTATCAGCAAAAATATCCGAATTCGTGGTGGATAACGTCCCAAACATCCACCCCTCGTGTATACCATAATTGGCTAAAGCCAGATTCCCGGATTCCAGCGCCATTTCCTTATCATTGAACATACCGACCAACAAGAAGTAGTTCATGGAAACGGCGGGTGTCCCAAAACGCTCCCTGAATTGAGATGTATAGCTGAAGGAAGAACCAAGCAAGTCACTTGGGGCCTCAATCATTTCACCGGTGTGCACATTATACGCATAGGCATAGATCGTATCGTCGGTCTGTATCTTCAAGAAATTATAGATGTCCAGCCAGGATTCATACAGCGTATTGGCAATCGTATAGACGCTATATGTCTCGGCATACAGCGCCTCGATTTCTCGTATGGTCTGCTTCTGTTTTTCGGAATAAGCGTTGTCTTTGACTTTGCCAAGCCTTTTAAAAGTTGAATCAAATGACTCCTGCTCTGCATAATACCCGTATGGTTCAACTGCCTGGTAAAAGAACTCAAAAGACATCAGCCCGATGGAAAAATATGAATTATTGATGTCAAACGTGCCGGACGGCTGCAGTTCGTAGCTTTCTCCTTTGCCGGAGAAGACGACCCTAAGCTCGGTGGAGGGCAGGCGTGTGGCGTTTTGCTCCTGACCCTCCAGTATGAGTTTCAAAGAGTTTGCGACGCCTTTCAGCAGCATTGCGCAGCCGTATTCTTCGTCCAATCGGCGTCCATCGTTTGAATACTCGGACAGAAGCGCGAGCAATTCGTCACTGATGGCAAAATCGGACAGATACAAGTCCATGACGCCATCTTCCCCGATTCCGTTCGGCGCATAATAGAGCGTGTCCCCAACGCGCACAAGCTCATGGGCAATGATCGAGTTCATGATCAGATCGATCTCCGGATTCGATAGAACGTCACGATTCATAAGCAACGCCGACAGTATCGGGAGCGCGGATGCCCTGCGCTCGACGGCAACCATCTTTTCCTGCGCAATATCGTAAACGCCAAAGAATTGTCCTGTTTCATCCATCATATTTTTAAACACAAAATCAATGATCTGCCGCTGCTGTTCATCGCTGAAACGGTCCTGCTTCGATATAATGGTGAAAACCGAAACGAGCCCTTCCGGGATGACGGCATATTTGCCTTGAATCTGGCTTGCATACGCATCGAGATCGTAGAAGGATACAGGCATGTCGACGGAGCCATCCGGGTTTATCGTCAGGCCGCCTCGGATTGCATTTTTGCTGTTGCCTCCTCCATATATATTATCTTCTAACTGCTGAGCCGGATTTTGATTCGTCTTAGCCGGATCACATCCAAAGCGCTCCACAATATCTTCATAAAAAGGCCCGATCACTTTGTTCATCAGGTCGCGCTCCGGGTATTCGATTTGTTGAGAGATTGTATCGGCCGTATCTGCGTATAACCCGTTTTCTCCCCAAAGGTAAATGTTCAGGAGCCCGAAGGTCGTTCCCGGAAGGAACTGTAGCGTCAGATCCTTCGAGGCATTTTGAAACTCGGAGTATGGAATGGCGATCCGGACGTGCTCGCCGTCCCATGCGGCGTATTTCCCCAAATCAACGCCAAGTTCGGGAATATTAATCATTTCGGATCGCCCCGTATTGCCCCGAGACAACAAATGACTATTGTAAACCTCGTCCTTTGGCCAAGGTGGCATAAGGGGAATTGTTTCAAAATTATGCAATGTAACAAAAAAAGCCCGATCATAACCAAAGTATTGGCCATCCAGGGGACGAACCGTCTCAAGAACATCGAATTCGATCACAACTTCATCTATCGTGTCCGCCGCTGTCCCGTTGATATACCATGTGAAGGTTGGCATCGCGGGGTGTTCCTCTTGTCCGTTAGAAAGCGTAACATAGAAAACCCCGTCTTCATCCGTTCTGGAAACGGCTCCCTTGTTGTAAGCCACAGAAACGGGCAATTCCAGTTTTTTGCTCAGTGGCACTGGAGTTTCGATTGCTTCCGACGTTTGCACAGCTTCCTGCGTCAATGTCGGCTCACTTGTCTGCGTCGTTTTTGCATCATTGGGTACGGCGCATCCACAAAGTAATAAGACCAGCAGTAAGATTGCAATTAGATTCTTCATCGTATCCCCCAAAGTATACTTCTATTACTTGTTTATAATACCATACATTGCCTGAATGATCTCTGCCTTTTATATTTTATAGTAAATACTGCTTCCTGATTCCAAAAAACATCCTAGTTATGCGACTTTTTCGTCTGATCCTATAACAGCACCCGCACCAAAAAAGTAAAGTGCCCTATTATGGACACTTTACTTTTTTTTGTTTGCATAAAGGTTAAATTCTCCGGCTTGTGCCGGGCACTCCTTTAAATTGAATGAATATCCAACAATTTTACCCACATCCTTTTTATGCTTTGCCGATGTCGAGTGAGGTCGTCTGTAAAAATCCATTGAGAAAAAACGGTGAACTCGAGGCTCACTAGACGGCCACAAAAATGAATTCCATAATAAAGCATACTCGAGATCCAGTCAGCAGGCAAAACGAATGAATTTTACAGGAGGTGCAATATGAAAAAACGGGTATTATTAATAGTTACGGCAATTATGGTATTGGGTATGACCGCGTGCGGCGGGCTTGGTGCACACGCAATGCTGGAAGGCAGCTGGTACGAAGAAATGGGAATGCTAAAAATGGTGATCTCGGAAAAATGTACCGTTTATTGTTATGCAGAATCCGGCATCGATCCAAAAATAAAGGAATATGCGTATGAATATTCCGACGGGATCTTGCTTTTGACCGACGAGACCGATAATACTACGGAATTCGAAGTAACCCTCAGCGATAGTGGCAAATCAATTGACTCCATCAGCTATAATCTCGAGGGAACCCAAATTTGTTTTTCCGGTAAAGAAACCGGTCCTAAAGAATTCGCCGTTTATCAACTCCAACTGATTTTGCTTTCAACAAGGCTGAGTTTAGTGGAACTTGAATCCGATGATTTCCTGAGAGCCGCGGAAACCATAGCCCTGGAAAATGAAATCGGGGAACTTGAAAACACGCTAATGACTTATTTGATAATGATAAGCGATTTGAAAATAGGAATCGACTTATCACTATAACAAGAAACAACAAATCCTTAATAGAAGATAAATGAAAGACTTTTAGCAATGAGCGCTTCATTTTAAGGGGTCTGCGGACAAATTCTTTTATTTTCGCCTTGCCGGACGCAAACAATACCCGGCTGGAAAATCGGCCGATATTTCCCGATATTATCGCAAGCAGCACCGCACATGCGTTACAATCCCTGCTCACCGTGCTTGTGCAGCTCTTTAATGCATGCATCCACGCTTTTTTGCTCAATGATGCTTTTGATAATGATCGCATCCCGTTTTCTGCGGGCAAATAATTCCGCATACCCCGCCACGCGAAGCAGCCGTTGGGCACGTTCGAGCGGCATATGAAGCGCCAGGATAAACCGGATCACATTATCACGGTGGGGATGTCGTTCGCCCTTCATGATCTGAAAGAAAAATCGGCGGTTGATTCCCGTATCTTCGATTAGCTGTTCCTGAACGCTTTTCTTTTTTTCAGCGTTTACTTCCCCATCATCCTGTTTCTTTTGTCCGGCTTCTTTTCTTTTCTTTATTTCCTTTTCCAGATATTCGTGCAATTCGCCTTCGATAAAACTGGCTTCGTTTTTTTGGATAACGGACGAGATCGATTCGCCGCTTTTCATTTGTTTGATCAGCATATCCGTATTATAGGCGCCAATGCTGGCTTGGGGCGGCTGCGCGTTTTTCTCAGTTTCGTCGTTCGACTGGTTTTGCTTATCAAAAATTTCGTTTGGTGTTCCTTTATCGTCCATCTTGCACCCCGCATCTTTTGTTTATTGGCTGTCAATACTATAGCCTATTGTATAGAAACTAATAGTGAGCTGCAAGCTCACTAGCCAGAATAAAACCGGTAAGATATGATTATATTGTAAGAATTCAAGCAAAGGAATATACGGCAACCGCCCGGTGTATACCGACCGCCAGCCGTTAAACACCTAAAATAGGTTCTTTTACAGTCAGATAGAGTTTGGTACAATAAATTTGGTGTCGTTATGAATGACTATCCTATTTTCAGGAGCGTGTTTTATGCCAGCAAAGGTTAAACTTACGGTCTCTAAAGGACAAAAGCAGGGCGAAACATACGTATTTGACCAGATTGATTCGCTCGTCATCGGGAGAAAGAGCGACTGCAGTATCGTCCTTCCCGAAAAAACCGTTTCCAGATATCATTGCGTGATCAAAGTTAACCCACCTTCCGTATTGGTGTATGACTTTGGAAGCCTAAACGGTACCTTTCTCAACGGAAAAATAATCGGGCAACGGGAATCCAACATCTCGCCAGAGCAGGCCAGAGAACAAAAGGCAAGCGAGTTTCCGTTAAGCAACGGCGATGAATTGGGACTTGGCAGCGACTGCAGCTTATCTCTCACCATCATCCAGCCGATTTTCTGCGCGGATTGTTCCGTAGAGCTGGATCCTGAAACCGACGAAAAACATCCGGTTAGCGTCAATACATACATCTGCGGCAATTGTCACAAGATAAGGGAAAAGGAAGCCAAAGAAGCCGCTGCGTGGAAAAAAGCAGAACAGAAAAAGCGCAAAGAAGAAGAGGCGGCCAAGCGTCTCGCCGAACAAAAAGCGGCGAAGCTGGCGCAAAAAGAACAGGCGGCAAAGGAAAAGGCCGAAAAAGAAGCCGCGGAAAAGGAGCGAAAGCTTGCGGAAGCGGAAGCGACTGCGCTTGTGGCCAAACAGCAGGTCGAACGGCTCCAGCGGGAAAAAGAAGAAGACGCGCGAGAAGCCGCGGCCGAACGCGCCGCTCAGGCGCGCGCCCGGCAAAATCAGAAAAAATGCACAGTATGCGGCAAAGTGATGCCAAGGAGTGGCGGCAGCATCTGTCAGGACTGTCTCAATGACCCGAGAAAGCTGCTGGATATGCTGCTGCAGGACGCCGTGAAAGGCGTTCATTTGGCAGATGCAGCTCCTGAACTAAAAAATGAAGCCGTAAAAATCCACGGATACCGAAAAATCAAAGAGCTCGGATGCGGCGGCATGGGCTATGTGTTATTGGTAGAAGACGAAAAAACCGGGAAACAATATGCGCTTAAGCAAATACTGCCCCAAAAGGCGAACTCCGCGATCAATCATTTACTGTTCGAACGCGAAGCGCTGATCTCCGGTCAGCTTAATCATCAAAATGTTGTCCGGCAATACGAATACGGCAGTTCCCGGGGCGCAAAATTCGTTTTAATGGAATACTGTCAGGGCGGCGACGCGGACAATCTGATTAGAAAAAAAGGCGGCAAACTCAGCATTGATCTTGCCACCCACATCATGCTGCAAGTTCTCGACGGGTTTTCATACACCCACAACGCCGAAGTGGAAGTCATGACGGAACAAGGGATAACGGTCAAAAAAATCGGGGTTGTGCATCGGGATTTTAAACCTTCAAACATATTTTTATCCGACGACAGCAACAAACCCATAGCAAAAATCGCGGATTTCGGTCTTGCCAAAGCATACGAACTTTCCGGGCTTTCGGGCTTCACTCAGGAAGGTTCTATTGCGGGTTCTTTCGAATTCCAGCCGAGGCAGCAAATAAAGAATCTGCGTTTTTCCAGACCGGAAGTGGATGTTTGGGCGGCGGCGGCCAGTTACTATTATATGCTGACCGGCTGTTTTGCCAAAGACTTCCCGTATGTTCAAAGCAACCACATGGCGCATCGTGTTCAATGCGCGCTCAACAACAGCGCAATTCCGATTCAAAAGCGCAATCCGAGTATTCCGGCCAAACTGGCGGAAGTAATTGACACCGCGTTAATTGACAATCCTGCGATCGTTGTTTTATCCGCGGCCGCCCTGAAAAACATGATTGAAGACGCACTATGATGAACGATACATCGTATAATATTCAGTTTTATGCGCAGACCGATACCGGGAAGCGACGCGAGCACAATCAAGATCAAGTGATATGCTGCCCGGAATATGGCTTTTTTGCGGTTTGCGACGGGATGGGTGGATTGCCTGGCGGTGGCGATACCTCCAAAATGATCGCGACTGTATTGCCGAAGATGATTGCGGAATCGTACAAGCAGCTGGCGGATTCATGTTCGCACAAAACCATAACGGAGACGCTGAAAGCCACGATCGGCATGATCAGTGATCAGATTTTCAGTACGGCCAACACGGAATCCATTCTGTTCGGCTCCACGCTGTGCGGCGTTTGGGTTATCCATGGCACCGCTTATTTTGTTAATATCGGCGACAGCCGCGCATACTATCTGCCAAGATATAAACATGTATTACGGCAGATATCGGAAGATCACAACATCGCTGCAATTTTGGTCGCCGGCGGCGAGTTAACAAAAGCCGAAGCGGTCAACCATCCAACCAGTTCTCAACTGACGCATTTTTTAGGCATGCCCGCTCCGGCAAAGCCGGAGATTTATACTGCCAAGGTTAACCGCGGCGACCGGATTCTGCTGTGTAGCGACGGTCTTTACGGCATGATTGACGAGCTGCAAATCAGACGTATAATGCGGTCATCCACAAGCGCCAGGCGCATCTGCAATCGGCTGATTGACACAGCAAACACCAACGGCGGGAACGATAATATCGCAGCAGTTTATATGAAAATCAACGCTTGAAGGAGAAACGTATGTCCAATTCAACGCTTTATAGAAAATTTGTTTTCATCGCCACAACACTACTTGAAGAGAACTTCACGGACAAAATCTACATTGAGAATCTTTTGTCAGCTTGTCTTTCTATTGCAACCGATCGCTTGACATTTATTTTTAGGCCATACGAGCTTAACCACAGCATTAAGAAAGAATTTGATGAAATGATCGATTTGTTCAAAAATCGTGCAATCGATCCGTCTCAGTTAAAACTTGAGCTGCAAGAGCAGATGGAAGCCGCCTTCAAAAATAGTCCGAACGCGGCGAACGCCTTAAAGACGGCGAAAAAGCATTACGAGAACATGTTAAATGCGCTGCCGAATCATGTAACGGCGGTTAACTTTGTTGATTACGTTTTAGAAAATCCGTCGCCGGTGATTCAAGCGGCTTTGGACAAATGCTCCGGGGTGACTGCTTTACATCGGCCAAGCGACAGCGCGACCGCATTCACACAAATACCACAGCCCGTAGATAAAAGCGCCACTGTGTTTCAGCCAAAAAACACGCCGGATGACGACCGCACCATCGTGCAGCACCACGCGCCCGCATCACAAGCAAGCGAGGTTACCGAGTTGATACAAGACGGCGTTGCAAAAAGCCATACTGCCAAACCAGCCCAGGTTTTTGATTTTAACGATGCGCTGCTCAGCGCACTGTTCAAACCGCTCGGAGACCCGATTGAGGGTGGATTCGGTGCCGTGCAAAAATTCTATCATGTTCAGCATGATACCGTCATCGCCGTCAAGCAGCCTTATGCCGACTATTACATGGAAACGTCGTTTTTTGACGAATGCATGCGATGGATCAATCTCGGTTTCCATCCCAATATCGTCACCTGTTATTATGTCAGGCCGGTCAACGGTCAATTATCAATATTCTTCGAGTGGATGGACGGCGGCAGCCTCAAAGATATCATCCTAAATCAATCGCTGTATGCGGGCACACAGCAAGAAATTTTAAAGCGTATCCTCGACATCTCCATTCAGTTCGCCAGAGGGTTAAAGTTTATCCATCAAAACATAAAGGGTCATTACGATGTGAAACCGGGCAATCTTCTGCTCGATAAAGCCGGTAACGCGAAAGTCACCGATCTTGGGCTTGCCCAAGCCCTTAACCCGAATCGCATGAACGCACGGCATTCAGCGCAAACGTCCGTCACTAAAAGCGGTGTGGTCTGCACCGCCAAGTACGCGTCTCCTGAACAGCTATTTAATCAGGACACAACGGGAAAAACCGATATCTGGAGTTTTGCCGTTTCCGTGTTAGAAATGTTCACCGGACATTCACAGTGGACGCTGGGAAGTATATTTGATACCGAACTGGACGATTATCTTTTCGGGGACGACGAAAATGAAATTCCAAAGCCGAAAATCGATATTCCGGCAGAGATTGTAACACTGCTAAAGCATTGTTTTATGCGGGAACCGAACGAGCGGCCAAGCGGTTTTGCCGAAATTGAATCCCGTCTGCTGAAAGTCTATCAACAGAAGACCGGGAGCGCATATCCCGAAAGACCGCAAAAGATGCAAAACAACACCGCGGATATTCTAAACAATCAGGCGCTCTCCTATTTATATACCGGACAAACTGCGCGCGCCAGAGAGCTGTTGCGGCAGGCGATAAAGGCCAGCCCGAACCACGCGGAAGCCAACTATAATTTTCTGCTGCTTCTATGGCGCACTGAAGCAAATCATGCCTATTCGCGTCTGGATATCCCCCTTGGTGACGTCCATGATTTTACCGCGGCTGAAAAACTGCGCATTCAGGCCAAGAGCACAAAAAACGACGCGTTTTTGGAGAATCTGGTGCAAATCCAGCTGGAACGCGGTAACGATTATGAAGCAACGGAGCTGCTAAAGCAGTTGATCGTCAAATACCCCAAAAAAGCGGAATACTATCAAACGCTGATGCGGTTCGCTGAAAAACGAAATTCCGGATGGCTGCTTCCAAGCGATAATCGCATCCATATCTTCAACGCTGATGATCACAAAAAAGAGGATTTGATCTATAACGGGCAAAAAATCGGCCATTACTATGTCAGCCGAGACAAGAAAACCAGGCTCCAGTTCAATACGCTTTCTTACAATCCCAAAGTCATGTACTCCCCTGGCGGACCCCAGCCTGTTCTGCGTATCAACAGCATCGTTATTGCCGATCATGAAAGCAACCATATTAAAAAAAGTCTGTATTGCCAGGCAAACAACATGCAGTTTGTTGATGCATGGTTCAGTCCGGATGAAAAATACATCATTGCGCTTTATGAAAATAAAAGACAGATCACCAGCGGCGTCCTATTGGGAATATCTCTATTCGACGTTAAAACCTATCGCTGTTTGAGTTCTCTACTTTCTACAGCCAATAAAAAACTGGATGAGCCAAAGATAATATTTTCTCCAGAAGGTACAAGTTTCAAGTTTTCGGGCATGTTGCAGACGTTTGTTTATCCCAAACTCGACTATGTGGCCGAGTATTCGTTTGCTCCGCTCAAGGCCTATGTATCAAGCAAAGCTGCCAACGACCGATACCAATCCAAAGAAAAGGCAATTCGAGATCTACTTGAAAAAAAAGATGTCGCCAGTGCACTATCCGAGTTGAACGGTATTTCTGATATGCCGGAATTTATCGAAACGGAAGCGTTTTATGAGTTGAATCACGAAGTCGGTAAATACTGCATCCGAAAAGATATCCAGTCGTACAAGCTGTTTCGCAACGGAAAACCGGAATACAAAAACCCGTTCACAAAAAGCAAGGTACTGGTCAGCAGGGACGGCACGCTGATTATGAGCTGGCTGAATCCGCAGTTGTACGATGCAAAAGCTAATAAAACAGTGATTCAAAATCTTTGTCAGGATTCGGAATTTCTGATTGCCGCGGCTTTCAGCAGCGACGGCAGCCGCTTCATCGCCGGCATTGAAACCAGACGAATCGATCCCGCAACCAAAAAAGAAACGACCAGTTATATGATCAGGCTTTGGGATGCTAACACAGGAAAAATCATCAGGGCTTTTACAGTCGAAACACCTGTTTGTGGATTAAAATTCTCACCGGACAGCCGACGGATAATTCTTGTTACCCGTGATTCCGTCTTGTGTCTGCGCGCAGAAGACAGTGCGAAATATTTTCAGATAGCCAATTCCGGCGGCAAAGACTTTTTAATCAACACGGACTGTACAAAAATCGCCATGCGAAGTCTCACCAACTGTGCGATCCATGAATTGTTTGCCGGAAAATGGATCGGCACGCTTATAGTCCCCAGTCATATTCCAATGACATCCATGTATCTGGGAGAAGAGCACCTGTTATGTCGAAACCATCTGGTAGGTCAGGAAGTGAACGGCACCAGCGTTGATGTTTATCATGTTTCTACCAAGCATAAAATTCAAACGTTTATTACACCCCCGAATACCAAAATCCGAAGAGCATGGATATCCGAAAGCAGAAAACATATATTTATGATCACAACTGACAAGTTACTGCGCGCCTATCATCTTGATACGAAAAAAGCCGTGGGCACGCTGGATGTTTCCACCGATTATAATGATATCATTTCTATCGATCCGAAATTAACAACACAGAACATTGAGCAGGTTCGTATTGCCTGGAATTATGAGTTTCCAGGCTGGAAGGACTGGGATATTCAAATCGATGGTGTCGTTAGGAGTTTTATCAAATTCTATCCAGACTACACCGACGGCCAGTTTGAGAGCTTAATCAATCTTTTGCAGTTATGCGATATGGGCTGGATCAGGCCGGAGGGCATTCGAAGAAAAATGGAAGAAATGAAGAACGCATAACCATACGCATTATAAAAATAAAGACCATGATACAATTTATCATGGTCAGAGCCGTGGCGGCTAAGGAAAACCGTCCGTATTGAGCAGAAGAAAAGAGTCCCACCTAAAAAAACTGCACCGGAGCGATATCCCGTGCAGTTTTGTCTGCAAAATTAATATCCTCCGCTAAAGTCGCTTTCTCTTAAGTCGGAAAAAGTGTCTTCCTCGTCGTCATCATAATGATCGTCAAAATACAAAATAGGAACCTTTGCTTTTCTCAGCGCTCCCTTCACATCGGATGACCCTTCCGACATCAGAGATGCGGCTAATTGATGACGGGTGCGGTATTCAGAGAGATTGAATATAAAAATCAGGTCTGCCTTTGAAATTCCCCCCTTTGCCTGGGCACGTGAAAACCGCACAAAATCAAACTCGTCTCCCAGAAAGATCTCACGCCATATCGTCTCGCCCACCGCCTTCAGTCTGTCCGCCGCATCCTTTCGCAATTCACCTTCAGTTTTCGCAAAAAACCGCAGCATGGCAGATCTTCCTTTCGCCGGACTCACCATCATCAGCTCCGTTGCAAGCATCACTTCTTCATCAAACCAGCGGGAAAGCGCAGTTTCTATGATGCGCTGTTCCGCACGAATCCATCCAACCAAAGTCTCCCGGCCTTCTGCTTCGATCAACCGATCCAAATCTCTCGTTTCTCCGCGAATCATATCCTCATATTTCGGCTCGTCCAGCTCGGCAAGCGTGTGCGCCACATGTTTTCGCGTCCGTTTGGTGTGCACAAGTTTTTGCTTGAGCGATGGTACGGCGCTTTTGTCCCTCTTTTTTCCCAATGCACAGGCAATCGCGCATATCGCGGCTTCTGAAGCATTGTTCAGCGCATCCGTCAGCGTTCGGGTGGGAGCCTCATGCCCAATATTGTATATCTCGCTCACCGCTGTGTTGCGAACGTCCTTTTTCTCATGTTTTAACTGCGCGACCACTGCTTCCGCCGCGCGCTGGCCGCCGATTTTACCCAGAGACTTCATGGTCGCCACGTATGCTTTCGCATGCCGTGGTTGCTGGAGTGATTGAATCAATCCATCCAAAGCCGCCGGTCCGCCGATTTTTCCTAATGCAATGGCGCATATGGACCAGTCAAACTGGCCGGTATGGTCTTTTTGCAGTGCCTTACATATCGCCGGCACGCTCCGTTCCATGCCAAGATTGCCGAGTTCGGTCACAGCGTCATCAATCACCCAGTACGCCGTTTTCCCCCGCCGCACAACCGCTTCCAGTGCTGCCGCAGCCGCTTCCCCGCCTATTTTACTCAGTGCTTTTGGCACCCGAATCAGATAGGGAATGTTCGTCGAATCGCATGCATCCTTTTCCAGCATGTCTGCCAGCGCGCCAATATCTTTTTGTTGAATCAGTTCCTCAATGTGCTTTTCAATATCAAGACTCATTTTTTCCTCATCATAAACACAATGGCATCCTATCCCACGGTTGTTATCCCATTGCAACCAAACTATACTAGCTTAAATCATATATGGCAGAAAAACAATGCATGACCGGTTTTGTTTATAAAAAGCACCCGTGTTTAGGCATTTCAATACTCCCGTCAGGATATCCGGCGCCTCCGGACGTATTGACACTGTTTAAAAAGATATTCATCTCATGATGCGCACAAACCGGCGCACACTGCGTTTGTATCACTCTGCGGTTTATTTTGTTCAGAACCTGCTTGCGTCTTTCGCTGGATAAAATCGTTTCGATCGGCGCTTCGTTTAAGTTGCCGATTTCAAATCCCTTGGTCCCCGCCCATTCTACACAATGATAGACATTCCCGTCTGGCCAGATGAACAGAAACCACGGGCAGCTTAAACACCGCTCATAGCGTCGGCCGGTCTTATGCATCAGGTCTAGGTATTTTTGTCTGGGATATACGATTTTAATCTTTGACTGCCGATCGAACATGGGTACCAATTTTCCTTCAATGATCTCTAATGCCTTTTGAAGCGTTTTTGCCGAACACTGGGCTCCGTTTTGCATGAAATCCAAAAACTCCCTTTTTTCTTCCATGCCCACATGATGCTCCAGATAATTCGCTGGCCCTTCTATTGACCCCGGCTTCATATGCTTGCTGTTTACATAGTTGGAAACCGGCCTGATCTGCAGGCTGAACAGGCCGTTTACGATACCCCTTTGCTCAAACCGCCGCTCCGTTTCTAAAAGCATTTCGGCTAAATTCATTAAGTCGTTTACGTTCAGCACATTGACAACATAGCCGATGCTGATGTCGGTTCGAGTATGAAGCTGGTTTTTTAACGTCACCATCGTTTCGATATTTCTTAATACGATTTCATAATCATCCGCGCCGGTGGTCAGCTTTTGCACAATGCGTGATCCGGCATTCAGACTTATTCTGATATAGGTCGGTTCAACCCGAATCAATTCGGTGATCAAACTTTCCTTCATCACCCCATTCGTATTGATCGCAATTTCCAATCCGCTCTGCTTGGCATACAACATGGCTTCGATTAAATGCGGATAGCAGGTCGGCTCACCGCCACCGGTAAAGATCACGCCTCTTACGCCGGCATTTTTCAGATTATCAATCACCGAAATCACTTTCTCCGCTTCCATCGTGATTTTTCCGGCCTTGTCATCCGCATCTTTCAGTTTGCCATACGTGCAAAAAAAGCACCGATGATTGCACCTTAATGTGGGAACAAGATGTGCGGTAACCGGCGCAATTTGATCAAATTCACCCGTTTCGATCTTCTTCATCCTTTCCGGATAATAAGTGCATTTAAACGGAGATAAGACAGAATAACGCCTGCCAAAGTAATCGTTTTTCATTTTTAACAACTCCTCGATATTCTATGCTTGCCGCTGTTCCGGCTTGTACTGTTCGGACAAAAGCAGATCCAAATCCACCGTGTTCGCGCCTTCTGCTGCTTGCTGCATCAGCGGCCGAAGAATATAGTTTTTAATGATGCTCTCAATTTCCCGCGCGCCCAGCCGCTTGGATTTCATCCGGTTTATCACAAACGCAGCCGTCCGCTTCATGTCATATTTCACATGGACGTCAACCGCCGACAGCATATTCAACGCCCGTTCCATTTTCGTCTCTATAATCTGTTCTATCGCGAATTCACTCAGCGGATGAAACATAATTACATCATCAATCCTCCCCAAAAACTCCAATGGGAATACTCCTTGCAGCGCGTCGGTTGTGGTCTGCTGTATGTCAGTTCGGTTATCAAAACCGATGGTGCGTTTTGCCACGCTTCGGCTGGTTACCGCGTTGGTGGTCATCACCAAAATCGTATTCGTAGCGTCATATGATACACCAATTCCGCTTGTAACGCTTCCGGTATCCATGACACCCAAAAGCAGCCGGATCACCTCTGGTGCAGCTTTTTCGATTTCGTCAAACAGAATTACCCGGTATGCGTTTTCGCTGAGTGCCAGTGGTAAAATTCCTTCCTTCTCGCTGCCGACATAACCCGGCGGCGGTCCGATGAGTTTGCTGACCGAATGGCGCTCAGAAAACTCCGCCATGTCGATCACCGTGATTCGTTTTGGATCGCCCAGCACAACGTCCGCGATCGATTTGGCCAGTGCCGTTTTACCTACTCCGCTGTCGCCCGCAAACATAAATACGGCAATTGGCGATTGCGCCTGTCGCATGCCAAACATTTTTACCATCAGCGTTTCGGATACCGTATGAATCGCTTCATCCTGCCCAAAAATCCGCTGTTTCAAGCGTGCGGATATTTCTCTTTCCGCCAGCATTTCTTTTGCAATCACAGCGCCTGGAATTCGAGTAGTCGCGCTAATCACGGCGTTGATATCGCTTTTTCGCAGCGAAGTCAATCGAGCTTTTTTCGTGATCACCGCCGCGGAATCCAGCACCACGCAAGTTTTATCGGGCTGGGTTCGGTTTGTCATATACCGATCCGTCATTTGCCCAGCGTATGTTATTATATCATCCGGTATCGCAATACAGTGGTGACGCTGCAGCTGATCCGCGTAGTTTCGCAGCATATTAAACAGCGCCGCTCCCGTCGGTTCGCTGATCGCTATTTCGGTAAACCGCCTGGCCAACGCGCTGTTTTTTGCAATACAGCGCTGATATTCCGTCGTCGTTGTGGCGCCGATTACCCGTAAACTGCTTTTCCCAAGATATGGTTTTAGAATATCTGCAATCGACCCGGTATCATTCCCACCCGCCTGTGTGTCTGTGATGCGATGAATTTCATCAATAAACACTACCACATTTTGCGTCGCTGCCGCTTTATGTATAATGCCTTTTAGTCTGCGCTCCAATTCCCCGCGAAACATCGTGCCTTCCAAAACCGAATCCAAACACAGCTCGACAAATTGAAACGCCTTCAAGTCGTCGTGTTTCGCCTTGGCTCCTCTTCTCGCCATCAGTTCCACCAGCGCTGTTTTTCCGACTCCCGCGGCGCCGGTGAGAATGACATTGGCTTTGTCTCTGCGCAGCAGCACGTTCAGCACACGTTCAATATCGTCTTCTCTTCCGCTCAGCCCGTCGTACGCACCGCTCAATGCGCACTCGGTCAAATTATTGACCGCCGGATGGGCAAACCATTCCTGCGGATTCATCCGACCCATTGTATTCGGCGGCGAATCTTCCACGTCCTCAATGTTTGTGATCACCACTCCGACGTCCATCCCGCTGCGCCTTAAAAAGCGAGTCAGCGGCCATTCAGACTGCCGCAATGCAAATGAAATCATATCCGCCGCCAAAAATGATCCGGACGATTTGGCGCGGACTTCTTCTGTCAGCAGTCGCTGTGTCAGGCGCGCTTCCTTCTGCTGATACTTTTGCAGAGCCTGTTTAAACTCCGCCACAGTAATCCCGCATGCAAACAGAATCCGGTTCTTCTCGTCATGCGGTGCGGCATCGCACCAGCAAACCATCAGCTCTATTATATCAATATCATCTTTTTCAAAATAAAGCCGGGCGCGTTTGCGCAAGTCTGCCAAAGTCATACGTTTTTACCCGCCTCAAAACATGCGTCGTACTCCGCATCCAACCTGTCTTTTTCATCGCCGAGGCTTTCAATCTGTTGATCCAGCGCGCGATGCTTTTTTTCGATGCTGGCCGCATCATATATTTCCATCGCTTTTATATTGACTTCTTCATCCTCCATCAGCAGATGCAGCTCGTTTCTGAGCCCGGTCTCTTCCTCTTCAAGATCTTTAAGCCGTTCAACGGCCTCCTTTACCATCGCTTCCATGGTGTCCCCTTCCGGAAACACTTCGACCAGGGCCGCATCCAAACCCTGTTGCCGCCATATTCGCTCCGCTCGTTTTAGAATGCCTTCCAGAACCGGCAGTTCCACCATCTGCAAGTCCATGATCTGCGTCAGATTTTGAAATATCCCTAACAGCTCATCTCTCTGTTCTTTGTTAAAGTCATGATGCTTGGTCCAGTCGGTATGCGTGCTTTTATATATTTTGCGTATAATTCGGGTTTTTTCCATCTGCAATTCCACCGCCGACTTTTCAAATCCTTCCATCGACATATGGCTCACAGCCCGCATCCCCCGCCGCATCATTTTGTGCATAATTGCATAACTCGACAGCGCTTTCAGATCTTCCTCCAACTTTTGACGCTGATTTTCGATATTCTCCTGCGCCGCCTGTTTTACTTCTTCGCGGGTAAACGCCTTGTTCAGTTCTTTGATTTCCAGTTCGATCGAACGCTCATAAATATCGGCCTTAAGCTTCAAAATACGTGCCTGTTTTTCGCTAAACTCAGCCGCCCACTCTGCCTTGATCTGTGAATTATCCTGCCGGATATCCTGCTGCTTTTTTATCAATTCATCGATCTGGTGGATTTGCGCGTACCAACTTGTTTTCAGCTGGACATATTTTCGTTTTATGGCGTCATCTGCCTTTGAAAACGCCGACTGTTCTTTATCAAGCAGTTTGATAAACTCGTCCATCGTTTTGCCGTATATGTCCGCCGTATACAGTCGTGCCGCAGCCATTGAACGAATCAGCCCGATAAAAGTGGTTTTATCGTAACCTTTATTGTGAAGGTATTCCCCGTGGGATTGGATCGTATCATACAGTGCATCAACATCCAAAACCGTTTTGTCAGCCTTATCCAGCAACTTCCGGTCAAACGCCTCCCGGCATTTTTCATCGCCCTCGCAGGTTTCAATTATGGTTATGACGTTTGCTTCGGTTTCTGCTTCCTCCTGTTTTAACTGCCGAACCAAATATTGTTCCCATCTCCCTTTCATGATCAGCGCCAGCGTTCGGCAAAGCCCAATGTGGAAAAACATCCCGATTCGAAACAGGTCGCGATCGCCCGGCCAGACCGCATCGTCAAAAAAGTACTGCCGCGCCGTTTCCGAAGAAACACTGCCCACATAATCGCCGTCCCAGCCATCCTGACGAAGCAGGCGGAGGCAGTCCCGGCCGTCATCCAATTTTTCGTTGCCGAGCATTTTACGTGCCAGACTTTTTTCGGTTCCGTACACAATCCGCTGCGCTGGTGTTACGTCAAGGTTATCCTTCCAGCCGGACAACAGATCTGAGATTTCTTCGTGTACCAACTTCATTGCGCGATCCTCCTTATATGTTTTATAGCTCTTCTAAATAAAAGACACTGCCGATTCTAAACGGATTGGTTCGTTTGCCCGTCCTGTCCGTCTTTGCCGCCGCTGCCCAAAAGCAGCTGCTGCTGCAGCAAGTGCTGCGCCTGCTGTATCTCCTTTCCTTCCTTTAACTGCTCCATGCTGCAAGTATACTTCTCCGGCCTGAACAATCGGTTGATCACCATGTCCTTTCGGTTATACGTATTGATATACCGCTTTCTGCGTGTGTCATCCGCCTTTAGAAGTTCGGCACGACCATCCTTTGATTCCAAAAATACATTCACCAACTCAGGGGCGTTTGTGTAAAACCAGCCGTGCGGCGCACCATCATCCGGCGGAGTTTCAATTAGAAACCGCTGTTTTGAAAGCATATACATTTTAGCAATGATATCCAGCGTTTTAATGTCCAGAAACAAATATTGGTATCCGCTGGCCCCCGCAATATATACCAGCACATACTTTCCGTTGCGCTCAGCGCCAAGAAGATATGCCCGCGCTCCCCAGTCGGTATGTCTGACGCACAATCTTTTCCCGGTCTCTGCATCCATCACGCAGATCGTCTTTTCAGCGTTGCTCAGCCTTACGACGTATTCGCGTCCATCATCGCCTTTTACAAACAAACAATCTTTTTCGGAATACAATTTCCATTTCAAGCAGGTTTGTACAATCTCTTGTTTATCCGAAATTTCATACTTCCAAACTACATGCTCACGGTCGATAATGAAAAAAATATTCGCTTCTGCTGTCGCTATGATTGATTCGATTGTATGCCCTCTTATGACAGCAAACCATTTTGCACCTGTCTTTCGGTTTTGGACACGGACTTGCCACCCATTGCTTGATTCAGCAAGAAAGTAAGTTTCATTGATATCGCTTGCCGCGGAAGCATGTAAAAACTGTTCAATCCGGCCGCTTTCGTTTACGGCAGTATAGTTAATACAATATTCATAAGGCCTTTTATAGTTTCGATAATAATCCTTTCTGGTAAAAACGGCGCTTGCATATCGACAGTGCAGGCATTCGCCATCATGCTTAAACAGATATGTCGATCCATCATTATGAATACTCTTGATAGCCGGAAACTGTCTCGGATAATCATATCCTTCCTTCGCATCCATCAATATGTTATGCTCATGAATCGAAAACTGACGGATGCGTTTATCGGAGTAAACGACGGTTTCTATCTCCATCTTTTTCAGGTCAATCAGGCAGAGTTCGTCTCCACGCCATCGACCGAATAACAGCTTGTCGGCATATGTGCACAATTCGGAACTGCCGTGTTCCTCATATGCCAGAATCGATGCAAACTTAAACTGTTTGCCGATTTCATCCAGCGCCTTTTCTGAAAAGCCGAATTTCTTGAGTTGACCGGTGAACTCGCCGGACAGCTCGACCCGATTATCACCGGCCAGTCCGGCAACAGCTGTTTTCTTTTCCATCTCCACAACCGTTGCATACGCATCTTCATCAATGTGCATCCCGGTATAGTTACCGGTCGTATAAACGATACATACATATTTCGCGTTGTCACTGAAAACTACACAAAAGATTTTCTCATCAACATATTTTTGCTGATACATCTCGCTGTGAATACTGGCGATATAAATCTGTTTCCTGATTGCCTTTAATCCAGCATCCAAGAAATTGATGCGTCCGCCCTGTTCATCCCAAAATGCGATTTCATTCGTTTCAGGAATCATCGCGATGTCGGTCGCTTCATCACATGCTTGAACATGCAATTTACTACTGCACCAACCCGTCAGCACATCGATTTTCATGACATGTCCATTTTTAGTCATGGCGATAATATGTCCGCCATCGGGCATGCATACGAGATCCATCAGAGTGGCGTTTTCTCCCTCTAATCTTTTAAGAGGGATTACCTTGCATGCATGTATATCAACGTAAAATATATATTGCAGTGAATTGGTCGAGACGGTGCCAACGCAGTATACCCGGCGCTTGCCATCGTATCCTTTCGCATGCACCCAGCCGAATTCCGGATCCACTATTATCTCTTTAACACAAGTTTTGCTTGTCAAATCGTATATTTCCAGTGAGTTAACTGTGCTCACCAGCAGCGTGTTCTCATCGATTTTGATAATTGTGAGGTTATAGCATTTATTTTGTTTCAGCGTTATCAGGCGTTCCCCCGTACGCATATCATAAAGCTCATTTGGCGGCCCTTCGGTTCCGTATATGACGGCATATTCTGAATCCGCGTCGTAGACGCTTTTATCCAGCATATTGATCCAGTTCGAATGGGCCGGCTTGGGCGGCAAATCAAGTGCGCTGTTCATGGTTTTTGGCGCCAGCTCACACGTACCGATTCTTGCTAAATTCTTGCTCATCTTCTTTCGCCTTTCCTTTCATCAATTCGATTATAACGATAAAACAACCCGCGAAATAGTGAGCGCCGTGTTCACTAAAAAATGTAATAGTGTAAAATCGAAACGCTGTCTTCCACGATCGAATACCCGCTTAAAACCACCCTGCAATTTGCGTGTCGCGGAAAAGAATGCTATAATTCGCATAAATGTTGCGGGAAAAAGCCAATGAAAGACACCCCTGAAAATGACGAAAGAAACAAGAAAAATTGCATAGCTTCCGAAGCGACAATGAACGAAATTGGCCGCAAGGGCACGGAAACGGCAGACATACTGGAAAAATTAAAAAACAGGAAATCGCTGACCGAGATACTCGATGAGAATAAAGCTATGTTTTCGAATATGAGCATCGGTGAATATATCAGTGCGGAAATAACCCGTAAAAATTTTACAAAAGCAAAAATCATCAAAGCGAGCGGTATTAACAAACGCTTTTTTTTCGATATCCTATCCGGAAAAAAAAGCCCGAATCGCAGGTACATCATCCGCATTTTTTTAGCGTTACAATTAGATTTCAACGACGTCCAGTGGTATTTAAGGGCTACCGATTATCCGCAGCTGTATGCGCGAAACAAACGGGATGCCGTTATTATCTACTGCATCAATAAAAAGTTGTCGGTTGATGCTTGTAATAAGATGCTGAATAATATAGGATTGGAAAATTTGGGTTTTGAAGGCGCTGGAGAATGAGGGGTATTCTTACCTAAAACATCTCTCGACCGGGGGGCAGGGCACGATACACCTGATAGTCAAATCGGGTGATATTTTTGTTGCAAAGATCGTCCCCAGGTTAAGCGAAGAAACATTCAGACTGATGGAACATATATCCGCATTAAACATTCCAAACACACCTAAAATCATCAAGCTCATCAATACGGATACCGAGACTATCATTATTCGTGAATACATTTCGGGCAACACACTGTTTGAAGAAATTGAGAGCAACGGTCCTTTATCGTTGGATCGTGCCAAGGCGGCGATTCTGGCGATCTGCGAAACGCTGGACGCCTTTCATCATGTCAAACCGCATCCGATTATTTATCGCGACTTAAAACCGGATAACATCATTATTACGCCCGACGGCAAGGTGTTTATTATCGACTTTGGCATCGTGCGGTATTATAAGCAGGAGTCCATCCGGGATACGGTTGTAATCGGCACAGAAGGTTATACCGCTCCGGAAATCATGGCCGGGATGCAGAGCGAAGTCCGCAGCGACGTGTATTCGGCGGGGCTGGTCTTTTATGAGATGATTACCGGGAAAAATCTTCTAAAGCCGCCGTATCAGATTCGTCCTGTGGCGGAGAGCGATAAGCGCCTGCCGTCCTGGCTGGATATTCTGATTGAAAAAGCAACGGGCATGAGTGCGGTGACGCGGTTTAGCACGATAGAAGCGTTCACGCAGGCATTGAACAAGCCGAAAACGCTGTATCGAAAGAAGCGGAACCGACGGCTGATTATCACTGCAGCAGGCGTCCTGGCGGTCGGTTTCGCTGCATTTGGGATATACCGGTATGGCTATATCCCAAAAAGCGAATCCGCCACAGCCGAAGCATCGGAGACCTATCAAAAAATTCTGGATCTGCAATTTGACGACGCGGATGATTCGGATTGGCTGAATCTGCTGGGGATCGATTCAAGTCTGCCGGAGACCGACGCAAATTTGGATATTCACGATATGGTATCAAACGGAGTTTACTATATGTCGTATGAAACCGGCTTCAGACCTTCACTGGAACCGGGTATGCTGGTTCATATCCGGATCAAGCCGGATGATCTTCCCGGTGACGGTACTGTTTTTATCCTTTCCCTGTTTCCTCAGATATACACGTCCGGAGAGCGCGCATACAATATTCATTGCAACAACCATATGAATTACGCATCCGAACTGCGCCAGTCGTTTGGATATTATTATGGCAGCGCGGAAGGCACGCCGATCCTTGTGCGGGACGTATGGGTGGATATTGTGCTCTGGTTCTCGGATTCCGGAGAAGAGATTCGTTATTTTATTGCAGAACCCGATAACGATCAAAAGTTGGCTTACGGCGGTATACGCATCCCGGATGAATGGCTGGGATATAGTTATGACCTCGAATCTGATCTTTTCTTTGATAACTACAGCGAATACGGCTGGAGCGACGTTACCAGTGAGATCGACTTTATCCGCTGGGCCAGCGGCTCTCTCAGCGCCTATTTAAATGACTATATTCCGGCCTATGTGAACCGGCAGGCAGAGGCTGAGCGATTTCTGGAAACCCCTCTCTCCTTGATCCCGAAGGACGACTACACTCCGCATGGCTATTAACGGCAAGACTTTTTTTAAAAAGGTGAGCTTTGAGCTCACTTTTTTTATTGAGCGCATTACTGGTAGAATAGGTTTAGTAAAAGAATGGCATGTAGCATTTTCGTACCGTTCTGCGCCGGCGGAAATAGATCGACAGGCGTAAATATAAAGGGATCGTGTTGAAGACAAGGCATGGAGAATGGACAAATAAAACTCATCCGGCAATATCAGATTAAGTCGCCGATAGACAGGCTGATTCGGCGATGGGCAGATGCAAGCGTTTTTTTGGAGGGCAACCCAGAGAATCTGCACCTTATGGATGAAAACAATCATGCCTATTGCTTTCATAAAAAAATCGAGAGCGGAATCGCATGCGTCCTCATCGATGTGCTCGATCGCCAGGTGCGGGTGGAAGCATGGATCATGGATGAGATTAAGTGCGAGAGCCACACGGCGGACTCGGTCTGCCGGTTGTTTGATATGCTGGACTCAACCCATAAAACGGGATTGATCAATAAACGTTTTTAAGGAGGAAACAATGAAAAAGCGAACGATTATCGCGCTGTTGATAGCGCTGTTAATGCTGGTGTTGTTGGCGGCATGTAGCGGACAGGAAGTCAAAGAAACCGAGACGGAGCAGCCAAGCGTTGCAGCGGGCGTGACCGAGACGCAGGACGCGGCGGAAGAAACGGAGCCTCCGGACGTACCGGAGGAAACAGCAGCCGTTGAGCAATCCGAGGAATCGACCGAAATCGTTATGCCGGAAAACCGCGATGAAGTGGTAGCCGCGATGCTTACCAATCCTCAGCAGCTTTATCTGGGGGATATCGAAAAAATAACCCGAAACGACGGCGGACACATCGGCAACATTACGTATGAAAACAGATGCGACGATGAGCGCATGGAGATTTTTACAGGCAATGAAGGTACGGCGGAGGTCCCGTTTGAAACGAGACTGCGCGATTTTGGAAGCGACAGCCTTGTGCAGCAGGCGGTCCTGGTAAAATTCCAGCCAGAATGCGCAGATTATTTAAGATTCGATTTTGTCGGCATGTGGGACTATTCAATTGCTTTTGAAGAAGGCGAATGGTGGTTTGTGGATGTTGGCAACGCCAGCAAAACGGCTTTTTCGGATTATATACCCAACAACGTCGTTCTTAACGGGTGCGCGCTCTATAATATTCTGTTTGCAACCGACGCAGACATGAACCTTCGGGTTATGATCTGGAATGATGAGGATTATCAAAATCAGGCGTATTTTGAGACTTCGCTTTATCAGGGGATGGATGATATCTACGAAAGCAACTGGAAGATGAACATCTTCTTTGGGCTCAATGAGGACGGTTTCGGACAGCTGAACATCTATGATTACGCGGTATATACGTTTGACAGCTTTACCGATCATATGCCAACCATAGTGGGCAGCTAAACAAGACTATGCAAAGGGTTGAAACCAACCCTTTGCCGTTTCAATAATAACAATGATTTTACGGGATAAAAAGCTTTGATCGATCTGGTAACATAACTATTATATAAATACTGCAGGAAGGCATGTTTAGAGAATGAATAACGAAAAAGATTGTCTGGAAAAATTGCTAAGCCATGATGTTATGCAGGTTGTTATTGCAATCGGTACTTTAAACGACTATGCGAAAAAGGGAGAAACGTGGCCGCTGGATACTTTGAATGCCGCAATAAAGCGCCGCGCCGGAAAAGAGAACGTCGAATTTTATAATTTTGTTCCTACGGTTAATCTAACACCAAAGGAAGCTGCATTTACTTTGGGAGAAATCATTATGCGTGATATGCTACTGGAAAACGTGTCATACACGCAGGAACTGATAGCGTGCTCTAAGTCTATATCGCAAGAGTGGGAACAATTTATCCATCTTAGCTCCGAGCAAAGCTTGTGCCGCATAACGCTGGGAATGCTGGAAGCACAAATGAACATCCGGCAGATGCTGCCAGTGTCCTATAAGCCGGCCGATCATAAAAAAACGGACACTCCCGCACAGTCCGGGTCTTCCAACGTGCCCGACGCCAAAAATTCTGGAAGTACAAGGACAAAAGAGCAGTCCATTGACGATGCGCTGAATGTGATAGATGCCGAAACAAAGAAAATCAGCAGCGAACACAAACAAGCGCAAACACAAAAAAAACCAAAGAAAGTATATATTACGCTCGCTGTAATTGTAGGTTTTTTTGTAATAACGGGGCTGATTGGTCAGTTGTCAACCGCAGCGAAACAAGTTGGAGACAAGTTGCAGAGCCGCAAAATTGAAAAAGCATTTGTTTGTGTCGAAGATCAGGGAACCTGGTATGAAACGAACGGTTATGCAGTAATCAACTTTGAAGACGGTAAGTTTACTTTGACCACGCAGGCCATCGGCGACAAATCTTATACGGTTACATATGAAAACGATCTATCGTCGGAAGAAATTAAATTGTTAGGCAGTGGAGAAAAAGAACTGCCGTCAATCGATTTGAAATTGAACAGGGATACCGGCGAATTGGATGAGCTCTATTGCGAAGGAGTGCATTTCTCAAAGGATATCGTTGAGCCTAAAACGTTTGAAGCGGTGTATGAGCCCTATATCGAGCAAGCGCTGGCAGAATCGGATCGATTATATGAGTCGGGCGAACTCAAATCGCCTGTGGAAATTATGGAGGAAAATATCAAAGCCGATAAAGATGATATGAACGCCATATATTACTTGATTCGAGATTTGGCGGCTGAAAACGGAGAGGAACTTCCTAAATTTTATGATGCGCCCGTCCCTATGCAGCGAGAAGACCGTCTGTATGCGCCTTCATACTGCTGTGAATTTGTTCAATTGGATTACGAAACGGCCGATATCAAGCCTATGGCTTTTGATTCTTTTTCTGATTACCATGAATATCTGGAGTCTACAATTTGGTATCAGCAGGCAAGCTACATGAATCCCGATGCGAAGATGTTGAATGAGGGATATGTTGATTTATCCTACCGCGATTACATTTCTTTAGATTTCAGATCTGATATCCCTACTCGAACGTCAATCGATTTGGAGAATTGCGAAACAATTTCGGATAAGCAATTTCGGATCAATACCATCCAGAGTGGCAACACATATGTTTCTTTCGCGGATTATGCCAGCAAGCATGTTTCGTATCTGGGTGTTTCATATGAAATTGTAAGAATGTATTTCATAAGTCAGGATGGATGTCTGGCAGAAACCCTGGTACTGTACGACTATAAAACCGATTATTTTATCCCTTTGTCCAATTATATCGTGTATGCCGATCATCCTTTGTGGAGCGATACGGAATCCGAAGAACCCCCTCCCGATGCAGTCGATGAGCCGGTGAATCCCGAACAATAAACAAATGGCAACGGCAGCCCGCTATTGTTGTGTTGCCGTGGAGAATGGAACATTCCTGAAAGAACGTGTAAAAATAACGAACGTAAAGAATACTTCTTCTAAAAAAGAACCGCCGTCCGAACACAAGCAGCATATTAAAAACGGGCATAACTGCGGTCGGGCGGCAAAACATTTGTAAAAACAGAGCCGTCGAATTCGACGGCTCGTACGAATGCCAATTTTTTTAACACGCATAATGGTCGCCAGTCTTACCGTGAATACGACACTGTAAATTTCAAGCAGATCTCCGTCGAGCATGTAATGTGCGGCAGTAGATTCGGGCATCATGATTATGTGTTTATAGTAAATACTGCTTCCCGCTGCCAGAAAGCCCTTTCGTTTAGGGCTATTTTCGTTTGATCCTATAACAGCACCCAGACCAAAACTAGGAAGAACTCCTAACGGGGTTCTTCCTAGTTTCTACTTAGGCAAGATGGATACAATACTTGAATTTTTAGTTCAGGGGGTCAAACGCGCGAAAGCAATCAATTCAAAATTTCAACCGCAGGAATATGATCATAAAACGTCGGGAACGCATCGTCCGGCGTGAGACGTTCCAATCCTTCCGACATGAATTGGTTCATCTTGCGCATCGCGAAGACCCGCCAGTTTTCGCGGTTCATATTGTATCCGGAACCGCCGAATAATGGGTATGTTTCCATCGTTATCGGCATGTTGTTGCTAATTGCATAGCGCAGTGAATCATACCCCCAGATATTGAACCCGTTATCCGCATAAGTGTCAGGATTTATGACTGAAAACGGGCTAAACAATGCAATATGTAAATCTAAATTGACCAATGCCAGATGCCCGGACTCCAAACCCATCGCTTCATCATTAAAAACGCCGGCCAGTAAAAAGTAATTCAACGAAGTGGCGGGCGTTCCAAAACGTTTTACAAAAGGAGTAATCCATTCAAAGCTGTCATACTTGATTTCGGTTGTTGCCGCGACGCTTTCGCCAGTGTGCACATTGTATGCGTTGGCATAGATTGTATCGCTGGTCTGTATCTTTAAAAAGTTATAGACATCCAGCCATGATTCATATAGTATGTCACAGATTTGGTACGCATTCGTCATTTCTGCATAGCGCGCCTCTACTTCGCGTATCGCCTGCACTTGATTTGGGGTGTAGGCGGCGTCTTTTACGTTCCTGAGTCGTATAAAAACATGATCCACTGATTCATTAAAACCAGTTTTATAGTAAGCGAATTGATTGATCGTGTTGTAAAACCCCTGATAACTCATCAGTCCAATAGAGAAGTACGAATTGTTGATATCAAACGTGTCGGACGGCTGTAGTTCGTAGCTTTCTCCGTCGCCGGAGAAGACGACCCTCAACTCGGTGGAGGGCAGGCGCGTTGCGTTTTGCTCCTGTCCTTCCAGTATCAGTTTCAGTGAATTCGCGACACCTTCCAGCAGCATTGCGCAGCCGTATTCTTCCTCCAGCCTGCGCCCGTCCTGCGAATACTCGGTCATAAGGCCGAACAGTGAACCGCTTATTGCAAAATCCGACAGCTTCAAATCCATAACGCCATCTTCGCTGACCCCATATGGCGCATAATAAAGCGTGTCCCCGACGCGCACAATATCGTCGGCAATGATCGAATTCGCGATTTTGTCAACTGCTTGATTCGATACAATCCTATAATATGTGTCGGGGCCTCTACCGAGATTTCTAAAACTCGCCAGTTCCGATAGGATAGGCAGCGCAGCGGCCTTGCGGTCCGTTGCAACCAGCTCTTGCTGTTCAATATCATAGACGCCGTAGAATTGTCCGTCTTCGTTCATCATTTCTTCCATCACAAAATTGACGACTTGCCGCATCTGTTCCTCGGTGAAGCCGCCGTACCCCTTCAAATTAGCCAGAGCAGGAACGATGCCTTCCGGTATGACGGCATATTTGCCCTGCACCTCATCTGCGTATTCTCCGAGGTCATAAAAGGATACGGGCATATTGACGGAGCCGTCCGGGTTCACAACGAGCCCCTTTTCCATTACGTTTATCTTGTACGACCCGCCGTGAATCCGGCCATTTAACTCAGACGCTGGATTTGAAACAATCGGAAACGGTTCCATGTCGCCTGTAAACAGAGGCTCGATCACTTCGTTCATCAGATCGCGCTCCGGATATTCGATCCGTTGCGAGATTTCAGCGGCAGCATCCGCATATAATCCATCTTCTCCCCAAATGGAGATGCTCAGGTTCCCAAAGGTCGTTCCTGGTAGGAATAGCAATGTTAAATCTTTCGAGGCATTCTGAAATTCCGAATATGGAATTCTGACTTGAACATGCTCACCATCCCACTGTGCATATTTCCTTAAATCTACACCGATTTCAGGCGTGTTAATCATAATATTCCTATCAATATCGCCCCTTCTAAAGGAAATGTAACTATCAGGCCAAGGCGGCATAGCAGGGATCGTATCAAAATTATGGAGAATGATATAGAAGACCTGATCATATCCATAGTATTTGCCGTCCAACGGCCAAACCGTATCAAGCACGTCAAATTCTATTACGACCTCGTCAATAGTGTCTGCTTGAGTGCCGTTGATATACCAGCAATAAATCGGCACGGTAGGCCAATACGGCTCATCCTCGTGGAGTGCAACGGAATACACGCCGTCTTCTTCCGTTTCCATAAGAACCCGTGTATTTAAGGGTATATCAACGAGCAGCTCTATATCAGTAAGGTCCGGTATTGGCGTTGGGTCGGGTACGGGTGTTTCCGTCTCCGCAATGATCTCTTGTGTTTGTGTGTTTTGCGTTGTGCTTGCATCATTGGGCACAGCGCATCCGCAAAGCAATAAGAGCAACAGCAAAATTGCGATTAACTTCTTCATCTTATCCCCCCAAGATATACTTTTGTTATTTGTTTATTATACCATACATCGTCTGAATGATCTCTGCCTTTTATATTTTTATAGTAAATACTGCTTCTATATGCCAGAAAGTCCTTTCGCTTTGGGCTTTTTCCCAAGAATCCTATAGCAGCACGCGCACCAAAACCGGCACCGTCGGATTCGATGGTGCCGGTTCTTTTTCTCCGGCTTTCTCTATTATGTTCGTTTCTACTACATTATCTAACATGTAGCTCCTGTAAAAATTAGCCAGCAATAAGCACGTGATAAAACGAGAATTCTAAGATTCGATTCACGGCTGTTCGCTGAACATGATTTCATTTGGACATATTACTGGATCAAATAACAAAGCAGAATGATGGATTGCTCTGCTTTTCTTTTTTAAACGTCTGCGGGTATAGTGCTAATATCTCAAGTTCTCCTCACATGCTTTCATTGACACAAGGTTGTTTTTTTGATGTAATGGTGTCGTTTAGTTCTCCCCCCTTCCACAACTATTTCAGGCTATTGCAGAATTCATTTTATAAGGAACAGACTGACAGTTGAAGAATTTAAAACGGCTTTTCATTCTATTTGTTTTACTTCTTTGCCTTTTGCAGTTCGGCTGCTCACCGGCAACCAATATTGCTCGTAGCGCAGCTTCAGGCGGAACCATCGATCTGTCCGAATGGGACTTTGATCAGGACGGAATCACGACACTAGACGGGGATTGGCAGATTTACTGGAACAGGATGCTTACGTATGAAGACCTGCCTGTAAACTCTCCCGACGGGCTCGCCGACGTTCCAAATACATGGAACAACTATACGATCAACGGCGCTGTGCTTCCGGCGTTCGGTTATGCGACCTACCGCCTGCGCGTAAAAACGTCTCTTCCGAGCGGAACCGAGATGGGTCTGTGGATCAATAATTTTTCCAGTGCGTATAATCTCTTCGTCGACAGTGAGCTCGTTTCCTCAAACGGGCATGTTGCAACGAATGCAAACGAAGAAATCGGGCAATACGACTCCCGTGCCGTCTATTTTGAAATTCCAAGCAGCCAATTCGATCTCATTATTCAGGTATCGAATTTTCATTATGCACGCGGCGGCGTCTGGTATAACATCAATTTGGGATCCGCCGATTCAGTTAGAGTTTACGATACGCATAAGTCATTTGCCGCGGCTGCGCAGTTCGGCATCCTAATGATTGTATTTTTGTATTGCATCTCGGTTTACATTTTGCTCCGCGAACTTAAAATAAACTTGATCTTCGGGTTTTTGTGCTTCTTTCTGGCGCTGTTTCTGGACGCGCTGAACATGACGTATCTGTGGAAGCTGTTCCCCGCGTTAAGCATCGGCGGATATGTGTTTGTCTGGTATTCTTCCGGCATCTGGGCAACGTTTTTATTGGTTGCGTATTTCGCGGAAATCTTCCGCTCGCGGTTTTCGTCCGTTGTAGCAAAAGTTTTCTTCGTGCTGACCGCCGGATTCCAGATTTTGCACATTTTCGCACCCGTTCCGGTCTATACGGCCTGCTTCGGTCCGCTCAACGTCGTCCCGCAAATGTATCTCTATATCCCTGAATTCGCCTGTATACTCATTATGATCTGCATCCGGCTGCGCGATATGACGCGCGTTGCCTTGCTCAACTTCTTCGGTATCGCACTGCTGGTCGCCGCGTTTATCCACGACAGCCTGTATTATACGCATATCGCAGCTTATAATACCGGCGAGCTTTCGCAATACGGCGCAATCACGGTTCTGCTCATACAGTTGATTTACCAGGCGAAACGAACCCGCGAATATCGCGACAATAAGGTAAACGCCGAATTGAAATTTTTGCGCGCACAGATCAATCCGCACTTTTTATATAACTCGATGAACACGTTTATCTCCGTTTCCCGCTACGATCCCGATACGGCGAGAAACCTGATGACGGATTTCAGCGATTATCTGCGTAAGCGATTCGACATCAAAGGCACCGGTCAGCTCACATCCCTGAAAGAAGAAATCAGGCTGACGCAGGCGTATTTAAATATCGAACAAGCGCGCTTTGAAGACCGAAATGACGTTTGTTTTGACCTGCCGGAGCTTCAGGACGTGATGGTGCCCGCTTGCATGCTGCAACCCGTTGTCGAAAACGCGGTCATCCACGGTATCCTGCCAAAGCCGCAGGGCGGCAGGATCGACGTTAAAATCGAACAGTCTTCCGACGCTCTGCACTTTTCGGTTCGAGACGACGGCGTCGGCATGGACGCCCAAACGATTCGGCAGGTCGTAAAAAGCGATACCGAAGGCGTAGGACTTGCCAACATATCGCAACGCTTATACGCGCTCTATCACAAAAAGCTGACGATCGTCAGCACAATTGGAGTCGGAACGACCGTTTTCTGGGACGTTCCGTTAAGCGGTAAAAAAAGAGCCGGAAGGAAACTGAAATGATTCGCGTTGTTTTAATTGACGATGAGAGACCCGCCCTGCGCGAGCTTTCGCACCTGCTTGGGCAGTTCGGCGACGTTGAAATAGCGGGCGCGTATACCGACCCACACGCAGGACTTGACGCGATCGCAGAATTGCAGCCGCAGGCGGTGTTTCTGGATATCCACATGCCGCAGCTGATGGGCACGGACGCCGCGTCCACGATTCTTGACCGCTGCCAAGACACACGCATCGTCTTTGTAACGGCCTACGACAAATACGCCGTGGAAGCGTTCGAGCTGTATGCGCTGGATTATGTTTTAAAACCCGTATCCGCGTCGCGCCTTGAAAAGACAATCGAGCGCCTTCGCGAAAACGGCGTAACCTGCGGCGGCGGCACAAAGCGCCTTTCGATCCGATGCCTCGGCGAGTTTGAAATCGGCCGCGATAACGAAGAACCCTTAAAATGGCGAACGGAAAAAACGCTCGAGCTGTTTGCATATCTTCTGCATAACAAAGGACGGACCGTTCGCAAAAGCGAGATCATCGGCGCAATCTGGCCGGACGCGGTCTTCGACCGGGCGGATCATCAATTGCACAATGCAGTCTACTATATACGCAAGACGCTCAGCGACTATGGCGTCCCGCGCGAGCAACTGTGCGTCAGCGGCTGTTACCGGCTCGATCTGAACGGAATTGAAACGGACGTCGACCGGTTTAAAAAACGCTGTTTGCAGATGAAGACGCAAGGCGGCGCAGACGGCTGGCTCGATCTGTACAAAGGCGCGTATTTCGCCGGCAGCGGATGGCTCTGGGCGGAGCCGGAACGCGCACGGCTGGAGCGGGACTTTGTGTTAACGACGCTTACGCTGGCGACGACTGCAATGGACGAGGGTCGTTTTGACGACGCGGAAGCGCTGCTGTGCACAGCGTACCAGCATGTCCCTTGCGAGGAAAGCATCACCATGCTGCTCTTGGAGTTATTCGCCCGTACGGGCGATAAAGCAAAAGCGGTTACGCACTATAAGCAATATTGTAAAACCTTAAAAACCGAACTTGGTATCCGGCCAAGCCGGAAGCTGATTCAGTCCGCAAAATCTGTTCTGGAATAGCGCGTTTCCGCCTGTAACAGCCGCGTAATCAAAGCAGTTCTGCAATTATTTTTCCGGAACTGCTTTTCTGTATGCCAAATGTGGCCATATGGGATGTTTTTTGGGAGAATTTTTGGAGAACGGGTTGGTATAGTTAGTTTGTATCTTTATACGAAATCACACAATCCGTTCTTTATTGTTATATATTGCCAAAGGAGACGACCATGCGCAACAAAAAGCCCACCATACTCTCCGTGATATTGATCGGCGTTTTTATTCTGGCGCTGCTGCCCTGTTCGGGGGCGCTTAGTGCGGAAGGGGACGCTTATAGCGACGGTCAATTTAATTATGTCGAACTTGCAGACGGTTCGCTTTCCGTTGTAGGCTTTGCCGATGGGTATTCCTGTTCGAATCTTGTCATACCTTCTTCTTATATTGACAAAACCGTTACAGGAATCGGCGCTGAAGCGTTTAAAGACAATACCGTCATAACGAGTGCATCAATACCGTCAAGTATAACAAATATTGGTTACTGGGCTTTTTATAATTGTAGTAATCTGAGTGAAATACATTTTGCTGATTCAAGTTATCCGATGACGCTTGGGTATGGTATTTTTGTCTACGCAGGATTAACCTCAATTGCAATCCCCGGAAGCTGGGAAACAATTCCTGGTTGCACATTTGAGTTTTGCGAATCGCTGGAGTCCGTGTCCATCCCTGAAGGTGTAACGAGTATTGGGATGATGTCATTTTTTGGCGCTTCTGCACTTGCTTCAATTGAAATACCGGCAAGCGTAGAGACAATCGCGAACATGGCTTTCTGTGGTTGTACTTCGTTGTCAAAAATAACGATCCTCAACCCGGATATTGAATTTGCTAGCAACAGCATATTTGTTAACACCCCCATGGTCGCCGAAGGCACGGCGGCGGAAACCGGCATTTACGGGATCGACAATTCCACCGCGGAAACATACGCGGACGCACACGGCATCAACTTCCACCCGATCTATGTTATAACCTACAACAGCAACGGCGGAACAGCAGTCGATACCGCATATGTCGCGGAGAATACCACCGCATCCGAGCCGACCGAACCCACAAAAGACGGCTTTCATCTGGAAGGCTGGTACGAGGACGCGGCACTGACGCAGAAGGTCACGTTCCCGTATACGCCGAGTGCATCGATTACGCTCTACGCCAATTGGGTATCCGATAATTTCACGGTGGCGTTCAACTCGAAAGGCGGCAGCGCGGTCGCCTCGCAGGAAATCCTGCCGGGCGAAAAGGTTGTTGAGCCGGCCGACCCGACGCGCAACGGCTTCACCTTCGGCGGCTGGTATACCGATTCCACCCTGAGCGACGCGTGGAACTTCGGCAGCGAAACGGTGAGCGCAAACATGACGCTGTATGCAAAATGGCTCTGCGAAGTGACCTTCGACTCCAACGGCGGCAGTTCGGTTTCGTCCAAATACGTCACCGAGGGCGGAACCGTCGCCGAGCCGACCGACCCGACACGCACGGGCTACACCTTCGGCGGCTGGTATTCGAATTCCGCGCTGACCGTCACATGGAACTTCGGCAGCAATACGGTCGGCAGCGCGATTACGCTGTACGCTAAGTGGACGGCGCACACCTATACCGTGCAATACAACGCGAACAACGGCAGCGGAACAATGGCGTCCGTTTCACATACCTACGACGTTGAAAAAGCGTTGACGGACAATGTGTTTACGCGCACAGGATATCGTTTTGCGGGCTGGGCCACGAGCGCGAGCGGCTCCGTAATCTATGCCGACGAAGCAACCGTGAAAAACCTCACGTCGACCGACGGCGCGACCGTGACGCTCTACGCCAAATGGTCGGCAAACACCTATACTGTCAAATACAATTCAAACAATGGCAGCGGCAGCATGTCTTCCGTCGGCCACACATACGACGTTGAAAAAGCGTTGACGGACAATGTGTTTACGCGCACGGGATATCGTTTTGCGGGCTGGGCCACGAGCGCGAGCGGCTCCGTAATCTATGCCGACGAAGCAACCGTGAAAAACCTCACGTCGACCGACGGCGCGACCGTGACGCTCTACGCCAAATGGTCGGCAAACACCTATACTGTCAAATACAATTCAAACAATGGCAGCGGCAGCATGTCTTCCGTCGGCCACACATACGACGTTGAAAAAGCGCTGTCCGCCAATGTCTTTACACGGACGGGTTACACCTTTGCGGGCTGGTCGGAAAGCACGGGCGGTACTGCGACCTATACCGACAAGCAGAGCGTCAAAAACCTCACCTCGACCCACGGCGCAACCGTAAACCTCTACGCCGTATGGACGGCGCATACCTACACAATCAACTACAATTCAAACGGTGGCAGCGGTACCATGTCGTCCGGCATTCACACATACGACGTTGAAAAAACGCTGACTGCCAACAGCTTCACCCGCACAGGCTACACCTTCGCCGGTTGGGCGACGAGTTCGACCGGCACCGCCGTATATTCCGATGAAGCGAGCGTGAAAAATCTGACCGCGACCGACGGCGCGACCATCAAGCTCTACGCCAAATGGACGGCGCACACTTGTACCGTTAAGTTTTACTCGAACGGCGCCGGCGGAACGATCGCTGACAGCATCTATACATATGATGCTGAAAAAACTCTGAGCGCCAACAGCTTCACGCGAACAGGTTATACCTTCTCCGGCTGGGCGACGAGCGCGACAGGACCCGTTGTATATTCCGACAAACAAAGCGTAAAAAATCTGACCGCGACCGACGGCGCGACCATCAAGCTCTACGCCAAATGGACGGCGCACACTTGTACCGTTAAATTTTACTCAAACGGCGGAAGCGGAACGATGAGCGACGTCGTCTATACCTACGATGTGGAAAAAGCACTGCCCGCCAACGCGTTTTCACGCACCGGATACACGTTTGCCGGCTGGGCGGAAAGTTCGACCGGACCAGTGAAGTATTCCGACAAACAGAGCGTAAAAAACCTGACCGCGACCGACGGCGCGCTGATTAAGCTCTACGCCGTCTGGACGGTACATACGTATACGGTAAAATATAATACAAACGGCGGCGCCGGGACGATGGATTCTGTTTTGCATACCTATGACGCTGAAAAAGCGCTGACGGATAACGCGTTTACGCGCACGGGGTACACGTTTGCCGGCTGGGCGACGAGTTCCGGCGGAACGGCGGCATATTCCAACAAACAAAGCGTAATCAACCTCACGGCGACCGACGACGCGACGTTTAACCTCTACGCCGTATGGACGGCCAACACGTATACCGTTTCGTTCGATGCGGACGGCGGCACGGTCTCACCGACATCCCAAGTCAAGCGATTCGACAGCGCGTACGGCAAAGCCGCCGACGGAGCGACCGCCGCCGCGCTGCCCGTGCCGACCAAAACGGGTTATACGTTCGACGGTTGGTATGCGTTGGCCGACTATTCAGGTTCGTGTATCACGGATGCGAGCGTTGTTGCCACCGCCACGGATCATACGCTGTTCGCCAAATGGACACCCAACAACTATACGGTCACGTTCAACGCGGACGGCGGCACTGTCTCCCCCGCGACCCAGTCCAAACAGTTCAACAATATATATGGCAAAGCCGCGGACGGATCCACGGACGAAACTTTGCCAACGCCCGTCAGGGCAGGTTATACGTTCGGCGGCTGGTGGACGGTAAAAGACGGCGGCGGCACGCAAGTTTTGAACACGACCGCGTTTGTAACCGCGAATAATCAAACGCTGTTTGCCAAATGGACCGTCATTCCGATCGAGGTCAGCACTACGGGTACGATGCCCGAGGGCGCGTATGGCTCCGCCTACAGCAGCTTGATCACAGCGGGCGGCGGCAGCGGCAGTTTCACTTACAAATTGACAAGCGGCTCGTTGCCCACGGACGTCAGCCTCTCCGAAAGCGGCGTCCTCTCCGGAACGCCGAAATCGTTCGGAACCTACACCCTGACCATTCTCGTGACCGACAAAAACAATGGTGAAACGGCCACGATCGTCCGAACGCTGAAAATCGTTCCGCTCGGCACCTGTTCCGCGCCGTACGCCATACCTGATTCGTGCGACCTCGACTACGACGACACGATAACGCTAAGCACGTTCACATCCGAAGCTGTGATTTACTATACGACCAACGGCGATATGCCCACAGCGGCCTCGACACGCTACACAGAACCTTTGGCTCTGCAAAAAGATACGACGGTCAAGGCAATCGCCATTAAGCCGGGATATGTGGACAGTGACATTTCCAAACTTTCCTATAAAATCATAACCTATTCGGTTATTTATAAAGGAAATACTGCAACAGCGGGGACTGCGCCCATAGACAATATCGTCTACAGAAAAGGCAGCTTGGCATACGTTCTCGACAAACCCGAAACACTGGTGAAAATCGGCCATACCTTTATGGGTTGGAATACGAAGCCGGATCAAAGCGGCATCCATTCCGTGCAGGACGATACGATTACCATCAACGGCAACGTCACGCTGTACGCCGAATGGACGATCAACAGCTATCAGGTGACATTCCGGGACTGGGACGGCTCAATCCTTAAAGTACGTGTGGTCGACTATGGCGATAAAGCCGTCGCACCGCCGAATCCCGTCAGACACGGTTACACCTTTGCCGGATGGAATCAGGATTTTAGCTTCGTTCGCGGTTATATGACAGTCGCCGCAACCTATGAAGTCAATTATTACACGATCCGTTTCGATACCAACGGCGGGGAAAGCGTTCCGGAGCAAACAGTGGCATATCACGCCGTAGCGAGCAAGCCCGCCGACCCGGAAAAACCCGGATTCACATTCGACGGCTGGTATTCGGATTCGGCGTTGATTACACCGTATGACTTCTCCGCAGAGGTGGAGGGCGACCTGACGATCTACGCCGGCTGGCTTGAAAACGCCGTGCTATTGAGCAGCGCCGCGGACGAACTGACCCTTGAAGAAGCGTTTCAGTTTGCAGAAGGCGACACATGGGAATGCATCACCAGCGATTTTGTGATACTGCACGCCGAAGAAGATGGTGTAGAGATTGTCTGGTCGTCGTCCAACGAAAGCGTAATCCGGCTGGAAGGCAGTGGCGAAACCGTGCGGGGCGTCGTAGTCCGTCCGATCGACGGAGACGCCAGCGTCATTATCACCGCCACAATCTCCAAGGGTGATCTGACACTCACAAAAACCTTTCTTCTGGTCGTCAAACAAGAAGGTGCGGTAAAGCAGACGACGCGCGAGGCGACGCCGCGGGTCGTGACCGTGCAGATTGGCGATGATCTGGATACCGACACGGTTTACCGGACGGTGTTGTCCGACGGTACGAATATCGACGTTGCGTCCTTAACGCCGGAAACATTGCAGCACCTTCTTGCGCAAAGTGGCTACGGCAACACCGTTGCGGTGACCATCGACCGTTACGACGCAAGCCCTGCGGACGAATTCGCGTTCGAAGTATCCGCACAAAGCGTTGCCATGCTGACCGAGCGAGGTCTCGGCGTGACGTTGAATTCGCCCGAAGGCAGTGTGACGTTGTCCGCAGAACAACTCCTGCATGCCGGTGAAAACCATGCCGGGCTCTACTTTCGCCTCGTTCTTGTCGCGAACGAATCCGACGAAGCCGAGGAGACGTTCCACAGCGACCGCACCGTGTTTTCCTTGCTGAATATTTCTTCTGGCGAAGTGTTCGGCGTACCACGCATTATCCAGACAAACACGGGAAGCTGCGAAACGACGGTGCGTTTTCCGCTGACTGGTATTAACGAGGAGCAGCTGAACGACTCGGAGTTTCTGGCGACCTTGTGTATTTATGTAGAGCACGACGACAGTACCACCGAACTGGTCGAAGGCGAGATCGTCTATGAAGGCGCTGTACCAATCGCCATTGAATTTCAAATCTGTTCATTCAGCCGCTTCCAGATCGTCAGCGTCCAGCCGGCGGGCAATTCATGGCTTTTAATCGGCCTTGTCGGCGTCGTATTGCTATTTCTGCTTACATGCCTTCTGTTAAGAAAGCGGTCGAGACACAAAATGCATGCAAAACACTGATCATTCCCCCCAACGCAATCATGAACAATCAATGTTATTTGAATCCTCACTTATTGTGTTTTGAAAGTAAATACTGTTTCTCTATGCCAGAAAGTACTTTTGATTAGGGCTTTTCCCAAGAATTCTATAATTGCACTCGCACCAAAAACAGCACCGTCGGATTCGATGGTGCAGTTTCTTTTTTCCGTGTCTTTTAAATTATAGTTAATGTAAATCTCGCATAAATCATATTGTCGTTCCATCGATGTAACGTTGCACAATATTCCTGTCGTCGCCGATATAGCAGAACCGTTCCAGTCGCTCCAAAGGCGTCAACCGGTAGCCTGCGTCCTCCAGTCCGTCGATCACAAGCGCATCAAAGCGGTACCCCGGTTCAAACGAACCGACATTGCCGAAAGCTGTGCCACCTGATTTTGTTGCAAGATAAAACGCATGTATTAAATCCAGTCGCTTGTTTTCCGGCTCATAAAACTCTTTTAGTTTTGAGAGCTGCACCGCGCGCGCAATCTGCCGATAGACCGGTATGCCGTGCCCGCCGCCAACGTCACTGCCAAGCGCGATCCTGATCCCCTGATTCGAAAGATTCACAAGCGGCATGATTCCCGCCGTTATATTGGCCGTGGCGTCCGGGCAATGAACACAGACGCTGTTCGTTTCCTTCAGTATTTCAACGTCCCGCCCGCTTGGGAATATCACGTGCGCAAAGATCGCCGGCTGATCGAGAAGGCCTGCACGCAGGTATATTTCCGCATCGCATGCAAATTCTGGAAACAGACTAAGCGTGAATTCAATTTCCTCCGTGGATTCAACAAGATGCGTCTGCATCGGGCAATTATATCGTTTTGCTAAACGCCCAAGACTAAACAGAAGTTCCTTCGAGCACGTTGGCGCAAATCGTGGCGTAATAATCGGGCGCACCTTGCCATTTCCGGTATGATCGCCTAAAAAGCGCTCGGTACCCATGATGGATTCTTGCGTGGACTCGCAAAGAAAATCCGGACTGTTTCGATCCATGTTGACCTTGCCGACTAACGCTGAGAGCCCGGACTTTTCGAGCATTTGGAAGAGAACGTCCGCAGTGCCGGAGTGGATCGTTGTAAAAACGCTCATATGAAACGTGCCGTGCCGAATAAACTCTTCCGTAAGCGCGCTATACGCCGCCTCGGCATACGCTTTGTCGGCAAATCGCGCTTCCTGCGGAAACGTGTAATCGTTCAACCAGTCGAACAGCAGCTTGTCCATGCCGATGCCCCGCTGGAAATACTGCGAGGCATGGATATGCAAATCGGAAAAGGCCGGAATAATCAACGCATTTTGATAGTCGCGCAGTTCCATTCCAGCATACTTTTCCGGTAATTGCTGAAAAACGCCCATCACCGTACCGTCTTTTACGACGATATAGCCACCTTCCAAGATTTTCACTTCTTTTCCGTTTGGCGAATACAGAATGTCCCCGCGACAGGCAAATTCAGGCATCATTCATTCCTCTTTCTTCAGACGATTGATCGTAATGCGGTCGCACCCGATTGCACGATGGTAAGCGACCACATTGTCAAAGTCGTTTTCTATTGTATCACACGCCAATCAAAAACCGGCGTCATTGCATTCGATGGCGCCGGTTTTTTCTAGTTTTTCCGTTATATTTGCTTATACAAGTTCGGTTGATATGTTGATTCTATAAGAACACTTTCTGTATTTTTCTCGTGTACTGTTAAGTCACTTATCATCACTGTCTCTCTGGCGCATAATGACCCATTTATTCAACGGGAATTGAATTAGCATGGACAAAATCATGTTGATTGCCTTTACGAGAAGGTCGCCGATTACCGCACCAATGACGGCAACGATGGGCGCGCGGATCAACGTCGGCACGTACAATTGCAGGAAATATACGCCGATCACCATCAGTGCGTACAAAAGTGCGCTGGAAACAGCATTGTTTGTAGCATGGAATGTTTTCTTCCGCTGTAAAAAGAAGTTGACCGTCTGCGATACGGCGAACGAAACCGCGAATGCACCAAAGGCTGTTAATCCGCCATTTTCAACAGAATAGCGGATCGGTCCCCAGAAAAACGGAGTATCATGCAGTGAACGGAATATCCAAAAGTTAAAGACAGCAAACGTTGCAAGGTCAACAAGCGTTGTAATCCCGCTCATTAGAACGAACATAACAAACTGCCAAAGGCCAGCATGCGCCGATTTCCATTCTTGCCACGCGCTTTTTTGCTCAATCTTCTCCGTCATGTCGCCGCCTCCTCTCCTGTTTTCTCTTTTGCCTCCATGCATAAAACGTTTGCCTGACGCCCGCGAAAAAGCGCCCGTTTGCCATGACAAGAATGCCGTCCAGCATTCCGTCGTCAATCCTGCCGCCCAGTAACCGCGTGAGTTGCCGATAGGGAAGATTCATTGCAAACATAACGTTGTTTGCCGCAATTGGTTTCCCGAAGAAAAAACAAATCCGTCGGGCCGCGCGAACAAAAAGATACAAGAACCGCCCAAACCCGTTTTTATATTTGCCCTGACCGATCGTATCGTCATATCCCAGCGGCTTTTTAAGATTCCATTTGCTCTCCGGCGGCGCATAACCGAGCAGCGCGGAAAACTCCTCAGTGGAGACATTCGCGATATCGGCGTTATAGTAATGTGGAAGGTCGCTTTCTGCATACGGCACCGACTCTTCCTTGTCGCCTTTTCTTTGAACAAACAAACTCTGCCGGATATCCCGCGACGATGCACCGACCATCACATGGTACTCACCCGGTTCTTCCTCCCATTTGTTGTTCTTAACGTTATAGTAAGAAAACGCGTGTTCATCCAGCGGTATTCGAACCTCTTTTTCTTCACCCGGCTGAAGCGCCACTTTTGTAAAACCCTTTAGTTCTTTTTTTGCGCGAAATACTTCACTGCCGTGTTTCCCAATATAAATCTGCGCAATCTCTGAACCGGCTTTTTTTCCGGTGTTTTTCACTGTAAAGCTTACGCTTTCTCCATTATAAGACAGTCCTTCGTAAGCAAATGTCGTATAGGACAGCCCATATCCAAAGGGCCATGCCGGTTCGACACCGGCCGTGTCGAAGTAACGGTATCCGACAAAAATGCTTTCCCTGTGTTCGGCTGTTTTCTGCTTGCCCGGATAATCCCCTGACGACGGAACGTCTGCATATGCGACAGGGTATGTCTCCGCAAGTTTGCCGCTAGGATTCGCCCTTCCTGTGATCAAATCAGCCGTTGCGCTGCCGACCGCCTGACCGCCGAGGTACATCAATAAAATCGCATCAGCAAGGTTCGACCAGTTTGTTTCGACCGGAGCACCGTTTGATAAAATGACTACGATTTTGTCGCAAACACCGCGCAGTGCACGAAGCAGCGCAATCTGATTCTCCGGGAGGCGCATATGCGACCGGTCCACTCCTTCGGCTTCACTGCCTTCGTCAAGACCCAGAAACAACAGCGTTACGTCGGCCTTCTTTGCCAGCGAAATCGCCCGTTGCGTCCGTTTTTCACTCTTCCCACCAAACCTTCGGAATCCCGACTCGTATCCAATCACGTCAAGTTCTGTTGTTTTCAATGCATCCAACGCGTTATCCAGCCGGGTCGGAACGATTAACGAACTGCCTGCGCCCTGATAGCGCGGAACGCTGGCGAAATCGCCGATGACCGCAACACGATGTTTTCCAGTGAGCGGAAGGATATTCCCATCGTTTTTCAACAGCACGGCTGACTCGCTCGCTGCCTTTCGAGCAACCAGGTGGTGTTCCTCTTTCGAAAATTCGGTCTTTGATTGCCGTTTGTCCTGTGCCTCAAACACCAGCTGCAACAAACTGTCCACACGTTCATCAAGCAAGGCTTCTTCCAGATTTCCGGTGCGTACCGCCCGAACGATCTCCCGGTCGGTGATCCCTGCGGATGAAGGCATTTCCAGTTGGTTGCCGGCGACCAGCCCCGCCACGCGGTCATACTCCCCGCCCCAGTCGGTTACAACGACGCCGTCAAATCCCCATTCGCCATACAGGATATCCTGAAGCAAATGCATGTGTTCATTTGCGTGCACGCCGTTCACGCGGTTGTAGGAAGTCATCAGCGTTTTAGCACCGCCCTCACACACGGCATAGCGAAAACCTTCCAGATAAATCTCCCGCAGTGTTCGTTCGTCCACGATCTCGTTGATCACCATGCGCCGCTCTTCCTGACTGTTAACGGCATAGTGTTTCGGGCAGGCGCAAACGCCCCGCGCCTGTATGCCGCGAATCATTGCGGCGGACAGTTTTCCGGAAAGGAATGGATCTTCGGAAAAATATTCGAAATTACGCCCGCATAACGGATTGCGTTTGATGTTTAATCCGGGGCCAAGTAAAACGTTTACCTGATTTGCGGCAGCTTCTGTGCCAAGGCACGCACCAACCGTTTCCAGAAGTTCGACGTCCCAACTGTTAGCCAATGCGGATGCTGTCGGAAAGCAGGTTGCGGGCAGACTCAAATGCAATCCCAATCGGTCCGCCTTCCCGCCTTGTTTTCGCAAGCCGTGCGGACCGTCGGTCAGCATGATCGATGGAATACCAAGCCGGTCGATTGGCTTGGTATTCCAGAAATCTCGTCCCGACATAAGCGACGCTTTTTCTTCCAACGTCAACTTCGATATCAGTTCCGCATATTTCAAATTGGTTGCTTTCATTTCAGAATCCGTCATCCTAGAACAATTTTGTGTTATTCACAAGTCCATAGCAGAGGTTGCGGACGCACGTGCGCAATCCCTTTGTAATACCGACCGGATCGTTTTCATAAAGCTCCTTCAAATAGCGACGATTGTTGGTCGGCGCAACGGCGAGCATGATATCGTTTCCGTATCTCAGAGCAAGGTTTGCATCCATGAAATTACCAAGCACAGCATCGGTCGTTACGATGCCGGTAAATCCCCATTCATCGCGCAGCACGCCCTGCAGCAGATCATCGCTGCCGCCGCTCCACTTATAGCCGATATGGATAAAGCTATCCATCGCGCCGGTCACATTCGCTTCCTTGGTTGTGATTTCGAAAGGCCGCAGATACAGCTCGCGGATCGCCTGTTCGTTTGCCCAGACGTAGATGCCGGAACGAGCGTTTGTTTCCTGCTCGTTCAGAGCAAGATGCTTCATGAATACCAAAACATCCTTACTCTGCGCGCCGCTGACCATTCCTGCGCTCATCTTTCCTGAAAGCAACGGGTCTTCCGAGAAATACTCAAAATTACGTCCGCCCTGTGGCGTACGGTGCAAATTCATGCCCGGTGCGTACCAGCCGTTCACGCCATAGGCGTTGGCTTCCGTGCCGATCGCCTCGCCAAGTGCATATGCCAATTCGTCATTCCATGTCGACGCAACCACGATTTCCGTCGGATACGACGCCGCGGTCAGTGGACTGAACATCGAGTTGATGCCAGCGGGGCCGTCCAGCAAAACAGCCTGCGGCAAGCCGAGGCGTTCAACCGAAACCGTACGGTACGCCGCGTTGACAAAGATTTCCTGCAGCTCCTCCACCGTGAATTGATCCATGAAGAGGTCCCACTTCGGATCGTCATAGCTTAATCCCTTCAGGTCTTGCAAAAGAATGCCGTTGTCCGCGCCGGTGATCGGAATTGCTGACGAATCCACCGCCGGATTTTCGTATTCCGCCGCCGCGTCGATTACAGCCTGTGAAGCCGAATAACTAAGGTTCGTATTGTCCGGATAGGTCGCCGCCCAGTCGCTCCGCGAGAGGTACGTCAAGTCACCGCTTGCATAATCGAATCGATTCTGCAATTCGGTATCTGTAACATCGTCGGTTTTATAAACGATTGTTTCATTGATCGTCATCGTCTGTGTGTCGACGATATCATGCACATTCCTGCCGACCTTCACGAGGTATTCGCCGCTGTCCAGCACGTATGCCTGTTCGCTGTCCATGTCATAGGACGACATATCTCGAACAGGGAACGCTACACTCACGCTCTGACTTTCTCCCGGAGCGAGCAATTCGGTTTTCGCATAACCTGCCAATTCTATGGCAGATTTTTCAATCCCGCCGGGCGTATATGGCGCGGTAAAGTAAACCTCAACAACGTCCTTGCCTGCAATATCGCCGGTGTTTGTCACGTTAATGGTAACATTGACCATTGTATCGTCATAGGAAAAGTCCGTCGTTTCCCAGTCGAATCCTGTATAGCTTAGTCCATATCCAAACGGATATTGAACCGCAGATTGATATGCCGCTTCATCATTTGCGTAATAGGTCTCATAATAACGGTATCCGACATAGATGCCTTCGTTATAGTTGATAAACGCCATACCCGGGATATTGTCGTAAGGATAGTCGCCAAAGTTCACGCTTGCCGGACTGCTTCCGGCGTCATATGCATAGGTATCCGTCAATCTACCGGACGGGTTGACCTCGCCTGCAAGGACTTTTCCAATCGAATTGCAGCCGAACGGCCCCGGTGTGCCAACCCAAAGCGCGGCTTTGATGGACGGATATTCGTCAAGGAATCCCAGTTCCATCGCATTGCCTGCATTGACGATGACGATCACGTTGTCGAAGTTTTCGCAAACTTTATCGAATAAATCGATTCTGTTTTGCGTCAGTTTCAGCGCATCGAGCGTAAAATCGGAAGCCTCCACGCCATCGCTGCCAATGACTATGATTGCCATATCGGAATACTGCGTCGCCTGCCGCATGACGTCGTCCGTCAGATAGTCGACGGAAGGTTCATCCGTCTCTGAGCCACCCATCATGGATGCAATCACACTGATGATTCCGTTCGAACTTTTCTTTTTGGAAATGCCTTCCTGCGTACGGTAGAATTCGTCCAGCGTTTCATTGTATTCAATGCCCGCGTTCTCCAACCCTGCAAACAGATCGATCGCGCTCGACGCATCTCCGCCGCCGGAGCCGCTTCCGCCATAACGGAAGTTGTAGGCGGCAAAGCTGAATACGTTGACTTTTCCGTTCGTCAACGGCAGTAATCCGTCCGTATTTTTCAGAAGCACGATCCCCTCGTCCGAAATCGCTTCCGCCACAATCGCGCCCTGTTCACGCGCAGTCGCGCCCTCTTGTGTGCTAGAGTCCAGCTTCATCCCCATCAGGCTCGTAAAATCGTTGACATACGGCGCAGCACTCGCAATTCCCCAAACAACCAGACACAGCACCACCGCCCAGATGATGAGACGGCGCGGCCTGCGCCAAATCTTCCTGTATCGCTTGTCGTGCTTTTTCGCAAGTTTTTTCTCTTCACCGTTCATTGCGCGGACGGCAAGTCTGCGTTCCTTCTTCTCTGTTTTGCATTTTTGCTTTTCGTCCTTTTTAACCGCCGCACGTTCTTTGTTCGGTAAAGCTTTGATCTCTTTTTTTCGCTCTTTCCTTTGCTCTTTGTCCGCTTTTACTTCGGCAGCAATACTTTTTTTAAATTCTTTTGCGCTAGCCATGCCCTTCCCCTTCCTTTTTGAACAGTTATGATTGTATTGTCGTTTCCTGAAATGCTTCGCCTGGCATTTTTTCTTTCTTGTTTTGGATTTTTTTCACAACAAAACACGTAAGTTCAAACAGTGCGTACGAAAGCAAAATGCCAAACAGCACGTCCGTCGTGAAATGCGCACCCGCCACCACGCGGGAAAATCCTACAGTAGCAGCCCATACGTAAGAGATGATATGTAAAAGTGTTTGTTTCGTTTCCAAATGCTTAAATATCGACGGCAGCAGCGTAATGAGTATGATGCCAGCGGCATTCATCGTGTGGCCTGACGGAAACGATGCGAATCGATTATCAAAGCCACCACGGAAGTGGATCTCGTACCAAGGGGTAAACTCGGCAGTCGGGTCGATCATCTCGCGCATACGCAGTCGTCCCCAAACACCTTTCAACAGATTCATTACTATAATGATCAGCAGAATATACCCAATTGCGATAACCGCAAATGTTACAGCCTCTTTTGCGCGCTCCTTCGGCACCGAACGAACGAGCAGTGCTGCAAACGCAATCCCGGCAAGCGCAGTCACCAGGGACACCCATATAGGCAATTCATATGTGATATTTTCGTTGATGTAGTTGATTGTGGAGAATCCAAGCAAAAATGCGAACACCGCGGCAATCGCACCGTATGCCACGATCAACAATGCACTGCTTACTTTGTTGTTCTTGTTGCGAAAACGCAGGAGCGCCAACGCACTGAAAAGCGCAAGAAATTGAATTGGAACCTCACCAATCACTTCAAACACAGTACTGAAAATATTTTTTCCATAGACAGACTGTGAAATTCGAAGGTCGAAAAACGACGCTACCAGCAACAATCCGATAACGCACGGAAAAACAATTCGTCTTTCTCTTTTTGTCATGAAATTCTCCTCTGTATAAAATGAAAATGTTCAATGAGGTGATTGGGCAGACTAAGGCCCGTCAAGATACTCTTTATACAAGTATCATAGCAAGAGAAAGTAGCGGAATCCTATTAGAATTCTTCAAAAAATAGCACGATTCTTCTTTCGAAGATTTCGTGCTGTAAACAGTGAAAAATGTGATTGTTTGATCGCCGTTTCTAGGTGGAATATCCTTTTTTTGCGATCCAAATACGTCTCCCAAACATTTCCATTTCAATCAGCTTTCAGGCGTTGGCAGTGATAAACGTTTTTGGCGTCATCCCGGTTACTTTTTTAAACTGGCGAATAAAATAGCTTTGTGACGAAAATCCCAGGATATGCGCTGTATCGCAGCAGGATACACCAGAAATCAATAGCTTTTTGGCCTCGTCGACGCGTGTTCTTAATATGAAATCGCTGATGGGGATTCCTATTTCTTTTTTGAAGATTTTCGCAAGGTATTCCTTCGTATAGGAAGAACCGTCCGCGAGTTTTTCGAGAGAAATAGGTTCGTGCGTATGGACCGTTATGTACTCGATGCATGCGCGGATCGCCGGGGAACAATTCTGCATCGATTTTGTTTCCCTCACCATTTCGGCATATTCCAGCAACGTACGCAGTTCTATCAGCAACACGTCGGCAATATTCGCCATTTCGTCGATTGCCAGTATAACTTCGTCGCTTTTTGCATACGCGCGTGCTTCAACTGCTCCGCCCCATATAGCCGCGCGGCATGCTATTGCGACGGCCGAAATCGCGGCATATTTCAATTGTTTCAAGCGATTATGCGATGTTTTCCCAACGACAACCTTAAGTGATGGAATATCCAGAATCATCTTCTGATAGAACGCCTTCATTTCTACCGGCTTACCTTCGGCTATGAATTGATACAGCGTCTTTTCCATTTCAAACGGTATGCGGTGAAACAACAGCTCGCGTTGCTCAAACAACGTATCGTCACCGGAAAAATCCAGAAACTCAAGTAAATTGATCCAGCTTTTTTCCATTTTGGCTCTCCTTATTTCCCTATAAATCAGTCTAGCACGATCATCCCGTTCTATTCAACCATCACAGACTGAGGTGAATGTCAGCCTCTTTTGCCATTAAGGTTCCAAGGTTGCATTGACATCCCATTTTCGTTCGTCATAATTCCCAAATAAATTTATTTCATTTTTTAGTTTTTCAGCATCACAAAACAGGTATTTCAATCGTAGCTTCTTAACAATTTACAAACATTATGATGATATATGTTAATATAAATTATCAGCATCAGGAGGTTGATTCCTTGATTAATATACTTGTAGTCGAAGACGATCAGAAGCTGAATAAAATTATTTGTTCAACATTGGAAAAAGCGGGGTACCACACGGCAGGCTGTCTAAACGCAGACGATGCTTTTACACAGATGGAGCAAACTATGTTCAGCCTTATCATTTCAGACATCATGATGCCGGGAATGGACGGCTTTGAATTTGCCGAAACCGTACGCGACGTGGACAAGAACATCCCAATTATGTTTATGACCGCAAGAGAAGACTTGCTTTCCAAGAAGAAAGGATACCGTATCGGAATTGACGATTATGTCGTCAAGCCTGTGGAACCAGACGAACTTGTGCTGCGTGTCGGCGCACTGCTGCGCCGGTCCGATATAAAAAGCTCCAGAAAGCTGAGCATCGGATCACTCGAAATGAACGCGGACGAGCATTCGGCCTATGTCGACAACGAAGAAATCGTGCTGACCGTGCGGGAGTTTGACATTTTGTTCAAACTGTTGTCGTACCCCAAAAAAACATTTACAAGAACGCAGCTCATGGACGAATTCTGGGGATATGATACGGAATCCAGTCCACGCACGGTGGATGTTTATATCACGAAGTTGCGGGATAAGTTTTCCGCTTGCAGTGATTTTGAAATCGTCACGATCCACGGTTTGGGATATAAGGCGGTGCTAAAATGAGTAAAAAAAATAACACGGGATTTCGCGTGCAGCAAAGTCTGTTTACCGTTCGCGGCTATATTGGGTTTTTCGTGCTGATCGCCCTGGTCGTCACCTGTTCCTTTCTTCTTTTTTACGGGCTGATGAATCACTATGCGAATAATATGGTGATTAGCGCAATACTAACGTTGTTTAACGTGCTCTTCCTCTCGGCGCTGATTTGTGTGATCGACGGCATTCGTCGCAAGATCACGATTGTCCGTCCCGTCAATCGAATTCTCGAAGCGACGCACAAGCTTACCAGCGGCGATTTTTCTGCTCGCATCAAGCCACTCCACCGATACGGACATGAAAACGAATTCGACGCCATCATAGAAAACTTCAACAAGATGGCGCATGAGCTCTCCGGTATCGAGACGCTTCGGACCGATTTCATCGCCAACGTATCGCACGAAATCAAAACCCCTTTGTCCATAATCCATTCATATGCGACCGCCTTGCAGGACGGCGCGCTTGCGGATGAAACGCGGAAGGAGTATTCCGAAACCATTATCTCCGCTTCGCGACGGCTTACGAATTTGATTAGCAATATCCTCAAGCTCAGCAAACTGGAAAACCAGGAAATCTTCCCGGAGTCAAAGCGTTACGCACTCGGCGAACAACTGCGCTGTTGTATTCTTGGCTTTGAGGACGTTTGGGAACAAAAAGGGCTGGAACTCATCGCGGATATCGACGACATGAGTGTAAATTGCGACGAAAGCCTGCTGGAACTCGTATGGAACAACCTGCTTTCAAACGCAATTAAATTCACCGAAGCCGGAGGAACGGTCACCGTGCGCTTAAAGAAAGAAAACGGCACGGCGATTGCAACATTTTCCGACACGGGATGCGGCATGACGCAGGCCGTTGGCGCGCATATTTTTGAAAAGTTTTATCAGGGCGATTCGTCCCACGCCGCGGAAGGCAGCGGGTTGGGCCTTGCGCTTGTCAAGCGCGTGATCGATATCGTCGGCGGTACGATTTCCGTGGACAGCACTGTCGGCAAAGGCAGCACCTTTACCGTCACCCTGAACAACTGTCAGTAATCCTATGCAAAAACTATATGGCTTTCTCAATCGAATACGGGCAAAAGGCATCCTTTTGATTTTGTTCACGCTGGTTTCCGCCTTCGCGTTGTATTATGTGTTTTCAGATGCCTATCCGGAAAGTGCAGTATTGCGTTACTTTTCGTATGCTTTTTCCGCATACACACTTTGTTGCCTGATCCCTGCGGTGATTGCGCTGTACAAAAAAATCAAAATCCGAATCCTAAAAAATAAAATTGCGGACCGGTATGTACATGATTTTGAGTGGCGTTCCATTGTGAACACCCATATTTCGCTTGTGATTAATCTGGCGTTTGTCGCGCTCAAGCTTTATATGAGCATTACCTACATGTCGCTATGGTTTGCCGCAATCGCGGTTTACTATGCCGTTTTGAGCATCACGCGTTTTTTTATTTTGCGCAATTATCATAGACTGCGCAAAATCGAGTCTTCATTCTCTCGCCGCATCCGTATGTTGCGCGTCTATCAAACAAGCGGATTTATGTTGTTTGCATTGACCGCCGCACTTCTTGGCGCCGTTTGGCAGATGGTTTTTGCCGCACGCAGCTATATCTATCCCGGCGTTCTGATCTACGCCGTTGCGGCGTTTGCCTTCTATTCTATTATTACAGCCGTCCGAAACCTGATCCGGGTACGAAAGTTCGACAACCCCGTTATTACAGCCACTAAGCTAATTGGCTTTGCAAGCGCGCTCGTCTCGATCCTGGCGCTGCAAACGGCGATGTTTGCCACATTTGGTTCGGAACACGGGCCCCGGTTTTCACAGTATATGAACGCGGCGAGCGGCACGCTGATCTGCATCAGTATTTTAGCAATGGCGGTCATGGCTGTCGTTGCCGCGCGGAGTGAACTGGCAAAAACTTCGATAGAATAGCGGTATTTTCCTATTACAAAGTGATCAAAAAACCAAATAAAACGTCTTTTTGACAGCCAAAAGCGGGAAATCCCGCTTTTTTTGTGCTTTAACATCTCATAAACATTTCTCCAACATCTCAAAAACAGACGCGCTTTATGATGTAGCTACGAACTGAGGGAACATTCCCCGGTCAAAAGTTTTAAACATAAAAAAGGAGAACAACTACAATGAATAATAACACTCTCTACCTCGTCACCGGTGTAGCCGGAAACCTCGGCAGCAGCGTTGCCGCAAAACTGCTTGAAAACGGTGAACGCGTTCGCGGCCTCGTCCTCAAAGGCGATCCGGCGGCGGTTCGCGTCCCCGATAATGTTGATATCTGCACCGGCGATGTTTGCGATAAAGACTCGATTGAGCGTTTCTTCGACGCCCCCGAGGGAACATCCCTCGTTGTCATCCACTGTGCGGCAATTGTGACCGTTAACCCGGATTTTAATCAGAAGGTTTACGACGTTAACGTTAAAGGTACAAAGAACATTCTCGACGCAAGTGTAAAGCATCACGCAAAGAAGCTTGTATACGTCAGCTCGATCAGTGCGATCCCCGAACAGCCTCATGGCACGGCGATCACGGAAATCGATCATTACGATCCCGACAAGGTTGTCGGATTCTACGGCAAGACCAAGGCCGCTGCCTCGCAGGCGGTAATGGACGCAGTGCGCGATTACGACCTCGATGCATCCATCGTTTTTCCGACCGGCATCTGCGGCCCCGACGATTATGCCTTTGGCCCGGTTTCCTCATTCCTGATCGACTATTGCGCAGGCAAGTTGCCCGGCGGCGTCGAAGGCAGTTTCAACGCGGTCGATGTACGCGACCTGGCTAACGCTATTGTCAACTGCACAGTAAACGGCCGTAAAGGCGAAGGCTACATCCTCGGCAATGAATGCGTAACCATGCAGCAGATGTTTCATCTGCTTGCAGAGCTGACGCAAACCAAGGAAATCACAATGATCATTCCGGCCGGGATAGCAAAGGTAATGGGCAAATTAAGCGACCTTTCCGAACGCATCACCAAAAAGCCGGCCCGCATGACAAGTTTCGCAATCTACAGCCTGATCCGCAACAACGTATTCGACTGCAGCAAGGCAGAGCGGGAGCTTGGCTTCAAAACCCGTCCGTTCGCCGAAAGCATTGAAGACACCCTGCTTTGGCTGAAGCGTGAAAACAAGATTGGAAGTATGGCAGCATGAAAAAAGTATGCGTGATTACGGGCGGCGGTAGCGGCATGGGTCTCGCCACCGCCCGGCGGATGGTTGAAAAAGACTATCATGTAATCCTCGTCGGGCGCACTGCGGCCAAGCTGGACAAAGCAGTGGCCGAACTCCAGGAACTCGGCGGTGAAGCGGAAACTTACGCCTGCGATGTTTCCGATCCAAAGAGCGTCGCCGCGCTGGCTGGACATGCTAAAACACGCGGCAGCGTAATGGTCGTTATCCATGCCGCTGGTATGTCGCCCCACATGGGAATCCCGGAACAGATTATGCGTATCAACGCCATGGGCACCATCTACATGAACAACGCCTTCGTTGAAATCATGGACAAAGGCGGATGCCTGATCGATACGTCGTCGATATCCGCATATATCGTTCCTTCTTTCATCATCCCGAAGCGGTTGTTCCGCTTTGCCCTGAAAGACCCCGATCTGTTTTACGCAAAGATGATGCGACTGATCAACCTCTTCCCCGGCAGCACGCGTACCGGCGTAGCCTATGCGTTCTCCAAGGCGTTCGTCATTTGGTTTGCGCAGAAGGACGCCGCCCGCTTTGGCGAAAAAGGCATGCGTGTGCTTTCGATCACACCCGGCAATTTCGACACGCCGATGGGCGACGCCGAAAAAAACGAAGCCTTACGTTATGTACAAACCAACGCGATCAAGCGCCTTGGCGACCCGGATGAAATCGCGGCGCTTTATGCAACCGTCAGCGACGAGAGCATGGGATTTTTGACCGGCACGGACATTCTGTGCGACGGCGGATGTATTGCCTCCGGCGCAGCCACGCTCGGCCATGCACCCAAGGACAGCCGGAGTGCGTGTTCCGAAGAACAAGCCGGTTCGGCGATGAGATCCGTTGCCTAAATTTTTTACAAAAGTACGCTTATTTAAGCGAAAAAAATCACTGCTTCGCATTACAGCAACATTACGCTAACGTTTTGTAAACATACAGGCACTAAAATAGCAACGAAATCAAGAAGAACCGCTGAAAAGGAGAAAAAAAATGGAGCAATACAAGTATCGTTATTCGGCTCGAAGCAAAGATGAGCGAAAAGAAGTGGAAGCAATCCGGAATCTTTACACAAAGCCGGAAGAGGATAAGATGGAACTGCTGCGTCGTTTGAACGCAAGCGTCTGGCGTCCGGGTATGACCGCATCGCTCGCGATCGGCATCGTTGGAACCCTCGTCATGGGAACCGGTCTGACCTGCGTGCTTGAGTGGGGTCACATGATACTGGGGATCGCTGTCGGCGTCGTCGGGCTGGCGATTGCTGGCGTCGCGTATCCGGTCTTTAAGAAAGTGACCGACAAGCGCAAAGAAGCGCTCGCGCCGGAAATTTTGAAACTGAGTGACGAGATTTTGAACGGAAACAGCGAAGAGGAGAATTGAAAATGGATACGATGCACAACAGCGCTTCCGCGTGCGAAGCAAAAACCATTCGGGCGCAATATGAAGCGCACGCGGTAACAAAGCTCGAACAGCTTAAGGCCCTCGACAAGCAGGTGAAAAAGCCCGCCAAGGTTACGTCCCTCATCATCGGCACCATTAGTGTCCTGGTTCTTGGCGCAGGGATGTCCATGATCATGGAATGGACGAGCCTAATGTTACCCGGCGTCATCCTCGGCGTCGTCGGCATGGCCGGCTGCCTTATCACCACCCCCGTTTACAAGTCCATTCTGCAAAAGCAGCAGAACAAGTTCGCGCCGCAGATTCTTCGGCTGAGCGACGAAGTCCTTACCGAAAGCGAAGCGGCGTAATAACGACGGGCACATAATATCAACACCAATATCAATGTAAATAGAAGGAGATTGAAACATGAGCAAATTGGGGAATGTCGAAAAGAAAATCGAAGACAATGTTGAGCGTGCCTATAAGGCCATTGAAACGGGATTTGTGAACGGATATAAGGCGGTTGAAAAGAGTGTTGTTTCCGCCGCGGAAAAAGTTGGCGACAAGTGTGTCGACACACTTTTCACCCGGGATAGCGAGAGTGTTGAAGAAGCGAAAGCCCGCATGAAAACGCAGGCCGAAAAAGCATACGTATTCTTCGATTTCGAAGAAAATTCGGAAGAAGATGAAGCATCCAAAGATCAGGCAACTGAAGATAAAGCTTCTGAAGACGGGGCTTCCGAAAGAGAAGAATCCGAAGACGAAGCCAAAGAATAATTCCAGAATTCAGCACAAACACTGAAGATTTTTCTAGGGACAAACTAAAATAAGGAGGACCGACATATGACCACAGGTATTATCATCGGCGTCGCAGTCGTTGCAATCATCATTATTGCAATCGTCATCGTCAAAAAGCGCAAAAAGTAACACACCCTGCTAAAAAACGGCATGCCGCAAGTAATGCCGTTTTTTTTAAAACCGTTTGAAAGGATTTATTTGCTATGAGCATAAAAACCAACATACAAGCTGCCGCAATCCGAAAGGTTTACGATTTCATCGATAAAGACCCGGAAAACAACCTGCCGAAGGTTGGGAAATTTATGGATACCTATATCCCCGCGGGGACGAGCATCGACGGACAGCTCGCCGGGATCAGACAGGTAATTTCGAATCCGGACGGCAATTGGTACCGCTACATACTCAGCCTCTGGGAAGACGTCGATCACGACATCCTGCGCTCGTTCTTCGAAAACTTCGTGATCAACACAACGCTAAAGTGGAACGATCTGCACGACGAGCTTGAGGCAAAATACGACTGCAACATTCCCTGGGCAATTTTGATGGACCCGACTTCCGCGTGCAATCTGCACTGCACCGGCTGCTGGGCCGCCGAATACGGCAACAAGCTGAACCTGACGTATGAAGAGATGGACGAAATTGTCCGCCAGGCCAACGAACTCGGCACCTTCTTCTTCCTTTTCTCCGGCGGTGAGCCGCTTGTGCGCAAGGATGACATCATCCGTTTGTGCGGCGCGCATCCCGATTGTACGTTTTCCGCCTTTACCAACGGTACCCTGATCGACGAAGCCTTTGCCGACGAAATGCTCCGCGTGAAAAACTTCATTCCCGCGATCAGCGCAGAGGGTTTCGAAGAATCCACCGATAGCCGTCGCGGGAAGGGAACCTATCAAAAGATCATCCGCGCTATGGAAATACTGAAAGCGAAAAAACTGTTGTTTGGCATTTCTGCTTGTTACACCAGCGCGAACGTGCACGACGTCGGCAGCGAACAGTATTGCGATCAGATGATCGACTGGGGCGCGAAATTCTGCTGGCTCTTCACCTATATGCCGGTTGGACGGGACGCCGTGCCGGAGCTGATGGTAAGCGCCGAACAGCGCAAGTTCATGTATGATCAGGTGCGCGGATTTCGCGAGACGAAGCCGCTTTTTACGATGGATTTCTGGAACGACGGAGAGTATGCGGAAGGATGTATCGCCGGCGGTCGCCGTTACCTGCATATCAACGCGGCCGGGGACATCGAGCCTTGCGCATTCATCCATTACTCCGACTCGAACATCCGCGAAAAATCGTTGCTTGAAGCGCTGCAGGCCCCGCTGTTCAAGGGCTATCACGATAACCAGCCATTTAACGACAACATGCTCCGTCCCTGCCCCGTTCTGGATAACCCCGGTGCACTGACACGCATTGTTGAGCAAAGCGGCGCAAAGAGCACCGACTATCAGGCGCGTGAGTCCGCAAAGGAATACAGTGACAAATGCGTCATCGCGGCGAAAAATTGGGCGCCTGTTGCCGATGAGCTGTGGAAAAACAATGGGCAAAGCTGTGCCGGCTGCGGCTGTTGCGCCGCTGCCGGGAATGAGGGGAAATAATCTCGCCGCCCTGCGCCGGAAAAAACGATTTCTTCTCAGTAATTGGTGACTGTTCCGCCAAATTAAGCGGTTCGCCGCAAAACAGCTGCATAAAAATCAAGCCGTCGAATTCGACGGTTTGATTTTACTATTTTGCATTCGTTCTCAGACAACTCAGTTATTACACACCCATAGAAATTCCAAGCAGCTCAGCTTGGCGCAAAAACTGCGAATCCGCTGGAATGTTTTTCAATTTACCCGCAACTTCGCAAAGTGGAACCGCAACGATCTCGCTCCCCCTCAGCGCAACCATATTGCCGAACATTTTCTTCTTCACAAGTTCACCTGCCATGGCGCCAAAGCGGGAACACAACAGCCGGTCAGTCGACGTTGGATCTCCGCCCCGCTGAAAATGGCCGGGAATAATGGTTCGAACATCTTGGTCCAGCCGCTCGGTCAATACGTTCGCAAGCCTGTGTCCGGGCGAAAGAAACAGATTGTTTCGCTCCTTTTTGGAAAGCGCGGCTTCATCCCTTGTCAATGCACCTTCCGCAATTGCTATAATCGAGAAATTCTTTCCCTGTCTGTTTCGGTGTTCAATCGCCTTTATCACATGATCGAGGTCATACGGAATCTCAGGGATCAGTATCACATCCGCACCGCCTGCAATGCCTGCACAAAGCGTTATCCAGCCGACCTTATGACCCATGAGCTCGATTACAAAGACGCGCCCATGGGACGCCGCCGTCGTATGGATCGCATCGATCACATAGGTTGCTTTTTCCACAGCGCTGTCAAATCCAAACGTAAGATCGGTTCCGTACACGTCGTTGTCGATCGTCTTGGGTATCGTCACCACATTCGCTCCGTTTTCGCTGAGCAAGTGCGCCGTTTTATGAGTGCCGTTTCCGCCGATGATTACCAGCGCGTCGAAATGATGCTTCTTATAGTTTTTCAGCATCATGTCCAGCTTGTTCGTGTTGTTTTCGTTCGGTGTCTGCATCTCTTTGAACGGCTGGCGCGACGTTCCGAGTATCGTGCCGCCCTGACGCAATATACCGGAGAATTCACCGGGACCCATCTTACGCCATTCACCTTCAATTAAGCCGCGATATCCATCAATAATCCCGATCAATTCAAGGTCCGGTATGCATCCGAAAAGAGTTTTCGCAACGCCTCTCAATACCGCATTGAGTCCCTGGCAATCTCCCCCGCTTGTTAATAATCCAACTTTCATTGTCTATCCCTCTCCCGCAAATAAATTTGTACTGACAACCCTTCCCATATTTCAGCGAACCGTAAGGGGTTCACTCCGTATTTTTTGACTGTTCGCGATTATTCGACGTACAATGATGGCGAAATATGGCGGCCAAGCCATATCAACGCGCTGCCAAGCGTGCGGCGCACATTTCGCATTGAAAATTTCTTTTTGTGAGGCAATTGTGCCTTATAATCGTCAAGACATTTGTAATATTCGACCATCTGCGCATTTTTACAACCATTTGGTGATTCCAGTCGTGCGTAGCTGCCGTCGGGCTTCATGATGCGTCCTTTTTCAACATCCTCCGTTAGCAAAAACAGCGTGCTCTTGATGCGCTTTGCTATCTCTTTATCCTGTACCGGGCAGAGAACTTCCATGCGCCGATCCAGATTGCGCGTCATCATATCGGCTGACGAGATAAACAGCTTTTCATCGCCGCCACCAAGGAACCAATAGACACGCGAATGCTCCAGAAATCTGCCGACAATGCTGATTACGCGTATATTTTCCGTCAGTCCGGGAATCCCGGCCTTGAGGCAACAGATGCCCCGAACGATTAAATCGATCTTGACGCCTGCCTGAGAAGCCTTTATGAGCTTGTCGATCATATCTTTATCGGCAAGCGAATTCATCTTTGCAACGATATGGCCGCCGCGGCCGTACATTTCCATGCACTGTATCTCGTTATCGATCAGCTCATAGAATTTTTTTCGTATGCCGTCGGGCGATACATTGAATATGCGATAATCCTCGCCCGTATAGTCCATGCTGAGTTCACGGAAGAACAGGACGATATCGCTTGCGATGTCTTCGTTGGAGGTCAAAATACCGACGTCGGTATACAGGTTGGCTGTTTTTTCGTTATAGTTGCCTGTTGCAACGTGCGCCGTATGCTGAATGCCCTTTGGCGACCTGCGCGTGATCAATAGAAGCTTTGCGTGCACCTTCATAAAGTCGCGTCCGTAGATAACATGACAACCCGCGTCTTCCAGCTTCGCCGCCCACTCAATATTGTTTTCTTCGTCAAAGCGCGCTTTCAGCTCGACAAGCACCGTAACTTCTTTGCCTCTTTCCGCCGCCGCAACCAGATATTTGACGACTTCCGAATTGTTCGACACGCGATACAGCGTTTGGCGGATTGCAATGACGGAATCGTCAAAGACCGCTTCGCGGAGCAAGTCCAGCACGGCTTCAAAGTTGATATATGGGTGAAAAACCAGATAATCCTTCAACTGAATCTGGCGGTAAATACTCTCGCCTTGCTGAAGTCCCGGAACATAGACACTTTTTATATCTGTGAAAAAATAGTCCGTATACTTTTTTGCTTTTGCCGCGTCGACCACGGTCCACATCAAACTCATGTCCAGCGGCAGATTCCGCATGAAAACCTGTTTTTGCGTAAGCCCTAAGCGGTTGGTCAATTCCTTGGAGAGCATGCTTGTTACAGGCAAATTTGTCTCAAGACGCACAGGCATTAAACGACGTCTTTTTTCCAGTATGTGCTGCATTGCCTCGCGATAGTCTTCTTCGCTTCCGGCAATTTCATCGTCCAACTCCAAATCCGCGTTACGTGTAACACGGAATTTGCCGATTTCAAGAACCTCCATTTTGGGAAACATTTCGTGTGCAAACGCTCTTATAACGTCCTCGACAAGATAATAGACCACTTTGTCCGAATCAAGAAACGTAATTTTGTTTGCAGTCTCCGGCAGAAGGATTAAACCGAGTTTTTCTCCGCTTTTACGTTTTAGACGGACGGCGACAAACACCGCCTTGTTCGGCAGATATGGGAACGGATGTTTTCCGTCTACAATAATTGTCGACAGGATCGGTCGAATGGTTTTGTTGAACTCTCTATGGAGCGCCTCCAGTTGATGCGTAGGAAGCTGAGCGGGTTCCAATCGTCGAACGCCAATCTGATCAAGCGCATCAAATAACAACTTTTGCGTCTCATTATACAGGTCGATCATACCCGCGGTTTTCTTGAATATCTGGTCAAGCTGCTTCTGTGGCGACAAGCTGGTTATATTATCTTCACTGTCGAGCCCTGCAAGCGCCTGATCAAACAGCCCTCCGACCCGAACCATGAAAAACTCGTCCAGATTCGAACAGAAAATGGATAGAAATTTCAGGCGTTCCAGAAGAGGATTCTCCGGGCTTTGCGCTTCTTCCAATACCCTTCCGTTAAAATCAAGCCAGCTGAGCTCTCTGTTGATATATGGCGACATCGTGCTCATAATAAACTCCTTCAGATATTCAATCCGGCACCCGGCATCTCCTCTAGATCGGTGCAGTGCTTGTCTTTCAAAAGAGATCCTATATTTTAATAGTATTGTGCATGCAATTTTTTGTCAATCCGGTTGAGCAGAATGCCGCTGCACTTCACGTTTTACAAGCAGCAACGCATAGCACATCGATCGTAAATACCATTAAATAATATCGGGTGCAGGTTAAAACTGCGTCTGATTTATGTAAATTTGGTATTAGGAACTTTCGTTTTTGTCTTGCAGATACAGTGATTCCATCTAAACAAAAAGCCAACCACACGGACGGCTTTCTGTTGATTCCCTTTCAAATGATTGAAGCAGCCAGCCTGCACGCCTGCCTGCTTCAACCCGTTTGTATTTACTTCTGTATTGCTATGCGCTGATTCCTTCGGCAAGCACTTCTTCCAAAAAAGTCTTTACGATATCCGGGTCAAACTGTGTCCCGGCATTCTGCCGGAGTTCTTTGACCGCCGTGTCCTGTTTCAGTTTTTTTCGGTACGGTCTGTCCTGCGTCATCGCGTCGTATGCATCGACAACAGAAAGAATGCGCGACAGCAACGGTATTTGCAACCCTGCAAGATGTTGCGGATAACCCGTGCCGTCCCATCGCTCATGATGGCAAAGAATGTATTCCGCAATCGGTGCAAGCTCCAGCGAAGCATTGGCGATTCGATAGCCGATCTGCGGGTGTTTTTTCATCTCAATCCATTCTTCCGCGTCGAGTTTGCCCGGCTTATTCAGAATGCGTTCCGGTATGCCGATTTTGCCGATGTCGTGCAGAGTGGAAAGCAGCTGTAGCTGATCCAGCTCCTTTTGCGACAAATTCAGTTTTTTACCAAGTGATACCGATAGTTTGATCAGCCTTTCGCAATGCTCCTCGGTTTCCTCGTTTTTCTCGTACAGCGTAACTTTGATAGATGCTAGCACGGCACTATGCCTGCTTTTGCTCTCCAGGACCTTCCGCTGATACATGTCTTTTTCTGCGATTTTAACCAGTTCTTCAATCGGCTGTTCTCTTTTTAATTTTGTTCCGGACCCAAGCGCCACGCTGATATGAAAGGCTTCGTTGATGATTGTTTGATTAATGTCGCCACATGCAAGTTGAATAGACTGCATTACAGACAGTGCCGCATCTCCGTCGGTTTTCGGCATAAGCAGCATAAATTCATCGCCACCTGTTCTGGCAAGCACATCGCCTTCCCGGTAGCCTGCCATCATCGCCTTTGCTGTGTCGATGATCAATTGATCGCCCTTTATGTGTCCAAAAGCGTCATTAATTAGCTTGACACCATTGATATCGCCGACGATGACCGACAGCGGAAGCATTTCTTCCGCGTCCATCTTCGCAAGTGCCTGCTCAAAATATCTTCGGTTATTCAACCCTGTAAGAAAATCATGGTAGCTAAGATAGAAAAGGTTGTCCTCCATCTTCTTTCGTTCCGTAATATTATGAATATTGGCGGACATGTGCGCTTTGCCGTCGATTACGATAAGTTTTGCCGAAAGCAACCCGACAAATGAGGCGCCGTCTTTTTGTAAAAGTTCGACCTCAAGCGCGTCGCAAAAGCCATCCTGCGTCAAATGCCGCACAATGCGCTTTCGGTCGGATTCGTTATCAAATATCGCAAGATCATCACAGTTTTTATCGATTGCTTCTTCTTTTGAATAACCGAATAATCGTGTAAAACCTTCGTTTACATTGATGACTTTCCCATCGTCCAGACGGACTACATAAGCCGCGTCCGGGCTTGTGTTAAACACGAGTTCAAAGTAATCCTTGGCCTGTCGCAGCGCTGTTTCACTCTGCTTTCTGATTGCATTTTCCGCTTCCAGAGCCTTAACAAGCGAGATTGCCTTTAAGTGTTCTTTTCGAAGCTCCAGTGTGCGCTCTTCTACAAGCGCGGCAAGTCTTTGTTTTTCGTTTCGTTTAGCGATGTTCGCGCTCTTAATCTTCACCATAGCGCGAATTTGCGCAACAAGCTCACATTCGTCTATGGGTTTTGCAAGGAACGCTTCCGCCCCGCATTCCAGCGCGCGAATGCGGCTGTCCTTATCGCCCTTCAATGCGGTGATGAAAACGATTGGTATATCGCTGTATCGACTGTTTGTTTTCAGCGCCCTGCACACTTCAAACCCACTCATGCCGGGCATAACAATGTCCAGCAAAATGACGTCCGGATCATGCTCCACAGCCAAATCGATCCCCTGGTGTCCTGTCAGGGACGTCAGTACCGTGGCCTCCGGGAACGACTCCCGTACGAGTGCTTTGATCGTAACCAAATTGTCCGGATTGTCGTCGATCGCCAATATTACAACACTCTTATCGGCCATAGAGCACCTCTCCGATCACTTTGAATAGTTCTTCAATCTGTATGGGTTTTGCCACAAATGCCTCAAACCCGTGCGCGAGAATACTGGAGCGCTCCTGTATCATTGCGCTTGCAGTCAGTGCTATGATTGGAATTCGACAGGTTGTCGGTGCATTTCGAATTGCACGGAATGCGTCTATGCCGCTGATTCCCGGCAGTGCGATGTCCATCAAAATTAAGTCAGGCATACGCTTCTTTGCCATGGCTATGCCCTGTTCGCCATCCTCTGCTTCGACAACACGAAATGCGTCCTGCAGGAGCGCCCTTACGGTCGTGCGATTGTCTAAATTGTCTTCGACAACCAGCACAAGCGGTTTTTCCTCTTCTCCACCGTTTTGCGCCGCTTCGGTTTGCTCTTCATACACTTGCTTGATTCCCGCAGGTTGCACAACGTCCGGTCGCAACATGTTTGACACGACCGAAAGAAGGTCTTTGCGATTGATCCCGCCTTTTTGGATGATCTGGAATATATGGTTTTTCTTGAGTAAGCCGAGCTCTTCTTTTGTGATGCGCTTTGCACTTAATATCAGGACCGGAACGTTTGCCGTCCTATCGGAGGCACGCAGTGTGTTCAGTGTTTCAAAACCGTCGATCTCCGGCATCATAAGATCGAGTATGATCGCATCCGGCACAGTATCTTTCACAATGTCATAGGCGTCGCGTGCGGAACGTGCGACCAGCACCTGATGTCCGCTTTGCTGCATCAAGTCTTTGATCTGTATGATCGCGGGTTCGCTGTCCTCAACAAGCAGTATTGTTTTGCCGGTTTCCTCCGTACCTGGTTCGTTTGTCAAATCCTCTGATTCGGGGCGTACCGTCTTTTTATGCGTCCTTTCGTCGTCACAGACGGCGCCACAGGAAAGCGGCAAAATGATCGTAAATTCGGCCCCCTCCCCCGGCGTGCTCGTGACCGAAATAGCGCCGCCGAGCAGCTCGGCATACTTCTTTGCAATTGCAAGGCCGAGCCCAGTACCGCCGTATTTGCGGGACGTCGTACCGTCGGCTTGCTGAAACTCATCGAATATACTAACTAGATTTTCTTTTGCAATGCCGATGCCGGTGTCCGCCACCGTTATTTGCATGAAATCGCCGTTCGTTTTTGAAACGACTTTTACCGATCCGGTTTCCGTGAATTTCACCGCGTTGCTGATGATATTTTGAAGGATATGCCGACACTTTCGCTCATCGCTTTCCAGATAGGCGTCCGCGTCGTCCGTTTGCTGGATGAGATCAATTCCTTTCTCTGCGGCAAGCGGTTCAAGCATCGATAAAATATCCGTCAGTATTCCGCCTACGCTAAATCTCGTTACCTCGATCTCTTCGCGACCTGCCTCGATGCGCGAGATATCTAGAATATCGTTGATAAGCGCAAGCAAGTGTCGACCGTTACGTTCAACAATTTCCAGATAGCTGATTTCTTCTTCAGGAATGTCGTTGGCAAGCCGCCGTGTCAGCACACCGGAAAGAGCAATAATGGAGTTAAGCGGCGTGCGCAGTTCATGGCTCATGTTGGAAAGAAATGTGGTCTTCAACCGACTCGCTTCCGCAAGTTGGTTGCTTTGTGCGTCCAACTCCGCATTTTGCTGCATCAGTTCGTCCGCCTGCGTCGTTAGCTCATTTTTTTGTGCGTCAAGTTCTCTGTTTTGCTGTTCCAGCGTTGCAAGCATGTCTTTTATCGTTTGGAACGCAAGGATTCCCTCTATTCGTGTACTCATCGTTGCAAGCACGGTTTCAATAAGGCGCATCGAATGCTCATAGAACCGATTGACGCTTGTCAGCGAAAATACCGCAACGACCTCGTCGCCGGAAATAATTGGAATCGTAATGATCTCACGCGGGATGAATTCTCCGTCGGAAACCAGGAAGCGAAAGCGCGTGTCTTCCGGTATGTCCTGAATATATTGAACTTTGTGCGTAAACAGCGCCATGCCGAATTCGCCCTCAAGCGTATGCGCATCAAACGATGCTCTCGCTTTCTCATCCAGCCCGATCGAGTCGAAACAAACAAACGATTTTTTATCGCCGCTTAGTAAGTAAACCGCGGCGGTGTTTGCGTCAAAATGCTTTGCCATTTCCTCCAGCGTTGAGCGGAAGAAGATCTTTGCATCCTCCTGCCGCATCATCGCTTCGGTGAGAGCCGACGATTTTTCTTTCACTTCAAGATTCCGTTGAATCACGTCCGCCATAGTATTAAAAGAAGCGGACAGTTCTCCGAACTCATTGGTTTTTGCATAATGACTTCTGGCGGACAATTCTCCTTCTCGAAAACGCCCGACTTCACTGGTGATTTCTGCAAGTGGTCTTCGGATTGATTGGATCAGGTAAACGCTCATTCCTACCGACAGAAATAATATTGTACAAACGAGCACAATGCGGCCAATTGTCAGCGATTTATAATAGTCGACAAATGCCGCGTTCAGTTCATCCGCTTTATTACTGGCATAGTCGTCGATTACTTTGATGTTAGCCGTTAAAATGACCCTGTAGCTGCCGACGTCCCCCTGGTCGCCAAGGCTTGCAATAGCCTCATCCACATTGCCGGTCTTTGCCGATTCAATCCGGTTCTCCGTGGCTATTCTCCAGTCGATAAAGGAATCGTAAGCGCTGTCCAGGTCCATTGCAGGACCAAGGTATAATTCGTAGAGTACATCAAATTGCTTTTCAATATCGCTGAACGAAGATTCGATCATCTGCAAGGCGGCCTGCTGTTTGCTTTCGTCTTCAAACAAGAGAAAATTTCGCACACCAACGCGCGACTCCAGAATGTCGATTTGAATTTCGTCAATCGCTTCCCTTACATGAAGCGGGTGCTCATACATGGTTTTTTCTTTCTGATAAAGTTGACTCGTCTGAACAGACGAAACCACACCCAGTACGATGACAAACGTCAGCACCAGCGAAAAACCGATCAGAAGTTGTGCGCCTATTGTCAAGCTTTTCTTTTTCACGATGATTCCCCCTCAACGGTCACGGAACGGTTGCGAGACTTTTACTGGTCAAAAACTTTTTACGTTATTAATCCTGTAGCTCCGGCGGGTTGCGAAAAGCCGGGCTTGTGAAAGACGGCAGCTGGAACGGATATCGGCTGAAAACCACTGTTGCTTTTTACAAACGCGCGTTCCGCTTCCCCTACGGCTAAAAAGCCTGTTTTTGACATGGTTCGTTCAATCTTTTTGAGTATGAAAAGACGCATTTCTTTTTTGTAGTACATCATCAGGTTGCTGCAGCATACGATATCAAAGCAGCCGAAGATGCTTTCCGGCGGACTTGCGGACGTTGCGTCCAGCAGGTCGTAATGTGAAAAAGCGACGTGCTGTTTCAGTTGCGGCGAAACAATGTATTTCCCGTCGTGCTGGGTAAAATAGGCTTGCATATATTTGAGCTGAACGTTTTTTACGTCGGATGCAGTGTAAACGCCAGCCCTCGCAGTTGCAAGCGCCGTGTTTGAAACATCGGTCGCAAAAATACGATAGCGTAAATCTTTATCGAGCGATTTCACGTGTTCGTCCAGCAGCATTGCCAATGAATACGCCTCCTGTCCGCAGGAACAACCCGCAGACCAAACGCGGATTTCGCTGCCGGAAGGCATGCGGCGCAATATGCCGGGAATTACCCATTGTTCCAGTAATGCAAACACTAACGGTTCACGGAAAAACCGGCTATAGGTAATGCGCAGGGACTGGAAGAAAATTTCGGCCTCCGCCCGGTTGCCCCTCAAATGCGCGCAGTAATCATCGGGATTGTTTATATTGATGGCACTGCTTCGCCTGGCAATAGAATTGCCTAAAAAAACTTCGTCATAGATTGTGAGGTCGACAAAATAGGAACGCGCAATTTCGATAACAAGCTGTATTTGTTCCTTGTCCACGAACGTTCCCCCAGTGCAATTTGGTCCGTTGTTTGAATTCTTGCAACAATCGATTCCGTATATAAACTCATATTATCGTACATTTCACTGGTTTACAACTTGAAATACGGTACTTTGTTGTACATTTTAAAATGTTCAATAATTGTACAAATTTAGAGCGATTTTGAATGTCCTTTATGCTGATGTGTCGGTAATTGTTGCCTGTTTTCACGTTTGAATACACATGTTTGTAGTAACTCTTTTCTACATCCGGTAAAACGCACGCGCAAAACAGCAGGGCTTCGACTGAAGCCTGCCGTTTTGCGTATCGTCATGATTCAATTTGATGCATATTTCTAGAGTAAATCCAGCATTGCTTTTGCCGAATCATACAGTTCGCCTTCGCTCTCCAGCTGTATAACCATTTCAAAATCACTCTTAGCCAAAGCGTAATCCTTTTGGTCCGCCGCACAGACGCCACGGTTAAAGTAGCTGTTGGAAAGCAAAGATTCGACGTTTCGGTCGATTGCAACGGTAAAGTCTGCAATCGCCGGCTCCATATTACCATTTACCATATTGCAAACGCCGCGGTAGTAATATACGTCGTCCATTGTAACGCCAAGATCGATGGCGCTGCTTAGCAATTCCGCCGCTTCACTATATCCGCCAAGATTGAACTGCGACAACCCCATATAATAATACAGTGTCTCATACGAGAAGTTCTCCGACCCAATAGATACCGCTTGTTCTCCATAAGTCACGACGCTTTCATAGTCCTGCTTGAGATAGTTTGCAAGGGCGCACTGCGCATAGCATGCGCTCGGGTCGGCATACCCGGCGTCCAATGCGCTGAGATAATCTGCTATCGATGCATCGTAATCCCCGGCAATCATATAAACGGATGCGCGTTGCATGTGGATCGATCCGTCCGGGTCTCCGTTTTCAAGAATGGCGTTGTACTGACCGATGGCTGCGTTATATTCGCCAAGGTTGAGATAAACGCCGGCGAGTGTCAGGCGCGTATCACTGTCGTCCGGATACGCCTGCACATACGTTTCGAGTACCTGCGCGGACTTTTCAACATCACCTTGCGCATCGTAAATCTGCGCTTGTATCAACAGCTGCTCCGCTTCATATGCGCCGGTAGTGATATGCGTGAAACTATCAAGCGCTTCATCATATCGCTGCGTCAGCGTTTCCAGACAACCACGTTTGAGCCAAAGCTCGTTTATAGTGTCCTCGTTTTCGTCATCCGAAAGCGAAATGCAGGCACATATGCATTCCAACGCTTCTTCATATTGCGCTCGCCCAATCAAAATAGAAGCATTCTGATAGTATTGTTCAAGCGTTTTGGGGTTGCTGAAAAACTGCGCAATCACCTCGCCCGCACGCGCAAACGCATCTTTGTTCACATAAGCCGTCGTCTCGTCCAGCGTGCTTTCAGAGGCCGACGCATCCTCTGTGCGTAGCTTGATTTTCACCGCGTTCGCCAAAAACACGGAACACATCATCGCAACCGCAAGAAACGCTGCGATCAAGCGCGTCCACCATGATCTGACCCAGCCGTTCTTTTTATCAGCGTTGTTTGTCTTTACGTCGTTTTCCATCGGTAAAACTATAGCACGCATACAAAGAATTGTGCAACGTCCCTCTTATAAAAAACCGGCTTGTCAATAAAGCAAACCGGTTTTTCCAGATCGTCTTTAAGCGTTTTAAGTTAATTAGCAGCATTGCTTATGCCGCATTCGTTTGCACGCCGGAGTCGTTCAAATACGCGCTGCAAGTTGCGTCGCCGTTTTGCCTGTCGCAATACCCCGCTTGCAGGATGGTTTCATCCATCCCGCGCGAAGCGAATTCTGCAGGATCGGAAAACAACTCTGCAAGTGCGTTTACAATTTCTACAAATTCCAACCCGCCGCTACGCAGCGCTTCGCCTGCCGTAAGCAATTCTTCGGCATTCTCGGCTTCTGCATTGAGCCGCTCGGTTACCGCCGGATAGAGAGCTTCCCATCGCTCTGTAAAGCTATCCACAGCGGCTTGCATTTGTTCAACCGTGGTCGCGTCATATACCGCCTTCAGGTCTTCTAACATGGCGGTCCAATCTCCGTCGTCTATATCTCCACGCATCGCGGCAATCCAGAACAACGAAGCTGTCATCATCTGCATGTTCGGGAACATCTCAACGATCGTTTCCATGAATTCCTGCGGCGCTTCACTCAATCCGTCGATAAACGCCATATCGATTGAATTCAGCCCGGTCTTTCTTACAGCGCTTGCAATCTCGCTCAAAACTTCCGTATTGCCGGTATCTGCAATGTAGATATTGAGAATTTCAAGTTCGCCGCGCGTCGTAACACCGAAAAGGATGTACAGCATAAGCGGCATCGCCTGATCGCCATCACCAGAAAGCAGCATGCCGACGAGGAATGTTGAACGAATCTGACGCTCAACCTCGCTTGTGTATAGATTGATGACGTAGATCCCGCCGTAATGCATCACCAGCGTAAGCCCATTCGACACCCAAACCTTCAACGGAGCACCCGGTTGACCAATGCTGCCGAACGCATCGATCGTAAGGTTGGACGCATGGATATTGCCGCCAACCAAATTGCCGCCAACATTAAGCACGATATTGCTGCCGGTCAGATCGACAGAATCCGCATGGCCGATGTATGTGATATAGATGTTTCTGCCGGAGGCAACCAACACAGGCGTATTCAGGGCGACGGGCACCAACGCCGTTCCGATGTCGCCATTGGCCGTCAGCCTGACAAACGGCCCCTGCACATATCCGCCGGAAAGTTGCTGGATGGAGCCGCCTGCCGAGAGGAACACACCCGCGCCGTAAGCGGTAATCGTACCGATCTGCAAAGCGCCAATATTTCTAATGTAAATTTCATCGGCAAAAGCGTTTAGCATACCGACACTTACTACAGCTTCGGTTCCGTGGATACTGCCGTCGATCGCCTGAAGTGTGGCTTCATCCGCCACGATCATGATGCCGTCCTCCGGCCCAGCATCAAAAATGTCGCCATATGCCGTGATACGAACTGTTCCTGCGGTAATATTGTTGATGTTCATTGTCTGCGAGCTTGCCAGGGCAACGGTTCCGCTTTCGCTTGCCTGGATCGCTATAGTCCCGTCGATCGCGATGGTGATCCGGCTTAGTAAGGTGCCAACGTCTGCACCGGCCGTAATCGTCAAATCGCCACCCGTGCGAATTGTCGTTCTTTCTGCACCGGTTTCAGCATCCGCGGCATAATCCGCACCGAAGCTATCCAATGTAACGCCCGGCTGCGCCGCAAGTTTGGCCGCGAGGTCCAGGTCGGCGGCGTCAAGTTCCGCCTGCGCCGCGTCGATTTCATCATGCGCTTCCGCAAGCGACGGCAGTAACGCCAGTTGCTCGTCAATCGCCGTCAGCGCAGCTTCTTTTTCGTCGCGTATTTTCTGTGCGTAGAGATATTCGTTCAGCGCTGCTATCACTTCGTAATCTGCATCCGATCCGGCAACAAGCCGTGCGTCGACCCATGCCTGATACGCGTTATCCATCGCAAGCTGTGCGGCGGCAAGTGCACTTGCCGCAATGTCACGCTCACTCATCAGCGTGGAGATCGTGCCATAGGTTGCGTTTGCGTCGCTCAGGCGTTTTTCCGCACTCTCGAGTGCGATTTGTGCGTCGTTTGTTGTTTCGTGTGCTTCCAGCGTGTCTTTCGCCGTGTCGAGTGCAGTTCGCGAGGCCGTTTCCGCATCGATAACATCCGAATATGTAGCATAACCATTTTCTATCAGCAGTGATGCGAGTGCCGTTTCGGCTTCGGCTTTTGTCTGCCCCGCGGTTTCAAGCGCCGCTTCGGCTTCTACTTTTGTCATGCCGGACGCATCAATCACCGCCTGCGCGGCAAGTTTCTCAGCGTCGGTCGCCGTTGGCGATGCAAGCACCGCGTAAGCATCCAGAACAGCCTGCGCAGCATCGGCATCCAACTGTGCCTGCTGAATGGTATCGTTTAGTTCTCTTGCGGGCACAGACGTTTGACGCACTTGCAGGTAGGCATCCAGCGCATTCAACGCGTCCTTAGCCGCTTGCAGCGTCTTTTGCGCCTGCGTCAGCGCGACCATATTGTCAGCAGACGGATCTGCGTCATACGCCGCCTGTGCCGCCATCCGCGTTTGCTGTGCCGCGAGGAGCGCATCCGCTATATCGAGCGCTTCGCTATCCAGCGTTGTGTCTTCATATTTTTCAATCAAGCTGCTTGCTTCGCTGTAGGCCAGATTTGCCTGATCCAGTTTATCCTGTGCCGCCAGCTTATCCGCCGCGGATGCTGTTTCATCTGCCAATACTTCACTAGCTTCATTGATCGCAGTTTGCACGCTCAGCAGGTAGCGCGTCGCTTCCAGCGTGCCTTGCGCGCGCCGCAGTGCCAGCGCCGCCGCTTCCTGTTCCGCCGCCGTTGCCAAAGAATCGGCCATCACGGCATTGTAGTTTGCCTGCGCTTCATCAAGGGCAATTGCTGCGTCGTTTACGGAAACTTGAATGGTTAGCAGCGCTTTTTGTCTTTCCAGCCGCGCTTCGGCAACCGCAAGCAGCGCCTGCTTCTCAGCCAGCTGTTCCGCTGCAAGCAGCGTATTTGCAACATCGATCAGAGCCTGCGTTGCGTCAACCTGCGCCTGTGCCTCGGCCAGTTTCTCACCTGCCGTGTTAAGAACCGCCTGCGCCGTCGCCGCGTTTTGTTGTGCGGCTAGTAGCAAAGCTTGCGCAGCCGCGATCTGTGCCGCGGTTGCGGCAGGATCGGCTGCCAACAAGTCGTAAGCCGCCTGCGCCGTTGCAAGTTCGCCCTGTGCAATGAGCAATGCGCTGTTTGCCAGATCATATGCACCCTGCGCCGTGTCTCTGCCAACAATTTGTTCTGCAATCTCAATTGCTTTTTCGGCCAGATATTGTGTCAGTACGTCGACACGCGCCTGCGCCGCATCCGCGTCATTACGAAGTGCATCGACCTCCAGCTGTGTTTCCACAACCTGTTGGATGATCTGCCCAAGTTCGCTTTCCGTGTTCGCGTCGTAAATGCTTCCCTCCACGCTCAGCACCACGTCGCCCGAAGCATAGAGTTTTTCAAGATAGACGTCGCCGGATAATTCGTCGACATAAATGTTTGCGCCGGACAGTGCGAGTGTGCCCGTGCCAGCTTTGTTTGCGTCAATGATAAACGATTCGTCTTTTGTGCCTATATCGCCCGCGGTGTCGATCGATACACCGTAATCGGCATATACATAACCTGTCAGCGTCATGTCGCTGCTACTTACGAGCTTGACATGCCCTGTTGCAATGAGTGCGACTTCATTCGTACCGCTATTCAGGTTCAAATCCAAATTGCTGAATGCATTGATGTATGCTCCGCCCGCGCTGGTCGTTGTGACCGTTCCGCCAGAGCTCAGCAAGATCGGTTCAGTGGCGGATGCGCCGATTGTCCCGCTCGATGCCAACAGATTCACGTCTGTTCCGGCAACGATATTCAGGTTGCCGTCGAGCTGCTGCTGCTCGGTGCGATTATCAACGATGAAACCCGGTGCACTCAGCGATACAGCCCCATTTGCGCTCACCGACCCAAGGCCGAGATCGCCGGACTGTTCTTCGATGAACACACTGCCGTTTTGCGCATTTACATTCAACAATGTGCTCGCTTGTGTATAGGTAACGCGGAGCCAGTCATAACGTACCGCAACGTCGAGCGCCCAGCCCGTTACGGGATTGCCCTCTTCATCCATCATGGGCGAACCATCGGGATTGAGCAATTCAACCTGCACAAGCACGTAGACCGGAACATCGTCCGCAACGGAGCTTGCGCCGAATGCTACGATGACGGGCGGCGCGGACGTACCCGAACCCGCCGGGTCGAAGCGCACACCAAAGTCTGTGTTAAACGCCGTCTTGTCGCGCGGCGTTTGATCTGCCGTGTAGAGCTCTTCGTCCACATTCACGAGGCGGACCGGATAGTTGGTCTGCTGGTTGATGTGAATTGGAAGCGACTGCGTTCCTACGTCATTATAAGCATTCAGAGTGATATCCCAGCCGGTGATCAGATTGTCGCCGGTGCTTGCAAGAATGCTTCCCGCAAGCGCGTCGATGTTGACATTACCACGAGCCGAATAGATTTCACCGACCGTGAAGTCGCCAAGTTCCTGTTCAATCGTAATATCGCCCTGGTTTGTCAGGTTCGCCACGCCCGTGCTGCACCCGATGCTCAGGTTAAACGCATGCGCAGGCGTATCCGTATAGGTATCTTCCGGTGTTGTGCTCGTCTCCAGGGCACGCTGGAAGAGGTCTGCAATATCGTCCGCCGTTAAAAGTCCGCTAAGCATATCGCCAAGTGCACTCAGCAAATCTTCGCCCAGCAGCGTCGACAGTACCGCAAGCGCGTCTTCATCGCCAACGACATATTGCAGTACGCTCGCGCCGTCAATTTCAACCAGTTCCTGTTCGTTCAGCGCATCCAGAATTGCACTTAGCAATTCTGCATCCGTCGTAATCGTCGGTGTCTCGCCGTCCATCTCGTTGAACAGTGTTACACCCAATGTCTCGCCAAACAATGCTGCAAGCGCTTCGGCATCCGCTTCGCCGGTTATTGCCACATGAACGGCCGTCCAAAGCGCGGCGGCGTCGATTTCGTCGAAGTAAGCCCTGTCACTTGTGCGCTCCGCAATCCACTGCGCAAGCTCTTCTGGTGTTTGTGCCGCAAGCAGGACTTCGAAGAATTGTTCGTCGCTGTATTGCAGGTATACGCCGTTCCAATACATGCGGTTTTCATCGGTGCTATCCCAGCCGCCAAAGATTGCATAGAAAGGATTCGTGGCTTCAGGCAGATCGACCGCATCAATGTAGAAACCGGAAACCTCGTCGATGCGAACGACGATTTCAGCCGGAATATCGATTAAGAGACGATGATCGGCGGCGCCGATGTCGCCATACTTCGCGCTCATTGTAAGCGATGCTTCCGCAGGCGTGTCGTCCTTTGAGAAGCTGATCAACGGATTATCCAACGTTCCGTCCAATAGCCCGATATCCTGATAAGCCATCAGCGAAACGTTGCTCTTCTCGGCGCTGATGGTGTTGAAGAGAATGCTTTCATCCGTGCTCATCAGTGAGAGATTACTGTTGTGCGTCTCGGCAAGCGAGATACGCGCCGTCTTGAACACGGAAGCGCTCCATATGCTGTTAGCCAGATACAGCCCGCCGATACTCAGCCCGCCCGCTTTGCTGTAGAGTGTTACGTCGCTGTTTGTAATCTCGCTTGCGGCAATTTCGATGTCGCCGTAGATATTTGCAATATTGTCGCTATCGGATACCACCCATGAATCGGACGTGAATCCGCCATTGGTGCTGGTCAGCTCAACAGTGCTGCTGTTTATGATTTCTGCTTCGGTGATCGCAATGTCGTCGTGAACAACGATGGATACATAGCTGTTGTCGACTATCCACTTATCCGACGCGAATCCGCCGCTAGAGCTGGTCAGCAAAACCGTGCTTGCGTTGGCCGCGCTAAAATCGTCGACTGAAATATCACCGTAAACATCCGCGGTCACATCGCTGTCGTCAACCGTCCAAGATGTGGACGCTAGTCCTCCGTTGGAGCTTGTCAGCGCAACCGTGCTGCCGTTTGTAATACCGGCTGTGCCAATTGAGAGGTCGCCGTATACGTCCGCGGTTACATCGCTGTCGTTCACCGTCCAAGATGTGGACGTTAGTCCTCCGTTGGAGCTTGTCAGCGAAACCGTGCTGCCGTTTGCAATGCCGGCAGTGCCGATTGAGACGTCTCCGTAAACGTCGGCCGTCACGGTGCTGTTGTCCACGCTCCAAGTCGTGGACGTTAAGCCGCCGCCCGTGCTGTTCATTGTTACAACGCTTTCATCCCCTGCCGTGAACGATCCGATTTCAATGTCGCCCTCGGCGTCCAGATCTGCGCTGCTGAAGTATACCTTGTCAGCGTCGGTTGCCGCATCCTGATCGGCATCGTAATGAACGATCAGCGTCTGAATCTTAATCGCTCCTGTAATAAGCGTATCGCTGCCATTTGAGTGCGCGTCCAAAATCAGATTTCCGGCGATGACTTCAACCCGGTTGCCAAGGATGTCGCCATTCTCGGTTTCAACATGATACGTAGCGCCGTTGATGATGCGCGTGTTTTCCTCAAGCGTCAGGCTGCCTTCAGCCGCCGGTACGAAGAGATAAATGCTGCTCGAAATCAATCCACGGTCGCCTGTGATGTCATAGACCGTAACAAGCCCACCCGAGGAAACGTCCAGCAGTTTGGTCGGTTCACCAACCGTGCCCGTCGTCCTAAGGTAGAAGTCGATGTCGCTTCCTGCCTTCATGTTTAGGTCCGGCCCGTTGCCGTCAATCAGGCTTCCTGCAGGATCATGCATCGTGATGGTGATGCTGCCCTGCGTCGCCTCGATAAAACCAATGTAGTAAACAACGCCACTCGCTTCAACAAAATGGAGCGTTAACGTGTCTTCAGATGCGGGCTCAACCGTACCGTCTGAATACACCTTGGTACGATTCGGAAGTTCGATCATTGCGCTGTCGCGCAGCCACGTCGATTTCTCGTCGTCCCAAACATAGATGCGCTTGACAATGGTCGTTTCGCCGGAATACGTGACGGTATGCGTTATGGTCTTGATCGTTTCCGTCAGCGTCCCGATCACCGTCACGCCATCCTCGCCAAGGACATCCGTTGTGCGCGTTCCCGTGTTTTGCGTACGTGTAACGCTCGAAATCGAACTCCAGCTAGAGCCGTTCCAGTGATAGTAGTTCCCTTCAACGTCCGTTGCGATCGTATCGGTCAGTCTCTCCAGATATACCGACTTCACCGGCGTCATTTCGAATGCGATTGCGGTGTTTTCAACCGCTTTATAAATGTAGTAAATCGCGTCGAACGCATCCCCAGTGATATCGGCCAGTTCAATCGGTGTGCCGGAGTAAATAAGCGTTCCGCTGATTAACGTAAAGGTATTCGCATCATCATCGGTATAAACGCCATTTTCAATCGGATAGATCCACTGCAAAGCTTCGATTTCGGTCAGGTCTTCAATTTCAAAGAGCATGCCGAGGTGCACGAGGTCTTCACCAATGATTTGATAAACGTTGCCGTTGATGTCGATGTAATAATTGCTGTCGCCCATTTCGTACACGAGACGCAACGCATCCACAGCACTGCCGGCAAACTCATATTCGCCCGTCGGGTCGCCGGTTTCCGGGTCGAGCACCGGCGTCGCTTCGAAGAGTCGACCAAGCGATACCCAACCGTTGTAGTTGTTCAGCAGCCAGTCCGCCGTGTCCGATCCATAAACGCATGCCGGTGTGACAGAGCTTACTTCACCAGTGTATACCAGCGCATCGAGCGAGTCGTTCAGTTGGTAGATATAGCCGGTGTCGTCAGTATAGGTCATATTCGAAGCATCCACGCCATACACAAGATAAAGCGCGTTGTCTTCTGTGTGTGCTTCCGCCGCAAACGTCTTCACTACACCGTTGTTGTCATACACACGATCGGCGTACGATATAATCTGTGAAACAATATCCGAAATCAGATATTCAATTGTAATGTACGTATCATCCTCGGCATACCGTTCGCCGGTATAGACATACTGCGTATCCGAAACCTTTTCGAACAGCCTGCCGTCCGCGTCTACATAGAGGGTTCTGGTGTCTCCGGGAATCGAGACAGGCGTGAGTCCTTCTGCGTTCGCTTTGTCAGCAATGTCTTCCGGCGTGTCGACATACGTAAGCACGTAATAAGCGTCACCTTCCGCCGGTGTGATCATTTCCAATGTGTAGCGGTTGCCGTCCGCGTCTACATAGTATCCTTCAAGGTCTTTATCAAACTGGAATCCGGCCGCACCTGCGTTTGTAATTTCACCCGTGGCATCCAGAAAAACAATCTTTTCGCCATTTGTGTAGCCAACGATCATGCCGTTGAGCGTAATGAGCGCATCTGCAGACGTGATGTCCGGCAGATCGGCAGGCGTGTTGTAATAAACCAGATTGTCGCCTTCGAGACGATACACGCTGCCGTTTTCATGCGTGTAATACCAATATCCGTCTTCGCCCTGCGTCAGTTCGTAGCGGATACGCAGCGCTTCTTCCGGCGTGATGCTGTCGTCGAACATATATTCCATACCACCGCGCACATAGTAGTAACCGGTCGTATGGCTCATCAGCCATTCGATTGCGCTCTCGCCCGTGATGGTCTGCAGTGTTCCATCCGCTTCAGTGCGGACGATCTGACCTTCTACGAAGCTATAGATGTTTCCGTCGGCGTCTTTAAACGTTCCTTCGCCGATGAGCTTAAAGAGTTTCAGCGCGGTTTCCTGCGCAACGGCAATACCCTTGTGTGTGTATCCTATGATGTTGCCATCGATATCCTTCAGCACTTGCAGCGCCTTATATGCACTGGTGTCCGCGGCAGCAATCGTGACCGGTGTTCCGATGTATACGAGATTCGAACCTTCTAGTTCGTAGACATGCGAACCGGAATTATAGACGCCATCGACAACCTCATAACGAATCTTCAGCGCAGAGGATTCGGTTACGATTGAGGTAAAGTATGAACCGTTGTAATAATAGCCGTCGCGCCCGTTGATGAGCGTTGCGCGCACATCGGCACCCGCTATGGTTGGTGTGATGCCCGTCCGCTCTCCCGTATATAAGAGGCTGTCACTGATCAATTCATAGATATACCCATCCGCGTCGATATAGCGATTGGCTGTTGTCGGATAAAGCAGCGCGAGTGCTTCGGCGCCGGTGATCGTGGCGGCAAAGGTCTTGCTCAGGTCTTCCGCATCATACAGGCGGTCCGCATTATTTTCGACATCATCAATCATCGTGGATGCTGTGATACCTGAAATGCCCGTCATCATTCCACTGTATGTGTAGGTAACTACCGTTACCGTCTCTTCGCCTACAGTAACGTCTTCATAATGCACGTCGTAGATATATCCGTCGTTGACGCTGACGGTCAGTGCTTTTCCTTCGCCGTCCGTTGTCAGTGTCGTCGTTCCTGACGGAAGCGTGTCTTCCGTATAGTTGTCGTTCATGCCGCTCGGTAGAGCGGTGCCGTCGTAAACAAGGTTCCCGTCTCCGTCCAGCGTGTAGCGGTTGGTCGTTTCGTCAATTTTGAAGTAGAAGCCGTAGGTTGCGTCGTCCACCGTCGTATACAGCAGGTATGCCGCGTCGCTGCCGCCGAGTTCGCCTTCGGTTATCAGGTAGACCTTGCCGTCTATCGTATAGCCGACGACCATGCCGTTCAGATCCGTCAATGCTTCGGCTGCCGTAATCGTTATGTCGGACGGCGCGCCCTGATAGACCAGATTGTTTCCAACCAACAGATAGACGTTACCGTTCTCATCCGTATAATTCGGGTTTGCCGCATTGACGCCGTAAACCAGATAGAGTGCATCCAATTCCGTCAGGTTGCGGTCGAACACATAGACTTCTCCGTTGTCCGCGGTGTATACATAATCCGCATTGTCCAGCAGCCACTGTTTTGTTACCGAGCCGGAAATGTCGGAAACGCCGCTTTGCTTACAGATGATCTCGCCACTCTTAAAGAAGTAAATATTCCCCGTCGCATCTTTAAACGCACCGCTGCCGTTGAGGCTGAACACCTGCAGGGCTTCAACCTCCGACAATTCAGCGCCAAGCGCCGTACGATATCCTGTTATGTTCCCGTCGCCATCAGTGATTGCATCCAGGAAGAATCCATTCTGGATGATTTCAATCGCACTTTGCCCGGTGATATCTTCCACACCGGTCTTCATGCCGGTGTACACGAACGAACTGCCTTCCAACCGGTAAACATAACCGTTCTCGTCCGTATAGATGACATTGCCGTTTTCGTCGACCTCTAGCGAGCTGTACTTGGACGTTTCGCCAAGTTCCGTCGCGTTGAGATAATCCGAATGGTACTCTGTACCGTCGAACTTTGCCGAGAAACACTTGCCGTTGATCATGTTGTTTTCATTGATCATGACCGCAAGACCGTTTGTGGTCACATACAGCGTTTCGGTTACGCGATAACCGGAAACAGTGCCGACCATGTTGTTGTCAGGGATTGCCGCAACAGCCTTGATCGGAACATTCTCAACAAGCCCTTGAATGTTCAGGATCGCCTGTGCGTATCCCTGTTCTTCAACGGTCGTTTCCTTGAGTTCCCAGGTGGAGGTCGCATCGTTGTAAACGGAGGTCGTGTATGTCGCTGTGTAGGTCGTCTCGCCAACGGGCGTTCCAAAGGTCAGCGTGTAATCCTTGCTGGGCTGCGTGCTGCTTGTTCCATCGCCTTTGTTCTCGTTGGCCGTGAGCATCAGCGACAGCGGGACTGTCGTCGTGCAGTTGATGTTCAGCGAGTAGGTGTAAAGCGACGTCTTGTTGACCCAGTAATGATTCGTATCATCTTCTTTGTATGCAAAGACCGCGAAATAAAATTTGTTGTCGCCCTGCGCCGACCAACTGCTGTAATCCGAACGCGTGTCGGTCTGCAGACTGACCGTCCAATATCTCCCCTTGAGGGAATCATATATACTGTTTAGCGCGGTATTCGAATTCGTGTAATTATCCGGCACATAGTACATGCCGTTGATCTTGTTGATGCTCAATTCGGTGCTACCGTAATACCACTTGCCGGTATTATAGTTATACGTAATTTGCACCGACGCAAGACCGTTTACAGTGAACACCTTGGATGCGCGCGACACGGCTTCGCCAAGGACGCTTCCGTTATAGTATTCCTTTTTGAGTTCATAATAAACCGTACCACTGTTCATGGTAACGGTGTGCGGTTCGCCGTCGTCGGTCATCAGATGGTAAGTTATCAGGCTGTCACTGCTTGAACCCGACGTGATTGAAACCGCGCCTTCCATCAGGTACGGCGTGAATGTATCGTCACTGGAATCATACGCGATCAGGTAATATACTCCGTCCGTGTCTACATGCGGATACAGGCCGTTGATATAGTAATAGGTCAGCGTGCCATAGCTCCACCAATATGAAAGCGATACGACGTTATCCTGCGACGTGTAGACAGGAACGCCGTCTACGATTTCCGCAGTCGTCGTGGACAGCACAAGATCGATGCTGCCCGCGCTCAGGCGGATGTTGTTGATGAGCCAAGTACCGCTGACGGCAGACAGCAGCAATTCGTAACTTCCGTTGTCTTCAACCGTCAGTTCGCCGGTTGCCAGATCGATCGATACACCGGCAGCAAGCGTAATATTTGTGACATCTCCGCTTTCGTCGGTCGTGAATTCAAAGTCGCTGACGGCAAAGTCAACACCGCCTTCGGTGATTCGCATGACATTGCCAAGTGAATCCGTGTACAGATACGTGTCGTTCGGCAGCAGGAAGCAATAGACGTCGCTCAACGGGTCATAACTGGTCAGGTAGTATTCAAGCGCGTCCATTCCCGCGATCGTGACATTCTGGGAAAGCGTTGTCAGCGCGTCGGTGACGTATTCCAGCGTTCCGGGAACCGGCATGGTCAGCGTATTGGTATTCATCAGCTGATATGCGCGGACGCCCTGTGGCAGGTCGATGTCGATATCACCGGTTGCGGACACGATCGACTGCATCCGCATGTCGATATTCGCACCGGACGTTGCGCTCTCGTCTTCCCATGGCTTCGTCGCCCATTGGGTCGAATTCAGCAGCAGCAGCTCCGCAGCCGTCAGTTGCATGTAGATGCCGCCGCTCGCCGAAACGTTGACATAGGATGCGCTTCCACTGATATTGAAAAGATATGCGTTAAAGCTCTGGGTTACTTCCGTCTCCCCAACCATGTAGGAAGCGGCACCGATGCTTCCGGCGTTCGTAATTGTCAGACTGCTCGCCCAAACAGGCGCAACGTTGACGGCCGCCGAAATGGACGTGACTTCCTGAACGGCGGTCAGATCGCCGCCGATCTCACCCGTCCAGATGATGTTGACGTCGCCCGTGCTGTTGGCGATCATACCGTTGATTGCAACTGAGCCGTCCTGTTCGTTTGTAATCGTAATGGTCGGCGTCGTTACCACACTCTTGCTCAGGGTGATGTTGCCGCTCGTGCCATAGCCGGACGGCATGGAAACCGGCAGTCCCCAGCTGTTTCGAATCGTCGGTCGGATAAAGTTCGTGTTTTGCACCGTAATGCCGAGCAGTACGATATTCAGTGCCGTGCTGTTTGTGATCGTTACGGAAGGAATGTACGACTGATCGTATACAAGCAGCGAGCTATACGACGCCTTGAGAATTGCCGTTCCGGGCAGGGCGTTCGAAATCTGTCGGAAGGTGATGGAATCCCCGCTGATTGTCCAAATCTGACTTTCGTTCTTCAGGCCCACCTGACGCACGGTGTAATTGTTCAGCGTGCCGGAGATATCGATATAGATGCCGCCCGCGGCGTCGCCAAGGTGCAGCTGCGTTCCAGCAGCAACGGTTGCGCTGCCTTCGGAGTCCAGATCGTTGCTGCCGGTCTTGCGCTTTACGATGAAACCGGACGTGTTGCGATCGTCGTCCGTGCGGTCCTCGTTATACTTGACCTTCGTAACGGTGACATATGCGCCGATGAACACAACGCCCGTGTTGATCGAGGTCGTCGCAGTGATCGTACCGTCAATATCGACAGCCGCCACCGCTTCGCCGATTGCATTCAACCTTGCGGTCGCAACGCCGTAAATGTTGTGCGAATGGTACGCCGGCTTGGAAGACGCCGCAATGTATGTTTCATCATGTCCGGTGATTCTGACGTAGGTCAGGCTCGTCGCCGACGTGATATTCACATTCATGTTGGTGTCTGCGTCCACGTCTGCGCCGAGTGCTTTGCCGTTGGCGTATGTATAGGTGTAAACGTAGAGTTGGCTGACTAACGAAGACATATTCACATAGCGGCCTTCAATCGTCACCGCGTTGCTGCTCGAGCCCGAAATGTTGACGCTGCTGTTCAGTGTAACATTCGTCGTTGCCTTGGCATACGGGCGCACGCCGAGTCCGCTTGTATTGACATATGCAATGGCAGAGAGACTGTCGAGCGACGAATCAGCATAAATACTGACGGTGTTGAACCGGTCTTGCATACCCACGCCAGCCGATACGTTCACGGTCACATTTGAGTTAACCGTGGTCGTTATCTCTGCCTTGCCCAGCGCGACAACGCCGCCGGAGGAAATCTTTGCGTAGGTGTAAATATTGTCATTTTCACCCGCGGACGCTTTGATCAGCAGATCGCCGAAGTCCGCCGTCAGCACGGAATTCGTGCCTATATTGATCGTTGTCGCGCGGGACAGCGAGTTGATTGCTTTCATCAGATCGCCGGAGAAGAATCCACCGCCGTCGGCGTACGTCTTTGCATACATGTCCGCATTGGACGTTGCCAGCACACTCAAACTGCCGCCTGCAATCAAGTGGGCCGAAACGTTTGCCAGATTGGTAACGTTCATGTAGTTTGTTCCGCGTGTATCGCCCGCGTTGATTCCAAAGCCAATTTGTGTTGCGGTTGCGTTGGAAACCGCCGCCGTAAAGTCTTCGCTCAGCACGCTGATGCTGCCGTCTGCTGTGATAGACGAATTATTCGTTACATAAGCACTTGTATAGTAACAGGAATGTGTCGGCAGTTTGGATTCGGAAACGGCAACCACCGCAGCGGTCATACCGCGTTCGACGACCGATCTTGCGGAGCCCGAGTTATAGGCGCGGATCGTTACGTTACCGGCGCAGGTGATATCCGCGCCGTCTTTCACGCCCGCGGTTACCGATTGTTTGCTGCTACTCGTTCCAACATATGTTTCCGCCTTTGTCGACGAACCGGAAACCAGACCAACGCCGCCTGCTTCTTCGCAGAATGCATATGCCGTGGTGTTGCCGATCGCAGAAACGGTAACATCGCCGCTGTGCGTTTCAATTTGCGTTGCCGAAATATACGCCTGCACCAAATCGCCGGTTGTGGCTACCGCGGAAAGACTGCCGATTGTCAGCAAACCGACTGTCAGGCTCTTCTTTGCCTGTGCATTCGCTTCCGTAATCGTCTTGGCCTTGATCGTCACCGAATTGGCGGTGATGGAACCGGCGCCGCTGATATAAGCCTTGTTGACGCTCGTTGCAATCGCGTTTGCTTCGTTGACGGTCGCGCCGATCAGTGCAATGCTTAATCCCGCGCCGGACCCGCCGACGCTTGCCGATGCCATGCCGAATTCACCGGTACGGAAGATTTCGCTTTGCACATTCAGTGAGCCGCTGACAATATTGATCGTTCCCGTCGAATTCACATAGGCCGACTGGTCGATATTGAGCGTAGCCTCGATAACATTGACGGCGACTTTCAGAGCGCTAACGGAGAATGAATGCGTTCTGCCGATTGCCGTAGATTTCGTGTAACCTTCCGTGAGAATATTGACGCTGCCCGTCGAGGTGATGCTACCGCTGCCGCAGATATAGCTGGAAACCGTCACGTGGTTGGATGCAAACGCGAGATTCGACGATGCACTCGCGATCGAAACGCCAAGGCCACCGGCCGCGCCGGTCGCCGCATATGCAACGGCATAATATTCTGTATTAACAGTGATGGTTCCCGCAAGAATGCTTGCGCCGGTACTGTCGATATACGCGGAGAAGTCGCCTTCGGCCTTCGCATAGGTCGACAGCAGCGATACGCTGATGACGGAGATGCTGTACTGCGATGTAAGGATATCCGCATTTGCGTAGGAACGCGCCTGTGTGTTGACCGACGCCGTTCCGCTCACGGCCATGGAAGCGCCGCTGATATATGCATGCGAACTGGCGGTAAAGATTGCCTGCGCAAGACTGATTGTTCCGTCGAGGAAGGAGATGGATACACTCTTCGATGATGCGCCGCTGCTTCCAACCTCGGCGACCGCGCCAGTCTCATCACTGTTGTTCAGTCGTGTATATACATCCAAACTGCTTGCCGAAATCGTTACGTTTTCGATATACGCATTCTGCGTGGCCGTTACTTTTGCATAACACTCGTTAAGCGCGACTTTTGCGAAATTGACCGAAACCGCAACGCCACGCACGACGGCGTATGCTGTAACCGTTCCGATGGAGCGGACTGCAACCGCGCCCGCGGTGATTTGACCGGTTCCGCTGATATACGCTTTCGCGGCCGTGTTTGCTTCCGCGTAGCTGACGTTTACGCTGCCGCTGTATGCCGCGGCCTGAACGCCCGCCGCCGCGGGCGACAAGTCGGCCGTTGCATCGGACGTAAAGCTGTTGATGACATTTATGCTGCCCGCAGTAATGGAGCCGTTGCTGACAACGATGGCCTCAAATGTGCCCGATGCATAGGCAAATCCTGTCATCAGCCCTACGGCGGCATACGCAAACGTGATATTATCCACCTTTGCTTGCGCCGTTGATCTGCTGTAGCTGTAGACATTGATTGCGCCGTTCACGGTCAAATTCGATGCTTCCACTTTTGCGCGGCCCGTTGCGCTGGCCACCGCCGTTGTCACATTGGCCGAAACCGACGTTGCCGCCGCGGAAGCCGCAAAGATGTATGCCTGTGCCATTGTGGAGAACCTGCCGCTGATGGTATCGGTTAAGCGATCGGTAATCTGGAGCAGGAAGCTCGAATAGATGTTCAGCGTATAATTCTGTTTGGACGTCACGTTCAGCGCTCCGGTCAATGTTACAGCGGAGCTTGCATTCAGTTCTGCAATCTGCGTGCTGACCAGTGTTGCACTGGATACGGAGATGTTGACGGAGAGCGCCGCGACGCTGACGTTTGCAATGATTGCATATGCCCGCGTATTGCCTTCCGCGTAAATTTTGAGGTTTCCGGCGTTGAGCGTGCCGGACGTGCCGATGACTTTTGCAACGTTTTCGGAGGCGTTGATCGCGATAGCAAAGTTCAGCGCAACCGCGATTGCTCCCGCAGTTCCGGTAACGACCGTAACGATCGCCTGTGAATTATACGGGGCCGTCGACGTTCCGGCGTTTACATTCAGCGTGCTTGCCGTAATGGTTGCACCGGTAAGATCGACCAGCGCGACGTTCTTCGATTTTATCTGCGCAAGCGCAACCGTTGCGCCAACCGCAACGCCGCCCGCAATCAAGCCGGTGGTGGTTACCGTTGTATCGCCCGAAAGCACGGCGGTTACCGTAATTGTGCCTGCTTCCAGATTTGCGCCGCTGATCGCCGCATAGCCGGTCGCGCGGTTGAAGCCGAGCGCAACGATGCCGTTGACGGCGACGATTCCGCCGCGCACGCCAAAGCCATACACAGTCGTTACGCCCGTAACGTCGCTTGTAACGTTGATGCTGCCTGCGGTGATCTTCCCTTTGATTGCGGCGGACGAGCCGTCAGCCACTGAGCCGACCGGCGTTATGCCGATGTATGTGTAAGAATCCAGCAGGTTGATGACGATTGCCACGGTTGCGCCAACCGCCACGCCGCCGACGGACAAGCCGATTGTAAAGGCGATTGCATTGGCTGTGAAGTCCGTTTTTACACCGACCTGCGCAGATGGAGCATTAATAGTAACGCCCTGACCGATAAACGTATCGATACGCGTGCGATTGATGGAGATTGCCATGCCCGCGTTGACCGCAACCACACCCGCACTGATGGCCGAGGCCACCGCAATTGCGCAGGTTGAACCGGTCGTCGTAACGTCTATGGCGTGCGTAATATTGGAGAGATTTGCGTCACCGGCGATGGCAGACGTTGCCTTTGCCTGATAATACACGGCAGCGGCAGAAACACCGACACCGACATAGCCTGCGCCGATTGCCAGCGTACCGGTAAGTACCTGACCAAAGTTTACGTCCGCATTGACATATACATTCTTTGCCGCGGCAACATCGCCCGCAAGACAACTATACACTTCTGTAAACACGGTCAACACGGCAATCGTAACGCCAACGCCCGCAAGGCCGCCGCCGCCGCAAACCGATATGAGCCGGATCGTGGACGTGTTACTGTCTGAAATCAGATCGGCAACCTGTTCATTGACCTTCTGTGTGTCTTCGTTGATTTCTTCAATTGCTTCTGATTCGGACCCCGAAGCCGCCTTTACGCTGATATCACCGTTCGGTGCGCTCAGCACCGCGTCGCTTTCAACCATTGCGTTAACATTGCTGAACAGCACCGCAACTGTAAGGCCAACACCGACGCCTGCGTAAACACCAACGCCGAATGTTCCGGAAATCATGTTCGCATTGATATGGTCGTTTGCCGCAACGCTGATGTCGCCATTGTTTGAGATAAGCTGGGCTCCCGCACGAACGACCGCAGAAGTCGAATCACGCAGATTTCCTATGCGGGACGAATGCACAACTGAGTTGTCGACCGTGCCGTCATAGGTGTCGTCGTTCATCTCGCTGTCACTGCCGTCGTCGCTCTGACCGTAATCACTGCTGCCCGGGTCAAGGTCTTCGGCCTTCTGTCCGTCACCAGCGAGCAGGTCATCAAGGCTGTCGGTCGGTTTGCCGTCCGCCGCATGCGGGTTCGCTTGATTGAACGCTTCGTCAACCTGATCTTGCGGGTCCATTGTTTCGGCTTCAACCATAACCGCCGTCTTTTCGCCGGAATAGCTGGTTGAAACCATGGAATCGCCTTCCAGATAATAGAACGCGGAAACGCCGTCCTCAACATATTCATAAAGGCGCTTGCCACTATCGTCGAGGTAGACGTAATAATCTTTACCATCGTGCGTGTAGATTTCCTGCACTTCGGAAGAATAGATTGCATCGTGTGCATCCTGGCTCATCTTGCTTCCGGATACGACAACGCTAAGCGAAACGCCGACGCCCGCAGCACCCGCACCGAATGCCATAACAATCGAAAGAATGTCGCGGTTTGATCCGGCGGTTACGGAAATATCCCCGTTCGCCGTGAGAATACTATCTGCGCCAATTGACGCTTCAATTGTATTAAAGCTCACGCTTGCCAGAATCGTAATGCCGACGCCTGCCGTACCGCCGCCGATAGTTGCAACAACAGCAAGCAGGCCGTACTCATCACAGGCGACGACATCAATGTCTCCACCCGCATTCAACGTGGCGGCCGATTCCGTATATGCTTTTGTGATAACCTGTGTAATGATGACGTCAAGCGTGCCGCCGACACCGGCCGACCCGCCGACCGCAGCTCCTGCAGCATCAGCAGTGACAAATTCTTCAGAATATGCGTTGATTGCAATGTTTCCGGAAGTCGCGGTGATCTGTGCGTTTGCATGCGCATATGCAAGCGTTTGGTTGTAGAAATACGTAACAACGGCAATTGCGGTTACACCCGCCGTACCACCGCCGCCAACCGCGAACGCTGCGTTAACAAGCAACGAATCCGTCTTTGCCTGAACAAGCACGTTGCGTTGTGCATTTGCCGTGCCACCCAATGCCGCGGTAACAACATTTCTAAAGACCAGAGCATTTACGCCACCCGCAATGCCTGTTGAGCCGGCCGCGCCGAAAGCGATTGCCAACAGGAAGAGTTTATCATTGGAGCTTGCCAGCACACGGATGCTTCCACCTGCGTTGATGGTTGCCAGTGCACTTACATCCGCCGTAACGTTCTTCATGAACACCAGCGTAACCACCGTTGCGCCAATGCCGACCGAACCGCTCGCAGACAGTGAGCCTGCGAGATTAATTATTATGAAATCATCGTCTGCCTCGACCACAACGTCGCCGCTGCAGAGTTCTTCAGTTCCGCCGCTTTCGGCGACCGTGTAGGTATCCGTACCCGTCGCAACGATGCTTGCCGAAGGCTGTACCTGTGCGCGGACGATGTTTCTCATGACCAGTGTGTTGATAACGCCATTCACCGCAACACTGCCCGAAGCTGCCGCGCCGATCGAAACCAGCACCATGTCTTCAGAAGCGGTTGCGCTGATGATCACGCCGCGCCGTCTGGCGGAACGATTCGGTACCATGATGCCGGAGCCTATGCCGCCGGAAAGAATAGCCGCACTCTGTCCTATAATCGTCTCAACAGTGTTCGTATAAACCGCCGTAGAGATCGTTGCGCCTACAGCATTGCTTCCGGACGCTGCCAGACCACCGCTGACGATATAAGTATGATTGTCGAGATTGGAAATTACGCCGACCGAGTCATATGCCGTCAACCGCGCGCTTTGTCCGATTTCCGTTCGTACCGTGTCGAGTCCAACCAGCACCGGAATGGTGCCGGACAATGCTGTGGAGCCAGAAGCGCCGACAGCCAGCGTCAGCATCAGTGTAAAGTTTTCGCCGGTTGCCTGCACAACGACATTTCCGCCGGTCGACGTAAGCGCCGCACCTTCACCAATCAGCGTTTGTATGGTGCGTTCCAACACGTTGACGCTGATGGTCGCACCCGCAGCATTTTGGCTGGAAGCGCTGAGCGACATTCCTATCACCAGCATCCAGGTTTTTCCCGTTGCCGTGACCGATACGTCGTTTAGGCCGGAAAGAACAGCATCGCTGCCAACCGTTGCGGTTGTATGATTCAAGGCGATCAGCACGCCAAGCGTGCCGGCAATTGCCGTGCCGCCCGTCGATGCAGAAGCCGCCGCAAGGACATTGATGAGTTGATCGTAGGATGCCGCACCCACGGTAACGGATCCACCCGTGCTGATGAGGTTTGCATCGTTTGCAATTTCGGCAAGCGTAACCGTGTTCGTAACCACGACCGCAACGGTACCACCGACGGCACACTTTCCGCCTGCACCCGCAATTGAAAGCGCAACGAGCAGCAATTCTGCCGAAGACTCTGCACACACGCTCAGGTCGGAGCCTGCAATGATTGCCGTATACTGGCCAACGGTGGACGACACATGGTTGTCCATGACGATGACGTCGATGACGCCGCCGACGCCCGATCCGGAGGTCGACACACTCGCGGCAATTGTGATTGCCATATAATCGGAATCGGAAACTGCATTCTGTGCGTAATTGCCGCCCGCGTTGATTACAACATATTCGCCGACGATTGCGTCGACATAATCGGAATTGGCAAGCGCGGCAACCGTCAATCCAACGCCAACCTTAGACGAGCTGGCGGAAATTGCGCCGGAAATGATGCGCGCGTTTGTGTCTGCCGTCGCTGTCACTTCCGCGTCGCCGGTGACATTGATAGTTGAGTGATTCCCGATCGATGCTTGGGTCGTGTTAAAGAAAAATACGCACGCCATCGATCCGGCTACCGATGCGGTACCGCCGGAGCCACCGCTAACTGCGCCTGCAATCGATTCGGCATAATAATTATTGGAAGAAAGGAAATTGAGCAGGTCGATTGCATCGAGCACAGTATCCGTGCTGACGTTGATTGTAACGGAGTATCCGTCCTTGTCGCTGCTACCTTTCTTAATATCGATAATTCCCTTGTCTGCATCGGCACTTGCATTTGTGGAGTCCGTCAGCAGCAGGCTCATGTCGAACGTCGACTCGTAATCCGAGAAATCTACGCGCTGTTTGGCCGCACGGAGCAGGAAGGACGCCGCGTTAATCTGAACGTATTCGCCGATTGTGGACATTACAACGTTGCGTGCAAAAACCAGAGCAAACGACGCGCCGAGACCGACTTTCGATCCCTTCGAGATGCTGATTCCGCCAGCGCGGACCGCAAGCTTGCTTTGGTCTTGGGCAGATAGTTTCACCTGTCCGTTCGTGGCGGTCAACTGTGCGTAATCCGCAATGCTTACCAGCGTCTCCGCCTTGGAAACGATGATTGCCAGCGCGCCGGAAATGCAAAGGCTGCTATCGCTGCCCGCTACCGAACCGGCAAGCGCCTGCGCGCCGAGCAGGCCTCTGTACTCCCCATCCATGTTTTGGGTGAGCTGTGCTTCTGCCTTCAGGTCTCCGTCCGTCGCCGTCAGACTACCAGCGATGGATACGGACGCTTTGTTTGCGTTGACCGACACCGCAACGCCGACCGCAATCGAGTTGCTGCTGGAAGCAAGGCTCATAGCAACGCCGGTGCCGAGGCTTCTGAAGTTGCCGTCGTTATCGGACAGGATGCCGTACGTCTTAGCCGACAGATTGCCGGAAATATCGACCTCCGCATAATGATGCGTGATATTGACCGCAACCGCCGCCGCAACCTGAATCTTTGTGGATTGCGTCTGGTTGTTCGTGCCAGTCAGGCCGTTTGTGTTGTTGTTTGTGGTTGTGTTGGCTTGATTGGTCGTGCTGTCGGGCGTTCCCGTTGTGGTCGTGTTTTGACTACGCATCGCGTTGCTCGAAAGCGACAGGTTGTTATTGGCCTGTGTTGTGTTCGTTCCGCCTTCTTCTTGCGTATCGTTGTTTTTATCCAGTTCGCCGTTGATCTTTCCGGCGGTCTGATTGTTTGTGTTGTCACCCTGAACGTCATCGTCAGTATAATTGCCTTGTGCAATATCGTTTGCTGTTTTCTCCGTGCCGTCGGCTGCTTTTCTGAATTTGGAAAGCATGCGTTCCATATCGGAGCCCATCGCGGTTGCAATTGCCTGACTCTCATCGGCGCTATATACATAAGAAACAATTCGTGCCGTCCCGTTGACAGTTCCGTTTCCGTAAAACTCTGTATCGACGTCCGAATATGAGATGTTGACCGCTACCGCCGCGCCAACCGCCGTACCCGAACCCACGGAGAAACCGCTGGCTTTCGTCAGTGTCGTGCAAGTGTAATTCGAACCGAAATAGAAGTTAACATAATCCGCGTTTTCTTCCGCAGCCGGATCGCCGTCTTCATATGCCGTCTTGTCGAGGTTAATCGTGTCCAGTCCGGTCGTAACAATATTAGCGCCGCTGCCGACATAGGCTCGGATCGTGTTGAATACGAGCCCGACTGCAGCGGAAGCGTCGATTGAAATATCTTTTGCAGTGGTGGACGTTCCGGTAGTCGATCCGGTCGTATTGTCTGTTCCGGAGAGCGGATCGGTTCCTGAGACGGACACCGTCTTGAGATCGTGCCGACCTTGCGCATTGATATAGATCGTTCCGGACGTGAGAGTGCGGTTGTCACCAACACCCGCTTCCACTTCAAAGGTTGCAATGTTCAGAGTGAACGATGCGCCAACGCCGACGGTCTTGCCCTTGCTTGTCGTGTTGGTTGGGGTCGTCGTTACCGTTTCGCCTTCTGCCAGTGCGCGGAACACAGCGTTGATCTGAATGTTCTCGTCCGGCATATAGAACGTGTATATGTTATTTGCTTTGTCGTCTACCGTTACGATTTGCTTTGTAGTCGCCGTTCCGCCTTCCGGCGTATAGGTGTATTCCAGATGATCCAGCGTATACCCTTCGGCGGGCGTGACCTTAATGAGCAGCCGGTCGCCAACCTTTGCGCTCGCTGCCGCGGTCTTCGTCACATCCGTAACGCTCGCCGTGCCGTTTGTCGGGGTCGTCACCGTTATTGTCTTGAGGTCCTCTTCAAATATGGCGCTGATGCTGATGGTTGCCCCTTCGGCCAGAGCATCCGAACCGGTTGGCTCGACAAACGTATACGTTCCGTCGCCGTTGTCTGTTAAAATGATGTTTTTGCCTGTATCGCTGCGAACCGCCGTCAGTGTTCCGGTGAGTTTGTATCCGCTGTCCGGTGTCACGCTCAGCGTGTTTCCGCTGACCGAAACCTGTCCATTTTGCATGGAACCAATGACGAACTTGCCTTCGGTCTTCGTATCATATTGTGTGCCCGCGCTGCTGCCGTCGCCCGTGTCGGTGCTGCCGCCGGCTGTCAGGTTTTGATCGGCCATGCCGTCGCTGCCGACCGCCGAGGATGCCACAGAGGATACTTTCTGGCGTGCATATGCGTCTATCTCGGTATCGCCGTTGACCGTAACGATATATGTACCTGCATCGGTCACGCCTGCAAGATATGCCTGCGTATTGCCGGTGATAATCGCAATTGCGCCGCTGCCGGCAACGCCGACGTTCGAAGCGCCCGCGCCTGCAACCGCCTGTGTTACGAATTCGTGTCCCGGCCCAAGGTCGGTTTCCTCAATCGGCAAATCCAGCCAACCGGACAGCGCATCGAGCGCGGTCGTCGTGAGCGCCTTCCCTGCATCTTTGAGGATCTGCGTCATCTTGGTTTTCAGCTGGGCGGCGATGTTGCTCTTAAAGAAAGTTTTCATCTGGTCGATGTCGACGATATCGGCAAACAATTCGTTTGCAATATTGCTGACCATCTTATTGATCTGATCGCCATACGACAAAGTCTCCGATGTCGTTGAACCCGGGGTGACCGTTTCCTGTATTTTGTTGAGAATCAGAGTCAGTATGGAAGAGGCAACCTGTTCTCGCAGCACGTCCGTCAGGTCAGTACCGAGCGTTGCAAGTTTGCTCGTGATTTTCGTTTCAATATCGGAGCTGACCAAACCTTCCAGTCCGGTTCCGGAGAGCAGCGTGTCTACGGCCGATCCGGCGATGTCGGAAATCAGGTCGGTCAGAGTATCGTCCAGCGTGGTTTCATCCAGCAGATCGGACAGTCCCATCAAATCGGCCAACTCGTTGATAATCTCCGTAATGGCCTGCTCGACGAGCTGTTCAATGATGTTGCCACTGGAAAAACCGCTGTCCGAAGAGTCCGTCGTTTCCTTCTTTGCCGATTCGTACATATGCGCGATGATGCGAAGCGTTTCCGCCTGGATCGTCGCATCGTCGATATGCGAAAGGGTGTCATAGGATACGATGTTGATTGCAACGGCGACGCCTACGCCGATTTTTGCTTTGGTTGCGCTGGCGTTTGCATAGATTGCCGCGTCCGTATCGCTGTAGGTTTCCACACTGATCGTTCCGGCTTCCGTGTCGGCCGGATTACCAGCCGGAACATATGCCGTGACCGCGCAGCCGCCTGCAATGTATGCTTCCGTATAGTTTGTTTGAATATTGAGATTAAAGCCGGCGGCAACCTGAATGTTGCCTTCGCTGGTCTGCGACGGCTGACGATTCATGTTTTGATTGTTGACCGAACTTGTGCTTACATTGGAACTGCCGGTGATGGCGGCAAGCTTTGCGGCGCCGCCAACGCCTTTGTCGGCTTGTTTGTCCGCCTCTCCTTTGTCATCCTCTTTAGATGTGCCGTCTGGTGTCGTTGTGGACGAAGATGCTGAACTGCTCGAACGGCTGGACGACCCCTGCGAACCTGCTCGTGACGTAGATTTCAGCGAGCTCCTGCCAACGGCCTTGATCTTTACGTTTCTGGCATACACGCTGCGCTTCAGCGCGGCGGTGGAGCTGTCGTTCAAAATGGAGATCGCAAAGGATGCGCCGACGCCTACCTTGCCGCCCGCCGCCGCGGCGTTTGCCGCCAGCTCGCGTGCGTTTGCGCTGTTCGACGAAACGGCGACGTCTTCGCTTGTTTTCAAAAGTTGTGCCGACTGACCGAGCGCAGATTCGACATGCACGCCGGAGATCAGCAGCGCTAGAACCGGAGTGATGGAAATGCCACCAGCGGAACCGGCTTCGGCTTTCATCGTTTCGCCGTTGTCGCTGTCTGCTGAAATTGCTATGTTTTTTAGAAATGCGTCGTTTGCTACCGTAATGCTTGTTCCATCCGCCACAACGGAAATCACGTCGATGCCGATAACGGCAACAGCGATGCCCGCGCCGACACCGACGCGCGACGCCGTTCCGGTGCTGACCGACTGCGCGCTGATGGACGATGTTTGGCTGGACGAACTCGTAAGCGTAAGAGTTCCTTCTTCGCCAAGGGTAACGATGGCATCTTCACCGATCAATGCTTTCGTTTTTGCGCTGACGACCATGACAGTGATTGCGCCGCCGATTCCGAAATCGCCCTGCGAATATCCGGCTTTTGAATCCGCATTGAAGATCAAGTTGCTCGTGTCGCTTCCGGACGTTGCGGTAATCTCAAGGCTGTTTACCGTAATTGTTCCATTTTTGATATACGCATAGTTTTTATGGATTGCAATCGAAACCGCAACGCCAACGCCCAACGCGAATGTCTTTTTCTTCGTCGTGGTCGTTGTTGTCGTTTCGCCCGTATAATCTGGATCGGTTACAAACTCGGCTGAAAGCTGAATGCTCATGCTTGCGGAAGCACCGCCGGTCGGCGTCGGTATCGTATAGGTGTACGCGCCGTTTGCGTCCTGCGTGATGGTAACGATGACTTCGCTTGCCGTTTCGACCGCTTTTGCTTTCAGGGAGTTTTCTTTGAGTTTGTATCCGGCACTCGGCGTGACCGTGATGGTAATCGTTTCGCCCGCGTCGGCATACGCCGGTGCGCTGATGGTTCCGTTTTCAACGGTTGCTGTGTTCACCTGATATGCTTTGTTCTGCGCACTTGCGCTGACGACCAGCTTGCTGTTTGCGTTCAACCCGTTAGGAGCGGTAAACTTGTTGTCCGCCACGCTGATGGTCACGCTGGTGTCTTCCACATAATCCCCGCTGGTGGAATCCAGCTTGAAAAGTTTTACGGTGATTGTAAAATTCTTACCCGAAGCGACAGCGTCCGCGTTGAGTTCAAACGCGACTGTCTCTCCGCTGTCGACTCTGGTGTCGGATGCATTTAAATAGGTAAGAGCGTCGCCGGTGAGTTCCAGCAGGCTTGCTTTATCGACATATGCAATGGCAACCGTGACGTCCTGCGCAGGCATGATGAAGGAATACGCACCGTCAACGATGGAGAGCGTTGCGCCGGTGACCGTTACGTTTGCGGTCTTGCCTTCCTGCTGCACAACTTCAAGGGTAACCTCGTCGTCCTTCTTTGCGCTTGTCGGCCCGGTGACGCCGGAAGCCGGAAGAGTGATGTTGTAACGCTCCGCCTCAAACGCCGCGGTGATGTTGATCGGAACATTGACCGCCAGCGTTTCAGGAATCGTGATGTAGTAGCTATCGCCGGAACCCGCGGTCACATTCCCGATTACGGGAGTGCCGGTTTCGGGATCGGTGTAGCTATACTGGAAGCTGCCGTCGGTCAGTTTGTATCCCTGGCGGATCGCCAATTGGAACGCCGCTTTGTTGTCAGTCGTATTAAAGGAAACGAACGATACCGTACCGTTGAGCGTCATGGCAATGACAATCTGTCTGCCGTCCGCCGTTTCCTTGGTCTGCTCAATCGTAACCTCATCCGTTTCGCCTGCCGTTGAATTGGCCGGGTTCAACGGATCTAGGTCGCTTGAAGCGCCGGTGCCGACCGGAGAACCATCCGCCAGCAACGAACTCTGCGTGGTCGCCGCGGCGTTGATGGCGAGTGTGCCGCCCGCGGTGATGGAACCTGTCGTGTCGATGTATGCCTTATTTTTATTGGAAGAAACGGAAACCGCCAGCGCGCCGGAAACCTGCGCCGAAGATTTGCTTGTGCTGCCCGTGGTCGTCGTTGAGTCCTCGGGCGCTTCTTCAAACTCGGCGGAAAGCGTCACGTCACCAGCCGGCATCGTGAGCACATACTGCCCTGCCGAATTGGCAACGATCATTTGAACGCTTGTACGCCCGTCGAGTTGTGCCGAGGCTTTCAGCGTATCCGCCTTCAGCTGGTAATTCGTGTTCGGGTTCACCGTGATCACGATTTGGATGCCTGCATCAGCACGCTGTGTGCTGACAACCAGTGCGCCGTTTGTGAGGTCCGGCGAAATCGTGATGGCGTAAGTGTCGCCCGGATCTTCAGGTGTTTCAACCTTGTCTTCTTCGGAACCCGCGGTACCGTTGTCAAACACATCCTCCACGCCGGAACCATTGTCATCTTCTTCGTCAAACAGGTTGCCGGTGAGTGTGTCGTCGTCCGGATCGTCTGCCGTGCGCTCCCGCACGACAGCAACGAGCGTGACCGCCGCTTCCGGCATGACAAATGTATAGCTGCCCGTTCCGCCGGAGATATCGATGGTCTTCGTTACGTATGCCTGCTGACCGGCCGGAAGGTACGTATAGGTCAAAGCTTCTAATATATATCCTTCGTCCGGCGTGATCTTGACCGTCGCCGTTTCGCCGGCCTTGACTTTCGCGGGCGTTGTGATCGACGCATGCGCGTTGGTCTCGGCGGTGATTGTATATCCGTCCACACCGTTGAGGCTGTCTGCGCCTTTACCCAAGGCGTCTGCAGACTGACCGGTGAGCTTCGCTTTCACTTTTGTAAAGAGCTGTTTGACGATGGCGAGCACTTGCTTCATGCTGCCGTTGGAAGACGATGCACTTGCGGCGCCCGCCGTGATCGGGTCGGCTGATGTTGCGCGGGTCGTTACCTGCTCAAGTGCTTCCGATTCAATGGAAATATTTTTGAAGGCGTTCAGCGTTGCGCCTCCGCCGACCGACGCCTGCACGTTTTGCAGAACGACCGAGATGGCGAAAAAACCGCCGAACGAATTTCCGGAGGACGTCGTCCCGCCGGTACCGCCCGTCGTGTTCGTTCCGGTGTTGGTCGTCGTGTTCGTCGTTTGCGGCGCTTTATTGCAGGCGATGGTCTGCACCGTCGTGCTGCCTGCCGCTTTGATTGAAATGCTTCCGGTTTGCGAAGTAATGTCGCCGAGCACGTCAACAGTGCAGTCGGCGACCATGACCGAAACCGCAAGCGAGATCGGAAGCTTACCCGCGGTGGAACGGACAATCAATGAAGTTTTTGTTTGTGAAAGAATGGTGATTGAACCGACCGCCGTGATGGATGCGTTTTCGCCGATCGTCACCTGTGCGTTTGCAACGATGACGCCGACGGCCAGCGGCACGAAAAATTTTGCCAGTGAAGAGTTGGATGCTTCGGCCGTGATCGTCGTCTTTGCGGTAACGTCAACGTTGCCGCCGGAAACGATTGTGCCGAGAATGGTGATGGTCGCGATGCCGACCTTGACATTGATCATATTAAAGCCGGTACCGAGGATCGGGATCAGCGGATTAGACTGTGATGTGATCGCGCTGATCGATACCGAACCGGAGGCCAGCAGGCTTGCGCTTTCGGCAATCGTGACCGACGCTGTGGAGACAACATCCATGATACTGATGTCCACGCTCGTCTCATCGTCGATCGGAAGCGTGTCCAGCGTGTCGGACTCGGGGATCATATCGTCCACGGGAATGCTGATCGTTGTATCATCGTCCTGCGTGTTGATCAGGATGTTCGCCGCCTGCAGGATTCCGTCCACCGTGATGTGCTTGCCGTTGAGCGTAACGTTGAGCCCTGCGGCGTTGAGATTGTGGATGGTAAACGTATCACCGTTGATCAGCAGATTGGCAAGGAAGCCGTTACCTTCAATGGTAATGTCCGTAATATCTGCCGGCAGGTCTGCCGCCGCAAGTGCGTAATCCGTAAACGGCTGACTCGCCGTATATGTGCCGCCCGCAATCTCGGCTGCTGCAATTTCAACACGGGCTTTGTTCTTTAACTCGTCGGTATACTGTTCGACCGTGTCGATCGCAAACGCGAAGACCGAATCGGATTCGTCCTGAAGGCTGATGGTCGGAACACCGCTCGCCTCGTCAAACGAAGCCGAGCTGCTTCCGCCATCCTTGAGTGTGCCGCTGAGATTTAGCCGGTCCACGCCGTCGCCGCCGTTGACGTTTGCCTGTGAAGCATTTTGTGCCAGCGCGGTGTCCACACTGACCAGGTCATCGCCGTCGCCGCAGTCGACCGTGACGGTTCCGCGGCTTGCGTCGTCGGTTGCGCCTCCGGTTCCAGTCACGCTGATGGTGTCGTTTCCTTCGCCGCCATTGATCACGGCGCTGGAGTCGCCTTCCAAACTGACATTGATGCTGTCGTCCACGCTCGTGCCGTTCACCGTAACGTCGGAACCTTTTGCGGAGACGACCTTTTCAAGCGAAAGATACAAACCGGCCAGAACGACGTTTATGCCGTCAACGCAGATATTGCCGTTGACGTCGACCGTACCGTCCGCCTGCGTACCGATCGTCGTCGTATCGATCAGTTCACCTTCGGCGGGTGTTTCATACGAATCGTCCGCCAGTATATATAATATGAAGTCCTCCGATACGTTGGCGTTGGAAACAATATTGATATCACCGTTATAGGTGCCGGATGTGACGCTGATGGTTGCCGATGTGCTGTCGGTTGTGATGGAAGCAAGGACCTTGTCGACCGCTTTTTGAATGGCGTTTTCCGACTCACTAATCGTTACCGTCGTGCGGGTATCGCCGTTATCCGATACAGTCGTGTTATCTCCGGTCACCGTTGTCGGCGTGTCAAGATCAACCGCCTCACCGGTTTCCGTCAGCGTGTTTGTTACCGTTGTGTCGACTATCGCACCGTTTGTGTCCAGTGTCTCCGTCGTTGTGGTGGTTACGGACGGCAGATCGTTTTCAAACGTTCTGTTCGCCTCATCCGTGTCGATGTCGTCAAGCTGGTTGCCTGTCGTGCCGCCTTCGGTATGTTCCGTAACCGTTGCTTCACCGTCTGGCGCAACCAGCGGCACCGTTGACGTAACGTCATTGCTGCCGTCGTCACCTTCTGCAAATGCCCTTGCCTGTGCGCCGAAAAAAACAGCCAGCACGATGAGCACTATAAAAAGAGCTCTCAATGCTAGCTTTATTTTCTTTTGAGATGCCGAAAACGTCATCAAAGCAAAAGAACCTTTCCTCTGGTCGTGCAGGGTCGTAATGGAAAAAACCAAGTTACAAAAGGCTTGTTAAGGACTTCAACAGTATTTTTCAGGTAATATTAATAGAAGTATTGTATACACACTATGTGAGTATATTCCTTTTCCAAATGGATTTCCAGTGTTTTTCGCAATTTTGTTACTATGCAATTTTATTTTACAATTTTGTTCAACACGATCATTGATTTTAATATAATTTGAGTAATCTTTTAAAAAAGCAACTAAAAATGTACTTGGTCTGACTTGGCCAGCACCGACATACGTCTCGTGTACTAATTTCTCGTATATAAATGGAAAATCAGCAATTGAAACAGCCGTCTTCGCATATATGGTATATGTCGGCAGGTGAATAACCATATATGGTATCGACGCAACACCATTAGCAACCTCTTTATCAGAAATATCCCATGCATGGTTATTTTGCTTCTCTTAAATAGAAAACGACAGCCTAACCGGCGGATCCGTAGGCCATCGTTTTTTCCAGTTGATTTCATTTTACCGCGCTTTGTGATAAGATTGTCCGCAATGAAAGGAATGATCGCCCATGAAAACATTTAATCAATTAACCGGCATTCAGCGTTCGGAGTCGCTCTCCGTCGGTGCACTGCTCGCGCTTGTCGGCGGCTTTCTGGACGCTTACACCTATCTTTCGCGCGGCGGTGTTTTTGCCAATGCACAGACCGGCAACATGGTTTTACTCGGTCTCCGTCTTTCCGAGGGACGCTGGCACGAAGCCATGTATTTCCTTTTCCCGATCATCGCGTTCGCCGCGGGCGTCCTGCTCGCCGAACTTGTGCAGTCCTTTATGAAGTCGAACAAATTCTTCCACTGGCGGCAGATCATCATCGGTTTGGAATTGATACTGCTCTTTGGCATCGGGTTTGTTTCGGACGGGCCGCTCAACCCGTATGTCAATATTACCGTATCGTTCGTCTGCGCGCTCCAGGTGGAAAGTTTTCGCACCATGCACGGGCTTGCCTATGCAACGACAATGTGCACCGGAAATCTGCGCAGCGGAACCGAATTGTTGTTTCGCTATTTAAAGGATAAAAACCGCACGCTGCTGACCGCCAGCTTGAAGTATTACAGCATTATCCTGTTCTTCATCTGTGGAGCGGTCGTCGGCATGTTCGTCACCCGATCCATCGGAGAACCCGCCGTGTGGATACCCTGCGCGCTACTTACGCTTGTTTTAGTCCTCCTGCATAAGCGTGTCCCGGAAAGCTTGTAGTCGATTGTCAATCCCCGGTATGCTCTTTACGAAACAGATTCCAGCCCATAAAAACGATCCAAACATATGCAAGCGTCTTTGGAATCATCAACGCGCCAACCGCTGGAAAAGATGCAGAAAACAGCACAACGGGAATGTAGAACGCGAACGACAGTGATATGGCAAGCCACATATTCCGAAACGCGCGATCGTTCGATTCCGCCGCCTCAGAGGCAAACAGCACGATGATGAGGATTCCCATCAGTGCGAACGGAATGTTGCGCAACACGCCGAACAGCAACGGCTGATGATAGCTCAGCCACTGATTCTGCGGCAGCAGGCATAGGCCGACGCGCAGCGCCGCAAGCACCCACATCGCAATTGTAAAACGCTTTCTGTCCGTTACGTGATAACGCTCACGCCAGATATAGTACAAAATCATATAGAACACCGTCATCGTAATGGAAGTAACCAGCTTGCCGATGCCAAGCGCGGCTGCGTTTGCTTCCATTCCGCTTGTCCACAGCGCAATCGCGCGCGGCACAAGATGAAACGCGTCGCCGCCACCGAGCACAACCGCCATTATGCCGAATTTTTTCGTCAGTGTTCCCTTTTCGCTTTTTACAATCAGTAATATCCCCAGCGTTAACACCGTTGTGAGATACGCTATATCGAAAATTGTTTCCATAATTGCCTGCATCATTTTTACTCCTCAATATAAATTTCGCTCTACGATTTCAGCAAGAAAGTTTGCGTCCTGCGCGTTTCTTCGCAGAAGAAGCAACAAATTGTCCAGTACAAACTCTGCAAACTGCCGCCGTGTAAACGTCTCACTCCAAACTTTGCTTTTCACATTGCCGTCTTGCCGTAATTGCTCCAGCAGGATGTCACGAAGCGCGGTTTGCATCGTTTCCATCCGCGTGCAGCCCGTCTGCCGAATGTTGATCAGCGCGGCCATCATGCCACCTGCGGAGGCCTGGATGTGCGCATGCAAAAACGAATAGGTCTCCCCGACCCATTCGGAAAAACGGTCTTCTGTTACAATTTGACTGAGTTGCCGTAATGCGCGGGTCCAGTCATCCTCCGTTAGCGCAAGCAAAACATCGTCCTTATCGGAAAAATAGTTATATACCGTGCCTGTGGCAACGCCCGCGCTCTTAGCCAATCGCCGCATGTTAATTGCCGCGATTCCCTGTTCGTTTGCAATTTCCCGCGCACAGCTTAAAAGCAGCGTGCGCGTATGCTCGTCTTTCTTTCTCAAACAATACCAATCCTTTTTAAATGAACGTGTTCATTTATAATAATATCCCGATCGCTCATGCGCGTCAATACCTTTGACAAAATTGATCTAAAATCATACAATGTTTTTCATATTGCGGTAATAGGTTTATGCGTTTTTACGGCATAATGTCTGACTTTAGCAGGGAATTTTTGAGAGAGTTCACGTTTGATTCACTCTGTGAAAGGTTGCGATAACGGCATTGTCGTTGTATAATATGATTTGCGTGCAATTTACACGCAAACGCAACAATTTGCGACTATTACCTCCTAAGGATCAATATGTACGAAAAATACTCGGGCTTACCCGATACAACAAAATCGACACCGCAAGGCGCACACCGAGGGGATAATTCTCAGTCTGCGCGTGGTGCCAATTACGAAGGAATCAACGAGGAAATGGAATACTATTACACCCCAAATCGGGGAGGCGGATCGTCGGGTGGCCACCGCAGCAGTCGACAGGCAAAATACCGCAAGCGTCGGCTGATCCTGCTGATGATGACGGTGCTCTTCCTTGTACTGATCGTTACGGCAGTCGTCGTGCTTGCGCGCAGCTGCAGTGCTACGGAAATCGTCACAACGGCGGATGGCCGCTTTCGCAACGAAGTTTATATCAACGGTACAAATGTCTCCGGACAGACAGCGGACGAGGTCATCGACCAGCTCGAATCCAACGAGACGTATGCACTCAGCAATATTGCCGTCACACTAAAGGGAGATGATTTTTCCGCGACCGTTACGGGAACGGATATGAACGCAACCTCCAACCTCAGTGAAATTATTCAGCAGGCGCTTTCCGGCGGCTCAAATCAGGTTTATTACACAACGATCTCGATCGATGAAGAAGCGCTTGCTTCGCGCATTGAAGAGATCAACGAAAATATGACCACGCCGCCCACGGACGCGACGGTTGAAATTGAACCCTCGGACAACAGTAAGCCGACGTTCCGTTACACTGAAGGCACCCCCGGTTACGGACTTGAAGTGGATTCTACGACTCAGCTTGTAAAAGAAACGATTGAGTCCGGTCAGTTTCAGGCGACGATAGAACCGACGCTGACAACTGTGCAGCCTTCCATTACAGTTGCGGACGTGCAGGCACACATGTCGCTCATCGGCAGCTTCACAACGACGTACTCTTTTAAAGGAACTGCGGAGGACACCGAGGAAGCCCGCGAGACGCTGATCCCCAACCGCGCATATAACGTTGAGAAGGCCGCTGCGCTGATCAATGGACAAGTTGTGAAGCCCGGCAAAACGTTTAGTTTCAACGACATCGTCGGCGACCGCAACGAAGAAAACGGCTGGAAAGAGGCAAACGGCATTATCGACGGCAGCACACTGTCGCGCCAATATGGCGGCGGTGTCTGTCAGGTCAGTACGACGCTTTACAACGCGCTGTTGGAAGGATACCCGTATTTTGAGTTCTCCCGCCGCAAGCACTCTTTCCCCTCGACATATGTTGACAAGGGGCTTGATGCAACGGTTGATACGGGTCATATTGACTTTAAGTTTACGAATAATTCGGAGTATCCGGTTTATATCTTCTCTTATGTATCCAAGAACAGCATGTACACCAGCCGCAAGCGGGATATCACTGTGCTGGTTTATGGTGAAGCACTGCCCGCCGGCGTCGAATACAAGACGCGTACTGAGTTGATCGAAGAAATTCAACCGGACGAAGATATTATTGTTGAGAGCAGTTCCCTCTATATCGGCGAGGAAGAAATCATTGTGTCTGCACGCATGGGTTACGTAATTGACGTGTATGTCGATCGTTATCTCGATGGTGTTCTTCAAGAATCTATTTGGGATCATACGGACACCTACACAGGCAACCCGCAGAAAATCCGGGTCGGCACCAAAGCCACACCGACGCCGGTTATTGAAACGACTCCAACACCAATCCCCGATGACCAACCATAATCCTTATATAATTGAACAAACAGCGGAAACGAAGAATCGTTTCCGCTGTTTGTTACACGTGTGGAGTTGTACTATCAAGCGCAATACTTTAGAGTTTATCTTGGTTTATACTTAAGTTTTGCAATGATTGCGGTACAGGATCAGCCGACGCGAAAAGAAGTTGTATAGATATGTAACAACTCCTGAAAAAATTCTTGATATCCGGTAATCAACGTGAACCAAATCCGTCAGCAAGTACATACTCAGCTCCGTTACCGCAAGCGCAGACAATGAGATGATAGCAAACATCGACAACTCCAGACGCATAGTGCGGATACCGCGGCGAAAGACGAACAGCACGCCGATCAGGTAGTTCACCGCAACACCGATTGTAAACGCAATCGGCACCGCCGCAAGATAATGCAGCCCTAAAATCTCCTTAAGCAGCAGCAGTGTCAAATAGTCCGCGGCAAAGCCGGAGAACGCCGCCACGCCGTAGCGTAGCGCCTGAAACGGCAAGCGCGTATCCTCTCGAACATCGCCAATGTTCTGTAACAATTTTCCCATACGCAAGAGTATAGCACAATGCAAACAGCAAAGTAAACGAGCTGATAACATATGAAATAATTAAATTCTGATAAAAAAGAGCCGTCCAATGTTGGACGGCTCTTCTTGTGTTTTTGCTTATTTGTCGTCGACCTTCAGACCTTCGAACAGGGAAGCCAGCGACGTGGTTGTTTCCTGCACCGGCGGGAGCTCATAATCACCATCTTCATTGCGACGGCGACGGTCTCCGCCACGATCGCGACGGTCGTCATTGCTCGAGAACCGCGGGCTGCGTCCACCGCTTTCCTTAGGCGTCGTGGTGGAGGAACGCTGCTGACGCTGTTGTGCGCGCTGTTCCTGCCGTTCCGCATACTGACGGTCACGTTCTTCGCGCTCTGCACGAATCTGCTCTGCCAGCTCCGGGTCTTCTTCCAGAAGCGCTTCTTTGCGGCTCAGGCTGATGCGCTTTGCTTCCGGATTGACTTCCAGAACTTTGCAGCGAACCATTTCGCCAACCTTGAGCTCATCCTCGACCTTCGCAATGCGATGGGTCGAAACCTGAGAAATATGAATCAGACCGTCGATCGTGCTTTCGAGAGAAACGAATGCGCCAAACGGTACGATGCGTACGACTTTGCCTTCCACAATGGAACCGACCGGATATTTTTCACCGGCAAGCGTCCAGGGCTTCGGCTGGAGCTGCTTGTATCCGAGGGATACGCGCTCTTTCTCGAGGTCAACATTGAGGATCAGGACTTCGATCTCCTGATTGATGCTGAACACATCGCTCGGGTGCTTTACACGGCCCCAAGCTGCATCGGTGACATGTACCAGGCCGTCGATTCCGCCAATGTCGACGAATGCGCCGAAATCTGCGATTCTACGGACGATACCCTGCACCTTGCTGCCCACAACAAGCGATTCCCACTTGGCGTGTTTTTCAGCTTCCGCTTCAGCAAGAAGGACCTGCTTCTGCGAAGCGACGATGCGCTTGCGCTGACGGTCGACTTCCAGAACCTTGAGACGCATCGGCTTGCCGATGAACTCGCTCAGGTTCTCAATATATTTGGTAGAAACATGGGAAGCGGGAACAAATGCGCGGATTCCGCTGATGTCCGCAATGATGCCGCCCTTGACGACTTCCTTACCGACTGCGTCGAACACCTTTTCTTCGATGTTCTCCGGCGTCATCATTTCGTCCCAGAGTTTCTTACTCTCTGCATTCTTACGCGAAAGCAACACATTGCCCTCGCCGTCGTTCACCTTCATGACCTCGACTTCGATGGCGTCGCCTTCTTTATAAAGGTCTTCCGGCTTATCTTCCGGGTTTCTGGAGAATTCTCCAACCGGAACGATACCGTCGGATTTGTAGCCGATGTTGACGAAGACTTCTCCGTCCACAACCGAAATCACGGTTCCCTCAATCACTTGACCGTTATGAATGCGGGTCATGGTCTTTTCAAAAGCCTTTGCGAATTCGGAACTCTCTTCTTGCTCAGATTCTTCCGACTTTGTTTCTTCCGCCTGGGCGGGACTGGCTTCCGTTTTTGCCTCTTCGTCCTCTGTGGCTTCGGGCGCTTCCACAGTCGCCGCCTCAGCGGGTGCTTCCGCTGCCGCGGTCTCCTCGGTCATCTGGGGTGCCTGGGACACGACGATGTCCTCAGCGGGAGCTGCCGCTTCAATGGTTTCGATCGTCGTTTTTTCCTGTTCGCTCATTACTTGTAGTACCTCCCTAATCATCCGGTCCGGCGTCGATGCGCCCGCAACAATACCTATTATATCATCGGATAGCAATTTATCAAGAAAAAGTTTATCAATTGACTCGACGTTTTCAGTAAAATTACATTGTTTTTTACATAATTCGTACAACTTCTGCGTGTTTGCGCTCATTTTGGACCCGAGTACAAGCATGCGAGTGCTTTGTTTTGCAATATCGACCGCCTCCTGTTGCCGCGCCCGAGTCGTATCGCAAATCGTATTATACACGTCAAGATCGCCGCATTGCTTCTCTAGCGCCGCGCGTATGCGGAAGAATGTCTCCTCCGGCAAAGTCGTCTGTGCAACCAGCGCAGCACGACCGGTTACCGGTGCGTTTTGTGCGTCTTCCTCAGTTTCCAAGACAACCGCACATTCGCCCGCCCACCCGAAAATGCCGACAATCTCCGGATGGAGCGCTTTGCCGGCGATAAACACCGTCCGCTCATCTTCCGCCGCTTTGCGTACGATGGTGTGGATTCGCTTTACAAACGGGCATGTCGCATCGATCAACTCCAGCTTGCGCAATTTGCTGGCCTCGTATACCGCGGGCGGCGCACCATGCGCGCGTATGATCAGCGTGTCCCCTTCGTTCAAATCGTCCAATTCGCTTACCGCGAATACACCGCTTTGTTCAAGCTCGGATACAACCGATTCATTATGTATGATGTGTCCGTAGGTGTAAACTTTGCCGCGCTCTTTTGCGCATGATTTCGCCATATCGACCGCGCGCCTTACGCCAAAGCAGAACCCGCTGTTTTTCGCCAATAGAATGCGCATGTCAGAATTCCAGCTCCATTTCGTTTTTCAGCAGCTGCATGCGGTCGCGAATCGCCTCCGTAACAGCATCCACTGCGCGGCCTGCGTGCTCTTTTGCAATTTCGTTCGGGTCCATCGGCTCACCGACGATCATGCGCACCTTATGCCCGTGTTTTTTCCAGTCGGGATCGGCAAAAATCGGCACAATGCGCGCGTTGCAACGCAGCGCGAGAAATGCGGCGCCCTTTTCAAACGTGTCCAGTTCCCCCGTGATCGAACGTCGTCCTTCAGGAAAAATGCCAAAAAGGCGACCTCGATCCAACACGGTCATAGCCTGCTTAAGAGACGCCATATCCGCATGCTTGCGGTACACTGGGAACGCAAGCAGTTGTTTTAAAAAGAACCGCTTCAGAGGTGAACCAAAGAGCTCCTGTTTTGCCATAAAGTGCACCGGTCGCGGCGCGACCATCGCAAGCCGAATCGGATCGCCCAACGAAAAGTGATTGGAGATTAATATTCCGCGGCCTCTGAAAAACAGATTCCCGAGGTTCTTAATCTTCGGGCGATAGATCAGCCAGAAAAACGGCGTAAGCAGATATTTAACCAGGATATAGATCATGTCTCAGCGCGCTTCCTTTTCGATGATAGCCTTCATCACCAGCTCGATCGCCTGCTCGGCGCTCATTGTTGTCGTATCGATCAGCATCGCGTCGTCCACCTTGCGCAGCGGCATGTAGGCGCGTGTGCTGTCCTGATGGTCACGCTTTTTCAACTCCTCAAGCACGTGTTCATAGGTTTCCGTTTCATCGCCACGTGCGCGCAGCTCTTTCAGCCTGCGGCTTGCCCGCTCCTCTGGCGAAGCAGTCACGTAAAATTTGTGTCTCGTATGCGGCAGGACATTCGTCGTGATATCCCGTCCGTCCATAACCACATCGTACTGCCGACCAACTTCGCGTTGAAGTTCAGCCAGTTTCTTTCGAACGCATGGGTGTTTGCTGACCGTGGAAGCGCCCATAGAGAGTTCTTCGGTGCGCAGATTATCCGTAACGTCCTCTTCACCGAGGAGCACGCGCTGTCCGCGCTCGTCATATACGACCCGGATATCCGCACCGTCAATGATCTGCTCAATGCCCGCCTCATCGGCAAAGGACAAACCGTTTCTTTTTGTATACATCGCCATTGCGCGGTACATGGACCCCGTATCGAGATACCGTATGTTCAGTCGCTTTGCGATGCCTTTTGCAAGCGTGGATTTACCCGCGCCGGCCGGTCCGTCGATTGCGATATTCAAATGCTCACCCATAATTGTCTCCATTTATTCGTTAATACTGTCACCGGCAAGAGCACCGGTCGACCATGCGATTTGAAGGTTATATCCGCCGGTCGTCGCGTCCACGTCTAAAACCTCTCCGGCGAAATAAAGTCCCTTCACCAGTCTGGATTCCATCGTAGATGCGTTAACTTCTTTCACGTTTACGCCGCCGCGCGTTATAACGGCTTCTTCAAGTCCACGCGCGCCGGAAACGGTCAGCGGCAGGCCTTTGAGTGTCTCTACCAATCGAGCGCGCATCTGTTTTGTCAGTTCGCCGACAGCCAGCGTTTCCGGAATCTCCGCAATCTCCAGCACAACGCTCAGCAGCCGCGCCGGCAGCAGCGCGTGCAGCGCTGTTTTTACCTGCTGACGTGCATTTTGCTGTAAGTCGCGCAAAATACGTGCATCGAGCTTCTCATTCGACAACGCGGGCTTTAAATCAATGAACAGTCTCGTCCCTGCCGGTTGGCTTGCAACCACGCCGGAAAGCGACAATACCAGCGGTCCGCTCACGCCAAAGTGCGTAAACAACATTTCACCCAATTCGGAGAACACGACCTTCTTCCCGCGTTTTGCTGTCAGCGTCACATTTTTCAGTGTCAGGCCGGAAAGCTCATGCGGCCATGTTTCATTCGTTGTTAACGGTACCAACGACGCAACAGGCTGCTCAATCGTGTGGCCGAGCGCTTTTGCAAATGCATAACCGTCGCCGGTGGAACCCGTTTGCGGATAGGACGCGCCGCCGGTCGCGATCACGACCGCGTCGCACTCCAGTTCGCGTCCGTCCACTTTTAAACCGCTTATGCTTCCGTCACAGACAAGCACCTCGTCCACGCGTGCGTTCAGCCGCACTTCCACACCGCTTTCACGCACAATGCGCTCCATTGCGCGGAGGATGTCGTTGGACTTGTCCGAAACCGGAAATACGCGTCCACCGCGTTCTGTTTTCAGCGGAACGCCAGCACTCTCCAGCCGAGTCATCAATGCGCGGTTGTCAAAATGCGAAAATGCGCTAAACAAAAATCGCTGATTTTTCAGAACATGCGAAAAAAACAAATCCCGGTCGGCAACGTTTGTTACGTTGCAGCGGCCTTTGCCTGTGATATAAAGCTTTTTGCCGAGTTTTTCGTTTTTCTCAAACAGCGTAACCCGGTGACCGGCATTTGCCGCGTTTGCCGCGGCCATCATGCCTGCGGGTCCGCCGCCGATAACGAAAACAATCATCTCCCGCGCTCCTCTTTGACCGTCTCGGAGAGATAAACTCCTTCGTCGTGCCAAATGTCCTCAAGCTGCGTAAGATGCTGGCAGGCTTCGTCTTTGCGCGCATGTCCGACAGCGACGATGATCGCGTTGATCAGCGACAGCGGCGCAACAAGCGAATCTGCAAACGAAGCCATATCGCTGCGCGCACAAAGCGCATAATCGGAAATCACCGCAAGCGGCGACGTTGGCATATCTGTCAGCGCAATCAACTTCGCGCCCTTGGATTTTGCATATTTCATTGCGTCGACCGTGCGCGCGCTGTATCGCGGGAAGCTGATGCCGTAGCATACGTCCTGCGGGCCAATGCGGAGCATGCGCTCGTGAATATCCTGAACAGCGCCATTGACGAACATGACGTTGTCGCAAACATAGTCCAAATAATAAGTTAAAAACTGCGCAAGCGACATTGCACTGCGGATGCCGAGCACATAGATACGGCGTGCGCGCAACGTCGCGTTGATTGCGCCTTCAAAACCATCGTTGTCGATCATATCGATCGTGGCGCGGATATTGTTCATGTCCGACGTTAAAACGGTTTTCAGCACATCCTGCTGCGGAATGTTCGCCGCAAGGCGGATTCTTTGTACGCTGGTGAGCCGGTGGCGGATTAGATCCTGCAACGCTTCCTGCAGCGCGGGGTAGCCGTCCAAACCGAGCATATAAGCAAAACGGACGACGGTCGATTCCGAAACGCCAACACGTTCGCCAAGTTTCGCGGCCGTCATAAACGCCGCGTCGTCATATGAATTAAAGATGTAGTCCGCAATCCGCTTCTGTCCCTTTGAAAACGTTTGATACTGTTTCTCCATCAGCGAAAACAAAGCGTCCATTCCATTGATCCCCTTCCGGCTTTTGTTTCGTCAAGGCGTGCTCAGGCGCGCTTCACCCAGTCCAGTTCCGTTTGCTCCATCTCTTCCATCCGCTCAAAGTTTGTCAAATCGTAGGTTAGCGGCGTCAGCGTAACATACCCTTCGCGTGCCCATCGGTCGTCGACGTCCATCCCGTCCGAGCAAGATGTCTTTCCGCGCGGCGCCCAGTAGTACTTCTGACCGATCGGGTCTTCGCGCTCAACATACTTAAGCGTATATTGCTCCACGCAAGCGGGTGCAATCTTCACACCTTTAAGCTCTTCAAACGGAACGCCGGGCACGTTGACATTCAGCAGTGTGCCAAATTCCAGTGGGTGCTGGCGCACATAATCCACAGCCATCGCCGCAATGCGTGCCGCGGTCTCCAGGTGCCGCCCGCTGTAAGACGTGCACGAGACTGCGATCGACTGGTAACCGAGCAGCGCCGCTTCGTGCGCGGCGGCGACCGTTCCACTGTACAATACGTCCGTACCGAGATTCGGTCCAAGGTTGATGCCCGATACGACGATGTCCGGCTCGGGAAACAAATTGCCGAGCGCAAGACGCACGCAATCGACCGGCGTGCCGCTGACGGCATAGGCCGGTACGTCCGGTAAGCCTTCTATTCTGGTTTCTCTCGCGCGGAGCGGGTCGAATAGTGTCATTGACCGGCTGACCGCGCTGCGCTCGGTATCCGGCGCGGACACGTATATTTCATGCGTCTTTGCAAGTTCTTGTGCGAGGAATTTGATGCCGCTTGCGAACACGCCGTCATCGTTGCTTAATAATAGTTTCATGCAGGAACTCCGTCAAATATATGTAAAGTTATTGTATCACAACTCGCTTATGAATGCCATAGCGAGAAGAATGTGCAGGAAAAAAACATTTCCCCTGCACATCTTTGTCCAGTTTGTATATGATTGCCGGTTTTCACAGTGGATCAGTTCGCAGGAAGCTGCGATATCGACTCAATATTGAAGCCGCTCGTCCCGTCCACAAACCCGTAGCCGAAGATCATAACGATTGCCGCCGCCTGAACGACGATGATGGCAAGTACCGCAAACAACCATGTCCCCCTTGGGAATCGTCCGTGCCCGCGAAATACGCGATACAGCAGTCGATTGATGATAATCGTTAAAATCACAGGCGAGAACAAAAGCAGTAGTTGCAGGATCGTTTCCAAAATACCGTTTAAACTGCCCGTATTCAGTGACGTCCAGTCGAACATCAGCGCAAAGCCGAGCATATAAAGCGCGAAAACAGCAAGGAGAACGTTGAGCACGATCAGCAGGATGAAATAGGCGGTTACGCGCCCGGCTCGATGCCGGTGTTCCGGCGGCGGCCCGCCGTGAGGCCCGTGTGGCGAATGCGGCGGTCTCGGACTGTCCGTTTCGTGCGTCGGGTATTGTTCGCCCTGTTCGTTCGGGAAAAGTTCGTCCCGGTGTTCCATCGGCTTTGCCTCCTTTACTCCTTCATGATCAGAAACCTGTTTGAAAGGCGTTACTCTTGCGCTCCGGCCGGTTCGGTCGGTATTGCGCAGGAATACTGTCGTCCGTCTTCCTCAAACCGTTCCGCAAGGACCTTTGTCGTCAGATATGCGGAAATCGCGTCGATCGCCATCTTATTCTTGCCACCGCGCATGACGGCGAAGTCTGCGTCGTTGATATAGTTTGCGATATATTTTTCGTACATCGGTTTCACGGTCTCCATGTACTGCATGGCAATATTGTCGATCGTGCGGCCGCGCGCTTTGATATCACGTTTTATACGGCGCAGCAGACAGATGTCCACGTCCACATGCAAATATACCTTCAGCGCCATCAAATCGCAAAGCCGCTTATCATAAAACATGTGGATACCTTCTAAAATGAGAACTTCCGGCGGCTGGATGATGATATCCGGCGAGTCAGCGCGCAGGTGATTCGTGTAATCGTATCCTTTGGTCGTGATCGCTTCCCCGCGCTCCATTTTTTGAACGTCTTCACAAAGTTCATCAAAGTTAAAGATGGCCGGCTCGTCATAGTTGAGCTTGACGCGCTTCTCAAACGGCAGCTCCGGAAAACTACGATAATAGCAATCCTGCCCGATAATGACGCAGCTGCAAGCCAACGAATCCCTGATGCGTTTTGCCAGCGTGCTCTTGCCGCTTCCGCTGGCACCGCAAATTCCTACAATAATCATACCCCGTTCACCCCTGAACCAGATTCGGCGCATGTAAACAGACGATTAAAACATTGATCGTTACCGTATCGTCCCAGTGCGCTTTTATTTGTGTCAGTGTACCATGATTCCGCCGGTTTTACAATCGCATTACTTGCATCCAACAGTGCATAACTTCGCTTTGATATCGCCTTTACATTTTGAAGCAAAAAAGAACGGCGCGGAACCATGAAATTCCGTGCCGTTCAATGTTGTAACCGTTACCGGTCTTATTTGATTTCGCAGGTTGCGCCAACTTCTTTGAAAGAAGCAACGATCTTCTCGGCGTCTTCCTTGCTGATGCCTTCCTTGACCTTGCCGGGAGCGTTGTCGACGACTTCCTTGGCTTCTTTGAGGCCAAGACCGGTCAGCTCGCGAACGACCTTGATGACCTTGATCTTTTCTGCGCCGACTTCGGTGAGAACCACATCGAACTCGGTCTTCTCTTCGGCTTCCTCTGCTGCTGCAGCGGGGCCGGCAACTGCAACGGCGGTCGCCGCGGCAGATACGCCAAACTCTTCTTCGAGAGCCTTAACGATATCGTACAGCTCTAAAACGGACATCGCTTTAATATCAGCGATTAATTTTTCCTTATCCATAATATCCTCCAATAAATTTCATATTGCGGTTTTTCCGCATGTTTTTTGTTTGTTCCTGCGGATTATTCCGCCTGCGCTTCTGCGCCGTCCTGCTTCTTTGCGATCTGATCGAGTACGATTGCGAACTTGGAGATCGGGGACATCATGGAGCCCAGCATACGTGCAATCAGCACCTCGCGGCTCGGCATATCTGCGATCGCTTCGATTCCCTTTGCGTCCAACACGTCGTTTTCGACGATACCACCCTTGATTTCGCACTTCTTGCTCTTCTTAACGAAGTTCTTAAGAATGCGTGCGGGTGCCGCCAGATCTTCATACCCGAATGCGAAAGCGCTTGGCCCCTTCAGCATTTCGGCAATTTTTGAATCGATTCCGCTTGCTTCACAAGCACGTGCCACGATGTGATTTTTGATGACCACATATTCCACGTTTTCTTTGCGCATTTCAGCGCGAAGTGCGGTATCCTCGGCCACGGAGATTCCGCGATAATCAAAAATCACGACGCTCTGTGCCTTCTGAAGCTTTTCCGTAACGATGTTCACCTGTTCCGCTTTGCGTTCAATGTTATTAGCGTTTGCCATACAGTTGTTTCACCTCCTTGCAACAAATCTATGGGAAACATAAAAATCCTCCCGCCAAAAAACAGTCGGGAGGACAGCATACAAACATTCTGTATACGTCACCTCGGCAGGTCTTATGCGGTTTCCCGCTGCCGGCTGTCTTTGGCGATCTTTACCGCGAAAAATCATATCATAAGCAAGTTGCAATTGTCAACATCGCTTTTCCGAAAGATATGCTTTCCGGTAAAAAGAAACGTTCCGAAAGGCCGAATAAACGGCCTTTCGGAATTCGTTTTTAGAACTTCATCGTGTTGAATTTCACGCCGGGGCCCATCGTCGCGCTCAGCACGACACTCTTGAGGTAGGTGCCCTTTGCTGCAGACGGTTTTGCCTTAACAATCGCGTCCATCAACGTGGTGAGATTCTCTTCCAGCTTCTCAACGCCGAACGAAGCCTTGCCGATCGGGCAGTGAATGATGCTGGTCTTGTCGACGCGGTACTCAACCTTACCGGCTTTGATGTCGGAAATGGCTTTCGCAACGTCCATTGTGACCGTGCCGGACTTCGGGTTCGGCATGAGGCCCTTCGGTCCGAGTACGCGACCGATGCGACCGACGACGCCCATCATGTCCGGGGTCGCGACGCAAACGTCGAAATCAAACCAGTTTTCGGTCTGGATCTTCTTTACGAGATCCTCGTCGCCAACGTAATCCGCTCCGGCTTCCTGCGCTTCACGCGCCTTGTCGGCCTTTGCAAAAACGAGGACGCGCACTTTCTTACCCGTGCCGTGCGGCAGAACGACGGCGCCGCGGACCTGCTGGTCGGCATGGCGCGGATCGACGCCCAAGCGGACGGATGCTTCGATCGTCTCGTCAAACTTTGCTTTCGCAGTGGTCAGAACGAGTTCGAGTCCTTCATGAACATCGTAATACTTCAGGTTTTCGATGCTCTTGCTGCTTTCTAAATACTTCTTACCATGTTTCATTGCTCGTTCCTCCTCAGTCCCCGACGATGATGCCCATGCTGCGCGCCGTTCCGGCGATCATGGACATGGCCGTTTCGAGATTCGCAGCGTTGAGGTCCGGCATTTTCAGCTCGGCAATCTCCTGTACCTGCGCCTTCGTGATGGTCGCGACTTTGTTGCGGTTCGGCTCGCCGGAAGCGTGCTCGAGCCCGCAGGCTTTCTTAATCAAAACAGCCGCGGGCGGCGTCTTGGTTATGAAAGAGAACGAGTGATCCTGATATACGGTGATGACGACCGGGATGATGAGTCCCGCGGACTTCTGCGTGCGCTCATTGAACTCTTTACAGAAACCCATGATGTTTACGCCGTGCTGACCCAGTGCTGGGCCGACCGGTGGCGCGGGCGTAGCCTTGCCCGCAGGAATTTGCAGCTTGATGTAGCCTGAGATTTTCTTTGCCATTGCAGTTCCCTCCGTTAAATATGATGTGGTGCGGGGTGCCTCCCCCTCCCACGGTTCTATCGACTACAAATCGTTCCGACGACGGATCGATTTATAGATAACAGACAATTGGTCAGATCCTCTGAACCTGGACAAAATCCAGTTCCACAGGTGTTTCGCGTCCAAACATGGACACGGTCAGTTTGATCTTCTGCCTTTCCGGATCCAGCGCTTCCACACGCCCGGTGAAATTCTCCAGCGGGCCGGACACGACGCGGACGGTTTCGCCGACTTCGATATTGAGCACGATCGGTATGCGCTCAACGCCCATCGCGGTAACTTCTTCGTCCGACAGCGGTACGGGTTTGCTCCCCGGGCCGACAAAGCCGGTCACACCGCGTGTGTTTCGAACGACGTACCATGCACGCGGATTCATAACAAGATCGATGGACTTACCGCCGCCCTTTTCCGCGGGGCGTTCTTTTTCCACAACGTCAACGACCATTTTGACCATGACGTAACCCGGAAAAACCTTCCTCTGCGTGACTTTGCGCTTTCCGTTGGGCAAAATTTCGATGGTTTCCTCCGTGGGATATTTGACCTCAAGGATGATATCCTGAAGGCCTGCGTTTTCCACAGATTTTTCAAGGTCTTCTTTTACCTTGTTCTCATACCCTGAATAGGTATGTACCACGTACCATTTTGCTTCCTGCACGCTCAAAACTCCTTATCCGATGTTGATGTTGCTGATTGCGCCAAATCCGGACGAGAACGCGAGGTCCAGCAGGTAGATGATTGCGGCCATCGCAAGAACAAAGGTCACAACGGCAAGCGTGTGCGAAAAGAGTTCTTTGCCCGAAAGCCACGTGAGCTTTTTCACTTCGCCGTTCATCTCGCGGAAGAAACGGGTCAGTCCCATTTCGAACATGCCGTCCACGGCAAGTACGAAGAATACGGACAATACGATCGCAACAATGCCGGATGCAATTGCGATTGCGCCTGCTTCAACCGTTGCGGTCAGAATGATGATCGCATAGATCAGGCCCAGGACGCCGAGCGTCATGAGCGCACGTCTGGATTTCTTCATGATGCCGAGTACACCGGCAATGATGAAGACCAGTCCGAGGATAGCGCTTGAAACCATCATGCCGGACGACATTGCCGATTCCGTACCGGCGGAATACTGTCTCATTTGCATGACATTGTAGACGGCAAGGAACAACCCGCCCGCAATGAATAAAATACTCGCGGGGAGCAGCAATTTCTTGCTGATCTTGCCCCAGAGAGTCTTCCGTCCGGACGACTTTTTAGCGGCTGTACCTTTTGAATCCTTCTGGACTTTGTTGTTATTTTGTGCCATATCGTTCCTCTTTCGTCAGTGCGTTACTTGGATTCGCGATGTACGGTATGCTTGCGGCAGAAACGGCAGTATTTCTTCATTTCCAGCCGGTCCGGGTCGTTCTTTTTGTTCTTAAAAGTGTTGTAGTTTCTCTGCTTGCACTCCGTGCATGCCAGTGTTACTTTTACGCGTGCATCTGCTGCCATTGTTGAAAACCCTCCATTAATTAGGTCTAAACATCATAAAGCGAGCCCCTTCGCGGGGCACCTAGCAACGATACCATAACGAAGGGGTTCTGTCAATAAATTGTTTTTGTTTTCGCTTGTTTTTTCTGAAATTTGCGCCGTTTGCCCAGTCAGCTTCCCGCCACGGAAAGTTTTGCAATCAGCAGGCTCGGCGAAGCGAAATATCCGCTGGCCGGAAGCGCATATTTCAGGTCGCTTCCAACCGTGACGACGTCCTTCATCAAACTGATGAAATTCCCCGCTACGGTGATGCCGGAAACGGGCCGGACGACCACGCCGTCCTTTACAAGCAACCCTGCCGCCTTTAGCGAGAAGTCGCCGGAAACGGTGTCCACACCCGCGTGCAGCCCTTCCAGCTCAACGATAATCAAACCGTCCTGCATTTCCTCAATGAGTGACTCCTGCGTTTTATCGCCCGGTTCAATGCGGAACACCGTCGGAGCCACTCCGACAGTTGACGCCGCGCTGCCGCGACTGGCATTGCCCGTGCTCTCAACACCCGCTTTTACGGCGGTCTTGAGATTGTGCAACAGCGTCTTTAAAACGCCTTGTTCAACGATCGCCTTCTTTATGCATGGCGTCCCCTCGCCATCAAATGCGCGCGGGGCGATACTATCGAACGGATCGTCCGTAATGGTGACCAGTTTACTTGCAATGCTTTGGCCTTCCTTACCGGCCAAAAGAGAACAACCTTTTTGCGCTTCATCCGCCGAAAACATCGGCGCAAATGCCGTAAGCAGGTCGCAAATCGCGTAAGGTTTCAGCAACACGCGGTACTCGCCGGATTCAACGGGTTTTGCCCCCAGCTTGGTCAGCGCGTCGGCGACCGCTTCCTTTGCGCAGCCTTCTACGTCCGCAGCATCCGCGCCCATGCGGAATGCAAAACCGGTTTGCACTTCTTCGCCTTCCTGTACGGACGGCATAACATAGGTAAATGAAATATCCGATCGTTTTTCCGCGTGCAGACCACAGGTGTTTTCGATGACGACGCTGCCCGCCTCGTATGCCGCGGTGCAGTATACAACACGCTTGACGCGCGGGTCTTCGGCGAGCGCCACTTCTTCCATACGCTTTGCAAGCGCGATCCGCTCTTGCTCGCTCAGGCTTGCCAGCGCGGACTGCCTGCGCTCAATTTTGCGGTATTCGCTTTTTACCTGCATCGGATTCAGGTCGTCGGTTTCAATGCACTTTGCGTTGTCGATCGCGTGGTCGACAAGCTTTTCCGGATCTTCGATCAATTCCGTATACGCATAACCGTTGCGTCCCTTGAACGAAACGCGGACGGAAACGCCCGCCGCGCGGCTGACGCTGTAGCGGTCGATCTCGCCGCCGTTTGCATTTACTTCAAACGATTCTCCGCTGGCATAGAAGGTTTCACAGTTTTCACAGCCCGATTGCTGTGCATATGCCGCGGCCAATTTTGAAAACTCGGAATTCGTCATTCGATCGCACCTCCTTTGCCGCCGATGGTCATGCCGGACACACGAATACGCGGCTGACCGACGTTTGTTGGAACGGAACCGGAAAGCGAACCGCACATACCCTGTGACATCCACATTCTGGGTCCTACGCGGTCAATCAGCTTGAGCACTTCACTGCCCTTTCCGACCAACGTTGCGCCACGCACGGGAGAAACGATCTTACCGTTTTTCACCCAGTAACCCTCGGCCACGCTGAAATTGAATTCGCCTGTCGGCGGGTTTACAGAGCCGCCGCCCATCTTGCGGGCGAACAGGCCTTCTTCCATGGAGGCGATCATCTCTTCTTCGTTGTCTGTTCCTTCGCAGATGAACGTATTCGTCATGCGTGACGTCGGCGCGAACATATAACCCTGACGCCGAGAAGAACCTGTAATCGGCATATTCATTCGGCGCGAGCCGAGCTTGTCTATCAAATATCCCTTCAATATGCCGTTTTCAATCAGCACGTTGCGCTGTCCGGGCGTTCCTTCGTCGTCGATGTTGATCGAACCCCATTCACCCGGCATGGTGCCATCGTCTACGGCGTTTACGCAGTCCGCGGCAATCTTCGTGTTCAGTTTGCCGCAGAACACCGAATTATTGCGGCCAACGCTCGTGGCTTCCAGCGAGTGCCCGCAGGCCTCATGGAAAATTACGCCGCCGAAACCGCCGTCAATCACGACCGGCAGATAGCCCGCCGGGCAATCCGGCGCGTGCAGCATGGTGACCGCCATATCCGCCGCGGTTTTCCCCGCTTCCGCAACGTTGATCACGTCGCGATACGCTTCAAACCCTCGGCAGCAGCCCGGTCCTTCAAAGCCGGTTTGCGCCTCTCCGTTCTTCATTGCGACCGCTCGAACGAACAAGCGCGTACGTGGGCGTTCGTCATACGCATAAACACCGTCCGTGGAGACGATCATAACGCGCTGCACAGTGTCGCCATATCGCACGTGTATCTGTGTCACCTCGTCGGAAACACTGCGCGCGGCAAGCGCGGCTTCCCGCATGAGCTTGACGCGGTCGGCATTGCCGATTGTGTCAAACGCACGTTCGACATTCGTATTGTAATGTTTTACCGCGAACGCGACCGATCCATTCGGCGCAAACTTCGCTTCGCCAAGCGCAGCCGCAGCGGCACGCGCGGTGTCCAACAGCGCTTGTTCGCTGGTGTCCGCAGAATAGGCATAAGCGCTCAGTGTACCCTTGAGTACGCGCACGCCCGCGCCGCAGATGCGCGTGTAGTTGGCCGATTCAACCTTGCCGTCCAGCATTTCGGCTTGATTTGTCTCCTTGTCCTCAAGGAACAACTCGGCGTAATCCGCACCGCTTTTCTGCGCTTCATGCAATACGGCGCGCGCAGTCGATTCGTTTATCAAAGTCGCACTCCTCCTTCTACAAACTTAACTCATCTTTTCTAATTTTAGAAAAGGATGCAAAAGAATCTTTATTGCCTCTCTTGCAAAAAAGTAATAAAAGAACATACATTGTTCTTGCAACCGCAAATTAGGCGGCGTCAGATTTTTTCAATGTCGCCATTTTCGAGGGATAGAAAAGCCGTTTCTTTCGGAAACGGCTTTTTGCTGCATCGTACCCCGATTATTTCAGCCACACCTTGCTGGCAAACAGTAAAAACAGTCCAAATCCTGTGACAAAAACAACCATCACCAGCAGGTATGCCGAAGCGGCACCCCAGGAAATCGAACGTTTTTCCTTTTTGGTCAGTTCAATCGGCTCGCCTTTGCGTTTTTTTTGTCCGAAAGCGTCACGGTTCCTGCGCGCGCCACGGCGAAACGTATACGGCATTCCGTCAACGTCCATATTGGCGATGACACGTCCATCGTCCACCCATTCGTCGCGCTTCTTTTTACCCACGGTTTTCGTACACTCCCGTCAATCCTGATTGTACAGATGACAGGCGACCTTGTGACCGGGCTCGTATTCCTTGAATACCGGCGTCTTTTTCGCGCAGATGTCCATGCATTTCGCGCAGCGCGTGCGGAATTTACAGCCGGACGGCGGATTCGCCGGGCTCGGTATATCGCCTTTTAGTATAATGCGGTTCATCTTATAAGATGGGTCCGGCATCGGCACAGCGCTAAGCAGCGCCTGTGTATACGGGTGCATCGGGTTGTCAAAAATCTGATTCTTATCACCCATCTCGACCATAGAGCCAAGATACATAACACCGATGGTCTTGCTGATATGCTCGACGACCGACAGATCGTGCGAAATGAACAGATACGTGTATCCGAATTCATTTTGCAGGTCCATCATAAGGTTGATGATCTGCGCCTGAATAGAAACGTCAAGCGCGCTGACCGGCTCGTCGCAAATGATGAGTTCCGGGTTGAGCGCAACCGCACGTGCGATGCAAATCCTCTGCCGCTGACCGCCGGAAAATTCATGCGGGTAGCGATAGAAATACTGAGGTTGCAGTCCGCAGTCACGCATGACCTTCATGATGTAGTTCCGATACTGCGATTTAGGAACGATCTTGTGCTCGCGCACCGCTTCGCCAATGATCTCGCCAACCGGCATACGTGGCGAAAGACTCGAATACGGGTCCTGGAAGATCATCTGCATCTTCGGGCGCATGCGGCGGAGTTGCTCCTTTTTTACTTTTGAAAGGTCGTCGCCGTTAAAGAGTACCGTTCCACCGGTCACATCGTGCAGACGCAAAATCGTCCGTCCGACTGTTGTTTTACCACAGCCGGATTCGCCAACGAGTCCCATTGTCGTTCCACGTTCAATTTCGAACGAAACGCCGTCGACCGCTTTTACAAAGACCTTCGCCTTGCCGAACACGGACGAATTGATGGGATAATATTTTTTAAGGTCTTTTACAACCAAAATGTTATCTTTTTCCATGTTTCCTCCTCACGCGTTCCCAAGATTTGTCAGCGACGAGAAGATTTCGGCCTTCGGGTCGTCCTCGTATAGATAGCAGGCTGCAAAATGCGTGTCGCTGAACTGAATCATCGGCGGATATTCGCCATCGCAGCGCTCAAGACAATGCTCGCAGCGGTTTTTGAAATAGCAATGATTCGGCATATTGATCGGGTTCGGAACCTGTCCGGGAATGCTGTACAATCGCTCAACCTTCTTGTTCACGCTCGGCTTGCTGCGCATCAATCCAACCGTATACGGATGCTTCGGATTATCGAATATCTCGTATACAGTTCCTTTTTCAACGATCCTGCCCGCATACATGACGACCACATAGTCAGCCATTTCGGCAATGACGCCGAGGTCGTGCGTGATCAGCATGATGCTGCCGTTGATCTTCTGCTTGATATCGCGCAGCAGGTCGAGAATCTGTGCCTGAATGGTCACGTCCAGCGCCGTCGTCGGCTCGTCCGCAATGACCAGGCCCGGATTGCACGAGAGCGCCATTGCAATCATAACACGCTGGCGCATGCCGCCGGATAGTTCATGCGGATAGTTCGCGTATATTTTATCGCTCATTGCAATGCCGACCAAATCGAGCATCTTAAGTGAATGCGCTTTCGCTTTCTCAGCTGTCATATCCGGCTCGTGGAGCAGGATGACTTCGTCCATCTGCTCACCAATTGTGAACACCGGGTTCAAACTCGTCATCGGCTCCTGAAAAATCATGGAAATCTCACGTCCGCGGATATGCAGCATCTCGGAACGCGGCATCTTTGCGATGTTGTAGCATTTCCCGTCGCTTGAGGCAAAACGAATTTCACCTTCGACAATCTGTCCCTGCGGCGATTGCACGAGCTGCATGAGTGAGAGGCTCGTGACAGACTTGCCACAGCCCGACTCACCGACGACGCCGACGGTCTTTCCGCGCGGTACATCGAAACTCACACCGTTTACGGCTTTCACCGTGCCGATATCGGTATAGAAAAATGTATGCAGGTTATCGAACTCCACGACGTTATCGGGATTTTTCATCGTGGTTGCATACTCGGAAGGTTCGACGTTCTTACGGTTCATCTTTCTTTCGTAATCGCGCATGATCTTCGCATTGTCGTGCTCAATTTTGCGCTCTTCCTTCAGTGTCAGATAAACTACGTCGTCTACGCCTTTTATTTGCTTCTTTTTAAACAGTTTTTTTGCCATCGCCCGTCACCTCTTCATTCTCGGGTCAAACGCGTCCCTGAGACCATCGCCGATAAAGCTGAATCCCAGCACCGTGATGATGATGAGGACACCGGCCGGCACCCACATATTCGGATAATTCGCCAGAATCTCCTGTCCCTTGGACGGGTCAGCCAGTGCGATCATCGAGCCCCACGCGGCACGCGGGAACGGAACGCCGAGTCCGAGATAAGACAACGTGGACTCGTAAAGGATGATACCGCCCAAGCCGAGCGTCATCGAAACGATGAGCTGCGGCATAACGTTTGGAATCAAATGTTTGAATATTTTTTTCCTTGCGGGAATTCCGGTCGTTTCCGCCGCCATCATGTACTCCTGCTCGCGCAGCATCAAAATCTGACCACGCACAAGCCGCGCCGTACCGGACCAGCCGATCAACGTCAGGCAGCCCATGAGGTAATAGATGCGGTGTTCCGCCGGAATCGCTTCGATCGACGCGATAGTTGCCGAAAGGATCAGCAGGATTGGCAGACCGGGCAGGCAGAAGAAAATATCGACGACACGCATGACCAGTTGATCGACCCACTTGCCGAAATAGCCTGCAATGCCACCGAAGATGACGCCCAGCGCCGTTTCCAGGAAGATGACGAGGAAGGAAATCGTCAACGAAATCCTACCGCCGTACATCAGGCGTACAAAGATATCAAACCCGCTCGTGTCCGTACCAAGCCAATGGTCCCAAGACAGCGGGGCTTTGAAATAAACGTGCGATTGCGATTCGTCGTAATAGTTATAGGTTTTTCCGTCGGCAGCATCGAACTCCGCAGTGGTCACCATGCTGGATATTCGCTCTACCTTAAACACCTGCGTTTCGCCGTAATCCCATGTCGCATTCACAATAAACGGGCCAAAGAACGAGAACACAAACACGAAGATGATCATTGCCAGGCCGACGACAGACAGCTTGCTTCGGAAAAACCGTTTTGCAACCATACGCCACGGCGACATGACATGGAAGTTTTCATCCTGCATGATCTCTGCGCCGGATACGTCCGTATATTTGGAACCCTGATTCTTCTTGTCCACGCGGGGGTTCGCGCCGCTTTCTTTGCGATTTTCTTTCATATTTGCACGCGCCTCCCTTATTTCAGCTTTACGCGCGGATCAACGACCATATACATCAGGTCGGAAATCAGCATACCTACGACCGTTAGGATCGCAAGGAACATATTGTACCCCATGATGAATGGGATATCGCCCTGCATCGTCGCGCGCAGCGCGATATAGCCGATGCCGGGTACCGCAAACACCGTCTCGGTGATCATTGCGCCGCCAAAAAGACCGGGCAGCGCGCCGCTCAGCGTCGTGACCAGCGGGATCAACGTGTTTCGGAATGCATGTTTATAAACCACCGTATGCTCGGACAAGCCTTTTGCCCGCGCGGTACGGATATAGTCCGAATTCATAACTTCGAGCATATTCGTTCTCGTGAAACGCATGAGACCGCCTACGCCCAGTAAAACAAGAACCGTAATTGGTAAGACCAAATGCCAGGCCTTGTCTAAAAAGATTTCCAAATGTGCGTCCGCTGCAAAAATCTTCGTCGCGGTTGTCAACCCCTGCAGGGGGAACCACCCGAGTTGAATGCAGAAGACGTTCATAAGCAAGGCTGCAAGGAAGAACGACGGAAGCGCCGTTCCGATCATTGCCAGCACCGAAACGGTATAGTCATATCCGCCGTACTGGTTGACCGCAGCCCGTATTCCCATCGGAATCGATATGATGATTTCCAGAATAAACGCGATAAAGGCGAGTATGAACGACGTCCACATATACTCACTGATCACGTTCGATACCGGCTTTCCATACAAGAACGAGAACCCAAGGTCGCCGGTGAACGCACCGGACAGCCAGGTTGAGTAGCTCTTTATGATGCCGAAGAAGCTCTTGTCGGCAAGGCCGTATAGCTCCTTAAGCCGCGTAACGTCGGCCTGCGTCATCGATCCGTTTTGAACGGCAGCCGCAGTTTGCCGGTCGATATAGTCTGTCGGCATCAACATGGACAGCATATAGATCAGCATCGACACGCCAATTAATATAATAACGCCCAGAATGAGTCTTTTACGAATGTATTTCCACATAATCCAGCACCAAGCCCTTACCCAAAATTTCCGAACCAACACAAGGCTTGGCTTACGCCAAGCCTTGTGTGTCGAAAGTCATGTTACAACTAAATTTCAAGAATGAAATTAACCGTTGAGTTCTACGTTCCAAATGTAGGCATTCGGATCCTGGAACGGAGTTACGTCGTCACCGCTGAACAGGGTGTCGGCATTGATGACGTCCTTGTTGAACACAAACATGTTCTTTCTCTGGTATGTCGGGATTTCAGTTGCCAGGCTGGTGGAGATTTCAAGCGCTTCGGCGTAGATCGTCTTGCGCTCTTCCGTATCCAGCGTGGAACGACCGGCGATGATCAGCTCGTTGAGCTGTGTAAGCGCCGCAATCTGATCTTCGCTGCCATTCTCATACAGCCAGAAGAGTCCCTTGGCTGCCGGAGAGGTCGCCTGGTTGACTTCGGGATCGGAATACCAGACCTGGAACATATCCGGATCCTGTCCGCCGGATCCCCAAGCAGCCGCCCAGACTTCGATGCCGGAATCATAGGCAGTGCTCAGCTTGTTGAGAACGCTCTCGTCAACTTCGATGTCCATCTTCACGCCGATTGCTTCAAGCACTTTCTGCGAGTTGATCAGAACAGTGCCGGCCGGATGATCGGCAGCGTCCGAAGGCAGCGTCGCCTTGATGGTAACCTGCTGTCCGGCTTTCTCATTGTCCGCCGGATAGTACATCATGTTGGCGGCCTCATCGTAGATGTAGCCGGCTTCGAGGAACAGCGCCATTGCGGTTGCGCCGGTTTCGTCATACGGGAAGAGGTTTTCCGGGTTTTCCGGATACGCCCACTGAATCTTCGTCATCGTACGATAGTTGACCGTGGCCAATTCGCCGTAGAAATCGCTGATGCACAGTTCGGTGTTGAACGTGGATGCGATTGCTTTACGGACTTGCCACTCGGGGAAGAACTGCGCATTGATGCCGATGTAGCCATAACCATCGTTATCGACCAGCGTATAGGCCAATTTGGCATAGTCGCCCTGGGCCGCCGTGATGTCGTTGATAATGGTCGTGGAAGCGGACGGATCGGTGTAATGAACAACACCCGTCAGCACGGAATCGAGTTCGGAACCGCTCGCGATCTCCTGGATGCGGAGGTTCTCAATTTTGGGCGAGCCCATCAGATAGCTGTCGTTGGCCGTGTAATACACGACATTGTCCTTGTATTCGTTGAATACGTAAGGACCGGCACCCAGCGGCGCGACATTCTTGGATTTAAGCAGTTCCATGAAAGTCGGGTCGTTCAGGGATACGCCATACTCGTTCAGTTCGCCGGTAAAGCCGTCCGTATAATAATGGAACGGAGCAACTTCGATACCCATCTTGAAGATGGCCGTCGGGTCAACGCCGTTGACGACGATCTGGATGTATTCACGCTCTACGCCGTCATCTCCGGTCGTGGTGCCGCTGGTGATGCCGCTGATGCTGGCAACGCCACCTTCAACCGCGCCTTCGTTGGAGATATACAAATCGCGGACATAGTCCTCGATGCGCGTTTCGCCGGCCATCTCATAGTTGATGCCGCCGTCGGAGAGATCGTAGCCGTAGGCCGCGATGATGTTCGACCAATAATCAGCAGCCGTCAGGCCGGTGGTTTCGTCATACGTGTTGCCGAAAGCATCGGTGAAGACGCCGTCCGCATACGAGCCGAAGCCCCACATGCCCATGCCGTAAGCGACCGTCAGGAAATCGCTCGCTTTGATATCATCGGCGGTCAGTTCGGGTGCGAAATACGCCTGAACGTAATCGTTAATGGCATAATTGTTCATGACATAGTCGACGATTTCCTGTGCAAACTTTTCGCCGGCCTGATCCAGATAAGACCAGAACGCAGCCTGCTGTTCTGCAGTTGCGCCATCGGCCGCCGGATATGCCAAAGAACCATCATCCGCAGTGTAGATGCCCGCAGCGACGATTGCATCGGCGACAGACAGGGTTTCCGCGCTGGTCTGGAGGCGATACTCGCTCAGGCCCTGCACAGCCATCGAATAGAAAGTGCTGGAGCCATCATACATAGGATCGCAGAGCACATAGATGTTGAACAGTACGTCCTTCACCGTTACGGCTACGCCATCGCTAAAGGTGATACCGTTCTTCAGAACGAACGTGTAGGTCGAGGTCGCCTGATCGTCGCTGACTTCCTGCGAATAGGAATATGCGAGACACGGATACTCGACGCCAGCCTGCGGTGCGCCTTTCTTATCCAGATAGAGCAATCCAAGCTGTGTCAGACTTTCAACGTCAAAATCATAACCCGATGTATAGAAGATAGGGCTGAACTTGCCGTCGAGCGTCTGGGAGCTGATGACCAGCGGCGTGGTTGCATTGTTGCCCGTTCTCGGTGTTGCCGTCGCATCATAGCGATCTGCCGGTACGTCAGGCAGCACGACTGCCGGTTCTTCTGTCGCCGTTGTCGTAGCAGGTTCTTCCGTTGTCGTGGTCGTGTCATCTGCGGTTTTGCAGCCGACCAGCGCAAGCAGCATCATTGCCGAAAGCAAGAGTGCTACGAGTTGGGCAATTCTGTTCTTTTTCATTCTTATACCTCCATTTTTATATTTTGAAAATCACCGGAAAGGTACCCTCCCCCGGTAATTGTCAAACATGGTTGGTTCGGGCGTTGCGGCTGAACGCCGCAATGTCCATGGGTTTTGGAAAATCACCGGACAGGCGTTTTCCTGTAGCCGTCAAGCTTTGGTTCGTTCGGTCGTTGTGGCTGCTAAACGCAGCTGTCTGTCTGGTTATGGTGCGACGGCAGTGTCGTCGGTCGTTTCTTCCACTACCGGAAGCTCCATGAGCGTCAACTTCAGCCGCGCCGCATTGACGACGTTTGCAACAAGGCCTTCACTCGTGCAGTCGTTTAATGTAACATTGCTCGACTTAACGAACAGGTCACCGATCTGATACGCTGAGGAGCCGGTGTCTCCCTTGCCGGAATTGATCGTCAGCCCGTTGATATGGCAGTTGGTCATCGTAACATTGCTTGCTTCAAGGGCGAGCAATGCCGCCCTTGCGGCAACGCCATCATTCAAACTGAGCGTAAGCGTAGCATTTTCAAATGTGAGATCCGTAATCTCTACATCGGTCAGCGTGTTAAAGAGTGCAATCGTCTTTTCGGCGTCGTTATCAATCTTTCCGCTATAGGCTGAAAGTTCGACGTTTGAAATCGTATGGTCGTTGCCGTAGATCACGCCGCTGTAATTGTCCGCCATCGTAAGTTTCACGCCGGAAAGATCGATGTTGCTTTCGATGACATAGCCGTCAATTTTATTGCCCGAAGCGTCTGTGTCAAAGAAACCGTACTGGCCGCCCATCTTCAAATCGCCTGCGGAATTCACGCGGATGAAATTGCCGTCGACAAATTTCATGTAGACGATTTTACCCGCCGTATTGATCAGGTAATTTTCAACGGAAGTTTCCACGAGATTGTTTTTCGCTTCGCGCAATTCTGCGAGCGCGGTTTCATCCGTGGTTGTGAGTTGGTAGCCAAGTCTGTTTAAAAACAAATAGGAAGTGTCTGTCGTTGCATCCACATCATCTTCGTCCGGTTCGACATATTCGATCTGTTCGAGATACTGCGGGAACATCTCATAGAGCGCGGCGTAAAGCTCGGCCTGGGACGGATGCGGCTCAGAATGTACATAGGAAGTAAAATCATACAGCTGCGTGCATTCCGGGTCCGAATAATACCCAAACAGCGTCGTGTTTGCCGGCTTGCGGAAGTCTACAACCGCGTCCGAGAGTTCCTGGACGGGTGAATCAGCCGTAATGTTTTTACTAAAGATCACCTCGCCGGTGCTCGCGTTGATATAGTCGACCTTTCCACGCGGCAGCCAGCGGGCATACAGCGTCATATCGTCTTGTACGCGGTCAAGATAAAAATCCCATCGATCAGCGGCGCTAAACGTATATTCTTCGCCGTACTCGGTGGGTTCGTCTGTTTTTGCAGTGTACCAACCGGCGAGGATGTATCCGTCCCGCGTCGGTTCGACAAGCATATTGCTCGAACCGGACGGTTCGAACACGTATGAGTTCTCAAGATAATAGGTCTTTCGTATCTCGCGTGCGTTGACCATGCCGCCTAAAGCATCATATGTAACCTTGCAATCGTAACCCCATGCCCCCGGATCGGCCGATTGCCCTGTTTTCGCACAAGCACTGCAAAATACGCTAGCAGCTACCAAACAAAAAACAACAGCAACCTTCGTCAGCTTCGCTTTCTTCATCACGCCATCCCTTTTCGCCGCAAGAATCAATCTGAAATCTACATGATATCCGACAATTCCCCGGCAATCTTTGTATACATTGTCGAGATAATTGTAATTCATGCAAACAACAGTGTCAACATTTTAACGCTCATGACTTTCTTTTGACAGAATTCATATTCGCACAAAATGCGCGAATATGCATTATGCCGACGTCACATCCCGAGGCTATTTCTTGCTCAATTTTTCGCTTCGTTACTGGAAAAACCGATTTTTTGATTTTTTCTTTAAATATCCAAAATAAATGTATAAAAGTGTTCCATATCGATCAAAATAATATCTTTCATATCTTTACAACTAATATCTGAACATGATATATTACACGTCATGGAAACGGTCAAAAACAAGCTCTGGACACGGGATTTCACCATTATCACGCTAGGCACCGTCGTCTCCATGCTCGGCAACGCGGTAGCCGGCTTTGCCATTGGCCTAATGGTGCTCGATTATACCGAGTCGATCTTCCTTTACGCGCTGTTTATGGTGTGTTACAGTCTGCCGCGCATCGTGCTTCCCATGTTTGCGGGGCCGCTGCTTGACCGCTTCTCCCGAAAGCGAATGATCTATTCGCTGGACTTCTTCTCCTTTGCACTGTATCTGGCATTTTACTTCCTTCTTTCCAAAGGCTTTTTCAATTATATTACCTATTTATTACTTTCGATGCTGATCGGTTCGATCGACAGCGTTTACAGCGTCGCCTACGACAGCTTTTATCCGCTGTTGATCAGCGAAGGCAACTTTACACGCGCCTACTCGATCTCCAGCCTGATCTATCCGCTTAGCAATGCAATCATGGTTCCGATTGCGGGTATTTGCTATAAGACCATCGGCCTTGCGCCGCTGTTTCTGTTCAACTCTGCAACGTTCTTAATTGCCGCAATCGCCGAAACGCAGATACGCACGCCTGAAAAACACACGCAGATGCGCGAGAACGAGCGCTTTGACAATAAGCAATTTATTAAAGATCTGAAGGCCGGCATCCAATATCTCAAGCATGAACGCGGCTTGAATACTATTACTTGGTACTTCTTTATCACCATGCTGTCCAGTTCCATTTGCATGACGCTTGCGCTCCCATACTTCAAGGCACTGCCAAACGTTGACGGCGTCATGCAGTATACGTTTATCATGGGTGCGAACACCATTGGACGTTTACTTGGCGGCGGCGTGCATTATTTTTATCGTTACCCTGCGCAAAAGAAATTCGCAATCGCGCTTATTGTGTATACCTCATTGTGCTTTATCGACGGAGCGTATTTGTTCTTCCCGTTCTGGATCATGCTGATTTTCATGTTTACCGACGGTATGTTGGGCGTTACGAGCTACAACATCCGCATTTCCAGCACGCAGAACTACGTGCCGGACACCATGCGAGGACGGTTTAACGGAATCTTCCAGATGCTTGTCATCCTCGGCACCATTATTGGTCAACTGATTGCGGGTGCTCTTGGCGAGGCCTTGCCCATTCGCGGCATCATCGTTGGAGCCATGGCGTTCAATCTGCTCGGCGTGCTCTTTATCATGGCGCCGAACCGTGAACACGTGAAGAAAATTTATAACGTCAATGTATAGCAAAACGTGTTACTATAATAGAAAATCGACATAACGCCGGAATATTCTGGCGTTTTTTGTCCGACTGTGTAATAATAAGATCATCGTCGAACGAATTGTTTTCACATCGATACAAAATAACGACACCGGAGGCGAAACCATGTTTGATCCTAGAATTTTAAAACTGGCCGACGGGCTGGTGAACTTCTCCTGCTCCGTCCAGCCGGGCGAAAACGTACTCATCGAAAGCATCGGTGGCAACGACGACCTTGCCCGCGCGCTGGTCAAGGCCGTGTACAAAGCGGGTGCTAAGCCGTTCTTGTGGCTGGGTGACAAGTCGCTCGACCGCGAAATCGTCATGCACTGCTCCAAGGAGCAACTTGAAACCCGCGCGGAAGTAGACGCGGCGCTCATGTCCAAAATGCAGGCGTACATCGGCGTGCGCGGCGGCCCGAACGCAAGCGAAATGTCCGATGTTCCGAGTGAGAAACTCAACGATTACATGAAGTATTACTGGACGCCGGTTCACGGCAAAATCCGCGTGCCGAAGACCAAGTGGGTCATTTTGCGCTACCCGTCTCCGGGCATGGCACAGCTGGCCGACATGAGCACGGAAGCGTTTGAAGATTACTTCTTCAACGTATGTACGCTCGACTACGGCAAAATGGATAAAGCAATGGATTCACTCAAGGTGCTCATGGAGCGCACGGACAAGGTGCGCCTGGTTGCGCCGGGAACCGACCTGCGCTTCTCCATCAAGGGACTCCCCGCCATCAAGTGCGCGGGACACATGAACATTCCCGACGGCGAAATCTACACCGCACCGGTCAAAGACAGCGTAAACGGCACCATCGCCTACAATACGCCGTCGCTTGAAGGTGGATTTACCTATACCGACATCAAGTTTACGTTTAAAGACGGCAAGATCGTTGACGCGAGCGCAAACGACGTGGAGCGCATCAATAAGCAGCTCGATATCGACGAAGGCGCACGCTACGTCGGCGAGTTTGCAATCGGCGTAAATCCGTATATCACGTCGCCCATGAAGGACACGCTCTTTGATGAGAAGATCGCGGGCAGCATCCACTTCACCCCCGGCTCCTGTTACGACGACTGCAACAACGGCAACAAGAGCTCGCAGCACTGGGACATCGTACTCATCCAAACACCGGAATACGGTGGTGGCGAAATCTGGTTTGACGATGTGCTGATTCGTAAGGACGGCCGTTTCGTCCTGCCGGAATTGGAGTGTCTGAATCCGGAGAACCTCAAATAGACAAGTCGAAAACTACGTATTTAAAAAGGCCCGGTGTAAAAACACCGGGCCTTTGGTTTGCTTGTTTTTGATTGTATGTCTGCTTCTTATTGCTCCGGCTCGATCAAACCGTAGTTGCCGTCCTTACGCTTGTACAGCACGTTCATCAGGTTCGTGTCCGAATTGATGAATACGTAGAATGAATGGCCGACCATCTCGATCTGCAACATCGCTTCTTCTTCACTCATCGGCTTGATGGCGAAACGCTTGACGCGGACGATACTCGGGCCGTCTTCTTCGTCGGCTTCGTCATATGCGCCACCATAGAGCGTTTCCTTGTGCTTGAATGCGTCGGAACGGAGATTTTTTTCGAGCTTTGTGCGGTGCCGGATGATCTGCTTTTCGAGTTTGTCCAGCACGTTGTCGATGGAGGCGTACATGTCCCCGGTGATCTCTTCGCCGCGAATCACGCCGCCGTCATATGGAATCGTTACTTCAACGATGTGGCGGTTCTTTTCCACGGAGAGGGTTACCTGTGCCTCGGTGTCCTGTGAAAAGTAGCGGTCCAGTTTGCCAACTTTCTTTTCAACAAGGTCTGTGAGGTAGTCGGAGATCTCGAGGTTCTTCCCAGTAATCGAAATACGCATGATACCACTCCTTTGCCGGCAGCACCTTCATCGTTACTGCCTTTTAGTATTATTCGATATCAAGTTGTAAATTCCCTGCCAAAAATGTGAACGAAATCAATCAAATTTTCACAAAATTTAAACATGATTTTGATCTTTCTCAAAATATGCCCGAATAATGCGATTTTTTCACATTCTTGCAACGTATTGTTCTTAACGGATTTTTGCTCCGTTTGCATAGACCGCCTTGATTGCGCTGCTGTCGGTCAGATACACCGCGCGCTCGAATCTCTCCTTGATTGAAAGCGGTCTTGCGCTCTCTGGCAGCGCGGAATCATCCAGTACGACGGCGTGCAGACGGTTGCCGGCCGCAAACCCGTCCGCGTCGCCAAAGTAGCGCGCGCCCGCGCTGGTTGCGAGATAGTACGCCTCTCCAACGGTCAAAAACGCTTCATCGCCGTTTGTTATGATCGTGCGCGCCTTGGATGTGCGAATGCTTGCGGTCATAACCTGCATCATCGGCAGTTGTGCACCGCCCGCGATGTCCGAACCCAGCGCCACACAGACGCCGCGCTGTTTCATTTTTCGCACAGGTGCGAACCCGCTGCAGATGTTGATGTTGGAATCCGCACAGTGCACGCAGAGAATGTTGCTTGCAATCATCGCGTCCTGCTCGCGTTCGTCGGAATACACGCAGTGCGCCATGATCGTGTGATCCCGCCACAAGCCGAAGCGATCGTAACTCTCCCAGTACTGTGAACAGTCGGGATGAAGTTGTTTCACCAGCTCTATTTCACGCAGGTTTTCAGACAAGTGGGACTGCACGTACAGGCCGCGTTTCTCCGCCTGCTCGCCAAGCCATGCCATGAGTTCGTTTGTGCAGGACGGTGTAAACCGCGGGGTCAGGATCGGACGGACATTCTGAAAATCGCCGCACGCGTCCAGCCAGCGGACGGTTTCATCGATGGAACCCTGTGTGCATTCCTGGCATTCACCGCTGTCACGGTCCATATTGACCTTGCCGACATAGCCGCTCACACCCGCTTTTTCAAGCTCTTCCATCAAAATCAGTGTCGCGTTTGCGTGCAGGGACGAAAACATACAAACCCGCGTCGTGCCGTTTGCAACGAGTTCCTGTGCCAGCGCGCGATAGGTTCGGCGCGCATAGTCTTCGTCGGCAAAGCGCGCTTCCGTTTTAAAGGTGTACGTCTTCAGCCAGTCCAGCAATGGCAAATCCATACCCATGCCAAGCATGGGATACTGCGGACCGTGCAAATGCATGTCGCAAAATCCCTGCAAAATCAGCTTCCCGTTGTAATCGGTCAGCGGGGCATTTTTGTACTGCTCCGGCAGTTTGGAAAACACGCCCGCAATCACGCCGTCGTCGGTTACGATATAACCATCTTCAATAATATTCGGCTCGCCGAAGCACTTTGCTTCGACAATGTTACCTTTTATCAGTTCAATCATGTTTGTAATACCAAAATTCTTTTAAAGTCGAGCGCCGCTCGTGTTGTTTTGTCGTTTTTGTTTGTTGATTTCGTTCACCCGTTATTCGCGGGTGTCGATGTCGTCTACCTCGTTTTCATACTCACACTCTTCCAGAACGAGTCTGTCCGGGTGCCTGCGGATCACCGCGCCACCGCCGACGTCTCCTTTCAGCGCGCGCAACTCCGGAAAAAACTCCCGCGGAAAAATCACAGGATTGCCGCGGATGCCACAGTAAGAAAGCGCAAGGATGTTGTTTGGCCGGTACGAAAAACCGCGCAGCATCCGCCCGACGCTCAGTGCTGTTAAATAAGGCTGGTCGCAAACGGCATACAAAATGCCGTCCAAGTCGGGACAAAGCCGCTCCGCCGTGGTGGTGCCGACCGCCGCGCTGGTACCCATTCCCTGCTCCGCATCGGGATTAACGACCGGAACGAACCCGTGCGTCTTGGCTCTTTCGTGAAAGTCCGCCGCGTCCGGTTTCGTTACGCAAACACGCACACAAAACGGCTGCCCGCCGAAGAGCTTGAGCGCATGCTCAATCATCGGCACGCCGTCCACCTCATGCAGTAATTTGTCGCCGCCGAATCGCCTGCCACTGCCCGCGGCGAGCAGCACGCAGCCGATATTCACGCGCGGTACCGCTGACTTGCCTTGCGGAAGACAAACCGGCCTGCGCCCTCTTTAACGAGCTTGCCGTCCTTAACGACGGTCTTTCCGCCAACCAGCACGTCCGAAATTCGCCCGCTGACCTTCATGCCTTCGTATGGCGAATTGTCGCAGTGATGCGCGTTGGTTTTGTAGGAGATCACGTCGCGACCTTCAGGATCGTAAATGGTCACGTCTGCATCCGCGCCTTCCAGCAGCGCACCTTTATGCGGATACATGCCGAAGACCCGCGCGGCGTTTTCGCTCATCTGCGCCGCCATCTGCGGCAGCGTGATGCGTCCGGTTTTCACACCGTAGGTGTAGATGAGCTGCGCGCGATTTTGCACGCCGGCGCAACCGTTCGGCGTCTTGGAAAACTCCCCGCCGCCGAGCGCCTTCTGGCTCATCATAAACGAGCAGTGGTCCGTGCCGATAAAATCGATTTCGTCGTTGCCCATCGCGGAAAGCAGTTGATCTGCGTCCGCGGGCTTTCTCAGCGGCGGCGACATGATGAACTTCTCCGCGTCCGGCTGGCTGTAGCAGGTGTCGTCCAGCACGAGATACTGCGGACATGTTTCCAGATAAACTTCCTGTCCGCGCGCTCTTGCACGGCGCGCTTCCTCCAACCCTTCTTTTGTGGAAAGGTGAACGACCCACGCAGGAGTCTTGGCCAGCTGTGTGATGCGCATCAGCCTTGCGACCGCCTCGGCTTCCACTTCGTTCGGTCTCGAGATCGGATGCGACGCAGGCGAACGCCTGCCTTCGCTGTTTAGCTCGTGGATACGCTCATTGAGAACGTCAAAATTTTCGCAATGCACGCCCGCCACGCAGTTGAGCGCGTTCATGTGTTTCAGTGCGGCGTAGATTTCGCCGTCGTTCAACCGCATTGCGTCGTATACCATATACATCTTAAAGGACGTTATGCCCTGCGCGACCATATGCTCGACCTCAGCGGCGCGCTCACCGTTCCATTCGGAAATCGCCATGTGAAACCCATAGTTACAGCTGGAACCCTCAGCTTTTTTGTGCCAGAGTTCAAGCGCGTCCTGCATGCTCATGCCGCGGTCCTGCGTCGCAAAATCCAGTACCGTCGTCGTTCCGCCGAGTACCGCCGCGCGCGTGCCGGTAACGAAATTGTCCGCCGTAATGGTCACACCGAGGTCGAGGTCAAAGTGCGTATGCGTATCGATGAATCCGGCGAATACAAGCTTGCCTTCCGCGTCGATAATCTCGTCCGCCGGCTGGGTAATGCTCGTTGCAACGCGCTTGATAAAGCCGTTTTCAATGAGTATGTCCGCTCTTTGAATGCCTTCGCTCCGTACAACCGTTCCATTTTGAATTAGGGTGCGCAAGGGTCCCCGCCTCCTTTAAAATAAAGTACGTTTTTCTTAGAATATACGACCGTTTTTCTAGTCGCTGATTTTATTTTAGCACAGTAAAAAGTTTATGGAAAGTATTTGCACCTAACGAATTTTATGCTATACTAACAAAAAGGTGGGTGAGCATTATGCAAAAGTCACGTCTACGCGCCGCCATTCTCAACGCGGCATGTCGAAATGCGGCACTTGTCATAAAAAACGCTAAAATTGTAAACGTATTTACCGAAGAAATCGTCGAGGGTGACGTTGCAATGCGCGACGGCATCATCATCGGCGTCGGTTCGTATTCCGGAAAGGCGGAAATCGACGCAAAAGGCGGGTATCTTTGCCCCGGCCTGATCGACGGGCATGTGCACATCGAGTCTTCGATGTCGCATCCTTCCCGTTTTGCAAACGTCATTCTTGAAAAAGGCACGACCTCTATCATTGCCGATCCGCATGAGATTGCGAACGTATGCGGTTCCGACGGAATTCAATACATGCTCGATCAAACGGAATGGCTTCCCCTTTCCGTTTTTATTATGGTTCCGTCCTGTGTGCCCAGCACTGCGTTTGAAACCAGCGGCGCAAAACTGACCGCACGCGATCTTGAAGCGTTCATCGATCATCCGCGCGTACTGGGTCTCGGCGAAGTGATGGATTATCCTGCAACGGTAGAAGGCGACGGTGAAATGCTCGATAAGCTGCATCTCTTCCGCCACCATCCGATCGACGGCCACGCGCCGACGCTGACGGGAGACGCGCTCAACGCATACTGCGTTGCGGGGCCGCACACCGACCACGAATGCATCACCTACGACGAAGTGATCGAAAAATTGCGCAATGGACTGCGTATCCATCTGCGGCTCGGCTCCGCCAACCGCGGCGTAGAGGAGATTATGAAGCAGATTGCGGAAAACAATGTGCCGACGCGCAGGATGTCTTTCTGTACGGACGACAAACACCTTGCCGATATCCGCGAAGAAGGCCACATCAACTACATTATCCGCCGCGCAGTCGCAAACGGCATTTCGCCGATGCACGCCATTCAAATGGCGACCATCAACACCGCAAACACCTACGGCATCCGGCATTACGGCGCAGTCGCGCCCGGATACCGCGCAGACCTCGTTTTGTTCGACAACTTAAAAGATTTTAACCCTCAGGTTGTCATTAGTGACGGCAAGCTCTTTGAGCCGAGTGTCGACACACACATTAAACCCGACCCGAAGATTTACAACAGCGTCCACCTTGCGCCGAGAAAACCGGACATCTTTAAAATGCCGGTCTCCGGCAAGGCGCGTATCCTGCGGCTGATCCCAAAGGAGCTCGTAACCGCGCTGGACGAAGAAGAAGTGCCCGCAAAAGACGGTTGCTTTGTCCCGGGCAACGGGCTCATCAAGTTGGCCGTGTTGGAAAGACACCATGCGTCCGGTCGCGTTGGCCTTGGTATATTGCGCGGGCTGGATATTAAAGACGGCGCGATTGCGACCACCGTTGGGCATGATTCGCATAACCTCATCGTCGCGGGCGACAACGACGCGGACATGATGCTTGCCATCGACACACTGGAAGAATGCGGTGGCGGCTATGTCGTCGTCAGTAAAGGCGAAGTTCTCGCAAAACTTGTCCTCTCGGTCGCCGGGTTAATGTCAGACGCACCGCTGGAAAACATTCTCAAACACCAGCGCGAGCTGCTTGCCGCCGCGGCAAAGCTTGGCGTCCATACGGATTCCGATCCGTTCATTACGCTTTCGTTCATCGCTCTACCCGTCATCCCCGCCGTGCGTCTCACGGATATGGGGCTCTTCGACGTAACGAAGATGGAGTTTTACGAAAAAGACAACCAATAAACGTCTTGATCGGCATAAAGCAACACTCCGGCTAAAGCCGCCGAACACAGCGCATAGCGCCATTGTGATATTATGGTGTACTTTTTTATAAAACCATACGATTTACAATGCTAATTTGCTAAAATAAGAATGGTTACTGATAGTCTTATCTTTTAACCAATTCGTTTAGAACAACGAACACCAACACACTTGTAAACGCCTGCCTTTTGCGGACCGCACCGTAAAAGCACGAAGGCTTAACGAAATCAGGAGGGTACTATGGTCGTAGGAAAAAGCGTCAAACGCGTAGACGCAGTCGACAAGGTAACAGGCCGCGCCCGGTATACGGACGATCTTGCCGACAAAAGCGCGCTCATCGTAAAAATCTATCACTCCACCATCGCCCACGGCATGGTCACAAAGGTGGACACATCCGAAGCCGAGAAGATTCCAGGCGTCGTTAAAGTGCTCACATGCTTTGACGTACCGAATCTTCCTTTCCCAACAGCCGGACACCCCTGGTCGACCGATCCGCATCACCAGGACGTAGCCGACAGGCTGCTGCTCAACAAGCACGTCCGTTACTACGGGGACGACGTCGCCGTTGTCATCGCCGAGGACGAAGTTGCCGCCACGCAGGGCGTGCACGCGATCAAGGTTGAATATGACGAATATCCCTTTGTGCTCGACCCGCAGGAGGCAATGAAGGACGACGCGCCGCAACTGCACGAGCGCTTTCCAAACAACATCCTTGCGCACACCGGTTATGAACAGGGCGATTTCGCAGAAGCGATCAAGGAGCCTGGGCTGGTCAGGATCGAGGGTTGGTACGACACCCCGACTGTTCAGCACTGCCACATTGAGAACCACATCTGCTTTGCCGAAGAACAAAGCGGCAAAATTGTCGTTACCAGCAGCACGCAGATTCCACACATTGTCCGCCGCATCGTGGCGCAGGCGCTCGGTTTGCCCTGGGGTAAAATCCGTCTCGTCAAACCGTATATCGGCGGCGGATTCGGCAACAAGCAGGATGCGCTGTACGAACCTCTTTGTGCATATTGCGCACAGCAGGTCGGCGGTCGTCTCGTCAAGTTGGACGTCAGCCGCGAAGAAACCTTTGTCAGCAACCGCGTCCGTCACGCCATCCGCTATCACATTACGACCTACGCCCGAAAGGACGGCCGTTTCGTCGCGCGGCAGATGGAAGCCTTCTCCAACCAGGGTGGCTACGCTTCCCACGGTCACGGCATCGTCGCCAAGGGCGCGGGTGCATTCAAGCAGATTTACGTGGACGCCGCCGCCACCAAGTGCGACGCGTACACGGTCTTTACCAATACGCCCGCTTCGGGCGCAATGCGTGCATACGGCATCCCCCAGGTATCGTTTGCAATTGAAAGCAGCGTCGAAGACGCGGCGCAGGTGCTCGGCATTGATTCGCTTGAACTGCGCCGTATGAACATGATGCCTGTTGGCTATGAAGATGCATTTTCGAAGAACGTCAACTATTTTGATACGCTCAATCAATGCATCAACAAAGGCAAAGCGTATATCGACTATGAGCGCAAGCACGCAGAATACGCCAAGCAGACCGGACCTGTTCGTCGTGGTGTCGGCATGGCGCTGTTCTGGTATAACACCGGTGTCTGGCCGATCTCGCTGGAGGCTTCCAGCTGCCGTATGGTCATGAATCAGGACGGCTCGCTGCAGTTCCAGATCGGTGAAACAGAAATCGGCCAGGGTGCGGATACTGCATTTACGCAGATGGTTGCCGACACGGTCGGCGTACCGTTCGACAAAGTGCACGTCATCTCCACGCAGGATACGGATTTAACGCCGTTCGGCACGGGCGCATATGCATCCCGCCAGACCTACGTCGCCGGATTTGCCATCCACGACATCGGTCTCAAGCTCAAGGCAAAAATCCTCGCCTATGCGGAATATCTGCTCAAAAAGCCGGTTCAAGGTCTCGACCTTGTGGACGGAATCATTATCGACAAAGAAACCGGCGACAAGCTGATGCCGCTGGACGAACTTGCAACCACCGCATTGTACTCTATGGACAAGGCGGAGCACTTCAGCGCCGAAGGTACGGCGCAGATCAAGAGCAACGCCTACTCGTTCGGCTGCGGCTTTGCCGAGGTCGAGGTAGACATTCCGATGTGCAAAGTCAAGCTGCTGAACATGATCAATGTTCACGACTGCGGAACACTGATCAACCCGCAGCTCGCCGCTGCGCAGGTGCACGGCGGCATGAGTATGGCCATCGGTTACGGGCTGAGCGAAAAACTGCTCTTCGACCCGAAGACCGGTCGTCCGCTCAACAACAACCTGCTCGATTACAAACTGAGCACCATTATGGACCATCCACACCTTGAAGCCCAGTTTGTTGAAAACGCGGAACCGACCAGCCCGTTTGGCACAAAGGCGCTCGGCGAACCGCCGACATGCCCCGGCGCCCCGGCGATCCGTAATGCAATTCTCAACGCAACCGGCGTAGCCGTGAACGAAACGCCGATGACCCCGCATGTCCTCTTTGAACGATTCAAAGAGGAAGGCCTGCTTTAAGGAAAGGAGCTGACGATAAACCATGTATGATATTTCCGCTTTATATGAAGCAACAAGCGTTCAAAACGCAGTGGAATTGATGCAAGCCCATCCCGAGGCGGCCCTCATTGCAGGCGGCAGCGACGTGCTCATCAAAATTCGCGAAGGCAAGCTCGCAGACGTCGAGCTGATCAGCATTTTTAAGGTAGAAGAACTGCGCGGCGTCTCGATGGACGACGACGGTACCCTCCGCATCCTCCCGCTGACAAGCTTTTCGCACATCACGCAGCATCCTCTGATTCAAAAGCACTATTTAGTGCTTGGCGAGGCGGTCGACCAGGTCGGCGGCCCGCAGCTTAGAAACATCGGCACCATCGGCGGCAACATCTGCAACGGCGTGACCAGCGCGGACTCCGGTTCGACGCAGGTAGCCTACGACGCAATGCTTGAAATCACCGGGCCGAACGGAATGCGTACGCTCAGCATACACGACTTTTACAAGGGGCCCGGCCGGGTCGCCCTGGAACCCGCGGAGCTGCTAACGGCGATTTTGATTCCGAAGGAAAGCTATGAAAACTGTTTCGGCTACTATACGAAATATGCCATGCGCAACGCGCTGGACATCGCAACCATCGGCTGCTCCGTCAACGTTGTGCTCTCGCCCGACAAGAAAACGCTACAGCGGGTGCGCATCGGTTACGGCGTAGCCGGGCCGGTACCGCTCCGCGCGCGCAGCGCTGAAGAAGCGCTGAAAGGCAAGCCACTGACCGAAGAGACGCTCGATCTAATTGCAACCGCTGTTCAAAGCGACGTCCGCCCGCGCACAAGCTGGCGTGCAAGTGAAGGCTTCCGCAGGCAGATCATCGGCGAAACAGCAAGGCGCGGACTCAAGGCCGCCATTGAACGCGCAGGAGGTGCTTTCTAATGCAAAAACAACTGGTACGTTGCAACATCAACGGCAAGGACGTTGAAAATTATGTGGACGTCCGCGCATCACTGACGGACATGCTGAGAAACGACTATCGTCTGACCTCCGTTAAAAAAGGCTGCGAAGTCGGCGAATGCGGCGCCTGCACGGTGCTCATCGACGGTGAAGCGTTCAACTCCTGCATCTACATGGCGGTTTGGGCGGACGGCAAGCACATCCGCACGCTGGAAAGTCTGACCGGCCCGGGCGGCGAACTGAGCGACATTCAGCAGGCGTTTGTGGACGAGGCGGCCGTTCAGTGCGGCTTCTGCACGCCCGGCTTTATTATGACCGCTGTTGAAATTCTCGAAAGCGGCAAGGAGTACACGCGCGACGAGCTGAGAAAACTGCTCTCCGGGCACCTGTGCCGTTGCACTGGATATGAGAACATCCTCAACGCCGTTGAAAAAACGATGAAGCAGCGGCTTGGCAAAGCATAATTTACTTTCCCAAACTTACTTCTCTTAAAAGAAAAGTAAAACAAGGGAACTTCTCTTTTCCCACAATGAAAGTAATCAACATCCAAGCGTGGTTTTTCTTCAAAAGCCACGCTTTTTATTTGTCCACGTGTATTTTTAACCGAAAAGCGCTGGATTTTTATGAAAAAGGATTGCATTCTTGCGTCGGTTGAAGTACGATAAAAAGCAAATCATCGGTTCCGCCGAAAACCGTGAATGTTACGTTTTGCGGCGGTTTCTCAGCAACGGAAAGGAATTTTCTCTATGCGCTATCATGATATGGACAAGTCGGCGCTACAGGCGGAGTTAGCCCGCATACGCGCTGAATACGAAGCTCTCTGTGCAAAAAATCTCAAACTCAACCTCACCCGCGGTAAACCCGAAACCGCACAGCTTGCACTCTCCGACGAGATGTTAAAAACGGTTGACAACGGGGATTTCATGTCCGACGGTATCGATGCGCGCAATTACGGCGAACTCGCCGGTTTGCCCGCCTGCCGCGCGCTGTTTGCGGACATCCTCTTCTGCAAACCGGAAGAAGTCGTCTGCGGCAACAACGCGAGCCTCAACCTCATGTATGACCTGATGGCCAAAGCCTATACGCACGGGCTGAAAAACTCCAAGCAGCCCTGGTCGAAAGAAACGACGGTCAAATTCCTCTGCCCGTTCCCCGGATACGATCGTCATTTCAACGTGTCCAAGTCGTTTGGCATGGAACTTGTCCCCGTCCCCGTGTATGAAGACGGCCCGGATATGGACATGGTGGAAGAACTGGTTAAAGACCCCGCGGTCAAGGGCATGTGGTGCGTGCCGAAATATAGTAATCCCGACGGGTATATCTACCCGCTTGAAACCTGCAAGCGCATCGCCGCGCTCGCTCCCGCCGCGCCGGATTTCGCACTCATGTGGGACAACGCATATGTCATCCATACATTTGAAGGCGACGATCCTGTTTTTCCGGACATCATCGGTCTCTGTCGTGAAGCGGGTCATCCCGACCTCGTATACGAATTTGCGTCGACCAGCAAAGTCACGTTCGCGGGTGCGGGCGTTTCCTGCATGGCTTCCAGCGAGGACAACATTAAGTATGTCCTGTCGCTGATGAAGTTCCAGACCATCGGGCCGAACAAAGTCAACGAGCTCATGCATGTTCGCTTCCTAAAAGACCGCGCGACCACGCTGAAACACATGGAAAAGCACGCGGCAATCATGAAGCCGAAGTTCGACCTTGTGTGCGACATGCTGGAGAGCGACATCGATCCGCTGGGCATCGCCAGCTGGAACCGTCCCAAGGGCGGATATTTTGTGAGCCTGAACGCCATGCCCGGTACGGCAAAGCGCACCATCGAGCTTTGCAAAGACGCCGGCGTTGCAATGACTGCCGCAGGCGCAACCTATCCAGGCGGCGTCGACCCGCAGGATACGAACCTGCGTATTGCGCCATCCTATCCGCCGCTCAAAGAGGTTGAACCGGCAATGGTGGTATTCTGCACCTGCCTCAAGATTGCTGCGCTGGAAAAGCTGCTGGAAGCGTAAACTTTCAACGAAGCAAAGAGTATGGCTTTTAACAAGCCATACTCTTTTTATTGCAGTAAGTTTATCTAAATCATAAAGTTCTTTTGCTTACTTTTCTTTCTCAAGAAAAGTAAAGGTCGATCTGCACTTCGTCGTTTGGCTCAAAACCGATCTTTTTGTAGAGCGCGATTGCGCCGGCGTTGCAGTCGTCCGCCATCAAAAACGAACGGACGGCGCTGCGTTCGACACCGTATTGCAATGTGCTTTCAATCAGTGCGCGACCAATTCCACGCCCTTGAAATTCCGGTGAAACCGCAACCTCCCGCACCCAGGCGATCGGTCCTCCTTTGCTTTCATATCCATAGACCGCGGTGCATATGACGCCTGCAATTTTGCCGTCCAAACGGCAGGCAAGAACGGCCGCGTGCTTTGCACCGCCCGCACTTGCATCCGGGTCTTCGCCGGAAATCCAGGCGCGCAGGCTCTCTTCCGTTTCGCCGTAAAACTCCCGGCTCTGCATGCGACAGCTTTGGGTCACCGCCGCCGCTTCGGCGCATTCGTCCGGCGTAATCGGCAGGCAGGTCACTTTTGGCGTATACGTCTGTTGCAGCGGTTCCAGCCAATACTCTCGCAGGAGGCCGAACTCCGAAAATCCGTTTTCAAGAAACAGCGTCTTCCATTCCTCCGGCACAAACGTAACCAGCGTTTCAACGCCCTGCTCTTTGACCGCGGTGATGATCCCCTCCGGTTCGTTCGCCGCCCAGTGCAGTTCGTTGATCTCCGCCAGTTTTTTGTTTCCACGCAGAATGATCCGCGCCTGCGAATCCTCCACTATTGTATAGTCCGCAACGGACTCGTATTCCAGCCATTCAAACGAAGAATACCGAAACGTCAATGCCTTTTCTTTTAGCGCGTCAAAGCTTGTTTGATCGATCATAATTCGCCTGTCCTTTCTGAAAAGAAACAGCGGCAGGATTACTCTCCCGCCGCCATTGTATTGTTCTTACGCCTTGAACGAATCGAATCCCATCTTGTGGTAAACTTTCCGCACGGTTTTTCGCGCCGTCGCGGACGCGCGCTCTGCGCCGTTCTTCATCGCTTCGGTCAAATACGCTTTATCGGCCAGTAAACGGTTGTACTCCGTCTGAATCGGACGCAGCGTCTCGTTGACCGCCTCCGCAACGCCGGCTTTGAGATCGCCGTAACCCTTGCCGTCGAATGCGGCAACCGCTTCGTCGATCGTGCCGCCACGGCAGGCTGAATAGATCGAAAGCAGGTTGTATACGCCCGCGCGCTCAGGATTGCCCGTAATCTGGCCTTCGCTGTCCGTCACCGCGCGTTTGAGCTTTCTCACCACGGAGTCGGGATCGTCAAGAATTCGAATGTAACCATTCGGGTTGGGATCAGACTTGCTCATCTTGCTCGTCGGTTCCTGCAAGCTCATGATGCGTGCACCGACTTTTGGAATGTACGGCTCCGGCACGACGAACGTTTCGCCATAGGTGTTGTTAAAGCGGATGGCAAGGTCGCGTGTAAGCTCAACATGCTGCTTCTGGTCCGCGCCGACGGGAATGAAGTGCGCTTGATAGATCAGAATGTCCGCCGCCATCAATACAGGATACGTAAACAGTCCGGCATTGATGTTGTCCGCGTGCTTCGCGCTCTTTTCCTTAAACTGCGTCATGCGGGAAAGTTCGCCCATATACGCGTTGCACATCAGCGCCCATGTGAGCTGCGTGTGTTCCGGCACGTGCGATTGCACGAAAACCACGGAGTGGTCCGGGTCGATGCCGCAGGCTAAAAACAGCGCAAAGGTTTCCACACTGCGCCGCCGCAGCTCGCTTGCGTTCTGCCGCACGGTCTGCGCATGCAGGTTTGCGACCATGTAGTACGCATCAAACTCGTCCTGCATGGCGACGAAATTTCTCAGCGCGCCGAGATAGTTACCTATGGTCAGTACACTGGTCGGCTGAATGCCGCTTAGCACCGTCTTTTTCGTGTTGTCCGTCGTTTCCATTTTTCTCCCGCTTCTCCCGTGGCTTGCGGTAATTGCCCGCAAAAATATTTTGTTTATGCAAACGCGCCCGGATTTTCAGGCGCGCCTGTTTTTAAAAATGTTTTGAGCAAGGAATAAGCCGAGTTCTGTCAAAGTGCGACCATCTATCTAAGGCCAATCGTTGCCGAGAGGCTCGTGCGATTCCCGGGAGCGTAGCGGACAGCTATTAAATGCTCCCATTCCAATCTTGCACCGGGTGGGGTTTACAGCGCGTCTCCGTCGCCGGGACGCGGGTGAGCTCTTACCTCGCCTTTCCATCCTTACCCGAAAACGGGCGGTTTCTTTCTGTTGCACTTTCCCTGGAGTCGCCTCCGCCGGGTATTACCCGGCACCCTGTCCTGTGGTGCTCGGACTTTCCTCACCCGCCATAAAGACGGGCGCGGTCGCCTTCCTTACTCAAATTTTCAAAGGTTCAAATCGTTTGTTCAAGTTCGTTTGTTATTCGTCGCCGGAGTACAAAATCCTCCCGCAGTTTTCGCATTCCACAATGCCGTCCGTTGTGGCGATCTTCTTAAGCATCACCATCGGCAGCGACATGTTACAACCGCCGCATTTGGAACTAATCACCCGGGCAATCGGTACAGAGTGATGCTTTTGCACCTGTTTGTACCGCTTAAGCAGCGCCGGATCGACTTTTTTTGACAGCTGTGCGATTTTTTCGTCATGCTGTTTGAGTTCGTCCGCCCGCTCGTCGCGCTCCTTTTCACATTCTTCGCGCAGCGCGTCGTATTCCTTCTTTGCTTTCGCCGCGGTGCGCATGGTGCTCTGGTATTCGTCCATTGCCTTTTCGATTTCGGTAAGCAGGTTTTTCGTCTCCCGCACACCCTGCGAAATTTCACGGCTCAGCCGTTCAATATCGCCCTTGAGCTCGGTCATCTCTTCCGCAGTGCTCTCTTCGTCCTTCTGGATGGTCACAAGTTCACTGCTCTCGACATCCAGCCGCTCTTCAAGCTTTTCAACCTGATCGGTCAGCTTGGCGAGTTGCTGATTGTAGGATTCGATATCCTCCGTCAGCTTGGCAACTACAGCCTGCTGTGTTTTTAACTGCTTATGCAGTTTATTGAGTTTTTGTCTTGCCGGCGTGCTGCGAATTTCCGTTTCAACCTCGGCCTTCGCAATCTCCGCCTCCTGATACGCCCATAAGGCATCCATTTTTCTCACGGCGTTCCCTCCTCAAGGCGCGCAAACGGACTAGCGTCCACGCGCGATAACTTATATTGTACATCAAAACATTCGTTCTGTAAACGCCGAATCAGGGGCTCCAGCACGACACACTCGGTTTCGAAATGCCCTGCCACAGCCAGGTTTAGTCCCAGTGTCCGCGCGTCGATCGCGTCCGAGTGCTTTACTTCCCCGGTCAATAGTACGTCCGCCTTTTGTTCCGCGGCTTCGCGGATTGCGCTTGCACCGCTGCCGCCGAGTACGGCGACACGCTTGACCAAAGCATTTGAATCGCCCGCAAACCGGACGGTCGCGTTTAGCTTTGTTTCAATCTCTTGTAAAAACGCTGACATCGGCACCGGTCGTTTCAGCAAACCGACCCGCCCGACGCCTTCGTCGATCGGTTCCGTCTTGTCGATTTCAAACAAATCACAAAGCGTATCGTTCACGCCACCAAGCGCCGCGTCCAGATTTGTGTGCGCGGCGAACATGCCGATTCCGTTTCGCAAAAGCATGCAGGCCGCCGTCGTTTCCGGGTCACTGTAGCGCATGCTCTTCACAGGATAGAAAAACAATGGGTGATGCGTGAGTATCAGGTCGGCTTGCATTTCGATGGCTTCTTTGGCGACCGCCGGTGTGCAGTCCAGCGCGACAAGCACGCGCTGGATCTCGTCATGGTCCGGCTCCACCAGTAAACCGGGGTTATCAAAATCCAGCGCCAGTTCCTTTGGCGCAATCTGCTCCATCGCCGCTAAAAAATCGTTCAGCTTCATTGCCGTTTCTCCAAATGATTCAATATCTGTTCCAGCTGCGCCGCCTGTCTTTCCAGCTCTTCGGCTTGCTGCGTTTTCAGTCGTCTGTTTACGGAAGATAGCATATGCTTTGCCATGGGTTTTAGCAACGGATCATGTTCTTCAAACGATTTATAACCGAGGAAGAAACAATCTTCCGGCCAGCCTCCCGGAAGCGTCTGCCGCGCACTCTGCGGCGGCGCGATGGAAAACACCTGATAATACCGCCCGCCTTCAAAGGCGATACAGTCGCTCAGCACAGGATAGTTCCGCTCGAACAGCCATTTTCGTATATCGTCCACCGCGCGCATGGGTTGCAGCACACACAGATTTGCGCCGTTCAGCGGGGTTCCCACCGCTTCCAGCATACGCGCCATCAGCGTACCGCCGACGCCAAGGATTGCAATTGCATCCGCTTCGCCGGGTTGAATTGGCTGCAAGCCGTCGCCAAGGCGGGTTTCCACGCAATCGGACACGCCAATGCGCGCGGCAAGATGTTCCGCTTTTTTCAGCGAAGGCTCACTGATATCGACGGCGATACACCTCTTTGCAAAATTCTGCTGTACAAGCGCGCAACTAAGCCGCCCATGATCACAGCCGATATCGGCAACCGTATCAGCGCCGCGAAGTATCTCCATGGCGCAAGCCAGCCGTTCCCGCGGATGGATAGAAAGCATTGTTTTATGCATATGTAAATATTATAGAAAAAACGCGTCTAAAAAGCAAACCGCTTTCCAAACGCGCCGTTACGGGTTTGTGACGTTTTGGCGGCATTCCCATATGCCTTGCCAAAAGCTTTTACACGAATAGAATGTAAGTTCTTTTGTTTACTTTTCTTTTAAGATGACTATGGGTTTTTTCGGTTCGACGGCATCAATCGGTCCGCCGCCAAGGCATACGTCCCCGTCGTACAGCACGACCCATTGGCCGGGTGTGACCGCGCGCTGTGGTTTGTCGAAGATCACATGAATCCCCTCGCCGTTTACGCTGACACGGACCCCCTGGTCCGGCTGACGATAGCGGAACTTCGCCGTGCAGGCAAACTCACCCGCCGGCGGCGCGCCTGCGATCCAGTTGATGCGCTCCGCGTCGAGCGAAAGCGAAAACAACTCGTCATGTTCGCCTTGCTGAACGATTAGCAGGTTCCGTTTCAAGTCCTTGCCGATGACAAACCAGCTTTCACCGGTTCCGTCGCTGCGGCCGCCGATTCCGAGACCTTTGCGCTGACCAAGTGTATAATACATCAGTCCATCGTGCCGGCCGATGACTTTGCCGGTTTTGTCGACCATTTCGCCCGGCTGCGCGGGTAGATACTGCATCAAAAACTGCTTAAAGTTGCGCTCCCCGATAAAACAGATGCCGGTGGAGTCCTTTTTTGCCGCGTTGGAAAAGCCCTGCTCGCGCGCAATGCGGCGCACTTCGCTCTTGTTCATTTCGCCGATCGGGAAAATCGCATCCTTAAGCTGCGCTTGTGTCAATCCCGCAAGGAAATACGTCTGGTCTTTGCCTGCGTCGACTGCGCGGATAAGTTTCACGCCGTCGCGCTTGTCAAGGCGCGCATAATGACCGGTTGCGAGTGCGCCCGCACCGGTCGAAACGGCAAAATCTAAAAATGCGCGAAATTTGATTTCACAATTGCAGAGCACGTCCGGGTTCGGCGTGCGTCCGCGCTTGTATTCTGAAAGGAAATATGAAAAGACGCGGTCGCGGTACTCCTTTGCAAAGTTCACCGTATAATACGGCATGCCGATGGTGTTGCAGACACTTTTGACGTCCTCATAATCGCTCGCCGCGGTGCAAACGCCGTTTTCGTCTTCCTCTTCCCAGTTTTTCATGAAGACGCCTACGACGTCGCGCCCCTGCTGCTTTAGCAGATATGCCGCGACCGCACTGTCAACACCGCCGGACATGCCGACCACAACGTGCCCTGTGTGCAGCTCGTTCATTCCAACTCAATGCCTCGTACATTCAGAATTAACGAAGGGAGCACCATTTTTTATCGTACTGGCTCTGTGCAGGTTTGTGTCAGACCGCTTTGAGATTCACCAGCATATAGCCGACGTCCTGCATGATGGTATTCAGCGTCTTTTTCAGCGCGTCCGGCTGCATGCTCGATTGAATCGTTGCATTGCCAAGGTCGCAGGCAAGCACTTTGAATCCGGCTTCCTTGAGGATCTTATCCACCTTTTCAACGCAGCTGGAGCAGCCCATACCTTCAACCGTCAGTTCGTAAGTTGTCATAACCTGTTAAGCCTCCTTTTAGATGTTAGAGTGAGTGTATCATAAAGAAAGTTCAGCGTTCGATGACTTTGTCACAGTTCTCCCTGTTTCGTTTGTGTATTTATTGTATCGGTTCTCCCTTTTATGCGCAAGACCTTACGATTGAAAACTATGCCGAGCGAGCGTCTGGCAATACCCGTGCCGCCTTGACAAAAGAGCCGTATTCCTGCGATAATATGCGGTGATTGACGAATAAGGAGCTTATTGAATAATGGCAACGGATTCAGCAAAACCTGAATGGTACACAATGGATCAAATCGTATCCCTCTGCAAGGGGCGCGGCTTTGTTTACCCCGGCAGCGAGATCTACGGCGGACTCGCAAACTCCTGGGACTACGGCCCGCTCGGTGTGGAATTCAAAAATAACATCAAGCGCGCCTGGTGGCGCAAATTCGTGCAGGAATCGCCCTACAACGTCGGCATGGACGCGGCGATCCTCATGAACCCGGAAACCTGGGTGGCCAGCGGCCATGTCGGCGGATTTTCCGACCCGCTGATGGACTGCAAGTCCTGCCACGCACGGTTCCGCGCGGACAAACTCATTGAAGATTATGCGCAGGAAAACGGCTTGACGGATATTCATCCCGATGGCTGGTCGAACGCCGACATGGAAGCATACATCAAGGACAAAGGCATCGTCTGCCCGGAGTGCGGCGGGACCGACTTCACCGGCATCCGTAAGTTTAACCTGATGTTTAAAACATTCCAGGGCGTGACCGAAGATTCCGCATCGGAACTTTACCTGCGTCCCGAAACCGCGCAGGGCATCTTTGTCAACTTTAAAAACGTGCTGCGCACAACGCGGCGGAAACTCCCGTTCGGCATTGCGCAGATCGGCAAATCCTTCCGCAACGAGATCACGCCGGGTAACTTCATCTTCCGCATCCGCGAGTTTGAACAGATGGAACTGGAGTTCTTTTGTGCGCCGGGCACCGACCTTGAATGGTATGCCTACTGGAAAGAATACTGCCACAACTTCCTGCTGTCCCTCGGCATGAAGGACGACAGCATCCGCCTGCGCGAGCATGAGCAGGAAGAGCTTTCGCACTACAGCAAAGGTACTACGGACATCGAATTCATGTTCCCGTTCGGATGGGGTGAACTTTGGGGCATTGCCGACCGCACGGATTTCGACCTCAAGAGCCACGCCGACCACAGCGGCGAAAACTTTGAGTATATGGACCCGTTTACGAACGAGAAGTTCATTCCCTACTGTGTGGAACCATCGCTCGGCGCGGACCGCATCGCGCTGGCATTCCTCTGCAACGCGTATGACGAGCAGCAGCTCGTTGGCGGCGACAAGCGCACGGTATTGCATCTGCATCCCGCGCTCGCACCGTACAAGTGCGCGGTGCTGCCGCTCAGTAAGAAGCTCAGCGCGCAGGCGCAGGCGGTCTACACGGCGCTCTCCAAGCGCTTCATGGTGGACTACGACGAAACCGGTTCGATCGGCAAGCGTTACCGCCGCGAGGACGAAATCGGCACGCCATACTGCGTGACCATCGACTTCGACACCGAAACCGACGGCTGCGCGACCGTTCGCGATCGCGACACGATGGAACAGGTTCGTCTGCCCATCGACGAGCTTTCCGCTTACATCGAAGCGCGGCTCGAATTCTAATTCACAAAATAAATGTCCCCCGAATCATTCAGCGGGGGCGGGCATTATGCGGCGGAGTTTATTTTTCAAAATGGCTCCGCCACGTCTTTTTCCTTCGGGATGGACGTTTCTCCCATCAAACAGTCAGGATCAATCAAAATGGCAGAAATCAGCGGCGTTGTCAATTCCATCATCTACCGCAACAGCGAAAACGGCTGGACGGTGCTTGAGCTTACCCTCGACGAAGGCGAAAAGCTCACGGCCGTCGGTGTGCTTCCGCTTGCGTCGGTCGGCGAACGCGTGGAATTGAGCGGCAATCATGCCTCGCACCCGAAATACGGCAGTCAATTTAAAGCGACAAGCTATAAAACGCTTGCGCCTGCAACGCTGAGCGCCGTGGAAAGCTATCTCGGCAGCGGGTTGATCAAAGGCGTTGGCCCGGCAACCGCGCGTGCCATTGTGGAGCGTTTCGGCATGGACACGCTCTCCGTTCTGGACAACGATCCGCTGCGCATCTCCGAAATATCCGGCATCGGCCCGAAGCGGCGGGACATGATCATCGCCAGCTATACGGAAAACCGCATGATGCGCGATATCCTGCTTGCGCTGGAACCCTATGGCGTGACCGTCAACCAGGCTTATAAGCTCTATAAAATTTACGGCGAACTCTGTCTCAGCCGTGTGGAAGAAGACCCTTACCAGATCATCAAGGATGTGGACGGCATCGGCTTTGTCACGGCGGACAGGATTGCGCAGAACGTATCCGGCTTTTCGTTCGATTCGGAGTCGCGTCTGCGCGCAGGCATTCTCTATGCCCTGCAAAGCGCAAGCAACGAATATGGGCACACCTATCTGCCGAAGGAATCGCTCGTCAACTACGCGGGCAAACTCCTCGGCGTGCCGATCGGGCGCATCATTGAAACGCTGGATATGCTGATTGAACACGGCGAGGCGGTGCAGCAATACGTCGGCGAGACGGAAGGCGTGTTCTTGCCGTATCTGAACAACATGGAAAACGCCATCGCCCAAAAACTATTGAAACTTTCCGAAAAGCCGGTCGATAACCCGTTCTTCGATTTTGCCGCCATCCAGTCTGCGCAGAAGCTTGAGCTTTCCAATCAGCAGCGCGGCGCGGTGCTTGCGGCTTTAGACGAAGGCGCGCTGGTCATCACAGGCGGCCCGGGCACGGGCAAAACGACCATCATCCGGTTCATCACCGCAATTATGGAGGAAATCGGTCTAGAAGTCGCGCTCACCGCGCCGACCGGGCGCGCGGCCAAGCGTATGTCCGACGCGACGGGACACGACGCAAAGACGATCCACCGCCTGCTGGAGTACATCCCAGGCGAAGGTTTTTTACGCAATGCCGATGACCCGCTCTATTGCGACATGGTCATCGTGGACGAAACGTCCATGGTGGACGTGCCGCTCATGCACGCGCTGTTAAAGGCAATTCCCGTCGGCACGCGGCTCATTATGGTTGGCGACAGCGACCAGCTTCCGCCTGTCGGCGCGGGCGAAGTGCTGCGGGACGTGATTGCAAGTAAAACCGTACGCGTCGTCCGGCTGGACGAAATCTTCCGTCAGGCGCAGGAGAGCATGATCGTCACCAATGCGCATCGTATCAACGAAGGATTTGCACCCTATCTCGACACAGAGCATTCGGACTTTTTGTTTGAGGATGTTCCCAGTCAGGATCGCATACTTGAACGCATTATCGACGTTTGTACGCAAAAAAGCAACGTGCTGTTGACCAGCGATCCACTGATGGATGTGCAGGTACTGGCTCCCATGAAAAAAGGAGCCCTCGGCGTTTGGAACATTAACGAAAAGCTGCAAGCCGCACTCAACCCACCGGAAAATGGCAAACAAGAGCACATCAGCGGAGACGTGATCTTCCGCGAAGGCGACCGCGTGATGCAGATGAAAAACAACTATAAGGTCGAGTGGAAAAAGCGCCTGCCAAGCGGCGACACCGAAGAAGGCACGGGCGCGTTCAACGGCGACCTCGGCACCATCTATCGGCTGAGCGAGCTCGACCGTACCATCAGCGTACTGTTTGATGACGAACGGCTTGCGGTGTTCGATTTTACGCACCTTGACGAGCTTGACCTCGCGTACTGCATCTCCATCCACAAAAGTCAGGGCAGCGAGTTCCCCATCGTGATTCTCCCAATGTTCGGCGGCGCATCGCCCATGCTCACGCGCAACCTCCTTTATACGGCGGTGACGCGCGCAAAGCGGCAGGTCGTCTCCATCGGCCGCCGGGACGCCATGATGGCCATGGTCAACAACAACCGCACCGACCGGCGCTATACTGCGCTGCGCGAGCGGCTGAAGGAATGGAGCGATCTGCGCGCATGAAACAAGCGTCCGTTCTATTCCGCTCGGTCGGTAAAGCCGTCGTCAACGCACTTTTTCCGCAAAACGTCGCCTGCGCGTTATGCAATCAGGAGGCGGTTGTCGGCGCGGACGGCATCTGTGACGATTGCCGTGCGACATTGAAGCGCTGTCCGCCGCTGAAAGCAAAACAGCCACTGGACGGACTGTCCGCGGCGTTTGCCTATGATGGCAGCGTTATTGGCGGCATCTACAGATTAAAGTATAAAAACCGCCGATACGTCGCGCGGTTTTTTGCAGATATGATGGAGATTCCTCAGGGCTGGATGCCGGATTGCATTGTGCCCGTTCCGCTGCATCCGAAAAAATACTGGAAACGAGGATTCAACCAAAGCGAACTGATTGCAAATTTCTTATCCGTACGGTGCGGCGTTCCAGTAAATACGGATTTACTGATCCGTACGAAAAACACGCGCTCACAGGCTCGGCTCGACTCCGCGGATCGTCACGTGAACGTCATCGGCGCATTCTCAGCCGATTCGTCCGCAAAGGATCGCGCCGTATTGCTCATTGACGACGTAACTACCACGCACAGCACTCTAAACGCGTGTGCCAGTGCATTAAAGCAGGCGGGCGCAAGCCGCGTCTATGCGTTGTGTGTCTGCGCGGCACGGTTTGAAGAGGATCGTTGACCTATATTGATCCTCAATCTGCCGAGGAAATTATCCGGCCGTCGTAGGACCCGCTTGGATTTGTTTGTAAAGGCATAGCATGCTTTTCCATTTATGTTGGAAACCTATTATTGCTGTGATAATATATACAATGATCAATTAGAATTTTAAAGATGATTATGGAAACAAGAACTGGCTCTGGAGTTTCCGGACGTCGAAAAAGCGATTATCGGGAGGTAAATATATGTTTTCCAGCACAAATCCGAGTGACAGTATCAGCAAAAAAAGCGTGAATAAAAAACGTCTGGTGCAAATTACTGTAGCTGTAGGAATTGTAGCAGTTATAGTAGTCGCCGCCCTCATAGCTTTGCCTTTTGTTTACAGGGCTCAGCTTCAAGGTGTTTGGATACATCAACCCAGTAATGTAATTGATACGATGGCAATCATTGAAATCAAAGGCAATGAAGCGGTGTATGCAAGTGAGCGTGGCAAAGAGACTTTTAAAATCGATGGTCTAGAATGGAAAAATGTAAGCGGCGGTTATATGCTTAGTTGCGCAACATTGGCAAATAGTTCAAAATGCCGTAACGTTAAATTCATAAAAAAGGACGGCGTTGAGACGCTATGGTATGGGTTTGGTAATATGTATGACTATGAAAGATTAGACGCAGATTATACGCTGCTGGACTAGGTGGAGCATTATTTGTTTCCCATCTATAACAAAATAAAAGAACACCTTTCGGTGTTCTTTTATTTTGGCGGAGGGCCTGGGATTCTCCGCTTCGCCTGCGGTCAGCTTGCGTTCCACGCTGCGCTTCCGCTCGGCGGCGCTGCCCGGGGCGGACAAACCGTCCACCGGACGCTTTGCTTTTCCGCCCTTCGAATCCCTCTATCTACAGCAAAAAGAAAAAAGCACCCGTTGGTGCTTTTTCTTTTTGGCGGAGGGCCTGGGATTCTCCGCTTCGCCTGCGATCAGCTTGCGTTCCACGCTGCGCTTCCACTCGGCGGCGCTGCCCGGGGCGGGCAAACCGTCCACCGGACGCTTTGCTTTTCCGCCCTTCGAATCCCTCTATCTACAGCAAAAAGAAAAAAGCACCCGTTGGTGCTTTTTCTTTTTGGCGGAGGGCCTGGGATTCGAACCCAGGGTCCCGCTAGGGACACGGCATTTCGAGTGCCGCACGATCGACCACTCTGACAACCCTCCATAAATGCTCGCGCGAGAATTATTATACTGAAATCTCAACAAGAATGCAATGTTTTCGTAAAAAATATAGGAATCCAAATACATTTTATTCACCGAATGCTATACTGATATTGATAGAAACACGCAAATTCATTTCCAACTGCACATTTTTTCGAAAGGGGCATCATAATAATGGCGGACGACTTTGGTAAAAAGGTAGAACGTTTTGGACAGGACGTCTGGAAAAAAACGACGGATACGTTCGGCGTAATCGGTAAAAACGCAGAGATTGCATCTAAATCACGCGAACTGCGCACGGTTTATGCGGAAATTGGGCGGCAATACTGTAGTGAGCATGCACAGGAAGACGACAACGAATTCCCCGACCTCTGCAAGCAGGCATTCGAAATGGCGACGGAGATTTCCGAGCTGGAAGAAGAGGTCCTTAGCCAGCGCGGTCTGCGCAAATGCGCAAACTGCGGCGAGTCGATTTCCCGCAAGGCGGCATTCTGCCCACACTGCGGCGCACAGCAACCGAAGGAAGAACCCGTAGAACCGGAAGAAGAAACAACCGAGTCCGACGGTTGGGTTTGCCCGACCTGTGGGACGGCCATGGCTCAGGACGATCAGTTCTGCGCATCCTGCGGGGCAAAACGCCCCTAACCAACAAAACAACGCAAGAAGAAGCGCCTTTTCAGGCGCTTCGGTCTGTTAAAAAAGTCTCTGGGATTGTTAAGGGCCACAGCCCTTAACTCGTTTTTCCGGCTACGCCGGTTTATCCGGCGCAACGGATCGCCCGTTTCGGGCGGTTTCTCTGTGCTCTTTGCCGACCGGAAGCCCGAAGGGCGAGAGGCAAAGAGTGGTTACCCCGTCAAAAAACTAGTTTTTTTGATGGTCTCAAGCGCCTTTTCAGGCGCTTCTTCTTTATGCACAATTACTCTTTTACTTTTTCCGGCTTCTTTGCACAACAATAATTTGGAACCAGCTCGCAAACCATGTCCAGCATGTTCGGGTCGTTCTCCAGCGCCGCTTTCATAAGTGCGTCCAGCTTGTTCGGGAACGCCGCGTCGTCGATCGGCAGCGGTTGCGTGCGGAAGATGCGATTGTGCGACGTTTCCATCATGCTCTGCTCTTCCTCATCCAGCGTCAACTCTTCGTACATCTTTTCGCCGGGACGCAAGCCAATGATTTCGATCGGCATATCCTCATTCGGTGTGTAACCGTAATAGCGAATCAGCTTTTCCGCAAGGTCCATTATCTTCACCGGCGAACCCATGTCCAACACGTAAATCGCACCGCTTTCGCCAAGTGCGCCCGCCTGCAAAACCAGCTGCGCCGCTTCAGGTATGGTCATGAAATACCGCGTGATCTCGGGGTCGGTCACCTGCACGGGACCGCCGCTTCGAATCTGGTTTTCAAACAGCGGAATCACGCTACCGTAGCTGCCAAGGACGTTACCGAAGCGCACCGTCATGCATTGCATATCGTTGTGCTTCGCATAATCCTGCACGATCAACTCGGTCAGACGCTTGCTGGCGCCCATGATGTTTGTCGGGTTCACGGCCTTATCAGTCGAAAGCTGCACAAACCGCTTTACACCGTGTTCTCCCGCGCTGTGGATGACGTTGTAGGTGCCGATGACGTTATTCTTGATCGCCTCAGCCGGACTGTCCTCCATAAGTGGCACGTGCTTGTGCGCCGCACAGTGCACAACGAGGTCCGGCGAAAATTCCTTCATCACATTGTCGATGCGCGCCTTGTCGCGGACGGAACCGATGCGGATGCAAACGTTCAGCCACGGGAACTTGCGCTTAAACTCCATCTGGAGCTCATACGCGTTGTTTTCATAGATATCGAAGATAATGAGTTTGCCCGGATAGAACATCGCCGTCTGACGACAAATTTCCGATCCGATGGAGCCACCGCCACCCGTTACGAGGACGGTTTTATGCTGGATGTACTCCGCGATGCTCTCCTTATCCAGCTTGACTTCCGGACGGAACAAAATATCGTCAATGCTGATTTCACGGATATCGCGCATGGTCGGCTGCGAGTCCAGATCGCGCAGTGGCGACACCATACGAACACGACTTTTTGTGGATTTGCAGAGTGCGACGAGTTCGGTCTGTCGCGCTTCATCGATGGATGGAATCGCAAGGATGATCTCACGAATGCCAAGACGATTGACAAGCTGAGGAATCTCCGCCGTTGTACCGACGACCTTCACGCCGCGAATCCGCGTGCCGAGTTTCTTCGGGTCGTCGTCCACGAATGCGGCAACGTAGCTTGTGCCCTTCTCAATGCCGTTCATGATCTGCGCCTGTACGTATTTGCCGAAGAATCCGGCGCCAACGATGAGCAGCGGCGACTTTCCGCTGTTATTCCGATTTCGGATCATCCGCCGCGCAAGGCTGAGCGCACGTAACATATATCGCTCGACAAACAGCGTGGGTATCAATAGAATACCGGCAAGAAACAGCGATAATTTGTATTCGTTGCCAAAAAAGATGTTCACACCAAGGATGAGTCCTGTGCCGACACCGACGGCCGCGAGCAGATAGATGTTTTCCGTTGCCGTCCCTTGCGTCCAGGACTTGCCATACATGCGAAAAACGGCGAAACAGAAAATGTAGATCAATGCGTACAGGATCAATTGCAGGTATGAGTACGCGATTGTTCCGTTGACATAAAACGGAAACATGTATTTGCTGGTCTCGCCGGAAAACGGCAGCCAGAGCGCTATAATATTTGCGACCAGAATCAAGACCAGGTCCGCGACAACCAAAACGATGATGCGCGCAAGCCGGTCCAGATTGACTCGTAACAGCTTCATTTTATCCATGCCTCATATCGTTTAAATACGAAAAATAAACTGTGCTACAGCATATTTGCCCGTTGTTAATTACAACTAGTATAGGGTATTCACTAAAAAAACGCAAGGTTGGCGCTTTGTTTGTGTATATCGCTTATATGTCATATCAGTTGCAATCCGAAGTCGTAAATATGCTTTTTGCAAAGTTAACTTGACATTTTTGCAATGTTTTGCTATTCTGTTTGCAAAGCTAGCTTTGCATGTTTCATTTGGAGGTGTTTCGTATTAAAACGCGTATCCGCGAACTGCGAAAGGAACACAAACTTTCGCAGGAGCAGCTTGCCTATGCGGTAGGCACAACGAGACAGACGATTACATCGATCGAAGTCGGTAAATACACCGCTTCCCTTGCGCTTGCATATAAAATCGCGCACTATTTCGGGCTTACGATCGAGGATGTGTTTGACTTTTCGGAAATTGACAACGAAAGGATGGATTGATAATTGTGGATCATTATAGAAAAATCCTAAAAAGAAGAATTACTCTGTTTGCTGTGGCCATATTGATTTGCATCGGCTTACTTCTGTACAATCAATTCTGGGCGTCGGAATCATTAAAAAACAATGCTGTGTTCGCATTTCAATGCGGCTTTGCGGCATCCGGCGCGTTAATGCTTGGTTTATTACTAATCAAATATCGCCGAATTTTGGCGGATGAAACAAAACTGCGCGTAAATTATAATCAGGAAAACGACGAACGAGTAAAGGCAATACGCGGAAAATCCGGATTCCCGATGGTGATTATATTGTCGCTATTTTTGATTCTTGCCGGTATGGTCGCCGGATATTTCAACACGACCGTATTTACGGTGCTAATCGCGGTCGCTTTGTTCCAGATGTTCGCCAGCGCAGCTGTGAAACTCTTTTACCTGAAAAAGATGTAAACGCCGGCAAAAACCTCTAGTTCACACAAACGGAAGTCGATCAGAATCAATTGTTGACGGCTTCCGTTTCTTAGTGTATTGAATTCAAACACTATAGCGGTTAGTTTCGGTTAAGTAGATAAACCTTGCGCCGCATTGATAGCAAAAATCGTGCTCTTTGCTTTGCGCAGTCTTGCAGCACGGGCATATGGTGATCAATTCAGGACGTGATGCAAAGATGGTACAACGTCGTTTCCAATGTGCTTTTTTCTGTTTTTCTTTTATCTGAAGCATAGCTTTGCACCCCCTAATTAATCCGAACGAAATCTTGTTTGTAACTGTACTCCGCAGGACGGACACTTCGTTTCCCCCGCAAGGAAGCTAATATTGCATTTGGGGCAAAAACGGTACCAAACGGAGCCATATTCCACCTGCTTGATTTTGTTTGTTGTTGTTGGCCTCATTCGCTGCTTTCTTAAGGTCGAGATGCTCATACGCCCGCTCACTTCCTTTCAATTTCAGTTTAGAAGCGTCGCTCGAGATTTTGTAGGACATTTGTCACAGCAAGCTTTTATTTCTTAAAGCGGATCATAAACAAATAAAAACAGGGCTGCATCGTAAAATATTCAATACAGTCCAGCTGTTTTACTTATTTAACTGGTATTTGTTGCTATTTATTAAAGTAATACATGAGGTTAACGCATTCCGGGATATTGTCGTCAATGTAGCCGGTATCGACAAAACCTACCTTTTGGTAAAGATGCAGTGCGGCACAGTCCTGCTTGTTCACGCAAACTTCAATGCAAGGGTATTTCCTCTCCTTGCGCAATACTTCGATGACGAGTTGAAGTGCTTTTGTGCCATATCCGTTATTTTGAAAGCGCTGATCGATCATAAATTGCTGTAAATCGTAACAGACAGGCTCTTCATCGAGGTCTCGCACTAAAACAATGCCTAAAATCTGCTCATTATTTGCAATGGCAAGCACACGGGCGTTGCAATCTCGATATACATAACCTCTTGCAAGAATACCAATCGGCCTGTCAAGAAAAGCCTGCTGTTCTTTGCTTACGGATAGACGGGTAACTTCTTGCCAATTTTTTTCATCAATATTTACGAGTTGAATCATGCCGAAGTTCCTTTCAAATTCTTATGGGTGTAACCAAGTTTCATCTTTACAAAGAGTACCAAATCGATTGGCATGCTGCAAGCCTACGCTCCCGGCGACCGCTCGGATGAGTCGTTACTTGCCAAGAATAGAGAAACACAAAGCCCATGCAAATGCATGGGTTCTATTTTTGTTGGATCCCGGCAGGCGTAGCTGAGCGCCCGCAGTGCGGGAATAAGCGAAACGGAAGCCCAGTGAGTAGGGAGTCATGCGAGCGGCAGCGAAGCATAACGACGTCTGCGAACTGCAGGCCTACTCTCCTCGCAACAGTTCGCAATCGTCGCGGCTCCGCGCTGTCGCTTGTGCCGCTCGTTGCTCACTGGGCTTCCGCTTCGCTTATTCCCGCACAGCGGGCGCTCAGCTACGCCTGTCTCAAGCCAAGTGCGCTGCGCGCTCAGTCTATCAAGGTCCGAGAGAGTAGGTGGTTGCCGAGGACAGAAAAACAGAACACCCGCTATTGCGGATGTTCTGTTTTGTTGGATCCCGGCGGCTACCTACTCTCCCGGGCCGTCTCCAGCCAAGTACCATCGGCGTATGAAGGCTTAACTGCTGTGTTCGGAATGGGAACAGGTGGGTCCCTTCAGCTAAACCACCGGAAAGTTATGGTGTTGTGTAAACACCTTGAAAACTGCATAGATAGTAATTCACTTTGATCAAGCCCTCGACCTATTAGTATCGGTCAGCTTCACACATTACTGCGCTTCCACCTCCGACCTATCAACCTTGTCGTCTACAAGGGGTCTTACTTCGTTAACCGAATGGGAGATCTTATCTTGAGGTCGGCTTCACGCTTAGATGCCTTCAGCGTTTATCCGATCCGCACGTGGCTACCCAGCTATGCCGTTGGCACGACAACTGATTCACCCTTGGTGCGTCCATCCCGGTCCTCTCGTACTAAGGACAGCTCCTCTCAAATCTCCTGCGCCCACGATGGATAGGGACCGAACTGTCTCACGACGTTCTGAACCCAGCTCGCGTGCCGCTTTAATTGGCGAACAGCCAAACCCTTGGGACCTACTCCAGCCCCAGGATGCGACGAGCCGACATCGAGGTGCCAAACCTCCCCGTCGATGTGGACTCTTGGGGGAGATAAGCCTGTTATCCCCGAGGTAGCTTTTATCCGTTGAGCGACGGCAATTCCACTCTCATACCGCCGGATCACTAAGTCCTACTTTCGTATCTGCTCGACCTGTCGGTCTCGCAGTCAGGCTCCCTTCTGCCTTTGCACTCTTCGAATGGTTTCCAACCATTCTGAGGAAACCTTTGAACGCCTCCGTTACTCTTTCGGAGGCGACCGCCCCAGTCAAACTGCCCACCTGGCACTGTCCGAACGCCGGATCACGGCCGCTCGTTAGAACCCCAGTAACACAAGAGTGGTATCCCAAAGATGGCTCCACAATGACCAGGGTCACTGCTTCAAAGCCTCCCACCTATTCTGTGCATATGTTACCAAAATCCAATGCCAAGCTACAGTAAAGCTCTACGGGGTCTTTCCGTCCAGTCGCGGGTAATGTGCATCTTCACACATACTACAATTTCGCCGGGTCCCTTGTTGAGACAGTGCCCAAGTCGTTACGCCATTCGTGCGGGTCGGAACTTACCCGACAAGGAATTTCGCTACCTTAGGACCGTTATAGTTACGGCCGCCGTTCACCGGGGCTTAAGTTCCGTGCTTCGGTTGCCCTAACACTTCCCCTTAACCTTCCGGCACTGGGCAGGCGTCAGCCCGTATACGTCGTATCTCTACTTCGCACAGACCTGTGTTTTTGCTAAACAGTCGCTTGGGCCTATTCTCTGCGGCCTCTTTCGAGGCTCCCCTTATCCCGAAGTTACGGGGTCATTTTGCCGAGTTCCTTAACAAGGGTTCTCCCGCTCGTCTTAGGATTCTCTCCTCGCCCACCTGTGTCGGTTTGCGGTACGGGCACAACAATTCTCCTTAGCAGCTTTTCTCGCCAGCGTGAATTCAACAGCTTCCCTACTTATTTTCGGTCCCCATTACGGCCCAGCCTTAGTACGCGTACTTCACTACGCACCAGCCTCACCGCTTGGACGGGGTCTACCATCGCCCCGCTCTGTCTATCCTTCTGTGTCACTGCGTCAGTCAAACGAATTGTCGTGGTACAGGAATATCAACCTGTTGTCCATCGCCTACGACTTCTGTCCTCGGCTTAGGCCCCGACTTACCCTGAGAGGACGAACCTTCCTCAGGAAACCTTAGGCTTTCGACGGCAAAGATTCTCACTTTGCTCTCGCTACTCATGCCGGCATTCTCTCTCCAATACAGTCCACGGTCTCTCACGATTCCGCTTCAGCCCGTATTCGTTGCTCCCCTACCAATTACATTGCTGTAATTCCAAGACTTCGGTGTGTGGTTTAGCCCCGGTACATTTTCGGCGCACATTCACTCGACCAGTGAGCTATTACGCACTCTTTAAATGAGTGGCTGCTTCTAAGCCAACATCCTGGTTGTCTGTGCAATTGCACATCCTTTCCCACTTAACCACAACTTTGGGACCTTAGTCGTTGATCTGGGCTGTTTCCCTCTTGACAATGAAACTTATCTCCCACTGTCTGACTCCCGATCATAATTATCCGGTATTCGGAGTTTGATAGGGTTCGGTAAGCTTTGTGGCCCCCTAGCCCATTCAGTGCTCTACCCCCGGTAATCTAAAATCGAGGCTAGCCCTAAAGCTATTTCGGGGAGAACCAGCTATCTCCGAGTTCGATTGGAATTTCTCCGCTATCCACAGCTCATCCCCGCATTTTTCAACATACGTCTGGTTCGGTCCTCCACGACGTCT